>CAVYYI010000001.1:0-1325230 GCA_963772725.1 uncultured Phycisphaerales bacterium
CTGTTTATTGTTATGTACTTGACTACAAGTATCGTATTGTATTTATTTGTAAACTCGATGAGTGACCTTTTTCATAAGGATATTTCCTTTGAATTCATATTAAAAGTTTTCGCGGTTATGCAAAAAGCTTCTCATCATCAATTTCAGGTTTTAACCAAACGTTCTGACCGTTTATTGCAGTTAAGTCCCAAACTTCCTTGGCCTCAAAATATATGCATGGGTGTTACCGTTGAAAATGCCGATTATGTGGAACGGATTGATCATCTTCGGCAAACTGGTGCCTCTGTGAAGTTCCTTTCTTTGGAACCCCTTTTAGGCCCCATCTCTAATCTCGACCTTAATGGTATTGATTGGGTCATCGTGGGCGGCGAGTCCGGCCCAGGCGCACGACCAATGCAGCCTGATTGGGCTCTCAGCATTCGTGACCAGTGCATAAATGCGAATGTACCTTTCTTCTTCAAACAATGGGGCGGAGTAAATAAGAAAAAGAACGGCAGAATCCTCAACGGCCGTACCTGGGATGATACCCCGCAAAACGCAAAAATAAAGGAATATTGTTTTGCCTGATTTATTACAACCTAAAGATGATGGCCTTCACATATCTAATGTAGGAGAATGGTCTCACGACAAACACTATTTTCTCTGGAGATATATCGATGCCTTTACAACCTCGATGAAAAACAAAAAATGGGTGGAACTTCATTATATTGACCTCTTTGCCGGTTGCGGAATTGAAAAACTGGAGAATTTAAATCAACTGGAATGGGGTTCACCAATGTTGGCCGCACAGGCACTCATCCTTTCAATAAATTACACTTTTGTGAAAAAAATAAGAAAAAATTTAATGCCCTTAAACATAGAATTGAAAAAATTAGGTCGGATTCACAAATTCTTCACGGTGATGCAAATAATAAAATTTCCGAAATCGTTAAAGAAATACCTCCAAGTTCATTATCATTGGCTTTTCTTGACCCCTATGGATTGCACTTGGACTTTGAAACACTCGGAGAATTGTCGAAAATACGAGCAGATATGATTATCTTTTTTCCAGATCATCTTGACGCTCTTAGGAATTGGGAACACAACTACTTGGATAATACGAATTCTAATCTTGACCGTTGTTTAGGTGAGGGGGCCGACTGGCGTTTAATTATAAATAATACCCCGCGAACTCGTTTGGCAGAAGTTTTGCGTGAAATGTATGTTGATCAAATTAAGTCACTCGGCTACGAATATTTTGAATATGAACGTATATCAATGAAAAATCATCCTTTGTATGTTTTGATATTTTGTTCTCGCCATGAATTTGCCGCAAAATTATGGCGTGGAATATCAGGCAAAAAACCGGATGGTCAAAGAGTCTTTGATTTTGACAAACCGAAGTCTTAGATGGGACATTTTTCATAGAACTAATAAATTTATTCCACACAGATAGAATATTGGCAATGATTATTGATAGGGCATTGACTGCAATTAGGTTTTTTGGTCTGCACCGTTTATTTCCTGCCTGTATACCTCCCAGCAATGAAAATCTAAAATTCCTGGAAATTCAGATAAATACTGAGGAAACGATAGCAATTTTGATCGACAGAAGCATTTTGGGTACTAACCCTAATCGCGAAAGAACGCGGCTTACATGCACGTCTACTGAAATGTCGATGTTCGCATATTCTTTCAAACGGATTTTGAAGTGGCGGACTAAAAATATTGAGCGGCCATCGACGCTATTTTCTGACCAATTCCTTTAAATTCTAAGAATAAGAAACTAAACTACTGCTGACGGGGCTCTCAGCCCAAATGTTTGAGCATTCCGCCATACTTTTTATTGATCAAAGAAATTGCATCATAAAAATTTTGACTCATTATTTTGGGATATCTATGATGGATTTGGTTCTGTCATTATTTCAAAAATATCCGACAAACTGAGTTGAGTCAACTTCAGAAATTCAAACCCATTTAATTTGGTAGCAAATTTATAAGGGATAAACCATCTCGCTCAGCTTTCATCTGTCTGTCCATAATACAAGCTAATACAAAAGCATGTGGGAATCTTTCAAGATCATTAAGCAATTTATCGGCTTCGGTATCTCCGGTAAATTTGATGAGTTCAACTGGAGCATTGAATATTTCCCAACCATTTTTTATCAGGTACTCTATTGCTTCCTTACTCATTATTAACCCCGACAAAATAAAATCATATTTGATACAATTAAGTTTACGAAGCAGTTTCTATGGTTATTTATTTTTTCTCATCAATTCATCAAGTTTGGCCATCATATACCCAATACCTCTACAGTTGTTAAGCGGAACAATAATTTCTTTATCAGAAAATATTTGCTTGGCAAAGCAAATATAATTCTTACCACCCAAAACTTCTACATTATCGTAATTATACAGACCTTTGCGTATTGCCTGAGCAGATAATTCTGATGCCGAGATAGAGTTTGTTGATTTATCGTTAAAACTTATATTATATGATTCGGGAATAATCTCATCAGGAAAAACAAACCCATATTTTGCGGAAAGTATACACCATGATAATGGATAGAATTTTTCAGCATATTTTCGGCATTTTACGGCAAATCCTCCTATGTAAACTTCTCTGGTGCCGTTGCGCCAGCATTCGGATTTTTATCCCAAATCTTTTTTCTTCCGCAGGGGACTATGCATAAAGTTTGCAATTCTTCTCCTTCGTATTAATGACAAATAATACTCATAAAAATATTCAGAGACACACATTAAACTTTTTTTCTATGCTGGTAAAATTAAATATATCCTACCCGTTTCATTCCCAAAATATTAATTCCGCCATAAAATAAGTCACATCATTCTGCGGTCAAACAAAGATATTGTCAAGTAAAAAGGTCATCTATTGCCTTGGTAATGCTTGTGACGTGTTTTTATTCAACACATCAATATTCGATTTCTTATTACTTTTGCCATTTTTATTTCTGTCTCCTGTCTTCTGTATTCTTTTTTTTCGTTCCTCTTTCTCACTGCGTATAAACTCACGTACCCCAATGCCAAAAAAATATAATGGCATAAAACATTGCAATGTCAGGATATAGCATTCCGCCACAACAAAATTCCGCCTACGGCGAGCCTGTCGAACCGCAATTTTGCAATTTAAACTTTCAAACTGACCACCCGTCAGTTTGACTAAACCCATTCTGTCCCACCCCCAAAACATTGTCAAGCCTTTAATTCGACGTTCAATGTTCAATGTTCGATGTTGAGCGTTCACTCCTTTAAAAATCTTCCCATTTTAACATCTCTTCCCCCTTAAATTTTTTAGCCTGTCAAAATTGTATCAAAAAGTATTAAAAAATGCGGATTAGAACGCTTCTGGAAGGATTTTTCTTGTGGCGTCGCGGAGGTAGTTAGAAATCTGCCTTACGGAATTCATCGAAAGTATTTTGCGGGCAATGCTGTTGCACTCGGTGATAGTAGTGGAGCGGATAATCTGCTTTATCTCCGGTATCATAGGGTGAGCAAGGGAAATAGTTCTTACGCCCATTCCCAAAAGAAGCATAACGTATTCAGGCTCAGAAGCCATTTCGCCGCAGACGCTAAGGTCTATCTGCGCCTTGTGCGCATCCTGAATGACGGTCCTGATAAGCCGCAGCACCGCGGGGTCAACCGGCGAGTACAGGGTGGAAACCAGCTCATTTCCCCTGTCCACAGCGAGAGTATATTGAGTCAGGTCGTTTGTCCCGATGCTGAAGAAATCGACATCTCTCGCGAGGGTGGACGCTGTCAGAGCCGCCGAGGGAGTTTCAATCATAATACCAATGCGGATTTTTTTATTGTAAGCTATGGAATCTTCATCGAGGTCTTCCATAACATCTCTCAGAATCATTTTTGCCTGCATCACTTCCTGCAGGTTCGTAATCAGTGGGAACATTACCTGAACATTCCCGAGTACCGATGCGCGAAGAATAGACCGAAGCTGGGTCTTGAACATCGCGAGATTCTGCAGGCAAAACCGTATAGACCTGAGCCCCAGAAATGGGTTTGGTTCGGGTGCGGAACGTTTGCTTTGAGTATATTTATCCGCCCCGAGGTCCATAGTTCTTATGGTTATGGGGCGATTTTTAAAAACTTTGATTGTCTCCGAGTATGCCTGGTAATGCTCTTCCTCGGTTGGTTCGTCCTTGCTGTTAAGATATAAAAATTCTGTCCGGTATAAACCTATGCCTTCACCGCCTTTTTGTAATACCATTTCCGACTCATCGGGAAATTCAATGTTGCCTAAGATTTTTATCTTCACGCCGTCTCTCGTCACAGCCGGTTTTTCTCTTATGGCGTCGAGTTTTTGCCCAAGTGCCGCGAATTCAAGCGAATATTCACGGTACTGACGTGCAGTTTCTTCATCAGGATTTACAATGACAATGCCGCGATTTCCATCAATTATGATGATGTCTCCCGCGTGAACACTTTCGGTAAGGTCTTCAAGGGCAACAACCGCCGGAATACCCAAAGACCTCGCTACGATAGCGGTGTGACTTGTTCTTCCTCCCGCGTCGGTAGCAAGTCCTTTAACAAATGTTTTATTAAACCCCGCTGTTTGAGTTGGACTTAACTCCCTGGCGACAATCGTGACTTCTTCGGTCAGGTTTTCTATATCCTGCCGTTTGCTTCCTACGAGCTGTTTAAGCAGACGTCTCTCGATATCGTAAATATCTGCCGCGCGCTCACTGATATAATTGTCTTTTACGCTGCTGAAATGCGACGCAATCTCGCGAAGAATTGTGGAGACCCCGTATTCGGCGGTTACAGATTCGGAATGAATATAGTCTGTTATTTTTCTTCGTAAACTTCTGTCATGCAAAAAACGCAGATGCACGGCAAAGATGTCTTTTATGTTATGTTGCTCTACGGCATAAGTGGCCTCAAGTTCGGTTAATTCGTCAATGGCGGCCTTAAATGCGTTTCTTACCCGCTGGGATTCTATCATTCGCTGCGAAGGATTTATCGTTCGTCGCGGAATTCGATAGTCTTCCGAATCGACGATAAGACATTTTGCAATAGAAATACCTGGAGAAACTGCTATGCCTTTTTTGATTTCCATATTAATCCGTCTGACGTTTAATTATTTTTTCGCGGCGCCGGCGGCGGTTCATCAAACATTCTTACTTCGACAAGCTGTCGCAAAGCGTCAATGGCCTTTTCAGCGTCCGGTCCTTCAGCCCTTATTTTTAATTTTGTGCCATAGGTTGCGGCAAGCATACTCATCTGCATAATACTTTTTCCGTCAACGCTGGTTTTTCCGTTACTGATAGAAATATCTGAGTCAAACTTACTTGCGACATCCACAAACTGCATCGCGGGGCGCATGTGGAGTCCATCAGCGTTTTTTATTTCAACATCCAGCTCACAAACAACCTTTTCCAAAAAATTCTCTCTTGTCTGCATTTTCAGACGTTTGCCTGAAACAATATTACAGGTTTTATAAAAATATTATATAAACGGTTTTTCATCGGCTTCACGCAGCAGGTCTTCAATCTCTGCGGCGGTCTGCGATTGCCTGAGAAACTTGCGAAATTTCTCGTGCTGCAGATGCTTAAACACATTTTCCATTGCCTGCAGATGCTTGTCCGGATTACTTGCAGGACTTATCAGAAGTATCACCGAGTAAACAGGCTGCTTATCCAGTGATGAGAAATCTATCCCGCTGCTGCTTTGCCCGACTACCGCGATGACATTTTTAATTCCGGCATGTTTGACGTGCGGCACCGCTACACCTTTGCCCATGCCAGTACTGGCCTCTTTTTCTCTCTTGACTACTGCTTTGATAATTTCTTCGCATTTTGCCTTGCCAAGTCGGCCTGCTTTATCCAGCGATGTTAAAAGCTCAGATATGGCCCCATCGCGGTCCTTGGCTTTAAGCTCTGGTATTGTAGCTTCAAAGCAGACAAAATCTGAAAACTTCATTATTGTTTCCTTTCCACGGAAGATTTCCTTGCTTCGGCGGCGTGCTTGTCGTCTCTCTCCTTGGCCTTTCTTCTTTTCAGCTGCTCCTGAAGTTTATGAACGGCAAGGTCTATGGACTTATACGCGTCGTTCCCTGATTCGGTAACAACAAAAACCCTGCTGTGTTCAGCCCTGGCGATTATCTCCACGGCGACGCTGCCGCGTTTTGTGCCGTCAAGTATCACTTCAATCTGATTAATGATACTGTAAAATTTCGGAAGCTTGAAAGTCTTTTTTTGGGCATACTCTCGAATGGGTTCGGTTATATCTATGTGCTTGCCTGTAATCGTAAAAAGCAATTTCGTTCTCCTTAACTGCAAACCTTAAAATATGCGAAAAACACTACACTGCCGGTTATTTATACCAGAAAACCATATCATACTGCAAGAATTGTTTTTTTCAAACTTACGCATTTATTCCTGACCGTTATTTTTCCTGCTCCGAGTCACCAATCAGTGGTAAATCCTCTAACCCGGTAAATTTCGTTGTCGGGGTTATCACTCCGCCGCTTATGATGAATCTGACAGCTTCTTCGACGGTCATATTCAGCTCAATTACTTCGTCTTTTGGAACCATCATTATAAATCCTGTAACGGGCGAAGGGGCGGTTGCCACGAACACTGTCAGAAATTCTTTTCCTGTATGTTTGACAATACTTTCAAGACCCGTGCCTGTAACCATGCCCAGTGCCCAACTGCCTTTTTTGGGGAATTCAACCGCCACCACTTGTGAAAAAAGGGCGTTTTTCCTGTCCTTAACAAGCATAAAATCGGTGATTTGTTTTATGTACGGATAAACCTGCTTTAACAATGGCGTATTCAGTATGAATCTTTCAATTCTGTGCCATATCGTTTTCCCGACAACGCTGGCCAGTATCAATCCCACAATGCACACAAAAACCAGCGCCAGAAGAAATCCCGCTATTGAACCAGGACCATAAACCCAGAATTTAGTCAGAGTCTCCTTGTCCATGTCCGTAATAAGGGTTGTTATCCATACAAGCGTTTTGCTTATATGAATACCTATGCTTTCTTGGATGAAAGTATAGCCCCAGATAAATATCCAGATAGTAAGCATCGTAGGCAGCAGAACCGCCAGCCCTCGCAAAAAGTAACGTTTGAAATGTCCCTGATTGTGTTTATTCGTGTTCATTTGTGGTTCTGTCTTTAAATTCTATCGAAAAATCTTTCGGCAGGTGTGCGCCCATCAGGTGTATCACCACGCCCGGTAAAGAGCCGATGAGCCAGAGAAATCTTTGCGCCCAGGCAAGTGCCGATGCGGGGTCTTTGGGTACACCCACGAGGCTGAACATTATCATAATAGGCCCCTCGACAACACCTAATCCGCCCAGGCTGATTGGCAGCATCCCAATTACCCAGGAAATCGGGAAAAAGACAAAATAATATTTCATATCAGCCTGTATATGCATTCCTTTGCCGATAAACCATAAGCCGACTATGAACATGCCCTGGCACGCAAAAGTCAGCAAAACTGCCCAGAAAAGAGCTAATTTTTTGCCGTAATAAATTCGCATGGCCGCGTAAACTTTACCCAGTAAATCTGCCCCGCGATGACTTATTTTTTTTGTGGCCCTATAAACAAAAGTTCGACCTTTAGAAGTAGAAATAAGTAATACCATAACTGCTGTAATGATTGCTGTTGCCCACAGGAAAAACCATTCATATTCCGCAAGCTGTCTGACAAGCTTTATTTCCATATATGATTTGGTCAATTGCTGCCTGCTTTCCAGCGGAATAAACCAGTATCCGACTATCGCCATCAAAACCAGCCCGAAAAGACCCACCGCTCTGTCAACAAGCACACTTAACGCCGCCTCAAGCTTCTTCTCGGTATGTTTCGTAACATACCACGCCCTTAGCGAATCACCTCCAACCGAACTCGGCAGATAATTATTATAAAGCAGGCCGAGAAGATGAAGTCTTACCGCAGGCCAGTAACCTATATCGATTCCCTGAACCCTCAAAAGCATATACCAGCGGGCAACGAAGATTAACTGGCTGACAAAATAAAACGCAATAGCGGCAGCGGTAATCCATACTTTCACCCCCAGCAATATTTTCACTACCTCGCGAAGGTTCACGCCCCGAAAGGCCAGATACAGCGCCCCAGCCGCGACCACGAATGCAGCAGATAAAGAATATATTTTCTTTTTTTGTTTTTTTCTTTCGGCATTAAATACCGCTTGTCAAAAAAAACTTGTTTTTGAAGATAATAACGTGTAAAACCTCTTTTGGCAATAAATAACATAAGATTTAGGAGACAGATAAGTGGCCGGCGACAAAATCATAGAAGAAGGTACGAGTTTTACACCCAAGTTTGACAGTAACGGTCTGATTACTGCTATTGCCCAGGATGCGGACACTGGTCGCATTCTCATGGTTGCGTATATGAACCGCGATGCCCTCGATTATACGATAAAAACAGGTTTTGCCACTTATTTCAGCAGGAGCAGGCAGAAATTATGGAAAAAGGGCGAAGAGAGCGGCCATTTCCAGAAAGTCCAGCAGATACTCGTTGATTGCGACCAGGACTGCCTGGTTCTCAAGGTAAAGGTTGACGCCGGACAATGCCATGTCGGTTACCGTTCCTGCTTCTACCGTGCTTTAACCGAAAATTCCTCCACCGAACTGCGATTTATCGATAAAAAGGAATACGACCCCAAAACCGCCTACAAAAAGTAGCTTTCAACGGTGTCGTCAATACAAAAAAAATCGTAAATAAATCCCATAATTTTCTTGACTTTTAATTAGACTGGGGGTAATATCCACAATCGGAGTAGTAGAAGCGTTTTGGAAGGATTGCGGAGATGAATGGTAACCACAATCTTTGTGTGGTTTTTAGAGTGGGAAAAGCAATGGGGGACTTTTTTTGAATAGGAGGAACAAATCATGAAAAAACAAGAATTTGGAATGCTGTTTATACTGATATCTGCTGCGGTTTTAGTATTGACAGCTAACGCTGTATTCGCAGACAAACCGCAGCGAAGTATATCGGGGCCCACTGCACCTCCGGTAGTTAAGGCAATATATGATGCTCAAGAACAGGCAAGAAAAGATAGAGAGGCCAAGGGTATACCGGAGCCTGTAACGGCACAAACAACAATTGTAGTACCCGATTATTTGTGGAGGCACGGTTGCGGGCCAACGACGCTTGGTATGGTCATTGGTTATTACGATGTCCAGGGTTATGCCCTTATTCCAGGTGACGCCTCAACTCAGACCGCCGCCGTCAACCAGGCGATTGCCTCCGAAGGGGACCCGAATGTTGCTAACTACAAGCACTATGAAGATTATGCTCAGCCGAAGGATTATTCGCCTATCCCACTTACGGATGACTATATTACAAAAGGTCGAATTGCACATACGAGCGATAGTGTTGGCGACTTCATGAGAACTTCACAGAGCAATCATCCTTCGGGACACAACTACTATGGATGGAGCTGGAACATCGATATGGGGCCGGCTTTTGTAAATTATGTGAACTCACAAAATGCAAGTTACAGTCCGGGTTATTCAACGTATCTGTGGTCCACCGGCGCAATGGCATGGGCTGTGCTGACCAATGAAATCGACAATGGTCGGCCAATGGTCTTTTTGGTCGATAGCGACGGGGATGGAAGCACAGACCATTTTGTGCCTATTGTCGGCTATGATCCCGGCCCTCCTCAAAAATACGGATGTCACGATACATGGACTCAAGGTATCAAGTGGTGGACTTTCCAAGGAATGGCCAATGGCCAGCAATTTGGTATTTATGAAGGCTGGACATTTTCTCTGTCACCGTTAGGCGAAACAACAAAATGGGAGCAGCCGCCAGATGCTACTTATTATGGTATGGATGTACGCTGCGACAGGAGAGACGGGATTCAAAGAGTTCTTGCGGATGATTTCCAATGTACAACTACCGGCAAAATTACTAAAGTTACGTTGTGGGGGTCCTGGAAAAACGATACTAAAGGTCAAATTGCTAAAATTCACTTGAGCATCCACGATGATAAACCTATGCCTCCGACAGGGGGTTACAGTGAACCAAATACCCTCTTATGGTCTAAAGATTTTACTGCCGCCGAGTTTAATGAAATACTGTTTAAAGACCTTACACCTGAATACGAATGGTGGTGGCAGATTGGGACTACCCCCATACAGGCGGGCGACCATAAGATTTGGCAGTATGATATTGCAATTGACCCAAATATTGCTTTTGTGCAGGAAGGCGACCCATGCAATCCGATAGTTTACTGGCTTGATGTTTACGCAATACTGGACACAAATATTCCGGGACAATTTGGCTGGAAGACTTCTGTTGAGCACTGGAATGACGATGCTGTCTGGTCAATTGACGATGGTATTGTATGGAACGAGATGCGTTATCCGCCGCCACATCCGTATCAGGGTGATTCCGTTGACCTTGCGTTTGCGATTATAACAAGCGAAGAACAGGAGGAAGAGCCTAACTACATCAAATGGTCTCAACCCCCGGTACCTTATACGCCAGAGCCTCCTCCAGCAACGGAAAAATGGACGCAGATGCCCGACCTGACTACCGATGGTATAGATGTAAGTGCTACTGAACCATTTATCCTTGCGGATGATTTTCTCTGCACGACTACGGGACGCGTTACGAAGATTTCTATTTTCGGTTCGTGGAAATATGATGAACTGCCTGATGGAGATGCCAATAACATACAGTTTACCCTGAGTATTCACAGCGACAAACCAGCTCCACCGTATAGTGAGCCGAATACACTGCTGTGGTCGCAGGTATTTCCTGCCGGGCAGTTTAAGGTTACTCGTTATGCAACAAACATAACTGAAGGCTGGATGGACCCGCCGAGCAGTTATTTCTTCCCTGCCGACTGGACCTGCTGGCGATATGATTTTGATATTCCGTACTGTCAGGCATTCATGCAGGAAGGCAATACAGTAAATCCTGTTGTTTACTGGCTGGACGTTCAGGCTCAGCCGCTGGGTACGCAAAGCAGCTATTTTGGCTGGAAGACTTCGCTAACACATTGGAATGATGACGCTGTCTGGGGACAGGGTTCTGAACCTTATACAGGTACTTGGAGCGAACTAAGGTATCCGATAGGTCATCCGCTTGTAGGCCAGTCAATAGATTTGGCTTTTGAGATATATACCACAGAAGATGTTATTGCGCCAGAGGACACTTATTGGGGCTGGGATGAAAGAGCGGACAATATCCTGCCGAAAATGGTTGCCGATGATTTCCGCTGCGATTCGAATAAACCGGTTACAGCTATCAGATGGTGGGGTTCATTCCTGAACTGGTATGACACAAATGTACCAACGGCAGCAAAATTACCGAGCGCATTTTATTTGACGATTTGGACAGATGTCCCCGCCGGTCAGGATGCGCCTACAGCCATCCGGGTTATAAAATCTGGGAAAATTATTGCAACACTTATGATGTAAACTTTTATGGTATGGAATATGATCCGCGACTTGGCAAGATTGACCTTCCTAAGTTTGAGTTCTATCAGGAGCTTAACCACGAGCAGTATTGGGAACAGCCAGGCGACCAGGGTATTTACTGGCTGGGGATAATGGCGATTTATGATGATAACTCTGTTGAACCGAACTATCCGTGGGGCTGGGAAACAAGGCCGCATTACTTTATGGATGATGCCGTGCGTCTTTTTGCCGACCCGCGGATGGGCGGTTATCCATATCCTCCGGCTATGTACGAGCCGATAGAATGGGAGAGCGAATCCTGGGACCTGAGTTTCCAGTTGATTTCAAATCCGCAGCCTGAACTTGATTTTGGCGATGCGCCTGACCCGAACTATCCTACATTGCTGGCTAATAATGGCGCAAGACATCGCATGGGTTCAGGTCTAATTCTTGGCAGCTTGATTGATTCTGAAACAGACGGCCAGCCTAATCTTGGCGCCTTCGGAGACGACCTTAGCAACATTGACGATGAAGACGGTGTTGTTCCAGTAAGTTCTCTTATTCCCGGCGGCCTGGCACGAATTGACGTTACTGTAACGGACCCAACAGGTGTCGCATTACTCAATGTATGGATTGACTATAACAGGGACGGAGACTGGGCAGACACGGGCGAACAGATTGAAACTGATTTGCCGGTAGTTAACGGTGTTAACAAGCTTATCTTCACAGTGCCAACCGGCTTGTCAGCTGGCACGACTTACGCACGTTTCCGTTTAAGCACACAGACAGGGTTGTCTTATACCGGCCTGGCACAGGATGGCGAAGTTGAGGATTATATGTTCCAGATTTTGCCGCCTCCTGATTGTGATTGGCCGAACGGCGACCCCAATACCAATAAATGGGTACAACGGCCTGACCTGTCTGTTAACGGTATGGACGTGCGTGCTGATCACAATGACTGGACATACCGAGTTTTGGCTGATGATTTTGAATGCAACCATCCCGGCAAACTCACAGATATTCATTTCTGGGGCTCATGGAAAGGCGACCATAAAGGCACCATTGATAAAATTGAGGTCAGAATATACAACGATAGAATGAATCCGGGAGGCTACAGTGAGCCAAATCAGAATCTTTGGCAGTATCAATTTAGTTCCTCAGAATTTGATGAAAAGCTGTTTTCGCAGGTTTCGCCAGGTGAATGGTGGTGGGACCCATATTGGGGATACGGCGGCGGAATACAGAACGGCGATACAGAGATTTGGCAGTATAATATCTGCATCGACCCCAATATAGCGTTCTATCAGGAAGGAACTGCCGCGAGACCGCTGATTTACTGGCTGGCGATTAAAATATATCTGCCTGCGCCATCAATCGGTTATGAGTTTGGCTGGAAGACGTCTTACCAGCATTGGAACGATAATGCTGTTGTTTCACTTTCCAACGGTGCAAATTGGACGCCCATGATTTATCCGACAGGACATCCGTGGCACCCGAACCTGCAGCCGATTGATATGTCCTTTGTGATTACAAGAGAGGCTCCATGGGTGTATCCGCCATGCTGGGATTGGCCGACTCAGTGTCACGGTGATATTGCCGACCAAGACGGCGATGTTGATACTGTTGACTGGCCGGTTTTCAGAAGCGGTTTTGGGAAAGACTATCCGGTGATAGGTTATTTGAACAATGTATGTGCTGATTTGAATAGAGATGGTCATATCGACACGGTTGATTGGCCGGAGTTCAGAACACGTTTTGGCAAACCGAGTGTACCGTCAAATTGCGTACCAGGCGACTACAACCATATTTTCCCGTAACACACTCAGACTGATGTGTTTTTCAAAGGGCTGTGAGAAATTCTCACAGCCCTTTTTTATTTCAGTGATTTTAGATAGAATCAGTGCCTTCGCTTTATAAGATGTAAGCGGCGCCAGCCTTATATGTTTGCATCTGGTACAGCCCTACGGTTTTAAAGCGATTTTTCGCCGGTTGTTTCTGCTTTATTGAGTTTATTCGGATCAATCGTCTTGTTTGATTCGGCGGGTTTATTGGTGTCAGCTGGGGTCGAGGGAGCTAACTTACGTGCCTTCTTTGCGATTTCTTTCTGTAGTTTGCTTATTATTTTCTCCGTAGTGTATCCATCGCCGCCCGAAACAAAACCGTTGACCAGATTGCATCCCACAGAAAGACATGAAATATTGGCCTGCTGAGAGGCCTTGCTGTCAAAACCGATTTTCTTAACCGAGCTATCCTGCGCAAACGGGGTCATCGAAAACAGCAGACTCGCGAAATTCCAAACCAGGATTCCGGCTAAAAATCCGAGGAAACCTGAGCCGACAAAATCGAGTACAGCGGGGAATGATACGTTAAATTGTCCTGTAATGAGCGTATATGATATTCCATGGAGAATCACAAAGGCCGCTATCGCCGTAAGAAGCATCGCTATAATATCGCTATACATCGTATCGCCCGCCGCGGGAATAAAATCCATAACCGTAGGCCAGAGGAAAATTGCCAGAAAGATGGCTATGGTGATATTAAAGAGCATGGCCCAGCTTTGATAGAAGCCTATCTTAACCGCGCCTAATGCGAAGAATCCCGCAACAAGTATTCCAAGCCAGAATGCCATAAACTTTATCCTACTACTCTTTTGACTTCTTCGAGACTTGTCTGTCCAACCAATACCCTTCTCATTCCTTCTTTATACAGATTGACTCGTCCCTGTTCATCGCCTTTACTTCTAAATTCGGACACAAGCAAATCATTATTAGCGATACTGGATTTAAGCTTATTGTCGAGCGCCAGTATATCGCATATCGCCGTTCTTCCATAATAGCCGGTTCCGTTACAGTGGGCGCAGCCTCGAGCCTGATAAATATTCTCACAATTGATATTTCGCTTGCTGAAACTTTCAATTTGCGATTCGTTCAGTTGCGCCTGAACCTTACACTCTTCGCATAGCAGCCTCACCAGCCGTTGAGAGAAAACAAGGTTAAGTCCTGACGCCATCATTACAGGTTTAACGCCCAAATCAAGCAGTCTCACCAATGCCGCTCCATTGCTGTTGCTGTGGACGGTCGCAAGCACGAGATGGCCTGTCTGTGCCGCGCGAAGAGCGATAGAAGCTGTTTCTTCGTCCCTTATTTCACCCACACAGATAACATCAGGGTCCTGCCTGAGGATGCTTCGCAATGCCTTTGCAAATGTGATATCGGCTTTAGCGTTAACTTCAATCTGGCTGGCGTTGGGCAACACACATTCAATCGGGTCTTCTACCGTGACGACATTTCGCGTAAAAAGGTCGATTTCATTGAGCATACCGTATAAAGTTGTTGTTTTTCCGCTGCCGGTAGGCCCGCACACCAGCACCATACCCGAAGGCTTCAAAACGGCCTCCCTGATAATGGCTTTCTGGTTCTCAGGAAAACCGGCATTATTAAGCGTCAGTGTGCCGGCGTTGCGATTAAGTATTCTTACGGATAGTTTTTCGCCGTTGATTACTCCGGCACTGGCCACTCTGAATGAAGAAGTCCCGTCATCAGTTTTCGCAATAAAAGAGCCGTCCTGTGGTCTGCGTCTTTCGGCAATATCCATTCCGGAAAGTGCCTTGATACTGTTCACCACAGCTTTGCAGGTACTGGTGTCAATCTGTTTGACATTTCGCAATACCCCATCGACTCGAAATCGTATTGTGTATTCGGAGGAGTCCTTCGGATCTACAAGAATATCGCTCGCACGCTGCTCAAGAGCGTCGAGAATAATATCTTCGGTTAAATCGAGGATATGCCTGTCCTGCTTCTTATTTTTGCCTTGCCCGCATACTTCTTTTATGCTTCTGCCAGATGAATCCATAAGAATTATCACCGGGGCGGCGTTCGAAGCCATAAAATTTGAAGATTTTATTTTCGAAATAATATTCCATAATTGCTCTTTTATTCTCTCGGGAAAACTCTGATTTCCGTATGAGCGTTTTTTGACCGTGTCGATAACAAGCAAAATCCCAAGTAATACAGGTCCGATAAAAAGCGTAACTATATTAGCGATGGATTTGTAATTCTTCGGTATCAGCGTGCTTGACTGGACGAGCTGGACAAAATAAAGGCACAGATATACCCATCCAATCAGGATAACCAGTTTTACTATGCTGAAAGTTATTATCGCCTGAACAGCAGGAATAACAAAAACTGTTCCGCATAACCAGTTTTGAGCAATCATCAATATCTTTACCTCGAAAGTTTAGTATGCCGGCTTTAGAGAGATATACCGCAAACAATGATATAATAATATCTTTTCATTTTATTTTCAAGTATAAAACCCCCGTTTTTTGAGCTTAATTTTCTTGACAGCGTCGCTAAATTAAGGTTAAATAATAGTATCTGTTCAGTTGGGAACTATGTAGATGCAGGTTTAAATTGTACGCAAGCTGCGGCGATACTGTTGTTATTAGGAAGGAGTAATGATAATTTTTTTTGGGGGGGCAGCGGAAATGAGAATGGCAAAGCAATATAGAATTTTGCGAATAGATTTAATAATAATTCCGCTTATTGTTTTAACGGTGGTCTGCGAGACAAAAGGGGATTGCGGGTGTCTGCCTAAATCACAGGAGCAGGCAACTGTCGTCTCTGCAGGCAAACTAACTGACTGCAATAACACTATTGACCCTTTTACACGGGGTCAGGAAAAAGTAAATGTTATTGTCAATCTCACGGAGCCCGTAGAAACAAAGACCAGAACCGACTGGAATTCAAAGCGCTCTATGAAAGTACTGCATGATGAGATAAAAGCTGTTCAGGCTTCGGTATTGTCTGGTTTGAGCGGCAATGAATTCAATCTGAGACATTGCTTTGATAACCAGGCAGGATTTTCAGGAGAGGTTACATTGGCAGGCCTGCAAAAGCTTGAAAACGATAGCCGCGTGGAATCGATTGAGCCTGTTTATTTTTGGGATGCTCATCTCAGGCAGGGAATTCCCCTGATGCATGCTGATACCTGTCGTTCAGCTTATAATGGGCAGGGGGTTGCTATCGCCATTTGCGATACTGGAGTTGATTACACGCATCCTATGCTTGGTGGCGGCGGTTTTCCAAACAATAAGGTTATAGGCGGTTATAACTTTGGCGATGGAACTTCAGACCCTTTACCTAATGGTGAGGCGCACGGCACCTGCTGCGCCGGAATAGCGGCGGGAAGTCTGGGCAGGGTGAGTGACTACATCGGCGGTGTCGCCTATAACGCTAAACTCTACGCCCTGAAAATTACCTCAGGTTCTACTGGCAGCGCAGCAACCGACGTTATTGCCGCTGCGTGGGACTGGTGTGTAACACACAAAAATGACGACCCTAATAATCCTATACTCGTAATCAGCACCAGTTTTGGCGGAGGACGTTATTATAGCGCCTGCGATAGCGCGACGCCTTCTCTGACTACTGCGGCCAACGATGCTGTTGCGGCGGGAATTACAGTTCTCGCCTCTTCCGGTAACGAAGGATATTGTGATTCAATAGCCAACCCTGCCTGCATATCGAGCATCATTTCGGTAGGTGCGGTTTATGACGCTGCTTTCGGGACTTACTTGCCGTGTATTACAAGACAATCGTGTGCGCAGACCAGGACAAGAACAAACGGTTGCAGCACACATTATTACGCCACCGATAATACTGTTGCGGATATGGTAACTTCGTATTCCAATACTGCGTCATTTCTCACTTTGCTGGCGTCGTCAAACCAGTGTTATACTACGGATATTGTCGGTTCAGGCGGATACTCATCGGGGGACTATTACAGTTCATTTGGCGGCACTTCCGCTGCGACCCTTATGCCGCTGGCGCGGTAGCGTGTTTGCAGCAGGCGGCAAAGGCAATAACGGGAAACTGGCTCTCGCCCGCAGAGGTAAGAACAGTTTTAACAGGGACAGGCGATAATATTACCGACGGCAAAGTGGCGATAACTAAGCCGCGAATAAACCTGGCCAAGGCTGTCAGGCATTATATGCTGGGCGATATTGATGGCGACTGCAAAGTTGAGTTTCTGGATGTGGCGAGGCTTGCGGATAATTGGCTTTGGACGGGTGCAGCTGGCTCAATTCCGGAGGATATTGTACAGGACGGCACTGTTGATTTTGCTGATTTCGCGACTTTAGCTCAACAATGGCGCGACGGAATTTAATTAGCGAGGTGTTATTCGTCAAGGGTGAAACGTAGATAGACCCGTCAGATTTTTAATTTTGTGTATTATTTAGTTCGGAATCGGCTGATTTTGTTTTAGTTACTGATTCGGCTTTTAATTTTTCCAATTCTGCTTTTGCCTTCTCCGCAAGAGCGGCAGTTTTTTCAGCGGCAGGGGGATATTTCAGATTGTTTTTGTTAGACATAAATGTATTTTTCTGGTATTTTTCCGTGCTTATGCCGAAGAGACATAACATAACAGTAGGATTTATCTCGCTAGGCTGTCCGAAGAATATAGTGGACAGTGAGAAGATGCTGGGTGAGATTGTTCAGGCGGGTTTTATCATAAACGCTAATCCGGATAACGCTGACGTAGTGGTTATCAATACATGCGGGTTTATTGAGCCAGCTAAGGCGGAGGCGATAGATGTGATAAAACATGCGCTGTGGTGCAAACACAAAGGCAGGGTAAAAAAAGTAATCGTGGCGGGGTGTCTTTCGGAGAGGATGGGGAAAGGGTTATTTGCGGAGGCCAAAGGAATTGACGCCATAGTGGGTTTGGGGCAGCGGGACAACATCGTGAAGATAATTGAAAAAACGATTTACGTGAGCGGGCCGCGGGTATATCTGGGGCATACCTGCGATGCGGTCAATGATGACAGGGCCAGGCTGCTGATAACGCCGTCTCATTCGGCCTATCTGCGTATCAGCGAGGGGTGCGATCATAAATGCACGTTTTGTACGATACCGGCGATTCGGGGGCGGTTCAGGAGTAAGCCTGTGGAGATGATTTTGGCCGAGGCGGAGGAGCTTGCTGGTGCGGGGGTGGTTGAATTGAACCTGATAGCGCAGGATACGGCGTATTATGGGAAAGACCTGAAGATGCAGAACGGGCTGGCGGTGTTGCTGGGGGAACTTGAGAAGATTGAGCGTTTGAAGTGGTTGCGGATTATGTATCTTTATCCGGTTGGGGTGACGGATGAATTAATCGGGACTATATCTGTGAGCAAAAAAATCCTTCGCTATCTCGATATTCCAATTCAGCACATAAATAATCAGATTCTCAGGGAGATGGGCAGGCCTGACAGCAAAGAAATGATTATGGAGATGATTGAGCGATTGCGGAGGGCGATGCCGGACGTGGTTTTACGGACTACGGTGATTGTGGGCTTTCCCGATGAGACGGATGAGCAGTTCGCGGAGCTGGTGGAATTTATCAAGTGGGCGAAGTTCGATGCGCTGGGCGCGTTTCGGTATTACGCGGAAGATGGTACGGCGGCAGGGGCGATGGCGAACCAGATACGCAGTGACATAAAGCAAAAGCGGCTGGACGAATTGATGCTGACTCAGCAGCAGATTGCTTTTGAGAAAAATAAAGGGCGAATCGGCAGTACGGTGGCGTGCCTGATAGATTCGGCGGACAAGGGTAGTTCGGGCAGAGGGCGGTTTTACGGGCAGGCGCCGGATATTGACAGTGTGTGTATTGTTAGAAATTGCCGTGCGGTGGTCGGGAGTATTGTCCCTGTGCGGGTGATTGAGACACAGGATTATGATTTGATAGTTCAGCAAATTTAATGTTGAATTAAATCGGGAATGAAATTAAACTTGAAGTATGTATAGATTTATACCGAACACATTGACACTTGGTCGGCTTGTGCTGACGATAATTTTTCTGGCGATGGTTTTATATTCGCCCCGTCACGAGAACGCTTCGCGTTTTCTGGATGTTGCGTTTGTTATTTTTGTGATAGCGGGGCTTACGGATATTGTTGACGGTGCTATCGCAAGGAAACTGAATGTCGCGAGCAAATTCGGCAGGATTCTGGACCCGCTTGTTGATAAGGTGCTTGTGTGCGGAGCGTTTATCTGTTTTGCGTTAATCGGTGAGCCGAAACTTTTTAATTTTTCAAAACCTGTTCTTGGTTTAATTCACTGGGGGACAGCGGCTGTGCTGATTCTCAGGGAGGTTTATGTTACGATTCTGCGGCATATCGCGGAGGCGCGGGGAGTGAATTTCGCGGCGACTTTTTCGGGAAAAATCAAGATGTTGCTTCAGTCGTTCGCGATTGGTACAGTGATGGTAAAAATGGCACACGTGCAGACGGCGCAATGGGGATACTGGTTCACGAGTGTTATGTACGCTGTTATGATAATCGTTACGGTAATTTCGGGGTTCCGTGCGACGCAGAGACATTCCTGGAAGCAGGCGGTTTCCTAATCAGGGGTGAAGGCTTTGTCCCAGTCTTTCCAGACGGGTTCGAAGCCTTGTGATTTAATCATAGAGGCGACTTGGGTGGGGGAGCGGGAATCGTTTACTTCAAATTGTTCGACGGCGTCGGAGTGTTCGGAATAGCCTCCGGGGCTGGTTTTGCTGCCTGCGCTCATCCTGGTTATGCCAAGAGTTACAAGATGGTCGCGGAGGGTGGCGTTTTCGCGGGTTGAGATAACCATGCCTGCATCGGCAAAGCACAGGCGAAGGGCGAGAATCATCTGGACAAGCTCTTTGTCGGTGAGGATGTGTTTGAACTGCTGGCCGCCGACTTTGAAAGCAGGGCGCAGTCTGGGGAATGAAAACGATATGTGGCTTTGCCAGTATTTCTTCATTAAATAATGGGCGTGTTCTGCCAAAGCGAATGTCTCACTACGCCAATTCGCCAGACCCAGCAGTGCCCCAATACCGATTTCTCTCATACCAGCCGAACCTATATCATCGGGTGCTTGTAATCTTCTGTCATAATCGGATTTTGGGCCGGCGGGGTGGTAACAGGCGTAGAGGTTTCTGTCGTAGGTTTCTTGGTAAATGGTGACACCGTCGATACCAGCCTCGAAAAGTCTGGCGTATTCGTCGCGGGTCATCTGGTATATCTCAATGGAAATTGAGCTGAATTTGTTTCGCAGTTTTTTTGCGAGTTCAGCCAGATAATCGACGTTGATAAATTTTCTGTCTTCGCTGCTAACCAGAAGTAAATCGCGGAAACCTTCGGATGCGATGATGTCGGCATTTTTTAGGGCTTCGTCGATGGAGAGTCTTGTTCGGGCGAAATCGGTTTTTCTGTTGAAGCCGCAATATAGACAACTATTGATACAGTAGTTAGAGAGGTATAGGGGAGCGTATAATTTTATAGTTCGGCCGAATCGCTGGATGGTTAGTTGGTGGGCGGCCTGTGCCATTTGCTCAAGGTAACCCTGTGCGGCGGGGGAGATAAACGCGGTTAGACGCTGGGGAGTATATGTTCCGGGGATGTCGGCGAGAGCTTTTTCAACAGCGGTTTTATTTATATTGTCGAACATTTTATTCATTTCGTAAAAAGCCAGTCAGGGGGCTTGAGGCGGAAGCTTTTTTGCCTGCTGCGCCTGCACCGGCGAGGAATGCCATACGTCCTGCCTCAACTGCGAGTTTGAATGCCTCGGCCATTTCGGGGGGATTGCTCGCGGTGGCGATGGCGGTGTTGACGAGTACGGCATCGGCGCCCATTTCCATCGCTTCGGCGGCGTGTGAGGGCAGTCCGAGGCCGGCATCGACGACGACGGGAATGTTGGCCTGCTCGATTATGATTTCAATCGCGGAGCGGGTCTTTAGTCCCTGATTTGAGCCGATGGGGCTGGCCAGGGGCATTACGGTGGCGGTTCCGGCGTCTTCGAGTTTTTTGGCCAGTATGGGGTCGGCATTAATATAAGGGAGAACGACGAAGCCTTCTTTGACGAGGATTTCCGCGGCTTTGAGCGTTTCGATGGGGTCGGGCAGGAGATAATAGGGGTCGGGGGTAACCTCGAGTTTGACCCAGTTGATGCCTGTGGCGGCTCTGGCAAGTCTTGAGAGGCGGACGGCTTCATCGGCGTTTCTGGCGCCGGAGGTGTTGGGCAGCAGGAGATATTTGTGCTGGTCGATGGCCGCGAGGAGGTTATCGTTTTTATTTTCGATATCCACTCTGCGGAGGGCGACGGTAACAATCTCGGCGGATGCTTTTTCGATTGCCTTTGCCATTATTTCGTTTGAGGCGAATTTGCCGGTTCCGACAAGCAGGCGCGATTTAAATTTTTTGCCAGCGATAATCAATTCATCCATATATTATCCTCCTGGGACAAAGCGTATCAGTTCGATATTTTGTCCCTTAGTAAGCTTAGTTTGTGTAAATTTTTCACGTTCGATAATTTGGCCGTCGATTTCCGCTACGACTGTGGCGGTATCGATATTCAATTGGTTGAGCAGTTCCGTGAGTGTCGCGGGGAAGCTGTTCTGGGGAAATTCTTTTTCGTGGCCGTTAATTTTTAATGTTTCCATTTTTTGACCTACTTAAAAATTTCATCAACAATCAGTTCGATAATGGCGTTAGCCTGATGGCTGGCGGCAATCCAGACTCTGGCGGCTGTAAGGAAGCCGTTGGAGTCGATTCCGGTTTGGCAGTCACCGACAAGTATTAGTCTTTTTGAGATTCGCTGGGTTTTTATTGCGTTGCTGTTTCCGTAGCCTGCAAGACCGCTGGCGGAGACTATGGGCTTATTTGTCTTTGCGAGTATTGTTTCGACGAGCATCTGTTTTTCCTGTGCTTTATCGAAGCATTCAGCGATTATATCCGCGGAGGCGAAAATAGTCAGTACGTTTTTGGGGTCGAGTTTGACGTTGTGGGTTTCGAGTTTAATGGCTGGATTTATGCGGCGGAGGTTTTCAATGGTGGCGCCGACTTTGTTTTGGCCTATCTGGTCGGCGAAATAATGCTGGCGGTTGAGGTTGCTTTTGTCAACGATGTCGAAATCGGCGAGGATGAGTTTGCCTATACCGGCTCTGGTAAGAGCGGCGGCTACGGTTGAGCCTAAACCGCCGAGACCGGCAATGCCAATTGTTGCCCGGCTTAATTTTTTGTTTATCGAAGTCATTTCCGTCATAAATAAAAAATGCACCCCTGCAAGGAGTGCATTAAAAGTTAAAGCTTAAAACTATTTTAACGCCTTCCTTCGCAGGTTCTAACCTGAGCAGGTTCAAGGGTCATTCCGAATCGTCGGAATATCTCAGCGTCAGCCAAAACTTCGGCCTTTAGCTCCCCTGGCTACTTAAAACTTTAAGTTTTTGCAGGGCGGAATTTATCCTACCCTACTGGATACCTGCTTTTGCGGGTATGACAAAAAGCAAAAAAAATTTCAATGTCATAATACCATTAAATTCAAAGAGTAACAAGTTTTTTCAGGAAAAAGTAGTAATGGGTCAGTTATGGGTGGGCAGGTGCAGGTTATGATGAGTCGGCACGGAAGAGAACTTTGGAAAGGTCTATATCAGGCTGTTCGGCAAGTTTGTCGAGTGCAGACTTGAAGGCATCAACAACATCCGGACATCTTTTTCGCATAGTATGTAATACCGTCATAAGAATCTCACGCGTTTTTGCCCCATCTTCAGATTGAGAGCCGAAACTTATCTTTCTGGCAATAACAAGCGGACGCAGTTCCCGTTCAGCCAAATTGTTATCTGCCGGTACCTTACGGTCATCGGCCCAGTGGTAAAGCCTATCGGCCTTTTCACGAAAAATATCCTGCATATTCTGGATGGCCGGATGGTTGGCATGGTGATTAACAATATCGATGATGGCTCTCTTAATTTTAGCTGCCTGCCGCTTAAACTGTCGGTCTGTTATATCTAATGTGCGAAGGCTGATTGCATTAGCCAACTGGGAGACCAACGCTTCAACGAAAGACCTGATTTCCATGTTTTCGGGAAAATCTTTTTCCAAATCCTTAACATTACGCAATAGATGTGCATAACAATATTGAATCTTACAAGGCATCCTATTGTAGCCGTTATAGCGATCCACAACCAGAACACCCGGCAAGGGCTTTTCGCCAAAAACCTCTTTGGCTACACGGGCAGAACGGCTGGAGCGGAATCGAAAGATACTAATATCAGGCGTGCAAAACAGCCACGAGAAACCGTTCTGGCCGTCTGTCCGCCAACCAGTCTCATCAGCGTGCTTAACAGCGGCCTTGCGATAGTCTTCTATGAGTGATTTGGGAACATCTTTCAATATCCCTGCCAACTGGTGCAAAGCGTCAACTATACTGCTGTAGCCGATGCCTGTTTGTTTTTCTATCTGACCCAGTGTATTGCCATAGATATAGTGCTGTACTGCCACATAGACAAGCAGATTATTCGAATATAAACACTTTGGCAGAACACCAGGAGGTTTGGCGGCAACTACCTTTTGGCATCGCGGACAATACTTGCGTTCCAAATTATACAGAAGCTTTTTTATCTTAACAGGCTGGCAATCAATTACCGCTCGTTGTCTTGTGCCTTTGTTCTCCAAAACGCTTCCGCAATCAGGGCATATATCGGCTGCCTCAACCCTTTGCACATAGTCCGCATCTTTTTCACAGACACCTGTTCTGCCTCCGCCGCAATTATTTGTGTGTTCTATCTGACAATTCGGCTTAATGGGAATTTTAGCGGATGGCGTGGATGAGCCGAAAAAACCTTCTTTGGCTGTCCTTTCCTTGTGTCGTAATTTTGCCTTGAGTGAAACTATCTGTTCCTGAAGCTCATCGATTTTACGTTGTTTTTCAAGGCATTGCTGACAGTAAATCATCTGCGTTTATTTCCGATTTGTTTGTCTTATCTCATCAAACTGTGGATTTTATCGGAAATCCTACGCCATAAACTTGAGGACCTTAATACTTACAGCAAAATCAATATCTCCCACCCATAACTGACCCATTACAAAAAGTACGAATGCTGCGTCTGTTATCTTCTTGACAATGAATTGAAAGGTCTCTATTATTCCGGCTGATTTGATATTTAGAGAGGAACATTTAAGTTATGTCAGGTAAAGGATTTACGCATCTTCATCTTCACAGTCAGTATTCGCTTCTCGATGGGGCTATAACGTTTGAAAAACTGTTTAAACGCTGTAAGCAGCTTGAGATGGATTCGGTGGCGGTTACGGACCATGGCAATATGTTCGGGGCTGTGGAATTTTATACCAAGGCAAAGGCGGAAAATATTAAGCCGATCCTTGGCATTGAGGCGTATATTGCGCCTGGCAGCAGATTTGAAAAACAGAAAGTAACTATCAGCGACGCATCATACCATCTTGTGCTTTTGGCTCAGAACAACAGCGGTTATAAGAACCTGTTGAAGCTTTCAAGTGCCGGATTTCTGGAAGGATTTTACTATCGGCCTCGAATTGATAAGGAAATTTTAGCTGAACTTAACGAGGGTGTTATCTGCACGACGGCGTGTATTAAGGGTGAGATTCCGACGATGTTGCGTAACGGGGATGAAAAAGGCGCCAGGGCGGTCGCGGAAAATTATCTGAAAATATTCGGCACGGAGAGATTTTTTATCGAGATTCAGCAGCATGAAAATGATGACGCCAATGTGCTGCCTGCACTGATAGAATTGGCGAAAAAAATGGGAATCGGGCTTGTGGCTACAAACGATGTGCATTTTCTGGAAGAAGACGATTATGAGGCGCACAATTGTCTGTGCTGTATCAGTACGGGCAAAATAGCGAATGACCCGGCGAGGATGATATATCCGAAGGACATATTTTTAAAAAGTTCTGAACAGATGCGGGGGCTTTTCGCGGATGTCGCGGAGGCATGTGATAACACCGTGGCGATAGCGGAGAGATGCAATGTTGAATTAGACCTCAAAACGCGACACGCGCCGAGTTTTACTCCGCCTGATGGTTCGACGCCTGAGAAATTTCTCACGAAATTATGTTATGAAAAGGCCAAAGAACGATACGGTAAAATTACGGAGATAATAAAACAGAGGCTTGACAGGGAGCTTGATGTTATCGAATCGAAGGGCTTTTCAAGTTATTTTCTAATCAACTGGGATTTCTGCAAGTATGCGCACCAAAACAATATTCCGGTCGGCGCCAGGGGCAGCGGCGTCGGAACAATAGTGGGTTATTGTCTGGGGCTGTGCGATGTTGACCCGATAAAATACGACTTGCTTTTCGAGCGGTTTATGGACCCGCAGCGAAACGAGATGCCCGATATAGATATCGACATCTGCCAGACAAATCGTCCGAAGATAATCGAATACGTGCGGCAAAAATACGGACATGTTGCGCAGATCATAACCTTTGGAACAATGAAAGCCCGTGCGGTGATACGGGACGTGTGCAGGGTAATAAATGTGCCGCTTGGCGAGGCGGACAGGCTGGCGAAACTCATTCCCGAGACTCTCGATGTAACATTGGATAAGGCGATGGAAACCGAACCGGAACTGAAGAAGGCTTATGAAGAAAACGCAGCAGACCAGGGAAGTCATCGATATCTGCAAAAGACTCGAAGGCCTGGCCCGGCACGCTTCGGTTCACGCCGCCGGGGTAGTTATCGCCGATGAGCCGCTGACGAATTTCGTGCCCTTATATAAGGCGCCGGATTCAGACGATATTGTAACGCAGTTTGAAGGGCCGATGGTTGAGAAGGTCGGGCTGCTGAAAATGGACTTTCTCGGTCTAAAGACGCTGAGCGGTACTTGAACGGGCCAGGCAGTTGGTCAAAGAGAATCACGGCAAAGATATCGACCTTGAAAAGATAGATATTACCGACCAGAAGGTTTTTAAGCTGTTCGCGAAGGGGCGGACAAAGGGCGTATTCCAGTTCGAATCCGGCGGTATGCAGGATATGCTGATGAAGATGAAGCCTGACAGGCTGGAAGACCTCATCGCGGCGAACGCTCTTTATCGTCCCGGCCCGATGACTTTGATTCCCGATTATATCGACCGCAAACACGGCGAAAAATGGCAGGTGCCGCATCCGATTATGACCGAAGTACTTCGAAGAGACTTACGGCATAATGGTTTACCAGGAACAGGTGATGCGAATCGGCAACCAACTGGGCGATATCCCGCTTCGCGAGGCATATACACTGATTAAGGCGATCAGCAAAAAGAAGCTTAAGGACATAGCCAAAGCCAAAGAGAAATTTCTGAAAGGCTGCGGAGAAAAAGGCTTGAAAGCAAACCAGGCGGAGGAAATATTCGAACTGATCGAGAGATTTGCCGGCTACGGTTTTAATAAAAGCCATTCGACGCGTTACGCTTTTATTGCGTATCAGACGGCGTATCTGAAGACATATTGGCCGGTGGAATTTATGGCGGCGCTGCTTACATACGAAATGGGCAACACCGAGAAGGTCGTTGATTATATCGGCGAATGCAAAGAGATGGGCATCGAAGTTTTGGCGCCGGATATCAACGAAAGCCTTGTTGATTTTACACCGCTGTATAAAAGACACGAGGAAAGTCAAAAGGGTGTAATTCGGTTCGGTCTTGCCGCCGTCAAAGGCGTTGGTGAGAGGGCCGTCGAGCAGATTATCGTATCGCGTCAGAAAGCAGGTCAATTCAAAAGCCTTTTCCAGTTCTGTGAGAATGTCGATCTGCGTGCGGTAAATAAGCAGGTCATGGAATCGCTGATAAAAGCCGGCGCATTCGACAAGCTCGGCGGCAACCGCGCGCAGATGGTCGCTGGTATGGAAAACGCGATGCAGAACGGGTGCAAATCCAGTCAGACAAACTAAAAGGCCAGATGAACTTTTTCGGTCAAATAGCTGACCAGAACGATTATTCGGAAGATTCGCAGAGGCTGCCGGATGTTGCTCCGTGGCCGGAATCGCTGATGCTCGCAAATGAGAAGCAGGTTCTGGGTTTCTATGTTACGAGCAATCCGCTGAGTCATTGCGCGGAAATGATAAATATTTATTCGAGTGTCAATACGGCGCAACTGGCGCAATGTGCGCAGGACAGAGAGGTTGTTATCGGGGGGCTAATCGCTAAAATCAGGTACCACATGACGAAAAACGGGCGTAACGCCGGTCAGAAGATGGCGGTTTTTGTTCTCGAAGATTTGCAGGGTCAGGCAGAGGTGGTTCTTTTTCCGGGGCTGAATAAATTTTCCGAGTTTCTTATCGAGGACAAGGTAGTTTTTGTAAAAGGCAAGGTTGATTGCCGGCGGGAAAAGCCGAATATCCTTGTCGATGAGTTTATACCCATGGAAAAAGTGACGGAAAAACTTGCGGCGAGAGTCAAATTAAGACTCGCCGCTGAGGAAATTACCAAAGAAAAAGTTGAAATGATAAAAAGTATCTGCCAGTCGCATCGGGGCAGAAGCGCGGTTTGCATCTCGATAAAAACGGACAGGGGGAATGTAAACGCTACCGTGGACAAGAGCCTGTCAGTCAATCCTGATGTCGAATTTTGCCGAACAATGAAGCAGCTCGTCGGAGAAGAAAATTTTCAGTTATCGCGATAGTCCGATTAATCGAATAAATTATTATTGAGTGCGTTAAAATCAGTATTTTTTTCTGAATCTCGTGGCGGGAATATTTAATAGTTTTCGATATTTGGCGATGGTTCTGCGAGCGAGGTTATTAATGCCCGCTTCGGCGAGTTTTTTGAGGATTTTATCGTCGCTTAAGGGTTTAGTCTTATCCTCAGAGTCGATAATCTGCTGGAGTTTGACGCGTATGGATTCCCAGCTTATTTCTGTGCCGCTGTCGTCTTCTGTGCCCCCGCTGAAAAATTTTCTAAGCGGCATAATCCCCCATGAACACTGAACATATTTTCCGGCTACCGCCCTTGAAACGGTGGCGACATGTACGCCGACTTCCTGCGCGATTTTAGACATCGGCAGCGGCTTTAGATATAACTGTCCCTTTTCAAAAAACTCGAGTTGATTTCTAACAACTGATTTTGTAACTTTGAGCAGTGTGTTTCGGCGTTGCTCTATCGCGATGATTATCCATTGTGCCGAGCGAATGTTGTTCTGGAGAAATTTTTTTGTATTATCATTTGCAGCGACGTCCTGTGACATTTTCAGGTAGTTTTCATTAATTCGCAGGCCGCTGAAATTAGAATCAGCCAGACGCACCGAAAATTCCGATGGGTCTTGTCCGGCCTCGACAATGACATCCGCAATTACGGGATGATTTCGTTCCGGGCCTATCTGCAGGCCGGGGGAGGTATCCAACTTACTAAGCCGGCTAATCGCATGATTTATTGCATCGAGACTGCAATTCATCTTTTTCGCGATATAGGGCAATCGATTTTCAAGCAGTGCGCCGAAATGCTCGGCTATGAGACGGCGTTCAAAAGTCATATCATCGCCGCTTTGCTCAATCTGTATGAGAAGGCACTCTTTCAAATCGCGGGCGCCGGTGCCGGCAGGCTCGAGTTTTTGGACAAGTTTCAAAGCTTCTTCGAGGTCGGACATTGTGAAATCTTTTTTGTCTTTATTGTGGAGTTGTTCGAGGCGAACAGTCATGTAACCTTTGTCGTTGATATAATCGATTATCGTACTGCCGGCGTTTTTCACCGCTTGGCTTGCGTCAACCATATCCCATTGTTCCGTCAAGTATTCGTTAAGCGACTGGGACGGTGCAACTGTATTTTTTATGGCTTCAAATTTCGCATCGGACTCATCGCTTGCGGCGCGGCGTCTGTAACTTTCAGTTTGGCCTAAATAATCTTTGTAATCGTCGTCAAGTTTTTCAATTCGCCCAAAATCTTCGGCTTCATCCCTGCTGTCTTTCGTTTCCGATTTGCTTTTGCCTCTTTCCTGTGTTATTTGCGGCTCGCCGGTGAGATCGCGTTCGGATGGCTCATCTAATTCCAAAACGGGGTTGCTGTTAAGTTCCTGCTCGATTTTTTCCTGGAGGCGCGAGAATGGGGAGCTGTAAAATCTCCATCGACTGAATCATCTGCGGAGCGAGTTTCATTTTCTGCTCCATCCGCATTTGTCCACTCATTTCGAGCTTCATAATCGCAGTCAGCTTTCCTTTTTGTTAAAACGGCGTAAAAGTTAAGTTCATGATAACTTTGCCTTGAAGAAATTATACCATTTTTTTGTGAATTTTACAACACTTGATGATATATTCCGAGGCTTTTTGAACCGGCGGTGAAAACTAATCCAACTCCCGTCTGCCGATTATTGCGTCGGTAAGAATTTTACCGCTGGCATATTCGATAGTGCTGCCTGCCGGCAGGCCACGGGCGAGCCTTGTGATTTTTACCCCGAAAGGTCTAAGCAGTGAGCTGATATAGAGGGAAGTTCCGTCGCCGGCCATATTGGGATTTGTAGCCATTATGACTTCCTTAACGCTGCCGCCGCGAATACGCTCAACAAGCTTATCGATGGTCAAATCATTTGGCTCAATTCCTTCGAGTGGGGCGATGTGGCCGCCGAGAACGTGATAAACCCATTTGCAGGCGCCGGTTTTTTCGAGAGATATGATGTCTTTGGGCTGTTCGACGATGCAAATCAGCGACTTATCCCGCCTCGGGTCGCCGCATATTTCGCAAACTGCCTGCTCCGAAAGATTATAGCACTGTTGGCAGTGCCTGATTTTGGTCTTTACATCGTTAATGGCCTTAGACAGAGCCAATGCCTCAGCAGGTTCAGCTTTTAATATATAAAAAGCGAGGCGTTCCGCGGTTTTGGGACCGACACCGGGGAGTCTGCCGAATTCCTCTATTAGTTTGTTCAGACTTTCAGTATAAATATTGCTCATAATAATTTATAAAATCCGCTAAGATTTATTTGTTTCCTCGATTCCGGTTATTGTGCGCACGAGGCCGATGAGGACGGTTTTTACAGCGGAGTCATTGACTATATCGTATTTGTTCTGACCGTTCGTTTTAACGGGGTTAGGATTGCCTGCTGAGTCGTTTTTTTTATCAGATGTCATCTCGAATTTGATTTTTTTCAGTTTGCCGGCACAAAACTCGCTAATTAATGTTTGTATTGATTCAGCCCTTTCGCCGCTTTCGCACATTTTTTTCGCATGTTCGCCGGAGGCCGGGAAAATCAGGGTCAAGGTTCCCTGCTCGAATCGTTCCGGCAGGGCGGAGCTTAATAGAGCGTTCGTGCTTTTGCCGAGCCTGGCAGAGATGGCCTGGAGTATATTTTGCCAATTTTTTTTGATTGATTCGATGTCGTCTAAAAGGGGTAAATCGGCCTGTTTTTCCGGTGCGTTTTTTTTAATATTTGCTGCCGGTGCGGTTATAGCAGGGCAGTCAGATTTTTTTTTAGGGTAGCTTGGGGATTGGCCTGCATCTGAGAAAGAACCATGCTGGCATCGAGGAAGTGTTCGCTTAACGCGAACCTTAAAAGAGACGCCTCGAGCAATGCCCTTGCGGTATCACTATTCTTGATCGTCCATCGTAATTTTTCAAGAGCGGTGATACTGTAAATCAGACTGGGAGCGTCGAATTTTTCGGCTAATTGCTCAATCCGTTTTCGTTGCTCGTCGCTCATTATTAAAAGTTCGCTTTTCCCACCGGCGGCTTTAGCGACCATTAAATCGCGCATACAATCCGTGAGCGCATCGGCAATCTGCACCTCATTTAGTCCGGAGTTAATCAAATCGTCTCGCTGCCGCGAGTGTTCCGGCCCCATCGCTGTCACCGATTTTATTGACGAGGTTGTAAATCTTTTCACTGCTTGGACAGCCGAGAAACTCTTCGAGCAGTTTATCCGTCAGGGGGCTTGCACCAGTGCTTATCAGGCGGTCAAGAAGGCTCAGGGCATCTCGCATTGAGCCATTGGCCATCTTCGCCAGGGGCGGAATCAAGGTCTCTTCGTACTTTATTTTTTCGTCTTTGAGGATTTTTTTCAGTTGTTTGGCGATGACAGCGGGGCTTATGTTGCCGAAATCAAACCGCTGGCAGCGTGATTGAATTGTCGCGATGACTTTATTAGGCTCGGTAGTTGCGAAAATAAATTTGACGTGCGATGGCGGTTCTTCGAGTATTTTCAAAAGGGCGTTAAAGGCCTCTGTGGTCAGCATGTGAACTTCGTCGATGATGTAAATTTTGTAACGCGAGCGAGCGGGGCGGTAAATGGCGTTCTGTCGCAATTCCCGTATATTTTCGATTCCGCGGTTGGAGGCGCCGTCAATCTCGATAACATCAATATCTTCGCCCGCGTTGACCGCTGTGCAGCTTTCGCATTTACAGCAAGGCTCCGTCATCGGCGCATCGAAGGCGTGGCAGTTCAGGGCTTTTGCGAGGATTCGTGCCATCGTGGTCTTGCCGACGCCTCGTGTGCCGGTAAATAAGTAGGCGTGAGCGACCCTGTTGGTTTTTATGGCGTTTTTCAAGGTCTGCGCAATAGGCTCCTGCCCGACGATGTCGTCGAATCCCTGCGACCTGTATTTTCTTGCGAGTACTGTATAGCTCATAATAGAAGTATCATTTTACATCTGTTAGTTAAGTTGCGCTTTTACTAATCACAACATTATGCTTTTGTATAATATTTTTCCATTCTTCTATATGAAAGACTTTAACATCTGAGCCTTGTTTAAATTCATCGACCAAATTTACTGTATATTTTTCCAGGAATTCTTTCAAGTCTGGAACAAGTCTCAAGTAATATTTCAAAGACGGTATTATACCATTTGGAATTAAATCTTTATCAAAATCAATCTTAATTTTGCGTACAATCTTGGTAATATCAGTTTTGCTGCCTTTGAAATTCGGTGTTGCTGTTGTAAGAATAAAATATCTCTTGATGGTGCTGCCTTTTATCTTATCAAGAACGTCTAATATCATTGTTTTATCAATAGGTATTTTATGCTTTACTTCCACCATTTCAAAAGGATTATTGGCCGAATCGTAAATTTCCACATCAGCGTAGCCCATATATCTGTCGGAAATTGTATGAGATTTTAAGGGGAGCAGTTTTTTATTTTTGTACATTCTTACATTTTCGAGAAGGAGCTGATAAATGGTATATATTGCCACAACAGGTAGTCTTGATGCTCTTTCCATCGAGAAATGTTCTTCGAGCATTTCTATAATAGTATCGATGATTAAGCATTCAATATTATTGCTTAGCGTTATGCCATCCAGAATATTTTTTTCGCCGGCGGTTTTTTCAAGAAGCATGAGGATAATTGCTGTCAAATAACCTTTCGGATTTGCATTTTTTTCTTCTACGTCTTCCAGTATAGATAAAAATGCTTCCTTTATCTGTTTATTTCTTATCATGCCAGGAAAATTCCTATCAAAAGAATGTGGTTGTTCTATCGACCTTGTCAGCCAGCCGCTTTCTTTTGGGGCGAATCTTCTGAAATGTTCTTTTAGCCATGGAGTTACAGCATTGGTATCCAAGCCGCGCCCCGAATACCCGCCGGTAAACTCTGCACGGTGCAACCTGACATCTTGTGACGGAGTTTCCATTTTCTTAAGAAGAGAAGTTATAATTACCGCTATCAATGATTTTTGTGTTTCGGCGTTTGCTGTTAATAGCTCAATATGTTTTATTTGTGCGGCAGAAAGGCTCTTTGATATGTAATTTGTGGCTTTATTCTTGGCATATTGCTTCTGTGCAAAGCCTAAAATTTTTTCCAGAACTTTTGTATAATCCTTTATACCTGTCATACAAACAGCTCCAGCATTGTCTCTTGAAAAGTCTTTGCAATTCTTCGTCTGGCATACTCGCAATATTCGGGATTGATATCTATGCCTATATACTCTCTTCCCATTTTTTTAGCGACGACAGCGGTTGTTCCTGAACCGACGAAAGGGTCAAGAACGATATTCTCTTTTTCTGTCAGCAGTTTCAGGAATTCCTGTATTACATATTCGGGATACACCGCCGGATGAATATTGCCCTTTATAGTTTCCACCGGACTTTCGATTATATCTCTTTTTATAGAATTTCCGTGTATTTTTATTATAGTAAAACCGTCTCGCTCCAGATGTATTTTTCTCCCTCCATTCTGGCCGCCGTAAGGCTCCGCGTGGATGCCTTTAATTTTTACCCTGAAACTTTCTATCTTTCCAGTTTTTACCTCATGTATTACCTGCTCGAGGTGTTCCCTGCAGAGGTCTTTCTGTTCCTTAGATAAATCCGATTGCTCTATAAGACTAAAATATGTTTTTCCAACATTGCTGCCGTTGCCGTTGGGTTTTTTCCTTATCAAGTCAAAATGGCCTAAAAACGCATTCTTGTCGAAAAAGTAATCAGGGCTTTTTACAAAAATGAAAAAAGGTTCGCTTGAGGGTATTAATTTTTTCTTGTCCTGCTTAGGAACAGGGTTGAATTTAACCCAGGTAACTTCATTAATAAGCTTAACATTAGCTTTGGCGGTCGCTTCTATTGCAAATCGGTATGGCACGAGCAAGAGGCTGCCGTTTTCGTATTTATCGCCTATATTAAAAACAACAGAGCCTGTATTTTTTATTACCCTTACGCATTCCTTAAAAATATTCATCAGGTTGTTTATATACTCTTCGACGCTTGCCTCATCGCCTATTCCCTTTCCGCCATAATCCCGCTGTTGATAATATGGAGGACTTGTTAACACTAAGTCGATGGAGTCCGAAGGAAGTCCGTTCAATATTTCCCATGCGTCCCCGCATAGTATTTGATTTGTATATTCGCTTATTCTATTCATCTATCAATAATCGTTTATCCACTAAAAAAGGCGGCCGGGTTTGCCACAGCACGGTAGAACGCATGTTTATGGCTGCTCGGTTCCCCGCCTGACCAGATTGACAGGTTCCGCCTGCATGGGACCCGGCCGTAAATTCATTCAGTTACGGGGATAAGTATAACATCCCGGCACAAAATTTCCACCAAAAGATTTTAATTTGACAAGTTTTAGTTTAAAAGTTAATCTGCTTTTGTAAATTGTCAACGAGTTATTCATTGAGAAGGGGTATTGCCATGAAAGTCGGTATAGAAGATACGTGTACGGCGTGCGGATTATGCGTAGATACCTGCCCGGAAGTCTTCAGGATGGGCAGCGACAAGGCTGAAGTTATATCGCCCAATGTGCCGCCTGAGTTCGAGGATGCCGTCCAGCAGGCCGCCGACGAGTGTCCTGTTGAAGCGATAATTGTTGAATAGCCGAACATAAAGTTTGTGGTTGTATAAGTTGTTTAAGTCTGCTTGCTTTTTTGTCAGCTGTTTTTTGAGAGTTCGCGGCTTCGCTGTGCGGCTTTTTGGATTGCTGTTGAAATTAGCTGTCCGAAGCCTTTTTCGGCGAAAACTTTGAGGGCCGCTTCTGTTGTGCCGCCGGGAGAGGTAACCTTTTTGCGAAGTTCAGCGGGGCTTTCGCCGTGTTTATCCGCTTCGAGAGCCAATATTGCTGCACCTTTGGCGGTTTGTAGAACCAGATCTTTGGCGACATCTGCAGGCAGACCTATTTCGATACCTGTCTTAATAATTTCTTCCATCATCAGGAAATAATAAGCAGGTCCGGAGCCGCTCAACGCCGTTACAGCGTCTAATAAATCCTCGTTTTCGACGGTAACAACTTTACCGACTGCAGCGAAAATTTCTTTAGCGGTTTTGAGCATAGGTTTAGCCATTTCGTTGGCAAACATCGCGCTGCGCCTTGGGCTACAAGAGCGGGAGTATTCGGCATAACACGAACTACGGGAATATTGCCGAGCTCGCCGGTTATATTGTCAATTCGTTTCCCAGCGGCAATCGATATGATAAGTTGTCCCTTGCTAATGCCAGTTTTTATACTTCGCAGTACCTCGCTCATATTTTGCGGCTTAATGCTCAGTACCACAATATCTGTTTTCGTGACAAGGGCCGCATTGTCGCTTATCGTATGGATGCCGTATTCTTCAGCGAGAAAATCCAGCCTTTTTTGCCGAATGTCGCTTACAGTAATATCTTGAGGCTGATAAAGTTCGGCGGCGATTATACCCTTTATCATGGCCTCTGCCATATTTCCTCCGCCTATAAATCCGATTGTACCCACGGTTTTATTCCTTTGCGTTTTAAATTTTAATTTTTGAACTTTCAAACTGGCCGTCAGTCAGGTTGATTTATACTACTCTTGATTGAAAAATTCCGTATTTTTCAATCAAAAAGCACCTTCTGTCCGATAAACAGCGTATATGAAGGATTATAAGTTGTCAAAAGAAAAAATAGCTGAACTGGAGGCATTGCATCGTTCGTTGCGTGATAAGCGTCAGGCCGACCGGGTCAAAGCGGTCATTGCTTTAGCAAAGGGATGGTCGGCGGCTCAGGTGGCCGAGATACTTCTTTTCGATGAGAAGACATCACGGGGCTATTTCGAGCGGTATCGGCAAGACGGTTTCCAGGCATTGCTGGATGACAACTATCCCGGCGCAGAACCGAAACTCGATGAACATCAAATGAGCGAACTTGAGGCATATCTCGAAGATCATATTTTCCCCGATGCCAAATCGGTTATCGCTCACATTGACAAGCAGTATGTGGTCCATTACTCCGTCAGCGGAGTCACCGATTTGCTGCATCGTCTTGGATTTTCCTACAAGAAGCCGACACATGTTCCCGGTAAACAAGACCCCATCAAGCAACAGGCATTTCTCGAGGAATATGAACAGATCAAGGCAAGCAAAAGTCAAAACGACCCAATTTATTTCGCCGATGCCACCCACCCGCAGCACAACAGCATTCCTTCTTACGGCTGGATTAAGACGGGAAGGGAAAAAGAACTCAAAGCCAACTGTGGCCGCCAGCGATTGAATATCAATGGTGCGATTAACATCGAAACACTGGAGCCAACGACAGGGTTTTATGACACGATCAATGCGAATTCGACCATTGATTTGTTCTCTAAGATCGAAGCAAAACATCCGGAGGCCAAAAGGATTTACATCATTGTTGACAATGCTCGATATTATCGTTCACGTTTGTTAAAAGAGTATACCGAGGGCACGAAAATCAAATTGATCTTTTTGCCGTCATACTCGCCGAATCTGAATCTGATTGAACGGTACTGGAAGTTTTTTAAGAAAAAAGTGCTGAACAATCGCTACTATGAAACGTTTGGTGAATTCAAGCGAGCATGTGAGAGCTTTTTCCGGAAGAGAAAGAAATATTTGCCGGAACTGAGAGCATTACTGACAGAAAACTTTCACATTCAAGCTGCATAAAAACGGGAAAATTCAATCGTAAGCAGTATATTATCACAACTCAAAATAAGGCTGCTGGTCGATAATTTTATCCAGCGTTACCAGCGTATAACCTTTTTCCCTGATTTTATCGATAATGACCGGCAATGCCTCAATAAGATTATCCCTCGGATAATCAGTGTGTATATCGCGGCCGTCGTGGAGGTCGATTATTGCTCCCGGTTCTAGTTTCTTAAGTATACGCTCTTGAATTTCCTGCGATGTTTCTTTCATATAATAATCTTCTGTTGCGTCGTTCCATAGAATAACGGCATAACCCATCTTATTAATGGTTTCAACCATAAACGGCGATTCATATCCGTAAGGAGGCCTGAAAAATCGCGGGTGAAGTCCAGAAACCGAGGCGATGGCAGTGTCTGCATCTTTTATATTTTCTACTAATTTCTCCCTGCTCAAAAATACTAAATATTTTGAGTGGTTAAAACTGTGATTGCCTATAATATGCCCTTCTGCTATTTCTCTTTTTAAAATGTCGGGATATTCTTCAGCGTTCTTTCCGATGATAAAAAAAGTAGCTTTGGCATTTTTTTCTTTTAGGATGTCGAGAATGTCGATGGTGGCCTGGCCGTAGGGGCCGTCATCGAATGTCAGGGCCGCAAGTTTTGGGCCTTTATCTGTCTTTTTGTCAAAGAGAGAAGATTTGGGATACTGCTGGCAGCCGCAACAGTAAAACATAATAGCCAGAAACGAAATAACAACACTGCAAAAATATGTTCTATTTGTCATTGGTCATTATCTCCTGAATTATTATTTTGTTACTTAAAGTCCCGATTTAGATAACCCCATATTTCCTAATTTATACCTGGTTGTAACAAACGTTTATGATAACACAGGCGGCGGTGGGAGTCGAACCCACGAAATAACGGTTTTGCAAACCGTCGCCTTAGGCCACTTGGCTACGCCGCCAAAGTCTTTTAAATAAATAAGTTACATCTTATCAGAGGGACATTGCACAGAGCAAAACCCTCAATAATAAAAAAAATAGTTTACCTGTAGCCGCTGAATATTGCAAGAAAATTAAGGGTAAGTTTGTAATGGGTCAGTTATGGGTGGGCAGGTGCGCTGGTGGGATTCGTCGCGGGCGGTATGATTTCGTTTATTGTTTTCAGGATTGCGGTTATGCTTTTTTCGAGTCTTGGCGGCAGCGCTTTAATTGTAACCGGCGTATTAGCGCTTCTGTATCATTATGGTCCGACAAAAGAGCAAATCCATAGCCTGTTTTTTACCACAAAATGGTTTTTGCCAGCCGCAAGAAAGAAATCTATGGAATTTCAACACCAGCAGAAACACTAAAGTTTATTGCGTTATGCGCTGTGAGTCCTGCGTTGCGTTCCTTTTCCAACGCTATACGCTCCACACATAATGCTTTACGCTAATTTACTTTTTACTATTTTTATCAATTATTTGTTCAATTATCAATTAAAAAGGGGGGGCTTTTTAGCCACTCCTTCGACTTCGCTAAGGACGGTGAGCCTGTCGAACCGAGAGGACACAAAGTTTTTCAACCACTAAGACTCCAAGGCACTAAGAATTTTAGATTTTGGATTGCCGATTTTGGATTGAAAAGAGCCAACGACAATCGACTAACCAATAGTGACTATCGACTTTCTTTGAACACTGATTCCGCTGCCAGCCTTGAGCTTGCCGAAAGGATGCCATTGATTTAACCGAAATACGCTTCACGATATACGAGCGACGAACCTGTTTACTATCCGCTCTACGCTGGATGCTGGGATTATATCATCCACCGAATTTTAAGACACGTTTTTTTTTCGACAGGATAACGGGATTGAAATTGATTTATTTTAATAGAGTCTCTGAATTCCGTTAGCCCGCCGTTTATTCGGCGGGTTATTTCGCACAGCAAAAAAACATTGTAATAATTTCGTAAATTCGTATAATCCATAAAATGGGAAATTCGAAAAAAAAGATGCGAATATCAGAAATGAATATGGTGTCCCCCGATAAATAAAGGGTTTTTAAGTTTTGTTTTCAGTTAATAATGATAGAGAATACAATCGGATAAAAGATTTTGCGGCTTAGAAGGCCGCTGCTAAAAACTAAAATACACTGTACCTTTGGATATTCTACGCTAAATCGCCAGATTATTGTGAGAAGAAATGTACAAGACACAGTGCCTCAAACTGGGCACTGGTTGCTTGTGTTCTTCTCGGGTTCTGGCGAACCTAGCGTAGACGCAATGCGGCGGTGCCCTTTAATTTTGCGCATTTCCACGGTTACTTTCCCCAAAGGCTTTGTTGTTTGTATTAGAAAATTGGTTTGTTGGGAATAAACGTTGCTGTCTATGACACAGGAATTGATATATTGGCAAGTATGTAACTTGCTATATCATATCTATTTTTAGACCATATTTAAGGAGACTTCTTGTATGGAATCGGATGATACGGAAATATTTTCTGAAAGTGAATGGGCAATACTTTTTGATGAACTTTCATTATCTCCAAGACAAAGGGAGGTAATTCAGTGTCTTTTTTTCGGCCTCTCTGACAAGCAAATTGCCATGAAATTAAAAATAGCTATAACGACAGTCCGAATACATCTTACTCGCCTTTTCTCAAGATTTGACGTCCATGATCGTAATGAACTTATTCTTTATGTCGTTCATCATTTTCGAAAGGAATGTCGTTCAAACGGTAATGGATGTGCCAACTGGTTAAAACGCCACTGATTTGCCCTCTTATTTCTACCCCCCCCTTCTTAAGGGTAGAGGCTGCCTGGTCAATTTGGATTGTTTACTGAAATATTTACAACCAAAGCCATTTTGTACCGGGCGGCTTTTATACTGTTAATGATGACATTGCCTTCAATGATGGCATAATTGATATCTTGTAACTATTTAATATTAAAATACAATGAAGCTTATTAGTGTTTGATTGAATGCTTGAGTATAAATATTTAAGAAAAGAGTGAGAGTGATGTTAAGAAAGAAAGAGAGTGTTGGCTTTGTACTCATAGTCAGAATGAGTATCCTCCTCTATTTCCCTCAACATCAGTCCTCACTGCTTGAAATTTAAACGTGTTAAACTTGTTTATTTAGTATTTTTGGAAAGGAGCAGAGTATGAAAAAGTTTTTAATGAGTTTGGTTGTTTTGGGTTTAGTTAATGTTGCTACTGCTACATATGTTGAAACGTTCAACACCGGCAGCGACAGTTGGAATTACGGATACGGGAACAACTTTGTCCCTGGAGTAACGACATACAATGCCACGGGAGGGAATCCCGGCGGCTGTATCAGCGGTGCTTCGCAGAATCTGTACGCCGTTTGGACCTATGTTACCGCATCCTATGGCGACATGACTGGTCTGAATCTTACGATAGATACCAAGGTTACGGACGGCGAGACTGGGACAGCTCAGTTCTACGTGGGCCGCGGTGGCACTTACTTTATCGATGGTACCTGGAATATCGGTGCCGACAAAAGCTGGACTACGCACACGGTAGCGTTGGATTCCTCGCACTTCACGGCTTGGACAGGTGTAAATGACAATGTCTATACGTTTGCGCAAGTTATCCAGGCACCGACAGACATCGGCATATTTTTCGGTGGTGGTCTCGCAAGCGGAACCGGCAATGTGTTGGTGGACAACTTCGGTACGGTTCCGGAGCCGGCGACAATTTGTCTGCTTGGTCTCGGCGGACTCTTGCTTCGCAGAAGAAAAAGTGTGTAGCGTTGGAGTTCATTACGTCGATAATATAGACTTTAAGAAATACAGGGATTAGCCTGATGTTCCTCCTCGATTGGGTATCCCTGTATTAATAATGTAAGTCGGCATAAGATTGGTTTACGGTCTTATGCCGATATTATTTAGGAAATTAGGAAATCTGGAGACAGCATATAATGGCACTAACTTAAGCCTATTTCATAGCTTTACAGGCTGCTTGGGGTCAGACTCAAGTTGCTGTTTGATGGCAATTTCAGGAATTTCACTATCAGAGAATCTTCCCTTTTGCCCAGAAATTCCCTTAAAGAGACAGCATATCTATATAACTTCATCGCCAATCGTAATTTCTGAGGTCTGTTAAATTAACTGTGTAAACGGCCATCGCATTCCAAGTTTGGAAAATCCAGTTATCTTGTCTTAATAAAATCAGCGTTTAGAAAAGCCCCTGCGGCGTTTTGAGCGGAGCATAAATTCGTCGCCCGTCGCTTGTATCTCGAATTTCGCTTCACGCTTCACGAAATACGCTTCACAGAATTATTGTCATCGAATTACTCGGACAACTTACCCCTGAATGATTGGCGGCGGTAAATTCGTCGCTCGTCTCTCGTCGCTTGTATCTCGAATTTCGCTTCACGCTTCACGAAATACGCTTCACGTTAAAGGATAACCGTAAGTGTATTACTCGGACAGCTTTTGCCTGAATGATTTGCGGCGATTACTCGGTATTCGAGTTTTACCCCTTTCGGCTGGTCTTTTAAGATGGTTTCACAATCAAAGCTTGTCCCCGCCAAGAGCCAGTTGCCGATTTTATCGTTCATTATTCTCGATTCGATAATAAAACTTCTAACCGGGCCGCTGTCTTTTTTTAAGAGCTTTTGCCATTGCAGTTTTACTACTCCTGCGGCCAGAGATTCAACCCTGAGTAATTCCGGCTGGGCGGGCAGATTTATCGCGGATTTCTTCTTTCTTTCGCCAAAACCGATAAGGCCGAGTTTAACAGGACTATCCGCGGTATCAACCTGTGCGGTTTTTACCTGATTGGCTATTACGCTTTTTAATTGCTCGAAGGCCTGTTTCTGCTTTTCTCCTGCCTGTTTATACATAGACAGGCAATCATTAAATTCCTTTTTGGCCTGATTGAAGCTTTCGAGCATATTTTGCAGCTTTTCAATATCCGCCGATGGGAAGGTATCGGGATATGCGGTAAAGCCATTAATCATCTGCTCTGTTAATTCGACCGACCTTGGCTGGGTTCTTGGTAACTGGCACATAATAAAGCCCCTTATTTAATAAAATAACGAAATCCGAATAACGAAATCCGAAACAAACTCAAATAACCAAAAATCCGATATTTCAAACAAAACCATTATGTACATATTTCCCTTCGGAAGATTCGATATGCTGCTTAACGAAAAAGACCGGGATTTTTAATACTTAAAACGGCATAAATCGCATAAGTTATTCTAAATAAAGGATTTAAGAATGTATTTTCAATGCTTAAAATCTCAAAAACCATAGTTACATTGCCCAGATGATAATTTACATCGCTGCGATGTAAAATTACATTTGGCCGCTGCGGATTTACAGTTCTGCGGTGCAGATTTGCATCAAGTCGATGCAGATTTACAGTTAAGGGCTGTTAATTAACATTGCGATGGTGTTGATTTGCATTGGGTCGCTGTAAATCAGCAGTTTAGCGATGCAAACTTGCATTGGGCCGCTGTGAACTTGAAAAATCGGTTTTGAAGCTTCATATCTGACGTTTTAAGTTTGGATTTTTAAGTTTGAAGCTCTTAAGCGGCAAATCAAGTTTGTAAAACCATTTTTCAAGCATAAGAAATTCAACATTCAAACTTTCCCCCTATCCTCTGAACCCTATACCCTCTACCCTGTTTTTAACCGTGTTAATCCGTGTCGAATGTTCGTATCTTGTCTCTCGTCGCTCGTATCTCGGCAGGTTGTGCGGCGCATAATGTTTTGATTTCCTTAAAAATCAGACGCAATCAGCGTAACTCGTGCTACGTAGCGAACTACTTCGCAGAGTAGCATCGGTGTTTAAAACAATTTTAGAATTTAAATTTCTTTCCAGTCAGGTTTTCGTAGGCCTCGATGTATTTTGCGCTTGTTTTTTGACGATATCGTCGGGCAGGACTGACGCCGGGGCCGGATTTGTTGAAGTTTATGCTTTCGAGATAATTCCGGACGAATTGCTTGTCGAAACTTTCCTGGTCTCTGCCTGCGCTGATATTTATCGGCGGGCCAGAACCGAGAAGAATCGGGGGTTAAGACTTCATCAATCAATATTATTTTATCGTCGGTTAAGCCCCATTCAAATTTGGTGTCGGCTAAAATTATTCCCCTGGTTTGGGCGTATTTGCTTGCCTTTTGAAATATTTCCAGACTTTTGTCACGCACGTACGCAGCGGCCTTTTCGCCGATGATTTCAACGCAGCGTTCGAAATCAATGTTCTCATCATGTTTGCCGAGTTCGGCTTTTGTGGCGGGGGTAAAGATAGGCTCGGGCAATTTGTGGCATTGTTTTAATCCGGCGGGGAGTTTGTGTCCGCAGACGATGCCGGTCTCTTTATATTCTTTCCAGCCTGAACCTGCGAGATAGCCGCGGATAACGCATTCGATTGGCAGGACTTCGACCTTTTTGACCAGCATAGAGCGGCCTGCCAATTGGCCGGGGTAATCGCAGAACGGTTTTGGGAAAGCTCTTTACATCATCGCTTATCAGATGATGCTCAATATTTTTTCCGAGGAAATCAAACCAGAACTTAGATATCTGGGTAAGCACGATTCCCTTATACGGGATGCCGTTAGTCATAATGACGTCAAAAGCGCTTAGCCTGTCGCTTGCCACGATGAGCATTTTATCGCCGAGGTCGTAAATGTCGCGAACCTTGCCGCGTTTTGGTTTGATGCCTGCTATATTTGTCTGCAAAATAACTTCCATCGTATCCCTGCCTTTCTTTTTAATGCTGTTCTTCGCTTATTCTCGCATCGACATATTCGAGTACTTTTTTCAAGACCTTTTCAATATCGGCGGTCTGGGGCAGAAAACTCGCCATCTGCTCCAGATACCTGCGTTGTTTTATGCGTTTCAAGGTCGCGGTGAAATTCATGTCATAGACCCATCCGAGCTGCAGGAGTTTCATATCGTTCCATGTTCGCAGGTCTTTGTAATTTATTTTTTGTCCGTTCAAAATGGCTTCGATAATTTTTTGTGAACAGGTTGGTTCATCAGGCAGTTCCACTTCGAGCCTGAAACCTTTCGGGTTTTCCTGATACTGCCGGTAATATTCTGTTGCCACCCGGAATATGTCGATTTTGTCCGCGTCGCGTATCAGTTTTGAAAACAGGAGCAAATCCCCGTTTACACCGGCTGGTATTTCTTTTATGCCGTGGTATTGAATGGCCTTTTCGATAAATTCTTTTTCCTGCTCGTCAACGCCGTCAAGCACATTTTGTTTATTAAGTATTTCAACACTTAAGGCGCTATGGTTTATGCTTCTAACGTCGCTGTATGTTCGGTACAGTTTGAACTGTTCAAACCTGCCGACATCGTGAAACAAGGCTATGGCGTCGGCGATTCTTTTCTGGTTTTCGCTGAGGTTCAACTCATCGGTTAAATACCTCATTTCATCACAAACCCGCTGACTGTGGATTTCCTTTAGTTTTATGTTGGCGTTGACAAAATCGTCAGTGCCATAATAACCCTTGACGTATTTACCAAACCAGCCTCTGAATCTGTCTAATTGTTCCTGCTTCATTAAAACCTCAATTTTTCGTAAAAACAGCGATATCCAGCCGCTAATTTATATATTAAAGTTTCTCCGCTTGCCACTATCTTTTGGCAAAAATTGCAATAACATCTTCAAAAAATTTTCAATAGTGGTATAATTCCGTATATTCCGTAAAAAAGTATAAAATGAAAAAAGGAGCAATAAAAATGCTTACAGTCAAGGATGTAATCGTTAGAAAACCCTCGGATAAGGAAATCGCAACATGCAAATCGTGGCCGATATGGAAGTGCGAGGCCAGTACGTTTGACTGGTCGTACACGGAAACTGAAACCTGCCTTATTATCGAGGGCAGAGTAACGGTTAAGGATGATAAATATTCGGTGAGCTTTGGTCCCGGCGACCTTGTGATTTTTCCAAAAGATTTGGAATGTACCTGGCAGATACATGAAGCGGTGAAAAAATACTATAACTTCAGTTAAGAAGGCATAGCGTTATATTCGAAAGCTGGTATCAGTGTTTTTGAGAGCGTGCTTCATTATTCGCGACTCTATTGCCACTACACAATTCTTCAATGTCCCTTGCCACAATTTCGGTAATCATTCTGTCTTGCTCTGATATTGCTGCTGCTGGTTTGACAGGACGGATGCGATTTGCCTGGTCTTTAGGTTTTTCATTTGCCAGTTCGGTAATTTGGCCGGGAGCTTTTCTTTTCATTGTGGTAATTTTCCGCTGTTCTGCCATTATTTCTTCGGCGAGGTCGAATTTTGGAATGTCGGCGGGCGGAAATTCGGGCGGCTTAGGGGCGTTAGGGTTATTCACAGTCTTTATCGGTATCGGGGCAGGTTTTATTTTCGATAGCGGTGGTATGTTAGCTTTACTAAGCATATCCGCCTTACTTTGCAGGATATTATCAACATCTTTTTTACTAATATCACCCATATTCATCACCACCATTATTCCAGCTAATAGAATTAGTTTACCCGAATTGCCGGCGAAAATCAAGGACAAACTGCGTTCTGTGTTTATCTCAGCGTGATTGGGCTGGGCCTATTGAAAACTGTGTAAACTGACCGGGGGTAAACTGTTCTATCAGCGAATGAATATCATCCGCCGTAACAGCCTTAATCGCCTTAATGTCATCTTCCAGCGTTCGATACTGCCCGAGGTACATCCAGTTAAAGCCGACATCGACCAGTCTGCCCATCGGCGTTTCGTTTTTAATCACTAAGGCGCTTAGAATTTTATTTTTGGCGGCGGTTATTTCGCTTTTGCGTACGCCTTTTTGGGCGAGTTTTCGGAAAATGTCTGCGACTATATCGAGTGATTTGGCGACATTTTTGCCGGAACATCTGATGTAGCTGTAAAATAAACCTGTGCCGTCCATTCCGCCGTAGTGCATAGTGGCGGTTTCCGCGATGGCCTTATCAACCAGCTCCCAAAAAAATCTTGAACCGACATCATCGCCCACAATGGTTGCCAAAAGTGAAGCGGCGAATCGTCTGGGGTCATGGGCAGATACGCAAGGCGACATCAGGCAGATATGCTCGCAGTTAAGGTTGGGTCTTTCGATTCGTTCTTTGAATGTGCCGCCGTGATAATCTTCCGCTAACCTTGTTACGGCATGTTTTTGCCAGCCGCCGCAACCGGATTCAGCGAAAGAGCAGATTTGCTCCCAGTCAAAATTGCCGACGACGGTCATAATCATATTGTTCGGGGCGTAACGTTTTCCAAAGTAGGCGCGCATCTGCTCCGCGGTCATATTGTCTATGGTTTCATTGCTGCCCAGTACGCTGTAGCCGCAGGGGTGATTTTGGAAGTACAATTTTCTGCATCGGTCTGAAACATCGAAGCTCGGCGAGTCATTGTACATCGCGATTTCTTCTTTGATTACATTTTTCTCAATATTGAAGTCGTCCGTTCTAAGCGACGGTCTCATCAGGTCTATCCACAGACCCGTTATCTCGGTCAGATATTCGGGCAGAATCGCGGCGTAGAAAACAGTCGCCTCTTCACCTGTAAAGGCGTTAAATTGAGCGCCTGTCCTGTCAAAGGCTTCGTTGACCTGGAAAGAGTTCAGCTTTTCCGTGCCTTTGAAGACCATGTGTTCGAGAAAATGTGAAACGCCATTTATATCGAGGGTTTCATCGCGAGCACGGTTTTTACGAAAAAGCCGACTGCCGCGGATTTGGCGGATTTATTTACCTCTCCGATGATGCTCAAACCGTTTGGCAATATTTTCTTTTTAAATTCCATATTTCGTATTATTTCAGTGTAATTTCCTTCGGGCCGATTGTAACCGCGGTAAAATCTTTGAACCTGTTATTTCTTAAAAAAGTTAAAACCGAATCGACGCTTGTCTGTTCGATTTTTTCCTTTATTTCGTCGAGGCTGCGAACTCTGCCGAGCATATAATAATCGCCGCCTATGCCGCTGGCGCGGCTGCTGGACGATTCACTTTGCAGGATAAGCGATGCTTTCAGGCCGGCTTTGGCCCTGAGGATTTCATCTTCGCTGATTGCCTCGGCGAGGCGATTAAATTCGGCGATTATGACGTCGATGGTTTCCTGTGCCTTGTCTGGTGTTGTGCCCGCGTAGCAGATGATTCCGGCGGCTTGTTTTAGGCAGTGATATTTGGCTCTTACCGCGTAACACAGTCCGCGTTTTTCTCTTACTTCTGTAAATAATCTTGAGCTCATTCCGCCGGAAAGAATTGATACGGCCACTCCAACGTTGTAAAAGTTCTCATCCGCTGGGCCGATGGTTTTGGTCATAAGGCCTATATGTACCTGGGCGCCGTCGTTTTGTATATGCGTATATTGGCCGCCCCTGGAACCGATTTTGAGAGCTTCGAGAGGTTTCTGCTGGCCGGTCTCAAACAGCGATTCTATTTTTTGAGCGACCTTATTAAAATCGTATTTGCCAGCTATTGTGAAAATTACGTGCGAAAAGTTTAAGTTCTCTTCGATAAGCCGTTTTGTCTTTTCCGCAGTCAGGGTTTTTAATTCCTCGATGCTTCCTATGTCGCTGCGCCCGAGGGGGTCAGGATAAAACTGCTCACGGAGCTTAACCATAACTTTTTGCCGCGGATCATCCTCCAAAGCCATGATGCCCTCCGTTGCGAGCAGCTTTGCCGGTTTGAACTCATTATTTTTCAGATGCGGCCTGAGTATAATATCGCCATATAAATCCAAAGCTTCGAGCAGGCTGCTCGCCTCCATCACTGCCCCGATGGTTATATGGGCGCTGCTGACATCTGATGCTCGATGAAGACCGAGGCCGTCGAGTGCGCCGCAAAGTTTCTTGCTGTTCAGATTGCCTGCGCCTCTGAATATCCAGTCGGCAATAACATTTGCCGCTCCGCAGCAGCCTTGCGGGAGCATAGCTGCGCCGACAGGTAGCATGAACTCAAACGCCGCCGACTCAACCGAGTCCATCGGTTCACCTAAAATAACCATTCCATTTTTGAGAATATGCTTATCGAGTCTTTCCGTCATTTTGCTTTCTCAGTATATCAACAATTAATAATTCGGTGCATACTATCATTTTTTGATTTTTCTGTATAGACCAAATTTGTTAATATAGATTATTTAATCAGGATTGCTTATGAATTTACCAAGGTTTTATTGCGGTTCGCTGAAAAGTTCCGTAGTTGAGCTTTCAACATCGGAAAGTCACCATCTTTTTAATGTCTGCCGGCTCGGTAAGGGTGATAAGGTTGAACTTTTCGACGGCAGCGGCTCTTTGGCGGTTGCGGTCATAACCGCCACTAATAAACGGAGGGTCTCGCTGCAAATAGAAAACGTGCAGACTGTATCATCGCCGGCTGCTGTTAAAGTGATTATAGCGGTCAGCATCGCCAAAGGCGAGCGGTTCGACTGGCTCATCGGGAAATGTACGGAGTTCGGCGTCGATAGAATTTGCCCTGTGATATTTGAACGTACCGTCAAATTATCTCAAAATCCCCATATAACTGACCGCTGGCAGAACCTCGCTATAACGGCGGCTAAGCAGTGCAGGCGGGTATTTTTGCCGGGCATTGATAAACCGAAGCCGCTTGTAACCACTCTTAATGAATTTAAAAAAGATTATTCCAATTCGCTGATTTATCTCGGCGAGCCATCGCCCGGTTCGCCGCCGCTGATAAGCGCTTTATCTGACCTCAAAGACTTGATAGCGTTTGTCGGCCCGGAAGGGGGGCTAAGCGAAAATGAAATAGCCCTCTTGCGGGATAACGGTGTTAAATTTGTGCGGCTGACAAATACCGTGCTTCGCGTTGAAACAGCGGCATTGGCTTTCGCCGCTATTCTTACTGCCCGGCGAGACGCGGCATTGCAGGGTGGATGAAATTCTTAAAGCAGGCCTAACTGCTCTGCTTCGTCGTACAGGCCGTACCGCTTCATCTTTTTGAACAGTGTCGTGCGGTTTATTTTCAGTGCTTTCGCTGTTTCCTGCCTGTTCCAGTGGTTGACTTCAAGCGCCTGACGAATGATATTTTTCTCCGGTTCGGCTATAGCGTCTTTCAGACCGGCCGGTTTGTAAGTTTTGGGCGTCTGGTTCTGACCTTGTTTAATCGCGTTGGGTAAATCTTCCGGCCTTATATATTTGTCTTTGCTTAAGAGAACCGCACGCTCAATTACGTTCTCAAGCTCCCGGACATTGCCTGGCCAGGAGTAATATTCGAGATACTGCATCGCCTCATCGGTAATGCCTGCCTTTTCCCTTTGGTGGCGTGTGCTGTAAATTTTCAGGAAACGGTTCGCCAGCAGCGGAATATCACCCACCCGCTCGGACAACGGCGGCAGATTTACCGTTACCACATTTATCCGGTAGTACAAATCCTCCCGGAATCTGCCCTGTTTTACCTCTTCCGCGAGGTCACGGTTCGACGCCAGCAAAACCCGCGTGTCAACAGTGATGGTTTTATTGCTACCGACGGGCTCGAATTGTCTCTCCTGCAGGACTCGCAGAAGTTTTATCTGCAAAGCAGGCGAGGCGTTGCCAATCTCGTCGAGAAAAATCGTTCCGGTATTTGCGGCGAGGAACTTTCCTTCCTTGTTGCCTATCGCGCCTGTAAATGAGCCTTTAACATGGCCGAACAATTCGCTTTCGAGCAGCGTTTCCGGCATGGCACCGCAGCTTACCTCCACAAAAGGCTTGTTTCGCCGGCTTGAACGGTGATGTATCGCTCGCGCGAGCATACTTTTTCCGGTGCCTGAAGAACCCGTCATCAATACCGTTATCCCCGTATCCGCCACCGCCTCAATCAGGTCGAATATTTTCGCCATTTTATAATTGTGGCTGATGATATTTTCCAGGCTGTACTTTTGCTCAAGCTGAAGACGCAGGCTTTCGTTTTCACTCATAAGCGACTGCTGTTTAACAGCCCTCTCCAAAACCATCCTCAGCTCATCATCCACAAGCGGCTTAGTCAGGTAATCGTACGCGCCTTTTTTAATCGCCTTAACCGCGCCTTCGATTGTTCCGTTGCCGGTAATCATTAGCACCACCGCCTGCGGATAATCTTTTTTGATAAGCTCTAATAATTCAAAGCCGTTGCCGTCCGGCAGATTCGCGTCTGTTATAACCACCGAGTAATTTTGACGCTGTAATTCCATCGCCGCGTCTTTGAATTTTTCAACCCCAGTTGACTGGAACCCCTCCTGTGCCAAAAAATCGCATAAAGAGTCACGTATGATTTTATCATCATCAACAACAAGAATATTGTTCTCTTTTGTATTCAGCATACGCGAAATTATAACACTTGCATGCATTCTGTCAAAGAAAATGTTGCAAAAAAGCAACATCCGCGTTGTTTTTTTAGAAAAAAGGTTCCTGACACCTTTTCTTAAAAAAACAGTGTAAATCTGTGTTAATCCGTGTCTAATTTTCCGGCCAGGTGCCTTGGAAAACCTCAACCGCTGCCCCGGCCATATAGATATGATTATCCTGCTGGCTCCAGTTTAATTCGAGGTCGCCGCCGGGCAAATGGGCGGTGCAAATTCGCGAGGCTTGCCCTGTTAAAACCGCCGCCGCGATAGATGCGCATGCCCCTGTCCCGCAGGCAAGAGTAATACCGCTGCCGCGTTCCCACGTCCGCATCCGCAGTTCATTTTCAGCAAGTACCTGAACAAAATGGACATTAGTCCGCTTTGGAAAGAGTTTGTGATTCTCAATAATCGGGCCGATTTTTTCCAGTTCCACCTTACTGACATCATCGCAGAAAAACACCGCGTGGGGATTACCCATCGATACGCACGTCATCAGCAGTTTTTGCCCTGCTATTTCGATTGGCTCATTTATCACCTTTTCGCCGGGCAGATTCACTGGTATATCTTTAGGCCTTAAAAGCGGCTGGCCCATATTAACGCAAACCTTCCGCACTTTGCCGTCGCCGCCGACATCCAGTCCGACAGTCAAAACGCCGCGTCCGGTCTCTATATTCAGAGACGCCGGGTAGGGGGCCTGTTCCGTAACGGAAAATACCCCTCTCGACTTAGCCAGCTTATGCTCATAAGCGTACTTTGCGACACAGCGGATGCCGTTGCCGCACATTTCCGCTTCCGAACCGTCCGCGTTGAACATCCGCATCCGCACATCTGCCTTCTCTGATGGGCAGATAAGTATCAGGCCGTCCGAACCGATACCGGTATGCCGGTCGCTGACCTTTACCGCCAGCTTAGCCGGATTACTGACCTTTTCTTCAAAGCAATTGACATAAACATAGTCATTGCCTATCCCATGCATCTTTGTAAATCTCATCCCCCCATAATACCTTATTCCCACTAATAAATCAACTCAGCAACTTTTGGTGAATGGGATAGGCAGGAAACATCGTATCCCAAGCCGCCGGTCTTTCATCCTTGACGAGATTACTTTAATTGGCGAAAACAACAAAAAGGTATGGCGGCCATTACGGCCTCAGCGAAATATAGTTCTTTAGCAAATGGTGTTTAGTTAGTCACATATCTTATGCGATACTGCTGCAGACTCATACCTTTTTCTTTACTGAAAAACCGGGAAATATGGTCAACATGTCCGGCGTCAATTATAATTTCCCTTCAACGACAGTTATTTTTACCGTTACTTCATAACACTTACCTTAGCTTATAGCCTTTAGGAGGTGCCCCCCATGGGGGGCAAAATTTCGGACATTACGTGTCCTTATTTTTCCGTCTCTGAGCTTCCTCAGCTCGGTAGCTCGGTACATTCAATTCAAGGATCACACTATGATGTACCAGCCGGTCAATCGCTGCTGCAGTGGTCATCGGATCCTTAAAGATGACTTCCCATTTACTGAACGGCAGATTGCTGGTAATCAACACGCTGCCACGTTCATAACAATGAGCTAATAAGGTAAACAGCACCTCCATCTCCTCGCGGTTCTGTTTGACATAGCCGAAGTCATCTATCATCAATGCCTCGTACTGTGACAGCTTCTTGAGCCATTTGTCCAGCTTCAACTCCTGCTTGGCTCGTAATAACTCCTGCAACATCATATCACACGTAGTAAAGTAAACCTTTTTTCCCTGCCGGGCAAGTTCATGACAGATACCACACAGTAAATGTGTCTTACCGCTGCCGGGTTTGCCAAATGCAAGAATATTCTCTGTTCTGTCAACAAATGAACCTTCCAAAAGAATTTTGACCTGCTGACGTATCTTCAACGGCATACGTTTAAAATCAAAGTTTGCCATGGTCTTTTCCATAGGAAGCTTTGAGGCTTTTACCAGCCTTGCGATTTTATTGGCTCTGCGAACATCACACTCACGCTGAGCCAATTCCAATAGATATTGTGAATAACCCATATCTTCGGCGATAGCCTTCTGAGCGAACTCGGCGTAATATTCACGGAACATCGGCAGGTGAAGTTCTTTGAGAAGGTTTACAAGCTGATTATCCAGATCATTTTTACTCATACCAGTAGTGCCTCCGCCGATTCAAGTAGACAGTCATAACTGTTCAGATCAATATCGCCAACACAAACGTCAGTGACATCCGGCGGCTGTTGTTCGGATTTGACTATTTGTTCTACCATATCAAAATCAATCGCATCTGCATGGTTGATCAGGAACCGCAAAGCTTCATTGACAGATGTCTGGCTTTCGTTGGCAGCTAATTCAAGAATTTTCAGATACTGCTTATTACCCTGCTTCATCCCATGTTGATCACGCAGGAGATCATATGCGATCCTGAACTGACTTGTGGGAAACATATCATCTTTATAGCAATAGTTCTCAAACGCCCCGGGTTTGCGAACAAGGGTATCTATAACGTGGCGGTAATTGATGTAATGACCGTTTTCACCGTGTAATCTGGGCAATACTTCAATTCTTCTTTGAGCATACCAGACTTCGATATGTTCGGCATATATTCGAACGTCAACATTTTCTCCCCTAAGCCTGCTGTGAACAGAATAGCTGTTCTTAAGAACTCGGACCGTGCAGCCACGACTTACCCTGCATTTATCCCTGGTGAAATCTTCATGCCTGCGGGTTGGCAATTGCCGCAGAACCTTTAACTCTTCGGCCAAGAGTTTTGTGCGGCCGGTATTGAGTTGGTTGAGCAGCTTTTCAAGAAACATTTCATAATCTTTCCTGCTGTTAAAATCTCTGCTTCCTCTAAGGATTAACGCCTGTTCAACAGCTCTCTTTAACCTGTGATGACGCTGCTCTATATCGCCGTTTTCATTCGGACAGTGAGGCTGGATTTTACAGCTTTGGAAACCATAATGATTCGCAAGACCCTGATAGTTAGCCGTGAATTCCTCAGGATTGCCTACCTTGTTAACCGCACAGGTTAAATTATCAGTCCTATGATAGCGTGGTATGCCGCCTAACTTCCAGAGGGCATTTTGAATACCGGCACTTAAACTTTCATAGCTTTCTGAAAAACATACCGTGACGGTTTCCCAGTTCGACAAACACAATACAAAATGGTACAGCATGTGAATAAAAGGTATGCCGCAAATGGTGATACCCAGCTTATTCATCCTGGTAAAGTCTGATTCGCACCATTGGCCGGGTTTATAGATTTGTGGAAAAAACACTTCCTGAGCCGGACCGGACAAGGCTTTCCATTGTTTTACTCGTCTCTGGAAGGTTCTTAATTCGCTGTCCTGGTATTTACCGGGATATTCACGCTGCAGAGCCTCAAAAAGCGATTTAGATTCAAGACCGGAGTTGTTTTTGAGGAATTCTTCAACCCATGGCCAATCCCCTGCAAAGGCATCCGGATGGGTGGGCCAGTCGTGGATAGCTTGGCATTGGCTGGGCAGCACGCCCGTTTTTAAATACTTGCGGGCGGTTTTAGTGCTTATACCAGCCTTGTCTGCAAGCTGATATAAGGTCTTGCATTTGTTTTTCATAGCGAACAATCTCCTTACCTGTTTGTCTTTAACCATCTGAAATCTCCTGACTTAATGAGTTTCAGATAGCATATTCCAACTTTAATTCATCCGGAACTTTTAACTGTCGCCGGAAGGTAAGAATAATTGTCGCTGATCAGTCAACACTTGTAAAACCCATCGAAACAGCGATGGTTTTAATAGGCCTATTAGTTTCCATCAGCATTCTACAGATTATTTCTAAACGCACCCGCCGTATTTCATGCAGGATTGATCGGGAAAGTACTTTTCTGAATCGACTTTCAAGTACACGACGTGAGAGTGTCGTAGCGGCTACAACGTCCTGTACCCCGATAGGGTCTTTTGCTTTTTCGCGAATAAAGCTCAGAGCCAAGGCTATATCATGATCATCTACTGCCAGTATATCTGTAGATTGCCTCACTTCAACATGCAGCGGCGAGACAATGAGTTTCTGACCGCACATCTTCTCTTGGCCCTTTATAAGCTTATAAAGCAGTTCTGCAACATCATAGCCGACTTTAACGGTGTTCATTACTACACTGGAGAGAGTAGGATTTGAAAGATTGCATATCAGATTGTCGTTATCGACCCCAAGAATCGCGACTTCCTCGGGTATTTTGATATCCGCAAGTTTAGCTGCCTCAATGAGGTCTTCGGCCCGGTCATCGCAACAGGCCATTATGGCTATATGCTTAGGAAGTCGTGTCATCCAATCTGCAATAGCGGCAATCTCGTCCCCCCATCCATGCCGTCCGTGAGGCTCCTGATAATAATTAGCTTCAAATCCTTTTTCTTTGGCGTAATCACAAAAACATTGACGTCTTTTCTGCGACCAGGAAACCTCGGGAAATCCGCAATAGGCAAGTCTTTTAAATCCCTGGCTTAAAAAATAGTCAATAGCCACTTGTACAATAGCCTCATGGTCCGAAGTAATCCTTGGAAAATAGTCCCCTTTAAATCGCCCCTTCGGCACAAGTGAAGTGGCAAAAATAGCAGGGATATTTTTCTTTTGAATAATAGGCATTTCCTCGATATTTCGTGTTATAATACCTACTATATCGCTTGGTATTTTTACGATTTGTTTGGTTTGATATTGTCCGCGTCTGAAAAAGGGAGGTTTGCGTGTTGCATACCAAGGGTTATGAATTCGGGTAAAGTCGGATATTCCCGTAAGCACGTCCCGCCCAAAACCTCGTGAAGTTTCTATCGACAACATTATTTTCGGTAAATCAAACATTTTGACACATCCGTTTAAAAACCATATCAAACAAACTCATGTTTTCGAAATCGAGCTTACCTAATGCAAAGATTCTATCGTAATTCTTCTTAAAAATCATCACAAAACCTTAGTCCTTATCCAAAGTAAAGTTAATAATGGCATTGCGGAAAAGATATTCGCAAAATGGCGGCATAAACTCGCAAAATGGCGTTTACATAATCTGATAACATCGTTATAAATCATAGTGTTGATATTTTTATAACGCTTAATTATCTGTCGAAGGTAAAAAAAATGGAAGGACAAATCGCGATTATTAAGGCATCAGTATTCATCTTACTATTACAAAGCTCTTGTAAAGATGTACGACACAGATACACATATCGGCAATTTTATTTTCCAATCAGGTTCAGGACGGCTAAATATAATATTTCAGATATCCACCCGGAATGGAGGTGAAAAAAGAAAAGGGTAAAAACTGGAAGAAGATATTGATAATGAATATGCGGCTGGCCTGAGAAAATAAATCTTATAAAATATTTAAAAAAGAAGGAGTTTAAGTATGTATAAAAAACTAATGTTCTTAATGATTTTCGCCTCGCTCCTGGCATGGACAGGCAATGTCACTGGAGCGACCTATACCTGGGACCACGGCGGAGCCGATAAGCTCTGGAAAACAGCAGCCAACTGGTCCACGGACACTTTACCTACAAGCACCGATGATGCGAGAATTCTTGACGTTAGCACGGATAAGCCGGTTATCGATTCGGCACATACCGGCGCCAACGCGGCAAGGTGCAGCAACTTGCAGATAGGATATAACGCCGGAGAAACAGGTGAAGTCTCAATGACCGGCGGTGAGCTAATCTGTAATAGCAAACTACTGGTCGGCTACTATGGAAATGGTACTTTCACAATGAGCGGGGGAAGTATTACAACCACACTTTATGATTTGGATATCGGCGCTGCTGTCAGCGGCACAGGAAGCGTATTTAATATGAGCGGCGGTACCGTTAACTCGGCAAGATACTTTTATGTTGGTCATCTCAGTACCGGCACCTTTAATATGAGCGGCGGTTTGGTTACGGCTACTGGCGCCAATACCATCCTCGGACAGGGTGCCAGCAGCGGCAACTACGGCACAATCAATATCAGTGCCGGCACTATAGACACAACAGGCCAGCTCATCAGGGTCGGTTACAACACCAGGGGTATTATCAACATGACCGGCGGTAAAATCGAGGCCGGAGATGTGCATATTCCCCATTCTGATTCTTACGCTGGCCATGGCGATGTAAATTTATACGGCGGATTGATTAATACCGCTGCATTCTGGATGGGCAGCAACGGCTATATGGATATTGCAGGCGGAACGCTCACAATAACAGGTAATGTCGTATCTACCATCAACACTTATGTTTCGGCAGGCCAAATAGTGGGCTTTGGCGGCAGCGGCACAGTCAACGTAAGCTATGACACACCCGTTGCTGGCAAGACCACTGTAACGGCGACAAGCACAAAGGCATCCAGCCCAAGTCCTACCGACACTGCCACAAGTGTAGGAGTAACTACTGACCTTAGCTGGTCGGCAGGCTCAGGCGCGACATCACACGATGTATACCTTGGCACTGTTTGGGCCGATGTGAATAGCGCTACTACTGCCTCGTCTCTATTCAAAGGTAATCAGGCAGGTACGACTTATGACACAGGTACTATGGCTAATGACACCACTTATTACTGGCGAATTGACGAAGTCAATGCCAGCACCGTCAAGGGTTATGTCTGGAGCTTTACCACTGTTGTTGCGGCACCCAATAAGGCCACCACTCCAAGCCCGGCTAACAGCGCCACCGGCGTCAGCACAACTGCCGATTTAAGCTGGACGGCAGGTTCCGGTGCAACATCACACGATGTGTACATGGGTACTGTTGAGGCCGATGTTAATAGCGCAACCACCAGCTCATCGGTATTCAAAGGCAACCAGGGCAGTACAACTTATGACCCCGGTACAATGGTTGGTAATAAAACCTATTACTGGCGAATCGACGAGAAAAATGGAGGCGGTACGACCAAAGGCACTGTCTGGAGCTTTACAACCAGCGCAGGGACACCACCCAACAAAGCTACCGGTCCGGGTCCTGCCGACGTTATTACCGGCGTAACTACAACCACTGATTTAACCTGGACGGCAGGCTCAGGGGCAACGTCGCACAATGTTTATCTCGGCACCAGCCGAAGTGCCGTTAACAATGCCACTACTGCTTCATCAGAGTACAAAGGCAACCAGGCCGGCACAACCTACGACACAGGTACAATGAGCAGCAACATAGGCTATTACTGGAGAATCGATGAGAAAAATGGAGCCGGGGCAACCAAGGGCGATGTCTGGTGCTTTGCTACAACACAGACTGCCAATCTTACGGTTGAGAACAGCGCTTACAAGGTTGTTCAGGCGACAAATCTTAATATGTCCGTAAAAAATAAGGATTCGAATACAACCTCGGCGTTCACTACCAAGTTCACGGTAATCTATAACGCTACCCAGCCGACACTGTCATCAGCCAGTGATTTGACTGCAACCTGGACATTGGCTGGAAAAAATCTTTTTGGTACAGGCACAAACACAAACTTGAGTGCAGCCAGTGCAGGCATATTAGACAGCAACCTCGTATGGACATTCACGACACAGACTAATTTTGATTTAACCGCCTCACTGGATTTGTCAACTGATTATAACGAGCCTGCTTTGAGATATACTCTAAAGGCCAAGAATGCCGGCTGGTTCATGCTCGGTTATACCGGCGCTCCCGAAACCGACCCCAATACTATGGAAAAGTTCCATCAGCCAACGATGTGGGATGATAAAGTTATCGCCCCTCCGGACGATAACAAGCTTGTTTTCGCGACCGAACCCACATTCTGCCAGGAATATCTCTGCCCGCTTCCTGCGGTTATGACAAGAGATGTTAATGGTGTGGATTGTGCAGTAGTCGTCAGTCCGGATTATCAGTCATTCCGACTGCCGCATTACAGGAACGTCGAATTCGGCCTTTGCATCAGGAATTTAGACGGCAAGGCCCAGCCGATGATTTTCTCACCGGAAATGGGCGCACAGGAAGCGAATCTGCCGACCGATAAGGATTCATATCTGGCAGTGGATGAGACTCACAGCTTTGGTGTCCTGCTGGCGGTAGATAATTCCGAATGGTACGATTTCTACAAGGGCATAGTCAAAAACATCTTTAAATTCAGGGACCAGCGCGATAACAGCGGGCCAGGTTCTTTGAATAAATTGCTGGCTAATATAACTGATTACGCAATGGACGCCGACGGCAATAACTACAATATGTGGGACTCCAACCAGAAATGCAACGAGTATTGGACTGACCAGCCGTATTCATTCAAGGTTCTGGGCGGATTATTTGCAATCAATTCCGCGATAGTTTTGGATGACAACGAGATGTTCTGGTCCCGTTCCCTTCCCCAGGTTGAATACTGCATAAGCAGAGAGGAATCGTATTTTCATCCTTACAATTACAACTACAATTTGCAGATGTCGTACGATAACAATATGCTCGGCCCATGGATAAGCGGACTAGATTTCGGGAACTTTGTACCGGCTCACCGGAGGTCGTACCGGTGCATTTAAGGTCTATTCTAAGGAAAAAGGCCACACCGAATCGCATGGCCACTTCCAGCAGTCCCTCGAATGGTATCGTCTCTATGGTGATATTAATGAACTGAACTATGCTGTTGAAGGAGCCGACTCCTGCATAATCAGCCCCTACCGCATTTGTGATTTTCAGAAGTTCCTGGAGATGTATGAGGAAACCGGAGATCCTAACTATTTAGATACAGCAAAAGTTAATGCATACCATTTTATGACAACTCTTAATACTTCACCGAGGGTTAAGGATGAAAATTACTTAGTGGATGAAAATAACGAAGCGCCTATACATTTCCAGACCCCGGGCAGGCATGTGTTGTGGGGGTATCCTCCACCCCAGCATATGTACGCTCCCCAGCAATCGGTACCATCGTGGCGTGTGGCGCTTACCGGTATGCAGGTGGGGACATGGAGGGCATTTACGTTCCAGGAATTTCCGGGCGGATTGATGCGTCTAAGCGGATACTTAAATGATGACTTTATGCGTGATATGGCCCGATGGTCAACTGTTGGCAGATGGGCAAATTACCCGGGCCAGCAGTTCTCGAGGGATTACTCGCTGGTTTATGAGCAGGACGACTTCTGCATGCACCCGCTTGAATATATGACATTTACTTCAATGCACTTCTGGCATCACTGGCAGTATATACCCTGGGCGATAGATTTTATGGTCAATGATACAATCGTTAAATCCGACGGCAACATTGATTTCCCGTCTCGAAGGGTATTTGAGGGCGGCGGCGGCAGCAGGTTTAATATCTGGGGCGACAGGCCCGGAACATTCCACGGCGATAGTAATGTAAAACTGTGGATTCCCAATAACCTGCTCACCCTCGGCAGTCAGCAGATTAACTACATTGCTGGTTACGGCAATGGTAAGCTTTATCTTGCCCTGTCGAACCAGTCAGCAAGCCCCCTTACCAATATGAGCGTAGCACTCAATTCGAGCAGAGTTGCTTATGGCTCTTCGCATACGGTAAAGGTCTGGAAAGACAACGTTGCTCAATCCGATAAGACCTTATCTAACGGTACGGTAAACGTCGATGTCTCAGCAAAAGGTCTTACAACCCTGATAATCCAGAATATCCCGGATGCCAACGTTATAACCAGCAAGGTTCATACCAACCTGTTCAAGCCGGTTTACTCGTTGACCGACAAGAGTCTTGTCAGAGATACTTCAACCGAAACTTTCGGCAGTATGATAGGTATGATTATTTCCTTTGGTCCTGAGTTGACCGAGGCATATACCTACACTGACGCCAGACCATGTTATTCAAAGAACATTGCCGGCGATACCAACAACGTGAAGATGCTCTACAGGCTTGACGGTGGTTCATGGCAGTCAACTGCAGTGGACTATGTGTTCCCGTTCGAGTTCTCTGTACAGATTAGTCCGGATATCAACACCTTTGAATATAAATACGAAGAAAGAAACGATAGTAACACGCTTACAACTTCGAGCGTATACACATTGACGCTTATACCTTACGAGGCCAGGAGACCAAGTCCTGCACTCGAGGCAACAAGTGTATCCACAACCGCTGATTTAAGCTGGCAGGCAGGATACTATGCCGGTTCACACAATGTGTACTTAGGCACATCGGAATCTGCTGTTACTACCGCTACTACCGCTTCATCAGTTTACAAAGGCAACCAGGCTGGCTCAACTTATGACGCCGGAACAATGGCTGCAAGCACTACCTACTACTGGCGAATTGACGAGGTCAATACCAGTGACGGCAACAGCCCGTGGCAGGGAAATGTCTGGAGCTTTACTACCGGCACCGGCGGCGGCTCGCCTCCCGGCCAGGCCTCTTCTCCAAGTCCGTCCAACAGTGCTACAAATGTAAGTGTAACGGCTGATTTGAGCTGGACGGCAGGCTCTGGCGCAACATCGCACGATGTGTACCTCGGAACTGTCGAAGCTGACGTCAACAGTGCTACTACAGGTTCTTCAGTATTCAAAGGCAACCAGGCAGGCACTACTTATGACACAGGTACTATGACCGGCAACACGACTTACTATTGGCGTATTGATGAGAAGAACGCAAGCGGCACGACTAAAGGTACCGTCTGGAGCTTTACTACTGAGAAAGTAACGCCGTCGTATGTCGCGGCAGGAAGCGTGGCAAACGGCACAGGTGGTATAACACCGGCGCTTCCTTCGGGTATTGCCACAAACGACATCCTGCTTCTGTTCCTCGAGACCGCCAATGAGGCCATCTCGATTTCCAATCAGAATGGCGGGACATGGACTGCAGTTACCAACTCTCCGCAGGGTACCGGAACAGCCGCAGGTTCTACTGCTACCAGGCTTACGGTATTCTGGTCCCGGTATAACGGCACGCAGGGCGCTCCTACCACATCTGATTCGGGCAACCATCAGCTTGGCAGGATTATAGCCATTCGCGGCGCTGTTACCTCCGGCAACCCGTGGGATGTTACAGCAGGCGGTACTGAGGCTACGATGGACACCAGCGGCTCTATTGCAGGAGCGACTACAACGGTTGACAAGACTCTTGTTGTAACTGCCATTGCCACCAGTCACCCTGACGCAAGCAGCACGACAAACTTCTCGAGCTGGACAAACGCCAACCTGGCAAGTCTAACCGAGCGCACCGACAATACCACGAACTCAGGCAACGGCGGCGGCCTCGGGATAGCCACAGGCGAGAAGGCAGCATATGGCTCTTACGGCAGCACGACTGTTACATGCGGGTCGAATGCGTACAAGGGTATGATGAGCATCGCGATTAAACCTTGATTAGGATAACGTACCAGTAGGTTTTGGTACTAAAAGATGCTTCCTTTTACGGCCCGGCGGCAATGTTTAAGCCGCCGGGTTTTTTTTCATCCTTGACGAGTATTATCTTTGGTATTGAAAAAAACAACAAAGAGGCGTGGCGACCGCAATGGACGCACGCCTTTTTTATCCCGGTTTTCTGATAACAATTCTCTGAACAGCCCATCCCGCTGTTATTCTAAAACAATACTCAAGAAAAGGAGATAGACTTTATCTCAAACATAGTATATCAGGTTCATGGATCTGGCAGAATAAAAGGTTTTCCTCGAAAACCTCCGGATGTTCTGAAATAACACCATTACTACAGATAACTTATAAACTTTCTCCGATATTGCTGTGGTGTCATTTTCTTAACCGACTGAAAGTAGCGTGCTATATGGTCACTGCTAAGGTATCCCAAGTTGGACGCTATTCTCGATACTGACAAATTTGTCTCAAGCAGTAGTTGCTCGATTTGCCTGATTCGGGTTCGTTTGATTTCATCAAACATCGTCCGGCCAAGGGCTTTTAGAAATCGCGAGCGCAGCGTCTGCCGTGTAACCGCCAATGCTTCGGCGACATCACGAACCTGAATCAACTCTTTGGAATGCTCATGGATAAAACGCATCGCATCGGCAACAAGACTATCCTCTATTGCCAGAATATCAGTTGACCGTCTGGGTATAACCTGTTCTGGTCTGTCAATTATCCTTTGACCGGCCATTTTTTCTCCATTCATCATCCTATCAAGCAATTCTGCGGCTTCATATCCTGCTTTTTCACTATTTAGCGGTATGCTTGAGAGCGGAGGATCCGAAAAACCGCAGACCACTGTGTCGTTATCAACGCCGAGAACCGCTATTTCCTCCGGCACATGTAAACCTCCGAATCGACAGGCTTGAGTGATCTCATAGCCTCGGTCATCATTGCAGGCAAAAAGTGCCACCGGCTTGGGCAGCGACTTTAACCATTTAATCAGGGAAGTTTGTTCATTCACATAAAAATAATTTAAATCTCTTGGCTGTTCGTAAACATACGTATGAAAACCCGCCTTTGCAATATGTTCGATAAAGCTCTTCCCGCGGTTCTGCGACCACTCCATATCATCATAACCACAATAAGCAAAGTTCCTAAACCCTCTATCGAGAAAATGCTCGGCAGCAAGTTTTGCCGTTCGGACACAATCGGTAACAATTGCGGGAAAGCTGGCAAGTTCCTTCTTGAATGGGGATATAATGGTAGGCAGACCCCATTTAAGGATTTCGTCGTCTTTTTTGGGTTCACGTATTATAATACCGTCGGCTTTCCAGCTTTTCATATAATTCCAAAGTTTTTTTCTCTCATTGAGTTTGTGGTGGTAGTGAGTACCACTTCTAAAAAAGAATCTCCACGGCCCGTTCAGGCGAGAATATTGGGAAATTCCGACTAAAAGATTGCGGCCATACCCACTCGAACTCTCGACCAGCAATATAACCTTACGAATCTTAGCCATAATTTCTATTATATCATCCACGGCCATTATTACCCAAATCATTATGTTAAAGTTTGGGTTGTTTGGACTTTCGCTTTTTCTATTGTGAAACGGATAATATTGGAAATTTAGCTGTCTGGCAAGCAGTTAGTTTAAAAATACAACAAAAAACCGCTTTCCAAAATGGCGGTAAAAAAATTCAAAATGGCGTTTACACAGTCTGATAATATCGCTATAAACAATACCACTGTTACTATTTCTACAATACTTATTATCTGTCGAAGGTAAAAAAAATGGAAGGACAAATCGCGATTATTAAGACATCAGTATTCATCTTACTATTACAAAGCTCTTGTAAAGATGTACGACACAGATATGCATATCGATAATTTTATTTCAAAATAAGGTTCAGGACAGCCAAATATAATATTTCAGATATCAACCCGGAATGGAGGTGAAAAAAAGGAAAGGGTAAAAACTGAAAAAAGATATTAATAATGAATATGCGGCTGGCCTGAGAAAATAAGTTTTATAGAACATTTAATGAAAAGTTGTAGAAGGAAGGATTTTAATTATGTGCAAGAAACTAATGTTATTAATGATTTTTGCCTCGTTGCTGGTTTGGACGGGTAACGCTATTGGAGCGACTCGCACCTGGGACCATGGCGGTGCAGACAAGCTGTGGAAAACAGCAGCCAACTGGTCTTCGGATACTGCACCGACAAGCGCCGATGACGCGAGGATTCTCGACACCGGCGTGGATAAACCGGTTATCGATTCAACCCATACTGGTGCCAGTGCGGCAAAGTGCAGCAACCTGCAGATAGGGTATAACACCGGCGAGACGGGTGAAGTTTCAATGACCGGCGGCAATTTAACCTGTTATAGCAAGCTCCTGGTCGGCTACAGCGGCAATGGAACTTTCACCATGAGCGGAGGCAGCATCTCAATTCCGACGTATGATTTGGACATCGGCGCTGCCGCCGGCGGCACAGGAAGTGAATTTCATATCAGCGGTGGTACAGTTAATATAGCAAGATACCTCTATGTTGGCCACCTCAGCTCCGGTACTCTCGATATAAACGGGGGTTCGATTAAAGCTACCAGCTACAATACCATTATCGGGCAGGCCGCATCCGGTACTGGTATAATAGATATCGCAGCAGGTACCTTAAACGCAACAGGCCAGCTTATCAGGGTCGGCTATAACACTCAGGGCATAATTCATATGACTGGCGGTAAAATTTTGGCAGGCGATGTGCATATCCCCTATTCCGATTCTTACAGCGGCCACGGTGACGTGAACCTGTACGGCGGCTCCATTGAAACAGCCCAATTCTGGATGGGCAATAACGGCTATCTGGATATCGAGGAGGGCAAGCTGATAATAGATGGCGATGTAACCTCAACAATAAACAGCTATGTTTCCGCGGGCAAGATAAGAGGATACGGCGGCGTAGGTACTGTAGAGGTGACTTATAACACACCTTACGCGGGAAAAACTACTGTACGAGCAACCCAGATAGCTATTGAGAACAGCGTCTATCAGGTTATTCAGCATGCTAACCTTGCCACTATATCTGTGATAAATAAAAGTTCGAATACGACTTTATACTTTACTCCCAAGTTTACGGTAATCTATAATGCCACACGGCCGACATTGTCATCAACAAGCGACCTGTATGCGGTATGGACATCCGCCGGGGAAAATCCTTTCGGCACAGGCACAAATACCACGCTCAGTCCTACTGACGCCGAGATAGTAGATGGCAACATAGTCTGGACATATCCTACGCAGACTAATTTTGATTTAAGCGCGTCGATGGATGTGTCAACTGATTATAATGAGCCGATGCTGAGATATACCTTAACAGCTAAAACCGCGGGGTGGTTCATGCTTGCTTACACAGGCGCTCCCGAGGTTGACCCGAATACAATGGAAATACTCAACCAGCCGACGATGTGGACAAGCAAGCCAATTGACCCGCCGGATTGTTCACCGCCCGCCTTCCCGACTTCACCAAAGTTTGCGCAGGAATATCTCTCGCCGATGTCTCTTGTTATGACGAGAAACAGCGGTAAAGATTGTGCGGTAATTGTCAGCCCTGAAATTGAATCCTTCCGTCTGCCGCATTACAAGAATGTCGAATTTGGGCTTTGTATCAGGAATCTGAACGGCAAGGCACAGCCGCTCATTTTCTCACCGGAAATGGGTGCGCAGGATATCAATCTGCCGACCGACAAAGATTCGTACTTAGCGGTAAATGACACATTCAGTTTCAGCGTTCTGTGGGCTGTGGATAACTCCGAGTGGTCTGACTTTTACAAGGGCATAGTCAAGAATGTTTATAAAGTCAGAGATTTGCGTGATAATACTGGTCCGGGCTCTTTGAATAAACTTCTGGCCAATTTAACCGATTATGCGTTGGATGCCGACGGCAACAACTACAATATGTGGGATTCCAACCAGAAGTGCAACGAATACTGGACAGACGACCCGTGCGCATACAAGATGATGAACGGCCTGTTCGCGATAAATTCCGCGATAGTGCTGGATAACAACGATATGTTCTGGTCCCGCGCACTGCCGCAGATGGAATACGCCCTCAGCCGCCAAACAGCTGTATTCACTCCGTAAAGACTTCTGCAAAATGAATGATTTTTAGCAGAGGTCGGAACGGATAAACAACGCAATGGCAGTGGAACTGATGGATTATTGCAGCATGAGTGTGAATTTTGGTTTTTTTAAGGCCAGAAGGCCTGTCTAGAGACAGAGTATCCCCGAGAGTTCTGTCTTAGCTCTTTGAAAAGTTAATCGTTCAACGTCAACTGAGACATCAGCCGGCCTTGCGTCGGTTTGGTATTTGTGCGAATGTTTTATGGCAACGCATTTTCCCGGGCTGTTTAAGCAATATAGCAGCGGCAACGCCGATAAGACTTGCCGTCAGATGAGCGATTGTCATCTGATTACGCACGGTTTTCAATGAATAGTGCGTAGTCTGTTCAGCTTCACGGTCTCCTAACCGAGCAAAGTATTGCTCAACTGATTCTCTTTGCTTGAAAGTTTCCTTAAATTCCCTTGAATCCCTTGGGACACGCGAACGTGCATCTTCAGTGATATCAATGTACTTGGTACAGCCGTAGCATTTGCCGGTATTGAAGGATGGAAGGTTTACCGGACAGGTGTTACTAAGTTTTTCAGCAGTCTTTTTGCTGACCTTTAAGGGGCAGCGAAACTTGATGCGTTCACGATTGCCCTCGGTCCATCTTCCGGTCGACCTCATTTCAAGACCAGCATCACAGATGGGACAGCCGTGAGGGCCAAAAGTCTTGTCATCTTTCTGATTTCTTGGGTTGATTGGGATATATGGGTTTCCCTTCATCTTTCCAACTATAAAGGTGTACAGGTCTCTGACATCGTAGGCCTTATCCGCAAGAAACAGAAAGCCTTTTCTGACCCTGTATCTGCGTTTGAGTTCTTTAAGCAGCTTGAAGGCAACCTGCTGGTCTGTGGTGTTGTTTGGCAGAGTTATTTCAACAAGCGATATTCCTTGTTTTGAGATTATGACATGTGTCCTGTATCCCCAGAAGAACAGCATGTTTTCCTTTTTGCCGTTGAGGACCTGACAAGAATAATAGCTCAATGTTGCAGCAGGATTTCGAGTGGGCGTCTTGGTTTTATCGGTGGTGTTTCGGGCGGGATTTTTGAGATTATTTTCTTTTGTGGCAGCCATAACAGGTTTGGAGTCAATGATCAAGGTATCAAGGCTGACTAATCCCTGTTCGATAAGCCGCTGATTTAGACGGTAATGAATTTCTTTGAGAACAGAGTTATCGGTATCTGCCAAGAAACGATAGAATTGGGATTCGTCCGGCATATTCCCGAGCGTAAAGCCGCACAGTTCCAGCAGAGGCGGATTGGCTTGAAGATATTCGATAAGCTCAGGGACAGATTTTATTTGCTGAAGATGTTTGACGATGAGTGCTCTCAGGATGGCATGTCGTGAGTGACCTGTTCTGCCGACACCGAAGTTTCTGTCGGGCAGAATGGAAATATCGAGAGCCTGAAAGAGATAGAAGTACTTTCGCAGCAGCGATGAATTTCTGACAAGCTCCTGGAGGTCATAAAATAGTGACGTTTGAACGTGGTACATAAAAAAATCTCCTTTATTTTGGTTGTAAGTCCTTTTACTGACAACGCTTACATAATATCCAAAATGGAGGAGATTGCAAGAAAAATAATGACATAAGTCGTTATTTAACAAATATTTATGAATTTTACAAAAGGCTTTTCACTCCGTATGATAAGGAGTACGTGGTAACGTACGACAATAATATGACAGGTCCGCTTACTACAGCCGTTGATTTAGGCAATTACTACGCGATTTCAGGCAACCGCACCACTGCGTGCAAGATTTACTCTCTGGAAAAGAAACCAAGTTTCACAGGACATCTTTTCTATAATGCTCTGGAGTGGTACCGTCTATACGGCAATTCCAGTGATTTGAGTACTGCCATCACCGGTGCATACACCACTATCGCCGACCATTACAGGTACACTGATTTCTGGAAGTTTATGGAAATTTACGAAGAAACAGGCGACCCGAACTTCCTGACAGAGGCTACAAAGGCCGGTTATGAATTCCTGACGTCTCTTAATGTTAACCCGCGGGTTTTCGATGAAAATATTTTAGTGGATGAATTTGACCAGGCTCCGATACACTTCGGAACTCCGGGCAGGCACGTGCTGTGGGGATTTGACCCGCCGCTTCCTATGTACGCTCCTGAGCAAACCGTGCCCACGTGGCGTCCGGCCCTTACGGGTTTATTCCCAATGGCATATCGTGCATTTACATTCATTGAATACCCCGGCGGATTAACACGTCTGGCATGGTATGCAAACGATGACCTTATGCGAACAATGGCGCGATGGGCAATCGTCGGCAGATGGGCGAATTACCCCGGTCAGCAGTTCTCGAGAACACATTCATTAGTCTATGAACAAGATGACTTCTGCATGCATCCTCTTGAATATATGACGTTTACATCAATGCATTTGTGGCATCACTGGCAGTATATACCCTGGACGATTGACTTTATGGTTAATGAAGCGATAACCAGGTCAGAAGGCAACATCGATTTCCCATCCCGGAGACTCTTTGACGGCGGCGCCGGTGGAAGAATAAACATCTGGGGCGACAGGCCCGGTTCATTCTACGGCGATGACGATGTAAGACTCTGGATTCCCAATAACCTTCTTACGCTCGGCAGTCAGCAGATTAACTACATCGCAGGCTACGGCAACGGCAATCTTTACCTTGCCCTGTCGAACGAGTCCGCAAGTGCTCTCAGCAACGTCAGCTTAAGTGTAAGCTCCAGTAAAGTCTCTTATGGCTCTTCGCATACGATAAAGGTCTGGAAGAATAATGTCGCTCAAAGCGATAAGACCCTATCGAACGGCACTGTGAACGTTGATATTCCTGCGAAAGGCCTTACAGCTCTGATTATTGAGGGTGTTGATGCTATAACAAGCAGGGTTCATACCAACCTGTTCAAACCAGCTTATACGCTGACAGATAAGAGTCTTGTCAGGGATACTACTACCGAAAGTTATGGCAGTATGATAGGTATGATTCTTTCCTTTGGTCCTGAGCTGACCGAGGCATATACCTATACCGATGCCCGACCTTCATACTCACAGAACATTGCAGGCGATACTAACAACGTAAAGATGATTTACAGGCTTGACGGTGGTTCATGGTTGTCGACTGCAGTGGACCATAAATTCCCATTTGAGTTCTCTGTACAGATTAGTCCGGACATCAACACCTTTGAATATAAATACGAGGAAAGAAATGACAATAATGTGCTTACAACGTTGAGCGTCTATACACTAATAGTTACCCCTTACCATGCCAGCAAACCGAGTCCTGCGCATGAGGCACACGCAAAATCAACTGCTGACTTAAGCTGGAAGGCGGGATACTATGCCGCTTCACACAATGTTTACTTCGGCACATCTGAGAGCGCTGTTACTACTGCAACAACCGCTTCATCGGTTTACAAAGGCAACCAGACAGGAAAAACTTATGACCCGGGTGCTTTGACAGCGGGTGTAACTTATTATTGGCGAATTGACGAAGTTAATGCCGGCGACAGCAACAGCCCGTGGAAGGGTGCTGTCTGGAACTTTAGAGTGGAGAACATGATTGACCCCAATAGTTTGACTGCTACCGCAATAAACAACTACCTTAACCGTGATCCTGTATATGCGGTAAACAGTGCGGGTATGTCAGGTGATGCTCATGCGAGTGACACCCCTGTATACAAGATGTGGATGGGCGCAAACGGCACTTGGCCGAAGTGGTTCAAGGTTGACCTCGGCAGCAGCACCAGTATGGATTTCATGAGGATTTGGAATTTCAACTGGACAGGCTATACCACCCGCGGCTGTCAGGGTGTCAACCTTTATTACTCCAATTCCGGTTCTGACCCCGGCAACCCGGTAGATAATCCCGGCAACTGGACGGCTATCGGCAGCGCATTTGATTTACACAGCGCCGGGTGCGAGTGATTACGGTACAACTAATGCGGTCAAACCCGACGAAGTGGACCTCTCAGGTATTACAGCTCGATGGATATCAATCAAGGTTAACGGTCACTATGGCGGCAACTATGGCGGTCTCAGCGAGATACGGTTCTATAAGGAGTAATGTTTTTCAGTAAAGTTTCATCCTTGACGAGTATTATCTTTGGTATTGAAAAAACAACAAAAAGGCGTGGCGGGCAAACTGCTCGCTACGCTTTTTTTGTCTTTTTTTCAAAATTAATTCTTGCTATCGACGTTAATCTGGTATAATTAAGGTGCTATGGCTAAGTATCCAATATATCTTGAGCTTAGCGGCAAGCGTGTCGTAGTCGTGGGGGCTGGCGTTGTAGCTGCACGGAAAGTTCAGTCGCTGTTATCGACAGGATCCCGCATTGTGGTCGTGGGCGAACATGTTGACGATACCTTAACCGCAATTTGTCAGGAAGGCGGCGTTGAGCTTATCAGGGCAAAATATGCCAAGGATTATCTCGGACGTGCAGTTCTTGTTATCGCGGCGACAAATGACAATCAGCTCAACAGGCAGATATACAAAGACTGCCAGGAGCTGGAAATTTTATGCAATGTTGTCGATGAGCCGGAACTGTGCGATTTCTTTGTGCCGGCGGTTATCGAGCGGGGTAATCTTCAGATTGCGGTCTGCACGGAAGGAACGTGTCCGGCTTACGCGGGCCACATAAAGAAAAAACTCGAACAGATTTTCACTGAGAAACACGGGCAATTCCTGGCTGAACTCGAAAAAGTAAGGAAACAAGTTGTAAGCGATATACCTGAGATGGCAGACCGCAAAGCGATTTTGGGACAACTGGTTGACGATGAGTCGTTCGATTATTTTGTGAAAAACGGCCCGACAGCATGGTGCAGCCGAGCCGAAAAAATCGCGAACCAATACGAGAATCGCGTCTGATTACGCCTGAATGGTGTCGATTGTAACGTGCAGATACTTCTGACGGTGGCCGATACGTTTCTTGCTGTTCTTGCGCCTGCGAAAATAGGTCGAAAAGACCTTTTTGCCTTTTACAACGGCGTCCTGCGCAACGGTTTTAAACGAAGCGATTACCTTTGCCCCCTCTATATAGGGCGTACCTATCTTAATTTTCTCGCCATCGCTCACGAACAGAACCTTATTCAGCTCTATGGTCTTGGCTTCAGGGGCAACTTCGGTCAACTCGATATCCAGGCTGTCGCCCTGTGCAACCTTATATTGTTTTCCGCCTTGTTCAATTACTGCGTACATTCCTAAAAAACTCCTTAGCTTTGTCGTACTTAAATTTACAGAAACAGGTATTCTATGATTATTCCATTTTTTTGTAAAGCAAAATTTGATATTTTTGTTGTCTCTTGCCGAATATGTTATAGAAATCGACGATTTTAGGAGCATTTTTTTATGCAGATAGCGATGATACAGGGCAAAATGATGCCATTTGAACAATTTGAACCGGCTTATTTAGACCGCGGTTTATATTTTGGCGACGGTGTTTATGAGGTTTTGCGCAGCTATAACGGCAAAATTTTCGCCCTCGAAGAGCATATACAGCGATTCGCCAACAGCCTGGCAGCAATTGAAATAACAAGCGTGGATGTCAGCGAGATAAAGCTTCGTGTGCAAAAGGCCTATGAAGCGGCGGCAATTTCCAACGCAAAAATTTATTTTCATATTACACGGGGCTCCGGGCCGCGAAATCATAGCTGGGATTCGAATCTCAAGCCGAATTTTTTTATGACAATTACCGAACTGGAAGACAATCCCAAGCTCAAGACTGACGGCGTTGCGGTGTCTTTGTATCCTGATATGCGTTGGAAAAGATGTGATATAAAGTCCCTGAATCTTCTTCCGAACGTCCTCGCTCACCAAGATGCCAAGAAAAAAGGCTGTTTCGAGGCGATACTGGTCAACGATGCCGGGCTTATAACAGAGGGGTCAAGCTCTGCGTTTTTCGAGATTTTTGGCAAAAATCTGCAAACCGCACCGCTGTCCGTAAATATTCTGCCATCGGTAACACGCAAATTCATTCTTAAAGCCGCGAAAAATATCGGTATGGGAATAATTGAAAAAGCGTTAACGCCACAACAGGCCGCGGCAGCGGATGAGCTTTTTCTTGCCGTTACCACTAAGGACATTATCGGCATAGTTAAATTTGACGGAAAAATTATCGGCGACGGCAAACCAGGAAAGTACACAAAAATGCTCACGGAAGAGTTCCGCTCCTTTACTGTCTAAAAGTCCTTCCAAATGACAATCTAACGCGGCGAGACTAAGTCGTCACCAATTTAGCCGCTAAGCTGATATAATTAAATTGACGAAGCGACCTTTGTGATAGATACTAACCGGATGAATCCAATTGCCTCGGCAGGTAATATGACGCTCTTTGAAAGCAGCGATGAAGAGAATTTGAAAATATTATATTATTTGGGGTATATAAAATGACAAATAAACTGTTGATGCTGGCTGTGTGTGTTTTATTAAGTATCGTAGGTTGCACAGGTACTGACAAAACCGGCAATAGTAACCGCACCCTTAATAAGCAATTTCCGGCATTTCTGGCAGGTACCTGGGAGCCAAATGAGAGCAAGTGGATTTTTACTTTTGAGCCGAATGGGACTATCTCAAAATTTCAGCATTTTGTTGGAATGGAATTTATAGTGGCACAGGGCGGCCTTGTTGAGCCGTGGCGCAACGACGCGGAAGCAATCTACTCCCTTGGTCCCTGCGAGGCTTCGTATGAGCCGAAGACACGGCAATTGAGTGTAAAAATTGTCATAGAACATTATGTAATCAAATTCATCAACGGTTCAATGGAAGGAAGTTTTCATGACACTCTCGTTGGGCCTGTTTCCGAAGACGGCAAAATCTGGAATGCCTCATGGATAAGCACCTGTGAAATAACCGGGCATGGTACGGACACAATGAAGCCCAAGATGCTTATCTTCACAAAAGTATCCGACAAAACCTCGAAATAAACCGAAACGTTGGCGGACGCAGGCAAATCATTTTTGGGAGCGTAATTTTGTTCACAATCAGCGTTGAAACAAGTTTTTGGGCATCGCATCAGTTGACGCTGCCGGACGGCTCAAAAGAACATCCGCACTGGCATAATTGGCTGGTCTCGGTTAAGGTCGCCGGTGAAAGCCTTAATAAAATGGGGTTGCTTATGGACTTTGGTGTGTTGAAAAAGATGCTCGAAGCAATAGTCGCACCTTTTAGAAATGTCAGTCTCGAAACCATCGAATATTTTCAGCGGAACAACTCGTCGGCGGAAATGGCAGCTAAATATATTTATGAGAAGCTTGAGCTTGATATGCCGAAAGATGTCAAACTTATGTCCGTGAAAATAGTCGAGGAGCCGTTTTGCTCAGCAAAATTCAGCAAATAACACTTTTGACCGCAAAGTTGCCGCTTATAACTGCCGATATTTAACATAGAAACTCAAATGGAAAAACTGTGGATAAATTTTAAATATTTAATATTTTTCCGCAAAACAGAAAATGGTATAATACCCGCAAGGAAATGTTTATGCAGTGCCAGATTTGTAATAAAAACGAAGCAACCATTCATCTGACCGAGATTTCGGACGGTGTGCGAAACGAAACGCATATCTGCGAACAGTGTGCTATTGAACAGGGCATCGCCGTTAAGAGCCAGATGCCGATAAACGAATTACTCAATAATCTGCTGATTTCTCAGCCGTCGGAAGAGGAAATATTCAGTCCTCTTGAAAAAGAGGTGTCGTGTCCTCACTGCGGCTTCACGCTCGAAAGATTCCGCAAGGAAGCGGTGCTGGGCTGTCCGGCCGATTACGAGGTTTTTGAACAATTTTTGCTTCCTCTTATAGAAAAGGCACAGAACGGCAAAACAATTCATTGCGGAAAAGTTCCCTCCAAAGTTGGGGTTGAATTAAAAAGTAAAATAGACCTTTCAATAACAAAAAAGCAGCTTGATGAGGCGGTTGCCGCCGAAGATTATGAACTGGCGGCTAAACTGAGAGACAAGATAAAACAGCTTGAACAATAGAAACGGCGTTTATAATGAAACTGACTGAAATTAGTAATGATGTAAATGAATGGTTCAGCGGCAGGGGGCCTCTGGCGGATATTGTCATATCATCCAGAATTCGATTGGCCAGAAACCTTGCGGGCCATAAGTTTCTCTGCTGCCTGCTCGAACGATGATAAAGCCGAAATACTGCAAAAACTCAAGGATGTTTTGCTGTCCTTGAATCTGGGTGGAAAAAACTTTTATATGAGCATAGATAAGGCGCAGCCTCTCGAAAAGGATTTTCTCGTCGAGCGGCATCTTATCAGCCGTCATCATGCTTTTGGCAAAGGCCCGCGCGGAGCGGTGATCGCCGAAGATGAGTTTTTTACCGCGATGATAAACGAGGAAGACCATCTGCGGACTCCAGGTACTTCAAGGCGGCCTTCAGCATAAGGCAGTGCTGGCGAGCAGATAAACCACATCGACGATATGATTGAAAAGAAAGTCTGGAATACGCCTTCAGCCCGCGTTACGGCTATCTGACCGCCTGCCCGACCAATCTGGGAACTGGAATAAGGGTTTCGGTGATGCTGCATCTGCCCGCGCTGAAAATGGCCGGCCATATAGAAAAATTTTTCAACGCTACAAGGGCGATGGACCTTGCCGTTCGAGGGCTGTTCGGCGAAGGCACCGAGGCTATCGGTGATTTTTATCAGCTTTCAAACCAGGTAACGCTCGGTATTTCAGAAGATAGCGTCGTGAACGATTTTGAAAACAGGATTGTCCCCGAAATTGTCGAATATGAAAATCAGGCAAGAAAATGGCTTCTCGCAAAAGATAAAGATGTTCTCGACGATAAAATTTCCCGCGCGATGGCCCTCCTGAAAAACGCACATCTAATAAGCTCGCAGGAGGCCCTGTTTTTGCTCAGCCACCTGCGACTCGGCATCAATATGCACACTCGCCTCGGCGCTTCGACCCCAGCAATCGAGAGTCTGTGCAAACTTAAAGAAAAAAATGACGATTCGAACAACCCCTCTCCTATCACGATTACCACGATAAACAGGCTGTTTATGCTGACACTACCGGCCCATTTACAACTGAATTACGGCAAACCCCTCAACCCGACGCACAGAGACGCCCTGCGAGCCGAAATCATCCGTTCGATGCTAAGTCAGTAGCGTTCAGTTTTTGAAAACCCGCCTGAAGTCTTCGGATTATTTCCCCTGCCAAAATGGCACAGTGGCCTAAGAGCTGAAAAGTAATGGGGTTTGGATATTTACTTAAGACCTTATAATATAAAGGATTAAGTATTGTGGCTGAATCGATGGTTAAGCTGGCACAGGTTTTGCACAATAAACAGGGCAAGCGTAAGGTATTGCGCGGGAATTATAATGAAAGGGAAAAAATATGGCAAAGATTATAGGAATAGATTTGGGAACGACAAACTCGGTGGTGGCGGTAATGGAAGGCTCGGCGCCGAAGGTTCTGATTAACTCTTCGGGCTCGCGGCTGACGCCATCGGTTGTCGGCTTTACCGATAAGGGCGAGCGGCTTGTCGGGCAGATTGCAAAACATCAGCAGGTAACCAATCCTGAAAATACCGTTTTTTCGATAAAGCGTTTTATGGGCAGGCGGCACAGTGAGGTGGCGTCTGAAGAGAAGATCGTGCCGTATAAAATTGCCGGCGGGCCGGATGAACTGGTGAAGGTGGAGGTTCGCGGCAAGGAATTTACGCCGCCGGAAATTTCGGCGATGATTCTGCAGGATCTTAAAAAAGACCGCTGAAGATTATCTTGGCGAAAAGGTTGAAAGTGCGGTTATTACCGTGCCGGCGTATTTCAATGACGCCCAGCGTCAGGCGACGAAGGACGCCGGAACGATCGCGGGTTTGAAGGTCGAGCGAATTATCAATGAGCCGACAGCGGCGGCGCTGGCTTATGGCCTTGAGAAGAAGAAGAAATGAAAAGGTGGCCGTTTTCGATTTCGGCGGCGGGACATTTGATATATCGATTCTCGATATCGGCGATAATGTTTTCGAGGTGTTAAGCACCAACGGCGATACGCACCTGGGCGGCGACGACCTCGACGAGATACTGATAAATTACCTCGCCGACGAGTTCAAGAAAGACCGAGGGCATCGACCTTCGCAAAGACCCGATGGCGCATCAGCGGATCAAAGAAGCGGCTGAAAAGGCAAAATGCGAACTTAGCACGCAGGTGGAGACGACGGTGAATCTGCCGTTTATCACGGCGGACGCATCGGGGCCGAAACATCTGCAGATGACACTCACCCGCAGCAAGTTTGAAGCGCTGGCGGAGCCGATTATTGGACCGTCTGAAAACCCCGTGCTTCAAGGCGATGGAAGACGCAAAGCTGACGCCAGAGGAAATCGCCGAAGTGCTGCTGGTCGGCGGTTCAACGAGAATTCCGAAAGTCCAGCAGATTGTGAAAGACATTTTCAAGAAAGAACCCAACAAGAGCTTGAATCCCGATGAGGTGGTGGCGATCGGCGCGGCGGTTCAGGGCGCGGTGCTTGCGGGCGATGCAGGGGTGAAGGATATTCTGCTGCTTGATGTTACGCCGCTTTCGCTGGGCGTTGAAACGCTGGGCGGCGTTATGACAAAACTTATCGACCGCAACACGACGATACCGACAAGCAAGAAAGAAATTTTCTCAACCGCGGCGGACAGCCAGACATACGGTTGATATTCACATCCTGCAGGGCGAGCGAGAATTTGCACGCGATAACCGTACGCTGGGAAGGTTCCAGTTGTCGGGTATTCCGCCTGCTCCGCGAGGCATTCCGCAGATTGAGGTGGCATTTGACATCGACGCCAACGGCATTTTGAATGTTTCGGCCAAAGACCTCGCTACAGGCAAGCAGCAGTCGATCGCAGATTAAGTCCAGCTCCGGCCTGAGCGACCAGGAAGTCAAGAGAATGACGAAGGACGCCGAAGCTCATGCCGCAGAAGATAAGAAGAAACAGAGAAGTCGTGGATCTGAAGAACCAGGCGGACCAATTGATTTACTCGACGGAAAAAACGCTCAAAGAGCACGGCGAAAAGGTTTCGGCGGATACACGCGGCAAAATCGAAAACGCGGTCAACAACCTTAAGGAAGCCGTCAAGGGGAATGAGGCTGACAGGCTGCGAAAAGCCATGGACAATCTATCCACGGCGAGTCAGGAGCTCGGCAAGATTCTCTATGAGGAGGCCGCCAAGAAGCAGGCTGCTTCTTCAGGTCAGGCCGGTGGTTCGACACGTCCGGAGCCGCCGCCCGAAGACCAGACAAGGAGAAAAAACGGAGACGACGTAATCGACGCCGAGTTTGAAGCCAAAGACAAATAAGAAATCAAAAACAAATAGTTTTTGACTCGTTAAAGAGTACCGAAATGTATCGGTACTCTTTTTATTTTCCGATACAAAAGCGGTTGAAAATATTATCCAGTATCTTCTCGTCAAGGCTTTCCTGCTCGATAGTCGCCAGGCTTCGATGCGCCGTACGCAGCATCATCGCGGCAATTTCGCTATTACCATTTTGAATTTCTTTCGCAGCTTCGACAAGACTCTCAGAGGCGTCGGTGACAGCCTGTTTGTGCCTGGCGGTTAAGGCTATGCCGTATTTTGAATCCTTTACACCGCCGGCAACAGCACTTCCTTTTTTCACCAAAAGCTGCAATATTTTTTCATCTATTATTTTGCGAAGGACATTTATATTAATGTCGGTTTCAACACTGACAGGTACAAAAACGGTATTGAATAACTCGTTCAGCATATCAAGACGGCTTTTGAGCGTATCATGAGTAAGCAGGTCTGATTTAGTCGCTATCGTTATAAGCACATCTGGATTTATAAGTTTGCGTATCGCGATATCCTCGTTCCAGTCAGTTTTTGATATATCGACGCAGAATACAGCGATGGATGCTTTTTGAATAGCATCCAGCGCAGAGTTCTGCGCAAGTTCGTCGATAAGCGTTTCACATTTCGGCATCAAGCCTGCGCAATCGAACAGAACACAAATAGTATTACGAAGTTCGAGTTGTCCGCTTAGAACGTCCCTTGTAGTCTTCCGTTGGTATGATACGATGCTTCTTTCGTGACCGAGCAGTTTATTAAGCAGGCTGCTTTTGCCGGCATTGGGGGCGCCGGCGATTCCGACTGCAGGCAAATCAATTATGGATTCACAAGTAATGCTGCCCAGCTGGAGCTGCTCAAGTCTGTTTTTTAGTTCGGTAATTTTTTCCGCTGCTTCATCCTTAGTTATAAACTCTATATCTTCCTCGCTGAAATCGAATCCCGCCTCGATTAAACTGAGACAATCCACTATCTGGCCGGTTATCTCTTCGGTGGTTTTGCTCAATCGTCCGGTCAGCAGTTTTTCTGCTGCGGCAAGCTGAAATCTGTTTGAACTGGAGATAATCTCGTTGACCGCCTCGGCTTGCGCCAAATCAATTTTGCCGTTAAAATACGCCCTTGCGGTAAATTCCCCTGGTTGCGCCATTTTGGCTCCATTAGCGCACAGTTCAGCAATTAGCGATTCCGTAACGCAGGAGTTTGCATAGAAATGAAACTCAGTAATATCCTGGCCGGTGTAGGAATGCGGCGATACAAAAAGATACATTACAGCTTTGATTTTCAGTTCTTTATCTATTGTGATTACGCCGGAAACGAGACCGGAAGCATTCTGTTCCGGCATCGGTGTAAAAATTCTGCTGCAGATATTGATGGTATCGGGACCGCTTACGCGAACAATTACTCTGCCATCCAAGGCTGGTGAACTGACCGCTGTAATAGTATCATCGGACTGATACATTGTTAAAACCGTTTAAAGAATGGTTTCGGTTTTTTCTTTTTTACTTTGCCGCCGGTTTTGCTGGTAGCTGATACCGTGCCGTCCGCTTCCTGCTCCTCTTTTTCGCGGATATGCTTTCTAATAACCCACTGCTCAATTACACCGGCGAAGGTGCTTGCTCCGATATAGAGGTTCAGTCCCGAAGGGGCGTTATACAGCATTAAAGGAAAGAGGATAGGCATCATAATCATCATCATTTTCTGCTGCTGAGCCATCTGCGGATTACTCGAAGCCGCAGCGGTCTGCGGAGTAAGTTTCTGCTGGAGGTAAAACGCGACACCCATCATAAGCGGCAAAAGATTAAGCGAACTGAGTTTAAAATTTACAAAAGGAATATTTATCGTCGTAAATCTTATAAGCGCATCAGGAGCAGAAAGGTCGGTAATCCAGAAAGGCAAAAATTCCGCGCCGCGTAACGCGACACTGGCGTATATCGCCCCGTAGAGCGCTATCCAGATTGGCATCTGAATAAACATCGGTATCATACCCATAATCGGGGAGGCGCCGTGTTCCTTGTAAACCGCCATCATTTGCTTATTCATTTCAGTTTTGTCGTTAGCGTATTTCTTTTTTATCTCCTCAATCTGAGGGCCGAGCTTACTCATTTTGCTCATTGAAATCTGGCTTTTCTTTGTAATCGGATGCAAAATGATACGAATCAGGAAAACCAGTATGATAATGACTATGCCGTAGTTATGAATAATATGGTGGTACATCCATTCCATCGCGGCCAGTATGCCAAAAGCCAGCGGATTTATAATCGCAGTGGGGCAGCAGACACGCCATAAAATCTATTGTCTGTTCAAAGCCGAGACTTTTGTACATCGGATTACCGTCAAATACCCGCTTATCCTTAGGCCCGATATAAAGAGCGAAATTGTACACCTTTGAACTTTGGGGCTGGTCTGATACGGCAAGAGTAACGGGAGATATTTCAAAATCAAGCCCTATTGTTTTATCCTCGCTGTCAGGTTTCCCACTGGGGTTATAAAACCGACCTGTTTTATCCTCTATCCAGTCGCAAAAATTCTTCCCATTATCCGGAACCGGTATGAGTATGGAAGCAAAATATTTATTAACAATCCCTGCCCAGATGAAAATATCGTTATTTTTGCTGGTTAATGCCAGGCCTTTAGGGGTAGGTGCCTTTTCGAGACCTTTCATATCGAATCTGGTTGTTCTGATTTCGCTTGCGCCTTTGAACGCTGCTATTACTTTTCTCGAATCAGCCCTTTGGTCTTCTTCTCCGATTCCGACGGGGCCTGCCAGGTTAAACCGCACCTTTTGTTCGTCAAAGGAAAGATTTTCAACTTTTAGACTTATGTTCACCGAGTAGCTGTTCGGCGAAATCTTATAAGTCTTGATTAGTTTCAGCACGGGTTTATCGGTGTCTTTATTTATAATAATCGCCTCGAAACCGGCTGTCTGTGAACCGTCGGCCGTTTTATTAACATCCGAGCATTCCCAGGATAATTTATTCAGAGCAAGCTGCTGGCCCTGCTGAGTAAAAATAAACTCCCTGTTTGCCATCGATAAAACATCCTGGCCGGCAGGCGATAAAACAGTCAAAGGCTGAGGATTTTTGGCACTTCTGTTATCAAATTTGCTGAAGGTCGCGCTTCTGATGGCCGCTCCCTGCGAGGTTAAGTCAAGCTGAAACTCATAATTGCTGCAAGGGTCAACCGAACCAAGCTTAACGTCTTTAACAGGCGACTGGTCTGCACCGAATACAACCACCGCTTTGAGAACCGGTGTCTCTTTGGAAACCGCCGGCGCTTTTGCTTCGGCCTTGTCAACCGGCTGGGTCTGCTGCAAAAGAATACAGGGCGAGCCTTTGGCGGAGACATTTTTAAAAAAGCCTGATTTAACAACAAGTCCGCCGCAAAAAATAACGAATGCAGCTACAATTAAAACTAAAATTTTCTTCATAATCAAAATCACCAATAATCCATTATCAATCATCAATTTATTATCTTCCTTCTCTGAGCCTGTCGCCGTGAAAGTTGTCCAGCCTGTCGATAGCGCGTATCTTGCTTATCGTGGTCTCAAAGTCGTATTCCAGCCGAACAAAATGCACCTTATTTTCGTCGATATAGACATAACTGGCACGGTTGTCCTTATCTCTGGGCTGGCCCACCGAGCCGGCGTTTATAATCGCCTTCTCATCATCCACAATCGGGTAAGTATTGCCAAGCTCGTCGGGCATATAAAAATCCGGCTCCTCAAGAAAAACGCCGGGTACGTGCGTATGGCCTATAAAACAAATATGTTTGACCCTGCCGAAAAGTGTGCGAACCTTGGTGGGATTGCTGTAAACGTCATCAGGAAAAATATACTCATTTATCGGTTTTCTCGGCGAGGCGTGAACAAAATCCAGCACCACCGCTTCCTGGCCAAGCTTAGCCTTAAGAGTACGCGCATCGGTAGCCTGCCCAGAAAATTCCATCTTTTATCGCTCGCCTGGCGGTTCGTTTCCGCTTCGAGAACATCGCGAGTCCAAAAGCCGGCCTGCTCGGCGGAATAGTTAAAATTCGTAGGCTCATAAAAAACCGCGTAATCGTGATTGCCCAGAACGCACCACTTGGTCTTCTCGATAACTAAGTCGAGGCACTCCCTCGGGTTAGGGCCGTACCCGATAACGTCGCCAAGGCAGTAAATCGTCTCTATGCCCCGTTTTTCTATATCCGACAGAACGGTCGTCAACGCCTCAAGATTAGAATGTATATCACTTATAACAGCGAACATTTTACTGTCCCAAATAGTAAGCTACTCTTTGTAAACGTCTAAAACATAAAAAGATAACAAAAATTTCGCAAAAAATCCAACATTTTTATTTGTTTTTGAAAAAAGACTGCCTGCCAAAGTGCTAAAGAGGCAAGAATATTTTTAAAATCTGCATAATCAGCATTAAACATAGTGTAAAGGATGTAGCGATCTATGCAGGGGAGCAATGTGAATTAGGTTGACCTTAGGGTGGGAATCTGCAATTATATGGATTATAAGGCTGATTTTAAGGTTTTTCAGGGAACATTTTCAGGTTCTGCTGGTCGAATTAAGGAGCAGCTTAGTGCAGTCAGAGACATCAAACATCAGGATTGACGATGCGGAGCTGGTGGAGCAGTGCCGGCGCGGCGAATCCGCGGCGATGGAACGGCTGATAATCAAGTACCAGAACCGCATTTATAACGTGATTTTGAAGATGTGCGCCAACGCCGACGACGCGCGGGAACTTACTCAGGATGCGTTTGTCAAAGCTATAGAGAACCTTGATAAATTCGAAGGCAAAAGCGGCTTTTACACCTGGCTTTTCAGGATTGCGCTTAACCTGACGATAAATTTCTGCAAAAGAAACTCGCAGGTCGGCTTTAAGTCGCTGGACAGCGAGGCGGACATGCAGGATAGTAACACCAAAGTGGTGCTGCGGGATATACTTCACGACCAGCGGCAGGTGGAGCCTTCGCAAATCGCGCAGAACAATGAGTTGTGCGAGATTATCGCCAAAGCGATGATGAAGCTGGACGAAGAACAAAGAACGGTTTTAATTTTAAGGGATATCGAAGGCATGAGTTATGCCGAGATTGCTGAAATTCTGGATGTGGAGCTGGGGACGGTAAAAAGCAGGCTCAGCAGGGCCAGGAGCAATCTCAAGGAAATTGTGGAGGCGATTTTATAATGAAAGATAACACATATATCGATGAATTGCTCAACGGTTTTATCGACGGGGAATTGACACCTCAACAGCAGGTTGAGCTGGAAAGACTTATAGCGAAAGAGCCGCACATTGAACAGAAACTGCGGGAGCTGAAAAAATGTAAATTGCTCGTAAGTTCGCTGCCTTTTTCTAAGGCGCCGGCGGGGATGCTCGGCGATATAAAAGCATCGCTGGAGAAAAAAGCCTTGCTCGAACATTCACACAAACACTCTGTCGAACATAGCGGCAGGAGAGTTTTGCTGATGCGTAAGCTGATGACTGCCGCCGCGATGCTTGTCTTGATTGTGGTCTTCGGCGCGGTTATTTACACTATTGTTAGACCGGTGCATAATGCGAGTAAGGTTTTTGTCGCGGTTAATAATACGACGCAGAATAAGCCGATTGCGGCGGCTGTCGAAAGCAGGTTTGACGGTACGCTTGAGCTTGCGACAAAAAATCTGACGGCTGTCAAAGCGGTCATCAACAGAGCGATTGTGGAAAACGGCATTCAGGATATTGCCGCCGCCAAAAACGAGGACGGCAAAACCGTACATGTTCTTGCCTGCGGCAGGAGTAAACTCAACGCCTTTTTGGCGGAGATGAATCCAGCGTGGGGGCAGCTCGATTCCGCTAAACTGATTCTTAAAGGCCAGGAAAACAGCAACGTAACTGTGGATAATGTCAATGTCGCACAAATTATCGAGATTGCCCATCAGGATACCGCTGAAAAACGCTTTGAGTTGTGCAGGAATTTTGCTTTCCTGAACGAAAGTCCCACACTTTTGGCCAACAATGGAACGCTGACAGGGGAGGGCAACAGTGTGGATTTGTTGAGGACATTAACACCTGTTCCCAAACCGGTCTTGACATCCGCTGAAAAAACAGTTAAAAGAATCCTTGCTTCCAGTGAAGATATTGAAGTTAATCTGACTATTATATTTAACGGGTAAGTAGAGGAATGCTTAACATAGAAAATTGCTGTCTGGCGGTCGTGGATGTTCAGGGCAAACTGGCGCAATTGATGTACGAGTGTGAGTACCTCATAAAAAATATCCAGATTCTCATTAAGGCCGCGAAAATTCTCAACATACCCATTTTATGGTGTCAGCAAAGACCGGAGGCTTTAGGTCCGACGGTTGGTGAAATAGCAGAACTCCTGGCCGGAAGCGAACCTGTCAATAAGTTAAGTTTCAGCTGCTGCGGCTGCGAAAAGTTTAACAACGAATTAGATGCCCTTAACCGAACGGAGGTTATTTTGTGCGGCATAGAAACGCACGTCTGCATATATCAAACTGCTGTTGATTTGCTGGCCAAGGCAAAAATGGTGCATGTCATCGCCGACGCGGTTTCGTCACGAACATTGGAGAATAAGCAAACCGCTCTGGAAAAAATGCGGGATAAAGGCGCTAATATAGACAGCACAGAAATGGTTTTGTTCGAACTGCTCAAAACCGCCGAACACCCGAAATTCAGAGAAATTGCAAGACTTGTAAAATAAACTCTGCTGAGATTAGCCCTGCGGGATATCTTCAATTGAGACCTCTGAAAAACTATGCATTTTTTACAAAACATTAATGCAATTATCAGCGGATATGATATAATGCGTCCATTCAATAGTCAATTTTATTGCATGGAGGCAAAGATTATGGAACGCACAAGCAATCAACCAACATTTCTCAACAGTTTAACTTCTGACCTCGGCGGTCGTCGCACTGCTCAATTTTTTCAAAAATGCGACCTGCTTATACCATGGAACGAACTTGCTGAGCCGTTAAGGGATATGTACAAGAACAACACCGACAAAGGCGGAGCATCGAATTATCCACTTGTAATGATGATAAAATGCATAATGCTGCAAAAGTGGTTTAATCTTTCCGACCCGATGCTCGAAGAGATGCTCTGTGACCGTATATCCTTCAGACGATTTGTAGGCCTTAAGATGGAACAGGATGCACCTGATGAAACCACTTTTGTGCAGTTTCGCAAGCGTCTTAATATAAACGGCCATATAGCTACATTATTTGATAAGACTATCGCCATACTCAAAAGTCGCGGCGTTATACTTGAGGAAGGGACCTGTGTTGATGCCACTATAATAGAAGCGCCTCGCGGCAGAACGGGCAAAGACGGTATTTCCAGCACCAAAGACAAGGCGGCAGGTTATACGAAAAAGCGTGGCAGAATATATCACGGCTATAAGGGCCATATTGCTACTGACTGTAACGGCATGATTAAAGACTACCGTTTCGATACCGCCTCAACCCATGACAGCAGGTATATTGACGAACTTGTCGAGGATGAGAAGGACAGTGTCTTTGCTGATAGTGCATATATGGATAAAGACCGAAAGGCAAAACTGGAGGAACGCGGCGTGTTCTGCGGAATTATTCAAAAACGAGTTCGCGGCCAGAAGGAATTAACAGCATCACAGAAATTGCATAACCGTCTGGTGGCGGGAATTCGGGCGGTGGTTGAACATCCGTTTGCGTGGATGAAGAATACCGGCTACGGCAGGACTCGATATCGAGGTATGAGGCGTAACGCCTTTGATTTTGGGTTACATGTAATAGCGTACAATTGGAAAAGGAGTTTTAGCCTGGTGAGTATTGCCGGATAACGGCACACGACCTTTATGAGCAGACAAAAAGGTATACCAAAGGCATAAAAGAATCCTTTGGTAAGGCGAGAAAACAGTTTTTGCGGTGTATCGAAATAATTTTTCGAAGCACTTCAAGCAAAAATATAAGAGAATAATAAAATGTGAGGTTTTTCAGAGGTCTCAATTCATTATTCATTAATCTTCGCCCCGCCATTCTGCGGCCAACCAATCAAATTGTCAAGCCTTTTCATCTTATAATCATAAAATCGGCAATCGAAAAAACCCGTGTTATTTGTCCGGCTTATAAAGATGCCCGTTCTTGTCGGGATTCTGCGGACAAGGCAGAGGTCTTTGGAATAAGCCTATCTAAGTTCTTCAATTGCTTTAAGGATAAAACTGCGCAGCGGTGAAAATTCTTCGTGGTCAAAATAATCTGCGTTTATCTGTGTGAATCTGCGGATAATATTTTTCGTGTTTTTTGCGCCTTTTTGTGGCCATTATTTTCTTTGTGCCTTAGTGTCTTCGTGGTTGCCTTTTGCTTTCATACGCACTACGCACCTCGCACTATGCAATACCGTCTCTTCTATTCTGGACTCCAGTATTCTGGACTCCTTTTATAGCAATTAAAGAAAATATGTAACCTTACACAGTCCGGTTGTTAAGAAGTAGAGCAACTTTGCTAGATTCGTAGCCACTACTTATCCGCAAAAATTAGGATAAGTGGTACGGCTATACTTTTTCTTGCATTGCTATAAAACTCGAGCGACCAGCGACGAGCGACGAACAACGAACTTTACCTATCTTAACATTTGCTCCTTTCCGCCGAAAACGCATTCTTTCAAAAAGTGTTAAAAAATGCTCAAATTGCGCACATTTTTCTTAAAAATTGTTCAAAATTCTTCAAAAAATGCGAAGAAAATGCTCATTTTTGCGCGTAATTTAGGCAAACTTTAACGATTGTAGCGATTATTTCCGGAAATAGTCTTTTAGGTTGTTAAACGGAAATCAATGCCAGGCGATGAAAAACGAATACCGAGCAAAGGACCTCGCCTGTCAACTTGGCAAAGATGAGCTGGGCTTATGCCAAAAATGACGGCAGTTATACCAACACTCATCCAGCTTTCATCTGCCATAGGCGGATTATCTGCAATTTCAGAATTTTGATATAAGTCTTTATATTACAAATACCTCTGCGCTCTCTGCGAACTCTGTGGTGAAATATGCTGGTTAATTCATTTACAGCGTACGCGAACTGGTATATAATTTGCAATTCCGGTATAATCAATAATTCGATTTTAATAAATATTTTCGTGGATAGTAAAGGAGACAAGTAATATGGCAGTTAAAAATTTGGCATTTGAAACAGAGGCAAGAGCAAAGCTGCTGGCGGGTGTGGAAAAGTTGGCAAGAGCGGTCAAAGCGACGCTTGGGCCTCGCGGCAGAACCGCTGTTATAGATAAAGGTTGGGGCGGCCCGCTCGTTACCAAAGACGGCGTAACAGTGGCTGAAGAGATTGAACTTACCGACAAAAACGAGAACCTGGGCGCAAAGTTAGTCAGGGAAGCGGCGAGCAAAACCTCCAAAATCGCCGGCGACGGGACAACGACCGCGACTTTATTGACTGAGGCGATGTTCAAGGAGGCATATCGCAATCTAACCGCTGGCGCGGACGCGATGTCTCTTAACCGCGGGATGCAGGAAGCGACAAAAGTTGTGATTAAGAAGCTGGCCTCGCTTGCCAAACCGATTGATATCGCCAAGAAGACCGACATAATCAACATAGCGTCAATTTCCGCCAATAACGATACGGCAATCGGCAAGATTATGGCAGAAGCGTTTCAGCGGGTGGGCAAAGACGGGGTCATCACAGTCGAAGAGGGCAAAGGGCTTGAGACGACGGTTGAATTTGTCGAGGGTATGCAGTTCGACCGCGGCTATCTTTCGCCGCACTTTGTGACCAATCCTGATAATATGACGTGCGAACTTGAAAAGCCGTTCATGCTTGTTTACGAGGACAAAATCAGCAATGTTGCAAAGATGGTTCCGCTGCTTGAGAAAATCGCCAAGAGCAAACGTCCGTTGCTGATTATCGCCGAGGATGTGGAAAGCGAAGCACTCGCGACATTAGTAGTCAATAAGCTTAAAGGTATTCTGCAGGTTGCGGCTGTCAAGGCGCCGGGTTATGGAGACAGGCGAAAGGCGATGCTGCAGGATATAGCGATACTGACCGGCGCGGAGCCAATTTTCAAGGATTTGGGAATCGAGCTGGAAAATATCAGCGTTAAACAATTGGGCCAGGCGAAAAAGATAACGATTGATAACGATAACACCATTATTGTCGAGGGAGCTGGCGGCGATGAGGCCATTAAAGGAAGAATCAAACAGATTCAGGCCGAAATTGGAACTACAACAAGCGATTACGACCGCGAGAAACTGCAGGAGCGTTTGGCGAAACTGACCGGCGGCGTGGCTCAAATCAATGTCGGGGCAGCCAGCGAAACTGAGATGAAGGAAATAAAAGCCAGAATCGAGGACGCGCTTCACGCTACCAGAGCGGCCATCGAGGAAGGAATTGTTGCCGGCGGAGGTGTGGCACTGATACGATGCATCGAAGCGGTTAAGCAGTTGAAACTGACCGGCGACGAGAAGACCGGCGCGGAGATAGTCGCAAAGGCTTTGGTGATGCCGTGCTACTGCATCGCTGACAATGCCGGCGCGATACCAAACCTGATTGTTAATAAGGTTGCAGAAGGTAAGGGCGGATTTGGCTATAACGCCAATACAGATACTTTTGAAGACCTGCTCGAAGCAGGCGTAATTGACCCTGTTAAGGTAACAAGAATCGCTCTTCAGAACGCGACAAGTATAGCGGGACTGCTGCTGACTACCGATTGCCTTGTAACCGAAAAGCCCGAGGAAAAGAAAGGCGGCCAGGGCGGAATGCCTGGCGGTATGGGTGGTATGGGAGGCGGCATGGGAGGAATGGGTGGCATGGGCGGGATGGGCGATATGGATATGATGTAAAAAAAACAGTAGACAGAATAAGACACAAGATTCAAGACCCAAGACCTTTTGCGTCGTGGTTGTAAAGAAAATTTTAGGATTTTTTGTTAAAGGTGGATTATGAAAGCAAAGCTGTTTATGATTGGTGTCGTGGCATTTGCGATGTTTATCGCTGGCTGCGGTAATGCACAGAAGAGTACAAAGGCATTAAAGGGCGAAAATGAGAAGCGGCTGGCTAATCCGCCTCAATGGTTCCAGGACGCCAAGTTCGGGATGTTCATACACTGGGGAATATACAGCGTTCCGGCGCGAGGCATATGGGTGATGCACAGAGAAAAGATGACCATCAAACAGTATGAACCGTATGCGACACAATTTAATCCGACGGAGTTTGACCCCGCGGAATGGGTACGAATAGCTAAAGACGCGGGGATGAAATATATCACCATCACGAGCAAGCATCATGACGGATTCTGTATGTGGGATACGAAACTGACGGACTGGGACATCATGGACGCCAGTCCATATAAGAAGGACATACTGAAAATGCTTGCGGATGAATGCAAGAAGCAGGATATGCCTTTGTTCTTTTATTATTCGCAACTGGACTTGCATCACCCGGATTATTTTCCGCGGGGCAGGACTGGGGAATATTCGGGCAGGCCTGAAAGCGGCAACTGGGACAATTACATAAAATATATGAATGCTCAGCTTGCGGAACTGTGCAGCGGAAGATACGGTAAAATAGCCGGTATTTGGTTCGATGGCTGGTGGGATCAGCATCCAAAAGATAAAAGCCTGTGGAAAGGAGACCCAAGAATGACATCCGTTGACTGGCATCTTCAGGAGACTTATGACTTGATTCATTCTTTGCAGCCCAAGGCGATGATTGGCAATAATCATCATGTTGCGCCATTTCCGGGTGAGGATTTTCAGATGTTCGAGCGGGGAGTGCCTGGCAGCAACCCTTACAGCGAAACAAAGGGAACATCAAAGCTGCCTCTTGAGACATGTGATACGCTGAACAAGTCGTGGTGTTATAACTCGAGCGATAAGAATTTCAAAAGCACGGAAGAGGTGGTTCATTATATTGTTAAGGCAGCGGGGAACAACGCGAATCTGCTGCTGAATGTCGGGCCAATGCCGACGGGCAAGATACAACCGGAATTTGTTGAAAGACTCAAAGAGGTTGGCAAATGGATGAAAGTAAATGGCGAAACAATTTACGGCACCCGCGGCGGGCCGGTACCACCACAGGACTGGGGATATTCAACGCGTAAAGACAATAAAGTATATCTGCATATTGTTAAGGTAAAGGCTGGCGACGAGATTGTCGTGCCGGGTTTGTCCGCAAAGAATATTAACAGCGCAAAGCTTTTCAAAACCGGCAAAAATGTAAAACATTCTCAAGCTGATAATGCGTTGAAAATACAATTAGAGGCTTCTCAGATAAACAATATCGATACGATAGTCGTACTCGATATGAAAAATATCAAAATCTAAATAAATGGAGAGCCAAACCATGAAAAAAATGATGATGATAAATATTGTTATTGTGCTGATGGCAGCTTCTGGAGTGTCTTTCGGCAAAGATGCAAACAATGGCAATAAGCTGAAAATCGAGAAAGACAAGTCCGCGATAACTTCGGAAGAACGTGCCAAATGGTTTCAGGATGCCAAATTCGGTATGTTCATTCACTGGGGACTTTACGCAGTACCTGCCGGGGAATGGAAAGGCCATGAAGTTAAAGGTATCGGTGAATGGGTGATGTTCCGGGAGAAGATACCTGTAGCTGAATATGAGCAATTAGCAAAACAGTTTAACCCGGTAAAGTTCGACGCCGATGCGTCGGCACAAGTGGCGCAGGACGCTGGAATGAAATATATGGTGATTACCGCCAAACATCATGACGGATTCGCAATGTACGATTCCAAGGTGAGTAAATACGATATAGTTGACGCCACACCATTTAAGCGGGACCCGATGAAAGAGCTTGCGGCGGCATGCGCCAAACGCGGGATAAAGTTCGGTTTCTATTATTCACAGGCGCAGGACTGGCATGAGAAAGACGCAGTGGGCAATACCTGGGACTGGCCAAATGAGGATGAAAAGGATTTCGCCAAGTACCTCGAAGAGAAGGTAAAGCCGCAGGTCAGGGAGCTTTTGACACAGTATGGGCCTGTATGTCTGATATGGTTTGATACTCCTAAGAAAATAAGCAAAGAACAGAGCCAGATGCTGACAGATTTTGTTCATTCTATTCAGCCTGCCTGCCTTGTAAGCGGTCGGGTGGGACATGAAGCCGGCGATTATCAAGAGACAGGCGACAATAAAATTCCAGCTCAAGATATGGGCGGACCCTGGGAGAAGCTGCGGAACTATAAATGATACGTGGGGCTACAAGAAGAATGATAACAATTGGAAATCGAGCGAAACTCTGATTCAAAATCTTGTAAAACTTTCGTGCAATAACGGCAATTACCTGTTGAATGTAGGACCAACGGCACAAGGTGTTATCCCGGAGCCAAGTGTTGAGAGATTAAGGGAAGTGGGCAAATGGCTCAAAGTCAACGGCGAAAGCATCTATGGCACAACAGCCAGTCCGATAGGTGAATTCAGCTGGGGTAAATGCACGGCAAAACCGGGGAAACTTTATCTTCACGTATTTACCTGGCCGGCAAACGGCAAACTTGAAGTGACTGGTCTGAAAAAGGAAGTTAAAAAGGCGTATCTGCTTGCTGACAAAGATAAGGCCGCTCTTTCAGTAAAAACCGAAGCGGACAAGGCTGTGATCGATGTTCCGGAAAAAGCCCCTGACGCATTTGATACTGTTGTTGTGCTTGAAATATGAACTTAAAAGTTAGAATGTTTGTTAAAGATAAGGAGTGAACTATGAAACTTAGGCCTTTGGATGACGGAGTGATAGTAAAGCAGCTTGATGCCGAGGAAAAGACCGCGGGCGGAATTATTCTGCCTGATACGGCCAAAGAGAAACCACAGATGGGAAAGGTAATAGCAATCGGACCAGGCAAAATACTGGAAAACGGAAAAGAGAAAAAAATGGCCGTAAAAAAGAACGATGAGGTTATTTACGGCAAATACATTGGAAATGAAGTGGAAATCGACGGCGAAAAATATGTAATTCTCCGGGAAAACGATATTCTGGGAATAATCGAAAAATAAGAGAGGTAATTAACTATGGCAAAGCAATTAATGTTTGACGAATCAGCAAGAACAGAACTTAAGGACGGTATGAGTCAACTGGCAGCGGCGGTCAAGGTAACTCTTGGGCCGACCGGCAAGAATGTAATTCTGCATAAAAGCTACGGCTCGCCCAAAGTGACAAAGGACGGCGTCTCAGTCAGCAAGGAAATCGAACTGCCCGAGCCGTTCAAGAATATGGGCGCAAAAATGGTAAACCAGGTCGCCAGCAAAACAGCGGACGTCGTCGGCGACGGCACGACCACTGCGACGGTTCTTGCCGAGGCGATTTATGGTGAAGGATTGAAGTACGTCACCGCCGGCGCAAATCCGGTGGCGATTCAGCGAGGCATAAATAAGGCTGCCGAAGTCGCGGCAAAATACATCAAGTCGGTCAGCGTGCCGGTCAAGGGCCACAGCGACATCGCAAAGGTGGCGACCATCAGCGCCAACAACAACCCTGAAATCGGCGAAATTCTTGCCGACGCGATTGACAAAGTCGGCAAAGAAGGCGTCATCGAGGTCGAAGAAGGCAAGGGGATGGAAACTGAACTGACCGTCGTCGAAGGTATGCAGTTCGACAAAGGCTACATCTCGCCTTATTTTATGACCAATCCGAACACACTCGAAGCGGTTCTCGAAGACGCGTATATTCTTCTGCACGAAAAGAAGCTCACTAACATGCGTGAAATGCTGCCCTTGCTTGAAAAGATCGCCCAGGTCGGCAAACCTCTTCTGATTATCGCGGAAGATGTTGAAGGCGACGCATTGGCGGCGCTGGTAATTAACCGCTTCAGGGTATGCTAAAGATTTGCGCGGTCAAAGCACCTGGCTTCGGCGACCGCAGAAAAGCGATGCTTGCCGATATGGGTGTTGTAACCGGCGGCGAGGTAATTACCGAAGATTTGGGCATAAAACTCGAGAAGATCGAGCTTTCGCAGCTTGGTAAGGCCAAAAAAATTGTCGTCGGCAAGGAAAACACAACGATAATCGAAGGCGCCGGCAAGAAGAAAGAAATAACAGCTCGCTGCGAACAGATCCGCAAACAGATCGAAAAAACAACCAGCAGTTACGACAGCGAAAAACTTCAGGAACGTCTGGCAAAACTGACCGGCGGCGTAGCGGTCATTAAGGCTGGAGCGGCGACCGAAACCGAAATGAAGGAACGCAAGGACCTTCTCGATGACGCACTGCACGCCACCAGGGCGGCAACCGAAGAAGGCGTTGTTGCCGGCGGCGGTATAATTTTCCTGCGGGCTATCCCGGAGATTAAAGCGGCAAGGCAAAGGTCAAAGGCGATGAGAAAATCGGCTTCGATATCGTCGCCAATGCGCTTAAGGCCCCGACGACTCAGATTGTGGACAATTCCGGCGAATATGGCGATGTGATTGTCGCGGAGCTTCTTGAAAAACTTGAAAAGGATAAAAACGCAGGTTACGACGCCAATATCGGTGAGTTTGTCGATATGTTCAAGGCCGGCATTATTGACCCGGCAAAGGTCGCCCGAACCGCTCTGCAGAATGCGGCCTCGGTTGCAGGACTTATGCTGACGACCAACGTGCTGATCACTGATCTGAAGGATAAGGACGAGGCTCCGGCTGCCGGTGCGGTAAGATAATATTGAGAAGATGCACCTTTGCGGCATTGCATTATAACGAGAGGAATATATGGCAAAACGGGATTATTACGAGGTTCTGGGCGTAGACAAGGACGCTTCCGCTGATGATATAAAACGCGCCTATCGCCGGATGGCGATGAAGTATCATCCCGACAAAAACCCCGGCGATAAGGAGGCTGAAGCGAAATTCAAGGAATGCGCCGAGGCTTACGAGGTTCTCAGCGACGCCGACAAACGCCGGCAGTACGACCAGTTCGGCCACGAGGGGCTTCGCGGTTCGGGCATGCACGATTTTTCGCAGATGACGTGGACGACATCTTCAGCATGTTCGACCTCGACGATTTGTTCGGCGGATTCTTCGGCGGAAGAACCAGAACTTCAGGCAGAAGAGGCGGCGTGACCCGCGGTTACGACCTCGAAACCACAGTGGAACTAACGCTTGGTGAAATCGCCAAAGGCACCGAAAAAACAATTGAGTTCACTCGCCAGGATGTATGCACGGAATGTAGCGGGACGGCCTGTGCTAAAGGGACATCGCCAACAACGTGTCCATCGTGCAGCGGCAGCGGACAGGTCGCAAGGGGCGGCGGATTTTTCCAGATGGTCTCCACGTGCCCTCAATGCAGAGGGACAGGGAAAATAATAAGCACGCCCTGCAAGGAATGTCACGGCAGCGGCACTATTCCAAAGAAAAGAGTAGTTACGGTCAAAATTCCGGCGGGCGTTCACGAGGGACAGGGCATCAGGATTGCCAATGAAGGCGAACCAGGACAGGGCGGCGGCCCGAGAGGCGACCTTTATTGCTATATCAGGATAAAGCCGCATGAGTTTTTGCAGCGGGATGGAAGCAGCCTGATTGCGGTTGTCCCGATAAGTTTTACGCAGGCGGCGCTGGGAGCGACTATTGATGTGCCGAGTCTTAACGGTACCAAGCAACTAAAGATACCGGCAGGCACGCAGTATGGCAGCGTGTTCAGAATAAAAGGCGAGGGTCTGCCTGACATGCGAACCGGTCGCAGAGGCGACCAGCTTGTGCAGATTACAATTGAGACACCCGTGAAACTCAACGCTCAGCAGCAGCAGCTTTTGACAGAGTTTACCAAAACTGAGAATAAAAGCGTTTCGCCGCAATCGGCGGGGTTCTTCGAAAAATTAAAAAGATATTTTGGTAATGGCGTATGAAGCATAAAGATTCGGAAAAATCAAAAGAAGAAAAACCTGCTGGTGAGCAGCAAAACCAGCAGGAAAATGCCCCCCACGCCGCTGAAAAGGAATTGCAGGAGCTTGCCGCCAAGGCAGAGACGCTGCAAAAAGAAAAAGATGAGCTTTTTGCCAAGCTCCAGCGGCTAAGCGCGGACTATCTGAATTTTCAAAAGCGTGTGCCAAAACAAATCGAGGAGGCGGTTATTTACGAAAAAGAAAAGATGGTCAAAATGCTTCTGCCCTCGCTGGATAATTTTGAGCGTACTCTTAATAACATTGAGAAAGTTGACAACATTAAAAGCCTCTCCGCCGGTATAAAAATTGTTTATGACCAGATGCTCGAAATCCTGAAAACTCACGGCGCCGAGCAGATAAGCGAAATCGGTGAGAAATTCGACCCTTCGCTTCACGAGGCGGTAGTTCAGCAGAACGAGGAGACAAAGGAAGATAATATAGTTCTTGAAGAGTTTCAAAAAGGCTACCGGATGAGCGGAAGGACGATAAGGCCCAGTAAAGTCGCGGTAAATAAGCTGCTGCCGAAAACCCCTGCGCAGGAGGAGTCGTCGGAAGAGCCTGAAACGACGGACACGGAGTGATTTAGATGCCTACTTATGATTATATTTGCCAGAGCTGCGAGGGCGAATTTGAGCAGTTTCAATCCATAACGGCCAAGCCCATCCGGCGATGCCCTCTATGCGGCAAGAACAAGGTAAAACGCCTCATCGGCACCGGCGCCGGCGTGATTTTCAAAGGCTCTGGTTTTTATCAGACCGATTACCGAAGCGAAAGCTACAAAGCCGGAAAGAAAAATGAAAAGACCGCCCCTGAAAGTTCATCAGAAAAAACGAGCAAGCCTGTCAAGCCAAAGCCAGAGAAAAAAAGTCCCTAACACACATTTTTCTTATAAATATTTGACCCTAACTTGAATAGTATCTGCGCAAAATGGTTACTATTTTGCGCAAAATAGGGTTTACTTAGTCTGATAATTGTGCTATAATACAATATTGTTACCGTGGTTAGAATGTTTGCTGTTTGGCAACATTTTGTAATCCGGGTCAGGATGGTTAAATATACCCAGCATTTTCGGATATCCTACCGGGATGGAGGTAAAAGGGATGAGTTCGATTATTTGTAAAAAAACAATACTCTTAATGATTCTGGGCTCGTTGCTGATTTGGACGGGTCATGTCTTTGGAGCGACATATACCTGGGACTATGATGGAACTGACAGGCTCTGGAAAACGGCGGCAAATTGGTCATCGGATACTGTGCCGACAAGTGCCGATAACGCACAGATAGATTCATCCGGTGCAAACAAACCGATTATCGATTTGACACATACCGGCGCCAGTCAAGCAATATGCGCTTACACTTATGTGGGGTACGGTTCAGGCGCCACAGGTGAACTTTCCATGACAGGCGGCCTGTGGACTGCGGCAAGCAGTTATGTAGTACCCGGCTACAGCGGCACCGGCACAATTACAATGAGCGGCGGCACGCTTGATGCGAGCGCCGCAAGCGGCATTATTGTCGGCTGGTATCCCGGCAGCACGGGAACTTTTACTATCAGCGGCGGCAGCGTGAACGCCAACAAGGCCGGAGCCTCGGGCATCAGGTGCGGCTATAACGGCAGCGGCGCAATAAATATGACGGGCGGCTCAGTTCTGGCTCTTCAGATGCTTATTCCTTATACCGCAGGCAGCACCGGACGTTTGCATTTGGACGGCGGCAGACTCGAACTGACATCCAGCACATTTACGATAAATACTGGCGGCCTGGTGGATATCAGCGGAGGTACGCTGATAATCAGCGGCGACGTTAGGACAGCAATAAGCGATTATTTCGATAACGGCAAGATTACCGCATTCGACGGCGAAGGATTCCTTAATGTAACGTACGCAAGCAGTAAGACAACAGTAACAGCAAGGCCGTTTGTTTTGACTTTCAGCGATGATTTCAGTGGAAGCACGCTTGACTGCAATATTTGGCAGAATCCCCATTGGAGCCCAGGCTCTAACCGATTCAGCCAAAATATCGAGGTGAGCGGCGGTAAGCTTAAACTAAACAGTGTCTATAATGCCCCCTGGTATCCTGGTGCGTGGAGCTTTGGCACGATTAGTTCAAAATTCTGGCAGCATTATGGTCGTTTTGTAACTTCATATAAATGTGCTAATGATAGCGTTTTAAACCAGGCATTCTGGTTAAATACCCCCGAATTCGGCGATGACCCGGATGGTGCTTATGTTTCTGTTGCGGACCAGGATGACCGCTTCGAGATAGATATCCAGGAGACACACGTCAACCCCGACCAGCTGCGTATGAACCTTCACGACTGGAGACCTACCCATACTTCAACAGGTGCGACAGTAGTAGGGGTAAGCGGGTTAGAAGATAGTTACCATACGTTTGGTTTCACATGGTTTAACGACGGCACCGATAAAATGAAATGGGATTACGATGGAGTTAAACAGCGAGAGACCACATGGTCTCATGGTAAAACCAGTTCTGTAATGGAAGTGTTGTTCAGTACCCTCTTTGGCGACAACGCCGCTACTATGGAGGTCGATTGGGTAAAGGTTTATGAATGGCCTACTTACTGGACAGATGGTTCTTACACCTTCCCGAAGTGCACCATCGAGGCTGGTAATAGAGACGCTTTCACCAAGACCTTTGTGATTATGAACGATACTGGCAATATCGTAAACTTTACCGGTGTCAATGCAGAAATAACAGGAACGGATGCTAATCAGTTCAGTTGCAGCCTTGATTCGAGCAGCTCAATTCCCGCGGGCAAATACCGTCTTGTGTCGGTAACTTTCGCACCAACAAGTACGGGAAGTAAATCGGCTGCTTTGAAGATTTACACCGATTATCCCGGCAGAGCGACAACAACTGTCAATCTTACCGGCCTGGCGGAAACCGCAAAGGCAACAAATCCAAGTCCTTCTAATGGTGCAACAGGCGTGAGCAGGACCGCCGACCTTAGCTGGACAAACGGTTTCTTTTCAAAAAATCAGGATATATATTTCGGGACAAGTTACGATGCGGTATCTACCGCAACAACTGCATCCGGTGAATACAAAGGCAGGAAAACAACCACAACTTATGATTTGGGTATTTTGGATTATAATACCACATATTACTGGGCGATTGATGAGGTAGATTTCTACAGCGGCCACAGCAAAACTGACCCCAACTTTGATGTTATAACTCCGGGAACAATATGGAGTTTTACAACAAGGACCCAACAGGTGCCGGGCAAAGCCGGCAATCCTGAGCCAGCCGATTCTGCTGCAGGTGTCAGTACAGAAGCCGATTTGAACTGGAGCGCCGGTACCGACGCCGATAATTACGATGTTTATTTCGGCACTTCAAGCCCCGGCACATTCTGCGGTAACCAGGCAACAACCCGGTTTTGGCCTGGTACGATGGAGCCATATACCACTTACTATTGGCATGTAGATGCGAATAATAGCTTGGGTAAAACAGCAGGCGATATCTGGAGTTTTACAACCGGACAAGCAACCTCTCTTATTGAACCGAATAATCTGGCTGCGACAGCCTACAATAATTATACCGGCCGCGAGGCGATATATGCCGTCAATGGCGCTGGTATAAATGGGCTGTCGCATGTATCTGATACGCCGACTGCCAAGATGTGGCAGGGTGCAAACAGTACCCTGCCGAAATGGTTTAAGGTTGACCTCGGCGATATTTATTACCTGGATATTATGAAGATTTATAATTTTAACTGGTCAGGATACACATCTCGCGGAAGTAAGCAGATTGACGTTTATTATTCCAGTTCGGTTAATGACCCGGGTAATCCGGTTGATAATCCATCTAACTGGACATTATTTGGAACGGCGGAAACAACTGAACTGCTCGATGCGTCCGGAAGGAGTGACTACGGCGTAAACAATAATTACAACATGCCGGATAAAATCAGTTTTAATGGCGTTGCGGCCCGCTGGGTATCTTTGAAAATAAACAGTCATTATGGCGGTAATTACTGTGGCCTGAGCGAGGTACAGTTTTATGGAAAGCCGGCATTTGGAGATTTAAATAGCGATGGCAAGGTTGATATTAAAGATTTAGCAACTTTTACTTTGTACTGGCTCGAAGACGGGCATATCGGCCAGGATTGCCCACAGCAACCGACAGGAGATTTTAATAGCGATTGCATAGTTGATTTTGCCGATTTTGCGATAATGGCTTCAAACTGGTTATGATAAGAAATCAGAAAAAATTACAAATATTTATCGATTTGCACGGAGCAGGGAGAATATTATGATTCGTTTGAAATTAACAGTTTTAATAGTTTTTGTTTTATTATCAGTTTTAGTCAGTAATGGCTGGGGGGCGACATATACTTGGGACCACAGCGGAACTGACAGGCTCTGGAAAACGGCGGCTAACTGGTCAACGGATATTGTACCGACCAGCGCCGATAATGCCCAGATAGATACATCCGGTGCAAACAAACCGATTATTGATTCGACACACACCGGCGCTAGTCAAGCAACGTGCGCCAACGCTTATTTGGGGTACGGTTTAGGCGCCACAGGCGAACTTTCCATGACAGGCGGCCTGTTGAATGTAGCAAGCAGTTATGTAGTACCCGGATACAGCGGCACAGGTACAATTACAATAAGCGGCGGTACGCTTGATGCGAGCGCTGCCAACGGCATCGTTGTCGGCTGGTATTCCGGCAGTACCGGCACACTTACTATTAGCGGAGGCAGTGTGAACGCCAACAAGGCCGCAGGTTCGGGCATCAGATGCGGCTATAAAGGCAGCGGTACCATAAATATGACCGGCGGTTCCGTCCTGGCTCTTAAGATGACAGTTCCCTACGATGTCAACGGTATGGGCCGACTGCATTTGGATGGCGGTATTATTGAACTGACATCCGGTACTTTTTCAATAGGCGATAATGGCATAGTTGACATCAACGGCGGCACACTGATAATAAGCGGCGACGTAACATCGACAATAACCACATATATCGGAGCCGGCAAATTAAAAGGATATGGCGGCAGCGGTACCATTAATGCAAGTTATAATACTCCATATTCAGGAAAAACAACTGTAACAGCAGCAATAGATGCCAATGTTATTGTGCTTGAAAACACTGCATATAAAGTTACACATAACCCTGATTTTACTTTTGTGGTTAAAGAAAAAAGTACGGGAGTATCCGCAGCATTTACTCCGACATTCACTATTTTCAAGAACGCATCTTCACCTGGCAAAAACACAACGACTGCCGCTGAAAAATCCAGCTATCCGGTTCTTGCATGGAACAGTAACGCTAATCTTTTCGATGCCCCCGGAACGCAAACCACAATAACCCCGACATCATACAGTTTAAGTTCAGGCAAAATAAACTGGATATTTCCCTCACAGAGCGGATACAGCCTTGCCGCCAATATAGAGGTTTTGTCCGGTACGGAATTGCCGAAGATTTCATACACTCTCAGCTCGACTTCTTCCAATTACTATTCTGTCGGTTATACCGGTACACCTGAGGAGCTGGCTGCGGACGTTAACTGGATATGGCAGCCTATGATATGGCAAAGTCTGCGATTTCCTGAAAATTCTTATCTGACGCAGGAAAGTCTGTGCAGTATTCCTGCGGTTCTTATCGGCAAAAGCGGAACGGCCATAGGCGTTGCAGCCGATGCAAACGAGCAGCCTTTCAGAATGCCGACTACGGCCAATTCCCGCTTTGGCGTTATAGTTCGCAATGGCTCCGGAAATGCACAACCGATGCTCTTTGCACCGATTTACGGCGGAACAAACTCACAAATAACTAACGGCAATTCGTTCTCTTTCAGCTTACGATTGTTTGTAAAGCAGGGTGACTGTTACAGCAGCTTCAAACAATTGGCGACCGGCCTTTACAAATTCAGCGATTATCGCCAAAACAGTTTGTGTTCGTTGAACACAACCCTCGAACAACCTGGCGGATTTTATAATGAATACCACCGGAAATAATTATTCCTACTGGTATTCCAACCAGAAGGCAAACGGTTACCAGAACGATATGCCCGGTTACGCCCGCCAGCAGTCTGCGGCGGTTTGGCTTTCGATTGCGATGGTTAGAGACGACCCCAACTTCTTTATTGAGAGAAGTCTGCCTTCGATAGAATTTATGGCATCTCGTAAAGATCATATTATCAAGTTAGACGGCGGCGAAGATGATATGGGAGGTCCTACCGGCAGTGCTACCGATTGGTGTTCGCTGAATGTTATGAGCGGCAAAAAATGTTATGTATTCCGCAGGTTTGCCGAGGAAATGGGAGGCGACCTCAAAAATGCGGTCAACCCTAACGCAACATATACGAGGCAGCAGGCTCTGGATAATGCGAAGATGCTGGACGAATTGGTTGCAACATACCGAATGACAGGCGATGCATACTATCTTACCGAAGCCCGCAAGGCAGCAGATGATTATATCTATTGGCGTCTGGAGCGGGAACAGCCTGATTTCTATGGCACCGGCGGCTTCTGGGCGCAGGTCGGCCCGATGTGGAATTACCTTGAACTGATATACGATGAGACCAAAGACGTAAATTATATTACCGGCGCCGCTGCCGCGATGGAAGAGTTTACGGAATTTATCAATTTTACGCCGGTGGTTCCGGATGGAAATATAACCGTTAATAATGAAACTGTACCGGCGTGGCGAGTTGCGGAGGCCGGCATGATTGAAGAAAGCATCGGCTCCTGTAGCTCGCATCGCGGTATTTCCATGGCTCCACACGCAGGCAACCTCAGCAGGCTCGCTCATTACAGCGGCGACACATTCTTTCGCGATATTTCGCGTTCGGCTATTATTGGCCGTTATGCGAATTATCCTGGCTATGCTTATCGAAACTACTACACAACAGAATATGAAAAACCGGATTATCCGCTCAAGTCTTATGAGGACTACAACAATACCGCTCATTTCAATCACCCGGCACCAATGTGCACTTACATGATAGACTACATGGTCTCCGATGTTTTTTATCGTTCGAATGGAAATATCACATTCCCATCGCAGTACACTTCGACGGGTGGCTATTTCGAAGGCAAAGTGTATGGTGACAGGCCAGGGAGTTTTTATGGAGAACCGAATGTTTGGCTGTGGCTGCCGAAAGGTCTGATTAGTATGAACAATATTCAGATTAATTACATTGCCGGTTATGGCAATGGAAAACTTTACCTTGCACTTAGCAATCAATCCACCACCAGCCTGTCAGTTACAGTTACCTTAAACAGCAGTCTGGTGCCTTACGGAACTTCGAACACAGCCAGACTGTGGAAAGAAAATGTTAGAGATGTCAATGCAACGGTTACAAATGGCCAGGTAACTGTCGATATCGCCGCAAAAGGCATTACTGCGATAGCGATTGATAACATTAATATTACTACTAAGTTTCAGTCTAAATATGCCAACGATACTTCCGATGCAGTATCTACGGGAAGCTATGGCGAGACTATGACTTCGTACGGCAAAGTTGCAGGTATGATTATCAAGTTAAGCCGGCAGCTTACAAGCGCCTACGTTTACACCGATGCGGATTGTATCAGCGACCTGAACTCTGCAACGTTGCATTATTCCACAAATAAAGGCAGCTCGTGGAATACATCTACGGATTCTTTGTATCCATTTGAATTTACGGTTTCGCTGCCGGATGCCAATGTCAGCGAATTCAGATTTTATGTCGAGGGAGTAAAAAGCGGCGGCAGCTATATAAATTCCTCCACCGTAATACTGGATATATATTCGGATTGTGCTTTTATCGACAGGCTGGCGGACACCTCAGAGGATATTTCTACAACGCCGGTACTCCGCTGGTTTGCCGGCACCAAGGCCGCTTCGCACAACGTTTACTTTGGCACATCTTTTGCCGATGTCAACAGCGCCACAACCGCTTCAGCGGCATTTAAAAATAACCAATCAGCAACTGCTTATCCGACAGGCACGCTTAATCCAAACACTACTTATTACTGGCGAATCGACGAAGTCAACAGTACAACTGTTTGGAGAGGCACAGTCTGGAGCTTTAGAACAAGAGTGGCTAACCCCAGTTTGATTAGTTCCGCCGGTTTTACCGCCACAGCATCCGACACCTATACCGGTCGTGACCCTCTTTACGCTGTAAATGGTGCAGGTATGACCGGTAATGCTCACAATAGCGATGCAGCCAACAGTAAAATGTGGATGGGCGCAAATAGTACGTTGTCGAAATGGTTTAAGGTTAACCTTGGTGCAAGTTACGTTCTGGATTTTATGGACATCTGGAATTTAAACTGGGCAGGTTATACTGACCGCGGCAGCAAGGGAATAATGGTTTACTATTCAAATTCCGTATCTGACCCCGGCAACCCGATTGATAATCCTGATAACTGGACGTTTGTTACCACAGCAATGCCGTGGACGCTTCTGGAGGCTCCCGGCGCCAATGATTATGGCACAACCAATATCATCAGGCCTGACGTTGTGAGTTTCGGCAGTACAGTAACAGCCCGATGGGTGGCGCTCAAGATTACCACCTACTATGGCGGCAGCTATTGCGGTCTGAGTGAAATACGATTTTACAAAAGAACTCTGCCAGGCGATTTCAATCATGACGGTAAGGTTGATATTAAAGATATAGCAACGCTTGCCCTGCACTGGCTCGAAGATGGGCATGTTGGCCAAAATTGTCCGCAAATTCCGACAGGAGACCTCAATGATGATTGCAGGGTTAATTTTATTGACTTTGCGATAATGGCCTTGGACTGGTTATGATGCGAAATATAAAAAAATTATAAGGAAGAATATTATGATTCGTTTAAAATTAACAGTTTTAATGGTTCTTGTTTTATTATTATCGGTTTTGGCCGGTAATGGCTGGAGTGTTACATACACGTGGGACCATGGCGGCGCTGGCAGGCTTTGGAAAACGGCAGCCAACTGGACATCGGATACTGTGCCGACAATCGCAAATGATGCGAGGATTAAGGATACCGGCTCAGATAAGCCGGTTATCGATTCGACTCATACCGGCGTCAATGCTGCAATATGTAGCAACCTGCAGATAGGATATAATGCCGGCGAAACAGGTGAAGTTTCAATGACCGGCGGAGAGTTGATTTGCAATACCAAGCTCTTGTGCGGCTATAATGGAGCAGGCACTTTTACGATGAGCGGAGGCAGTATTGCAGTTACAACTTATGATGTTGATATCGGCGCTGCCGCCAGCGGCACAGGCAGCACATTTAATATCAGCGGCGGTACCGTTAATCCGGCAAGATACTTTCGTCTTGCTCATCTCAGCCCCGGCGCCCTTAATATGACCGGTGGTTTGATTAAGGCTACTGGCGGCAATACCATCATTGGACAGGCCTCATTCGGAAAGGGTATAATAAATATCAGTGCCGGAACCATAGATGCAACAGGCCAGCTTATCAGGGTCGGTTATAACACCCATGCTATCATCCACATGACAGGTGGTCAAATCGAGGCCGGAGATTTGCATATTCCGTATTCCGATTCTTACAGCGGTTATGGTGATGTGAATCTGTACGGCGGCACCATTCACACCGCCGACTTCTGGATGGGCAGCAACGGCAATATGGATATACAGGCAGGGACGCTCATAATAGATGGTGATGTAACATTGACAATAAATCCATATATCTTATCGGGTAAAATCAAAGGGTATGGCGGCGATGGTGCCGTCAACGTAAGCTACGATACCCCCAACGCGGGCAAAACCACTGTAACAGCAATATCGCAGCAAGCCTATAACCCAAGTCCTGCAAACGGCGCTACAGACGTATTGAGAACGGCAGACCTGAGCTGGGTTGCCAGAGTAGGGGCTTCAACACATGACGTTTACTTCGGTACGGTTTTCGCAGATGTTAATAGTGCTGATACCAGTTCATCGGTTTTCAAATGTAATCAGGCCGGCACAACTTATGACCCTGGCACTATGGACTCAAAAACTATTTACTATTGGCGAATTGATGAAGTCGGCGGCAGCACCGTCAAAGGCAATGTCTGGAACTTTAAGACAGAATCACCTCCACCCAAGGTTACCAATCCTTCACCAGCAAATTCATCGACAGGTATAGGCAGAACGGTTGACCTTAGCTGGACTGCATCGTCCACTGCTGCAAGCTATAACGTTTATTTAGGCACGGTCTTTGCGAATGTCAATACCGCTACGACTTCTTCTTCGGTATTTAAGGGCAACCAGACGGGGACAACTTATGATACAGGCACTATGGATGTAAATATCACCTATTATTGGCGTATTGACCCGGAAAATACCATCGGTGTTACGAAGGGCGATGTTTGGAACTTTAAGACAATTGCCGGTAATGCCGGTAACCTTACTCTCGAAAACAGCGCCTATAAAGTTGTGCAGGATTCGAATCTTGTTATATCGGTAACAAATAAAGGTTCAAATACCACCTTGCAATTCATTCCAAAATTTACAGTAATATATAATCCTGCTCAACCGACATTATCGTCAACCAGTGATATGGTTGCAGAATGGGCCGGCACCGGGCAAAATCTTTATGCTACAGGCACAAATACTACGCTCAATGCAACTAAGGCAGAGATAATAGACGGCAAGCTGGTCTGGACGTATACGGCACAGCCTGATTTTGATTTAAGCGCATCGCTGGATTTGTCAACCGAGTTTAATGAGCCTGCGTTGAGATATACTCTAAAGGCCAAGAATGCCGGCTGGTTTATGCTCGGTTATACCGGCGCTCCAGAGACTAATCCCAATACGATGGAGAAGTTTCATCAGCCGACGATGTGGGGCGACAGTGTCGTTAAACCTCCGGACTGTTCCGCTCCTGTTTTCCCGACTATACCGAAATTCTGCCAGGAATTTCTCTGCCCGCTTCCTGCGGTTATGACAAGAGATGTTAATGGTGTGGATTGTGCGGTAGTCGTCAGTCCGGATTATCAGTCATTCCGACTGCCGCATTACAAGAACGTCGAATTCGGCCTTTGCATCAGGAATTTAGACGGCAAGGCCCAGCCGATGATTTTCTCACCGGAAATGGGCGCACAGGAAGCGAATCTGCCGACCGATAAGGATTCATATCTGGCAGTGGATGAGACTCACTGCTTTGGTGTTCTGTGGGTTGTGGATAATTCCTCATGGTCTGACTTTTATCGAGGTATAGTCAAAAACATCTTTAAATTCAGGGACCAGCGGGATAACAGCGGGCCAGGTTCTTTGAACGAATTGCTGGCTAATATAACTGATTACGCAATGGACGCCGACGGCAATAACTACAATATGTGGGACTCCAACCAGAAATGCAACGAGTACTTTATTGACCAGCCGTATTCATTCAAGATTCTGGGCGGATTATTTGCAATCAATTCAGCGATAGTCCTGGACAACAACGAGATGTTCTGGTCCCGTTCCCTTCCCCAGGTTGAATACTGCATAAGCAGAGAGGAACAGTATTTCCATCCTTATGATTATCCTTACAATACACAGATGACGTACAACAATAATATGAACGGCCCATGGATGAGCGGAATAGATTTGGGAACTTTGTACCGGCTCACCGGAGGTCGTACCACTGCATTTAAGACCTATTCTATAGAAAAAGGTCATACCAACCAAAAAAACGTGTTCTACCAGTCCCTCGAATGGTATCGCCTCTATGGTGACCCCTCTGAACTGTCATACGCTATTACCGGCGCCTACTACTCCATGAATACCAGTCACTACCACGTTGCAGATTTTCAACAGTTCCTGGAGATGTATGAGGAAACCGGGGATTCTAAATACTTAGATACGGCAAAAACTTATGCATACCAGTTTATGTCGACTCTCAACACTTCACCAAGGGTTCCAGATGATAATTACCTCGTCGATGAAAATAACGAGGCCCCTATACATTTCCAGACTCCCGGCAGGCATGCGGCGTGGGGGTATCCTCCACCCCAGCATATGTACGCTCCCCAGCAATCGGTACCATCGTGGCGTGTAGCGCTTACCGGTATGCAGCCGGAGACATGGAGGGCATTTACATTCGAGGAATATCCCGGCAGATTGATGCGGCTAAGCAGATATGCAAACGACGACTTTATGCGTGCTATGGCACGCTGGGCAATCGTCGGCAGATGGGCGAATTATCCTTCCCAGATGTTCACAAGGAATTATTCGCTGGTCTATGAGCAGGATGACTTCTGCATGCACCCGCTGGAGTATATGACCTTCAGTTCAATGCACATGTGGCATCACTGGATGTATATACCCTGGACGATTGATTTTATGGTCAATGATACAATCGTTAAATCCGACGGCAACATCGATTTCCCGTCTCGAAGAGTATTCGACGGCGGCGCAGGCGGCAGGTTTAATATCTGGGGCGACAGGCCAGGAACGTTCTACGGCGACGAGAACGTAAACCTTTGGATTCCCAACAACCTGCTAACACTCAGCAGCCAGCAGATTAACTACATCGCAGGTTACGGAAACGGCAAACTTTACCTTGCACTGTCTAACCAGTCCGCAAGTCCTCTTAACAATATGAGTTTAACCGTGAGTTCCAGCAGAGTTTCTTACGGTGCTTCGCGTAATGTGAAAGTCTGGGAAAATAACGTTGCTAAACCCGATAAGACCCTGGTAAACGGCACGATGAATGTCGATGTTCCTGCAAGAGGTCTTACTGCTCTGATTATCGAAGATGTCGATGCCATAATTGGCAAGGTTCATACCAACCTCTTCGACAAGCCGGCTTACGCACTGACCGACAAAAGCCTTATAAGAGACCTCACAACCGAATCTTTCGGCAGAATGGTAGGTATGATTATTTCCTTTGGTCCGGAACTTACAGAGGCATACACCTACACTGATGCTAAGAGACCATTATATCAACCAAGCCTTGCTGGTAAAGGGGGCAACGTTACCCAGGTGACGATGTACTACTCTATTGACGGCGGCTCATGGCAATCAACACCAACAGACACAGTATTCCCGTATGAGTTCTCTGTTAAGATTAGCCCGGACAGCAACACATTTGCGTATAAATACGAGGTGAGAAACGATAGTAACCAACTCACAACGTCAAGTACATACACTTTGATAGTTACACCATATCAGGCCAGCAAACCAAGTCCCGCATATCAGACAACAGAAATATCGACAACGGCCGATTTAAGCTGGAAGGCGGGATACTATGCCGCCTCGCATAATGTGTATTTTGGAACATCGCAGGATGCTGTTACTACGGCAACTACTGCTTCATCAGTTTACAAAGGTAATCGAACCAGCAAAACTTATGACCCAGGCACTTTAAACGAAGGCGTCACGTATTACTGGCGAGTCGATGAAGTTAACGGTGTCAATATCTGGCCGGGACAGGTCTGGAGTTTTACGACTCACTTGACATACGGAGATTTCAATCATGACGGCAAGGTTGACATTGAAGATTTAGCAACGCTTACTTTGCATTGGCTCGAAGATGGACATGTTGGCCAGAATTGTCCGCAGCAGCCAACAGGAGATTTTAATGGCGATTGCAGGGTTAATTTTAGCGATTTTGCGATAATGGCTTTAGACTGGTTATAATACGAAATATGAAAAATTAAAGACTTCTGCAAAATGAATGATTTTTAGCAGAGGTCGGAACGGATAAACAACGCAATGGCAGTGGAACTGATGGATTATTGCAGCATGAGTGTGAATTTTGGTTTTTTTAAGGCCAGAAGGCCTGTTTAGAGACAGAGTATCCCCGAGAGTTCTGTCTTAGCTCTTTGAAAAGTTAATCGTTCAACGTCAACTGAGACATCAGCCGGCCTTGCGTCGGTTTGGTATTTGTGCGAATGTTTTATGGCAACGCATTTTCCCGGGCTGTTTAAGCAATATAGCAGCGGCAACGCCGATAAGACTTGCCGTCAGATGAGCGATTGTCATCTGATTACGCACGGTTTTCAATGAATAGTGCGTAGTCTGTTCAGCTTCACGGTCTCCTAACCGAGCAAAGTATTGCTCGACTGATTCTCTTTGCTTGAAAGTTTCCTTAAATTCCCTTGAATCCCTTGGGACACGCGAACGTGCATCTTCAGTGATATCAATGTACTTGGTACAGCCGTAGCATTTGCCGGTATTGAAGGATGGAAGGTTTACCGGACAGGTGTTACTAAGTTTTTCAGCAGTCTTTTTGCTGACCTTTAAGGGGCAGCGAAACTTGATGCGTTCACGATTGCCCTCGGTCCATCTTCCGGTCGACCTCATTTCAAGACCAGCATCACAGATGGGACAGCCGTGAGGGCCAAAAGTCTTGTCATCTTTCTGATTTCTTGGGTTGATTGGGATATATGGGTTTCCCTTCATCTTTCCAACTATAAAGGTGTACAGGTCTCTGACATCGTAGGCCTTATCCGCAAGAAACAGAAAGCCTTTTCTGACCCTGTATCTGCGTTTGAGTTCTTTAAGCAGCTTGAAGGCAACCTGCTGGTCTGTGGTGTTGTTTGGCAGAGTTATTTCAACAAGCGATATTCCTTGTTTTGAGATTATGACATGTGTCCTGTATCCCCAGAAGAACAGCATGTTTTCCTTTTTGCCGTTGAGGACCTGACAAGAATAATAGCTCAATGTTGCAGCAGGATTTCGAGTGGGCGTCTTGGTTTTATCGGTGGTGTTTCGGGCGGGATTTTTGAGATTATTTTCTTTTGTGGCAGCCATAACAGGTTTGGAGTCAATGATCAAGGTATCAAGGCTGACTAATCCCTGTTCGATAAGCCGCTGATTTAGACGGTAATGAATTTCTTTGAGAACAGAGTTATCGGTATCTGCCAAGAAACGATAGAATTGGGATTCGTCCGGCATATTCCCGAGCGTAAAGCCGCACAGTTCCAGCAGAGGCGGATTGGCTTGAAGATATTCGATAAGCTCAGGGACAGATTTTATTTGCTGAAGATGTTTGACGATGAGTGCTCTCAGGATGGCATGTCGTGAGTGACCTGTTCTGCCGACACCGAAGTTTCTGTCGGGCAGAATGGAAATATCGAGAGCCTGAAAGAGATAGAAGTACTTTCGCAGCAGCGATGAATTTCTGACAAGCTCCTGGAGGTCATAAAATAGTGACGTTTGAACGTGGTACATAAAAAAATCTCCTTTATTTTGGTTGTAAGTCCTTTTACTGACAACGCTTACATAATATCCAAAATGGAGGAGATTGCAAGAAAAATAATGACATAAGTCGTTATTTAACAAATATTTATGAATTTTACAAAAGGCTTATAATTATTAAAGACTTCTGCAAAATGAATGATTTTTAGCAGAGGTCGGAACGGATAAACAACGCAATGGCAGTGGAACTGATGGATTATTGCAGCATGAGTGTGAATTTTGGTTTTTTTAAGGCCAGAAGGCCTGTTTAGAGACAGAGTATCCCCGAGAGTTCTGTCTTAGCTCTTTGAAAAGTTAATCGTTCAACGTCAACTGAGACATCAGCCGGCCTTGCGTCGGTTTGGTATTTGTGCGAATGTTTTATGGCAACGCATTTTCCCGGGCTGTTTAAGCAATATAGCAGCGGCAACGCCGATAAGACTTGCCGTCAGATGAGCGATTGTCATCTGATTACGCACGGTTTTCAATGAATAGTGCGTAGTCTGTTCAGCTTCACGGTCTCCTAACCGAGCAAAGTATTGCTCGACTGATTCTCTTTGCTTGAAAGTTTCCTTAAATTCCCTTGAATCCCTTGGGACACGCGAACGTGCATCTTCAGTGATATCAATGTACTTGGTACAGCCGTAGCATTTGCCGGTATTGAAGGATGGAAGGTTTACCGGACAGGTGTTACTAAGTTTTTCAGCAGTCTTTTTGCTGACCTTTAAGGGGCAGCGAAACTTGATGCGTTCACGATTGCCCTCGGTCCATCTTCCGGTCGACCTCATTTCAAGACCAGCATCACAGATGGGACAGCCGTGAGGGCCAAAAGTCTTGTCATCTTTCTGATTTCTTGGGTTGATTGGGATATATGGGTTTCCCTTCATCTTTCCAACTATAAAGGTGTACAGGTCTCTGACATCGTAGGCCTTATCCGCAAGAAACAGAAAGCCTTTTCTGACCCTGTATCTGCGTTTGAGTTCTTTAAGCAGCTTGAAGGCAACCTGCTGGTCTGTGGTGTTGTTTGGCAGAGTTATTTCAACAAGCGATATTCCTTGTTTTGAGATTATGACATGTGTCCTGTATCCCCAGAAGAACAGCATGTTTTCCTTTTTGCCGTTGAGGACCTGACAAGAATAATAGCTCAATGTTGCAGCAGGATTTCGAGTGGGCGTCTTGGTTTTATCGGTGGTGTTTCGGGCGGGATTTTTGAGATTATTTTCTTTTGTGGCAGCCATAACAGGTTTGGAGTCAATGATCAAGGTATCAAGGCTGACTAATCCCTGTTCGATAAGCCGCTGATTTAGACGGTAATGAATTTCTTTGAGAACAGAGTTATCGGTATCTGCCAAGAAACGATAGAATTGGGATTCGTCCGGCATATTCCCGAGCGTAAAGCCGCACAGTTCCAGCAGAGGCGGATTGGCTTGAAGATATTCGATAAGCTCAGGGACAGATTTTATTTGCTGAAGATGTTTGACGATGAGTGTCTCAGGATGGCATGTCGTGAGTGACCTGTTCTGCCGACACCGAAGTTTCTGTCGGGCAGAATGGAAATATCGAGAGCCTGAAAGAGATAGAAGTACTTTCGCAGCAGCGATGAATTTCTGACAAGCTCCTGGAGGTCATAAAATAGTGACGTTTGAACGTGGTACATAAAAAAATCTCCTTTATTTTGGTTGTAAGTCCTTTTACTGACAACGCTTACATAATATCCAAAATGGAGGAGATTGCAAGAAAAATAATGACATAAGTCGTTATTTAACAAATATTTATGAATTTTACAAAAGGCTTATGAAAAATTACAAAAAGGAGAATATTACGATGCGTTTAAAATTAACAGTTTTAATGGTTCTTGTTTTATTACTGGTTGTGGTCGGCAATGTCAGGGGAACCACCCGTACCTGGGACCACGGCGGAGCCGATAGGCTCTGGAAAACCGCGGGTAACTGGTCTTCAGATACCGTGCCGACAAGTGCCGATTATGCTCAAATTGTCGACACTGGCTCAGATAAGCCGATTATCAACTCAGACCACACAGGCGCAAACGCTGCGAGGTGCTACGACCTGAGGCTGGGATATAACGCAGGAACTTCTGGTGAAGCTGAAATGACCGGCGGTGAGTTAATCTGCAATTCGAGGCTCCAGTGCGGATATAATGGAACAGGCACTTTTACGATGAGCGGAGGAAGTATTGCAGTTACAACTTATGATGTGGATATCGGCGCTGCTGTCAGCGGTACGGGAAGCGTATTTAATATGAGCGGCGGTACCATTAACTCGGCAAGATACTTTTATGTTGGTCACCTCAGCGCCGGCACCTTTAATATGAGCGGCGGTTTGGTTACGGCTACCGGCGGCAATACCATCATTGGACAGGGCGCCAGCGGCGGCAACTACGGCACAATAAATATCAGTGCCGGTACCATAGATACAACAGGCCAGCTTATCAGGCTTGGTTATAACACCAGGGGTATTATCAATATGACCGGCGGTCGAATCGAGGCCGGCGATTTGCATGTTCCGTATTCCGATTCTTACAGCGGTCAGGGTGATGTAAATCTCCATGGCGGCTTAATCAACACCGCTGCATTCTGGATGGGCAGCAACGGATATATGGATATTCAATCAGGGACGCTCATAATAGACGGTAATGTAACATCGACAATCAATTCTTATGTTTTGGCGGGCAAAATAAAAGGTTATGGCGGCAACGGCCTGGTCAATATAAGCTATAACACACCCAACGCGGGCAAAACAACTGTAACAGCGGCGAGCATGACAAATGCTTCTAACCCGAATCCCGCAGATGGCGCCATAAACGTAGATACAGATACCGACTTGAACTGGTCGGCGGGATTTGGTGCGACATCACACGATGTATATCTTGGCACCATTTGGGCTGATGTGAATAGCGCTACTACTGCTTCATCAGTATTCAAAGGCAACAGGACGGATGCAATTTTTGACCCGGGTACACTTGTATCTGGCAAGACCTACTACTGGAGGATCGATGAAAAGAACGGTAGTACCTATAAAGGCGATGTCTGGAGTTTTACGACGCAGACAACCAGCCTTACGCTTGAGAATAGTGCCTATAAGCTTGCTCTTGACCAGGATTTTGATGTTTTCGTAAAAAATAAAAATTCAAATACAACCTCGACGTTTACGACGCAATTTACGGTGATATATAATGCTGTTAGACCAACTTTGTCATCAACCAGTGATTTGACTGCAACCTGGAAATCGGCTGGAAAAAATCTTTTTGGTACAGGCACAAACACAAATATAGAAGCAGTCAATGCTGAGATAATAGATAATAATATAGTTTTGACATATCCTGCACAGACCAATTTTGATTTAACTGCCTGGCTGGATTTGTCAACCGATTACAACGAGCCGGCTTTGAGATATACTCTAAAGGCCAAGAATGCCGGCTGGTTCATGCTCGGTTATACCGGCGCTCCTGAGACTGACCCCAATACTATGGAGAAGTTTCATCAGCCGACGATGTGGGGTGATGGTGTTATAAAACCTCCGGACGCTGCTGTTGCTCCTGCTTTCCCGACCACACCCAAATTCTGCCAGGAATTTCTCTGCCCGCTTCCTGCGGTTATGACAAGAGATGTTAATGGTGTGGATTGTGCAGTAGTCGTCAGTCCGGATTATCAGTCATTCCGACTGCCGCATTACAAGAACGTCGAATTCGGCATTTGCATCAGGAATTTAGACGGCAAGGCCCAGCCGATGATTTTCTCACCGGAAATGGGCGCACAGGAAGCGAACCTGCCGACCGATAAGGATTCGTACCTTGCAGTGGATGCAACTCACAGCTTTGGTGTTCTGCTGGCGGTAGATAATTCCAAATGGTACGATTTCTACAAGGGCATAGTCAAGAACATCTTTAAATTCAGGGACCAGCGGGATAATACAGGTACGGGCTCTTTGAATACGTTTTTGGCCAATATAACTGATTACGCAATGGATGCCGACGGCAATAACTACAATATGTGGGACTCTAACCAGAAATGCAACGAGTATTTGACTGACCAGGCGTATTCATTCAAGATTCTGGGCGGATTGTTTGCAATCAATTCCGCGATAGTCCTGGACAACAACGAGATGTTCTGGTCCCGCTCACTTCCGCAGGTCGAATACGCTCTCAGCCGTGAAGCCGAGGGGTTCCATCCTTATGATTACAACTACAATACACAGATGACGTACAACAATAATATGAACGGCCCATGGATGAGCGGAATAGAATTGGGTAATTTGTACCGGCTCACCGGCGGTCGTACCAAGGCATTTGAAATCTATTCTAAGGAAAAAGGCCATAACAACCAGCAGAGCTTTTTCTATGAATCCCTCGAGTGGTATCGTCTCTATGGCGACAGCAATGAATTGACCGCTGCTGATTACCGGCGCCTACTACACAATAAATACCAGCCACTACCGCTGTTGTGATTTTCAGAAGTTCCTGGAGATGTATGAGGAAACCGGGGATTCCAACTACTTGGATGCGGCAAAAGTTAATGCATACCAGTTTATGTCGTCTCTCAATACTTCACCGAGGGTTAAGGATGAAAATTACTTAGTGGATGAGTTTAATCAGGCGCCTATACATTTCCAGACCCCTGGCAGATGGCTTAATATGGGATTTGATCCGCCGGTAGCAATGTACGCCCCTGAACAATCGGTACCTTCGTGGCGTGTAGCGCTTACCGGTATGCAGCCGGAGTCATGGAGGGCATTTACGTTCCAGGAATTTCCGGGCGGATTGATGCGGCTAAGCAGATATGCAAATGACGACTTCATGCGAACTATGGCACGATGGTCAACCGTTGGCAGATGGGCAAATTATCCTTCCCAGATGTTCCCAAGGAAGTATTCGCTGGTCTATGAGCAGGATGATTTCTGTATGCATCCGCTGGAGTATATGACTTTCAGCTCAATGCACTTCTGGCATCACTGGATGTCTATACCCTGGACGATTGATTTTATGGTTAATGACGTACTGGTCAAAGCCGACGGCAACATCGATTTCCCGTCTCGAAGACTCTTTGACGGCGGTGCAGGCAGCAGGTTTAATATCTGGGGCGACAGGCCAGGAACGTTCTACGGCGACGAGAACGTAAACCTTTGGATTCCCAACAACCTGCTAACACTCAGCAGCCGGCAGATTAACTACATTGCAGGTCATGGCAACGGCAAGCTTTACCTTGCCTTATCGAACCAGTCCACAAGTGCTCTTACAGGTGTTACTGTAACCGTTGATGCCAACAGGGTTGATTATGACGCTTCGCATACGGTAAAAGTCTGGGAAGACAACTTGGCTAAATCCGATAAGACCCTCTCGAGCGGTACGGTAGAAGTCAATGTCCCTGCAAGAGGTCTTACAGCTCTGATTATCGAGAATGTCAGTGCCATAACCAGCAGGGTTCATACCAACCTGTTCAAGCCGGCTTACACGCTGACTGACAATAGTCTTGTCAGAACCACCGAAAGCTTTGGCAAAATGGTTGGTATGATTATTTCCTTTGGCCCTGAGCTGACCGAGGCATATACCTATACCGATGCTCGGCCTTGGTATTCTCAGGGCATCGCAGGCGATACAAACAATGTAAAGATGCTCTACGCGATTGACGGCGGCTCATGGCAGGCAACCGCAATAGACAAGGTCTTTCCATTTGAATTCTCTGTTAAGATCGACCCTGATATCAACACATTTGCTTACAAATATGAGCTAAGGAACGATAGTAATGTGCTTACGACATCGAGTACGTACACCCTGGTAGTTACACCTTATCAAGCCAGCAAACCGAGTCCCGCATATCAGGCGGCAGGGGTATCTGCAACCGCTGATTTAGGCTGGAAGGCGGGATATTATGCTGCTTCACACAATGTCTATTTCGGTACATCGAAATCTGACGTTACTACCGCAACTACTGCTTCATCAGTTTACAAAGGTAATCGAACCGGTAAAACTTATGACTCAGGTAACATGACCCCGGGAGTTACTTACTACTGGCGGGTTGATGAAGTTAATGGGGTCAATATCTGGCAGGGAGCGGTCTGGAGTTTTACGGTGAAACTAAAACAGGGTGATTTTAATCGTGATGACAAGGTCGATTTCTACGATTTAGCTGTATTTACTTTACACTGGCTTGAAGATAAACATATCGGTGGTGATTGTCCGCAACAGCCGGTCGGAGACCTCAATGATGATTGCAGGGTTAATTTTATTGACTTTGCGATAATGGCTATGAACTGGGTTTGAGGAATTGTTACCCCTGAGGTGTAAAAATCCTGGAGGATTGGTATATGAAAAAAGCACGTTTAGTTCTTCTGTTGCTTGTTCATAGCATAATGCCAGCTGATTGGATAACGGCGGTTAAGGCGGAAATTCAGTTGATTGCACCTGATAGTCTTGCAGCAGCGGCATCAAGTGAAAGCACGCAATGGGGTAATCGTTTTGCGATATATGCTGTTAATGGCAGCGGAATGACCGGCGATGCACACAGTGCATCAGGTGCAAATAATCAAATGTGGATGAGTTACAGCGATGCTCTGCCGCAATGGTTTAAGGTCGACCTTGGTTCCAGTTTTGATATGAATTCCATGAAGGTCTGGAACTTTAACTGGACAGGTTATACCAATAGAGGCTGCAAAAATGTCGATATTTATTACTCAAACTCAGGCAGTGACCCTGGCAATCCGATTAACAATCCGGCCAACTGGAATTTTTTCGGCAGTTATATTCTGACGCAGGCTCCCGGTGCGAACGATTACGGAACAACTAATGCCGTCATACCGGATGTGATAGAATTATCAGGACTAACCATCCGGTGGTTCGCCCTGAAAATTAACAGCAGCTACGGCGGCAGCTATTGCGGCCTGGGTGAAATACGGTTTTTCAAGGACGTGGTGACGCCTGAGGTTTTTGCTGCCGGTGACACAAGTAAAGACGGCAGAGTTGATTTCAATGATTTGCTGATTGTAACACAAAACTGGCTTGCCAGCGATTGTAACAGTCAAAATAATTGGTGCAGCGGAGCAGACATCGACCAGTCAGGCAGCGTCGACATGAAGGATTTTGCCGTACTGGCACAAAACTGGCTAAAGCTGCAATCATGGCGTCCCGGAATCGATTCTCAAACCGTTCTCGTTGAAACCGAAAATTTTACAAATACCGGCGGCTGGGGTATCGACCAGCAGTTTATGGACCAGATGGGCTCACCCTATCTGATTGCGCATGGGCTTGGCAAACCCGTTGCCGATGCTAATACTGCGGTTCAGTTCTCTGCGGCGGGGCAATACAGGGTATGGGTTCGTACACTGGACTGGATTGCAAAGTTCGGTTACACAGGTTCGCCCGGAAAGTTCAATCTTATTGTCAACGGCCAAACCATTGCAGCAGCATTCGGGACACAGGGGGCAACCTGGCATTGGCAGGATGGCGGAATGGTTGAAATCATAAATCCCTTAACCGGTATTGCATTGCACGACCTGACCGGGTTTGAAGGCCGCTGCGATGCGATTCTTTTTACTACCGACCTTCAGTTTGTTCCGCCAAATAAAACAGAGGAGTTAAAAGCATTTCGCAACTGGGCAGCGAAAAAACCTGTTCAGCCGGATGATGTTGGTCAATTCGACCTTGTAACCTGAACTTTGTTTAAGCTGTGATGCAAAGAAATTCTCTGGGCTGGTAGCTGACGTTTTCGATTTTGAGCGCAGGCTTTTTCGGCAGTCTCGTATAGGCTACAAGACCGGCTATCAAATGTGCTAAAAAGTTGATCGGGCTGCGGTGGCGTGAATGTTCGATCTGACAGACATTTTTGAGTGTGTCATTGACCGTTTCAATCAATGAACGCTTTCGCAGCAGGATTTTATCCTCCAACTCCATCAAACGGCATTTCATATTTGCGCGCATATTGGTTACCAGCTTAATTCCCTTGGCCAACAGTTTTTCAAACAGGCTCTGGCTGATGTAACCCTTGTCGCCAAATAGCTTTCCGAACAGGCCGTCGGCCATTGTCTCCACCGTGCTGCGATCATCGACATTACCTGCTGTCAGGCGGCAGCCCAATAAACCGCCGCGGTCATTAATGATCAGATGTAATTTAAAGCCAAAAAACCAGCCCATCGTTGTTTTACCTATTTGAGCAAGCCCGTCGAAAACACGGTTGCGGCTGATGCGTTTATTATGACAGACTTTAAGTGCGGTGCTGTCAATAAAAGAAATACCCGTGGGCTCATCCATGCCATCGGTTTGCAAATATACAAGCAGCGGGATTATTGCCCTTGGTATCAGATAAACAAAGCGGTCGTAGCTGACCATATCGGGAAAATCATGGCGGTGATGGGCAAGAAGGTAGTGATAGAAATCCTTGAAAGTGCGATAGCCGCTGGTTTGGAAGGCAATAAGAATAGTCATGATCTCGCTGGTACTTAAGTTGCCTTGCCTGTTGCGTTTACGTGTTCCATCTTCTATGAGGTGCTTTACATACATTTTTTCAAAAGCTTTCCAACAATCATCGACATTCACAAATAATGTGGTAAAATCCGCTGTCATACGGCCTCCTTGCCTGCTTGGTTAATAATATTTACAAAACTATTATTTCCATCGGCAGGTTGGCCGTTTTTCTTGTATCCTTATCCAAAGTTCAGGTTGACAACAATATTATTTCCTTCGGCAGACAGGCCGTTTTTCTATATCCTTATCCAAAGTTCAGGTTTGTAGTTGTCGGCGGCGGAATGTCGGGAATATGCTCAGCGGTTTCTGCAGCAAGACTCGGACTCAGTGTTGCCCTGCTCCAGGACAGGCCGGTTCTCGGAGGCAACAATAGTTCTGAAGTACGGGTCGGGCTTGGAGGAACAACCTGTGAGATGCCATATCCGAATGTCGGAAAACTTGTCAAAGAAATTGAATCAGGCAATAGCGATGCCAGAAAACTTGCCATTGTTCAGGGTGAATCTGATATTGCGTTATATCTGAATTATCGGGCAAATCAAGTCGAAATGGATTCAGGCAAAATTACCGCCGTGATTGCTGAAAATATCAGGACTGGCGAGCGAAAGCGTTTTTATGGCGATTATTTTGCTGACTGTACCGGTGACGGCACTATCGGTTTTTTAGCCGGTGCTGATTTCGATATAACATCTCCTGAATCCGGTCACATGGGACCTTCAAATATGTGCAGCTGGCAAAATCGCGGATATCCTGTGCCGTTTCCTTCCTGTCCATGGGCGATCAATCTTAGCAGCGGAAACTTCCCGACACTCGGCAAATGGTATTGGGAAAGCGGTTTTTATCTCAACCCCTTCGACAAAATTGAGCATATTCGCGACTGGAACTTTATGGCGATGTATGGCGCATGGGACTGTCTCAAGAATATCAGGACAAACAATGTTAATGACGAACTCACCTGGGCAGCATATATTGCCGGCAAACGTGAATCACGCAGGTTGCTCGGCGATTTGATTCTCACAGAAGAAGACCTTGTGAACAGTATTGCTTATCCTGATGGTTGTGTTCCCACAGGCTGGAGTATTGATGTCCATATGCCCAATCCTGCTTACGACCCAAATCCTTCCTATAAAGGCGATGAGTTCATCTCTCTGGTTTACAATTCCGTCAGCTATCCATTACCGTACTGGGTTCCATATCGCTGCCTGTATTCCCGGAACATTTCGAATCTTTTTATGGCAGGCAGAGACATTAGCGTTACGCACAGGGCGTTAGGCGCCGTGCGTGTCCAGCGAACTACCGGCATAATGGGCGAAATTGTCGGAATGGCCGCTTCACTGTGCAAAAAATATAATACAGACCCGCGTTCCATATACCAGTATCATTTAGATGACCTCAAACAATTGATGCTTTGTGGCGTCGGCGCAAATCCCTTTGACCTTAACGATTTTGCTGACCCCTGCGGCCTGATAGCGCCTGAGACATTGACGGCTTCCGCATCATCCAATTATTCCAGTCGTGACGCCAAGTACGCGGTGAATCGTGCCGGTATGATAGGTCAGGCACATACGAGTTTGACTCCTGTTGGGAAAATGTGGATGAGCGAAGGAGGAAGCTATCCTCAGTGGTTTAAGGTCGATTTAGCAACAAGCTGCAGCCTTGTTCGAATCAAAATCTGGAATTTTAACTGGACAGGCTACCTCAACCGCGGCTGTAAGCAGGTTGATATTTACTGGTCGAATTCCGATAGTAATCCCGGCAATCCGGTTGACAACCCGGACAACTGGACGCTGCTCGGCGAAGCGGGACAGCGAATTTTAATGCAGGCGCTGGCGCAGATGATTATGGCACAACTAATTCGGTTAAACCCGATGAAATCGACTTTTCAGGTATTACAGCAAGATGGGTTGCACTCAAAATTAATAGTTGTTATACTATCACCGGCAACTACTGCGGCATAAGCGAGATACAGTTTTATCATTAAGAACTGAACAGTAATGTTATAATTTTTTAAGGAGAAATAAATGTATAGTAAAACACTAAAAACATTTTTTCTAATCCCCGTTTTGTTTATCGTTGTAACGTCTCTTGCGGCGCAGACTCCCGAAACTGCCGCACCACGGCAAAAGTTCAAAAGCAAGATGCATATTCCGGTGAAACTTGCCGATGAGTCAACGCCATTACCGCCTGCGGGATACAAACTCGTCTGGTCGGAAGAGTTTGACGGCAGCCGGCTCAATACTGCTAAATGGGACTATCGTATTGGCATCAGGCGACAGAGCGTCCAGCGTCCGGAGAATGTCTCCGTGAGCGACGGTAAACTGCATATCTCGCTGAAAAAGGAAGAATTCGAAGGCCAATCATACACAGGCGGCGGGGTTATCAGTAAACAGTTGTTTGTCTATGGTTACTACGAAGCCCGATTCAAAACACCTGCTGCCGAGGGTTGGCATACTTCGTTCTGGACCATGCTGCATCGACCATCAGAAGAGACCTCTGTTGGCACAAAGACTCCTTATAAGCTTGAAATAGATTTTTGTGAGCAGGACGGCGGCGACCCAAATTTGTACAGCTTTGGTGTAATTGTCCACAAATCGGCCGCCGGGAAAAACCAGACCCGCAGTGCGGGCCGCTGGGTAATTGAGGATGTTCCCAATACTTCGCTTGATTTTCATGTTTGGGGCTGCGAATTCACACCGGAGAAAGTACGATTCTATTTTGACGGTAAACTGGCGCACGAAATGGACGCCAATACCTTCCCGCATGGCCAGATGAATGTCTGGCTGACATCTATTGCAGGTGTAATGAAAGGCGACCGCTTTGTTGACGATTCAAAGCTGCCAAACGATGCGGTGTTTGACTATGTACGAGTGTACCAAAATCCTAAGTACAATTTAGCCGAGGATGCTGTGCGAAAAGCTGCAGCAAGGCATGAGCAGGCTCCTGCCGCAAAAACCGATTCCACCCCAGCACACGATGACCTCAACTAAACATGGACAAGTTAAGAGTTTTGTGAAATAATAATCAATATAACAGTAATCAGAAAGGAAATAAAAAAAATGCAAAATAAAATCACAAAAATAGTTTTTTCTGGTCTCGTGATGGTTTTCATTTGTACGTCACTTTTGGCGCAAACTTCTGAATCCGCCAAACCTGTTGCACCGCGGCAAAAGTTCAAAAGCAAGATGCACATTCCGATAAAGCTGGCCAGTGATATAACGCCGCTGCCGCCTGCCGGGTACAAACTCGTCTGGTCAGACGAATTTGACGGTAATCAAATTGATATGTCAAAGTGGGTTTTTCGCACCGACAGTAAATTATTCAGCACCCAAAAACCGGAAAATGTTAAAGTCTCCGATGGCAAACTGCATCTGTTACTAAAAAAAGAGCAGGCGAACGGCAAGGAATACACAGGGGGCGGTGTTATCAGTAAAGAAACATTTGTGTACGCATATTACGAAGCTCGGTTCAGGACTCCTCCTGCCGAAGGCTGGCATACTTCCTTCTGGACGCAATTCCATGATGGCTCCGGTGGAACAATTCCTGCTATTGCCAGGCTCGAACTTGACATTTGTGAGCAGGATGGCGGTGACCCCTGCTACTATAGTTTTGGCGTTATAAATCATAAACCGGACAAATCCAAAAAGGAGAAGGGCAATGTGGGCCGCTGGGTAATTGAAGATACACCTGATACTTCAGCCGATTTCCACATCTGGGGCTGTGAATTCACACCGGATAAGGTACGTTTTTATTTTGACGGCAAACTGGCACGAGAAATAGATGCCAACACATTCCCTCACGAGGATATGAATGTCTGGCTCACATCCATCGCAGGCAAAATGAAAGGCGACCGTTTTATTGACGATTCAAAGCTGCCCAATGAGGCTGTTTATGATTATGTCCGTGTGTATCAGAATCCCAAGTATCTCAATGCCGAAAAGGCCGTTAAAGCTGCTGCCGCTCAATGGCGGGTATCCAGGAAAAACTCTAAATAGAAAACTCTGTCCCCCGCTTTCACCGGAGGATTATTTCAATATGATACAGGTTTTGATATTATCCTTGAATTGTAAAAGGCTGTTCGAATAGATTTCCCGCGCCGCGAAATAGCTTGCCGAATAACTCTCGTCTGGATTTATTTGTTTATGACATTTACCTTTACGTGAATAATCTGGCCGAATGTACCAAAGCCCTTTTGTGACATCTGAAATCTGTGTTCATACACTTGCTTGTCTTTTGGCGCAGTCATCTGGATATTGAATTTTGCTGTCTTGCCTGGAGCAACTTGATTCTGCATCTGCAAACCAGCGGCAACATCCGCACCGACAGAATCATCAACCGCGGTAAGGAAGTAACCATCGGCGGCAGTCCAGCTTTTGGTTCCTTCATTGCGAAGAGTTGCTACAACTTCAAAAACATCGCCGGCTTTAACTTGCAAAGGGACATTGCAATCGACAATCTTTGAGGCATTTTTAATTAAATTAAGATGCGCCTTTTCGTAGAAAAAATTGTACAAGTCCGCAGATTCAAAAAACTCCGGTATGACCTCATGGCCCTTGCCGGGGACAACAATCAGCCGCATATTGCCTCCGAGTTTATCGTATCGCCTTTTTACCTCAGCGCTATTCTGTTCAAGAGGTACTGCCTTGTCAACATCGCCGCTAAGGTGCAGAATAGGGATATTTGCTTCTGCCAGCGGTGCTAACCTGTCAATGGGGTTGAACTTGGATAGATTAGCTGTAAGTTCTTCAACGGTCATATTGTAAACTTTAGCTGCATTGACCAGCTTGGGATAACTTCGTAAATCTCCGACAGGATAAATCGCCCCGATGCTGCGAACCAGTTTGGGATTATCCGCCGCCCAGCTATAATGCATAAGCCCGCCCCTGCTTTGGTTAAAAAGATTTGCTTTGGGCTCCAGACCATAGTCGCACTTCATTAGGTAATTGTAAAAATCAGTGTACTTGGCCCTGCCGGCGTACTCGCCTCGGGATTCCCCGATATTAAATGCGGCAATCGTCCAGCCCTGTCTGAGCAGATTATTAAAAATCCACCCGCGGTTTGTATGTGGATTGTTCCCGAGTTCAGGAGAAAACCAAAGCCATGGGCGTGAACCCTTTGGATAAAGCTCAACATCCGGCCTGATAATATAGCCATTACAGTCATTTACCTGCAGATGAATAATTGTTCCATTCCACAAAGGTTTGGCCTGCGAAACAGAGACTACACTAATTATAAGCAGTAAAATCGCTGAAATTACGACAAATGACCCATTATTTTTTTTCATGTTATTGTCTTCCTTTCCAATCCTGGATTTCCCAGATAACATTGTGTATCTTTGCTCGGTTACGCCGCTGAATAACATTTTCAATAGAATATCAAACCTATCTCAAAAAATCAATATTTTTTTAAAAAGTTTGTAAGCGTTGTCCCTAACGAAAATTAAATCTGCAGCTTAGCGTGAAAAATTTGTTACGTTCTTTAAAAATTTATAAACCTGAACTTTGGATAAGGATATAGAAAAACGGCCTGTCTGCCGAAGGAAATAATATTGTTGTCACTAAAATATTATTGACCCTTAGGCAAAGGAGGCCGTCAAATGTTGGATTTTACCACATTATTTGTAGATGTCGATGATTGTTGGAAAGTTTTTCAAAAAATTTATAATAAACACCTGCTTGATGATGGAACTATCCGGCGTAACAGGGATTGCAACTTAAGTATCAGTGAGATTATGACTATTATAATTGGCTTCTATAATTGGCTTCCAAACAAGCGGTTTTCGTACTTTTAAGGCATACTATCAGTATGTTCTCAAGCATCACAGATGCGATTTCCCCGATTTGGTCAGCTATGATAGATTTGTTTATCTTATTCCCAGGTCAGTTATTCCGATGTTTGTCTATTTACAGAGTTGCGGCATTGATAAACCGACAGGCATCTCTTTTATTGACAGTACATCTCTTAAAGTCTGTCATAACAAGCGAATCTGCCGTCACCGCGTTTTTGACGGTTTGGCTGCAATCGGGAAGACCACAATGGGATGGTTTTATGGCTTTAAGCTTCACCTTATAATAAATGAGTGCGGCGGATTATTGTCTTATCGGCTGACTGCTGGTAATGTTGCTGACAGCCGGATGGCAGAGCCTATGACAAAGGGTTTGTTTGGAAAGCTCTTTGGAGACAAGGGTTATATAGGCAAAGGCCTGTTTGAAAAGCTGCTGAGCAAAGGCGTCAAATTGATAACCAATGTTCGTAAGAATATGAAATCCTGCCTGATGGAATTGGAGGATAAGATTTTGTTGAGAAAACGTTCACTGATTGAAACCGTAAATGATACGCTGAAAAATGTTTGCCAGATTGAGCATTCTCGGCATCGCAGCCCGATTAATTTTCTGGCACATTTGATAGCCGGTCTTGTAGCCTATACAAGATTGCCGAAAAAACCTTCGCTAAAAATAGAAAGTATCAAATATCAGTCAGGAAAAAGTGTTTATCTCATTGCTTAAACAAAGTTCAGGTTAAAAAGACTATTTCCGGAAATAATCGATACAATCGTTAAAGTTTGCCTAAATTACGCGCAAAAATGAGCATTTTCTTCGCATTTTTTGAAGAATTTTGAACAATTTTTAAGAAAAATGCACGCGATTTGAGCATTTTTTAACACTTTTTGAAAGAATGCGTTTTCGGCGGAAAGGAGCAAATGTTAAGATAGGTAAAGTTCGTCGTTCGTCGCTCGTCGCTGGTCGCTCGAGTTTTAAAAGAAGTCCAGGAGCCGGAAGCCAGAATGGAAGGAACGGTATTGCGTCGTGCGGGGTGCGTATTGCGTATGAAAGCAAAAGGCAACCACGAAGACTCTAAGGCACAAAGAAAATAATGGCCACAAAAAAGCACAAGAAAAATTTTCGATTTGCGAATTCCGATTTACGATTTATTTTAACCACGAATTACCACGAATGAACACAAGAAAACACGAAGAATATTTTATCCGCAGATTCACACAGATAAACGCAGATTATTTTGACCACGAAGAATTTTCACCGCTGCGCAGTTTTATCCTTAAAGCAATTGAAGAACTTAGATAGGCTTATTCCAAAGACCTCTGCCTTGTCCGCAGAATCCCGACAAGAACGGGCATCTTTATAAGCCGGACAAATAACACGGGTTTTTTCGATTGCCGATTTTATGATTATAAGATGAAAAGGCTTGACAATTTGATTGGTTGGCCGCAGAATGGCGGGGCGAAGATTAATGAATAATGAATAGTGAATAATAGGGAAAATATTCTGCATGATAAAAGTTATGCCTTTGCATTGAAGGTTGTGCAAATGTATAAAGAAATTGTTGAACAGAAAAAAGAATATGTTTTAAGCAAACAGATTTTACGTTCAGGAACAGCAATAGGCGCGATGGTACGGGAATCTGAATATGCCCAGTCTAAGGCTGATTTTGTAAACAAGCTGAGTGTCGGCTTGAAAGAAGCTAATGAAACAGACTATTGGCTGTCATTGATGCTTGAGAGCAAATATATTTCTCGGGGGCAATACGATAAAGTATCCTCTTTATGCATAGAACTAATAAAAATCATAACGGCAAGTATCAATACGGCAAAAAGAATGAATAATGAATAATAGCGGGAATTATTTTGTGGTGGATTTAAGGATATTTGGGGAATAAAAATGACGGAGCAACAAGTGACCGACAAAGAACCGAGACTTCAAAAGGTCGCTACATTTCAAATTATTAAACCTTTAAACATGCAATGGTCCGAATTCGGAAAAATGATTCGAGATGTTCGTTACAGATACTGGCGTTTGGCTAATATGGCATTGTGCGAAAATTACATGAGATTCTACCAGTTTCGCACCGGACAAACCAATTCAACCGAAAATCATAAGGTCAAAATAATTAACAGGAATTTGCGCAAGGCGATTTTAGAAGAAAAAAATGCCGATGAAAAAGACCTATTGCGATATTCACGTGACGGAGCTGTTTCAGGTTACATCTGCGGCGCATTTGAGAAAATGAAATTAAACGCCGTAAAAAGCCCATCAAAATGGAGAGAAATAGTAAGGGGCATATCTTCTCTGCCCGTTTTCAAAAAAGATTTAGCAATACCTATAAACTGCAGCAGTAACAAACCAAGTATAATAGAAAAAACTGAGTCAGGAGAATTTGAGGTAGATTTAAGGATTTGCCAGCAGCCATATCCGCGAATTTTATTATCGACGGCAAAAATAAGCGGGGGAGAAAGAGCAATACTGGAAAGGCTTGTTTCCAATAAGACAAATAGTTTGCCGGGTTATCGGCATCGCTTTTTTGAGGTAAAGGAAAAAAGGGGTAAATGGTATCTTCATGTCTGTTATGATTTCCCGAGGGCAGAAACGGGAAAACTTCATTCTGATATAATTATCGGCGTAGATTTGGGGTGGTCAGTGCCTTTATATGCGGCAATAAATAACGGCAAAGCAAGAATCGGATACAAAAAATTAAAGGCTTTGGGGGAAAATATCAAGGCACTGCAAAGACAAACAATGGCAAGAAGGCGATCAATTCAGAATACAGGTGTGCAGGATATAGCTGGTTCAACCGCGCGTTCGGGGCATGGACGCAACCGCATTTTGCAGCCGATAGAAAAATTAGAGGGGAAAATAGATAATGCCTATACGACATTAAATCACCAGCTTTCGCGATGTGTAATTGAATTTGCTAAAAGTCACGGAGCAGGCGTAATACAGATTGAAAATTTAAAGGGCTTAAAAGACGCATTAGCAGGGACTTTCCTCGGTATGAACTGGCGGAGGGAACAGCTACAGAATTATATCAAGTACAAGGCAAAAGAAGCGGGAATAGAAGTAAAGGAAGTAAATCCTTTTTATACTTCTCGAAGGTGCAGCCAATGCGGTTTTATTCATAAAGATTTTAATTTTGAATACAGACAGGCCAACAGGAAAAATGGCAAATCGGCAATGTTTGTTTGTGTAAATCCGGAATGCAAATATGAAGAAAACGCGGATTACAATGCCGCCAGAAACCTTGCAACAGCCGATATTGAGGAAGAAATTCGCTTGCAATGCAAATCTCAAGGGATAGAATACAGAGAGTTCGATAAAGACTGATTTTTAAAACAGTTCTTTGAAATAAGAATATTAAGACTGCCGGTTAACGTTACGATAGCCTACGGGCAATTGCGGGCGCGGCAGCTTAGGCCGACTCGAACGGCCTGAAAGTTGAGAAGGCACAGATAAGAGAAAACTTGTTTTCCAATGTGTTCGCTCACTAATACACGCAGTTTTTTAAGGATAGAATCCTTATAAAGGAATTGTTACAAAGAAGTTATAAATACACGGTGTAAATGACAGTCTTTTGCGATGTACTTCGAGGAGCTAAGGCATTGTTTGAGACAATCAGATTGGTGTAAATGACAGTCTTTTGCGATGTACTTCGAGGTTCGATGCGAGCCTTTGATTGTTTAATTGTGGTGTAAATGACAGTCTTTTGCGATGTACTTTAATGGACATAAAATTTGTATTAACTGGGGCTATTTTTGACAGACGTAAATGCTTTAAATATATATACTGATGGTTCATTTTATTCATCTCCAAGACGTGGGGGTATTGGAATAAGATTTGTATATCCAGAGTTTATGAATAAAGAGGAAGAGGACTTTGATTGTGAGGGATATATCTGCCTCAGAAAATATGGAAATATAAATATAAGGTTATGTCACATGAAAGCCCTTACTATGAAAATATAGATATAATCTATTATAAAGGATTGTTGCGAGTCGGACATACATATTGGTTAGTTTAAATAAGAATGATAAATATCCTCAAATATCATGTGTCCATAATGAAATAGAAAATAAAGATTCGGTTATAATTTGAAACAAAATCCCGTGGCCACAGGTGCCACGGCTAATCCGAGGGAGAAGGGGGCATCGGAAAAAGAATACTTGCAAATTTGGGCGGTATGAAATTGAACAGTTGAGAGAAAAACACTTTTAAAGGCCCCAGCCACAGGTGCTGGGGCTAATCCATTCAAGAACTTAATATTGATGATTTTCAATATATTTAAATCTGGCTGCAAACTCTTCTTCGGAAAAACAAAACCTTATATCATACCCTTTGGTCCAAAGACGTCCTTCGCGGCCATTCTGCCAGAGAGCGCGAGTAGTTATACTTTTATAACGGCTCGCAAGTTTCTCGATAAATTCTTTATGTGGCCGTGCAAGCAAATGGATATGATTTGAATAAACCGTTAACGCTTCGATAATGTGTTTAATTTTTTCCGCTTCAGCGAGAATAGTTTGTTTGACAACTTTCTTTTCCTGCGCAGTCAACTTAACAATGGGCGTTTTTTGTCTATTGCGGTTTCTTTCCAGAAGTTTACCGTCGCCTTGAAGAATCTTGCCTCTATCGACATATCCTCTCTCGTCGCCCGGCAGCCAACTTCCATAAGTTGTCCACGTCAACATATACCCGACAATTTCTGACATAAATAAAATAGTAATATTTCAAGAATCAATTGGCAATTGTTTTTTCCTTTTGATTCCGTTTTCGATTAGCCCCAGCACCTGTGGCTGGGGCCGACCGAACCACCCAAAAAGAGCAGAAAAAGCATGATGAAAATCGCGATGCTTATCTAATGTCAGTGGGATTAAAAGTTTTGAGGTTCAGGAATGAAGATTTTTTAGCAAATCCGGAGGATATTCTTGAGCGTATAGGCAAGGCAGTAAAAGTTTATCCCTGGAGGAGGCTGAAGACGGTGATTTCGGGTCTTGTGTTGAAGAACATTTTGCCGACTCGGCCGAGGCCCCGGTTTACGTAAAGCTGTTTATCTCCGACGTGGTACATGCCTGAATAATACTCGCGGCGTTTGCTGGCAGATTTTTTGCGGCGGTTGCTCCATTCGGTGGGTATGCCGTGTGTATGGCCTGACATAACGGCGCGGGTGGAAAAGCCGTCGAGATAATCTATGGAATCGGGGTTGTGAGCCAAAGTGATAACGGGTTCTTTTTTGCCGATTCCGGCAAAGGCCTTTTGCGGTTCGAAATCGTCGGCCCATAAATCGCCGAGTCCAACGAGCCATAATTCGCGGTCGCCGATTTGTACTGCTTTGGATTCGTTGCGAAGGATAGTTATGCCCTGACTTTGCATACCTTCAACCATTCGCGGCAAAGCGTCCTGCCGTTTGGAACCCAGGACGCCTCCGAGGCCGTAATCGTGGTTTCCGAGGCAGGCGTAGATGCCTAAATTGCTTTGAATACCGCCCATGAGGTCAACAATTCTTTTTTTAAAACGGCCATAGTAGTCGCAGGTGGTGTAATCACCCGTAAGGAGGACAATGTCGGCTTTGAGGCGGTTGATTCTGCCGATACAGTTTCGGAGGTATTTTGCGCTGACAGTTCTGCTGCAATGAAGGTCGCTGATATGGATTATGCGTTTGCCGACGAACTGGGCAGGGAGGTTCTTGAGGTAAAGCGGCCTTTCGACGACCTCTATCCATTCTTTGCCTTTGCCGCGGACGTCAACCGCCCAAGACGTACAAAAACCCATTTTCCCGAATAATGTGCCTTTGATATGCCGTGTGCGTTTTTTACGTAATGCACTTTGTCTGTTCATGTTAATTCTAGGATTGTACGATTTTATAGCTGTATTTGTCAAGAGAAAGTTGTTTTTTTTTGTGGTTTTATTACACGGCGGGGCTGAACGCCAAATTTGCGATTTTTTCATTTTCTTGCAGAATAGGCAGGTTTATTATAGAATGATTGCGGCTTTTGGGCAGATTTATAATAAAAGGACGAGGCAATGAACCTGAAGAATACAAGAAGGGATTTTTTGAAACTAATGGGTTTTGGGGCCGGTGCGTTTTTTGTTTCCGGCTGCGCCAACGGGGTAAAGTTATTTGCGAAAGAGAATTCCGCGGTTAAGCCTAACATTGTTTACATTTTAGCTGATGATATGGGCTACGGCGATATTCAATATCTTAATAAAGAGTGCAAAATATCAACACCCAACCTGAACCGTTTAGCTCAGGGGGGCATGATTTTTATGGATGCTCATTCGGGTTCGGCGGTTTGCACACCTACGCGATATGGGATTTTGACCGGTAGATATTGCTGGCGAACAATTAAGAAAAGCGGTGTGCTTATGGGATATGACAAGCCGTTAATTGCGCCCGAGAGGATGACCGTGGGCTCATTTTTGAAAAAGCAGGGGTATTATACGGGGTGTATCGGCAAGTGGCATCTGGGTATGGATTTTGCGAGAAAAGATTCCACGAGCCAAACTCAAAATGAAACGAGTGTCGATTTTAGTAAGCCGATAGCAAATGGGCCTGTGGATGTAGGTTTTGATTATTTCTATGGGATTTCGGCGTCACTGGATATGCCGCCGTATGTGTATATTGAAAATAATCGGTTTACCGCTGTACCGACGGAAATAACCAAAGAAGGGGGGCGTGAAGGATTGACCGCTGATGGCTTTAAGGCGGTCGATGTTTTGCCGACAATTACGAAGAAGGCGATTGAATATATTGAACAGCGTGGTAAAAAAGCCTCTGATCAGCCGTTCTTTCTCTATTTCGCATTAAGCGCTCCTCATACTCCCATTGTGCCGTCTAAAGAGTTTATCGGCAAGAGCAAAACAACCCAATATGGCGATTTCTGTGAAGAGGTTGACAGCACGGTAGGGCAGGTGCTGGACGCGATTGAACGTTCCGGCAGGGCTGATAATACAATTGTTATTTTTACCAGCGATAACGGATGTTCGCCGGCGGCTGACTTCCCTGAGCTTGCCAAATTCGGGCATAATCCGAGTTATATTTTCCGCGGGTATAAGGCGGACATATTCGAAGGCGGACATCACATTCCTTTTATCGTCCGCTGGCCGGGCAGGGTCAAGAAAGCTTCAAGGTGTGATGATACCATTTGTCTGACCGACCTTATGGCGACATGCGCAGATATATTGGGTGAAAAGCTGCCTGATAACGCAGGCGAAGACAGTGTAAGTATTTTGCCGGATTTGCTGGGGACAGCTAAAGGGCCTGTTCGTGAAGCTACGGTACATCATTCTATTAACGGGGCGTTTTCAATTCGGTACGGAAAGTGGAAGTTGGAACTTTGCCCAGGTTCGGGGGGCTGGAGTTATCCCAAACCCGGCAAAGATGATACATTGGGGATGCCGTCTGTTCAGCTTTATGATTTGAGCGAAGATATTGCCGAGAAGAAGAATGTACAGGATAAATATCCTGACCAGGTTAAGCGGCTGACGGATTTGCTTCAAAGTTATGTTGATCGCGGCCGCAGTACGCCAGGTCTGCCGCAGAGCAATGAAGGTAAGACTGATATTTTTTTGGGAACGCAAAGACCAAAAAAAAGAAACACAAATAAAAAATAATATCGTTTTTTGGGGGGCATGATTATGGAAGCGGAAAGGGAAAATCTGAAAGAGGCTGTCTTATGGCAGCAAAAGCCGGACAAAAAAGTCCGCTGTAATCTATGCGCATGGCGATGCCTGATTGCCGATGGAAAGCTCGGACATTGCGCAGTCCGTAAAAATATAGGCGGTATTTTATATTCGCTCAATTACAACAAAGTCTGCGCCGCCAATATCGACCCGATAGAGAAAAAGCCGCTTTTTCATTTTCTGCCGGGCAGCAGCAGTTTTTCAATATCCGCGCCGGGGTGTAATTTCCAGTGCGATTTCTGCCAGAACTGGCAGATAAGCCAGATGCCGGTTATAGATGGCAGAATCAATGGAGAAGCCTCGAATCCCGAGCAAATTGTTGACACCGCGGTCAAGAGCGGCTGCGCAGAGTATAGCCTATACTTATACTGAGCCGACCATCTTTATGGAATTGTGCGATGATTGCGGCAAATTGGCAAAGAGCAGGGGGCTGAAGAATGTTTTTGTCAGTAACGGCTATATGACCCGCGAGGCGATTGATTTTGCCAAGGACTGGCTCGACGCGATTAATGTTGACCTCAAGGCTTTCAGCGATGATTATTATAAAAATATCTGCAAGGCGCAGACTGCAGCCCGTACTCGACACAATCACCTACATCGCCAAAGAAACAAAAATCTGGATGGAGATTACGACACTTATTGTGCCGGGCGAAAACGATTCCGAAGATGAGCTGAAAAAGCTCGCTGATTTCCTTGTTACTAACGCAGGTCCCGATGTTCCGTGGCACATCAGCAGGTTTTATCCGCAGTATAGATATACTGATTTGCACCCGACGCCGCTCAAATTGCTCAAGCGGGCTTATGAAGCCGGAAAGGCCGCTGGCATTCGCTATATTTATATAGGTAATGTACCCGGCGAAAAAGGCGAAAGCACTTTTTGCCACTATTGCGGCAGAATGCTTATCGAGAGGCTCGGATACAGAGTCCTGAGCAATAATATCCGGAAAAAATGCTGTCCCAAATGCAAAACTGAAATCGCAGGCGTCTTTTAACGAATAGGAGTTTATCTTCAATGAAAATTGTCGCGGATGCAAATATACCGTTTGTTAAAGAATGTTTTTCGTCGATTGGTGATGTTAATGTTCTATCCGGCAGAGATATTACTCCCCCCGTAATTGCCGATGCGGATATTCTTCTTGTACGGAGCATAACTAAAGTTGACACCAAACTCCTGGCAGGGAGCAAAGTCAGTTTCGTCGCGACCGCGACAATCGGCTTTGACCATATCGATGTAGATTACCTTAAGCGCAATAATATCGGTTTTGCCTCGGCACCTGGCTCAAACGCCAATTCTGTCGCGGAGTACGTTGTTACCGCTTTACTGAACATAGGGGAAAAACATAACATCAAGCTGAAAGACAAATCCATTGGTATTATCGGTGTGGGCAATGTCGGCAGCAGGGTGGCCAAAAAAGTCGCCGCCCTTGATATGAACGTTTTGCTCAACGACCCGCCGCTCTACAAACTTACCGGCGACCCGAAATATATTCCGCTTGAAAAACTTTTGGACTGTGATTTTATCACTTTTCATACGCCGCTGACTTTTGAGGGTGTCGATAAAACTTTTCATCTTGCCGATGAAAAATTTTTCAATTCGCTCAAAACTGGCTGTGTCTTTTTCAATACCTCTCGCGGCGGTGTAGTCGATAGCTGTGCCCTGAAACTTGCGATTAAATCAGGCCAGATTAAAGCCGCTGTTCTCGACGTCTGGGAAGATGAGCCGGATCTTGATACTGAACTGCTTGAGATGGTTGATATCGGTACGCCCCATATCGCAGGATATTCCTTTGACGGCAAGGTTGCCGGAATGATTATGATTTATAACGCCGCCTGTGAATATTTCGGCCTAAAAGCCAAATTTGATGTCGATTCGTTCCTGCCTCCGCCGCCGGTACCCGTACTCAAAGTCGCTTCTCAGCTTATCGAAGAACAGGAGTTGATTCGCCAGGCTGTTGAGGAAATTTACGATATAAAAAGCGATGATTTTGCCCTGCGGCAGATTCTGAATATGCCTCAAGGTAAAAGATGCGCACTCTTCGATAAACTTCGCAAAGACTACCCCGTTCGAAGTGAGTTTCAAAATACGCAAATCAAGTTAACGGTTCCCTGCAAGGCGATTGCCTTGAAATTTACAGATATTGGTTTCAGGATTAAAAATGTCTGATAAGGAAAAATGCGGTATAGTCCAATGGCCCTCCGGCAGGCTTGATTTCTTCGGCGGCTGCCTGGTTATGGGTATTTTGAATATTACGCCCGACTCGTTCAGCGATGGCGGGATATTCCTCGATACCGATAAAGCGGTAGAACACGGTTTTACTATGGCCTCCGAAGGCACCGCCATAATTGATATCGGGGCTGAATCAACCCGTCCAGGCTCAATGCCTATTCCCGCCGATGAGCAGATTAAAAGGATTGTGCCGGTGTTAAGACTTCTTGGCAAAAAAATTAATATCCCCATCAGCATCGACACGTACAATTACGATGTCGCCAAAGCGGCCCTTGATAATGGGGCAGCCATAATAAACGATATCACAGCGTTAAGTGATAAGCGGATGGCAGAACTTGCCGCTCAATACGAGGTTCCGGTCGTTTTGATGCACATACAGGGTACGCCGCGGACAATGCAGGTTAACCCCGTTTACGGAGATGTCGTCGCCGAGGTATTGCGATTCTTATTAAGTCGGGCTAAATACGCTGAGACTTTCGGCATACCGCGTGAGAGAATCTTCATCGACCCTGGTATCGGGTTTGGTAAAACCATCGAGCATAATCTTTCTCTTCTGAAACACATCGACAGATTTGTTGATTCCGGTTACCGCATTCTCGTTGGCCCGAGCAGAAAGGGTTTTATCGGGAAAATTACCGGCAGAGAAAAACCTGCTGAGCGTTTGTTCGGTGCCGCCGCCGCCGTGGCCTTATGTGCCGCCGCTGGCGTTTCAATTGTCCGAGTCCACGATGTCCCGCAGATGCTCGAACGTTACAAAAACAGTTAATGCTGTTTGCCGCTGTTTATAATCTATTTATTGAGGTTAAATCATCCTGCTTACGAATTAAATGAATGCCTATAAAACTAACTTCAAAAACCTTTTGCAATCGGCGGTGTAATCGTATAATATGTTAAATTCTTTTTTACTGAACTTATTGATTATATATAGAGATAGAAAGGACGTTTGGTGATATGAGTCTTGAGAAGTTTTTTAGTCCGGAGTCGATAGCTATCGTAGGTGCGTCGCAGACAAAGGGCAAGGTCGGCTACGAAATAGTGGTAAACCTGCTGACGGCGGGGTATAAAGGGAAGATATATCCCGTTAATAATAAAGCAGATACGATAGAGGGTCTGAAATGCTATCCCGACCTGGATTCGATAGGTCAGCCGGTGGATTTGGCGGTGATAGTGATACCGGCGAAGTTTGTGCCGGATGTAATGAAGCAGTGCGGAAAGCTGAAGATAAAGGCGGTTGTGGTTATAACGGCGGGCTTCAAGGAGGTTGGCAAGGAGGGCAAGGAGCTTGAGCAGCAGGTGGTTCAAATCGCCAAGCAGTCCGGGATACGGGTCATCGGGCCAAATTGTCTTGGTGTGATAGATCCGGCGAATAAGGTAAACGCCAGTTTCGGCGGCGATCTGCCGGAGCATGGCTCGATAGGTTATATATCGCAGTCGGGGGCGCTTTTGGCGGCGATTCTGGATTTGGCCAACGCCAACGGCATCGGGTTCAGCAAGTTAGTGAGCATAGGCAATAAGGCTGATGTCGATGAGCTGGATATGATCGAGGATCTGGGGTCTGACCCTGATACGAAGGTAATCGCCGGGTATCTTGAGAGCATCACGGAGGGTGTGGCGTTTGTGTCGGAGGCCGAGCGTATATCGCATACCAAGCCGATACTGCTGATGAAATCCGGCGGTACGGGCGCAGGGGCAAAGGCGGCGTCGTCGCATACCGGAAGTCTTGCTGGAAGTGAAATGGCTTATGAGGCGGTTTTTGAGCGGGCGGGAATTATACGGTGCTTTTCAATAAAATCGCAGTTCAATTTTGCGCAGGCGTTTTCGACTCAGCCTCTGCCGAAAGGGCAAAGTGTGGCGGTAATAACCAACGCCGGCGGGCCGGGGATTATGGCGGCGGACGCGATTGAGCGTGAGGGGCTGACTTTCGCGAAGCTAAAGAAAGAGACGATTGAGAAGCTGGCGGGGAATCTGCCAGCGTCGGCGAATTTTTATAATCCGGTTGACGTTCTTGGCGATGCGCTGGCGGACAGGTATGAATTCGCGATTAAAACGGTGATGGAAGACCCAAATGTAGATATAGTTTTAATACTTTTGACGCCTCAGGCAATGACGGAGGCGGAGGCGACGGCAAAGAGCATCGCGAAGATAGCCAAACTGAATGCGACCAAGCCGGTGCTGGCGTGTTTCCTCGGCGCGGAAAAGGTCGATGATGGGATAAAAATTCTGCGAGAAAACAGGATACCGCAGTACGATTCGCCGGAGAGCGCGGTGCTGACGATAAAGCTGATGGTTAAATATGTGAAGTGGCGTTCCAGGCCCAAGCGGGTTGTCAAGCTGTTCCCTGTGAACCGCCGAAAAGTCGAGACGATTATTGAAAAGCATACGCGGCAGGGAATCCGTGAAATCGGAGAGACCGAGTCGAAGGAAATCCTGGAGGCGTACGGATTTGTAACCCCGAAAGGGTCAGTTGCGACGACCGCGGAGCAGGCGGCGAATATCGCGGACCAGCTCGGTTATCCGGTTGTGCTGAAAATCTGGTCGCCGGACATTGTGCATAAATCTGATGTCGGCGGCGTTAAAGTGGGCCTGAAGAGTCCTAAAGAGGTGATGGATGCTTTCGACCTGATGATGTACCGAATACCCAAGAAAGTGCCGAAGGCCGATATTCTCGGCGTGCTTGTTCAGGAGATGTGCAGACGGGGGCAAGGAAGTAATTCTTGGGATGAATCGCGACCCGCATTTCGGGCCGTTGATGATGTTCGGTATGGGCGGGGTGATGGTCGAGGTGCTGAAGGATGTTTCGTTTTATCTGGCACCGCTGACGGGTGAAGAAGCCAAGCAGATGCTTATAAGCACCAAGACGTATAAAATTTTGAAGGGCGTTCGCGGCCAGGAAGGCGTGGATATTGACGCAATCGCCGAAGGGCTTCAGAGACTATCACAGCTTGTTACGGAGTTTCCGCAGATTAAGGAAATGGATATAAATCCGTATATGGTCGGGCCCGGCGGGAACTACGCCAATAGCAGTTGACGCAAGAATGAGTGTAGAAAAGGTTTAAATTGGAAGATGAAAATATGCAGAGACTTTGATTGGAAAGAAAAATACAAAGATAAGATAGCGACCGCGGATGCGGCTATGAAGCTGTCAAGTCGGGTAACAGTATATTCATCGGGACAGGCTGCGGTCAGCCGCAGCATCTTGTCAATGCACTGGTGAAGCATTCAAGCCATATTTACGATGCTCATATTATTCATCTGCTTACGATTGGTACGGCGCCGTATGCTGACGAGCAAATTCCGCGAAAAATTCAAGATGAACAGTTTTTTCATCGCTGACAATGTTCGCGAGGCATTGAGCAAGGGCATCGGCGATTACACGCCGATATTTTTGTCGGAGATACCGAACGAATTTGAAAAGCGGCAGGATTCCGCTGGACGTGGCGTTAATAAGCGTTTCGCCGCCGGATGCAAACGGCCTGTGCAGCCTGGGTGTTTCAGTGGATATTGTGAAATCCGCCACTGCAAACGCACGTTATACTATCGCGCAGGTCAATGCGAATATGCCTCGGACGTTTCGGCGACAGTTTCATTCATGTCAACGACATTGATATGCTGGTGCCTTACGATGAAGATATTATAGAAGTTGAAACACCTGAACCTGATGAGACGCTGCGTCGCATCGGGCAGAATATCGCCAGACTTGTTGATGACGGCAGCACGATCGAATGCGGCATAGGACGCATTCCGCAGGCGCTGGCGGAATTTCTCAAGGACAAGAAAGACCTCGGCGTTCATACGGAAATGTTCAGCGACTGGATTATCGAGCTTATCGAATGCGGGGCGATTACCTCGGCGAAAAAGTCCATAAACCGCGGCAAAGTCGTGGCGAGTTTCTGCATGGGTTCAAAACGTCTTTATGATTATATAAATAATAATCCGTTCTTTGAATTTTATCCTACTGAATACGTCAATGACCCTTATGTCATAGGTCAGCATGAGAAGATGGTGGCGATTAACGTTGGTCTTGAGATTGATTTGACTGGACAGGTTTGCGCGGATTCGCTGGGGTATAAATTTTACAGCGGCATCGGCGGCCAGGTTGACTTTATCCGCGGCGCGGCCAGAAGCAGGGGCGGTAAGCCGATAATCGCGATGCCTTCTACGGCTAAAAACGGGCAGGTATCGAGGATTGTTTCACATCTTACCGAAGGCGCTGGAGTGGTTACGACTCGCGGGGACGTTCATTACGTCGTTACCGAGTACGGTGTGGCGTATCTGCACGGAAAGAGCATCAGGGAAAGAGTGCTTTCCCTTATCAATATCGCTCATCCTAAGTTCAGGGCTGAGTTGATAAAGGCCGCCAAAGCGCAGAATTATGTGTATCAGGACCAGATTGAACTCGACAGTAAAAAGACAACGTATCCCGAAGAGCTGGAGCATTACGAGACGCTGCGTGACGGTACAGAGATATTTTTCAGGCCGGTCAAGCCGACCGACGAAGGCGCGCTTTCCGATATGCTGTATTCACTTAGTGAAGAATCCGTACGGACAAGGTATATGGCCCATACGATGACCTTCCCGCACAAAGACGTTCAGCAGTTGGCGAATATCGATTACAGCAGGGATATTTCGATTGTCGGCACGGTTCCAGGCTCGTCGGGCGATGAAATCGTGGCGATAGCTCAGTATTTTCTCGACCCGAAAACGCAGGCGGCGGAGGTAGCGTTTCTTGTGCAGGACGAATGGCAACAAAAAGGCATGGGTACTCTTTTGCTGGAGTATCTGTCTAAAGTGGCGAAGAAACGGGGTGTTATGCGTTTTTACGCAAAGGTGCTGCCTGCCAATAAGCCGATGCTGGCTGTTTTCTATAATTCGGGCTACAAGGTGAACACCGAATTCGACGGAGACGTTTATCATATAACATACGATTTGGCCGAGAAGAAAAAATAGGAGTAATTTTGGCAAGAAGAGCTGTATTTATATATTCGCCGCAGCTTGAGAAATATCCTTACCCGCCTGATTGTCCGTTTAATACGGCAAGGGCGGGGAAAACACGTAGCATTCTGAACTCTATGGGCCTGCTGTCTGGTGAGGGGATAAGCGAGGTCGAACCTTCTCCGGCAGAAAGAATTGTTATAAAAAAGTTTCACACAGCTCGTTATCTGCATGCGCTTAAAGTTGCGCCAAAAGGGCCTCTCGACATAGAAATGCTCAATATGGGAATTGGTACGGGGGATTGTCCGATATTTGCCGGGATGTACGAAGGCGCGGCGCTGGCATGCGGGGCAACCTTAAAAGGAGCGGAACTTATTCTTTCCAAATCAGCGGATGTGGTTTTTAATCCTGCCGGCGGACTGCATCACGCGCAGCCGGAACGGGCGGCTGGTTTTTGCTATATCAATGATGTTGCGCTGGGGTGTATAGTTCTCGCAGAAAAAGGCAAGAGGGTTTTATATCTTGATATCGATGTTCATCACGGCGATGGGGTGCAGAATGTTTTCTATGAGCGCAGCGATGTTATGACAATTTCGTTTCACGAAAATCCGCATACGCTTTTTCCCGGCACAGGTTTCGAGGATGAGACAGGTGCCGGACAAGGTAAAGGCTATTGTGTTAATGTTCCGCTTCCCATCGGCACTTATGACCAGGCGTATATGAAGGCGTTCAATACGATAGCACCGCCTTTAATCGGGGCGTTTAATCCGGATGTAATCGTTTTTGAACTTGGGGTGGACACGCTGGCAGGCGACCCGCTTGCGCATCTTTGCCTTACCAATAATGTTTATGCCGATATTATTAAAATTCTGCTGAATTTTGGCAAACCAATTCTTATGACCGGAGGCGGCGGGTATCATATCGGTAATACCGTCAGGGCCTGGGCGCTGGCGTGGAGCGTTCTTTGTGGTGCCGATGACGGCTATGATATTAATATCGGTATGGGCGGAGTTATGCTCGAAAGCACTGACTGGCAGGGCGGACTTCGTGACAGGCATCTGCCCGTTACTAGCCAGCAGCGAACCGCCGTAGAACCCGCCATACAGACCACAATAGAAAAAATAAAGACAAATATCTTCCCTTATCACGGCCTGTAGGGTCAATGGTATGAAGCAGGCTGGCGATAAGGAAAATCCGAAGCACGAAGCATGAAATAAATTTCACTGCGAGTGTTATAGATGTCGCAAAAAATGTGAAAAAAATAAATGTAAAAGGCGAATAAAAAACCCCGAAGGAGACTTCGGGGTTTAAAAAGACAGAATGTTTTTAGTGAGCAAATATTATTTTTTAGCGCCGAGGGGTACGACGGTTTTGCCGTACACTTCATTGAGTACCTGACCCAGGGCGGTGTATATGGCTGAAAGGCCGCAGATAATTCCCTCGTAGCCGGCGATACATTTAATTGAAGCATTGCCGGTCTGGTCGCCGATAGCCAGCAGGAAGAACAATATAGTTAAAGAGGCGAAAACAAACTGGAGGGCTTTACTTAATTTTAGCGTGCCGATATACATAACGCCGGTGAATATGCCCCACATGACCAGGTATGCCACCATCGCGGGTGTTTCGTTGGGGTCTCCCAGTCCCATTTTTGGGGCAATTAATAAGCCGACAAGAGACAACCAGAACAGGCCGTAAGAGGTGAAAGCGGTTGTTCCGAATGTATTGTTCTTTTTCCATTCCATTATTCCGGCGATGACCTGGGCGATACCGCCATAGAAAATTCCCATAGCAAGAATCATTGTCCCAAGTTTGAAAAAGCCTGCGTTGTGAAGATTGAGCAGCACGGTAGTCATACCGAAGCCCATCAAACCTAAAGGCGCTGGGTTAGCAGTGGTGTCTTTTACTTTAATCATATCATCTGTCATTGGTTTTTCCATATTCCTTCCTTTTATCCAAAATAAATTTTACGCGTATTCCGATACGCGATAATTAACCAGCAATAATATGGTTACAATACGGCAAAAGACTATTTTCCGCGGCCTTTAACGAGAGCTTCTACAACGTGCGGGTCGGCAAGCGTCGTAATGTCACCGAGGTTACTGGTGTCATTTTCAGCAATCTTTCGCAGAATGCGGCGCATAATCTTGCCGGACCTCGTTTTCGGAAGCGCCGGGGCAAACTGTATAACTTCAGGAACCGCAATGGCGCCAATTTCCTTGCGGACATGTAGAGCAAGTTCTTTTTTCAGTTCATCACTTTCATGAACGCCGTCTTTAACTGTAACAAAGGCATAGAGGCCCTGCCCTTTAATTTCGTGCGGCATTGGCGTAACGGCTGCTTCGGCAACTTTAGGATGGCTTACAAGTGCGCTTTCAACTTCAGCGGTGCCGATACGGTGGCCTGAAACATTCACAACGTCGTCGATACGTCCCATCAGCCAAAAATCTCCGTCCTCATCGACTCTGCAGCCGTCGCCGGTGAAGTACATATCGTTGTACATAGTGAAGTAGGTGTCGATGAATCTGTCGTGGTCGCCCCACATTGTTCTCATCATACCGGGCCAGGGTTTGCGAATGCAGAGTTTGCCGCCCTCGTTGGTATCGCACTGTGTTCCATCATCGTGCAGGACAACAGCGTCAACACCGAAGAAAGGTTTGTTAGCGCTGCCTGGTTTTAAGGTATGCGCGCCGGGCAGGGGGGTAATCATAAATCCGCCTGTTTCGGTCTGCCACCAGGTATCAACGATGGGACATCTGCTGTGTCCGATTTTTTCGTAATACCATATCCACGCTTCCGGGTTTATGGGTTCTCCGACGGAGCCGAGAATTCTGAGAGTATCAAGTTTATATTTTGCGGGCCATTCCTCTCCCATTCGCATCAATGCGCGAATGGCGGTGGGGGCGGTATAGAAAACGGTAACGCCGAATTTATCGCATACATTCCAGAAACGTCCTGCATCGGGATAGGTGGGGACGCCCTCGAACATAAGAGATGTCGCGCCGTTAGCCATTGGTCCGTACACTATGTAGCTGTGTCCGGTTACCCAGCCGATATCGGCCGTGCACCAGTAGATGTCGTCATCGTGAATATTAAAGACTATTTTGTGGGTAATAGCGGTATGAAGGAGATAACCGCCGGTTGTGTGGACGACTCCCTTAGGTTTTCCTGTTGAGCCGGAAGTATAAAGAATAAAGAGCGGGTCTTCTGCGTTCATGTGTTCAGGTTCGCATTTATCGTGCGCTTTGGCCATTTCGTCGTGATACCAGAAATCTCTGCCGGCTTTCATATTGCAGGGTTCGCCGTTTACCTTGGCGACGATAACGCTTTCAATCGAGGGGGTGTTTTTTAATGCTTCGTCGGCGATATCTTTTAGCTTTATGTGTTTTCCTGCGCGGAAGGACAGGTTCGCGGTAATAAGCATTTTGCAGTTGGAATCGTTGACGCGGTCTTTAATGGAGTCAGCGCTGAAGCCGCCGAAAATGATGGAATGAATAGCGCCGATGCGTGTGCAGGCCAGCATCGCAATGGCCAGTTCCGGCACCATGGGCATATAAATCGCTATGCGGTCGCCTTTTTTAATGCCCTTTGATTTCAGCACGTTGGCGAATTTACAGACTTCTTTGTGCAGCTGCTCGTAGGTAAATTTTTCTACTCTGTCTTCCTCCTCGCCCTGCCAGATTAAGGCTGTTTTTTTAGCGATGGGCGTACCGAGATGGCGGTCGAGGCAGTTATATGAGACGTTCAGGATGCCGTCTTCAAACCAGGTATGCTCAATTTTGCGAGCCTTTGTGTCCCAGGTGTATTCGAGACTTTTGGTGGGATTCTTAAACCAGGTAAGTGTTTTGGCCTGTTCGAGCCAGAATTTATCTGGTTCATTGATGGATTGCTCCCACATTTTTTTATATTGCTGCTCGCTAGTTACATAAGCGTTAGCCTGGACTTTTTTTGGTGGCGGAAAAGTCCTGGTTTCAGTCATTAGAGAACTGATAATCTTGCGTTCGTTGGCCATAATTTGCTCCTTTTTGAAATTTTAAAACTTGTAAATAAATGACGTTTGTACGCGGAAATCATCCGCATCGCTTTCGTTTATACGTTCAGTTTGCCACTGTGAAAGTTCCAGTCCGATTTCGGTGTTTTTGTTAATAGAATAGATGGCGTTGGCGAATATGGAGCGGTTCAGAGTTCTCATTTCGACACCAGAACCTGAGCCGACGAGGTCATCACGTTTAGCGGTATCTTCTCCTGCGCCGAGGTTAAATCTCCATTTGTCCCAGGGGCCGAGACCGGCGGCAATCCACCCGCCGCTGCTGCCGATTTCCTTATCGTAATTTGCGGTGCTTGTCGTCCCGATGTTTCTGACGCCCTGGCCTATGCCGCCCAGATAAGCGTCAAGATTTGAGCCGGTGTATGCTTCGCCTTTAATGGAAAGCCATTCATTTATTGGCTGGGTAATGTCAAGATTTGTTGACCAGCTTTCAAATTTGCGATTTTCCGAACTGACGGTTGTACTGGAAGTGGAAAAATATTTTTCTCTGCCGATGTGTCCCGAAACGCCAACAGTTGTCGGTTTATAGGCGAGCATTGGGAATGTCAGGCTGACTCTGCCCTGCAGGCTTGGATAGCCGGAATCTTCTCCTGAGGGCTTTCCGGCGAAGTCCGAGTGTCCGATGGTTCTGGCTATGGCGCCTTCCAACTGGAGGTCAATATCGTTTCTGACGGCGAAAATTTTTGTCAGGCGTATCTGAGGCCTGCGGTAGCCGATGTTTCCTACCCACCAGCCGACGGAATAATTGAGTGTAGGTTCAACCAACGGAGAGATAACGTCCGAGGTTTGTCCCGCGATAATGTTAAAGCGTTCCTGCGGCCAATCAATTTTCAAAAAGGCGTGGCGCATCATAACATGCATCTTATTTTCTCCATCGCCGCTGCCGTAGAAGTCGAACTCTATTTTGCCGCTTGTTTTGATTTCGCCGTCATTTGGTCCATTGATTAGGAAACCAATTCTTGTCTCATTAGCAGTCAGATTAAACTGGCTGCTGTCTTTTTTATTTGCTTTGGACTCTACCCACTTGGCGTAATCACCGACAGTGGTTCGCTCGGTATCATAAGAGGCGTCCGCCTTGATATAGCCATATAACTGGATATCAAGTTCCGACCAGACCGGTTTCTTTTTTTCAGTGTCCTTCTGAACCATTGCCAGGAGTTTTTGAATGTCAGCCTCGCTCAATTGCGGCGTAGCGGCGGTTTTGGATTCAGCCTTTTGCGGTTCAGCTTTTGGCGTTTCCGTTTTTGCTGCCGGCGCCGCTTGTGTCTTTTCTATCTGCTGCTGCATTACCATTTTTTTAAGTTCATCAAGTTCTTTTTCCAGCTTATCAACTCTTTGTTTGAGCATTGCGTTGTCCTGAGCCAAATCGCCCGTATTATCCCCGAAAGAAGTTCCGACCATAGATGCAAATAATATTGTTACAATTAAAGGTATCCTTTTGCATGTCATATTAAGCCTTCCTAACTTTTATAAAGACTCCAAGTCTTTATCCTTTCCTAATTTTGTCTCCTATACCATTAATAAAAACAATCAATTATAAAGCGATAATCTGAAACGTCAAGCAGAACATGCCGGATTATTTCAAGATGAAAGGAAATGTTACAGAAACGAACATTTTTACCGTATGTAATTTCATTAGCGTACTTATGCTTTACAATGGTGCGGAAATCGAGATAATGTCAGATTAAGAAAAAGACATAAGAGGGAACTTTATGAAGACAGTAAGACAAGTACCGCGGTTAAAGGCGAGAATGAAGGATGCGCATAAGGGCGATTTCGGCAGGATATGCGTTATCGGCGGCAGTTTCGGGATGAGCGGGGCGGCTGCTTTGATGGGAAGAGCGGCGCTGCGGGCGGGGGCAGGTCTGGTGCGAGTTGCGGTTCCGAAAAGTATTCTTCCGATAGTCGCGTGTGTTGAGCCTTGTTTTACAACTATATCTCTGGCGGAGGATACAGCGGGCAGAATTTCGGCAAAGGCGGTCAATGGTATTCTTGAGGCTGTCAGCGAGGATGTTGTCGCGTTCGGGCCGGGAGTGGGGATGAGCAGCGGGCTTGGGCTGATTGTTGAGACGCTTATAAAGCAGGAAGGGCTGCGGCTGGTTATAGACGCGGACGGGCTGAATAATCTTTGCAGGATAAAAAACTGGCCTGATATGTTGAAGGCCAAGCTGGTTATTACGCCGCACCCCGGTGAGATGCGGAGGCTGTGGTCAGGACTTTTCAGACAGGAGCTGCCGGCGGAGCGTGAGGAGCAGGCGGTTAAGATGGCTAAGGATAGCGGGGCAGTGGTGGTTTTGAAAGGGGCAGGGACTGTGGTCGCGGATAGCCAGCGGGTTTATGTAAATACCACTGGTAATCCGGGAATGGCGACGGGTGGAACCGGCGATGTGCTGACAGGGATTATAGCGGCAATGATGGGGCAGGGGCTTGGCGAGTTCGATGCGGCCGTGCTGGGAGTTTATATTCATGGTCTCGCGGGGGACATAGCGGCGGAGAAAGTCGGGCAGATAAGTTTAATCGCGACAGATATTATAGATTCGCTTGGCGATGCTTTTATTAGACTGGATTAACGGGATTTACATTGATTTAAAAAAAGTAGAATGGTAGAAAGAGGCGAATTATGGCAGACGACGTAAAAGAATTTTTTGATAACGCACAAAGCAGGACGGCCAAAATGAAAGAGATGGCTCCTGATATGGTTGCCGGGTTTTCGGGTATGTTCGGCAAGATTATGAAAGACGGCGCACTAACGGCCAAGCAAAAGGAGCTGATTGCTCTTGGTATAGGGGTGGCGGTTCATTGCAAGCCTTGTATAATGGCACATGTACAGAAGTGTCTTTCGCATGGCGCAACGAAAGAGGAGATAATGGAGGCGGCGTCTGTGGCGGTTGTGATGGGCGGCGGGCCCGCCTATACTCATATAGCCAATGTCATTGATGCGCTGGAAATACTGAGCAAATAAATTGATTATTTGAGGCTTAATATATGGCGGATGAAGTTTTGAATTTAGTTTTGAAGCTTGAAATTCGATTTTTACTAAGGCTAAGCGGTGTTTGATATATCAAACTCGATTTTTACCAAGGAAAAATGATTTTTACTAAGCCTAAACGACGTTCGATACTTCAAAAACCATTTTTACTAAGCAGGAACGATTTTTAATAAGTTAAAATGATTTTTGCTTAGTTTAAACGGCGTTCGATATTTCAAAAACGATTTTTACTAAGTTGGAACGATTTTTAATAAAGAAAAATAAAAAACGAAGCTTCAAATTTGGTTTTTGATGCTTCATTTATGATTCTTATTAAGGAAAAACGGCATTTAACGCTTTATATGCGAAAAATGAAGCTTCATATATGACTGATCAGCGACAATTATTCTTACCTTCCGGCGACAGTTAAAAGTTCCGGATGAATTAAAGTTGGAATATGCTATCTGAAACTCATTAAGTCAGGAGATTTCAGATGGTTAAAGACAAACAGGTAAGGAGATTGTTCGCTATGAAAAACAAATGCAAGACCTTATATCAGCTTGCAGACAAGGCTGGTATAAGCACTAAAACCGCCCGCAAGTATTTAAAAACGGGCGTGCTGCCCAGCCAATGCCAAGCTATCCACGACTGGCCCACCCATCCGGATGCCTTTGCAGGGGATTGGCCATGGGTTGAAGAATTCCTCAAAAACAACTCCGGTCTTGAATCTAAATCGCTTTTTGAGGCTCTGCAGCGTGAATATCCCGGTAAATACCAGGACAGCGAATTAAGAACCTTCCAGAGACGAGTAAAACAATGGAAAGCCTTGTCCGGTCCGGCTCAGGAAGTGTTTTTTCCACAAATCTATAAACCCGGCCAATGGTGCGAATCAGACTTTACCAGGATGAATAAGCTGGGTATCACCATTTGCGGCATACCTTTTATTCACATGCTGTACCATTTTGTATTGTGTTTGTCGAACTGGGAAACCGTCACGGTATGTTTTTCAGAAAGCTATGAAAGTTTAAGTGCCGGTATTCAAAATGCCCTCTGGAAGTTAGGCGGCATACCACGCTATCATAGGACTGATAATTTAACCTGTGCGGTTAACAAGGTAGGCAATCCTGAGGAATTCACGGCTAACTATCAGGGTCTTGCGAATCATTATGGTTTCCAAAGCTGTAAAATCCAGCCTCACTGTCCGAATGAAAACGGCGATATAGAGCAGCGTCATCACAGGTTAAAGAGAGCTGTTGAACAGGCGTTAATCCTTAGAGGAAGCAGAGATTTTAACAGCAGGAAAGATTATGAAATGTTTCTTGAAAAGCTGCTCGACCAACTCAATACCGGCCGCACAAAACTCTTGGCCGAAGAGTTAAAGGTTCTGCGGCAATTGCCAACCCGCAGGCATGAAGATTTCACCAGGGATAAATGCAGGGTAAGTCGTGGCTGCACGGTCCGAGTTCTTAAGAACAGCTATTCTGTTCACAGCAGGCTTAGGGGAGAAAATGTTGACGTTCGAATATATGCCGAACATATCGAAGTCTGGTATGCTCAAAGAAGAATTGAAGTATTGCCCAGATTACACGGTGAAAACGGTCATTACATCAATTACCGCCACGTTATAGATACCCTTGTTCGCAAACCCGGGGCGTTTGAGAACTATTGCTATAAAGATGATATGTTTCCCACAAGTCAGTTCAGGATCGCATATGATCTCCTGCGTGATCAACATGGGATGAAGCAGGGTAATAAGCAGTATCTGAAAATTCTTGAATTAGCTGCCAACGAAAGCCAGACATCTGTCAATGAAGCTTTGCGGTTCCTGATCAACCATGCAGATGCGATTGATTTTGATATGGTAGAACAAATAGTCAAATCCGAACAACAGCCGCCGGATGTCACTGACGTTTGTGTTGGCGATATTGATCTGAACAGTTATGACTGTCTACTTGAATCGGCGGAGGCACTACTGGTATGAGTAAAAATGATCTGGATAATCAGCTTGTAAACCTTCTCAAAGAACTTCACCTGCCGATGTTCCGTGAATATTACGCCGAGTTCGCTCAGAAGGCTATCGCCGAAGATATGGGTTATTCACAATATCTATTGGAATTGGCTCAGCGTGAGTGTGATGTTCGCAGAGCCAATAAAATCGCAAGGCTGGTAAAAGCCTCAAAGCTTCCTATGGAAAAGACCATGGCAAACTTTGATTTTAAACGTATGCCGTTGAAGATACGTCAGCAGGTCAAAATTCTTTTGGAAGGTTCATTTGTTGACAGAACAGAGAATATTCTTGCATTTGGCAAACCCGGCAGCGGTAAGACACATTTACTGTGTGGTATCTGTCATGAACTTGCCCGGCAGGGAAAAAAGGTTTACTTTACTACGTGTGATATGATGTTGCAGGAGTTATTACGAGCCAAGCAGGAGTTGAAGCTGGACAAATGGCTCAAGAAGCTGTCACAGTACGAGGCATTGATGATAGATGACTTCGGCTATGTCAAACAGAACCGCGAGGAGATGGAGGTGCTGTTTACCTTATTAGCTCATTGTTATGAACGTGGCAGCGTGTTGATTACCAGCAATCTGCCGTTCAGTAAATGGGAAGTCATCTTTAAGGATCCGATGACCACTGCAGCAGCGATCGACCGGCTGGTACATCATAGTGTGATCCTTGAATTGAATGTACCGAGCTACCGAGCTGAGGAAGCTCAGAGACGGAAAAATAAGGACACGTAATGTCCGAAATTTTGCCCCCCATGGGGGCACCTCCTAAAGGCTATAAGCTAAGGTAAGTGTTATGAAGTAACGGTAAAAATAACTGTCGTTGAAGGGAAATTATAATTGACGCCGGACACGCATTCTCCCCGGAAGACCTTTGCAGAGCCTATATCTGGCGCCTTCCCCCGCATTCTCGGTGATGTTATATCTGAAGAAGCCTTACAGCTTCTATACCACATTATTACTGCCCCACAAGATGGCGTCAGGCAGCGCTACCGACATTTGGGTTTTGGTGACAAGAAAGGAAATCGGTTAAAAGAACTGCTTTTAGATAACGACTGGATAGAAAGCCAGACAGTTGAACTTGGTCAGACAAGAAAGGTCTTGTTGAGGCTGACCCGAAAAGCTAAAGAAGCCCTGGGCATAAATAATAAAATCCCAGAATATGGTTCTTTGGTTCATGAGTATTGGAAGCGATATTATGCACAGCGATTCGAAGAGCAAGGCTACCAGGTGGCTTTTGAAGTCCCCCGAAAATCGGGCTGCACTGATGTTGTTGCTATTAAAAATGGTGGGAAAACCGCCATAGAAATCGAGACAGGAAAGTCCGATGCGGTTTGGAATGTAAGGCAGGATTTGCTATCTGGCTATAACAAAGTTTTGGTAGTTGCCACGGATGAAAAAGCTTTAAAGATAGTCGAGGAAAAACTTGCTCGTGCTGGACTGATTATTCCAAGAAGGGTTGAGGTGGTTTTGAGGAATACTTATGAAAATTAAAACACTGTATAACATCTTACAAAAGTGGGGTTCTACAAATAACTATTTGTCAGGTTAAGCAATAAATAATACAGATTTTTATTGTCCAATTTCTAACAATTTCCATACTTGGAAATCCCTTGGAAAATTGACATTTTTGCGATATCTTTTTTCTTTGTTGCCTCCGTCATAATAATTGTAATTTTTTGTTATTGATACATCTCCTATTACTTTCATACCCTTATTTGTGCAATCTATTGGAGATATATAACCCGGTACAAGCCCAAGGTTAATTAGTTCCTCAACACTCGCAAATCTAACTTTCTTCAATCCTAAAAACACTTTAATTTTTGATATATCCACCTTTCGAGAGCCATCGAGAACAAAAACGATAAATTCCTCTTCTGTCACAGAGTAACACTTGAAAATAAGCGTTTTGAGTGTTTTCTCTGGGTATAGTGAGTAAAATTGTTTTATCTGTTCTTGAGTTAAATCATCAGTAGCTTCAACAATTTCAATCGGATTTAGATACGATTTATCATTATTAACCATGATTTTCCTTATCTTTCCCCTCATTATGTAAGAATATGCGCGTTGTTTTTCTTAAAAATGTAGGTTCCTCATCAATAATGGCATAGTTTACTCCTAATTGTGGCCCGGACTTAATTATTTTTTTTAGCGCAATAGGAGTTGTTTCAATTCTATTTTTTGTGCTGTTTAGGTACAGAGGAACATCCTTACCATCTAATATATTTTTAAGCTGTATATATAAATCCATTAAATTACCTTTGCTGTTTATAGGAAAAACTACTCCCTTTCTAATGCATCCAGAGCTTGTAATTTCCTCATGAGACAGTCTGATTCTGCTCGCATGACGAGCAAATTTTTTTGAAAGTGATATACGTTTTGCTTTAGACGTGCAAAAGTTAACATTTATGTCTTTGCCAGTTCTTACGACAAAATCGAGAACGCTTAAAGCAACCTTCCCGCTACCTCTTGCTGCCTCTGAAACAGTCGTCTTTTGAAATCTCCTATCACTCAACCTTTTTTCATTAGATCTGGAAAACTCCAATTCGTTCAAATTTAAATATTGAATTTTGTGTCGTTCCATGAAGTAAACAAGATCTTGCAACTGGTCAAGATTCCCCGGTAATGCTGGCATTTCAATACCAACAACAATACTTGTATCTAACGCTGGCTGAATAGTTGACCATTGTTTATTGACCATATGTATTCTAATTTCATCCAAACCAGCAATTTCCAAAGCTCTTATTTTGGGACGGGACAATCCCAAGTTGTTAGTATAAAGATGAATATGAAATTCTTGTCCAAATTGATGTTTAAGTAACTTAATGACCTCACAAGTATAGCTGAAGTTCAAAAGAGGATTTCCTCCAGTAATTGAAATGCCTTTTGCGCCATATTCTTTTATGTAGTTTACAATTTCTTCGGAAGATTTGGCTTGGAAGTCATCTACCCAAACACGGGAATTTTCAGTTCTATGTCTAGGAAGTGGACAGTAAAAGCAATTGGCATTACATCTGCCTGTAATAAATAGTGTGGCTTTTTCTCCTTTCATGCAAAATTGGCAGCCCGTTAAAATATCACCAACAACTGCGTTGCCACAGGGGGTCTTTCTAATGCGTCGCCTTTTCATCCTTTATTACCTTTTTGAGATTTACTCTTCTTACCTGTATTTTAACAGAGTTTTCGGTTACAAAGGGAGTTAACACAACTTCTTGGACAGTGTCGTGATTTCGAAAAAGTTTTTTTCCTTTAATATCCATTTTAATGTCCTTTCTTTAATCATTATAATGTTAACTTACAAGTTCTTAAATGTTTCGTTTATATACGATATAGATAAAGGTTACTCTAATTTTATCCATTTCTTATCATCAAATGAATCGGGAGCTTTAATAATGCGAAATGCCGGTTCCTTTTTACTTTTACCGGCTCCAAAGTCTTTGAAACCAAGTTGAATATTTAATTGTGCGAGCGATCGACATACTTCTTGCACATAACCGTTGGCTTTGTCCAAACAAAGGTATACATCCACCCAGCCCAATCGGTTATTTAGAGGCATTTCATGATGCAAGTAAGATACAATTTCATCTTCTTCTTCAAGCAACAATGCCGCAGAAAGTGGTTCATTCAAAATCAAAACTTTGTTTGCATCCATAGGAACCTCCGCGTCTTTACGAGTTGGAAATACTCTCAATCGGCAATTCCTAATTCGGCTGTGAATCTGTTCAATCCCTTTCACGCTAGTACAACGTTTACTTTTTTTATGGAAAAAATCAGACCAGGGTCTTCTATCACACGTTAAACCAAAAAGAGCTTCTTCTTTTCTTCCATGCGTTTCTATGTACGAATCAATAATATGTATCTGTTCTAAAATGTCTTCTTTGTTACCGTTAATAGTTTTAATTTCGTCTATTATATCTCGCGGGGGAGATAAAGTGTTTATGTATATGCATCTCCGTTCTTTGCCATTTGCTAAGTAGTCTTTCAATAGTCGATAACCAAATAAACGAAGATAATGCCGAGACGATCCTTCGACACAAATTGAAATACCAGTAGTTAATTGTTTTGAACAAATATTCTCTAATAAGGAAATCCCTAACAGTTCCTTCTCTATTTGGGGCAGTGGCGCACTCTTCCTATCTTTGCGATCAAGTTTTATCTGAGTAAATTTTTGCTCAATAGCCTGCCACAAGGATGTAGACATTATAGACTTAATGAAAGAAATAAGAATAATAATTACAGCAAGTAAGAAAAAAATGGTTCCCAAAAGAATCATCCAATCGAGTAAATTTTCCATCCAAGAATTAGGAAATAACCGTAGAAGAAGGCTTCCTGCCAATGAGCCTCCCAAACTGATGATAGAAAGCAGAAGCAAACCAGAGACACCATAAAATAGATTGTTTACTGGCGCCAAATCGTTTATCCCTTAATAGAAAGGTAATTAACGCCAGCATTACGGTAGAACCAAGAATTAGATTTCTCGCGATACCCGTCAGCATACTGAGGTGCTCAAGAAGATTGTTTGGCATAATTAGCTCCTTTTTGCTTATTATAGCCTGTCATCAAATACTCTATTCTTATTTTATTAATGAATATAACACTTTTCAATTGTTTTTACAATAGCACAATATAGTCGATGTATAACTATAATTAAAACAAACACTTATAACAAAAAAATAAGTGGAGGTTTTGCAAGGTTTTACTTATTCCTCCCGTGATATGGGGTGAGGGTATTCATCTATTTTCAGAAGACATTGCTACCATCCTGCGGATATTTGGAAATCGCAACATGGATTGCTCATCGCCTGTTATCCCAAATACAATGTGGTCAAAATCAGGAACCTTGTCGACGACAACATCTCCCCAGGGCACTATACAACTGTATTCAACTTTTTAGGATTTGTCTATTGCAATATTTGGCATATTTTATTCAGTGGATTTAGTTTGTTCACATGGGATTTTCTACCAGTGCTTCCTATTAAAAAAATCCAATGAGAACAAATTTTTGCCTATAAGGCATAGTAAAAAATAGTATATTTATAACATAACTCCATATATAATTGTGGGGCAGACAGTGAAAGTTTCCCGGCTTTAGCTTCTTTGAAAGAGTTATTCTGTTTTACGGCAATTACTGACATAATGGGAAAGACATTAATAAAATCAGACATGATTCAGGTAATACGCCTGATTAAAACATGGGCTCAAGACCATAATTTGACCGTCGCTGAAAAAAATCCGGCTAAAACTGATGTTTTGGGCGGCATTAAGAAATACCTTGAGTTCGAGGGTAAAGGCAGGTTTTACACGGTGGTGTGGCAGTGCCAGACTGTGAATGATGATATTGTTTTGAATTTGATACTAAAACCAAAACAATATATTACCCTTATTCTTCACGCTTTATTATTTGGAGGACTCTTATATTCTCTACGTTTAATTCAAAACCTTCTCATACAATTCGACTATTCTGAGGTTTTTCTATTTTTGATGTTGGGTATTTTTTTACTTCTGACGATATGGTGGAAAGATAACCGGCTTTCGTTGAAACTTATCAGAATAGAAAAATCTTTTTGGAGTCTGGCAGGCCAGACCAATAACCTTTTGCAGCTTACTCGACTTCGAGCCATATCTATACTTATAAATACAGACTGGCCACGGAAATCTCGCTGACTTTTTGGGCTGTATATATTTGCACGCTAACCTTTGGTATTTGGGGTTTTGTAACCACTACAATCGTATGCTTCCTTGCTATAATCTTAGTAACTGCAGAAACCATGCATAATGACGAACCGCAGTGGAGTTGGCGTTTCTGGATAATAAGCAACGTAGTTGCCTGGACTTTTTTAATGGTAGCGATACTTGGGTTATTTGTGGTTTTGTTTTCAGTGGAGATTTTCGCACCTCTTGAGATTTATAAAAACAAAAGTCCGGGGTCGCTCCTGCACACAATTAAGATGGGCCGGTTTAGAAATATTGTTCCTGCAACCTCTGAGTTTTTGGAAAGCGATTGTAGAAAATATTTTTACGGGTTAGCCGATAATGATTTTGTTCATCTTGAAAAAGTAGCAGACTCAAGACCTAAGGAAATAAAACCACAATGGGTTGAAGCAAGGACTCGTACTTATTGTATGGTCTTTTTAGTGATAATGATTGTCGCTGTTTGTTTCTTTTCAATCAGGCCCTTATATTCGCTTTTTAAAAAGCAAAATGTTTGCATAGATAAAGTGAATAAACTAGCAGTGCAGCAAGGTCCCTATGTTCCTTATCTGCCGCAGGCATGGAAATGGGAATTTCCAATTAGTCTACGAACATTAATTGTTACCCACTGGATACTCGGAGGTATATTTAATTTTGCAGTTGCTTTATTGTGCATCGATGGTTTGGGCTATCTGTTTGTAAGTCATGCGATTTTTTTTGATAAAACCGCCAATCTATGGTCATGGATATTTACATCGGGTAAGGTCTTATTCGGCGCTGTTTTTGGCCATATTGCTGGAGGAATTTTTGTAATAGTAGTCAGCCTTCCTTTATTATTTTTACTTATGACGTATCTTCGACGATTTACCTTGATGTTGTACCTTCTTCTCAGAGTATTGCGCACTTTTCTTAATCGCCGGCATATTACGAACAACAAGCTTATATTTATTAAGGATTACGCTCAGCAGATATGCTTAAAGCATCACCTTGATACCCCGATAATCGTCCTGATTCCGAAAAGGAACTTTGCATTAAATATTCACTGGCTGCCTGTTATTAAAAGGCCAATAATAGAATTAACACAAGGCTCAATTGAACTGCTCGAAATCGAAGAATTGAAGGCGGCCATAGCTCATGAACTGGGGCACATAAGGCAGGGTCTCTGGAAAATCAGTACGCTCAAACTTTTATCATCTCTCGCTTTATTCCCAAATTATTATTTAACGCTATGCGTAGACTGGGCCAGGAAAGAAATAGAAGCAGACAGATTTGCTTTGGATGTAACTAAGGATGCACAATCTTTAAAACAGGCGCTGATTAAAATATCAACGGCTCAGCTCTCCTATTCCATATCGCCTAAAAAAGATAATACTTGTTATAGGAAAAAGATTCTTCTTAAATTCGCTGAAAAGTTTAATTCTATTCTTGTTTCTGTAAAATTTTTCTTTGGTGATGGATTATTTGGCTATACCCACCCGTATCTGTCAGAAAGACTAAGGGCAATTGATGCAAACGATATATAAGAAAGGAAACGGCATTATGCATATCGAAAAGGATTTGTGGTTAATCGCAGCCAGAACTGTAGCAAGAAAATTTATTGCAAGTAATTATTCCGATGAAGCACCGCTATTCGATACATTCTGGCAGGCATTTTCTTTCAAGATAAATGAGGCACTCAGGGATGGAACCGCCGGCCAATTGACTCTCAAACAAACAAGTCAGACCATTACAGAAATCTCTATCGCAAAAGGATACGCTCTTGACTTAATGACCCCGGTTATAATAGGCACTATTACCGAAATCATGTATGAGATGAGAACAAGGCGATTATCTGCAAATGAATTAGAAAAGCTCATTGGCTCTGCCGCTGCACACCAGGGAGCAAAACCCAGCCTAACGGCGTGTCTTATCAGACACCTTCCGCAATTATGCAGCGAACTATCATCCTGTAAAGAAAATGCAAGTGAAGCCGTCATTTCTAAAGGTCCGGTCTCAAGATATCGAATATGGACGGCCGGCAAAACTATGATTGTTAACAGCATCGATGAATACGAAAAAAATAAGGCAAAATATTTGTTTTGGATTGACGTTGATGAAAAACCATATATCTCCCGTATAAAGCCCGAACAAAGAATAGGGCCTCAGGCCGTAAAACTGCTTTTATATCTAATTGAAAGGCTTGGAGCACCTATTCCTAAAGAAACTGTTTTGAGGGATCTCTTTAACGCTAAGAACAGAGATATTAAGGATACTGATATAAATAACATCGAACAGCAATTTACCAAGCTCCATCAGTACTGCGGAGGCCAGTTCCGCAAATACCTCTTTGCCAATCATAAAAATGGCTACGGCCTTAAAAACTTTTTTGCTGACAAATACTTTATTTATGAAAGATTAAGATAGCCTACCTTCCGAATGTCCTGAAGTCATATCCGTGTTCGGTCATCTTGCCTTCGGCGACAATACACGGGCACGAAACGGCAGACTTACTTCTTCCAATAAATGCTGTGCATCTTTATTGAATGCCTTGATATTTTTGTATTGACTGTTTGAGATTACTTCCAAGCCGCTTTTTTGGATTAAATTTGATAGGCACTTTTCTCCATATTTGCAATCCTGATATAAAGTTATAAGCAGCCTGCGCCCTGATTGGTCTTTTTTAGGGCTTTTCAAATCATAGCCTTTTTCCCACTGCCTTGGTTTAAGTAACCATGCTTCGCTACGTGCATAACCTAATTGTTTTTTTGCCATGTTCTTATGAAATATTCCCCTTGTGTTATATGCAATATATTCAAATAAGGCATCTTGGTCCCATCTATTCCAGTCATATGGTCTTTCCAGCAAGGATTTTCTTTCATTTTCAGGTATAGCATCTATTTCCTTTGCCACTTCTTCGGCGGTTTGAATCAGAGAATACTTGTCCGGTAAATAGCCGTCTATCAGAGTAGTTTCCATATCTGAAACGATACCGGTGTAAGTTTGTATTGCCATATAGCATTTAGGATACGAGGGTTTATAAACTTTACCCTTTTTTGCCATTAACAAGTGGTAACTAATATCAGACGCTTCCTAATACCCTCAACAAGGATTTACAAAAGCTGAACGGCGGGTATGAAAAATTCAGCATCGGTTCAATAGTTTTTTAAGAAAATATATCTTAAGGTATATACATGAATGAAATTACGAATGCAAAAGTGAAATTTGGTATAGATATCGAAAGGGCAAGAAAATGGAAAAAACGAAATATACAAAAAAGTTGGCTTTTAAGGTGCTATTAACTAATGGTGAAAGGCAATCCATAAACAAAATCCCTCCGATTGAACCTCCCCGCTTAAAAACCAAGCCACAAGAATGTCCCTTTGGCAACGATTGGAATTTTATTTGGCACAGGTTTTTACAAGTACTTTAAACACGGTTCAGGAAAATAAAGAGGTGGATACCAAATGATTAAACGTGGAATAGTAAAAACAATAATTGACCTTCTTAGATACTCGGTAAGGAGTATATTTCTGGTTACGATGATTTTCCTGGCTCTTTTTATCTGCTGGTTTTGTTTTCATTTTTTGCTCCAGCTCATGGATTTTTGTATGTTTCATTATTTTTCAGAAAAATGGTATTAAGGGAAAACTTATGCCGGACAACAACCAAAATAATTTTATAAATGACCTGTTAAACCTGTACACTACCAGGGTTCACAGGCAAAGCCACAGGCAGCGGGTTTTGGGAACCAACTGCAATAGAACCGTCGATGAAGTCGTTGATGATACTGGAATAGGGCAAGATAATGAGACAGACAATCGGATTGACGATGGCATATTTATTTTAGATTGCGGCCATCCTGCAAGGAACAACGTTGGCGGGCAATGTCATTATTGCGAAAGTGTTGTCTGCAGAGGTTGTATTTCAATATGTTCATCCTGCGGCCATGCAATCTGTAATCTCCACAGGGTAATGGCCAACTTCGACGGCGATGTTAAGCCTTATTGCCGCACCTGCGCTGAAGAAATATACAGAAGCCTGCGGCTTCGGGCATGGGGCAATGCAATTTTATCGTTTTTCATTTCATCGGATAGGAACAGATAGCAATGTTTACAGAAAATCAAAATTTTGACCCAACAGAACTTCTCAGGCGAGCAGCCGAAATAGGTATTACAGGTTCAGATTATTATAAGCTCAGAATCCTGTTTGCCAAAGGTTATGACCCAAAAATTTATGCCTCGTTGAATTCGAGTATCTCATTTCGTGAACTCAAACAGTCTCTGAATCAAATGCCGTTTGAAACTCCCTGCAATATGGAAGGCAATATCGTTCTTGGCCGAAATTCCGGCGGCATTAGCCGTTATCAGTCCCATTACGCTCCTACGCATCTACTCGGTATCGGGGCAACCGGCGTCGGCAAAAGTATATTCCTTATATTTTTGTTACTTCAGTATCTGCTTATAGCCAAGGGAATCTGGATTTTCGATTTTGTTAAACGTGAGCTGCGGGGATTCAAAAGATTAGCAGGCCGGGCTGGCTATAATGTGATTGTTTGCAGGCATGAATGGCTCAGGATTAATATCCTCGACCCTCAGGGTACTGACCCATCATTGTATACAAATATTTGTGCAGAGTTTATAACACTATCCCTTGGACTTCCTGCCGTTGCCAAACACATTTTAAAACTCTGCATAACCTATCTATATGAAAAATTCGGATTATTTAATAACCCAAAGGCCGACCCTCCAATACTGGCAGAACTTGTAGAGCAGGTACGGCACTTTGAAGGCAATAAGGCGGCAAAGGATGCCATCCTCATACGTCTGGAGGCATTACTATCCAATAAAAGGCAAATCTTCAGCGTAAGGCGAGGATTCCCTGTAAGTGAACTGGCAAAAAAGTTCATAGTCTGGGAATTCGACGGTATCGAGATGCAATACCAAACCCTTTTTGTTTCCTACCTGACAAGCATGTTATTTTTACTTAGAGTTTCTAATCCATCTAAAGAATTAGTTATCGTTGCCCTCGATGAGGCAAGTCACCTGTATTCCAAAAGGGCCGAATCTGCAGCCGAAGGGCCATCATATATAAATACTATGACCAATGTTGTGCGAAAAATGTTTATTGCGTTATTTGTCTTTACCCAGACTTGCTTTGATTTATCGAATTCGATTATCGCAAATAGCGGCATTAAGGTTCTATTTCGCGTGGGTACTGCCCAGGATTATGAAATTTTCGGCAGGGCAATGGGCCTGAATTCTCAACAGATCCAGTGGTGTAAAACCAATCTTACTGAAGGAAGCCAGATAATTAAAACAGGTTTTGGCTGGCAGCGGCCTTTCTTAAATAAAAGCCCTCTTATTCACATCCCGGAAGACGTCAGCGATATCGAGGTGAGAGATAGTGTCCAGCCGTTATTAGACATGATTACTAAACCATCGGCGCCGGTTATATTACTTCCGGCGTCCATATCACAAACTACCAATACCTGTCCTAAAGAGAGTTTGGCTGCAGACCAGGAGTCTTTGCTTAATCAGCTCAAAGCAAACCCGGATATTACTTCAGCAACCGTACACTACAAAATGGCGGGATTAGGTACAAAGCAAGGCACCGCCGCCAAACAATCTTTACTGTCTAAGGGTTATGTAAAGGAAACCCTTCTTGAAAGCGGCAGGCGAGGCAGGGCTGAGCTATTCCTTGAACCAATAGAAAATGACGCCGGCAGGTTAGGCAGTCGTCTTCACAGGCTACTTCGCCGAAAGGCCCAAACCTGGTATGAGCATAAAAACTGTACTACGGAAATTGAAAAAAGCCTGACTAACAACGGTCAGCAGGTGTTTATTGACCTGGCAGTTACCTGGCCTGATGGAAGGACTGAGGCGTTGGAGGTTGAAACAGAGGTAAGCCAGCGGGCTATTGAGAATATAAAGAAAAATCTGGCCATTGGATTTGAAGTTATCTCAATCCTTACCCCCAATCGAAAGACAAGAGACGCCATAAAAAAGCGTATGGATGGCGAACTATCTAACGGAGATTTAAGCAGGATTAAATTTCCCGCTATGTCGTTTTATGACAAGGACTTAAATTGATTTTCTGGTTTGCTTACATAGCACGGGAAAATAAAAAAAATAGAAAAATAAAACATTTGAAAGGTTTAGACTTATGGGAATTCGATGGAACAATATTTTTGGACTAATGCTGCTGATTTTTGGGATTTATCTATTTTTGAAAATGCGGCCATTTTTCAAAAATGCCTTCGAGGATATTAACTCAGCCCCCTATCGTCACGGTAGTCCCATTTATGGTCTTGCCATTTTAGGCGTTCTCTGCATTACGGTGGTAGCGGTAGTAAAAATCCTATCAGAAAGAAACCGGTAATTGTTTAAGGCCCGACCAGCCATAAAGAGGTAAGACTTCTGCAAAATGAATGATTTTTAGCAGAGGTCGGAACGGATAAACAACGCAATGGCAGTGGAACTGATGGATTATTGCAGCATGAGTGTGAATTTTGGTTTTTTTAAGGCCAGAAGGCCTGTTTAGAGACAGAGTATCCCCGAGAGTTCTGTCTTAGCTCTTTGAAAAGTTAATCGTTCAACGTCAACTGAGACATCAGCCGGCCTTGCGTCGGTTTGGTATTTGTGCGAATGTTTTATGGCAACGCATTTTCCCGGGCTGTTTAAGCAATATAGCAGCGGCAACGCCGATAAGACTTGCCGTCAGATGAGCGATTGTCATCTGATTACGCACGGTTTTCAATGAATAGTGCGTAGTCTGTTCAGCTTCACGGTCTCCTAACCGAGCAAAGTATTGCTCGACTGATTCTCTTTGCTTGAAAGTTTCCTTAAATTCCCTTGAATCCCTTGGGACACGCGAACGTGCATCTTCAGTGATATCAATGTACTTGGTACAGCCGTAGCATTTGCCGGTATTGAAGGATGGAAGGTTTACCGGACAGGTGTTACTAAGTTTTTCAGCAGTCTTTTTGCTGACCTTTAAGGGGCAGCGAAACTTGATGCGTTCACGATTGCCCTCGGTCCATCTTCCGGTCGACCTCATTTCAAGACCAGCATCACAGATGGGACAGCCGTGAGGGCCAAAAGTCTTGTCATCTTTCTGATTTCTTGGGTTGATTGGGATATATGGGTTTCCCTTCATCTTTCCAACTATAAAGGTGTACAGGTCTCTGACATCGTAGGCCTTATCCGCAAGAAACAGAAAGCCTTTTCTGACCCTGTATCTGCGTTTGAGTTCTTTAAGCAGCTTGAAGGCAACCTGCTGGTCTGTGGTGTTGTTTGGCAGAGTTATTTCAACAAGCGATATTCCTTGTTTTGAGATTATGACATGTGTCCTGTATCCCCAGAAGAACAGCATGTTTTCCTTTTTGCCGTTGAGGACCTGACAAGAATAATAGCTCAATGTTGCAGCAGGATTTCGAGTGGGCGTCTTGGTTTTATCGGTGGTGTTTCGGGCGGGATTTTTGAGATTATTTTCTTTTGTGGCAGCCATAACAGGTTTGGAGTCAATGATCAAGGTATCAAGGCTGACTAATCCCTGTTCGATAAGCCGCTGATTTAGACGGTAATGAATTTCTTTGAGAACAGAGTTATCGGTATCTGCCAAGAAACGATAGAATTGGGATTCGTCCGGCATATTCCCGAGCGTAAAGCCGCACAGTTCCAGCAGAGGCGGATTGGCTTGAAGATATTCGATAAGCTCAGGGACAGATTTTATTTGCTGAAGATGTTTGACGATGAGTGCCTCTCAGGATGGCATGTCGTGAGTGACCTGTTCTGCCGACACCGAAGTTTCTGTCGGGCAGAATGGAAATATCGAGAGCCTGAAAGAGATAGAAGTACTTTCGCAGCAGCGATGAATTTCTGACAAGCTCCTGGAGGTCATAAAATAGTGACGTTTGAACGTGGTACATAAAAAAATCTCCTTTATTTTGGTTGTAAGTCCTTTTACTGACAACGCTTACATAATATCCAAAATGGAGGAGATTGCAAGAAAAATAATGACATAAGTCGTTATTTAACAAATATTTATGAATTTTACAAAAGGCTTATAAAGAGGTCAGAAAGGAGGTTAATAATTATGCTTAATACAAACGGATATACAAATGTTGGCGAGAGTATACAGCCCGTGGTAATTAACCCTGTTCGGCATCTGCCTGTACTCTCGAGGTCATCGCAAGCCGATGATATCGAAGTTATCAACCTTGACGATCCTCGCGAAAACGTCAAACCGACAACGTGGCATTAAAAACAGATTAAGAGCTTACCGGGCAGCCCGAATATCAAGGGTTGCCCGGTATCAGAAAAAAGGAAAAGAAAAATGAAGTGGTACCAATCAAATCCTATCAGGTTCGAGATTGAAAAGCGTCTGCTTGCCAGATATCACCCTGGCTGCCGGATAATCATAGAAAATGGAGAAATGAAGGTGCAGAAAAGATTTCTCGGCTACAAAGGGCAGTATCTTCTCGAGGGAATATTTTCAGACGGGTACCCGTATTCCTCGATGAGATTTTTTATTAGAGAGCCTCGTCTTAGAAACTCTCCTCCGCACAGATACTCTGGCAGCGAGCTTTGCCTTCACGATTCGGATGATATCGGTCCTGAAACAACCGCAAAGGTATACATGGACTGGGCAATTCAGTGGATACAAACATATGAAAGGTGGCTGGACGGCGTACCCTGGCCGGAAACCAATAAAGGTTAGTTCATTTAAAAAAGAAAGGATAAAAAATTATGGAACACGATGCATTGATTACATTTGACGCCGCACGAACTATTATCAAAGATTCTGCGGATTGTGAAGTTGAAACAGGCGGTGCGATTATAGGCACGTTGAATGACCCGATTACAATAGTTGCAGCCGGCTCACCTGGGAAAAATTCCGTTCATGCCTCCACCAGTTTTACCTCAGACCCAAAGGCTGATAAACAATGCCTCCAGGAAAGCCGCATAAAATATGGCAATAAAATTACCCTTGGAGGCTGGTGGCATAAGCATCCTTACGGCCTTATTACGCCCAGCAGCCCAGATTGTTTCCAGGCCAGGGAACTTATCAGGCAATATAATGATGATAAGCCTCTGCTTGTAGGAATAGTCAACCAGAAGCACATTAGATTCCGGCGAAAGACTACTCTTTACCTTTACAGCATCTATGCCTCCGGGGAAATCTCCGAATGCCGTTGGAAATTAGTCGGCAGGAACAACCAGGAATTACTTAATGCCATTGCCAAAGCCGGAGAAGCCAAAAGTTATTACAACGGATTACTGGTCGGATAAAGATTTCAGGTCATATCTTAACCCTATCGGACGCGAAAGGATAAACAGCGAAATTGAACAGCTAAGGCAAGCCGGCTGGCTGGTAAAAATAGGACGTAACCGTCAAAATAAACTGCTGGTATTGAATGTAAGCAAAAGTCATTGCAGCCTGGATTTAACGCTTCCGCCCGAGTTCCCTCTTAATCCTCCAAATGTTGCTGCTATAGACGGTGGAAGTTTTGCAAGGCTTGAGACTTTGTGCCGATGGAACTCACTTTGCAGGCTCACGGATGTTGTAGCCGAGGCTGAATTAGTGTCGCATTGTCCCCTCTGTTTAAAGAGGGTAACAGGCGACTAACGGAATAAACTATAAATAGTAAAAAGGAGCAAAAAATGTATAACAAAATTAATCCATCAAACTATCGTTGCGTAATATTCTTAAAAGACCAGGCGGACAAAGCCATGCTTAAGCCGCATACACGACTTTACGGAATATTTGTAGATTCTACCGGCTTATTATTCATGACCCCCTATAAACCACCGGCAGAGAGCCTTGCCTGGCTCGGAATAATCCAGGATAAACCCGGCGAAGAAAATGAACAGCCTCTTCTTATCAATGTCCTGACAGATAAAGATTCGTCGATAGCAAGGGGATTCATACATAATAAGCGGATTGAATTACCTGTTGAATTTATTTATGCCGCCAATTGTTACCAAAGAACACCTTTTAATAAAACCGAGATGGATATACTGCGAAATGTTCACGTGCTAATATTTGGCTGTGGAACAGGAGGCAGCAAAGCTGCCGTAGAATTTGCCAGGGCAGGAGTTGGTAAAATGACGTTATGCGATCCTGATAAATTCGAGTTTGCAAACGTCTCTCGCCATGAAGGTGACTTATTGGATGTCGGCAAACCTAAAACACAGCTTGTCGCCGAGAGAATCTATAAGATTAATCCATCGATACAGATAGAAACTTATTCTGAGAATATTTTTGAAAGCCCTCTAAATCAGGTTGAAGAACTCTTCAGGGGAAAAGACCTTGTTGTCGCGGCCACCGATGAAACTTCAGTACAACTTCAGATAAATGAGGTTGCTTACAGATTTAAGATTCCGGCAGTATTTGGCGGCTGCTATGAAGAGGCACGGGGCGGCGAGGTATTATTTGTTCTGCCTGAAAAAAAGCAGCCTTGTCTTGCCTGCCTGAGAAGCGGCTTAAAACAACCGATAAAAAACAGCAAAATAGATTATAGCACCGCCGTAAGTTCAGATGATTATAAGGGAGAACCCGGCCTTCATGCGGCAATAGATTTTGTAACAAACACTGAAGTGCTGATATGTATAGGGGTTCTTCTTAGGAAAACAGAAACTTCAGAGCTTGGCAGGCTGATTATGAACACTCCATCCAACTTTATTTTGATAGGAGGAGCATTGGCTCAGGGTTTTTACAGGTTCCGCAAACCGTTCGATATATTTTTTCAGCCGTTAAGCGGTCCCAGGAAAACCTGTCCAGTATGCGGAAACTGTGAACTGCTTCTCAATGAAATTGTTCCAACAGAAAAGACTAATTGAAAAGGAGGAAACTTGCTATGTCGATTTTAGATATTTTTCGTCAGATTTTTTTATTAAGTGATTGTGAAAAGCCGGATGATACATCGTTGAGACGCCGAAGAAGTGTATCCAAAGATAAACATATTATCGTAATGAAAAACGGCCTGCAGAAACGCTACTGCATCAATAAATATGGCGAGGTCTATGAAGATTGAGTAAGAATCTGATGTCATGATTTTTTAAAAAGGATCGCTCTTGTGAAAGGAGCCACTATATAAAATGAATCGTAAACTTACACAACAGGAAATGGATTGTGCTTTACATCAGTATCCGCCAATATTAACGCCGGAAGAGGCCGCAGGACTGCTTCGCTTAAAGATATCAACTTTGTATCGACATCTTTCAGAAGGCAAATACAGCAAAGCGGTCAAACGGGGAAAACCCGTTCGATTCTGGCGGGACAGGTTGATTCAGGATTTTATGGCAGAATGATTTTTTTTAAAAAAATATTTGCGCTATAGTTCCAAATGCGCTACACTGGACTTGGTATTGTGAACTATATGATAGAAAGGGCAGAATATGAAATTAGTAAACCGAGAACGTATTGATGGAACACAAATTACCATCGGGAAAAGAGTGTATTACAAGGATGGCAAAAAAAACACCGCAAAATCCTTTAGTGCTGAATATACCAATTATGAAGGCAAGCAACAGTGTAAATCCCTTGGCACACGAAATATTGTCCACGCAAGAAGGCGAGCTATAAAAATCCAGGAAAATCTTGAAAAGGGAATTGAGCAGGCAAGCCCCTCTAAGATATCGATTGAGGCATTAACGACTCAATATCTTGATATGATAAAAGCCAAGGGAACTGCTCCAAAAACACAGGCAAAATATGAAACTGATTTGGAAAAACTTAAGGATTTCTGTAACGAAAAAGATATCCGTATGGCTCGTAAATTTTCACAGAATGATTTATATCTGTATCGGCAGTATTTAATGGAGAAAAGAAAGTATGCACCCAAAACCGTACAAGGAGCAATTGTTGTTGCTAAACAGATCTTCAAATGGGCATGGAGACAGGGAATTTTACAACAATATCCTCTGGAAGCAGTATCTTTTCCCAAAGCCAAATCCGCTCCTCAGCCTTACTTTACAACTGCCCAGGTTGATGCTTTAATCGAAGCAGGAATTGGTGAGGAAAAACTGGCTTTTGCCCTGATGGGTTATGCGGGTCTGCGTATCGGTGAAGTTGAGCAGCTTCGCCGTGAGGATATCATCACAAAACAAAAGCAGTTCACTATGCTTCATATCCGGCGAGGCGGCTCCAATGGGACAACTAAAGATAAAGACGAACGCTTTGTGCCGGTACATCCTAAGGTTGCAGAACTGTTAAAGAAGTTCAAATATGTCCAGGGTATTCTGCTTCCTGGTATCGGTGAAAGAACATTACTCAAACGTCTCAAGATTTTATGTGCCAAGTGCAAGTTTGAGAATCCAACTCAATACAAACTACATTCTTTCAGGCACCATTTTGCCAGTATGTGTGCAAACCACAGGGTTGCCTACAGAAAAGCATTGTCCTGGCTGGGACATAGCTCTTCGGAGATGCTTGACCTTTACTACCACCTGCACGACGAGGACAGCCAAAACGCTATGATGGAACTTGCAAAGTCTTATGAAACTGAAAATATACCTGCCCCAAATAAGGACAGTTTAAGGGCAACGGGGGAGTCTAAAATAGTAAGCAATCCACAAGTGCCTGAATTGCAAGAACTTATGGACGTAATTTTAGCGGATATGGGAAAAACGGAGAGGGCGGGATTCGAACCCGCGGTAGAGGTTTATACCCCTACGACGGTTTAGCAAACCGTTACCTTCAGCCGCTCGGTCACCTCTCCGAAGCACATAATGATAAATTTTACTTCGACACCAATATTCTTTAGCTTTCGCAAAAGACAATACTCCATTATATTCAAGACTCACAGTCTTATCAAGAATAAAAATCTGTTAAAAATATTGCGAACCTTCAATAGGCGAACAAAAAAGTCCTTTAAGCCATTGTTTTTGGTCTTAATCCCGTTTCAGTGAGCATCTGGATATCTTTTATTGATTGGCGTCCTCTCCGCCGCTGGGCATTCCAGGGAAAAACCGCATCATGTTCTTAAGCGGCATTTCCTCAACGGCGTCAAATTTAAGGTCTGCCAGACGGGTTTTCCCCATCCATTCCACGGTGATACGCACTGATTTTTTGCCTTGCTCTTTTGCTTTTTTTATAGCCGATACAAATTCATCCACATCACCTATCTGCTGTTCATCAATAGCTCGAATCAATTCAAAGGCGTTTATCCTTGCAAGCGCCGTTGGCGTCCCCTGTTCAACTTTGGAAACAACGATGGCCTTATCATTATCCGATAATTTCAGAGCCGCACGAACTTCATACGTCAGGTTCTTAACCGTAATACCCAGATTTTTATTTTTATATTTTTTGGCGCCGAATGAATCCGGGGCGCCTGCTCTATTGTAAATTCTTTCTGCAGTATCTTTCCTTCGTGAACATAGCTAAGTTGAACCGCAGTACCTTCTCCAATGGCTTTCAGCAATCTGTTAAGATAATTATCCTGACTTGGCCAAGGCCGTTTTCGCGGCATATTGTAACCCATATTTTGGAATTCCTCAGGAATATCCCCATTTCCAAAATCAGGAGAGTCATAATCGTGGTCTCTTCTTACTTTAAGCTCAATTGGCCAAGGTGCTTCAGCCAAACTTAATTTCAGCAGAATGTCACCTTCTGTTAATCCAATCTTTGATGCCGGAGAATTAGGATAAACACGGTTTATCATCAACCCTATCCGGCCGTCCTCAGTTTGTCGACGCAGATTCATCTGTTTAGCGGTCTCTTTATTTAAGCTTGCAAATTCTACGCCAAGCCACGCTCTTTTTTTCTGTTCTTCCTTCGTCAAAGGTTTAATGAAGCTGTCATAATGAGAACTTAAATCTTTCATAAATGCCGCCAGATGTTCATTATCCAGTATTTGCTCTACCTCGTCTGAATTTGTCCAGCTACTGTATGACCGGCGAATTCCTCGTCCGCCGAGGAAAAACGAAGAGGAACTCTCATCATCCGAACCCATGAGGTATGGAAAGATTCTTTCGTAGTCTCTTCTAGCCGCCGTATAAACTCCGACAAAATGCCCATCTTTATCAAGAAGCCAGCATCTGTCTTTTATCTCGTTATCCAGCTCGCGATATAGTTTGTTTTCATAACCGCGTTTCTTGAGAATCCACCGGCTATAATCAACGACCAAATCCTTGCCGGCAAGCTCACGAGCGTAAGCCGTCCAGAACGGTTTTACTCTTTGAAGGTTTAACCGGCTATCGACAACGACAACATTATTCAGTTTGGCATCGTTTAACTGGATAACAGTCGCCCCGAATTCCTTAAGTACACCAGCGAATTTTGCAGGCAGATATTCTTTGCCTGCCTCAACAGTTATGGTGTCTATTCCGGCAGCCATTGCCTGTTCCATCGCAAATGGGAGCAGCAGCTTGTCCGGTGCGATGGCAAGACCATAAGCCAGAATTTCTTTTTCTCCGTCACCACCTCCGCGCAACCCCTCCAGAATGAAGCGTACATCCCCATATCGTATTCGTCATCTTCTTTAGGAGGAAGCCTGAATGTGAATTTGACCTGGTAAAGATATTTGGAAAAATTTTCTTTTATTTCAGTTTCCGCTGTCTGGCGTTTTATCCCTGGATCCGCAAGAATATCGCTGCCTTTCCACGCTGGGGCATCTTTTCCCGTTTCAATCATATTATAAGCGCTTATACCAAGTACCAGTCCGTTGGCATCGCAAATGATCTTGGGTTGACGATAGTGAGACATAAGGAAGTAATCAGGAATAGCGGACAGGTTGTCGCTGCTGCGAACAGGCTGGGCAATTGCCACATGAGAATAATCTTTTTTCTCATCTAAGTAGTTGGTTAATTCGCACCCCGTACAAGAACAACCTTCATGCTCAATTCCCGGAGACAGGAAAATATAATACAACTTGGAGTTGTTGCCGGGAGTTGCCGGTGATGCGACGAAATCCAGGGATTTCCATTTTTCCGGCATTGCACTTTTCAAACGAATAATCTGACCGGGGGTACAGGTCAATATTCTGTCCTGTTCCGCATCTAATGTCTGTCCGTCCGGGCCTGTAACTGTCATTTTCTCAATCATCTCAGGCTTAAAATAATTATCAGCTATAAAGATATGGCCGTCTTTACTTATTATGACCCCGACGGCATCCGTAGTCTGTTTATCGAGAATCTTTTTGAGCGTCTCCTGTTCTTCATACTCATCCAAATTATAGTCGTCATCATCGGCGGGGGGCTGTGGCCTCTTACTCTTTTTAAAATAATAATGCGCCGTAACAAAACTCGGCAAACAATTGTTCCGGATTTTTGTTTCCTTTGCCCGCTGTTCAACTTCATCCTTGCTTTGGACCGCTGCAAAAACGACTTCTGTAAACAATAAACCTGCAATGGCCGCAAAAAATGTACACAGTATTTTAGTTTTCATAACTATTCCTCTTCATAATCTTTAGTGTAATCCAGCACAACCCATTTGCGAAGACCGCTTCGCATTATCTCAAACATTATTTTCTTTTCATATTTTTTCTCAGCGATAATCCGCTCATATATCTCTTTGACGTCCGCTGCCGTTTGCACTTCTTTTTTGTCGATTCTTGTAATCACATCACCTTCCTGCAGCCCTGAGTTATCAGCGTTGCCGGGATACTTAATACCACGCACATAAACACCCTGGCCATACATGTAATACAAATTCTGGTCGTGATACTTGTTGATTTCCTTAACGGTCATATTCCATCTGCGGCAGTCAAAATCCTCTCCTTCCAATTTGCCTTTCTCCTCTGGTGACAATTTTACGGTCATTTCCTCGCCGCCTCTTAGAATCTTCATCTCGATATCTTTTCCAACCGGCAAATCTGCCAGCAGGCGCCATATTGCCGGCAGCATCTCAGCGTAATTGCCGTCCACCCGGCCGCCGCCCACTTCAATCAGAATATCACCGGCACGTATTTTCGATCCAGCGGCAGGGCTGTTTTCCTCGACACCGGCAATTAGAACCCCTCTGTCGCTATTTATAAAGGTATTGCTGTTGAAATCCTTCAGTGACTGAAGCCGCAGCCCGGAATACGAGCGAATAATTTTTCCGTCCCGTTTAAGACGTTCTGCAATATCTTTGACTATAGGCGCAGGAATACTGAACCCCAAACCGCTGCCGAATACCCCAAGCGTGTTTATCCCGACAATCCTGCCTTCTGTATTTATCAGAGGTCCGCCTGAATTTCCAGGATTTATTGCCGCGTCCGTCTGGAGCCACGTGTTATATTTATACTCGGTCTCAAAACCGATGTATCGCTGCGCATTGGAAATAATGCCCAGACTTATCGATCGCTGAAATCCGAACGGACTTCCCAGTGCCATTACAAAGTCACCCTCAATGACTTCGTTATCGGCAAACTTGCCGTAGGGCAGGGGGGCATCGTTAACTTCAAATGGCAGCTTCAATAACGCAAGGTCTGTATCCTTGTCCGAACCTATTAATTTTACAGGAACCTGCCGCTTGTCATATAAAACGCAATTAATCGCGATTGCTTTGTCGATTACATGATGATTGGTAATTGCGTATCCGTCAGGGCTTATAATAACCCCCGAGCCGAATACTTCCTGCTGTTTCTTTTCGCCGCTTTCGTATTCTTCTACAATCGGTTTGACAAATATAAGCGCTGGAAATACTTCTTTTTTGGCGTTCGTGATAATTTTCCGGAAATCCAGTTTCTCGGTAGGTTCCGAAGAATTTATATGCGGTGGGGGAGAGCAGGAAATCATAATGAAAGCTGAAATTAATAAACAAAAAAAGTATCCGCACCTCAAGAAAACAGTTTTCGTCATTGGCCGCCTCTCTGTTATTTCAAAAAAGAATCTCTGTTAAAAGTCTGATACTGATGTTTATATATCCGGCAAATCTATATGTCAAGTAATATGATTTGGAAAAAGAAAGTTCAATCTTGTATTGCCAGTGCGATGCGGAATATTGCCCCTGTCGGTTTGGCGGTAACTATCTCAACAAAACCATTATGTGCCTCGGCGAATTTTTTCACCAGTGCAAGTCCCAGCCCCGTTCCGGCGGTTTCACGCGTCGATTCAGCCTCACATCTATAAAACTGGTCGAACACTTTTTTCCTTTGATAACGCGGTATCCCCGGCCCGCGGTCTTCGACCTCTATTATAATATATTTGCTTTCGCTGCGTGTCCGCACAATAACAGTTTTATTCCCCGCGTTGCGTGCGTACTTAATCGCGTTGTCCAGCAGGTTCACAACTATCTGCGTAACCGCGTCGTGGTCGAAAGCCGCCTGTCCGCATTGTCCGAAATCAGTCTGTATCGAAAAGCCGTTCTGCTCCGCGTAAGGCGTCATCATTTTAATCACCGCCGCGATACATTGATTTATATCGCCGAGTGTGAATGAATACTTCTTTTTGCCCCTTTGTATTCTCGAAAAGTCCAGTACGTTTTCTATCAGGCGGCTTAACCTTTCACTTTCCTGACGCATATTCGTGTAATATTCCGCCTGCTTATCCTGCGATTTGACCCAGTTCTTTTCAAGCATTTCAGAATACATTCGTATCGAGGTCAGCGGCGTCCTTAGTTCGTGTGACACCGCCGATATGAAATCATCCTTTTTCTGTGCCAGCTTTAACTGAGCCGCCGCGTTTCGCCACAAACTCAAAAGACCCAGTGTTACCGCCAGAAACACCACCGCGATAATACTGAAATACCAGTTCCGCAGCTGACTTATTTGTTTTGTTATCCAGCCTGGGTCTGTCTCGCTCAGATTCAATACTAAATCACCAAATCCGAAATTCAAAATCGCCGCGTAAGTTGCGTCATCTTTTGGGCTTTGTGAAAGTTTGAAATCCATCCCTTTTCGTGTCTTCATAGCCGCTGCCGCTGAACCGCGTATCTCATTAATCAGCTTTTCAGTATCAAGCTGAAAGCCCTGCAGAAAATGCCTTCCTTCGATCTGAACGCGTCTTAAAAGAAAAACCTGTCCGTCAAAAAATGAAGATTCCCCATTTTTGCCTGCCACAATTATCGGGACAAACGGCTCGATTTTTATCTCGATGGTTTCACTCTGCCTTTTCGAATTAATCTCCTGTGGCATAATAATGTCGTCCATCATACTATCTGATTGTGCCGCTTTTAATTTATTCTCGCCTTCCGCCTCTATTTGAGAGTCGTTGCTTCTGGTATTTTCTGTGTTTTGCATCATATTTGACGCTGCTACCGCTCGCTGCTGCATAACAACCTGAGCCTGCTGAGATTCCTGGGTTAAACTCTTAATAGGGTATTCTTTAGCCTGCTGATTGCTTCGCGATTTTGAGCCCGCTTGCCGATATACTTGCTCGGCTTTAGTTTGCGATTCACTTTGTGAAGGCCTGCGCACTTCTGAGGCCTGAGAAGCGGAAAAGGTAAAAGTGCCGCCTGCCATGTTTAATCGCGGCAGAAGGTTCCGTTCAAGATTCGCGATATAAGCTCTGGCCTTTTGTGAAAGGCCGTTTTTGTCCGCACCATTTACCTGGCCTCTGTCGTAATAAGGTGTAATAATTGTGCCGTCCGATTCAATCTGGAAATATCCGTACGCGAGTCCCTGCTCCATACCGCCGGCTAGCGGTGAACGCAACAGCGGCATTTGCTGTACCTGCTGCTGTGCCGTATTTTCAGGCACGTAATAATACTGGTAATCGGTATAAGGCCGACTCTGCTCTTTCCTGATGAATTCATCGAGTTTGCGTTTAACATCCTGCCTGATTTGCTCTGCCGTAGCGGCGAATTCTCCCAGACGCGCACCATCCATTCCGCTGGCCTGAATTTCTATCGCGCGGTACCCTAGCCACGTTAGTCCCGCAAACGCACAAAAAATAATTACCGATAATATTATCAGCCGCCGATACATAAAATTATCATTCCCGATTACTTTTTAGCTTTTCCGTTTTGTTCTGAACTTCATAGATATATCCTGCGCCTCTTACCGTTTTTATAATTTGCGGATTGTCTGTATCTTCCTCAAGTTTGCTTCTAAGTTTGGCGATGTGCATATCGACGGTGCGCGTGCCAAGTTCGCACATCGGCTCACCCCAGACTTTTTATAAAGTTCGGTCTCGTGTGATACGACGCGATTGGGATTGGCCGCGAAAAACTGAATAATCTGCGCCTCGCGCTTGGTGATTTCCGATGCTCTTCTTTGCGATTGATGATCTTAAGCTTCGCCACATTCGACCTCCCATCGGCCGAACGTGAAACGATGCCCCTACCTCCCTGTCCGGATCTGGTACGTCGCAAAATCGCCTCGATGCGGGCAAGCAGTTCTTCGAGCGAAAAGGGCTTTGTAATATAATCATCCGCGCCGAGGTTAAGGCCCGAGATTTTTTCTTTTTCCTGTCCTTTGGCTGTAAGCATGATAATCGGCGTTTGCAGACCATCCTGCCGCCATTTTGTGCAAAGCTGCTCGCCGCTGATCTTTGGCAGCATCAGATCGAGCAGAATCAAATCGAACTCGCTTATCCTTGACGACTGTTCGCCGCCTCAAGCCCGTCGGCCGCCTCAGCGGCCGTATAGCCGTGAAATTCGAGAAAATCCCGCAGCCCGCCGCGAATCTTCGGCTCATCCTCAACGATCAGAAATGCGTACCTTTTGTTCTGTTGTCATACCCTAATTATAAATACTTCTTCGGCAAAATGCTGTGTAAAATTATTGTAAAATCGCATCGCATATTATTTACATCCATTTTACTTGGATCCAGCCGCTCCGCAAGCCATAATTTAAGCAGTGGAAAATAAATATTATCGGTTTTTTTGAAAGGAAAACAAAATGGAAACTTCAAGAAAGATTATGTTAATGCTATTTGTTGTTTTTTTGTCGGGGACTTTCAGCAGGGCGTTTGCCGCCTCGGTAAAAGTTGACGCCGACCTGGCCAAACTCGTGATGCTCGCCGACAAAAAAGGAACCAACTACCTCAAAATTGCCGTTAAAGGCTTGGCTGTCCCCGATATTTGCTGCAAAAGAGCACCGGTTAATATCGCGATAGTCATCGACAAAAGCGGCTCGATGAGCGGTGAAAAAATTGAAAACGCCAAACAAGCCGCCATCAATGCCATCTGTCACCTCAACACCAGCGACATCGTTTCTGTCGTTACGTATGATTCTTGCGTTAACGTGGTCGTACCAGCGACACAGGTAACCGACAAGGATTACATCATCCGCAGGATTCAGCAGATAAACGCCGACAGCAGAACCGCCTTATATGACGGCGTTTGCACAGGCGCAAAGGAACTGAGAAAATTCATCGAAGAAAATATGGTTAACCGCCTTATTCTGCTAAGCGATGGTCTGGCAAATATCGGCCCATCCAGCCCGCAGGAACTTGGCAGGCTCGGTGATAAACTCAGCAAAGAAAGAATTTCCGTTACTACTATCGGCATTGGTCTTGGTTACAACGAAGACCTTATGACTCAGCTTGCCTACAAAAGTGACGGCTCGCATTATTTCGTCGAAAAATCCTGTGGACTCACGAAGATTTTCGACATCATCTTCGGCAATGTAATCAGCACCGTCGCCCAGGAAATCCAGATAGAAATAAACTGTGCCGCCGGAGTTAGACCCGTGAAACTCCTCGGCAGGCAAGGCACGATTAAAGGACAAAAAGTTACCGCCTGCATCAGTCAGCTCAACACCCAGAATCAGAAATTCATCCTGCTTGAAGTTGAAGTCCCCGCCGGCGAGGATTGTCAGAGTCAGCGTATCGCCGATGTCAAAGTAACTTATGATGACCTTTCCTCGCATACCCCAAAAACTACTTGCAAAACTATCGATGTCCGCTTCTCCGATTCCGCCCACCAGGTTGAATCGTCCACAAATCGCAGTGTAATGGCTGACGTCGTGGAACTCACCGCCACCCAGCGCAACGAACTGGCCCTCGAACTCAGGGATAAAGGCAGAGCCGAGGATGCCCGCAGAATCTTAACAGAAAATGAAAGCTATCTCCGAGGCGGTGCCGTGATGTATGACAGCAAAAAACTTGCCGATTACGCTAAAAGCCAGCGAGAGGACTGTGATAATATGGATGAAGCGAACTGGTCCAGGCAGCGAAAATTAATGCGAGCAGGGCAGGCCGCAAACAACCTACAGCAGTAAACCATTTTCCAAAAACTTATATCAATCGAAAGGATGAACAATGAAAACCTCAAAAATAAAATTAAAACTTCTGATTCTTGTTCTATGTCTATTTTCTCAAAGCGCACTGGCTCAGCAGCTTTCGGGGACAATAGAGAAAGTTATTGTCTATCGCGGACAGGCTCTTATCGCCCGCCGGGTCGAAGTTGATTTGCCGCAGGGAACATCCGAGCTTGTCGTAAACAATCTGCCTGCACAAATTGTCCCGGAAAGTCTTTATGCCCAGACTGACGACAGCTTAACGGTCCTGAGTGTGCGTTATCGCGAAAGGGCAGTCAAAGGCGATACGAGGGAGGAAGTCCGCCAGCTTGACAAACAAATCAATGAATTAAAAAGCAATCTGTACCATGCCGAAAGAAAGAAACAGCATTTGGATAATCAGTGGTCAATGTTTATAAGCCTTCGCGATTTCACTGTTACTGCGGAAAAGACTGACCTGAAACAGGGCCTTTTATCCTTTAAGCCGGTTAGCGAACTTGCAGAATTCATCCAGAAAAAAGGTCAGGAGTATATTGATCAGACTCTCGGATATGAGGACCAGATTGCCGAATTAAAGGAAAACCTCGAACTGCTCAATCGCAAGCGTGCTGAAATTGACGCGGGCAGGTCACGCAATGAACGTGAGGCTGTCTTGTTTCTTAACAGCCATTCAGGGAAAAAAGCCTCCATATTATTAAACTACCTTGTCAATGGTGCTAACTGGGTACCGCAGTATAATCTTCGTGCCAATCCGGAGAAATCCAGCATCCAGATTGAATATAATGCCGTTGTTCATCAGGCAAGCGGTGAAAACTGGGATGGCGTCTCTTTAAGTCTTTCAACCGCTGAACCGTCTATGGTTGCCGCGCCGCCGGTACTTGAGCCTATGATGGTAAGACTTGCTTCTGGTCTCCAGATAACAATAGAAGACGGACCACGTTCTCAAACGCAACAGATGGCAATGGCGCAGAACGAGAAGGGCCAAAGCAAAAGTGAGTCATTCAAAGCACTTTCGCAATCGCGAATAATTGAATCTAAAAAAGGCAAGGTTGCTGAGAGACGCCTGAATGAAATTGCCAACGAAAATCAGGCGATTATATTTAACGCTGATATGAAAGCCGCTGAGGAACTTCAAAAACAGGTCGCTGAAATTACAAGAACAGAAGGTGTCAGCATTACATATCTTTTGCCCGGCAGACTTTCGCTGCCCAGCAGAAACGACCAGTAGCTTGTAACCATTGCCTCAATACCCACTAAAGCTGAATTTACTTTGCTGGCGACTCCGCTTCTGACCGATTATGTCTATTTACAGGCCGATATGCTAAACAGCAGTGAAACCGTGCTTCTGCCCGGCGCAGCGAGCATTTTTCGCAACAACGAATTCGTAGGTAAAGGCAATGTGCCGATAGTTACCATAGGCGAGAAATTTACTGCCGGTTTTGGTATAGATTCGCAGGTGCGTGTTGTCCGTGAGCTTGAGAACAAGCAAACCCGAATCCAGGGCGGAAACCGCATAGACACATATAACTATCGCATAACTCTTAACAATTATAAAGATACCGAAGTTCCATTGAGGCTCCTTGACAGACTCCCATATACCGATGATGCTTCAGTTAAAATAGAGATAGAAAAGACCGATACCGATTTGAGTAAAGACAGCGAATATCAAAACACCGGCCGCAAGAAGGGAATTTTACGCTGGGACCTGAACCTCAAACCGAAGTCTATTGACCAGACCGCAACCGTTGTTAAGTACAGTTTCACAATGGAATATGACAAGAATATGCATATAAGCTCACATTAATTACTCTGATTTTGCGGGAAAATTTTGTATGCCGTGAATAATTAGCCCCCGGATTTATTCCGGGGGTTTTTGTTTACCTGAGCAAATCCGTCCTGGGTATCATCGAATGAATCGAACTGTTATCCAGCCTAATTTAATACTCCAGCCACAGCCGGTTTTCGCATATTATCGCAAGGTCATTCATACCGATAAATCCGTCACGGTCAATACCGAAACTCGAAATCCCAAACTAATATTATCCGCAGATACTGTCCTGCGAAGTAGTTCGCTGCATAGCACGAGTTAACGCAGACTGACACAGATTAAAAAAATTAACCCCGGATTAACAAAAGGTTGACGAATGGTCTTTAAAAAGTTAGTATTGCGGAGTGTTGTGAATAACTATATCTGCAAACTTGAAAAGATGCCTGGCTGACTGGTTCGGCCATTGCTTATACGTAGGCCGAAGAAGAAAAAGGGAAATGGTAATCTGGAGAACGAAAAGCGGTAACTGTCCCCATTATTTCAATCAGTCAATTGTTAGCGCTCGTAAGGGAGTGCCAAGGAAAGGACAACATTAATGAACTTTGAAAAAATCTCTATAAAAATTTCTAAAAACGACCTCAATGTGCAATTTGAGCCAGAATTAATGGAAATTCGTACGATTCCAATTGAAATGATTTTAGATTTTGATGAATTTGGCAAAATACTCGGCTTAGAAATTATTAGCCTTAAAGCCGTATTAGGAGATGTAGATTTGCAAAGTGTTATAAATAAAAAAAAGATTGATTCACCTGATTTTCATTGTAGTTATGACGAAGAATGTGACTGTTTTTCTCTACAGCTTTCTAAAGGGCGGTCAATCAATCAAAAAGAAGTTGATGGGACAGTTTCGCTTGATTCTCATAATCGTGTCGTTGCATTGAATGCCAAGTTTGATTAATAGCATCTATCTGTCCCTAACAAAAATTAAATCCGCGAGTTAAAGCGGCAGATTTGATAATATATGGTAAGCTACGCAAAAGAAAATCTGACACAGGAAAAAATCAGCGACATAAGCGGAATCAGCGATTCCATTTTGGATTGAAGAGGTTTTATGTTATAAGACTTTTTTATAGTGTCAATCTGTGTTAATCTGTGTCGAGAGTGGTTTTTAATACTGAAAATGCAGTTTTTAATGCTTACATTGCAGGAATGATAATTTACATTGCAGCGATGTAAATTTACATTGAGCCATTGCAGATTTACATTTAGCCAATGTAATTTTGCAGTTAATGGATGTAAATTGACATTGTGCCGATGAAGATTTGCATTGGGTCGCTGTAAATCAACAGCTTGCCGCTGTAAATTTGCATTGTCTCGATGTGAACTTGATATGTCGCATATTAAGTGTGGAATGCGACAGAGCAAATATGAAATTAGGCTTAGCAAGTGTCAAAATGGCAGGAAAAATATGCAAAATTATTCGGACTTAATATCGGTTAAGGGTGGAGATAAAAGGGAGATAAAATGGTTGACAAAAGCGAAAGAGGGGTTATATTCATAATAGAAACGCGGCTAAGGTTAATAAGTAAGATTTGGAAAGGAATATGGCGAAAATAACGTTGCCAGACGGCAGTATCCGGGAAGTTTCGGATGGTACGACTGTAAAACAGGTGGCGGAAGGGATAAGTGCCGGTCTAGCGCGGGCGGCGGTAGCGGCGAAGGTTAACGGGCAGATGGTTGATTTGTCGGTGCCAATCACGGGGGATTCAGAAATTGTTATAATCACGTCGAAAGACGCAGAGGGAGTGAAGATAATCCGGCATAGCTGTGCGCATATAATGGCCGAGGCGATATGCAGTTTGTGGCCGGCAGCGAAGCTGGTTTACGGGCCTACGGTCGAAGAGGGTTTTTATTACGATATAGACCTCGATGAGCCGATACGTCCGACGGATTTTGAACGGATTGAGGCGAAGATGGCTGAAATCGTCAAAGGCGGACAGGCCTTTTGTGCGGAAAGAAATGAGTCGCAAAGACGCCATGACGAAGATGGCCGGCGATAAATATAAGCTGGATAATATTCAGCGGGCTGAGGGGGAGACGATAAGTTTTTATTCGCAGGGCGATGGTTTTGAAGACCTTTGCCGGGGGCCACATATTCCTTCGACGGGCAGGTGTGGGAGTTTTAAGATAATGTCGGTGGCGGGGGCGTACTGGCATGGCGACGCGACGCAGAAGATGCTTCAGCGGGTGTACGGTACGGCTTGGGCGAGCAAGAAAGAGCTTGATGAATATATTCAACGGCTTGAAGAGGCGAAGAAACGCGACCACCGGGTTATTGGCAGGCAGATGGATTTGTTCAGCTTTAATGATGCGGGGCCTGGCTTTGCGTTTATGCATGCCAACGGGATGATTATCTGGAATTCGATTGTTGATTTCTGGCGGAGTGTTCATACGAAATACGGTTACAGTGAAATTAAGACACCGATAATTCTTAATGAGGAACTGTGGCATAAGAGCGGTCACTGGGACAACTACAAAGAGAATATGTATTTCACGGAGATAGACGGTGCGACTTACGCGATAAAGCCGATGAATTGTCCTGGCGGGTGTCTGATTTATAAGTCGAATCAGCATTCGTATCGGGAATTTCCGCTGAGGGCGGCGGAGCTTGGTCTGGTGCACCGGCATGAGGCCAGCGGTGTGATGCATGGGCTATTCAGGGTCAGGCAGTTTACGCAGGATGATGCGCATATTTTCTGCACGCCGGAACAGATTGAGGCGGAGATAATCGGTGTAATCGAATTGACGTTCGAGATATATAAGGCGTTCGGTTTCGAGGATTTTCATATTGAGCTATCGACCAAGCCGGAAAAGCACATCGGTTCGGATGAGATATGGGACATCGCGACAAACGCCTTAAAAAGGGCGATGGAGCATAAGAAGATTCAATACAAGATAAATGAAGGCGACGGGGCGTTTTACGGGCCTAAGATAGATTTTCATGTCAACGATTGTTTGAAGAGGTCGTGGCAGCTTGGGACGATACAGCTTGATTTTTCGATGCCTCAGCGGTTCGGGCTTGTTTATATCGACAAGGATAATACAGAGGAAACTCCTGTTATGATTCACAGGGCGGTACTCGGCTCATTCGAGAGGTTTATCGGGATAATCATCGAGCATTACGCGGGAAATATGCCGATGTGGCTTGCTCCGGAGCAGGTGAGGATTCTTACGATAAGCGAGAAAACCAACGATTACGCCAGGGCGGTTTATGATAAGCTTCGCGGCGGCGGGATTCGCTGCACGATGGATTTATCTGATGAAAAAATAAACGCCAAGATAGCCAAGGCGCACAGCGAGAGGGTGGCGTATATGCTTGTTGTGGGGCCGAAAGAAGCACAGGATGAGGCGGTGAACGTAAGAATAAGAGGCAGCAGGGAGAACAAGACGATAAAGAGTGAGGAATTTCTGAGAACGGCAAAACAGAAAATTGCCGATAAAACAATAGATTTGGGATTGTAGTCGATAGTTGAAAAGCTGTTCGAAATTATTCAATTATCGGGAATAAATAGTTAATTAAGAAAGGTAAGGTGATTAACAATTAGCAAAATAGGATTGAGAATAAATGGTCAGATTCGCGCCGAGACAGTTCGGCTGATAGACGAAGCGAATAATCAAGTGGGGGTAGTAGAAAGATACATAGCGATGGGTAAGGCCCGTGAGGCTGGGCTTGACCTTGTGGAGGTGTCACCGACAAGCGACCCGCCTGTTTGCAGAGTTATGGATTACGGCAAATGGGTTTATGAGCAGAAGCGCAAAGTCAGGGAAGGGCGAAAAAAAAGCCAGCAGCATAGCGCGGTATTAAAGGAAATCCGGCTGAGGCCTGAGACCGACAAACATGACATTGGAATCAAGGTTGACCATGCGAAGAAGTTCCTGGAAAAGGGACATAAAGTGCAGTTCACGATGCTGTTTAGAGGTCGGGAAATGCTGCACCAGGATTTGGCGCAGGAGACGCTCAAGGGTATTGCCGAATCGCTTGAAGAGGTGGGCAAAATCGAACGAATGGACCGGATGACCAATAAGCGGATGGGTCTGCTGATGGTTCCGAAGTAATTGTAGCGATTTTCCCATCGCAGGGCGGGCAAATACTCCTATTTCTGTTTTTTTACAGAATTTGCATTTGTTATTGACTAACAGGTGTGAAGATGTTAAACTACCCGTTTCATAATTTTTGTATGTTTCAAAGTCTTTTAAGGAATTATTAAATGCCGAAACAGAAAACCCATAAAGGTTTGGCCAAAAGAGTAAAAGTAACAGGTACCGGTAAAGTCAGGTTTAAACGGTCTTTTGGCGGTCACCTGATGAGTACGAAGAGCGCAAAGCGTCGCAGACATATTTCGAGTCCTGCGGTTATGTCGGAAGTATTTGCCAAAAAGGCGTTAATTAAACTTGGTAAGGACTAAGTTTTAGTAAATAACAGGAATGAGGCTTGCTTCTCGGCTTCTCATCAGCTGCCGCCAGTGAGCCGTAAATTTTTTAACAAATCAAGAGTAAAGGAAAGCTGATATGACAAGAGCAGTAAAAGGCGCGGGTCGCCGTAAAGCGAGAAAAAGGATAATGAAGGCGGTCAGCGGGCACCGGGCGCCCCGGGTCATCTGTACCGTTTGGCCAAAGAAGGTTTTGTGCGTGCCGGTGTGAACGCCAGAATCGGCCGTAAAAGAAGAAAGCGCGAATTCAGGGGTATTTGGATTAGCAGGTTAAATGCCGCATGTAAATTGCATGGTATGAGATACAGCCAGTTTATCGCCGGTTGCAAGAAGGCTAATATAGAAATTAATCGCAAGATGCTCAGTGAAATCGCAATTGCGGATCCAGCAGGTTTTGATGCTATTTTCGCGAAAGTCAAGGCAGTCGTCGCTTAAGGCCAATTTAGCCACAGATTTCACTGATTTCACAGATTAAAAAATGAGTGAATATCAATATGAACAATTAACTGGACAGATTATTAATTCAGCTCATAAGGTTCATAATGCCCTTGGCTACGGTTTTCTTGAAAAAATATACCACAATGCATTGCTTGTCGAATTAAAAGACCGAGGCATTAAGGTTGAAACTCAAAGGCCTATAACAGTTTATTATTCGGAACGTATCGTTGGCGAATATTTTGCTGATATTATTGTGGATGGTAAAGTTATCGTTGAAATTAAAAGTGTTGAAGGATTAAACAGCACTTTTGAGGCTCAATTACTTAATTATCCAAAAGCAACAGGACTTACAGTTGGCCTGATTATTAATTTTGGCCCCTCCGTTCAGGTCAAGCGTATGGTATTATAAATTAAATCTGTGTTTATCTGTGAAATCTGTGGCTAACTGAATTCGTGGTTAAGAATATATGCTCGAACAATTCGATAAAATTGGTAAAGATGCACTTGAAGCGCTGAAAAAAGTAACCGATACTTCATCTCTCGAAGAGTTTCGCATAAAATACCTCTCCCGAAAAGGTCTGGTTACGGATATGCTCAGCCAGATAGGGCGGTTTCCGTCTGAGCTAAAGCCGCAGGCGGGTCAGCTTGCCAATAAGATAAAAAAGGAAGTGACGCAGGCGTTTGAGCAGCTTCGTGAAGAAGTATCACAAAAGACTGTGAGCAAGTCGCAGGATCTGATTGATATTACGCTGCCGGGGCTAAAGATTAATACCGGCAGGCCTCATGTGATTACTCAGACTGTTAATGAATTGCTGGAAATATTCGGCAGGATGGGGTTTACTGTGGCGTACGGGCCGGAGGTCGAGGATGAATGGCACAATTTCATCGCATTGAATATACCGCAGGAGCATCCGGCGAGGGACCCTTTAGATAATTTTTATATCGACGATAAAAGACTTCTTCGCAGCCAGACATCGACAATTCAGATTCGCGTAATGGAGACAACCAAGCCGCCGATACGTGTGGTCGCTCCGGGAAGAGTTTATCGGCCGGATACGGTTGATGCGCGGCACATGTTTATGTTTCATCAGCTTGAGGCTTTGGTGGTGGATGAGGGGGTGACAATGGTTGATATGAAGACCGCGATCGACCAGTTTATTCACGCGTTTTACGGTCATGATGTCAAGTGGCGATTCAGGCCGAGCTTTTTCCCGTTTACTGAACCCAGTGCTGAGATTGATTTGCTTTGGGTTGATAAGGACGGCAAGGAAAGCTGGATAGAGATGGGCGGGTGCGGAATGGTTGACCCCAACGTATTTGACGCGGTTGGGATTGACAGTGAAAAATATACAGGCTGGGCGTTCGGTTTCGGCATCGAGAGGCTTGCTATGCGGAAATACGGCATTACGGATATTCGTCTGTTGTTTGAAAACGACCTGCGCTTTCTCGAACAATTCTAAATTATTAACCGCAGAGGTTGCTGAGTTCGCAGAGAAAAAGTTGGACACAGATTTGCACGGAATTTTTTTTAGACACGGATTAACGCCGATTAACACTGTTTTTTGTAGTTTTTGATTGACGAGAAATAGAAAAATATTAATTATGAGCAAAGAAAGTATGAACCCGCAAGAACGTGCTCCAGGCTGGGACATCCGATGTTTGAAGTGTGGATTTACCGAAGAATGGGGTAAATATGGGATTCGTAAATGGGCGGTAGGCAAGAGCTACACAATCGGGTGGTGTTCCAAGTGCCACTGGGTTCGATGTCATGTGATTGAGAAGAAAAAAGCAACCGTCCGACCAAACACAGATGAGAATAATGGGGGATGATAATTTATTTTCCGAGGATGGAGATGCCGAGCTGGTCGGCGAGTTTGATAGTTTCCGGTTTGTCGAGGATGATTGTTTTATCAGCTTCGACGACGAGGCATTTTCCGCCATTTGAGGCGAGGCTTTTTATAGTGTCGGCGCCGACGCAGGGGACATCGAAACGCATATCCTGATTTGTCTTTGATACTTTAATGAGGGTCCAGTTCCCTTTTTTGCAGTACTGGCCGGCACGTTCAATCATTTTAGCGGTGCCTTCGATGGCTTCGACTGCCAGGATTTCTCTTTCCTTTACGGCGATGGCCTGGCCGATATCCATTTCGCTGAGTTTTTTGACGATGGGCCATCCGAAGTCGATATCGCTGAGAAAAGTCTGGGCAGGCTGATTTTTGGTCATAACACCTTTTGTTGCGAGATGTTCTTTGCAGTACATTGTGGAATCCTCCAGGATAATACCGCCTGATGCCAGTTCTTCGGCAAGGGCGTTTAAAAGGGTTTCATTTTGTTTGTTTTTATTTCTCAGCCGCCAGTACCAGATTCTTATTGCCCGCCAGTCGGGCAGATAGCGGACGATTCGCCAGGGTGTGAAGATACGGTTTTTTGCGACGCTGCCTACCATTATAGTACTGGATACGCCGTGTTTTTTAAGTTTTCGCATCCAGTTTCCTGGCCTGGCCAGCGGCACGGTATAGAAAATATCCACCTTATCGGCGAGGGATGGTTCGGCATTATCTATCAGACCGACACAGACGACTTTGTGGCCGCTTTGTTTTGCGCCCGCGGCAACGAGAAAGGGGAGTCTGCCCTGACCTGCGATTAATCCTATTATATTCTGCTGTGTAGGCATAATTTTAGAGAAACCAAACCCTAAGCACTAATTACTAAATCCTAAACAAATTCAAAATCAAAAAAATAGAAGCCAGAATTCAGAAACCAGAATAAAATTTCAAATTCCTCTGTGACCTCTGTGGCTGATGTTATTCAGGTTTCTCAAGATTGGTAAGGCGTTCTTCGATTTTGCGAATAGTTTTTCTCATCTCAGGAAGCGCTTTGATCAGCGCATAAGCCCGCCTTGCTTTGCTTGCCTCGATTGCTGGCACTCCGACAATAATTTTGCCATCCTCAACATCGTTAATTACGCCAGCCTGTGCGCCAATCATAACGCCGTTACCGACTGTGATATGACCAACGATGCCGGCCTGCCCTCCAGCGACGCAGTGATGGCCGAGCGTGGCTGAACCGGCGATTCCAACCTGAGCGACGAGGAGACAGTAGGGTCCGACTTTTGTGCCGTGACCTATCGCCACCATGTCGCCGATTTTGCTTCCTTTTCCGATGATGGTATTATCAAGAGTTCCTCGTTCGATGCCGCAACCTGAACCGATTTCCACTTCGTCTTCGATAATTACTGAACCGATATGAGGAATCTTGTGGTGTTGACCTTTGTGTGTGGCGAAACCAAAGCCATCTTCGCCGATGGTGGCGTTTGCCTGGAGAATTACTTTGCTGCCGATTCTGCACTTATCGTAAATCACGACGTTTGGGTAGAGGATGCAGTCGCTGCCTATTTCGGTATCGGGGCCGATGAATACGCCGGGGTAAAGGACGCAGTTTTCGCCGATTTTAACGTTGTCGCTGATTGTTACAAAGTCGTGGATGTCGCAGTTTTTGCCAATGACTGCGGTTTTGGCAATTGAGGCTTTTGGGCTGATGCCGGTTTTTTTATGTTGGCGATGGCCGTGCAGAAGAATGACAATCTGGCAAAAGGCGTAGTAGGGATCCTGTGCTATGAGCAGGGCGGCTGAGGTTTTGCTTTCCCTGCCGACTACCACGGCGCTTGCCTTTGTGGTCTGAAGGTGGTTAGCGTATTTAGGGTTGCTTAAAAAGCTAATATCACCCTGGCCGGCGGTTTCCAATGTCGCGGCAGAGCTGATTTGTATTTCGGGGTCACCATAAACTTTGCCGCTGACGTATTCAGCCAGTTCGCCCAGTTTTTTTGTTTGCATGTAAAATCCTTAAGTTTTTATCTTTTAGTTAATTATTATATCAAAAAGCTGGTCGCGGTCAACTAATCTGTGCCGTGTAAATGCCGTGTAAAAAGGTTGCATTTTTATCGGATAAATGTTAATTTGATGTAAAAGAAGCCTGACTCTTGAAGTTGGAAGGTTGCTGGTAGGAGATGCGATAGGATATGTTTGAAAACAAAAAGGTTGTGGTGGTAATGCCTGCGTATAACGCGGCGCAGACGCTTCGCAAGACTTATGACGAGGTAATGGCACAGAAGGTTGTTGACCTTGTCATTGTTGTTGATGATGCCAGCAGGGACGAGACGACGGCTATAGCGGCGAAACTGCCGAACGCAATTGTTCATACGCATCCGGCCAATCGCGGTTACGGCGGCAATCAGAAATCGTGCTATAAGCTCGCGCTGCAGCAGGGGGCTGATATCGTTATTATGGTTCATCCGGATTATCAATATACGCCGCTGCTGATTCCGGCGATGGCGTCAATGATTGGTAACGGGCTGTATCATTGTGTGCTTGGTTCGAGAATTCTGGGCGGGCACGCTTTTAAGGATGGGATGCCCTGGTGGAAATATGTCGCCAATAGATTTTTAACTCTGGCGGAAAATATTTTGCTTGGGGCAAAACTTTCAGAATATCACACGGGTTATCGCGCGTTTTCACGGGAGCTGCTGGAAAAGCTGCCTTTGGAGACCAACTCCGATGATTTTATTTTTGATAATCAGATGATAGCGCAGATATTATGGCAGGGGTATATAATCGCTGAGGTGAGCTGTCCGACAAAGTATTTTGCGGAGGCGTCTTCTATAAATTTCAACAGGAGTTTGAAATATGGGTTCGGGTGTCTATTCACAGGTTTGAAGTTCAGACTGGCCAAGATGAAACTGCTTAAATCAAAACTGTTTACTGGAAATGGTCAAAACGTCAGATAAGTATCAAGTTGTTAATGTCATCCAGAAGGAAAAGGCTGAGTGGGTTGCCGCTCGGCCTTTATAATTCTCAGCAATCACCTATGTTATCGTTGGGGACGAAATGTAAACCAAAAATTGCAAATTAGAGTTGAAAAATGGATTTGGAACGGTTACTCTGTAGTTTTGAAGTTCCGGAGAGGTGTCGGAGCGGCTGATCGAGCAGGCTTGGAAAGTCTGTGTAGGGCTTTATCTACCGCGGGTTCGAATCCCGCCCTCTCCGTTGATTTTGGGGATGTCTTTTATAAGCACTTGAATTTACGTGGGTTACAGAACAGCTTTTTCTGAAATATGCCCGAGTGTCATAGGATTGTCCTACTTTTCTCTTGTTGCTGTTAAAACTTAAGCTGTTCATCGCAGCCTGATGATGTTAGGGCATTCATTGTAAAATACATATCCAGTATTGCACTGGACGAGTGACCCATTCATTCCAGGACATACTTGCAGGACAATATGACTCACAATGTTCTTGATAAAATTATTGACGGAAAGTATCAATTTGCAGGGGAAAATTATTCCTGCGGCTTTATTAATGGTATAAATTTCATTTGTGGACGTTTATGTAATTGTGCAGTATAAACAGCGTCTTTATAGAACTTTTCCTGTCCTCGTAATTTTTTATTTGAATCAGTTTTACGTTTATAAGTTCCGTCTGCCATCATTTGATGGGCTTTTGTGTTGTCTGCAAAGAAGGTTTTGAGAATGTTTTCCAGTCTCTCGCGAAGCTTTGGCGAGGTTACCTGGAAGAAAGTTTCCAGTCTTTTATCGATATTTCTACTCATCCAGTCGGCACTGGAGAGATAAATTTCACTGTGCCCGCCATTTGAGAAATATAAAATTCTGCCGTGCTCAAGATAACGGTCCACAATCGAGACAACCTCAATGTTTTCTGAAGTTTTCTTCAGGCCAGGCCTCAGACAGCATATTCCTCTGACATTCAAAAGCACCTTGACTCCAGCCTGAGCTGCCCGGTAAAGAGCCTGACAGATTTTTTTATCCTCCAGAGAATTTATCTTAGCCATTATCAATCCGGGCCTGTCAGGAGTTGATACATGAATCTCCCTGTTGATAAGGTCCTCTAATTTCCTTCTGAGGTCCGTAGGCGCTATTGTGAGTTTGGACCAGCCGACTATTCCTGAAGAACCCGTCAAAAGATTGAAAAAGGCACTGACATCGCAAGTAAGGTCATTATCAGATGTCAGCAGAGCAATATCGGAATATAATTTTGCGGTTTTTTCATTATAGTTTCCCGTAGATAAATGCGCATATCGGCGTATGCGGCCGTTCTCACGACGGATTATCAGCATTGCCTTTGCGTGGGTTTTTAGCCTCGCAACACCGTATATCACGCGACAACCGGTGTCTTCGAGTCTTCTTGCCCAATTGATATTACGGTCTTCATCGAAACGTGCTTTTAACTCTACCAGCACAGTAACTTCCTTGCCGTTTTCTCCGGCAGTTTGAAGGGCCTTTACAATCGACGAATCAGAACTTGTTCGATATAAAGTTTGTTTTATTGCCAGCACATCCGGGTCAACCGATGCCTGCTGAAGCAGATTGACAACCGGCTCGAAACTTTCGTAGGGATGGAATAATAACACATCCCGCTGCTGGAGTGTCTGCCATATATCCTGTGAATCCAGAATGTCCCTGGGGGTTTGCGGCGGCCAATCAGGCGTCTTAAGTTTTTCAAAATTCGGGATTGTAACTAACTTCATCAGGGCCGCACCATCTAAAATACCGTCAATTTCATATATATAATCAGATTCGAGCTTAAGCCAGCCAACAAGCCAACTTTTGATAGAGTAATCCGGATTTGCGGATATTTCAAGGCGAACTGCATTCGTCGCCTTCTTTCAAGGACAGCCTGCTCTATCATACCGAGAAGGTCCGCAGCCTCGTCCGCCTGCACGGTAACATCCGCGTCTCTGGTAATTCTTACACAGGCGCTTCCAAGTATTTCCCATTCTTCGAATAACAATCTTGCGTTATCTGCGATAATATCTTCCAGAAGAGCATAACTGACAGATTGTTCCGATGGTATTTGCACAAATCGGTCAAGTATGACCGGTACAGGTATTATGACAATCTTTTTAACGGTTTCTCCAGCCTTTTTCGATTGAATATTAACTGCGACATTTAAGTGTCTGCCCGGTAAAAGCGGACAGGGTTCAAGTTCCTGCATCGAAAGAGGAGTCAGAACAGCAATAACCTCATTTTTAAAATAATTCTCCAGAAATATTTTCTGCTCAACCGTCCAGTCGTCTCTTTGAGTTATAAACAAGCCTTGTTCCTTGAGCTTTCCCATAACGTCTTTTACTGCACGGTTGAGTGTCAATCATTTTGTGGACTCTCAGGTTTATATGCTTTAGCTGCTGGGTAGGCGTTAAGCCGCTTTTATCGCGTTTTCGAATCCCTGCGGCTGTCTGCTGGACAAGCCCTGCCACACGAATCATAAAAAATTCATCAAGGTTAGAGCTTACAATTGATAAAAACTTAAGCCTCTCGAGCAAAGGAAGTTCTTCGAGTCCTTCCAGTAAAACTCTGTGGTTAAATTCCAACCAACTCAGTTCACGGTTTACAAACAGATGCGGCGAGTTGAATTTTATGTTCTTATCCATATATTTTTTTAATCTTCTTCCAAATTTGGCATTTAAACAAAAAATATCCTCGAACATATCGCTTTGGGCGGCAAAAGTTTTCCTTTTAAACGCCAAATCCGGCATACCCGGAATGGATACAATTAAATTATCGCTGTCCAACCTGCATTTCATGCGTTCAGGTTCTATGTTGTGACCGGCATCCAATGCCTCTGCCATCCTGAGCAGTGCTGCCAACTTATTAACGATAATTCTGTTTTCTCTTGTTAGTGACATATATTCTATGTGCGTTGTTTTCGGCTTACACACCGATGATACCTCGCAATATTTGCTACAATTGCCACTTCGCTCTGTGTGAGACCGAATATTTCAGTATTCATAATTAAATACTGTGAGTGTTTATGGAAAGCTTTTGGTGATATAAATGTACCTACTTCATGTAATAACGCAGCTGTCTCCAAAAATATCCTGTGTCTGAACTGCAGCCCGTGTTCGTTCTGAAGGGCATCGAAAAGTCGAACTGCGATTTCTCTGACCCTATTGGAGTGTTCAATGTCAACTTTGTATTTTTCTGCAATAGTCATCGCAGAATGAATTATACCTTTAGTTAATATCCGGTCTTCCTGACCTGTTATGCGCCGTGCTAAATCCTGCAGCAAACCCTCTCTCATAGAGGTAAACAAGACTGTCAGTTCCTTTGCCCTGGTCGAATTCAGCAGCACCTGATATACTAAAAGAGCTGCGTTTAAGGTTTCGGCATCTGTAAATTCGATATCATAGAAAGCAGCGAGCTGCTGTGATGTTTTGGTCCTGACCTTATCAACCAGCTTATTAAACATTGCTTTGGGAATGGTGTTAAGCTCTATGCCCTTTAGTTTTGTGCCGGCGTGTCTGGCGGCAAAGATCTGGCATCGCACGGCGGAAAAAATTCTGTATCTTTTTGAGGGACATAAAACTTTCTATCAAGGCATGATATTTAGTATTTCATTATGAATGAGTTTTGAATCCAAAGAATCACCACCTGCAAGAACTTCCTGAAGCCGAATCGAACCCAGATACAAACTTTGCGAGGCCACAATTTCGCCCTTTTCAAGAAACGTCAAAATTGTGCTTCCGCCGCCTACTTCAGCTATAAGTGTGTTTTTGCTGCTCTTCTCCAGCAAATCACCGAGGGTATTTTGAATCGCCGAAACAGTAAGTCTGCCTTCTTCAGAAGTGTCAATCACCTCAATTCCAAGTCCTGTAGCCATCATCGCTCTGTCAATCAGGATATCGGCATTGCCGGCTTCTCGAACCGCGCTTGTTGCTACTACCCGCACATGCTTTACATTGTATAATTTCAATACCTTTTGATATTCTCTTAGAATTGATATAACGGTACGAATTGCATTTCTGCTGAGCTTGCCGTTTTTGAATGTATCCTGCCCCAGGTGAACCGCCTTACGAAATCTTTCCAGTATCTCAACTTTGCCGTCCGGCAAAAGCTGGCCTAATAACATTCGGATGGAATTAGAGCCTATATCAATAGCTGAAGAGTTATATTCTCGGCTGTACCGGTCATCTCCAAATCCTCCGAAACAGGATAACAACGTGATCCCATTTATCACTTTGGGCTTCAAAAGGAATTATACAATTCCCCGCCTTTGTCCGTTTGTAATGTCCATAGACCATATATCTATTTATGTTTATTTTAGACTCGTAAAATTACCATTACAAAATTGTTTAGATTCTGTTAATAATCTTGGTTATTTACATCCTATTTGAATGCCTCTATTATAATATCTTTATTAAAAATATTCCTCATTAAATCAGCTTTCTGTTGAGCAGCATCGATTTCCTGGATAACCGGGCCGCTTGCATCAATCCTTATAAAAAGCTTATCCGCGGTTACTTTGCATTTCACATCCCTGACGAGGTTCATATAACTTCTGTCGAGACCGTCAGCTATTCTTAATATACCAGCAAGCACAGAAACAATGCGTTGGTCTTGCGGGGTTAAATTATAATAATGTTTATGCGAAGATTTAGGCAAGGCTCTCCGATGGTATCTGGAGATAAGGCCTATTATTGACCGTTGGCGCAAATCAAAAGGCAGATTCGTTGCCTTGATTATCATATTCAACGAGGTCTTGTGATGAGCTTTTTGCCCCTTTATCCAGCCGATGTCGTGAAGCAATGCGCCACATTGAAGATAGAATTTTTTCTGCTCTGAGAATTTATGAAGCTCTTTCAGTTCGTCAAAAAGTCTAAGTGCAAGTTTCGTCACCTGCAGAGTATGTTTTTCAGGGTAACGACAGTTTTCTGCAAATTCTACTACTGAGTCAAGCTGTTCATTCTGCTGTTTCTGAGACAGACTGGCCGAGCCTTTATTTAATTGTGTAAGATTTTTCCCCTCACGAAGCATCCTAACGAAGTCTTCCGGCAGTTTTTCCTTACGTATTGCACGAATTGTTTTTTCCATATCATATTCAACTGAGTAATTCTCTACATTCACGGATTTATCAGCAAACTTTAAAATGGCGTAAGTCGCTCTGCCGTCCGTACCCTCAGGCCGGCCTACACTGCCTGGATTTATGAAAAAGGTTTTTCCAGTTCTTTTCGAAAAAACAAGATGTGAATGTCCGCTTAAAACAACATCAGCATTTGCCAAAGCCGCTAATTCTTCCAGCCGCTGCGATGTTGTTTCTGAACATATGTATTCTTCATTGGAAGCAGGACTGCCGTGCGTTAGAAGTACTTTTAGTCCATTAACTTTGAGGCATATCTGCTCCGGCAAAGAGGCAAGGTATTTGCGGTTTTGCGAGGTTAATTTTTCGTATGTCCATTCAAAAGCTCTATATTTTTCTGGGGCTTTTTTCTGTTTCCATTTCACCTTGTTTTTTTCAAAAGAAAGAACTTTTAAATCGTAATTACCAATAATGCTTACCGCCCCTAACCGGCGTAACAAATCTATCACCTCGTTTGGAAAAGGATTGTAACCCACAAAGTCACCGACATTCCAAATCTCGCGATAATTATTCTTGGCGGTATCATTGAGAACAGCTTTTAATGCCGGCAGATTCGCATGGACATCCCCTATCAGCAGTATTTTCTTGGATTTTTGCTTCATTTGAAGCCCTCTCTTTTATTTCTACAATCGAAGGTTGGGCTGAGTCAGTTAATGGTTCTTTAAGCTTCGAAATCAATTTGTCCCACGTTTTTTCATCGCATAGCTTTTTCCAGTAAACTAAAAGCTCTTCAAAAAATTGTTGGCGTTTTTGCCTCAGCTTCTGCTGGAGATATTCAAGGCCGGGCAGCAAAAGATAATAAGGTTTATCATATCCAAAGTATTCCTCTGTTCGCTGAAGCTCTTCTTCCAGAAACTTATCAATATGGTTGCACCAGACATCGCAATCGTGGATATCTCCAAGAAGTGTTTGGAGCTTCTGGGCCACCTTTATTACATTATTGAGACGGCCGTTGTAAGGCTCCCTGCAAATCTCCATTGTGTACCTTAATCTTTTGGCGGCTATTCTCAGCTGGTGATGACCTTGTTTATCCAAATGGTCTTTCAGGCATTCCTGATGCGAAAGCAGTTCTTGCAATTTGCTGCTAATATGCTGGCTAGTTGTTTGAAAAGTATCTTTGCTTTTCACGTCTGGATTTTCGTTTCGCAAATAAAACATGATTTTCTCGATGGCTGAATGAATATCTGCAATAATAGCCCGGGATTCCAGCCTGTCTATGGTTTTAATAACTTTATTTTGAAATGTCTGGCGATTCTGGATGATTCTAAGCAGCAGTCTTTCGATGCCAGGATGAAGCTTAGTTTCTTTTTCATCAAGTTCGGATATCACTTTATTTAAAAATTCTATCTGCACATCGGCATCACGCGCAGGACCAAGACTTTTAGTTAACCTTTTTATTTCTTTGCGCCACTTTTTCACCTTTTTAATATCAAAACAATTTTCAAAAACTCCAAGTGCCGACCGCAGTCTCCTTGATGCCACACGGGATTGATGTATATGTTCTATATCCTTAGCCTGGCGAGCTCCGTCGATTTCGCGTTGAAGTTTTTTAATCTGACCGCCAATATAGTGATATGCCAGCCGCTGATAACTTTTATCTACCAATACCATAAAAATCTTTCATTTATGCCCTTAAAACATAATGAAATATTCTATAATATAACGAAGAATCTGTCAAATTAACTTTGATTTTGCAGAAATAATTGGCGGAAAAGATTTATTTGCAGCCTAACACATTCCTAACATAACTCGGCGATGTTTGTACGTTATATAATACTCCCCCAAAATCGGACCAGTATATAAGGTGTAAGTTGTGGTATAATTCTATCGGATTATGGATTGAGAAAGGAAGTACGAATTATGACACAATGAACTCCTACCCATTATCAAGACCAATTTTATCCTTGTATTTGGTGTAAGTTGTGCCGATTTTTCCTATGCCAGCCGATTCACCATTTCAAACCGCGGATGAAATATTTGGCAGGGACAAGGGCTATTAATTACCCTGCTCAAGAAAAGCGACTACGGAGTTTGCTAAATTCAAATCCAAACTCTTGAGTTTTTCGTAATTTTTGAGAGCAGCCTCTCGATTGCCAAGCAGTAAATGTGTTAGTACCAGGCCGCGATAAGCGTCGGGAAATTCCTGTCTGACTGCGATTGCTCTATTAAATGCAGTCAAAGCATCCTGATAAAAACCAAGCCTGATATTCAGGATTCCAATCTTGTTATAAATCACTGCATCGTCGATTCCCATGCTCACTGTCAACGGCTGTCGCTGAGAATTTACGTTCGCAGTAAGTGAACCAAGTGTTACCGCGCTATTCATCTGCTCCAATGCCGCAGCATAATTACGAGTAATGTCAAATACCAGACCAAGACCGATATATCCAGCTGGGGCGTATCTGTCAAAACGAATAGCCTGTCGTTGGTCCTTTATCGCATCATCATAGCGGCCGAGTTTTGTGTACAAAAGCCCACGAAATACATAAGCTTCAAAGAAATCGTTTTTGAGGCTGATAGCCCGTGAATAGTTCTCGATGGCCTCATCATCGCGTCCAAACAAGTCCTGAATACGGGCCTTTGCATAATAAAGCATGGCAGAGTGAGGTTCATCGCGAATTGCCTCGTCGCACACATTCAGGGCATCCTCATATTTTTCCTGTCTGGCATATACCCACGCAAGAATATGTCTCAGTTTATTGAATGCGGAGCCACGCTGCAGCGTTCTATTACAGAGCGATATCGCGTCATCATAGTTTCCGACTCTGGCATATATCCACGCAAGCGTATAATGAGCATCCACAGATTGAGGATTGTCCCTTATTTCTTCCTGTGTTATCTGTTCAGCCTGTTGATATTCCCCTTTCAAGGCAAATGGATACCCCCTTGTGGGAGTTTCAGTATAGGGAGGTACATCCCGGATTACTTTTTTAAACGCTTCTATGGACTTTTTTCGCAGGCTTTCTGTATTGACATCAAACAGGGCAAGTATTTCGATTTTATTGACATCTTGTTGAGCAGCAACCGGAGATGCGGATGCCGCTGTTGTCTCTTTTTCCGGGACTATCTTTTCATTGCGAACCTGCTGCTTATCAGTCTTGAGCGCAACCATGATAAAAAACGTAATCGCAATTGACATTATATTTGTGACCGCTACTGTGATTACAACATCTCGTTTTTTCATAACAATGTACCTTTATCCTGTTAATTTTCGTTTTTTAAAATTTATTCAGAATCAAGTCTTAGGGATATTATCCTTCCAACCAAACGCGAGCCTGCGAAAGCTGTTCCGGAGGAAAAAATTTGACCGGTGCAGCGCGAAATCCCGCACCTGTGAACATTTTCAATTCAGTTTCCCACTTTGGGTCACCGACAATGGCAATTTTCGCGATGTCGTTACCATGTGCGGCATAGAAACTCATGTCATCCCAATTAACACCGCGTTCCCATCCTTCAAAATTTTCCACAACCAACAGCAATTTGATACGTAGCGAGGGGTCGTTATCAAGTATTTTTGTCGCCGCGGCCTGCACAGCATCGAACTCAGATTTTTTGAGCACCCCCGTAATACACATTACACTTAAGTTCCCGTTCTCATTTTTAATCGTTACTCCCATAACATTGACCTCCAAATTTCTTTAAATGCCTGATTTTATTTTATCAACGTATAATCGAGACCTCTGAAAAACTATGCATTTTTTACAAAACATTAATGCAATTATCAGCGGATATGATATAATGCGTCCATTCAATAGTCAATTTTATTGCATGGAGGCAAAGATTATGGAACGCACAAGCAATCAACCAACATTTCTCGACAGTTTAACCTCTGACCTCGGCGGTCGTCGCACTGCTCAATTTTTTCAAAAATGCGACCAGCTTATACCATGGAACGAACTTGCTGAGCCGTTAAGGGATATGTACAAGAACAACACCGACAAAGGCGGAGCATCGAATTATCCACTTGTAATGATGATAAAATGCATAATGCTGCAAAAGTGGTTTAATCTTTCCGACCCGATGCTCGAAGAGATGCTCTGTGACCGTATATCCTTCAGACGATTTGTAGGCCTTAAGATGGAACAGGATGCACCTGATGAAACTACTTTTGTGCAGTTTCGCAAGCGTCTTAATATAAACGGCCATATAGCTACATTATTTGATAAGACTATCGCCATCCTCAAAAGTCGCGGCGTTATACTTGAGGAAGGGACCTGTGTTGATGCCACTATAATAGAAGCGCCTCGCGGCAGAACTGGCAAAGACGGTATTTCCAGCACCAAAGACAAGGCAGCAGGTTATACGAAAAAACATGGCAGAATATATCACGGCTATAAGGGCCATATTGCTACTGACTGTAACGGCATGATTAAAGACTACCGTTTCGATACCGCCTCAACCCATGACAGCAGGTATATTGACGAACTTGTTGAGGATGAGAAGGACAGTGTCTTTGCTGATAGTGCATATATGGATAAAGACCGAAAGGCAAAACTGGAGGAACGCGGCGTGTTTTGCGGAATTATTCAAAAACGAGTTCGCGGCCAGAAGGAATTAACAGCCTCACAGAAATTGCATAACCGTCTGGTGGCGGGAATTCGGGCGGTGGTTGAACATCCGTTTGCGTGGATGAAGAATACCGGCTACGGCAGGACTCGATATCGAGGTATGAGGCGTAACGCCTTTGATTTTGGGTTACATGTAATAGCGTACAATTGGAAAAGGAGTTTTAGCCTGGTGAGTATTGCCGGATAACGGCACACGACCGTTATGAACAGATAAAAAGGTATACCAAAGGCATAAAAGAATCCTTTGGTAAGGCCAGAAAACAGTTTTTGCGGTGTATCGAAATAATTTTTCGAAGCACTTCAAGCAAAAATATAAGAGAATAATAAAATGTGAGGTTTTTCAGAGGTCTCAATCATAAATTTTATTTCGTCACCGCGATTGATTTCCGGAAGAGCGCCAGGCTGTACACAAAGAACCCAAGACCGATCGCACCTACCATCAGAAATTGAGGCCAGACCGCACTAATGCCGCCGCCGCGATAAATGATCACCTGCGAAAAGCTGACAAAATGCCGTGAAGGCAGGAAGAAAGTGATGTACTGCAGCCATTCCGGCTGGCTCTCGACAGGCGTATTGCCGCCCGAAAGAAGCATCAGCACAAGGATCACCAGAATGATCAAAAGCGCGAACTGCGCCATCGACCGCGAAATCGTCCCCAGGAATATCCCCAGCGCCGTCGCGAAGAACAGATAGAGCACGACGCCAAAGAACCACAGGGCGACCGAACCGGCGAACGGCACCTTCAGCGCCATCTGCACAATCAAGAAGAGCGAGACCCCGGTCGCGATGAGAATCACAAGGCCGTTGGCCCAAACCTTCGCCATTGCGATCTCGAACGCGGTCAGCGGCATCACAAGCAGGTGTTCAAGCGTCCCGTGCTCGCGTTCGCGGATCACCGCGGCACCCGTCAGAACGACTGTCAGCAGCGTTATCTGATTGATGATGGCCACCACACTCGTAAACCAGGAGGATATTCCGTTCGGATTGAACAGCTTGCGAATGACCAGATTGATGGGCTCAGGTGCCGTCACATCCGTGCGTTTGAGAAAGCTTGAGACGCGGTCGTTGATGATGTTCTTGATGTAGTTGGCGCCAATACCGGCCTGCTGCATGGCGGTCGCGTCGATATTCACCTGGATATCCGGATTGCGACCGGCGCGAAGATCGTTTTCGAACAGGGGCGGGATCACAACGACGAACATGAACCGGCCTTTATCCATCGCGTCTTCGACCTCTCCGGCGTCGATTGTCTCAGGCAACTGGAAACGCGGCGGATAGAAAGCATTAATCAGTTCTTTGGACAAGGCCGAACCGTCCTCGTCCACAAAAGCGATCGATGCGTTGTTGACCTCATTCGAAGTGCCCGTCGCCTGGACATAGATGGCCACAGTGAACGCATAGATGACAAACAGGACCATCACCAGATCGCTTATCAGGCTGCGAATTTCCTTGAGCCCAAGCCAAAAGATGTTCAGAAATGACGTCATTGCTATTTCTCCTGCTTTCTCAGGCCGACCAAACTAACTGCCCAGAGAATCGGGATGCAGCAGGCCAGAAAAATAATGTCCTGCATCATGAGGCCGGGTCCGATCCCCTTGGTATATGCGCCCACACTGGAGTGCATGTAGTAAGAGGTTGGCCAGATCAAACCAACAGAGCCGGGCGTTACCCTCAAGCGTCGAGACCGGCTGTAACAAACCGGAGAACTGGACGGTCGGTATAATGGTGAGAATCGCGGTGACAAAGACGGCCGCGACCTGGCTGCTGGTGAAGGTCGAAGTTACCATGCCGATACCGGTTGTCGCCGTAACATAAAGCAGCGTGCACAACGTCAACATCAGAAAACTTCCCTTGATCGGAACGCCGAAAACGACCAGCGCCATGGCGACCAAAATGAAAAAGTTGAGCATGCCGATCGCGATGTAGGGGAGTTGTTTTCCCAGGAGGTACTCCAACCTGCCTGTTGGCGTGACATAGAAGTTGATCATTGAGCCCAGTTCCTTTTCGCGCACAATGCTGACCGTCATGAGAATCGCCGGTATCAGGATCAGCAGCAGGGCCGGGACGCTCGGCACGATCGAGTAGATACTTTCGAACGTGGGATTGTACATGTACCGCTCTTGGATATTGGCAGTGTATTTCTTAGGGGCTGGTGTTGTAGTCCGCTCGCGGGATCTTGCAGCATGGTATTGTGGACTCCCTGAACATACTGCGCGACGGTCTCGCCACGGAATGTCATGGCGCCATCCACCTGCGCCAAGACCTCCGGTCCGGAGCCCCTGCGGAAATCCCTGCCGAAATCAGGCGGAATCTCAAGCACCAGCGAGATGTCATCCGATTGCAGCCGCTTCAAGCCTTCCTCGGCAGAGTATACCGGTGGAGTAGGGGTAAAGTAACGATTGCGATCCGGCAAACTGCTCGAGATAAGCGCGGCTTTCCGGCGATTGATCGAGATCGAGCGAGGCATAGCGAATGTGTTCGACATCGGTGGTAATTCCAAAGCCGAAAACGAGCATCAGCAATGCCGAACCAAGGAAGGCAAAGGCCAATCGCACCGGATCGCGAAGGATCTGCATGGTTTCATTGTGGGTGTATGCGAGCATCCGACCAAGGCTGAACCGAACTGGGCAGTGCTTCGACGGTGTTGGCGGGGTCACAGGCTGCTCGGCCGCTGGTGCGCTGACGGGCGCTTTGTCCTTGCTTTTGCCGCTGGACGCGGCATCGGCAATCGCGTCCTCCATATAGCCGATGAAGGCGTCCTCCAGATTGGCGGCACCACGCGTTTCGATCAGCTTCTGCGGAGCATCACACGCCAGCACCTTCCCCGCGTTCATCAGCGAGATGCGGTCACAGCGCATCCCTTCATTCATAAAGTGCGTCGTTACGAAGATCGTCACACCCTGCTTTCGCGAAAGATCGATCAGCAGTTCCCAGAAGCTGTCCCGAGCGACCGGATCGACACCCGACGTGGGTTCATCCAGAATCAGCATTTCCGGTTCATGCAGAACGGCAACTGCCAGCGAAAGCCGCTGACGCAAACCCATCGGCAGAGCCTCGGCCAACGAATCGAGATGCGGACCAAGTCCGAATTTTTCGACCAACTCATCGATACGTGCTTTCGCCTTCTCGGGTGGAATGTGATAAAGACGGGCATCCAGTACCAGGTTCTGGCGAACGGTCAGTTCGCCGTAAAGTGAGAACGCTTGCGTCATGTAGCCGAGGTGCTTGCGGACTTCGATGCTTCCGGCTTCGACCGACTGGCCAAAGAGCGTCGCGGTCCCTTCGGTGGGAGGCAGCAGTCCCGTCAACATCTTCATGGTGGTGGACTTTCCGCAGCCGTTGGAGCCGAGGAAACCGAATATCTCGCCTCGCTCGATCGAAAGAGTGACGTGGTCAACAGCGGTGAAACTGCCGAAGCGGCGCGTCAGGCCCTTGGCATCGATGGCGATTTCCGATTTGCCGGCCGCACGCGGCGGGATGGTCAGTTCCGTATGCCCCATGCGTTTTTCTTCCGGCAGCAGGGCTATGAAGCATTTCTCCAAATCTTTAGTGCCTGTCCGCTCCATCAACTCCGCCGGCGTTCCTGTCGCCAGCACACGCCCGGCATCCATCGCGACGATCCAGTCCCACTTTTGCGCTTCGTCCATGTAAGCGGTGGAAATGACGACACTCATACTGGGGCGGCCTGCACGAATATCGTCAATGAGCGTCCAAAACTGCCGCCGGGAGAGCGGATCGACGCCGGTGGTGGGCTCATCGAGAACGAGAAGATCCGGTTCGTGGACCAACGCGCCGCAGAGCCCCACCTTTTGTTTCATTCCGCCCGAGAGCTTGCCGGCGGGACGTTCGGGAAACGGGCCAAGTCCGGTGGCATCGAGCAGTTCTTTAACTTTGATCGGACGCTCCGCGGCGGATAGTCCGAAAAGTCGCGCCATGAAATCAACGTTGTCATGAAACGCTGAGTTCCAGGTAGAGGTTCTTGCCCAAACCCTGGGGCATGTACGCGATCTGCGGGCACACAACGCGTCGATGCCGGACGTCAGCGATGTCCCCATCCAGGACAGTCACTTTCCCCTGCTGCATCTTCTTGGAGCCGGCGATCAGGGCCATGAGCGTCGACTTGCCGACGCCGTCAGGGCCGATTATGCCGACCATGAGGCCGCTTGGAATATCGAGGGAAATACCATCGAGCGCCACAACTTTGCCATAGCGGTGGGTGACATCCTTAATGGAGACCACCGGCGCATTAGCTGATTGAGACGCGGGGGACACCATGGATTATATCTCCTGCGTTACGTAATCAAAGAGAACTTTACTTTCCATTGGTTGTCCTTTACCAGTCAGGTTTTTGTAAAAGCGGTATGTCGCGGGCCGGCGGCGGCGGGTTTAAGGTTTCCGACGCCGGTGGCGGCGGCGATGGCGGCGGTAACAAACTGCCCCAGTCTGTCCGTTTTCGCATCTCGGCTTGCGTGCTTTCCGCTACTATTGGTTGGCCCTGCCGCAATTCCCAACCCCCGCCCAACGCCTTGTACAAGGCAATCAAATTCGTGGCAATGGATGAGCGCGTCTGGGCCAAGTTATTTTGCTCCTGCAATAAGGCGCGTTGCGTATCTAACACGCGCTGATAATCCACGGCGCCTTCCCGATATTGCACCAAGGCTATCTCCACCGACCGCTGGGCAGCATTTACTGAGTTCTGCTCAAACACTGTCGCTTCCTGGGATTTGAGAAAACCGGTCAGCGTATCTTCCACTTCCTGGGCCGCCTTGAGCACGGTGTTTTGGTAGTTGACGAGCAATTGCTGAAACCGTGCGTCCTGGATGCGCACATTGTTCTCTATGCGGCCGTAATTGAAAATGGGCCACCGAACCGCCGGGCCAAAGGAATAGAAGACGCTGTCGCTGTCCATAAGATTGTCAAAGTGCGCTCCATTGGACTGCATCCCACCTTGACTGCTGCTTTGAAACCCGATCTCACCGAAAAGCGAAAAACTGGGATAGAGATCCGCTTTGGCAATACCAATGCGGGCACACTGTGCAGCGGCAAAAAGCTCGGCGCTGCGGATATCCGGACGCCGCCGCAGCAGTTCGGCCGGTACGCTAACGGCCACTTCCGCAGGCGCCGTCGGAATCCCTTTGGGTCCATCCAGTAATGCCTGAACGGCGCCCGTCGGTTGCCCTAACAGCGTGCTCAAGGCGTTTTGCGCCTGCTGCAGTCCAATTTGCAGCTGGGGGATGGTAGCCCTGGTACTCTCTAATAACGAGCGTGCCTGGGTCACATCCAGTTCCGTGGTGGCGCCATTGCGGAAACGAGACTCGGCAATCTGCAGCCCCTCCTCCTGAACTTTGATGTTTTCACGGGCTAGTTCAATGAGCACCTCAAACGTGCGAATCACAGTGTAGGTGCGGGCGACTTCCGCGGTGAGCGAGACAAGCGCGTCATCGTAGTCGGCCACCGAGGCGATCAAGCTGGCGTGTGTCTGCTTCCACGCCCCGCCGAAACTTGCCCCAGAAATCCAATTCCCAGGTCGAATCAAAGCCCAACTGATAATCCCAGTGATTTCGATCCAGACCGAAGCTGTTGGACGCATTTTTACTAAGACCAACCCCGGTTGCACTACCGAAAGCCTCTTGCTGCTGGGGATACTGCTCACCAATGGCAATGCCTAACCTGGCGCGGGCTTCCATAATCCTTAGACCGGCGATCTGCAACGGCAGGTTTTGCTGGTAGGCGAGTTGGATTAATTGATCGAGTGTCGGGTCATTGAACGCACTCCACCACTGGCTGTTAACCGCAGTCTGAGTCGCGACCCGCGGGTCACCTTTCTCGCTCCAGTTTTCATTGACTTTGGCTTCGGGTTTCACGAAGTCGGGACCTACCGCACACCCGCTAAGCGCCAACACCATGCTCAGCAGTGAAACCGCACCGGCAATGGCCAAAGGCCCTCTGGACATCGTTGGCTTTGCATCGTTATGGCTGCACATCAAGGCACCTCCTTGGATTGTTCATTTGAAGGTATCATACCGTCCGGCTTCTTTGCTGGCGGCGTCACGAGGTTCTGCAGCCAGCCTGGCCAGACAGCGGATTCATCCAACTTGACATACCCGACGCCTCGGATGCCCGTCTTGATATACTCAATATACGAGGAGACCAACTCTGGGGGCATCTTGATCTTGACGCGGAACATCAGCTTCTCACGCTCGCTGCGTGTCTCGACCTGCTTTGGAGTAAACTGTGCTTCCGGGGACACGAAGGTGACATATCCGGCGACCGCGCGGCCGGAAACGTCACCCATCATCCTCGCTTCGGCGCCAATCTTCACTTTGGAGGCCTGTTCTGAGGGGAGGAATATCTCCATATATACGTCTTCCAGGTTCACCAACGTCAGTGCTTTGCCGCCGGGAGCCAGAACCTCGCCAACTTCGGCCAGGCGATAAAGCACTCTTCCGCGGACGGGGGACTTGAGCGTCGCGTCATCGATGCGGGTTTGGACCGTCGCCACGTTTGCCTGTGCGACTTCGACCTCTTGCTTAGCGGTTTGCAGCTTGGCTTCTTCTTCCGCGAGGGATGCCGTGGTTGTTTCCAATCTCGTCTTGCGGACATCGTATTCCCGCTGCGAGCCGGCACGTTCCTCGACAAGTTTGCGGGAGCGTTCGACCTCGATCTTGGCAAGTTCGATCTCACTTTTCGCCCTGACTATGCCGGCCTTGGCGATCGCCAGGCGTTCCTGTGCGGCAGCGACATTTGCCTTGGCCTCGGCCAGTTCGGCATCCAGCGTGATGGTGTCCAGCCGCACCAGCACCTGACCCGGCTTGACGAGATCGCCTTCGTCAACGAGGATTTCCTTGACCCTCAGCGGTTCCTTGGCGGCGGCATCGACCAGTTTGGCCTCGAGCCGGCCGTTACCCGATGCGAATCCCTTCGGCAGCGCGGATTGCTTCGTCTTCCAATACTGATAGCCGAAGAACGCAACGACCGCGACAGCGACCACCAGAAGGATCCGCATCAGAGACTTTTTGGAGATAGTTTTGGACATAGGAGACTCCTGTGATTTCATCGTTATATTTGTTCGTTATTTTCTATATTCTTTCTAATTATACGATACGTTTGCTGTGCAATTAACATTTCTTCATTTGCCGGAATGTTCATCAGCCGGACATTCGAATCATCAGAGGAAAAAATGGTTTCATTATTCTTGTTTTTCCCTTGGTTTATATGACTGCCCAGATAATCAAAATTAGCTGCGATACGTGCTCTTATATATGGACTATTTTCTCCGATTCCACCGGTAAACACGATTACGTCAACACCGTTTAACGCCGCAACATAAGCCCCGATGTATTTCTGAATCCTGTAAACAAAAACATCAATTGCAACTTGTGCCTTTGTGTCCCCCTTTTCAGCCATTGCGATAATGTCACGCATGTCACTTTTACCGCATAATCCTAACAACCCGCTGCTTTTATTTAGTAAATCCTTTACCTGCGAAACTTTTAATCCTACCACATCGATTAAGTACAAAACTACGGAAGGGTCTAAATCCCCGCAACGGCTGCCCATCACCAGTCCTTCCAAAGGTGTTAGGCCCATTGAGGTGTCAATGCTTTTGCCCCGCTGAAATGCAGTAATCGAGCAGCCGTTTCCAAGATGACATGTAATAACTTTGAGAGTATTTAATTGTTTAGATAAAATTCCGGCGGCCTCATTTGCAACGTAACCGTGATTGATTCCATGAAAGCCGTACTTACGAATCTTATGTTTTTCATAATATTCTATGGGAAGACCATATAGGAACGCTTTGAACTCCATTGTTTGATGCACGGCTGTATCGAAAATAGCCACGTTGGGAATATCAGGCAGCAACTCCTGCGAAACTTCGATGCCCGTGATGTTCGGCAGACTGTGCAGCGGGGCGAACTGAGCCGCTTCTTTTATTTGCTTCATCACATCTTCATTGATTAAGGCGGGATTCCTTAATTTTTCCCCACCGTGGACTATTCTGTGTCCTACGCCATCTATTCTGTCAATACTTCTGATTTGACTTGATTTATTTTCGACCAGTGCCTTATGCATAGCACGCATTGCGGTTCGGTGGTCGGGAAGAAACGTTTCCAACTTTTGTTCACGATTGTTTTCTATGGTTTGACAAATTGAAGAAGATTTTTGGCCTATCCGTTCGGCCATTCCTTTTGCCAATACTTGATAGTTCCTTTCAACATCAAATAGCTTGTATTTGATGCTGCTTGAACCGCAGTTTAAAGATAATATTTTCATATTAATCCACGCATTATTTGGCGACCGGTTTTTTATCGCCAGCCCATCTCCACTGATCAACCTCCGGCTTATCAATGCCGTACTCATAGGCATAGTTCTGACATTCGATCTGCATATTGCGCAGCTTCTCCTTGACATGGGCGCCCGCTACACGCAGTGCCGGCACACGGTCGATAACATCAATGGCCAGACTGAATCGGTCGATCTGGTTCTGGATAGCCAGATCGAGCGGCGTATTGATGTTGCCCTTCTCTTTGTAGCCGCGCACATGGAGGTTCTTGTGATTGGTGCGACGGTAGGTAAGGCGATGGATCAGCCACGGATAGCCGTGGAAGTTAAAGATGATGGGCTTATCAACCGTGAACAGACTGTCGAAGTCCTTGTCGGAAAGGCCGTGCGGATGCTCGGTGGACGGCGTGAGCTTGAACAGATCCACCACATTGACAAAGCGTATCTTAAGATCGGGGAAATTTTCCCGCAGCATCACGATTGCCGCCAGCGCCTCTTTGGTGGGAATATCGCCCGCCGAGGCCATCACCACATCCGGCTCCGAGCCTTCGTCGTTGCTCGCTTTCTGCCAAAGGCCGATGCCCTTGGTGCAGTGCGCGATGGCCTCATCCATATTCAGATATTGAAGATGCTTCTGCTTGTCGCAGACGATCACATTAATGTAGTTGGTGCTCTTGAGGCAGTGATCGGCCACACTGAGCAGGCAGTTCACATCCGGCGGCATATAGATGCGGCACACATCCGGGCTTTTATTGCAGACCACATCCAAAAAGCCGGGGTCCTGATGGGTGAAGCCGTTGTGATCCTGTCGCCACACTGTCGAGGTAATAAACAAATTGAGCGAAGAAACCGGCGCACGCCACGGCAACTGGCGGCAAATAGCGAGCCATTTGGCATGCTGGTTGAACATCGAATCGATAACATGCACAAACGCTTCGTAGGTGGAGAAAAATCCATGGCGGCCCGAAAGCAGATACCCTTCGAACCAGCCCTCCAGCGTGTGCTCCGAGAGCATTTCCAGAACACGGCCATCCGGCGACAACTGGCCGCCGTCCGCATCTTCAGGCAGATAATTTGCCAGCCACAGTTTCTTGCTCACTTCATAAATGTTATCGAGCTTGTTTGATGTATTTTCGTCAGGGCCGAAAACGCGGAAATTTGTCATATTCTGACGCATAATGTCACGTAAAAAACAGCCGAGCGGACGAGCGTTTTCGGCGGTGATTTGCCCCGGTTTTTCCACTACAATGGCATAGTCGCGGAAGTCCGGCATACGCAGCGGCTTTCGCAAAAGGCCGCCGTTGGCGTGCGGATTTGCGCTCATGCGGCGAGTGCCTTTGGGAGCCAGTGCCTTCAATTCCGGAATCAGCCGTCCGCTTACATCGAACAATTCCTCGGGCTTGTAGCTGCGCATCCACTCTTCCAACTGTTTCAAATGTGCCGGATTCTCGTGCATACCAGACAGCGGCACCTGGTGGGAACGCCAGAAACCTTCGACCTTATGGCCGTCCACTTCTTTGGGACCTGTCCAGCCCTTGGGACTGCGAAGCACAATCATAGGCCAGCGAGCCCTGTCCGGCTTGCCGCTGCTGCGTGCTTCCTGCTGAATACGCCGAATCTCCAGAACGCAATCTTCCAGTGTCGCGGCCATCTTCTGATGCATTTCCTCCGGCTCGTCCCCTTCCACAAAATGCGGCGTCCAGCCATAGCCCTTGAAGAGATCTTCAAGTTCCTCATGGGAAATGCGGGACAGCAGCGTGGGATTATTGATTTTGTAGCCGTTGAGATGCAGGATCGGCAGCACCGCACCGTCGCGGATCGGATTGATAAACTTATTGGAATGCCATGAGGTCGCCAGCGGCCCCGTTTCCGATTCGCCGTCGCCGACCACAACCGCCACCAGCAGGTCAGGATTATCAAAAGCGGCGCCGAAGGCATGAGAGACGCTGTAGCCCAGTTCGCCTCCTTCATGGATGGAGCCGGGCGTTTCCGGCGTGCAGTGGCTGCCGATGCCGCCGGGAAAGGAAAATTCCTTGAAAAATTCGCAGCATCCCCTCCTCATCCTCACCCTTGTTCGGATAAACCTCCGAGTATGTTCCCTCCAGATAAACCGGCGCCAGTACGCCCGGCGCTCCGTGGCCGGGACCGGCCATGAAAATCGCATCAAGGTCATACTTATTGATCAGGCGGTTGAGATGAATATAAGTGAAGCTCAAGCCGGGACTGGCGCCCCAGTGACCCAGCAGACGCTGCTTGATGTGTTCGGCCTTGAGAGGCTTGCGAAGCAGCGGATTCGCCCGCAGATAGATCATGCCGGCCGCCAGATAATTGCAGGCCCGCCAATAAGCATTCATTAGTTCAAGTTCTTTATGGGAAAGGGGGTTCATTTTTTGATTTGTAATTTTTTTGGCCATGGCAATCTCCATTTCCGCGATATTGCGCCTAATTTTTCAGACTAACTGGTTTATTGTAAAAAAATAAATTATTACAAAATCAGCAAACTATTCATTCAAAGTTGTTTCCAGCACATCTCGGGACATTCAGCTTATACTTTACCATAATCTGAACCTCTGCCCATTGTCAAGACAAATTGTCCGCCTTAAATCTGTCCTTGGTGTAGAATTCTATTAGCCCCCCAAAATTTGTGATATCTTAAAATTTACTAACTTTTATTGCAAGTTATGTAAAATTATTACAGTAAGTTGACTATATTTTAAATTACAATAATCGCAATTAGTAAAATTCCTGATTTTAGTATTAGGAATTTCCCTACATCATCCGGATATCATAGGTATTTACCTGACAGCAAAAACAGGTTTTTCCCCAATTGTGCAATTGACCTTAATCTAATAAAGTTGGTGCGGTTATAATTATGTAAAGTCTGATTTATTCCAGACAGTACACACCGCTGTGGGGTAAAAGACATCATTGCGAAAAGGGACAGCATAGTGAGTGAAAAGCTACCTGTTATTTATGTGGCACGACATGGTGAGACGGCATGGAGTCTTACGGGCCAATACACAGGGCTTACCGATTTACCTCTAACCGAACAAGGGGAACGCAATGCACACCAACTCGGAGAACGATTGAAAGAGCAGACTTTCACCAGGGTTTTTACCAGTCCCTTACGTCGTGCGGTCCGGACATGCGAATTGGCCGGTTTCGGTTCTGTTGCGGAAGTTGACCGTAATCTTGTTGAATGGAATTACGGTGAATACGAAGGCCGCCGGACCGCGGAAATCCTTGCTGAACGCCCTGACTGGATGCTTTTCCGTGATGGATGTCCCAGCGGCGAAACACCTGCTCAGGTTGCCGCACGTGCCGATAGTGTAATAAGCCGCGTCCGCGCGGTTAAAGGAGACGTGTTGCTTTTTTCGAGTGGCCATTTCATACGTGTCCTGGCTGCTCGATGGATAGGGCTTGAGCCTTCAGTTAACAGCAGGTCTTTTATGCTCAGTACCGCGAGCCTTTGTGCTTTTAGCTATGAAGGAAATTTTTTACGACCGGCAATTTATCTTTGGAATGAAACTCGTCATGTGGGTAAGTGACTCAATGCAGAAGTCAATGCAGAAGTCCGGCCCACTTGACACAAGTTGAGTAATGTGGTATTTTTGAGAAAAAAATTAAGTGAAAGGGCATTAAAATGGGTAGGGATATTGATGTTCCTCCGATGATGCCAAAAGAGCAAGAAGATGTATCAAAACTCCTCAAGCAATACGGGTGCGGACCGGTTCAGTTTTCGGGAACGGACAATGCATTATACGAGCGGCATCTGATTTTTGACAATGTTATCGATTTGAAAACAGCCGGGACGCGTGAGCGATTTGAGGCCTTTGCCCGTTCTGTGCGGGATGTTCTTTCACAGCGATGGGTACGCACGGAGGATACGTATAATCGTGTGAATCCCAAAGCGTATTTACTATCTTTCGATGGAATTTCTCATCGGCCGTTCACTGGCCAACAATGTCACGAATCTTCTGCTCGATGATATTGCCAAACAAGCTGTCGAGCAGAAAGCATATCGATTTGCTTGGATTGCTTGAACAGGAACCTGATGCGGGGCTGGGTAATGGAGGACTTGGACGTCTGGCGGCGTGCTTCCTCGATTCGATGGCCACGATGCAGCTTCCGGCCATGGGCTACGGTCTGCGTTACGAATATGGGATTTTCAAACAGTCCATTAAGGACGGCTGGCAGCAGGAACAGCCCGACAACTGGCTGCGTCACCCTGACCCGTGGGAGGTTGCACGTCTGCATGAGATGGTGGAGGTAAAGCTTAACTGCTCATTTGAGCTTCGAGGCGGAAGCTTGCAGGGCATACCCGGCCGGCCATCCAGCTTGCTCGGTATTCCGTTTGACCGTCCCGTAGTGGGTTATGGCGGCAAGACCATCAATACGCTTCGGCTCTGGGCGGCAGCGGCGCCGGATTATTTTGATTTTCAGAGATTCAGCCGCGGGGATTTTGTCGGTGCTCTTGCTGAAACGCTTACGGCAGAATCTCTTACGCGGGTACTTTATCCCGATGATACCACCAGTCTGGGACAGGGACTGCGATTTGTGCAGGAATATTTTCTTGTTGCGTGTTCGCTGGCAGACCTTGTGCGGCGTTTCCGGCGCAGCAACACCGACTGGAGCAAGCTTCCCGAGAAAGTTGCAATACAGCTTAATGATACACATCCATCTATGGCTGTTCCTGAATTGATGCGTATTCTGCTTGACGAAGCCAACCTCGAGTGGGACCAGGCGTGGGACATTACACAAAAGACTCTGGCATACACGAACCACACACTGCTGCCTGAAGCTCTGGAGAAATGGCCGATCGCGTGGTTTGAAATGATGCAGCCGCGTCTTCTGGAAATTATCTTCGAGATAAATCGCCGCTTTCTCGATACGATGTTCGTACCAAATTCCCGGTGACGAGGGACGCGTTGCGCGAATGAGTCTTATTGAGGAAGGCGACAGTGCGCAAGATTCGCATGGCCAATCTGGCTATTGTCGGTTCGCACAGCACTAACGGTGTGGCCGCAATACATTCCGAACTGTTGCGTACAATGACGGTCAAGGATTTTGCCGAGATGTTCCCGGAACGTTTCAATAATAAAACCAATGGCGTTACGCCGCGACGCTGGCTGCTGCTGGCGAATCCGGCACTTGCAGATACGATTACCGAGGCCATAGGCGACGGCTGGATTACTGACCTGAGCCAATTGAGCAAACTCAAGCCACTTGCCGATGACAAGGGTTTCCGGATGCATTTCCTAAGGCCAAGCGTGCGGCCAAGTCTCAGTTTGCCGACTGGCTAAAAATCAACTACCGGCCAGACAGTGGACCCGGACAGCATTTTCGATTGTCAGGTCAAGCGTATCCACGAATACAAGAGGCAATTACTCAATGCGCTGCGCATCGTGGTACTTTACAACCGCCTGCGGGCAAATCCGAACATGGATATGGCGCCGCGAACGTTTTTTTTCGCCGGCAAGGCCGCACCGGCCTACCATCTTGGCCAAACTTATCATCAAGTTCATCAACAATCTGGCAGGCACCATTGACGGGGACCCGGCGATGCGAGGGCAGACTTAAAGTCCTGTTTCTGCCTGATTACTGTGTTTCTCTTGCAGAACGGCTGATTCCTGCCAGCGATGTCTCCAATCAGATATCGACCGCAGGATATGAAGCCAGCGGCACGAGCAATATGAAGTTTATGATGAATGGGGCGCTGACCATAGGTACACGCGACGGAGCTACAATTGAAATGGCACAGGAAGCGGGCGAGGAAAACTTTTTCCTTTTCGGTCTGACTGCTGAACAAGTGGCCGACAGCCAAGGCTGGTATAATCCATACTGGCATTACGAAAACGAACCGGAGACCCGCGAGGCGCTGGATATGATTTTCTCAAATTACTTCAGTCGCTATGAACCTGGTGTTTTTACTCCATTATGCGAGACGCTTCTAACACGCGGCGACCATTATATGCATTTGGCCGACCTAAAGTTTTATCTTGAGGCGGACCAGCGGTTATGTGAATTGTATGCCGACCCGCGATGGATGGGCATTTAAGGCCATTCTGAATGTGGCCGGTTCCGGCAAATTTTCCAGCGACCGAACCATCGCGGAGTATGCGTCAAATATCTGGAATGCAAAGCCATGTCCGGTGACCTGAACGCGAGCCTTCGCCATTCACGCCGGCACCAGATGGTTACCGGCAACAGCCTGACAAAGGCTAAAAGAGATGGATAACGATTGGTTTCTAAAAAAAATATTATACGCGATTGCAATGCCCTAACGCATCGTCTGAAATAAGGAGACTTTTTTATGTCCAAGATGATAGTGGAAAAAACGAAAACGAAGATGAAACGTAAAAAATACGAAAAGGTACTGCGTAACCTCCAGACTGAATTGTGTGTGTTGCAGGAGTGGGTAGTGCAAAAAGGATTGCGAGTGATGGTCGTATTTGAGGGGCGTGATGCAGCCGGCAAGGGCGGAACCATCAAGGCGATAACGGAGCGAGTCAGCCCGCGTGTGTTTCGTGTCATAGCATTGCCGGCACCGTCCGATCGGGAACGGACGCAGATGTTTGGTCAACGATACATTCGGTACTTCCCATCTGCCGGCGAGGTCGTCATTTTCGACCGGAGCTGGTACAACCGCGCTGGCGTGGAGCCGGTAATGGGATTCTGTACCAAAGAACAATACCTTAGTTTTCTTGAGAATTGTCCAAAATTCGAGGCTTTTTCCATCCGGTCCGGCATCATCCTGATAAAGTTCTGGCTGGAGGTTGGCCAGGAAGAACAACAGCGACGGTTCGATGACCGTGTCAAAGACCCGCTCCGTCAGTGGAAATTAAGCCCGATGGACATCGAGTCGTATTCCCGATGGTATGACTATTCCCGCGCACGCGACATGATGCTGAAGGCAACTGACACAAAGGAGGCTCCGTGGTACATTGTTCGCTCGGATGATAAACGGCGTGCCCGCCTCAATTGCATCGCACATCTTCTTAACCTTATTCCCTATAAGAAAATACCCCACAAAAAAGTAAAACTTCCTGCACGTTCGGATAAAGGGAAGTACGACGACCAGATAACGCTGAAAGGCCGGAATTTCGTACCGGAGAAATACTGAATGGTGTACGAGTAGATAAAAGATGGAACACAAAATAAACGTAGGAATTTCTCCTTTTGCAGGTAAATTGGCACCAAGAGAAATGCTGGTTGACCTGTCTCGGCTCGAACGTGAGTATTACGAGTGTCAGCCGGATATGACGGATGCCAACCAGCGAGTTAGTTTTGGCACCAGCGGACATCGTGGTTCGTCACTGCACGGTACGTTCACTGAAGCCCATATCCTGGCTATTACCCAGGCTATCTGCGACTATCGAGCAGCAGTATGATGGCCGTATATCATGGTAGGGACACACACGCGTTGTCCGGGCCTGCCCAGCGTACTGCTCTGGAAGTTTTGGCGGCAAACAATGTGGAAACTATCATCCATCGAAATGATTGTGTAACGCCGACACCGGTTGTCTCGTGGCTTATCCTTGTTTACAACCGTGGTCGCAGGGAGCATCTTGCTGACGGCGTAGTAATCACGCCGTCGCACAACCCCCCTGAGGATGGCGGTTTCAAGTATAACTCAACCAATGGCGGTCCGGCCGATACCGATGTGACGAAGTGGATTCAGAACCGTGCCAATGAACTGCTGCAAAAAGGCAATGCCGGTATAAAACGTGTACCATTCTCATCGGCCATCAAAGCGGAGAGCACCCACCAGGAAGATTTTGTCACGCCCTATGTTAACGACCTGCAGAATGTCATCGATATGGATGCTATACGTGCTGCCGACCTCAAGCTGGGTGCTGACCCGCTCGGAGGGGCATCCGAACCATATTGGGAGCCGATAAGCTCAGTTTATAAACTTAACATTGTCGTTGTAAATCCGAAAGTTGACCCAACCTTCTCGTTTATGCCGGTTGACCACGACGGCAGGATACGGATGGACTGCTCCAGCCCGTATGCGATGGCGGGGCTTGTCGGTCTCAAGAACCAGTACAAGCTTGCTTTCGCCAATGACCCGGATTCTGACCGGCACGGAATTGTAACACCGCATGCAGGGTTGATGAATCCCAACCACTACCTGGCCGTGGCCATAAACTATCTGCTTACGCATCGCCCAGACTGGCCTAAGAATGCTGCCGTGGGAAAGACGCTTGTCAGCAGCAGTATTATTGACAGGGTGGTTGAAAAACTCGGTCGCAAACTGTCCGAAGTACCGGTAGGCTTCAAATGGTTCACACCAGGATTGTTTGACGGCTCATATTGTTTCGGCGGTGAGGAAAGTGCCGGGGCAAGCTTTCTGCGACAAGACGGTACTGTATGGACTACCGACAAAGACGGTTTAATCATGAATCTGCTCGCAGCCGAAATCACAGCCAGCACAAAAAAAGACCCGGGCGAGCACTATAGCGAACTAACTGCTCAGTTCGGTACACCTTATTATACTCGCATCGATGCGTCGGCAACACCAGAGCAGAAAGTAAGATTACAGAAGCTGTCGCCGGAAGCTGTCAGGGAGTCAAAATTGGCCGGTGAGCAGATTACAGCTAAATTGACCTGCGCTCCCGGCAATGGGGCACCAATTGGCGGCTTGAAAGTCGTGGCCGTCAATGGCTGGTTCGCGGCCCGGCCGTCCGGTACGGAAAATATTTACAAGATTTATGCAGAAAGCTTCAAGGGTCAGGAACACCTAAATGCCATTGTGACCGAAGCCCAGCAAATCGTAAACAACGCACTGAAAGCCGTATCATAACACTAAATAAATTATTCTGATAATAAATGGATACTATGAAATAGGAGAAATAAAATAATATGAAAGCATCAATCAGAAAGATGAAATCACCAATTGAGCCGCTGACCAAACGTAAGGCGTGGAAAGCCCTCGAAGCCCACTATAAAAAAGTCGGCCAGATGCATCTGCAAAAGCTTTTTACAGATGATCCAAATCGTGGCGAACGTTTCACGGTCGAGGCTCTGGGTATTTATCTGGATTATTCAAAGAATCGCGTTACCGATGAAACTATAAAATTGCTCACTCAACTTGCGGAAGAGACCGGGCTTCGGGAGCGGATTGATGCAATGTTTCGTGGCGACAAGATAAACCTTACGGAAAACCGGGCTGTTTTGCATGTTGCACTGCGGGCACCTAAAGGGACATCTATCATGGTAGATGGCAAGAACGTGGTGCCACAGGTTCATGCCGTGCTTGATAAAATGGCCGATTTCTGCAACCGCATCCGCAGCGGTGAATGGAAAGGTCATACCGGCAAACCTATTCGTAACATAGTTAACATAGGAATTGGAGGCTCCGACCTCGGTCCAGTGATGGCATACGAAGCGATGAAGGGTTACTGCGACCGCAGCAGGATTTTTCGTTTCATTTCCAACATTGATGCCACCGACTTTGCCGAAGCTGTACGTGACCTTGAGCCGGCTGAAACGCTTTTTATCGTCTCTTCGAAAACCTTTACGACGCTCGAAACAATGACGAATGCAAACACTGCCCGCAAATGGGCTCTTGCCGGTTTAGGTAACGATGAAAAGTCAGTCGCTAAACATTTTGTTGCGGTATCAACGAATGCCGCGGAAGTAGCCAAGTTCGGTATTGATACTGCAAATATGTTTGGTTTCTGGGACTGGGTCGGCGGTCGCTATTCGATGGATTCGGCGATAGGCCTTTCGACAATGCTTGCCATCGGTCCGGAGAACTTCCGTGCTATGCTGGACGGCCTACACCAAATGGACGAACACTTCCTAACAGCTTCGTTCGAGCAAAACCTGCCGGTGCTCATGGGGCTTCTTGGTATCTGGTACAATAATTTCTTCGGGGCAGAGACTGTTGCAGTTTTGCCGTATGAGCAATATCTGAGGCGATTCCCCGCATATCTGCAGCAGTTGATAATGGAAAGCAATGGCAAACATGTTACTCTCGATGGCACCGAAGTAACGTATCAGACAAGCCCTGTATACTGGGGAGAGCCGGGAACCAACGGTCAGCATTCTTTTTACCAGTTGATTCATCAGGGAACAAAGCTTATTCCCTGTGACTTTATCGCCTTTAATAAATCGCTCAATCCGCTTGGTCGTCATCACGATATGCTCATAGCGAACGTTTTTGCCCAAGCCGAGGCGCTGGCTTTTGGCAAGACTCGCGAACAAGTCAAAGCCGAAGGCACACCAGATTGGCTTGTGCCGCATCGCGTATTTGAGGGTAATCGGCCGTCGAATACAATTCTTGCCGACCAGCTCACTCCGGAAACGCTCGGAAAACTTATTTCCCTCTACGAACATTGCGTCTTTACGCAGGGCGCTATTTGGCAGATTGACTCATTTGACCAGTGGGGCGTCGAACTTGGGAAAGTGCTTGCACATCGCATTGTTCCTGAACTCGAGAGCAGGGAAGAACCTATGCTTGTCCACGATAGCTCAACAAACAATTTAATACATCGTTATCGCAGGAGCAAATTATGACCGGCAGCGAAAAGGCTGGAATGATTGTATTTCAGATAAACGCGTATCTGTCAATCCCGACATTGCCGGCACAGGGAGATATAATCGAGGTATGATGTATTTGAAATATTAATTTTGTCTATGTTGCACATATGGAATGTGCAAAAATGAATACTAAACATTCTATTGTGAAAGGACAGATTAATGGAAAATAAAATTCTCTCTATCATTTTGACAGCGTTAACACTTGCCGGCGGATGTTATTCGGAAAAGAAAGCCGCTGTGCCGGAAACACTGTCAAACGTGACTGTAAGGGCATCTTACAATCCTACCGCAAAATTCACCAGGGGCAGTAATTATGCTTTTGTAAAATTTGCTTCTGACAGTGAGCAGGAACCTGAGCTCGCCTTGATTGACCAGAGAATTCAAACGGCGTTGGCCAAACAGTTAAAAGAAAAAGGATTCAAACCCGCCAAATATAAGGGTGTAGGCTTTTTTGTAACCTATACTATTGGACTGCAACAAGAAATAAACGTTCTGGCGGCCAAAAGCAAGGAGCAGGGCAATGACTGGATAAATGTGCTTGTAATACCTAATGATTATGTAAGCGGCGCGCTGCTTGTGCAGATAATTGATGCAAAGAGCATGGAACCGATTTGGCTAGGTATTTGCAATGCTGACATAACCCTGGCATTAGTAAGTGAACAACAGAAGCAGCGGAGAGTTGAATATGTTGTTACAGAGATGCTAAAGACTTTTCCTCCAAAGTAATTAATAATAGGCATTGTTTTTGAAAGGATTTGAAGACAAGCCTTTAATTGTTCCAACGCTATACAAAACAGCTCTTAAAGTTTTGTAAAAAATAACTTGTGTCATAAGTGCTTATTTTATAACACATTACAAAAGAGGGCGGTTTGGCGCCGCCCTCTCCGTTGATTTTTGGGGTATCTTTTGTAAGCACTTGAATTTGCGAGGATTATAGAAGTATCTATGATAAAACGATTATTGAGCAGGTCAGATAATTGAGTCGTAAAATGGTTAAAGATTTCCGCAAAATATAGTTGACATTATATTTGCGATGTGCTATAGTAAAGGCGTTCCAATGAGTTGTAATATGAAGAAGAAATAGAAGAGGCGAGTGTGAACAGGAGATGAGAGTGGTACGAAAAAGACTGAATTATCCTTCCATCGGCCCTTCTGACTGATTAATTTGTGTTTTAAGCAGGCATAAATGTGCCTTAGCCTTAAAAATTTGTTTGAAATATGCAGACACAACTAATGAAAGCCGTTTGGTGTGTTGCCAAACGAAAAGATATGGTGTTTGGATATTGAAGGCAGCAAGGTTTGGGCTTATGCCGAAGGAAATAGAGTCTCTTTTAGAAGAGGAGGTTCGTATGAGTAAGAAATTTATTGTTTTAGCTTTGATGCTGAGCTTAGTCAGTATCGCATCCGCTGCTCCGGCATTGTATTGGGACGGCAGTACTAACCAGGAATGGGGAACCGGCGACAACTGGAGCACAGGACTTGTTCCGACTTCCGCACAGGACGCAGCTATCGATGTTACCACCAGTGGCGGTCCTAACCTTGGTACAGGCGACACGGGTATCTGCAAGTATGTCGACGTCGGGTATGCTGCAGGCACGACTGGTGCATTGACCGTAAGCGGCGGCAAGCTAACCGTAACAGATAAAGCTTATATCGGCTATTCCGGTACCGGCTCGCTTTCTATGACCGGCGGAACAATTGATGTTGTAAAGTATGATTTCATGATTGCCGCTTCCACTGGCTCTTCAGGTTCGATGGAAATGAGCGATGGAGTTATCCACGTTGGAAGGAAATTCATTGTAGGTGGCGGCGGGACAGGTTCGGGTACCGCATCATTCACTATGAGCGGCGGCTCTATCGGAGTTGTGATGGCGGGAAGCACACTTACACCTTATGACTTCCAAATGGCAAGCGCTGCCGGTGTTACCTGCACTGGAAATATGAGCGGCGGCACAATCACTGTTGCCAGAGATTTCATCGCCAGCTTGGCCGGTACAGGTGTTTACACGATGACAGGCGGCGTAATTAACGTGATTGGTGGCAAGTTAAAACCCACTGGAAATGCCAGCAGCAACGGAACGATTAACCTCGATGGCGGTACTGTTTATGCCAATGGTGTTTACTTTCGCCAATTTGACCCATTATATTTGGGATCGGCTACAGGTTTAATTAACATAACCGGCGGCAAAATGGTTTTAGTTGACCTCGATGGTACGACCAAGACCCTTGTTGAGGGTTATGTTACCGGTGGCGGCATAAAAGGTTATGGTTTTGCCGACCTCGACCATGTGATTGTCAGCTACGACAGTGTTGCTCAAAGGACGACTGTAACAGCTGTTCCGGAACCAGCAACGATAACGCTGCTTGGTCTTGCAGGGTTGGTCTTGATTCGCAGGAGAAGACACGCCTAATTGTTAAGGAATAAATCCTGATTAGAAGTGTGTGAATTTGTTTGACATAGGCCTGTATCGTATAATCCGGTACAGGCCTTTTTCATTTAAGATTAACTGCCACCTTATTTACATATTATCGCTAAATCCATATCGACTTGAGATTCCAGATGTTTAGGATTTGAATTTTAGCTTGGCCGTTTTTGGTAAATATTTCCAGTGTTTTATTGTCTGCGTCGATTGGAAAACCCATTAAGATGGATTTCCAGCCATCATTGGCGAAGATTTCGATACTTACACGGTCAATGAGTATGTGGAGTTTAATCTTACCATTGATGGCAGGCAGGTCGATTTTCCTATCAGCGGTTGAAAGAGTTTTGTCTTTTGCATTATAGACTAAGGGGGTTCCGCGGAGTGTAAAGCCGACTTCCGATGCGTCAGCTGGTTCTATCTCGGTTTCGATTTCAAAAAGCTCTCCTGATATGTCGGAGAGAATATTTTCGCCTGGTTTGAGAAAAATATCTTTCCAGGATTGTTCTTTTTCGCGTAACCCCTTAATTTCTCTGACAGGAACGCGGCACAAGCGAACACCCTCAGGAGTTGTCCGAAGGGTAAGTTCGCAGGGTATCGACATCTGCTGGCTAAAAGGCATATCAGGATATTTGCCGCCTTTGAGCCATGCGATTTGTATTCTTCGGCCATCTGATTTTGGAATATCGCTCCATGTCTGGGCGGCGTAGAAGGTATAAGGTTTTTCACAGGATACAAGCGACTCTGTTTCGGGAGTAAATTTATTTCCATCAAAACTCCCGAGCATGTATCTGCATGTTGCGCCCCAAAAGACCCATTTTTTATTATTCGAATTGCCGTCAACGGGCAGTTCAAAGAAATCCGGGCATTCGTGGTTTGAGGGAAGCATGAACTCCTGTAGTTTAGTCCATTGTTTGAAGTCCTTTGAGGACAGCAGGCAGAAAACACCTTTTTCAAGATATATAACCATAATCCATTTTTTCCCAGGTTCATACCAGAAAACTTTTGGGTCGCGATTGGCGCCTCTGATATTGGGCACGACGGGATTGTTTTTATATTTAGTCCAGGTTTTGCCGCGGTCATTACTATAAGCGATACACTGCGTATAAGGTTTTGGAACCGGGGCATGCTCGCCTGCTGCGGTGTAAAATGCGACCAGCACATCTTCTTTGCCTGTTTTAAAGCCGCCGGTATTGTTCCAGTCCACAACAGCAGAACCGGAATATATGGCACCAAGGTCATCCGGTTCAATGGCATTGGGCAGTTGTTTCCAGTGTATAAGGTCAGCACTAACGGCGTGACCCCAGGTCTGGTTAGCAAACTTGACCTTTATGTTAAAAGGGTCATGCTGGAAGAACAAATGATATTCGCCCTTATAGTAAACCAGACCGTTCGGGTCGTTCATCCAGTTTTTTTGTGGGGTAAAATGAAACTGCGGCCGGTACTTTTCATGGTATAAAATATCGGTGGCGAGTTTTTCTTTGTTTTCGGCGGCCAATACCTGATTAGTAAATATCATTGGAAAACCTGCTGATGCTGTAACAAAACCCGCCGTCTTTAAAAATTCGCGTCTGTTCACGCATTTATCAAGCATATAGAACTCCTTTATGTCGTTATCTATGCTTTCCTGGAGATTACTTTTTTTCATATTAGCTTAGCAGCTAAATATAACATATTTCATCTCCGAGCCAACGCCATTTTGCGCAATTAAATATTATAGTTTCTGCTCAAAAAGCAAAACTAAATCTGAGCCATTTCCACAGACTTTAGTTGCAAGATCAAAGACGCTATGTCGCAAAAAAGTTAATTTTTGACGCATAATGGTGTTGCGTATGAAGAATAAAACTATTAGAATGTGGGATAATGGTTTATAAAATGGTTGACCGGTAAGATTAAAAGGCTTAGTCTTCTTTAAAGTTTGCTCGGAAAGCAGAAGGCCTTTAGGAAAATCATTTTAAGTAATGAAGTTGCAAGTGGATTTGTTGATATGGACGGAACAAAAAATATATCGTATCTTCTTAATAATATTACTGAATTATCACATGAATTTGGAACCACAGATTATGTTCGCGGGGGCGGCGGCAATACCTCGGTAAAAGACGAAGACACTGTTTGGGTGAAGCCCTCGGGAACAACCCTCTCTGGTTTAACGCCGGATTCGTTTATAGCTTTGGACAGGAAAAAACTCGCACATTTATACCAGATAACGCCGCCGTCAGATTCGGCTGCTCGCGAGTCTCTTGTTAAAGACATAATGGCTTCTGCCATAAAGTCAGGCCGAAATGCAAGGCCGTCAGTTGAATCGCCTTTGCATGATTCATTTACCGGCCGATACGTTGTTCACACTCATCCTGCACTGGTCAATGGTATGACCTGTGCCGCACAAGGCGCCAAAACCTGCAAAGAATTATTTGCAGATTCGTTGTGGATTGATTATGTGGACCCCGGTTATACTCTTTGTATGCACGTGCGCCAATGTATCGAAGATTACGAGAAAAAACATGGGCATCAGCCCGAGGTCGTTTTCCTGCAGAATCATGGCGTTTTTGTTGCAGGCGATTCTCCGCAGCAAATCCGAAATAAGTATGCCGAAATTATGCAGGCCCTCAAAGAACAATATCGTAAGGCGGGCATATCAACAACGCTTCAAATTCCTAAAATAACCTCTGTTGAAAAAACAGAAGCTATGAAAAAAAAAATCCGTGAAGTGTTCGGGCAAGAAAAGGCGGCGTTTATTGAAGTGTGCGGCAAAATCCGTATCGCTGACGGCCCCATATCGCCGGACCATATTGTTTATTCCAAATCCTATCCTTTCATCGGAGAGCCAACGGAAAAAGGCATTAACCGGTTTATCAACAAGCATGGCTATTCTCCGGTTATAATAAACTGGGAAAATTTAATCTTTGCCATAGGGGCCAATCGAAATGCTGTGTTTCTCGCACTGGAGCTTGCAAAAGATGGTGCATTGGTTTTGCAATTGACAGAAGCCTTCGGAGGCATTACCTATATGAATCGCAAAGCAACGGATTTTATTGAAAACTGGGAAGTCGAAATTTACAGAAAAAAACAAATATAACTTAAAATATTGGGAGTATTGATTATGGCTAAAGACAAAGTTGTCGAGCAGGCCTACGCTGCAGCAAAACAGCAGTATGCCGATTTGGGTGTTGATACTGATAAAGTAATGAAGAAGCTGGCTGGCGCGGCAATATCCCTGCAGTGCTGGCAGGGCGATGACGTCAGCGGTTTCGAAAAAGCCGGCGCCGAACTCTCTGGCGGCGGCATCCAGGCCACCGGTAACTATCCCGGTAAAGCCCGCACAATTTCGGAACTTCGCAGCGACCTCAACATGGCATTAGGCCTGATACCTGGCAAACATCGTTTGAATCTTCACGCCTGCTATCTCGATAATAAAGGCAAATTTATCGAGCGTAATAATATTGGCCCGGAGCATTTCCAAAGCTGGATAGACTGGGCTAAGCAAAAAGGTATGGGGCTCGATTTCAACCCGACATATTTTTCTCATCCCAAAGCGGATGACGGTTTCACTCTCAGTAACAGCGATAAAGGAATAAGAAAATTCTGGATTGAGCATGGTATTGCCTGCCGCAAAATATCAGAGCAAATGGGCAAAGAACTTGGAACCCCATGCGTAACTAATTTCTGGATTCCCGACGGCTATAAAGATATTCCCATAGACAGGAAAGGCCCTCGTCAGAGGCTCGTTGAGTCACTCGATGCTATTTTCGCTGAAAAGCTCAATCCCAAGTATCACCGCGATGCCGTTGAGGCAAAACTATTTGGTATCGGCTCAGAAAGCTATGTCGTCGGTTCGCATGAATTTTACATGGGTTATGCCGTAAGTCGTAAAACTATATTGTGCCTCGATGCCGGCCATTTTCATCCGACCGAAGTAATCTCCGATAAACTTTCATCTATTTTTTCTTTTCTCGATGAAATTCTTCTGCATGTAAGCCGCGGAGTCAGGTGGGATAGCGACCATGTTGTTATTTTGAATGATGAGCTCTGCGCAATATCACAGGAGCTTGTAAGGGGCGGCTATCTCGACAGGGTGCACATCGGACTCGATTTCTTTGATGCCAGTATTAACCGTATTGCCGCGTGGGTAATCGGCACTCGCAATATGATTAAATCGCTTTTGATTGCAATGCTCGAACCAATTGAAAAGCTGCGGGAACTGGAAAACCGCGGCGACTTTACCTCACGCCTTGCAATGCTCGAAGAGCTAAAGACACTGCCCTACGGAAGCGTCTGGGACGAATACTGCAGGCAGATGGAAACGCCTGTGGGTGCTGCCTGGCTCAATGAGGTAAAACAATACGAAAAAACGGTGTTGAAGCTTCGCAAATAATTAAGTTCATTTTTTTAGGGAGAAAATTATGAATCCAGAATCAATGACTAATCCAGCGTTGGGAGTGTTTATTTTTACACTGGGCGGACTGGCAGGAGCCATATTCTACCTGCCGTTCAAGAAGGTTAAGAACTGGGCGTGGGAGAGCTACTGGCTTGTGTATGCCGTGGCGGGACTGCTGGTTGTACCCTGGCTGCTGGCGTTCGCAATGTCGCCGAACGTGATAAGTGTACTGAAGGTTTCGCCCCGAAACGAACTGTGGTACTGCTATCTGTGTGGAGCGGCCTGGGGTATTGGAGGACTGACCTGGGGCCTGATGATACGATACCTCGGCGTAGGGCTGGGTCTGGCCATTGGCTGTGGACTATGCTCTGCATCAGGAACACTGATACCCAAGATGCTTAAAGGCGAGTTTGGCCAGTTATTTGAGCCGGGCAGCGGTATTACTTCTTTGATAGGTGTGCTGGTGTCACTTGTCGGTATCGTGCTGATTGGTATGGCAGGGATGTCCAAAGAAAATGAACTGCCTGAGGAAGCAAAGAAAAAGGCAGTCGCGGAATTCAACTTCAAAAAAGGCATCATGGTTGCAATATTTTCCGGCCTGATGAGTTCGGCTATGAGCTTTGGCCTTCAGGGCGGAACGACGATTGAGACCTTGGCGATGGCGACGCAGCCGGTTACTTCTACCGCATGGAAAGGGATGCCGGTGCTTGTCATTGTGCTGCTGGGTGGCTTTACCATCAATTTTCTGTGGTGTCTGCTGCTCAACATAAAGAACAAAACTGTGGGCGACTATGCTAAGGCAAATACGCCGCTGGCAGGAAACCTCGTCTTTGCGGGTTTGGCGGGCGCAATCTGGTGTTCCCAGTTTATATGTTTCAAAACTGCTGAGCCGGCGATGGGTAAGATAGCCTACGTTGGCTGGGCGGTATTGATGGCCAGCGCCATCATGTTCAGCTCACTTTTGGGTATTTTACTGGGCGAATGGAAGGGTACTAGCCTACGTACGCGTATCCTGCTTGGCATTGGTTTGGCTGTTCTTATTGGTTCGACAGTTATAGTTGGTTATGGAAATTATTTAGGAATAGCGGCGCAGTCTTATTAAAAATTAAAAGGATGGAAATCGTAAATCGGGTTGAATGTTTTTGTTCTGTTATGAATTTTTATCTTATTGTGGATTTGGGGATAAAAAATGGAAAAGTTAGTAATTCGTAAAGTAATTTTGCCATATATTGTAATGGCATTTTATGTAGCAGGAACTCAATGTTTCGCAGCGAATGCTAAGGCTCAAACAGAACAAAAGTCTGGTTCGGCGACTGTTTTCGATTTATATCCTCGCAATTATTCCAGCGAGCTTGATATGCAATTGTTTCGTCAGCCAACAGCGGAATATCGCGGAACGCCGTTCTGGAGCTGGAATAACAAACTCGATTTGCAGCAGCTTCTCCGTCAACTCGATTATTTTAAGGAAATGGGTTTTGGCGGGGTTACAATCCACTGTCGTACAGGGCTTGGTACGGAATACCTTGGACAGGAATATCTGCAAATTGTAAAGACCTGCGATGCGAAAGCCAAAAATTTGGGAATGCTTACCTGGCTTTATGATGAAGACCGCTGGCCATCAGGTTTTGCGGGAGGGCTGGTTACAAAGGATGAGCAATATCGCTCCAAACAACTGAGGTTTACGACAATGCCGAATAAAAGTTCCTCAGATAAAAGTGTGCTGCTGGCACGTTATGAAGTTCAACTTAAAAATGGGTATCTTGAAAGTTATCGGTTGCTGAAAAAAGATGAAATTGCTTCGCTGGCCGGAAAACTCTGGTATGCGTACCTCGAACCCGAAATGTCAAAGCCTGACCCGTGGTACAATAATCAGACTTATGTGGATACCCTGAACAAAAAGGCAATTGAACGTTTCATTGAAGTAACGCATGAACGGTATTTTTCTGCTGTTGGTGATGAGTTTGGCAAATCGATACCGGCTATTTTTACCGACGAGCCGCATTACAAGTCGCTCAACAAACAGTATCTGGCGCGACCTGATGAAATACGGGATATTTGTATTCCCTTTACCACAGATTTTTTTGAAACGTATCAGAAAGCTTATAACCAGAAACTAATAAACCATTTACCGGAGCTTTTCTGGGAACTGCCCGCCGGCAAGGCGTCTGTGGTTAGATACTGCTATTACGACCATCTGTCCGAACGTTTCGCCGCAGCCTTTGGTGATACGATAGGCCGGTGGTGTGATAAGCATAATATTGCCCTGACCGGACATCCACTCGCTGAAGCGGCGTTAGGTTCGCAGACCAATGTTGCAGGCGAATGTATGCGTTTCTATCGCAGCTTCGGGATTCCCGGCATCGATATGCTCTTAGACCGTCTTGAATACACCACTGCCAAGCAGGCACAAAGTGCGTTCCCATCAGTACGGTCGGCCAGGTGTGCTGAGCGAACTATACGGCGTAACAGGCTGGCATTTTGATTTTGTCGGCCACAAAGCACAGGGCGATTGGCAGGCTGCGCTCGGAGTAACAGTACGTGTTCCACACTTGTCTTGGGTCTCGATGGCCGGTGAAGCCAAACGCGATTATCCGGCTTCTATTTTCTACCAATCTCCATGGTACAGGGAATATAAATTAATTGAGGATTATTTTGGTCGCATTAATACAGCTATGACGCGAGGAACTCCGGCAGTGCGTATTGGTGTTATCCACCCCATTGAATCCTACTGGCTCTGCTGTGGGCCGCTCAACCAGACTGAAAAGGAAAGAAACAAACAGGAAGAAAACTTTGCAAATCTTACAAAATGGCTTTTGTTTTCATTGATGGATTTTGATTTCATCTGCGAATCGACTTTGCCGGTTCAATGTCCAAAGCAGAAAGGCTCCCGATTTAGAGTAGGTCAAATGGCTTATGATGCTGTCATTGTTCCGGATTTGCGGACGATACGGTCAACAACGCTTGACCGGCTTGAGGCTTTCGCCAAAGCGGGTGGCAAAGTTGTCTTCGCAGGCGCAATTCCTTCGCTGGTTGATGCTCAGACATCAGACAGGCCGATGCAACTGGCAAAGCAATGCACGCAAGTCGATTTCAACTCTTCGCAAATCGTTGCAGCGATAGAACCGTATCGGCTAATTGATTCGCATCTTGCCGATGGTAAAAGGACAGAGTCTTTACTGTACCAGATGCGCATCGATGGGACTCAACGACATATCTTTTTCTGCAACACCGACCGCGAGCATCCATTGGACAACACGAGTATTCGCATTAGCGGCGACTGGAATGTTACATTACTTAATACATTTGACGGCACAAGCCGGCCGTTAGCCGTAAAGCGTAAAAAAGGTGAGTCTACAATTGTTCCTTGGAGTTTTCCTGCTCATGGCAGTCTGCTGCTGACGCTGAACCCCGGTTTTAAGCCGGTAAGCGAATTGCCGACAGTACAGTGGCAGGATTATTCACAACTCGATAGCCCTGTGAAAGTTACGCTCTCTGAACGCAATGTTTTGCTGCTTGACCAGGCACAGTGGAAGTTTAATGATGAACCATGGCAGGGGGCGGAAGAGATTTTGCGGATAGAAAACCTGGTTCGTGCTCGTTTGAAACTCGGAGAAAAGAGCGGTCATATCGTTCAGCCATGGGCTGACCGCAGCCCTGCCCAGGAACTGGCAAAAGTAAGTCTGAAATACGCAGTTGACTGTAGCGTGGAAGTGAATGAGCCGCTGCTGGCACTGGAAGAGCCGCAGCAGGTTCATCTGCAGCTTGACGGCAAAAACATATCGATAACTGATACCGGATATTTCACGGATGAGGCTATACGAACTGTGCGACTGCCGAAACTGACAACCGGAACGCACGAAATCGTATTGACGATGCCTTTTACTCGCAAGACAAATCTTGAATGGTGTTATCTGCTTGGTAATTTCGGCGTTAATATCGAAGGCCGTAAAGCACAGATTATCGCGCCGGTACATACGCTTACTTTCGGAGACTGGACGCAGCAGGGTTTGCCGTTTTATGCCGGCAATGTTACCTATCACTGCACATTGGATGGCGGAGACAAACCGGTTGCCATTGTAGTCGATAAGTTTAAAGCACCACTATTATCGGTAAATCTTGACGGACGACTTGCAGGCAAGATTGCCTTTGCGCCATACAGACTGGAGCTTGGTGTGTTGTTTCAGGGTAAGCATAAATTGGATATAACTGCGTACGGCAATCGCGCAAACGCTTTTGGCATAGTTCATAATACGGACAAATCTCTATCCTGGTATGGTCCGGGCGCATGGCGAAGCACAGGTGAAAAATGGTCTTATGATTACCAGTTAAAGCCTATGGGCATCCTTGTGGCCCCTTCAGTGCAAAAACCTATTCGCTGATATAAATTGCGTTGCGAACCCCAAAAAAGTCGCAAAATGGTTAAAGATTTACGCAAAATAAGGTTGACAGGCGAAACTTAGTTGATACAATCCTAAAGACTGGTATAATGCGTATACTTACTATTTTTGTTTTTAGATAAAGGGTGATAAATATGCAGAACAAATCTCTTCTCACAACGGCAATAGTATTCCTGTTTTCATTTCCACAAATAACAGAAAAATGTTTTGGTGATGCGAACGATTTATTTCAGAAAGCTGATGATTATATAAAAGTTAAGAACTATCAGCAGGCTGAAACGGTTTACAAGGATATAGTCCAGAAATATCCCGGCACAGATGATGCCTTAACCGCGAACAGCCGGCTTGCGGTGCTGTATATTTCCCAGAAAAAAAACAGCCAGGCGGATGCAATAGCAAATAACATGGTGAAAGATTTCCTGAATAATTCAAAATTATCGGAATCGCTTTATATTATCGCGCGAAGATATGCGGGCGCACAGAAATACGCAGAGGCGAAAGGGCTTTATCGTCGCATAATTGACCGTGACCCCAACAGCGAATATGCGGTCAAGTCTGCTATAGGTGCGGCCAAAATAGACATATTTGTTTTAATTGAAAATAACGACGACACCAAAGCCAAAACAGCGATTGATAAGTTAGCCGCGGATTTTTCTGGTAATCCGGATGCGGCAGCCGCGTTATATTATATCGCTGAAAAATATGTCAAACGTACTAAATATGAAATGGCAAACAGCCTTTATCAGAGAATAATAGAGCAATATCCGAACAGTCAGTACGCTGGTAAGGCAAAGTCCAACATCGCAAACAACAATGCTAAATTACCTGAAACCGCTGGTGCCAATGACTTATTTCAGAAGGCTGATAATTATGTAAAAACCAAGAACTATCAGCAGGCTGAAACAGCCTATAAAGACATAATTCAGCAGTATTCCGGCAAAGATGGTGCTTTAGCCGCAAACAGTAAACTGGCTGCATTATATTTTTCGCAAAAAAGATTCAATGATGTAGATACAATAGTAAATAATATGATAAATGACTTCTGGAATAACTCAAAATTGTCGGAAGAACTCTATGTTATCGCAAGGAAATACTCCGGCGCACACAAATACGCGGAGGCAAAATGGCTTTATCAGCATGTAGTTGCCCGCGACCCCAACAACGGATATGCAATCAAATCGGCAATAGATATGGATAGAGTAGATATATTCGTCTCGATAGAGAATGGTAACGACCCAAAGGCCAAAGCTGCGATTGATAAATTGATAACTGATTTTCCCGGCAATCCATTTATAGCAACGGAACTCTACACTATTGCGGGAAAGTATGCGTTTTATAAAAATTATGAACAGGCAAACAGTTATTATCAGCGAATAATAGAACAATACCCGGACAGCCAATATGCATCCAAAGCAAAATACGACATTGCAAAGAACAATGCCATATTACTGGTGGGCGACAGCAACAGTACGGCAACAGATTCGGCGGTTAACAGGTTGGTTGCTGATTTTTCCGGAAATTCTGATTTAGCAAAGACGCTTAAGGTCATTGCCGAACAGTATCAGGTCAAGGGCAAATATGCACAGGCGCAAAAGATTTATCAGCAGCAAAGTAAATTGTTCCCGGATAATCCGGCGGTAAATAAAATCGATATCCCCAGGATAAATATTATGTGTCTTATTGATACAGGTAAAATTGATGAGGCAGGGACGGAGCTTAATAAACTTATCGCTGATTTTAAAGGCAGTGTTGATTTGCCGAAAGCTTTGTATGAAATAGCAGGTGTGTATGAAAAGAACCGTAAATATTCCGAAACATTGAACGCTTACAAGCATATAATATCTTTAGCCGGCGAGAGTAGTATTTATGGCCGCAGGGCGAAACTTGGAATTGATAAGATTAATATTATTATGCTTATAAACAGCGGCCAGGATGACAAAGTCATCACAGCAGTTAATGAGATGATTATAGATTTTGTAGGTAGTAAGGAATTGCCGCCCGCGATATTCGCAACAGGAGAAACCTATTGCAATAAACCATATAAAGATGCCGCAGAGGAAAAGGAAAACATAACAAAAGGAATAGCATTTGTAGATATGGTGGTCAAAGGATATCCGTCGAGTGGTCAGGCGCCGCAGGCCTGCTGTTATATTGGAGATTGCTATAACCGTATAGGCGATTATGCAAATTCGATAACATATTATCAAAAGTCTGTTGATGGTTATCCGGGCTACCGGTCTAACTGGCATGCGCTGTTTATGATTGGCCGTAATTATGAAACTATGCTGAAAGCAAGTCTTATTCCAATAGATGAAGCAAATTCGAAGATAAAAGCTGTCTATCAGCAGCTGATAGAGAAATATCCGGCGGCTCCGGCGGCAAAACCGGCGCAGAAATGGTTAAGCAAACAAAATTCTAAAAAATAATAAGTAGAAGAAACCGTTGAATTTTAAAAAATAAGGAGAAGAAGAATGGAAACGACGAAAAAACTATGTGCTGTAATTTTGGTTCTGGGTCTGCTTATTGTAAATCAGGCTTACGCGTGTACCGCCTGGCCAACTGTGATTCTGGTAGTTACACCGAACCCTATAACAAACGGGCACAGTACAACGCTGGATGGAAGTGATTCCTACGATTACTATGGCGACACTATCGTGAAATACGAATTTGATTTTGAGTATAATGGGACATTTAGCGCTGATTATACTGAAACAAGCAGTAACCACCCGGATGGCGCCTTCGACGGCATAACGACACATACGTATAATAGAGCAGGCACGCATACAGCGGCATTGAGGGTTACCGATAATGGCACTCCTCCTCTTAATTATGGTACTGGCACGTGCGCAGTTTACGTAAGGCCAATATATGTTCCCGATGATAATGACACAATTCAGGCGGCAATTAACCATGCTGTCAACGAAAATACCGTTGCCGTCAGACCAGGTACATATAGAGGCAGCGGCAACAGGGACCTTGATTTCAATGGTAAGAATATAACGGTTTGCGGCACAGACCCGAACGACTGGGAGGTCATAGCGAAAACAATTATTGACTGCAACGGCACAAGAGCTAATCCGTACAGGGGATTCTGCTTCGATGACGCCAATGAGGATAATGACTCGATAGTCGCTGGCTTTACAATAACCAACGGCTACGGGAAATACATAGATGCACCGTTGTATAACTATGTGGGAGGAGCCATATATTGTACAGGCAGCAGCCCGACAATCAAAAACTGCCTGATTACCAAAAATATGAATGATACGGATAATTACGATGTCCAGGCCGGTGGTATAGCCTGCTACAATAACGCTAATCCGAAAATAATCAACTGTATTATCACTGAAAATGGCGGTACTTATTCTTCCTATGGTGAAGGAATAATGTGCAGTTATTCCAGCCCTGCGATTACAGGCTGTGTTATAGCCAAAAACTCTCTGTATTCCGCTGGTATTTACTCTTACGAGGGTGCTCCAAGATTACCAACTGCACGGTAGCGGAGAATTATTACGGCTTTTGCAGTTACAGTTATGATCCCAACACAGAAGTAACCAACAGTATATTCTGGGGCAGTAACAGTGGTAGTGAAATTTCATATTATACAGAGCCGAACATCACCTACTGCAACATAAAAAACTGGACAGGCGGCGGCACGGGCAACATAGCCAGCGACCCGTGCTTTATAGATGCTAATTATCCTAAAGGCAGGGATGGTATGTTGGGTACTTATGATGACGGGCTTAACCTGCGGACTGTCAGCTGGTGTCTCGATGCGGGAAGCAATACGGCTATTGACAATACTGGTGCGAGCGCTGATATACTGCAAAATATACGCAAGAATGACGGCGACCATAACAGCACAAACGTTGTGGATATGGGCGCTTATGAGTTGCCGACAATCTGGTATGTCGATAAGAATGCGTCGGGCAGCGATAACGGTAAGTCATGGGCTAACGCCTATGACGACCTTCAGGACGCTCTTAATGACGCCAATATCGATTCGGGCGATGAAATCTGGGTAGCTAACGGTATTTATAAGCCTACCAGCACAAATGACCGTACAATTTCATTTGAGCTTATCGAAGGTGTAGGGATGTACGGCGGATTCGTTGGCGATGTAACTCTGTTCGGTGGATATGAAGGCAGTACTACCAGAATTGAACGTATGCTGAGTTCTGTGCCAGGAGATTCGACAGTATATAAAACAATTCTCAGCGGTGATATTGGAACTGTGGGGACTCAAAATGATAACAGTTATCACGTGGTAAAAGGTGCGGATGACGCGATTATTGATGGCTTTACTATTACCGCTGGGTACACCAGAACCGATAGTTTTTACGGCAATCACTGGGGCGGCGGGATGTACAACTACGGTGTCAGTCCGATAGTGCGCAACTGTGTTTTTACGGCCAACTACGGTTTTGTTGGTGCGGCCATCTCTAACTCTTATTGCCCCAGGCCTGTTATAAGCAATTGTATTTTCAGTGACAATACATCCACTTATGGCACAATATATATAGGCGATTCCTCGAATGGTACGAATAATTCGACAATTACTAATTGTGTATTCTGCGATAATTCAGCCTCGTATGGCGGCGGCGGGATATATCTTGTGATGAGTGAGCCGAATATTATTAATTGTACATTTGTCGGCAATTCAGCATACTACGGTGGAAGTATATATAACTCCCAGTCTTTGCCTTTGCTTGCAAACTGTATCCTCTGGGGTAACACTGCATCAGTCAAGCCAAAAGAGATATATAAAACATGGGTAGGCGACCCGAACATAAGATTCTGCGATATCGATGACAGCAATGGCAGCGGGGCCAACTGGGACACGCGATTAGGCCATGATGGCGGGCATAACATTGACAGGAATCCGTGGTTTTTGGATTCCAACGACCCCAACGGCAAAGACAATGTATTTTTCACGCTTGATGACGGGCTGCGAGTAACACAGAATGGAGATTTGTGCATCGATGCGGCGGACGGCAATGTCGCGTCTGACAGGGATATAAGGGGTAAATCACGGGTTGATTTTTACTCAATTACAAATAAAGGCCATGGCAGGATTACTTATGCCGACCTTGGCGCCTATGAGTCGGTTGGTATTGCCGGAGGTGTTAAAGAGCAAAGGATTTCGAGCGGAATATTTCATAGTCTGGTTGCAGAAACGGATAAGACGGCATGGTCCTGCGGGACAGACATCGGTCCTTACGGTATGGGATATGTTGGCTTGTTGGGAAATATGGATCCAGGAAGCAGTTCTAATGTTCTTACTGAGGTGCATTCCGGACGCCAGCCGGGTTCCGAATATTCCGATCAACTCAAAAATATCGTTTTCGTCGATGCGGGTTTTGTACACTCCATGGCAATATGTGCCGATGGCCGTGTCTGGTCATGGGGAGACGATACCTTTGACGAAGCGGGAAGTTATTATAATGAATGGGGTGAGCCTTATATTGCACCTGTGCCGGTTTTGAACGAATCTATTTCTGATTATCATGCTAAAGATCTCGTCGAAGTAGCGGTCAGCAGAGGTTCCGATATAGGTGAGTATTCTCTTACTCTGGATGAAGACGGCCATGTCTGGGCTTATGGATGTAATGACTACGGCCAACTTGGAGTAGGCAGCTTTGCCTGGTCTGGGAATATACCACTTCATGTTGTTGATGGCGATATGGATACAACGACAGGTTACCTGGAAAAGATAACAGATATTGATGTGGGAATGACGCATTCAATAGCATTGGATAAGGATGGTTATGTATGGTGCTGGGGCAGCAATTACTGCGGGGAACTTGGGATTGGTTCTTTTACCGGCCTTTATACTGCCCCTGTTCAGGTTACTGATGGCTACTCTTCTTACCTTGGAAACATCACTGCTGTTACTGCCTGTGCCGGCAGGCCTGATATGGGTAATGCGCAACACGCGGCTTCCTATGCTCTGGATTGCAATCAAAATGTCTGGGCATGGGGTAAGAATGATTATGGCCAACTTGGTATTGATAGTACAACCGATTCTTCTGTCCCTGTTCAGGTTAAAGGACTTGGAGGCAGTGGTTATCTGTCGAATATTACTATGATATCCGGAGGAGATATTCACGTTCTTGCGCTGGATGAAGATGGTTATGTCTGGGCGTGGGGTTATAACGGCTATGGCCAGCTCGGCAATGGGACTACAAATGATTCATTAACACCTGTAAAGGTAAAAAAGGATTCGAGTAATTACCTGACGGATATTGTATCTATCTCATCTGGTTCCTATGGTTCCATGGCTATAGATTCTTCCGGCGACATCTGGTGCTGGGGATGGAATGGTTATGGCCAACTGGGACTTGGCGATTATGACAGCAGGAGTTATGCAACACAGATGGATTAGATAAATTACAGTCAGAATAAAAATGCGGCAGAAGTCTTAACCGGCCTCTGCCGCATTTTGGGAAATTCTGTTTAAATACCGTGTTTTAATCTTTGCTGTTTATATCGACTTTATGTGATAAAATCAAAAACATTATGTCGCAAAGTGGTTATAAATTGACGCAAAGTGATATTTACAGTTGAGTATGGTTATGTTAAAGTGCTATTGATTGAAGGATATTTAGGATTTGCGGCGATCGCCTTTTTGCAGGTTATATGTTAAAGAAAAAAAATTTACAAATATGCGATATTTTATGGAACAGAACAGTGGTATTGTGCATCTTATAACAAGGTAGATGATAAAGAAATAATACAAAAAATAGGATAGGAGTTAAAATGAAAAGAAAACAGGCGTTTACTCTTATTGAATTGCTTGTGGTCATAGCGATTATAGCTTTGCTGATGTCTATCCTGATGCCTGCATTATCAAAAGTGAAAAAGCAGGCACAGATCGCTCTTGCTTATCACAGCTTCATCAATGGGGGCTTGTGTATTCAATGTACACAGGCGATAATGACGGTTATTTCTCGCGGGGCTGGTCATCGGACCCCCTTGACGACGGATATAAGCATGGACATTATGTATGGATTAACTGTCTTGAGCCTTATTACAAGAACTGGAAACTCCGAATTTGTCCCGCTACTTCGCTTAAAAAACTAGTTGAAATTGATTGGGCTGCTAATACTGTAACGGGAACCCAGGGGCCGGATATAGTTTATGTTGAATACAACAGACAGAATGGTGAGGAACTGGATGGCAAGTTCATTAGTTTAACAGAAAACGTTTGGGTTAATAATTCAAAGGATACCTCAGTTACTAACGCACCTTTGTACTGGCGAAACATCAATAGTGGTACCAAGGGTCAAGCTAATAATATTCCCATTCTTGCGGATGGTCAGTTCTGGCTGACTCGTGCGAAACATACTGATTTTGCACCTGAATGGGATGGCCAATTTCTTTGGGAAAATGCAAGTAAAAATGGCGAGATGTGCAGGGTCTGCAACAGCCGGCACGGTCAATTCACAAATGGTGTTTTTATGGATTTGTCCGCGAGAAAACTCGGCCTAAAACAATTATGGAAACTGAAATGGCACCGAAGATTTGACACTACTATGGGGCCGGTTAGCGGATTAAAATGGCCAAGCGGCTGGTCAGAATGGATGAAAGATTTGAAAGATTATTAATTATCTGTGCCAGCGTTATTTAAAAAATCAATTTGTATAAGTTATAAGGGTATTTTGGGCAAAACTATCGCGTTGCCGCAAAAGGGTTAAGATTTTACACAAAATAGTGTTGACTTTTGCTGTTTGAAACCGCATAATATAGGTATAGGGCCTTAACCCGATGAGCAAATAAGCAAGCGGAGAAGGGCAGAGACGATTTAGAATGTTTTGTAATGAAGGAGTAAGAAGGAAATGAAAAGAAAACAGGCGTTTACTCTTATTGAATTGCTTGTCGTTATAGCTATTATAGCATTGCTGATGTCTATCCTGATGCCGTCGTTGGCGAAAGTGAAAAAGCAGGCGCAAACGGTAGTATGCGGGTCTGGCACCAAGCAATTAGGCCTTGCCTTTGAAATGTACCTGGGAGACAATAAAAGTATTTATCCTTTGGGGTGGGTTAACGTAGCAAGTAGTCACGGAGAAGATTTGTGGTTTGTGGCATTGAAACCCTATTATAAGGACAAAAAAGTGCTTATTTGTCCCTCAACCAGCGATAAGAAAGAAGGTATATTTGGTGTAATGCGATGCGGCACAAATGGTGTCCTTGACCCTGTCTTTCATATTAACGAGAAATATGTTCTTAGCTACACGATTAATGGATACTGCCAAAGCTTTGAAAACCCCGTAAACTATCAGAATAGGTGGAGGACTGCCAATCAGAAAAATCCTCACAATATTCCTGTCCTTACCGATGGAGCCTATAATTTTCAGTCCAGGATGGTTAATGCATATGATTCTCCTCCGCCGTACGAAGGTGCCGGAGGGTCAGCTGGAAGCGGTATAGGCTGGAATTGTATAAACCGGCATTCTGGTTATGTGAGTGCTCTTTTTATGGATGGCAGTTATCGAAAGGTCGGCTCAAGGAGCTTTGGACATTAAAATGGTCGAAAGTTTTTGATACCAGGGGTCCTTGGACTGTTGCCGGCGGCGTAGCGCCAGGTATGTGGGCGTCCGCAGGTGCACCATGGCTCGAAGAGTTCAAGAATTATTAAATATTTAACCATTGTTTTTATCTGCGGTTAAGGAATTATGGGGCTATGGGTCTGCCGTAAAATGGTTATAGATTGACGCAAAATGGCGTTGACTTTTGCTGTTTGAAGCCGCATAATATTAGGTATAGGGCCTTAACTCGATGAGCAAATAAGCAAGCGGAGAAGGGCAGAGACGATTTAGAACGTGTTTTAATGAAGGAGTAAGAAGGAAATGAAAAGAAAACAGGCGTTTACTCTTATTGAATTGCTTGTCGTCATAGCTATTATAGCATTGCTGATGTCTATCCTGATGCCCGCATTAGCGAAAGTAAAGAAGCAAGCTAAAGCTGTCGTGTGTCTTAGTAACCACGGTCAGTGGGGTAAGGTATTTTTAATGTATGCCGGTGACAACGATAGCAGCTTTACCGGGGAGTGGCTTTCAATTGCTCAAAGTAATGGCGGACACGACATCTGGGTTGAGGCATTACGGCCTTACTATAAAAACGATAAACTGCTTCTTTGCCCATCAGCGACCAGAACAGCAGAAGAAGGAGCTGCTTCACCTTACAAGGCATGGGGAGTATTTCCATCAGATACTCCTTATGGAGGCGTAGCAGGCAAGCGCGGCAGTTATATGATAAATTGGTGGGCAACGAATCCTTATGACTATCCAGCACATTCATTCTATAAACATTCTTTTTATACGCCGAGATTGTGGAAGACAATAGATGTTAAAAGCCCTCAGAAAATACCAGTACTTGGTGCAGGCGGAGCGGTTTGGCGGGCTTCCCCTGACTCCACTGATAATCTGCCTGAGTTCGATGGCGATGAGTCTTGGGGTACCGGGTGCAGTATGCCGAGGTTTTCTTTAAATCGCCATGAACTTGGTTATACACACGTATTATTTATGGACTGGTCGGTACGCAAGGTTGGCCTTAAAGAACTCTGGACTCTAAAGTGGCATCGGCTTTACGACACTCGTAACCGTCATACCCTTGCGGGTGGTGCTGTATCAGCGGAATGGCCGGAATGGATGAGGGGATTCAAGGATTATTGATATAACAGTTGTTTAGCAAATCATCTGTTTGCCAAAGATAGGTGTAGTATCCTACCGTATAGTTTGCAGCACAATTTATGTGTTTTTTAACAGATAGGTAAAACTATCTGGATGTGAATAAAAAATCAGCGTGTCTTTTCCTCCTTTTTTTAGTAAGCCAGTCGTAAAATGGTTATAGATTGACGCAAAATGGCGTTGCTTTATCGGATGTCGCTTGTTATAATAGCTTCTATGTGTAACTATATTGTTAAACGGAGGCTTTGCGGCTTCTGTCCAATTTTAGTTTTCTTTGGTATCTTTTTTAAAAAAGTAAACCATAAGTTTTAATGAGGAGGCGTAATATGAGCGTACCGTGGAAAAAGTGTCATAAAGTAATCTGCCCGAAGACCGGAAAGACTGTTACATGCAGCAAAAAACTTAGCTGGTTAAAATGGATATTTCCTGTTACCGGCCTTTTGTCGCTGTTATGGTTTCTTATCCGAGTGATACCTAAGCCTTCCCGTGCGGCATATCCCTGCCAGAGGTTGGCCTTTCCTGTGGCATCAGGATTTATTATCTGGCTTGTCGGTCTTTTCGCTTCCATAACCATATTTAAAAAGGCCAAAGAGCTATTAAGACAATCACGCCTAAAACTTGCGTTATTATCTTTTATCATAGCGGGGGTGTTAGGATTCATCACGTTTTTAAATATGCCGCATCAGCCGGCAAGTGCCGCCGTTGACCCTGCCAAAATACCTAACCAGCCCATAGGTATTGCAAAAGGTATTCATCCCGGTCGTGTGGTGTGGGTATATGCCCCGGAAGCCACAACATGGGACGGCGTCGGCGATGACCACTGGTGGGAGCCGAACCACGCCAACCAGGCCGTTGTGGACGAAATGATGGCACAGGGAATCTGCGGGATTACCGGTGAACCTAATACCGTTTCTGCCTGGAACAAGATATTCAGATATTACAATCAGACTCACGGCAAAGGGGACGTAGGGTATCAGCCGGGAGAAAAAATTACCATTAAGGTGAATCTTGTCGGCTTTATTTACTATAGTGGAAGGGTTAAGCCTGAGACTTATGATATAAACACTGTGCCTGCAAACACCTGGACTGATTGGCCCAATGCCTCTCCGCAGATGATGAAGGCGCTGCTGCGGCAGTTAGTCAATGTTGTCGGTGTTAATCAGTCCGATATTTGCATCGGTGACCCATTGAGCTACTTTGCGAATGAATTTTATAATATGCTCCATCCGGAGTTTCCCAATGTCCATTATCTCGACAAGGAAGGCAAGTTCGGCCGCACAGTTGTGCAGAATTCTACCGTTCCTTTCTACTGGAGTTGTCGCCCGACAGGAGTGGCACAGGATTATGTGCTTACTACCTATGCTGATGCTGATTATATAATCAATATGCCCAATTTTAAGGTACATAGTGCTGCTATAACGCTCTGCGGCAAAAACCATTACGGCTCATTTATCAGGTATCCTTCGCAGACAGGCTATTACAGTTTACATGAGACTGCCTGCGGTACGTTACCGGGCAGCGGACACTATCGAGCAATGGTGGACATAATGGGACACTCCCAGATGGGACGCAAGACGCTGTTATGTATTGTTGATGGTATTTATGGCGGCTTACACATAACTCCGTATTTGCCGGTAAAGTTTTTATCGTCTCCGTTTAATAACGACTGGACTTCAAGTATATTTATTTCGCAGGACCCCGTTGCGCTGGATTCGGTCGGTTTTGATTTCCTCTGGTCAGAAACCGCTTGGGCAAGTTATACTCACCTTTCCGGCGGCGACGATTATATGCACGAAGCCGCAGAGGCAAATAATCCTGCATCGGGGACATTCTATGACCCCGACCATGCGACCAGCACTACAAGACTTGACAGCCAGGGCGTTCATGAGCATTGGAACAATGCAAACGATAAGCAATATACGCGTAATCTCGGAACAGGCAGCGGCATCGAGCTTGTATCGCTGAAAGGCGATTATTACCGTACATGGGTTGAAACGTTCAGAGATGATTTCAACGGGACAAGCCTTGATACTGATAAATGGACACAGTTCCGCGGCGATTCTACTAATGTGGTAGTTGAAAACGGCAATCTGCGATTAGTAACATGGAAACCGGGCGGCGCCTGGACTTCGGGCGGGGTTAATTCCAAAGTGTTCCAGCAAAAGTACGGCCGCTTCGAGGCAAGGTTCAGAATTGCAGGGGCTTCCGGTCTTAATAATGCTTTCTGGATGAGTAAAACCAGCGATTTTGCGATTGATATAGCAGAGCCGCATTTTCCCAACGAGTTGAATATGTCGCTTCAGAAACTTAGCTCACCATCGGACTCATGGGAATATTTGGGTACGGTTGATGTTAATTTGAACGAGGACTATCATCTTTATTCCGTAGAATGGAATGATAAGGAATTGATTTATTATTTCGACGGCGTTGAAAAATTCAGAGTTAACCATGATAACCTTGCGGACGACCCGGTTCCCGTGAAGTTCAGCACGATGGTCGGTGAGGCTTATGGCACCGTAACCGATGCACTAATCGGCACCAGTATGGATATTGACTGGGTCAAGGTATATGAATCAGCTTATTTATGGACAATCGACGAACTTAAATTTCCTGATGTTTTAGTTACCTCTCCGGACGGTTATACCGAGCAAGTTGTTATTCTTAATGATACCGGAAGCGACCTGACCTTTACAGGAAGCGGAATAGATATTACCGGTACTAATCCGAGCGACTTCTCTTATCAAATCAGCTCTACTGATGTCATTCCGAGCGGTCAGAGCCGTGTTGTATATGTTAAGTTCAAGCCGCTTTCGATGGGCGATAAAACCGCTCAACTGAACATTTATACCAATTATCCGTCAAGGCCTGTAACCTCTGTTAAGCTTACCGGTAAAGGCAGAGGCGATGTGGTTATAAGCGGTACCGTTTATGTTTCAACCACCGGCAATGATAACAGCACAGGCGAGTCGTGGTCAAATGCTTTTGCCACTCTGCAGGCGGCTGTTAATACGCAGAAAGAGTACATTTTCGTGAAAAAGGGCACCTACAACCAGACTGATACCATTTTATTACCCAGCGGCATGAAAATTTACGGCGGTTTTGCAGGTACCGAATCTACACCGGCGCAGCGAGATATGTCTAAAATTCATACCGACAATGAGACAATTCTTAATATGACTACCAGCGCTAAAAGGGTCATAGATATTGATACTCTAAGCAGCGTTCGTGTTGACGGTTTTACCATCAAAGGAGCTGCTAATGTCGCTGCCGGCGGCGCAGGTTTAAGAATTACACAATCTACCGGTTCCATAATCATAGAAAACTGCCGAATCACAGGTAATTCCGACTCGGCTGCCGATGGCGTCGGGGCCGGTGTTCGCATGGTTTCGTCCGATGCGAATTTTATTAATTGTGAGATTACCAATAATTTATCTCAAGGCACAGGTGGCGGCGGCGGTATGTTTATAGACAGCGCCTCGAGGGCGACATTGACCGACTGTACAATCAGCGGCAACAAGACCAATGGCAGTAACGGCGGCGGTGTTTATGCCGATGTAAGCACTACTTCGGGCGTTAAGTTCATCAACTGTCGAATCAGCAATAATTCTGCGGCATTGTGCGGCGGCGGTATTTACACTGTCGGTTCGTTTACGCTCTCCGGCTGTACATTAGCAGATAACGTGATTCGGGCACCTACGGGTGAATCTGTTGGCGGCGGCGCTATTTATCTGAGTTCGACCAGTGCAGATGTGAATATTGATAACTGTGTATTCAGCGGTAATCACGTCAACGGAGTCAGTTCCAACAAGGGCGGCGGTGGGGCAATACTATTCAGAAAATGGGCTACTATAACTATTACGAACAGTGTCTTTGGCGGCAACCGTATTTCTGGCGTTACTCAGACCAGAGGTGGTGCTATTTATTTCCGCGAAAGTACAACGTCAGTTACAATCAGAAATTGTACATTTGATGACAACTATACTGGCTATACAGGAGTAACTGAAGGTGGCGGCATCAATGCCAGATCTGGTAATATTAGCCTGGTTAATTCTATTATGACTAACAATACGAAATTGGCTTTCTATGTGTGGTATGACGCCACCTCCACCGAGTCTGCCAATCTTTACTATGGCAACGGTACTAACGGCACACCTGTCGCTGACCCGCTGTATGTCTGCAGTTCCTCTTCTGCTGTAACAGGCACATGGTCGAATGTCGCCAGTTTCGTTCCTGACTCGCTTACAGGTCTGGGGACAACGGTTCTTACAGCTAACGGAACACCTTTTACCGGTCTGCAGTTGGCGGGGTTGATGATTAACCCTGACACAACTCAAAAGCGTCAGGCTTTAATACTCTCGAACACTGATAACACCGTTACAGTGGAAGGCAGTGCAGTTGCTGATTATGGTGTGGGTACCGGGGATACTTTCAGAGTTAAGGATTATCATGAGCGGTCTGTGGCCGGCAGATTCAATCCTGCCAACGGCTTGTGGCAGACTGACAGTGCTACCAGTCCGGCAATTGATACCGGCGATGTTGCATACAGTTGGGCGGAAGAGATGTGGCCTAATGGAAAGCGGATAAATAAAGGCGCTTATGGCGGTACGCCTCAGGCAAGTATGTCAACTTCAAGCGTGGGCAATAAGGCTGATTTTAACGGGGATAGTTCCGTTAATTACATGGACCTTAACCATTTGGCCGATAAATGGCTCGTACAACAGGTTCCTTTACCTGAAGATTTGAATCACAACGGCAGGGTAGATTTCACAGATTATGCGATTTTTGCCGACAACTGGCAAAAGTGAAAATAACGATTATATTGTATAAAAACGACAAGTAAAGTGTGAAATAGTAAATATCTTCAGGAATGAAAAAATGAACACAATCGACGTAAACAAATCGTTCTTTTGCGGCATTGTTTTGAGTGTTGTGATTTTTGCGGCCCCACCTAATGTTGTGTCGGGCAAAGATTGGGTGATGTGGTACAATTATCCTGCACGCCAGTGGGAAGAAGCATTGCCGGTTGGTAATGGCCGAATAGGGGGGATGGTTTTCGGCGGTATAGACAGGGAGAGAATTTCACTCAACGAAGAAAGCATCTGGTCTGGTACACCTTCACCTGCGAAGGCATCTTCATTACATAAATACTTTATTAAACGTCAGCAGGAATTGATTTTCCAGGGTAAATATAAAGAAGCTGAATCATTGAAACCTTCCGATGTTAATGTTCCTGCCGGTGTTAAAATAGTCAGCGAAGTTATTGAAGGCACGAGCAGCAGCCGTCAGATTTATAAACCTCTGGGCGATTTGTATCTTCATTTCGGCAGCAGTTCTGACATTCCGACGGATTATCGCAGGGACCTCGACTTGGATAGGGCAGTTGCGACTGTAACATATAAAATTGGTGAGGCAACTTATAAACGTGAGGTTTTTTGCAGCTATCCCGACCAGGTATTAGTTGTTCGCGTATCATGCAATAAACCGGGTATGGTTTCTTTTGACAGCAAAATGACTTATCGCACTGATGTAAAAGATGATATGTACAGGTATGACGCCGAGTTAGGAGCTAAGGTTGAAAGTATAAGACGTCCGCCCGAACCGGTGGTTAAAGTAGTAGCTCCCGGTCGATTTACCTACAGCGGCCAGGCAGACCCGGATGGTGTAAAGTTTGTCGCTAATTTTCAGGTGCTTGCACAAGGCGGCAAAGTTACTTCCATACCATCTGGTTTTGCGGTAAAAAATGCCGATTCAGCCGTTTTGCTCATAACCGTTGCGACCGACTATAAGCAGAAAGACCCTGCCGGCGTTGCGGCCAAACAAATGGATAAAGTTTTACAAAAAACCTACGATGATTTGTTAAAAACTCATATCGCAGACTATCAAAAGTTGTTCCACAGGATTGATATCGATTTAGGCACAACTCACAATGCGGAAATGACTACCGACAGGAGAGTCCTGGCGATGCAGCTTAATGTTATCGACCCGCGAGTGCCAAAGGGGATTGACCGTGACCCCGATTTATTTGCCTTGTATTTTCAGTATGGCAGGTATCTTATGATAGCTTGCTCCCGGCCTGGGACTATGCCTCCGGCGTTACAGGGCATCTGGAATGACAGCCTTCTGCCTCCATGGTTTGGCGGACATACTTCGGACATAAATGTCGAAATGAATTACTGGCCTGTGGAAGTATGCAATCTTTCGGAGTGTCACCGCGCATTGCTGGATATGATTGAGTCTTTTGAACAGGCCGGGCGTAAAACCGCTGAAATTTCCTACGGCTGTCGCGGGCTTGTTTTACATAGTATGACTATCTGGGGGCCAAAGACCGTAGGGGGCGACTGGCAGGATTTTGCGGGCTGGCTCGCTCAGCATTTCTGGGACCATTATGAATTTACAGGTGATAAAAAATATCTTGCTGAACATGCTTATCCTTATATGAAGGATGCCTCTTTATTTTATCTTGATTTTCTGGTCGAATATCCGGGCAGAGGCTATCTTGTTTCCGGCCCGTCATATTCTCCTGAAAATACTTTTAAGGGGCCTGACGGCAAGGTGCATAGCCGCAGCATGGGTACTACAATGAGTCTTGGGATTATCTACGACCTGTTCACCAATACGATTGAAGCAAGCAAGGTACTGGATGTTGATGCCGACTTACGCAAGCAGCTTATCGAAACACGTTCTCGACTAGCTCCGCTGCAGGTTGGCAAATACGGCCAGTTGCAGGAATGGCTCGATGACTTTGAAGAAGTGGACCCGGGTCATCGACATTTATCGCATTTATATGCTCTCTATCCTGGCAGGCAGATTACTGTGCGAGGTACCCCTGAACTGGCGAAAGCGGCGAAAACTGCTTTACTTCGCCGTTTTGAATACGGCAGCGGCTGGACAGGCTGGAGCCGGGCCTGGATGCTCAATTGTGCCGCAAGACTCGAAGATGCAGAGCTTGCGCATAAACAACTGGAGCTTTTGCTTCAAAGAACAACTTTATACAATCTCTTTGATACTCACCCGCGAAGAGGCGGAAATACACTCTGTTTTCAAATCGACGGCAATTTCGGCGCTACAGCGGGTATTGCGGAGATGCTGCTCCAGAGTCACGCAGGTGAAATAAACCTGCTTCCTGCACATCCCGAACAATGGAAAAACGGTTACGTAAAAGGTTTAAAGAGCACGCGGTGGTTTCGAGGTCGATATTTACTGGAAGGGCGGCAAACTCGATAAGGCCTCCATAAAGTCGATAAATGGTAATCCGTGCAAGGTTCGCTATGGTGATAAGGTAACCGAGTTTAAAACTGGGGTTGGCAAAACCTATCTGCTGAATAGCAGTCTGGAACCGGTAAAATAGATAAAATGTAATTTTCGGCCATGAAAAAGCCGATTGCAAAGAACAGATAGGGCGTTGAAATGAGATTGTTACAGAAAATCACGATAACCCTGTTCCTGCTTGTGCCAAATGCGGTTTTTGCCGTGGTTATTGAGAATGACCAGTATCGGCTTGAGCAGACATCGAATTCGTCAATAGCGGTTACGCACAAATCTTCCGGGTTATCTGTGGTATTTACACCGACTTTTACAGTATTTTTCGGCACTTCCGACCCCAATTATGTTCCCACCTATACTACTGTAACCGACCCTGTAAGCGTTCGTACATCATCGTGGAACGGCGATATGAATTTCTTCAATGCGCCAGGCGCAAAGACCACGATTACCTGCAACGGTTACAGTCTTGTCAGCGGCAAGATTCACTGGACATTTGCTTCGCAGGCAAATTTTGACCTCAGTGCTGATGTCGAAACCGGTACAGGCACGATAGAGCCTAAAGTTACGGTAACTATGACGCCTAAAACGACCGGCTACTTTTCTATTGGATTTGCAGGCACTCCGGCAGTGGCATTTAGTTCCACCGATTGGATATGGCAGCCTCTCGTATGGCAGGGCAAACGTATTCCCGGCAAGAGCTATCTGACATCGGAATTTGAATGTTCAATCGGCGGTACTCTTATGGGTTACAGCGGCAAAACCGTTGGTGTTACAGCGGCGCCGGCTGAGATGACGTTCAGACTGCCAACAAGAGAAAATTCCTTGTTCGGCGCCCTGCTTCGCAACTCTGCGGGTCAGGCTCAGCCTATGGTTTTTGCGCCGATTTACGGAGGCCCTAATTCCAACAGGACAACCGGCAGCGTTTTTACATTTGGCTATCACTTTTTTGTTCGTCCAGGCAACTGGTACGAAAATTACGAGTATCTCGGCTACAATCTTTATGGCTTCAGCGATTACAGAGAAAACGCACGCTGTTCATTAAACCAGACCATAGACAACATGGTCGATTTCATTATGAACACCACCGGCAACAATTATTCATACTGGTATCCTGAGCAGAAGACCAACGGCTATCAGCAGGATATGGCCGGCTCCGGCAGGCAGCAGTCTGCCGCCTGTGAACTTTCGCTGGCAATGGTGCGTGATAATCAGCAGATTTATGAACAACGCTCTTTGCCAACGATTGAATATTTTACATCACGTAACAGCTCAACTATTGTATTAGACGGTTCCACTCCTTATATGGACGGTCCTACTGGTACGGTAGAAGACTGGTGCGCCTTGAGTTTGCTCAGCGGCAAGAGATGTTATATCTTTCAAAAGATTGCAACGGATTTTGCCGGTTCACTGCTCAGCAGAATCAACCCTTCTACAACTTATACACGAACACAGGCCCTGGATAATGCCAAGAACTACCTTCGTTCTCTAATAGCAATGTATCGAATGACTGGTATTGCCGAATATCTTGACGACGCCAAAAAGGCCGCCGACGATTATATCTACTGGCGAATAAATCGGGAACCCATAGATTTTTATGATATGGACAGTTCCTTCTGGATTGAAATAGGCCCGATATGGGACGCCCTCGAGCAGATTTATAACGAAACCGGTCGCACCGACTATCTCAATGCAACTATCGCAGCGATAAAGCAGCGCACAGCGTTTAATTATCTGACTCCGCCGATACCAAACACCAATGTTACCGTAGATGGCGAGACGGTTCCCGCCTGGCGAGTCTCATCTACCGGTCTAAATGCAGAATGCGGAGGCACCGCTCATAGTCACCGTGGAATTTTTATGATGCCCGAAGCCGGGCCTATGCTCAGGATGGCTTATCGCAGCGGCGATACTCTTCTTCGCGACATTGCCCGTGCTGCCGTTGTCGGACGTTACGCCAATTATCCCGGCTACACCTACAGGGACAGGCTCAGATTAGAGTTTACCAGGCCTGACTATCCTCTCCGCTGGTTCGAAGATTATGTCAATACTGCACATTACAATCATCCTCTGCCTATGTGTCTTTACACCATAGATTTTCTTGTCAGTGATTTTTTAGCACGTTCTGCAGGGGCGATTTCATTTCCTTGCCGGTATTCTTCAACAGGAGCATATTTTCGAAATCAAATCTATGGCGACAGGCCCGGCTCATTCTACGGCGACAGCGGCGTATGGCTCTGGCTGCCCAAAGCACTCGTTACTACTAATAATATTCAGTTGAACTATATTGCCGGTTATGGAAACGGCAAATTATATCTTGCGTTTGCGAATCAGTCCAAGTCACCCGTAACGACTACTGTAACTTTAAATAATTCGCTGATTCCTTACGGAACTTCTCATTCAGCCGCCGTCTGGCAACAAAATGTTCCTGCCGGTACCACAACCGTTGTTAATGGTCAGGTAACAGTTAATGTTGCCGCAGATGGAATCACCGCTTTGGCTATTGATGGCATTAATATTCGCCCGTTTTTCCAAAGTAAATACACTTATGCTTCTTCTTACACTCTGCCGTCCCAGAGTTATCAATCCACCACTACTTCTTACGGCAAAGTTACAGGTTCGATTATATCTTTTTCAAGGTCTTTAACCAGCTCACATGTCTGGCTTGGGGCGGATACGTCCCAGCTTCAAAGGGCGACATTACACTATTCTACCGGCGCAGCGTGGCAGCAGATAACAGATTCAACTTATCCGTTTGAGTTTACAATACCGCTGGATGCGAGTGTACCCAATTTCACTTTTTATATTGAAGGATTAAAAGTCGGCGGCGCAACCGAAAATTCTTCAACTCTAACATTGCCCGTATTTACCGTTCCTCATTGGACGGTGGGTTCTATCGCGTTCCCGGATGTTGTTGCCGGAGCTCCTGTTGGTGAAGCAAACGATGTACTGATTGAAAACGATACTCCGGGTAATCTTGTATTTACCGGAAGCGGTTTGGAAATTACCGGCGATGATGCAAATAACTTTAGTTATCAAATCAGTTCGACTAATCCGATTCCAAGCGGGCAGACTCGAACAGTTTCCGTTACTTTCAGGCCGTTAATGCGTGGCAGTAAAAATGCGCAGTTAAAAATCTATACCAATTATCCTGACAGGCCTGTAACCACGATTGACCTCTCCGGAAAGGGACTTAGTCCGGGCGGAACCAGCGTAATTTATGTTTCGCCGACCGGGAACGACGCCAATACAGGCGAGTCGTGGGGCGAGGCCTTGGCTACAATATCTGCCGCCATAGAGACCTTGCCGAGTGAAGGCGGGAATATCTGGGTTAAAAAAGGTACTTATAATTTGACTGAAACCATTACAGTATCTAACTTTGCTAAACTTTACGGCGGTTTCACGGGCACTGAATCCAGCCTTACAGAGCGGGATATTTCAAAGATATTTACCGACAATGCTGCGACTCTTAATATGACCGCAAATGCTAAAAGGGTTATGAATATTGATACGGTCAACAACGTTTGCGTTGACGGTTTCATTCTTAAAGGTGCAGCTAATGTCAGCGGCGGCGGGGCAGGACTGCGGCTGTCTCAGTGCTCCGGTTCAGTGGTTGTACAAAACTGCCAAATAACGGGTAATTCCGACTCATCTGCCGATGGTGCCGGGGCAGGCGTCCGCATGGTCTCATCTAATGTGGCTTTTATTAACTGTGAGATTACCAATAATTTATCTCAAAGCACTATTGGCGGCGGTGGTATGTATTTCGATAGCACTTCAACGGCAGTTTTAACCGATTGCGCTATCAGCGGAAACAAAACCAATGCCAATAATGGCGGAGGAATCTACATCAATGCTTCCGCAACGCCTGTTCGTTTTGAGAACTGCCGAATCAGCAATAATTCTTCAGCATTATGCGGTGGCGGTATCTACGCGGTTGGTTCCCTTACTCTGAAGGATTGTATCTTAACGGATAATCTCGTCCGGGCAGCTACCGCCGAATCGTATGGCGGCGGCGGTATTTATCTAAATTCCGGCAGCGCAAATGTAAACATTGATAACTGTGTATTCAGCGGTAATTATGTCAATGCTGCTTCTTCCGGCAGGGGAGGCGGCGGGGCGATGCAGTTTAAAAACTGGTCAACTATATCGGTTACAAACAGCCTCTTTACCGGCAATCGTGTTTCAGGCGAAACTCAAACGCGGGGTGGCGCCATTTATTTTCGTGAAGGCACAAGTACTGTTACAATCAGGAACTGCACGCTCGACGACAATTATGTTGGAAACGATGGCGGCGGTATTAACGTCCGCTCCGGCAATGTAAATCTGATTAACACGATTCTGACCAATAACGATAAGCAGGCCTTTCATGTCTGGTTTGACGGTACATCAACCGAGTCTGCCAATCTTTATTATAACAATGGTACTGATGGTACGCCTGTCGCTGACCCCCTGTATGTCTGCCGCTCCGTTTCTGCTGTAACAGGTACATGGTCAAGTGTCGCCAGTTTCGTTCCTAACGCACTTACTGGTCTTGGGACAACAGTTCTTACAGCCAATGGAACTCCTTTTACAGGTCTGCAGTTCATCGGTATGTTAATCAATCCCGACATAACTCAGAAGCGTCAGGCGTTAATACTCTCGAACACTAATAATACCGTTACCGTAGAAGGTAACGGCGCTGCTGATTATGGTGTAAGTGCCGGTGATAGTTTCAGAGTTATTGACAATCATGAGTGTTCTGTGGCCGGCAGATTTAATTTTGTTGCAGGTTTATGGCAGACCGATACTGTCCATAGTTCGGCTATTGATACCGGCGATGCGAATTACACGTGGGTTGGCGAATTGTGGCCTCATGGAAAGCATATAAATAAAGGCGCCTATGGCGGCACTCCGCAGGCAAGTATGTCAACTTCGAGTGTGGGCAATAAGGCAGATTTTAACAATGACGACGACGTTGATTATATTGACCTTGCCCGTTTAGCCGATAAATGGCTTATAGAGGAAATTCTTTTGGCTGAGGATTTGAATCGTGATGGTAAAGTTGATTTCTTGGATTTTGCGATTTTCGTTGAAGACTGGCAATGAATAAAACAAACACAATATTTTTTTTAGTCTGTTTTTTCCTGTTTTGCTCTTCCTCACAGGCACAGCGATGGTATGTAAATGCCGCTGTTTCATCCAGCGGAAACGGCACTTCCTGGGGGGCAACTTTTAAGACAATAGATGAAGGTATCACAGCGGCAGTAAATTCAGGCGACGAAGTTTGGGTAAAGGCAGGCAGCTATCAGGTTACACACGCGCTGTCTATTTCAAACGGTGTTTCACTTTATGGCGGATTTACCGGCACAGAATCGGATGTCAACGACCGACAGGAAATAAATTTTGCAAATGAAACGTCTATTGTCCAGACTGTGGTAAATACTGCTGTCATACAGATTTCCTCCGGTACAAATATAAAGGTAGATGGATTCTCTCTTACAGGCGCATCAAACAAGTCCGGCCTGATACTGAATCAGTGCGGCAATACTGTAACTTTCCGGAACTGTCAGATTAAAGGCAATACCAGCCCGGATAATGGCGCAGGTGTAAGACTGATTTCAAGCAATCCTGTCTTTTTTAATTGTAAAGTCAGCGGCAATACCGCGACAGGTACCGCTTCAGGGGGCGGAATTTATATAGATCCTAATTCAGCGGGTTCCTGGACATTTTGTTATATCACTGATAACATAGTTAACGGCAGTAATGGCGGAAGCGCCTTCATAGAACCGGGAACAGGTTATAATCCATATTTCAGCAGGACAAATTTTATCGCCAACGAATCAGGTACGCTCGGCAGCGCAATTTACGGCAAAGGTGTCTTTACTGTTAAGGATTGCATGATTACAGCAAACAGAATACGCAGTTCTGCTCCCAGCGGGGCGATTTATCTTTACGGAACAGGCACAAATGTAACTTTCAGCGGAGAAACTCATAACATCGGCAACGCTTATAACAGCAGCAGTCTTACGGAATATCCCGGTATCAGCGGTACAGGCGGTTATACAGTTATAGATACAGCCATTGTCAATGAAACGCTCGGCACCACAAGTTCAAGTGAATTTTTAAGGCCGGATGTAAAGACTGTGATGCAGGATGTATTTATTCCGGATATGACCGAAGGCAGTCCGGCTCCCGGTAAAAGGGTAAGGCAAACCACACCTCAATATCAGGGAACCGCTGCTTATCATTGTCTTTATCTTCCGACCGACTGGCAGCCCGGCCATAAATATCCTGTTTTTGTTGATTATCCAGGTAACGGGCCGTTTCGTAACAGGTATGCCGACCGCAGCGGCGGAATGCCGGAATCGCCACCTACGGGTTTTGGCATATCAGGGGGCAAAGGATTTATCGTAATTGGGATGCCTTATGTTAATTCAAACAACAATATGGCTCCCACCGGCAGCTGGTGGGGCAATGTTCAGTCAACTATTGATTACTGCATAAAAACTGTTCAATATGTCTGCGATAATTATGGCGGCGACCCCTGTTCGGTAATTCTTACGGGCTTTTCACGCTCGGCAGTCGGGACGGGTTTTATCGGAAGATATACTGATGCCATTTCAGATTTATGGCTTGCCTTTATTTCTTACGATGGCTGGGATGATGAGGATTATATCTTGAATAATACCTACAATTATCCCAACTCATCTTATAATTATGATACAGCCGATTTTAATTATCAAGGCGCAGTAATAAGATTTGAGCGTATTGCCGGCAGGGCGAACTTTATTCTTAATGCCGGTTGGACCAATAGAGCCGAAGTCCTTAACGTCAACTATAATTTCCCCTTTACCACCTATGTTAATATATACAGGAATCATAACGCGACATGGTGTTTGCGAGGTACTGCCGAGCGCGCTGTTATTCGCAACTGGGTACAGAGCGTCCTTCGAGACAGGCCCGGCATACATAGTCTTTCTGGAAAAGTTACTGATATGAGAGGAAACAATGCTGCTGATGTTAATATTACCAAATCAGATTCTTTCCTTGCAATCACTGATGCAAACGGAAATTATAAGTTCGAAAGATTAATCGCCTATAATAGCACAATCACACCTTCCAAATCAGGTTATTCGTTTCTTCCGCCACAAAGACAGATATCCGTCATGAACGCGGACAGGGAAAATGTTGATTGGGCCTGCAAGCCGGGAGTGTTTGAACATCTCGATTTTTTAAAAGTTTTCACACCGCACTGGCTTGAGAATAATATTCAGGATATTAACGGCCAGAGCATCTGTACTTATACTTCGCCTGCCGACGAAGATGGTGACGGCAAAGTTGATTTTAAGGATTTCGCGGTTCTATCAAATGCTATTCAACCGGTTGTTATCACAACATCCAATCTTATTCCACCAGCCACTCTGATTGCTGCAGCTTCGGATTATCTTATTTCCGGTGTACAGCCGCTCTATGCTGTGAATGGTGCGGGTATGGCCGGCGATTCTCACACAAATGGAACCCCTGTCGGGAATATGTGGATGAGCCTTAACAGCAATCTGCCGAAATGGTTTAAGGTTGACCTTGCCGCTACGTACAGGCTCGACTCAATGAAGATTTGGAATTTTAACTTGACCAACTATACAAGTCGCGGCTGTAAACAGGTTGATATTTACTATTCAGCTTCTGCCGCCGACCCGGGCAATCCGGTTGCTAATCCTGACAATTGGACTGTTTTTGGCACACCTGGTGTATTCGAGCTGACACAGGCCCCGGGTGCAAGTGACTATGGTACTACAAATCCGGTTAAGCCTGACCAGATAAATCTTATGGGAATAAGAGCGAGATGGATATCGCTAAAAATAAATAGTCATTATGGCGGGAGTTACTGCGGATTGAGCGAGATACAGTTTTTGGGCGAAAGCATGGCATTTCCTGACTGCTGGAACTGTCCAACGCAGTGTCATGGCGACAGCGACTGTGATACCGATATTGATTATTATGACCTTACGGCTTTCTGTGAATCTTTTGGCGAGCAATACCCCTCCGACAATTATAATCCCTGTAGTGATTTTAACCGCGATGGTATGGTTAACACGCAGGATTGGGCACCATTAAGAGATAATGTTGGCAAGTTTCCTGTCGGCGATTGCACGCCCGGCGGAACCTGGCCGCCTCTGGTACCATGAATTCAGGGGTATATGGCAGGATATAAAGGAAAGTTCATAACAGAGTAAAATTTGAGGTTTATCACAAAATTCTGCAATAATTTGTGTTCCAATCTGGTATAATGAGAAGGTGTTGAAAGGATGATGTGTATGTACAAGCGAAGAATCATTACAATAATAGCATTGATATTGTCTTATTGCGGCAGTATTGCTTCCGCTGTTGTTTACTGGGATAACGATACCGGCAATAAAAGATGGCAGGACGCCCTTAACTGGAGCGGCAACGCTGGTCCCACCGCTAATCCGGCTATTGATATTGGGACCCCCAATGGCGTCAATGAGTGTATTATTGGTTCAGGAGTTATCGCAAATGAGCCAGCTTCTTTATCGATAGGATATAATACCGCCACTGAGGGTGCCTTACTTGTTGATGGCGGAAGTTTGGTTTGTAATGAATTTCTTAATATCGGCTACAAAGGCAAAGGCACATGCAGATTGAAAAGCGGAAGTATTTCCACGGTATTAGATGATGTGAAACTTGGGGGAAGCGACAACGGCGATGGAATGCTTAACATCGAAGGCGGAACAATAACCGTGAAAAGATTTTTCTGTCCGCCTCTCCAGGCAACGGCAAAAGGCACAGTTAATATGAGCGGCGGCCTGATAGTTGTTACCGATTACGACTTTGGTAAAGGAACCGGCAGCACGCTTATACCAGGTGAATTTACCGTTAATATCAGCGCAGGGACAATCCATCCCACGAGAGATTTTTACGCTGGTAAGGACGCCAAATTCACGATGGACATGACCGGCGGTTTGATTCTGGTTGGCGGCGCTTCCGTATTGCCTATGCAGATACTTCAGATGCACTGGTAAATCTTCATGGAGGTACTATTAATACCATTGGTTTTACAATGAATTCGTCTGCCGTATCGGCTAAATTAGATATTGAGGCGGGTACGCTTATAATAGACGGGAACGTGGTTTCTACAATTAGTTCTTATGCAGGCAGCAGTATGATAACTGCTTATAATGGGCTTGGCCGACTCCGAGTAGATTACAATGTTAGAAACACCAGCAAAACAACCGTTACCGCTTCAATTACACCGGAACCAGCTTACAACCCAAACCCATCTCATAATGCTGTTGGCGTTAATCCTGCAACCAACCTCACATGGACGGCTGGCAGTGGGACAGTCTCGCATGATGTTTACCTCGGCACAAATCTTAGCGAAGTAACTAATGCTGCCGACCCCAATACTTTACCCGGCAGGGGCAATCAAACAGCAACAACATACAACCCGTCTGCCGACCTTGACGCTAACACGACTTACTATTGGCGAATTGATGAACGAAATACTTACGGTGCTACAAAGGGCGACATATGGAGTTTCACGACTGAGGAAATTAAAAATTATGTGCTTCAAAACGATGTTTACGGTATTGAACTCCTGCCTGATTTGACTATGAGAGTAACTAACAAGGCTGCTTCAGTATCAGCAGATTTTGTCCCGAAGTTTACGGTTATATATAGTTCTTCACGACCGACCTTATCGTCAGGCGAGTTGACTGCCGAGTGGCCAACGGGCAGAAACCCGTTTCTAACAGGCACTAATTATACAGTTCAGGCATCTGCTTCGCAGGTTGTCGATGGCAATCTGGTTCTGACTTTCCCGGAACAAACATATTTTACACTTACCGCATATCTCGGTTTTTCTTCTGATTATGATGAGCCGGTACTTACTTATGCATTAGTATCTAAATCTGCGGGCTGGTTTATGACAGCTTATACCGGCGCACCGCAGACAAATCCTGCAACCATGGAAATTATTCCTCAGCCAGCAACGTGGAGTGACAACGTCCCCGGCCCTCCAGATGGCCCGGCGCCTGCATTTCCATCGGAGCCGAAATTCACGCAGGAGTCTCTCTCTACGATTAGTATGGTAATGACAAGAAATAACGGCCTGACCTGTGCGCTGGTCGTTAACCCTGACTATGTAACTTTCCGGATGCCTCAAAGGTATAATACCGAATTCGGTCTTTGCATCAGGAATCCCTCCGGCAATGCTCAGCCGATTATTCTGGCGCCGGAAATGGGCATCAGGAACCGAATTTGCCTGTGGATAAAGATTCATATTTGGCTGTCGGAAATACCTTTAACTTCAGCATGCTCTGGCTCGTTGATAATAAACAATGGTCGGAAGCATATCGCCATATAGCTACGGGTATTTATAACGTCAGGGACCAGCGGGATAACTCAGGTGCGGGTTCTATGAATAAGTTCCTGGCTAATATAACCGATTACGCAATGGACGCCGACGGCAACAATTATAATATGTGGGACCCAGAGCAAAAGTGCAATGAGTATTTTACTGATATGCCTTATGCGTTTAAGATGTTGGGCGGCCTTTATGCGATAAACGCAGCGATTGTTCTCAACGACAACGAAATGTTCTGGAAACGCGGCTTGCCGCAGGCCGAATACGCCCTCAGCAGAGAACATCAGTATTTCCAGCCCTATGATGTTAATTATGGTACACAGATGACCATAAGCAGGGAAATGAATGGTCCGTTTATGTCCGGCATAGACCTCGGCAATCTGTACTACCTCACCGGCGGACGCACCACAGCTTTTAAAACGTATTCACAGGAAAAAGGTTTTTCTGCAAGTAATGGATCGTTCCAGCAGTCGCTGGAGTGGTACCGTCTCTGGGGTAACTCAACCGATTTAACCGCCGCCGTAAACGGCGCATACTGGTCTATCAGCAATCGCTACCATTACTACGATTTCCAGAAATTCCTCGAAATCTACAATGAGACCGGCAACCCTGATTTCCTCCAGGCTGCAAAGGATGCTGGTTATCAATTTGTAACTACATTAAATGCCTGCCCGAGAGTACCAGATGTGAACGTTGTTGTTGACCGGTATAACGCTGCGCCGATACATTGGCATAGTTTCGGCAGACATGTTCTCTGGGGATTTCCGCCCCCTCTGCCTATGTACGCTCCTGAACAGTCCGTACCTGCATGGCGGCCTGCGGTTACAGGTATGATGCCAGAGGCGTATCGTGCATTTACTTTTTCGGAGTATCCCGGCGCATTACTCAGGTTAAGCGATTTGGCAAATGATACTTTCCTTCATGATATGGCCAGATGGGCTTTGGTCGGAAGGTGGGCAAATTACCCCGGCCAGCAAACTTCCAGGGCACATTCCTTAGTTTGGGAACTTGATGATTTCTGTATGCATCCCCTCCAGTATATGACTTTTACTTCAATGCACTTCTGGCATCACTGGATGTACTTTGCTTACGCTATTGATTACCTCGTCAGCGATACCATTTATAAAGCCGATGGCAATATCACTTTTCCGCTGCACAGAATGTTCGACGGGAACGGCAGGATGAATATGTGGGGCGAAAGAACGGGTATTTTCTATGGAGATGAAAATGTCGTTCTTTGGCTGCCGAGAAATCTCCTGACCATAAGCACGCAGCAGATTAACTACATCGCTGGCTATGGAAACGGCAAACTTTATCTTGCCTTGTCAAACCAGTCCGCAAATGCTCTCAATAATGTTACTATCTCGCTAAATCCGAATTTGGTCGCCTATGGTTCTGCCCATAAGGCCAAAGTATGGAAAGAAAACATTCGGCAGAATAATATGAGTATTTTTGATGGTTCATTTACTGTTGATGTCGCACCCAAAGGTCTTACTGTTCTGGCAATCGAAGATATTACCGTAAAAACCAGCAGAGTTCATACTGAACTTTTCAAATCTGCCGGCCAGCTCGCACAGGACAGCCTTGCCAGAACCCAGGAACCTTTTGGCAAAATGGTGGGTATGGTTATTTCATTTGGTCCGGAGCAGTCGGAGGCGTACTGTTATACCGATGCCAAACCATATTGGCTCGGCGGTGCAAATGACGTTAATTATATCACTATGAACTACTCGATAGACAACGGCCCATGGCAGCAGGTTATAGACAGAATTTTCCCGTATGAATTCTCAACTAAGCTCAATCTCAATCAGAATACCCAGAGCTTCAGGTACTATTTCGATGCGTTGACTATTAATAACACACACGAAATATCCGCCACACGAACATTAAGCCTTGCTGTTACTGTACCTTCGCCGGCTATTTCAGGCAGAGTTACAGACCTCGACGGCACAGGTATTGGCGGCGTGCTTATTCAGAGCAGCGACTCACAATCCGCCACTACAAATTCCAATGGCTACTATACCATAACAGATGTTTCAAATGGTCTAAAGACCCTGACTGTTTCCAAAGGAGGATATTCGTTTATTCCTGCGCATCGACCCGTTAATGTCCAGGGCCGCAGCATCGCCAATGTCAACTGGTTCGGCAGAGCCGGCTCACTTGATTCTTTCGATTACCTCGCTGTACTTGCGGAACATTGGCTTGAAGACAACACTGTTCTTGTTGGCGGCTCGCCTGTTTGTGAAGCTACGCCGCCCGGTGACCTCGATGAAAACTGCAAGGTTAACTTCCTGGATTTCGCTTTAATACCTTAGTAACCTGAACTTTGGATAAGGATATAGAAAAACGGCCTGTCTGCCGAAGGAAATAATATTGTTGTCACTAAAATATTATTGACCCTTAGGCAAAGGAGGCCGTCAAATGTTGGATTTTACCACATTATTTGTAGATGTCGATGATTGTTGGAAAGTTTTTCAAAAAATTTATAATAAACACTGCTCGATGATGGAACTATCCGGCGTAACAGGGATTGCAACTTAAGTATCAGTGAGATTATGACTATTATAATTGGCTTCCAAACAAGCGGTTTTCGTACTTTTAAGGCATACTATCAGTATGTTCTCAAGCATCACAGATGCGATTTCCCCGATTTGGTCAGCTATGATAGATTTGTTTATCTTATTCCCAGGTCAGTTATTCCGATGTTTGTCTATTTACAGAGTTGCGGCATTGATAAACCGACAGGCATCTCTTTTATTGACAGTACATCTCTTAAAGTCTGTCATAACAAGCGAATCTGCCGTCACCGCGTTTTTGACGGTTTGGCTGCAATCGGGAAGACCACAATGGGATGGTTTTATGGCTTTAAGCTTCACCTTATAATAAATGAGTGCGGCGGATTATTGTCTTATCGGCTGACTGCTGGTAATGTTGCTGACAGCCGGATGGCAGAGCCTATGACAAAGGGTTTGTTTGGAAAGCTCTTTGGAGACAAGGGTTATATAGGCAAAGGCCTGTTTGAAAAGCTACTGAGCAAAGGCGTCAAATTGATAACCAATGTTCGTAAGAATATGAAATCCTGCCTGATGGAATTGGAGGATAAGATTTTGTTGAGAAAACGTTCACTGATTGAAACCGTAAATGATACGCTGAAAAATGTTTGCCAGATTGAGCATTCTCGGCATCGCAGCCCGATTAATTTTCTGGCACATTTGTTAGCCGGTCTTGTAGCCTATACGAGACTGCCGAAAAAACCTTCGCTAAAAATAGAAAGTATCAAATATCAGTCAGGAAAAAGTGTTTATCTCATTGCTTAAACAAAGTTCAGGTTAGTATTATATGAGATAAGCTCTATATCAGGTCATAATCTCTTGCGTTTTTCTGGGTCGAGCCATCTGTCGGCGAAGGCCTTGTTCTTAATAGTGTCAGGCCAGCCTTTTTCCATCCAGCGTATGTACATGAACGTATTGAACAGTTTGCCCCAGTCCTGGTTTATCACCGTTTCATAGAATATCGGCTTGAGGTTTTTAACGCCCTGCGAATAGGCATAGTCCAAAAGTATTTCCTGGCTTTTTCTCGTGAGGGTATCGAAGGGAGCAGCGGGATATTTTTTAGCCATGTATTTACGCAGCTCTTTGAGGGTTTTCGTCAGGTCTTTGCGCAACTGCTTTTCAGCTTCCTCTTTAGACCAGCCCTGGGAATAGTATTTCTTGTCCAGGACAGGCTGGCGATAACCTATTCTTCTGCCGATAGACAGAGAATAGGGATAAAAACGGCCATCGCCTCTCATGCCAAAATCATTGGGATTCGTCGCGGATTTGATATAGTCCACAAATTCGTTTGATATAGTGAATTTGTCGGCGGAAGGCGGCGCAGCGGCACAGGAACTTAGCACTATCGTTCCAGCAATCGCAGTTAATATAAATATTTTTTTCATTGTATTATCCCTTTCAGAATCTGAGTGTAATAATTTCGGATTTTTGAATTTTCTGCTTAGCGGTTTCAACTTCAAAGACGCACTGGAAATCGCCTTTGCTTTCGTCAATATCAGACGAAAATTCATAAGGAAATACTGCATCGGTCTTTTCCTTCCACGGGTCATTTCCCTGCCGATATTTCAATTTCGCGGAAATAACATTTTCGGGGAGGGCATCGGTATAAACAAAAGATGAAGTAAGGCCCTTGCCCATCGTGATAAGCATGGCGGTAATTTTGCCGAAAGGAGCATCGGCTGTTACGAGACTTTCTTTACCCAGCGTTACAGCGGTTTTATCGAACATCTTGGCCTGCAGGCGAGGCTTGACCTTTACATCTTCAATGGCATACGCAATAATGCCTTTAGGTGAAATTTTGAATTTAATAGTGTTATCAGAAATCTCAACAGTGCCTTTATCCTTATTATCCTGCCAGATTCGTGATCTGTGAGCGCCTTTGCATTCAATCAAATCTGAATTGAGCGTGATTGTTACATCCTCTGGTTTGAATGACTGGTTCCAGAATGCAAGGTAAAATTTACCGTTGCCGTAGCCGGCGACATAATCAACCTGCTTATTGTCCGATTTGAGCAGATGTCTCGGCAGCCAGGGCTGGACATTATTTTCATCGTAAAACTGTCCCGGCCTGTCGCCATAGACTTTTACTCTAAAGCCGCTTCCGTACATACAGTTTGAAGGAAAGTCGATTTGTTTTTCGGAGCGATTAAAAGCGTCTGAAATGAGAAAATCAGTAACTGCTCCAATCCATTCACAGGCGTGGCCGGGATTGAACGTAGAGTAGTCTGTCTGGTAGATATAGTGCATGGGTGCGTCCGGAAGCTCTGCAACAAGGGAATATGCGATAGAGCGGAAATCTCCCGCGTAATTGGCGTATCTTCCCACCATCGCCCATCGCTGCATATCCCGCAGAAAATCATCTTTGGCGTACGCAGCCAATCGCATGAATTGTCCGTGATTGCTAATCCAATAACCGCCGCGATAAACGTCCAACTGGACACCGACAAGAGATGCTCTCCATGCGGGTACCGTCTGTTCCGGTGCATAGAGGTTTTGCGGCAGAGAAAAACCCCAGTCCTCGTGTCTTTGATAGGCATGGCCGTGAATGGGGACCTTGTTGTCTTTATCCATCGTTATCATCGTATCGGGCACCATTGGAAACATATTGTATATGGAAAGGTGATGGTACGCGGATTTTATAGATTTGTTAAGATATTTTTCGTCTTTCGTTTCTTCATACATCTCAAGCATATCTCTAAAATCACCATCATACCCTGCTATCATAATAGCATCATCGAGATATTTTTTATTACCGGTCAATCTATACCCTGCTATCAAATCCATGAAATTATTTTCTTTGAAACCTTTTTTTTCAGCGTAATACTTAAAGACATAAGTGCGGTTTTGAAACATACCCCAAAGCGATACCAATTGGCCGGTATCCGGATAGGGAGAACCGACGTCTCTTTTACTGGAGCTCACCATGCCGGTTTCATAGATATTGTACGGCGTAAATACGTTGTTCTTTCTCGACAAGGCAAATTCAACCATCGGCAGAGCCCTGTTTTTGTAAAAGTCCTCATCATCTGTCAGAATCGCCGCAGCCAAGCCGAACATTGGTGAGAATGGTTTGAAAGTGCCGGACTGGTCTGACCAGTAATTATAATACTTTTGCTCATCGTGCCACATGCAGTAATTGCGGCCATCACGGTTGCTGAGATAATCCATAAGATTTTCAACCGTATTATCGAGCGGACCGGTGCCGCTGTTGTCGCGCATGTCACGGAAATGATAAATATTTTTGGCGACATATTTATAAGTTTCTTCCCAGTTTCCTGGTCGCAAGACATAATGAACAGCAAAGTTATAGGTGTTACCTGAATTCATCCTTGATTCATAACCGCCCATTATCGGCGCAAAAGCCACCTGACGCAATTGCTCGTTTTTATTTTCCATCATCATCCCGAAACGGGAATTGCTTTCCGACGCAAGAGAGTATGTCCATACACCCTGACTGTCTGTAACAAGCCTAAAAGGACTTTCATCGGGGTCAATCACGAGAACCGAGTTCATTTTTTCAGTGGCAATATGGACCCTCGGCATAGCCATATGTGCCTCGGACATAACATAATTAAATTGGCTGAATCCTCTTTCGGCAGTTTCCTGCGGCACAGGCAAAGCTTCTTCCGAATTAATGCATGGCAGGCCGGTAAAAGCAGTCGAATAAAAACCATCTTTTTTTACTTTTAGACTATATCTTATTAGCGGGTCTCCCTGTTCAGAGGGGAGTATAACCTCCGCAGTTAGCGAAAAGTTCGGCTGTTCATCAAAAAGCCAGGTAATAGAGTTATTGGCAGACGAAGATTTGACGGCTTTTAGTGTTGTTTTTTGACCCGCAAGATAGGGGTCCATAGTTCCTTTAACAGACAAATCTTCTGCTTTTTCGATAACTTTACCTTTGGCATTTTTATAAACAAATGTACGTTCACCTCTGGAGTTAACGATAATTTTAATATCGCCTTTTGCCCCCAGTAAATCCGTCTCTTTATTGGGAGATTCAGGGTCATTGCTGTAGAATGCCCATCTTTGGGCAAGTGTGGGCATTTGAGGGTAAGGACTGGGTTGACGTCTGTCAAACCGACCGATTCGATTTATTCCGAAGCCGGGGTCTTTTTCGCTGTACATAACTGTGAATTTCCCGGAGAGCTTCTGAACAGGAACATCCTTTGCTTTTACCTCGATTGAGTTATCTGCCAGGAGTGTCAGTTCATATTGCTGGTTTTTCAGCACAGTAGCGCTTTCAGCGGTTTTTATGGCGATACAAAAAACCGCCAGGGATAATATTAATAATCTTGTTTTGTTGATAATCATAATTTTCTCCTGTAATTAATCTATTTGAATAATATTTTGCGGCGGGAGGTCTTTTTGATCTTGTCCTTTTGGAAGCTGGTTCTCAGGGCAGGGGGATTCAAAAAGCGATTTTATAGTATTGATGTCAAGCTGGACTTTAGGGTCGAAGCTGTCGCTGCCGACATACGCAATAATACTATAGAAAAGCTGTCTGACCTCCGGTTTATCCTTGTTATTAAGCAGGTCGGCAGAGCAGAAAAGCAATTTGCCTTTCCCAATTTTGGCTTCGAAGATGAGGCCTAACTTGCGTGATGTTTCATAGTTATCTATGACCTGAACAAGCGGGCGGAATTGCGGCGGCGTCTGGTCGAGAATAACCGGCCTGGCGTATTTCGTGAGAGGCCACCATTGCCAGTTCGAATGGAATTCCGTTGGGAAATTTTTGAAGAGAGGATGGTTAGGGTCGCAAAGTATGCCGAGGGTGCCGGGCGGGCTCATGTGTTTGAAATATGGGACGGTCCAGAAATTTGTGATGAACTGACCTTTTATGCTTTGCCTGAGGTCGTGAAGTTCCGGAAGAAGCAGGACTTTTGCGCCGTTGAGCAGCGATTTTGAGGTGTTTTCATCGAGGTCGCGTGTCAGAATGATGTTGCGAGGAACAGGGTATCTGAGTTGTGCGGGATATATCCAGATGTCGTAATCGTTGCGGAAATTAGTCTGAGCTATTTGCAGTTTGATGACGGCTTTTTGCGGGGCAGTTATATTTTTTAGCGGCAATGTTACAGTGCCGAGGTCGGCAAGTCCGCCGGAAGGAATATTGATATCTGTCAGGGTTGTTTCAAGCAGTCGATTGTTCGCGGAGTCGTATAGCGAGCAGGTAACTTTGGCGTTTTTGATGTCTTTCGGGCCAAAATGGGCTATTTTTATTCCAGCGGTGATTGTCTGGTCGTTGGTCCATGTTCGTTTAGGTATCAGCAGCAGCGGCACGGTTTCTGAGCAGAATTGCCGCCATTTCTTCGGAGCTATGATTCCTTTCGGGTCCATAAACGAATCAGCCATTCCGAGAAATGCTGTTCCCTGGCCTGGATAGTCCTGCAGGTCGTAAATGACAAGTCCGCCAAAGCCAGGCGTACGCAGAACAGTTTCGATGTCCTCACGGTAGCAGATAGCTGCGAGAATGCCTGATGCTCTGAAAAAGTCCCATGCCTGGTCTAACATGTTGTTGTTTTTAAGCCTGTCGCGGAATATTTCAAGAGCGTATGGCCTGAGGACGCCGGTATATTTTTTAATCTCATTAAAGTCTGGGAACATCAGGTACTGGCCAAGCTCGTGCGAGATTACCGGCACGTTCGAACATGCGATTTCTCTGGAGTAATCGGTGATTGTTGACGGTGGGTATTCGTTGTTTATGCGGCCGAGATAATCATGAACCATAGAACCTCTGACAAGGTCGATATCGACTACAACTTTTCCGCCTTGCCGGTAGGTCGAAGAGGTGGTCCAGAAATCGCCATATTTGCCTGCTGCGGGATCAGCCCAGGAGTTGTTTGACCCCGGTGCATAGATATGGCGATGGTCGATGGAGCGGAAATAGTCAACCATTTTGTTTATCGAGTTAAAATCACCGTCAAGTTCGTTGCCAAGTGAGAGCATTACGAAGGATGGGTGTCCGCCGTAATGTTTGAGTATCTGCTCGCCTTCTCTTGTCATAAAGTCGAATTGTTCTTTGTCTTTCATTACCGCCCAGTTGGGAAGTTCCGGCTGAAGGTACATACCGAGTTTGTCGGCAGCGATAAAAGCAGCTTCCGGCGGACACCAGCTATGAAAACGATAGAAGTTGACGCCGAAAGATTTAGCAACGTTGAAGACGTGTTCCCATTGTTCCGGACTTGTTGGAGGATAGCCGGTTAATGGAAATATACAGCCATCGTGTTTTCCGCGAAGGAAGGTTTTTTGACCATTAACGGCAAAGTTTGTTCCGATGGTGGAAAATTGACGCATTGCGAAAGGTATAATAGCGGTATCGGTGAGAGTCTGGGAGTTGCTTTCGGTAATTATGGTAATATTCATAGAATATAAGGAAGGAGAAAACTCATCCCAAAGCCGGCAGTCTTTCGGCATTGGATAGGTAACGGATATTTTATTCTCGCCTGGCTGAATGGCAGTTTTTTTCGCCAGAGGAGCGGGTTGAGCAGTATCATCAGAAACGGCTGACGCAGCAAGGAGCCTGATTTCTGCGGATAAGGTTTTAGATGTTTTGTTTTCAATGGTGAGTGACAGGCTGGCTGTTTTAGTTTTGATGTCTGGATATATCTGAACATCCTCAAGCCAGAGAGGGTCTCGTGCAATAAGCAGAATCTTTCCGATTATGCCATTCCAGTTAGTCTGGGTTCTTTCAGACAGAGCATGAGAAAAGTGTACTGGAAAGAGGTCGCGGGTATTATCAACCATAATAGTCAGGGTGTGTTTGCCAGGCGAGGCAAAAGCAGACAGGTCGTAAATGTGAGGAGTGCTGAGGGTTGTCTGCGAGCCGATATAGTTATTATCGAGCCATATCTTTGTGAGTTTTGTCCGCTCAAGAGAGATGGTAATATGTTTTGCTTCCCAGCTTTGCGGGATTTCGACCTGTCTCTGGTACCATGCGGGGCCTTCGTAAGTATATATCCTGTTCAGGCAGCTCGTAGTATGTTCCTGGTTGAGAAACCCTTTTTTGTTTTCGTCTGTTGTTCCGGGCAGGGTTACAGTATCGGTCAGTTCGCTCTGGAACCATTTTTCATCAAGCCCTTTTTTTTCAGGGTCGAGCCGGAATTTCCATTGGCCTGCCAATGAGATCGTTTTGTTTGAAAGGTCGGCGGCATATATGATGCGTAATGAGTGGGGAATAAAAAGAATGTTGAGTATAAAGATAAGACTAATAGAAAACTTTTTCATTTTTTATATCTCCAAGGTTTTGTTTAAATGTATTGGTTTTGTTTAAACGTATTATAGCTTATTTTCCAAATACAACAACAGCTTTGGATTAATTATTTATAAGGAAGGCAGGCTCGCATGATAATATCAAAACAAAGGGCCTGTTTGAAAGATTATTCAAACAGGCCCCTGTATTGTACCTTCAACTAATAGTACCTATGCAGACAAAATACTACGGCCAGAGAACAAGTGTTCGCCAATTCTGCGCAAGTAATGCAAAGTCTTTGAAATTAACCTTGGTATCTCCGTCTAAGTCAGCGGCTGTATAGGCCGGCTGATAAACAGACGCCTTCCCGGCAAGATTGACAACCTCTGCCTGAGAAAGCGGGTAATCATAGACTCGGAAATCATCAATCTTGCCACGATAATTCATGCTGCTGGTAAGAGCGTACCCGCCGACAAGGAACGTCTGCAGATATCTATATATTGGACGAGTTGCCCCGGTGTTCTCGGCTACGAGAATACCATTATGATAAATTCTCGCGATGCCTGCATCAGCGTCTTTCGTCACAGCGAAGTGGTTCCACGAGCCTCTGTATGCCTCGGTAGACGGACTCAGCCAGCTGACAGGGTCCCAGCCGTAGTACCATAATGGCCAGCCAGGCAATTGAGTGCCGATATGTCCGCTCTCAAATACTATGGCTATTCCCTCAGGATATATGGGCGGTGTGCCTGCATCGTTTTGCGGTATTTCCAGACATATCACATGTCCGGGTGTGCCTGACCATGTCAGACTTGTACTACCATGAAATGCCGTCTGCCGGGTCTCCGGAGGCGTACCTGTATCGCCGTTCACCCACAACGATACTGTGAACTTGGAGTTAACATCGGTAGTGTTGGTATCATAGAAAGTAGTCTTTACCGGAACCTTTACGGTAACAGTGCCGTCACAATACAAGCATCCGCCGCTGTGGCCGCTTGGACTCCACGCGGTGGTTGTGCTGACTGTACCATCATTGTTCCTCGTAGTCGAATCTTCAGCGACACTGCCGCTGGTCTCGTCAAATTTATACCAGACCCTGCAATGATTGGCGTCAGGCTTGGTGGCATAAACCGTACCGTCGCCGCTCTGGAGCCAGTCATTAGCCATTATATCGACGTCGTTAAGGTCTTTAATGCAGTCTTCGCCGGCTATGTCGCCAGTGATAAATTCAGGTATGCATCTCTGGACGGCATACAGGCCGATATCGTCGAAGTACACTGTCCCTGAGCCGCCCGAAGTTGGACTTGTTCTGTTGCCTATACCAACGATAATCTTCTTGATATTAGACAGGTTAAGGGCGGGCTTATTGTCCTTAAAGGACTGCAGGCTGATGTGCCATGGTGTCCACAATTCCGCCTTAACCGCGTTGGCATCAGGATTATACACAATAGCGGTATTTGTCCCGTCCGACAGCTCCATATACATCTTCTGAACCGCGTTGCTTATCGCACCACGATAGTAAATCGTAATGGACTTGTAGCTGCTCATATTGGCTATCGGGGAGTTGGCTTCCATCTCAGAGTAATAAGGCGGATACCATTCCACAGGCCCGGGAGCATCTACTGTTCCGTCATTATCATAAGTGAACATGCAGGATTTGCTGCCGCCATGTTTAACTGTCCCGCCATCATAAATAATTGAGCCGGAATTCTGGGTATAGTACCCATCTCTCCAGACATACCACATAGAACCAAGCCACACAGGGATTATATCTTTCCTGTTGTATGGCGGCTCGCCGCCCACGTTATTGTAGTCCTCGAAATCTTCCAAAACCTCATGGTCAGTCGTGCCAAATGTCCAGACCTGGCCTTTGGATGTCTTCGGAATATTGAGATTAACCTCGTCAACTCTCCAGTAATATGTCTTGTTATAGGCGAGACTAACCGCCGGAACCAAAGCGCTGAGATTGACGCTGTTGGAATCGGCACGCTTAAAACTGATACCGGCCGTTGATGAAGTAGCGCTATTGACATTATCCCAGCTCGTGCCGAAATAAACATCGTGCTTCTTCGCATAATTGCCGGGCGCCCAGATAAGTGATGTGGAAAGCTCTACGCCTGTCGCGTCATCTGCCGGAGTCGGGGCGTAAGCAATGTTATAATCAATCGGGGTTGTTGTCATAATCGTGGTGGTGCCGCCGGTTGTGTTCAAAGTAAGTGTAACCGTCGAGCCGTGCAAACCTGTAATCCAGCCATTATTAATATAGCCCTGGTAGGCAGATACCTTATCACCGGCAGAGATAATCTTGCCGGGGCGCCTATCTCAATGTGTCCGTTGGACCTCATAGTAAGACCTCCGCCGGAGAAATTAATTACGCCGCCGGAGAGGTGTATTACACCGCTTTTTGCTGTGGCCTCATTAGGCAATGCCATCTTGCTCACGTTGAACGTGCCGCCGCTCATATTAAGTGTAGCAGTACCATTATTGGGTAATCTTATACCGCTGGAAGCCTCGTAGGGACTGTTAATAAGACCGCTGGTCATATTTATAGTCGCTATGCCGCTGTTGCCTGTGTGTCCGCATCTGATACCGCCTGTTCCCAAAAGAATTGTGCCGCCATCTACATTTAATGTACCGACTACAGTACCGCTATTAGCAATACCGCCGTCGCCTATCCTGAGAATGCTCCCTGTACTATCGGCCTTGAGCAAGCTGTTGGTCAGGGTCAAAGTGCCGTTACCGCCGGCATACATACCAATCGTTACATCCTTGGAAAATTTAAGTGTGCTGTTGGTCACATTCAGAGTGCCGGTACTATAATTGCCCACGATTAGACTGCAGCCTGTTACGTTGTTGAAATCTAAAACACTGCTGTTAGTTACATTCACAGTGCCAACTCCGGTAGAGCCTGAAGCAGAGCCGCCGATATACAAACTTCTGCCGGTTGTCGCCTTTTGGGAAATTGTACCGCCGGAAATGTTTAAAGTAGGGGTACCTTTTTCACCGACGTATGTGTGGCCATAGCTGTCTATTGCGCCGCTGTTAACGGCAAGAGCGCCGGTTGTGCCGTCAGTTGCGGCCAAATACAGGGTGCCGGCTGTGCCTGTAATACCGCTGCCGATTAAGCACTCATCGGCGCCTCCGGCAGTGCCTTTATTAATATAGGCAACATCGGCGCTTGTTGGGACACCATTGACATCCCAGTTGTTTGGTTCTTCCCACTTCTTGTCGCTAAACTGGTTGTCCCATGTTTTATTAGCGGCGGGGACGGTTCCGGTCATGGCCAGAACCAAAAACAAAAACATTAAACAAGTTAATTTCTTACCCATAAATGTATACCTCCTGTTAATAAAAAAATTTTTCGCTTTGGATACGCTCCAAATGCGATTAAATATCACTTAACCGTAAGATTAAACACTCAATTCATTGTGTCTTTTACCCTTCTCCGTAACAATAATCTCTAAATCTATACCTAATTCCAAACAATAGTATTATCGGTCTTCTGCATCGAAAAGTCAACACCATTTTGCGGCAATCTCCAACCATTTTGCGGCAGCGATTTTTATATTCAAATAAGATGATCCCAATTCGTAATCACCGGATATCAAAACAAAGGGCCTGTTTGAAAGATTATTCAAACAGGCCCCTGTATTGTACCTTCAACTAATAGTACCTATGCAGACAAAATACTACGGCCAGAGAACAAGTGTTCGCCAGTTCTGCGCAAGTAATGCAAAGTCTTTGAAGTCAACCTTATTATCACCGTTCAAATTCGCTATTGACCAGACTGTCTGATTAACAGACGCCTTCCCGGCAAGATTGACTACCTCTGCCTGAGAAAGTGCATAATCATAGATACGGAAATCATCAATCTTACCACGATAATTCATGCTGCCGGTAAGAGCGTACCCTCCGACAAGGAACGTCTGCAGATATTTATACATCGGTCTAATCGCTTCATCATTCTCGGCTACGATAAGCCCGTTATGATAGATTCTCGCAATACCCGTTTCAGCGTTCTTTGTCACGGCGAAATGATTCCACGAGCCTCTAAATGCATCCGAAGGCGGATTCAACCAGTCTGCAGTGTCCCAGCCATAGTAAAACGATGCCCAGCCAGGCAGTTGCGGTTGAATGTGGCCGCTCTCAAAGGATATCATTGTTCCGGAACCTTGTGGAATTTCCAGACACAGTACGTGCCCTGGCGTACCAGTCCAGCTTACACTCGCGCTGCCATGGAACGCCATCTGCCTGGTATCCAGAGGTGTATTTACATCGCCATTCAACCACAGCGATACTGTTACCTGCGTATTAACATCAGTGGTATTAGTATCATAGAATGTGGTCGCTTTAGGCACCTGTACTGTAACAGTGCCGTCACAAGACAGACATCCGCCGCTATGGCCGCTGGTACTCCATGCAACGTCTGTGCTAACGTTGCCATCGTTGTTATTGGCGATGGTATATCTGCTTGATGAATCTTCAGCGATATGGCCGCTGGTTTCATCAAACTTGTACCAGACCCTGCAATGATTGGCATCTGGATTAGAGGCATAAACCGTGCCGCCGCCGCTCTGGAGCCAGTCATTAGCCATTATATCGACGTCGTTAAGGTCTTTAATGCAATCGTTGCCTGTCAAATCGCCTGTAATAAATTCAGATACGCATGTCTGAACATACAGGCCGATATCGTCGAAGTACACTGTTCCTGAGCCGCCTGAAGCTGGACTTGTTCTGTTGCCGATACCAACGATAATTTTCGTGATATTGGACAGGTTCAAGGCAGGTTTATTATCTTTGAAGGCCTGCAGGCTAATGTGCCAGGCAGTCCACAATTCTTTTCGAACCGCATTAGCATCCGGATTATACACAATTGCGGTATTGGTGCCATCGGACAGCTCCATATACATCTTCTGTGCCGCATTGCTGAGTGCGCCCAGATAGTAAACGGTAATGGACTTAAAGCTGCTCATATTGGCAACCACAGGAGTGGCTTCCATCTCAGAGTAATAAGGCGGATACCATTCCACTCCGGGAGCGACTACTGTTCCGTCATTATCATAAGTGAACTTAACAGATTTTAAGCCGCCATGTCTAATTGTGTTGCTGTCATAGATGACCGAACCGCTGAGGCCTGCGGCATATGAGTCATAACCAGAAGCAGCGAACTTGGCAAAACCATCTGTCCATTTTTTCCAGATTGAACCGGTAGCAGGTGGGTATCTGTTATAAGGCGGGTCATAAGGTACCCCGGTGTTGGAGTCTATGTTATTGTAACTCTCAAAGTCTTCCAGTACCTTGTGGTCCGAGGTGGTAAACGTCCAGACCTGACCCTTCCATACTTTTGCAAGAGTGAGATTGACCTCGTCAACTCTCCAGTAATAGGTCTTGCGGTAATCAAGACTGATTGGACTGAAACTATTCGAATCAACACGGTTCTTATAGATACCTGTACTTGCGGTAGTGGCGCTGTTGACATCAGCCAAAACTGTGCCGAAATAAACATCGTGTTTCTTCGCAAAATTACCTGGTGCCCAGACAAGTTTTGAAACCGTGGCATCTACGCCTGTTGCGTTGTTCGTCGGAGTCGGAGAGTAAGCGATGTTATAATCAATAGGTCCAGTTGTCATAGTAGTGCTGCCGCCTGCAAGGCTCAGTGTAACAGGGGCGCCGTGGGAACCTGTAATCCAGCCGTCATCAATATACCCCTGATATGCGGATAGTTTATCGCCGGCAGAGACAATTTTACCAGGAGCGCCTATTTCTATATGGCCCTGGGACTTCATAGAGAGGCCGCCGCCTGTAAAATTGATTACGCCGCCGGTGAGTTTAATGGAACCGCTTATTGCTGTGGCCTCAGAAGGCAATGCCATCTTGCTCACGTTGAACGTGCCTCCGCTCATATTAAGTGTGGCAGTACCCAAATTGGGAAGTCTTATACCGCTGGCAGCAGTAGGGCAGTCAATAAGGCCACTGCTCATATTTATAGTGGCGACGCTGCTTGTACCAGTATATCCAGTTCTAATACCGCCAGTTCCCAAGAGAATTGTGGCTCCGTCTATGTTCAAAGTACCAGTTCCAGAGTCACCTATCCTAAGAATGTTCCCGGTGTTGTTTGCTTTGACTAAAGTGTTAGTCAGGGACACAGTGGCGTTGCCGTAAAAACCAAAATTCAAATCTTTGGAAAATTTAAGCGTGCTGCCGGTTACGTTCAGAGTGCCTGTGCCGTATTGGCCCACGTCTAAGTCTGTGGTTGCAAAATTATTAAAATCCAAATAACTGTTCGTTACATTCATAGTGCCGATTCCAGTAAGACCCGTCGTAGTAGAACCGCCGATATACAAACTCTTGGAAGCAGCCCTTGTAGTGATTGTACCGCCGGAGATAGTGAAGCTGCCCGTACCACCAGACTGATTTCCTATATAACAAAGACCGCCCAATTGAAGTACACTGTTGTTACTCATTGTCGCAGTACCTGTTCCATAGTTTCCTACGAAAAGATTTCTGGATAGCTTAATTGTGCTGTTATTTACATCCATACTGCCTGTGCCGTAATTGCCCACGAATAAGTCGGTGGTTGCAAATTCATTAAAATCAACCAAACTATTTTTTATGTTCAAAGTGCCAACGCCTGTGAGACCTGTGGTAGAACCGCCGATATACAAATACTTGCTAGCGGCCTTTGTAGCGATTGTACCGCCGGAGATAGTTAAAGTACCGGTCCCTTTGTTGCCGACGTATGTTAAGCCATACCGATTCATGATGCCGCCGTTAACATATACTGCGCCGGTTGAAGCATCTGCTGATGCTACGTACAGGTTGGCCGCAATGGCCGTAATGCTGTTCCCGATTAAGCATTCGTCAGCCCCGCCAACGGTGCCTTTATCGATGTAAGCAACATCGGCACTGGCCGGGACTGTGCCGGTATCCCAGTTGCTCGGAGTATCCCATTTCTGGTCCGTTGAGGTATTCGTCCAGGTCTTACTAGCGGCAGGGACCGTCCCTGCTATGACCAGAACCACAAATAAAAATGCTAAACAAATTAATTTCTTACCCATAATAAACCTCCATCTCAATATATGTACCGACTTTCTAATTCCATTTGGCTACACCCCAAATGGAATTTTAGGTATCGGCTACCTTTAAGATTACACAATTTATCTTATGAATATGCTTTCTCCAGAGTATAATATCGCCTTACCCATCACTCCAGACAATTGCATTATAAGCCGTTTTTATTTAAAAGTCAACACCATTTTGCGGCAATCTTAAACCATTTTGCGGCAAATTCTGTCAATTTATTTAGGCTGCTATCTTGACGAAAAACCTAAAAAACACTATTATTCTAATTCGTTGGGATTTAATAATTGCCTTAGATGGGTGTAAGAGGGTATAAATAGCGTATGGTAAATATACCCAAAGTTGTATTGCTGATTGAATCTTCGAGAGAATTTGGCCGTGAACTTCTGACCGGAATCTCACAGTACAGCCGCTTTCACGGTCCATGGTCGTTTTTTACACAGCAGCCTTTTTTTAGAACGGACCTCTTTGGTGAGCGAAAAACATTGAATCTTATAAAAAATTGGAATCCGACAGGAATAATAACGCGTGAAACCGGACATATAGATGAAATAATAGCACTGGGACTTCCAACTGTTATCGCCGGAACTACAAAAAAACTGATACCGGATTATCCGATTATAGCAACGGATAATCTATCGGTAGGTACAATGGCTGCCGAGCATCTGCTTGAACGGGGATTCAGGTACTTTGCCTATTGCGGTTTCGATGAACAGCGATGGTCGCGTGAGCGATGTGAAAGCTTCTGCAAAAGAATTATTGAGGCAGGTTTTTCAACCAAGCTTTATCAACAACCAAAATCGCAAAAAAAACGGGCATGGGATATAGAACAAACCATTATTGCTGACTGGATAAAAGCGTTACCTAAACCGATAGGCCTGATGGCGTGTACCGATGAGCGAAGTCAGCAGGTTATCGAAGCGTGTAAACTTGTTGACATATCTGTGCCTGAGCAGGTAGCGGTTATAGGTGTTGATAATGATAATCTGGTTTGCAATCTGGCAAATCCACAACTGTCAAGTGTTGCCCTTGCTGTTGAGAAAGCTGGATACGAAGCTGCGGAGCTGTTGGATAATCTTATGTCGGGTAAAGAAAAGATGGCTGGTCAGCGAATAATTGTCAGGCCGATGTACATTGAAATAAGGCGTTCGACGGATATTATGGCGATAATGGACCCCGATGTAGTGCATGCTATGAAGTTTATTCGTGAACATTGCCGTGATATAATTCAAGTCGATGATGTCGTAGAGGATGTTGCGGTGTCGCGGCGCGCACTTGAGCGCCGGTTTCGCAAGGTTTTAGGCCGGTCTATACTTGAAGAAATCAGGCATATCCGTGTTGAGCAGATAGTTCAAATGCTTGTCAAGACAAACCTTTCCATCTCAAAAATAGCATCAAAATTAGGATACACCGGAGTTGCACATATATCCCGGTACTTCCAAAAAGAAAAAGGAATGAGTTTATTGTCTTACAGAAAACAGCATGGTTTGCTGTAATAACGATAAAATTTTTCCCTTTCACATATTACGCTCAATGCAATATCTTGCTAATTGCATTATTCTTACGCATTTCCGGAATTTTCGTAGCAGCGAACATCAAACACTGCGGCAGGAATCTCAGTACTCGGTGCAGCCAATTCGACTGTAATGCGGTTAGTCTTTATAGGCGGATTGAGACTAATAGTATTGTGAGTCTGATAATTGTCATCCTTTTTATAAATCTCCTGCCCGGATGCATCGAGAATACGATAACGGCGAACACAAAACGGCATAACATCTTCAGAATGGCCCATCTGCACAGATTCCATCGGATGGTCAAAGTCTGTGTCGAAAGTCAATTCGATGCGGCCAATTGTTTGAGGCTTTGGCCAGGAAAGTGTTAGTCCCGGTTTGGTGTCATTGAAATCAGAAACCCATGCGTTTGGATTGGAAGCCGGACGACCAATACCGTTTATTATATTTTCAGGCTGGAATACGTTTATAGGCGGTTCAATTTTAATGGCTAAATTATGCCCTTTTGGGCGTCGCAGTGGAAGCCAGAACTCAAATTTTTCAACACCGATATCGTCAGGCGGATTTTGACAATTACTGGTTGCAACCTTACCATTAAACTTGTTTGTAACTGATAAAACACCCGTCAGACGCTGTTCGCTGCAATGGGCAGTAATATGTTCATTGGCCATCAGGCATACAAAAGCGTAACGGGGACAGTCTATAGTAACATCAAAGTCTGCTGTTACAGTCTGATTCTTGCCGATATTTAATTTTACTGTTTTAGCTGATAGTGTTACATCCGGTGTGTGATTTTCGGGGCTGCTGCTTACACGCAATTCCATCTGTAATGCTGTCGGCTTATCCACATCAAGAATAAAGGAAACTTTAGGCATAGCGCCAGCCGCGACAGGCAGCATCATCGCCCATGACTCATTTAGCTTTAATAATGGGCCTCCATCTGCAAGTTCACTAAGACGCATTTGACTGGTGGCGCTAATTTTAGCTTTCACGGCGAGGTTGCCGGAATCATTCAGCTTCAGGCAGGGGATGTATTGCCCGGTGCGAAGTAATTTCTGCTGAAGCTCGTGTATTTGTTTTTCTCCAGAGATATCATGAGGAAGCAGTTTGTGCCGCCTGCATAACGCAGCGGCCATTCCGACCGCCTGACCGTTGTGCGCACAGGTTGCCATAACACGTGTTGAACCAAACGCCACGTGTGAAACGCTGATAATTCGTCCTGTCAGAAAAAGATTTTTAATATTACGGCTGTAAAAACAACGATAAGGAATCTGGTAAACACCTTTTGAGTGCCATTGAATACAGCCTGATTCTTTGCTGAATACGCCATCGGCAGGATGCAAATCAATAGCCCAGCCGCCAAAGGACACGGCATCGTAGTGTTTATGCTGCTCAATTAAGTCCTGCTGAATAAGCATGTAGTCGCCTTCAAAACGACGGCTTTCACGTTTGCCGGGGATATTGCCAACCCATTCAAGTGTCATTGTTTCTGCTTCAGGGAATTTGCCGGAATTCTTTATATAGTTCCAGACGCCGTAAACAACTTCCCACAACTTATACTTTATGGCTTCGGTTTCGTGAATTGTGTCGAGCCTGCCGCCGTATTCGAGCCACCAAAGCTCACAACCCTGTTCCTTTGCGCGAAAGCATCTGTATCGTGGAATTTTCGTAATATCCTTCAATGCATAACTTGGCGGTACGAATTTTACAGGTTTGCCTGTGTCCTTGGTGTAAAAGAAAATTGAATGGCCCAGCAAGGCGCCGTAATTATCATCTGGAGCGAATTTCTCGCCAAATTCTTTCTTAGATTCGGCCCCCATCCGAAAAGCAGCCCCTGAAAGAAAACCGACTACGCCGTCCCCTGAGGCATCGCAGAAAAGAGGTGCATAAACATCGTACATTGTGGAATTCTGGCTGCAAAACGCATGAACGCACTTAATAGCATCCTGTTCCTTCTTGTCCAGAGCAAATACTACCGTATTGAGCAGAAGCGTTATATTGGGTTCATTTATCACTTTTTCAAGCATGACGGTATCAAAGATGACCGGATTACCCTCTTTATTTCTGTATGTATTTTCAACAAAGATTTCATCGATAACGCCGCCCTCGCGCGCCCAGCGATTATTATTACCCATGTGAGAAGTGGCACCAAGACTCCACAGCCTTACTTCACTGGAAGCGTTGCCGCCGAGAACGGGCCTATCCTGGATAAGCGCTACTTTAATTCCGGCTCTGGCCGCGGTAATAGCGCAGCATGTTCCTGCCAGGCCGCCGCCAACTACAGCCAAATCACATTTAATATGCTCAATTTTCAGTTCCCGACACTCAATAGACTGCTTTACTGACATTTTAGGACTCCTATTACTATGTTCTTATTACGACACTTATGAAAACACATTCTCACAAAAACTAAAAACAAATTTCTCCTTCACGGGTTAAATTAAAACCATAACTGGAAAACAATTATCTCTATGATTCAGGTATTTTGCAACAATTTTTTATTTTACTATAACAGCTGTATATATTTCAACGCCATTATGCGTCAAACTGTAACCAATTTGCGCACGGTACGAAGTGATAAAATAATGCCAGGCTTGTAACGTGGAAAGCGGATTACCGCTTTTGTGCTTTGATAAAATATTTTTTTAGGGCGGTTCTTGGTATATGTAGTTATTGTGAATAGTAAATCTGTGTCGTAAATCGGTTATAGTTTTACGCAAAATGGTGTTGACGAAGCACAAAAGGTGTAATAATATGTTACATATCGATTGAAGGAAATTGGACTAAGGTTTACTTGGTTGCAGAAGGATAGCCAGATGTTATGGCCATAAAAAAAGGACTCATTCTTAAATTAAGCAGGCATCAAACAATTATGGAAATTTAAATGGCGTCGAAAGTTTGATACAAATCTTGGTCCAGTCAACTGTATCCCTTTTCCCAGAGGCTGGCCTGATTGGATGAAGGGTTTTAAAAGTTACGATTAACTAATCAAGAATACGAATTTTCTACCGAATAGTTGTGAAAATCCGCGAAAAACAACAATCATAAATAAGTGAATTTCAAATACAGGAGATCTATGTATATGATGAGTAAAAAAATGTTAATTGCGATATTGTTATTGTATGTGCTTGCCGCAACAGCTTTGCCTGTGGATAGTAGTAAAAGTTTTACCCAGCTCTCGGCACATTGTGTCGAACAGACCGGCACAGTTCCGGAGGGAGCAGCGCAAACCGGCGTCCTTGTTCTGGCCAATGAGCCTAACAGCAACGCGAGTATTTCTATAGAATTCGATCTTAGCTCAATATCTTATGCAATAACGCCATTAGCAAGGCTGCAACTCGACGATGTAGGTAAATTGAAAGTGAATCGACTGGGTCAAAAACCAGGTGTAGAGCGTGGTGCTCTGCACGTGTTTGCGAAACTTTCCACCGGTAAAGCAGCAGAGCTTGTAGGAACCATTCCGGTGAAACCCGCCGGACTTCCCTTTTCCTATGTCATTGATATTACGCGCGCGGTTACCGATACGCTGGCGCAGCCGCAGGGGCAGAAAAAACTGCATCTGGAAGTGCGGATGGAGGGCAAACCATGTTTTTATGAGGTTTATGGTATGCCCACAGAAGGAGGTAAAAAACTGCCGACTTTGGAGATTGCTTCGCCTGTAGGCTGGACAAACGACTGGGAACAAAGACTCGTACCAATTAGCAGCGGCCCCCTTGTTTATAGAGAGTCCTGTATGCCTTTGGCTGTGGATCCTAACAAGGAGCTTACTTTGCAACTGTTATATCCGGCGAAAAAGATTACCGAGGTAATTCATAACGCCGCGGGCGCGAAACTCCAGGAAGGGCGTGACTGGATTTTACGCGACGGCAAGCTGGTTTTGCCCGCCGGTTCTCATGCTCCGATTCAACGGGAGTCTGAATTCTTTGCCCCTCTAAAAAAAGACAAAGATGGGACGGTCAAACGCGTTTATAATGAAATTCGCCTGGAAGAAGGTACCTGGTATCATGAACGACAGATTGAAGTAAGCTATGAGCCGACCGTGAGAGACTGGTCGTTCCCACCTCCAATTTCATCGCTCGATAACCTTCCGCGATTGAAGCGGTTGTTGACTACCAAATCGCCAGTTCGACTCATACTTTTCGGCGACAGCATTTCTGTTGGAGGCAACGCCTCCAAAGTCCAGGGTTGTTGGCCGTATCAGCCTTGTTTTGGTGAGTTGGTGGTGTGGAAGTTGGAGCAGTACTATGGAAACAAAATCACATTTATGAACCACTCGAGAGGCGGCGGTACCGCCAGTTATGGTGTCAGCCAGGTGGACAGTCAGGTCGGATGGTTCAAACCGGACCTTGCCATCGTAGCATTTGGCATGAATGACCGCTCACCTGCCCGAAGGGTGGTGTTTCGCGCCAGTCTCGAAAAGATTATAGATACTATACGTGCAAGGTCTCCTGAAACCGAGTTCATCATCTTAGCACCGTTTATGAACAATCCTGTGCAACCAACCGGTTCGGAGCCTATCTTGGCCATCCGCGATGAAGCGCTCAAAATCTCACGCCCGGGTCTTGCTTATGTCGATGTTACCACCGCGCATCAGGAGATACTTAAACACAAAAAAAATTATCTGGACCTTTCCGGCAATGGCGCCAACCATCCAAACGACTTCCTGCATCGCATCTACGCGCAGCGTCTGTTGGAGGTATTGATACCAGACAAGCAGCGGAAATAATTTCAGTTTCATTACCATAAAAATAAAGAAATAAGTTATGAAAAAAAGAATAATGTTTACGATGTTGGTGTTATTCGGCCTGATTGCGACAGCAATTGCCGCTGATGATCTAAAAAAAGATTTGGCCTTGCCTCCACAGGCAAATGAATCTGCCCCCGCACAATCTATCATTTTTAACAGTCCGACAGGAAATAAGGTAGAATATCCAGACTATGGTAAGGCTGTTCCTCAATACCCTAAATCTACCTATATCGTTGATGTAAAATTCGATAAGCACCGCTACCATCACGCTGAAGGAGACACTTGGCCGCTGACTTGGTCAAATGATGATAACATTTATGCTGCCGCTGGAGACAACAAGAACAGTCCTATGAACTTCTGGCGGGTTAAAGTTTCCCCAAAAATCAGACCGGATTCAATTGTATATGCCGGGAGCTGGACTATCGACCTGATAGACAATATGCCTGTGGATCGCAACATCTATTGCGACATCCAGGCTGGTTCCAATCGTAGGTTAAGCGTTAAACCAGCAGGGCTGCTGGATGTTAATGGAACGATTTATTTTGCAGTTGAGGCGCAAAACTACGGGACTGACTTGGTATTCAAGCGTCAGACTAACATCCATGGCTGGATTATAACAACCACGGATTACGGCAAGACATGGGACCATAACGCAACGCCAGTTCATTTCTTTACCGGTCGTCTCGCTTCCTGCCATTTCCTGCAGTTCGGTAAAGGCTATGAGGGTGCCCGCGATAAATATGTATACGCATATTTTTCAGCGGCCGATGATGGCAAGGCTTACTGGGAAAATGGTGACTACCTGCTTCTCGGACGTGTCCATAAGGACAAGATACTTGTCCGTCAAGCCTGGGAGTTTTATACAAGACTGGATAAGGATAATCAGCCGGTCTGGAGCGGGGATGATAAATTGGCTGTTCCTATTTTTCGCTACAACAAGATGACCGGTGAAGACTACATTTCTTATAACAAGGATATCAAGCGATATCTTTTAGGCAACTACGGTTTTGTAGATGATGAACTGCACCCGCGTCCAAATCATCAAGGCAAGTGGCCGGAGTGTGCGTACCGAAGTCAACTGACTTTGTATGAGGCACCCGAGCCATGGGGACCGTGGTCTCTGTTTTATCGGGATGATAACTGGGGAACTTACGGGGACTATAACCCGTCTTTTCCCACCAAATTGATGTTTGAAAATGGGCGTCTGATGTTTATGGTCTCTTCCGGGTCATGGGACGACTATAACTTTGTGGTGCAGAGATTAGCTATCCGGCTCAAGGAAGACGCGGATTTTCCCACTGCAGCCAAAACGTTCGATTATGTATTCAGGACAAAGCGAAATAATTGATTATGTGAAGCTTTTCATAAGTAGCATTATAATAATCGTTAAATACAGGAGATAAAGTCATGTCTATGTTGATGAAAAGAATTGTGATTACAGCATTTTTTTGTTCTTTTGTTCATGCGGGTTTATCGGCAAATTCAATAAAATCTCTTGAATCTGATTTTAAACAGCCGCCAAATTCGGCAAAACCGCAAACATGGTGGCATTGGATCAATGGCAATATTGCAAAAGAGGGAATCACAGCCGACCTCGAAGCTATGAAACAAGTTGGTTTGGGCGGAGCGCAAATCTTCAATGTCAAGTGCTACATTCCAGGCGGGCCGGTCACGTTTATGAGCGACTCATGGCGTGAAATGTTCAAGCATACAGCCGCCGAGTGTCAGCGCCTGTGTCTGGACCTTTCTATCCACAACTGCGATGGCTGGTCGGAATCAGGTGGCCCCTGGGTTACTCCCGAGCAGTCGATGCAGCGGGTCGTATCGAGTGAAATCCATGTTACCGGACCTCAGAAATTCGCCAAGGCTTTGCCGCAGCCGGAGAGTGTCAGGGACTTTTACCGCGATATTGCGGTGCTGGCTTTTCCTACTCCCGATGGCGAGCAGACTTCGATAACCAAACTCTCGCCTAAGGTCATGCTGAGTACTCAGGTTCCGACCGCTCGCAAAAATCCAGGCTGGTTTTCTTTGGTTCCGCCCACGAGTCAGAAGCCAGCGTATGTACAATGGGAGTTTGCCGAACCGTTTACGTGCCGCGCACTGTCCATGCAGTTTGACCTTGCAACAGGCCCAAGCGAGGGCGTATTACAAGTAAGTGATGACGGGAAGGATTTCCGCGATATCTGCCTATTGCCACAGGATGGCACCTCGCGAGTCTTGGTGACTGTGGCATTTCAGCAGGCAACAGGACGTTACTATCGAATTCTGGTTACCTCCGTCCGCGGCAGTACTTTGACGTTTAGCGCCAATTTGCTTGCTGCCGCCTGTCCTGACCGGTGGGAGTTGAAAGCCGGAAGCAAGGCAATGCCTGCCTGTAATAATTGGTCATCCTTCAGTGTTCCCGCAGAAGCCGCTGTACACAGAGATAAGCTCATTGACATTACTTCAAAGCTTGCTTCTGATGGCAGGCTGGAGTGGGAAGTCCCCGAAGGCAACTGGACGATCCTGCGCATTGGACATACTTCCACCGGCAAGGTGAACGCGCAGGCGACAGCGGCAGGGGCCGGGCTTGAAGTTGACAAGATCGACCCAAAGGCTGTTGAGACGCACTTTAACGCTATGCTGGGTAAGCTTATCACAGATGTCGGGCCGCTTGCGGGCAAGGCTTTTAGATATGCGCATATCGATAGCTGGGAGGCACAGTCACAGAACTGGACGCCGGCGTTCCGAACTGAATTCATCAAGCGTCGCGGCTATGACCCGCTTTTTTATCTTCCTGCGATGACCGGGCGGGTAATAGAAAATGTGGAAGTGACTGAGCGATTTTTATGGGATTTGCGGCGAACAATCGGCGACCTCATAGCTGAAAACCACTTCAAGTTGATGCAGTCGCTAATCAATCGCCGCGGAATGCAGTTCCAGGCAGAGGCTATCGGCCCGAACCTCTCAACGATTGCTGACGCTATGCAGTGCAAGATTCATACCGATATTCCAATGGCGGAATTTTGGACTGGTCGTGAGATACGTATCGATTGCAAAGAAGCGGCCAGTTCAGCACATTTGCATGGCAAATCTATTGTGGCAGCTGAGGCGTTTACCGCCGTGAGGGGCGATTGGACAGAATATCCGTATAGTCTTAAGGCGGAGGGCGACCGCACCTTCTGCCACGGCATCAATCGGTTCGTCTTTCATCGTTATGCCCATCAGCCATGGGCGGATGGCCCAAAACCGGGTATGACTATGGGGCAATACGGTATCAATCTCAACCGGACAAATACCTGGTGGAATCAGAGTCCAGCGTGGCTAACCTACCTCGCAAGATGTCAATACCTGTTGCAGCAGGGACTGTTCGTGGGCGACGTAGTCTATTATTATGGCGAGCAGGTTCCCAACATGCTCCTTGCCCGCAGCACCCTTAAGCCGGTATTGCCCGCAGGTTACGACTATGACGGCTGCTGCCGCGATGAATTGCTGAGTATGTCCGTGCGGGATGGGCGAGTGGTGCTGCCCAGTGGGATGAGCTATCGGCTATTGATGCTGCCGGATATGCCAAAGATGACACCGCAGGTCGCGGCGAAGGTGAAGGAACTTGTCTTAGCCGGAGCAACCGTAATTGGTCCCAGGCCGGATAGTTCACCAAGCCTTGAGAATTATCCCGCCTGCGACGAGGAGATTCGCAATCTTGCCAAAGATGTTTGGAAGGATTGCGACGGACAAAAGGTTACCGACACTCGCTGGGTAAGGGCAAGGTAATCTGGGGTCAAAGCATGGAGCAGGTACTCTCAGGGCTGAAATTGCCGCAGGACTTCGCTTACACAGCAGCTCGCGATTCTGAGGTCTTGTATTTGCACCGTCGGACGGAAGACGCAGACATATATTTTGTAGCCAACCAGAAGGACCGCTTTGAGCAGGTGGAATGCACATTCCGCGTCAGCGGCAAGTTGCCTGAGATTTGGGATGCGGCGACCGGACAAACCCGGCCAGCGGCTACCTTTAAGCAGGAGAAAGGATGTACAAACGTGCCGCTTGAATTAGAACCGAGTGGTTCGTTCTTTATTATCTTTAGAAAACCAACAAATATAACGCAGTCCAGCGGTCGCAATTTCCATGAATTTAAGTTGGCGCAGGAAATCAGCAAACCATGGACAGTGAAGTTCGACCCTAAGTGGGGAGGACCGGAATCAATCGTATTCGACTCTCTTGCTGATTGGGCCAAGCGTCCTGAAGAGGGCATCAAATATTATTCCGGCACAGCGGAATATGTAAAAGAAATTGAAATACCGGCTGAATTACTTGGTCAGGGCAAGGCTTTGTATCTGGACCTTGGGAAAGTGAAGAATTTAGCCGAAGTGATTGTAAATGACAAGAGTCTGGGAGTATTGTGGAAGCCGCCGTTCCGCGTTGAAATTACCAATACGGCGCATATAGGTCTCAACAAACTGGGAATTCGCGTAACGAACCTCTGGCCCAACCGGTTAATTGGAGATGAACAGTTTGAAGATGATTGTGAATGGAATACCGGCGGCCAAAATGGCTCAGCCTTAAAGCAGTGGCCAATATGGCTTGTAGAAAATAAGCAGCGGCCAAGTAAAAGGTATACATTTACCACGTGGAAGTACTATAATAAGAACTCTCCTCTGCTGGAGTCTGGTCTATTGGGTCCGGTTACATTACAAACGGCCGAAAAAATTTTGGTTTCATTGCCATAAACATAAAAAGGAAAGAATCAAGTTATGAAAAAAAGAGTAATATTTACGATGTTGATGTTATGCGGCCTGAGTACGGCAGTAATTGCCGCTGATGCCGTAAAAAATAATGTTGTCACACAACAGCAGGTCAAAGGAACTAATTTTAGTCCTATTGCCAGCGGCTCTCTGGCGGCAATCAATACCAGCAACGGCGATGTTGGATTCCTCGCGGAATATTTCGCTGGTTCCGACTTCAAAGGTTCACCGGTAAACAGCCGGTTTGAAGGCATGGTCGGCGTTGACATGATAGGTAAAGAAGCGGTTTCAGGAACCGGCTCAAATGGTTATTCCGTTCGTTGGACTGCTTCTGTAACACCATCACGTTCAGGCCGATATCCAATTGCATTCGCTCAAGTGGTGCAGCACGACTGCTGATAGATGGGAAAATACTCATCGAGCGGACTGCCGCTGATACAGATTTCACTAAGCGTTCAACCGCATCAGTTAATATGGAGGCTACTAAACCTTATGAGCTGGTGGTCGAATTCCATAACCCGACCGGCAAGGCACGTATCGCGGCAGAGTGGGCACCGCCAACACCACTGGCACGTGCTGACCAGACTATGCCTGCTGCCGTAATCCCAGAAATATCAGCCGGTCCCAAACCAGGAACAAAAATAGGTGATGAAACCGTCCTGCAAAATCAGACCTATCGCATCGAATCCAAGGCAGATGGCACGCTGGTACTTATTGACAAGGCAACCGGCGCTTCGGCATCATTTAGTCCGACATTTGCCGTCGTGTATCAACCCAAAGGAAATGAAACCAAAATGGATCCCAAGGGCGGACACTATCAGGATGACGGCCCGGTCGGCAACACAAATTACTTAGTTCCCTCATGGAACAAGGAGACTGATTATCTTGTCGCCGCACACCCTCGCACTAAGCTGCACGCATCCTCACTAACAGTAAGAGACGACAAAATTCAATGGATTTTCCCTGCCCAGTCTGCCTACATACTTACCGCTGATGTTGCTCTCCCGCAAGGTATCGGGGAACCCATAGTAACATTACATCTAAAGTCCTTGACAGCGGGGCAATATTCGATTGGTTATGTCGGTGCACCGCAGGTCTCACAGGAGCAGGCACAGTGGATATGGCAGCCGCTAATTTGGCAGGACAAACGGTTTCCAAACCGTTCTTATCTGACGAAGGAATTTGAGTGCCCAATACCATTTGTTATGGTTGGCTCAGACGGAAATTCTGTCGGTGTTGGCGCAGATCCGCTGGAAATGCCTTATCGTATGCCCACAAACAGCGACTCTCGCTTCGGGGTTTTGGTTCGCAACGCAGAGGGAAATATGCAGCCGATGTTGTTCGCACCAGTTCTGGGCGGCCCCGAGTCCGATATGACCCCTGGTAAAACATACAACTTTTCGCTGCGGCTATTTGTGCGCAAAGGCCGCTGGTATGATAGCTACAAATATCTGGCCTGTAACCTGTACAGTTTCAGTGACATCCGGGAAAACGGACTCTGCTCGCTTAATACGACCATCGACAATATGATGGATTACCTGCTGACAGACAAGTACAGCTACTGGTATCCGCAATTCAAGACCTGGGGATACCAGAATGACGCTGGCCCCGGAGCCGGCCGTCAACAGTCAGCGGCGGATGCGATATCTTTGTCGCTGGTTTGTGACAATGCTCAGTTTTACAAACTCCGCTCTCTGCCGACTCTGGAATACATGCTCTCACGCAAGAGTGCATCGACGAAAATGACTAAACCGGACTTCATGGGCGGCTTTACGAACGCTGGAGCGGATTTGGTGGCCTCATACCGCCTGACCGGGGGACGAAACGCCGTTATTAAAGAATTACTTGAAAGCAGAAGCGGTGTCACAAACTTTAGCGGCAAGAGGTTAAAATACGGCGGCCATAACTCAATAGCTGTTACCAAGACACAGATGGCTACAAACCTGAATAATTACCGCCTAACAGGAAAAACTGATTATCTAAATGCCGCCTGTGAAGCGGCTGACCGATACATTGAAGCCCGGATTAACAAACCGGTGGAGAATTTTAAAGATGTCGGCAGTTCATTCTGGACTGAGATCAGCCCGCTTATGACATATTATATGAGTTATACCAGGATACCGGGCAGAAAAAATATCTCGATGCCTCCGCAGCCGCTATGCGCCAGTACACCGGCTATATCTACATGGTGCCGGTCATACCGCAGGGAAACTTTGTGGCTAATCCGGGCGGTATTTACAACGGCCAGCCTGTGCCGGAAGAGACAGTGCCGGCATGGCGCGTCTCAGCCAACGGTCTGGCAGCAGAGTGTGCCGGAACGGCGCACAGTCATCGCGGTGTATTCATGGCAAGTTACGCTGGTTATATGGCCCGGCTGGCTCGTGATACAAATGAAACCTTCTTCCTCGATATTGCCCGCAACGCAATTGTCGGCCGTTACGCCAACTATCCAAGTTATGCATATCGTAACGGCTATACCACTGTTTATGAAAAGCCCGCCTACCCGCTGAGGGCATTCGAGGAAATTAAAAAGTTTACCTCCGCACACTACAATCATCCGCTGCCGATGACTGCCTTTCTGATAGACTACCTCGTGTCAGAAACTTACTATCGCTCGGCTGGACAGATTAATTTCCCTTCGGAATACACTAACACAGGTGCATACTTTCATAACAAGGTCTATGGCAATCGTTCGGGACAGTTCTATGATGAAAAGGGTGTGAACCTTTGGCTTCCCAAGGGGCTATTGAAAACCGACTCTATACAGGTCAACTATTTGGCCGCTTACGGTAACAATAAACTATACCTCGCATTGGGAAACCAGTCGAAGCAGCGCGTAACAACAAAAATAACAATGAATCCGGCCAAAGTAAAGCTCTCCGGAAACCATCAATGTAAGGTTTGGATTGATAATAAACCTTCGGCAGACATTACTATGACAGACGGCAGCGCAGTGGTAACTATATCACCCAAAGGTCTTACGTGTTTAGCCGTAGATGATGCAGAGGTGATAACAGAAGTAAGTCAGGCTATGCTCGATAAAGCATCCGCCACCTTACCGGTCGACAGTTTTAAGACTATCTCCACACCATTCGACAGTGTAACAGCGACAGCCTTGCGTTTTGGTAAAGGTTTGACTACTATTCACGTTTGGCTAAAGGCTGGTCCTGATAAGGTCAAAAAGACAAAGTTAATATATACGATTGAAGGTAAATCTCAGGAGGCAGTATGCACCGAGTTTCCGTATGAGTTCACCGTCCCTGTTCTTGATTCAGCCAAAACTTTTAGCTGCATAGTTGAAGCGGAGACTCCGAGCGGCACTGCAATTAAATCGGAGCAGTTAGTGCTGAATTTAGCGGAGTAAAAAATTTACTTCAATAGTTAAAAGAAGGGAAAAATTGTGGCAAAACAAATTACGGTGATGTTGGTATTTTTGAGCCTTGCATCGGCAGCTTTGTCTGTGGATGTTGATAAGACTTTTACCCGGTTGGATGCGCTCTGTGTCGAACAGACTGGTACAGTGCCGGATGGAGCTGCGCAAACAGGTGTGGTTGTTCTGGCCAATGAGCCTAACAGCAATGCGAGTATTTCTATGGATTTCGACCTTGGGTCAGTGTCGTATGCTGTAACACCGCTTGCGCAGCGACTTACGGATATGGCGAAATTGGAAGTGAAACGCGAAGGGCAGAAGCCTGGCGGGGAACGTGGCGCTCTGCACGTATATGCAAAACTTACTAACAGTAAGACAGTGGAACTTGTAGGCAGCCTGCCGGTGAGTCCCGCAGGAATCCCCTATTCTTACGCCATTGATGTGACGCGCGTTGTGAATGACGTGCTGGTGCGTCCAGCCGGACAGCGGAAGCTGCGACTGGAAGTGCGGATGGAGGGCAAGCCGTGCTTTTATGAAGTCTATGGCCTGCCCGTCGGCGCAGGTAAAACACCGGTAACCCTCGAATTGGCTTCGCCCGCAAACTGGACACAGGATTCGGCGCAGAGAGTTGCACCGGTTACAAGCGGCCAGGTGGTTTATCGCGAAGCCTGCATGCCCATCACCACAAACCGCAAGGCGGATATGACGCTCCCATTGATGTATCCTGCCCGAAAAATTATTGAAGTGATTCACGATGGGACAGGAGAAAAATTGCAGGAAGGACGTGATTGGGTACTTCGCGATGGCAAACTGGTTCTGCCGTCGGGGTCACACGTTCCAATCCAACTGGATGTGGAGTTTTTTGCTCGGCAAGTCAAGCCTGACGCGAACGGAGTCGCGAAGCCGTCCTCTGTGTCTGCGACTTCAAAGCCTCCGGCCTTATTAAGCTACCGCCTGGAAGAAGGCACATGGTATCACGACCGGCAGATTGAGGTAACCTATGAGCTGGCAAAACGCGACTGGTCATTCCCGCCGCCGCGGTCATCACTCGATAATCTCCCACGGCTTAAGAAGCTTCTGACCGCAAAAGCACCCGTTCGCATTGTCCTGTTTGGCGACAGCATCTCTCTCGGAGGCAACGCCTCAAAATTCCAGGGGTGCTGGCCGTATCAGCCGATTTTCGGCGAACTGGTGGCTTGGGAGCTGGAACAATACTATGGAAGCAAAATCACATTTATGAACCATTCACGCGGCGGTGCGGGTGCTGCTTTTGGCGCTAGCCAGGCAGAAAGCCAGGTGGGTTGGTTCAAGCCTGACCTCGCCATCATTGGTTACGGTATGAACGACCGCGGGGAAAAACGACGGGGAACCTACAGGGAAAGTCTCGAAAAGATTATTGATGCCATCCGCCGGCAATCACCGGAGACAGAAATCATCATCGTCACCTCGATGCTGAATAATCCCAAACAGCCCAGCGGTCTGGAACCGGTACTATTCCTACGTGACGAAGCTTTAAAAATCTCCCGTCCGGGCCTGGCCTTTGTGGATATGACCAGCACGCATCTGGAACTAATCAAGCACAAGAACTACCTGGATACCTCCGGCAATGGCGCCAACCATCCCAATGATTTCCTGCATCGTATCTACGCGCAGCGTCTGTTGGAGGTATTAATCCCGGAGAAAAAGTAAAAATAGATTAAATCAATAACCGGAAATATATATTTAGGAGAAAAAAATTATGTGTAAGTCAATGTGGATAGTAATGGTTGCAGTGGTCTTTTGTGTTTTTGTACCTATAGTCTGGTCAGCTAATTCAGATTTATCATCTCTTGAATCTGGTTTTGAGCAGCCGCCTCAACCCGCTCATCCTTTAGTGTGGTGGCACTGGATAAACGGCAATGTAACAAAACAGGGCATAACAGATGATTTAACCGATATGAAGCGGGTCGGGATAGGCGGTGTTCAGATGCTCGATGTGAGCATCTATCTTCCGAAAGGGCCGGTACGTTATGGAACGGATAACTGGTACGAGCATGTTCTGCATGCGATACAGACCTGTGACAAGCTGGGTCTGGAATTTTATATGATGAATTGCCCGGGCTGGTCGGCAAGCGGCGGACCATGGGTAACGCCCGAGATGTCGATGAAAAAAATAGTCTGGAGTGAAACGGACGTTAATGGTCCTGCTGATTTTAAGGGTCTTCTGAAACAGCCCGAGGCAAAACTTGACTTCTACAAAGATATAGCTGTTTTGGCAGTTCCAGCCAGTCAATACCGCTTGGAAAATTGGGAATCAAAAATAAATATGTCCGGGCCTCCTTTGAGCCGACAGGTTTATCCTGATGCGCCTGATAAAAACGCGATACCAAAAGACAAGGTTCTCAATTTAACGCAGTTTATGGATTCAAAAGGTGAACTTACCTGTAAGATACCGCAAGGGAACTGGACTATCATCCGGTTCGGTTATACTACAACGGGCTCTACCAATCATCCTGCCGTTCCGGAAGGGCATGGCCTGGAAATTGACAAGTTAGACCCCGATGCTGTGTCTTTTCAGTTCGACAAAGCCCTGGGCAGAATTATCCGGGAAGCCAAACCTTATCTCGGAAAAAGCTTTAAGGGTATTCTTTTCGATAGTTTTGAAGGGGGGTATCAAAACTGGACGGAAAAATTTCCGGCGATATTTAAGCAGTTTAACGACTACGATATAATACCGTACCTGCCTGTTCTGACAGGTCGGGTTATAGAGTCACAGGCTATATCTGAATGCGTTCTTTGTGATTTTCGTCATACACTGAATGAAGTACTTGCGAAGAATTATTTTGGAACGATGCAGAAACTGGCTCATCAGAACAATTTGCTTGTTTATGCAGAAGCGGAGGGCGGCCCCTTGCATACCCTATTCTGCAATGAATACACAGATGTACCGATGAACGAATTCTGGATTCATGCCACCATACAAAGAAAACCCGGAATTAAACAGGTTGTTTCCACTGCGGATATGCTCGGCAAAAAAATCGTAGCGGCAGAATCTTTCACGGCAAAACCTGAGGACGGCAAATGGCAGAACACTCCCTATAGTCTGAAAAAGTTAGGTGACGCCGCGTTCACGTTGGGAATCAATAGATTTGTTTTCCATACTTATGTTCACCAGCCATTCTCATATCCGCCCGGTTTTACACTCGGAAGATACGGCACACACTTTGGCCGATTAAATACGTGGTGGAAATATGCGCCGGAATGGATAAGTTATTTATCCCGCAGTCAATATCTCCTGCAGCAGGGCAGATTGGTTACCGATATATGTTTTCTTTTCCACGATGATATTTGCTATTCTTTTCCTGCGAAGATGATTGAAGTACCGGACGGATATGACCTTGATATATGCTATCCTAAATATTTGGCTAAAATGGAATGCAAAGATGGCGTTCTTGTAAATCAATACGGCCAGCAATATCGCCTGCTGGTATTGCCGGATTATCCTTTTATGACCCTGCCGACGCTTAAAAAAGTATATGAGCTCGCAAAATCAGGTATTGTTATTTCCGGGAAGCCGCCAGAGAGTATGCCAGGCTTAAAAGAGTATCAGGAATCCCAAAAGGAATTTAAGCAGTTGGTCTCAGAACTTTGGGATGGTCTGGACGGAAAAACAAAAACTTCTAAATCGTTCGGCAAAGGAAAGGTATATTGGGGGAAACCGCTGGTAGAGATTTTAAGGGAAAACGATGTTCAGCCGGACATTCAGTTCGCTCCAGCTGGGCGGCCCAATGATTTACTTTATATACATCGAAGAACCGGCAATGAAGATATTTATTTTATTTCAAATCAGAAAGACCAGGATGTTTCGACAGTTGCGCAATTTCGTATAAACAAGAAAGTTCCCGAATTCTGGGATTCTGCAACAGGTAAAATCCGGGAAGCGAAAGTATTTAATGCCGCAAACAACAGCATATCAGTCCCGTTGAAGTTAGACCCTTACGGTTCCATGTTTGTGGTATTCAGTAAACCGCTGCCCAAACAGTGGGTTGCGTCAACTGAAGCGATAAAGCCTATTGTTCAGGCACAACCTTTGACCTCAAAGGAAATAGAAGGGCCATGGAAGGTTAAATTTTTAGACGGCAGGGGCGCTCCTGCAGAAATAACTATGGATAAACTTATTTCGTGGCCGGAACATCCTGACGCCGGCGTGCGATATTATTCAGGCACTGCTGAATACGAAAAGACAATTTCATTGCCGGATAATTTTGTTAAGAATGACCAAGTATGCCTTTTAGACCTCGGAACAATTTATGATATTGCTGAGGTTGCGGTAAATGGTCAACAGGCGGAGATTTTGTGGAAAAAACCTTACAAGGCAGATATTACCAGATTTTTGAAGTCGGGAGATAATACAATATCGATAAAAATTACCAACCGATGGATAAATCGTCTTATAGGTGACGAACAGATACCTGTTGATTATACATATCTCGGTGCTTCCGGCGGTAAATTTACTGCTGGCGCGTTAGAATCCTTGCCTGACTGGCTATATGACCCTTCAAAGGCCAAGAATCGTAAACGCTGCACGTTTACTACATGGAGGCACTATTCGGCCGATTCACCTTTAGTTAAATCGGGATTAATCGGCCCGGTAAAATTATCTATATTCAACAAGGCAGAGTTATTTGCGAATTAGCTCGGAAAAATTATAGAAAAAGAGTTGCCGCTTAATTATGAGATTATTGCGCTATACGGTATATCGCAAATCGGTTATAGTTTTGCGCAAAATGATTTATCCTTATGCTATACTTAACATAGATAGCAGGAATGAATATGTAAGAGAAAGGATGTAAGTAACATGAACGCAAAATATGTAAAATTTTTGTCATCTAATACCTGCTTGGTTTTTGGCTTGTTGATGCCTGTAATCTGTATAGGACAGGAGCTTAAAAACAATCAATACAGGATAACGCTTAAAGCTGACAATTCCATTGAAGTTAATGTTGAAGGAGTTGAACCACAGATTCTCCGGCCTGAATTTACGGTTATGTACAGCTCTAAAGACCCCGGTTACAGTACCAATCATTTGAATTATTTTATTTCACCTCGCGTGGCTATAAGATGGTCGAACTGTCAGCAGGATTTAAAATCTCTCAATGATTGGCTTAATTCTCCTGATATGCAGCAAGTCGCTGGCTCCGAGGTTGTTGTTACAGAGGATAAAAATGGCAATCGTACGTGGTTATACAAAAATGTGCAAGGCGGAGGCAGAAACAAAGTGCAGGGTCCTTATGCAAATGGAACGACAAATCCATTCTTTGCCGGCCAGAAAACTACATTAACAGCGAAAAAAACTTATCTAAAAGGCGATTCAATAGTTTGGGAATTTGAGGAGCAGCCGGACTTTACGCTCACCGGCAGGCTTATGCTGCCAGTTCCTTTGGGCGACCCGCAGATCACCTATGATTTGATAGTTAAAAAGGCTGGTTATTATTCCGTTGCTTTTACCGGTGTGCCGTCAACGCCAGCCGACAAAGCCATTTCTGTGCCGCAGGAATGCGGGGGCAAAGGGGGCAGACAACTTAATTTTGCTATGTGTGAAGGTTATATGAAATTACCGCGGGCACATATCGCGACCGAAAAATTAAATTCGGTTATCATTGTTGACCCGAACGAAAGCCCTTTTAGAATCCCTGACAGGAGCAATTCCCGTTTCAGTGTTATGATTGAAAGAACGAATAGCCAACTGAAACCGATAATCTTTGCGCCGATAATGGGCGGTTATGAATCACAAATGAAAACAGGGAATAAATACAGTTTTACTGTTCGTTATGTCTTAAGACCAGGTGACTGGAAAGACACTTACAGGTATCTGGCTCGAAATATTTATGGTTTTCGTGATATGCGGGATAACAGCGGGCCGGGTTCGTTAAACAATACACTTGAAAACATTCTTGATTATTTAATCGACAGGGACGGTCACAATTATGCGATGTGGGACCCGGAGCAGAAATATCACTATTACTGTGATAAACCAGGCGTATTCAAACCGTTCTCTCCGCTTTTTGGAATGTCTGTGGTGCTTGTAACCGACGATGAGGAACTATACAAAAAGAAGGTTCGGCCTATTGTCGAATTTGCTGTATCTCGCAAAAGCAACATTTTTTCTCCTTACGAAACTTTTGACAACGGTCAGATTAAATCACGGAACAGAGAACTCGGAAGCCCATATCCCAGTACCGTTCAATTAACAAGCCTTTCACAAATGTTTCAGGGACGTACTTACGCCTTTAAGTTTTATATCGAACAGAAAGGCTTTTCAAAATCTGATTTTATTGATTTATTATCACAATATAGAATGACGGGCAATAAAGATTATCTGTCTGCTGCGGTAAAAGTCGCTGACCGGATGACAGCAAGCCGCTCCGCGGGGGATTACATGAATTTTATTGAAATATATGAAGAAACCAAAGACGAGAAATATCTTAAAGCGGCAGTGGAAGGCGCTTATGCAAGGTCGGCAGCGATGAATCTTTTTCCAGTTGTTCCTGATACTTTCATAACTGTTGACAAAAATAATGAAGTGCCGATACATGCTCATTCCTACGGTCGTCATAAAGTCTGGGGATTTCCTCCGCCTAAGCCTTTTCATGCGCCTCAGCAGACTGTACCGGCCTGGCGCGTTGCATTGACTGGTTTTGAGTCTCCTGCTTACCGCGGTGAGTTCTGGCTCAATAACAACGGTCAGCTTATGCGCCTTGCCACTTATGCCAAAGACGATTTTCTGCGAGACTTTACACGCTGGGCAATGGTCGGCAGATTCGCTAATTACGCAGGTGACAACCGCTCCAAAATATCGCTGGTTATCGAACAGCCCGATGCGCCGCTGCATCCCCTTTGGGAGACCGACTATGCCACATTCAATCCAGGCCATTCATGGGAGTTTGTCGGCGCTGTAATTGATTTTCTTATTTCCGACGCTTTTAACCGCTCCGAAAAACAAATCGATTTTCCTTCCCGCTGTATGTATGAAAGTGGTTTTAGGGTAAAAGCCTATGGCGACAGGCCGGGACAGTTTTACGACGAAAACAACGTCCAGCTATGGCTGCCGAGACATCTGCTCAAATCGGATAATAAGCAGGTTGATTATGTCGCCGGCTATGGCAATGGTAAATTTTACCTTGCATTCTGGAACCAGTCATTCAAAACCGAGGATGTAACAATCACACTCAATTCAGATTTGGTTGAATGCAATGGTGCCCATAAAGCGCGAATCTGGCAGGATAACAAAGATAAAGGCACTATTGAGATTTCTGATAACACTGTAAAATTCACAATATCACCCAAAGGCATAGTTGCTTATGCCATTGAAGGCGTAAAGGTCAAGCCCCGCCTGCAGGCCAAGATGTTCGATAAAACCGCTGTTACGCTGGGCAAAGACAGTCTTGTTACATCTGATGCTCCTTTTGGCAAAGTTACCGCGATGCTTATCACGATGGGCAAAGGTCTTACATCATCTTTTGTTTATACCGATGCTCTCCCTGAAAACGTTATCTCCGCAAAACTGAAATATCGGCAGGGAAATGGGCCATGGCAGGAGAAGACCGATGCGATATTCCCTTATGAATTTTCATCGGATATTGATGAGAGCAAAGGCGATTTCCAGTGTATCTTTGAGGTAGAAACCGCCGAGCAGCAGGTTCAGCGTTCTGAAATTATAACACTCAAATTTTAATCTGATTGGAGAATATTATGAAAAAATTACTGATAGTTATTTGCGTTCTTACTATTGGCGTAACGGTTATTGCTTTCGCCGCATCTACATCCGCTGGGAAATTTACGATAACCGATGAATTTGTCAAATATATTGAATCCGCAACGAATCCTTATGATTTTGGCGTGAGAAAAGACGGGAAATTTTATCCGTACTCTACTCATTATGGCAGAAGAATCGGCTATCGGCAGCCTGTACTCGACAAAAAATTCTATACGCAAGGCTGGTCTAAGCAGGACGCGGAAAAACAATTACGCCTCGATTTGGATAAAACTCTTCAGCAACTGCGTACTTTCATGTCAGAAAAATATTCCAACAATCCTTTCGATGGCCTAAAAAAGGAAAGTCAGGAAATTCTGCTCGATTTCGCGTATTCAGAAGGGATTGAGAACATAAAGCCGGAGTTTTTCAAAGTGGTAATAAATCAGGATTGGGATAAGCTGATTAATACCTGTATGTATGTTCGAATGCCAAACGGCTGGCCTGACGACATTAAAAACAGGGCGTTTGCTAATCGCTGGATTTACTCCACAAAACCGTTGATAAAACTTCCAGATACAAAATGATATTTTTCAAGGAGAAAATTAAATGTATAGTAAATTGCGGAACTTATTATGTTATCCTATTGTATTTTTAATGTTGGCTTTTCCAAATCATGTTTTTGCCAGCCGGTGGATACTGTGGTACAACGAACCCGCCAAGCAGTGGTTCGAAGCGTTGCCTTTAGGTAACGGCAGGCTTGGGGGAATGGTCTATGGAGGTATTGAGCGTGAGCATATTCAGCTTAACGAAGATACGGTCTGGTCTGGAAGCGAAAAGCTCGATTTTAACCGGAAGGGAGCTTATAAATATCTGTCTCAAATTCGCGGGCTTTTATTCGATGGCAAGTACAAACAGGCAGAAGACCTCATAAAGGAGGAAATGAAGGGTCCCGATAATACCCACTGCTACCAGTCGTTAGGAGACCTTTGGATAGATACGAGGCCTGCCGGCTTTATCACAAATTATCGGAGAGAATTAGATATCCAAAACGCTGTTGCCGCAGTAACTTATAATGAAGGCGATGCTGAGTTTAAAAGAGAGGTTTTCTGTAGTTGGCCTGACCATGTGATAGTTGTTCGGTTAAGCTGTAACAAGAGGGGGCGAATAAGTGTTGATGTGAATATGAATCGCGTCGAATGTGCAAAAACTTCCGTAACAGCACCTGACACTATTGTAATGAACGGCAGGGTTGATGAGGGTAAAGACAGCGAGGGCGTAAAGTTTGAGGCACGTCTTAAAGCGAACGTTCAGGGGGGCAAGGTTTATGCAGACGGCTGTGGTCTCCATATTGAAAAAGCTGATTCAGCAATGCTGCTTTTGACAGCGAAAACTGATTATTATGGTGATGACCCGGCGGTAGTCTGCAAAAACCAACTGGCAGCGGCATCAGGTAAAACTTATGAGCAGCTGCGTGATGCACATCTTGCCGATTACAAAAAGTATTTTAATCGCGTTGATATTGAGCTTGGCGGAGAAAATAAATCGGATATACCAACCAACAAACGGATTGAATCGATGAAGAGCGGCGAATCAGACCTTGGTCTTGTTGGGCTTTATTTTCAATATGGCAGGTATTTATTGATAAGTTCGTCACGAGAAGGCGGGCTGCCCGCAAATTTGCAGGGCTTGTGGAACAGAGAATTAAATCCCCCCTGGTTGTGCGGTTATCACCTCAATATAAATGGACAGATGCAGTATTGGCACGCGGAAAATACCAATCTCTCAGAACTTCACGAACCTTTTTTTATACTAATAGATGGCATTCGCAGGCGAGGTACAGAAACTGCCCGCCAGCTTTATAATTGCCGGGGTTTTTGTGCACATCATAGAACTGATGTCTGGTGGTTTACCGGACAAAGCGGCAAAAATGTTGGAGCTACTATCTGGCCGACAGGCGGCGCAGAGACAACAAGCCATCTCTGGGAACACTATCTATATACTCAGGATAAAAAATTTCTTTCCGAAAAAGCATGGCCTATCATAAAGGAAGCTTCGCTGTTTTGTCTTGACTGGTTGGTGGAAAATCCTCAGACCGGCAAACTTGTCAGTGGACCTTCTATCTCACCTGAAAACCGGTTTATTGCCAAAGACGGCACCAAGGTTGGTGTGACGATGGGGCCTGCGATGGACCAGCAGATTATCTGGCAGACGTTTAATAACTGTCTTGGAGCAGCAAAAATTTTAAAAATTGAAGATAAGTTTGTACAGGATGTACGCAAGGCTCAGTCCAATCTTGCCGGCCCTGAGATTGGCTCTGATGGCAGACTCCTTGAATGGGACCGTGAATTTCCCGAAGTCGAACCGGGCCATCGGCATATTTCTCATCTTTATGCTTTATATCCAGGTTATCAGATAACTCCTGAAGGTACTCCGGAGCTTGCTGTAGCTGCAAGAAAGACTTTGGAATATCGATTGGCTCATGCGGGCAGCACGGCTAAAACTGTCAACATTACACATGCAGGAAATACAAGCTGGACATTATCCTGGCTTGTAAACTGGTGGGCACGGCTGCAGGACGGCGAAGAAGCTTACAAAAACCTTCTTGCATTGATTGGTAAAACAAGCTTTCCAAATTTATTTAGCTCGGCCCCGCGAGTTCCGCCGGTGTTTCAAAGCGATGGTGATATGACAGGCTCAGCCGGCATTGCTGAGATGCTCTTGCAATCGCACAGTATCAATCAAGGAGCAGGTGCTGGACCGATTCACCTGCTGCCTGCTTTGCCAAATGCATGGAAAGATGGATATGTTAAAGGGCTGCGTGCCCGCGGAGGGTTTGAGGTTGGTATCAACTGGGCACAAGGAAAACTCTCAAGTGCTGAAATTAAATCGCTTAACGGAAACAAATGTAAAGTAAAATACCAGGACAAGTATATAGAATTTGATACAGAAAAGGGTAAAACTTATAAATTAAGCGATGAACTTATTTTTTAGGTGATAGCAAATGTATCGACGAGATTTTTTAAAATTGATGGGCTTTGGTATAGCAAGCCCGGTGTTTTTATCCTCTGTTAAAGCGGTGAATGCGGGGGATTCAAAGTTGTTGAAAAAATCCAAGCCTAATATCGTCGTCTTCTTAACTGATGACGAAAGCTGGCTGGAGCGCAGCATTTACGGCTGGTCGAAAATCCCCACACCCAATTTCGACAGGGTAGCCAAAGAGGGTATTCTTTTCACCCATGGATACACCTCGGCTCCATCCTGTGCGCCATCGCGTGCTTCTCTTCTGACTGGTAGGAATTTCTGGGAATTGGAAGAGGGCGCTTTTATCCAGGCATGGCTTCCTGCAAAGTTTGCTGTCCTACCGGACCTGATGGAAGCGGGCGGCTATTATGCCGGATATACCGCCAAGGGCTGGGGACCGGGTATTTTGCCTCCTCAATCAGGACGCACGCGTAATCCTGCCGGCAATGCCTTCAGTAGTATCAAGCGTGAGAAACATGAAGAAGGTATCAACGACCTTGATTATCCGGCCAATTTTGCTAAATTTTTGGATACCTGCCCCAAAGGCAAGCCCTTTTGGTTCTGGGTGGGATGCACCGAGCCACATGAACCCTGCAGCGAGGATAACTATAAAAAACTCGCCGAGAAATACGCCATCAGTCTCGACGACATTAAAGTCCCCGGATTTTTGCCGGATACTCCAGGCGTGCGCCGTGGTCGCGCGAACATGCTCTACGAGGTTTGTCATACCGATATAGACCTTGGCAGAGTACTGGAAATTCTCAAGGAAAGGGGAGAACTTGAGAATACCCTCCTAATCGTAACCTCTGATAATGGCACCCAGATTCCAAGGTCAAAAGCCACCCTGTACGACTGGGGTGTGCATGAGCCTTTGGCTATTATGTGGCCTGCCCGTATTAAGCCCGGACGGCGTGTAGATGATTTCGTCAGTTTCATTGACCTTGCGCCAACAATGCTTCAGGTTGCTGGACTGCCCGTACCTCCGGAGATGAGCGGACGCAGTATCCTCGATATTCTTGTTTCCGATGCTTCCGGGCAAGTGGACCCTGCCCGCACGTGGATTGTTACCGGTTTGGAATGGCATGGGGAACTTGACCCAATCAATCGGGCCGGCAGAATGATTCGTAATGAACGATACGAGTACATTGTTAACTATGGAACCGGAACCATATATGGGAAACTTTCACCCAAAAAACGCTTGCCGGACTCCGAGTATGAACAAACTGCCGAAACGGCCGATGCGGTCAAACTTTTGGAGAAGCATCCTGAGCATCCGGCGGTCAAGCGTTTCGTTCCGCTTCTTATGGAGCGTCATCCGAAGGAGGAACTATATGACCTTCAGAATGACCCATGGCAATTGAAAAACCTGGCTGACTCGCCGGAACTGGCTGCGGTCAAGAAAAAACTCAAGGACCAGCTTGAAGCTTACCAGCGCAAGACTAAAGACCCTCGAATTACAGGCGACATGGCAATATTCGAACGTACTCGCAAATTTGTGCAGGAACGCAAAAAAAGCGGATATAAGGGTGGTGAGAAAAGTTCTTAAATACTAATATGCAAACTTTGAGTTAGGATAAAAGATATGAAAAATATTCATATAATTTTTTGTGTAATGGCGATTAGTTTGGCGAAAGGTAATATCTTTGCGGATGAAAAGGATATTGTCCTTTTTGATTTTACAAAAGGTTTTGATGTAAAAACGCTCGAAACAGACAATCTGTCTGCGAATGTGATTGATACAAACAGCGGCAAAACGCTGCTTCTGACAGTAAAACCAGCAGAGGATTCCACGAGTATAACGTTTAAGGCGCCGCAGGGAAGCTGGGACCTTTCGGGCAAACGTTGTGTCGAGATGGATATAAAAAACCTCACGAACAAAAAAGCCGTTATGACGTTCTGGGCTCTTTCCGGGGCAGGCTGGGGTGGTGTAAGCAGTTCGTGCTTCGCGCCTTCGGGCAGAGAGACGCTCGAACCAAACAGTAACACTATGTTAAAAATTGATATACATGCAAAATATGGCGGTCCCGATGCCCATACCAAAGCAATAAATCCTGCTAAAGTAACGGCACTTCAAATTGTTTTTCACATTCCGAAAACTGACTATAAATTTGAGGTTGGTAATATACGCGCCACCGGAATAGGGCCGAGCGAGCCGCACGATATTTCCAGGCGAGTAATGGTTCCGGAAGTAACTTCGGCTGAACCTGCGCCCGGCAAAAGAGTCAGACAGGTTTTACCTGAATATGCCGGGACAAAGATTAGTCATATTCTTTGTCTGCCAAAAGACTGGAAGCCCGGAGTTCTGTATCCGATTATTGTTGAGTACACCGGTAATGTGTTCTATCATAAGTTCTGTCACTCAACGGGATTTACCGACCAGGGTAATATGGCTTATGGTTTGTCAAAGAGAGAAGGATTTATCTGTATCAATATGCCTTTTGTAAGTGAAGACGGCCAAAGCGAGCAGATTAACGGCTGGGGCAGCCCTGAAAAGACAATAGATTACTGCATTAAGGCGGTACAGTATATTTGCGAGAATTATGGCGGCGACCCAGGTGCAGTTTTTACTACTGGTTTTTCACGTGGACAAATTGCCTGTAACTATATTGCTTTGCGTAATGACAGAATAGCCGATGTCTGGCTGGCATTTATAGGTTCAAACCCGGCAATGAAATGGACAGGAGGCGAAGGCTGGAACAAATCTGGTATCGGCTGGGACGAACGGGCAATAAGATTGAAGGGACGGGCCTGTATTGTTGAAAAGGCAAATCTGGGTCCGGTACATGTGGACGTCGAATATCTGGAGGATATTCCTTCGACTTTAGCGACCCGCGAGAGAATACGGGATGTTTTGAAGACCAGGCCCGGCACGCACACTATAAGCGGTAAAGTAACAGATAAAGATGGTAAAGGTTTGGCAGGCGTCAGGATTCAAAGCGGAGAGACGCACTTTACATTTACAGATGGCAGCGGCAATTATATACTTAAGAGCATTATCGATAGCGAACGAGAAGTTGCCGCATCTAAAAAAGGCTGTTCGTTTAAGTCTGACCGGATAAATGTTAAAATGGTCGGAAACGATGTTCAAAATATTAATTTTACAGTTTCTCAGGAGAAGTTATGAGATTACAGCAAATTGGTCTGATGTTGAGTATTTGTTTTGCTGGAATAGTTTTCGCCGCAACAGATAAGGCCGGCAGCGTAATAGATTTTTCTTCTTTGCCGCAAAGCGGGGTAAAAATCATTGAGAGATTCGAGGGTGTTCCCGATAAGGACGGTATATTGGGACAGTACGAACTAATAGTGCCGGAATTTCAGCATGGGTGTTACTTCTCGGATAGAAAATCTGCGAACTCATGGTATGGCGGCGGCAATCAGATTGCACCACATGCTTTCAGTGATAATTTCGGTGAGCTTTGCGAAAAGAAATACGAATACAGGGGCGCTTTTGTGATATTAGAGCTAAAAAAAGGAGGTTATCTGGCAATTGTGCCGATGGCCGGCGCAAAAACAATGGCGTGGTTAAAAACGCCGGAGAAAAATAAATTAACTCTTCTGTTTGGTACGCTCGGGACAAAAGGGGTTTCCTGCGATGTGCCTTTGTTAGCGTGGGCGAAATCGGATGATGTATATACAGCATGCAGGCAGGCCTGGGCAGAGGCTGTTACCTGTAAATTGATTGAGGGCAGAACAAATTTTCGATACAAAAAAGATTATCCCGAATGTTTTAAGTATTTAGGCTGGTGCACCTGGGAGGAATACAAGAAGGATATAAGCGAATCATTGTTGACTGATGCCGTAGAAAAGATTGAAAAATCCGGACTGCCTATTCGTTATATTCTAATCGATGATGGTCATCAGACTCAGGAAAACGACAGGCTGAAAAGCTTTACTCCGGACAGGAAAAAATTTCCTAACGGTTGGGCTCCAGTGCTGAATCTTAGAAAACCGGATAAAATTCGCTGGATAGGGCTTTGGCATTCTTTCGGCGGTCTTCAGGAAACTATTCATTATGAAAATGATTTCGGCAGCTTAAATGAGCATCTGATGAAGGTAAAAGGCTCCAAAGACAGCAACGGCCTTTTGCCGAAAAATAATCCAGAATCTTCTCAGGCTTTTTATGATGCACTTATCGGCTCGGTCAAGAAATTCGGATTTGACTTTGTAAAGATTGATTTCCAGATGAGAGACCTCGCATGGCGCCTCGGTACCGATAATGCAGTCGAGGCCTCTGCTAACTGCTCGCAGTCGCTTGAGACTGCCGTTAAGCGTGATTTTGGCTCTGCTATGATTAACTGCATGGCTCATAACTCTGTCTGTATTTTCAATACCCGTTACAGCAATATTATGCGGTGCAGCATGGATTATAAAGTTGGTAATGCGCCAAAAGGAAGGAATCACCTCTGGCAGTCTTATGGCAACACGCCGTGGCAATGCCAGACTGTATGGAGCGACCACGATATGTTCCATTCCTGCGACCCTTATTGCGGCAGGATGATGGCTGTTTCAAAGGCAATGTCGGGCGGCCCCGTGTATATGTCAGATGCCCCTGAAAAATTTGTTGCTGAATATATTCGTCCATTGTGTTATGGCGATGGTGAACTGCTGCGACCGCTGGCTCCCGCCGGCCCGTTACCGGAATCTATTTTTGTAAATCCGCTCAAAGAATTAGTTCCTTATCGTGTGATAGCGCCGGCTGGGACTGATTCGGCTGCCGTAGTGGTATATAATCTTTATGATTCTAATTCGGATACCGTGGTGAAAGGTTTTATCCGCCCGTCCGATTACCAGTACGCAAGCGATATGATTCAGCCATATCCCGGCAAATGGCAAATGTCCTCCGAGGGCCTGATTATTTATGACTGGTACTCCGGCAAAGCTGAAAAACTCGGTAATGAGTATTCATTTGAGCTGAAGGGATTTAGCGACCGTCTGCCTGCATTCGTGCCTGTTCGTAATGGATGGGCGGTCATCGGTCGCACCGACAAGTATCTTTCCCCGGCCGCGGTGGAAGTTACAAAAAATATCGCTTCCGAACTGACACTTCGAATGGCTGAATCGGGCCAGCTTGCCATCTGGTGCGAAAAAGGGAAACCGTCCGCGGATGGAGTTACCTTTATAGATATGGGAAGCGGCTTATTTAAAGCAAATATCCCTGTGGGTGAACGTAACAAAATTATAACAATACATCGAATCTAAATTGACCAATATTATTTTTTTAACAAAAGGAGAAAACGTATGCCGTCGAAACATTTTGAACATGATTTATCTGGAATTAAATATTTCATATTGTTAGCGATAACGGTTATCGCAGGGACAACTTATGGCAGCCAGTGGCAATTGTGGTATCAGCAGCCCGCCAAAGAATGGGTAGAGGCACTGCCTGTCGGCAATGGCCGGCTCGGAACAATGATATTTGGCGGTATCGAATCTGAGCGTCTTCAGTTGAATGAAAATACCGTCTGGTCCGGCGACCAGAATAATTTCGACTGTGTCGGTGCGTATAAATTTCTTCCACAGGCAAGACAACTTCTCTTTGACGGCAAATATACAGAGGCTCGAAAGCTCGTTGATAAGGAGTTTCTGGGTGAACGGCCAATGTATTATTATCAGCCCCTCGGCGATATTAATCTAAAGTTCAAGACAAGTAAAAATGTAACTAATTATCGAAGGACTCTCGACCTTGATACCGCTGTTGCAACGGTAAGTTATTCAGACGGCGATGCGAATTTTACCCGTGAAGTTTTTGCAAGTTATCCCGGCCAGGTTATTGTTACTCATCTGACCTGCAGTAAGCCGGGTCGTATTTCTGCGGACATCAGTTTGAGTCGAATTGCCGATGCGGAATCAACTGCAATATCCGATGATACAATCGCCTTGCGGGGGCAGGTTGACCGCGGTAAATCCACAGAAGGAGTAAAATTCGAAGCACGTCTAAAAACAATATCAGTAGGGGGGAAAATTACCAAAAGTGGAAACGGTCTTATAGTTGAAAACGCTGATGAGGTTACACTTATTTTGGCGGCAGCAACGAGTTATAATAACAAAATCCCTGCAAGCATCTGCGAAAACCAGCTTGCTTCTGCATCAGAAAAATCGTTCAGTGATTTACAAAAAGCTCATATAACGGATTATCAGAAATTGTTCCGGCGGGTTGATATTAATCTCGGGAAAACAAATGCTGCTAATTTTCCGACAGATAAGCGTCTTGAATTGGCCCAAAAAAGCGATGGGGATGAAGCCCTTGCGGCATTGTATTTTCAGTATGGCAGGTATCTTCTTATAAGTTCGTCACGTCCTGGCTGTCTGCCTGCGAATCTTCAGGGAATATGGAATGCCGAAATTAAACCGCCGTGGTTTTGCGGTTTTCATTTCGATATTAATTTCCAGATGAACTACTGGCCTGCAGAGGTCTGCAACCTATCTGAATGTCATCAGCCGTACTTCGATTTGCTGGAAAAACTCCGTGTTAACGGCCGTAAAACGGCAAAGAATGTCTATAATTGCAGCGGATTCTTTACATCGCACAGAACTACGCCGGCGCTGTTCACAAGTACAATCAAGGGCCTGGATATCTGGCCGCCTTCGGTGGGATGGCTTTGTCAGGACTTTTGGGAGCATTACCAGTTTACCGGTGATAGGGAATTTCTCCAAAAGCATGCCTATCCTGTACTGAAAGAAGCCGCCGAATTTTATCTCGACTGGCTTGTTGAAAATCCAAAGACTGGAAAGCTTGTCAGCGGCCCATCGATTTCGCCCGAGAACCAGTTCTTTATACCTGGCACTAATACAAAAACGGGTTTATCAATGGGACCGGCTATGGACCAGGAAATTATCTGGGATTTGTTCACTAATACTCTGGAGGCTGCAGAGGTTCTTGGTATCCAGGATAATTTTGTAAAAGAAGTACAATCTGCACGCGAGCGTCTTGCCGGGCCGCAAATAGGTTCCGACGGTCGATTACTTGAATGGGCTGAGGAATTTAAGGAAACAGAGCCGGGGCACAGGCATTTATCTCATCTTTTCGCTGTATATCCCGGCAGACAAATAACACCGGATGGAACACCGGAACTGACCGCAGCCGCTCGTAAATCTTTGGAATACAGACTTGATTCCGGTAGCGGAAAGCACGGCTGGAGCAGGGCATGGGTCATAAATCTTTGGGCAAGATTAAAACAAGGTGACAAAGCCCGTGAAAGCATTTACGGCCTGTTTCGTCTGTCAACATATCCAAATCTTTTTGACGGATGCTGGCATATAAACAGTAATGTTTTTCAGATTGACGGCAATTTTGGTGGCACAGCCGGCATCGCGGAAATGCTCCTGCAAAGCCATGCCGGAGAAATCAACTTGCTGCCTGCACTTCCAAAGCAATGGACCACCGGATATGTCAATGGCCTGCGGGCACGAGGCGGCTTTGAGGTGGATATATACTGGAAAAATGGCAAACTCGATAAAGCCAATATTAAATCGATAATTGGTGGGCATTGTAAAGTTAAGTATGGCGCGAAAATAATGGAGTTTGAAACTGAGAGAGGAAAAAGTTATATGCTCGATAGCGATATGAAACTTTAATTTTTAAAATTTAGAAAACAAATATGGGAAAAAAGATTCAGTTTTGGCAAAAGGTAATTTTGTTTCTATTGGTTTGTGCGGTCGTCCAGTTTGCGCGAGCGGCCGAGATTTCCAATAAAAACAAGCTCTGGTCTCTTCACCCTGCCCAGGACTGGTTTGATGCAATGCCAATTGGTAATGGGCGATTAGGAGCGATGGTTTATGGGGCGGCTAAAACAGAACATCTTAAATTAAATGAGGATACGATGTGGTCTGGAAATCGTGTCGATTTCGACAGGCCCGGAGCATATAAGTATCTCGATGAGGTAAGAAAGCTTGCCTTTGAGGGGAAATATAACGAGGCTGCGAAAATCATCGATGCGCATTTCCTGGGCGAAACACCTAAATATTACTATCAGCCGCTGGGGGATTTATATCTCGATATTTATGGCAAAGGGAAGATATCAAATTATCAGCGTGAGCTGAATCTTGAGACAGCAATAGCGCTAGTAACTTATAAAGATGGTGATGCCGTATTTAAGAGGGAGGTCTTTTCGAGTGCGCCTGACCAGGTTATTGTAATTCAATTGTCGTGTGATAAGATGGGAAAGGTGTCTTTTGAGGCAAGGCTCGAGAGAGAAATCGATGCGAGTAGTCAGGCTGTAGCTGATGATTGTATTGTATTAAATGGACAGATTGACAAAGGCAAGGAAACTGAAAGCTATCGGTATGAAACGCGTCTAAAGGTTATTCGGCAAGGGGGAAGCATTACAAAGGCAGGGAAAACACTGAAAGTTAAAAACGCTGATTCTGTAACAATATTGCTTGCTGCGGCGACAAGCTACAGGGGAGGCAACCCATCTGCTATTTGCGAGAAACAGTTGGAACAGGCGTCAAAAAAAACTTATGTCGAACTTCGTGATGCACATGTTAAAGATTACCAGAGATTATTTAACAGGGTAGAAATCGACCTTGGACGAAGTTTACTTGAGAATCGACCAATCGACGAACGGATAAGTTCGGTGAAGAGCGGTTATGCGGATCCGCAACTGGTGAGTCTCTTGTTTCAATTCGGCAGGTATTTATTGATAAGTTCATCGAGGCAAGGGACGATGCCGGCGAATCTTCAGGGTATATGGAATGACAGTTTTTCTCCGCCGTGGTATGGTGGATTTCATTTTGATATAAATGTGCAGATGAATTACTGGCTGGCTGAACTTTGTAATCTTCCGGAATGTCATGAGCCTCTTTTTGACCTTATTGAAAATGTTCGTAAAAATGGTAAGAAAACTGCCAGAGATGTTTTTAACAGCAGGGGATTTGTCTGTGGCCATAGGACGACGATAGTATGGTTTTCAAGTTTTATCAAGGGGCTTGCGCTCTGGCCGACAGGTTCAGGGTGGCTTTGTCAGCATCTCTGGGAACATTATCAGTTTACTCAGGATAAACAATATTTGGCAGCAAAAGCTTATCCGATAATGAAAGATGCGGCAGAATTCTTTTTGGACTGGTTGGTGGTGAATCCCAAAACTGGGGAACTGGTGAGTGTTCCGTCATATGAGCCGGAAAATATGTTTGTTTTGCCGGACGGTTCTGGGTATGGAGGGCTTTGTGTTGCCTCAGCGATGGACCAGCAGATTATCTGGGACCTCTTTACGAACTGTATTGACGCGGCAAAAGAACTTGGTATAGATGATGAATTTGTTAAAGAGGTCAAAATTGCTCGAACTAAATTAGCTTGGCCTAAGATAAGCTCTGGAGGTTTGCTTATGGAATGGAGCGAAGATTTTGCAGAGCGTCAGCCTGGCCGTGGACATTTTAACGGTCTTTTCGGTCTATACCCAGGAAAACAAATAACACTTGAGGATACACCTGTGTATGCGGCGGCAGCACAAAAATCACTTGAGAGAAGGATTGGTTACGGTGGGGCTAGCGGAGGCTGGCCGGCGGCATGGACCGTAAATCTATGGGCAAGATTGTATAATGGAAACAGGGCTTTTGAAGGAATTAAAGCTATATTAAAGTCGCTCAAGTCTCCCAATTTGATGCCTTCCGGCATACGGGCTTCGACAGGAAAGCACATATACCAGATTGATGGCAATCTTGGAGTAACAGCCGGTATTGCTGAAATGCTGCTGCAAAGTCATACTGACCAGATACATCTTTTACCTGCACTGCCTGAAGCGATATGGCCAAAAGGATATGTTAAGGGATTGAAAGCACGCGGTGGTTTTGAGGTGGATATGTACTGGCAAGGCGGCAAACTCACCAAAGCCAAAATCAAGTCGTTGACCGGCAACGACTGTAAGGTCCGTTACGGCGACAAGGCAGTTGAATTCAAGACCAAGCCGGGCGTTAGTTATGATATTGACGGTAATCTTAAGGTTATTTAAAGGTTCCACTAAGGTTTGGAAAGGATTGGAAAATAATAGCAAGAGAAAAAAAGTCAGCGTTATCGAAAGTAATTATCTGGAGTGTTGTTTGCTTTTTGACCGTGTTAGAAAAACCGGGATTTGGCGGGGAGCAGAAATTGTGGTATATGCAGCCGGCCGAAAAATGGGAAGAGGCGCTGCCCGTAGGCAATGGCAGACTCGGAGCAATGATATTCGGCGGATTGTACAGAGAAAGAATCCAGCTAAACGAGAATAGCATTTGGTCAGGATATGCCAGGGGCAGAATGGTTAGCCCTTTAGAAGGTGAACTGCTTCGACAAAAAAGAGATCTTTTATTCAAGGGGAAATATACTGAAGCGGAAAACCTTACTCTTAGTGATATAAAAAATATGAGGAAAAAGCCGCTGCCGGAAAGCGTGATGGTTAAAGGATTGACGGATAACGCGTCAGTCTATGAAACATTAGGCAATTTGTATCTGGATTTTGGTGTGTCGAATGACCTTGAAACAGGTTACCGAAGAGAACTCGACCTTAATACCGCTATTGCCACTACGACTTATAAGGTAAATGATGCGGTTTATACTCGTGAGGTTTTTTGCAGTTATCCTGCTCAGGTGGTGGTAGTTCGAATAAGCTGCAATAAGAAAAATAAAATTTCCTTCAATGCTATGTTACAAAGACCGGTCGATATATTAGCTAACGATGAACCGTGGAGTTGGGCTCATAGCAGATTAAAAAATGAAAAATCCCCTCAAGCAATCCCGGTAAAAATCGAGACGGTCGGCAAAGACGGTTTAAAGATGGACGGGCAAGCGACGGGCAATGGTGCCAAATTCGAATGTCTTCTTAAGGTTATAACTGAAGGTGGTAAAATAAAAACCAAATCCCAGCGAGTTTACGTCGATGGTGCGGATGCTGTTACGCTGTTGCTCTCAGCTGTTACAAACTATCACAAAGGTGAAAATTGGCAGGATGATGGTAAGAAGTATATTGAGGCCACCTCGAAGAAAGCGTATGAGAAACTCAAGGAAGCGCATATTGCTGATTACCAGCGGTTTTTCAATCGGGTAGATATTGATTTGGGCAGCACTTTTAACGCATCGCTTCCTACTGATGAACGGCTCAGGGCTTTACAATTAGATGTGATAGACCCTCGCGGAGCTAAAGGCCTTGTTGACCGTGACCCTTCTTTATTTGCGTTGTATTTCCAATTTGGAAGATATCTGACCATTTCAACATCACGCCCGGGTGCATTGCCGCCGGGGCTTATGTTTTGGAACCCAAGTTTATTTCCATACGCATTTGGTACATATTATACCGATATCAATATCGAGATGAATTACTGGCCGACTGAAGTGGCAAATCTTTCAGAACTGCATACTCCCTTGTTCGATCTGAGTGAGAGCTTCCTCGAACGCAGCAAGGCAATCAGCACGCTATGCCTATGGAACAAGGGGAGCTGTTTTTCATGGATTGACAATATGGGGCCCGAAAACATCTTCAGGGGCATGGCAGGAGTTGGGGGGCTGGCTGGCACATCATTTCTGGGAGCATTATGCTTTTACCCAGGATAAGGAATTTCTTGAAAAGCATGCGTACCCGTTTATAAAAGATATAGCTCTGTTCTATCTTGATTTTCTTGCCGAGCATCCTGAAAAGGGCTGGCTTGTTACTGGTCCGACCTATTCACCTGAGAATCTTTTTATTGCGCCTGATGGCAATCGGGGGCACGTAGATGTTGGTGTTACTATGAGCAATGCCATTATCCGTGAGGTATTCGGGAATTTTGTTGAAGCGAGTAAAATTCTAAATAAAGATGAGGCTATACGAGCAGAAATTGAGTCAAAATTACCTCGCCTTGCGCCTTACCAAATAGGTAAATACGGTCAGTTACAGGAATGGATAAATGATTACAATGAGTATGAACCTTCGCATCGTCATCTCTCGCCTTTGTATCCCCTGTATCCGGGCAGCCAGATTACACCGGAAAAAACGCCCGAACTCGCAAAGGCCGCGGAAGCTTTGGTCAAACGAAGAATTGCTTACGGCAGCGGTTGGCCCGGCTGGAGCAGGGCATGGTTGGTGAATCTCGCTGCAAGGCTCGAAGACGGTGAACTTGCCCATAAGCAGGTAACCCTCTTGCTGCAGGATAACACTTTACCAAATCTATTTGACACTCACCCCCAGCATGGTGCTAACACTTTTGTTTTTCAAATTGAAGGAAATTTCGGCGGCACTGCAGGCATAGCTGAGATGCTGCTGCAAAGTCATACCGGTGAAATTAACTTGTTACCGGCGCTTCCTAAAGAATGGCCTTCTGGATTTGTCAAAGGTCTGCGGGCACGAGGCGGCTTCGAAGTAGATATTTGCTGGAAAAATGGTAAACTTTCTAACGCCAAGGTCAAGTCAACTGTCGGAGGTGTGTGTAAAGTTCGGTATGGCGAAAATGTAATCGAGTTTAAGTCTGAGCCGGGTAAGAGCTATGAGCTGAACGATAAACTTGAAAAACAGGAATAGAACAGTGTTATCAAAAAAGAAAAAACTTAGTTTTCTAACCGCATTAGTATTATTTTTTTTGATTTATACGCAGGTCATACCGCCTGCGGCGATTGCCGGTGATTTGAAGATTTGGATGCGCCAGCCGGCTGATGATCGGACAAAGGCTTTGCCGATAGGTAACGGCAGGCTCGGAGCAATGGTATTCGGCGGTATCCGGCAGGAACATCTTTCGTTAAATGACGACACAATGTGGTCGGGTCGGTCCAGATTTTATGGTAAACTCGGAGCCTACAAATACTTTCCTGAGGTCAGAAGACTTTTATTTGAGGGCAGGTTCATTGAAGCAGAAACGATAACGGATGAAAAAATTCTGGGCGAACGGCCAATGAACAGCTATCAAGTCCTTGGTGATCTTTTTCTGAATTTCGAGGCGGACTCGCACGTCTCTGATTATACCAGAGAGCTTGATATTGAAAAATCGCTTGTAACAGTAAGCTATCGTGTGGGCGATGCTGTATTCAAAAGAGAAATTTTTTCTAGTAATCCTGACCAGGTAATCGTTATTCGGCTCTCATGCAATAAACCAGGCAGGATTAATTTTCAGGCACAGATGAGCCGAATAGCCGATGCAGAAGCCCAAGCCATTGCCTCAGACTATATGGTGCTCACCGGCCAGGTGGACAAAGCTAAATCCACCGAAGGTGTAAAATTCCAGGTGCATTTAAAGGTGATTGCTGATGGCGGTAAGGTAGAGGCAGCAGGAAAAGGTTTGAAGGTCGTTTGCGCTGACGCGGTCACATTGCTTCTGGCATCTGCAACAAGTTACAGGCACAAAAATCCGCAAGAAGTATGCAGACAGCAAATTGAAGATGCAGCAAAGAAATCTTACCGGCAGCTTCTTGAAAGACACATAGAGGATTATCAAAATCTATTTAAGCGTGTCGAGATAAATTTTGGCGCGAGCCAGTCAACATCCCTTCCAACTGATCAACGACAAATGATGTTTGCTGAAGGTGAATATGACCCGCAGTTATTGGAAATTTATTATCAATACGGAAGGTATCTGCTGATAAGTTCATCGAGGCCTGGCACTATGCCGGCGAATCTTGTAGGTATTTGGACAGACCAGTTGGCTCCAGCCTGGTTCGGAGGCTACCACTTTAATATGTATGATATACAGCGAAATTACTGGCCTGCTGAAGTGACGGGGCTGCCTGAATGCATGGAGCCTCTTTTCGATTTGATTGAAAATCTCCGCAAAGATGGCCATATAACCGCTCACGAAGTTTATAATTGCCGTGGATGGACCGCTGCCCATAGAACCGACGGCTGGTGGTTCACGAGTCCTGTCCATGGTCTGACTATCTGGCCGACGGGAGGGGCGCTTCTTTGTTGAGATTTATGGGAACATTACCTTTACTCGGGCGATAGGAAATTTTTGGCAGAACGTGCTTGGCCAACAATGAAAGAAGCCGCTGAATTTCATCTCGACTGGCTTGTCGAAAATCCCAAAACAGGCAAACTGGTAAGCGGTCCATCCCATTCACCTGAAAACCAGTTCATCACTCCAGATGGCCAAAAGGCTTCGTTAATTATGGGTCCCGCAATGGACCAACAGATAATCTGGGAACTTTTCACAAACTGCCTTGAAGCCGCAAAAATTCTTGGTATCGAAGATAATTTTATCAAAGAAGTTAGAGATAAACGCAGTCGAATGGATAGAGGCTTAAACATCGGTTCGGATGGTCGGCTGATGGAATGGCCGGAGGAATATAAAGAAACCGAAATTCATCACAGGCATATCTCGCATCTATTTGCCCTGCACCCAAGCTATCAAATTATGCCGCGCGAGAATCCCAAGTTGGCAGCGGCCGCCCGGAAATCAATTGAAGTTCGCGGTAACAGTATAGAGCTTGACGGAAAGCTCATTGAGTGGGGAGGATCAATCAAATGCAGCTTGTTGGCTAGACTACAGGAAGCTGAAAAGGCTCACAATTCGCTGCTGGTATCGCTAAGAAATAACATCCCCGCCAATCTTCTTTCTATCCACCCGCGACAGAATAGTTTCTTTTTTGTGGCGGCGGATACTCCGGGCAACACAGCAGCAATGACAGAAATGCTTCTGCAAAGCCATGCCGGCGAAATCAGTTTGCTGCCTGCTCTTCCGAAAGAATGGGTCAGAGGGTACGTCAAAGGCCTGCGAGCACGCGGCGGCTTCGAAGTGGCTATTTACTGGAAAAATGGCAAGCTCGATAAAGCCAATATCAAATCCTTAATTGGTGGACATTGTAAAGTTAGATATGGTGCGAAGGCCATGGAATTTGAAACTGAAAAAGGCAAAAGTTATATACTTGATAGCGATTTGAAGCTTTAATGTTTAAAATTGAAGAAATGATTATGATAAAAGAGATTCAATTTTGGCGAAAGACAGTTTTGTTTCTATTGGTTTGTGTTGTCGTTCAGTTTGTGCGGGGGGCCGAGATTCCCAATAAAAACAAGCTTTGGTTTCTTCATCCGGCCAATGACTGGTACGAGGCAATGCCTCTTGGTAATGGAAGAATAGGCGCTATGGTCTATGGCGGTATTTTTCAAGAGCGAATATGCTTAAATGAGTTGAGTATATGGTCACATTCTATTGAAAAGAAATATGTAGGTGATGACTATAAAGCGTTAAGAAAGAATATTAAGGAGCTTGTTTATGCAGGTAAATACTACGATGCAGCCTTGCTCGATAGAGAAGTTCCGGAGTATGATAACCCGATGTTTCAAAAAGACGCAAAAGGCGCAAAACTCATAAATGGCGTTACCGCCTCTCCGCATGCCCACGAGGTGCTCGGTAATCTTTATTTGCATTTGCCAAATATGGGATTTGTCGAAACAGATTATCGACGCGAACTCGATATAAGCAGAGCGGTACACACTATCACTTATAACATCAACGGCGTAAATTTTACTCGGGAATATTTCTGCAGCAATCCCGACAACGTTCTGGTAATGAAACTGAGCGCAGATAAGCCCGGCAGTATCAGTTTTTCGCTGACGATGGATAGGCCGATGACCGTTACAGAAAACCAGCAAGCCTGGTTCAAAACAAACTGGACTGTTCCGAATACTTATCCTGCCGCTTTCAAAACCATTTCTGATACGGAAGCAATTTTCGATGGTCAGGGCAGCGATAACGGCGTCAAATTCTGGTCTGCCGTTAAAATTATCAATAAAGGCGGAACTGCTAAGGCAAATAACGATAGGCTGACTGTAAATAATGCCGATATTGTTACAATATTTTTTGCCGCTGCCACTAATTTCAAAAACTCCGACCCACAGGGAACGATAAAGAAACAAATTAGTAAGGCCGCATCTAAATCTTATGATAAACTGCTCAGCGACCACATTGCCGATTATCAGCGGTTTTTTAGAAGAATGGATATCGACCTCGGTGTAAGGTCAAATGAAAATCTGCTGCCAACGGATGTTCGTCTGAGGGCATATCAGTTGAAAGTTTTAGACCCCAGGATGGCGCCTGGTGCGTTTGACCCGGGTTTGCAGGCCTTGTATTTCCAATATGCGCGTTATCTTTTTATATCGAGTTTTCACCCCGGCAATTTACCGCCTCGCAATTTCTGGAACGGAAGCCTCTATCCTGCATGGAATGGCAGAAACACGATAAACATTAACCAGCAGATGAACTTCTGGGGAGTCGAAATCGCGAATATCTCTGAATGCCATCAGTCCCAGTTAGACCAGCTTGTGGAGTTTATCCCTGCCGGACGGGAAATGGCAAAAAAAGTGTTCGACTGTAATGGAATTGTCTTTCCAGGGAGAGGTTTTACAATTTACGGCCCTGCATTTATTTATGACGACTGGATAGACGCTGCCGGCTGGTTTGCCCAGGATATGTGGCAACACTATCTCTATTCCTGCGACAAAAAGTTCCTTAGAGAGACCGCCTATCCTTATATGAAAGAATGCGCACAATTTTATCTCGATTATCTCATGCCATACCCCGGCGAGAAATTTTTAATTGCTGGGCCTTCCGCTTCACCTGAAAATTCATTTCTTGACCCTGCCACGAAAAAGCGGGCAAGTTTGGATGTGGCTGTTACCATAAGCAGGGCAATTATTCACGAATTGTTTATCAATACAATCGAAGCTGCGAAAATCCTTGACACCGATAAAGACCTTGTTGAAAGATTGGAAGAGACCATACCAAAGCTATGGCCTTATAAAATCAACAAATATGGGCAGCTCCATGAATGGTTCCATGATTTTGAAGAGGTGGAAATCGGTCATCGCCATTTTTCTCATCTTTACCCTGTATATCCAGGTTCTGAATTTACCATGGAGAAAACTCCGGAACTTGCCAAAGCAGCCAAGGTTTCGCTGCTGAGAAGATTAGATAATACTGGGGGCAGTACCGGCTGGAGCAGAGCATGGAGTCTGTGCCTTGCTGCGAGATTCCAGGATCCGGACCTTGCTTATAAACAACTGGATGTCTTCATAGAGGACCATTTATTGCCTAATATGATTTCCTCTCATCAGGTGTATGACGCCAAGGTATTTGCATACGGTCTGGACGGTAATGGCGGCTCATTGGCGGGAATGTGCGAGATGTTTCTGCAAAGCCATAAAGGATATATTGAACTTCTCGCCTGTTTTCCTGAGCAGCAATGGCCAAAAGGATTTATTAAGGGCCTGCGGGCGCGAGGCGGTTTTGAGGTGGATATATATTGGGAGAAAGGCAAATTGACAAAAACCGTTATAAAATCGCTTAATGGTAATACCTGTAAAATCCGCTACGGCCAAAAACAGCTTGATTTTGAAACAACCGCAGGGAAGACTTATAGTTTTGATGGTAATCTGAAACTACAATAAGATACTTGTATAATCGCCCTTGTGAAGGGAAAAAATATTATGTTGTCAAAACATTTCAAGGTTTGTTTATCGGCATTAAGGTATGTGGTTCTGTTATCCTTGATGGTTATGGCGGGTGTGGCTCAAGGTAGCGAGATGGTATTGTGGTTTCAGCAACCTGCGGAACAATGGGAAGAGACGCTTCCGGTTGGTAACGGAAGGTTAGGGGCAATGGTTTTTGGTGGAATTGAACAGGAGCATATTCAATTGAATGAAGACACTGTGTGGTCTGGCAGCCCCGTCAATATTGACAAGGTCGGAGCATATAAATATCTGGGTGAAGTACGTCGATTACTTTTCGAAGGCAAATACCTTGAATCGCAGGAAATTGTTGAAGCTCAATTTATGAGCCAGAAAATCACTCACAGCTATCAGACGTTAGGTGATATCGGCCTGCGTTTTAAGATTGGAGCAGATATTAGTGATTACAGACGGGAGCTGAACCTTGACAGTGCGCTCGCACGTGTGATTTATCGTGATGGCGACGCCACATTTATGCGAGAGGTTTTTTCCAGTGCGCCGCATCAAGTGTTGGTCGTCAGGCTGACTTGCGACAAGACAAAGCGGATTTCATTTGAGTTAGATATGAGCCGTCCTGAATTTGCTAATGTTGTACCTGTCAGCTCTAATCGGCTTGTCATGAAAGGTCAGGTAGACCATGGCAAAAAGAATGAAGGTGTGAGATTTGAAGCTCATTTGCAGGTTATTGCAGAAGGCGGCGATGTAAAGCCAAAAGGGACAGGCCTTCTCATTAAAGATGCAAATGCAGTAACGTTATTATTGGCCGCAGCGACAAATTACTATGGTGGCGACCCGGCGGTGATTTGCACGAAACAATTGGCTGCTGCGGCAAAAATTTCATATCAAACTCTTCGAGAAGCCCATATGGCTGATTACCAACGGTTCTTCCGCCGTGTAGACCTTAATCTTGGTCATAGCGAGGCTGTGAATCGGCCTACAGACCAACGTTTCATTGCAGTAAAACAAGGCAAGGATGATCCGCAGCTAATTGCGCAATTCTTTCAACTCGGACGGTATTTACTCATCAGTTCATCACGGCCTGGCTGTATGCCAACTAATCAGCAGGGTATTTGGAACTATCAGATTGAACCGCCTTACTTTTGTGGTTATACCTTGAATGGAACCGGTCAGATGCAATATTGGCCGGCGGAGGTATGTAATTTATCTGAATGTCATGAGCCATGGTTTGACCTAATCGACAATCTCCGTCGTTCCGGTCGTAAAACCGCTCGCCAGGTGTATGGCTGTCGCGGCTTCGTTGCTTCACATAGAACCAATGTCTGGTGGTTTACAAGCCCAATGCTCGGTCATGATATATGGCCTACAAGTGCAGCGTGGCTCTGTCGACATTTATGGGAACACTATCTATTTACGGGCGATCGCAAATTTCTGGAATATCGTGCATTTCCTGTGATGAAAGAGGCAGCCGAGTTCCACCTTGACTGGCTTGTCGAAAATCCCAAAACCGGTAAACTGGTCAGTGGTCCATCCTACTCTCCGGAAAATACCTTCCTTCTGCCAGACGGGAACAAAGGTCATATTGTTATGGGTCCAACAGTAGACCAGGAGATTATCTGGGAACTGTTCACTAATTGCCTCGAAGCGGCAAAAGTGTTGGGTATTGAGGATGATTTTGCCAAAGAAGTTAGATCGGCTCGCGATCGCCTTGCCGGGCCGCAGATTGGTTCTGATGGGCGATTAATGGAATGGCCGGAGGATTTTAAAGAATCTGATCCCGGACACCGTCGCTGTGCACACTTGTATGCTTTATATCCCGGCTATCAAATTACTCCTGAAGGTACTCCGCAGCTATCAGCGGCGGCGCGTAAAACGCTGGAATATCGCCTTGCTCATAGCCGAACCACGAAGGAAGTGACCTCACAACTTGGCAACACGGGCAGGGGACTTTCCTGGGCCGTTAATTGGTGGGCCAGACTGGGTGAAGGAGATAATGCCTATACAAGCTTAAATGAACTGTTGCGTACATCCGCCTTTAAAAATCTTTTGATAAATCATCCTCATAATCCTCCAGTGTTCCAGATTGGCGGGAATTTAGCTGGCTCAGCCGGCATTGCTGAAATGCTTTTGCAGTCGCACAGCACTGACCAAAGTGCCGCACCTGGGCCTCTGCATTTGCTTCCTGCTTTGCCAAAAGCCTGGCCTGTGGGGTATGTTAAAGGCTTGCGCGCACGCGGTGGATTTGAGGTTGATATTTACTGGGAAAAGGGTAAACTAATAAAGGCTGTTATTAAATCGTTTAATGGTAATACGTGTAAAATCCGCTATGGCCAGAAACAGCTTGATTTTGAAACAACCGCAGGGAAATCTTACAGTATTGATGACAATCTGAAACTGTTAAATTAAAAATTGTCGGACAAATTGTTTATATTTTATGAAGTTAAAATTATGTTTTTAAGTGTTTAAAAGGAAATCCAGAGTGAGGTCCACACAACATTCTTTTCGTCACCGATTCATCCGATTCACAATGCCCTTGGTCATGATTGCTGCCGCTCAGGGACATGCGGCGATTCACACCATGGAGACGCCGTGCAATCCCATCACCGGCGATGTGGAATCTCAACGCATTGCCTCGTCCGTTGTGACGGCATGGATTCGCACGGAACCAGGCACGTTTCGAATGGGGGCAACTCCCGCCCCCGACGTGATGAAGGCCGGCTTTCGAGCCTACACGGGAGCTAACTGGGATGAGGCGCCCGTCCATACGGTGCGCATCACGCAGCCCTTCCGAATCGCCCAATCCGCCGTGACGATGGAGGAGTTCTCCCGGTTTAGCCCAGACTACCGGGCCCGGGTGGAGGCCCGAGGGGGCCAGTGGCAACCAAACGCTCCCGCGGTGCTGGTGAGTTGGGAGGACGCAACGGCCTACTGCGACTGGCTGAGCAAGAAGGAAGGTCGTCCCTTCCGGCTTCCTACCGAGGCGGAATGGGAGTTTGCCGCCACCAAACTCAACGCGCAGGTGGAGGAATGGTGTCTGGACTGGTGGGCACCATATCAAGCGGGACCGGAGACAGACCCGCTGGGCCCCGAAGACGGCATGGTGCGGGTGATCCGGGGCCGCAGCGCAAAGACTCGCAATGGGATGGACCTCGTCGAAGTGGGGGGCGTGGTAAAGCGTGTTCCTCGGAAAATCCCGGCACGGCTCACCGATCGTTCAGGCAGTCTTCCCGAGGATCGTCGGTTTGAGATTGGATTCCGTCTCGTGGAGGCGGCTTTGCCTCAGGGGCAGCATCGGGCGAAGGAACCGTCGGCGCAGGTTTACCGGAACGTCTCGCAGAAGCGTGTTGCCTGGAAACCGCAGGAAAACCCGGACAAGCCGATTCTGGAAGGAGGGGTCGAGTTCATCCAAAAACCGGCGGATTATGCTTCACTTCCCTACTGGAGTCGTCACCACGGTCCCTCGTTGTCTTGGTGCGACAATGGCGACCTGCTCGCTGCAGTCTTTACGGGTCCGGATGATGGCAGCGATCAGTTCGCCATCCTGCTGACCCGGCTTCGCTGCGGCACGACGCAGTGGGATCCGCCAGCCCGCCACTGGATTGCGCCGGACAGAAACGTAGCTTGTCCTTATCTCTTCCATACTCCAAGCGGTGATATCGACTTCTTTGCCACATTGTCTTCGTCCAAAGGCCCACAGCATGCGCTGGTGCGGCAGATCAGTAAAGACCACGGCACAACCTGGAGTGCGCCAAAGATCGTTCACGAATGGCCTACGAAACCCGCCTCTTTGAAGACTTGGGAGGGTGAACCGCGGCTCTGGGCTCATCTGCCGATTGTCACCCTGTCTGATGGAACTTGGATCATGCCGTCCGATGTGAGCGGCGGCCACTACTGCGGCACCGTGCTTTTCGAGAGCAACGACAACGGCGAGACTTGGCGGGAACGGACGCGGTTTGGGTGGAACGCAGAAGGGTTTGCGAAAAAGGGCGGACAATCCGGCTGGATTGCAGGGATTCACGCACCGTTTGTCGTCAGTGCAGATGGCAGCTTCCTTGCCTTTGGCAGGACCAACGACATTGAAGGGCACGCTCCGATGAGTGTTTCCTCTGACGGAGGCCGCACGTGGAATCACCAGGCCAGTCCGTTTCCTCCAATCGGCTCAGCCCAGCGTCCGGTCCTGATGCGCCTGAGCGAAGGGCCGCTGCTTTTCATCAGTTTCACCGGTCTCGGAAAGGAGATTACCGCAAAGAAAGCGGGCATTTCTATGATGGACGTGAACGGGAAAGTCACCGATGGCTACGGTACGTTTGCAGCGCTGTCCTTTGATGAGGGGAAGACGTGGAAGCACCACAAGCTCATCCCGATGGACCCGACGAAGAACCCCTGGGACTCCCAAGCTTCCGGCTACCTTGCCTGCGTGCAAAGCCCCGATGGGATGATCCATCTGGTCAGTAGCAGTCGTTACTTCCGCTTCAACCTCGCATGGCTCAAAACGCCAATGCCTGCTGTTAAATAAAACTATTTATTTTTTTATGAAAGGATTTTAAACAATGAAATACTCAAAGAAGTGGCTATTGGTAACATCCTGTATTATTACGATTATCAGCGCTAATGTTTCTTTCGCAAAAGACCAGGTCAAAGATAATTCAACAGCGACTGTTATCAAAACCCAGGGACTTATCGTTAATATAGAAAAAAATGGCTTTCGTTTTTCCTTTGCCAGTCCGGATGGCAAACAAATAGCAGGGCCGCATGAACAAAGTGGTATCGAGTTAGGCCCAATAGACAATTTACAGCCTGTACAAACAACAAAATATATCAGCTCTAAAAATGGTATTCATCGTTTTGAAGTTGCGACTGCGAAAAATATCAAAGCTGACATACAGATTAGTTTGTCGCCCAATCACGCTCATTTTTCTGTAAAGCCGCATGTCAGTGAACCGATTGCTGTCGTTGCCAGGGTGGCTGGCGCATCTCCGGGCTATGGTCTTGCCGACCATATCCCTCAGTGGGTCTTCCCTGAAGGAACCCGTTCAACGGCTATAAAAGGACGCGGAACTGAAATAACCGGTTACAGTAATGACAATTTTTATGCTACCGGAGCGGCATTCTCAAGACTGGTCAGCAATTTTGCAATTTATCCAAAAAGTGGCTTTGCTGTTGTAAATTTTGACCCATGGCCAAAAATTGTCCGCAGTACAAAAGATGAGATTGCACAGGGCAGCAGAAACACCCGCGAAATGAACCAACTCCACTTTTTCTTCGGGAATCCACACCAGATTTATGCGGCCTATCTGAAAGTACGCAACGAAAGCGGGTATCCAGTTATGTTCCCGAAATATGAATTCTTCGGAGTCGGCTGGGAGGCTTTCGGCACTCTGGCATGGAGAACAAGCCAAAAAACCGTTACGGAAGATGTCGATAAATATCTCGAACTTGGCTATCCGCTTCGATGGATGGTTGTAGGCTCAGGCTTCTGGGAAACCGGCCTCAAAACTGGAAGACTCGGTGCCACCACAAGTTTTGGTATGTGGGATAAAAAACTCTATCCTGATCCAAATGGACTGATTGAACATTTCCACGCAAAGGGTCTGAAATTTTTCCTCGGCCTCCGAATAGGTTTCATTGTTGATGGGCCTTTTACACCGGAAGGCGCAAAAAAAGGTTATTTTCTAAAAGACAAAAACGGTGACCTTAGAATATTCAGGGTCGGATATCCCAAAGAGCCTATATATCTGCTCGATGCACAAAATAAAGATGCCGTAAAATGGTATGTTGACCTCTGTAAAAAATGGAAAGTTGACGGCTTCAAGGAAGATCTTTACGGTTACGGCAAATATGTCCTGCGCGACGATAAGCTCAACCCCGTAAATGAAGCTCTCATGAAAGAAGGATTTTATATAATGGGGCGCAACGGGTACATCGGCTCCGCATGTGACATCCATCGCCTTGATGATTTTAATTACGACCAGGACCAGGATAGAGGGCCTATTAACGGTTTTGCCTTTGCATACAGCGGACTGCCGCTTGTTTATCCTGATATTATCGGAGGCTGTTTCGGCGACAGAGATTTCGATAAAGAAATATCAAGTCGCATAAAGACCTATCTTATGCGAAACGCGCAATGGGCATCGCTGCATCCGTCACTATCTATGGGTAAAGGGCCATGGAATTATAAGGATGCGCAAGTGGAAAAAGTAATACTTGATGCCGCTAAACTTCATGACCGTCTTCATCCGTATATTTACAGCCAGGCTGTGCGTTTCTTCCACGATGGTTATCCCTGGACAATGTGTCCGCTGCCTATCGCCTTCAGCGAAGACCCCAATGTTGACAGCCGCGAAAACAATGGAATAAGAGGCTACCAGTGGATGCTCGGCGATGCTTTGATGGCCGCACCGCTTTATGGAAATGATTACGACACTGCCACAACGCGCAATATTTATCTGCCGGCTGGCAACTGGATAGAGTACGATAGCGGAGTAATGCATAGCGGCCCAAAAATGCTTGAAAATTATCCGCTGCCGGTAGGTAAAACGCCTTTGTTTGTCGGCGGAACTGGAATCGTTATCGAAAAGCAAGACGACGAATTAGTATGCCGGATTTATCCTGTAGCTAAGCAGGTTGAAACTGTTTTCTGGGGCAAAGACGCGCAGACCAAGAGTCGGATAAAAATCGGTAACCCTGACTGGAAACAGCCTGGAGTTGCAGATACAACTACCGGCAAAACCGTTTCAGGCAGTTGGGTACGTTATGCTTATCAGTTTGTATTCGAGGTCGGTCACAATTATGAAGTGAAGTAGCTTAATGTTATAAAATGTTATAAAGAAAGGAAAGCAGTCAAAATGAAACAATCGAAATTTATAGCTATTTGTGGCGTATTGGCTTTATTGATAAGTAACTCTGTATGGTTTGCATCTTATACTAATGCGGATACACAGAAAACAAAGTTTCTGGAGAACAAGCAGTATAAAGTTCAGCTTCTTGATGATGCGTCAGTTGAAATTACCTGTAACGGGCACTCGGCTTTTCGCTTCGAGCCGAATTTTACAGTTCTCTATAGTTCAACACAGGTACTTTTAACCTCTGACAGGATTTCTAATCCGTATTATCGTGTTATCGCATGGCAAAAGTCAGGCAATAAAGAGAAAACAAAAGATTTATTTAAAGCTGCCCAAGTAATAAATATAAAAGCCGTACAGGCGAAGCAGACAGCTAATCAGCTTAGCTGGATTTTTCCCGAACATCCCTTGTTCAGTCTAAGAGCCGAACTAAGTGTGCCGGATGGAAAAGGTGAGCCGCAGATTCGGTTCCAGTTTGTTCCTAAAAACAATGGATGGTATTCCATAGGTTATACCGGCGCCCCTGAGATGTCACTTGCTAAGATTGATTCGCTCTGGCAGCCGCTGATGTGGTGCGAAAAGCGTCTTCCGGAAGAATCGTATTTAACAGAAGAGGCCCGCTGTACCATACCAGCAGCAATGGTGAGCGTTTCAGGTCAGACGTTCAGCGTTGTTGTTGAGCCGACGCAGATACCGTATCGAATGCCGGGCGAACTGTTCGGTGTCGCGGTACGCAATAGTAAAGGTAATGTTCAGCCGATGGCTTTTGCCCCGATTTTAGGAGGCCAGGGTTCTAAAATGGAAACTGGAAAACCTTTTAATTTTAAAGTCCTGTTGCTTGTTTATCCGGGCGATTTCAGTAAAACATTTGAATATGCGGCTCGCAATATTTTCAGTTTTCGGGATTGCCGGGTTAATACACTTTGCACATTAAACCAAACGCTGGATAATATGATAGATTATGCGATGGGGCCGTGGGCACGATTTGATGAAAAAGCCAAAGGCTCTTGCTACGACCAGGATGTTGCTGGAGGTATCAAAAACGTAAGCCCGCTCCATCCCCTCGGAGTTTCGATTGTTACTGATGATGAAGATATTTTTCTAAAGCGTGTCTGGCCTATGACAGAATATGTACTTTCGAGGGAGAAATTTCTTTTCAAGGCTGGTGATAAGCCAGGCCAGGGTTCATCAAATAAAATGACAGGCCCCTGTGCGCCCGTATCAGAGCTGGCATCTCTGTATCGAATGTCCAACTATCGTACGCCTGTTTTTTTGCATTTAGTAAAAGAACTTTACCAGGTGGACCGAACGCTGAATATGGAATGGGTAACAAAAGGAGGCACATGGCAAATGTTGCTGGCGGTATATCGTGCAACCGGCGACCGAAAGTATCTTGATGATGCTGTTGCCAAGGCGAACAGTTATATCAGCCAGCGCATTGACAAGCCTCAATACGATTTCAAGGAAGCTGGCACAGGCACATTCTGGGATTATATGTATCCGGCCTGGAAAGACCTGTTTGAACTTTACGAAGAAACCGGTAATCCCAAATTTCTCGATGCTGCGGCTAAAGGCGCTCGCGAATATGCCTCGCTGGTCTGGTTTTATCCGCCGATTCCTGATAAAAATATAGTTGTGAATAAAGGCGGCGTTGCGCCAACACGCGGACACCGTAATGCGCCGCCGATAAAAGTGCCGCAGGAGACTGTGCCTGCATGGCGCACCTCCGAGGTTGGTTTGATTTGTGAAGGCAACGGAACTGCGGCCCGGCTGGGTATTTTTCTTGCGACTCATGCGCCGTATTTTCTGCGTCTGGCTCACTACACGAACGATGAGTTTCTGCGCGACATTGGCCGTTCCGCTATAATCGGACGATACTCTAATTTCCCCGGGTATCACATGAATACTGAATATACAACCGTATTCGAAAAACTCGATTTTCCATTCAGACCCCTTAAGGAATTTACAATTACATCTATGCACTATAACCATATCTGGCCGCAGGTTGCGTTTGTACTTGATTATCTTATAACTGATGCCTTTGACAGGTCTGACGGCAAAATAGATTTTCCATCTGAATACGTGGAGGCGTATGCGTATCTGCAGAGCAAAGTTTACGGTGACAAACCCGGCAAATTTTATGATGATAAAAATGTCCGGCTTTGGATGCCCAAAAAACTTGTAAGTGTAGATAATGTGCAGGCTAATTATATTGCTTGTTACGGCAACGGAAACTTTTACCTGGCGATGCTGAACCAATGCAATGACAATATAAAGGTAAGCGCAAGGTTGAATCAGTCCTTGCTGCCTGATATTGTCGGCAAAACTTATAATGTCCGTGTTTATAAAGATAATAAACCTGCCGAACCGTCCAAACTCGATAACGGTAAAATAAATTTTGATATTTCAAAAAAAGGAATTACCGCCCTTGTTGTAGAGGGACTGAAAGTCAGTCCAAAGTTTCAGCAGAAAATTATTGGCGGCTCTGAAGGGAAGGCATGGAAAAATGGTTATGCAGCATTGGATTTTGGTGGTACAAGGGCAATGATTCTGGATATGGGGCCGCAAATGCGGAGAATATATATTTATCTGCAGGCAGCAGATGATAAATTTAAAAAGGTATCTCTCCACTATGCTGCCGATGACCAATGGAAAACAATCAGCGATGACGCTTATCCATTTGAATTTTCCATCAACCTGCCGCCCGAGGTCTCTCAATTTAAATTTAAGGTCGAGGGCATAAGCCCGAGCGGCGAAAGTACCATTTCCCAGGAAAGTGTTCTATCACAACAATAGAACACTATAATCAAAATATGACATCGGCAATTTAACGTTCAACGCAGCTTCAGGCTTCCTGAGCGATGGCGGCTGCTTTCATTATTTTACGGTATCGCAATGTACAGAAGGCGGTAATTGCGAAAAGGGCTATTGCGAAAAAGACAAAAACACGCCATTTTGTCATATCCACAAAGCTTAATCCGAGCATGATAGCACCGAAAAAGCCTGTGCACCAAGCGACAACCATAAGCGGCAGGGGACTTACCTTTGGAACGGCCAGGCCGAGTTGCTCGTGCCTTTGCGTTGCTACACGTTCCCAACCGATATTTGTCCCGCGGCTGATTAGCTCCATTACCGTGAGAATCGCAACCGGCAAAGCCACCCCAACGGCAATTTCCATTGTCCTGGTATTAGCGGTAAGCCATTCACTTAAGGCTTTGAGGTTTTCTATTCCGGTGAGAAAGCCGCCTTTCATCAAGCCGAATTTCATTATAGCACCAAGTGTAAAGCAGATGCCGCCGGTAGTCCAGACGGCGTTTGTACTGAGCCGCTTGCTGAATAGACCCCAGACCGATGGCGCCAGCAGGGGACCGACTATCAGACTTGTTATGCTCAGTATAACCTTTTCCGCTCCGCCCATTTTGGGTACTGATACAGCAATAAGAATAAGTATTAAACCGAGAATAAAAGTCATAACCCTGCCCACATAAACCAGATGCTCTTCGGTGGATTTAGGCTTAAAAAGAGCACGATAAAAATCACTCATCAGCACACCGGCAAAAACGTTAAGCTGACCGCTGATTGCCGCGGATGTGGATGATAACATTGCGGCAAGCATCATTCCCATCATGCCACTTGGCAGAACAGTCCGACAGGCAAGAATATATGCCTCTTCAGGATTTGCGTTGGGGTTAATCGCCTTATAGAGTATCGGCGGCAGCATCCAGAGAAATGGGCTGATTAGATAAAGGACGCCGAAAAGATATGCGGCTTTGCGGGCATCTTTCGGGGTTGGTACACAGAGAAACCTCTGAACAAATGCCCATTCCGCTCCAACCATGAAGAAATGAATTGCGCACCAGCCTGCCAGGAAAAACCATGTGAATTCACTTGTTGTCGGAACAAAAAAACTTTTAGGCACTGCTTCGGCGAACTTGCCTATGCCGCCAATTTGCATAATTGCCAGAGGCACAACGAATATTACAGCCAGATTAAGAACTATAAACTGAAGCACGTCTGCCATAAGGACAGCCCAGAGGCCGCCTGCGACTGTGTAGAAAATTATAATAGCCCCGAACAAAAGGACCGCCCACTTCAGTGCCAGGTTTCCTGTAACTGGGTCACGCAGGAAATTCCCTTCGCCCAGCGGCATCAACGCAACGAGTAAAACAGATAACGAATAGAGAGCGACGCCCATACCGAGCATACGGTAGAACATCATTGTCCATGCATAGAAATGGATAGCTCCTTTGCCGAATCGCAGTTGTATATATTCAGCCGGAGTCCTGATACCGAGAGTTCGCCAATGTTCAGCGACAAAACGACCGACTAACAGTCCTGCGACGCCGTAGCACATATTAATGCTTATGGCCACTAATCCGTACTTGTAGCCGATGCCGCCCCAGACAACAAAAGTTCCAGCCGTGAACATAGTCATAAAGCCGCTCGTGCCTGCCACCCACCAGGGACTCTGGCTCCCCGCGGCGAACATATCCTTGGAATTTTTGATTTTCCTGCTGCAGATGCCGCCGATAGCGAAAATCCCCACAATGTAAAGCATCAGAACCACATAATCAGCTATTGTCATAAAGTTTCTCCTATTTTTTATTAATCTTTTTTTACAGTTTTTTCTATGCTATTTTGAAAGAGCGGCAATTTCGGAAAGTGTTTTTCCCCCGTTGGTGCCAACGGCCTCAAGTTTAAATTCAAATTTACTGTCTGCTAATGTAAGAGGGACGGTGAATTCGAAAGGATAAGCATTGTCTGTCATTTCTTTCCATTGCTGGCCGCAGGTATATTTAAGAGTAACCTCCTTAAATGTGTCGCCTGTCGCCTGCAGATAAATATAGGCCGATGTAAGTTCCGGTCCCATATTGATGATTATAGCTTTTGCGCCCCCGAAGTCGAGCGTTGTGTTGTCTTTCTTCCATGGATTAATATCCTTAGCCAAAACTTTCTGTTGAAATTTTGTTTTGACGTCGAGTCCCTCTATAATCAGGGCTGTAATTCCCTGCGGAGCGACTGAAACTGTTGTTTGACCGTCAATAAGTTTAAGGGATTTAGCGGGCTTATTCTGCTGCATTACGCGAATGTTATATGCAAGACCTTTTTTAAGCCCGACAAGTTCAGGATTCAGACTAAGGGTACTTGTTACACAATCATTCGACTGGTTAGTAAAGGCTATGCAAAGTTTGTTGTCGCCGCGGGCAGCGATGTAATTGAGCTCAATTGAATCAGTTTTAAGAAGATTTTTCGGCATCCAAAGCCACACGTTCTTTTCATCATAGAATTTTCCGGCGCGGTCGCCATAAACCTTATTGCGTACATAAGCGTAACCTTCGGCATATTGTGACGGAAAATCAATCCTGCCTTCTGAACGATTGAAAACATCGGAGACAAGGTAGTCAAGAACCATTGCGATATGTGTCCATGGGTGATTGTAGTGCAGTGAAGTGGCTGAATTCAACTCTTCGAGGGAGCAGAGAGGGAATTCAGGTTTTTCATAAACGGTCGTCCTGGCTGTATTCATATGATAGCCGGGGAAATTAGTGTATCTGCCGATAACAGCTGAACGTGCGATATCGTGCAGGAAGTTGTCTTTGAAATAATATGCAAGCCGTAGCATCCAGGGTGCGTGAGTTGTCAGGAGGATACCCCGATGGCCTTTACACGTGCCTGATGATTCTGGTGTAAGGCCGATTTCCGAGACTCGCCACGCTGGTACCCATTCTGTCGCTATTTTAATTGGCTTAAGCCCTTTACCCGTACGATAGCTTGGAGCAAAACCGGTTTCATTAACCAGCACTTCGGTATCCGGTATTAACGGACACAGCCAGATAAACTGTGTAAAATCACGAGCGCCGGCCAGCGATGCATCGAGATACCGCTGCTGATGTGTCTGTTCATATAACTCATACAGTTCCATCCATTGTGGTGCATAGGAAGTCCAGAAGAACATTCCTCGCGACTCGGGGTCGCTAAAGTCGGTTTGAGGTGTTTTTATTCTTGCGGCGAGATAAGTGTCAGCTCCTTTGCAGGCTTTATCGAGATATTTTTTATCGCCCGTTGCGCGATAAAGCGCCATTGCATCCTGCCATCTGTTTGCGGCCTCCTCTACATCGAGATTAAGAATGCGGACTTTTCCACTATTGAATAGTTTTTCGGCAGATTCGAGAAAAATGGTGCTTCTATTCTGCGAAATACTATAAAGAGCGGTAAGTTCCGAGACTGGCACGCCAGGGCCGTCTATTCGCGAGGAAGCGGATTGACCTTTTATCTTGGGATTGGTCGTGAAGAGAAATTTTTCACGCGACATAGAATATTCCATCATTGGTCTTGCTCGCTTTGTGTAAATTTCTTCATTATCAGTCACCATCGCCATCGCCATCGGATGCAGCGAGCCGATATTCTTTACCGCGCCGGGTACGTCTGTCGCGTAAGAGCAACCGCGAAGGTCATCGACAAACATACTGTACTTGCTCAGGCCATAGTCAATCATATTATCCAGGGTGGTGTTCAGCGAGCATAATGCATTGTTGCGGAAATCGTTGAAACCGTAAATATGCCGGGCAATATATTCGTATGTTTCGGTACAATTGCCGGGATGAACCAGAAGCTTCATACGGAAAGCAAAAGGCATAGTCTTTTGCATAAAGGAATTCAACCCGCCGAGAACAGGTGCGAAAAGCATCGGCTGGGCTTTGCCGTCCGCGTTACGAACAAGAACGCCGAAAAGAGAATTGGCATTAGTCGGCATCGGCTGAAAGCCCAGTTCCGCCGGGTCAGCGACTACGCCGATTGTTATTCCGTCTTTAGTAACAAGTGTTGTTGGAAGAGGACATTGAAAAGATGCGGTGATATATGAATCATTTGGGAATCTCTTTTCATGCCAAATCATCGGTTGCCACATTCCGTCAATCTTTTTGATATCGGCTTGTGGTGCGCCGGTATAGCCAACCGAAAACCACGCAGTTTTCTTTGGAGTAAATATCAGATTCAGCTGCGGCTCTGAGCTGCCGGCAGGCAATTCTATTTTTACAGCTAATTCGAAGTCTGGATGTTCCGGAAAAATCCACTGGATAGTATTCTGTGAAAAAACAGCTTTTGATGCGGTAACTGTAACATAAGGGGCAGCATGAAAATAGTTGGCTGTTCGACCTTTGCCATAAGTCTGGTCTGTTTGCGGATTGAAACCGTCTTCGATATGAGCATTAGGGTCTGATTTCTTTATGACATCTCTTCCCCATGTCCAGATATTATACATATTTTCAAGTTTCTTCTCGCCGAACTGTCCCCATCGAAGGGCAGGTTGCGGGTCGCTGTCTGAAATTAAAATTGTAAATCTCGGCTCGAAAATTTGCGGTTGGGCTTTATCCGCCTGGATAATCAGACTGCCGTTTTCCTGGACAGTAATTTTATACGCGTCGTTTCGCAGGATAGTCTCGCCGGTTTTGGCTGACAGGACGCCGCAAAGAACAAAAACTATCACAAGACTCAACATGGTATTCGATTTAAGCTGCATACTTACTCCTTTTAATTATATCATATTATTGTTTTATCGTTGCAATGTTGTATTTTCGGATTTTTTGATTTTGTTGTCAATACCAACGGTTTCCACATTAAACTTGAACTTTTTATTGTTATTGGGCAATGGAACAGTAAATTCGAATGGGTAGGAGTTGTCCTTAACGCTTTGCTGTGGGCTGTCATCAATAGCATAGTTTAATGTAACCTCTTTGAGTTTATCATCGGACTCCTGAAGATACACATAAGCATTACACAAGCCATCGCCCATATTGAGAATCATAGCGTGAGTCTTTCCGACAGTAAGTGTTGTATAATCTTTTTTCCATGCGTCTATGTCGGAGTGGTTAATGATTTTCTGCTGGAATTTTGGTTTTATTTCCAGACCGTCAATCACCAACGTAGTTATCCCCATCGGGGCAACCGAAATTTTAATAGAGCCGTTATTCAGCGATGCCTGTTCTTCCGGGCCGTTTTCATGTCGAACACGGACACTGTATTTTTTGCCGTCTTCTAATTTTACAACATCAGGATTGATGCTTACGTTAGAGGTTATCTTCTCCGCCGACTGGTTTGTTAAGGCGATACAAAGCTTATTGTCCCCGCGGGCGGCGATATAATTAAGCTCAACGGAATCTATTTTTAACAGTTTTTTGGGCATCCAGAGGAAAACGTCTTTGTCATCATAAAATGTGCCGGCCTTATGCCCATAGAATTTATCTTTCAGATATGCATATCCTTCAATGTACTGGGAGGGAAAATCTATTTTGCCTTGCGACCTTGCGAATGCGTCTGTTACGAGAAAATCAAGCAGAATAGATATGTGCGGCCAGATATGATTGTAATGGAAGGAATTGACACTGAGTTCCTTGTGTTCCCGCAGCGGATAATCGGCTTTCTCATAAGCCGTGGTGCGTGCCGTATTGATATGATAGCCTGGGAAATTGCAATAACGTCCGATGATTGCGTTGCGGGCTATATCGTGAAGAAATTTATCGCCTGTGTAATAACTTAGTCGCAGCATCCATCGCGCATGATGCGCCATAAATACACCGCGATGACCCACACTTGTACCCAGTGCCTCAGCTACCAGTCCCATTTCTGAAAGCCGCCACGCCGGAACCATCTCTTCAGGCACTTCCATCTGCTTATGTCCCTTCCCTGCGAGATACCAGTATAAAGGTGCTTTGCCTCCTTTATTTACGAGAATATCTCCCTCTGGAACTGCCGGACACATCCATGCATACATTGCGTACATCCTTGCCCCTTTGTGTGCCGCGTCGAGATAACGTTTTTCTCCGGTAGCTTCGTACAAATCAAGCAGCTCAACCCAATTAGGTGAAAATTCATACCAAAAAGAGCCTCTTTCCGGGTCCTTGAAATCTGTCTGGACTTTGTCAATCCTTCGAGCAATGTAGGCATCGGCGCCGGTTTTGGCTTTCTCAAGGTAACTTTTATCACCTGTTGCCCTGTATAAGGCGAGAAGATTTTTCCACGACTTACCCTTTTCTTTGGTTTCGAGGTTAAGAACTCGGGTTTTGCCAAGAGTGTTTTCGGCGAAATTGAGAAATACAGGATTGGTCTTGTTAGTAATATCGTAAAGAGCAGCCAGTTCCGTGGTCGGTGCGCAGGGGCCTTTCATAGCGGAAGAAGGGCTTTGTATTTTCTGCTCTTTATTCAATGAGAAAAGGAGTTTTTCACGAGACATCAAAAATTCGATAATTGGATAAGCACGGGTGCGGAAAATATCTTCATTATCTGTAACCAATGCCATCTCAAGCGGATTGAGCGATGAAACGTTTTTAACGGCGCCGGGGACATCAGTCTCGTAGCAGCAGCCTTTGAGCACGTCATCGAAGCGGCTGAATTTACTCAGGCCGTAATCTATTTCGTTTTCGAGGGTCTGATTTAGCGAACAAAGGCCGTTGTTATGCCGAAAGTCTTTGAAACCGTAAATCTTTCTTGCAATTGTTTCAAAAGCGGTGGAGCAGTTGCCGGGGTTGATAAAAAGCCGCATAGCGAATTTGTATGTGTCGCCTTCTTTCATATTAGACCCGACACCGCCAAGCACTGGGGCGAAAACCATCGGCTGAACATTGCCTTGAGCGTTGCGAATGGCTACGCCGAAACGGTTATTGTAACGTGTCGGCAAAGGGTCGAAAGGAAACTCCGCAGGATCCACCACAACACCGATTGTAGCATTGTTCTTGGTGAAAAAGGCGCTTGGTATGGAACAGCGAAACGCCAGAGCTATATATGACTTATCTGGAAACCGCTTTTCCTGCCAAAACATAGGCTGCCATATTTCACTGACGTCATCGAGCTTGAATTGCGGCGCTCCGGTGTAGCCGACAGAGTAGTAACCGTTCTTTTTGGGTTTGAATGTAAATATCAAAACAGGTTCCGCCTCTCCCTGCGGCAATGTGAGTTTCGCTTCGAATGAAAAGGATGGATGAGCAGGGAATGTCCAGTAAATCCCGTCGTTTTTAGCGGCAGCACCGGAGGCGGCAATAGTTGTTGTTGGGGCAGCCTTGAAAAGGTCGTCTGTGCGCCTTTTTCTTCCGCCCAGTATGATACTCTCATCAAATCCGTCCCCGCCCGACGTCGAAGACGGTTTAATCTCTTTTAGTGTTGTATCGGGAGAAAGCTTTACATCTTTTACCTCCCACGTTGGACAGTTATACTCATGCATTGTATCTGATGGACGCAGTGCTAGGTTCGGGTCTTTTGTCGTGCGAAAAACGGTGAAGACAGGTTTGAAAACCCACGAGCCTGCATCCTTAGAGGTAATTTCGATAGAAGTTTTCTGCATAACCCGAATCTGATATCGGTCGTTTTTTAATATTTCTCCTGATGCAAAAAGGGAAGTGCAAAAAAAGACTGATAAAATAAAAGTCATTACAGCGAAAAGAGAAACTGGAAACAACGCTCCGTTTGTATAGATAATTTTTTTGTAACTCATAATCTTTTGCGATCCTTTATATTTTGATAATATTCAAAAAACTTTTATTTTTTTGGTCATACTGAAGTATTATGGAAAAAAATTACTGAAGATTGCGTCTTAACATCCGTTCTAAACAAATCCATTATAACTCCATTATTAAAATCATAAAAACACTATTCTAATAGCTTATATGTTATTATGCAACACCATTATGCGTCAAAATCTAACCATTATGCGACAACTGTATTATAAAAGAAAACCAGTAGCTAATAAAAATTTATAGAGTTTGCTTAAGGTTTCGTCGAACTCATACCCTGTAACGAGGGTTTTCCCACGCCTTTTTTCATCAGGCCTTTGAGCTCATCCAGATATTTTTCATAAACACCGCGCGGGTTGGTGTTGTGCTTTTTACACAGCGAAGCGGCCATGCCCGCGACCTCTCCCATCATTCCGCATGTTCGCATTACTCTCACTGCCCCGAGTGCTTCGTGTGTTACGCTGATATCCCGCCCAGCCATAAACAGATTTTCTATATTGCGGGAATAAAGGCAGCGATATGGCAGCCAGTAAGGTACTTCGTATATCGCCCCATAAGTTTTAGCGATAAATTCGTTATTTTCGAAACCGCTCCGGTAAGGTTCTGACGGTAGATGTAAGTCTATAGGCCAGCTTAAGGGCACACAGCCGTCGGGATATTGTTTGCCGGAAGTGATATCTTCCTGGCTGAGAACAACATCGCCCAGCAGCCGCCGTGATTCTCGCTTGCCGGCTGTGTATGCCGCCCAGATGAGTTTATAATTAGGATATACTTTATCTGTATTTTTAAGGCAGTCCCAAGCCCCGTACATCGCCCGAAAATTCCAGTCCCGAATATACTCTGCTTCCTTAAACGCATTGCGATAAAATCCGCTTTCCCAGAACCAGTCCCCAAGTGCGTTAAGCTCCTTTCGCTCCTTGCCGACGGTATTGTTTCCTCTCCCCGGAAACGGTTTATCGCTCAAGTCCAGTGCCCAGGGACATCTTGGAAACGCGGAAGCTTTGCCGGTATCTGCGACTCGCCACGGATTAGACGGCCCCATATGACCTTTGGAAGTGATATCGAAATCCGCACCTGCCAGAAAGCCGATAGTTCCGTCGCTCGTACAGTCCGCGAAAAGAGGGGCGGCAAACCGCAGTCGCCGTCCTGTTCTGATATGCTCGGCTATTATCGCCTTGATTTTTTTGCCTTCCGATTCGACCTTCATTGCGTACATTTCCAGAAACAAAGAAATGTTCTTTTCATTTTGCACTGCCTGAAGTTTTTTGTCGTCCTCGTAATTCGAAGCATCCTGTGCTATCCCTCTGCCAAGGTTCCCGATTTCCTTAACGACATCACCTATCGCCGGGTAAGGCTGAAAATTAGTTTTTCCCCCGAGATGAACCCGCACTTCAGAACTGTTGTTTCCGCCAAGTACGCTCCTGTCCTGAATCATCGCGACTTTCATTCCAAGCCTCGCCGCTGTAACAGCGGTACATATCCCCGACATTCCCCCCCCGACAACAACCAGTTCATATTGACCTGCCTCGTCCGGCTTTTCAGGGAGTTTGGTTATCTGCCTGCGAAATTTTGCCAGTTCCTCCGTTTTATCGGATGGGATAAAACCGGCATCATTCGAAAAAACTATCGCGTCACACCGTCCTTCAAAGCCTGTAAGGTCGTGCAGTGCGAGCTTAGTCTGATTTTGTGTTATCTCTATAGTTTCCCCGTCCTGCCAGTGCCAGTCTGCCCCTTCTGTGCCGAAAGTTGGTCCTGACAATTTATTATTAATAAGAAGTTGAAATTTACCCGGCGTCCCCGGCGCCTTCCAGGGAAGCTGCCCAGTCTCGAGTTCTTACCCAGAGATGATATTTCCCTAAAGCCGAAAATTCCACAGTTGTAACCGCATCCTCTACGGGTGTGCCCCAGACCGTGTGCGAGCAGAAATGGCGAGCCCATCTGCTCAATAAACTGCTGGTCAACAACCCATCCGCCGGGATTTTTAAAACGCTCTGCTTCGACCAGCACAGTTTCCGCTTGAGTTATGCCGACTATTGATAATATAAGAACTGCGACTATTGCTCTTTTGATAATTATCTTCACTTTAATTTTTTCCTCTCACTTGTTCTGGTTTAGCTTAATAGCTTTTACGTATCGAAGGTTAATCAAAACCATATTATACACTGAACTAACCATCCGATAAAGACCTTTCACTCTTAACCCGTCCGAATTTTTATTACCTTCACCATTGATTATATCTTTGCTGAAGATATAATGGCAAAGCAAATATTCTGTGGGTTTTTTACTGTTGAGGCTTTATATGTTAAAAGATTTTCTGCTGGCGATTGTCCCGATTTTCGTTGCCGTTGACGCCTTTGGCGTGCTTCCTATTTTTGTCTCACTCACTGAAGGACTCACACCTAAAGAAAAAAACAGTATTATTCTTCAATCGATGTTGACCGCACTCATTCTGGCGGTCGGTTTCATCTTTTTAGGGCAGGCTATTTTCCGCCTGCTCGGTATTACCGTCAGCGATTTTATGATTGCAGGCGGCGCGATTTTGTTCTGTATCGCCATTACTGACATTATCAATCCCGTAAAAGCCAGACGCATACCGAACGCCGAACTCGGTGCCGTTCCGCTCGGCACACCTCTCATTGTCGGACCGGCCGTCCTGACAACAACGATGATTATTATCTCTGAGTATGGGGTAACAGCTACTCTGACTTCGGTTATAGTAAATATCTTTTTCGCGGGGTTTGTCTTCAACTCCTCTGGCGTGCTTATCAGGATTCTTGGCGAGGCTGGCACAAAAGCACTCTCGAAAGTTATGAGCCTTTTACTGGCCGCTATCGCCGTTATGATGCTCCGAAAAGGTTTATTTACAATTCTCGGCAGGTGAACATATTTTTTTTCCAGACACCCGCTTATAGTAAAAAAGTTAAAGTTTTAAACAATGGGTAAATTGAAAAAAAAACCAGTTATCGGGATTTTGGGCGGAATCGGCTCCGGTAAGAGTACGGCGGCTCAGGAGTTTGGCCGGCTCGGCTGTAAGGTGATTGACGCGGACGCCATTGCTCACCAAGTGTTGGAAAGAAAAGGAGTTAAGGCAAAGGCGACGGAGCTTTTTGGCAGGGGGGTTATCGGCAGGGACGGCGGAATAAATCACAGGAAATTGGCGGATATTGTGTTTGCCGATGGTGATAAACTGGCGGCATTGAATAATATAGTTCATCCGATGGTTTTGGCCAAAATCGAGAAGCTTATGGGGCGGTACCAGGGGCAAAAAAGGGTCAAGGCCATCGTTTTGGATATACCCTTACTGGTGGAGGTAGGCTGGGCGAAATGTTGCGACAGGCTTGTTTTTATCGACTGTAAAAGGGCTTTAAGGCTCAAAAGGGCGAACAAAACGGGGGGGTGGAACGAAGAAAATATAAAAATTCGAGAAAAATTTCAAATTTCTCTGGACAACAAGGCAGGACTATCGGATAATATCATCGATAACAATTCAGGGTTATCGAAGTTGGTTAGACAAGTCGCGGAAATTTTCTCCAGCGTAGTTGGTAAGTAAGTGGGGCTTGTTAATGTCCCTGATAGATGTAAAACCCGCTTATAGAACTTTAAAATTTAAATTCTACTAAATTCAAATCCTGTTAAATTCCAAATTGGATGAGGTTTTTGAATTAAATATATTTGCAAGATAAGAAGGAGTAATCAATGGCTAAGGCCGCAGGTAAAAACCCGAAATCAGGAATGCAGAGAAAGCGTAAAGGCACAAAAGGAACTGCCGTCGAAGAGCAGCAGGCAGTTGTAGAAACGCAGCAGGCAGAGCATCAGGATGAGTCTGCTCCGGCGGTTGAAACTGTCGCGGCGACTCCCAGCAGCGAGGTACCTGCCGTTGAGGCGCAGCAAACTGAGACGCAAACGGAACAGGAGACGGAAGAATCTACCCACGCCAAATATGAGCGGATCAAAAAGGGCAACTTGTACCTGACTGACCTCCAGAGGCTGAGCGTTCCGGAACTGCACGAGATCGCCAAGAAAGAAGGTATCAAGGAATATACCGCCCTGAAGAAACAGGACTTGATTTTCCGAATTCTCAAGGAGCGTATCCGCCAGAACGGCCTGATGTACGGCGAGGGCGTGCTTGAAGTGCTGCCGGACGGTTTCGGCTTCCTGCGGAATCCCGATTATAACTATCTGTCATCGCCGGATGATATTTATGTGTCGCCGTCGCAGATACGGCGGTTCGGGCTGCGGAGCGGCAATATCGTTTCCGGCCAGATCCGCCCGCCGAAGGATTCGGAAAAATATTTTGCCCTGCTGCGCGTCGAGGCGATCAACTTCAGGACCCGGACAAGCTTTCCGAGAAGATGGTCTTCAGCGATTTGACGCCGCTGCATCCGGAAGAACAGGCTCATTCTTGAAACGACAGCCGGATGAACTGAGCATGCGCATCATCGATATGGTTACGCCGGTCGGCAAGGGGCAGCGCGGTCTGATCGTCGCGCCGCCGCGAACCGGTAAAACGGTACTGCTGCAGAAGATGGCCAACGCCATCAGCACCAATCATCCGGAAGTAAAGCTGATCGTGCTGCTGATCGACGAACGGCCGGAAGAAGTTACGGAAATGGAGCGCAAGACCGCCGATGATGTCGAGGTTATCAGCTCGACATTTGATGAGCCGGCCGCACGTCACTGCCAGGTGGCCGAAATGGTTATCGAAAAGGCCAAGCGGATGGTCGAATACGGCGAGGATGTCGTGATTCTGCTCGATTCGATTACCCGTCTGGCCCGTGCGTATAACACCGAAATGCCGCATTCGGGCAAAATTCTCACCGGCGGCGTCGATGCCAACGCGATGCAGATGCCCAAGAAATTCTTCGGCGCGGCACGCAAAATCGAAGAAGGCGGCTCGCTGACGATCTTCGCGACGGCCCTGATCGATACCGGCTCGAAGATGGACGAAGTTATTTTTGAAGAGTTCAAGGCGACCGGCAATATGGAACTGCACCTTGACAGGCGGCTTGTCGAACAGGCGAGTATCCGGCCATCGACATCAGCCGAAGCGGAACACGACGCGAGGAACTGCTGCTTGAGCCCCGAAGAACTTGAAATTGTCTATCGGCTCCGAAGAGTGCTGAGCGAAATGAATCCGGTCGAGGCGGTCGAACTGCTTAAAGAGCCGGCTGGGCAAGTGCCGCACCAACGCCGAATTCCTGATGACGATGAACCTCGATTGAGTATGAATTATGAATGTTGAAGCTTTTTTATTGTGCGATTGCGCCAACGGACAGCCAGGGCAAATTAAATGTCCTGGGAGCATTCGACCATATTTTTGTTAAAACGATACCGTGCGTTCATCCGGCGTCCACCATAGCGGCGAGGGTCAGGTTCGCGAAAATCGAACAGGGTGAACACGAGATAAAAATCAACGTGATAGACCAGGACGGCAAGTCAATAGGGCCGAAACTCGAGGGTAAAGTCGGTGTGCGGCACGCGGAAGACGCCGATTCGGCGGTAACTAATATTATTCTGAATATCCAGGGTTTGCGGCTGGAAAAATACGGGGAATATCGTATCGACCTGGCTATTGACGGCAGGCAGGGGCCTCGCTGCCGTTTATATTAAGCAGGTGCCGCAACAGGCGTAAACGCCGGGATGGTTCTTCACTTTTTATTTTTAATGGCAAAACAAGCGATTAACGGTAATTCGCGGATATTGTGAAAAAGCGAAAGTAACATTGCGTGCATTGAAGTCCCGCAATTACCGGCTATTTTTTATCGGGCAGGTAATTTCGCTGTCAGGGACGTGGATGCAGCAGACGGCGATAGGGTGGCTGGTGTATCGCCTGACGGATTCCGTTTTATATCTTGGTGTAATCGGTTTTGCGGCGCAGATACCGACTTTTTTTCTGGCCCCATTCGCGGGTGTGCTGGCAGACAAGGTCAGCAAGCATAAAATTGTGATAGGCACACAGGTGCTTTTGATGCTCCAGGCGCTGATGCTGGCGGCCTTAATGTTCGCACACAAAGTGGAGATTGGGTATCTCATAGCGTTAAGTGTGTTTCTGGGTGTAATTAACGCGTTCGATATGACGACAAGGCAGGCGTTCGTATATGAACTTTTGGAAAAACAGGACGATTTGCCCAATGCGATAGCGCTGAATTCGATGGTATTCAACGGCGCCAGGCTTATAGGTCCTCCGCTGGCGGGTGTTCTTATTGCCGCTGCGGGTGAGGGGATATGCTTTTTCCTCAACGGGGTAAGTTATATCGCGGTTATCGCTGCTCTTATGGTGATGAAGATAAAAGCGAGGGAGGTGCCGCAGCAGAACGGGCCGGTGCTTCGGGGATTAAAAGAAGGGTTAGTGTACGCTTATAACTTTTTGCCAATAAGGGGGATCCTTTTGCTGCTGACGTTCGTGAGTCTTATCGGTATGTCGTATGCGGTATTGATGCCGGTATTCGCGAGGGATATACTTCACGGTGGGCCGCAGACGCTAGGGCTTCTTATCGGCGCGGGTGCATGCGGTGCATTGATTGGAGCGGTATTTCTCGCATCGCGGGACAGTATTCTTGGCCTGGGCAGGGTATTACTCGATTGCGATATTTATTTTCGGGACAGGGATTATCGCGTTTTCGTTTTCGACTGTGCTGTGGCTTTCGCTGTTGCTGATGGTAATGGCTGGGTACGGAATGATGGTGGCAATCGCCTCAATCAATACAATTCTCCAGACGATAGTCGATGACGACAAACGGGGGCGGATTATGAGCCTTTATACGATGGCGTTTATCGGCACGTCGCCGCTGGGCAGCATCCTCGCAGGCAGTGTCGCCCATAAAATTGGCGCACCTCATACGCTTATGCTCAGCGGGATATTATGTATTCTGGCAGGGGTTGGATTATGGCGGCTGCTGCCGGCGATACGAAGAATGGTTCATCCGGTTTTTGTGCGTAAAGGGATAATTCCTCAGGTGGCAAGGGGCATAGGGATAGCTTCACAACTGACAATGGAACCGAAAGAATAAATTTAAAACTCAAAACCCCAAACTCAAATTTGTCAGGATAGTAAATTTATTTTTATTTTTTTGTTTTGTGGAATTTGAAGACATAAATCAGTAATCCCGCAAAAGCGAGAAATCCGGCAATTTTTAGAAGCTCTGATATGTCGCCGTGTGTGGCATTAACGATTGCAGGGATAATAATACCAGCAAGTAAAGCTATTATTGTGAGACCAAAAAAGCCAAATAATAGTGCTATGACATCCCATTTGTAATTCCATCTCATAATCAGGAACCTCGTGTTTCTTTAACTCCACAGGGTAAATAATAGCACATTTTTGTTTTAGCTCAATATTTTTTTGTCTGGGAATTGAATTTGCAAAGCGGGCGGTTATCACAGAATATTCTGGTCAATGAATACTATCTAAGTTATACTGTCTTTAGTCATTGGTAAGGAAAATATTTCAGGATGGGAATATGAATTTTCGCAAGGTTGGTTCGTTACGGTTACTGCTGATTGGTCTATTTATTTTAGGAATAGTCTTTTCCGCATGGGGGATTAATGAGGGGGTCAAGCCTGAGCAGGGGGTTAAGACAGCGGAGGCAGGGCAGAAGATAACAGTGGGGAAGGCAGCTATTTTGGGGGTGGTTGAAGGGGTTACTGAGTATCTTCCGGTTTCATCTACGGGGCATCTGATTCTTGCGGGACATTGGATGGGTATGACGCATTTCAGTGAGAAGACGGGGCCTTTAGGCAGGTTGCTTGATAAAGAAAAAATGACTGCGATTAACTCTTTCGATATTGTGATTCAGCTTGGGGCGATTCTGGCGGTAATTGGCCTTTATCGGAAACGCGTGTTCGAGATGTGCGGCGGCCTGGTGGAAAAAATCCGCAGGGGCTGCGACTATTTTTTCTGCTGATGACGGCGTTTTTGCCGGCTGCGGTTATTGGATTACTATTCCACAAAAAAATTGAGGAGAATCTTTTCGGGCCTGTCCCGGTAGCTTATGCACTGGCAGTTGGCGGGGTGCTTATGATTGTTGTGGAGCATTTCTTCTGGAAAAGGCGTCGAGATACTCAGCGAATAACGGAGGTTGACAAGGTCTTTTACTGGCAGGCGGCGGTAATCGGTTTTGCGCAGGTGCTTGCTATGTGGCCGGGGACGTCGCGGAGTATGATAACCATACTTGCCGCTCTGGTTGTGGGCATGGATATGATTGCCGCGGCGGAGTTTAGCTTTTTGTTGGCGCTGCCGACACTTGGGGCAGCGACAGTTTTTTCGGCGTATAAAGACTGGGATGGTTTAACGCAGGCTGCTGGAATTGATGGGATGCTTGTGGGGCTGGTCGTGAGCGGTGTTGTCGCGGCTATCGCGGTCAAGGGATTTATAAAGTGGCTTACCCATCACGGGCTGAAGCCGTTCGGCATTTATCGGATAATAATCGCCGCTGTTACCTTGTGGCTGCTGGCATAGCCGGTTATGATAAATCTCGGCAAATCTCAGACAACCCCGGATTAACAAAAGGTTGACGAATGGTCTTTAAAAAGTTAGTATTGCGGAGTGTTGCGAATAACTATATCTGCAAACTCGAAAAGATGACCGGCTGACTGGTTCGGCCATTGCTTATACGTAGGCTGAAGAAGAAAAAGGGAAATGGTAATCTGGAGAACAAAAAACGTTGGCTGTCCCTAGTATTTCTGTGCATGATAGGTATGATTTTGTAGGTGACGTGCTTGAACCATTAGAATGGTTTGGTAAATCGTATAATATAGATATCTATTGGACTGAAAAGTTTACATTGGGCCCAAAAAAGCTATGTGGAAATGGAAAATGCGAGAGTAAAAAATAAAATTTGTATTACGATGGGTCAAATTTCAGTATTTTAGAAAATAATATATAGCATGTGATAGTTTGGAGAAAAATTGTGCGAGAAAGCATACTCGGTTGGTTATTTAAGTTTGGACAAGTAGTAGTCGTATTTATAGCTGTATTTTTTTCATTTGGTCTTTTGATGAAGCTTGTAAATATGGAAGATATTAATTATATTAACTACAAGCAAATTGCTCTTGAGGTTGTAATAGTAATATTATCTTTATTCTATATGATAAGTATATGTATAATCCAAAGTACAAGTATTATTCGCATGGCTAGACTGTTTTCTTGGCTATTAGCGTTGTGTTTTTTCATTGCAGCATTAGTGGGTATTGTATTTGAAATATTATATGGCATTTATTTATATAATTTGTTCCCTGGCTATATGGTATATGTTTTTATATTTATTTTTTACTATCTAACGATAAAGCTAAAATCTATTGTTTCCCCGAAAAATTAAATCCGAATGAATAAAGCATAAAATTTGGTAATGTATGATAAGTTACGCAAAAGAAAAAGGCAACCACGAAGACACAAAGACACGAAGGAAATATAAATCCTGTAATCGTGTCTCGAAAATCTCTGTGGCCTCTGTGGCCATTCCCATTTTGGATTTTAGATTTCGGATTTTGGATTTGTTTAAGATTTCGAGTTTAGTGCTTAGGATTTCTTACGCTTATGATTATCAGGGGAGAAGAATCAAAAAGATTGACTATACCCTAACCCCTACCTCCTATACCCTATATTGTTACGATGGAGAGCAGATTATCGCTGACTATAACGATAGCGGAGTATTACAGAGAAAATTCATTTATGGCTCAGGCATCGATGAGCCGTTAATGATGATTAACGTTTCCGGCCAGAACGAAACAAAGTACTATTATCATTTCGATGGTCTTGGCTCAGTAACGGCTTTAAGCAATTCCGGCGGGAGTCCTGTCGAAAGCTATTCTTATGATGTATATGGCGAACCGAATAGAACAAGCAGCATTGGCAATACATACATGTTTACGGCGAGAAATTATGATTCTGAGACGGAGAATTATTACTATCGTGCAAGATATTACAATCCAGCAATAGGAAGATTCCTGCAGCCTGACCCGATTGGTTATAATGACGGATTAAATATCTATGCTTATGTTCATAATAATCCAGTGATGAATGTAGATCCGTCGGGGATGGCAAAATGTACTATCACTTTATATAATGGTTGGAGTTTAGATACAAGTTTTTTCCGCGCTGAAATCTACAAACAAAATGAACATTGGGCAGCTTATAGCATACAGCAATTTAGTGCAGATAAGCTTAACGCGGCGAGAAGAAAAACGGGGTGTTGTTGTTTTGATACTGTAAAAGTTTATGACCATGGGTACTATATGATATTGCCAGATGGTTCTAAAGTCGGCCGGCAAGTATATGGTGAAAGACTTTTAATGGCAGCAGATCTTGCTGGTATTTGTCCATGGTTATGTAAAAAGAACGAACCTAAAACGCAATTACAACTATATGGATGTTACATCGGTGTGGGAGATAGAATCAATTTTCAGGACTTTTTTGATGGATGTAGCAGGATTAAAGAAATTAAAGCATGCCGAGGAAAAGTATATTTTGGCTCTGGCGGTTATCAGGGCTGTGATGGTGGTTGGAGGTATTATAGCCGATGAATAACAATAAGAAAAAATATATGTTATTGTTTATAGGTTGTTTTGCAATATTATTATCTATCTATATAATAAAATATATGACAACGAATAAAAAGATAGATAATATATTCTTGTGTACTAACGGATATGAGAATCAATATATGGTAGAAATTGTGAGTTCTGACATTTGTCCGCCAAACAATAAAGCTCTTCTTCCTATAGGGCAATATCACCTAACAAAAGGTAAAGCGGAAGAATTTGTTAAAGAATTGGTTCTAATAATCAAATCTTCGTTTATAAAAGTAAAAACAGATGTTAGAATTACTCTGGCGTTTCAATATAAGGTTATCATAGGGCCTGTTAATAGAAAGTTGGAATTAGGTTTTTTTTATGATGAAATTGGTAGGAAATTGGATTTGCAATATGAAAACAAGGATAATAAAGAATTTGGCGTTATTATTTTAAATTCTGAAGGAGCCGATAGAATTATCAACTTATTGAATAAAGTACGTGTCCCTAATAAAAATTAAATCTATGATTTAAAGCAGTGAATTTGTTACGTTGTCCCTACCAAAAATTAAATCCGCGATTTAAAGCGGCAATTTTATTAAGTTCTTTGACAATTTCATATAGGTTTTAGTTATAAGACTTTTTACAGTGTCAATCCGCGTTAATCAGTGTCGAAAGTGGTTTTTGATACTGAAAATGAGGTTTTAGCTGTCGAAAGTCCGATATATCGAATTTAATATGTCATATATGAAGCTTGATATGTCAAATATTAAACATGATATGTCACATATTAAACTTAATATGTCGAATATGAGGCTTCATCTTTAATATATTAAGCTTAATATCTCGTATATTAAACTTGATTTGTTGAATATTAAGCTTAATCCGTTGAATATGAAGCTTCATCTTTAATATATTAAGCTTGATATTTCATTTATGAAGCTTGAAAAATGATTTATGAAGCTTCAAACGTTAAATATGAAGCTTAATATGTTGAATATTAAGCATGATATGTAATAGATTAAGCTTGATATGTCGCATATCAAGTGTGAAACGAGACTTAGCGAGTATAGAAAATGACAGAAACAACATGAAAGATTATTCGGACTTAATATCGGTTAAGGGTGGCGATAAATCTCGACAAAAAACCTGTTGACTAATATTTTAATCAAAGTATAATCCCGTGTTATCGTATGTCTCAGGTAACAGGATGACAGTAAAGGATTGAAGGATTCAAAAATGCCAGAAATTCATTTGGGTTCCATCGACTATGCCCTGCTTGGTGTCTATTTTGTTTTTATTCTCGGTATCGGTTTTTTGTTAAGGCGTTTCACAAAAACCAGTTCTGATTTTTTTCTTTCAGGCCGTTCAATACCGGCGTGGATAACCGGCCTTGCGTTTATTTCCGCCAATCTTGGCGCTCAGGAAGTGATAGGAATGGGAGCATCCGGCGCCAAATACGGTATAATGACAAGTCACTTCTACTGGGTCGGCGCTATTCCGGCGATGGTTTTCGTAGGTATCTTTATGATGCCGTTTTATTACGGCTCGAAGGCACGTTCCGTTCCTGAATATCTGAAACTGAGATTTGACGAAAAGACAAGGGGTTTTAACGCTTTCTCGTTTGCTATTATGACAATTTTCTCATCTGGAATATCGATGTACGCACTGGCAAAGCTTTTCGGATTGCTGCTCGGATGGAATTTCAATTTCAGCATTATAATTTCCGCGGTGATTGTTTTGATTTATATTTTCCTCGGAGGCCTAACGTCGGCTATTTATAATGAGGTTTTGCAGTTTTTTCTCATAGTGTTCGGTTTTCTGCCGCTGGTGCTTCTCGGTCTTAAGGATGTCGGGGGTTGGGCGGGCTTAAAATCGAGGCTTGACGTTGTGGCCACAAGCCAGAATTTCGCACCCGGCACATGGGACAATGCATGGAGGCACATGGGTACCGCTTCACAAAATCCAATGAACGTCGAGTGGTTCGGAATGGTTATGGGGCTTGGTTTTGTGCTTTCCTTTGGATACTGGTGTACGGACTTTCTGGTGGTTCAGCGAGCGATGGCGGCAAATTCAATGTCGGCGGCAAGGAGAACGCCTTTAATTGCTGCGGTGCCGAAAATGTTTTTCCCGTTTCTTGTGATTCTTCCCGGGATGATAGCCATTGCGTTAACCTATCAGGCCGGTAAAAGCGGTTTTTCTCTTCCACTTAAACCGGACGGGACATACGATTATGATATGTCGATTCCTATGATGCTGGCACATTACTTCCCGCCTGGAATGCTTGGTCTTGGTCTTACGGCATTGATGGCCTCATTTATGTCTGGTATGGCGGGCAATGTTACGGCGTTCAACACGGTCTTTACTTACGACATATATCAGAGCTACCTGGTTAAGAATCGTTCGGACAGTCACTATCTGTGGGTGGGCAGAATGGCGACAATTTTCGGAATAGCGTTGAGTATCGCTACCGCTTACCTGACGACCCATTTCAATAACATTATGGATATGCTTCAACTTGTTTTTGGCTTTGTTAACGCGCCCCTGTTCGCGACATTTCTTCTTGGTATGTTTTGGAAGCGGACGACCGGTCATGGCGCATTTTTCGGTTTGCTTTCAGGAACTGTTGCCGCTGTTATACATCATGGTCTGACCCTTCCGTCAGTCGCCAGCACGGCGTGGATAAAGGGCGGGTGGATTCCGGGGCTTCTCGATTCCATCGGTATCAAGATTAATGTAGCGCATATATATCAGGCGGATATGGCACAGAACTTCTGGATGGCGATTTTCGCGTGGACGACCTGCTTTGTGATGACGATTTTGATTTCACTATTGACTCGTCAGCAGAAAAGTGACGAGGAGTTAACGGGTCTGGTGTATTCGCTTACGCCGCGAATTAAGGAACATGGTCTGCGATGGTATAAGCAGCCCGCGACGCTGGGAATAATAATCCTGATAGCAGCGTTAATTCTCAATATCATCTTTTGGTAACAGGAGCTTATAATGAAAATAGATATAAGATATGTAATCGGTTCGATGTTTGTTGTTTTCGGCGTTCTGCTTGCTGTCTTTGGTCTTGTGTCGGACTCGGAAATATATAAACGTTCGCTGAACATAAATATAAACATTATATGGGGTGTTGTACTGCTGATTTTTGGTTCTTTCATGCTATTTCTTGCTATTCGTGCGCATCGTCCGGCCGGCAAATAAAACAGACAGTGATAAAAGCGATTAACCGAGCCTTTTGTGGAAGCGCAATGAACTGAAGGTGAGTATGGCGATTCCCATAATCAGGAGGGCGAGAATCTGCGGCCAGAGGATGTTTATGCCGACACCTTTTAAGAAGATGCCTCGCAGGATAATCATGTAATACCTCAGTGGATTCAAGTAAGTAATGTATTGAATGATTTTGGGCATGTTGGCGATGGGGAAGATGAAGCCTGAAAGAAGTGTGGCGGGGAAATAGAACAGGAATGTGGACATCATCGCTTCCTGCTGTGTTGAGGAGAGGGTTGAAATAAACAGTCCTACGCCGAGACTTGCTAAAAGGTAAATGATGGTTGAGGCGAGCAGGAGGGGGATGTCACCCCTGATTGGGACTTTGAACCAGAGGACGCCGACGAGTGTTATGAAGGCGGCATCGACAAGCGAGATAATCGCGAAGGGCAGGAGTTTGCCGAGAATCAGTTCGAAGGGTCTAAGCGGGCTTACAATGAGTTGTTCGATTGTGCCGATTTCCTTTTCTCTTACAATGGCCATCGCAGTTAAAAGAAGAGTCATTAAGGTTACAATCATTGCGACGACCCCGGGGATGTAGAAATTTCTGGATTCGAGATTTTCATTAAACCATGCCCGTGAATGAAGGTCAATATAGGGAAAGGGGGCTGTTTTTTTCAGGGAGACGCTGACGCGGTTTTCGAAGCGGGTGATTATTCCGTTGATATAGCTTAAGATGACGGAGGCGGTGCTTGAGTCGGTGCCGTCGATTACAAGCTGTAATTGGGCGGGTCTGCCGGCCATAAAATCTTCGGCGAAACCGCGGTTCATACGAAGTACGACTTTAACCGCTGATTTATCGAGTAGGAGGTTTTGCTGTTCGTCGTCTGATATATAGTATTTCGCGTCAAAATACTTTGACCAGAGAAAGGTTCTTATGACTTCGCGGCTTTGCTCGGTATTGTCCAAATCGTAAATGGCTGTGGGGATATTTTTGACGTCAGTTGAGGCGGCGTAACCGAAGATGAGTATTTGTATAATGGGAGCGACGAAGAGTACCATCCTCATTCGCGGGTCGCGAAGAGTTTGTTTAAATTCTTTTGTCAGCATTGAGCGGAGTCGTTCTAACATAAGGTTATGCAACCCTCTTTTTAAATTTTAAAATAGCCAGTGTTACCATAATGAAGGCGAAGAGTAAGAGAAAAAGAATGTCTGCCCAGAGGATTTTGATGCCGACACCTTTCATATAAATTCCCCTGAGTATGACAATGAAATACCTGGCTGGGATGAGACGTGTGATTGCCTGTATTACAGGGGGCATATTATAAATGGCGTAAACAAAGCCAGAGAGAAGAAATGCGGGCAGAAATGTTGTGATAATCGCGAGCTGGCTTGCCATAAGCTGGTTTTTAGCTACGATGGAGATTAGCATTCCCATTGTTAAGGCGCCTGTTAGGAAAAGGGCGCTTAAAACGAAGAGAAGCATAAGGGAACCGTTCAGGGGGATGTGATATACGAACTGTGCCATGGCGACAGCGATTAAAAGGTCGATAAAACCAATAATAAAATATGGTATGAATTTGCCGAGGATTAGTTCGCCTGATTTTACGGGGGTAGAAATAAGCTGTTCCATGGTGCCTCTTTCCCATTCTCGGGCGACGGTCAGGGAAGTTAGCAGGGCGGAGATAATCATCATTATCACGACGATAAGGCCCGGGATGATGAAGTTTCTGCTTTGCAAAGAGGGATTGAACCAGACGCGGGGCCGGACGTCTATCGAGGCTGTTTTTTTGAGTCCTGCTTCAGAGAAGGCTTTTGCGGCGAAAGTAATATTGTACTGGGATACAATAGCCTGGGCATAACCCATGGCGATGGTGGCGGTGCTTGAGTCGCTGCCGTCGACGAGCAATTGTACGGGGGCGGTGCGGTTTGCGCGTATGTGTTTTGAGAAATCGACTGGGATAACCATAACCATCAGGGCTTCATTTTTGTCGATTAATTTTTCGAGGTCAGGATAATTGTCGTAATAGCCGATAATTTTGAAGTATCTCGAATTTTTGAAGTTGAGGATAAAATCAGTTGAAACCTGGGATTTGTCCTGGTTCCATATCGCCAGGCGCACGTTGTCAACGTCGAGGGTCAGAGCGAAACCGAAAAGAATGAGCAGGAGTACCGGAATGGCCAAGGCCATAGCGAGGCTTCGCGGGTCGCGCAGGACCTGTATGAACTCTTTTTTAGCTAAAGCATTAACTCTTCTTATATTCATTGTTAGTGACCATTCTATCGTGCGTTTCTATTAATGAGACGAAAACGTCCTCAAGCGAAGGGGGGATTTTGCTGACGCGAAAGTCGGCATCTGTTTCCTGGCGGAGCATTTCTTCTATGACAGGAATCGCGGACACGGCGTTTTCGACGACGGCGTGAATGTCGGCGCCGAAAAGGGCGGCTTCTTTAACGACGCTTAAATCGTTTAATTCATCAATCCACTCTTCGGAATTTGCGATGGAGATTTCGAGGCAATCGTTTTTCATAAAATCGGTTTTAAGCTGAGCGGGGGAGCCCATGGCGATGATATCGCCTCTATAAATGAGGGCCATTCGGTCACAGTTTTCGGCTTCGCCCATATAATGAGTTGTGACAAAAACGGTAACGCCGCCAGCGGCCATATTTTTGATTAGGGACCAGAAGTTTTTTCTGGAGATGGGGTCAACGCCTGAGGTGGGTTCGTCGAGGAAGATTATTTGCGGCTCGTGGATTATGGCGCATCCGAGAGCGAGTCGTTGTTTCCAGCCGACTGAAAGACTTTTGGTCATATTTTTGCAAAGGTCTTTGAGGCCTGCCATTTCGAGGACCCAGTCCTTGCGAGGGGTTTTCTTTGCGGCGGGGATTCTGTAGATGCCGCTGTAGAAGTCGATGTTTTCTTCCACGGTTAAATCTTCGTAGAGGGAAAACCTTTGGGACATATAGCCGATGTTCTGCCTGATATGCTCCTGCTGGCGGATGATGTCGAAACCACTGACACGACCTTTGCCTGAGGTGGGGGTGAGGATTCCGCAGAGCATTTTTATGGTGGTGGATTTTCCTGCGCCGTTGGGGCCGAGGAAGCCGAAAATTTCACCGGCGGCGACATTAAAAGTGATTTTGTCAACGGCGGTGAAATTGCCGAATTTTTTTTCCAGTTCTGTAACTTCGACAGCATTAGTATTATTTGTATTCATATTCGTTTATTATTGAGACGAAAGCTTCTTCCATTGATTTGGCGGCAGCTTGTTTTTTTATTTTTTCTGGGATGTCGCAACGCAGGAGTTTTCCTTTATGGATGAGACCGACTCTTTTGCAGCGTTCGGCCTCGTCGAGGTAAGAGGTCGAAAAAAGGATGGTGACATTTTCCTTGAGAAGTTTGTAAAGTATCTGCCAGAAATCTCTTCTTGAGACGGGGTCGACGCCGTTGGTGGGTTCGTCGAGGAGGAGGACTTTGGGGGTATGAATGAGGGCGCAGGCGAGGCCGAGTTTTTGTTTCATTCCGCCTGAGAGGTTGCCGGCTAATCTTTTTTTGAAGGGAGTCAGGCCGCTGAAATTTAAGAGGCTTTCGATTTTCACTTGCCTTTGACGATTTGGGACGCAGTAAATATCGGCGTAAAAATTTAAGTTCTCGATAACAGTGAGGTCGTCGTAAAGGCCGAACCGCTGGGACATGTACGCGATGTTTTCTTTCAGGGCTTCGGATTGCTGAAGGATGTGGTAGTTGCAAACCCATGCGTCGCCTGAAGTTGGTTCGAGTATTCCAGCGAGCAGCCTCATAGTGGTAGTTTTGCCTGCACCGTCAGGGCCTACGAGGCCGAAAATTTCGCCATGTCCGATTTCGAGAGTGAGATTATCAACGGCAGTTACGGCGTCGAATTTTTTGGTCAGATTGGTGGTCTTTATGACTGCCATAATTATTCTTTTATATAAGCGTCGGCGGGCATTCCGGGTTTCAGCTCGAGATTGGGATTTTGCACGGTAATTTTGATTCGGTAAACGAGTTTGACTCTTTCCTCGGTTGTTTGTATCTGTTTGGGGGTAAACTCGGCCTGCTCGGAAATAAAGGAGATTCTGCCTTTATAGATTTTGTCGGGATAGGTGTCGGTGATGACGTCGGCGGGCTGGTTTAGTTTAACTTTGCCCAGGTCGGTTTCGTTGATGTATGATGTGAGCCAGATGTCGTTGAGGTCGGCGACAGTAAAGACGACGGAGCCGGGCTGGAGGATTTCGCCGGGTTCGGCACTTTTTACAAGGACAAAACCGTTGACGGGGGAATTTAAATCGGCGTAGGCGAGTTGAATAGCGGCCAGTTCGAGAGATGATTTGGCGGCTTTTAGCTGGGCGTAGCTGGCGTCATATTTGGCTTTTGCTGAATCTCTTTGCTGGGAAGAAGTGGCGCCGCCTTTATAGAGGTTCTCGGCGCGTTCGTATTCCTCTTTGAGCCAGTTGTAGTTGGAGTTGGCATCTTCGAGTATGGCTTGGGCGTGTTCCTTGTTTTTGGTCAGTTCATCTTTATCCAGGACGGCGACAAGCTGATTTTTTTTGACGAACATTCCCTCATCGGTGAAAATCTGTTTTAGTTTGCCGAACACCTGGAAAGAGAGGCGGATGTCTGTGGCTTCGATGTTTCCTGATACTTTTATTAAGCCGGTTGAATGGCTGTGTGCGTAATAAAAATAATAATAAACCCCAAATATGATTAAGAGAAGCAAAACAAATACAGGAATCAATATTTTCTTTTTTTTCATACAGCCCCTTTCCCGATAAACCTTCCCGATATCCAAACATCAGACAATTGTACAACAGTTATAATAACCCGCAAAGTCTTTTTTTACAAGTCTTTTGAGGGACATTTTATTGTTTTCATCCGCCGTCTTATCTCGGCAGTTGAGTTTATCAGATAGTTATAATATAATAAGCCCAAATGTTCCGTATGATATACGGCAGCTTATAAGGATTGACTGTAAAAAACTCAGAAAAATCCGGTAAAGATTGGTGTATAAGTTTTAAGGTGAAGATATGATGTGGTTTTTATTATGGGCAGGTTTTATTGTTTTTATTCTGGCTATGCTTGCGCTCGACCTGCTGATTTTTAACCGCAGATTGCATGAAATAAAGATTAAAGAGGCCTTGGCGTGGACGGCCGTATGGATATGCCTGGCTTTAATTTTTAACGTGGGTGTTTACTTCTGGTACGGTCATCAGAAAGCGTTGGAGTTTTTCACGGGATACCTCCTTGAAAAATCCTTAAGCGTGGATAACATCTTTGTCTTTCTGATGATTTTTACCTATTTTAAGGTGCCGCAAAAATATCAGCACGAAGTTTTGTTCTGGGGTATTCTTGGCGCACTTATTATGCGGGCGATTTTTATCGCGGGCGGCATTACCCTAATCAACCAATTTCACTGGATTATTTACGTTTTCGGTCTATTCCTGGTTTTTACCGCCATTAAAATGGCTCTTGATAAGGACAAGGAAGTTCATCTTGAAAAAAGCCTTATCCTGCGGTTTTTTAATCGAATCATACCGGTTACCAAAAATTATGAAGAGGGCAAGTTCTTTATTAAAATGTCAGGACGGCGGCTTGCCACCCCATTATTTGTTGTTCTGCTTGTTATTGAAACAACGGATGTAATTTTCGCGGTTGATTCTATACCGGCTATTTTAGCCATCACACAGGATTCCTTTGTTGTTTATACTTCCAATGTTTTCGCGATTCTGGGGTTGCGGCTCTTTACTTTGCCATTGCGGGGATAATGAAGTATTTTCACTATCTCCATTACGGGCTTTCTGTCGTGCTGGCATTTGTAGGCTGCAAAATGCTCATCGTTGATTTATACAAGATTCCAATAGGCGTTTCTCTTTTAGTGATTGCCTGTGTCCTGGCAATCTCAGTTATCGCCTCAATTATATGGCCCCAAAAAGAAAATAACCTGAAATAAATTTTGCGGACAGAAGCATTATGGTAAAATTCCTTCTAATTGCATTGGGTGGTGCGATAGGAACCGTATTACGTTATATTGTGTCAGGATTGGATTATAAGCATTCCAGCGAACTATTTCCGCTAAGTACCCTGGTTATTAATCTAACCGGTTCTTTGATTATCGGTTTTTTGTGGGGTATATTTGAAAAGGCAGTTATTCCGCCGAATATCAGACTGTTTCTTTTTATCGGCATTCTCGGCGGATTTACAACTTTCTCAACATTTTGTCTGGAAAGTTTCAATTTATTGAGGGATGGTGAAATTAAAGTAGCTTTTTTAAATATAGTATTATCAAACTTTTTTGGTATTGTCTTTGTTTTCGTGGGCTTTTTCATAGCTAAATTTTTAACCAGTGCCGCTAAATAGGGAGAATTGAAAATGAAATTACCGGAAGAAGGAATGCTGCTGAGGATTTTTATAGGCGAAAGCGACAAATATCAGCATAAACCTCTTTACGAACAGATTGTTTTAAAGGCAAGGGAGCTAAATCTTGCCGGAGCAACGGTCTTTCGCGGCATAATGGGCTTTGGTGCAGATAGTCGCATGCACACCGCAAAACTGCTGCGTCTTTCGGAGGATATGCCAGTTTTAATTGAACTTGTTGACACAGAAGAAAAACTGAACCAGCTTTTGCCTTTTCTTGATGAGGTTGTTCTCGAAGGTTTGATAACACTGGAAAAAGTTAAAATTGTTAAATACCGGCATAGCTGAAAACCCTGTGTTGGCTTATTAAGGTTTACATCATTATGAATATTGTCCTTACAGGTACATTAGCGAGTTTGATAGCAGGTTCGGCAACAATACTCGGAGCGGCTCTTGTTTTCCTTGTGAAAAAAGTGTCGGATAAATTTCTCGATGCGGCTATGGGGTTTGCAGGCGGTGTTATGCTCGCAGCGACGTTTTTCGGCCTTATCTCTCCTGCCATCAAAATCGGTGGGGTATGGCGGGCATCTGTAGGAATGATTGTCGGAACAATCTTTCTGATTATTATGGAAAAAACGCTGCCGCATATTCACCGAATGACGGGAATAAGAGGACCGACGGTGCAGCTTAAAAAAATCTGGCTGCTTATTCTTGCAATAACTATTCACAATTTCCCGGAAGGCCTGGCCGTTGGCGTCGGTTTTTCACACGGCGATACAAGGGCCGGCATAGTCCTGGCAACTGGAATCGGTATTCAGAACATAGTCGAAGGGCTGGTGGTTGCTCTGCCCCTGATTAGATTGGAACAGAGTATTTTGAGGGCATTTATCGTGGCATCTTTTACTGCTGTTGTCGAACCAATCGGGGGTTTTCTCGGTATATCCATTGTTTCCGCAGCACAGTTTCTTACACCTTACGGCCTGGCTTTTGCCGCCGGGGCTATGCTTTTCGTAACAAGCGAGGAAGTTATCCCTGAAAGTCATTCTCGCGGCAATGTACGCATAGCTACAATCGGTGTAATTTTCGGCTTTATTGTTATGATGGTTCTCGAAAGCGTGTTTGTCTGATTCATAGAGAAATGACAATTGTAATTGAAAATATTTTATTGTGGGTTGCAGTTTTGATTCTTGCCAGCGTATTGGCAAGCAAACTTTCCGACAGGTTTTCGGTTCCGGCCTTATTAATTTTTCTAATTATAGGCATGCTGGCCGGGTCTGAAGGAATCGGCGGAATATATTTCGATAACTACGCTGTCGCAAAATCAATAGGCATTATAACACTTATATTTATTGTTTATTCCGGCGGTTTGGGTGCTTCGTGGAAAGCGGTAAGGCCGGTGTTGTTTCCTGGGTTGGTTTTATCCACCGCGGGGGTTCTTTTGACAGCCATAGTTGTCGGTCTTTCCGCAGTACTACTTCTTAAATTTACATTAATTGAGGGCTTGCTGCTTGGCTCTATCGTATCCTCAACCGATGCTGCTGCGGTGTTTAGTATTCTCAGGTCGAAAAAAATATCTCTCAAGGGAAGTTTGAAGCCGCTGCTGGAACTCGAATCGGGAAGCAATGACCCTATGGCTGTTTTCCTGACAATCGGATTTCTTGGAATTTTGACCAGGTCTGAGTCTTCTGTTGTACATCTGCTGCCTTTATTCCTTTTAGATATGGGCATGGGTTTACTAATCGGTTATCTGATGGCCAGGGCAAGCATCGCGATTATTAACAATATCAAGCTTGAATATGAGGGATTATATTCTGTATTAACAATTGCCTTGATATTATTGACTTATGCCATCACCGTATTATTAAAAGGCAACGGATTTTTAGCGGTCTATCTGCTTGGTTTGATGATGAGCAAGAATGATTTTGTTAACAAGAGAACGCTTATAAGATTCCACGAAGGGGTCGCATGGTTAATGCAGATAGCGATGTTTTTAACACTCGGATTGCTCGTTTTCCCCTCTCAAATTGTACCGATTATCGGCAGCGGCTTACTCATATCAGCTATACTTATTTTGGTTGCGCGCCCTATAAGCATATTTTTATGTTTGATTCCGTTTAAATTTAGATTTGCTGAAAAAATAATGATATCCTGGGTGGGCTTGCGGGGGGCGGTTCCGATTGTTTTAGCGACATTCCCTCTTCTGGCGGGAATATCGCAGTCGCAGACGATATTTAATGTGGTATTCTTCGTTGTGCTGGCATCTGTTCTTATTCAGGGGACATCTATTCCGGTTGCATCAAAATTACTTGGACTGTATTCGCCGATGGATACGAGAAAACGATATCCTATTGAACTTGAGCAGTTCGAAGGTATGGATGTTTCGCTTACTGATGTGCTTGTGCCGTACAATTCAGACGTTGTCGGGAAAACTATTGCCCAAATCAATGTTCCTGTAAATGCTCTGGTTGTTCTCATTTCGCGCGATGAAAAGTTCATAGTTCCTAACGGTTCAACCGTAATAGAAGAAGGAGATGTCTTACTTGTACTGGCTAATGATGAAGATATTAAATCGCTCCAGGATGTATTGGATATGTTAAAAAATTCGGAAAATTCTTAATATGTCAAAAAAAGTTTTTATTCGTAGTTTCGGCTGCCAGATGAACAAGCTTGATACGGCTTTGGTGATTTCGGCTCTCAAGGCAGGGGGCTTTGATTTCACCGACACCGATAAAGATGCTGACGTTGTCCTGATAAATACCTGTTCAGTTCGTCAGCATGCCGAAGAGCGTGTCCTTTCGCATATCGGGAACCTAAGCCATCTGAAGAAAAATAGGCCTGATGTTATTGTTGGTATAATTGGCTGCATGGCCCAGCGGCTGGGAAATGAGCTGCTGAAAAATCAGGCTGTTGACCTTGTTTGCGGGCCAGCACAAATACCGCGGATTACTGAAATCGTTAATCAGGCTCTTGCTAAAAATGGGAAGGTTTCTGCTGTAACTGATAAAATTCGTCAAATTATCCCTCCGCAGCAGTCGCAGGCATTGGAAGATTTTGAGAGTCTGTATGATACAGAGGACGATGCTATTCCCGCACATGCCTATGTTCGCGTTATGCACGGCTGCAATAAGTTCTGCACTTACTGCGTCGTGCCTTACGTTCGCGGGCCGGAAATTTCGCGTTCGCCGCAGACTATTATTGAGCAGATAAAAAGACTGGCTGGCCAAGGTATCAAGGTAATTACACTTCTTGGTCAAACGGTTAATTCATACAAATATACTTCCGGCGATAAGACGTATTGTCTTGCCGATATACTCGAAATGTCAAACGCTATTGAAGGTATCGAATGGATAAAATTTGTTACCAGTTACCCCGAAGAGGAATTTTTTGATGAGATTTGCCACGCGATGGCGAACCTTCCTAAGGTCTGCAAGTATCTGCATATCCCCGCGCAGAGCGGCTCCGACAAAATCCTAAAAGCGATGAACCGCCATTATACAACCTCCCGGTATCTGGGACTGCTCGAAAGGGCAAGAGCCATTGTGCCGGGCATTGCTGTCGCAGGTGACTTTATCGTCGGTTTTCCAGATGAAACCGAAGAAGATTTTCAACAGAGCGTTGAGCTTGTCAAACAGGCACGGTACAAAAACGCCTTTATATTCAAGTATTCGCCGCGACCTGGTACCACCTCTGAAAAAAGGCTGGAAGATAATATTCCGGCGAAAGTGAAAAAACAGAGAAATAACGCACTCCTTGATGTTCAGACCAAAATCAGCGATGAATTGAGCTGGGCGTTTCTTAATACCGAGGTTACGGTTTTTGTCGAAGGGCAGAGCAAAAAGCCACACCTCAATAACGTCGGCGGCGGTGATAATCCGCAGTTAATCGGCAGAACTGGAACGGATTGGATAGTAGTTTTTAACGGCCCTAAATCTCTGGCAGGGCGGTTTGCAAAGGTCAAAATTACTAAGGTCAGCCCTCTGACATTATTTGGGCAAATGCTGCCTATTAAAAAGGATGAATGAATCATGAACACTCTCAGGAACAAAAAAGGCTTCATCTGTGATATGGACGGCGTGATATACCACGGCAACAAACTTGTTGAAGGCTCAGAAGATTTTGTCACGTGGCTCAAAGCGGAAAATAAAAAATTCATCTTCCTGACCAACAGCAGTGAAAAAACGCCTAAGGAATTGCAGAATAAGTTATTGCGGATGGGAATCGAGGTTGACGAGACGCACTTTATCACCTCTGCACAGGCGACCGCGAGTTTCCTGGCCAGCCAGAACCCAAACGTCGGTGTCTATGTTATAGGTGAGGCAGGCCTGATAAACGCGCTTCATGATGCGGGTTTCTATATCGACAATGTTAATCCCGCCTATGTCGTTGTGGGGGAGACGCGGGGCTATAACTACGAACAGATTGAACACGCTATCAGGTTCGTCCTGAATGGCGCAAAACTAATCGGCACAAATTCCGACCTCACCGGCCCATCTGAAAAAGGAATTGTCCCTGCGTGCAGGGCGCTTATCGCACCTATCGAGATGGCTACCGGCAGAAAGGCTTATTTCATAGGCAAGCCTAACCCGCTTATTATGCGTCATGCTATGAAACGCATCGGCTGTGAACGTCAGGATACTCTGATTGTCGGCGACAGGATGGATACTGATATTATCGCGGGTATAGAATCAGAGATTCAGACAGCCCTGGTTCTCAGCGGTATCACAAAAAAAGAAGACCTTGTTCTGTTCCCTTATCGCCCGGATTTCATCCTGAATACCGCCTCGGACATCATGAAAAAACCCTAACCGCAATAAAAAAAGTTAAAATTTGAGCAAAACAGAATCTATCCGAAGGGGGGATTGCCTGTGTTTAACCGCTATAAAACGCTATATTTGCCTTAGGCAAAGCCCCTATGAACATTTTCCATTTTTTCTCACTCAAAAAAAAATAAAAATATTTTTATTTTTTTTAATTTATCCTATTGACGATTCCAGCAGATAGGTTACAATACGCTTCTCAGTGGTCAGGCAGGAGCCTAAACAACTATGCGTGACCACTGTTTATTTTTGAAAAAAGATAAGAAGCTCTTTTACAAGTTAACAGTTAAGCTACATAAGCAGCGAAAGTGTAGCATTCGTGTCGGGTACGCAAAGCCGGCATAGTTGATAGAAAACCATTAATTTGGTGTAATTTCAACACTTTCGTTTGCGTATAGCGAATAGTGTTGAGCCTTTTAATTGACGATATCCCGCCTTCAGGCGGGTTCGACGATATAAAATTGAAGAGTTTGATCCTGGCTCAGAACGAACGCTGGCGGCGTGGCTAAGACATGCAAGTCGAACGGACTAGTCAATTGAGCAATCGAGAGACTAGTTAGTGGCGAAAGGGTGAGTAATAGATAGGTAACGTACCTTGAGCTTCGGGATAGCGTCGTGTAACCGCAAGGGTAACTACCGAAAGGGGCACTAATACCGGATAATGTCAGTCTGTCGATAGGCAGGATTACTCAAAGATTTATCGGCTCGAGAGCGGCCTATCTCCTATCAGCTAGTTGGTGAGGTAACGGCTCACCAAGGCTATGACGGGTAGCGGGACTGAGAGGTCGGCCCGCCACATCGGGACTGAGACACTGCCCGGACCTCCTACGGAGGGCTGCAGTAACGAATATTCCGCAATGGGCGAAAGCCTGACGCAGCGACGCCGCGTGTGGGATGAAGTCCTTCGGGATGTAAACCACTGTCAGGGGGAAGAAAGTCCGCTTCGGCGGATTGATCTATCCCAGAGGAAGTCACGGCTAACTCCGTGCCAGCAGCCGCGGTAATACGGAGGTGGCAAGCGTTGTTCGGAATCACTGGGCTTAAAGCGTGTGTAGGCGGATCAGTAAGTGCCTTGTGAAATCCCCCGGCTCAACCGGGGAACTGCTTGGCGATACTGCTGATCTTGAGGCAGGTAGGGGTGCATGGAACTCTTGGTGGAGCGGTGAAATGCGTAGATATCAAGAGGAACGCCAGTGGTGAAAACGGTGCACTGGGCCTGTCCTGACGCTGAGACACGAAAGCGTGGGGAGCAAACGGGATTAGATACCCCGGTAGTCCACGCCCTAAACGATGTCCACTAGGTTGTAGAGGCTCTGACGCTGTCACGGCCGAAGCAAAAGTGTTAAGTGGACCGCCTGGGGAGTACGGTCGCAAGGCTAAAACTCAAAGGAATTGACGGGGGCTCACACAAGCGGTGGAGCATGTGGATCAATTCGAAGCAACGCGAAGAACCTTACCTGGGTTTGACATGCATGGATGTCTTACCTGGAAACGGATGTAGGCTGCCCGCAAGGGTGAAACTTGCACAGGTGCTGCATGGCTGTCGTCAGCTCGTGTCGTGAGATGTCGGGTTAAGTCCCTTAACGAGCGAAACCCTTGTCGTTAGTTACCAGCGGGTCATGCCGGGGACTCTAACGAGACTGCCGGTGTTAAACCGGAGGAAGGTGGGGATGACGTCAAGTCCTCATGGCCTTTATGCCCAGGGCCTACACACGTGCTACAATGGCGGCGTACAAAGCGACGCAAGACCGCAAGGTGGAGCAAATCGCAGAAAAGTCGCCCCAGTTCAGATTGCAGGCTGCAACTCGCCTGCATGAAGTTGGAATCGCTAGTAATCGCGGATCAGCTACGCCGCGGTGAATGTGTTCCTGAGCCTTGTACACACCGCCCGTCAAGTCATGGGAGCCGGGAGTACCCGAAGTCGGGTTGTCAACCGCAAGGAGACGCCTGCCGACGGTAAGTTCGGTGACTGGGACTAAGTCGTAACAAGGTAGCCGTAGGGGAACCTGCGGCTGGATCACCTCCTTTCTAAAGGATACTTTAGAACGCATTCGCCTTATGGGGCGATGGAAAAGTCAGACATTTTCGTTGCTTAGGTCTTAACTGTTCTTGATATTAAAAAAGCCCTGTGATTAATTTCACGGGGCTTTTTTATTTGGAATGTTAGTTCAGGGATGGAGACATTTGCGGGCAGATGTTTTCGTTAATATTTTCCGGGTAGGCCTTTTGGAGGCAGGGCAGAAGGTAGTTATTTACTACAATATCCCAACTCATCTCTTTAGCCAGGCTGTAGCCGGAGTTAATCATATTTTCCATTTCTGAGTCATTTCGCGGCAGGCGTGAACATATCTGAAGAGCGACTTTTTGGCCTACATAATCCTCTATTTTGCTTCGCAGGGTATGGTCAATTTGAGTCGCTTCCGCGATAGAACTGAAATTATGATTTAAGCTGTTAAGGTCTGTGTAATCGGCGACGATAATATTTTTTACTTCACTGCCGCCCGAAGCGTCGCGGGCAAAGCCTGCACAGCCGCAAACGCTGCTTAATACGCATATACCGCCGAATGTGAGTGATTCAAGCTGTGCGATGCCAAAGGGTTCGTAGATGCTTAATCCGAATTCGACGTCGCTGCCCCTGCGGATGTCCATAAATTCCATATCGTGCGGCATTCTTTTCCCGCAGAGTTTCTGCTCGAAGCCGAACTGGTTGATGAAAACGACTTTAATATTTGCGGTTTTGGCGTTGAACTCCTGGATGGCAGCGTAAAAGGCGGCTTCTCCGCCGGAAAGGTCGGGCCAACTCTCGCGATGTGCGACCGGCCAGTTGTAATTCGATTCCATATTGGCAATATCGCTGCTGCGTCTCTGGTGCATTTCCGTGGAGAGCAGGAACATAACACCAGTCTTGCCCAGTGTTTTAAATTCTTTTTCGATATTATAGAGTATCCGCAGGTCCCGCCAGAGACCTTTGCTTCTTACGAGCCTTGCGACATGTGTGAAGATAAAATCTGGTTTATAACCGAGCAGATTTTCACAATAAAGCATAAGCCTGGCCTTTGAGCGGAGTTTTTCTTCCAAGGATGTTTTGTAAGCTGGCAGGCCGTTATAGACTATATTTATATTGGCGTTCGCAAATTCCGGCGCGATAAATTTCAATTCATCGACAACATAATCTCCCACCGCGCATATCGCATCGCAGTGTTTCGAGGCTTCCACGAGAGAATGTTTGAAAAATTCGCTCTGGTCACCGAATACGTTATTCAGGTAAAGGCTCGAATCATGAGCCTTGGCGATTGCGTTATAAAACATCGTATCATGACCTGGATGTTTTTCGACGATATGCCTCATTGTAGCGACTTCGTGGGCATAAAAGGCCGTCTTGAAATTATGGGAACAGTCAAGCATTGCCGCCAGGGCAGTTGGCATTCCCATAAATTCGTGTGCGACAACGGTTGTGGATTCGCCTCCGGCACCGATAGCCTTTATCGCGGATATTGCCGGCAGGGCGATTCTTATGTATTGTTCATATTCCCAAAGATGTTCGTGGAGATTGCTGCGAATGCCGAATTTGGCATATAGCTGTTTTTTGAATTCGTTGACTGGGCCGATATCCATGCGCCTTATGTCGATAAGCAGGACTTCGGGTGAACTTTTTACGCCTGTCTGCTTATCGCAGAAAGTGCGTCTGCCGTAAACGATGTTGACATTGTAGTAATTTTCAATCCTGCCAAACGCGTCCGCGTAACCCGTATCACCAAGACCGTCAATGGAAGAATACAGCACTTCGCCGTCTTCGCCGAGCCTGTCCAGCGGCGAGCCTTCGGTTGAGAACAAAGGTCCGACGAGTATCGAGCGTTCAACTGCGTTAAGATACGAAGGCGATGTGAAAAAGCCGTGGAGAACCGCTCCTATGCCGCCGACTTTTGTTTTTGCCTCGTGAGTTACATGTACGAGCGTCATCTTCTCTGTCATAGCAATATCTTTCTGTGTTAAGAAGTTAAATTTATTGTTCTTTCCATGTAAAATATAAGAAATGCCTTATGGTTTGCAAAACCGGAGTTTTTAACAAATTTGAGAAAGGCAAAAGTATTTTGACCGCAAGCGTGTTTTTTGGGACGTTTGAAATTATTTCCGCGTGTAATCAGGCGATTTTGCCGCGGAGCGTTCTAATCAGCCCTGCAAGGACACCTGGAGCGACGTCCGCCAGTTCAGGTTCGGGCATATCGCTCATGGCGATTCTGTTGAGAATTTTTCTGGCACGAGCTGAATGGGGTTTCAATGTATTAGCGATTTGTTCCGCTTCATCGAGTTCACCGTCGGCCATTTGCCTGATGCAGATGATAACATTTTTTGTAAGTTCCTTTTCATTCATTTCCGAGACGGGCGCTGTTTCGGCGGGTTCTGCTGACTCATCGGGCGTTTCTCGTTCGCCGAGGATATCGAAACCGAGTTTATAGGTTTCAGCCATAAGGCGTTTTTTTCTTTCTTCATCGCTTTCATCGATGGGCGCCAGCTTCAAATCGTCATCGGGATTGAGGTTAGGTATGTAAACTTTATTATGGCAGCCCGGGCATTTTCCCCACTTGCCGCCGCTGTTGTCAGGAGCCTCAATTTTTTTGCCGCAGTGTTCACAATGAAAAGTTATGCTCATTTTCGTTCCTCTGCAATTGTTATTTTGTCATTTTATACTCTGCCGCTACTTCTGTCGTGATTCCGCCGCGGGGCGTGAAGCGGGATGTAATCTTCAACCTGCGGGGTTTGCACGCAGCGGATAAATCGTTGAGTATGTCATTGGTCAGGGATTCGTAGAAAATCCCCTTGTTGCGGTAGCTTTGCATATATAATTTCAGGCTTTTTAATTCTATGCAGCTTTTGTCCGGGCAGTATTCGATGGTGATTTCGCCAAAATCGGGCTGGCCTGTTTTCGGGCAAACGCTCGTAAATTCGGGGCAGCGTATTGTTATAATGTAATCGCGTCCCAGACGGGGGTTATCGAATAATTCTAATTTTGGTTTTTCGCCCATTTTTTCAACCTCGCCAAAATCTAAATAATCAGTATAATAGATATGGGCAATTTTTGCAAGGATGATGATAAATGCGAAAGAAAAATAAAAAAGCGGTTGTTCTGTTGAGCGGCGGCCTTGATTCGACTACGACGCTCGCTATCGCGATATCCAAGGGTTTTAAGTGCTATGCGCTGACGTTCCGATATGGCCAGCGGCATAAGCGTGAAACTCAAGCTGCCAGAACAATAGCCCGTCGGCTTGGGGCGGTCGAACATCGTATTATAAATATCGATTTGTCGCAATTTGGCGGCTCGGCACTTACTGATTCAGCCATTAAGGTGCCGAAAGGTAGAAAAGAATTGACAGGGCAGGGGGTTATACCGGTTACGTATGTGCCAGCGAGAAATACCGTATTTCTAAGTTATGCTCTTGCCTGGGCGGAAGTGCTGGGGGCGTTCGATATATTTATCGGGGTTAACTGTACTGATTACAGCGGCTACCCCGACTGCCGTCCGGAGTTTATCTCCGCCTTTGAGAAAATGGCCAATCTCGCCACCGCCGCGGCTATTGAAAAGAAGGGGCATTACCATATCCAGACTCCGATTATAAAAATGACTAAGGCGCAGATTATTCGTACCGGCACAAAACTCGGTGTCGATTATTCGTTGACTCATAGCTGTTACGACCCCGACAAAAAAGGCAGAAGCTGCGGCAGATGCGATTCATGTCGGCTGAGATTAAAAGGCTTTGCTGAGGCAGGTTTAACCGACCCGATAAAGTACAGATGATAATAAACGAAATTTTTTATTCTTTACAGGGGGAGGGATTTCTGGCGGGACGTCCGAGCGTTTTTGTCAGGCTCGCTGGTTGTAGGCTTCGGTGCCGATGGTGCGATACAAAATACGCCTGGGACCCGGAGGCGGGGCGGCCTTATAATTTAGACGAAATAGTCAAGACTGTTTTGAGGTATCCGTGCAGGTTTGTTGTGATTACTGGCGGCGAGCCGCTGGCAAATCCGGAACTGCCGGAACTTGCCAAAACACTCAAAGCCGCAGATATGCATATCACCATTGAAACTGCTGGCGTTAGTTTTGTACCGGATTTAGCCTGTGACTTGATGAGTATCAGCCCCAAACTGAGTAATTCCAAGGTGGAGAATAAAGATTCAAAGCTGAATATTGAAAGTCTTAGAAAGCTGGTCAGCAGTTACAATTATCAAATAAAATTTGTAGTTGATTCACCGGATGATTTGCAGGAAATTGAAGAAACCCTTAAAGGGGTCGGAAATATTGACAGGGGGAAAGTGATGCTGATGCCGCAGGCTATTACCAGAGACGAGTTTATTCGCAAATCGCCGATGGTGGCCGAAATGTGCAAAAATAACGGCTTTACATTCTCCCAGCGACTTCATATTCTTCTCTGGGACACCACCCGCGGCAAATAGCGTTTATTCGAATTTGACAATTGACATTTGGCCCAAAATAGTAAATAATTGCCTGTGAATCGCCCGGGTGGCGGAATTGGCAGACGCGCCAGCTTGAGGGGCTGGTGAGATTTATCTCATGCAGGTTCAAATCCTGTCCCGGGCAGTCAAAATTATATAATGAATCAGACTGATTCACCTGAAAAGGAATAAATATGTCACCTAAAGGCGAGATATTGAAGACTATACGAACGCATTCCAATGAACTTAAAGCTTATGGTGTTAAAAAGGTAGGTCTTTTTGGTTCTTTCGTTCATTCAAAACAAAATCCCAATAGTGATATCGATATACTTGTTGAGTTTGACCGCGCCAGAAAAACATTTGATAATTATATGGACCTCAAGTTCTTTCTCGAAAGATTGTTTAATCGGAAAGTTGATTTGGTTATCAAAAGCGCCTTGAAAACTCGAATTAAGGACAGGGTTCTTTCGGAAGTAAAGTATGCGTAATGCAAAGCTATATCTTGATGATATTTTAGAGGCTATAAAAAGAATTGAAAAATATACCAAAGGGCTGACCTTTGTGAGATTAAAGAAAGATATGCTTGTCCTTGACGGCGTTATACGCAACCTTGAAATTATTGGCGAAGCCGCCAAAAACATACCAGTTCAGATTAAAGATAGATACCCTGATATTGAATGGAGAAAAATAGCAGGTTTACGTGACATCCTGGCGCATGAATACTTTGGGATAGATATTGAAGTCGTTTGGGATGTTATTAAAAACAAAATCCCAGTTCTGAAAAAAGATGTAAACCACATATTGCGAAGCCTTTAAGGTATTTTGCAATAGTCAAGCAGATATTAAGCTACCGCGGAGGATTGTTCTTCAATAGCGCCGAATTTCACACTGATTTTTTTGCTGACACCGTGCGTTTGCATCGTTACGCCGTATAACACATCAGCTATGCTCATTGTTCGCTTGGAGTGCGTTATGACAATGAACTGGGAATATTTCTGGAATTCACTGATAATCATATTGAACCGCTCATTGTTGGCTTCATCGAGGGCCGCGTCAACTTCGTCGAGCATACAGAAAGGCGAGGGTTTTGCCTTGAAGACCGCAAAGAGCAGGGCGATAGCCGTCATTGTTTTTTCACCGCCGCTCAGCAGGGAAATAGTTCGCTGCTCTTTTCCCGGCGGCCGTGCGACAATCTCTATACCGGCGTCGAGAATATCCTCTGCGTCTTCGAGTACTATGTCTGCCTTACCGCCTCCGAAGAGTTTGCGGAAAAGCTCCTGGAAATGTGTGCGTATTACTTCAAATGTTTCCTTGAATTTTTCCCGGCTTTGCTTATTGAGACGTGTGATTAACTGCTGGAGCTGGTCTTTGCCCTTGTTGAGGTCTTCGACCTGCACGGCGAGAAATTCATTTCGCTTTTCGAGTTCTTCCTGCTCGGCGATGGCTTCGACATTTACGTTGCCGAGTCGTTCGATTTTGCCGCGAAGGTCGGTCATTTCCTGTTTTACTGCCTCCCAGTCAACATCGCTCTGCTGGTAGCTCTGATAAGACTGAGCTATATCAAGTTGAAGCTCATCACGAACCTTTTCAACGATTGTCTGCTCTTTGACTTCGAGTTGGCTAAGTTCAATTCTAAGCTGATTAAGCTTCTGGTCGGTTTCATTTTGTTCTGTTCGTTTTTGGCGAAGAATCTGCTCGGCTTGAGTCCGCTGTTCGAGGAGTGTTTCGACCTTATCGTGCAGAGTGCGACTGGCCTGCTGGGTCTTTTCCTTTTCGACAAACAGTTCCGATACGGAGGATTCGCAGCTCAAAATGTCACGCTGTGCCTGGGTGGACTGACTGATGCAGTTCTGTATTTCAGCCTGTGCCGTGTCTATGGACGCCTGGTTTGCCTGCATCTGATTTTGCAGGCTGATAATTGATTGTTTGAGTGCCTTATTTTGCTCGCTAACCTGACCGAGAGATACCCGCAGTTCGGTTAGCTGGGCATTTAAGGATTGTTGCTGCGATTTCTGGTCGATGTGTTTGGCTTCGAGTTCGGCGATATGGGCCTTACGCTCATTATTAACCGTTTCAAGTTCCTCAAGTTTTTGCTTTGAGTCATATTCTTTCTGTACAGATTGTGCTATCTGTTCTTCGAGAACAGCTATTTCGCCGGTAATCAGCGGCTGTTCTTCGGTTAGTCTTTTGAGGTTCTGTTCGTAAATAGTAAGTTTTGATTGAACCTGCATTTTCTCGGTGCTGGCCTCATAAACGGCTGTTCGCAGCTCTTTTATTAGTTTAACTACATGCTCATTGGCCTGATTATTTTTATTGATTTGGTCTTCGAGTTTCGCAATATCATCGGCAATATCAGCCATAATCTGCTGCAGTTGATTCAGGCGGCTCTTTCGCGATATAAGGCCGTCCGCTTTTCCCAGAGGTCCAAGCTTAATAGTCCCATCGGCACTTAAAAATTCGCCTTTCAATGTAACGAATTCATATTCGCTTCCTAATTCACGGGACAGTTCCACCGCGGCTGATGTTGAGTCAACAATCAATATTCTGCCCAGCAGTGTCCAAACCAGCGGCGAGTACTTGCTGTCATATTTTACGAATTCAATAACGCGTCCTTTAATCTGAGAGTATTTTGATAAATCGGCGGAATCAGCAAAAGGTACCGTTCTGTCGGCGCAGATAAAATTTGCTCTGCCGTCGAGTTTTTCAATAGTTTGTGAATCCGCTAAAAGGCTGTCGGTACTGCTGACAACAAGAGCGGCGGTTTTGCCCTCGAGGGCTGCTTCAACGGCGCCGGCATATTTGACGTCGGCGACGATGATGTCTGCGAGAATACCTTGTACATAATCAAACCTGTTGTTGCCGGAAGACCTGCTCTGCAGTATGTCTTTAACGGCACTATTGATGCCTTCTCGCCGGTTTTCCATATCGGTTAAAATGGATAGTTCGCTGCCAAGTGCGCTTCGCGTTTCCTTGCTGTGCGCGAGGCGTTTGCCGTCCTCCGCGATTAAACCGCTTATTTCCTCAGATTTTTTACGCTTGGATTCGAGGGAGTCCTGCAGTTCAACAAGCACCTTTTCTATGTCGTTCATTCGGGCGGTATATTGCGCTTTTTCAGTCAAAAGTTTTTCAATTTCTACCTGGGCGGAGTTTGCGCGGCCGGCAAGCCGGTCCTTCTGGCTGGCAAGGCTGCTGCGGTAAACAGATATGCTCTGGATTTCATTGTGCAGTTGAGCCGTTCTTCGCACTATATCTATAATACCTGATTTTTCATCTTCGAGGTCAGCTTCGAGTGATGAGCATTGGGCGGTTATTTCCGAAAGTGCCTTCTGTAATTGTTCAACGGCGGCAGTTTTCTCCTGGAATATTTGTTCACAATTCAACTGTTCATCTTTATATCGTTTGAGGTCGTTTTCAAAAGACTTCTGCTGTTCACGAAGCGTATCTACTTTTTGCGAAGATGTCTCTTTTCTGCTCTGAAACTCAGCGATTCGCGTGCGTAAAAATTCAATTCGCTGAAGCTGCTGTTCGATTTTGCTTTGCACGGCGACGAGAGAATTGTCCGTGCGGTTTATCTCATTTTCGGTTTCAATTATTTCATTGCCCAACCCGCTTATCGAGGCATCATTTCTTGCGATTTCTGCCACCAGCAAGGCGAAACTCTGTTCTATTTCCGCCAGGGCGGTTCGTTTATCCGTGCGGGATGTAATTATTTTATGATATTCCACTAATGAATAGTTTATCTGTAGTTCTTTTAGCCTTTGGGTATATTGCAGGTAGCTTCTTGCCTTACCCGCCTGGAGTTTGACGCTGCGAAGCTGCTTTTGCACTTCGCCGAGAATATCAGCCAGTCGCAGCAGATTCTGTTCAGTCTGTTCGAGTTTACGAAGAGCCTCTTTCTTGTGAGCCTTGTATTTGCTTATGCCCGCCGCCTCTTCGAAAATATCGCGTCTGTCAACTTTGGAAGATGTCAGTAACTGGTCAACCTGTCCCTGCTCGATAATGGAATACGCCTTGACGCCTATGCCTGTATCCATAAAAAGTTCGCGAATATCCTTTAGTCGGCAGGGCTTATTGTTTATGCGATACTCGCTTTCGCCGCTTTTATATATTCTTCGTGATATCTGCACTTCGTCGGTTTCGATGGGCAGTTGTCCCGTTGTGTTTGAAATAAAAAGGCTTACCTCTGCGCAACCGACTGCTTTTCTGCTGCTGCTGCCGCTAAAAATGACATCCGCCATTTGTCCGCTTCGCAGACTTTTTGCGCTTTGTTCGCCGAGTACCCATTTGACCGCGTCAACGACATTACTTTTGCCGCAGCCGTTGGGGCCAACGATGCCAGTTATGGGGCAATCAAAAAGAAATTCAGTTTTATCCGCAAAACTTTTAAATCCGTCCAAAACTACTTTTTCGAGTCTCATAGCACCCTTTATGTTAATATTACTAATTATTACATATTATGGTTAGCCCACCTCAATACATATAGATTTTATCGGTCGAAGTAATATTATTTCTTGACAGTTTGTTCAATTTTTGGCAGGGGTCCCGCCCTGAATTCCGCTCCTATCGCATTTTTTTCACACATTTCCTTGAGAAGGGCCATTATATCGGCATAATAAACCCCTAATCCACCCTGGGCGGGTTTGGCCGCAAGGGTTTTAATGACGCCTCGCAGATCAAATGAACATTTTGCCTGGATGGGAGGCAAATTCATCTGCGGATTTTCACACATTAACAATAGATAGTTTTGCCCCGCGGGGGCATTGACCGTTATTTTTTTATCAGGAGATTGAACAAAAATGTTTTTTCGACACAATATCGGCGAACCGAAAAGAACGATTCGCGGCACACCGCTGCGCGACGCGAAGATGGACTTCTGTTTAGTCTGAACTATTTCTTCAATATAAAAACTTTTATCGACTCGGATGCGGTTTATTGTAATATCATCGAGTTTTTCAAGCTGCTCACAGGCCGCCAGGCGGATGTCAAAATTTTCGTCACGCAAGAGTATTCTCCCTATGGCGGCGATATCCTCCTTGCGACCGGATGCGGCGATTGATATAAGCGCCTCATTGCGGTGGACAGAGTCTTTATTCATCGCTATGTTTCTTAGTGTGTTCAGTCCCTGGTCGCTACCGAGATTCAGCAGGCATGTCGCGGCCTTGAGCTGTATCTCTTCGTCAGATGAATTGAGTAATGCCGACAGGTCGCCTATACACGCAGTACCTATCGCCTCGAGAGCGATTTCGCTTGAGGATTCATTTCCTGTTATTGCGAGATTTCTTACAAGAGCTTTTATCCTTTGCTGAGTAACTTGCGGCTGCTCATTGATATATATTGCTTTTATGACGCTGAGAAATCGTTGTTTTTGCCCTTTATATCTGTCCGGTATTTTTATTATAATCGTATTTTCGGAAATGGCCTTTGCGGTCTCGTTTCCGAACCGCTCAATGAGGATATTGCGGATACGGTTGGCAACGAGAAAGTCAGGCTTTTTTAAAACAAGTGAAAGGTTGTACGGCTCAAGCACCTTGCCCCCGCCGGGAATATAGCCGGTTTTGAGGTCGATTTTCGCGGGATCCATTTTATCAATATAAATCTGACCGTTGCCTAATGCCACCGGCTTGAGGGCTGTCCCGAACCTTCCTTTTTCAAAAAATTCAGCGTTATACAGTGAGCCGCCTTCGAGAGAGGTTGTTTCCGTGTCATGCAATGCGGTTACTTTTATATCAAAGCGTTCATCTTTTGGCGCTCCAGTGGGCATAAGACCTTCAAGATATACAACTGCGGTATTGCGGCTTGTTATAAATTTTTCAACATCCTGTATATTTGGTATTCGCTGAGCAATATATTTTTCAAGGTATTGCCGTATCTGTTTAGGACACTCTTGCGAGCCTGTGCCTTTGAGGTTTAACATAAGCGAATATCCTTCGACAGGTACCGTGTCGGCCTGGGTTATTTCGCTTACCGAGCCTATTGTCGCGTCCGTATCTGCCTTTGGTATTCCCAGTTGAGGGGTTTTGGTCGGTTCACCGCAACCTGTTACGAAAAAAACAATGGTTATAATCGCACCGGTCAATAATATATTTTTTTGCTGAATGTTCATCATAAACAAATTTCCCAAAATACCTGCTTTACTCAATCTAACAGCGGCTAATCCTATCTTATTTCCACTATAAGCGTCAAGACTTAAACTATTACCCTGTTAAAATAACATGCAATCAGCGTAAACAGTCGTGAAATCGGGCTCGTGCGCGATTTCTACGTATCGTATTTTTCGGGCTAATTTGCCTGCGTGAATTCTTGCCTGACGGCTTAATAATATCATCTCCGCTCCACTCAGAGCAGCGTTGCCGATGAAATGAATCCGTTCGACAGGTACATTGGGGAGCAGTCCTATTCGCATCGCACTTTCACGCCTGATATAATTGCCGAATGCGCCTGCTAACAGGACGCACTTAATATCCGAATCGGTAAGACACGTTTTTTTCTGCAGAAGTTTTATCCCTGTTCTGATTGCGGCCTTTGCGAGCTGCATCTGGCGGATGTCTCTTTGTGTAAGGATAACTTTGTTTTTACCGCTTTGAGCAAGCAGAAAGGCAGGCTGGTCGTCTTTTTCAATAATTCGTGAAATGATTTTAGGATGCAATTTGCCTTTGAGATTTTCAACTTTTACAAAACATCCTGTATTATCAATAACGCCCAGTTCGAGTAATACCGCGACTGCGTCGATAAGTCCGCTGCCGCATATCGAATGGGCAGCGGCACCGCCTATCACATCGAAGTCTATATCATCGGCGTTTACCACCACAGCTTCAATCGCGCCACGACCAGCCCTGCTGCCGCAGCTTATTCTTGCCCCCTCCAGTGCAGGTCCCGCCGCGCAGCTTGCGGCCAAAAGTTCTTCACCCACAGCCAGCACTATTTCGCCATTTGTGCCAATATCAACGATGAGAGTCGTCTCTTTTACTGACCCTATATTCGTCGCTAACGCGACGGCCACCGTATCGGCACCGACAAAACCTGCGATATTTTCAATCGTATGGACATTCCCATCAGGATTAATATTAAGGCCTGATTTGCCGGGTGGAATATCGTATGCCTCAACCGAAAACGCCTTATAAGGGGCTTGACCTAATTGTGCCACAGGCAGGCCGAGGAACAGATGGTTCATCGTAGTATTGCCCGCGATGGCGACTTCATATATTTGTTGCGGGTCGGCGTCAATCTGTCTGCATAATTTCACAATCATTTTATTCACACAGTCTATTATTGCTTTTCGCAGTTCACCGGCTTTCTCCTCGTTCTGTGCATAAGCGATTCTGCTTATAACATCGTCGCCATACTGGATTTGCGGATTAAGTTTAGCCTCAGTCGCCAAACATTTCCCATTCTTCATATCGAGCAGTTTTGTGACTACCGTGGTTGTACCTATATCAACTGCCACCCCAAGAATATCCCATTTGGTACTTTGATACTTTATATATATATCAGGCTTGATTTTTGTCTGCGTTTCAATGCCCGCGGTGAGAATTTTCTGTTCAAACAGTCTCGATGCCGAAGGTATTGTTACAACAATGTCGCCTTGAATAAGATACTGACATGCCAATACCTTCTGACCTCCCGGTTCAAGATTTACTGCGCACTTTCCACACGTACCTTTACCGCCGCAAACGGTGTTAAGAATAATCCCCGCCTGGCCGGCCGCATCCAGCAGAGTCGCCCCTGAGTGAATTGAAACTCGCCTGCTATCGGGCTCGAACGTTATATTGAAATGCTTCATAATTAGTATTTAGCCGTCAGCGGCCAGCCTTCAGGGCGCATTATCGCTCCCCACAAGCCATCGGCTAACGGCTACTCACTAATGCCTATCCACTAATCTTGTGATGTACTTTCCAGCGGGCATGCCTTTTTTTACTGCCCACTTTGCGTCTGCGTCTCGGTTTTGCCATTTACTTCTCCACAAAACTATCAAAAACTTTGTTCCAAATTACTTTCAATCTTTCACAAGTTGTGGTATTATAATGGAAAATTGTGAAAACGCAAAAGACTTTTTTGTTTTTTGCTGATTAATTGGGGCATCTAAAATGATTCAATGTAAAGATTGCGAATTCTGCGAGATGGGCGAACAAGGCCGTAGAACCTTCAAATGCGACCCCTTTGTCAATATCAAAGAGCCGGAATGCCTCGCCAAATGGCAGCTTATACGTCTCGACATGCTCGTGATGAGTTACCAGGAAATGCTGAGGTTTCAGTCGAAATTCGCCCCGCTGCAGGATAAAATCATGAAATACGTCAAGCGGGAGATGGAAGATTTGGACGATTCAGACCGCTGGAAACTCGACGACGAGGAACATCCCGGCAGCGATATCCCATAATTCGCAGGGTTGTTTAGCCGCGAGGCAGGTCTCGCGGTTTCCCTGCTGGTTTAATTTCGGATTACGTTTTTCCGGCCTGCGCAAAAAAGGATTCGGCACTTTCCTTAATTTTTTCCTTGGTCAGGTTACGGGTATGTGTAGCAATCATCCAGGAATATCCGAATGGGTCTTTCAGCGACCCGCATCGGTCTCCCCAGAGCATATTGGCCACGGGCATTGTTACGGTAGCACCGGCAGCCACCGCCTGCTTGAAAATTTCATCCACGTTCGGCACATAAACGTAAAGGCCTACAGGCGATGTGCCGAGACTTTGTGCGCTCTTGCATTCCTGGGCCGGTCTTTCATCTCCCATCATAAGGATAGAATCGCCGATTTGTATCGCGGCATGCATTGTGCCGTTGCCGTCCGGCGAGGGGAATATCTCTATTTCCTTTATTCAAGGGTTATTAGTGAAAGGCTGTTATCTCACGCTTTTCTTAAAACCACAACACCAATTTTAGCAGCGTCTTAACAATTCGCTATAAGCGAAAACCTTAATTTAACACCCCTGTTTGCCTAATGCTGACCTTCGTTAATCCAGTCCGGCAAAACACGCTTTTTTTGGAAAAAAACTTTGCTAAAAGGGATGTGGGAACGTAGTATTAAGATGTATCTGAAAAATAAGACTTTTTGCAGAAAAATGCAATAAAGCAGGCTGCAAAGCCGTCTGTATATATGTAAAAGCGTCTGAATATGGCCAAAAACGATGATTTAGCCCGGATAATAGCTGGCTGCAAGAAGGGCGCCAATGAGAGCTTTTCCCTGCTGGTCGATATGTATTCAGGCCGGTGTTTCGGGTATTTTTATCGTCTGACGAGCAACCGTGAGGTCAGCAACGACTTGCTCAGTGAGTTATTTGTTCGCGTGGTTGAAAAGATAGACGGTTACAGGGACGGCTCATTCGATGGGTGGCTGTTCACAATTGCGTCTAATATCTTTTATGACCATTTGAGGAACAAGAAACTGCAGGCAAAATTGCTGGATGCGCACAAGGACAGGATACAGGCGAAATTTAAGGAAATAAAGCATTCGACGATTGAGAAATTCGACCTGCTGCAGATGCAGTTAGAGAAAATGGATGACGAGACGAGGGAAGTGATAATGCTGCGGTTTTATTCGCAGATGAGTTTTAAGGAAATCGCGGAGATGAAAGGTGAGCCGATAGGGACGGTGCTGTCGAGGCTGCACCGAGGATTAAAAAAGCTTCGCGAATTGATGGATGGTTAGAATTATGAATTATCCAAATGAAAATCTGAAAGAATTGTTCGGGAAGTTTTTAACTTCACAGGAAGCACAGCAGGCGGCTGAGGATGTGCGAAAAGCGGACGAAATGCTGGCGAAATATACTTCGCCGATGCCAGACGCAGAGGCAGTGGCAGATATAAAGGCTAAAACGGCGGCTGCGGTGGGACAGAGGAAAACTAAGCTTGCCTTGAGGCGTACGACTTACAGAATCAGCGCGGCGGCAGCGGCGATTTTGATTATAGCGTCGGTGGGGGTGGTATTGCTGCAGAAAAATATGTATAAACCAGCAACAGGGCTGATATCGAATGCTGTGTGGGATAGTTATGACCTTAGCGAGGACGACCCTGAATTGGCGATATTAACAACGGAAGTGAAACAGGCGGAAATGGATATGTCGGCTATTCATCTTGGCGAAAGCTGGAACAGCACAAGTATTGATTCGACTGAGGCTGAAATGGAATTGGTGGAAATCGGAAGTCTTTTAGAGAAAGGATAACGGAATGAAAAGCTTTCATAAGGTGTTTTTGATTTTGGTGATTACAAGTGCAATATTTTCTGGGCATAAATTGGCGTATAGCGCCGATGAAAAGGGGGGCGATGGCATTGGTGCTAAGCCCGTTCCTGCGGCGGTTGAAGAAGCCAAACGGGGTGAACTGACTAAGGAGGTGATTGACCGTGTTATGGCGAGGCTGAGAGAGGCTGACCCGAAAAAGGCTGATGCGATGGAGAAACTTCGCCAGAAAGACCCGCAGGAATTCAAACAGGAACTGCGGAATATTATGCATCAGTTTCGCCAAAGGACGCAGGATGGCGGGCCTGAAGTGCCTGCCGGCGAACCGCCTCGCGGTCACGGCAGGGAAGTCGAACAGGTTGAACCAGGCATGGCAGCGTCAATAATGGAAAAGATGATAGAAAAGGAGGCGGAATATATTGGGTGGCTCGAGAAGAATTATCCGGATGAGGCTGAGAAACTGGCAAAAATTAAAAAGGAGGCTCCGGGGCTTTATTTAAGGCAGTTCACTCTTAGTATGAAGAAAAACGCTGGTGTTTATCAGGCATGGAAGCAAAATCCGGAGTTAGGCGAGGTTGTTAAGCAGGATATTGAATTGAGGCAAAAGTTAAATGAATTAGTAAAAAAAGTCAAAGCTGCGCAGAGCGATGAACAAAAGCAGGAACTTACAAAACAGGTTACAGATATTCTTAACAGCCGATACGATTTGCTTGTGAAGCAGCAACAGATAAGGTACCAGATATTGCTTAAGAAACTCGATGAGCTGAAAGCGGAAGCTAAAGAAAAAGAGGCTCAGGTAGAAAAATGGAAAGACCCCAAGTATAAAGAAGAGAATGTAAAGGCGCGTTTAATGAAGTGCTCCAGGGTTCGGGTAAGTTTAAGTGGGAATGATATGATGCGTCCTTTAGCCGAAACCAAATTTAAACAAATTAAAGTAAAAAAATTCGAAAAACAAAGTGAAATTACTTGAAACTTCGGATGGGTCTTCTGCGGGGTAGGGTTTTGGGCGTTGAGGGCTGAGCAGTGGGAGCGGGGACTTTAGCGGGTTTGGCTGCGAAGTTTGAATTAACATCGGTTTGGCCAATGCTGCTTATTGTTGCGGCTTCTTCTGCGCTTATGCGACCAGCATTGGCTGAGGAGGGGGAAACCGCGTTAGAATCATTTTTTTGAGGGTTGGACTGAGGGGTCATCAATTCAGAAAGCATACTTTCCAGTAGTTTTGTTCTTTCCGCCTCGCTCATTTCGGGCTGCTTAACCGTTTGCGGCGGTGTGATTGCCGCGGCTGTCATAGTTTTTGAAGAATTAAGGCTGGTAATAGAGATTGGGCCGCCAGGCGGGACTGGTTTATTCTCGCCTTTTATGAGACTGATTTTAGGCTCCCTTTCCGGCACAAGTGAGATAGTTCGTTCGCCGTCCTTGACTATTACAGCGTCATTTTTTATTTCCTGGATTAGCACATGCTCCACTTTACTGGACTGTTTTACCCAGTGAAGACCTTTACCGGTTTCGTCTATCAGTGCCAGCGACAGTTCGGGATTTGATGTACAATAACTTATGCCGATAAGTTTAAAAGAAATCGGTGATTCCACAGGCCTGACAGGTTCCGGGCGGATCGTGTCTCGGATCGGTGTTGGTGGCGGCGGGGGGTTTAAATACAGCGCAAAGGCCTGCGCCTCTTTAACGAGGGGTGAGACCTGGTTCATATTGTTTTTGGAACGGCTGCCCTGTTCACGTTTGAATTTTTCGACGGCGCCTTCAGAGCTTATAAGCTCGATGATTTTTTTATCGGTCTTAGTAGAGCGTAGAACTCCCCCCAGCACAATAATAGCGCCGACGGCGATTATGCAGACAATACCCGCGATTCGTAATGTTTTTGTCATTTTAACCATCATGTTCCTTTAGTTTTTGACATTATCGGCAGTATTTGGTTCCCTCCAATGGATAATTTTTTCAAAATATATTTTTTCGTTTCCGGCGTAATTTGCGCTGTTTTCGGGGGTGTGGCAGTCAGAACAATCGGATTTTGGGTCGGCTGTAGGCATTTTACCGAGGGTTTTATTGTGTTCGGAGCCTGGGCCGTGGCAGTTTTCGCAACCGACATCTTTAAGATTGGGGGTTGTTTTTTCAGAGACAAAGCCGCTTTGGTATTCCAGACCGATGACGTGGCAGATGACGCATTCGGGGTCGTATTGAGTGCCTGTTTTTTCGAGCGTCGCATAGGCTATGGCGTGGGATTTTGTGCTCCATTTGTCGTATTCGTATTGGTGGCAGGATTTGCAGGATTCTGAGCCGACGTATTTCAAATCATTGGGCAGCGAGAAACGCGGCAGTTTCTCCAGAAGATTTGCCTGTTTAACAAGTTGCTGATACGTTTCGTAGAGTCTGGTCAGAGTTTTATCGTTGGGCAGATTTTCATTTAAAGGAACCGGGGCGAAAGTCAATTTGAGTTTTTCGGCGGGTGCCGCGCTTTTTATATCAAGTCTTACAATGTATTTGCCTAATCGACCGGCAGTTATAATAAGGGGGACGGCATCGGTGTTATTTTTTATGGTTGGCTCATCCGATTCAGCAGGGCAGATGACGCAGTCGGCAATTTTATTTTCGGTAATTGTTTCGAGCAAGTCAGCATCGCAGTCGGCCAAAATAAGAATGTTTATGGAATCGATTTGCGGCGACGGAGGCGGGAAAAGGTTTTCCAAAGAAGCTGCGGAGTCTGTTTTACCATTGTAAGACGCGACGGTTATATCGATTTTTCTTCCACCGGATGTGAATCGCTTTGTGAATTTTTGGGGCAGATTAACATCGGGTGTTTGGAAGGCGGTTATGGCGTTGCGGAGAACGGATTGCCCTGGACTGGTCAGAAGCCCGAGGTTCTGGGCAATCTCAGCATCTTTTTCAGTCAGATTGACCATATCGTAATTGAGGATTGTGAGTGCCTGGACAATTGTCTGGAATTTGATTATATCCTGTTCGAGATTGTTTTGTACGAGATTACCGGTGTCGATAATAAATCTTTTTGAGGCTGGCGCAGCCGCGAAAATTGCCGGTCGTCTTTCGAGCCCCTCCAAGCTGGCCGCCGGAGCAGCCGCAAGGCTTCAGAGACCCGAGTTCGCTGCCGGTTATAAAAACGGTAAGTAAATTATTTTTTAGAATATCTTTCGCCGCAGATTTATCCGGTTTAGCTGAAATACACGACAGGGTTATGGCCAAAAGTAAAATATATGCTGCTAATCGCCTCATCTGTCTGCCCAATTTTTTTATTTGCCTATCAGATTTTTATTGTTTAGCGAGATAGAAAAGCCGACAACTGACATCCAGTTGTTCATTTTCTTTTATTTTTATATGGAGTACATCGGTGAAGGCTTTTTGATTATTTTCGAGAACCGGCGGTGTTATTTCCAATTGCAGTTTGTATCGGTCGCCGATTTTTTCCTGGCTTAGAACCTTGATGGCTCCATGTGCGGTTGAGGTGGACTCAATCTCGAAATTGTCATTATAATTATTGATTATCCATAGTTCTCTGCTGATGGGCTTTTGTGTCTCGACGTTAAAGGCAACAATTGATGCTGGTGTAGTTTTGAATTCCGCTGTTGTATTAAAGGTAATGACCGCCATATCGCATTCCGGATGTGTTAGTCGAATTCTTATGGTGCCTCTCAAACTCTTCCGCAGTTTGTCGATATCGACTTTTGGTTTTAGAACGAAGTGAGTTGACCTTTGAGAAGGATTAAATTCAGCGGTTATGCAGTTGGGAGTTGATTCAAACTGTGTTATTGAAAACGGCTGAGTATCAGTGCTTTTCAGGACAATATCCGGGCAGCCGGCATTGTCTTTTTTCAGCGATAAGTCTAATTGTTTGGGTTCGTAATCAACCTTGGGGACAATATTGGCTTTGAGGGTAAGTTCAACGCTGGGGTTTGTTTTATCGTTGCTTAATACAGACAAATGCTTTACAGATTGGCCCGGCATTTTTCCGGCGTTATACGTAACTTTTATCGTTCCACTTTCGCCGGGGGCATAATCCCTTTTCTTAAGTTCATCGGTTGTACAACTGCACGTGCTTTTTATGTCCTTTATTATCAGAGTATCGTTACCGGTATTTGAAAATGCGAACTCACAGGTGTTTTTAGAACCAGGTCCCACTGTACCGAAATCATGGATTGTTTTCTCAAAGAAGATTCTGGGGCCTATTTCCCCTTTGGTTTGCTTTGCGGATTCGGGCTTTTCAGTTTGGGAAAGGGGGGCAATAGCCGCTTGTTTTCTGGTTTCTGCCGCGTTTTTTTGGCAGGACGTCTGCAAAAGCAATGCACAACTCACAGCGATTATTAAACTCAGCATGCGGCACTTCATATTTTTATCTCCAAAAATAAATTGGGAAAATCGTTATTCAGTCCCGTAATAATTTCAGTTTAGCTGGAAAAACACTTTTTATCAAGATATTTTCGACATTGTGCGAACAGGCAATTACAAAAAAATAATACTTGCATAAATGTTTTATGTTCTATATAATAACAAAATTATGCAGAAAAATTGCACATTTTGGTGTTCCTCGACAGCCATAACCGGTCTGAACACGCTGCTGTTGCGCCATGCGGCGCAAATATAGATCTACCAAATTTTTTTCGTAACCCTCATTTTTTTATTAAATTAATGGCAATTTGCCCTTTATTCGGGCATAATTAGCAAAAACTTTTTGGAGCAATAAAAATGTCTGATAATAGAATTATAATATTTGACACAACGTTAAGAGATGGCGAACAGGCGGCAGGTACACGATTAGGCACAAGGGAAAAACTCGAGATAGCCTTACAGCTTGCCAAGTTGGGTGTTGACGTTATAGAAGCTGGTTTCCCGATTTCATCGCCACAGGATTTTGAGGCGGTGCAGTTGATAGCTCAGCAGGTTAGCGGTCCGACAATCTGCGGACTTTCGAGGGCCATCGATGCGGATATAGACGCCGCAGGCAAAGCCCTGAAAAAGGCCAAAAAAGCCAGGATTCATACCGGTCTTGGAATCAGCGATATTCATATCGCAAGCAAGTTCAAAGATGAAAAGTATGGCAAAACCCTCGAAGAGAAGAAGGCGAAGACTCTTGATATGAGTATAAAGGCCGTCAAACACGCCAGGCAATATACTGATGATATTGAATTTTACTGTGAAGATTCCGGCAGAGCAGATAAGGAGTATTTGTATAAAATCATTGAAGCTGTGATAGACGCGGGTGCAACTACGGTAAATATTCCCGATACAACGGGTTATTCGATACCTGAACAGTATGGCCAGTTAATAGCGGATATTTTTAAGAAAGTTCCGAATATCAAAAAAACCATAATCAGTGTTCACTGTCACGATGATTTGGGAATGTCGGTGGCGAACACGCTGGCAGGGGTCAAAAACGGCGCAAGGCAGATAGAGTGTACCATTAACGGCGTCGGAGAACGCGCGGGAAACGCATCCCTTGAGGAGGCGGCAATGGCTATAAAAACCCGAAAAGACTTCTTCGGACTTGAAACTAAAATAAATACAAAGGAGTTGTTCAAGACAAGCCGAATGGTCGCAGAGATGCTTGGAATGTTCGTGCCTCCGAATAAAGCTATCGTTGGGGCAAACGCCTTTGCGCACAGCAGCGGTATTCATGTTGATGGCTTTCTTAAAGACCCGCTGACTTATGAAATCATCAGGCCGGAAGACGTCGGTTCGCCGAAAAGCGCGGTCGTACTTACGGCGCGAACCGGAAGGCACGGACTTAAGCACAGGCTGACGGAACTGGGATATAAAGTATCTGAAGCGGAGCTTGAACAGCTATACCAGAGGTTCCTCGATGTAGCGGACAAAAAAACTGAGGTTTTCGATGAAGATATCGCCGCTCTTGTGGGAACTGAGATTAGAAATGTTGAACAGGTATTTGAACTTCAGTATCTGCACGTGGCCTGCGGGACAGGAACCCTGCCTACAGCCAGTGTAAAGATGAAAATAAAAGGAAAAGACTCGCCAGTAATCGCGGCGGCCTGCGGAGATGGGCCTGTTGACGCGGCTTATGAGGCGATAAGAATCGCTACGGGGCAATCGCCCAAATTGGACATTTATACGATTAAAGCTGTTACCGGCGGCAAAGAAGCCCTGGGTGAAGCGACAGTAAAGATAATCGATAATGAAGGGTTCAGATTTGCAGGCAGAGGTGTTTCGACAGATATTATCGAAGCATCGGCAAAGGCTTATGTCGATGCAATAAATAGAATGGTAGCGAGGGTATAGGGGGTAGGGTATAGGGTTTAGAAATAAAAGGGTAAAGATAAATGGATGAGAAAAAAATTAGGGACGTAAGATAAAGACTTCTGCAAAATGAATGATTTTTAGCAGAGGTCGGAACGGATAAACAACGCAATGGCAGTGGAACTGATGGATTATTGCAGCATGAGTGTGAATTTTGGTTTTTTTAAGGCCAGAAGGCCTGTTTAGAGACAGAGTATCCCCGAGAGTTCTGTCTTAGCTCTTTGAAAAGTTAATCGTTCAACGTCAACTGAGACATCAGCCGGCCTTGCGTCGGTTTGGTATTTGTGCGAATGTTTTATGGCAACGCATTTTCCCGGGCTGTTTAAGCAATATAGCAGCGGCAACGCCGATAAGACTTGCCGTCAGATGAGCGATTGTCATCTGATTACGCACGGTTTTCAATGAATAGTGCGTAGTCTGTTCAGCTTCACGGTCTCCTAACCGAGCAAAGTATTGCTCGACTGATTCTCTTTGCTTGAAAGTTTCCTTAAATTCCCTTGAATCCCTTGGGACACGCGAACGTGCATCTTCAGTGATATCAATGTACTTGGTACAGCCGTAGCATTTGCCGGTATTGAAGGATGGAAGGTTTACCGGACAGGTGTTACTAAGTTTTTCAGCAGTCTTTTTGCTGACCTTTAAGGGGCAGCGAAACTTGATGCGTTCACGATTGCCCTCGGTCCATCTTCCGGTCGACCTCATTTCAAGACCAGCATCACAGATGGGACAGCCGTGAGGGCCAAAAGTCTTGTCATCTTTCTGATTTCTTGGGTTGATTGGGATATATGGGTTTCCCTTCATCTTTCCAACTATAAAGGTGTACAGGTCTCTGACATCGTAGGCCTTATCCGCAAGAAACAGAAAGCCTTTTCTGACCCTGTATCTGCGTTTGAGTTCTTTAAGCAGCTTGAAGGCAACCTGCTGGTCTGTGGTGTTGTTTGGCAGAGTTATTTCAACAAGCGATATTCCTTGTTTTGAGATTATGACATGTGTCCTGTATCCCCAGAAGAACAGCATGTTTTCCTTTTTGCCGTTGAGGACCTGACAAGAATAATAGCTCAATGTTGCAGCAGGATTTCGAGTGGGCGTCTTGGTTTTATCGGTGGTGTTTCGGGCGGGATTTTTGAGATTATTTTCTTTTGTGGCAGCCATAACAGGTTTGGAGTCAATGATCAAGGTATCAAGGCTGACTAATCCCTGTTCGATAAGCCGCTGATTTAGACGGTAATGAATTTCTTTGAGAACAGAGTTATCGGTATCTGCCAAGAAACGATAGAATTGGGATTCGTCCGGCATATTCCCGAGCGTAAAGCCGCACAGTTCCAGCAGAGGCGGATTGGCTTGAAGATATTCGATAAGCTCAGGGACAGATTTTATTTGCTGAAGATGTTTGACGATGAGTGCTCTCAGGATGGCATGTCGTGAGTGACCTGTTCTGCCGACACCGAAGTTTCTGTCGGGCAGAATGGAAATATCGAGAGCCTGAAAGAGATAGAAGTACTTTCGCAGCAGCGATGAATTTCTGACAAGCTCCTGGAGGTCATAAAATAGTGACGTTTGAACGTGGTACATAAAAAAATCTCCTTTATTTTGGTTGTAAGTCCTTTTACTGACAACGCTTACATAATATCCAAAATGGAGGAGATTGCAAGAAAAATAATGACATAAGTCGTTATTTAACAAATATTTATGAATTTTACAAAAGGCTTACGTAAGATACTGAAAGGAGAAAAATGAATGGGATGCAGAGGAGTATATTTTGCTTTAACAGAAAATGATGTTCAAAAGCTGGTTGGTGCAAATAACGACGCAGAAGTGTTAGAAATAGTTCAAGAGGACATCGAAGAACGTTGGGACAAAGAGTGGCTTCAAGAAACTGATAAGGCCTGGGACGCAATACATCGCTGTCTCACGGATGGAACATTGGTATGTAAGGGTAAGTCAATTTTAGAAAAATGTGTTCTTGGTGGAAAACAATTACATCAAGGGAACAATTATATAGTTTCGCTCTTAAATCCAACCGAAGTAAAAGAGGTGTCTGAAGCATTAAAATCAATAAACGAGGACTTGCTGCGAAAAAAATATTTCGGTTTGAAAAAGAAGTTTCTATGGTTTGACATCACAAGATATGACGGTCCCATTGGTGAAGAAGATTTTAGCTATACGTGGTCATACTTTGAAGCAATAAGAATGTTTTTTGGAAAAGCGAGTAAAGCGGATCGTTCCGTAATATTCACGGTTGACCAATAATAACGTGAAAATTTATTTCAAAGGATTTAAAGAATGGAAGCGAAAAAATTAAAGAGCTACAGGGAACTTATAGTCTGGCAGAAAGCGTATAAACTCGTTTTGGAGATTTATAAATTTACATACAACTTTCCCAAGACAGAAACTTACGGACTGGTTCAGCAAATCAGAAGAGCTGCGATATCAATTCCTTCAAATATAGCTGAAGGATACGGAAGAAAACACAGGACAGATTATCATAGATTTCTGTCTATTGCTTATGGCTCATTGCTGGAACTTGAGACTCAGTATTTGCTTTCAATAGATTTGGGTTATGCCAAGCGGAACGACATTATCGAAGGCTTGACTAAAGAAGTTGGACGTATGTCATACCGAATAATGAATCCTTTGCAAAACAAAGAAGAAGGATATTTTTAATGTTTTCTATACCCTATCCCCTAAACCCTATACCCTAAAGGAAAGAAAATTATGCCAATGACGATTACTGAAAAAATTCTTGCAAAGGCCGCTGGACAAAAAAGTGTAAAACCCGGGCAGTTGATTGACGCGAATATCGATGTGGTGATGTGTCACGATGTAACGACACCTCCGGCGATAACGATGCTGATTGAAAATGGGATTGATAAGGTGTTCGACAAGGAAAAAATTATTGTAACGCCTGACCATTTTCAGCCTGCAAAGGATATAGCCAGCGCGGAACTTCACAAACGGCTCGATGAATGGGCGAGACGCCAGAATATTAAGTATTACTATAAACTCGGCAAAGCGGGAGTGTGTCATGCGCTGCTGCCTGAGCAGGGACATATCCGGCCTGGTGAGGTGATAGTCGGCGGCGATTCGCATACGTGTACTTATGGTGCGTTTGCGGCGTTTAGTACGGGTATAGGCTCAACAGATCTGGCGGCGGCAATCGCGACGGGGAAACTGTGGTTCAAGGTGCCGGCGACGATAAAATTTATTCTTAACGGCTCGTTGAGCAAGGGTGTTTACAGCAAGGATGTTATCATTGCTGTCATAACGAGAATCGGCACGGACGGTGCGCTTTATAAGGCGATGGAGTTTGTCGGGCCTGCGCTGGCGGAGATGTCGATGGAAGCGAGGATGACCATAACAAATATGGCCATTGAGGCTGGCGCAAAGAATGGTATAATCGGTTTCGATAACGTAACCAAAAGGTATCTTGATGAGCATCTCAGGGACAAGAAGGATTATACCGTTTTTGAATCGGATAAGGACGCGGAGTATGAGGCTGTTGAGGAATTTGATTGTTCCAGGATTGAGCCGATGGTTGCGTTGCCGCATCTGCCGAGCGGCGGTGTGGCAATCGGCCAGTGCAAAGGTAAGGCGATGGACCAGGCATATATCGGCAGTTGCACCAACGGCAGAATCGAAGACCTCAGAATCGCGGCGGGTATAATGAAAGGAAAACAGGTTGCCATTCGCACGATTATAGTGCCGGCCACGCCGGTGATCTGGAAGCAGGCGAAGGATGAAGGTCTGTTTGATATATTCTATGACGCTGGCTGTGTAATTTCCGCGCCGACGTGCGGAGCGTGCCTGGGCGGCTTTATGGGAATTCTGGCTTCTGGTGAAAAGTGCATCAGTACCACCAACAGGAATTTTGTCGGCAGGATGGGACATCCGAAGAGCGAAGTTTATCTGGCAAGTCCGGCAACTGCAGCGGCAAGCGCGATAGAAGGCAAGCTGACAGACCCGAGAAAATACCTGTAAAGTCCAAAGGTAAAATTTCAAAGCGACAAGATAAAGATCAAAAATTAAAGGAAGACATAATGAATACGGCGCATGTTTATAAAAGGGACCATATAAATACAGATGAGATTATTCCAGCGAGGTATTTGAATACCGACAACCAAGCCGAGCTGGCGAAGCACTGCATGGAAGATATAGATACGAATTTTGTCAAAAAGGTTTCTCCGTGCGATGTGATTGTGGCCGGTGAAGATTTCGGGTGCGGCTCAAGCAGGGAACACGCGGTCTGGGCGATTCGCGGCGCAAAGGTGCAGACCGTTATCGCTAAATCTTTTGCAAGGATTTTTTACAGGAACGCAATCGACTGCGGTTTTTATCTGATTGAACTGCCGAGCGCTCTTGATAAAATAGCTGACGGCGATGAAATTAATATAGATTACAAAAACGGCTTGATTAAAAATGTTACAAGTGGTATTGATATTTCTTTTAATCCGCTGCCTGATTTTGCTCTTGAGATAATCAAGGACGGTGGACTGCTAAAACATATAAAAAAGAAAAAATAAAAGATTAAAAATGGACAGGCGTAATTTTTTAAAGGCGATAGGTTTCGGAGCGGTTTCGCTGGTTGTTCATGGCTGTGTGGAGAGTCTATCTTTGTCCAAGGCATCTGGCGGCACATTTTATGAAACGCCGAATATAGATATCAACCTGTCGGTAAATAAAAAATAATTCAATGATTGGAAATTAGTTTAAGAAAGGAAACGTTGCATGAAGTCGTACAAGATTGCTGTAATACCTGGAGATGGGACTGGGCCGGAAGTAACGGCCGAGGCGGTTAAAGTTTTGAAGGCTGCCGCTGACAAATTCAAATTCAAGGTTAACCTGACCAATTATGATTTTGGCGGCGAAAGATATAAAAGGACAGGCGAAGTTCTGCCTGACAGTGCTGTCGCGGAGCTTGGCAAATTTGACTCTATTTTATTAGGCGCAATCGGACATCCGGATGTGGCGCCAGGTATTCTCGAAAAGGGGATTCTGCTTAAAATACGTTTTGACCTCGACCAGTATATCAATCTTAGGCCGGTGCGGCTTTTCCCCGGTGTTGAGACGCCACTTAAGAATAAAGGCCCTAACGATATTGACTACGCGGTGATTCGTGAAAATTCGGGCGATGCATATACCGGGACAGGCGGGGTTACTATGAAAGGTACACCGAATGAGGTTGCGGTACAGTCCGCTGTTTATACGCGTTTCCAGGTTGACCGCTGTCTTAGATACGCTTTTGAGTATGCGCGTAAATACGGCAAAAAAGCCCGCGGCAAAGGCGAAAAGAATACGCTTGCTCTGTGCGGAAAAACCAATGTTCTTACTTATATCTATAACCTGTGGGAAAGAGCATTCCACGAAATGGGCGAAAAAGAATATCCTGATATCACCAGAGAATATTACCATGTTGATGCAACGTGTATGTGGATGGTAAAAAGCCCGGAATGGTTCGACGTGATTGTTACCGGCAATTTGTTCGGAGATATTATTACCGACCTTGGCGCGATAACACAGGGCGGAATGGGTATTGCTGCCGGCGGAAATATCAATCCTCAGGGCGTAAGTATGTTCGAGCCTATCGGCGGAAGCGCCCGAAATATACGGGTAAGGGCGTGATTAATCCTCTGGCGGCTGTCTGCGCCGCGGGGATGATGCTCTGCACACTCAGCGAGGAAAAGGCAGCGACTAAAATCGAGGAATCCGTGAAAGATATAACCGCAAACAAACTGAAATCTCTTGCAGCGGGCAAGATGGGTTACTCAACCAGCCAGGTCGGAGATATGGTAGCGGGAAAAGTAGCGGAGTAAAAAAATTAGACAGGATTAGCAGGATTTATATGGAATGCAGAAAAAATCAGAATCTTAAGGATTGCAACTGCTCATATCCAGGCTGCGAGAAAAAGGGTATGTGCTGTGAATGTCTGAGTTATCACTTGTCTATGAAACAACTGCCGGGCTGCTGTTTTCCGGACAAGGTTGAGAGGACTTACGACAGGAGCTTTGCCGCTTTTGCAAAGGCATGGAATCTTTAGTTTTGCTTTTTAGTAAGGGCGGCTTTTAGGCTTTGGGCGGCTTTGGTGAAATTGGGATTAATTCGCAGGGCATTTTGATATTCTGATATGGCCTCGTCAATGCCGCCCTGTTGTTCGAGGAGGACGCCGAGGTTGTAGTGCATTTCAAAATCGTCGGGCTGGTTTTTCAGCACAAATCGAAATTGCTCGATAGCCTGTTTTATTTTACCAACAGCGGCAAGGGCAAGCCCGAAACGTCCGTGCGCGATTATGTTGTTTGGTTCGGCGGCGATGGCCTTATCGTAATATTTCTCGGCCTCGTTGAAATCTCCCTGTTTTGCGAGTATGGTCGCGAAACTGCTCATATCGTCCGCGGTAGCGCTGCCCAGCGAAATGGCTTTACGGTACTCGGCAATGGCCTGGCTGGTTTGTTCTGTTTTGCCGAGAATTGATGCGAGGCCGTAACGTGCCGCTGTGAAATCAGGATTTATCGCAAGGGCTTTTTTGTATTGCTCAATTGCCTGCTCATTTTTGTCCGACTTAGCAAGTGCGTTCGCGAAATTGGTGAGTATTTCCGGTGAGTCAGGCTTAATCAGCAGGGCCTTTTGGTAATATTGCATGGCGAGGGGTATTTGGCCTTTATCCGCGAGAGTAATCGCAAAGTTGCTGAGAATTTCCGGATTATCGGGTTCCTGTTTAAGTGCTTCGTTATAATGCCTGATTGCCTCATCGGTGAGTCCTTTTTTGGCGAGAATATTGGCGAGGCGGAAGTGGACTTTCGAGTTATTTTTTCCTGTTTGCAGCAGGTTGTTGCATATTCTAATCGCCTCATCAAACCTGTTGCTCAGGAAATACGCCATAATCAGATTGTAATGCGCGTTGATAAACTCAGGGCTGATTTTGACGGCTGTTTTATAGTGGGCGATAGCTTTTTTGTAGTCTTTCCTTTCGAGGTAAACATTGCCTATGTTCAGATGCGCGATGTGGTTATCGCTTGTTACTTCGAGAGCGTGCGTAAAAAGGGTAAAACTATTTCGCCAATAGCCAATTTGTACCCAGCTGACAGCGGAAAGGGCCAGTAATGATATAACGGCAGAAGAGATAAGCCAGCTCTTTCGCAAACGCCAATCGGCGGCGATTTCGGCGGCTCCCCAGGAAATCATAATCAGTAGGCCAATCATTGGGATATACATATATCTGTCGGCCCTTGCCTGGCTGCCCACCTGTATAAGGCCGATGACGGGAACAAGGGTTATGACGTACCAGAGCCAGCCGAAAATGAGATAACGTCTTTTGGAATACAAAACAGCCAGCGAGATGCCCGCAAGAAATAGTATCGCAGCGGGGGTAATCCATATCGCCTGAAGTTTAATATGCGGATAATACACGGTCAGGCCACTGGGGATAAAGGTTTTGATTATATAAATCACATATGTGTTTAAAGCGTTGCGAATTCTTTCACCGATGCCGAGATAATCGGTAGTTATTACCGCGCCGCCTTTTTTCTGGACGATGAATGTTATGAAACTCGATGCCGCCGCCAAAATAAAAAACGGAATCTTTTCTACTACAAGGCGGGAGATAGTCTTCAGTTGGAACTGTTTGACGCGTTTGAGCGGCCAATAATCCAGCAGGAGCAGAATAAGGGGCAGAGTTACGAGCATGGGTTTAGCCATTAGGCCGAGGATAAAAAATATTAGCGCCAATAGGTATCTGCCGGGTTTTTGATGCTCGGCATAACGAACATACGCCCACATTGTTAGCAGCCAGAATAAAGTACTCAGGACATCTTTTCGTTCTGCGACCCATGCGACCGACTGGATGTGCAGGGGATGCAGGGCGAAAACGGCAGCCGTGAAGGCGCTTTGCCAGAAGGCTCCTGTTATTTTTTTAAGTAAACCGAAAAGCAGCAGTGTATTGGCGATGTGCAGCAAAAGACTTACGGCGTGATGTCCGGATGGGTTGAGGCCGAACATCGTACAGTTGAGTATATGCGATAGCCACGTTATAGGATGCCAGTTTTGCGCATTGCTGCTTGTAAATGACCATAATATGCTTTTTGCGTTCAAACCATGCTGTACGTGAGTATTCTCGGTAACATATACCGGGTCATCGTAGTTGACAAAATCATTGTGAAAGACCTGGCAATAGACCGCGATTGTTGCCACGGCTAAAAGGGCACATATTACTGGAAATCTGTATTTGTCGGAGGTCATGGTTTTTCTTTTCGCTCTTTTTCAGTTTGTTTTTTTAAGGCGATACTCAATTGCTCACGGGCCTTGGGAAAATCAGGATTGATTTTCAATGATTCCTGATATTGTCTTATGGCATCTGCGATTTGGCCTTTACATTCGAGGAGAAACCCGAGATTATACTGCATTTCCGCGTCTTTAGGCTGTCTTTTCAGCACAAACCGGAACTCCTGCATAGCCTCATCGAATTTTCCCTCTTTGGCAAGTATCAATCCAAGTTGGCCGTGAGCGATTATATCTTCAGGGTTAATCTTGATTGATTTTTTATAATACTGGATTGCCTGTTCAGTATCCCCCTTCTTATTCATTTCGGAAGCGAGCATGTTAATCGCATCGATATAGTTGGGATCGAGCTGCACTGTGTCCTGATATGCGGTGATTGCCTCATCGTGATTTCCTTTTTGTGCCAACGCCAGTCCCATATTATAGTATGAAACGGGCGCATTTGGCTTGAGTTCTATCGCAAGTTTGTAATGCTGAATGGCCTCATCGAGTTTACCGATTTTAACCTTAAAGTTGCCGAGATTATTCTGTGTTTCAGCGGAATTGGGTCTGATTTTAAGGGCAGCCTCGAATTGTTCGATGGCTTTAGGAATATTGCCTTGTTCGCTTAAAATATTAGCGTAGTTGTTGTGGATGATATAATTATTTTTTGTAACGCTGAGGGTATGCTCAAAAAGCGTTGAGTTATTTTCCCAGTATCTTACCTGTATCGACGCGACCGCCATTAATGACAGCAGTATTACGCATCCTGCAATCGTTGTGTGGATTTTGAGAGACGGTTTTTTTGCGAGAAGGTCGTTGGCCGCCCAGGCTATTATGATAAACAGGCCTATTAAGGGGATATAGGTGTATCTGTCAGCCATTGATTGAGCGCCGACCTGCACCATGCCTATAACGGGAACAAGTGTGCCGAGGTACCAGAGCCAGCCGACGGTCATATATTTTCGCCGCCTGAAAAAATAAATGAAGCATACTGTCAGCAGGAGGAGCAGTATCGCACAGATGGTGACTTTAGTTATGGGGAGGTTATATCTTGGGTGTGGATATAAAACGGCGAGGTCTGTGGGCCAAAACATTTTCCAGATATAGGCGATGTAGGAAATAATCGAATTGCCTATACGGACTTTGAGGCTGTATGTGTCAATTGAGCTGACGGAGCCGCCACTTCGCTGAACAAGGAATGTTATGACAGAAGAGACAGCGGAAATCGCGAAAAAAGGGATTTTTTCGACGAGAAGGCCAAGGGATATTTTGCGTTCGAGCGGCCAATAGTCCAGCAGGAGCAGGACAAAAGGCAGGGTAACAACCATTGGTTTTGCCATAATGCCAAGTATGAAAAATATAAGGGTGAGGAGATAGGTTGTCCATTTTTGGCGTTTACCATAATGGCTGTAAGCTAAAATTGTCAGCATCCAGAATAATGTGCTTAGGACGTCCTTTCGTTCAGCGACCCAGGCAACCGATTCGACGTGTAAGGGATGTATTCCAAAAAGTGCCGCGGCGAATGCACTTGCCCAGAGAGTTCCGGTCAACCGGAGCAATATAATGAATAGCAAGAGGGTATTTGCTATGTGGAAGAGCACGTTAACGAGATGATGGCCGCCTGCCCAGGTACCGAACAATTGATAATCGAGGGTGTGGGACAGCCAGGTTACGGGGTGCCAGTTGCTGGCGTATCCGCTGGTAAAGGCCCAGCGGATGTTTTGCAGAGTGAAGCCTGATTTTATAGAAGGGTTAACTTCGATGTAGGTATTATCGTCGTATTTGACGAACTCATAATTGATGACTGGCCAATACACCGCGACAACGGCAAGAACCAGAAAAAAACAAATTTTAACCACATGTTTCACAGATTAACTTTGTTATACTGTTCTTGATTGAAAAATTCCGCATTTTTCAATCAGAAAACACATTCTGTCCGATAAACAGTGTATATGAAGGATTATAAGTTGTCAAAAGAGAAAATAGCTGAACTGGAAAAGCCATACTCGCCAAATTTGAATCTGATTGAGCGGTACTGGAAGTTTTTTAAGAAAAAAGTGCTGAACAATCGCTACTATGAAACATTTGGTGAATTCAAGCTGGCTTGTGAAAGGTTTTTTCGGAAGAGAAAGAAATATTTGCCGGAATTGCAGGCATTGCTGACAGAATACTTCCATATTCAAGCAGCTTGAAAACAGGAAAACTCAATCGTAAGCAGTATACCTAATACACTACCTATCCTAACGTAGCCGGAGACAAATCTAAAATCTTTAATATTTCTTCGTAATTCTACGAGTGTAAACCCGTAGATGAAGTTACCCGCCAAAGGCGGGCAGGCACTTCGACGTTGCTCAGTGCAGGCAGGTGGCAGGGCTAAACGATAAGAAATTAAGATCTGGACAGCGAACTCTTTTTTTCGGTTGTTCATCTGTGCTTTCAGGCGTCCAACAATTGAAGAATGCATCTGTGAAACGCGTGATTCGGACAAATCGAGAGTTGCTCCGATTTCCTTCATAGTCATTTCTTCATAATAATACAGGACGATAATCAGCCGTTCGGCACGAGTCAGGCCTTTAGTCAGCAGGCCTTTAAGGTCGCGTTTCTGTGCCTCGACGAGCGGGTCGAGACTTTTCTTGTCGTCGATGATATCGATTTCTCGCATATCCTTTTCGCTGTTGTCTTCGGCGCATTGCGTATCGAGTGATACGACACTGACGGCGCTGGCGTCGCGCTGGAGGCGGTTGAACTCCATTGAATCGAGATCAAGCTCTTCAGCGATTTCCTTTTCTGTTGGTTTTCTGCCGAGATGTGTCTCAAGGGAATGAACGGCCTTTGTCAACTGGCTGGTGCGGCGCGAACCAGGCGGGGGACCCAGTCCATGCTTCGCAGCTCATCGAGAATCGAACCTCTGATTCTCGGGCGCAGTAGGTCTCGAATTTCACGCCCCTGGCAGGGTCGAAGGCCTCAAGGGCATCCATAAGACCGAAATTGCCAACGCTGATTAGGTCGTCGAGTTCGACTTTGTCGGGCAGCTTGGCGTCAGCCGCTCAGCGGTATATACAACGATATGTTTGTAATTTTCCATCAACAGGTTGCGAGACTTATCATCGTGGGTTTTGTGGTACTGTTCCCAAACCTGGTCAATGTTAAGATTTTGCTGAGTTTTCATAAGGTAACTCCTAATTCATTATCGGCCTTTTACGGCGACACTTTAAAAGAACCAATCGACAACTTTTCTGAAAAAACCTTCCGTTTCAGGCTGGGCGGTATTACAGCTGCCCAGCTTCACGGCTAACGCCGCGAGGGAAGAGGTAATTTTTGCTTTTGGATACGCCAAAACAACGGGTTTGCGTAATCGCACCGAGGCGGCAAGCTGGCTGTCCTGAGCGAGGCAGCCGGCATAATAAAGAGCAGCATTCAGGAACCTTTTGGCGACGCTTGCGATTTGCTGATAGGTTTTTCTGCCTTCTTCAGCGGACTGAACCATATTGACAACCAGACTTATCCTGCCGGGGTATTTATTTCCGGTTAAGACCTTAATCATCGCGTAAGCATCGGTCATAGCTGTCGCTTCAGGGGTGGTAACAACCAGGACATGGTCAGCGGCAAGACAGAATCCTACGACGGATTTTGAGATTCCGGCGGCGGTGTCGATAATCATCGTGTCGGTGTCGTCCTGTAATTTCGACAAAGCCGTCAACAGGCGGTTGCGCTGAAATTCGGTGAGGTCAGCCAAATCCTGAAGGCCGGAAGCACCGCATATTATTTCCAGGCCGTTGGGGCCGAAATGGATAATATCCTCGATTTTTTTTACGCCGTTAAGCATGTGCGAAATGTTGTATTTATTGTTTATGTCCATAACGACGTTGAGATTGCCTAACGAAAAGTCGGTATCGACGAGCACAACCCTTTTTCCTGAGGCGGCCATACATATCGCGAGGTTTGCGGCTATGTTGGTCTTGCCTACGCCCCCTTTGCCGCTGGTAATCGCAAGGACTTTGGCCTTAGATTGAGAATTCTGCATAATTTGCGTCAGCTGGTGTGCGTGTGTTTGTGTTTGCATATATCTCAACCCTCTACAAATTTATGAATCGCCGCGAGTGCCCATGTTATTCGTGCAATGAGGCGATACTTTGTTTTTGTTTCAATAATTCAGTAGCTATTCTCTGGTTTAAGGAATTTTCCATAAGTTTATTTATCTGCAGCTCAACGTATTGGTCATGATTAGTTTCGAGGAGCTTTTTTGCGTTTTTATCGGGCAGGGGCCTGATTTCGAATTTACCACCGGCACCAAACTTGAAACTTTTGGTGTCGCGCATTATCAGACGATGCTTTTGAACGTGTTCAACAATCGCCTCGTTAAGCATGTCGGAGAATTCGTCAACATCCAAATCTTCGGGGGTGAAGTCGGGATTGTGGCAATCAATGACGTTTTTGCTGAGAATTTCCTGACGTGTTCGAGTAAATTCTATTATTTTAACAAGTATTTCGCTGATATTATCAGTTACAAATTGTTTAATGTTCATATACGATTCCTGCCATTGAGTTTATGGAGCGGTAATACCGTCCCTGATTTTTTGAGAGAAAAGTGAGAAGTGAAGGGCAATCCGCGAAAAACAAAGCCCCGAAACTCATCCATGACCATTTCATTTTTTCTTCCTTGAATATTATGAAAACAGTTTTTTAGTTTTGCCCCGCCGGCGGTTTTTCTGACGCGGCGTCTTCTTTATTTAAAATCTGTCTTATTTCGTAGAGGGTTTTCGTTTCTTTCATGTTCAAAATTTTTGATAATCTTTCAAATACCGATTCGTCATAAAGCCTGTGTCCGCCATCAGTCAATTGTGATTCGCTGATAAGCCCCATAACTGTGTAGTTGTGAAGAGTCTGCCTTGAGAAGGGCGTGCTGTGAACCAACTCACCTATTCGATAAAGCTTGGCAGGTATTTGAATGGTCTTATTCATAGCTCTAATCAACACGTTTTATTACACTGAACCCAAAAACATATTTTACGTTTTGCAAAATGTAAAATATATTTTATCGGATGTCAACTTTTTTTTTATTTTTTTTAAAAAAATTCTTATTTTTAGAAAATATTTTGTAAACTTTTTTTGGCGGATTAGAGTTTGACCGGAATTTTCAGGAGTTAAGAATAAAGATTTAGAGACGTTTTGGAGCAGGAGATGATATGACTGTAGAGCGAAAATTAGAAAAGACCACTCCCAATAATCCATGCAGTCGCACTAAAGACACATTTTTATTCGGACGTATCACACCGCTGGCAAGACAGATAAATTGCCTTGATATTGCGCAAATAGCTGATGTTTGCATTAAGAATATACCAGATATAGTGGGTGCGAGATTTGCTTCGCTTTATACAATTGATGAAACGAATAACATTTTGCACCTGCAGGGTTACAATCACCCATTTCCTTTGAACAAAATCGTCTCGCTCAGTCAGCTTCCACCATCACCGATGGTTATGGCGGTCAAAAGTAAAGAATTAATACTAATCGGGGATATTGAGACCCACAAGATGCCGGTGATAAAAAAATCGCAACGCGTTTTTGCGTCGAATTATAAGACTAATAATTGTGTGATTGCACCTCTTATCTGCCAGGACAGGGTAGTTGGGGTTTTGAATTTGTCGGACAAGATTAGCGGGGAGGGATTCGATGCGGACGATATCGCGATAATAGAACTTTTCAGCCAATTGATAGGAGCGTCAATCGGCAATATAAAGCTTTTTGAAAAGATACAACGCCAGGCAACGGTTGACGGATTGACGGGATTTTTAAATCACAAGACATTTTATGAGATTCTCGAAAACGAATTGTGGCGTTCGCGTCGTCATGGCGGGCCAATCTCGCTGATTATGATTGATATCGATAATCTGAAAAAGATAAACGATACATACGGCCACCGAGCAGGCGACAAAGTCATTCGTGAAATCAGCAGGAGAATCAAGGAGTGCATACGGCAGATAGATACGGCGGCGAGGTACGGCGGGGATGAGTTCGCGGTAATTTTGCCGAACACCGAGCTTGCGGAAGCGGTAATAGTAGGTCAGCGTATGGTTGATAATGTTGCCGCATCGCCATTGATATGGGAAGATGGCGCGATACCGCTTTCCGTCAGCGTTGGAGTAGGACAGTATGACGCAGACACAACTCCAGAAAATATAACGAGCCGTTCCGACCAGGCGTTGTACAACGCCAAGCAGGCTGGCAAAAATACGGTGCGAATTTTCGAGCATTTGCGCAAATAGGCATGGCGGCGAGGTTTGATATTCAAATCAAGTCGGCGGCCGTTTCAGGAATCCAGCCATCGCTATCATCGAAGAGTTTTATATGCAGCCATCCAGGTCTGTTTTCAAGCAGATTAAATTCTGTGCCTTCATGCAGCGGGTCTTTAAAGCTGGGTGAATAATTTAGGCCATCACCCTGACGTGCGATAACCTCTTTAATTGTAATAACACCACCGATTCTGCAGGCCTTTGTTCCGGATTCCACGATGAGCGATGATAGAAAAGCGGCTGTCAGGATGGCGCATATTGCGGCAGACGCTATCAAAGGAGCGATTCGACCAAACCATATTATCCCCGCGGCACATATACAAACAACGCCAAAGAAGACGCATGCAAGTAAGAACTTAGTTTTAACGGGGAAATCGTAATGCCAGAAAAACAGGGTTTGTAAGACGCGTTTTTCCGTTTTTGTCGCGACTTTATCTATCCTGCTGCCGCGAGCGAAGGCGAGGTTCTTTTGAATGTTCTCATCAGAATTATCGAGTTTTTCCGCCCTGCGATAATTCAGTATAGCTTTGCCAAGTTCGCCTTTAAGAAAATATGCGTTAGCGAGATTATAAAACAGCCTGGCATTTTTTATCTGGCCTTCGCTTACGATTTTTTCAAAAGCGAGTATCGCTTTTTCGTAAAGCTTTTTAGCCTGCTCCGAATCCTTAGCTGAATTAGCCTCCCGGAAACTTTGGTTGGCCTGGCTGAAAAGAGAATAGGCCTGTTCTTTAGACATCTTAGCCTGGGCAGCCATCGCCAGGTTAAACAGAAATGGAACAATTAGTATTATGGTTAATCTTTTTGTAATCATTTTTTTAATTTCTTTTCGATACTGCGTACAAGCTCAATAATGTTATTGATTTTTTCATGGTCAATATTCATATCTGTTGATGTGTAGCGTGCCGCTTCACAAAGTTCCATTGTCTGGCGAAATTTATCGGCAATTTCATTATTTTGTGCGGCACAGATAAGTATGTCATGACAGTCACCGGGGGTAAGTGAACCGGCGATTTTGTCGAAGCGGTCGCCTATATACTGTTTCATAATTGAGACGACTAATTCATTTCGCCGAGAGGCATCCATAGAGGCGGCCTTCTTTAATTGGTTTATAGACTGACTGCAGGCTTTGCGGCGTTTTTTTGCCATCACTATTTCGGGGCTGGTATGAGTTATGAGTTTAGCGGTTGAACTTAAAATCAATATACTTAAGGGTATTGCCCAAATAATTGCATAAGCAGGGCTGAACAAAGCGCGAGATGGCGTAAAATTCATGTTTTCCAAAACATCGGGGCTTTCATAATTAGCGGATAGTCCTTTTTTTATCGCCTCGACCTCCTTGTTGATTGGGGCAAAATCTTTTCCTTCAATGTCCGCAGCGGTAAGTCTTTTTGAAGGTTTAAGAGCAATTTTAATCGGCTCTGTTTTTGCGACGGAATAGCCGCCTGTATCAGGGTCGAAAAAGGCCAGCGGAATTGCAGGTATTATGTTTGCCTGATTGTTATCCGGCCTGATTGTTTGAGTAAAAACCTTGAATCCGTTTTCGATAACTGGTGATGCTTTCTGCGGCGGCATCTTGAAATTGGCTGCCAATTCCGGCACCTGTTCGAGTGCCGGCCACTGTACGGGCTTAAGGTATTTGCCGCCTCCGATTTTAATAGTCAGGGTGATCGGGTCTCCCATATATACATCAGTTAAAGGTGTTGCAGAGGCTGAAATTGTGTATCGCCCAACTAAACCATAAAAGCCATCTGGTTTGCCTTGTTCGGGCAAGTCTAATATGTTTAGCTCCAACGGTTTCGAGGCTACCATAAACCGTTTGTACTGTTTTTGAGAGCCGAAAAGACCGTCAAAAAAATCATCCCGTGACCGTGATTGGCCGACGGCAACATTTGCGGATACTGACACTGGTTCGATTTGTACACGGCCTGAAATTTTGGGGATGAGAATTTTGCGAAGGACGAGCAGATTGGACGGTTTGCCATTATGGTTTACCTGATGCTGTGAAACCATGACAGTTTTGCCAGTGCCCAAATCAAATTCTTTGGCCTGCGAATCGAGGGTATCGGGATTTTCAAAATAAAAGACATCGCTCGAAAAGAGGGGGATGTTAAACTGTGGGTCGCTGATGTCAGCGGAAAAGTAGAAATTGATTGTCACCAGGACAGGCTGGCCTGCATAGCATTGCTTTTCCGATAATACAACTTCGATGTCCAACTGGTCTGTGGTGCCAAGTTTTAAAATATTTACAGAGACAGGATTGGTGCGATAAGTTTTTGAGCCGACGGTAACTTCGACAGGGCCAAGTTCAACAGGGCCAGGCTGATTGACGGTTAACGAGTAACTCATTACATATCGCTTAACTACATTTTGGGTTGTATTTCCATTTATCATATTTATTGAGGTTTGCGATATATCATGGTTACCGGCGCTTTTTGCGTTATATTTTTCCAAAGGGGTCAAATTTACCCGGCCAGGCTGATTTTCGCCATCAATAATTATATTATAAATGAAATTTTCACCAACGTAGATATTATGTGAAGAATCGACCTGGGCAAGAATCTGTATTTGCCCGAATGCCACGGTTGATGTCAATATTATTAAGACGAAAACAGTAATAAATATTTTTGTGCCTGTCATCTCTGCCTGTTACCAATCCTTTTCAACTTCTTTGTACCGAGCTTTTTGCAGGGTTTGTCTTTGGTTTTTATCTCGTTGTTCTTTATCGAGTATTTCCTGGGCAGCAGTATCATCGGCAGAAACCTGCTGTTTCTGCTCCTGCTGCTGTTGTTGTTCGGTCTGCTGCTGATTTGTTTTCTGCGGCTGATTAGGCTCTTGCTTAGAACTTTGTTGCTGTTGTTGAGTTTTTGGCTGATTGGCATCCTGCTGTGAAGATTGCTGCTGCTGGTTTTGCTGCTGTGCCTGGTTTGGGTCTTTGGACTGATTTTGGTTCTGCTGCTGCCCGGGCCGATTGGGGTCTTGCTGCCGCTGGCTTTGCTGTTGTGTCTGGTTTGGATCTTTAGATTGATTTTGGTTCTGTTGCCCATGTTGATTGGGGTCTTGCTTTTTTTGGTTTTTGAGCTGATCGAGAATATCTTTTATGGTCAGCCTGGCAACTTCTATATTTTTTGCGGCTTTTTCATTTTCAGGTTCAGTATCCAGCACGCCTCGCCAATATCCTATGGCGTTTTCCATATCCTGAATTGCTTTTTCCAGATTCGAGTCTCTTTGTTTGGTGCCTTGTTGAAAAGAACAGTTACCCAGATTATATTTGGCTTTGGCAACCAGTTTCATATCTTTGCTTTCAGTAGCGACAGCCTTGTATAAATTCATCGCTTGTTCAAGGTCGTCAAGCCTGTAATAGCTATTGGCCTTGTTAAATTTTGGTTCTAATACCAGAGGGTTATCAATAACAGCCTGGTCGTATTGTTTAATCGCTTCGTCAAATTTACCCTGCTCATACAGCTTGTTACCCTGCAGAGTAGAAAGTCTCGCTGAACCGGCAAAAGCGGTTTGCAGCCCAAACAAAACCGTCAATATCATTAAAAGTATTTTATGTTTTCCTGCGTTCACTTATAAAAGCCTCACAAATAATCAATGCCAGTCCTAAAGCCACAAAAATCTGGAATTTTTCATCATACTTGAGCATCGTTGTCGATTCAAGAGTGCGTTTTTCTGCAGAAGCAATCAAACTTTCATAAATTTGTCCGAGGTCCAAAGTTGTACCAGGTTCGACGGAAAGATATTTTCCGCCTTTTGTAGCATAAACAAGTTTTCGCAACATATCGCTGTCAACTTTTGACCAGACTTCCCGGTCATTATATTTTAAGAATGTTTTTTCACCATTTGGCCCTGTAATTGGAATCCGCGAACCCTGGTTCTGGTCACCGAGGCCGATGGCTATTACTCTTATACCATCGGCGGCAGCTTTTTCGGCGGCCTGGACGGGAAAACTGTCCTGGTCTTCGCCATCTGTAATCAGAATTATATCCTTATACTCACGGCTCTGCTTATCGAAAACTTCCTGAGATGCTTTGCGAATCGCATCGCCTATCATTGTTCCGCCTTTGCTGGAACTTTCTGTGGAAATATCCGCCAAAGCCATTCTAACGAATGCATAATCCTGGGTCAACGGGCATTTCACAGTGCTGTTTCCCGCAAATGTTACGATGGCTATACGGTCGCCTTTTAGAGTTTCCAGCAAATCCCTTATCGCCAGCTTCGAGCGTTCAAGCCTGTTCGGTTTGATATCCTCTGCCAGCATAGAGCGTGAAGTGTCCAGTAATATACACACATCGCGACCCTGCCGTTTTATTTTCTGTGCCTGGGGATTCCATTTGGGCTCGGTCAAAGCCATTACAATGGTGGCAAAACCGGCAATTAGCAATAAGGCCTTGAATATCTGTTTTTTCAGGCTTACGGAAATGTTGATTTTCCTTAGCATCTCATTACTTGCTAATATCCTCAGTGTCTTTATTTTTTGCCAAAAGCACCAGATGTACGCAGGCAGCAAAACCACCGGTACAACAAATAACAACCATAACGCCTTGTCATTTCCCAGGTTCATAAAATCCTTACACTTTTGCCTCTATGGAATCTTTCGAAAAACAGTACATCCTGCCAACATTTCCATGGCAAGCACCAACAAAGCAGCCAGTGTCCATGGGCCGAAAAGCTCCGCATATTGTGTGTACTGAATCGATTTGACCTCAGTTTTTTCCAATTTGTCTATTTTTTCAACAATAGTACCAAGTGTCTCTGCATTATCAGCCCGTCCATAAAATCCGCCTGTTGTATCGGCAATTGTCTTGAGTAAATTTTCATCAAGACTTTGACCAGTCGGCATCTTATATGTACCCAAAGGGGTCTGAACAGATGTATAAGCCTGCTCAGAACCAATGCCGATAGTGTATATTTTTATGCCCCAATTTTTTGCCAGTTCGGCGGCCTGCAGGGGGCATATTGGCCGGCATTATTCATACCATCGGTAAGCAGAATAATAATCTTACTTTTAATCTTGAATCCGGCCTGCGGCTCATCTATTTTTTTTTCGCCTGCCTGTATCAGCAGGGTGTTTCTCTGCTTAATTTCTTCTTCAGCTTTTTTCAGCCTGGCTGCCGCCAACGCGATAGCATCTCCTATGGCAGTGCCGTCTTCACTGCGAATCGATACGATTTCGGTTTTTTTCAGAAATTCAAGCAGGACATTATGACTAAGCACCAGGGGACAAATTGTATCGGCATATCTTGCAAAGGTAATTAATCCTACAAGGTCGCCGCTTCTGCCAACGAGATTATTTTTATTTCCATCAATGAAATCAGAAAGAACTTTTTTGACCACTTCGAGGCGATTGAGGTTTTGCCCGTAATAATCCATTTCCGTTTGCATACTGCCGGAGCGGTCGGCGACAACCTCGATAGCTATGCCTTGTGTGGAAATCTCCGACAAAACCGTACCTTTTCTTGGCCTGGCAAGGGCGACTATTAAAAGACCGATACAGACAAGCCTGGCGATTAACAGTAACGGCCTGAGCCGGCTGCGCACGGAAATTCGGCATTTTTTCATATCCACGAGGCTGGGGAATATTACGGCAGCGGTACGTTTTTTGCGCAGATACAAAAACGCCAAAAACGGCAGTATAAAAAACAACAATAATACCCAGGGTGAATATAACTGCATTTATTTGCTTCCTATTTCAACCAGATGCGAAGTATTGGCATCAGTTACGTCAATCTTTTTCTCATCAGATTTTGTTTTCTCGATAAAGTTTTTAACCAGGTCGAAAGTTTTCTGGATTTGCTCGGCAGCAGGATTATGTTTGGCAAATTTTACAAGGTCGCAGTGCTGCAGAAATTCTCCCAAATCCTTTTTGTCCTCCGTGTCAAGAATATCCGCTGTTGCCAACTCGATCAAAAATTCTTCCGTAGTTCTTTCCGGAGCTCTGAGATTAAAGCGGTGTTCAATATAATGTCTGAGGATATCGCTTATTTGTTCATAGAATTCCTTGATTTTACCATTCTGTATCAAATCCTGTTTAACCAGAGTTCGCAGCCGTTCGTAGGCAATTTCATGGGCAGGCTTAAAAATCCTGACAAGTTCAGCCTGTCCCTTTCGCCTCAAATATATCCAGAATACCAAACCAGCCGTAACAATTACAACTATGCCTAATGCCCAAAACCATCGGAAAGAACTTTTCTCAGGCATTGGGACAACGCCTTCGATATCGGCTATTTTTAATTCAGCCCGCTGCTCGCCAAGCAGAGAAGTTACTTCGATATCTATGGGCTCGGTGGTAAGTTCATATTTATTTTTTTCGGGGTTGTTAATATCATGGAATTGAAATGTAAAAGCCGGTATCGGAAGAGTGCCGGACGAAAAAGGCTCAAGCTGATACCGATATGCCTTAACAACATTATTTTTTTCGTCGAGTTTGCTGCCTAAATCATCCCAATCTATAATTCCGAAATTCTCAAATACTTTGTCAACTTTTGGCATCTGAACTTCAAAGCCGGTCTCTGTTGTCGTCTCAATCTCCAGCAGAAGAGTTTCAGCAATAGTCATTTTGGCTTTGTCGGCGCGTATGTGGACGGTTAGAGGGCCACGCTGGAAATTTTTATCAATCTCAAATTTCTTTTTGTCACTTTTGGCTTTTATATCCTTCCTGCAGCCGCGCAAACCAGCAGAGACGCACAAGTTATAAGTGCGCAAATTATGAATATTCCTGAACGTTTGTATTCGCGTGGTTTACTTGTTATTTTCATTTTTGTCTGCCGGAGTCAATACCGATGTATGGATAATAACGTTGTATTTGTCCATCAACTGTTTTATTAATTCCTGCTGCACATCCCGGCTTTTCTGGCTCAGAAGCTCGTTGGTTATCTGGTCTCTGGCCTCGTCGAAACTTTTTTGCCGCTCAACCGAGTTTGGATCCTGCTTATTTGCCGGCTCTACAAATTTAGTCTTGTTGGCCTGGTAATATGTTTGAAGGTCGGTTTCGGTGATATTGATTTTGCCGGCCAATTCACCGTTCATCAGCTGCTGACTCAAAACGCCGCGAGTCAATTCTTCGAGAAGCCTTTTGTTTTTTGGCTTTTGCGGCAAATCTTCTTTCAAGGCCTGGCGATATAAAACTTCCTCGGTCAGCCATGACTGAAGAAACTGCTGTTTACTCGAAGGCTCTTTATATTGCTCGAGCAGTTTCTTTTTTTGCTCATTTAGCTGGTCTGTTGACACAAATGCAGCCATCGGAGCGAGCTGGTTGTCAATGGCTTGTTCGATTAGCACATCGAGGTCGGCCTGAGTTATCTTTTCAGGACCAATTTCGGCGACTATTTTACTCGCTGCATTTTCCTGATTATTGAAACTTGTTCTGTCCATCAATTCGTACCGCAAAGCTGAAAAATTACCGATTTTTTCAAAACAATTCTTGATATGAGCATTAATCTGCGGCTCTAACTCATCGATTTTGGCAATTGCCTCACTGCGATAGTAATATTCAATTGCCTCATCGTAAGAACCGGCTTTCTCAAGCAGATTTCCAATCTGGAAAAGCGTTTTTGCGCGTTCTGTGTCCGATATTTTGCCGATGGATAGATATTCCTGCCAGACTTTAGCCGCTCTTGCGTATAGATTGCGTCCGTCAAGCTTTGCGGCGAGTTCTTTAACCTGGTCAGGTGAAGGAGATGAGACGGTGTTTGCCGAATAGGAGCCATGCCCCAAAGGTCTTACAAGAAGATTGGCGGCAGTCAGTCCTATGAGAATCAAAAGCAGGATAATAACCAAGCCGGATACAAAAGAATTTTTTTGTTTTTTTTCAGGTAACGAAAAATCCAGTTTTTCTTCCATAACATTTATCTCGCATAATTTTTTTTAGGCTAAAAGTCAATTAATAACGCCTGTGCCGCATATGAAAAAATCTAACCAAATCCTGTATATACGGCTTGTCAGTGTTTATGCTGATACAATCAACATTAATTGTTCGCAGCATACTCTTCAATTCATCGAATCTCAAGGCGGCAGTGCTGCTGTATTGCTCCCTGAATTTGCCGCTTGAAGTGTCAACGAGAATAAATTCGCCGGTTTCAGCATCGGTAAACTCAATCAGTCCTATACCGGGCAGCGCGATTTCAGCCTTATCGCGAACAGGGACGGCGATTACATCGTGTCGCTTATTGAGCAGACCGAGAGGTTTTTTAAAATCAGCCTCTATAAAATCCGATACGAGGAACACCGTCGCTTTTTTACGTACCACCTTTGCCAGATAATTCAGCGCCTCGTTGATATTAGTCTTTCTTTTCTGCATCTTGAAGTACAGCAGTTCGCGAATCAGCCTGAGCATGTGGCTGATTCCCTTTTTAGGCGGAATATACAGCTCTATCCTGTCGGTAAAAATCAGCAATCCGACTTTATCATTATTTTTTGCCGCTGCAAATGCCAGCACGGCGCAGAATTCGGCGGCGAGTTCATTTTTGGCCTTATTTACAGTTCCGAAATCGCCGGAGGCGCTCAAATCAACGGCAAAAAGCACAGTCATCTCACGTTCTTCCACGAAGCGTTTTATGTAAGGCCTGCCGGTACGGGCGGTAACATTCCAGTCGATGGTACGGATGTCATCGCCGGGCGTATATTCACGAACTTCATCGAATTGCATACCTCTGCCTTTGAAAACGCTTTCATACTGGCCGGCAAAACTGGCATCTACGGCACGGGACGTGTAGATTTGAATCTGTTTAATTTTTTTAATTAATTCCTGCGGTATCATAATGTTAGTTTTTAATTAATTTAAACCTCAAACCTGTTTAAGGCACTTCAATATTATCGAAGATTGTCTTGATAATATCTTCGCTGGTTTTGTCCTCTGCTTCGGCCTCATAGCTGACGATTACTCTATGCCGCAGAACATCGGCGCCGATACTTTTTACATCCTGCGGGGTAACATAGCCTCTTTGCTGAATAAAGGCGTGTGCTTTCGCGGCAACAGCAAGGTAAATTGTGGCTCGAGGCGACGCCCCATAGCTTATGAAGTTGGCCATTTTAATTCCATATTTGGCAGGCTCCCTGGTGGCACAAACTATATCGACTATGTAATCTTTGATTTTTTCATCAATATATATTTCATCCACTACAGAGCGTACTTCGGAAATCTGTTCGGGGGTGATAACCGGTTTAATATCAAAATTTGTACTTGTCAGCTGCCATCCTGTCGAGAATTTTACGTTCTTCATCCTTGTTTGGATAATCGATTTTAACTTTCAGCATAAAGCGGTCAAGCTGAGCTTCCGGCAGAGGATATGTTCCCTCCTGTTCGATAGGATTCTGGGTTGCAAGTACGAGGAAAGGCCTGGGGAGAGCAAAGGTTTGTTCCCCGATTGTTACCTGTCTTTCCTGCATAGCTTCCAACAGGGCGCTTTGTACCTTGGCTGGAGCTCTGTTGATTTCGTCTGCTAATATGATATTGGCAAAAATAGGCCCCTTGCGGGTATAAAATTCGCCGTCTGCCTGCCGATATATCTGCGTGCCAATCAGGTCGGCGGGAAGCAGGTCTGGGGTAAACTGTATTCGCCTAAAATCAGCATTAATAGCTCGCGACAAAACTGTTACAGCCATGGTTTTAGCTAAACCGGGTACCCCTTCCAGCAGTATATGCCCGTTGGCTAAAAGCCCGATAAGCATCCGCTCAAGCATATATCGCTGACCAACAATTACCTTGTCCATCTCCCCAAATAGTGCCCGCACAAACTCGCTTTTTTCCTGAACTAAATTTCCAATTTGCTTTACGTCTGCAGCCATAAAGAGTTTCTCCTTAAAGTCTTATCTATTACAAAGCATATCTCATAATTTCAGTCCGCACAGAGATATAAGGCTATTAAAAAATCCTTAAGTTTTTTGTACGTTTTGCACCTGCGAATTGTTCATATTATGTGAAAAAATCAGAAAAAATCAAGTGCTGGCATAGTCTGTTTGAGATTTTATATTCCAGCCTGCCGGCGCAGCATTTATATATCTTTTAAAAGGGTATTTGCCGGGGATTTTTCGATAGTATCGGCGAAAGTTTTCAGGCAGCTGGAAAGTTTATCCAGTTCGGCTGAGGTGATAACCGGAATGTTGGTATTGCCGCGATGTTCGAGCGAATCGACAACGTATTTTACCGTGAGCTTTCCAACGTCACAGGCGGGTTGATACGCGACGTCCTTATCTTCTTCCTGTCTTATTTCGCAAACAACGCCGGATTCGACTAATTCGTAAAGTATCTCACGCACCAGGCGGATTGGTACGTTGAGTTTGTGAGAAATGCCGGCAGCGTCCCAAGCTTGCTTTGACTCGCAGAAGTTTTTTACCACCAGTTGGCATATTAAAAGCGAGATTAGCGTCTTAAATGAATGGCTGACGGATAAGCAATCCTGCTCAAATTCATAGGTATCCACGTTTTGATGGGCAAACGAAAGTTCTGCGCCGAATAAGACTATTAACCAGCTTGACTGGAGCCATAACAGGAAAAGTGGCAGGGCGGCGAAGCTCCCGTAAATCGGACCGTATTTAACGGCTCCGATTTGGAAATTGATGTAAACCCATTGCACAACCAGAAAGATTGTTCCTGTAATGATGCCGGCGAAAATACCTGATTTGAGTTTGACTTTTGTGTTCGGCATAAAAATAAAAACAAACGTAAATGTTACCCAGATCGCGATGTATGATAGGAGTTTAAGGCTTGGCAGGATTATCCATCCGTAAGAGCGAAGGAAACTGAATGCCTCAACCCAGTGCTGTACCTGGCTGCTTATCATAACGGTAATGCTGCTTGCCGCTATCAAAAGAAACGGACATATCATCATTATCGAAAGATAGTCAGTAAATTTTCTTCCGAGATGTCTTGGTTTTTTCACTCCCCAGATGTCGTTAAACGAATTCTCGATATTGCTCAGTACCTGTATAACTGTCCATAACACGAGAATTACGCCAATGCCGGCGATTAAACCGCCGTTGGTGTTTGCCAGCAGCGAATTCGCGAAAGTGATAATTTTTTTCGCGACTTCCTCTTGACCCTGTAAGCTTTTTAATATCTGGGCTTCGAAGTTTTTTTCAAGCCCGAACCCCTTGGCTATGCCGAACATCATCGCAATTACAGGGACAATGGAAAGCAATGAGTAAAATGTCAAGGCGGATGCCCTGAAATTGCATTTGTTTTCGTCATATCCGCGTATGGCCAGAAGAACGATTCGCAACTGACGAATCCAGAATGATTTCGCGGGAGGATAATTTCTCAGCCGTACACGCCAAATATCGTTTTTAACAAAGTTTAGAAGTTCGGATAGCATTGTAAAACTCCTTATTTTTTACCTGTTAATATGCAGGATTTTGGCGCCATCGAAGCCGTTGAATTTCGTTGAAGAGGCGATGCTGTATGCTCCTATATTTTCGGTGTAAAGATAGTCGCCGATTTTAAGGTTCCCCGGGAGCTGCTCGGCCAGCGATATTTTGTCGAAACTGTCGCAGGTTGGGCCGACAACGGCGCAGACCTCGATTTTGCCGCGCGAGAACGAATGGAAATTGGGAATCCAGTGGTCGTACACGATGCCGGAAAAGGTATGATAGACGCCGTCGTTTATGTGATAGAAAATTTTGCCGTTCCTGGAGGCTTTGCCTATTATTTCGGAAACGAGCGTCGCGCAGGTGGCGGCCATAAATCTTCCCGGTTCGGCGATAATCTCTATATCCGCGGGGAAAAGCCTTTGGCATTCGGAGTTTATTATCTGCGCGAGTTTCTCAAATTGTGGAACCTGCGCATCGTAGGGGGCGGGGAATCCGCCGCCTATATCGACGATTTTCAGTTCGTAGCCTTTCTTTCGGGCGTCATTGAAAATTTCCGAGGTTATGTGCAGGGCGGCAGTATAATTATCAAAGTTTGTGCATTGGCTTCCAACGTGAAAACTTAATCCTTCGACAGCCAGCCCGGAATCGAAAACCTTTTTTATCAGGCCAGCGGCGTCGCCCAGCTCTGCGCCGAATTTGGAGCTCATCTCAACCTGCGAGCCTGTATCGGGGACCTTCAACCGCAAAACCAGACCGGCGGTTTCGCAGTTTTCCTTAATCTTATCGACCTCGTCGGCGTTGTCATAAGTTACAAGAGGCCTATACCTTTTTATATCCTTCAGAGTTTGCCTGTCTTTGATTGTGTTGGAGAAGATAATCTTGTCCCAAATGAAAAAGTCCTTGTCCTTTTCCTCAAAGTGGCGGATGTATTCATAGACCTGCATAAACTCGTTGTAGGATGCGACGTCGAAGCTGGCCCCCTCGTTGAACAGTGTCTCGATAATTTCCTGGTTGGAGTTGGCCTTTACTGCGTAATAAGCCTGCACACGCGGCAGATTCTTCTTGAACGACCGGTAGTTCCTGCGTATTTTCTCATGGTCAATTATAAACAACGGCGTACCATGCTTATCAGCTAATTTTACAAGGTCTTTTTTCATTTATTATCCTAACTAATTTTATTACACCAATGGTGCAAGTTTTGTCTTCATTACTTGTCATTTTCACGCAAGCGTGAACCCTGTTTTTCAGCAAGATAACTTGAACTATACAAAGTAGCAAACCTATTATTTTTATTTTAATTTTTTGGCTAAATCATTTGCGGCTGCCTGAACAACGAGCCAACTAATTTCACATGTATCTTTGTCAGGAAACGCTTTTACAATCATCTGTTGATATGGATGAATTAAATTTCTAAACTCGCGGAGTGAATGTGAAAACTTTTTCACATCAAGATCAAGCCACCCAACTTCATGGGCTACATTTATCATATCTGAAAGAGACCAATCTGCAAAATATTTTACCTTTCCAGTTCTTTGATCAAGAGGTGCAGATTTGCATCTATTCCCGTCTTCGGGAAACTTTTGGAAAATGGAAACAAGCATTCCCTCTAACATTGATCCCATAATAATAGTCGCTGCAAGATAAGCTTCCGCTATCATACATTTCTGAGCCTGCTCCCATCTATCAGCAAGAATTTCACCTAAGCCAGGTTCAAGCTTTAGACTCAAGAAATCAGGAGGAGGTAAAGGTTTTAATTCAGGTTCGCTTGGCTGTTCTACAAACTGTGGGATGATTTCTTTGAGTTTTGGTATAATTCCTTCTAATTCAACCTTCAGACCCTCTACCATTAATATCTCGTTTAATTTAGTGATAGCTTGTCCAATCTGTTGCTGATTCCCTTTATACTCACGTGGGTCTGCCAAACGTAATACAACTGCTTTTAGATTGTTGTCTGTCAATTGCTTTAGAACATCTATTGTCCACCATTTTCGAGTTGAACCATCGTGTTTAAAATTGGAAAAACCAACACGCTGAAAAAAACGGGTAAGTTCGGAACCGGTACGGCAAACAGGATATCCCTGCCCTCCCCCACAAATCATATCAGCAAGTGCATCTAGTGTTTGGCCATCCATATAATTATATATCTGATATATAAATCTTCCATGCTTTAAACCACAAAGTCATTTGATTTTTATCAGCTCTCAACAATTTTATTTTTTTATAAATTCCGCTATGATTTCATAATATCTTGTGTTAAATTTTCTAAAATCGCAAGTCAACTGTGATTCTTGGTCTAATGGCGTTTTATGATTAAAATCTTGTGGCTTTAAATCTGTTTCTGAAAATAAAATATTGCTTGTTAATTCCGATTCATCGCCATAAATAGAACTATTAAAAGAATCTACCCATGCTTTATTATAATATTCATCTTCAAGAGAAAATGGAGTAAAACTAATAGTATAAATATCATTAATTGAATAGTCAATTCCGTTATATAGATTAAATTTTCCACCTAATAAAAAATGTTTATTTTTTTTAACCGTCCCGTTAATGATACTTTCGACTATGCCGCTTATAATTATATTTTGTTTTTCATGCCAAATATTAACCCATAGTTTAATATTATTCAATTTTGATAAATATAAGATTAAGCGTTTTCTTTCAAGTTCAATTAACCGCCTTTCATGATCTACCAATGATCGTCCAAATTTTATCATTTTATAATCCTCTTATAGGCAAAGTAGAACTTATACAAAGGTATTTCTTATCATTTTACTTTCATCACAATAAAACATCAATGAAAACCTATCCACTAAAGCTTTGTCAATGATGGATACAATTTTCATTTTAATCATTTGACGTTCAACGTTATACGTTCGACGTTCTTTTTCGCCTACTCACAGTTTTTTTATTAGCCCTTTGAGTTTTTCGACCTCTTTGTTGTTTTCGAGGTAGGACTTAATCAGCTTTTCACGCAGTTCCTGGCCGCGGTCGTAAAGTCTCTTGGCCTTTTTCGGCTTGGTGGTGTGCTTGACATACGCGACCATCATCGGGAATGCGACCGTTACATCGAGATAGGCGGTTACCGTCTCTTCGAGTTTTGTCGGGTCGATTTTGCCCCAGCTTGCGGCCTCTGAAGGCGGTGCGCCGGACAGGCCCCCTGTATCGGGCCTGGCGTCGGTTATGTTGATGTCGTAATCCTGGCCGACCTCGGGTATCATCAGCACTTCCTGAATCTGTGGCTCGGTCTGGAGCATAAAGTTTTTCGGACTTCCGCCGCCGATGAGAATGACCGCGGTCTTGCCCTTTTCGTATCTCTTGGCGTTCAGGATAATCGCTGTCGAATCATTGACGTCGATGCTTGGGTTTATTTTCAGTTTGAATTTATCTGACAGGCCCGACGCCTCCGCGAGAAGTTCGATGCCTGCGACGTTCATTCCAATTGTTGAGTCGCCCGGCGAAGATGTGAAAACAGGAATACCGTTTCTATACGCGGCGGCGAGGATACTTACCTGGCCGAGCTTATTTTTCTTCTCGAACTCGTCGAGGATTTTGCCGAGATGATGATAAAACTCACGTGTCCCCATCTCTTTCTGAAATTCCGGCCTGACTAATATCTCGCGAAGTCTCCTGTCGGTCTCCATCAGGACGTCTTCGTAATCGAAGAGAATATCATAAATTCTGGTAACGCCTTTATCTCGCAGGTCAACATCATCGACATTGTGACTGCCGCGATAGAGAGGCAGGTTGAATGCGTAATGAATGTCGTGATACATATTTGCGCCGGTGGCGGAGAGCCAGTCAACAAAGCCGTGATTCATCAGCGGAATGACCGTTGATGGTCCCAGGCCCGCAGGCGTTAACGCTCCCGCCAGGCTCAGGCCGATAGTAACATCTTCCTGCGAATAGCGGTTTTTCAAGAGGTGGCACGCGGCACGGAGTCTTCCGCCGTTATAGGCGTCCATATTATCAACCAGTTGTACAATGTCTGTCTTTTCACTAATCGGCTCAGGCATAATCCTTTTGCCTGACAGATATTTCTGCTTGCCCGGACAATTCGATTTTTTATGTTCCATTTTCTCTTTCCAATAAAAAAATAATTCATTAAAACTTCACCCGCGGCATTTTAGCTTTGCGACCGCTTTTTAACAAGAGAAAAGATTTTTGTTTTTTGACTGTTTTAAATAGCAAATAGTTTATTCTTGACTAAATAATCATGTTTAAATATTCTTCAGCAATATACTGTAATCATAAAATCAAAACCGCTTTTTTTTAGGATTGAAAAAATGGAAGCAGTGCTTGAGTTGTTGACTGTTATATTTTTTGCTATTCTTCCCACTAAGATATCATTGTTTTTATTATTAAAAAAAGAACAAAGGGTGATTGAAAATGTATCCATTTCATTGCTTATGGCTGTAATTTATCAACTTGGAAGTATCTTTTTGATTTTGTACATAGGGCTGCATCAGAAAACTCATTTCTCATCTGTCGGCCTTGATTTTACAAATCCGGATAAGATTATAAATGTATTTTTCGCCATAGGTGTATTTCTTGGCGTGTATGCACTTGCTGCCAGATTTATAACAGGCAAGAAACAAGAGATTGACCGTACCTCATATCATGCGATGTTGGCGGATGCGGCAAAAACTCCTTTTCAAAAAACTTTATTTTCCTTAAATTTTGTTTTTGCTGCCATATCGGAAGAACTTGTTTACAGGGGGTATTTTATTCTGCTCTGGGTACAGAGAACCGGCATAATAATCCCATGGGCAATCCTTTCGGCTTGTCTCTTTATTGTGGGGCATCTACACTATAAAAAGAGAGATTTTATTTTCGTAATATTTTTTACGATAGCAGTGACTGCTGTGGTAATAGCTGCAGACAATATTGTCGGAGCTATTGCATATCACGGTTTGGTAAACTTTATTGTTTCTATGAAATTGCTGAAATTGTTGACAAGCAAAAAGGAAAAAGCCACTGAGAACGTCAGTGCGATTTATAGGCCTCAATTCAAAAAGTCTATTCCAATAAGCAATCTGGCAGTTTTTGCATTAATCATAGGTGTAATCGGAATACCCACATTCCCAATTTCTTTCGCTATACCATCCATAGTATCTTTGATTATGGCCATTATAGCACTTAGAAGGATAAACCGGAGTAACTCTCAATTATCAGGCAAAGCACTTGCAATTGCAGCTATAATAATGTCCTCTCTTGTTATATGCATTTTTCTTATTATTGTATCGCTCTTTCTAATACTTTTTCATTTTTCCCAATGATTGGCACTTCCTGCCTGCAGTTACAAAAGATATACCTCTTTATCCGGTAGGACACGAAAACTTTGAAGAATTACATGAATTTTTTAAAATTTTGTAGCAAGTCTGTTTATTCAAGCCATTGCGACAGGCTTTGAATTTTGAGTAGGGCTTTTCATAGCTAGAAATAAATTTTTCAGGTGTGGTGAAGTTTTTGAAACTATAATTTGTGCTGATGAAAAATTTCATTGCCAAACAGGCGGAAAAGTTATATAAAGACAGAGGAAGAGCAGCCTGAATTTCTGAGACAGTTGCGTTTACTGTAACAGGGCAGGGTGTTGTTTTTTCTATTTTTATTTGAAAAGGTGAATAAATTATGAGTCGGAAAATTGTTACAATTGATGGAAATGCGGCGGCGGCTTATGTGGCCCATGCCACGAATGAAGTTATAGCGATATATCCGATTACGCCGAGTTCGCCGATGGGCGAAATTTCAGACGCGAAATCATCCAAAGGCGAAAAGAATATCTGGGGTACTGTGCCTTCCGTTACGGAAATGCAGTCCGAAGGCGGGGCGGCAGGGGCGGTTCATGGCGCTTTGGCGACCGGCGCATTGACAACGACTTTCACCGCGTCGCAGGGTCTTTTGCTGATGATTCCGAATATGTACAAAATCGCCGGCGAATTGCTCCCGACGGTTTTTCATGTAACAGCCCGTTCGCTGGCATGTCAGGCATTATCTATTTTCGGCGACCATTCTGATGTGATGGCCTGCCGGCAGACCGGTTTTGCGATGATTTGCTTCGTCCAATGTTCAGGAGGTAATGGATATGGCGCTTATCTCGCAACAGGCGACGCTGGCGTCGAGGATTCCATTTCTTCATTTCTTCGACGGATTCAGGACAAGCCACGAGATTCAAAAGGTCGAGGAGCTTACCTTTGATGATATGCGGGCGATGATTGACGATAAGCTTGTCGCTGAACACAGGGCAAGGGCGCTTTCACCGGACAGGCCGAGCATGGGCGGCACAGCGCAGAATCCCGATGTTTATTTCCAGGGCAGGGAAACGGTAAATAAATTTTATCAGGCTGTTCCGCAGATTGTTCAGCAGGCGATGGATAATTTCGCCAAAATCGTCGGCAGACAGTATCATCTTTTTGATTATGTCGGCGCACCGGACGCTCAGAAAGTTATTATTATAATGGGTTCCGGCGCTGATACGGCTGACGAAACGGTTGAGTATCTCAAATCCAAAGGTGAAGAAAATCGGCGTGCTGAAAGTTCGGCTGTTCAGGCCGTTCAGCACAAAGGATTTTATTGCCGCGTTGCCTAAGACCGTAAAAAAAATCGCTGTTCTCGACAGGACAAAAGAGCCGGGTTCCATCGGCGAGCCGTTATATCTGGATATTCGTACCGCCATCGGCGAGGCAATGAGTTCCGGCGAAGCGCCATTCAAAAAATATCCGCTTATTGTCGGCGGCCGTTACGGGTTGGGTTCCAAGGAATTTACGCCCGCTATGGTAAAGGCGATATTCGATAATCTCGATGCAAAAGAACCGAAAAACGGTTTTACTGTCGGAATAATTGACGATGTAACCAACACGAGCCTTGAAGTTGATGAGGCATTTATGATTCCTGGCGAGGGGCTTTTCACCGCGATGTTTTACGGTCTCGGCTCCGACGGCACAGTTGGCGCAAACCATAACTCGATTAGAATTATCGGCGAAATGACAGATAATTATGCGCAGGGTTATTTCGTATATGATTCGAAAAAAGCAGGGGCTGTTACCATATCGCATCTGCGGTTCGGAAAGAATCCGATTCGCAGGCCGTATCTTATTAGTCAAGGCCGATTTTATCGCGTGCCATAATCCGAGCTTTCTTGAAAAATACGATATGCTGGCCGAAGCCAAAAAAGGCGCGACGTTTCTGCTGACAAGCTCCTTACAGCAAAGACGAGGTCTGGGATACGCTGCCGCAGGAAGTACAGAAGCAGATTATCGAAAAGAAGCTGAAGTTCTATGTGATTGACGCGATTTCACTTGCCCAGGAACTTGGTCTTGGCGCGAGAATCAACGTGATTATGCAGACGGCGTTTTTCAAAATCAGCAATGTTATTCCGCTTGAAATAGCCATAAAGGCGATTAAGGATGCTATTTTGAAGAGTTACGGCAGAAAGGGCGAAAAAGTAGTGGCGATGAATAACGCCGCCGTCGATGGTGCGATTGAAAGAATCTTTGAGGTCAAAGTACCGAAGTCGAGTTACGAGCAAAATCACGATGCCGCCGGTTGTGCCTGATGATGTGCCTGATTTTGTCAAGGATGTTACCGCTGACGATTATGGCACGCCGCGGCGATAAACTGCCGGTAAGCAGGATGCCTGTTGACGGCAGATTCCCAACAGGAACAACGCAGTATGAAAAGCGCAACATCGCCGTGAACATACCCGTATGGCAGCCGGAAGTCTGTATTCAATGCGGCAGATGCTCGCTTGTGTGTCCGCATGCCACAATCAGAATAAAAGATTATGATGCTAAGAATCTTGAGCGGCGCACCTGCGACTTTCAAAAGCGTCGATGCCAAAGGAAAAGAGTTTGCTGGTATGAAATTTACCGTTCAGGTTGCCCCCGAAGACTGTACCGGTTGCGGAGCGTGTGTTGAATGCTGCCCGGCAGAGGAAAAGGACGCCAATAAAAATCTGACCGGGCGAAAGGCCATTAATATGGCTCCGCAGGAGCCGATTCGTATGCAGGAGCGGGAGAATTACAATTTCTTCCTGGCGATACCCAACACCGACCCGAAACTTTTCAAAACCGATATCGGTCAAGGGCAGCCAGTTGGTTCCGCCATTGTTCGAGTATTCAGGCGCCTGTGCGGGTTGCGGCGAAACAGCGTACATCAAACTGCTTACGCAGTTATTCGGCGACAGGGCATTAATAGGCAACGCGACAGGCTGTTCGTCTATTTACGGAGGAAATCTGCCGACAACGCCTTATACAAAAAGGGCTGACGGCAGGGGGCCTGCGTGGAGCAACAGTCTCTTTGAGGATAATGCTGAGTTTGCGATGGGTATGCGTCTTACGGTTGATAAATTCAAGGGCTACGCTCTTGAGGTGCTTGATAATGTCGCAAAGGCCGGATGCGTCGATAAAAATCTTGCCGAGCAGGTACACCAGGCCGCTCTGGCCGATGACCCCTCTCAGGCGGCAATCGAGGAACAGCGGGCGAGAATTGAAAAAATTAGTCGGACAGTGCAAAAAGAGTAATTGTGCTGATTGCAAACGGCTGGTTACTATTGCCGATTACCTTGTTCGCAAATCAGTCTGGGCAGTCGGTGGTGACGGCTGGGCGTATGACATCGGTTACGGCGGTCTCGACCATGTCCTCGCAAGCGGCGCAAATATAAATATTCTTGTGCTGGATACGGAAGTCTATTCGAATACAGGCGGACAGATGTCGAAATCGACACCCAGAGGCGCCGTGGCGAAATTCGCTGCAGGGTGGAAAGGTGATGCCCAAAAAGGACCTCGGTCTTTTGGCGATGACTTACGGCAATATCTATGTCGCCAAAGTCGCGATGGGCGCAAATCCCAATCAGGTAGTAAAGGCGTTTGCTGAGGCCGAAGCCTATCCGGGGCCGTCTTTAATAATCGCCTACTCGCAGTGTATTGCTCAGGGAATTGATATGACCAAGGGTTATGATACTCAGAGGCAGGCTGTCGCGTGCGGCCACTGGCCGTTGTTACGGTTCGACCCGCGATTGAAAAATCAGAGTCAAAACCCGCTCCAACTTGATTCGAAGGCGCCTACGCTCGACTTCCAGGAATACGCCTACAATCAGACTCGTTATCTCAGTCTGCGTCAGGCAAAACCTGAGAAAGCGGAGGCTCTGATGAAGCTGGCAAAAAGTGACGCCGCCCAGAGAACAGCGTTGATGGAACAGATAGCCAAGTTGTCCTGCGGCTGTGAAAAGACCGAACAAAAGAGTTAACACCAATTGTGTTAATATGCCTTATACTCTTAAGACTGCTTAGTTGTTGCGTTCTTCGCAATGAAGCTAAGGGGTTGCAAGGTGCATATATTTAACGCAATTGGTATCAAATATGAACAGGCGAACATTCATTAAAAATACTGGCCTTGGTGTCGCAGCGGCAGGGGCATTTGGTGTATTTGACGTACTCGCCAATGCAGCCGATAGCAATTCGTCCATCCCAAAACCACGTCGTACTCCTCCAAATATCATCGTCATTCTTGCTGATGACCTTGGGTGGGGCGACTTGAGCTGTTATCCGCAGGATACACGGTTTCCTGAAGCACGGATCCGTACCCCAAATCTTGATAGCCTTGCTACGGAAGGTGCAAGGTTTACACAAGCTTATGCTACATGCATGGTGTGCTCGCCATCACGAGCAGGGCTTTTGACAGGGCGGTATCAACAGCGGTTTGGATATTATGAGTTCAAAGAGACTCTGTCGGGCATTCCAAAAAATGAGATGATGCTCCAGGAATTTTTGAAGAGGCAGGGTTATGTTACAGCGTGTATCGGCAAGTGGCACGTCGGCCATAAGCCGGAACTCGGTCCCATGACCCGTGGATTTGACCGATTTTATGGATTTCTCGGCGGCCAGCATGACTATTATGATCCAAACCTTGGTGATCCGACGATGGGGTTTTCATTTGACCGAGATGCCTGCATTATGGACCAGAACAAGCCTGTCAGGCAGATGGAGTATCTAACCGATGAGTTAACCAAACAGAGCATCGAATTTATTGATGAGCAAGCTGCGGCTGGCAAGCCTTTCTTCTTATATCTGTCGTACAATGCGCCGCATCCACCTATGCAGTGTACCTGGGATAAACTGGAGCCGTATGCGGCAGAGAAGGGGGGCAAGTTCGATTCTCGTGATCTGGCTCGCGCGATGATTGATTCAATGGACGATGGTATAGGTAAAATACTCGCTCGATTGCTGCATTTGAATATCGATCGCAACACTCTGATTATTTTTACCAGTGACAACGGTGGCACCGATGACGGCGACGGTTTACCTGCACATCTGGTGCATCATAATGGCGGCCTGCGTGCCCGTAAGGGATTTTACTGGGAAGGAGGTATCCGTGTACCGTTTATAATTCGCTGGCCGGAAAAAGTGTCGGAAGGACTTGTGTATAACCAACCTGTCAGCCAGCTTGATATTTTTGCCACGTGTGCTGCCGCAACCGGCGGGGCAGTGGCCAAACCCCTTGATGGCGTTGACCTTGTGCCGTATCTGCGGGGTGAACGTAAAGGTATGCCGCATGATGTGATGTATTGGGGGCTGGATGAGGTGGTTGATCGCTGGGCGATACGTAATGGTAAATGGAAACTGACCTGTGAATACCGCGACCCTCAGACAACCTATGATAAGACATTGATGAAAGTAACCGAACTTCATGATATGGAGGTGGATGTGTTTGAACGGCATAATGCGGCTGAACAGCATCCTGAAATTGTGCAGGAACTTCTCAAGCTTAAAGAGGATTTCTATAAGTCATGTGCGCCTACACTGTGGACGCCTCAGCTCAAGAAGGCATGGGAAGAGGAAACAGCGCGGCGTAAACAGAAGTTGCCTAATCCGGATGCGCTGCGTCGTGATGGTGCGCCTGGACACTGGCTATTGTAAAAAAGTCTGGGTATGTGAGAGGCACAGATATCAGAGAATGAACAGAAATCAAAAAATAGAAATCATTCGACTCGTACGAGATAATTGGTAATAAAATTGGCATGTGTCTTTTTTTAATTTGCATGTCTGCGTGCCCTGATTTTAATTTCCTTTGAAGCGGCATTGATGGAATTAATCTCTTTTTCGATGGCGGGGATATCTATCTGAAGGTTGGGGTATTTTTTCGCCAGAGCGGCAAGAGTCTTAAAATCGTCATTTACCTCGCGGAGAATTTTCAGTGCCGCCGGTGAAGAAGAGGCGATCTCAATTTCTTTGGATTTGAGGTCTATATCCTTCAAAATAGTGTTTGTCCGGACTGTGGCCTTTTTAAATTCCTGTGCGGCCTTGTCGGCGGCGTCATTTACAATAATTTCGGCATTCTGAGCATTGACATCAGCCAGTATGTCCTGCCGTGAGGTGACCTCTTTGTCCGCCATATTGCTTTGAACGGCTTCGTTAGTGGTCAGTGTAAGAAGACTTCCTTTTTTATTCCATGTGTGAACAACGGGCTGGCCGTTCTTTTTGTTTACAGGCTCTATAAAGAGTCTTTTACCCGAATCGGAGACCTCGATTACCTCGATGTTTTTATCGACCATTGCCTTGGCTAAAAGACCCGGCCTGCCGTTTCGTTCGGCCAGCGATGCCAGGTAGCCTCGCCACGCGGAACTGTATTTTTCGCTGATGTCTTTTCCGAAAGTTTCCTTCGCGTCTTTGACTTTGCCTTCATTAATAGTAACCAGCATCGCTGCTCCTATGATGGTTCCATTGGCCATATAGATCTTGTTGCAGGCAAAGGCAAGTGCCGCTCCCGCGGAAATCGCTCCGCCTTTTTCGCCGCCCTTTATAAAGGCGTAAACAGGAGTTGGTGATTGCGTGATGGCCGAACAGATTTTTTGTGCCAAATCGGTTCTGCCGCCGGGTGTATCGATTTCAAAAATTATAAATAAAGGCCCCTCCGATGAAGCCTGTGTTATCGCCTTCTCGATAGCATCGGTTACTATTTGAAGGGCAATTGCGTCGGTCAATGGAATGACAACAACTTTATTGTTCCTGCCGTTTGTGTCATAAACGGTTTTCCACTCGGATGTATTAACGTCAATCTTTCCTTTTTCCTTTGTGAAAATTGTTGATTTGCCGTCTTCGCAGGACGAAATCGGATAGCCGCTCAGCTTTTCACCGGTTTTTTTGTTTGTGAAGGTATCAGCGGAGCAGAAACTGGAAAAAAACGTCAGAACCGCGATTAGAGGTAATATTTTTTTCATCTTATCGTAAATTTATCTTTAATGATACTTTATCTTGTCTTTTTGCAAAATACTAAATTCATTTCATAATAGCAAGCGTTTTTTCGGGGTTTTGGCATTTGGTGCGGGATATGGTGATATTTTTCCATCCTGAAACCATGACCGGCCAATTATTTTCTTGACAAAAGTCGAAAAGTAAGATATATTATAGTTGTTGCGAGTGCAAAACGACGGTTTCGCCAAAATGCGCTATCCGCGGTAAAGTGCAAATCGGCACTACGCACCATGGGAGACAGACCTTAAAATGGGAAAAATAAATTGCCTGTCTCCCTTTTTATTTTTCTGTTTTTAACCGTTTTTGCAATTCCTGCCACATTCCTGAAACTTGACAGCGGCGATTTTAAGCATAAAATAATCCTCTATGGCTGATTCCGTACCTCGAAAAAAGAAGAAAAAACACAGTCTGCTGTTTGACTGGCTGGTGTATATCGCTCTGCGTATAGCGGTGGTCTTTCTTTATTTATTCAGTATCGAAACCAATCTGCGAACGGCCCGTTTCATCGGATTGCTGTTATGGAAATACTATCATCGCGGCAGGCTGCGTGCGTTGGAAAATCTTCGCGCGAGTTTTCCTGAAAAGGATGAAAAGTGGATTTGGCAAACAGGTGAGAAAAGCTTTGAAAACCTGGCGATGCTGGCGATAGATGTTCTGTTCACCCCACGGCTGGTAAGAAAATATAACTTGCGTGAATATTCACGCTGGAAAAATGCTGAGCGAATCAAGTGGATGATGAAGGAGGGCGGCCTGATTATGGTAACAGGCCATTACGGAAATTTCGAGATTATCGGTTATCTTATGGGCCTGTTCGGATTCAGTATTTACGCGATTGCCAGACCCCTCGATAATAAGTTCATAAACAAATATCTCTACAGTGTCCGTGAGCGGTTTGGCCAGAAGATAATCGACAAAAAAGGCGCGGCGGAACTTATGAATGAAATCGCCTCAAGCGGGGCGACCCTCGGTTTTATTGCCGACCAGGACGCGGGTAAAAAAGGAATCTTTGTAGATTTCTTTGGCCGAAAGGCAAGCACCTATAAAAGTATAGGCCTGCTGGCGATTACGTATAATATGCCGATAGTTGTCGGCTACTGCCGGAGAATTGATAACCGGTTCTATTTCGAGTTCTGTCCGACTCGCATTATAATGCCATCGGAATGGGCAGACAAAGGCGATGCCCTGTTTTGGATTACGCAGGAATATACCAAAGCTATCGAAAATTTTGTGCGGGAAGACCCGACGCAGTACTGGTGGCTGCACAGAAGATGGAAGCATCGCCCCAAAGACGAATTAAAACAGCAATCTCAACCTGCTCCCGTTTTGCAGTTCGATTTCCCGTCAACATAATTAAGGAACAGCATAAATGTTTAATTTTTATGAACAGCCGTGGACGCTGCTGAGTCTGGCGATTATTGGTTTACTGGTAATGCTGATGATTCGCCGAATCTTACCCGATAAGAGGCGATGGTGGCAACTGGCTTTGCCGCTGTTCATCGCCGCTCTTGGTTTTTCTCTCGATTATTTTGTTCAGACCGACCAGGAGAAAATAAACGCAGTTCTGATGAAATCTGCAAAGGCGGTCGAGACCCACAACCCCGGGGCTATTGCGCCGCTTATTACCGAGGATTACAAGGATTCTTTTCACCGCACCAAGAGAAGCCTGCTGCTCGATTGCCAAACATGGTTCTCTGAGCCTCTTGTATATGAGGCTATTATAAGGGAGGTATCAATCGAGATTACTCCTCCAAAGGCGACCAAAGTTTTTACTGCCCGCGTGATAATCGATAAGCGAAGTTATGTCTATGAATACAGGCCGCTCGTTTTCACGAAGGTAAAAATGGATTTTAAAAAACAAAACAGCGACTGGTTTATCACTAATATTGAGATTCTCGAGATTGATAATCAGCCTTTCAAGTGGGGTTTAATCAGAAGTATCGGCGAATTCTAATTGTGATATTATATCATGACAAAAAAAACAGCCCTGCTTGCGCTATTATTGCTTGTACCCGTGCCGAGTATCGGAGTCCTGGCGGCTATGCTTATCGCTCCGAACCATATATTAGGCAAATCAATTTTTCTCGCTTCAAAAATCTGGATTCTCATAATACCGGTATTTTGGCTTATTATTGTTGACAAACAAAAATTGAGCTGGTCAAAACCTATCCGCGGAGGATTTGGTGTTGCCGCTGGGCTCGGTGTCGCGATAAGCATAATTATTTTTATCGTGTACTCAGCTGCAGGCAATATCCTCATACAGCCGCAGATAGTCAGGGAGATAGCCCTTAAAATAGGACTGTCAAATCCGTCTCTTTATATCGCGGGAGCGGCGTATTGGATTTTAATAAACTCCGTGCTTGAAGAATATGTCTGGCGATGGTTCGTTGTAAGTCAATGCAGAGTATTTATGCCTGTTGGAGCTGCGATTGTAATATCTGCTCTTGGCTTTACGCTGCACCATATTATTGCCCTGGATATATTTTTCGGCTGGTTCACAGCGGCAATCGCCTCGATGGGCGTTTTTATCGGCGGCGCTATTTGGTCGTGGTGTTACCTCAGATACCGGTCAATCTGGCCCGGATATCTCAGCCATGCCATTGTGGATATCGCCGTCTTCGCCATTGGCTACAGCTTAATTTTCAAATAAGCTAAATCAGTTCTGCGTTGAAAGTTCGATGTTCAATGTTGAACGTTAAAATTAATTCTCTCCCTTGACTTTTTGTCCTGTCAGGTGTACCTTAACGTTTTTACTTTTGGGTTTTATTATATTTAAGGATAGCTCGAATTATGAAGGAATCTGGAGATTTGCTCGAGCGGTTTGAGAATATGCGGATTCTTGACGAACTCAAGAATTCGTACCTCAACTACGCGATGAGCGTTATCGTTTCGCGTGCCTTGCCGGACGTCCGCGACGGCCTAAAGCCCTCGCAGCGGCGCATCCTGGTCGCGATGAACGACTTGAACCTCGGCCCGCGCAGCAAGCATAGAAAGTGCGCAAAGATCGTCGGCGATACCGGCGGCAATTACCATCCGCACGGCGACCAGGCCACCTACGGCACACTGGTGCGAATGGGGCAGGATTGGAACATGCGGTACACGCTGGTCGATCCGCAGGGTAATTTCGGCAGTATCGACGCCGACCCGCCTGCCGCGATGCGTTATACCGAAGCGCGCATGACCGCGCCCGCGATGGAAATGCTCGAAGACCTTGAATCGCGATACCGTCGATTTTGTTCCCAACTACGATGAGACACGGAAAGAGCCGACGGTTTTGCCCGGCGAAATTTCCGAATCTGATTGTCAACGGCGCAACCGGCATCGCGGTCGGCATGGCCACCAATATGCCGCCGCACAACGTCGCGGAAGTATGCGATGCGCTGATACTTGTCATAGATGAGCCCAACTGCGGCTTCAAGGATATTTTGAAAGTTCTGCCCGGCCCCGATTTCCCCACCGGCGGCATCATCTGCGGCCGCAAGGGCATTGTCGATGCCTACACCACCGGCAAGGGCCATCTTACCGTTCGCGGCAGAGCTGAGATCGAGACCAGCAAAAAGGGCAAGGAAAGCATCATCATTACGGAAATTCCGTATCAGGTCGTCAAGACCACGATCGTCTCCAAGATCGCCGAATGCGTGCACGAACGATACCCTGCCGGAAGTGTCCGATGTGCGCGATGAATCCGACCGCAAGGGGCTGCGGATCGTCGTCGAGCTTAAAAAAGACGCCGATGCGCCAGATGGTCTTAAATAAGCTTTTCAGCTTACGCCGCTTCAGACGACGTTCGGCGTTATCAATATCGCCCTTGTGAATAACCGGCCTGAAACGCTCAATATCAAGCAGATGCTTCAGGCATTTCATCGACCACCGCAAAGTGGTGATTCGCCGACGCAGCAAGTTCCTGCTTGAAAAAATGCCGCAACCGGCGCACATATCCTCGAAGGTCTGATTCTTGCGGTCAGCGATATCGACGACATTATCGAATCTGATCAAAAAATCGCCCGATGCGCCGACGGCCAAAAAGAATCTGATGGAAAAGCCGCTTCGCCTTGTCGAGGCCGCCACGCTCAAAAAGATTCTGCCCGAGGCGTTCATCAAGCAAAAAGCAAAACCGACCAGTTCCTCACCGGCCCGCAGGCCGACGCGATTTTGACGATGCAGCTCCAGCGGCTCACCGGCCTTGAAATCGAAAAGCTCGCAAAAGAATATGCCGAGCTGATCAGTGAGATCGCCGATTACGAGGCAATTTTGGCCGACGAAAGCGTGCTCATGGATATTATCCGCGAGGATATTCACGAGATAAAGGAAAAATACGGCGACAAGCGGCGCACAGAAATCTCCGGTGCCATCGAGGAATTCAACATTGAGGATCTGATCGCCGACGAAGAGGTCATTGTTACCGATAAGCCACAGCGGCTACATCAAGCGGATGGCCATCGACTCCTACCGCAAGCAGGGCAGCGGCGGCAAGGGCATCATCGGCTCGGATACCAAGGAAGGCGATTTCCTCGAACATCTGTTTGTCGCCTCGACGCACGATTACCTGCTGGTCTTCACCAATCGCGGCAAATGCTACTGGCTCAAGGTCTATGACATTCCCAAGCCTGACCCGCCAGAGCAAAGGCAGAAATATCGTCAATCTGCTCAATCTCGGCGACCAGAAGATCGCTTCCATTATAAGCGTAAGCAATTTCGCAGCGAAGAAGAAAAAAATTCGAAGAATCCGCGCAGCTTATCATGGCCACCAGGAACGGCATTATCAAAAAGACCGTGCTCTCCGCCTACGGCAATCCGCGGACCTCCGGCGTCCATCGCGATCAAGCTCGACCCCAACGATGCCGTTATCGGCGTTGCTCTCACAAGCGGCAAGGATGAGATCATTCTCGGCACACGCGACGGCATGGCGATCCGCTTCAACGAAGAGCAGGCTCGCTCAATGGGCCGGCGTCGCAAGGGGCGTCAAAGGCATCAACTCCGCGACAATGACACTGTCGTTGTCGTCGTGATCGTTGAAGAAAAAGCATCCCTGCTGACCGTCTGCGAAAACGGCTACGGCAAACGCACAGGATCTCGACGATTATCGCTCGCAGAATCGCGGCGGCATCGGCCTTATTAATATTAAAACCTCCGACCGAAACGGCAATGGTCGTCGCCCTAAAGTCCGTTCAGCAGAGCGATGAATTCATGATGATTACCGCCAAGGGCATCATCATCCGCACCGGCATCGAGGAGATTCGCGCCATCGGCAGAAATACGCAGGGCGTTCGACTGATCAAACTCGACCCCGGCGATAAACTCGTTGCCGCTGAAAAAATTGTTCCTGAAGAACCGGATACCGTTTAGCGTTTTTCTATGGCTGATACTAAAGCAAAAGCTAACATACAAAAATCGGTCTATGTAATTGCCGGCGAAGACCCGGCGATGCTCAGCATCGAATGCGAAAAACTTCTCGCGCAATTCATCGACCATTCTGACAGGCAACTCGGCCTTTTCAATGTTGACACAAAACTGGCCCAGCCCGCTGAGGTCTTCGATGAGTTGCGCACGCTCCCGTTTCTCACTGCCAAGCGTGTCGTTCTTATCAAGGACGCCGAGGATTTTATCAGCGATAATCGCCAGTTATTCGAGGGATACTTCGACAACCCCTCGCCTACAGGCATACTTATAATTATGGTCAAAACCTGGGACTCTCGCACCAGGCTTGCCAAAAAACTGCCCGAAATCGGCGAACTCATAACAGTTACCCAGCCCAAACCCTGGCAGTTGTCCGAATACCTCGTCCGTTACGCCGCCGACAGGCACAAAAAAACGCTCACACGGCCCGCCGCCCAGTTACTCATCGAACTTGCCGGCGATAACCTCCCTCAATTGTATGGCGAAATCGACAAATTAGTCCTCTATATCGATACCGAAAAAATCATTACACCCAAACACGTTGAATCGCTCATCGGACACAACCGGGTTTTCAATTGTTTCAATGTTATCGATGCCATTGTCGCTGGAAACGCCGCACAGGCCGTAACCCGCCTGCGAAATATGTTCGCCGAAGACCGCTCCGCAGAGTATACTTTTGTTGGCGCTTTCGCTTACCATTTCAGACGAATGTTTAACGCTAAAACTATGCTCGAAAGGGGCCTGACTCCCGCCGCCGTCGCTCCGAAGATTCAGCTTTGGTACAACAAGGATGCTTTCTTCGCCCAGCTTGAAAAGCTTACTCTTGCTCAGATAGGCTCCATTATCCAGCTTTTGGCGCAGCTCGATTACGAAATAAAGACCGGCCAAGCAAGACCCCAAATCGCCGCAGAGCAGCTCGTCTTAAAACTTGCTTCCTCCAGAAACTCCTAAATAAAGAAAGAGTTAGATGCAAAAGCAAAATATCGACATTATCTATCAGGATTCTGATATCCTCGTCGTAAATAAGCCTGCCGGTGTTTCCGTTACCAAAGACCGCTCGGGCCTGCCGCAATTGAGAGACCTCTTGGCATCCCAGCCCGGCACAGACGCTGGCCGGCTGCTCCTGATACACCGCATCGACAAGGAAACTTCCGGCGTGATGGTCCTGGCTAAAAATAAAGACGCTCAAAGCCGCTTTTCCGGCTATTTCGCTAAAAGGCTCGTCAAAAAAACGTATCTTGCAATCGTAACGGGTTTTATCCCCGCGCCGCAGGGTACTATCAATGCGCCCGTGACCCGCAGCACACGCAATCCGGAACTGATGTGTATTGCGAAGAAAAACGGCAAATCCGCTGTTACCGACTGGAAACTCCTCGCTGATTTTGGCCAATTCGCCTTATTAGCTGTGATGCCCCAGACAGGTCGAACGCATCAAATTCGTGTCCATCTCCCATCGATAGGCTTGCCGCTTGCCATTGACCCGCTTTATGGCAGCACTGCACCGCTTTTTCTTTCCACATTCAAAAAATCCGCTTATCAGCTTGGCGAACATCAGACTGAAAAACCGCTCATCGAGCGGCTTACCCTGCACGCCTATCAGCTTGAGTTTTTGATGGATGAACCGAATCGGCCAAATTGCTTTATCGCCGCTCTGGATAAAAAATTCGCCGCCGCTTTAAAAATGCTCACAAAACATAATCCCAACGGCCCAAACGCCTTAACTAATCCAGCCATTCTCCTCGCCATCCTGAACGCCCAGAAAATTAATCCGAGCCCTGCAGGTAACTAAGGGGGTGAAAAATTCCTCCCACTAATACGTAAAGGTGTCTTGAGCAAAGTGCACCAATTTTTGCTGATTTTTATTCCAAAATTGGTACTTTTTCTCTTGCTTTTTCTCAAAAAAGGCATATAATTGACTCTACTTTAGCGAACAAAATAAAATATAAGAGATGCAGAGGATGGAGATAGATGTCAATCCTTTAAAATGGTTTATATCGTATTTCAGTATTTCTGTACAATCGCTGCGCTCAAATATAAACATTTTTTATTTGAGGAAGTATTTTATGAAAAGGTTACTGCTGGTTTTCAGTTTGGCATCAGTTCTGACGTCAGTCATACCCTTTACATTCAATACTGTTAATGCCGCTTCTCTTATAGCATGGGGTGATAATTCTTATGGGCAATGCAATGTCCCTGCAGGGAATGATTTTGTAAAAATTGCATGTGGCGGCTATCATACTGTTGCTCTAAAAAGTGATGGCTCACTTGCAGCTTGCGGTTTGAATGAAGACGGTCAGTGCGATGTGCCGCAAAGTTATGACTTTAGTAACATTGCCGCTGGTGGTTATCATAGTTTAGCTCTTACAACTGATGGCTCACTGACAGGTTGGGGAGACTGTTACGACCTCCGGTGGTCTGAAGGCAAGATGCTAATGCTTAAAATAGCTGATGCGATTTACGCCTATGCCGTGGCAAATCCTAATGGTCCTCTTCCGACTTCTATATTTGGCCAGTACCCTCCTGCTTTGGGATTTTATCCCGGATATCTCGATAGGACATATTTTACTGGTCAATGTTTTTCGATGAACGTAACTGACTTAGACCCTTTGGTTTACACAATTACTTGTGTTGCTGCTAATAGCATACGGGTGGAAAGACCAGACAGTCCGCAAATGGTTATATTAGACCAAAATGATATTTTCACACCAATTTTTGGGCCACCAGGTACATCAGCAGTTCCTGCCGGTAACAATTTTATCGACATTGCTTGCGGAAAATGGCATAGTGCGGCAGTTAAGTCTGATGGTTCACTTATAGCTTGGAAAGACAATAGTCATTATCAGCTTGAAGTACCAGAGGTAAATAACTTTACTGGTGTTTCGGCGGGTCAGTGGCACAGTTTAGCTATCAACAACAACGGTTCTCTGACAGCTTGGGGTAAAGGTTTAAATTTTGCTGCTGAATGGTCGGAAGGCCAAGACTTTATGCTCAAAATTGCTGATGCGATTCGTGCTTATGCAGATGAAGACCCTTATCGAACTCCTCCGTATAATATTTTGGGAGATGGAGATGGGTGTTTAGGTTTCGAACCAGGAGATTTGACTGGAAAATATTTTGTAGATTCTGATTTTGCAATAACCATGGTAAGCTTTCTACCACTTGCATATACCGTTACAGCTATCTCATCTACTTTGGAGCCCACTTGTTATACATTGAATCAACTTGGATGTTGGAACACTTGCGGGAGTTGGGATGGTTTTTATATCGGTAGTGGCCAGTGCATTGTCCCCGAAGGAAACGACTTTATAGCCGTTGCTGGTGGCGGTTGGCACAGTCTCGCTCTTAAGGCTGATGGTTCACTTGTAGGATGGGGGGACAATAATTACGGTCAATGTGATGTGCCGGAAGGAAATGATTTTGTTGCCATTGCTTGTGGTCTGAATCATAATCTTGCACTAAAATCAAATGGTTCGATTATAGCATGGGGCGACAATAGTAAAGGCCAGTGCAATTTACCATCAGGCAATAACTTCGTAGCAATTGCTGCAGGTGATTATCACAGCCTAGCCCTTTTTAATCCTGAACCGGGGGACTTTAATGCTGATTTATGTGTGGACTTAAAAGATTTTGCTGTTTTGGCAACGGCATGGCAAAGCAGTATGGACGATGAAAATTGGAACAACGTTTGTAATCTGGCTGACCCAAATAATATTATCGACTGGCAAGACCTTGCTGTCCTCGCAGGTCATTGGCTCTCAGGATGTGATTAAAAGTTTAAATGTTTTTTGGTTTTTGACTACAATCTTAACTCATCTGAAAAAAGATGAATTCAATCTGCCTTCGGTTGACATATGCATTGACGGCATCAGAAATTCTGCGGTTAATTATTCGTGTCCCTTGTATCTTTTCGTAGCTGATTTACCTTGTGTCTTGGGTCTTGCGTCCTGTGTTTTGCAGATTTTTCCGATTTTATCGTTTATCGAGCGACGAAAAACGGACGACGAGCAACGAGTAATGAGCGACGAAAACCTTTGGGACAATAAAAAGTATCAATCAAACTGTTAGAATTTTTAAAAGGCAACCACGAAGACACAAAGAAAAAAAGAGAAAGACATATCGTGAATCCGACAGGGGGGCTATAATTCCCAGTTTTCGATATAATAATAATTTCAGTTAATAAGAACCGATAGCAAAGTTTATGGATTCCCGCTTTCGCGGGAATGACAGCAAGCGGCAATCGGCTTTTATTAGCTTGATTTGATATAAGTCTTTATATTACAATAACCTTTGCGTTTTAAGCGGTCTCGGCGGTGAAAAATGCGGATTAATGATTTTAATGTTTTTTCGCTTCATCGGCACTTTATTATTGAAATTTATATTCAAATGCTGTAAAAACAAACTGAATTTTTGTTTAGCGATGCAGTTTATCGTTCCCTGAAGATGCTGTAATTTGTTGAAATCTAAGAAGTTGCGTAAATTTTACAGGTTTTGTTATGGTATTTAAACGCGGCAGAATGGCTCTATACGAGGCCGTCAGCAAGGCTCGTCTCAAATCGACTCCGGTCAAGACCGTAGAGCCGATACGCCCTGAAAAACCAGGGGAAAAACCCGCTATCGCCGATACTTTCTTATCAAAAACCACAAGCGAAATGGTCAAGTGGTTTAAAAAACCGAATTTTGTGCAGGTAAACGCTGGCAGAGTTGAAATTTCACTGCCCTGGCAGGCCGCGGTAGCTGTTGTGCTTGTTTTGATTTTATTGCTATCGGTTGTTTTTCGCCTTGGTCAGCATTCAGGGTTTGCTACTGCCGGACAGCCTGCTAACGAGGTAACACATTCACCGGCGCCAGTTGCGCCATCGGCGGTATATAACCGAACACCGGCGGTTGTAAGGCCTGAAATTGCTGAGCCGGCTCCAAGGCCTATGCCAACTGCTGCAAGGGAAACTCCTGTTGTGACATCCAAAGGGGCTAACCGAATTGTAATAGCCTCATCAGCGAGGCAGGCAGATTTGGAAACCGCGAAAAGTTTTTTCGCGGCGGAAGGTATAGCGACAGAGGTTAGAAATTTCGGAAGTGTATATAGCCTGGTAACTTCGGGAAAGTATGAGAATCCCGCGGCGCACAGGTACGGATGGATTTGACATGAGAAGCAGGATTGTCGAATTAGGTCAGAAATACGCGGCTAAAAACGGCACAACGAGTTTTGGGCCGAAGCCGTTTCACGATGCTTATGGTAAGAAGTTTGATGATTAGTTTTATTTTTATTAGGAGAATTTTTTAATGTCTATTGACCCTTCTTTAAAAGTTAAGAATGCCCTGACGAGGCACCGGAACGTTTTAACCCGTGACGAGCGTATCGCCAAGTTGAAAGACGAAGAAAAGTGGACCGAGCAGGATTCTGTATTTGGTTTGCTGAAAGTCGCTCATCGCAAGAGCCACGCTGGCAAGAAAGAAAAGGTCGAAGGCGAAGGTGAAGCCGCTGCCGCGACCACGGAAGCCGGAGCAGCCGCTCCTGCCGCCGCGACTGGTAAAGCCGCACCTGCCGCAAAGGCAGCAGCACCAAAAGCTGCACCGGGCAAAGCTGAGAAAGCTGAAAAGCCGGGAAAGGAAAAGAAAAAATAACAACCGCTAATATTTAGCGCATAAGGCATTTAAGATTATGCCGTATTTCGGTTATGAACAGAAATGCGGCATATTTTTTTGACTTTTACGGTGAATAAAAAGTGTTTCCACCAAGACGTAAAGGCGCAAAGAAATTTTAATCACAGATTAAACACAGAATTGCACAACTCCCCGAGTAGGGCTCGAACCTACGACCTAGCGGTTAACAGCCGCCCGCTCTACCAATTGAGCTATCGGGGAATATTCAAAAGCTCAAAAACCACCATTATCCAAATTTCGGCCATTTTGTCAACTGTTTTGACAACAAATTTTTGCTTTATCTTGTATTAGGGCAGGAACTGTTAAAGGGCATAATCAGTAGGATAATTGAAGTTTTGTTTAAGCAGTGCCGTTTGAGCTATTGCAAAACGGGCAGAAAAAACATATAAAATGGCTATGGCGGAAAATATTAAAAAAAGAATTGAGCAGTTGCGGACGGAGATTCGCAGGCACGATTATCTGTATTATGTTTTGAATCGGCCTGAGATTACCGACCAGCAGTATGATAAGCTCTTCGCGGAGCTCAAGTCGCTGGAAGAGGCACATCCGCAATTTGTAACCGTCGATTCCCCGACGCAGAGAGTCAGTGGGGAGCCGATAGGGGGCTTTGAAGAGGTTCGGCACGCTATACCGATGCTGAGTATTGATAACACTTACAGCGATGATGAACTTAAGGCGTTTGATAAGCGAGTCGCAAAGCTGGTCGAAACAAAAAATTACAGCTATGTTGTGGAGCTTAAAATTGACGGACTGGCCATAAGCCTGCGATATGAAAAAGCGGTTTTGGTTTTGGGGGCTACAAGGGGTGATGGTGAAAAAGGGGATAATGTTACGCATAATATAAAAACAATAAAAGCCATACCGCTTCGGCTTGAAGGTGACGCGCCTGATGTTCTTGAGGTGCGAGGTGAGGTATATATGCCCAAAAAGGCATTTGCTAAACTTAATGAGGAAAAAGAAAAGGAGGGTGAGCCGCTTTTCGCTAATCCGAGGAACGCGGCGGCGGGTTCGTTAAAACAACTCGACGCAAGAATAACCGCAAAAAGAAATTTATCTTTTTTTGCGTATTCACTTGGCGAAACGACCAGAAAAATCGCCAAAACACACTATGAAAATCTCGAAAAATTAAAAGAGTACGGCTTGCCGGTAAATCCTAATATAACAAAGGCCAAAGATATCGACGAAGTTATTGAAATATGCAATCAATGGGAGAAGAAGCGATTCGAGCTGAATTATCAGATTGACGGACTCGTTATCAAAATCGACCAGCTTGATTATTATGATATTCTCGGCACAACAGGCAGGGCACCGAGATGGTGTATGTCGTATAAATACGCGGCTGAACAGGCCAAGACGAAAGTTTTGTCGATTGATGTTCAGGTGGGTAAGACGGGAATACTGACGCCTGTGGCGAATCTTGAGCCGGTGCTGCTGGCTGGGACGACGGTAAAAAGGGCGAGCCTGCATAACTTCGATGAAATAGACCGTCTTGATGTGCGGGTGGGTGACAGCGTAATCGTTGAAAAGGCGGGGGAAATTATTCCGCAGGTGGTTGAAGTTAAAAAAGAACACAGGCCTAAAAACGCTGTACCATTCAAACCACCTGTTAAATGTCCTGTTTGTGGCTCAAAGGTCGAAAAGGACCCGGCGGGTGTTTATGTCAGGTGTGTAAGCACGAGTTGCCCAGCGCAACTGAAAGAAAAACTGCGATACTTTGCCGGCAGAGACCAGATGGATATTGAGAATCTTGGGCCGGCTCTTATTGAGCAGCTTGTTGACAGGAGACTTGTAAAAGATTTTTCAGATTTATATGAGCTTGATGTGTTTGGCCTACTTTCTCTGGAGAGAATGGCTCAAAAAAGCGCACAAAATGTTCTCGATGGGATTGGAAAGAGTAAATCACGGCCGCTGGCAAGGCTTCTGTCGGGACTGGGTATTCTGCACGTAGGCCAGCAAAACGCGGAAATTCTTGCCGAACATTTCGGCTCGATAGATGCTGTAAAGAAAGCCGCTATCGAAGAGCTTACTGAGATTGAGCAAATCGGGCCGGTACTGGCCAAGAGTATCTATGAATATTTTCACAACGACCATAACCTTAAAGTTATTAACAAACTCATTGAAGCAGGGGTGAATGTCGAACAAAAGAAAACACCCAAGAGTGATAAGCTGGCGGGTAAAACATTTGTTGTTACCGGTACGCTCGAAAATTATTCACGGCAGCAGATTGAACAAACTATAAAACAGGCCGGCGGCAAAGTAGCTTCAAGTGTCAGCAAAAAAACTGATTTTGTTTTGGCTGGAGCAGAACCCGGCAGCAAACTTGAAAAGGCAAATCATTTAGGCGTAAAAGTCATAAATGAAAAAGAGTTTATCGAGATGATTACAAAACGATGAGCGATAATAAATATATGCATTTGGCATTGCGGTTAGCCCAAAAGGGCATTGGTTCTGTTGAGCCGAACCCTGCGGTGGGGTGCGTCATTGTTAAAGACGACAGGGTTATCGGGAAAGGCTGGCACAGGAAGTTCGGCGGTCCGCACGCTGAGATAAACGCTTTGGCGGATTGTCAGGAAAAAGGCTTTAGTCCCGCGGGTTCTGAAATATATATTACGCTGGAACCGTGCTGTCATTACGGCAAAACACCGCCTTGTGTCGATGCAATTATTGCCGCACAACCGGCAAAAGCCATTATCGCGATGATAGACCCGTTTGAAAAGGTTAGCGGCAGGAGTGTCGAATTGTTGCGCAAAGCCGGAATAGATGTTGAGGTTGGCTTATGCGGAAAAGAGGCTGAACTGCTCAATGCGACATTTATTAAATTCGCTAAAACGGGTAAATGCTGGGTGATATTGAAGTGGGCACAAAGTATTGACGGCAAACTCGCTTATGCTGACAAGACGAAACAGCAATGGATAAGTAATGAAAAAAGCAGAAGAGATATCCATAAGCTTCGCCGCCGGGCGCAGGCGATTTTAGTCGGCGTTAACACTGTTATTGCGGATAATCCTCTGTTAACAGCAAGGCCGAGCAAAGGGAAAAGACTTGTTCGGGTTGTGCTGGATGCGAACTTGCGGATTCCTATTAATTGCAGATTGCTCCGTACCGCTAAAAAATCGCCGCTGCTTATAGCATCAAAGCTGGCGGCTATTGAGGCAAATCTTGAGACAGCCGAGCAAATCAAACGCAAAGGCGCAGAGCTGTTTCCTGTACCGGCAATAAACGGCTATTGTGATTTGCAGGCTGTTGTCGGCGAATTGAGTAAACGCGGCGTTTCGCAATTGCTGGTTGAAGGGGGCCCGACTGTTATCACTTCCTTTCTGAAACAGAAACTTGCGGATGAAATCTGTGTTTATATCGCACCGAAACTGCTTGGCTCACAAGGCGGCGCTGATATAACAAAATCAATGGAGCAAATAACTGAAACCGTCAGTTTGCATAATGTTGAAACTATTCGTTTCGGCGATGACACCCGTCTAAGCGGCTTAGTCGGAGAATTGACTTAGTACATATTGAAATGAAGTGTGGATTTTCTGTTTTAATAGTAAAATATAGTCTTGCCATTTTTCGAACCTGTTACTAAAATGTCATTGTCAGGCTTTCTTGTTAGATTTATTATAAAATTATGAACAAAACCGGTATTACGCGTCGCAGATTTCTCACAAATACAGGGTTAGCTCTCGCAAGTTTCGCAATTATGCCACGTAACGTTCTTGGAGGTAAAGGTTATACCCCCCCAAGCGAAAAACTGAATATCGCCGGCATAGGTATAGGAGGTACGGGCAAGGGTAATCTTAAAAAACTTGCCGATGAGAATAATATAGTTGCGCTTTGTGATGTTGACCATGAATATGCCGGTAAAATTTTTGCTGAATACCCCGGGGCTAAAAAGTACATCGATTTCCGCAAAATGTTCGAAAAGCAAAAAGATATTGATGCTGTTGTTGTCGCCACACCTGACCATACTCATGCCGTCATTACAATGACGGCTATTGGCAATAGCATCGTCCATAAACAATTTGACCTCTTCGTGCAATGTGCCATGATTACCTTTTAAACTGAAAACATAGTCCCCGTTGCCGTCGATTATTTTTTCAGCTATCTTCTTCTGACAACCCATTGCATCTATAGTTACCACAGAACCATCTAAAACCAGCATTTCAAGCAATTTTGGGATAGCGGTGATTTCATTGCTCTTGCCGTCCGTAACGACCTGGCCAAAGACCATTTTATTCTCGCAAGCCCATGCACTAACCATGTGAATCGCCGCCTTGCGGTTGGCTGTATCAAACGATCTTCGCAGAGTTTTGCCGTCAATCGCTATTATTTTTTCACCCGTGTTTTTAGCAAGAGCCTGTATCCATCTCTGAAAACGCTGCTCAAAATCATCCGGCTTTATCGAAGAAACCACACGTGCAAAAGTGTCATGGGATGGTATGCCGTTGGGCAATTCCAAAAAACTCTCCAGCCACTGCTGTTTGCATTGGCCAAACAATTCAATTTCATTCCATCCTTCCGCTCCACAGATGACCGCACAAATTGTGATAGCCAAAATATCTTCCAATTTGTGCAATTTTGTTCGCTCAACCCGGGGATCAGGCAGGTCTGAAAAATAATCCAGCAGTGTTTTGTCCATTCTAAACTCCTGTATAGCAATAATATAAGTTTCCATACAAAAGTTATCGGGCTATCCCAAGAACTAACCTGAATTAACAATAAAATTTAGATGCGTTTGCCCTGAAAATGAAGCTGAAAATCTTGATTTTTTAAGATAGGTTTGGTATTCTATTGGAAATGAGGCTCAGTGGTGTAGCTGAGCAAGAATATGCAATGTTTATAATACTCCCCAAAAATCGGACCAGTATATAAGGTGTAAGTTGTGGTATAATTCTATCGGATTATGGATTGAGAAAGGAAGTACGAATTATGACACAACACAGACACTTTGGCAAAGATTTCAAGGCAAAAGTTGCAATTGAAGCCATCAAGGGTGAGAAGACCCTCAACGAGATAGCCTCTATGTATGAGGTTCATCCCAACCAGGTCAGCCAGTGGAAGAAGCTGGCTCTTGAGAAGCTGCCCGAGGCAATGGCAGACGGCAGAGGTAAGGATGTCCGTCAGAGCCAGCCAGTAGATGAGGAAAAGCTTCATCAGAAGATAGGTCAGCAGGCTATCGAGATTGACTTTTTGAAAAAAAAGTTGCGTCAATTGGGACTGCTCAACGAGTAGAAATGGTAGAACAGAACAATAGACAAATCAGTATCCGCCGGCAGTGCTGTCTGCTTGATATCAATCGCAGCAGGCTGTATTATCATGCAGGGTCTATTGATCAGGAAAATCGTAAAGTAATGGACTTTATTGACAGGGAGTTTACCGAGCATCCTTTTACAGGTATCGACAGGATGGCAGAGTTTTTATACAGGAAGCACAAGCTTATTGTCAATCACAAGCGGGTTCGCAGGCTTATGCGTAAAATGGGTTTAATGGCCTTATATCCCAGACCCCGCACAAGCTGTCCTGCTGCTGTTTATATCAAATATCCCTGCCTTTTGAATACGATAGCAATAAATGCTCACGATGCGGTCTGGTGTTCGGATATTACGTACATTCGGATCAAAGGCGGCTTTATGTACCTTGTGGCGATAATGGATTACTACAGCAGATATGTATTAAGCTGGTCTGTATCGAACAGTCTGGAGTCTCTGTTTTGTATAGATGCACTGGATGAAGCATTGTCGAAATCCAGGCCGCTGATATTTCATTCGGATCAGGGCAAACAATACACCAGCACAAAGTTTTTGGATACGTTGAAGGCTGGCGATATTCGAATAAGTATGAGCGGTAAGGGTCGTTGTTTCGATAACATACTGACGGAGCGATTATGGCGGACGGTCAAATATGAGGAGGTCTATTTGAAGGAATACAGCGATGGGCATGATTTGATAAAATCGCTGAGGCGGTATTTTGATTATTACAACAATGACAGGCCGCACAAAAGCTTGGATTATAAGACACCTGCGGAAGTATATTTTAAGGAGCTGCCAGCCGATTCGCTTCGCTGCGCTTGCTTTGGAGCTGCGCTACGCGAATCGGCTGGCACAGAGAAAATCGGCACAACTTACACCAAATACAAGGACAAAATTGGTCTTGACAATGGGTAGGGGTTCAGTTTATACTACTCTTGATTGAAAAATTCCGTATTTTTCAATCAAAAAGCACCTTCTGTCCGATAAACAGCGTATATGAAGGATTATAAGTTGTCAAAAGAAAAAATAGCTGAACTGGAGGCATTGCATCGTTCGTTGCGTGATAAGCGTCAGGCCGACCGGGTCAAAGCGGTCATTGCTTTAGCAAAGGGATGGTCGGCGGCTCAGGTGGCCGAGATACTTCTTTTCGATGAGAAGACATCACGGGGCTATTTCGAGCGGTATCGGCAAGACGGTTTCCAGGCATTGCTGGATGACAACTATCCCGGCGCAGAACCGAAACTCGATGAACATCAAATGAGCGAACTTGAGGCATATCTCGAAGATCATATTTTCCCCGATGCCAAATCGGTTATCGCTCACATTGACAAGCAGTATGTGGTCCATTACTCCGTCAGCGGAGTCACCGATTTGCTGCATCGTCTTGGATTTTCCTACAAGAAGCCGACACATGTTCCCGGTAAACAAGACCCCATCAAGCAACAGGCATTTCTCGAGGAATATGAACAGATCAAGGCAAGCAAAAGTCAAAACGACCCAATTTATTTCGCCGATGCCACCCACCCGCAGCACAACAGCATTCCTTCTTACGGCTGGATTAAGACGGGAAAGGAAAAAGAACTCAAAGCCAACTGTGGCCGCCAGCGATTGAATATCAATGGTGCGATTAACATCGAAACACTGGAGCCAACGACAGGGTTTTATGACACGATCAATGCGAATTCGACCATTGATTTGTTCTCTAAGATCGAAGCAAAACATCCGGAGGCCAAAAGGATTTACATCATTGTTGACAATGCTCGATATTATCGTTCACGTTTGTTAAAAGAGTATACCGAGGGCACGAAAATCAAATTGATCTTTTTGCCGTCATACTCGCCGAATCTGAATCTGATTGAACGGTACTGGAAGTTTTTTAAGAAAAAAGTGCTGAACAATCGCTACTATGAAACGTTTGGTGAATTCAAGCGAGCATGTGAGAGCTTTTTCCGGAAGAGAAAGAAATATTTGCCGGAACTGAGAGCATTACTGACAGAAAACTTTCACATTCAAGCTGCATAAAAACAGGAAAATTCAATCGTAAGCAGTATATATGGGAAATCCCAGATTAAGAAAGAGGCGAAATAAATGAAGAATCAATTAATAAACCGCCGGAAGTTTTTGAAAAAATCCGCCCTTGCGACAGCATCCCTAACAAGGCTTTCGGTGGGTACTATGATAGGGACCTCTGCTTTGAGCATGGGGCAGGAGTTGACTGCGGCCAAACGACCCGAAGGACAAAAGAGAAAAGCGGAAATGAACGGCATGCCATACGGAACCATAGGCGACCACAAGATCAGCCGACTGATTTTGGGTTCCAACACACCCGGGGCTCATTCAAGAGACCTGATATACGTTTCATCGCTTGGAAAGGCCTACAATACTAAAGCTCGCATGCTTGATACATACGAACTAGCCGAGTCGCAAGACATCAATACTGTGCTGCAGGGTAATGCCAATTTGATCAGAGAATACAACATTGAACGAGGCGGGAATTTACGAACCATCCAGCCTGTGGGTGTGACGAAAGACTATGACAAAGAAAAGATCAAGAATGTGCTCACCGGGGCTATGAAGAATGACATCGCATCAATGTTCTATATATGGGGTGATAGGGGCGACTATCTTGCCCGTGCCAAGAGGATGGATATTGTGGGCACGGCTATGGATGTGGCCAAAGAACTTGGCATAACTCTGGGACTTGGCGGTCATTCTCTCCAGGTAGTGATAGAGTGCGAGAAGATAGGGGTTAAGCCTGATTTCTACGTAAAGACGTTCCATCATGACAACTACTGGTCAGCAACCCCGAAAGAGAACCGCGAGGATTTCTGCTGGTATGACAAGAATGGCGGCAGTTCCTATAGCGGCAAGACGGGCGACCACGATCGCTTCCATGACAATATCTGGTGTCTTGACGCAGAGAAAACTATTGAGGTAATGAATAGGGTCGAAGTGCCGTGGATCGCTTTCAAAGTGCTTGCGGCAGGGGCGATCAGCCCTACCAGTGGATTCGAGTTTGCGTTCCACAACGGAGCGGATTTCGTAGCTGTTGGAATGCCTGATTTTTACATCGAACAAAACGTCCAGGTTATCAAGAGTCTGTTTGCCAGAGAAATAAAGAGAAAACGCTCTTGGGCGTAATTAAGAAAACCGATAAATATAGTAAGTGAGCCTGTTGCATAAATAATTGTTCTTTTAACAAGTGAATAATTCCAGCTTTTCGGTTATAATCTGGGCAATGGATTGTTGAACATTAAAGGATTATGATATGGCTTACAATTTCCTGCCTTGCGACCGAAATCAAACTTATCTGCTGCCGCCGTCATTGACTGACTGGCTGCCGGAAGATCATCTGGCGTGGTTTGTTCTCGATGCTGTCGAACAGATTGACCTATCGCAGTTCTACAAAAAATATCGCAGTGATGGCGTAGGCAACTCGGCTTTTAACCCGTCTATGATGGTTGGTCTGCTGATCTATTCCTATTGCACCGGCGAGCGTTCCAGCAGACGAATTGAAAAGCATTGCCAGACTGATGTTGCATATAAAGTTATCACAGCAAACCAGTCGCCCGACCACAGTGCGATCAGTCGTTTCCGTAAGAATAATGAGTCTTACCTGAAAGGATTGTTTCTTGAAATCCTTCGGCTTTGTTCTGAGGCAGGGTTGGTCAAACTCGGCAATGTCTCACTGGATGGCACAAAAATCAAAGCCAATGCTTCACTGGCGGCCAATCGTAAACTAAAGCACCTTGAGCAGGAAATAGATAAGATGCTTTCTGAGGCGAAAGCGAAAGATGCTGAAGAAGACAAAGCTTTCGGTTGCGATAAACGCGGCGATGAAATGCCAGAGGATTTGCGGGACCGCAATAGTCGTATAAACCGCCTAAAAGCCTGTAAGGAGCGTTTAGAGCAGCAAAAGGCAGAAGCCCAAAAAGCTCAACAGAACAAAATAGACAAGCGTAAAGCCAAAGAAGAAAGCACCGGCAAAAAACCTCTTGGCCGTAAACCTAAATCGCCTGAAGATGCGGAAAACAAAGATGCCAAAGCTAATGTTACTGACCCTGATAGCCGGATTATGAAAACAAGAAAGGGCTTTGTTCAGGGTCTTAATGCACAGGCAGTGACAACAGAACAGCAGATAATAATTGCCGAAGATGTTACACAAGAAGAAAACGATAAACAGCAATTGCACCCGATGCTTGAGCAGACTGAATCGAACCGTCAGGCAGTTGGAATTAAAGAAGAAACAGGCGTAGCATTGGCCGATGCCGGGTATTGCAGTGAAGAGAATTTCACGAAGCGACCTGCCGGAGATGTTGAATTATTGGTAGCGGTACAGAAAGATTACAAACAGCGAAAAGCTATGCAGGAATTACCGCCGCCGGAAGAACCTATACCGGATGGCTTGTCGCCAACGGAATCGATGGAGCGAAAACTTTTGACCGAGCGTGGCCGTAAGTTGTATAAGTTGCGAGGCCAGACGGTTGAGCCGGTATTTGGGCAGATTAAAGATGCTCGTGGAATTGACAAATTTATGCGACGAGGATTTGAAGCATGTCGCAGCGAGTGGTCGCTGATATGCGCTACGCATAATCTTTTGAAGCTGTGGCGGAGCTCAAAAGCCCGCTGGAATTGATACAGAAGCTGATTTGGACAGTTTTACGTAAAATTTGCTTGATTTTAAGGCAAGAACAAGATACCATATAAAAAGTTAAGAAAAAGGTGTTTGGGAAACAGAGAATTGAGCCGTCTGTCCCAGGCAGATATCGAGCGGTTGGAATCGAAAATTATTGTGCAACAGGCTCAAGTATAAATTTATGGAGTTGGCTAAATCAGAATGAGCAGCTTAAAAAGTAAAACAGAAATAAACAGACGTGATTTTTTGCGTACCACCGCTGCGGCTGGAGCGGGATTAATATTCGCACCAATGGTCTCAGCCGAAACCGAAAATACCAAAAAATCTGATGAGATAAACGTCGCATTGCTCGGCGCCGGCGCACAGGGACAGGTTCTTATGGCAGCGGCTATTATGATTCCAAGCGTTCGTTTTAAGGCAGTCTGCGATATCTGGGAATCTTATAACTTAAAGAAGGTTTCGGGTCAGTTAAAAAGGTATGGCCACGAAAATAATGCCTATGTTGATTACCATGATATGCTCGCCAAGGAGAAGAATCTCAACGCTGTTATAATTGCAACGCCTGATTTCTGGCATGCTGAGCATACGGAGGCCTGTCTAAAGGCTGGCTTGCATGTTTACTGCGAAAAGGAAATGTCAAATACTCTCGAAGGTGCACGTCGGATGGTTCAGGCCGCCAGAGAAACGGGAAAACTGCTTCAGATAGGTCACCAGCGGCGAAGCAATCCCCGCTATATTCATTGCTGCGAAAAACTCATTAAACAAGCAGCTATTCTCGGCAGAATTACCACTATAAACGGGCAATGGAACAGGGCAGTTCAGCCGGACATGGGCTTCGTACCAAAATACGCTATTGACGAGGCAATCCTGAATAAATATGGCTTCAAATCCATGCAGCATTTTAGAAATTGGCGGTGGTATAAGGGTATGGGCGGCGGACCAATCGTTGACCTTGGTTCACATCAGATAGATATCTATAACTGGTTTCTTGGAACCAAGCCGATATCTGTTATGGCCAGCGGCGGCACTGATTACTATGACAAGAAAACACATGAATGGTATGATAATGTTATGGCCATTTATGAATACCAGACAAAAAACGGTGTTGTAAGAGCTTTCTATCAGACGCTTACCACCAACAGCAATAACGGCTACTTCGAGACATTTATGGGCGACCAGGGAACCTTGTGTATTTCAGAATCCGCAGGCAGAGGAGCTGTTTACCGTGAAGTTACTGCTCCTGAATGGGATAAATGGGTTAAAGCGGGTTTTTTGCTTGCGCCGGCAAAGCAGGAAGAAAAACCGAAAACCGATGCCGTCATGGATGTTCGTGAAACCGCGGCTCCGTCCGCTTATGAACTGGCCGTAAAAATGGACAAGAAATATCACCACCCTCATCTGGAAAATTTCTTTAACGCCGTTAGAGGCAAAGAAAAGCTCAATTGCCCGGCCGAGGAAGCATACGAGTCGGCTGTTACCGTATTAAAAGTCAACGATGCGATAGAAGCCGCCAGGAAATTAAACTTTAATGCTGACGAGTTCAAGGTTTGATGTGCCTTGCTCATTTTAAATATTTAGATATAAAGGATTATGTCTATTTTGAGAAAACTTTCAATATATATAATTCTCGGGCTGATTAGTGTGTCTGTTGCTATTGCGCAGAACGACGCCAATTTGCTCGGTGATGTAAGCGACGGAAGTCTGGCGGTTCCCGGTCATCTGATACCGTTGCTGATGCCGTTGCCAGATGAACAAGTCGAAAAAATTACACCTGACAGCAGTCCTGTCCTGCCGTTTTCGACAGCAAAAACCTGCGGTACCTGCCACAGTTACAATAAGATAAATAAAGGCTGGCATTTCAACGCCGTTGACCCCAATGTTCCACAAGGCAGAAATGGGCAACCCTGGATTTACGTTGACGCTTCGACAGGAACACAGATTCCGCTTTCTTACCGCAACTGGCAAGGAACTTATAAACCGGAACAAATTGGCCTGACTCCCTTACAGTTCACAAAGCTTTTTGGCAGACAAATGCCAGGCGGAGGTCCCGGCGAACTTCCGGCCGCCAATACTATGGAAATGATTAGAGAGAATGTTTCAGGCAAACTTGAGATAAACTGCCTGAGTTGTCATAACGCTTTGCCTGCACACGACCAGGCTGAATATGCCATACAGATTGCTCAGGAGAATTTCCGCTGGGCGGCGACTGCAACTTGCGGTTTTGCTTCGGTTACAGGCTCAGCTAAAAACATGCCAGACGCATATGATTTTATTATGCCTCCTATCCTGGATGACCCCAAGGTAAAACCGCCTACTGTTTTTTATAATAAAAGCGCATTCGATAATACAAATAAGGTTAACTTTGATGTTGGTGGTGAGATACTGAACTGGAGATGTTACTTCTGTCATTCCAATAGTTATCAGCCTGAAAATGCTGTGCCGAAATGGGCTGCCGATGAAGATGTTCATATTGCCGCTGGTATGAGCTGTGTTGATTGTCATCGTGAAGACTTGTATCATAATACTGTTCGCGGCTACGAAACAGAATCAGAGCTTACAAAAAATTCTTTTGCCGCGACGCTTTCCTGTAAAGGCTGTCACCTCGGCAAAGATGATCCTTTAAAACCGACAGCAGGGCGGTTGGGTGCGCCTGTTCCAAAACATCTTGGCATTCCGGTTGAACATTTCGATATTCTCTCCTGTACCGCCTGTCACTGTGGTCTTTGGCCGGAAACTCAAACCGCTCAAGTCAAAACGTCGATCGGCCACGGTATTGGGCTTTACGGCAGCGATAAATCAAAAGATGTTCTGCCGCATATTATAACCCCTGTTTTCAGCAACAAAGATACGATTGATGAGAAAATTGCGCCCCATAACCTTATCTGGCCGGCGTTTTGGGGTGTAATGAAGGATTCGGCTGTTGCTCCGCTTGCTATTGATGTCGTTAAACCTGTTGTCGCCAAAGCCCTTACCGACAAAAAGCAGCAGTACACCGGTTCATGGCAAAACTGGACGGATACCGATGTAAAAAGCATTCTCACAGCGTTCTTGTCTGAATCGCTCTCAGGAAAACCTGTTTATATCTGCGGCGGTAAAATTTATATGCTCGATGACAAAGGCGAGGTTTTTCCCGCCGAACATCAAGCCGCTAAAGCATATATGTGGCCTGTTGCTCACGATGTAAGACCTGTGACTCGCTCGCTCGGTGTTCGTTCGTGTCAGGATTGTCACTCAACTAAAGCCGCTTTTTCGTTCGGGAATGTAGCAGTGGATTCGCCGCTTGCCTCGAAGCAGGATACCAGGGAGATGGTCGAATTTCAGGAGATTGACCCTCTGTTCTCTAAGCTGTTTGCGATGTCGTTTGTATTTAGGCCATGGCTTAAAGTTGTGGCTCTCGCGTCGTGCGCTGTTCTGGCGGCAGTTCTGGTTTTGTACGTCTTTAAGGCGATTATCTGTGTGCTGAATGTTATATCGAAGGAAGATTGACTTATTCTGAGGATATATGGATAACTGGTTTCGACTAATTTCTATTACCCTGTTTCTGGCCGTGGCCGCAGGTCTGGTATTATACAGTATGGTGTCCTTTTTTCGCAGAAAGCAAAAATGTCGTTTAATAAATATATTGAGAGGCTGCGTTTACCTCGGAATATTGCTCCTGCCTGAACAGAGATTAAGTATTTACGGTTTTGTCAGAAAATACATTTATCTTTTGACGATGTTTTGTTTTATTGTTTTGGTTGTAACGGGATTTTATCCCGCAATTGTCTCGAATGAAGCCCTTACCGGATATTGGATAATGATTCATACAACATTCGGTGGGGTTTTTTCTGTATGTCTTGCAGCTTCGTCGTTGATGTGGGCGCAGCAAAACAGCTTTACTCAAAGCGATTGTCCATGGCTTAAAAAACTCGTTTTATTTCTGTTCAGAAAAGACGTAATGAACAATGCCGTATCATCTGGGAAATCCGCCCTGTGCACCAAAATATGTTTTTGGCTTATTATTTTGCTATCACTGCCGGTAATTTTATCCATTATCCTGAGTATGCTTCCGCTTTTCTCTACTTATAACCTGAAATTGCTTTCCTATGTACATCATTATTCGTCTCTTGCTTTGTCGGCAGTTGCAATTATTCATACTTATCTTGTAGTTCATAGCCGCTCTGAAAAAGATAATGGCGAATATAACACGGTATAGTAAAGTAAATTTTAATAAATTTAATTTAGGAGAAATGCTATGAGTAATGGAATGTTGCCGGACTATCTCAAATCCGCAAAACCAAACCCCATGGAAAAGCGAGCCCCATGGTATAAAAACACCGCGCCTTCTTATGCGGGCATCTTTCTTTCCGTGCCGTTTATGGCCGGAATGGCTGGTGCTTTGCAGTACGGCAGCCTCTGGGCCGGAATTGTCGGCTTATTTATTGGCGCATTGTTCTGCTTCCTGCTTTATTATGTCCCCGGCATGCTTGGTTTAAGAACCGGTATGCCCCTCTACGTAGTCGGCTCTTCGACTTTCGGTACGCACGGCGGAATCCTTATGCCTGGCTTATTGATGGGCGTTTTACAAATTGGCTGGCATTCTGTTTTTACCTTTTCAGCAGCGAAGTTCTTTATGAGCGCAATAGGCTCTAATGCAGGTCCGAACACAACTTTGTTTTGGATAGTCTGTGCCGTTTGGGGACTCGTTCTGGCTCTTGTTGGTGCGGTTGGCATAAGTTGGCTCGCTTGGCTTTCAAGCTGGCTTCCAATATTCCCATTAGTAATCATTATCATTGCCGGATTTGCTAATGCAGACGGAATTACAAATTTTTCACCAACCAAAATTCCGGATATTTCACTTCTCGGTTTAGGTGCTTTTGCCGCACTTCAGGTTACTGCAGGTTTTTTCGCCACCGCCGGTGCTGCCGGAGCCGATTTTGCGACTAACAGCCGTAATCAAAAAGACGTTGTTCTCGGCGGCTTTTTCGGGGTTACTGTCGCAGCTCTGGTAGCAGGTATTTTCGCTATGATGACTATTGCCGGTGCTATTGGCAAAAACCCGGAAATTGCAAAAATGGCTGGATTTGAACCTTTTATAGCATCAATTGGTGAGGTAGGCAGCCTATCTAACATTATGTTCTGGGTATTTGTAATTGCATGCATCTGCCCGACGGGTTTCTGTGCATTTCTGGCGGCAAATTCGTTTTCAACAATGTTCCCGAAACTGCCTCGTATGGGACTGACTCTCGCGGCAGGGGCTATCGGGGTTGTTTTGGCTGCAACCGGTGTTGCCAATAATCTTGTAGGCTTCTTCCTGATTATCGGCGCTCTTTCGGGCCTATCATTGGAGCGATGACGGCGGATTATATTCGTAATGGTAAATGGGCAGGCCCCCGCAAAGGTATTAACTGGGCAGGCTATATCTCATGGGCGATTGGCTTTGTGGTTGGAATTCTCGGTGTAATCCCCGGCATCGGTTTTTCCTACGGTCTGGAAACGCTGATGTCATTTATTGTTGGTTTTGCAGCTTATCTGGTTTTAGCAGAATTGGGGCTTGAACCGGAAACCGTCAATTTGCAATCTGCATAATATATATAGTTTAGCGTTCAGCTTGACAGTTGTGATTAAATAAAGTAGGATTAACCTGCTTATGTGGAATATTCGTGTTTAATTTTTGAGGTTAAATAAAAATAATGAAAACGTATTCTTTCGCAAAAAATGGTGTTCTCGCATTACTTATAACGGTCTTTCTGTTTGTCTCATCCTGTAAAAAGGCTCCTTCTGAGCCTAATAAACCTGCTGCTCCAGTATCTCCTCCGAAGCAGCAGCCTGCCGATGCCAACAGCAAAGCTAAAGCCGCTGAACCGTCTGAATCGCAGGCTGTGTCTCCGAAAACGGAGACAACCGAGGCCGCCTCATCTGTCCCTGCCGGCTGGGTACCGTTAAAAATCAACCTGCCAAAACCAATGTTTGTTGGTACTCCTTCGAGCTTTCAGAATGTAACCAATCTCGAAAAGCCGCGCCCTGCCGGTGTGGCACGTGCTCCATTTTATGCGCCGGCAGATATTACAAATGTTGCGGTGAAAAAACCCGTTTCGAGCAGTGAGAAGGAGCCTATCATAGGTGAGCTTGATATGGTTACCGATGGTGACAAGGAAGCCACAGACGGCAGCTATGTTGAGTTGGGGCCGGGCAAGCAGTATGTTGCAATTGACCTCGAAGAAGAATATGAAATTTATGCCGTATGTGTATGGCATTATCACAGCCAGGCAAGAGTGTTTTTCGATGTAATCGTTCAGACCGCCGATGACCCCGACTTTATCACCAATGTTCAGACCATTTTCAATAACGATAACGATAATTCCTGCGGTCAGGGTATCGGCAAGAACATGAGCTATGTCGAAACCAACGAAGGTAAACTTATCGACGCCAAGGGAGTTAAAGGCCGCTATGTCCGTCTCTATAGTAAAGGCAACAATGCCGATGATTTTAATTACTACACGGAAGTTGAAGTTTACGCCAAACCCGCAAAATGAAACCTCAGCAAAAATGTTACGTCATAATTTTGGCCGTAACAGTTATTGCCGCAGCAATGCGTTTGCCGCAGCTCACGCTGCGCCCTATGCATTGCGATGAGGCTGTTCACGCGGTAAAATTTGGCGCATTGCTCAATGAGCATTTTTACCGTTACGATAAAAATGAATACCACGGCCCGACGTTAAACTATTTCACTCTCATACCAGCGTGGATTTCCAACTGCAAAAATATTACAGATGTCAATGAAGCTGCCTTGCGGATTGTTCCGGTTTTTTTCGGCATGATGCTTGTACTTTTGTTTTTGCTGATAACAGATGGTCTTGGCCGCAATGCCGTTATTTTTGCTGCGATTTTTACGGCTCTCTCACCAGCCTTTGTTTATTACAGCCGGTATTATATCCAGGAAACGCTTCTTGTCTGTTTCACATTCGGGGTGATTGTCTGCGGCTGGCGATACACCCAAAATAGGAAAGTTCTATGGGCATTATGTGCCGGAATCTTTCTCGGCCTTATGTTCGCTACGAAGGAAACATCTCTCATCGCGTTTATATCGCTTGGATTAGCGATTATATTAACTGTGGTTACTAACCGCGGTCTTATTACCCAATTAAAAATCAAACCTGGACATCTGATTTTAGCTATAGCCGCCGCTGCGATAGTTTCATCGGCTTTTTACTCATCATTTTTCACCAATCCTCGCGGCATCATTGATTCGCTGCTTACCTACGAAACATATTTTGGCCGTGCCGCGCAGAACCAGAATCATTTTCATCCTTGGTATTACTACCTCAAAATCCTTATCTGTAATAAATCCGCTTCAGGTCAGGTTTGGACTGAAGCTCTTATTGTTGTTTTGGCCTTATTCGGTTTTCTGACCGCCATAGTGAATACCTGTTGTGGAAGTAGTTTTTTGTCATTCCCGCGAAAGCTGGAATCCAGTTCTTTACAATGGATACCTGCTTTCGCAGGTATGACATCTGGCGTTAATTCTAATCTGCTGAGGTTTTTGGCGTTTTACACTGTTATAATGACAGTAACATACTCTGCGATTCCATACAAAACTCCATGGTGCCTGCTCGGCTTTCTGCAAGGAATGATTCTGCTTGCCGGCATCGGTGCCGCGACAATATTAACATTTTTTAAAAGCCGTTTCGTCCAAACTGTTGCTTTTTTGCTTTTGCTCGCCGGTGTCTTTAATCTTGCGAGGCAGTCATATCTCGGCAGTTTCAAATATTACGCCGACCCTGATAATCCCTATGTCTATGCACATACGACAAATGATATATTCACAATAACCCGGAGAGTTGAGCAAATAGCCTCCGCCTATCCGGCAGGCCGCAAAATCTATATCGAGGTTATTTGTCCCGAAGCTGACTATTGGCCTCTTCCCTGGTATCTTCGCTCTTTTCCGAACATCGGTTGGTGGAACAAGGTTGACGACAAAGTTCCCGCCGCTCCGCTCATTATCGCTTCACCAAAAGTTTATGATGCTCTTATGAAAAAACTTTATGAGCTGCCTCCGCCGGGTGAGCGTAATTTGTATGTTCCTCTTTTCGACAGGCCTGTTTATCTGCGTCCCAATGTTGAATTAATAGGCCTGGTAACTAAAGACCTCTCGGACAGCTTTCTGCAGGAGAAGAAATGACCCAAGGCAGAACTGATAGTCCGATTGTAAACAGCGAAACAGCTTCAATCCCGGAACTGAAAAAATTTTCGCACAACGCGATGGCGTCTTTTTTTGAAATCTTTATTTTACACAAAGACGCCTTATATGCTCAGCAGGCCGCGTATGCCGCTTTCAATGAACTCGACAAACTCGAACAGGAACTCAGCAGGTATATCGAAAACAGCGATATTTCCCGCATAAATAATTTGCTGCCCAATCAGTCTCTTAAAATTGCCATTCCGACGTTCGAGTCTCTAGAGCTTTGCCAAAAGATGTATATTGAAACTGTCGGCGTTTTCGATGTTACTGTCGGCTCCTTAAAGGACTGCTGGCTTGGCAAAGATAAGACGCCGCTTAAACCAACAAAAAAGCAATTGGATTACGCCCGTGCGCATACCGGCTCAAAACTTTATAAACTCGACCACTCTGCACATTCCGTTGAGGTGCTGACTGATAATCTACAAATAGACCTCGGCGGTTTCGCCAAAGGTTACGCCGTCGATAAAATGGCTGAATTGCTCCTCGATTGGAATATTAATACTGCCCTTATTAATGGCGGGTATAGTTCAGTTTTGGCACTTGGCACGCCGCCTCAAAAAAAAGGCTGGCCAGTTACCTTAAGCCATCCCCAAAATCCCAGACAAATTCTCGCGTACTGTTATTTGAAAGACAACACTCTTAGCGGCTCAGGTCTTGAAAAGGGACCTCATATCATCGACCCGCGAACCGGTCAGCCGGTCAAAAATAAGATTGCCGCGTGGTCTTGTGCGAAAACCGCTTCCGTCGCCGATGCCCTTTCCACTGCCTTTATGGTTATGTCTGAGGAGGAGATAAAACAATACTGCCAAACCCATCCCGATATTTCCGCTGCCGTAATCATCGGCAAGCAGACCAGTAAAAACCCAAGCAAAAAAAACCTTTTTTACGGCAACTGGGAGAATAAAGACAGTTTGCCAGCGTAAAAATACCTTTTAAAAACAACTTTTTTCAATTTTTCAAAAAACCGCTGTTTTCCGCTTGCAATTTCAGCGATAAGACTTTATATTACTTTGTTTTACAAAGCCGGAGTATCGGCATATAAAAACTGAATTAGAACGATTAGGAGTGTATTTGATGTCAAGAGTATGTTATTTTACCGGCAAAAAAACGGTATCGGGCAATAGTATTACTCGCCGCGGTAAGGCTAAGTATCTCGGCGGTGTTGGTAGGAAAATTACCGGTATTAACAAAAGAAAGTTTAAGCCTAATATTCAGAAGGTTCATGCCGTTATCGACGGAAAGGTATGCAGAATAAGGGTTTCCGCCAAGGCAATTCGAATGGGCCTTGTTCAAAAGCCGCTTAAGCGAAATTACAAACCTGCTGAAACCGTGGTCAGCTAAACAAGCTTTTTTTGTTAAAACTTTTTATAGCGAGGCGGCTTGTCCCTCCTCGCTTTTTATTTTTTGATAGAGGTCGAAAATGGATAAAAAAATCGACCATGCACAGGTAAAAAAGGTCGCAAAACTCTCTCGGTTGGATTTGACTGATGCCGAAATTACTGAATTTACCGGCCAGCTAAGTGCGATACTCGGCTATGTTGAGAAACTCAACGAACTCAACACCGACAACGTTGAGCCTCTGGCTCATTGTCTTGCGATTAGTAACGTTTTCCGTGACGACGTCGCCAAAGAATCGCTCGGAACCCAAAAAACCCTTGCCAACGCTCCCCAGCGTGACGGTGATTTCTTCAAGGTTCCCAAAATACTCGATGATAGTTCAGGTGCTTAATTTATGTCCAATGACCTGTTGAATATGAATTGCAAAGAATTGCGGGACGGCATCGCCTCGGGGCAAATTAAAAGTCTCGATGTCGCCAAAGCTGTTTTTGACGCTATTGAAAAACACGAACCTGTTATCGGCTCCTATATCAGCACATTTAAAGAAATGGCTATTGCCAAAGCGACGGAAATCGACTCAAAAATTGCCGCAGGCAAACCGGCAGGAGCCTTGGCCGGTGTACCCGTGGCAGTGAAAGATAATATGTGCACCACTTTTGGCGTTACCACCTGCGCATCAAAAATACTCGAAAACTTTCACTCGCCTTACAATGCGACTGTCGTCGATAAGCTTCTTGCTGCCGATGCTGTAATCGTCGGCAAGACAAATATGGACGAATTCGCCATGGGTTCAAGCACCGAAAATTCAGGCCTGAAAAGAACGGTAAACCCCTGGGATACCACCCGTGTTCCGGGAGGCAGCAGCGGCGGTTCGGCAGCGGCGGCAGCAGGGCGATTGTGCTTTGCGGCTCTTGGCTCAGATACGGGCGGGTCTATTCGTTTGCCTGCCGGTTTTTGCGGTGTTGTCGGCCTCAAGCCCACTTACGGCAGGGTATCTCGGTACGGGCTTGTTGCTTACGGCTCCAGTCTCGACCAGATTGGCCCTTTTGCCAGAACCGTAACAGATTGTGCCTTGATGATGAACGTTATCGCTGGACACGACCCTGCTGACAGTACAAGCGTTGATGACAAAACCGCTCCCGTACCCGATTACCTTGAAAAAATTGATGAGCCGCTTACCGATTTAAAAGTTGCTGTTGTCCCGCGTTTTACCGCTGGCGCCGATGAGCCGATACAAAAAGCTCTCGCTGATGCGATAAACCTGTATAAAGATTACGGCGCAAAAATCACGGAAGTGGATATGCCGCATCTTGACTATGCCATTGCCGCTTATTATATAATCGCTACCGCAGAAGCATCAAGCAACCTGGCCCGTTATGACGGTGTGCATTACGGCCATCGCACCGCCAATCCGAAAGATTATATTGAGGTGTACTCAAAATCCAGAGCTGAAGGTTTCGGCAAGGAAGTCAAAAGACGCATAATGCTCGGCACTTATGTACTGTCCAGCGGCTACTATGATGCCTATTATCTAAAAGCTCTCAAAGCAAGAAATCTTATTCGCGATGATTTTAGTAAAGTCTTTGAAAAATGCGACTGCATCATTATGCCTGTTGCCCCAACCACGGCGTTTAAGATTGGCGAAAAAACCGACGACCCCTTAAAAATGTATCTGTCCGATATTTACACAATCGCCGCCAATCTCGCTGGTATTCCCGCGATAAGTATCCCTGCCGGCTTTGACAATAACAATCTTCCTATCGGCCTCCAGATAATTGCCCCGGCTTTTCAGGAACAAAAGCTTTTACGAATTTCGAGAATGTTTGAAAGTCAAACAGACTTCCATAAACGATATCTACGAATAATGAATAATATATGATTAACCACGAATGAACACAAATATTTTTGATTAGGCCTTAAATGGATATTGATAAGAATATTATTTATAAAGAACTTTCTTATAAAATCACAGGATTAGCACTTGAAGTGCATAATGAACTTGGCTGTGGTTTTTTGGAGAAGGTATATGAAAATGCCATGATGACATTGCTCGACAGAGAAAAGATACCAGCCAGACAACAGGCTCCGGCGGATGTTTATTTCCAGGGCAAAGTTATAGGCCAATATTTTGCGGATATTCTGGTAGATAACAAGTTAATACTTGAGCTAAAGACTGTAGATGCTATTACAAATGTTCATACAGCACAGGTATTAAATTATCTTCGGGCTACCGGAATTAAACTTGGACTAATTCTAAACTTTGCTAAACCGAATTTCGAATATAAGAGATTAGTTTTTTAATTAACCACAAATGAACACGAATAAACACAAATATCCTGTTCCAGAGGTGCAACATCCCGAAGGCGCGAAGTACCAGTTTAAAGAGTGGAAAAACATACTTGTGGGAGATGATAAACACTCAATTCGCAACCAAATCTGTTATATGATTTGGGATTGTGCCTTTTTCCAGTGCATAAATGAATCAAGAAGATATGCTGCCAAAGACGATAAAGGCAACATCAAACAGAATGTGATGGTGCATCTTTTTATAACTCAGTCTTTTTTCAAAACCCAACTGCTGTCAATAAGAAAACTTATGGATAAAGACTTCAATAGAGTACAACAAAATAAACCATATACGGTCTATTCCTTGTATAATCTAATTGAAGATATAAAAAAAAATAGTTCATTATTGACCAGAAAGAATATCCTTGACGCACATGATTTGCCATATGATTACGAGGAAGCAGAGAAGCTTTTTGGGCAGAAAACAGGATATGTTGTTATGGGAGACGACCCAATAGAACTTTCCAAAGATTTTCATAGACGGATAGACTCTATGACAGGGGTAGCAGCTGACAAAAGAAGTCCTGATGACTTGGTTCCTAATAATATTCTTAAACAGTTTGATGACAAATTGGCAAGTATTGATGAATTATGCAAATATGTGGACAAATTTATTGCACACTCTGCTACGCCTGAAAGCAGAAAAGTAATTCCCGACGAAATTGAGGGTGCCTTAGGCAAAGTTTTAAATACTCATAAAATTATATGTGAGACAGCAAGTTTTATAGGAAATAATTTGTTGTTTTGTGGTTTCGGTAATTTTTTATCTACCCCTCAATTCGACCAATTTGAATATCTTGACGAGCCTATAGCCTCAAAAGAAACCATAGAAAAATTACGGAAGTTTTGGGTAAGATATTATATGGAAACAAAGCAATGGGCAGTTGTATAGATAATAATAAATTAGTGTTTATTAGTGTTCATTCGTGGTTAAATCAGTTGAATTGTGGTTATTATGGTTGATATTGATTACAAAGTCATAGTAGGTTTGGAGATTCACGTTCAGTTGCGGACAAAAAGCAAAATGTTCTGCGGCTGTGAGCTGGAATTTGCCGCTGAACCCAACAGTCGCGTATGTCCCGTCTGTCTCGGTATGCCCGGCTCGCTGCCGGTGATGAACAGGCAAGCCGTCGAATATGCCGCTCTGGCAGCGATGGCTCTCAACTGCAAGGTGGCCGCTTTTACAAAATGGGACAGAAAAAGTTATTATTATCCTGACCTGCCCAAAAATTATCAGATAAGCCAGTATGATTTGCCTTTGGCGGAAAACGGCTTTATCGAAATACCTCTTGATTCAGGTCAAACCAAAAAAATCGGCATTATAAGAGCGCACCTCGAAGAGGACGCCGGCAAAAATCTTCACTCAGCGGGCAATTTTTCGCAGGTCGATTTGAACCGTGCCGGTACACCATTGCTCGAAATCGTCACGAAACCTGATATGAACAGTGCCGCCGAAGTGCGCGCACTTGCGATTGAACTGCAAAAAATTGTGCGGTACCTCGGCGTTTCCGAAGCGGATATGCAGAAAGGCCACATGCGTTTTGAGCCTAACATCAATCTGGTCATAACCAAAGACGGCAAACAATATAAAACGCCTATTGTCGAGGTAAAGAACCTTAACAGTTTCCGCGCTCTTGAAAGAAGCGTTGAATATGAAGTGCAGCGGCAGCTCAGCGACTTTATCGAAACCGGCAAAACCCTCGAACTTGGAAACAAAAGCACTCGCGGCTGGGATGACGTCAATCAGGTTACTGTCCTGCAGCGGGAAAAGGAAGAAGCCCACGATTACAGGTATTTCCCCGACCCAGACCTTGTTCCGGTCAAAACAAATGAACAATGGCTGAACTCTATTCGCGAAAAACTCTGTGAACTGCCCCTGCAAAAACAACTGCGATATGTCACCGACTATAAATTAAGCGACTATGATGCAGGCGTTCTCACCATCGAACGCCAAACCGCTGAATTTTTTGAACGTGCGGTCGAACTCGGCGGCGACCCGAAACGCCTCTGCAATATTATTACTCAGGATATGTTGAAACTGGCAAACGAGAAAAATTGCAGCGTTACAGAATTAGGCATCACCCCGGAACAACTGGCGGAATTGTCGAAAATGATAACAATAGGTAAAGTAAGTTCTACCGCTGCAACATCCATAACCGGCATAATGGTGTTGTCGCCTGGGCAGAGCCCTGAGCAGATAGCTCTTGAACATGATTTATTGCAAAAAAGCGACGCCGGCGAATTGGAAACATTGGTTGACCAGGTTCTATCTGAGAATCCGCAAGCGGTTGAAGATATCAAAAACAATACCAAGAAAAGCCAAAAGGCCCGAATGTTTCTGCTTGGTCAGGTTATGCAAAAAACCAAAGGCAGGGCCAATCCAAAAGTTGTTGCTGAACTTTTTGATAAAAAACTCAGTTAATTTTATGCGGGAAAAATATGGCCAGGGGAACTGTACTTGTCGTTGATGATGAAGAAGATATAAGGGAGCTAATCGGGTTTCATCTCGGCAAAGAGGGATACCAGCTTCTTTTTGCCGAGAGCGGAGAAAAAGCTCTGGATGTAGCACAGGCCAAAATCCCCAGCCTCGTGATTCTCGATTTAATGCTGCCAGGTGTTGACGGCCTCGAAGTCTGTAAAAAACTAAAAGGCATTCCAAAAACCGAGCATATTCCTGTAATAATGCTTACCGCGAAAAGCGAAGAGGCGGATATTGTTACGGGCCTGGAACTTGGGGCCGACGATTATGTTACCAAGCCTTTCAGCCCTAAAGTACTTGTCGCGAGGGTCCGGCGGCTTTTGCAGCGAAGCGTCGCCCGTGATTCGGATAAAGCCCCCGTTAAAGTTCACGAATTAACCATACACCCCGCCCGCCGGGAGGTTCTGATTAAAAACAAATCTGTTGAGCTTACTTTTACGGAATTCAACATTCTTTATACACTGGCGAAAAGGCCTGGTATGGTCTTTTCCCGCTATCAGATTGTTGATTCCATTCACGGCGATGATTATTTAGTTACCGACCGGGCAATCGATGTTCAGATAGTTTCTCTGCGAAAAAAATTAGGCTCCTGCGGCAAACACATTGAGACAGTTCGCGGTGTTGGATATAGATTTAAGGATTAACGATGGCTCAAAAACGCCTGTTATGGCATCTTTATCCTTCATTTTTAGTCATTACCATTGCATCTCTCATGGCAATGACATGGTATGTTTCGCATTCCTTTCGCATTTTCTATCACAAGCAACTCGCCGGCGAGCTTGAAGCAAAGACCCGCCTTATTGAGTACCAAATTCTGCCAATAATAAAATCAGGGAATCCTGGCGAGCTTGACAATTTGTGCAAAAATCTCCGCACAGTTGGACTAACCCGCATAACCGTGATTCTGCCCGATGGCAGGGTCATAGCTGATTCCGATGAAAACACCGCACAGATGGTAAATCACGGTGATAGGCCGGAATTTAAGGAGGCTATGACAAAGGGCATGGGTACATCGCTTAGATTCAGCGCGACTCTCAAGAAAAATATGATGTATCTGGCCATCCCGATAAAACAGCAAAATAAAATAATCGCCGTTGTCAGAACTTCAATACCTGTTACGGCGGTCGATGAAGAGCTAAAACAAATCTACCAGAAGATTATATGGGCAAGTGTACTTATAGCAATTTGTGCTGCCGCCGCAGCTTTGGCAATCTCTAAAAAAATAAGCCGACCGGTAGAACAGATGCGGCGTGATTTTGTGGCCAATGTTTCGCACGAGTTAAAAACGCCTGTAACCTCAATCAAGGGGTTTGTTGAGACCCTCTTGGAAGGGGCGTTAAATGAACCTGAACAGGCGGTTCGCTTTCTCAAAATAATAGCCAAACAATCCGACCGCCTGAATGCCATTATTGATGACCTGCTTACTCTCTCAACACTGGAAGAAGAGCAGCAGCAAAAAGAAATATCCTTTGAATTATCCGCAATAAAACCGGTTCTCGATGCCGCGGTAGAATTGTCGAGTTTTAAAGCCTCCCCAAAACAGATTTTACTAACAGTCAGATGTGAAAGTAACCTCAAATCAAAGATTAACTCCGCATTACTCGAACAGGCCGTTGTGAACCTGATTGATAACGCGGTGAAATACAGTGAAAATAATAAAGAAGTAATAATAGAAGCCCAAAGAAATGATAAAGAATTAACTATAACTGTCAAAGACCAGGGCTCGGAATTCCACGGGAGCATTTAGGTCGAATATTTGAAAGATTTTATGTTGTCGATAAGAGCCGCAGCAGAAAACTCGGTGGTACGGGCTTAGGGCTGTCCATAGTCAAACACATTGCCCATGTACATGGCGGAACAGTCACCGTAGAAAGCCTTCTTGGTAAAGGCAGCACCTTTACTATTCATCTTCCTCAAAATTAAACTGAAAAATTGATTTTTCTTGTGTTTTAACCAAATTTTAACATAATTCTCATACACAGCTAACAACCCCAGTATAATCTGTCTTTAAACTTTTTTTAAAAATCGTATAGTCGGTAACTCAGGAATGGCCTGGGACACGATAATAAATTTGAACAGTTTTGTCATGGAGGTAAAAAAATGAAAAAAAGAATCAGGGGGCTGGTAATCGCAGTGATATTTATCTGTCTTGCTGCCGGCGGAGCAAGAGGCGATGAGATGAGCGACCTCAAGCAGCAGTTGGCCGAACAGAATAAAAAGCTGCAGGAACTCCAGCAGAAGCTCGAAATACTCGAGGCACAGCAGAGTCAGCAGGATAAGGTTATACAGGAAAAGATAGCCAAAGCCGTAGATGAAAAAAAGATAGACAGCATGATACCGGAAAGCATTAAGTGGATTGAGAACATTAAATTCAGCGGTGATTTCAGATACCGTTACGAGATGATTGATGAAGAAGGCAGTGACAACCGTAATCGCAACCGTATTCGCTTTCGCGTTGGTGCAACCGCGAAAGTCAGCGAAGATGTCGACTTAGGTTTCAGGCTCGCGACAGCCGAGGAAGTTTCAACAACCGGCAGCCATACCGGCGGTGACCCTGTCTCTACGAATCAATCATTCGACGACGCGTTTAGTAAAAAAAGCATCTGGCTTGACCTGGCATATTTCATCTGGCATCCAAAGGATATACCCGGCCTCAACGTCATCGGCGGCAAGATGGAAACCCCGTTTTATCGCGTTGGCGGCAACCAGCTTATATTTGACAGTGACCTGACGCCTGAAGGTATCGCGGTCCAATATACAAAGCCTCTTACTGAACAGGATGAAGTATTTGTAAACGGTGGTGGCTTCTATGTTAACGAGGTCTCAGGTGGTGCAGACACGAGCCTTTGGGGTATTCAGGGTGGATTGAAGCATACGTTCGAAAATAAGTCAACTCTTACCGGAGGGGCAAGTTATTACAGCTATGGCAATATCGAAGGTTCAGGACCTCTTGTCGGCAGCGGATTTCAGGGCAACTCAAATGCCGGTGGTTTGTATGTAAGCGATTATGATATAGCGGAAGTTTTTGGCGAATACGGATTCAAATGCGGTCAAACACCGGCGGCTCTTTTTGCGGACTATGCCAAGAATACATCAGCGTCAACTTCTGAGGATACAGGCTGGCTCGTCGGCGGAAAAATTGGAAAATGCAAAGACCCCGGCTCATGGGAACTCAGCTATGATTACCGCGACCTTGAAGCGGACGCTGTTCTGGGTGCGTTCAATGATTCCGACTTTATCGGCGGCGGAACAAACGGCAAAGGTCATTGTTTTGGTGGCAAATATCAGCTTGCAAAAAACGTGCAGGCAAATCTGACCTACTTCCTTGATGAAAAAGGCAATGATAACCATAATTATGACCGTTTGATGCTTGACCTGTTGTTCAAATTCTAAACGGCTTATAAGTTTTAATATAATACTAACATAGGCCTAACAAAAAATTAACAATACAGGCGTAAAATAAAATGAAAGGAAGTATAAGTATGAAAAAGACTATTGCGGTTTTATCAATAATGACATTACTTTTGACATTAGTGTCGGCAACTAAGGCTGAGGATATGCTAAACGGCGCGGGGGCGAGCTTTCCATATCCTATTTATTCAGCCTGGGCAGATGGCTATAACAAAGTTACCGGCATAAAGCTGAATTACCAGTCGATAGGTTCCGGCGGCGGAATTAAGCAGATTACCGAGCGAACCGTTGATTTTGGAGCATCTGATAAACCGCTTGAGCCAAATGAACTGGCCAAGAACAACCTGCTTCAGTTCCCAGCGGTAATAGGTGGAGTAGTACCTGTCGTTAACATTAAAGGCATCGAGTCAGGAAAATTGAAACTCGATGGTGAAACTCTTGCTAAAATCTATCTTGGCGAGATTAAAAAGTGGAACGATGCCAAAATCAAAGAACTTAACCCAGCACTTGACCTGCCGGAAAATGAGATTACTGTAGTTCACCGCTCTGATGGTTCAGGCACAACCGCCATATTCACAGACTATCTCTGTGGTGTATCGCCTGCCTGGAAGGAAAAAGTCGGAACCGGCACCAGCGTCAGTTGGCCGGTCGGTATCGGCGGCAAAGGAAACGAAGGTGTGGCTAACTATACTCAGCGTGCCGCCAATTCAATCGGTTATGTGGAATTCGCTTACGCAAAACAGAATAAGCTGGTGCACGTTCTTTTGAAGAATAAAGCAGGGAATATTGTAGAGCCGAGCTTTGAAACATTTGAAGACGCTGCAGCAACGGCTAACTTTGACCCTCAAAGACATTTTTATCTCTGGCTGAACAATGCCACTGGCAAGAATGCTTGGCCCATCGCCGGAGCAACATTTATTCTTTTGGCCAAGGAAAAAGCTGATTCAAACAAAAAAGTTGTAAAATTTTTCGAGTGGGCGTTCAACAACGGAGACATCAAAGCTAAAGAACTGATTTACGTTCCGCTGCCAAAATCTCTCAAAGATAAAATACGCGAATATTGGAAATCGAATGGTCTTCAGTAGAACAGCCTGATTAAAAATAAGAAGTTGAAATATACGGGTCAGGTATATATGTTATTTATACCTGACCTGTTTAAGTAATATCATAAATCTAAGACAGTGCAGAAAGGGCGGTTAAGTGGCAATATTACGAAAGAAAAACTTTCTCGACCTGCTTTTTTGCTTTCTTACCGCTGCGGCATCCTTTACGGTTATCATTTTCATAATCGGAATCATACTGGTACTCTTAGGGGAATCTTCGCTTGCGATTGGCAAATTCGGGGTGATAAATTTTCTGACCTCTACCGCATGGGACCCTGTAAAGGGCATCTTTGGAGCGGCAACCACCATTTATGGTACTTTTGTTGTTACGGCTCTTGCTATGATTTTCGCAATACCAACAGCCATCGGCATCGCAATATTTGTTACCGAAATTGCGCCTAATTGCATTAAAGGCCCCATCGGTGCTGCGATAGAGCTGCTGGCCGCTATACCAAGCATTATTTATGGTATGTGGGGGCTGTTTACTCTTGCTCCTATTATGTCGAAATATATTGAGCCGACCCTCCAAAGTACTTTTGGAAAACTGCCATTTGTCGGCGTATTATTCAGCGGCACTCCGATGGGCATCGATTTATTGACTGCGAGCGTAATTCTCAGTATTATGATTATTCCCTTTACGGCCAGCATAGCGAGAGACGCTTTTAATCTTACCCCGCCGGTGGTCAAAGAATCTGCATATGCCATCGGTGCGACAAAATGGGAAGTAATCAAAAATGTGGTGCTGCCATATTCCAAGATAGGTGTGTTCGGAGGTGTTTCGTTATCTCTTGGCCGGGCGTTGGGCGAGACTATGGCGGTTGCTTTTGTACTTGGAAACAACCACAAAATCGCCAAATCCCTTTTTGATTCAGCATCTACAATTACAGTGAGCCTTGCAAATGAATTCACAGAGGCTGACAGCGACCTCTATCTGTCGTCTCTTTATTATCTTGCGCTCATACTTTTTGTGCTGAGTTTCGTAATACTGGCGATAGCGAAGTTATTTCTTCTAAAAGCGGAGAAAAAGTATTCACGATGAATATCGAGAAAAGAAGAAAGATCGAGAGTTTTACGGCACTTACACTGAGCGGTTTAGCTGCCGCGATAGGTCTTTTCTGGCTTGTCTATATACTGGCTGACGTTCTTATCCATGGTCTGGGCGCACTGCATATCAGTCTGTTTTTAAAAGACCCCGCGCCGGCAGGTCAAGAAGGCGGAGGACTCAGAAACGCTTTTGTCGGGCAATTGATGATTACCTTAACCGCTTCTTTGATAGGAATTCCAATCGGTGTTATGGGAGGGACATTCCTCGCAGAGTATGCGCGGGGGAAAAAGATCGCACGAGTTATCAGCGTTCTTTCCGATATAATGGTCAGCGTACCCTCTATTGTAATCGGCGCTTTTGTTTATGCGTTGCTCGTCAGGCCGTTACAGCATTTCAGCGGGTGGGCCGGAGCGATCGCACTTGCTATTATAATGATTCCTGTGGTACTCAGAACAACCGAGGATATGCTATCCCTTGTTCCCTGGACTTTGAGAGAAGCGGCCTTTGCGCTTGGAGCGCCTTATTATAAAGTCATTATCCAGATTGTGTATCGCGGGGCGGCATCCGGTATTTTAACCGGCATTCTCCTGTCGATAGCCCGTGTTGCCGGTGAAACCGCACCGCTTCTTTTTACGTCGTTTAATAACAATTTTTTCTCGTGGGATATGAACAGACCGGTCGCGTCGCTGACGGTAAGTATTTTTCAGTACGCGATGGGGCCTTATCAAAGCTGGCATCTGCAGGCCTGGGGTGCGGCGTTTGTTATAACAATTTTCATACTCATTCTTACCATTGCCGGAAGAGCCATATTAAAGTGGAGATATAAACTGTGAAGATGACAATCGAAATTGAGGCCAAAAACCTGCACTTTTACTATAACGGGAATGTTCACGCCCTGCGAAACATATCGCTGCCAATTTATAAGAATAAGGTAACCGCACTGATAGGCCCATCTGGTTGCGGTAAAACAACGCTCCTTCGCTGTTTTAACCGGATGCACGATTTATATCCTAAACATCGCTACGTGGGGGACATTATTTTTAAGGGGAAAAACATACTGGCAGGCGATGTTGACCTTATTCATCTTCGCAGTCTTATTGGAATGGTGTTTCAGAAGCCGACGCCCTTTCCAATGAGCATCACGGAAAATATCGCTTATGGTTTAAGGTTAAAAGGCGTGAAGGGTAAATCGGAGCTTACCGGTCGCATCGAGGAGTCGCTCAAACACGCCGCTCTTTGGGATGAAGTTAAAGATAAAATGGACGAAAGCGCATACCAGTTGTCCGGCGGCCAGCAGCAACGGCTCGTAATCGCGAGAGCATTGGCGGTTGAGCCTGAGATTCTTCTTTTCGACGAACCCACGTCCGCTCTCGATCCGATATCAACAGGCAAGATTGAGGACCTCTTAGTGCATCTGAAGGAAGAAGTTACCATCATCATTGTAACCCATAACATGCAGCAGGCGGCGAGAGTTTCGGATATGACGGGCTTTTTATACCTGGGGGAACTTATAGAATCCGGGGTCACCGAAAAGATATTCACCAACCCGGATGTAAAACAGACAGAAGACTATATAACAGGGAGATTCGGATAATATGATAAAGCAGAATAAAAAAATATGGAAGATTCGCACGGTCAAAACCTACCCAGAGGCTCATAATCATATAATTATAGGTCAGGTTCTGGATACAACAGAGTCATGTATTCGCATGGATTGCAAAACGTACCATTTTGGCAAAGCCGTCAACAGCGAAAAAGATATTTGCTCAGGTTCCAGAATGGTTCGTATAATCCCGTGGTGCAGAGTGGAAATAATAAATGAACTTTCAGACTCTTTCGATTATATAAATGCTCAGGTCTCGGCGGATAAAAATGGTATTATAAATATAAGGGATAGCCAGTCTGTTTATAGTCTGGTCTCTCATGTCGGGAAAAAATATTAAATGAACAGGGGATAAATATGCCGCAACACTTACAAAGAGAAATAGAATTGCTAAAGAAAAGAATACTCAACCTCAGCGCTCGGGTAGAAGCCACCGTCCACGACGCCACTCTTGCCATCGAACAAAGGGACGCCGTTTTGGCTCGCAAGGTTATAGATAATGATTTTGTGATTGACCAGAATGAAGTCGATGTTGAAGAGGATTGTCTCAAGATTCTTGCTTTGCATCAGCCGGTTGCGATAGACCTGCGTTTCATTATCGCGGTGTTAAAAATAAACAATGACCTTGAGCGAATTGGCGATTTGGCGGTCAATATCGCTGAACGCGCAGAATTTCTTGCCAGCCAGCCTAAACCTGGTATATCGTTCGATTTTTTCGGGATGGCGCATACCGCAGAATCGATGCTAAAGAAAAGTATTGATGCCCTGGTAAACCTAAGTGTTGGCCTTGCCCGGGAAGTGTGCGCAAGCGATGATACCATTGATGCCATGAATCGCGAGATGTATTTGAAAGTGCAAAACTCAATCCTCGCCCATCCTGAGCAGATAGCCTCCCTGATTCACATGCTTTCTGTATCCCGTCATTTGGAGCGGATTGCCGACCACGCCACAAACATTGCGGAAGACGTTATTTATATGATTGAAGGGGAGATTGTCCGCCACAGAACCGAGGACTATAAGTCCTAAAAACCTATGATTTGATGCCCCCGATAAATTTTCTTGCAAAGAAAATTTTGTCCTGTTAGAATTCTTCAACTATGAGCATAAAGATATTGTTGACAGCCTTACTTACTTTCGCAGTCGCCGGCTGCAAAGAAAATATTGACCCCAATGAACCCGTTGGTTTCCTGCAAATCAAGGGGTCTGATACCATTGTTAATGCTGCGCAGATGATAAGCGAAGAATTTATGAAGGACTATCATCATGTTTTTGTCGCTGTAACCGGCGGAGGCAGCGGTGTCGGCATTGCCTCGCTGATAAATAAAACGTGTAATGTTGCTACAGCGTCACGTGAGATGAAGCCAAAAGAAATACAGATGGCTGAAAAAAGAGGTGTTTTCCCAAAAGAATTTATCGTTGCTTATGATGGCATCGCCGTCATCGTCAATAAAGATAATCCGATTGATAAGCTGACAATCGAGGATTTGCACAAAATTTATACGGGACACGCCAAGAACTGGAAGGAATTTGGCGGAAAAGACCTGACTATTGTAACATTATCCAGAGAAGTAAGTTCAGGCACACACATATACTTCAAGGAAGAAGTCGTCCAACTTGGCAAAAAAGACAATGTCGAAGAATTTTCGTCTCAAACGCTTTTACTTTCCTCATCCCAGGCGATAGTGGAAGAAGTTGTAAATAACCAGGCCGCCATCGGTTATCTCGGAATGGGTTACATTTCTGAAAGAACAAAAACATTGAAGATTGCCAGGAATGGTCAATATTATCCTGTTGATATTGATAGCGTCCTTAAAAGGACATATCCTCTTGCACGGCCGTTATGTTTTTATACCGATGGTGAACCGCACGGTATAACAAAGCTGTTCATGGATTTTACTTTCAGCCCGAAAGGGCAGATGCAATTTGAAAAAAGTGGTTTCGTCCCATTGGAAAAAGATGTTGTCAAAAAAAATTAAAGAATATATCATCGAATCCTGTATAAAGCTGAGCGGCCTTCTGGTCATCGCGTTCGTATTTTTGATATTTTTATTCTTGCTCAAGGATTCTCTCTCTTTATTCCGCGAATACAAGCTTGGCCAGTTTCTGTTCGGCAGGAACTGGTTACCGATTTCGGAACCGCCAAAATTTGGAATGGTTCCTCTCTTGCTCGGTTCGATATACGTTACTGCAGGGGCGATAATTATCTGTGTTCCGCTTGGCGTTGCCTCCGCGATGTTTATCGCTGAAGTTGCGCCGAAATCCATCAAACACATTCTTAAATCACTGGTTGAAATCCTCGCCTCGATTCCGAGCGTGGTTTTAGGCTTCATCGGTATTATCTGGCTCGGGCCGTTTCTAAAAAATACTTTTGGTCTAACCACCGGTATGTGCGGCCTGACAGGAAGTTTCCTGCTTGCATTTATGGCGCTTCCGACAATCATAAGTCTCTCGGAAGATGCTCTTGTAAGTGTACCTAAAACTTTCAAAGAAGCCGCCTACGGACTTGGTGCGACAAGATGGCAAACTCTCTGGCGAATTATGCTTCCTTCCGCACTATCAGGAATTATCGCAGGCGTAATGCTCGGTATAGGCAGGGTTATCGGAGAAACTATGGTTGTGATGATGGTTACCGGTAATTCACCTATGATTCCACAATCGATTCTCCAGCCACTCAGAACTCTTACCGCTACAATCGCAAGTGAAATGGGAGAAACGGTCAGCGGCTCCGAACATTATTTCGCACTTTTTGCCGTCGGTCTGGTTTTATTTATAATAACTTTCATTATCAATTTTACCGCTGAGGTCTTTTTACGGAAGGCTAAAAAATGAACTCTGCAAAAGTACGCGAAAAAATTGCTTTTATTATCCTCGGCTTTGCCACCATGATTGTCGTTATCCCCATATTTCTCGTAATATTCTACATAATTAAAAACGGCATAAGTACTGTAACATGGCAGTTTATTACCCAGCCGCCTCGCAACGGTATGAAGGATGGCGGCATATTTCCCGCGATTATCGGCACAATCATATTAATAATTTGCACAATGATTTTTACTCTGCCCATCGGTATTCTTTCCGCTATTTATCTCGTTGAATATGCAAAAGATAATCTCTTTACACGCTTGATTAAACTATCTGTCGTAAATCTTTCAGGTATCCCTTCTATTGTTTATGGCCTGTTCGGTTTTACGTTATTTGTCGTGTTTTTCGGGTTCGGCACATCTATCCTCGCTGGTTCTCTGACTCTTGCCATTATGAGTATGCCCGTTGTCATTACCGCCACAAAAGAAGCCCTCGAATCCGTACCTGCCACCTACCGTGAAATCAGCCTCTCGCTCGGCGCAACCAAATGGCAGACAATCCGTTATTGCGTTTTGCCATACGCCATCCCTGGCATACTTACCGGAACTGTCCTGAGTCTTAGCAGGGCCGCAGGCGAGACAGCTCCGATTCTCTTTACGGTTGCCGCCTTTTATCTGCCTCGCCTGCCGCATTCGCTCTTTGACCAGGTTATGGCCCTGCCTTATCATTTGTATGTTATCTCAACTCAGGTTCCCAATATGCCCATAGAACTTAGTTTTGCCACAGGTCTGGTTCTGATAGCCCTGGTATTCCTGATGAATCTTGTTAGTATTATTCTGCGTGCCACATTATAGAAAGAAGAAACAATGGTAGCACCGACAATTATAAAAACAGCAAATCTCAATTGCTTTTATGGCTCTCAGCAGGTACTAAAAGACCTGAATCTCGAGATATATAAAAATGAAATCCTCGGGATTATTGGCCCTTCCAATAGCGGCAAAACCACTTTTCTGCGGGCATTGAATCGCCTTAATTATCTTTCATCCGCATACTCGCAGACTGGCGATATAGTTTTCGATAACCAGGATATAAAGCAAATCAGCGACAGTTTGTTACGCAAAAAAATCGGTATAATTTTCGCTTTGCCTCAGGTGCTGCCAATAACCATTTATGATAATGTCGCATACGGCCCGAAAGTTCACGGAATCACCGGTAAAGCTAATATCAGTGCCATTGTTGAAGATGCTCTAAAAAAAGCGTATCTTTGGGATGAGGTCAAAGACCGGCTTAATTTGCCTGCGCCAAGACTTTCCGGAGGTCAGCAGCAGCGGCTCTGTATCGCAAGGACTCTTGCCGTCGAGCCGGAAGTGATATTATACGATGAGCCATGTTCCGGCCTTGACCCGATTTCCACCGCAAAGGTTGAGGACGCCATGCAGCAGCTAAAAGAACATTATACCCAGGTACTCGTAACAAATAATACCAAGCAGGCGGCGCGCGTCAGTGAGCGGTGCGGTTTCTTTCTGATGGGAGAACTGGTCGAAATAGATGAGACAGATGAGCTTTTCACTAACCCTAAGGATAATCGGACAGACGATTATATAACCGGAAGATTTGGATAATATGGATTTTACATCTAAAATTGAAACACAGGGGCTGAATTTATATTACGGTGAGTTTCTTGCCCTTCAGGATGTGAGTATAAAAATACCGGAGCGCAACGTTACGGCTATCATTGGCCCTTCCGGATGCGGCAAATCCACGCTCCTGCGTTGCTTCAACAGGATGAACGACCTTGTTGAAAAAATAAGAATCGAGGGCAAAATAATCCTCGAAGGCAAAAATATTCTCGAACCCGGTACCGATTTAATCTTCCTGCGAAGAAAAGTTGGAATGGTTTTTCAGCGGCCCAATGTTTTTGACCTTTCGATATATGAAAACCTCAGGTTCGGCTTGCGAATCCACAGAATGCTTAATAAAAAATCCGAGATTATGGCGGCCATTCAAAGCGGCCTTGAGCAGGTCGGACTTTGGTGTGAGCTTAAAGACAAACTCAGAAAAAATGCCCGCACGCTTACCCTCGAGCAGCAGCAGCGGCTCTGTATCGCAAGGGTCCTGATTCTCAAACCCGACTTAATCCTGCTCGATGAGCCGTGTTCCGCTCTCGACCCGATTTCTACTTTCAAAATAGAAGAATTGCTGCGTGTTCTCAAGCAGGAATACGCGATGGTAATAGTAACCCATAATATGCAGCAGGCCGCCCGTGTATCCGATTACACAGGCTTTCTTTATCTTGGCAGACTTATTGAATTTGGAGATACAAACCAGATTTTTACTAATCCCAGGGAAAAACTTACCGAAAATTATATCAGCGGCAATTTCGGTTAATTAACGGAGAAAAATTATGGTAAGAAGAAATTTCAGCGAATACATTAAAGAACTTGAAAAAGACGTAACCAGGATGAGCGAAATGGTTATATCTGCCGTAAATCGCTCCATTGCGGCTCTTAAGGCCCGTGATATCAATTCCGCCAACAGGATTATCGCAGAGGATGAATTGATAAACAAAATGAGGTGGGAAACTGAGGAAAAGTGCATTCAGCTTATTGCGCTTCAGCAGCCTGTCGCCAGCGACCTGCGGGAGATTGTTGCTGTTATGAACATCATCACAGACCTTGAGCGTATGGGCGATTATGCCGAAGGGATTGCCAAGATTGTTGTTATGCTCGGTGATGAGCCGCCCGTCAAACCGCTGGTTGATATTCCGGTAATGGCTGAAAAAGCCGCCGATATGATTAAAAGGAGTATCGATGCTTTTGTACGCCGCGACGCCGAGACTGCCAAAGCCATCTGCAGGGAAGACGACCAGGTCGATGAGGTTTACGAGCGTGTTTACAGTAACCTAATTAATATAATGGTTAAAGACCCCACCCTGATTATGAAAGCGACCCGCCTTATCTGGGCCAGCCACAACGTAGAGCGTATCGCGGACCGAGTAACGAATATCTGCGAACGTACCGTTTTTCTCGTTACCGGCAAAATGCAGAAAGTTGACGTCTCACGTTATTAATTCTTTAGAAAGGGGAATGCTGTGGTTATTCGCTTTTGATATGTGGAATCATAGCGTTACCTAAAAAAGACCATACCATTTCAGCCATAAGTTTGTGGCCTTTCTCAGTTAGATGGGCAAGGTCGGCAGTTGCGCCATCAGTGGATAGAACATTGACGAAAAAACGCTTTGGTATTAAAGTAACATTGAATTGTTTTGCCAGCCTTCTTTGTATTCTTCCATATTCAATGTCCCATGGGAAAAGCGGCAATTCCATCATAATAATTGTATTTTGCTGATTACTTATCTTTTCAAGAATCAGTCTTAAATTATGTTCGAATTGACAAGATGGTGTTGGTTCAAAAAGGTCATTGCCGCCGATTTCTATAAATATAAGGGCATTATTTTTGTCAACTTTCATCGCTTGGCTTATTGCTGTGCCGGCAGTTGCACCAGCCGCGGAAAGGTCAATCAGATTGATTCCATATTTCTTGCGAATAATTTTTGGCCAGGTCTGCTCGTCCTTGCCAGCAATCCCGGCACTTACCGAATCACCGATGACATACAAAATCTCAAAATGTTTTCCCGGTAAAAGCGGCCTTTTCAAAAACGGCACTTCCATAATAATTGCGGTAATACACAATAAAATGACTGACAATTTAAGCACAGTATTTATCCGTCTTGTTTTGGAAAAATGCGAGCCCAAAATACAGCTTAGCAGCATAATAATCCACACAATGTAGAACCATAGCGGAAGGGGTGTTGCGGAAAGAAATATCAAAAATACGCCTGTAATTCCTGTAAAATATCTGATTATGCGACTGACTATTTTTATGTGTAATTCCGGTAATATGAAAGCAGCGATAAGCAGACCTGCACCTATAAAAAAAGAATAACCTGCGGCACAAAAAAATACGATCTTCATAATCATTTCTTTTGAAATATTTTGCTCTCGGTTCCAGCGGCGATTCTTTTAATGTTTTCCCGATGACGCATAACAACCATCAGCGGTATCGCCGCCGCCACGATAAACAGAGGCCACAAATTGCCGAAATACCAATCGGACTTTATCGCTATCGCTGCGATTAAAACAATCGGAAATGAAACCGCTGCGATAATCGAAGCGAGCGACACATATCGCCATATAAGAACAGTTGCCAGCCATATAGCAAGAGCTCCAGCCGCGCAAACCGTATAATATGGCCACAATCCCAGCGCAACTCCAAAACTTGTCGCGACGCCTTTACCCCCTTTGAATCCCAGATATACCGGAAATATATGACCGACTATCGCTGCGCAGCCAACGCCAATCCATCCGAATAATTCCCCGACATTCGGCGACGGCGGAACATATCTCATTGCCGCCAGCGTAGGAGCTAATCCTTTTAGTACGTCCAGACCAAAACAGAAATATCCCCATTTTTTCCCAAGCGCCCTCGAAAGATTCGTCGCACCGATATTGCCGGAGCCGATATTTCGCAAATCAATCCCATAGGCCTTTGCGATAATCTGCCCGAACGGAATCGAACCAAGCAGATATGCCGCAACAATTAAAATCCCGAAAGTCATTTTCGCCTCCGATATTCCTGTATCGACTCATATAACGATATTAACTGTTTAGTCACCCTGTCGATGGAAATTTTGTCTTTAAGATTATCCGTGATAATCGCATCTGACGCTCTCCTGATGTTATCTGCGTTTGTAAAATATGAAATCGCGTCAGTCAGACTTGCGATATTTTCCGGCCTGTCGATTACCTTGCCGTGCCTGCCGTCTGTGAATAAATCCGAAGCGCCGTTAAATCTTGTCGTTATCACCGGCTTACCTGCCGCCAGGGCTTCGAGAATAAATCTGCTCGACGGGTCATAAAAAGTAGGAAGAACCGCGACATCGTTTATCCCCAAGGCTTCTCCAATGTTGGGTAGATTACCCAAAAACGCGATTCTTTTTTCGATATTTAATTTGTCCGCGATTCTGCGATACTTTGACGCCGCTCCATTACCGACAATAATTAAACAAATCTGTTTTTCAGAATTACGTTTTACAGCCTCTCCCATTGCCCTTATTAAACAACCTAAGCCTTTTAGCCTGAAATTATTTGCTGCAAAAAGAAACAGAACCGCTTTGCTCCTGTCCCTGATTTCCAGTTGACCGAATATTTGTTCCCGCAACTTTTTAACCGCCGCCTCATCTACCGGACGATTTATTTTTACCCCGTTCGGTATGATGACTATCCGCTTTTCACCAAGCCCGTAATGACGCTTGAATTGCTCCGCTACATACTTCGATAATGCCGCCACAATCGGCCCATCGGGCTTTTGGCATAAATTCTTTTCAGTGCGAAGAAGCATACCTCTACGTATATTGGCAAATGCGGTCACTTTTTTATAACATTCGATAAACCTGTTTTGATAACTTGCCGCATTCCGCAAAATTGTTTCAGTGTAACTTCCACCTCGAGGCTGATAAATATCCGCAAACTCAAAAGGTAAAAAACTGTGAACCACATCATACCGTTCTTTTGTTAGATGCTGTTTTAACGCATCCCTGAAAATACGCCGGGGGACTCGCCTGCCTCGAAAATCTCCACACAAAATATGGACTTTGCCCGCATCGTCTTTGCCCTTTGCAGCCAGGATTTCCGCGTCAAAATCAGATGAAGACAGCTGCCCCGCCAGTTCAAACGCCGACCGCTCCGCTCCACCCAGGGCGGTATCAGCTCGCTCTATTATTATCGCAACCCTTTTTCCCATTGCTAAATTATCGCTCAAACTTCCTGGCCTGTAAATGGAATAGCTTTGTTGTGTTTTATATTATGCCGTGCCATTTTCATGGCCTTATTTTTTATTTTTTTAATTATGACCTTATCTTTTCCAGATAGCTTTTTCACACCTGCGTAACTGCGGTAGAATCGCAGACCTGTCACACATTGTGAAATAACGCTTTGGCGCCGAATAATAAAGCTGTGCCAAATCCTTTACACGATACCGCTCCTCGAACAGCCTCGGCTTAAACGCTCGCGCGAGGTCTATCAGATAAAATTCGCCGCTATCACCATAAAATATATGTGCTAAATATAAATCGCGATGACGATATCCTGTCTCATGGAACTTTTTAATAAATGCCGCCAATCGTTCTAAAAAATTTCTTTTAAGTTTCACATTTTCAATTGTTGCTGGTGCGTCAAAAAACGCCGGCAGCTTTTTTCCAGCGACGCAGCGTTAGGTATCTTCTCGCTGATTACAAAACTCCTTTTCTCGAACAGTATGCCCCATTCCTGACCGCAAGCGATAATCTTAGGCACATTGATATTTGCAGCGGACAGCATCTTTGCCGGTTCATAATCGCAGGAAGCCATACTGACTCTGTCGCCGTAACATAACCAATTTTTTAGCTGAGCAGATATCGGCGGTTTATTGTATCTTTTCAGAAATATAACAGTTTCAGGTGAATTCAGCTTAACCTGAATCCGCTGCCTATGTTTTGCAAGCTCTGTTTTTGTCAGCATTACGCCGCCAGAAAACGAAAACACCGCATCTATCGAGGTCAATCCCCGTTCTTTAAAAGCGTTTATATAATCGGCATCGCACAAAAAGGATTCCGATATTTTTACAAATTTCTGTTCATTCATCTTTAGCCACAGAGGACACAGAGGTCGCAGAGATAAAAGTAATTATCAATCATCAATAATCAATTCAAAAGTGTTAATTCGTGTTCATTCGTGGTTAATTATTACTTTCGTTCCTGCATCATATAAAAAGTAAGCGACATCAGTTGAAAAATTATGCTGAAACTCAGCCAAATCATAACTGAATTATCCTGCCTCTCCGGGCTCATCAGGAACCAGACGCTTACCAGCAGGCAGAACAAAACTACGATTTGCATAATCCCCGCCAGCAGCCTCGTTACAGAAAACTCGCTGAACATGTTTGTGCGATGTGATTTTCTTAATTGCTCGAGGATATTGCCAAGAAGCTCTTCAACTCTATTGCTGCCAAACTCTTCTTTTTTCGCTTCAGGCTTCTCAGCTATCCTTGTTTCCTGCTGAACTTTCGGCGGTTCTCCGGTAATTGCAGGCGTTATACTTTGCGATATTACCGCAGGTTCACTTACCGAAGGACGGCTGTATTTTTTTATGATGTTCACTGCCTCTTTTATATTTACAGCTCGAAAATCCGGCCTTGCATCTGCGCCCTCAAAAAGTTTTGTATGAGTAGGATTATCTATAAGTATAGTCCTGCAGCCTGCCGCCGCTCCAGCCTTAATGTCACGCCCGCTGTTGCCAACTATCCACGACTGCTCGAGTTCTATATCCATATCTTTCGCTGCCGCCAGCAGCATTCCAGGTTTTGGCTTTCGCCAGTCGTCGTCCTTGCGATATTTTGCTATCACACCGTCCGGATGGTTCGGACAATAATAAATTCCGTCTAAGTACGCTCCTTTTTCAGCGAGCAGGTTCCTGAGCCGCACGTGAATATCTCCTAAAACCGCTTCGCTGACAATCCCGCGAGCTACTCCCGACTGGTTGGAAACCACCACAAGTTTGTAACCCATATTGTGAAGCTCATTCAGTGCCGCCGACACACCTTCCAGCAGTTTTACCTGCTCTGGGTCATTGATATACCCTGTGTCCTCAATCAGTGTATCATCACGGTCTAAAAATATCGCCTTATTCGCCATATTTATTCCTGCGTAAAACTCTGCTCCACAATGTCGCATATTATATGATATGCGAGCTGATGCAACTCCTGGCTCCTTGCCGTCGATTCGTTACCAGCACAGAAACAAACGTCCGCCATCTGGCTAAGTTTGCTGTTGCGTATACCTGTAAACGCCAGAATCTTTGCTCCCTTTTCCTTCGCTGTTTTCACCGCCGCAATTACATTGGCCGAATTTCCGCTGGTCGAAATCGCCCACAGCACATCGCTCTTATTAACTAAAGCCTCAACCTGCCGAGAAAACACCTTTTCAAAACAGTAATCATTTCCGAGTGATGTTATTGCGGAAGTATCAGTCGTCAATGCCACCGCAGGCAACGCCTTGCGTTCGCGTCTGAATCTGCCGACAAATTCTGCCGCGATATGCTGTGCGTCTGCCGCCGAACCGCCATTCCCGCAGATATAAAGCCTGCCACCTCGGCGGATTGCTTTTATTATCATTTCCGACGCCGCATGGATTGCTGCGATTCCATTTATCTCCATATCGGCAATCATCTTCTTATGGACTTCTATCACGTCAGCAATCTGTTTTGTGAAATCTTTTTTCATCAGGATTTATTTTCCAAAGCTTTCATTTTATTAATCGTTGCCGTTGAGCTTTTGCCCTCAACCAGCGGGGCGAGAACAACTTTTCCGCCGTAAGCCTCCACAAATTCACGTCCCACCACGCCTTTTTCCGCCCAGTCCTGTCCCTTAACCAGAACGTCCGGCTTTATTTTTTTAATCAGGTTAAGAGGTGTTGACTCATCGAAAATAGTTATATAATCGACTGTTTCCATTGCTCCCAAAACTGCCGCTCTGTCATTCTGATTATTTATAGGCCTGTCCGGCCCCTTAATCTTTTTTACGGAACTATCACTATTTAGACCCAAAACCACTACGTTGCCCTGCGATTTGCAGAACTTCAGAAACTCGATATGCCCCCTGTGCAGTACGTCGAAACATCCGTTGGTGAAAACTACCGTTTCCTTTTGACTCTTGCGACGTTCGATGTTTTCCAGCAGCGATTTCTGCGAGAGCAGCTTTCCTCCTGTAACTTCATTTATAATCTCTTCGATAGTTACCGGCACTGCACCGAATTTTTCGACCTCAAGGCCGCCTGTTATATTCGACAACCGTACCGCGGTTTTATAATCGCACCCACGCGATAGACTCACCGCTAACGTCGCCAAAACCATATCTCCTGCGCCCGTAACGTCGTAAACATTTCGAGGACGCGTCGGGATAATTTCGTCTATACCTTTTGTTTTCAGGTATGCGCCTTCTTTATCGAGCGTGATGACCGCCGCATCGAGTTTCAGCTTTTTATAAAGCTGTTCCGCTGCTCTGGCGGCATCTTCTCTTGTTCTGACCTCAAATCCTGTTGCTGTACCGCTTTCCTTGCGGTTCGGCGTTATCAGTGTGGCACCGGTATATTTTGAATAATCCGCCGAAAGGCACGGGTCAACGAGAACCTTTTTATTGGCCGACTTGGCCGTATCTATCATTTCCCTGCATACATAATCCGGCAGCAACCCCTTATTATAATCCTGGATGCAGACAATGTCCGCTTTTTTCAGATTTTCCTTATAGACTCTTAATATCTTTTTATACTGCTCATCTGTATAAGGCTCGGATAATTCCTCATCTACTCTCATCAATTGCTGCTTATGACGATGTTGTGCCAGCCCTATTAGTCTCTGCTTGGTAATGGTAGGGCGGTCTTTCAGCGTAAAAAGACACGTTGTATCCGCGCCGGCCTTACTAAGTATTTCGGTTACTTTTTTCCCGTTTGCGTCAGCCCCGGTATATCCGAGACACATCGGTATCCCGCCAAGCCCGATTATATCCGCCGCCACCGACCCGGCGCCTCCGCATCTATAATTTGTTTCAGTAACTTTCAATACCGGAACCGGCGCCTCCGGACTTATCCTCAGAGCATCGCCGTAAACATAAATATCCAGCATAAAGTCGCCAGCGACCAATACCCTCGGCGACCCCAGATTTGTCACTATTTTTAATAAGTCATGCATTATCTTCTCACTTATCCGTAATTTTAACCTCCAGCGTACTTTCAATCAACTGTCTTATTTCATCTTCACCGCGGATAAATTTTAACTCCACCGCCAGATATGCGAACGTTATATCCTTTTCCGTGGGCAGCCGGTGCACCATTTTTGTCCAGTCCTTTTGTGTCGTCAGTATAATTTCAGCGTCATTATACCGGGCCTCTTCGTAAATGTCCCTTATGTCGTCCGAAGTATAGCGATAATGGTCATCATATACCTTTGTGCCGGCGATATTCAATTTCAGATTCGCCAGCGTTCCGAAGAAAGCCTCCGGGTTTCCTATCCCGCAAAACGCGAAAACGGTCTTTTTTCCCAGTTCCTCTATCCCGATTTCAACATCGTCGGCACCTCTTGCGCTTATCGGCTCATGAGTTGTCCTTGCGATTATAATATTCGGATTGATTTCCAACAGTTTTATTTCGATTTCAGCCAGTTTACTTTCCTCTGCCAGAGTGCATCTTGTAATTATCGCTGCGCTGGCACGTTTCATGCCCGCCAAAGGTTCTCGCAGCAGCCCCGCCGGAAGCATTCTCCCGTATCCGAACGGCTCGGTACTGTCTATTGTTACTATGTCTAAATCCCGTTTTAGCCGCCTGTGCTGAAATCCGTCATCCATTATCAAAACTTCCGCTCCGGCTTTCCTTATCGCTTCCTTTGCCCCAGCCAGTCTGTCAGCGTTAACTGCTACCGCCGTATCATGACAGCTCCTCGCCAGAACCGCTGGTTCGTCACAGGATTCATTTTTCTTTGTCTTATACCCGCGGGTAAGTATCGCGCAGCGAATATTTTTCTCTTTCAGGTATTTGCACAGCCAGATAACCAGCGGCGTTTTCCCAGTTCCCCCGACGGTTATATTCCCCACGCTTATTACAACGGCCTGGACTCGATGGCTTTTGAGCAACCCCGTGGAGTATAAAAAATTACGAAATCGTATTATCCCGCTGTAAACTGCCGCTGGCCCTCTAAGCAGAAATCGCAATATCGCAAACCTGAACTTTCCGTTCGTCCCCGAAACCAGTCTGCGATAACTTTCCTGCTTCAACCTTATACCCTTAATTAAGTTCTCTTGCCATTTCTACATAACATCGGTTATATTTACCGAAAGGGTAGAAATTCGGAGCATAGCTAAAAATAATTTTGAATTTTAACTTTTAAACTTTAAGTTTTCTTATGATTGCGTCCGCCATCTGGCTTGTCCCTACGGCCGTCGGGTCATCTCTGTCAGGCTTCATATCATAAGTTACATATTTGCCTTCCGCAATTACATCTGCCGTCGCTTTTTCAAGTCTGTCTGCTTCCGCTTCTTTGCCAAGATGCCGCAGCATCAGTACGCCGCTCAGAATCAATGCTGTCGGATTTACCTTATTAAGCCCCTTGTATTTCGGTGCGCTGCCATGTGTCGCCTCGAACACCGCGCCCTTTGTCGCCGATATTTGCTCCAGGGGCGACACCAAGCCCGCCGACAAGCCCGGCACACAGGTCGCTGAGTATATCACCATACAGGTTCGGCAGAACAATCACGTCATAAAGTTCCGGTTTTTGCACTAATTGCATACACATATTATCTACAATCCTGTCCTCGAATTCAATTTCCGGATACTTCTTGGCGACCTCACGGCTCACCTCTAGCCAAAGCCCATCCGTGAATTTCATAATATTGGCCTTATGAACGCTCGTCACTTTTTTACGTCCCATTTTCTTTGCGTAATCAAACGCGAATCTGACTATCCGCTCCGTCGCCTTGACGGTTATCGGCTTTATACTCACGCCGGCATCGCTGCCTATCTTCTTCTTGCTATGCTTGTTCAGCCAGTCTATCAGTTCCGCCGTCTCATCGCCGCCTTTTTGAAATTCTATCCCGGCATATAAATCTTCCGTGTTCTCACGGACAATCACAAGGTCGATATCCGAATACTTGCTCCGCACGCCTTTATAACTCTTGCACGGTCTTAGGCACGCATATAAATCCAGTTCCTGCCGTAAGTAAACATTTATGCTTCGAAAGCCCGTTCCAACCGGCGTGGTTATCGGCGATTTCAACGCGATGCCGTTCTTTTTCACCGAGTCTATCGTCGCCTGCGGCAGGGGCGTTCCAAGCCGTGCCATCACATCTACTCCCGCCTCCGCTATTTCCCAGTTTATCTTTACACCTGTCGCGTCAACGCACCGCCGCGCCGCCTGCGCCAGTTCAGGCCCAATCCCATCTCCTGTTATCAGCGTTACATCAATCATCTTCTACTGCTCCTATGATAATAAAATAGCTTAGCCCCAGCACCTGTGGCTGGGGCCGAAAACTCTAAATCTATATCTTATTCCCTTTTCCACAATGTGTCAACGCTGCAAACAATTTACTATCACCTTATCACCTTTACTTAGCCTGCCGATTCATTCGGCAGGTTTTGCACGCCTTTGAATTTTAAAATAAACCCGTTGCGAATTGGACGTTCTGTTCTTTGTGTCTTCGAGTCTTTGTGGTGAAAATTTTTTACAAACTTTTTACTTGCCATTCCACCCCACAATTTCGATAATAATGTCAAACATATTCCTTTAAGGATAAACAAAATGAAAATATTAAACAATATATCTGTCTTGATGTTGTCCTTACTTATTGTTAACCCCATCATCGCTGCCGAGCCGAACGCTAAACCCGCGATGGATGCAATGAAAAATAACGATGAAAGCAAAATATATAATCTAAAACTGACTATTAACAGCCCGGAAACAAATATAAAACAGGGCGATGAAATTCCAATAGTTTTCACAATCACCAATCAGGATGAATCTGCCTATTTTTATACCGGCAGAAACGGCGACCGCAGCGGTCGAATGTGGGAATATAAATTGACCGCGAAATACGAAGACGGTTTCGCAGTACCAGACCCCCGCGAAAATTATCGAGAAGGAATGGGCGGTGGCTTGAGCTCCGGTAATGGAGAAATTAAGACTGGCCAATCGTTCACCCAAACAATACCCTTGAACAGATGGGCACGCATAAATAAGCCAGGCCGATATACCGTAACCGGAATTTATCATTATTCAGTCTTAGACCCCAACGTGGTTCAAAAGCCCGGTATAAGATATATGAAAGATGTCCCTGTCGCTTCCGAACCTATCGAAATTACTATTGAACCTCGCAGCCCATCGCAGATGGGGCAATATATCCACTCGCTTTCCAAAGAGCTTAAAGATATCAAACCTTCAAATTCAGCGGAAGAAGAAAGAGCACAAGAGCAAAAAGAAGACATCATGTTAAAATTAATGTACACATGCGATAAGAGGATTGTTCCTGTGTTAATTGACCAAATGTACGATGAAGACAGCTCTTTTTGGGTAAGCGAAGCCTTTCAATGTTATTTGCCGTCTGACCCGGAAATCAAAAACGCTGTTCTTGAGGTAATGAAAAAGAAAGGACTGCCTCGGCTTTCGGACCAGTCACTTTTACATATCGGTCTTACAGATTCCGAATTCAAAGAACTTATTTTGCTGTCGCTGAAATCAAAAAACCGAGATATTTTAGTCTCTGGTGCTTTAGCGGCACAGGAGCACCACGATGATTCCCTTATACCCCTATTGGTCGCAATCGCACAAGATATTAACAGCCCGGCTCGCCCACAGGCAATTTGTGAACTTGCCAATAGCCCCGATGAACTAAGTCTCAGGACACTTAACCTTTTACTAAAAGACAAGGATAGAGATACTCGTAATACCGCGTTACGTGCCATAGAAGGCTTGAAGCCCGCTGGTTGGGATAAGTGGGGCCAGGAGGTTTCAGGATTGCAATGCAGACTGCGACCATATAGATATACGTGGAATTTTGGGAAAAAACCAGTTTTTGGATTAGAACTGAGAAATAATGGTGAAACAGAATTTAATCTTGTCCCTGTAACACAAGAGAATTGCGAGATTGAAATTGATGGTCAATGGTATGGCTGGAAATCACCGCCGTTAACTGAATTTGAAAAAACTCTTAAACCAAAAAGCGAACTTTATGTCACTATTATGATTAAACCGGCAGATTCGCCGGCATTTCCAATAGAAAATCTTGAATTGAAAAGAAAGACTAGTTCAATCTCATCTCAAGGCAAACCTTTGGAATTCCCGCTCGGCAAACACACCATCAGAGTCCGTTACCGCCCAAATGATTGGCTTGATTCCAACCAATCAGTACTTAGCAATCCCGTCGAAATCAATATCTTGCCAAAACCCCCCGCCTTTCCAGATGAAACTCTAAATAGAGCCTTTGACATAGGCTGTTCGATAGTGATTGTAAAAATACTTTCCATTCAGCCGGAAGAAAAAAATGGCCATATCAATTTTTATCGCCGTAAAGCCGAGATTGTTCAACCGGTTATTCTTGGCGACCTGACTGAGCAGGATATAAAAGGGTACTTAGACATGTCTTGGGTTGCTCGTGATGGGAATGATTTTAAAATAGGTTCACAATACGCTATTTTCATTAACAAAAAGGCGCCTGGCTATATTGACTGGGTTTTCAGAGATGATATTATCAAGTTGAATCCAGATGATGAAAAAGAAGTAGATAGTTTTGTCCGATCTGTAATTCGTGCTTATGAAAACGCAGTTTCGCGATGAGATGTTCTCATCAGGATACCCGCGACTGCCCTATTTGCCAGATTCAATATTTGGCCTGTGTGAAAAATTCAGAAAAAATCCCGGCAATAACGCCGCGACAGCCAGACTCATTTGCGCCTCAGATATAGGCTCCCAAATCAAAAAGTCCGACCATCCCATTATAAGCGTCAGCTCGGTTATGCCTCTCCCAGAGTATTTGCCCCCAAAGCAAATCTTAACCCGAGAACAAATTTTCGTTCTCCTCGGCCAGCCACAGTTAAAATCAGCCTGGACATATCACTGGTATTGCGGCGAAGATAAAAACCTCTATAACCGTGTCGGCATCCTCTCAGTAACCTTCGACCAGCAGGAAAATACAAAATGCGTATCTTATAATACTAAACCCCCATCAGACTGGTCAAAATTCGCTAAATAACCTCTTAAATCCGGTTATCCCCTAAAAAAAATCTGTTCATCTGTAATACTATCTTCAAGTTTTTCTTATAATTAGCAGTGTTAATCGGTGTAAATCCGTGTCTAAAAATAACTGCGTTAATCCGTGTCTAATTTTGGTTGTGGCTACGCTACGCCATGTTAATCTGCGGATAATTTCTTGAAAATTCCATTTCATTATCTCACAAAAACCTGTATCTTATCTCCAATGACAGAACAAAATAAAAATATCGAAATCGGCAAAATGTTCGACCGTATCTCGCCGCGATACGACCTTCTCAACAGAGTCTTATCGCTCGGCCTTGACTCCTTATGGCGCCGAAAATTAGCATTACAGTTGCCGAATCGGAAGAACTTACAAATCCTCAACATCGCCACCGGCACAGCCGACCTTCTGTTATCAATGTTCGAAAAAAATAACGCCTCAACCGCCATCGGCTTGGATATTTCCGAAAAAATGTTAGCGATAGCCGATAAGAAAATCGCCGCCCACAACCTCCAAAACAGCATCACCCTAAAACTCGGAGACGCCGCTAAACTGCCCTTTGCCGACGGCACCTTTGACGTCGTAACAACCGCCTTTGGCATCAGAAACGTTCCTGATACGGCAGGGGGCTCAAAGAAATGCTCCGCGTCTTAAAACCCGCAGGAAAAGTTCTTATCCTCGAATTTTCATTGCCCCAAAACCCGGTAATAAGAAAATGTTGCTTGCTTTATTTAAGGAACATTGTTCCACTTGTCGGCAAGCTCATTTCCGGCGATTATGACGCCTACCGCTACCTTAATCGAACTATCGAAGCCTTTCCCTCCGGCAGCGACTTTTGCCGGTTAATGCAAACCGCAGGCTTTATAAACCCAATTGCCACCCCTTTAACCAGCGGCATCGTCTCTCTATACACAGCCAATAAATGAGAAATAATTGTTACAGTTGACATATTAGATTAAAGGCGGTGGTTGAAAATAAACTCCTTTTTTCTTTTGATTACGGCAAATTATTCTTCTAAAATGACTTTCCTTAAAAAGCGTATTTTTTCTAACAAAATTTCGAAGGAAAGGGACAGATATGGAATTCAACAGAAAATTAAGAATGGGTATGGTCGGCGGGGGACCTGGCGCTTTTATTGGTGATGTACACCGCAAGGCCGCGCGTATGGATGGAGGTATCGAACTTGTCGCCGGCGCTTTTGATATCAATCCTGAAAAGTCTCTGCAGATGGGTCAGCAGCTTTGCCTTGACCCGCGCAGAATTTATAGAACTTATCAGGAAATGATTAAAGGCGAATTAGACCTTCCCGAAAACCAGAGAATTGATTTTGTCTCCATCACAACGCCCAATAACTGGCATTTTCCAATCGCCAAAGATTTTCTCAAGGCAGGTTTTCACATTATGTGTGAAAAGCCTATGACGTTCAACGTCAAAGAGGCCAAAGACCTGCAGAAAATTGTAAAAAAATCCGGCAAAGTGTTCGGCCTTATGCACAACTATGTTGGCTACCCGATGGTTAAACTGGCACGCGACATGGTTCGCCAGGGCGACCTCGGCAATATCCGCAAGATTGTTGTCCAGTATCCACAGGGCTGGCTTGCTACACCTCTTGAAAAAACAGGTAACCAGCAGGCATCCTGGCGCACTGACCCCAAGCAAAGCGGCGGCGCCGGCTGCATGGGGGACATCGGCACACACGCTGAAAACCTTTCCGAATATATCACCGGCCTGAAAATTGTCGAAATCTGCGCCGACCTGACAATTTTTGTGCCGGGACGCAAACTCGATGACGATGGCAACTGCCTGCTCCGTTTCAATAACGGCGCAAGAGGAATTCTCCACGCCAGCCAGATTTCCATTGGCGAAGAAAACGGTTTGGCCATCTGGGTCTATGGTGAAAAAGCCAGCCTCGAATGGCATCAGGAACACCCCAATTATCTCTATGTCAAAGTACCGGATGGCCCCGTCCAGGTCTGGAGACGCGGTAACGGCTATATAGGCGCGAAAGCGCAGCCGCCGCACGCGCCACAAGACTGCCTTCCGGACACCCCGAAGCTTTTTTTGAGGCCTTCGCGAATAATTACTGTAATTTCGCCGACACCGTCCGTGCTGCGATACTCGGCGTAAAACCAGATGAACTGGCGCTCGATTTCCCCGGTGTTGACGACGGCCTGCGAGGAATGCTCTTTATAGACAGTGTGCTGGCAAGCAATAAAAACAAACAAAAATGGACCAAAATGAAGAAATAACCATTAGAAGGAGAACATAAAATGGCAAGACCTGTAACACTTTTCACCGGACAATGGGCGGATTTGCCGCTCGAAGTTTTGGCTAAAAAAATGGCTGGCTTCGGATATGAGGGACTTGAACTGGCCTGCTGGGGAGACCATCTTGATGTGGATAAGGCCGCCGCGGATAAAAAATACTGCGAAAAACAGTTGGCCATCCTTCAAAAAAATAATCTTAAAGTTTTCGCGATAAGCTGCCATCTCGCCGGCCAGCTTGTCTGCGACCTTAATAACGACTCGCGTTCCGACGGCTTTGCTCCCGCCGATTGTGCCGGTGACGCGGAAAAGAAACGCAAATGGGCTGTCAAAACTATGAAGAACTGCGCAAGGCTGCCAAAAATCTCGGCGTCAAAGTCGTCAACGGTTTTACCGGCTCATCGATATGGCACCTTCTTTACAGTTTCCCCCCCGTAAGCGATAAAATGATTGACGATGGCTTTGAATACTTCGCCAAAATGTGGAACCCAATCCTCGATGTATTTGATGAATGCGGCGTAAAATTCGCACTTGAGGTCCATCCCACGGAAATAGCCTTCGACATTATTACCGCCAAACGCGCCTTGCAGGCAATCGGCAATCGCAAGACTTTCGGCTTCAATTTCGACCCAAGTCATCTTTTCTGGCAGATGGTCAATCCCGTATGTTTCCTCAACGAATTTCCAGACCGTATCTTCCACGTCCACATGAAGGACGCCGCCTTGCAATTGGACGGCAGAACAGGCATTCTCGCCTCGCACCTCAATTTCGGTAAGGCTGGTCGCGGCTGGGATTTCCGCTCCCTCGGTCATGGCGGCGTAAATTTCGAGGAGATAATCAGGACTTTTAACCGGATAGGTTACAACGGGCCTTTATCTGTCGAATGGGAAGATTGCGGTATGGACCGCGAACATGGTGCAAAGGAAGCCCTGGAATTTGTAAAAAGGGTGGATTTCAAGCCCTCGACGGTTGCTTTCGACGCCGCTTTCGATAAATAGCCATAACTTTTATTTGAAATTGTCGAAAAAGTACTTGTCTTAAAGACAAAAACAAATATAATACAGGTCTTTTGCGCCAAAAGCTGTTGTTGCGGCAGTTAAAATGCCCGTGGCTGGCACTGTATTAAAATTTGTATTGGATAATAGGAGTTACGTCTGTGAAAACTGAAATTCTCGAATCCGTTGAGAGTAAATGCCTAAAGAAGGACATACCTCATTTTGAAGTAGGCGATACCGTTGATGTTCATTGCAAAATCAAGGAAGGCGACAAGGAACGTATCCAGGTATTCAGCGGAATTGTAATTTCCCGCAAAGGCCACGGGATGAACGAATTCTTTACGGTCCGGCGGGTTGTGGATAACGAGGGCGTCGAGAGAATCTTCCCAATGCATTCACCGAATATAGCTTCTATTAAGCCCGTCAGGAGCGGTAGAAGAAGAGCGCCAAGCTGTACTATCTGCGTGAACGCACAGGCAAGGCCGTCAAACTCGCTCAGCGCCACAGCAAACACACCGCCATAAATTAATTTCAGGGATTGGAATTGCTCGATTGGTTATTTTACAGGCGTAGCAGGCTCCTGACCAATCACGAACTGCTCGGTGTCTGGGGCGAAAAAAAGTCCGAAAGGTTTCTGAAACAAAAAGGATTCAGACTCCTTACGCGGAATTTCCGCTGCAAAACAGGCGAGATTGACCTGATTTTCGTTGATACAGAGGGGGCTTTAGTGTTTGTAGAAGTAAAAACCCGTGCCGATGAGGATTTTGAGACCGCCGAATCCGCCGTTACACAGGCCAAAAGAACCCGAATGTCCAAGGCCGCCCGTTACTTCCTTTCGACAAACAATATAAAGGATAGACCCTCTCGTTTCGATGTCGTTACCGTCGTGCTTGGCAAAACCGGCCCAGCACAAATAACCCATTACCAGAATGCGTTTTTCCCGTGAATATAATGGAATTAATTGATACTCATTGCCATTTGACTTTTGATGAGCTTGCCTCTGACTCTGCCGGAGTTGTCGCTCGAAGCGAAGCTGTCGGTGTTACAGGCTGGATAACCATCGGAACCGATACTGTCCAGAACCAAAAAGCCGTCGAATTGGCCGGAAGATTCAAAAATATGTTCGCCACCGTCGGTATCCATCCTCATTACGCAAAGGACGTAACTCCAGATACTCTCCCGCAGTTGCGGACCCTCGCCGAAAATGAAAAAGTTGTCGCCATTGGTGAGGCTGGCCTCGACTTCCATTACAATTTTTCCAAATGGCAGGACCAGATGAGACTTTTCGCTGCCCAGCTAAAAATCGCTCACGAGCTAAACCTGCCCGTAGTCGTTCATTGCCGAGAAGCCTTTGACGACACTATCGACATTCTCGAACAGTATGGCGCCGGCGTAAAAGGCGTAGCCTTCCATTGTTTTAGCGGCACCCCCGAACAGGCCAAAATCGTTCTCGACAGAGGCTATTACATATCCTTTACCGGCGTAGTTACCTTCAAAAGTGCCGACACCGCAAGAGAGGTCGCTAAAATGGTTCCCATGGACAGATTAATGATAGAAACCGATTGCCCCTATATGTCCCCTGACCCGATGCGAAAACAGAAAATTAATGAGCCTGCCCTTATGATTCACACCGCCAAACGCATCGCCGAACTAAAACAAATAGATTTATCCGATTTCGCCAAAGCTGTTACCGCAACCAGCAGAACCTTCTTCGCCTTACCCGACCCCTCGAAAATCTAACTCCATCAACCCTAAATTATCCTTTACCCGCCACAAAAAAATGAGATAATATCTTCCGGTCATCTTGAAAAAATTGGTTCTAATGTCTCTGATGATTTGGAGTAAACATTATGGTAGAATCCCCAAAAAAAGTTTGGACTGTTCGGTTGCTTGCATTATTGGTAATGTCATTTGGTTTTTCACTTCTTATATGTCTGACTCCTGGAAATAAACAAATTTTCAAAAAAAGGGTTGAGATAAAAGCTAATGATAATGTAGGCGAAATCGTTGCTGCTGTTGAAAAACTTGGTAGAAATGATATCAATGTAAAAACTATAGATGAATCGTGGTTTGAACGAAAACCAAAACTTCTCTGGACAACCGCGGGCTTGTTTATTTCAATTGGCTTTTTTTTAGGAATCTACTATATAATCTATTGCATCATAAACAGTCTATTAAGTCGCAAAGAAAGAAACGATGATAATTTATTAAAACCTGTCTGACAAATCAGTTACGTAGGGCAGGATTCACTCGCCATCGGTTGGCTGATTTTTCTATAACTATCCCAAATTATCCTTTACCCGCCGACAAAAATGGTGATAATACCTCTTTGTATATTGTTCTTGATTGAAAAATACGGAATTTTTCAATCAAGAACAGTATAACTGGTAAAGTTGTTGTAATTACAGACGCAGGCGGCGTCCTCTGCGACTTAAAAGTCGCAAAGGCCAACAATGCCTTATTCTACCCCATCAATCCCGGCGACGAAGCCGACTCATGGCAAAGATTCTATGAAGAGGGACTCGACAAATTCTTTAATGGCCGATACGCCGGCCAATATGAAACTAAACTCATCGCCGAGTTTGATTCTTATCTCCCCGAGACCCCTCCGTGGGAAAAATAATTTTCGCACACGCTTCACGAGAGGCGTTTATAGCGTCATTTTTACTGAAGATTCCCATTTCTTTAGCAATAACGGCGTTTCGGCCTCTGCCTCCGCCAAACGAAATCCTGTAGTTTTCTTCCGGTTTGCCGTCATTACTCCTCAATATTCCTGTCAAACCAATATCGGCAACTGAACTTTGCGCACAGTTGTTCGGGCATCCAGATATGCAGATTCTCATATTGGGCAATAGTTTCCCATCGAGTTCTTCGCGTATCTTGGCAGCCATCGCCCAGGTATTAACAAGACCTTTTGAGCATGTGCTGCTGCTGGGCAGGCAATTATCACAGGCTGTCTCGATAATTCAGCCAAATTTTCAGGCAGTTCAAATTGTCTTTGGCCATAAATCTCAAGGCCATGCTCGCAGTTTATTCGCAAAACGGTTTTGTATGCTTCAGCGATATCAGCCAGTTTTATCGCGTCCGCTGGAGGGATGTTTCCGTTCGGCAAATTCAGCCTGTACAATAGCTCAATTTCCGTTTCTGGTTTTTGCAGAACGACATCGGGCCAGTGTCCGCTTTGTTTTTCTTTTATAAATCTGATTTCGAGTTCTTTGGCGAATATTTCATTTCCCAGTTTTTCTCTGACGTGCCGCAGTCGTGCCCTGAGCCTGTTCTGTCTGTTGCCATAATCCTCGAAAAGTTTAATCGCCGCTGCGCACAACGGTGTAACATAGTTTGGAGATAAATTTTTATATAAGTCAATACCCAGCGATGGCCTGGCACCAAGCGAACCAGCGCCTATTACATCAAAATGTCCATGTTCATTTACAACAAAACCGATATCATTGACATAAGGTCCCGTGCATCCCATGCCGCAGCCGCAAAAAGTTATTTTGAACTTTCTGGCCAGATTCCAAATGCCGGGCATTTGCCACAGATATTTACGAACATCCTCGGAAAGAGTAAAAACATCATACGTACCAGCTATCAAACCGCACCTTGTGCAGACCGTTATATTCCTTACCGTGTCGCCTCCGGCACCTTGCGAGGTAAGGCCGGCATTATTCAACTCATCCTGCACCTTTGACAAGTCATTTTCTAAAACATTGTGCAACTCTATATCCTGCCTCGTTGTCAGGTGCAGACTGTTGCCGTTCGAGTATCTTTCAGCAAGCCCGGCAGCAGTTCGCCACTGCTGCCAGGTTATTCTCCCGCCAAAGACTTTTATTCTCTGCATATACAAGCCTGTCTGCCTTTGTGGGTAAACGCCTAAGATTTTTTTGTTTGCATCACCGGTATTTACTTGTGTCTTTTCAGTCTGTTTTTCCATCTTTATTTAGAAATTTCCTGAGTTTGCCTTGTTTTTAACGGTCTTGTATGTATGCCGCATTCGCCGCCGCATTTGCTCGTTCCAATCCATCTGCCTGCGCGCTTGTCTATTCCAAGACTTATTTTTGAGGACGGTGCGCATCCCAGCGACCTGTATCCTTGCAAATAAAGCGGATTGACAGGCACACGGTGCAATGCCAGGTATTGCCATATTTCCCGTTCATGCCATATCAATATCGGATTAAGCTTAACAAGTCCCTTATCGCGTTCTTCAACTTCCTTGAAGTCGGTTCGCGTCCTGCCCTCTGTGCAGCGCAGGCCGGTTACCCAGCAGGAAACACCCATTTCTTCAATCGCTCTTTTCACAGGCTCGACTTTCAATATATCGCAGCAGCGGTCTGGATTAGTTAGATATAATTTATCCGGTATTTCCGCGTCATTACGATATACGTTCAACTCCGGATACCTTGCGACTTCTTCATTCATAAACGCGACTGTTTCCGCCGGTTTATATCTTGTTGTAACGATAAAACCGCGTATCGCCGGGCTTACCCTTTTGGCAAGATGCCAAACCGCCGATGAATCCTTTCCAAGGCTGTTTGCCACGACCAGTCCGTCGCCATATTCGTCTAATGCCTGGCTTATCAGTTCCAAAGACCTTTCGACTTTTTGAGCAAAATTCAGCCCATCCACCAATTCTTTCACATTGTCCGTTACAAAATCTTTCAACATACAAATTTTTCCTTTCTAAAAAAAATTATATTTCATATTCCGGCAATTTTTTTGTGCCAAACTTAATCCTATTCCAAACCCTCTCATGGGCATAAAAGACACCTATTTTCAGGATGGTATCCAATAATCCGATTTTTGCGGCAAGCTCTAATTCTCCAAGCAGTATCCAAGCTACTAATATCGTTACTACAGTTCCGCCTGCCCGCCAGCTTACAGCCTTGATTATGCTTCTTAAATGTGATTCCATATTATTCCTATGTCAATACTATACTATAATCATAAAAAAATTTACTTTTTAATAGCTTCGCGAAACCGAAAATAAAATTTTATTTACCATATACTATTTATCCTATTGACATAATGGGAATTATAGCATATATTATTAATAGGTCAATAGTTTTTTAAAAAAATTTTAAAAAACTTTTTGCTAAGAACATTGTATAGTATAAGATAGTCTATTGTTATAGTAGGATTTAAAGGACTTTATTATGAAACTCTCTACAAGAACACGCTATGGTCTAAGAGCGGTTTTATCGCTGGCAGAGACTGCAGGCGATAAGCCGGTGCAGTTAAAAACTATTGCAGAACGTCAGGATATATCATTAAAATATCTCGAATATTTGATGTCAATGTTGAAAACGGCTGGTATAGTAAGGAGTGTTCGAGGTGCTCATGGAGGCTATGTCCTCGCCAGGCCGACCAGTAAGATTGAACTGATAGAGATTTTTAACGCTCTTGAAGGGCCGATAGCTATTACGGAATGCCTTGATGATGAAAGTTATTGTGATAAAACTATTGAATGTATCACAAGGCATGTTTGGAAAAAGATGCAGGATGCTATGGTGAATGTATTGAGCTCGATTACCCTGTAGGATTTGACGGAAATGGCAAAAAGTGATAAAGCGTTGCATTATCAGATATAATTAAGGGGACTATTTATGAGCGCGATATTCGAAAATATAATCGCTACAGTGGGATTTACACCTTTAGTTAAGATTAACAAGCTGGGTTCCAGCAAGTCAACAATTCTGGCTAAGCTCGAGTTTCACAATCCAGGCGGCAGCGTAAAGGATAGAATCGCAGTCTCAATGATAGATGCTGCTGAGGAAAAAGGGCGGATAAAGCCTGATACCGTGATAATTGAGCCGACCAGCGGTAATACAGGAATAGGCCTTGCGTGCGTTTGTGCGGCAAAGGGTTATAAGCTCCTGCTGACAATGCCGGAATCAATGAGTATCGAGAGAAGGAAACTTCTTAAGATGTTTGGTGCCGAAATTGTGCTTACGCCCGCGGAGCGGGGCATGAGCGGGGCGATTGAAAAGGCCAATGAACTCGCCGCTAAAAACCCGAATTCGTTTATTCCTCAGCAGTTTGAAAATCCCGCCAATCCGCAGGTTCACAGGGAAACAACAGCACAGGAGATTTGGAACGATACCGACCATAAGGTTGATATTCTTGTCGCTGGTGTTGGAACGGGCGGCACAATAACCGGCTGCGGCGAAGCATTAAAAAATTTCAACAAAGATTTGAAAGTGATAGCTGTAGAACCGAAAGATTCCGCTGTTCTTTCGGGATGCAAGCCTGGGCCGCATAAAATACAGGGTATTGGTGCTGGCTTTGTGCCGAAAGTATTGAACACGGTGATAATTGACGAAATCATCCAGGTTTCAAATCCTGATGCTATGGAAACAGCACGTCAGCTTGCGCGTAAAGAAGGCATACTCGTGGGCATAAGCTCAGGGGCTGCGATGTGGGCCGCGATACAGGTCTCGAATCGTCCCGAGAGCGAAGGGAAATCAATAGTGGTGATTTTGCCGGATACAGGAGAACGATATATTTCCACAGAAATGTTTGAATAAAGGATTTTAAAATTGTTGCGAGGTACTTCAATGAGCAAAGATAAATTAAGCGGTAAAAAAATAGAAAATATTGTCAGTGAACTATCAAAAACATACGAGGGCGATTGCGGTATAAATTTCATTGACGCTACCAATCTGCCTGTGCGGGATAAGATTTTAGAGATACTGGATTTATTGATTGAATTGCTTTTTCCCGGCTATACCGGCAAAAGGACTGTTACAAAAGCGAATATAAACTTTATCATTGGCGACGTTTTATGCCAAGTCTATTCCTCGCTTTCTGAGCAGATTGAAAGAGCATATAAGTATCTCTGCAGGATGAACAACTGTGACAGTTCAGGCTGCCGAATGATGGCCGAGGAAGTAACGCAGTATTTACTCACGCAATTGCCGAGAATAAGAGAGATGCTCAAAGGCGACGTTAAGGCGGCATTTGATGGTGACCCCGCCGCGAGGTCTTATGAGGAAATAGTGATAAGCTACCCGTGCATAATTGCAATCGCGACGCATCGTATCGCGCACGAATTATACTTAAAGGAAGTGCCGCTGATTCCGAGAATAATGTCCGAGTGCGCTCATGCCAGGACCGGCATCGACATACATCCGGGAGCCAGAATCGGCAAAAATTTCTTTATCGACCATGGCACTGGCGTTGTGATTGGTGAGACCACAATTATAGGTAATAACGTTAAAATTTATCAGGGCGCCACACTCGGTGCGTTGAGTTTTCCGCGTGATGAGCGAGGCAGAATCATCAAGGGCGGCAAGAGACATCCGACACTCGAGGATGATGTAACCATATACGCAGAAGCGACAATCCTCGGTGATGTAACCATCGGCAAAGGCGCCGTAATCGGCGGCAACGCGTGGGTGAAAGAATCCGTACCTGCCGGTGTTACCGTTAGTATGTCGAATCCCGATTTGGTTTATAAACATAGTAAGACCGCAAAAGATAATAAATAAATCGAAAGTATAATTTTAGATGACAAGCAGCATTGAAAAAATTAAGGAACTAAAGCGGCGACGTAACGCTGTGATACTTGCGCATAATTATCAGTTGGCTGATGTGCAGGATGTAGCTGATTTTTGCGGAGACTCCCTCGGCTTAAGTATCGAGGCGGCCAAAACCGACGCGGATGTGATTGTGTTTTGCGGGGTAAAGTTTATGGCCGAAACCGCGGCCATTCTGTCCCCGGCAAAAACAGTGCTTTTACCTGATAAGTTCGCGGGCTGTCCGATGGCTGATATGATAACGGCCGCCCAGTTACGTGAGCTTAAAGATAAATACACTGATGCCATTGTAGTCTGTTATGTGAACAGCAGCGCTGACGTCAAAGCACTGAGCGATTCCTGCTGCACAAGTTCCAATGCCGTGGCAGTTGTAAATTCTCTGCCAAAGGATAAGCAGGTGATATTTGTGCCGGACGTTCATCTGGGGCGATATGTCGAGGAAAAAACATCGAGAAAAATGGTGCTTTGGCCCGGCTATTGTCCTACACATACGTGGATAACCGAAGATGACATTAAGGCGACAAAGGCGAAATATCCAGATGCGATAGTTATGGCGCATCCTGAATGTATTGAGCCTGTTAAAAAACTCGCGGATAAAATATTCAGCACGGGCCAGATGCTCTCTTTTGCCCAGCGAAGCACAATAAAGCGGTTCATAGTGGCTACGGAAATTGGTATTATACACAGCCTGAAAAAAAGTAATCCGGCGGCCGAATTTATCCCTGCAAGCGAAAGGGCGGTTTGCCCGAATATGAAAAAGATTACTCTGGATAAAATCATCTCCTCGCTTGAGGATATGCGATATGAAATTACAGTACCCGAAGAGATAAGAATTAAAGCGAAAAAATCGCTCGATAGAATGGTGGAAATTTTACCTGAAAAACAGGAAGGATGAAAAATGACGGAAAAAGTTAAATATCATTTGGAAACAATGGCGCTGCACGCGGGCCAGACGGTGGATTCTGATACTCTAAGCAGGGCGGTGCCGATATATCAGACAAGCAGCTATGTGTTTAAGGATACCGCTCACGCCGCGGACTTATTTGCCCTCAAGGCTTTCGGCAATATCTATACGCGGCTGATGAACCCGACAACTGACGTGCTTGAAAAGAGACTGGCGGCAATGGAAGGCGGTGTCGGCGGCCTGGCATGCAGCAGCGGAATGGCCGCGATTACAAATGCCATCCTGAATATCACCAGAAGCGGCCAGCATCTCGTTTCTGCCAGTTCCCTTTATGGCGGAACATACACCCTCTTCAGCCAGACTTTCCCCAAACTGGGGATAGAGGTTACTTTCGTTGACCCGAAAGAGCCGAAAAACTTCGAGAAAGCAATAAAAGACAACACCCGGCTCATATACATTGAAACCATCGGCAACCCAAAGAATGATATTCTCGATTACGAAAAAATCGTGGAAATCGCCCATAAGCATAAGATGCCCTTGATTTGTGATAATACCGTTGCCTCGCCGATACTTTTCAGACCCATTGAGCATGGCGTTGATATTGTTGTTCATAGCTGCACAAAGATTATAGGCGGTCACGGCACAAGCATCGGTGGGATGATTATTGACAGCGGAAAATTTAACTGGAACACTGGCAGGTATCCCGAAATGACCGAACCCGACCCGAGTTATCACGGCATCAGGTTCGCCGAAAGTTTCGGTGAGTTGGCGTACATTATCAAGGCACGGGTACAATTCCTGCGAGATATGGGAGCCTGTATGTCGCCATTTAACGCGTTCCTGTTTTTGCAGGGCATGGAGACTATACATCTGCGGGTGCCGCGACATTGTGAAAACGCCTTGAAACTGGCGCAGTGGCTCGAAAAACAGCCTACGGTCAGTTGGGTAAATTATCCGGGACTAAAATCGCATCATGATTATAAACTGGCGAAAAAATATCTGCCTGACGGCCAGGGCGCGATACTTGGTTTTGGCATTAAAGGCGGCAAAAAGGCGGGCGTAAAATTTATAAACAGTGTTAAGCTGGCAAGCCATCTCGCGAATATTCTCGACAGTAAGACCCTGGTTATTCATCCAGCCAGCACTACCCATCAGCAGTTAAGCCCCGAAGAACAGCGTGCAGCCGGCGTTACAGAAGATTATATTCGTGTCTCAGTTGGCACGGAAAATATTGACGATATAATTGGAGACTTTGAATTTGCCTTAAAAAACAGTGTTGAATAAAAAATGAAAACTTAAAATTAAGGACTCAAAACTAACTATGTGGGAATATACAGATAAAGTAAAAGATTATTTTTTCAATCCGCGCAATGTCGGCGAGATTGAAAATCCGGATGGTGTCGGCGAAGTCGGTTCGCTCGCTTGCGGCGATGCCTTGAAACTGACTTTCAAACTCGATAAGAGCGGCAGGATTGTCGATGCCAAGTTCAAAACGTTTGGCTGTGCAAGCGCAATCGCGTCTTCATCAGTGCTGACGGAAATAATAAAAGGAATGACGCTTGAACGGGCCGCGAAGGTAACCAATAAGGACATAGCGGATTATCTCGGCGGGCTGCCCGAACAAAAAATGCACTGTTCGGTAATGGGCAGAGAAGCCCTCGAAGCGGCCATCGAGAATTATCGCACCGGCGGAAAGGTAAAGCACGAACTTGAAGGTAAAGTCGTTTGTACCTGTTTCGGCGTTACCGAAAAGGAAATCGAAAGAGTAATAACAGATAACAATCTTACAACGGTCGATGAGGTAACCAACTACTGCAAAGCAGGCGGCGGATGCGGCGGCTGTAAGGGTGAAATTGAAAAAATCATCGAAAGAATACAGGGCGACAAGATTAAACAGATTCATTCCGCCGTCCCTCATAAGGCCGGCAAACTGACAAATATTCAGAAGATTCAACTGATTCAGCAAACGATAAACGAGCAGATTCGCCCCGCATTGCGGGCTGACGGCGGCAATATCGAACTGATTGATATTGAGGGCAACAAAGTCATTGTTGCCTTCAGAGGTATGTGGCACAATGCAAAATGGCCGAGTTTACAATGAAAGACGTCGTCGAAGCAAAACTGCGGGAATTCGTCTCTGACGAGCTTTTTGTTGAAGAAGCCAAAGATTCAGAACAGAACATCTCTGGTATGGGGATATAAAATGAAAACCATATATTTTGATAACAACGCGACATCGAAAGTCGCGGATGAAGTGCTGGAAGAGATAAAGCCGTTTTTTTCCGAGCTTTACGGAAATCCTTCGAGTATGCACACATTTGGCGGCCAGGTAGGTATCAGGATTCGCAAAGCACGTGAGCAGGTTGCTTCGCTGCTTGGGTGTGAGCCAGGCGAAATAATATTTACCGGCTGCGGAACAGAGAGCGATAATACGGCTATTACCGGTACTCTCGCCGCTGTACCCAACAGACGAAAAATAATAACTTCGAGAGTCGAGCATCCCGCTGTGCTGGCAGTATGCAGGGAAATGGAGAACAGGGGCTATACCCTCGTCGAGATTGGTGTTGACAGGCAGGGGCGTCTTGATTTGGATGAACTTGAAAAACAAATTGACGATGATACCGCTCTTGTTACTATAATGTATGCCAACAACGAGACCGGAACGATATTTCCCGTTGATAAAATCGCTGAAATGGTTACCTCTAAGGGTGTAGTTTTTCATACTGATGCTGTGCAGGCTGTTGGTAAGATTCCGCTGAATCTCTCAAAAAGCAAGTTTGATTTACTTAGCATTTCGGGCCATAAGCTGCACGCCCCAAAAGGTATTGGCGTTCTTTATGTTCGCAAGGGGACGCGCCTGACGCCGTTTATGCTCGGAGGCCACCAGGAAGGCGGCAGAAGGGCAGGTACGGAGAATGTTCCCGGAATCATCGGCCTTGGTAAGGCCTGCGAGCTGGCTGCGAGGGAATTCGCCGCTGAAAATACGAAAGTTAAATACCTGCGGGACAAACTTGAAAAAGGCCTGCTGGAAAGCTGTTCTGATAGTTTCGTCAACGGTGACATCAAAAACCGTCTGCCCAATACAGCAAATATCAGTTTTGAGTATATCGAGGGCGAGGCTATCCTGCTTATGCTCGATAAATTCGGCATCTGCGCAAGCAGCGGTTCAGCGTGTACTTCAGGTTCGCTTGAACCAAGTCACGTTTTGCGTGCGATGGGAGTGCCTTTCACGGCTGCTCACGGTTCTATTCGGTTCAGCCTAAGCAGATATAACACCGAAGATGAGGTTGATTACACAATTGAGAAAATGCCGGCTATCATCAGCAGGCTCAGGGAATTATCGCCTTTTGTGGCAAAAAAAGCGTAATCACAGGTATAGATTGAATATGCCTATGCGTTTTACGCAAGGTCGGTTTTGTCCTCTTGCTTCTGCAGAAGCTCTATAATTTCGGTTTTAGCGGGAAGCGATTCGATAGAGCCGAACTTTGTACACGCCAATGCGCCTGCGGCAGAAGCGAATATCGCAGCCTGTCTTAATTCTGTTTTTGTGGCCAATGAGGCGGCTAATGCGCCTGCAAAGGCGTCACCGGTGCATGTATGGTCGAGCAGTTCGATTCCAAAGGCGGGAATGTGGTCGGCGCTGCTCCTGTCAACTACTACACAGCCTCGTCTGCCCATAGTTATTACAACGCAATGCACACCACGTGCGACAAGGTCTGAGCCGATGAGTTTTGCGGCGTGAATATTTGCTGTCGAATGTTCCGTGATGTCAGCTGCCTCATAAAGATTTGCGATTAAAGTATCGACACCGAAATACTCGATGGGCAAATCGGCGCTCCGAGCGCTGGCCGAACCTATCGGCCGGGCTGGATTCAGAATAACCCTTACATTATGAAGAGCGGCACATTGGATAGCTTTTATGATGGTTTCCTGCGGCAGCCGCCCGTGAATAAGACAGATATCCGCCTGAGAAATGATTTGCTCGGCGGTTTCAATATCCCTGGGCTGCAACGCGACTGTTGGCCCCGATGTAGGTAAGAGTAGTGTTACCACCTTTTGCATCGACTAATGTAACTATGGTGCCGGTATTTTTCGCTTCAGCGGTGTAGATGAAATCGATATTGACATCAAATTCAGCCAGACCGTTCTTAATCATTTGCCCGAAAGGGTCACCCCCGACTTTGCCGATAAGGTAAGCCTGACATTGGCATAGCGCAGCCTGAACCACCTGACAAGCCCCCGGGCCGGCAATTCTATACGAAAGCGCTGAGCCGAGAACATCCTGTCCGGCTAAAGGAATTTGGTCGCACCGTATGGCCATATCCACATAAGTGCCCCCGATTACAACTACCTTAGGCGTACTCACTGCCATAATAAACCTTCAAAAATCCGTTCGATTATTTGGTAAGTATAGCATCGCCGATATTAAATGCAAACTTTTTTGAAGAAAAGAAATAACCCGCCGCAATTCTAAGGGTTTTAACCCGTGGTTGTTAACTTGTGAATGGTTGCAAAAAAATTCTAAAAAAATCAGGTAAATGTCTTGACAATGATACCTTATAGTGTATAGTATTATAGGTTTTATAGTATAAGGCCTAAAAATATTTTTGAGAACGCAAATTCAGAGAACAATTTATGAAACGGCTAAAAAAACAGACACTTGATGGGAAGATAGAGACGCTTTTGCTGGCGATACTTCAATCGGGGCCAAGCTACGGATACGCAATAGTCAAGGAATTGAACAACCGGGCGGAAGGAATACTGGAACTTGGCGAAGGTACCATTTATCCTGTTCTTCATCGCCTTGAGGAAAGGGAACTGGTCTCGGCTGAATGGTCAGAGGCAGAAAATAGTCGTCCGCGAAAATATTATCGGTTAACTGTTAAAGGCAAAAAGGCGTTAGTGAATAATCGGATGCAATGGGAGATGCTGTCGCAGGTAATGGCAAAGGTTCTCGCTCCAAGCGGGAAACCTGCTTTATTTTCTTAAATGAAAGGAGCAATATTATGAGTCAGGCATTAGAAAAATATCTGGACCGTGTATTTATTTATGCCAATCGCAATGAGACAGATGCGGCGAAAATCCGAGCGGAGCTAAAAGACCATTTGCTTAAAAAAATTGAAGAGCTGGAGGCGGCGGGAGTAAAGCGTGAAGACGCGATATTTCGGGCGATAGAGGAGCATGGACAGCCGAGAAATGTTGGTTATGGATTAAGGCCTCGATTTCCATGGGTGGATGTACGTACAAAAGGCACGGCTCGGGGCTTTATTGCTGTTGGGCCAAGAGCAGTCGGTGTGGTAGCTATCGGAGGAGTAGCGTGTGGAGTTCTGGCGTACGGCGGAGTCGCATTTGGGCTTTTATCTTTAGGCGGGCTTGCCTTTGCCGCCTTAGTCGCCCTCGGAGGCTTGTCAATAGCACCATTAGGAATCGCCTACGGCGCAATTGCTATCGGCTTTATGTCAATAGGATTATTATCTATAGGAATCAAAGGGGTCGGCTTATTAGCTATCAATTTAATTAATGAACCGTCAGAAAGCATAGAGAGCCTGAGAACTATCGGTCTTTTCTCTCATAATAATGTTCCAGCTTATTTGATACCTATATTGGACACATGGATTCCATTTATAAACATGAAGATAGTTCAGTGGTCTTTTCTGTTTTTCTGGATAAGCTGCATCATAATGCTCTCAGCCCAATTATTTTTATCAAGACGTGAACGCAACAGAATAAAAAACGCTGACGCAACGTTGGTTGAATAGAATCCCGCCTCACATGAAAAACCTCTTTCTAAAAAATCTGCGTCAATCTGCGGATATTAAAATCCTTTTTCTCTCCGTGACCTCTGCGCTTTCTGCGGTTAATGGTTGTTTATTTTTTCTTTTCCGCCCATGTATGGCCGGAGGGCTTCGGGTATGGTAATCGAGCCATCAGCATTCTGATAAAGCTCGAGAATCGGAATCAGTATTCGCGGGGAGGCGGCGACAGTGTTGTTGAGTGTATGGCAGAAAAGATTTTTCTTTGTCATCGGGTCTTTATACCGAAGATTCATTCGCCGTGCCTGGAACTCGTAGAATCTGCTCGCACTGTGGGTCTCGCAGTAATTTTTTCGCGAAGGCATCCACGCCTCGATATCGAATTTCTGTACCTGTCCGCTGCCGAGATCGCCCGTGCAGACGTTCACAACACGGTAGGGCAGTTCCAGAGCCTGCATAAGGCCTTCTGAATTGGCCAGAATTTCCGCGTGAAATTTTTTGCTCGCCTCAATACTGTTTTCACAGATGATTACCTGCTCAACCTTATCGAATTGGTGAATTCGATAGAGGCCGTAAGTATCTTTGCCTGCCGCGCCTGCTTCTCGTCTAAAACAGCTTGATAACGCCACAAATTTGGTCGGCAGTTGCTTTTCGTTAAGCACTTCACCTGAATAATAGGCCGTCAGCGGCACTTCGGCCGTCCCGACGAGATTCAGGTCGTCGCGTTCCATCTGATAGGTCTGCTCCTCCGAACCGGGGAAATAACCCGTGCCTCGCATCGCCTCATTTTTCATCAGCAGCGGCACACACATCGGCTTATACCCTTTCGCAACCATATAATCTATCGCGAGCCGCAGTACTGCCCAGTGCAGCATCGCACCATCGCCTTTAAGAAAATAGTTTCTTGACCCCGCCAATTTAACACCGCGTTCGATATCAATAATATCCAATGCTGTTCCAAGCTGAACGTGGTCTTTAGGCTCAAAATCGAATTTCCGCACTTGGCCTTCTCTCCGGAGTTCCACATTCTGCGTGTCATCCTCACCCAAAGGCACTTCGTCGCCGGGAGGCTGGGGCACGAAAAGCATTAACTGGTCGAATTCCGGCTGAAGCTTTTTAATCTGCTCCTCAAGTTCAGCCTCATCTTTTTTTAACTCCGAAAGATTGCCGAGTGCGGATTGTTTTTCCGCATCCGCCAGCCTGGGAATAGACTTTCCAAGTTTGTTCTTTTCGGTAGTAATATCCTGAAGACGGTTTTTGGCTGTTTTAAGTATCGAATCCACTTCAAGCAGGCGGTCAATATCTACATCGAATCTTTTTGCCTTGGCGGCATCTTTGAACCTCTGCGGGTTTTCGCGTATTTCCTTAATGTCTATCATATTAGTCCCGATACCTCTTGATAATTACCACATTATTTTGTCCGCCGAAACCGAACGATTCCTTCATCACGACATCGAGCTGGGTTTTTCTCGGTTTGTTCGGCACATAGTCAAGGTCGAGTTCCGGGTCTGGGTCATTGAGATTCATCGTTGGCGGAATGGTATTTTCACGAATCGCCAGAACACTCGAAATAAGTTCCGCCGCTCCCGTTGCCCCGATCAAATGTCCCATCATGCTTTTAATGCTGCTTGCTGGCGTATTTTTGGCCTGTTCCTTGAATACCCCCTTTATCGCCTTTGTCTCAATCGAATCGTTTTCCGCTGTGCTTGTGCCGTGCGTATTGATATAGTCGACATCTTTATAGCTTATGCCCGCATCCTCAAGAGCGGCATTCATCGCCTGTAGCGCGCCGCGGCCGTCTTCGTGCATATCGGTAACTCTGAACGCGTCCGAGCTGCTGCCATAGCCGATAACTTCCGCAAGAATTTTAACGCCTCTTTTTTTCGCCGACTTAGCGATTCGAGAACCAATACCGCCGCGCCTTCGCCGATGACAAAACCATCTCTGCTTGCGGTAAAAGGTCGCGACGCCGTTTGAGGGCTGTCATTTCTTGTCGAAAGGGCGGTAAGTCGATTAAAGCCGGTAATTCCCAGTGGATGAATCATCGAATGAGCCCCGCCGGAAATCATCACATCGGCATCGCCGCTTCGGATCATCATCATCGCTTCGCCAATCGCCTGCGTACTTGCCGCACACGCCGTCAGACAATTTCGCGTCGGACCACGCGCCCCCGTCAGCATCGTTATATGGGCAGGCGTCATCGCCGGTTCCTGCTCTATCTCGAACATCGGCGTCATCCTGCCAAAAAGTACCTCCGCCAGTTTGCCCCAGTTCATCGTATTATCAGCGGGACTCCAGCCGTTAATTATCGAATCGAAAAATATCCCGTCATCGACAGGCCCTTCCCCCGCGCCGAGATAAACACCCATTCTTGTGCGGTCTATTCCGTCTTTGGGTGCTTGCGTCTCAATATCAATCTTCGCCTGTTTGCATGCCTGCACCGCTGCCCCGACCGCAAACGCTGCCCCGCGATTGCAATATTTATGCAAATGAGGATTCTTCGTATATTTCGTCAGGTCGTAATTCTTCACCTCCGCACAGAATTTCGAAGGGAATGTTGACGCGTCGAAAACAGTCGTTTCCGCCATTCCGCTTTTGCCCGTCATCAATGCCTGCCAAAAATCCTCAACATCATGTGCCAGCGGACATATTATTCCCACCCCTGTAATTACAACTCTATTTTTTTCCTGAATCATATTCATTCGATATTCTTTAACACTAACGCCGCTGTCTGGCCGCAATAACTATACCCACAGCATAACGCGTAACGTATTTTTTTCTTCAAAGGCTCTTTCACGATATTGAGGTTACAGCCTTCGGCAGGGCGGCTGAAATTTTTCGCCGCAGGTACAAATCCCTCTTTCATCGCATAAGCCGCTGCGATAAAATCAATCGCGCCGCTCGCCGCACCCGTATTGCTCACCATACTTTTAATAGGCCAGACCGGAATTTTTCTCGCGGCTTGCCCAAGTGCAGCTTCAATTGCCCTTGCCTCCGCGATATCGTCTCCCGCAACCGCCGTCCCATGCGGAATAATCAAATCCAGCTCTTCCGCCCGAATCACAGCATCCGCCATCGCCTTCTCGATCGCTATCCGGATACCTTTGCCGTCCGCTTCCATCTTCTCGTAAGCAGCATTAATATTATTACTCTGTCCTATGCCGACTACCTCTGCGTAAATTTTTGCTCCGCGTTTTTGAGCATTATCAAGACTTTCAAGAACGACAATTCCCGCACCCTCACCGAAAACCCCGCCTTTGGCCTCTGCATCAAATGGCCGACACGCACTTTCAGCATTATCCTCAATTAGGGTCATTCTTTTTAACAAGTACTGCCGAATCATTATTATCGGATTGACCTTCGCCTCAGCCCCGCCCGCCAAAGCGACATCCGCATTCCCTCTCGCGATAATCTGCACCGCTTCACCAATTGCCAAATGCGCCGACGTCTCCGCGCACGTAATAGTATTGCTCGGCCCCTGAATATCATGAATAATCCCGATATGGCACGCCAGCATGTTCGGCAGATATTTCAGCATCCACAAGGGGGTTATCTGCTCTATACCTTCAACTCCCCATTTAAGTATATCAAATTTCCCATCCACCGTACTTTTCGCCACAGCAGGGGATATCTCAATCAAATCGCAGCTTATCAAACTCGCTCCGATATTTATCGCCATCCTCGTAGGCTCAACATTGACTTTTTCCGGGTCGATTGCCTTTGTCACAAGCCCGCTGTTTAATACCGCGTCATTCGCCGCAATTATCGATAGTTCGATATCACGCGACATCAGCTTGGCCGATTTACGCAGCGATTTGGGAATATGGTCCTGAATTCTATACGCAGGCACTTCGCCTGCCAGTTTAAACGCAAAACCTGATGGGTCAAACGCCTTAATTCTCCCGATTCCGCACCTGCCCGCGCAAAGACCGCTCCATAACTCGGCGGCACTTAGCCCAAGCGACGTCACCGCACCAAGACCCGTTACTACCACTCGCCTTGAACTCATCTGCTTTGCTCCGAAGCTGTCACCCCCTGCAAAAGCGACTTGAATGTATCAGTAAACACAAAATTTTCCTCCGGAAATTCCTTGCCCGCGAGGTTCTGGTCTATATGGCTGAACATTAAATCTATCTCGGCGATGGTTTTATCTTCACGCGTAATCTTCCCCATAGTGCTCGCGGCCTCGTCAGTTATCGACTCGATTTTCGCCTCCAGCTTTATCGTGTCGCCCGGCTTTACAAAATCAAAGAATACAGCCTTTTTGATTTTCGCCAGGATTACCTTTTCCTCGAACTTTTTCGCTTCGCCCACGAGTATCCCCGCTGTCTGCGCCATCGCCTCAATCATCAGACATTCCGGCATAACCGGAAAGCCCGGAAAATGGTCGTGCAGATGCTCCTCAGCCAGCGTAACGTTCTTCAACGCCACCGCACGCTGCCCGCTTTGGAACTCAATAAACTTATCTATCCATATCCAACGCATTTACTGTCCCTGTACGCTACCCGCCGCACGTTATACGCTATTTCACCTTCTGCTCTACGAAATTCACTATGGAATTTACCGTGAACAGGTTGCCCAGCTTGTTAATGTCAGGGTCTTTTTCAAATGAACTCATGTCCGTATGAGCCATCTTGCTTTTCAGTTCAGCCAGTCCCTTCGCTGTCAGTTTGCCATTGCTGACAAATTCCGGATTGGTCAGCATTGCCTCGATGGGGAACAGCTCTTCACGCGATATTTTTATCGCGAACGACTTTTCCAGCCGAAAAACTATATCCAGAAAATCAATGCTCTCAGCCCCTAAATCTCCCATCAGGGTCGCATCTGCCTTGATTTCATCGTCATCGACGCCCAATGCATCAACCAGCACCGCCTGAACTTTTTGAAAAATCTCATCCCGACTAATTGCCATTGTTTTTGTCTCCAGTATTTCTAATCCGTTAGTTTTTTACCTAATTCTTATTCTGTTTACTGTATTCTGTGTTCTGTATTCTTTCTTTTAATACTTTTTCAGCAGCTTCCATCGCAGCCGCATATTTTCAATTACCTGTCCATCGACCGCCGCCATTGCCGGATTCTTCTCCGCGAGATTAAAATGTCTCAGGACGATTCTCGCTTCCACTATCGGCTGGCCGCCTGATATGCCAATACCCGTAAAGCTGCTTACGCTTTCTTCGATGGTTTTGGCCTGAACAGTATATTCTATTTGCATCCCGGGTGCCAAAAAACTTTTATATTTTACGTTTTTCGCCTCTTCGAGCAATACCATACTATGAATAATGCCGCCTCGCTGATGCTCGGTTTCACGAACCAGCCACGAGGCCGATTCGATTATCCCCTGCAGCAGCAATACTCCCGGCAGCACCGGAAACGCAGGGAAATGGTCCGCTAAGTATTCCTCCGCCAGAGAAACACTTTTCACAGACTTTATCTCTTTGCCTGCTTCGAGCGAAACAACTTTATCTATCAATATAAATCTCATATAGGCCGTTTGCTATTAACTAAAACTGTAAAAATGGTTAACGACTCGGGTTAATGTCACAAAAATAGGCGCAATTGTCAAGAAAAAATAGTTGTTGTTAGCCAGGCGTAATGGTGGTATAATGATTTCAAATATAATTAACTGGAATGGTTTGTCAAAGCTGCAGGTTACAGCAAAACCAAAAGGCGGTAAAAGCCGCTTTAATACTTGCCTGTATTATCATTTCTCTTAATCATAAAATTTTAGAGAGCCAATTATGCAATCGTATAGTATGCCTGTCCTCAGAATAGGGAATTTGGAAATCAATCCGCCGATAATACAGGGCGGGATGGGCGTAAGAGTCTCCGGAGCCAATCTCGCGGCAGCGGCGGCAAATGCCGGCTGCGCGGGTGTTATCGCCAGCGCCGGCCTGGGTGAGTTTGAAAATTCGCCAGGCTGTGAGTTTGAGAGGTTGAATAAAGAAGCGTTAAGAAGTGAAATCAGAAAAGCAAAAAGTCTGACGACCGGAATAATCGGTGTGAACATAATGGGCGCACTTACGGATTATGATAATCTCGTGAAAGTCGCGGTAGATGAAAATGTTGACTTGATAATATCCGGCGCGGGACTGCCGCTGACATTGCCGAAATTTCTGAACGGTAAGGACATTAAATTAATTCCAGTTGTTTCGTCGGCCAGGACTTTTAAAATTATCTGTAAAAGATGGAAGAGTCACTTTAATAAACTGCCTGACGCGGTAATCGTCGAAGGGGTGATGGCAGGCGGCCATTTGGGCTACTCTTATGAGGACGCGGCGGATAATACGGCGCCCAAGCTTGAGGAAATAATCAGAGAAGTGCTTGAAATAGCTAATTCTTTTGAGCCGCATATACCTGTTATCGCCGCCGGTGGAATTTTTGACGGAAAAGATATCGCGTATTTTCTCAAATTGGGGGCAAACGGTGTGCAAATGGCGACCCGGTTTGTCTGTACGGATGAATGCGACGCTCATATCAACTTCAAGCAGGCGTATTTGAACGCCGGCGCCGAGGATATAACCATCATAAAAAGCCCGGTGGGTCTGCCGGGAAGGGTAATAAACAGCAGCTTTGTGGAAAAAATCAAAGCGGGCAAAACAATGCCGTTCAAGTGTAATTATAAATGCCTGAGGACTTGTGAGCCTAAGAAAGCGCCCTACTGCATAGCCAAGGTTCTTGCGATGGCGGCACAGGGAAAATTAGAGGAATCATTCGCGTTTGCCGGTTCGAACGCTTATCGGTGCAATGAAATTGTGCCGGTAAAAGCGCTTGTTAAAAAGCTGGTCAGTGAATTGATGGCGGCACTTGCCGCTGAAGAGGTATGCCGCATATAAGGAATCAATTGCCATTTCCAATAAAATATGTTAACATTTGTCATTCCTGCGAAACTTGTCCTCGTGAAAACGGGGAGCAGGAATCCACGCTTTAAATCTGGATATCGTATTTGAACCAGTTTTAGTATTTTTTTAAGGATTATATAATGCCATTTAAGGTATTCGGTCTTTCAGACCCGCTGGTGCGGGGAATTCTCGCGGCGGGCTATACGGCTCCAACGGAAATACAATCGGAGGTTATTCCCGCGGCGATTGAAGGTCAAGATATTATCGGCTGCGCCCAGACGGGGACAGGTAAAACAGCGGCGTTTGTGCTTCCCATTTTGAACCGGCTCGGTCACGAGAGGGCGACGAAGAAAAGGGTAATCAAATCGCTAATCATAACCCCGACGCGCGAGCTGGCAGTTCAAATCGACAATTCGATACACGGTTACGGCCGATACCTGAATTTGCGCACCCTGGCGATTTACGGAGGTGTAAGCATGAAAGCCCAGTTAAACGCGCTTCACGATGGCATTGACATTGTTGTCGCGACACCGGGACGACTTATGGACCACATGCAGCGACGTTCGGTTGACCTCAGGAATGTCGAAGTGCTGGTGCTCGATGAGGCTGACCGGATGCTGGATATGGGCTTTATTAACGACGTGAGAAAAATTATCGGGGTTCTGCCTAAGAACCGGCAAACTATGCTTTTTTCGGCGACAATATCTCCTGAGGTGAAAAACCTGGCGGGCGGGATAATGAAATCCGCGAAAATTATACAAATCGGACAGCAGCAAAACCCTATCGATACTATTACGCAGCATATATACCCTGTTCAGAAGGAACAGAAAATGGACCTTCTGCTGCACATGCTCAAGGACGGCGGGATGTACAGCGTACTGGTATTTTCGCGCACCAAGCACGGTGCGGATAAGATTAGCCAGCGTCTTGACAGGGCGGGAGTCCTGGCGGTATCGATACATTCCGGGCGAACCCAGGGTCAGAGGCAGCGCGCGATGGAGGGCTTTAAGGCAGGGAAATACCAGGTGATGGTAGCGACGGATATCGCGGCGCGAGGCATAGATGTCAAGGGTATTTCGCATGTCATTAATTTCGATGTGCCGGCCTACGCGGAAGATTATATTCATCGTATTGGGCGTACCGGCCGTGCCGAAGCCAGGGGCGACGCGATTACGTTTGTTTCGCGCAATGAGAATAAGCACCTTCGCAATATTGAAAGATTTATAGGCTGTAAATTTAAACCTGAAAGCTTTAAAGATTTTACCTATTCTAAGCCAGACCAGGCTCAGGAGGATTTAATGAAGTACAAAATTAAAGCTTCACAGCCGGGCCAAAGCCAGAGAAAGAGCCATAGATTCGGCAGAAACAAAAGCCGCTGGGCCAGAGGCAGATAATTTACCCGCATTCCCACCTCTCCACTTGGGAGAGGGCAGGGTGAGGGGCATGATTAAGCATGCTGGGATATGGTAGATGGTTCAGGGGATAGATGCCGCAATACGCAATACTCACGACGCACGACGATTTCCCCCCGCAATCCAAAATCAGAAATCTAAAATGGAAATGACGTAATACGCTTCACGAGATACGCACGACGAATTTGCCCGCAAGGTACAAAACTATTTTTAATCACCGATTCCACGGATTTGACTAATTTAATCAAAAATCTAAAATCCAAAACTTGTGGTGAGCATGTCGAACCATCCAAAATTATTACCCCCTCTACGCTGTACGCCGTCCGCTCCATGCTATTTCCCATTTGTCATTCCCGCGAAAGCGGGAATCCACCTTTTTTCTACTATCTACTGTATTCTGTCTTCTGTATTCTTTTTACAACTCAAAACTAATAATCCCCTCACCTGCTCTCCTGCTCAACTTTCTACCATGCCCCCCATTCGATACCCCTTCTATGATTCATTATTCATTTTCTTTGCCCCCCCCAATCAAAAACCTGTGGTTAACTTGTCGAATCCATCGCAAATCTAAAATTGGTATGGCCGCGAAAAGGCACACAAAAAGATCTTGTACTAATCGCGCGAATTTATATAATCTGCAAATATAAATCGGGTATTGAACAAACAACGGGAATTTTTTATAACGCTAACACTTTCTGAAGACTATTAGAGGTTAATAAATGAATAAAAAACAAATATTTGTGCTGTGGGTCTTAATTATTACAATAGCAATATTAATAGGGTTAAAAACAACAACCGTATATGAAATAACCGAGATATATAAACCGAATGGACCAGAGAATGGACATACTGCCTTAATGCTTTATGGCATGTTAGTCCTAATGTCTGAAAATGCTGGGAAATTATATCCTTTACTGAATTTAGGAGACTATAAATATAATCTAATTGTCGTTACTGTAATGATTGGATTAGCTTTGCTTTACACTATAAAATCAAAATGAAAACAAGAAATAAGGAAACCATGAACCCCTACCCATTGTCAAGACCAATTTTGTCCTTGTATTTGGTGTAAGTTGTGCCGATTTTCTCTGTGCCAGCCGATTCGCGTAGCGCAGCTCCAAAGCAAGCACAGCGAAGCGAATCGGCGGTCAGCTCCTTAAAATATACTTCCGCAGGTGTCTTATAATCCAAGCTTTTGTGCGGCCTGTCATTGTTGTAATAATCAAAATACCGCCTCAGCGATTTTATCAAATCATGCCCATCGCTGTATTCCTTCAAATAGACCTCCTCATATTTGACCGTCCGCCATAATCGCTCCGTCAGTATGTTATCGAAACAACGACCCTTACCGCTCATACTGATTCGAATATCGCCAGCCTTCAACGTATCCAAAAACTTTGTGCTGGTGTATTGTTTGCCCTGATCCGAATGAAATATCAGCGGCCGGGATTTTGACAACGCCTCATCCAGTGCATCTATACAAAACAGAGACTCCAGACTGTTCGATACAGACCAGCTTAATACATATCTGCTGTAGTAATCCATTATCGCCACAAGGTACATAAAGCCGCCTTTGAGCCGAATGTACGTAATATCCGAACACCAGACAGCATCGGTAACATCTATCGCCATAGTATTCAAAAGGCAGGGATATTTGATATAAACAGCAGCAGGACAGCTTGTGCGGGGCCTGGGATATAAGGCCATTAAACCCATTTTACGCATAAGCCTGCGAACCCGCTTGTGATTGACAATAAGCTTGTGCTTCCTGTATAAAAACTCTGCCATCCTGTCGATACCTGTAAAAGGATGCTCGGTAAACTCCCTGTCAATAAAGTCCATTACTTTACGATTTTCCTGCTCAATAGACTCTGCATGGTAATACAGCCTGCTGCGATTGATATCAAGCAGACAGCACTGCCGGCGGATACTGATTTGTCTATTGTTCTGTTCTACCATTTCTACTCGTTGAGCAGTCCCAATTGACGCAACTTTTTTTTCAAAAAATCAATCTCGATAGCCTGCTGACCTATCTTCTGATGAAGCTTTTCCTCATCTACTGGCTGGCTCTGACGAACATCCTTGCCTCTGCCGTCTGCCATTGCCTCGGGCAGCTTCTCAAGGGCCAGCTTCTTCCACTGGCTGACCTGGTTGGGATGAACCTCATACATAGAGGCTATCTCGTTGAGGGTCTTCTCACCCTTGATGGCTTCAATTGCAACTTTTGCCTTGAAATCTTTGCCAAAGTGTCTGTGTTGTGTCATAATTCGTACTTCCTTTCTCAATCCATAATCCGATAGAATTATACCACAACTTACACCTTATATACTGGTCCGATTTTGGGGGAGTATTATACCAATTTCTAATTCCGAGGGTACCACACTTATTTTATTCAGCCTCAAATAGAGGCGTATCATTCGAAGGAAGTTCCGTGCTTATTTCCCATCTTTTAAATCTTCCACTTGTTTGGCTCCTTATAATTCTTCCCCATACTTCTAAAGAATTGCCTTCGTAAAGAGCACGAGTGTAAATATTACGAGGTGAACTTATAACAGGGTCTATTATGTTCGCATACTCATGCCCCATTTGATGAGGGCCAGAAGGATTATCAAAAGTGATAAGAGCATTACCTGTTTCAGTGTTAATACGAATGAATTTAACAAAGTGCTTTTCAAAACCTTTTGCATGAAGTGACGGATCAATATAATATCCGCTTTTCAAGGCAAGTTTATCTGTTCGGTCTAAATGTATTTCCGTCTTTGTTATTTTGCTTTCAATCGCTATTTTATGGGCTGAATTATTTATTGGTTCCACAAGTTCATTAAGAGCAACGTCAATTGTATCTATGAATTTAAAAGTTTCCACAGTATTTGTGATTGTAATATCCGATTCTTCAGCCAATTCCATTAGACTATTAAGAGCATCTTCTCTTGTCATAAATTTTTTCTTGGTATCAATCTGTCTATTTAACAACGATTTATGCCACTTCCAGAGTGCTTTAACAATGTCATATCCAATCGTTAAAGCAAGAGGAATAATAATATCTGTATAAACATCAAAAGTATTATGCTTAAATGCACGTATTTTTATTTTCGGTCGGTTATCCTCAGGTATAGGTTTTGTTGATAATTCTTTATTAATAAAAGCTGCCGTGCTGGTTTCCCAAAACATTAACCAACCATTAAGCGATCTTGTTAAATCGTGTATATCTATAAGGCCATTGTCTGTATCCAGGCCGCTGAATGATATTTTGACTTCATCTATTAAATCGTTTTTTGGGTTCATAGGCTATAATTCTCTCAGTTCTTTTTTTGTCTGCTACCCTTATCTTACTTTATCATTATTTCCTCGATAACTTTTAATTCCGCCATAAAATCTTTCAGGTCAAATTTTAACTGTCACATTAGGTAAAGTCATGCATACTTTCTTTATATTTTTTGATTATCTTCTAATGTCTTTTATATTTTTTACATTTGAAAGAATTTCTTTCACTATTTTCAATTTCATCTCTCCTGCATTGGGAAATAATTTCAATTGATCTTCTTGCATAGGATTTAGTTCAATCCAAGATTTAAGATAAGTCAAAATATCAACTGTAATAATACCAGGTGTTTCATTTCCTGAATCTACAAAAAATGGCCTTTCAAAGATTATCCCATTACTCTTTTTCTTTACCAATTCAACAATTTTCTTTTTTTTTATTTTTCCATTATCATCTATGAAATATGCCATTAATGCCTTATGACCGGATTTTACTGGTGGTTTGATTTTTCTTAATAGACTCTCTAAAAGATTTAAATAATTTTTTTCGCTATTCCCACATTGATTAGAAGAAAAAAAGAAATTTAACCTTGCATTTGATTTGGAATTTGTTTTTTGTGCGACAGCATCGACAAAACCAATGCGATCATCAATTGAAACACTGCCGTCTCCATCTTTTGAGAATAAATATTTACCTTTAAATTCTATATCTGAATCCCATTTTAATTTTTCAAATTCTGCATAAAAAGATTCTTTATATGTAGGATAACTATACGAATTAAAAACTGCAGCACCTAAACCGAAAAATTTAGGGGATTTTGAAAAACATTCAACTTCGTCAACGAAAATAAATTGCATTGTTATAAATCGTCTCCTATGGTTGAGTGTACCATACTTATTCTGTATAAACCATCTATAAACTGACTTCCGAAGCCCAAAAGAAAATAGAAAGCGGCATTTTAAAATTTTCAGCCTTCCATTCATCCTTTTTACTCAATTATAAATCCAAAATCCAAAATCGGCAATCTAAAATCAAAAAAATTCCGTGTTTTTTGTTTGACTTAAAAAATGTACAGCCTCTCTTCGGCTGTACGGCGGTCAAAAACCAAACTTTTGCATTCCAATTACTTTAAGGCCAAACCGCAAAGCGGTAAAAATTCAAAGTGTTGTGCCTTCGTCAAGTTTACTTGTAAGTAAGGCATAATGCTTTGAATTTAAAGGCTGATTCATCAGCCGCACCTTAAAGCAATTCTCTGTGTCCTTCTGTGCTCTCTGTGGCTATATAATTATTATGGAAAAAGACCCTGCCGCAGAACACCAGCCAAACAAAAGCAGTGTAATCCGTGATTAAACTTTCTTCGTGTCTTCGTGTCTTCCGGTTCGACAGGCTCACCGTCCTGAGCAACATCGAAGGAGTGGTGCAGAAAACGCGGATATCGCGTCAATGGCCAAAAAAGTAACTTTTTGAAAATAGTCAAAAAACGAACGGCGGTTGAACTCAAAACCGGACAGGTAACGACTCGCATAACTGTCTGCAATTACAGCAGATATAACAATGTGCGGACACCAAACGAACAACTAACGAACATCAATCGAACAATGACCGAACAACGACCGAGGACAGACAATAATGTTAATAATGTAAAGAATGAAAAGAATGATGTTTTCAAAAACTTTAGTTTTCTTCTTCATTTTGTTCCTGCTGGGTGAACAAAAAACTTGCAAAAATGAAGGGATTAGGGTATTCTGCCACTTTTGCCGAATGGGCGAAAATTGCATTAGAAACCATTTTATTAGGAAGTATTGAGATGAGTATAGCGGTAAATAATCCAGGTTTGTCGGAGCTTGATGAACTTTGTATACAGACGATTCGTTTTTTGTCTATGGAAGGTGTGCAGGCGGCTAAATCGGGCCATCCGGGTATGCCGATGGGAATGGCGCCGGCGGCGTATGTGCTTTGGACTAAGCATCTTAAACATAATCCGGCTAATCCGCAGTGGCATAATCGCGACAGATTTGTTCTTTCGGCGGGGCATGGAAGTATGCTGCTTTATTCAATACTGCATCTGACCGGGTACGATATAAGCCTTGACGACCTGAAAAATTTCAGACAATTGGGGAGTAAAACGCCTGGCCATCCGGAATATGAACCGCATCGCGGAATAGAGGTTACAACAGGGCCTTTGGGGCAGGGGATTTCAAACGCGGTCGGAATGGCGATAGCGCAGAAGTATCTGGCCAGCCATTTCAATAAGGAAGGTTTCCCTGTTATCGATTATAAAATTTACACAATCTGCGGCGACGGCTGTATGCAGGAAGGAATTTCATCGGAGGCAAGTTCGCTGGCGGGCCATCTTGGTTTGAATAACCTCATCGTTATTTATGATGATAATCATATTACCATCGACGGCGACACGAGTTTATCATTTACGGAGGATGTGGCTAAGCGGTATAAGGCTTACGGCTGGAACGTACTGATTGTCGATGGCGATGGGAATGATATGGCTTCCTTTGAAAAGGCATTGAAAAAAGCCAAGAAAGAAACAAGTCGGCCGACGATGATAAAGATTCGCACGCATATCGCGTACGGCAGTCCGAATATGCAGGATACGGCGGCAGCACACGGTTCGCCGCTCGGTGATGAGGAAATAAAGTTAATCAAACAGAAATTAGGATGGGACCCCACAAAGAGTTTCTATGTGCCGGATTCCGTTTATGCGCAGATGCGTAAAGCGGTTGACAAGGGTAAAAGGGCGGAGAAGGCGTGGAACGCTATGTTCGATAAATACGCCGCGATGTATCCGGAATTGGCGGGACAGTTCCGTGAAGCGGCGGCGGGGCGGCTGCCGATAAATCTGGATGAGACTTTGCCTAAATTTGAAGGCGGCGCTATGGCGACGCGAAAGGCGTCCGGCAAGGTGCTTGACGCAGTTATGCCTAAAATGCCGATGATTATGGGCGGTTCGGCGGACCTTACGCCCTCAAATAACACATGGTTTACGGGAGCGACGAATTTCTCGAAAGAGAACCGCGGGGGCAGATATATCCATTACGGTGTTCGCGAACACGGGATGGGCGCGATAATGAACGGCATTTCGGTGAACGGTCTTGCCCGTGCTTACGGCGCAACGTTTTTGGTTTTCTCGGATTATATGCGGCCTGCGATTCGAGTGGCGGCATTGTCCAAATATCCGACGATTTTTGTATTTACCCACGATAGTATCGGGGTGGGCGAGGACGGCCCGACGCATCAGCCTGTCGAGCATTTCGCGGCGTTGCGTGCGATTCCCAATCTTCTGGTTTTCCGCCCTGCGGACGCGAACGAAACTGTTCAGTCGTGGAAATATATGCTCGAACACAAAGACGGCCCGGCGACGATATTTCTGACGCGACAGGATTTGCCGGTTCTCGACCAGAAAAAATACGGTTCAGCGGCCAATGTCGCCAAAGGCGCTTATGTACTTGTTGCCGCGGATAAGCCGGATGTATTGCTTCTTGGAACCGGTTCGGAAGTAAGCCTGGCGATGAAGGCCTGTGAAACGCTGGCGGCTGAGGGAATCAAGGCACAGGTGGTAAGTATGCCGTGCTGGAAATTATTTGAAAAGCAGAGCCAGGAATATAAAGATTCGGTTCTTCCTCCGGAAGTTAAGGCCAGAGTAGGCGTAGAGGCCGGCATTGAACAGGGCTGGAACAAATGGCTCGGCGATAAAGGCGTCTTTATCGGTATGTCTTCTTTCGGGACATCTGCGCCGCAGAAGACTTGTTATGAAAAGTTCGGAATTACCGCGGAAAATGTTGTTAAGGCCGCGAAAAAATCAATCGGGACTGTTTAAGTTTCGAGGCGTATTTTTTATTTGCCGAGAATCATCCTGATTGAAATAACAAGGAGCATTACGCCGAAGAGCTTCGAGAGCAAGACCTGATTTATATTTACGGCAAGTTTTGCGCCGAGCAGGCCGCCGATAAAAAATCCGAGACACACAAACGCCGCAACTTTGAGGTCAACATAGCCCTTGTTATAATATTCCCATGCGGCCAGCAGACCTATGGGCGGGACCATAATAGCCAATGTGGTGCCTTGTGCCGTGTGCTGTGACATCTTAAACAGGAAGACCATTGCCGGAATCATAATCAGTCCCCCGCCGAGGCCAAAAAGTCCTCCGAAGACTCCAGATACCAAACCTACAAGTACATAGAGCAAAGCACTCATGATTTCGAAACCATCCTTTCCTGAAAATGGCGGTCAACCGCCGAACAATTCAACAAATTTTTTTTCAATGTTTTTGTTTTCACAAAGAGTCTGGCCAATAAGAACGGCACCGATACCGATTGACTTTAATTTTTCGACATCGTCATGCTTCCTGATACCGCTTTCAGCGACAAGTTCAGTTTTATTGTCCACCAGTTCAGCTAATCGCCTTGCGGTATTCATGTCCACTTTCATAGTCGTAAGGTTACGGTTATTTATGCCGAGAATACTGTATCCTTTCCTGGGAAAACCGATAAGACTGCGAACAGCCAGAAGTGAATCGGCCTCGTGTACCTCCAGCAGTACGGTTAAGGTCAGTTCAGCCGCCAGTATCATAAGGTCGGCTATTTCACCGGGTTTAAGCGTTTCAGCGATAAGCAGTATCGCATCGGCGCCTGCGGCACGCGATTCATACACCTGCCATGGGTCGATGATGAAATCCTTTCGGAGAACAGGCAAATCCACGGCTTGTTTCACCTGGGCGATATATTCGAGACGGCCCTGGAAATATTTTTCATCAGTAAGAACGCTCAGAGCGTCGGCTCCGCAATTTTGATATGTTTTGGCAATCGCAACGGGATCGAAATCCTCGCGGATTATGCCCGCCGATGGCGAGGCTTTTTTTATTTCGGCGATTACATTGAGACCGCGTTTATTGTGTTTAGTGACCGCTTTATAAAAATTGCGGCATTTGGGCATAATTTGAGTCTGTTTCTTGAAATCTTCAAGACTGGTGAGAAGTTGCCGCTTGGCGACTTCAATTCTCTTATTAGCGATAATCTGCCCTAATATATTCACGGCGTATTTCCAGTTCCGATTATTTTGCCTCAGACATTTTTACAAAAGCCATACGTAGCTGGGTAAGCGTATCGGCGAGGACTTTTGCTTCATCCGCGGTGAGGTTGCCTTTGGTTTTTTCCTCAAGGGCTTCGAGCATATCAATATTATATTTTGCCAGTGCGAGGTCAGGCTCTTTTTCTTCGTGACCCTCTATCTGAAGTAATCCCATCGCGAAAAACGCCTGGGTCACAAGCATGCTTATTAAAGCCGCGAGGTTGCCTTTCGGCAGGGGGCCGTGGCCAAATTTCTTTTTTTCCTCTTTTTGTTTATCTTCCGTTTTTTCCGCAAGGTCTTCTTTTTCCTTTTGCGCCTGTGTTTTCCAGTCCTCGTCGATAATAATTTTTTTATCTTCTTTTTTTTCTTCAGCCATTTTTGGAGGTTCCTTTAGTTCTTAATTATATTATGGTATTATCTTTTGAATTTTCTTCCTTCTCTGTCGAGGTTTCTTTTCTCCTGACGCTCTGTAATTGTTCTGCGTTTATCATATTGTCTTTTACCTCTGGCCATCGCCAGTTCGATTTTAGCAAGTCCTCTTTTGTTAAAATAAATTTTAAGCGGAACGAGAGTAAAACCCCGCTGTTCGAGTTTGACTTTGATTTTGCGAATTTCAGCGTTGTGCAGTAATAATTTTCTTTTTCGGGTTGGCTCGTGGTTATGTATTCCGGCCTGCTCGTAGGGGGCAATTGTCGCGCCAACGAGCCAGCATTGGCCGTCATCGAGCCTGGCGTAAGAGCCGCTGAGGTCGGCCTGGCCTGCGCGTAGCGATTTCACTTCGCTTCCGAGAAGCGACATTCCAGCCTCGAACCTGTCCACGAGTTCGTAGTTAAAATAGGCCTTTTTATTAACTGCCGCCTGGCTATGTTCGTCTTTATTGTCCTTAGATTTCGCTGCCATTTGCGTTATAATATAGGAAGTGTTCCTGTTTTGCAATAAACTTGCCCGCAATGGTAAAACCCCCACAGATTTTATCTGAAAAGTTTTACCGGATTTTATGAAGAATTTATGTAACTTCTAATATCACCAAGATTTAAATCTGCTCAAAGGAGGTGTCTTGGCAGGCTTTTTGCTGCGATTTATCCACTAAAACATATTGTTAACAAAAAAATTGATACAATCGTTAAACGGTTTTGGAAATAATTTTAATTAAAATTATTTTATGACGCGGGGGAATATGGATGTAAAGTGTTTGAAATTGTAACTTCTTTATATATAATAGGTTACGGCCTATGCGATAATGTTTATGGGACTACGCAGATTAGATTTCAAATCTGAAGGGTAGGAACGAAATTTGCTAAGTTTAAGAGGTTAAAAATTTTACCCAAATTACCAAAACCGTGTTATCAACAGGTTATCCACAATTAAATTCAGCCTTTTGAGGTAATAAGAGGGGATTGTCAGTTATAGCAAAATAGTGCAACAAAAAGACTTAAAGCTCGTATAAATGCTGATGAATAAACATTATAAAATAGCGCTTGTTTGTGACGCTTAAAACGATAGTATATACAGCCTGAATTTAGAGAAAATAGACTTAGGAGAACTTAGTAATTATGCAGCAGAAAAGGTTAAGAGAAAAATTGCGGGATAAATCTGGTTTTGTTGTTGTCGCTGAGCTGACAGGGGGGCCTAATTTCAGTTTTGTGCCTATTGAAAAATTTCTGAAAGATTATTATGTCTCGGGCGGTTCGAGCATACCAGAGGGTTTTGATTTTACGGGTATTACACTGCCGCAAAATCCGAGTGGGGTCGCGAACATTGAACCTGCTGATGTGCTGACTCATTTACGTATGAATAATCTGCTGGGGGATTTGGACATTATTCCGCATATAAGCTGCAAAGACGAGAACGCCAACGCTATCATCAGTGCTCTTACCGGTCTTAAAAAAGCCGGAGTCGAGGCTGTTCTTGCTCTTACGGGTGATAAGCCGGCAAAGGCAAAGGCGGTTTTTGAGCTCGATGCCATCGGTTTGCTGCAACTGATAAAAAAGATTAATAACGATACATATATGGCGGCTAAAGCTGACACGGTCGATAAGGTGCAGGAAATTTTTGCCGGAGCAGCGGTGTCGCCGTTCAAATATACCGAGCCTTCTTTGATGCAGCAGTATTACAAGATGGAAAAGAAGATTGCCTGTGGGGCGGGTTTTTTGATTACACAGGTAGGCTGGGACTGGCGGAAATCCGTTGAGCTTTTCCAATACCTAAAAGATAACAAGCTGGATATTCCGGTTATCGGCAATGTTTTTCTTCTCAGCACGCTTACACCGGCTCCCCGGCTTATGCACGATATTAAACTTACAGGGTGTTTTGTGAGCGATGAGCTTCTCGCGAAGGTCAGTTCGGAAACGGTTGATGAACATATCGAACGGGCGGCGCAGCAGGTCGCGATGTATAAGGCTATCGGGGCGGCAGGGGTCGATATTGGCGGCGTTCCTGATTTTAAGCTCTTCGCGAAAATACTTGCAAGGGCCGCACAAATCGGTAAAGATTGGGAGCAATTTAAGGAAAATCTCTCGTGGCCTAAAAAGGATGGTTTCTATCTATACGATGAGCAGGGCAGTCAGGTGACTCTTTCAAAGCAGCCTATGAAATTCAATCACAAGATGTTCAACGTACTTCATCGCTGCCTGCTTGACCCTAAGTATAAGGGCTTTCACGCGTTCAAAACAACGATGGCTATGTTCGGAGCGGAAAAAGAAAACGGCTTTGCTTATAAAATGTTTAATTCCGCTGAAAAACCCGCAAAATACCTGCTCTTCGATTGCGAGGAGTGCGGTGACTGCTTCCTGCCGGAGAACTTTAGCTGGTGTACTATCGGCGGCTGCGAAAAGGGTATGAATAATGCTCCGTGCGGAGATGCCACGGTTGACGGTCGCTGCGGAAACAACCTCGAAAGAATTTGTATCGGGGAATATATATACAATACCGCCGCTGCGGAAAAGAACGGTCTGGCAAAACTTCGTGCCACCATCAATAAACCCCGTGACACATCTCTGGAACATACATCATCAATATTGAATTATCTTTTCGGGAGAGACCACACAATGAAAAATGCGCTTATTTCGATTGGCGAATCTGTTCACGCTTCAATTCCCAAAACCGGAGCGGTGATGAAACAACTCGCGGCTCTTGGTGCTGAGGCGTATTCAAAACCCAGCGGGCCGTTGAATTATATAAAGGCGTTAATCGAATCGCAGGCCGCTGAAGGCGCCGATTACATCGCTGTTAATCTTGACGCGTTTGGGGAGACAAATCCGCAAATTACAGTCGATATGATGCGCGAATATGTAAAATTAGTCCGTAAATGGGGGATGGGCGTGCCAATCTGTTTTGACAGCAGCAACAATGATGTTCTTATCGCCGGTCTGAAAGAATGGTACGACACGGATGAGCCTGTTAAGCAGCCGTTAATCAATTCGGTTAAGATTTATACGATGGACGCGATACTCCCGCTGAAGCAGCATTACGATTATGCCTTTATTGGTCTGCTGGTCAGCGAAGACAAGCCAACGGGGCCGGGTGGTTCGCATTCGATAGATGAATTGTACGGCTTTGCGAAAGAGATTTTCAATACTGCGGTAGGCAAATACGGATTTAAGCCGGGTGAGATTTTCTTCGATTCAACGGTATTTCCGCTGGCCATTGATATGCCTATGGAGCCAAATGTCCCCGGTTATACTTATCGCGCGTTTGAGACTATAAAGAAAATCAAAAGCGACCCTAAGCTGAGAGGCACACATTTTTCTCTCGGCGTGAGCAACAGTGTTCGCGACCTGCCGGGCAGGAGTATCGGAGTATGCAGGGCTTATGTCGCTAAGGCGATGGAATACGGTCTTGACGCGGGCATTGTCAATGTCGCACATCATTACGGCGCGGTTGAGCCTGACCCTGACCTGCTGAAGCTGGTCGATGCGTTCGCGAAAATGGACGGTTCGCCGGAATGGCTTAACAATGCTATGATGCTTATGGGCCAGTTCTGCCAGGCCAATCGTAAACCGGCAAGATAGACAAAAATTACGCTCGGAAGCTAAGTTACAGGTTAGATTGCGGCTAACTTTAATTATTTATTGACAAATCCGGCTAAAAGGTTACGATACACGGTTTTAAGAACAATAATAAAGTATAATTGGGCAAGATATGGCAGAAGAAGTTGCCGGCGAATTATCCAAGGCGTGGACTTTTTTCGAGCGAGCCAGGAAAGTAGCCGAAACAAATAATTTCGACTATGCGATAGAGATGTATATTGAAGGGTTGCAATGCGCACCGGATGAGGTGCAGGATGGCCATATCAAGCTGTATGAGTTGGCTATTCAGAGGCAGTCAAAGGGGGGCAAAAAGCCTTCGATGATGGAGAAAGTAAAGCAGCTTCGCGGGGGTAAAACGCCTCTGGAGCAAATGCTTAACGCGGAGTACCTTTTTGCCAAAGACCCTGCTCACATGCCTTATGCCGAAGCGATGCTGAAAGCTGCGGTTACCGGCGGGTACAAAAAAACAGCTGGGTGGATTGCCGATTTGGTCTTCCAGATTAATAATACATCGTCGAAACCTTCCGCTCATACTTATATACTCCTGAAAGACTCATATTCGGCGATAGGCAATTACGACAGGGCATTGCTTGCCTGTCAGTTTGCCGTCAAACAAAAGCCCGGAGATGGGGCGTTGGCGGATGAGTTTAAGCGTCTTTCGGCTGAGTTGACGGTTTCAAGAGGCAGGTATGACCAGGGCGGAGATTTCAGACAGTCTATAAAAAACCGTGAGGGGCAGGAGAAACAGCAGGCACAGGAAGGCGTAGTTAAAAGCGATGATTACCGCCTGTCGGTTGTTGAAGACGCGAGAAAGGCCTTTACGCAAGACCCGAATCTTCCCAAGAATATATTTAATCTGTCTGAGGTGCTGGCTAATTTTCAGGAAGACAAATACGAAAATGAGGCGATTGAAATTCTCGAAAAAGCCTATAACGCAAAGAAGGATTTCAGTTTTAAGCAAAGAGCCGGCGTCATCAAAATCCGTCAGCTAAACCGGAAAGTCAGAGAAGCCAAAGCCGCACTGGAGGCAAATCCGCACGATGCTTTAGCTAAAGCGAAATATGCGGAGTTCGTAGTCAAGCTGAGAAGTACCGAGTTGGAGCATTACCGCTTGTGCGTTGAAAATTATCCGACCGACCTGCAGGCCAAGTACGAATACGGTGTCCGTCTTATGCAGAATAAGCAGTGCGATGAGGCAATACCGCTGTTCCAGGAGGCACAGAGAGACCCGCGTCACAGGATTATAGCGATGGGTAAGATTGGTCTGTGTTTCTTTATGAAGGGCTGGTTTGCCGATGCGGCGGATGTTTTTAATCAGGCGATAGATGCCTACGAGGTAAAAGATGATAGTGTGGCAAAAGAACTGCGGTATAATTTGGCGCGCGCCCTCGAAGAGCAGGGCGATACCAATCAGGCGCTTGAGATTTATCGTAAAATAGCTCAGCTTGATTTTGGGTACAAGGACGTTCGCAAGCGAGTTGACGAGTTAAGAAGCCGGAAATCCGGTCCGGCATCTCAGTAAAAATGAATAGAATTTACGTTTAGCAAATTAGTAACAATTATTTTCAGGAGAAAACAGTGGCACATTCGCTATCAGCCAAAAAAAGAGTAAGACAAAACGAAAAGAAAAATACAATTAATCGTTTGCGCAGAAGCCAGGTGAAAACGCAAATTAAGAAGTTTGAAACAGTTCTTGGCAGCGGAGATGTTAATGTCGCGGCTGAACAGTATCAGCTTTTAGTAAAAAAGTTAGACAAGACGGCATCGACCAGCACAATGCACAAGAAGACCGCCGCCAGGAAGAAATCCAGGCTTGCCAAAAAGCTTAACGCCTTAAAGGCAAAAAAAGCTTAATATAGATTTCTATAATCTAATAAATGCCAGAAATATTCAAAAGAAATATAATAAAACTGCTGCGGCATCCGGATTATACGCCGCTGAAGACCGCTCATCTGGCAAAGGCGCTGGGGGTAAGCAAAGAGGATGAGCCGCAGTTTAAAGCCGCGGTTGAGGAATTACATCAGGCAGGACACATTGTTGTAGGTGCGGGAGAGACCATTTCTTTGCCGCGTATGGCTGGTAAAATTACCGGCATATTCAGGGCCAATCCCAAGGGGTTCGGCTTTGTTGTGGCGCCCAATCCGATGGATGGGGATTTATTTATTCCGCCGGGCGAGACAGCTGATGCCATGACTGGGGACACGGTTACAGCGAAAGTTATAAGGCCCTCCAAAGGCGGCAGTCAACGATGTGTGGGTAGGATAATTGAAATTCTCAAAAGGGCGGAAAACCGTTTTGTTGGTACGCTTTTAAAGCAGGGAGCAAGCTGGTTTGTTCAGCCTGACGGAAGCACGTTTGTAAAACCCATTGCGGTCGATGATGTTACCGCTAAAAACGCTCAGCTAAAAGACAAGGTGGTTGTTGAGATAATCTCATATCCCACCGAATATGAATTCGCCAGAGGCGTAATCATCGAAGTTTTCGGCAAGAGCGGGCGCTACGACAGCGAGATAAGGTCGATAATTTATCAGTATCATTTGCCGGGCGAGTTTAACGAAAATTGCCTCAGGCAGTCACACGATGCCGCCGCTGGGTTTAATCCGCAGGATATCCCCGACAGGGAAGACATAACAGGGAAAATAATTGTTACGATTGACCCGCCAGACGCGAAAGATTTTGACGACGCGATAAGCCTCGAGAAAGATTCGAACGGCAACTGGGTTCTCGGCGTGCATATCGCGGATGTGAGCAATTTTATTTCGCTGGGTTCTCTGCTGGATGTCGAGGCCAATGCCCGCGGCAACAGCGTTTATCTGCCGAATAAAACAATTCCAATGCTGCCCGAAATCCTCAGCAACGGCATTTGCAGTCTTCAAGCTGGTCAAAAGCGATTTGTTAAAAGCGCATATATTACCTACGACCATGACGGCGGAATTTTATCCAAAAGGTTCGCCAACAGCATGATGTGTTCAACGCAGAGGCTAACTTATGAACAGGTTGACAAGTTGCTCAAGGGACACACCAAAGGTATCGCAGCTCCCGTTATGGGCCTTCTTAAGGATATGGAATCGCTCAGCAGGGCGATTGAGAATCGCCGCAACGAAGCTGGAATGCTCCATCTCGATTTGCCTGAAACGGAACTGATATTCGATAAAGCGGGTCGTGTTGTAGACGCCTGTCCCGCTGATACCAGTTACCCGCACACGATGATTGAGATGTTCATGGTAGAAGCCAACGAGGCCGTCGCCGCGCTTCTGGATAAGCTCAATGTTCCTTTCATGCGAAGAATACATCCCGAACCGAATATTCTAAGCATGAAAAAGCTGTCATTGCTCGCCAGGGGTTTTGGTTTTACTACCCCTCGTACCCCCGACCGTTTTTCAGTACAAAAGCTCCTTGAAGCCGCCAAAGGACAGGACTGCTCTTTGGCATTGAATTTAATCGTTCTTCGCAGTTTCGAAAAAGCCCAGTATTCACCTCTCAATATCGGCCATTACGCCCTCGCTTCGACGCATTATTGCCATTTTACAAGCCCGATACGCCGTTACGCCGATTTGCTTATTCATCGTCTCCTGGATGAATATTTGCGTAAAGGTTCAAAGCATGTCTCCGGTGAAAAACTTTCAAAAGAAGATTTAGTCGAAATCGGCAGACATCTTACCTATACCGAGGAGCAGGCCGACGACGCAGAAACAGAGCTTAAAAAAGTTCTAATACTCCAAATGCTTAGCAGCCATATCGGCGATGAGCTTGATTGCGTCGTTACAGGCCTTACCAGTTTCGGCGTATTTGTCCAATCGAAAAAGTTCGGTATTGACGGCCTTATCCCCATGGAAAATCTCGGCCCCGATAAATGGCAGTTTAACGCGAAGGCAAATTGTATCGTCGGTCTTGGCTCAGGTATCACCGTCTATTTAGGCAGAGCCATAAAGGTGCGCATCATTTCTGTAAACGTTCCAGCTCGGCAGTTGAATCTCTTCCCCGTTGAACCGCTCGCCGCCGGCAAAAAGAAATCAAAACCACACAAAGCCCGAAATAAATCCCAAAGATATTCCCGAAAAACCCGCTTCAAAAGAAGAAGAAGAAGATAAAAATAAAAAGGCCGGACAAGACCATCCGCCCGGCCTTAAATTTATCGTACTTGCATAATTAGTCGTCCCTGAAAAAGTAGATTTCAGTTTCAGGCGGCATATGTAAGCTGGGCAAATTCTGCCGACAGCCCCAAATTTTGAATAAACCGGCAAAGCCAAAAAATAATTTTCCGCAGCAACTTGCGGATATTAAACCCGCAAGCGCTCAATATCGCATTAACCTTATCGCCTTCGACGCCCTTGAGGTAGTTTCTGTCCAGACCGTTATCAGATTTACAATGTCCTATCACAGGCTCAATCATACTTCGCCTGCTGTACCACTTTCGGATACTTCTCGGCAGCTTTCGCCAGCCCCTTTTGACGATATGAACCTCCGCAATATCTCCACAGCCATGACCTTTGTACCCATCATCAACATAAACATCTTCAAAACCTTTTTTATCCAGCAGTTTCATCGTCTGGGAGAGTGTATCTTTTAACGTATGTCCATCATATGGATTCCCTTCAAAAGCAACCGCTGCGACTACAAAGGCGTTTTGAGCGGGAGACGCCAGTGCCACCTTACAGCCAAACTCATACTTCTTGTGTGCCTTGCCCTTGCTTATGCAGTTAACCTCCGGCGCGTGAATACTGTATAGCTTGTTACTGCTGTCCCGTTTCTGGGATAATAACCTCCTGGACATATCGAGCAATTCTGAAAACTCCTGCTGCAATTGAGGCTTCTGCAATATCTTACGCTCTATATCCCTTGTAACTCTTCCCAGACAGGTCTTTAGTTTCCTTAATTGCTTATCCGCTTTTTTGAACTGCCTGGCGTGTGAAAATCTGTGCTGCATAACAAAAGCCCTTTTGGCTACCCTCTGATAACTCTGCCGAAGTTCTATGTCATTATCCTGTGCCTTTTTGACAAGCTTTACTCTCATCTTATGATAAAGGCGTGCATCGGTCGGAAAGGCTGTCGCCTTTTCCTGCACCGTTGTATCGACTACTATCTTTTTTAACTGATGCGGTTTAACTGTGCCGGTTTTAAGGCCTGCGCTTATGGTCTGCTCAAGCAGCTTTTCCATACCAGCGTCCTTAATCCGGTTACGCCATTTGGTCATACTGGTTGGGTCAATCGGAAATTCATGCTGAAAATATTGCTCTCCGCAAAAATACTGCCAGTAAGGATTCTCTATCCATCTCTCAACTACAGACTCATCGCTGAGATTATATGCGCTTTTGAGATAATGAAGTCCTGCCATAAGGCGGGTGGGTTTGGCTGGTCTGCCGAAGCCCGGATCATAGAGTTTACCGAAGGCGGCATCAAACTCTGACCAGATGATGATATTTGCCAGTTTATATAAAGGATGCTGCTCGTTTAGTATCTGCTCCAGCTTCGAGGTGAATAACATTGACTGGGAATTGCTTTGTTGTTTAGGCTGCATAAAAACCTCCATGTTTTGCAAGGAAATTAATAATAAATATCATTTCCCTGCAATTTAGCGCCAGATTTTTAAATTGCAAGCCTTTATATACAAAAAAGTTAAATTATTTTTCAGGGACGACTAAATAATGTTAATAGAGACCTCTGAAAAACTATGCATTTTTTACAAAACATTAATGCAATTATCAGCGGATATGATATAATGCGTCCATTCAATAGTCAATTTTATTGCATGGAGGCAAAGATTATGGAACGCACAAGCAATCAACCAACATTTCTCAACAGTTTAACCTCTGACCTCGGCGGTCGTCGCACTGCTCAATTTTTTCAAAAATGCGACCAGCTTATACCATGGAACGAACTTGCTGAGCCGTTAAGGGATATGTACAAGAACAACACCGACAAAGGCGGAGCATCGAATTATCCACTTGTAATGATGATAAAATGCATAATGCTGCAAAAGTGGTTTAATCTTTCCGACCCGATGCTCGAAGAGATGCTCTGTGACCGTATATCCTTCAGACGATTTGTAGGCCTTAAGATGGAACAGGATGCACCTGATGAAACTACTTTTGTGCAGTTTCGCAAGCGTCTTAATATAAACGGCCATATAGCTACATTATTTGATAAGACTATCGCCATACTCAAAAGTCGCGGCGTTATACTCGAGGAAGGGACCTGTGTTGATGCCACTATAATAGAAGCGCCTCGCGGCAGAACTGGCAAAGACGGTATTTCCAGCACCAAAGACAAGGCGGCAGGTTATACGAAAAAGCGTGGCAGAATATATCACGGCTATAAGGGCCATATTGCTACTGACTGTAACGGCATGATTAAAGACTACCGTTTCGATACCGCCTCAACCCATGACAGCAGGTATATTGACGAACTTGTTGAGGATGAGAAGGACAGTGTCTTTGCTGATAGTGCATATATGGATAAAGACCGAAAGGCAAAACTGGAGGAACGCGGCGTGTTCTGCGGAATTATTCAAAAACGAGTTCGCGGCCAGAAGGAATTAACAGCCTCACAGAAATTGCATAACCGTCTGGTGGCGGGAATTCGGGCGGTGGTTGAACATCCGTTTGCGTGGATGAAGAATACCGGCTACGGCAGGACTCGATATCGAGGTATGAGGCGTAACGCCTTTGATTTTGGGTTACATGTAATAGCGTACAATTGGAAAAGGAGTTTTAGCCTGGTGAGTATTGCCGGATAACGGACAAAGCCGGCGATAAGTGTACAAAAAGATATACCAAAGGCATAAAAGAATCCTTTGGTAAGGCGAGAAAACAGTTTTTGCGGTGTATCGAAATAATTTTTCGAAGCACTTCAAGCAAAAATATAAGAGAATAATAAAATGTGAGGTTTTTCAGAGGTCTCAATAATGTAAAGAATGAAAAGAATGATGTTTTCAAAAGTTTTCTTTTTCTTTTTTTCTTTGTTTAAAAATAACGTGCAGTCCGCCGAAGGTGGATATCCGGTTAATCCTGTCTGAAAAAAGTTTGCTCTTGAAAAATGTGGCGGGATTGGGTATATTTCACTGCTTATGGATGTAAGAAATGCTAAAATTTCGGATGCCAAGGCGATTTACGCCTTGATTAACTATTACGCTGAACAGGATAAGATGCTTTTCCGCTCGATGGCGGATATTTATGAGAATCTCCGCAATTTCGTCGTCGCTGAGCTTAACGGCATAATGGTCGGCTGTTGCTCGCTGCAGATTATATGGAGCGACCTGGCTGAAATCAAATCTCTGGCGGTCAACGAGGCGAACATGAATACCGGAATAGGCAAAATGCTCGTCATCGCTGCCCTTGAGCAGGCACAGCAGTTAGGGGTAAAGCAGGTTTTCGCGCTTACGCTTTCGCCTGAATTTTTCCAGAAGCTCGGATTTTCGATAGTCGAAAAAAGCGACCTGCCGATGAAAGTCTGGAGCGATTGCGCGAAATGTCCCAAGCAGCAGAACTGCGACGAAACCGCGGTTATTTACCAAGTCTAAAAGACGCTCGCGGCCTAATCCACATATTTCATTAACCGCAGAGAAAACCGGACGCAAGACGAAGTAATCAATTGTATTATCCAACCTGTCGGCGCTGGAAAAGGGCGACGGCTGCGCAAAGGGCGGCGGCGGTATAGCACAATGAATATAAACAACTGATTAAAATGTATTTGAAGGGGACAACGCTACCCTCATAAATGGCGTCACATATCCAGAAAACCTGCAGGTTAGGCACAAGAGAATAACATACTTTTGCCCATAAATGCGTATGGGCCAACTGACCGAAGGCATAATCGCTGACCAGTCCGAGGAGAAAAATACCAATACAAACGGAGAGCGTTACGACTATATTGAATCTGGTCGAAAGCATGACCGCCAGAGCGGCGATAATCAGTGCCGCGAAAAACAATATTACACAGCCGTAAACATCAAGCAGGTTTATGTTATTTTCGGAAGGGTTGAAATGCCAGTTTTTGTCGATGAAGGCCATAAATACAATGCTCAGTGTCGCGAAAACGCCGCCTAACACGATAGCGGTCGAAGAAAATCTCCAATCGTAAGTGTAGTTAAAAAAGGCACTTAGCGATAAAATTATCACTATTGAAGCTCCTGCCGCGGCCAGCACAGTCATATCGGAAACGTCGCTTGCGGTTTCGAGAACACCGTGCCTGATAGCCATTAGAAGGGCGATTGAGCATATATAATGGGCAAGAAGGATGGCACCGGCGATGCCTAAAAACTTCGCGAGAATAAAGACGGGACGCTGTACGGGTTTACTGAGAACTGTAACTATGGTCTTATTTTCTATTTCATCTGCCACCGCCCCTGACGCCGAGAAAATTGCTATGAACAAACTGCTCAGGAAAAGCGTAGAAAGACATAATTCGCGAAGAAGCTTATTGTCGTCGCTCATTGTGTACATAGTTAATGACGGGCTCAGGAAGAACAGGAGCAGTGAGGACGCGATAATTATGGCGTAAACAGGCTGTCTTAAAGTCTCTACAAAAGTATTTTGAGCTAATGTTAATAGTTTTCTCATTGCTTATGTCTATAACGAAAAAGCGGTATCCAAAAAAATGTAAATTTTATAAAATTTTATAAATAGTCTCTATACTAAAATAACCATTGCTGTTATACTACTGTGCTTATAAATTGTAAAGAATTAATTGATTATACTTGATTTGCAATCTTTTTGTTCGAAAAGGAAAATTTTTAGGGAAGAGAAATGGCAGTATTATCCAAACGTGCGGAACATACATCAGCAGCGTCCCTGGTTTTGAGCATTATATTTTTTGTAGCGGCGTTTCTTTTCGGCCGATGGAGCGGCTTTTTTGCAATCACTGCGTTAAGCTGGTTTGTTTTGTCATCTGTCCTGGTTTGGCTTGCGCTGTGGGCGCAGTTTCATCAGCGTGCGCTGGCGGAACAGGAAAAGCTCGATATGGGCCAGTTAGACAAGTCCCAAAAACTTTCCACAGTGTTTCAGGCTAAAACCGAGCAGGCAGCATTATTGGCGGTTGCGCAGAAGCGGCTTGTATTGCTGGAAAAATGGTTCCTGCCCATATTCTCCGCTTTAATAGCCGGCTACCAGATAGCCATCGGGCTTTACCTGCTTAACTTTCTTTCGGTGGAAACTTTGGCTTTCGAGGAGCAGAAACAGCCTTTTGTTTGCGCTATTTTTATGGCGGCGATAGCCTTTGTGAGTTTCCTGATGTCGCGATATGCAACGGGTATGTCCGCCAGCGAGGATGTTCCGGTGTGGAAACCGTTAAGGGCGGGGGGCAGTTTTCTTTTGGCGTCGGCGATTCTGTGTTTTATCCTGGCGATAGCGCTGACGGTTGCCGCCTACTTTAGAAACTTTATTTTAATAGATATAACCGGCTGGGTAATCGCGGGTTTACTTATTGTTATCGGCATTGAAATCGCGTTAAATGTGATTCTGGATATTTACAGGCCGAGAATAAAGGGCGTTTACAGCAGAAGCGCTTTTGACAGCCGGTTGCTGGGGATTATTAATGAACCGACCGCGATATTACGCACTGCCGCCGGAGCGATAGATTATCAGTTCGGCTTCAAAGTCTCACAAACGTGGTTTTATAAACTTCTCGAAAAGGCGATTGTCCCGCTGCTTTTATTTGCGGCGGTTGTTTTGTACCTTGTAAGTACGGCTGTTGTAATCGCTCCCGATGAACAGGCTGTTATAGAACATTTTGGGAATCCCCTTGACAGTTCCGGCAAGCCGAGAGTCGCAGGGCCTGGATTGATTTTTAAATGGCCATGGCCGATTGATATCGCCTATAAATATCCCACGAATAAAATTATGGAGCTTAGCATAGGCTTTGTCCCTAAAGCTTATAAGGAAAATGAAAGACGTGAACCGCTGTTGTGGGGAAAAAGCCATTACGCCAAAGAGGAGATGCTGCTGGTAGCCAGCGAATCACGGCAGACGGGCGGCGGCGCAGTTCCGGTAAGTCTTGTCATAGCCACTGTTCCGGTACAGTATAAAGTCAAAGATGTATATTCTTTCATTTACACGAATAATGAACCTAATAAGCTGCTTGAGGCGATATGCTATGAGGAGCTTACAAAGTTTGCCGCCAGCGCGACTATCGAGGTTGACAATCAGGTTGATATCGGCCGGAGTCTTCTCGGCGCCGGCAGGGGAGATGCTGAAAAAACTATCAGTGACAGAGTTCAAAAGGCCGCCGATAAGGCAGGACTTGGTATTGAAATAGTATTTCTCGGTTTACAGGGAATTCACCCGCCTCCTGAGGTGGCAGCAGAGTATGAAAAGGTCATTGGCTCGGTGCAGACAAAACAGGCACTTGTGCTTAATGCCGATGCCGAGAGCAACATGATTTTGTCAAATCTTGTTGGTTCTGTTGCCGATGCCAATACTCTATATAATCTTGCGGCTCGTTACCAGCAGGCAAGACGCGAGGGGAATGCTGAACAAACTGAAAAACTGGGCAAGGAACTCGATACTACTTTTGCCGCAGCGAAAGGCGACATCTTTAAGACGCTCAGGCAGGCCCAGAGTTATGCTTATGAAAAGGTTACGCTTGCCGAGGCGACCGGTCAGCGATTTGCCGGCCAGATTATGGCATACAGGGCATCGCCTGAATTTTACAGGAGAGAGCAGCTGTTGAACGTTTATGAAAATTCAATGAGCAATATACGGAAATATGTAATAGTATCGGATAAAAATAATACAGAAATATTTGAAATTGACCTTAAGGAAAAGTTAACACCGAGTTTATATGATGTAGGCGGTGTTGAGGAGACCAGCACAAAATGAAAAATATAACAATGGCAGTCTTTATAGTTTTAATTATCTTTGTTCTTGGCTTGTATTTTGTTTCGTTTCAGGTCAGAGAGACAGAAAATGCCCTGGTAACGACATTCGGCAAGCCTTCAAAGGAGATTACTACTCCGGGCTTTAAATTCAAATGGCCGTCACCAATACAGCAGGTATATAAATTCGATTCGAGGCTTAACGTTCTGGAAGGCGACCAGACAGAAACGACCACCAAAGGCGCAGTTCCCATCATAGTAAATACTTATGTGGTCTGGAGAATTGCCAGACCCCTGGAGTTTTTTACGGCTGTTGGAACAGTTAAGGAAGCTGAAAACAAATTACGCAGCCAGCTCAGCAATACTCAGAATAAAATTATCGGCAAACATGAGTTTTCCGAGTTCGTCAACAATGACCCGTGTAAAATACAGTTTGAACAGATTCAGCGTGAAATGCTGGCCGACCTGAGTCAGGCGGTCAGTAATAATTACGGGATTGAAATCAAGACACTGGGCCTAAAGCAGCTCAAGATTAGCGGAGAAGTAAGTAAAGATGTCTTTGAGCGAATGAAAGGTGAAAGAAATCGCAAAACCGCGGAAACAATCGCCCAGGGTAACGCGGAGGCGACGAAGATAAAAACCAATGCCGATGCGCAGAAAACTGAGCTGCTCGCCGCCGCGGAGGCAAGAGCAAAAGCGATACAGGGCCAGGGCGACGCCGAAGCGGCAAAGTATTATAAAATGCTGGATGAAGACCCGGGTGTAGCGATATTCCTGCGTAACGTGGAGGCTCTAAAGAAAACGCTCGAAAAACGCTCCACCATTGTTATTAGTGCCGAGACTGAACCCTTCAAACTGTTAAGGGAAATGCCGAATATCGAATCTAAAAAGGGATTAACTTCGGACAGGAGTCGCTGATATGGCAGAACACAATCATCATTCTCATCATCAACAAGAACCATCAGCCGAAAATACCGGCATCAAGCTCGATGCCGCAAGCAAGTCGCTGTATGAGGCATTTAGAATCAGTTTTGTTATTCTCAAGGTCATAATGATTGTGCTGGTGGTTCTGTTTATCGCCTCAGGATTTAGAACAGTGCTTCCGGACGAGCAGGCTCTGGTTCTTCAGTTCGGTAAAATCCGCGGAATGGGTGAAAACAGGATTCTAAAGGCAGGTCCGCACTGGGTATTTCCATATCCTGTGGAAGAAATGATAAGAATTCCGGTGGGTAAAAAGACCAGCATGGCGATTAACTCATTCTGGTTTTATAAGAATCCCAAGGACCTTTCCGCCGAGGGGCCCAGGGAAACAAAATACGCACCTCCGACACTCAACCCGACGATTGATGGTTATTGCATTACCCGCGGTGAAAAACAAAGTACCGTTATCGCAGGTGTAAGCAGCAGCGACTATGGCATTGTGCATTGTAAATGGCAGTTGATATATCAGATTGATGACCCTGAACGATTTTTTAGAAATTTTTATGTAAGAGATGTAAAGCCTGGCGAGAATTACTTTGATGTTATAGTAGAAAACATTCAGCCTCTTTTGCAGAATCTTGTGGAAGACGCGGTTGTCTCTGCGATGGTTAATTATACTATTGATGAGGCAATCAGCAGCTATGAAAGAATACCGCTCACCGTTGATAAGCTGCTTCAGCAGAAACTCGACGGAATAGAAAGCGGTATAAATGTTACGTCGCTGCAGCTTACCGAAGTTACATGGCCTCGACAGGTTGATGCCGCCTTTCAGGCCTCTATTGCTGCCAGCCAGCAAAGTCAGACCGCTATCAACGAAGCCAGAACTTACGCTGAAAATACGCTTAATCAGGCCGCCGGGCCGATTGCTCCTGTTCTTTTATCCGCCCTTGAGGATAAAACCGTCAGCGATGAAAAACTTGAGTCCCTGTGGAATCAGGCAGCGGCGCATCTCAGGAAAAAATTGCCCAGGCAAAGGCCTATCGCACAACAATTGTCGAAAACGCCCAGGCCAACGCGGAATATCTGCAGAAGATACTGCCGGAATACCGCAACCGTCCTGAGCTTGTGATTAATAAAATCTATCAGGATGCCGTGCAGCAGGTGCTTGATAACGCTGATGAAAAAATACTTATTCAGCCTACACAGGGCAGCAAGGGTTCCGAACTGCGGATTTATCTGAACAGGGACCCCACGATAAAACCCAAGTCAGAAAAGGAAAAGTAACAGCCAAATATAAAAGAAACCGAACATCATAACGGTTAATGGCATAGGATACAAAGAACGAGATATAGATTATGGCTCATGAACATTTACATTTTAACGAAGATATTACCGTCGAACATGCTCACGGAAAGCAGCTTCGAATAAGTGTTGCTTTGCTGGGTACGCTGGCGGGCGGTATGCTGCTGTTAAGCAGCGGCATAGCTGTTTTTATTTATGGCAGGAAGAGTGACCATTCTGAATTTCTCGCGATGGTTGGTGCAATATTGCTCGGTGCCCCAATTGTTTTACACGCCATTCAGAGCATTATCAGAAAAGAGATGCACATGGACGAACTGGTGGCGCTGGCGGTGATAGCCGCGTTTGCTACCGAAAATTACGTAACCGCCGGCATAGTCGCGTTTTTTATGCTCCTCAGTGAGCTGATGGAAAGCCGAACCGCTCTTGGCGCAAGAGCCTCTATTGAATCACTTATAAAACTAACCCCCACAAGAGCGAATCTTGTTGAGAAGGACGGTTCCGAACGAGAAGTAAAAGTAAGCGCACTTAAAGTCGGCGACTGTATTCGTGTTCGCCCCGGCGATAACATCCCCGCTGACGGCCAGGTGAGCAAAGGGTTAAGCAGTGTCAATGAGGCCACAATAACCGGCGAATCTCTGCCTGCGGACAAAGTTCCCGGTATGCAGGTTTTTGCCGGCACAACCAATCTGACAGGCGTTTTGGATATCATCGTAACAAAAGCCGGCAAGGACACGACGCTCGGCAAGGTGCAGTCGCTGATTATGCAGGCCGAGCAGACCAAGATACCGATAATGCGGATTATCGACCGCTATGTTAAATGGTACACACCGACAATTTTAATGATTGCTTTTATCGTACTGTTTTTCACGAAGGATGCCAACACTTGCTATTACCATACTTGTAATTTCCTGTCCCTGTGCATTGATTCTGGCGACGCCAACGGCGATGGTGGCGGCGATATCCGCGTCCGCCCGGCTTGGCATTCTTGTCAAGAATGTCGCTGACCTCGAAGTCGCCGGCAGAATGACCGCGATGGTTTTTGATAAGACAGGCACAGTTACAACAGGCCGGCTGTATGTAACAAAACTTACTCCCGCCGAAAACATTGAGCCCGCTGACTTGCTGGCATTAGCGGCTTCTGCTGAACAAATGAGCAAACACCCCGCGGCAAGGGCATTGCTGGAAGTTGCCAAAGAAGCGAATCTGTCTTTGCCGCCGATGGGCGATTTCAGGGAAATGCCGGGCAAGGGTGTTACCGCGACGGTTAATTCGGCCAGGGTGATGGTCGGCAGAGACACATTTCTCAAGGAAAATAATGTGAATATGAACAACATTTCCGGCCCGACTCTTCACGAGGAGCAGGGTTTCAGCACGTTGTATGTCGCAAAGGATTCCAGCTGCATCGGCTGGATAGGTCTGCAGGATAAAACCAGACCCGAGGCACACCAGGCGGTTGCGGAGCTTTTCGATCTCGGTATAAAGAGAGTTACAATGCTCACCGGCGACAGGGGCGAAGTGGCAAATCGTGTTGCCGCAGAACTTGGCTGCACAGATTTCAAGGCGCATTGTCTGCCGCAGGACAAACTGGCAATCGTCGAACAGCTTAAAAAAGACGGTCATACCGTTGTCGTTGTCGGTGACGGTATAAATGATGCCCCGGCTCTGGCGGCAGGGGACCTCGGTATCGCGATGGGAGCCGCCGGCAGCGATGTGGCCATAAATTCCGCCTCGATTGCATTGATGAGCGACGACCTCAAACGGCTGCCGTTCCTTGTGCGGCTGTCAAGAAAAACACGAAGAGTTATCGCACAAAACCTCGGTTTTGGCGTATTGTTTATAATATTGGGCATATCTGTTATCAGGCTACATACCCCCGCGACTTGCGGCAGTTTTGCATTTTGCAGGCTCATTGATTGTTGTTTTCAACAGTGCACGACTTGTTCGTTATGGCGAAGAACTCGAGCATCAGCCCGGTTACACTTATAATTCTTTGGGTCATGATTAATTTTATGGAATATGCTATTGAAACATTTTCTCTGACAAAGATATTTTCTGACTGGTGGGGACGAAACAAGGTCTTTGCCGTTGATGACCTCAATCTCCGGATTCACTATAATGAGGTATTCGGTCTGCTTGGGCCCAACGGCTCCGGCAAAGACAACGACCATGAAAATGCTGCTTGGGCTGCTTCATCCCACCAAAGGAAGAACTCTTGTTCTCGGCGGCGACAGCACCGACCCAAGGCAATCAATCGCAAGAATCGGTTTTATGCCCGAAGAGTCGTATCTTTACAAATATCTCAGCGCCCGTGAAACACTCGATTTTTACGGCAGGTTATTCGGCCTGCCGCCGAAGATTCGCAAGAATGCGGATCAGAAGCCCTGCTCGAAATGGTAGGCTTAAAGGCTGTGGCCAACAGGGCGGTCGGAACATTTTCAAAAGGTATGGCCCGCAGGATCGGTCTTGCGCAGGCACTGATAAATGACCCAGACCTGCTCATACTCGATGAGCCTACGACCGGTCTTGACCCTATCGGCACAAGGCAGATAAAAGACCTTATTATCGAATTGCCAAACGAGGCAAAACAATTCTGCTTTGCAGCCACCTTCTGGCCGATGTTGAGGATGTCTGCGACAGAATCGCGATTCTTTACGGCGGCAAAATTCAGTCGGAAGGGAAGGTCAGAGAACTTCTCCAGCAGACAGACAAAACACAGATTACCACCAGCGCTATCAGCGATGCCGCGGTTGAGAAAATAAAACAGATAGTTAAGAATGAGCATGCGGATTTCGCTGTCAGTTCGCCGATGGATAAGCTTGAAACATTTTTTATAAGGATTGTAAGTGAGGCTCAGCAGGCAGGCCCAGCCCACCAGCGGCGCGGTCAGCACAACACAAATAGGTGATTTTCTTACCGCCTCAGCGTCTGAGAAGTCAGGGCGGGAAATTCTCGAAAAACTTGTGGCTACGCCGCTTTCCACGCAGGCCCAACCACCTCAACAGGACATAACGCCAGTCCAAAAGGCGATAAACCAGCCCGCAGAGATTAAACCTGACGGTCAACTGCTTAGCGAGCTTACAAAGGTGCAGGAAAGTATTACTTCGATTGAAACTGAACCTGTCCGTCCTGCCGTGACCAAAGAAGACGAATCGCAGGTTAAAAAAAATATTTTAGAACAGCTTGCGGGCCGCTCGGGCACAAATAGCGACAACAATGCTAATCAGCAGGCCGAAAATCCCGATGGAGACTCTACTAATGGGTAGTATTTATGCCGTAGCTGTGAATACTATAAAGCAGGCCCTGCGGATGAAAGTTGCTCTTGTTTTTATAATCCTGCTTCTTGTATTGCTGCCTGTTATGGGCATAGCGATGCCCGGCGACGGGACGCTGAAAGGCAGGCTCCAGACTTTTGTAAGTTACGGTCTTTCGCTTACAAGTTTATTGCTGTGCCTGGTTACTATAATTGTCTCGGTGTATTCTCTCGCCAGCGACCTTAATCAGAAACAGATATATACAGTCCTTACAAAACCCATACGCCGTTACGAACTTATCTTTGGCAAACTGCTTGGGGTACTGCTGCTTGATATTTTTTTATTGGTGGTATTTTCCGGCCTGATATATGGCATAACCTGTTATATACCGCAGTTTACCCAGGCCTCAGTTCCTGAACGTATCCAGGCTGAAAATGAGTTCTTTACCGCCAGGATGAGCCTTACTCCCGCGCCTATTGACGTAAATGAGGAGGTAACCAAGGCGTTCAAAAAGCTTGAAAAAGAGGGGCAGTTTCCGCCCGAAATTAAAAAAAACAAAACCGCTTACGGTAATTTTATCGCTGAACTTACCCGTCAGAAAAAGCTTGCATCAAGGGCAGCGGCTCCCGGTTCTGAGATAATTTGGGATTTTCACAATGTTAAGCCTGCTGACCCGAATCAGACACTGTTTATAAGGTTTAAATACGATGTCTCGGTAACTCCGCCCGATTCACAGATTTCTGGAAAATGGCTTGCCGCGGATATAAGACAGTTTGGTTCGAAAGTTGAACCGCGGATATATAAATTTGACCGGAAAGACGGTATTGGCAGTTTTTACGAAATACAGGTGCCTGCCAATGCCGTAGCCGATGACGGTTATCTTGCCGTAGTTTTTTTTAATGACCCGCAATTTAATAATACAATTGTGATTTTTCCGCCAGAAGACGGCCTCGAACTGCTTTATAAGGCCGATACGTTTTATATGAACTTCATCAAGTCCGTTATTATGATATTTTTCCGCCTGCTGTTCCTTGCGGTTCTTGGCGTTCTGGCTTCAACTTTTCTCTCTTTTCCTGTGGCTATCCTGCTTTGCCTGGTGATTTTTTTTACCGGTACAATCAGCGGCTTTATAATAGAGTCTATTGATTCTCTTGGTGAAACTATAAGCAGAATTTATTTTTATACTGTCAAACCGATTGTGTGCTTTTGCCGCAGTTTGACCAGTCAAATCCCACAAAATTTTTGATATCTGCCAGATTAATAAGCTGGTTATGGCTGATTAAAATTGGGATGATTATGACTCTTAAGGCTCTTTTGCTGCTGGGTCTGTCTTTGTTGATTTTTAGTCGCAAAGAAATAGCCAAAGTTACGGTTTAATCCGGACGGTGCTTCTGTTATATTTTTAAAATTTACTATGCGGTTACGAGATAAAATAATTTGCTTGTTCTCTTTGGTGCTTTCGGCGGTTTTATTTGCCGCTGCCGGTATGCAGCTCGATTACATCAATTCTCAACGGCAGGAAATGAAGCTGATAGCCAATGAGCCGCTCAAAAATGCGCCGCCTTCATTGGCCTTTGCAACCGTGTCTATGGGGGCTTTTCGAGGCCTTGTTGTGGATATCCTGTGGATGCGGGCTGACAAATTGAAAAACGAAGGCCAGTTCTTCGATGCCAAACAGCTTGCTGAATGGATAACCGTTCTTCAGCCTCGATTTCCATCGGTCTGGGAATTCCACGCGTGGAATATGGCCTACAATATTTCCGTTGCCATCCCAGCCTCACAGCCAGAAGAGCGATGGCGGTGGATAAAAAACGGTTACGAGCTTTTACGCGATAAAGGTATTCCGCTTAACCCACGGAGCATTCTTCTTTATCGCGAGCTTGGCAGAATATTTCAGCACAAAATCGGCGGCGTTTCAGATGATGACAACAGGTATTATAAGTTGCAATTGGCTCTGGCGATGGAGCCTTTGCTTGGCCCTGCCGATAACGCGTATTTCAAATCTCTCGCTGAAGCTCCCTCTCAGTGGCAGGATATTACAAAAGATGCCAATGTCGCTCAACTGGTCGCGGCGCTTAAGTCTTCGGACAAGGTATTTACAGGCGATGACGGATTTGTCGAAAATTATCTGTCGCTGCGGCAAAATCCAGCGAGATTTGCCCCTGAGGCTTTCAGGGTGATAGATAATTTCAGGGGTTCGCCTGCCCTTGAAAAATTCGATATTTTTGCCAAAGCATGGGAATTGCGCAACGTCTGGAAACTCGACCCGGTTTTTATGCAGAAGTTGAATCAGGCTTATGGACCTATTGACTGGGCCGACCCCAATACACATTTGCCGCTGGACTGGCGACATCCTGACACGCACGCTATCTACTGGGCGTTAAAAGGCTTGTCAGTTGCCGGCCAAAAGGAATTCAGTGTTGAAGAAACAAATACCGATAGAGTCGTTAATCACAGCCTGCAGAGCCTTTTTAGGAGTGGTAAAATCTTTATTTACACCGTTCAGACCCCGCCGCAGGCAAATTCTTCCCAGCAGCCGTCGGGCATGATTAAAGATATATATCTGCGCCCGGATTTGAGAATGTTTGAGCCGTATAACAAGTCAACGATGAAAGTTATTGAAAAATATAAGACTATTGAAAAGGCAGGTACTTACGAATCTATGCAAATAGGTCATAAGCACATGCTCTTAAACGCGGTTTTATCTTTTTATCAGGCAGGGCACATACCCCAGGCGCAAAAGATATACAAACAGCTTGGGCAGCTTTATCCTGACCAGGAATTCAAAACAACTCTTGTGGATTTTGCGAAAAATCGTCTCCGTCAGGAACTGAAAGAACTCGATATTTATAATGCAGTTGAGGTTGTTCAGATGCTTTTACGCGAGAGTTATTTCAGGTATGCGTTGCGTGACGATGATGAGGCCGCCAACCATGAAAAAATGGCGGAGGAGGCTTATAAAATCTATCAAACGGCTCATCCCGACGACCAGAGAATCGATATGCCGGACTTAAAGCTGATGAAATACGCGGCACTTATCGACTTTATTAATGACCAGCAGTATCCAGGAGAACTGAGACTTAGTCTTATTGAACGAATAAAACTTGAGAAGCCGAAACTTGCCGAGCAGTTTGAGCAGACGGAAAATGAACTGCGCAAACAGTCGGAAAAGCCGCAGAAGTAAATATAATCTGTTTTTATGCAAAGTATAAAATACCAAGTCCTGACCGATTCGCAAAGAAAAGCCGTCTTTCACGCGCAAGGCCCTCTGCTGGTTATTGCCGGCCCTGGCAGCGGTAAAACGCGAGTTATTACCTATCGTATTGCCGCTCTTATTGATTCCGGTGTCAGGCCTTACAATATCTGTGCGATAACATTCACTAATAAAGCCGCCGATGAAATGCGTCAAAGAGCGATGGGACTCGGCGCTTCAGGTGGTGCGTATATCAGCACATTTCATTCCCTTTGCGTCAGGCTTCTTCGCCAATACGCCGATAAGGCTGGGATAAATCCGAATTTCAGTATTTACGATGACTCCGACCAGTCTGCCTGCGTTAAACAGGCTATTAAAGAATGTAATCTTGATGCTTCTAATTTTTCTCCTGCCCGGATGCTTCACGCGATTTCCACGTTGAAGAACAATCTCGAAGACGTTGACTCATTCAAGATGACCGCCGAGGATTTTTTTTCCAGGGCTTTGGCCAAAGTGTACACTCGCTACCAGCAGATTCTCAGCGAGAGAAACGGCCTTGATTTCGACGATTTGCTGATGAAAACCGCATTTATGCTCCGCGATAATCCGGATGTTTGCGCTGAGATTGCGAATCGATTCAAATTTTTGCTTGTGGACGAATATCAGGACACCAATCAGGCCCAGTATAGAATCGCCAAATCCATCGCCTCGATTCATCGCAACATCTGTGTTACAGGCGACCCTGACCAGTCCATTTACCGCTGGCGGGGGGCTGACATCCGAAATATTCTTGCCTTCGAACAGGATTGGCCCGATGCGGTTGTTGTCAAACTCGAGGAAAATTTTCGCAGCACGCCGGATATTCTCGAACTTGCCGACAATTTAATCGCGGCCAACAAAAAGCGAAAGGCCAAATCGCTAATCCCTACAAGACCTCGCGGCAGGGAGGTTGTTTTCGGAGTTTTTGAGGATGAACATCAGGAGGCCCGCGGCGTTGCGCAATATATTAAGGAGCTGGTTAAGAATGGAACCTCGCCCCGTGAAATAGCGGTGTTTTATCGCATTAATTCAATGAGCAGGGTTCTCGAAGAAGCCTTTATAGAAAATCAGATTCCTTATCAGATTGTCCGCGGTGTCGAGTTTTACGGCAGAAAAGAAATTCGCGATATGGTCGCTTATCTCAAGGTTCTTGTTAATCCGAACGACCAGGCGGCGGTTCTGCGTATAATTAATACTCCTGCCCGCGGTATCGGCAAAACAACTACCGACAAGGTCATCGAATACGCGGAGAAAAACCGCATCACGTTTTTTGAAGCTCTGAAAAAAGCTGCGCTTATTGATTCTCTTTCTAAAGGCACGAAAGATAAACTTGCAGCCTTTGTTAATATGATGGAACAATTCAGAAAGGGTATTGATGGCCCTGTGGGGCCTCTGGCGGAACGTGTCTTTGTTGAGTCAGGCCTCGAAAAATCCATGCAGTTTAGCGGCAATCCTGACAAAAGCGAACTGGAAAATATTAAAGAACTTATAAATGCCGCCGCCCAATACGATAAGCAAATTGAAAAACCGTCCCTGGTCGATTATCTCCAGCAAATTGCCCTTTTCAGCGATGCTGATATGTATGATGAATCAAACGAGCGGGTTGCATTGATGACCCTGCACGCCGCCAAAGGTCTTGAGTTTGAAAATGTTTTTATCGTCGGACTTGAAGATGGATTATTGCCTCACGAAAGAAGCCGCGACGATGAAGATGAAATGGAAGAGGAACGCAGGCTGTTTTTTGTCGGCATAACCCGTGCTAAGGCAGGCCTCCATATCACGTATTCCAAATATCGCAATATTCGCGGCCAATTATTGAGAGCAATGCCTTCCCAATTTCTTTTTGAGCTTAAAAAAGACTTCGGGCCTTACCCGCAAAATTCTAAATACCATTACGATGCTGATAACCAAAGCGATTATGAGGACGAAGATGATGAAAATGAATCAGCACCGCGGTTTGTTAAAAACCAGATGGTTCATCATAAAAAATTCGGCCCCGGCAGAGTCGAACTGTTTAACGATATGGGCGAAAACAGCGTTGTTGTGGTCAAATTTAGTACCGGACAAACCAAGACTCTTATGGTAAAATACGCCGGTCTTTCTGACGCATAAAAGGAAAAAGCCGGGTGGGGTTACCACTCGGCCTTTATATGTATGATTCACACACATCGTTTCAATAAACCTGATATTTCCTAGCAAGATTTTGCTTCGCAAAATCTTGGGATTTATCGCTTTGGGCCAACAGCATAATAGCTGTAACTTAACTAGTCGTCCCTGAAAAATAATTTAACTTTTTTGTATATAAAGGCTTGCAATTTAAAAATCTGGCGCTAAATTGCAGGGAAATGATATTTATTATTAATTTCCTTGCAAAACATGGAGGTTTTTATGCAGCCTAAACAACAAAGCAATTCCCAGTCAATGTTATTCACCTCGAAGCTGGAGCAGATACTAAACGAGCAGCATCCTTTATATAAACTGGCAAATATCATCATCTGGTCAGAGTTTGATGCCGCCTTCGGTAAACTCTATGATCCGGGCTTCGGCAGACCAGCCAAACCCACCCGCCTTATGGCAGGACTTCATTATCTCAAAAGCGCATATAATCTCAGCGATGAGTCTGTAGTTGAGAGATGGATAGAGAATCCTTACTGGCAGTATTTTTGCGGAGAGCAATATTTTCAGCATGAATTTCCGATTGACCCAACCAGTATGACCAAATGGCGTAACCGGATTAAGGACGCTGGTATGGAAAAGCTGCTTGAGCAGACCATAAGCGCAGGCCTTAAAACCGGCACAGTTAAACCGCATCAGTTAAAAAAGATAGTAGTCGATACAACGGTGCAGGAAAAGGCGACAGCCTTTCCGACCGATGCACGTCTTTATCATAAGATGAGAATAAAGCTTGTTAAAAAGGCACAGGATAATGACATAGAACTTAGGCAGAGTTATCAGAGGGTAGCCAAAAGGGCTTTTGTTATGCAGCACAGATTTTCACACGCCAGGCAGTTCAAAAAAGCGGATAAGCAATTAAGGAAACTAAAGACCTGTCTGGGAAGAGTTACAAGGGATATAGAGCGTAAGATATTGCAGAAGCCTCAATTGCAGCAGGAGTTTTCAGAATTGCTCGATATGTCCAGGAGGTTATTATCACAGAAACGGGACAGCAGTAACAAGCTATACAGTATTCACGCGCCGGAGGTTAACTGCATAAGCAAGGGCAAGGCACACAAGAAGTATGAGTTTGGCTGTAAGGTGGCACTGGCGTCTCCCGCTCAAAACGCCTTTGTAGTCGCAGCGGTTGCTTTTGAAGGGAATCCATATGATGGACATACGTTAAAAGATACACTCTCCCAGACGATGAAACTGCTGGATAAAAAAGGTTTTGAAGATGTTTATGTTGATGATGGGTACAAAGGTCATGGCTGTGGAGATATTGCGGAGGTTCATATCGTCAAAAGGGGCTGGCGAAAGCTGCCGAGAAGTATTCGAAAGTGGTACAGCAGGCGAAGTATGATTGAGCCTGTGATAGGACATTGTAAATCTGATAACGGTCTGGACAGAAACTACCTCAAGGGCGTCGAAGGCGATAAGGTTAATGCGATATTGAGCGCTTGCGGGTTTAATATCCGCAAGTTGCTGCGGAAAATTATTTTTTGGCTTTGCCGGTTTATTCAAAATTTGTGGCTGTTGGCAGAATTTGCCCAGCTTACATATGCCGCCTGAAACTGAAATCTACTTTTTCAGGGACGACTAACTAGCCGCTTGTCGTTAAGAGTGCACCGACTAGCCAGCGATTGTTTATGAAAAACCGCAAAACAAAGCAGCAGCAGGGAGTTTTTGGGATTCGGAAGTTGAAACTATGTCTATGAATCGCACACTTTATAATTCCTGGCAATCACCTGCTCTCGCCTCGAAAGACTACCATCGGCTGTATCTTTTTTTATGATGCCAATTTAGAACGAGTTCTTATGAGCCTCTTGCTTTGTTTTTTTGTTCTGTCGCCTATACCCAACAAGAGCGTTTTGACGCAAATATCTTCATTGATTTTATCCCAGTGTAATCCGGTGCCGCCGCCGCTGATGATGTAGTTCTTACGCTGTTTAGGTGTAGCGTGTAAAAGTCGCGGGAAATATGCAAGCGGCACCGCAAGCTTTCTTCCATCCGCAAATTCAACCCACATATTATCCGCGTCAAAACTGACGCTTTGTGCCACAGGTTCAGTTGCCAAAGTACTCATACCATGCCCTCTTAATCATTTTCACATTTTTTTCAACAACTTTTTGGAGTTCATTTAATTCATGGGATTTCATCCGGTAAGATTCTGCGAGGCTTATCGAAAGTTCAAGCCAGAATTTGGCTACCCTATCATCTTTTCTCACATGTATATGCAACGGTTCGGCAGGGTCTCCTTCATTTGAATAAAAGAAAAACTTGTACCCTTTATGTCGCAGTATTACCGGCATATCGCCTTTCTATTTATAACTGTTTTGATGTTATTATACCAAAGCTGCAAACAATTTCAACTATCCATAAAAGGAAAAGGCCGAGTGGGGTTACCACTCGGCCTTTATAATTCCTGGCAATCACCTACTCTCGCCCTAAAGGACTACCATCGGCCGGACGGGCTTAGCTTCTGAGTTCGGAAAGGGATCAGGCGTTTCCCCGTCAGTATAGTCACCAGGAAATTTGTTACATCAAAGACTTTGTAAGCCTTGATGATGTATTCACTTTTAAGCAAAATAGAGATGCGTCAAAAGACGCAAACTAAGAATATTAACCAACCAATCAACCAAAGATTGATATGGTCAAGCAATTGAGCGTTAGTACCGGTTAGCTGAACACATTTCTGCACTTACACATCCGGCCTATCAACCTGGTGGTCTATCAGGGCTCTTTTGATCCGACGAATCGGACATGGAATCCTAATCTTGAAGGGGGCTTCCCGCTTAGATGCTTTCAGCGGTTATCCTTTCCCGACATAGCTACCCGGCGGTGCCCCTAGCGGGACAACCGGTACACCAGCGGTCAGTACTTCCCAATCCTCTCGTACTAGGGAAATATCCTCTCAAGATTCCTACGCCCACGGCAGATAGGGACCGACCTGGCTCACGCCGGTCTGAACCCAGCTCGCGTACCACTTTAATCGGCGAACAGCCGAACCCTTGGGACCGCCTTCAGCCCCAGGATGTGATGGGCCGACATCGAGGTGCCAAACCTCCCCGCCGCTATGAACGCTCGGGGGAGATCAGCCTGTTATCCCCGGAGTACCTTTTATCTGTTGAGCGATGACCCTTCCACACGGAACCACCGGATCACTAGGTCCTGCTTTCGCATCTGCTCGACCTATAGGTCTCGCAGTTAAGCACACTTATGCCTTTGCACTCTAAGCGTGATTGCCAACCACGCTGAGGGTACCTTTGAACTCCTCCGTTACTCTTTTGGAGGAGACCGCCCCAGTCAAACTGCCCACCTAGCACTGTCCCACGCCCGGATTCACGGGTCGAGGTTAGGTGACTAACATAGCAAGGGTGGTATTTCAACGTTGGCTCCGTCCCGACCGAGATCGGGACTTCAACGCCTCCCACCTATCCTACGCAAGATATGCCAGGCATCAATATCAGGCTACAGTAAAGGTTCACGGGGTCTTTCCGTCTTGCCGCGGGTATGTGGTATCTTCACCACAACTACAATTTCACCGAGTCTGTCCTTGAGACACTGCTCCAGTCGTTACGCCATTCATGCACGTCGGAACTTACCCGACAAGGAACTTCGCTACCTTAGGACCGTCATAGTTACGGCCGCCGTTTACCGGGGCTTCGGTTGCAAGCTTTCCAGTCTTGCGACCAGCTGACCCATCCCTTAACCTTCCGGCACCGAGCAGGCGTCATTCTCTATACATCCTCTTTATGAGTTAGCAGAGAACTGTGTTTTTGATAAACAGTCGCCAGAGCCACTTCACTGCGCCCTCAGCATGCATCTAATCGAAACTAAATGCATCTGGAGGGACCCCTTATCGCGAACTTACGGGGTCAAATTGCCTAGTTCCTTAAGGACAGTTCTCTCGAGCGCCTTAGGATATTCTCCTCACCTACCTGTGTCAGTTTTAGTACGGATATGCATCATCGTCCTGTTTGAGGTTTTTCTTGGCAATACTACTGGCTGCTCAGGCATCGTAAATCGGCCTTCGCGGTCCATCAGCGTCTTTGTGCCGGCGGATTTACCTACCGGCGACATCTCAGGCACGATAGCCACAACTAATCGGCTTCCAGCCCTTCGTACTGCGTCACCCCCACAGTTATAACCTTTGATACATAGTGCAGGAATATTAACCTGCTGTCCATCGTCTACGCCTTTCGGCCTCGACTAAGGGTCCGACTAACCCTGGGCGGATTTACCTTCCCCAGGAAACCTTAGGTTTACGGCGAGCAGGATTCTCACCTGTTTTATCGTTACTCATACCGGCATAATCACTTGCTGACGCTCCACCGCTCGTTTCCGTACGGCTTCAATGCTGACAGCAACGCTCTCCTACCACTCCACAACGGGCGTAACCGTTATCAAATCCGCAGCTTCGGTGTCATGCTTATTCCCGTTCATTATCGGCGCCGAACTGCTCGACCAGTAAGCTATTACGCACTTTTTAAATGGTGGCTGCTTCTAAGCCAACATCCTGGCTGTCTCAGCAATTCAACTTCCTTAAGAACTTAGCAAAAATTTGGGACCTTAGCTGGCGGTCTGGGTTGTTTCCCTTTTGACCACGAAGGTTATCCCCCACAGACTGACTCCCGAGATAGTCTCTACGGTATTCGGAGTTTGGTTGAGGCAGGTAGGCTGGTGGCCCCTTATCCCCATTCAGTAGCTCTACCCCCGTAGAGTAGTTGACTCGAGGCTAGCCCAAAAGCTATTTCGGAGAGAACGAGATATCTCCACGTTTGATTAGACTTTTACTCCTCCCCACAGCTCATCCCATAACTTTTCAACGTTAACGAGTTCGGTCCTCCAGGGATTTTTACAGCCCCTTCAACCTGGCCATGGGTAGATCACGTGGTTTCGCGTCTACCACCTGCGACTATATCGCCCTATTCAGACTCGCTTTCGCTACGGCTCCGCACCTTAAGTGCTTAACCTTGCCGCAAACGGTAACTCGCCGGTTCATTATGCAAAAGGCACGCGGTCACCCGTTGCATGCCCGAAGACGGCCATAGGGCTCCCACAGCTTGTAAGTATATGGTTTCAGGTTCTTTTAACTCCCCTAATAGGGGTGCTTTTCATCGTTCAGTCGCCTTACTGTTCCACTATCGGTCGTCGAGGAGTACTTAGCCTTGGAGGGTGGTCCCCCCAGCTTCACACGGAGTTCCACGAGCTCCGTGCTACTCTGGAACGCTGACAGTAACGGAGGGCACTCGCTTTCGCATACAGGACTATCACCTTCTATGGTCGGACTTTCCAGACCCTTCTGCTTGCGATGCCTTTGTAACTCCTTATCGGCGCCCGCAACCCCAGGAGCAAGCCCCCTGGTTTGGGCTATTCCGCTTTCGCTCGCCGCTACTGACGGAGTCTCGGTTGATTTCTTTTCCTGCAGGTACTGAGATGTTTCAGTTCCCTGCGTTCGCTTCATATGGCCTATACATTCAGCCATCGATGATGCCAGATCTGGTTGCCCAGTCAGCGGGTTTCCCCATTCGGAAATCCCGGGATTAACGGTTGCTCGACACCTGCCCCGGGCTTATCGCAGCCTGCCACGTCCTTCATCGCCTCTCGACACCAAGACATCCCCCATACACCCTTAGTAACTTGACCATATCAATCTTAGATTGATTAAGGTTGGTTAGGTTTGTCTATTCCTAAGTTTACGCTTTCAATTGTAAGAAGTTTTTCTGACGGAAAAACCAAAAAGAAAAACTTCTTCACGCATCTCTATATTTACTTTTCAAAGAACACTATTAGTCGTTAGTTGATAGTCTTTAGTTCATCGAACTAATAACTAATCACCATCATCTAATGACTAATCACTGGAGACGAAGGGGATCGAACCCTCAACCTCCGGCTTGCAAAGCCGGCGCTCTCCCAATTGAGCTACGTCCCCGAGACCGTTCCACGGAAATCCTAAATTCTAATTCCTAAATCCTAACGTTTAGAATTTAGTATTTAGTGCTTAGGATTTCCTTTGGCTCGCCGCCAAAGGAACTGGGCCCGGGCTGACTTGAACAGCCGACCTCACGCTTATCAGGCGTGCGCTCTAGCCAGCTGAGCTACGAGCCCAATTATACTGCCGATTTTCGACCGCGGATTGCCGATTGTAACAAACAAATCGAAAACCGCAAATCGACAACTCAATCGAACTCGTCTTTATACCTATATACTTTAAAAAGAGCAAACAAAAAAACCGCAGCATAAACACATGCCTGCGGCTTTAAAGTGCGGCCTAAATCGTCTGCCGCAATCTAAAGCAAAAACTCACAAGTTATCAGAGTCTTTTTCAAATTTCTACCTGACCCTCTCCAAATAACACTAATTTCCTTTTAATCAGGTTCCGTCATTGTATTATTCTTTTAATATAGCGTCAAGTCTTTTATAAAAAAATTTTTAATTTTTTTTAATAATTTTTTTAATGCTGTTTTTAGCTACGGTCTATAGCTCCCAATTGTTCTCTAACCTCTTCTAAAATAAGCTTTTTGGCGTTTTCCAGGGGGCCTGGCAGATAGGTTCCGGAAGCCATTGCATGTCCGCCGCCGCCGAATTTTTGAGTGATTTTTCGCACATCGACATTTTTTTTACTTCTCAGCGAGCATTTAATCCTGCCATCGGGTAATTCGACAAACACAGATGCAACCTCAACGGTGCTTATCCGCTGGCACTCATCTATAAGGTTCTCGGTATCTTTTAACGCTGCCCCTGTTCGCGAGAAATCAGCGGGAACCAATTGCTGCGAGGCGTAACGCCCATCAAAATGCAGTTCAAGTGAGTCGAGCAGAGTAATCATAAGCCTGAACCGCTGGTAAGAAAAATTCTGATACATCAAATGGTAAATTTCCGGAGGTTTTATCCCCAAATCCATCAATTCAGCGCAGCTTCTGAGCGTTCTGCTGTCAACATTAGTAAACCTGAACCAGCCTGTATCTGTCGCTATTGCCACAAATAACGCTTCGGCCGTTTTGCCTTTTATGGGCCATTTATCGCACTTAAAAAGCTCATGCACAATCAGTCCGGCAGCCGATGCCTGCACATCCAAAAGTTCTATATTGCCAAGATGGTCGCTGGTAGCGTGATGGTCAATTACCAGCACCGGCATATCATTTTGTTTGAGATAATCATAGAATTTCGGCAACTGAATGCCGCTGTTGGTATCGACGATAATAATCAAATCCGGTTTGATAAACTGTCCTGCTTTTAGCTGTTCGAGCGTCAGGCTATCACCGAGTATGGCGGGTTTTTCAGAAAAAAGAAATTGATACCAGTCCGGCAGTTCCGAGAGCAGCAATACTTTAGCCTTTTTACCCAGAGCGGTCATCGTTTCATACATTGCCGCTACTGAACCGCACGCGTCCCCGTCCGGCCGAACGTGCGTTGTTATGAGAATATTTGTTGATTTCTCGATTAACTCTATTGCTTTTTGAAAATCCATATTATTTCTCTTTGTTCGACACAGATTAATCCGCCTGCGGCGGAATTAACACAGTTTTTTAGACAGGATAACCCGTCCTTCGCTAAAGCTACGGCGGAAGGCAGGATTAACTTGTAGTCTTAAACGCTATACGCTCCACGCAGTACGCTCTACGCTATCTTTACCCGCTCTACGCTATTCTTAGTGAGATTATCAATTATCTGTTCAATAATCAATTAAAAACATTGAACGCTTCCTTTTGACGGGATTACAGGATTTAATCGAAAATCGAAAATCTAAAATGGCTACACCCTATTCCCTGATAAAAAACCTTGTATTCTTTGTCGGCTTAGTGATATACTGCTTTCAGCAGTCTGTGTTTGGCGTTTTATACAGACGGTATAATCATTGTTGGGTGTAAAATAAATCTGTAAGGAAATAGCGTCGTGATGCAAAATGAAATTACTTCTGGAGTTTTTTGGAGACCGAGACAATGAAAAAGCTAAGCCTTCTGTTAGCTGGCATTGTATTAACAAGTCTTTCGGTCGCACAGGCTGACCAAACTCTTGTCGATTTAGTAAAAAAAGTAAAGCCCTGCGTTGTTCTTATAGAGACTTTCGACAAGGACAATAAGCCAATCGGTCAGGGAAGCGGATTCTTCATAGATAATAAAGGCATGCTTATCACAAACCATCACGTTATCGAAGGCGCTTATTCAGCTACTATTAAAACCTCAACAGGCAAAGAATATCCGGTGCAGGGTATTGTTGCCAAAGACACCGAAGCCGATATTGTCAAACTTGTAGTGAACCTGCCGGATGCCAATATAACCTTCTTAAATCTCAGCGTGAATGTGCCTTCTGAAGGTGAAGACATTTTTGTTATAGGCAATCCTCTCGGCCTTGAATCGACCATATCAACCGGCATCGTATCGGCAGTTCGAGATATTCCCGCCTTTGGCAAAATACTACAGATAACCGCTCCGATTTCACCCGGCTCAAGCGGCAGTCCTGTCCTGAACAGCAAAGGAGAGGTGATAGGCATTGCGACACTTGTTCTCAAAGAAGGCCAGAATCTCAATTTCGCGATTGCGTCGCACACAATTCTGCTCTTAAAAGAAACAGACAAAGTAATGAGTCTGAAAGATTACACGATAAAAATATCTGACCCACGACAAGGATATTTCCCATTGGTACCTTGGTCGCAGTACGTATATGTTGGGCATTTCAATGAGAAAAGCTATAAAGATGTGATTCTTTTAGTAGATATGGCTGAAGCCGAAATTGATGGGCTCTGCTTTATGGACGAAGACGATGTTCAGAAACTAATTGCAGGTAAACGAAAGTGGGACAGTGGTGGACTTTATTCGTATCGCAACATAGGCCTTGGAGTTTATCGAAGAAGTGGGATAAGGATTTACACTAGTTGTATTGATTTCATTGTGCAGTCAAACAAGTTGGAATATATCAGAGAACAGGAGATGTTAAGTTTTCCACTGAAAGTTGGTGACCAATATAAATTTCGTCATCCCATTTTCGCACGGATGGGCAAAAAAGTTTGAAGGTAATTAGTTTTGAATCGGTAATAGTCCCTGCAGGACGATTTGAGCGGTGTGCCAAGATAGAAGTTAAAACAACTTTTACTAGTTCAGATGAGAACCAGAAAACAGAAAATACAGATTATGCATGGTTGGCGGAAAATATTGGGCTTGTCAAACTGAAGAGAAGTACAGGTCGAATAGACGAATTGCTTTCATACAATATACCTTAGTAGCGGCATAGTGCGCAACTTATTAACCATGTGGTTAAATGAAAGATATCTTCAAAATAGGCTAAAGTCCATATTACAAAATGCAAAATGAAATGTGAGTTAATTGATGGCAATGTCTGACCAAGAAATGGGCAAAAAAGAAATCGAGCGAAATGACTTAACTTATTTTATTGAAGCGTATGAGTGGGTAACAGGTGAATTACTTACCGAACTTGCTTCCTGGGAGTGTCCTGACTTTATTTGTCCTCGCACGAACGAACAGAAAGTTGGTGTTGAGCTTACTATGATTACAAGAGATCCAGAGAGTGCTGGTTGGGATCGAATTCTTGATCGTAAATATGAGGCAGATACCCAAGATACACTGGAAAGAATTTTTAGGTTGATAGCAGATAAAGACAAAAAACGCTCTAAAAATTATGGCAACTGGGCGGATAAGACAATTTTGGTGCTTCAGCTATCCGACTGTTCACTATTGTCTCTGTGTCCACTCCTTACTAATGATATCCGAGAAGATTTTTCTGGCAACGGCTTTGTCGAGATTTGGCTTGCTGAATATACAGGAATCGAAGCGTACAGAGATATCGAACTATTCGGACTGGCTCCAGCTAAGTGGTGGGGTTATCACCAACGTCAGAATCCTTACCGAAAACCATATGGATAATTCCAAAATTTGGGTCGATAGGTGAGCGATAACTGCTATGGCACTTCGGAGGTCAGTAATCTATTTTCGTAAGGCAAAATTATTTTTCGGACTCTTTTCAATCGACATCAGAATAAATCCGCGAAAATCCGTGCCAATCCATAGTTAAAATTCGTCGCTCGTCTCTCGTCGGTTGTTTTTAGCTCTATCCCCTATAAACTAAAACCTATACGCTGTCCGCTGAACGCTAAAGTATAACTCCCACCGTATTCGTCGGGCAGCTTTCCCCTGCGGCGTTCCATTTTGGATTTTAGATTGCCGATTTTCGATTAAAAGACAACCACTCCTTCGATATTACTCAGGACAGGTTTACTATAGACGGTGAGCCTGTCGAACTGGAAGGCCCCAAGACACAAAGAAATAAATATACAAAACTTAGTGCCTTAGAGTCTTAGTGGTTATCACTATCAAAATCCCCGTTTTTTAAGCATAACATCCCATAAATCAAAAGAGAATGTCATATATGAAGCTTCATCTGTCGTATATTAAGCATGATATGCCATTTTTCTTTAGTAAAATTCGTTTTGAAGCTTCAAATGTCATTCTGATTTAAAGAGAAATCGTTTTAACTTAAGAAAAATCATTCTGACTTAGTAAAAATCGTTCCTGTTAATCAGTGTCGAAAGAAAGCGTTTAGCGTACGGCGTATTGTGTATTGCGTACAGCGACGCAATACGCACGACGCAAAACTATACCCTATCTTGTCAATCCTGTTATCCTGTCTAAAAATCCGGGTTAATCTCGTGTTAATCTGTGTCTGAAAAAACAGTGTTAATCCTGTGTCGAAAAACCAGAGGCCGGAATCGGAAAGCTTTGTCTGATTCTTTTCCGAATTCCGGCTTCTGTATTCTTTTTATTTATTTTCCGCCCTGGAGAGGCAGGACGCCGGCCAGATCGCCGATGACATTAATAAGCTCTGAGCCCTGCGGGATCACGATTTTCGCGTTGTCCTTAAGCGATTTTTCCATCGCTTCGAGTTTTCTGAGTATCTGGGCATTGCCGACAAAATACTTTTCCGCGGCCTCATTGACAAGCCGTATCGCCTCGGCCTCACCTTCAGCGGCAAGGATTTTTGCCTGCTTGATGCCTTCGGCCTTTTTGATCTCGGATCGTTTTGGTTCCGTCGGCCCCGCGTTCCATCGCGTCGGCAAAATCAAGAGACGCTATTTTTTCATTTTCCGCCTTGACGACCTTGTTCATTGTTTCCTGAACATCCTTTGGCGGGTCGATTTCCTTCAATTCCGTTCGAACGATTTCCATTCCCCAGCTTTTGGTCTCACGGGCAAGCGTCGCAAGAAGATCGCCGTTTATCTTGTCTCGTTCGCTGTTTGCCGATTTTAATGTCAGTGTGCCGATGATATTTCGCAGCGTTGTTCGTCGCAAGATTTACGATCTGCCATTTGTAGCTGTTCACATTGTACTGCGAACTCTTGACGCTTTCCTCGTCGGCCTTGACCTTGAAATAGACCTGCGCATCAACTTTCGCGTTAAGATTGTCGTTGGTGATGATCTCCTGCGGTTCGGCATCGACCATTGTCTCAGTGATATTCACGACTGATCATTCTGTCTATCACAGGAATGATCCAGTTAAAGCCCGGAGTGGCGAATTTTTGGTATTTTCCCAGCCGCTCGACAAGGCCTCGCTCGGTAGGCCGAACAATTCGGATGCCGGACAAAAAAAGGAATACAACAACCGCACCTACAATAGGCCAAATCATAATTTACCTCCGTTTCTTTTAAATATTTTTTCCGCTCAAAACGACCCCGTAATAAATCGCGGGGCTAACTATATAGCTAATTGTATGCTTTTTGGCAAAACCTGCAAGGTTTTATTTGCCGCGAGATTATTGTTGTTTATAAAGTTCGCTGACGTCGACGGCGCCTTGTTTCATTTCAAATCGCCATTTCCAGATCGCGTATAAGCGGCGGATAGACAAGCAGTTCGAGAATAAAGCTGGTGAGAATGCCGCCAATCATCGGCGCGGCGATGCGTTTCATCATATCGGCGCCTGTTCCCATCGACCACATAATCGGAATAAGACCCATAAACATCGCCATCACGGTCATCATCTTTGGCCGAATGCGTTTGACGGCGCCGTGAATAATCGCTTCCTTAAGATCGGCCAAAGTTTTCATTTTGCCTCTGAGCAAGCCATATCTTTATATGACAGATCGAGAAACAGCAGCATAAAAACGCCCGTTTCGGCATCAAGCCCCATAAGGGCAATCATCCCGACCCATACCGCAATCGAAATATTGTAGCCGAGAATATAAAGCAGCCATATCGCGCCGATCAAGTGAAAACGGCACGGCAAGCATGACAATGCAGGTCTTGACGACATTTTTAGTATTCATATAGAGCAAAATAAAAATGATAAGAATTGTCAGCGGCATAACGACTTTAAGGCGGGCTCTCGACGCGAAGCATATTTTCAAATTGGCCGCTCCACTGCAGTGAATAGCCGGCGGGAAGTTGAAGCTTTTTGCAGCACAGCCTTTTTGGCTTGCGCAACATAACCGCCGACATCGCTTGTGCGATATCGACATACACATAGCCGGCCAGCATGCCGTTTTCATCGCGTATCATCGAAGGGCCAAGACGAGACACTTATATCGGCAAGTTCGCGCAAGCGGTATCTGTGCGCCGGACATTGTCGGCACAAGAACCCGCTTGAGTTTTTCGAGGTCATCGCGAAAATCTCGGGCGTAGCGGACGTTGATGCTATAACGTTCCGTGCCCTTCGAATAGCGGTCGTAACATTTTCGCCGCCAACGGCGGACATTATAATATCCTCAGCATCCTGAATAGTCAGGCCATAACGGGCCAACTGCTCACGTTTAAGCGTAAAATCGACAAAATAGCCGCCAGAAACACGCTCGGCATAAACGCTGCGAGTACCGGGCAAAGGTTTGATAATTTGCTCAATCTGAATGCCGATTTTTTCAATTTGCGTTAAGGTCCGGGCCATAAATTTTTATACCGACCGGCGTGCGAATGCCGGTAGAAAGCATATCGATTCTTGCCTTTATCGGCATTGTCCAGGCGTTGGTTACGCCGGGAATTTGCATTTTCTCATTCATTTCATCGATGAGTTTTTCCCACGTCATACCTCGCCGCCACTGTGATTTATCTTTAAGCACGACAGTCGTTTCCATCATCGAAAATGGAGCGGGGTCGGTGGAGGTATTGGCGCGGCCGGCCTTGCCGAATACCCGTTCAACTTCAGGAAATGTCATAAGGATCTTATCCTGTATCTGCAGAAGATTCGCCGCCTCGGTAACAGATATTCCCGGCAGCGTGGTGGGCATATAAAGGATCGTACCCTCATTCAATGGCGGCATAAATTCAGAACCAAGCTGGAAATATACCGGCACGGTAATAATCATAAGCACCAGTGCAGAAATTACGGTGAGCTTGCGATGTTCGAGAACAAAATTGCACACCGGCTCATAAATCGCAAAAAGCATTCTGCTGACAGGATGTTTTTCTTCGGGATAATATTTGCCGACGGTTATAGAGTTATAGAGATTTGAAAGCCACCGGGGCTTGAAATGGTTATAATCCATACGTGTAAAAAGCATTCGTAATGGCCGGGTCAAGCGTGATGGCGAGAATGGCCGCAATCGCCATCGCAAGGTTTTTGCTGTATGCCAGCGGCTTAAAGAGCCGGCCTTCCTGGTCAACCAGAGTAAAAATCGGCAAAAACGCCACCGCGATAACCAGCAGCGAAAAGAATACCGACGGGCCGACTTCCTTTAAGGCGTTCAAGACGAATAACATGATAATCGCCCTTTCGTCCGCCTGCCTCCCACAACTGCAATTTTTTATAGGCGTTTTCAACCTCGACGATCGCGCCATCGACCAGCACGCCTATCGAAATGGCGATACCGGAAAGCGACATGATATTCGAGGTGAGCTTCATGCCGTACATCGGAATAAACGACAACAGCACGGCAATTGGTATCGTAACAATCGGAATGATCGCCGACGGAAAATGCCAGAGGAAAACAGCAGAATCACAAAACTGACAATGATCATTTCCTCGATAAGCTGATGTTTGAGCGTGTCGATTGCGCGATTGATCAGTTCGGAGCGGTCGTAGGTGGTTACGATCTCAACGCCTTTGGGCAGCGAAGGCTTTATTTCCTCGATTTTGGCTTTGACGCGAGTTGATGACATTGAGCGCATTTTCACCCTGCCGCATAACGACAATGCCGCCGACCGTATCGCCCTGCCCGTCGAGATCGGCCACGCCTCTGCGAATATCCGGCCCGAGAACAACGCTGGCGACATTTTTGACCAGCACCGGCGTGCCCGCACCATCTGTGCCGATAACGGTTTCTTCAAGGTCCTTCGGCGATTTGACATAGCCCTTTGGCCCGCACCATATATTCAGTGCCGGACATCTCCAGCAGGCGGCCGCCGACTTCATTATTACTTTGCCTGACGGCCTCGAACAACTTTGGTCAGCGGGATATTATAGGCCAGCAGCGCGTTGGGATTGACATTCACCTGATATTGCTTTTGAAAGCCGCCGACTGCCGCGACTTCGGCAACGCCCGGCACGCTTTGAAGCCAGTATCGCAGATACCAATCCTGAAATGTCCGCAAATCCGCAAGGCTGTTGTTGCCGGATTTATCGACCAGCGCATATTGATAGACCCAGCCGACACCGGTGGCATCAGGGCCGATTTCCGTTTGAACGCCCTGCGGCAGTTTGGGCAATAATTTTGTTGAGATATTCGAGCGTGCGGCTTCTGGCCCAGTAAATATCTGTGCCGTCCTTGAAAATCACATAAACATACGAAAAACCAAAATCGGAAAATCCGCGTATCGCCTTGACATTCGGTGCGCCGAGCATCGCGGTAACAATCGGGTAGGTAACCTGATCCTCCATAATGTCCGGGCTTCTGTCCCAGCGCGAATAAATGATAACCTGCGTATCGGACAGGTCGGGAATGGCATCGAGCGGCATATTTTGTATGCAATACACCGCGCCTATCATGGCGGCCAGCGTAAAGAATATGACGATGAATTTATTTTTTGCGGAAAATTCTATTATCTTAGGTATCATTAGTGTCCTGTGTGTTCCGTTGGTGTTTTATTTTGTTCCGTCATTTGCCCTAACACTGTGTTTAATTTGGATTCCGAATCAACAAGAAAATTGCCGGAAGTTACAACGGTCTGGTTTTCCGTCAGTCCCTGCAGTACTTCATAATATCCGCCGGCTTTCGGGCCGAGAATTACTTCTTGCGGCTGAAAAAAACCATCAGGCTTGGCGATAAAAACAATTTTTTTAGTGCCGCTGTTTAAAATCGCATCATTCGGAACAGCGAGTTTTTCACCGAGGTCGTAAATTATTTTGGCGTTTACGTACATTTGCGGCTTTAGCTCATTGTTCGGGTCTTCAACGAGAGCGCGGACTTTAAGCGTGCGGGCCATTTTTTCAACTATCGGGGCAACAGCTATAACGTTACCATTGAAAATCTTGCCCGGATAGGCTATAGCTTGAATTTGCACAGCCTGATTTTCTTTGACCAAATCTGTTTCATATTCATAAATAGTTATGTACACCCAGACTTTGCCGCCTTCGGGCAGATATAAAGACTGCTGAGGCTGCCCCTTTTTTCAAGCTCAGTGATTTCAGCTTCGCTCATACCGAGAAGCAGGAGTTTACGCTTTGCTGCATTAACAAGCGGGCTTAATTGTTCTTCTGTATATTTAAGACTGCTTGACTGCATTGTTTTGCGGGTCTGAATCGCCTCTATATATTCCTGCTGCGCGACAAATAAATCCGGGTCGTAGGCGACAATGCCAACTGTCAAAATCTGGCCGGCTAACCTGCGTCTTTCCAGCTTTTGAGTTTTAACGCCGATTAACTGCTGTTTTTCAGGACTGATAAAAACCCCTGAAGAAGCCGCCTGAGTCTCTTCGTAAACCGGTACATAATCCATACCCATCTGATCTTTCATCGGCACAGGCGAAGTTACCGAAGGATTCATAGGATTTCGGTAATACAGTAATCTCTTTTTACCGGGTTCAGCAGTTTTGCCGGATGCAGGCGGATTTTCGGAACTCTGCCTTTTGACAAGACTCATCCCGCAGATGGAGCATTCGCCCGGTTTATCCGAAGTGAAAGCTGGATGCATCGGGCAATAGTATATGTCCTTTTGCCCTGCGACGGTGGGGTGTCCCGTCAGAAAGTGATAACGGCTGTTCAAAAAAAATCCTGCCCCGGCAATTATCGCCGCTATGACAACAACGGTAATTATGCTGCTCTTTTTCATTTTTTGTCTTTGCCTCGCTATTTTGCGAACTGTGGAAGTTTGCTGATGTATTTTTCAGGGTCCTTTTCAAATTCTCCCTTGCAGCTTGGACAGCAGAAATAAACTTTTTTGCCTTTGTATTCGACAAAGATGCTCTTGTCTATGGCACCGCCCATAACAGGGCACATAGTTTGTTCCGTTGTCATTACGGCGGCAGGGGCATTTGCGGACGGCGGTGAAACAGGCTGTGGTGACTTTTTTCTGCAGCCGTCAAATACAAAAAGCCCGACAGTTAAAACCGCGGCGATTAACAAGGCCGCATTGAAACTCATTCTTTCATAAGTCATTTTTTTTGCTCCTTAAATATATCGTATAATTCTGTTCCGCTGAGCATTTCAAGCTCGGCTAATTTCTGAGCGTTATCAGCCAAAGACCTTTCATAGAGAAGCTGATAGTCCAGAAGGCTTCTCTGAGCGTCAATAAGAGTAAGAAAATCAACGCTGCCCGATTGATAAGCGCTTTCACAGGCCAGCAACTGCTCTTTTGCCTTTGGTATTAAAATATCGCGGTAAAGATTGATTTTTCGTATGCTGTCATCGAATTCAAAAAGCATCTGCTGAGCCTGTGCTGCCAGTGTGTTCTGCATCTGTTGTTTTTCCTGGGTAGCACGGTTCATCATCGCGACAGCCTGTCTTTCGCCTGCTTTATAATTTTCTCGCCATATAGGCAGAGTAATCGAGATTATTGGCATAATTCTCGTCCCCATGTTCCTGCCCATCCCCTCATCCACGGAAACGCCGACACCTAAATCAGGATAAAATCTTTTCCCCGCGAGTTTTCTGTTGCTGCCGGCCGTATCAATATCATAGCCCAGAGCCTTGAGGTCCGGATTATTTTGAACAATAAGCGAATAGACCTGCCCGAATTCAAGATTCACCGGATTAAATTCCGGTCCCTTAGGCCAGGCAAGCGACGCGCCGGCGGGACGGTTTAAAATGCTGTTTAATTTAGTTGCCAGGGGCTGACGATAGGCGTTTAATGTGCGAAGGTTATCTTCCAGCGTGGCTAAAGCTATCTGGGTTTTAATTATATCCGGATGCGTGGTCGCTGAAACGCCGTATCTTGTCCTCGCGATTTTTTCAAAATGCCTCACAAGTTCCATATTTTCAGTGGTAATTTCAATGGATTGTGCCAGGTAACTGTATTCATAAAACCATTTTTTAAGGTCGTTGAGGACTTCGAGCTTTTTGGCCTCGTATTTTTTGTAAGCTGACTTCGCTGAAAAAGACGCCGCCTCAGTTCTTAATCCGATGGTGCCGAACCACGGAAATTCCTGCATGAATTCAAATGTGCTTCGCTGCGGCGTGTTCTCCGTCGCGTAGCCATAAGATATTCGCGGGTCGGGAAGTGCTTTTTCCTGCGTTATCTGTTCTGATACGGCGACAAACTGCTGATAGGCGGCCTTTACACCGGCGTTGTTGGCTAAAGCTGTCGAAATATACTGTTCTAAAGTGGTAGGGCCATTGATGTCAGGCGTTGATGAGGCGGTTTCGCCAGAGCAGACAGAATAAGCGACTAAAAAGATAATGCTAAGAATCAGACTTTTCATATTAATTCCCCAAATTTTCGCTCATTATAACAGACTGTCACCGCAAAACTCAACTAAAAAAATCAGATGTTTTAAAAAAAATTAACCTTTACGGGTTCGATGTATAAGTTTTAAAACTTCGGCCAGTTTTTGCTGTTTTTCCTTTTCCGAACTTCCCTTCACGGCCTCCGTTACGCAATGCTGGAAGTGCTTTTCCAGAATTTTTTCTTCCACGCGGCCAAGAGCACCTTTGATTGCCTGTATCTGGGTTAAAATATCGATACAGTATTGGCGCTCTTCAATCATTTTTTGAACGCCACGAACCTGTCCCTCGATTCGCCTTAACGCGGCAAGATTAACTTCATGGCCTGGATTTTTGTTCATTTCTCATTTCCTTTCCATCGCTATCCCATTATACCCCCATGGGGTATATTTGTTCAAGAAAATTTTATTTTAATTCCGGGAAGATATTAACTTTGGTAAATAACGCGATAAACTAAAATATTGCAAACTGCGAGGCGTTATTATATATTAGCGTGATATTAGTAAACAGAATACTTAAGTAGAAAGTGATATTTATGGAAGCGACAAAAGAGGTCAAAAGCAAGGTGCAGAAAATTGATGCGGCGCTGCCTTATAAGGTGGCGGATATTTCATTGGCGGACTGGGGTCGAAAGGAAATGCAATTGGCTGAAAATGAGATGCCGGGGCTGATGGCGGTACGCAAAAAATACGCCAAACAAAAACCCCTCAAAGGGCTGAAAATTACCGGCAGTCTTCACATGACAATTCAGACCGCTATGCTGATTGAAACACTGGAGATTCTTGGCGCGGATGTTCGATGGGCGTCATGCAATATATTTTCAACCCAGGACCACGCCGCCGCGGCGATTGCCAAAGCGGGCAGAACGCGCGGTATTCGCCTGGAAAGGCGAAACGCTTGAAGAATACTGGTGGTGTACTGAGCAGGCACTGACCTGGCCGGATGGCTCAGGACCGGATATGATTGTCGATGACGGCGGCGACGCGACACTTTTTGTCGTTCAGGGCAAAGGTTGAGAAAGACCCGACGCTGCTCGAAAAGAAATCCGACAATAAGGAATTTCAGATCATCATGGACAGGCTCGCGGAAAGTGTACAAAAATAATCCCCATCGGTGGACAAAAGTTGTCGCCAAATATTCGCGGCGTATCCGAAGAAACAACAACCGGTGTTCATCGGCTTTATCAGATGGCCGCGGCGGGCGAACTGCCTTTTCCTGCGATAAACGTCAATGACTCGGTAACAAAATCGAAATTCGATAATCTCTACGGCTGCCGTGAATCGCTGGCGGACGGCATCAAACGCGCTACGGATATTATGGTTGCTGGCAAAGTGGTTGTTGTATGCGGTTATGGCGACGTCGGCAAAGGCTGTGCGCAGTCAATGAGAGGGTTTGGCGCAAGGGTGTTAATTACTGAAATCGACCCGATATGCGCTTTGCAGGCGGTGATGGAAGGCTATGAGGTTGTTACGATGGAAGAGGCCGCGGCGATTGGCGATATATTCGTAACCGCAACAGGGTGCTGCGATGTTATCCGCGGCGAACATATGGAAAAGATGAAAAATGAGGCTATCGTCTGCAATATCGGGCATTTCGACAGCGAAATCGAAATGAGCTATCTCGAAAACACCAAAGCGTGCAAGAAGGAGAACATCAAGCCGCAGGTCGATAAATGGACGCTTAAATCTGGCACGTCGATAATTATTCTTGCTGAGGGCAGGCTGGTTAATCTTGGCTGTGCAACGGGACATCCGAGCTTTGTTATGAGCAGCAGTTTTACGAATCAGTGCCTTGCGCAGATTATGCTCGCGGAAAAGGATCTGGAGCCGGGTGTTTATACGCTGCCCAAGAAACTTGATGAGGAAGTCGCCAGGCTGCATCTTGGGAGACTTGGCGCGAAGCTGACCAAACTTACGAAAAAGCAGGCTGATTATCTCGGCATTGATGTTAATGGGCCGTATAAGCCGGAGCATTACCGTTATTAAACGTTAATCTTATTTTGGAGTAATTATGGTTAATTATGCAACTTACGCGGATGTGTTTGCCCCATCTGTGAAAAAATACGCGGGGCTTTACAATGTTACTTTGATTATAGCGGGTTCTCTGCTTATAGCGTTATGTGCGCAGATTGCGATACCTCTGCCTTTTAGTCCTGTTCCGGTTACGGGGCAGACTTTCGCGATTCTGATGGTAGGGGCGTTACTTGGCGCCAAGCGGGGGAGCTTAGCTGTCCTTGCGTATCTTGCAGAAGGTGTTGCGGGTTTGCCGGTGTTTTCGTTGGCAAGGGGAGGCGTTATGATGTTCGCCGGGCCGACCGCGGGTTATCTTTTCGGCTTTGTTGTCGCCGCTTATATCGTTGGATTTCTGGCAGAACGCGGCTGGGATAGACGCATTTCGACGACAATTTTCACGATGATTTTAGGTTTGGCTGTCATCTATGGTTTCGGTGTTCTTTGGCTATCGGTTTTATTCAAAAGTTTCAATGCCGCTTTGGCGTTTGGATTTTACCCCTTTATGATTGGCGAAGTTCTGAAAGTTTCACTGGCCGCCTTATTGCTGCCTGTCGGCTGGAAATTTCTTAAAAAATAAATTCCCGCAGGGTAATCGCTTTACATAATTTATCTGTTGTGCAGGGCGGCGGGGTCCTGGTGATAGAAACGTTTCAGTTCATCGTATAAGTCCGGGTGTTGTGTGCGCAAGTCCACGGACTGCTCGAAAAAACTTTCGGTGGCGACGGCGAAAAATTCGGCGGGGTTGGTTGCGCCGTATCCGTTCAGAAGTGTCTGATGATTGTTGCGGACGTCGTGGCGGAGCTTTTCGTAATCTTTTTGTAAGATACGTGCCCAGGTTGCAAAGCATTGACGGCAGTGCAGGATTTCGCTGCTGTCGCCTTTGCCGGCGGAGCTGTCGAGCTGGTGGGCGAATTCGTGGAGGACGACGTTATGCCCGCCGTGAGCGTCGGAGCTGCTTTTCGTACATCGTCCCAGGAGAGGACGACCGAGCCTCTATGCCAGGATTCTCCCTGACGGACGTCGGGTCTTTCAAGAATCACACCGCCTTCGAGATATTCAACTTGTGTGGCTACATACGCTTCAGGATAAACCAGTACGGTGTAAAGGCCGGGATAATAATCGGTTTGCCGATGGAGCAGGAGAATGCAGGCGTGGGCGGCTATGGTGACTTTAATCTCGTCAGTAATGGCCAGTCCGCCGCAGCCTTCGAAGAGTTTTTCAGCCAGAAAGATTTTGATATGGTTTTGGAGTTCCTGTTTATCTTCCGGCGGCAGGAGGCGGTAGAGAGGCACATTTTTCTCGACAATATCCAACCAATCCTGCGGGAAATTCCGCGATATGATTCTTTTTCTCCGCCATTTTTTAAACCAGAACATATATTTCTTCAGGCTTTAATTTGAATGGGTTGTCCGAAATTGACACAGGTTAAAAAAAATGGGCCCGCAAGGATTTGAACCTTGGACCAAGGGATTATGAGTCCCCTGCTCTACCGCTGAGCTACGAGCCCGAAAAACACCGTAAAAAAATTCGGCACAGGTAATTTACACCAAAAATCCTGATATTGCAAGAAGCTGGCAGAAAAAAGAATAATATTTCACCGCCTGCAAAAAGTCATGAGTCAATAAGTATCTTCCATAACATAAAAATAAACACTGCTTGCGTTTTTTAGTAAAATGGATATATTGAGGGTTGCGTTGTGAGAGATAAAAACAATGTTAATCGGGGGTACGAATATGAACAAAATATGCAGTATAATTTTGATGGGGCTGGTGGTGCTTTTCGGCTGTAAAAACCAGAAAAACAATGAAACAACAACAAAAAACGGGAATTCGCCCGCGGCGGCCAAGCCGGATTCAAACCAGAATAAGCAGAGCGATTCTCAAGTGCAAGGAGACAAAACAATGGCTATAAAAGTAACAAGTTCAGCGTTTAGCAATGAGGGGATGATACCCCCCAAATATACCTGCGACGGCGAAGATATTTCTCCGCCGTTAGCCTGGGATGACATACCTGCGGGGACAAAGAGTATCTCGCTCATCAGCGATGACCCCGATGCGCCAGTCGGCACATGGGTGCATTGGGTGATGTGGAATATCCCGGCTGATAAAAAAGGATTAGCTGAGAATGTTTCGCCTGATGAAAGTCTTGCGGACGGGTCGATGCAGGGGATAACGGATTTTAAGCGTCCTGGGTATGGCGGGCCATGTCCGCCGAGCGGGACGCACAGGTACTACTTCAAGGTTTACGCACTTGATACGAATCTTGAGTTGGGCAAAACAACGACAAAGAAGGATTTGCTCAAGGCGATGGAAGGTCATATCCTCGCACAAGGCCAGTTGATGGGCAAATACAAAAGGCGGTAGGGCATTCAATTCTTGATTTTGGATTTTAGTTTAAAAATCGAAAATCGGCAATGAAATCGAAAATTGAATGCGTCCTCACAGGTTTATGGCTGAGGCATATCCTTAAACTCGATGAAGAATCCGTCGGGCCTGCTGATTGCGTACATTGTGGAGATGCCGAAATATTTTTTGACAACGCTGAAGTCCGGCAGCAGGGCGGGATTGAAAAATTCCTTGAAGACCATTGGGCCTGCGACGCTGTACGGGCTGGTGGTATTGGTTTTAGCGGTTTCCTTGAGGAACCACCAGAGGAACTCCGCGTTGGCGACGTTGTCTTTTAATGTTATTAAGCCGGTGTCGGATGGAACGGCGGATTTCGCGGCGTTGAACCATTTGGCAGATGTTATTGAGGCCGCGCCAGGTGAGGCGAGATTTCTTACGGTCTGCTCAATAGTGGCTTCGGTGCTGAAAATTAAATAGGCATCGGTGATGGTGAATGCCATTTTGGGTGGCATAGGCATTGCAGGCGAAGCGGCAGGTGCTGCGGGGGCGTCCATTTGGTTTATGCCTTGGCGGAAAAATGGCAGACGCGGCAGGTCAACGGTGTAGATTGTGTAGCCGAGAAGCTCCCGCTTGGCGTTGGGAATTTTCGGGGAAATCAATTTATCGTACAGAGTGGAGAATGATTTTTCGAGAGCGGCTTTATTGTTTACGGATACCGCGACCAGAGACTCGGTTGTCTGCGAAGAGAATGAAAACGGTTTATTGATGCTTTGTGTGATGACGATTTGCGAGCCTAAATGGTCAATAAAACCTTCTTTGAGCATTAAGGTGGGCTGACCGTCTGGGCTTTGAGGAATGAGCGGGATATACATCATAGCGGCATACTGCGGTGAAAAGCTGTTAATGGTGGAAGCAAGCTCTGTGAAGGCCTTTTTAATATTGAGATTGAGAAAATAAGCGGTGGAGGTCGAAGTTGGAATAAATCCAGGGGTTTTGAAAGATGCAGATTCGAAGTCGAGCATTTTACAAACGCCCTTTTTCAGACCGTTAATTTTCAGAAATATTTTGCCTGAAACGGAGCTGCCGGGATTGCGTGCCAGGCCAACCGAGCAGCCCAGTGAAGCGACATTATCGAAACCGAGATTGGTTATCGCGGATTTTACCTCGCCGGAAGTGTCCTCTTCAGCGGCGCTTTTGATTAGCTGCTTTATATTAACGTATAAATCAACATCGTGATAGGGGCCGGCGGCCTTGAGGGTTGTGTTATAATCGTCATCAGCGGCGAGAGTCGGGCTTTGGGCGCCTTTGATATGGGCGATGGCGAACTTGAGCAGTTCCACATTTGGGCAGACCAGCAGGCAATCGTCAATGAGGCAGTAATTTACAACAACGGGTTCGGGCTGGAAAGTTTTAGTTGGTATATTGGTTTGATTTCCATCAGGATTATAATTTTCAAAGTCGGGGACTTTTTGGGGCGGCAGCTCCTTAATCAAAGTTGTGATATTTACGCCGTGATACTCTTCGGCGGGTTTGCGGCGAAAGCCCTGCGTGATAATTTTTTCGACGGTCTTGTCGATAGCCTGTTTGACTTTTGGAAGGTTTTCGCCCCATTGAGAAACGGCAATGACGTCCGGTTCGCCGTTTTTAGACGCTTTGTTGATTACAAAGGCGACGGCGAGCCTCTGCTGAGGCAGCACATTGGCATCGGAAATCGTCTTGTAAAATTCGTTTTTATCCTGTTCTGAGAGTTTTTTCAGCCAGCTTTTTTTTGTGTCTTCGACAAAGGCCGCCATCGCGGGGTCTTTGTAGAGTTTGTAGTAGCTGGTTTTTTCAAACTGCGTCTTTGTCTGGCTGAAATTGTCAATATCGACAAGGAGTATCGTTTCCGGCGGCAAAATAGCCGCGGTCTTGGGCAGGGTCAGGGCATCAGCGGCACTGTGACCGAATAAAAAAGTTATGCTAATGGCGATGATTGTCAGTTTGAGAATGTTTTTCATTTAGGAACCTTTCTGGAACTAAATTGTATATTATTTCTCCTGCGGTTTTTGCTCAGAGGCATTTTGCCGGAGATGATTTCTTTTTCCGTCCGGCTGAACGTATCTGACGCCGGAGTTGGGATTATCCTTATCGTAGGCGAATGCGTCGCGATTTTCGATGAAGTGTTTGACGTAGCTTACAGGGATGGCAAAGCCGAGACCGCCGAAGAAGATATAACCCATGTTGGTAACGCCGATGACCTCACCGGCGAGGTTGAACAGCGGGCCGCCTGAGTTCCCGGGATTAATCGCGGCGTTGGTCTGGAGATATATAAGCCCCTCAAAGGCCCTGTTTTTTGTGCTTATAACGCCGTCGGTTACGGTGCGCTCAAGGCCGAGCGGATTGCCGATGGCGAAAACTTTTTCTCCGACCTTGACTTTGCTGATGTCGCCGAGCGGAACAAATTTTATCTTCCAGTCGCCGAGGTCTTCGACCTTTAGCATCGCCAGGTCAACAAAAGGATTGATGGCCTCAATCTTGACTTTCTTGAAAGTTTTTTTCTCGAAGCCGGTAGTTGTTTTTCTAAAAACGGTTACTTCGATTTTCGTTTCCTTTTCGATTACGTGATAGTTGGTTATGAGATAGCCGTTTAGGTTGAAGAAAAAGCCTGAACCCATCCCGGCGGGGGTGGAGACTTTTACTACAGCTTCGGAAACGGTATCGACGCATTTTTCAAGGGTCATTTTATTCTGCTCAGCGGTGGTGTATAGCTGATTGGTGTCGCTTATCTGACTTTTAGGTCCCTGTACGCTGTTGGTATCGACGGCGGGTTGCTGAGCCTTTGCGTATTGGTATTCGAGGATGCTGTCTTTCGGGATGGAAAGAACAGTTACGCCGATATCGATGATTATTTTTGAGTCTTTTTCAGCGAGTATGTCGCCGGAAATGGCCTGGCCTGTTTTAAGGACCACCGTATCAGCCGAACAGAGGCCGCAAATTACAGCCACCAATAACAGCGATAAGGTAATATGTATAATCGACTTCATAAATTTCTCCAAACATTAGTCGAAAGTTTTTATATCGTTAAAACGTTGGATATATTCTATAAAATTTTGATTTTCAAGGCAAATGGAAAATACCGGTTGAATGCCGGTATATGGGTGCAGAGTGTTTTTTTTGCTTGCGTTTTAAGGCTATTGGCGGTAAATAGTTAGAAATTAAAGGATATTATATGAAGATTTTACGAGTTGGGAGCAGTTTAAACCATCATTAATGATTGTCAGGAGAACCGGTAATGATAGGCAAGAAGATAAGACTGGAAAGAATAATAGACCGTAATTCTGGTAAAACGGTGATTGTGCCGATGGACCATGGTGTAACGGTTGGGCCAATAGCTGGCCTTGAGGACATGCGGGAGACTATAAGCAGTATTGTGGCAGGCGGGGCAAACGCTATTTTGATGCACAAAGGTATTGTGCGGGTGGGACACAGGGGTACGGGCAGTGATGTCGGCCTTATTGTTCATCTTTCCGGCGGTACGACGATGAGTCCTGACCCGAATGCGAAAGAACTGGTTTGTACGGTGGAAGAGGCTATAAAACTGGGCGCTGACGCGGTATCAATTCATATTAACCTCGGCGCAGAGACGGATAAAGAGATGCTCCGGCAGCTCGGTTTTGTAAGCGAGCGGTGTGTGGAATGGCAGATACCGCTTGTAGCGATGATGTACACACGCGGGCAGAAGATAAAGAATGAGTATGACGTTAATAATGTGAAGCATGCTGCCAGAGTCGGCGCGGAACTCGGGGCAGATATTGTCAAGGTTGTTTATACCGGCAGCGTCGAGAGTTTCAGAGAAGTGGTACGGGGATGTCCTGTTCCGGTGGTGATTGCGGGCGGGCCTAAGATGGATAGTGACAAGGCTATTTTTAAGATGGTCGAAGAAGCGCTTAAGGCCGGTGCGGCGGGAATATCGATTGGCAGGAACGCGTTTCAACATAAAAAGCCGACAAAAATGATTGAAGCGCTGAGTAAGATAGTTCATAAAGGTGCGAATATCGAGCAGGCTATAGCGACGCTGAAATAGAAAAATGAGGGAAAGATGAAGAAATTTTGGGTCAGGGCGGTTCCTTATAATAAAGAGATAGTCATAGCGGCTTTGGAAGGCGGAGCTGAAGCGGTGGTGTTGCCTGACGACGAAAGTGATAAGGTCAGGCAATTTGGCAAAATCAAAACTGTTGAGAAAAATGGGGATATTGTGCCCGGCAGAGATGTCGAGTTTATAGATATTGCCGGCAAGGCCGATGAGGATAAAGCCGCCGCTGTGCCTGAGGATAAAATCGTAGTGCTTAGAATGCTCGACTGGACGATTATTCCAATTGAGAATCTTCTCGCGAGGCGCAAGAAGAATATAATGGCAGAGGTGGAGAACAGCAAACAGGCCCGACTTATGATTGAGATTCTTGAAAAAGGCGTGGACGGCGTGGTGCTGAATACGACCAGTATAAACGAGATTAAAAAGACCGCGGAAATTGTGGCTGGTGTGAGCGAAAAAATCGACCTTGTAACAGCGGCGATAACAAACATAAAACAATTGGGGATGGGAGACCGGTCGTGTCTTGATACATGCACGCAGATGGCGGTAGGGGAAGGAATGCTTATCGGTAATACAGCCAGCGGATTCTTTCTGGTGCATTCGGAATCTATTGATAATCCGTATGTCGCGTCGCGGCCATTCCGGGTTAATGCGGGGGCGGTTCACGCATACACTTTGACGCCCGGCGAAAAGACAAAATATCTTGCCGATCTTAAGGCGGGCGATGAAGTGATGCTTGTAAATTTCAAAGGAAATACCCAGACCGCTTATCTCGGCAGGAACAAGATAGAGAAACGTCCGATGATGCTAATCGAAGCCCAGGCACAGGGACAGAACATCAGTCTTGTGATGCAGAATGCCGAAACGATTCGTCTTGTTTCGCCGAATGGAGACGCGGTTTCCGTAACGAGCCTAAAACAGGGCGATAAGGTGCTTGCTCATATCGAAAAGGCAGGCAGGCATTTCGGGATGCAGGTAGAAGAAACGCTGATTGAGAGGTAGAAATATGGATGGAAGCGATATAATTAGTGTTGTTTTAGCGTTTGTGTTGGGTGGGGTTATTGGGCTTGAAAGGCAGTTAAGCGGCAAGGCCGCAGGTCTGCGAACCAACCTGTTAATATGCCTCGGAGCAGCGGTTTTTACGATAATTTCAAAACAGATGGCAGGCGCAAACGATTCAGTTACAAGAATAGCTGCTCAGATTGTTACGGGGGTGGGTTTTCTGGGTGCTGGCGCCATCATTCGCGACAGGGGCGGAATTCACGGTTTGACCACTGCCGCAACAATCTGGCTTGTCGCCAGTATCGGAGTCGCCTGCGGCGCAGGTAAGTATCCTCTGGCGGGCATAACAACATTGATAGCAATTATTATACTGCTTGGTCTGCGGCCTCTGGAAAAACACATCGACCGCCACACAAACGGCAAAAAGAGGGATAACGTCTAAACCTGAACTTATTCAGCTTTTGTCATTTGCGTTTGTTTTTCTATTTCACTTAAATACGCCAGGGTGCGTTCGAGTTTATCACTGAGGTGCTTTAGTTTAAGCATTATTTTAACGCGGGTCAGGAGTTCAAGTTTGTTGACAGGCTTGCTGATAAAATCATCGGTACCGGAATCGATGCCGCGTTCGATATCGCCGAATTCATTCAGTGCGGTAACCATTATTATGGGTATGTCAGCGGTTTTAGAGTCGTTTTTTAACCTTTTGCAGACCTCGAAACCGCTCATTTTTGGCATCATAACATCAAGCAGTACCAAATCAGGCGCCTTTTTGGCGATAAGTTCAAGCGCCTCGAGTCCGTCTCGGGCAGGTACCGTCTTACAGTCCATATCTTCAAGGTAAGCCTGCAGCAGTTCGAGGTTCTGCTGGTTATCGTCAACAACCATTATTACGGGTTTTGTCCTTTTATCTTTTTCGATGTCGAATCGTTTCATAGCAAGTTAGCTCCTATTTAATCAGGTTTATGCGGTAATGATAATGGATTTTGCGGCGGACCGCAAGTAGAACGAGATTAATTTTTGCCGCCGAATTTTTCAATAAATTCCCGGACTTCCGGGCGGATGTAAATTTTTTCTATATTAACAAGTTTTGAAATAGCCTCGGCACATAGAGCGGCCATTTCCGCAGCGGAAGCCTGCGTGTCGACGAAAAAAAACTTCTCCCCTTTTATTGCGCAAAGTCCGCCGCCGTTTCCGCCGAGAGGTTCGGTACGAATTTTGACGGCATTAGCTTCAAGCAGCGACAGGAGTTCGTCTAAAATTGTTTGGGTATTCATTTAGTATTAGTGGAGTTATTATTTCCAATATACTCCGGTATGAGTTCTTTTACTTTTTGGGCTATTAGTAAATGGTCCTGGGATTGAGCGACGGTGAGCAGTTCGTCTATGCTGGCGTACAGTTTCTTCCTGTCTATCGGGATATTTTTCCATATAGCGATTTTAGGATGTCTTGTTGCCTGCATATCTTCGCCTTTTATGGAAAGCTCTTCAAAGAGTTTTTCGCCCGGTCTTGTGCCGGTAAAAGTGATTTCAATATCTTCACTGGGTCTAAAACCGCTCAGGGTAATCAGTTCTCTGGCGAGGTCAACAATTTTGACGGGTTCACCCATATCAAGGACGAAGATTTCGCCGCCATTACCCATTGCGGCGGCCTGTAAAACCAACTGGCTTGCTTCCGGTATGGTCATAAAATATCGCTTCATTTCAGGGTGTGTAACGGTAACCGGGCCGCCGCGAGCTATTTGACTCTTGAAAATCGGCACGACAGAACCGTTGGAATCAAGAACATTGCCGAACCGTACTGTGATAAAGTGTGTGCTGCTGGTCTGGTTTAAATCCTGAATATACATTTCGGCGATTCGTTTTGAAGAGCCCATAAGGCTGGTAGGGTTGACGGCCTTGTCGGTGCTAATCATGACGAAGTGCGTTGCGCCATACTTATCCGCGGAGTCGGCTATGTTTCTTGTGCCAAGCACATTATTTTTGAATGCTTCGCCGGGATTAGTCTCCATAAGCGGAACGTGTTTGTGTGCCGCGGCATGGATAACAATTTGAGGTTTGAATTTATCGAAAATCTGTTCAACCCGCAATTTGTCGGTAATATCGCAGATAACAGCCTTCAAAGCCACTTTTGGGGATTGTTCTTTCAGTTCCCGCTCAATAAAAAACAAGGGATTTTCCGCCTGCTCGACGAGGAGAAGCAAACGCGGACCAAAATTGCATACCTGCCTGCACATTTCCGAACCGATAGAGCCGCCGGCGCCTGTAATAAGGATGGTTTTATCTTTGACAAATTCTTTTATCAGGTCGATATCGAGCTGAACGGCTTCCCTGCCGAGCAAATCGTTGATGCTGACATCCCTGATTTGGGAAACCCGAAGTTTCCCTGAGGCGATATCTGTAATGGATGGAATAGTTCGGAAGTGAATTTTAATACCCTGGCATACCTGAATGACCCGCCTTAGCTGTTGAGGTGTTGCTGAAGGCATCGCGATGGCGATTTCCTCTATATTGTAATCCTTGCAGATTTTAGGCAATTGGTCTACGGTTCCAAGAACCGGTACACCATGTATATCGATACCCCGTTTGATGGGGGAATCGTCGACAAAACCAATCACATCGTACTGGGCGACGGACATACGATGAATTTCCCGCAGGAGAGCTTCACCGGCATTTCCCGCACCTGCTATTAAAAGGCGTTTAAGCCGAGCGCCTTCGACTATTCGAAACTCTTCATAGTATAATCTCACGGCTATTCGCAGACCTGCCAGGAGCAGGATTGTGGCGAACATATCGAGCAAAAACACAGATTGTTGGATGTCTGGGATGCCTTGAAGAATTTTTATGTCTTCAAATGCCCTGCGAATCGGAGTAATGTTTATTGAAGTAAACCACAGAAACGCGAATATCAATGTGCTTACAAGTGAAGCGGCGGTAATTCCGGTTAAATCGTTTATGCCCGCGTATCGCCACCAACCCCTATATTGCTTAAAAAACGCGAATATGATGAGCTTAATTATAATAGCTGCCAATAATAAAAAAGGATACTGCTCTGTAACCCATGTAAGTTTAAACTGCATATTGTTGGTCAGTAGAAAAGAAATCAGAAGAGAAATGGCAAAAGCGGCAATATGGGTAAGCACAATGAAAAATTTGCGATGGCTAAGCAGCTTTGAAGGCGGCATAGAAACACTTAACTGACTTTTTATTTCAGGTTTTTTATCTGTATTTGAATCTGTCATAGTTTAATTAATAAGATATTCTTATAATCTTAACTATCAGTTTAACAATAGTTTCGCCCAGTGTCAATAAACAGAAATTTGCCGGTTATCAAATATTTTTTTTGTCTCGAAATAAAATTCTTGACAAGTTAAGAGAAATATATAATCTCTGGTTCAAAAACGGTAACTTGGGATGTTTGAACAAGTTAGGTTGTTCAATAAAGTATTTTTATTTAATTAATGGATTTAAAAAGGGTTGAGTATGTACGAAGTAAAAACAGAAGAAATGGGAACTTTGGCTGTGATTGGAATGGTTGCAGAAATTATTGATGAATCTATCCTGTTGTCTGACGGTGAAACCGCCGAAATAAGTCGGTTTTCAGTCGATGATGACGAAGATGATTTAGACTACGACGAAGATGAGGATGAAGACGAAGATGAGGAAGAGGATGAAGATGAGGATGAAGATGAGTTTTACGACGAAGATGAGGATGAAGATGATTTCGATGATGATTTAGACGAGGATGACAAATACTGAGAGCGAATCTTTGTCGCGACAACGGTTTATCAATAACGCTCAGTCGTCATATATCGGCTGAGCGTTTTTTTTACAATGAGAATAATAGCCGGCACAAAACGAGGAATGACGCTTCTAAGCCCGAAGACCTATGATTCCCGGCCTTATACCGATAGAGTCAAAGAGTCGGTTTTTAATGTTCTGTATAAATATAATCTTCTCGAAGGCCGAAGAGTAGCGGATGTATTTTGCGGTGTCGGTTCTATGGGGCTGGAGTCCTTGAGCCGTGGAGCCGCATTTGCCGCGTTCGTAGAAAAAGACCCGAGAACAATTGCCGTTCTTAAACAGAATATCGAAAAGGCGGGTTTTGTTCAGCAGTCGAAAATCGTAAGGGGTAATGCGTTTAAAATCGGCGCCGGTTGAACCGGGAAGCGATAAATACAGCATTATTTTTGTTGACCCGCCTTATATTTTGTCTAATGATGTTGGACTGGAATCACAACTGGGCGGGCTGCTGGCAATACTGCCGGAGCAGTTGACTGGCGACGGGATAGTTCTTGTCCGAACGCATAAAGCTACGGAAATTCTTGAAAAGTACGGGCGATTGAAGATAATAGAGCGGCGTGTCTGGGGAAATATGGCGGTAGCAATATTACGGCAAAGCAATGACGAGCAGTAAAAAAGCGGCGATAAAAATAATAGAACGGCTGCACGGCAGAGGCTTCGAAGCCATGCTGGCGGGAGGATGTGTTCGCGATATGCTGCTGGACAGGGTCGCCAAGGATTTCGATGTTGCCACAAACGCGACACCGCAGGAGGTAATCAGACTTTTTAGCCGTACGTTAAAAGTCGGCGCAAAATTCGGCGTGGTGATAGTCTTGACTGATGATGTGCAAGTGGAGGTTGCTACGTTCAGGACTGAGACGGGCTACGTTGATGGCAGGCATCCAGATGCTGTCAGGTTTGCATCTGCAAAGGAAGACGCGAGCAGAAGAGATTTTACAATTAATGGAATGTTTTATGACCCTGTAACGAATGAGGTTATTGATTACGTTGGCGGACAGGATGACCTTAAAAAGAAAATCGTCAGGACGATAGGTAATCCTGAAGAGCGGTTCAGCGAAGATTATCTGCGGATGCTGCGAGCGGTGAGATTTTCCGCTCAGTTGGGATTTGAAATTGAATCCCGCACGTGGGAGGCCATCCGCGGGCAGGCAGAGAACATAAAAAAAATAAGCGGTGAACGGATAGCGATGGAACTTGAGGGTATTTTGACCGCTATGAATCATTCTAAAGGTGCGGAGATGTTGTTAAAAAGCGGGTTGGCGGGTGCGATTTTTCCCGGCTTTGAAGGCCAGGCTGCCGAATTTGGCATCAAGGTGCTTGGCAAATTGAAAGGGAGTATAAATCCGGCGTTGGGATTGGCAGGATTTTTCGCCGGATATGACACTAACTTTACGATGGAAAAATGCAGAATTTTGAAATTGAGCAGAAATCGCCTTAAACATATAAAGTTTTTACTTGGCAACAGGGCAGCGCTGCTGGATGAAACGATGTCGCTGGCCAAATTGAAAAAGATTTTAGCCGAGCCTTATTTTGAAGATTTGCTTGAACTTGAAGGGGCTATACAGAAGGTTAAACCTGATGGAAAGAAAGGCAAATCCGCATTGGCTGGCCTCAAAAAACGGATAAAAACGCTTGGCTGTGTCGAATTAAGGCCTAAACCCCTGCTTGATGGCCACGCCCTTATCAGGTTGGGCGCAGCGCCCGGGCCGGCGGTCGGCAGACTTGCGGATGAGATGTACACCGCTCAACTCGAGGGCGACCTGAAAACTCCCGAACAGGCTGAACAATGGGTTCGTAATTGCTTGAAGAAACAGCAATAAAATTTAATGAGAAATAACCTGTGGAACCATTTACACTTCTGATAAAACCTTCCGGGTCGGATTGTAACGTTGACTGCAAGTACTGTTTTTATAAAAGCAGGGCACCGGAGATAGGTTCGGGCAGGCAGAGGATGAATGATGAAGTCCTCGAAAAGCTGGTAAAAGATTATATGAGCCTGAGTTTTCCGGTATCGGGTTTTGCGTGGCAGGGGGGAGAGCCTACACTAATGGGGCTGGATTTTTATAAAAAGGTTGTTGAACTCCAGAAGAAATATGGAAAGTCGGGACAGGTTGTCAGTAACTCGCTTCAGACTAACGGAATATTACTTAACGAAGAATGGTGCCGGTTTCTTCACGAGAATCAATTTCTTGTCGGTATAAGTATAGATGGGCCGAAGGAGATGCACGATTATTACCGCAAAGATTACAGCGGGGCGGGGACTTTCGAGCGGGTCGCAAATGCCATTAAAAGATGCAGGGAATATAATGTTGAATTTAACACGCTGACTTTGCTGAATACAAAAAACGCGGATTATCCTGATGAGCTGTTTGATTTTCTAATATCCAACAGAATTAGATATATGCAGTTTATACCGTGCGTCGAGATTGACCCTAATAGCGGGAAGATTGCGGAATTTTCCATTACGCCGAAACAGTACGGTGATTTTATGTGCCGTTTGTTTGACCGCTGGTATGAATATGGCTATAAGAAACTTAGCATCAGGGATTTCGATTCGGTTCTCTCTTACTGCATGCAGGGGCGACATACGATATGCACATTCGGCAGACTGTGCAGTGATTACATTGTAATTGAGCATAACGGGGACGCATTTTGCTGCGATTTTTTTGTTGAACCTAAATGGCGGCTTGGCAACATTTTTGAAACGCCGATAGAAAAGCTTGCCGGGTCAGTGAAGAAAAAAGAATTTTCCCGCGAAAAGCAACACCTTTGCAATAAATGTCTTGTTTGCGCTCGTCTTGCGGTTTGCCGCGGCGGATGTATGAAAGATAGAACCCCATTTGGCAGGGAAAATTTTAACAGGGAAAGTTATTTCTGTGAAGGCTATAAAAAATTCTTTGAGTACACTCTGCCCCGCTTTATGCAGATTGCAGCCAGGATAAAGGTTTAACTGCGGGCCTGGCTGAGTATAAGGTCTTTAACCTTTTGACTCGGCAGATTCAATGAGCCAAACGCTCCGGCGGCGGCGCTGCGTAAAGCAGGGTTGGCATCCTTGGAACTGATTAGCGAATAAATAGCGTCCACTTCGTTGCTGAGCAGGTTGCCGTTAAATTTCGCTGATATGGCCAGCGATTTAAACGCCTCAATTCGAATATTTTCGGAATTAGAATCTTTAAGAGCCATCGCGGCAATCGCGCGTTGTGCTTCCGGTGTCTTTAGATGTGCCAAAATCTCACCGGCGAGAATCTGAATCTCAGGCCGTTTATCTTTGGTCGCTTCTATAAGAGTATCCTGTGCAGTTGATAAATCAATGACCGGATTTTCAGTCTGTGCAATCTGAAGCATCGCTTTGGCGGCACGGACGGCATAACTGTCCGCAAGTTTGGCGTTCCATAATCCTTTGGTCTGGCCGGCTTTTTCCGCTGTTTCCCCGATAGCCGCCGCGAGGTTATCTACGACACCTTTGCTTTCAGGGAATCGCTCCTTGGGCCCCGCCAGTGCTATCGCTATCGCCGCGCTGTATTTCACGGCCTTATCGTCAAAGGTTAAGGCATCAGTCAGAGGCTGGCCCGGCCCAAGCTGATAAAGCAAAGTTTTTTCGCCCGCTGTTGCGGACAGTGCCTCAACCGCTCCCAGTGCAACATAAGCGTCTTTATCTTTAATCGCCCGGGAAAGTGCCTGGTAGAGGTACTCTGGGCCTGCTGTTGTCGCGTAAGTCATCGTGTCGGCGTGGTTGGCGCCGAAATAAGCCGGCATCTTCACGCCCGTTGATTCAGCCTTGAAAAAGCTGGCAATCCAGAGACCGATTGCCTGACCGTAATTAGGGTCAGCCTTAAGCGCCCATTCGCACGAGCGCATCGCCATAAGCTCATAAAAATATCGCTTGTCAACCTGCTCACGGCTCAGCCGTTTGTTTGCGGTGTCCCAGAACCATATATTGCCGAAATTGGCGTCCTCGGCGGGTGCTAACGATTCAGAATGATAATAATAATTGTCTGCAAGCTGGTACAATAATTGCGCTGTCGGAAGATTCTGTGCCGCCGGGTCAATTTCCTTTATGCTTTCTTCTGCGAGTTTTTTGAGTTCAGCGGAACTGTCTTTTTCAACAACATATTTCAGATAACCAAGCGATTGAGGGTACCCAATTTTCCCAAGCGCCTTTATTATCTCAGCTTTTACGTCTATGTTATCCGTCTGCAGCGCCGCTGTCAGCGGCCTTATCGAATCTTTTCCTATCTGGGGAAGCGCCCATAAGACGTTTGACAATTCCTCTTTGTTTGGATTGCTTGCTATCGCCTCTAACATGTGCGGTATCGCGTATTCGCCGGCGTTTTGAAGCCGCTTGACCGCCGTCAGCCTCCCGCGGTCTGTGGTGCTTAATCTTTTTATTTCATCTATAATAACTTTCGGGTCGGTTCTGCGGACGAATTTCCCCTTTTCGATAATGTCTAATATATTACCTGTCAGTTCGGTAAGTTCCTTGTCTGAAGCTGTCTCCTTGACCCTCAACATTATGTCATAACCCTGCGGATTAGACTCGCTAAGCTCGAGCAGAGCTACTGGGTCGGGATTGCTGCCAAGAACCGCCTTGGCATAACCCTTGGCCAAATCCAGGCGGCCTATCGCGGTATAGTGCAGAAAATCATTCCAGTTTCCTTCCAGGCTTTGCTCTGCGGCAATACTAATTGTTGTAACCAGACCTAATGCCAAAATTGCCGCGACAGTCCTTTTGATAGACATCAAAAATCTCCCTAAAATTTGTTATATAAATGCTAAATTCAATCACCGCTCGCAGTTTTCTTTCATCACTGCTTAAAAACAGCCATTTTCACAGCGAGAACTGAGCCGTAAGTCGTAATTATACCTAAAAACAGGCTTTTTGTCAACAGAAAACCATTACCCCCATATATAAAAAAATTCCTGACTCTTTTCATTCCTCCTCTCTTTCCATACCCCCTCAAACCTCAGTGGCTAATCTGTACCGTTAAAAATACGGAAAGTAGCTCTGCCTTAATGGATATGGATTATTATTGGGCCCCACGTTTCCCTGCATAACGGCCAGTACTATAAGCAACAGCAATAAGGCTGTTATACCCGTAATAATCCAAAATTCCGGATTATGAACCAGCCGCTTAATACCGGATGCAGCTTCGTTCCACCACCTTATATCGGTATGGTGAAAGCCCCTTTTTAAGTGTAAGGTATACATTTTTTGTTCTCCCCTTAATTCGTCCATCAATTTTCATTGTAAAAACCCTGTTTTTTCTCCACCTCACCATTTTCTCTATTTTTTATACGCCCCCGTATTAAATGAGTTCGGTTTGAAAACGAATCCGTAACGAACGAAACGAAAAAAAGGTTTTAAAAATCTACGTAACGAAAGACCCTGACTGAAAATAACCCTTTGATTTTGGTTTGTGCCTTTGCCTGTTACGTATACGTATACGTAGTAATATATATTATATATTACGTTACGTACGTATACGTATACGTTACGTTAGTCGCCCTTTTTTTTCTGCTCCTGACTTTTCTCCCGATTTCCCTTTGTTTTTGCAGTTCTTCCTGTTTTTTTTGGTTCTTTAGATGTTTTTCAGAACGATAAAGAAAAATGCTTGCATTATAAAATTTATATATTACTATGTGAACATATAATCATATAGTAAGTATTATGGAATATGAAAATGCTCGAACAAGAAAAAAAAGCTGGTATTTGAAAAACAGGCTGAGATTGTAAAGGCCATATCACATCCGGTACGAATCGCGATACTCGATTTTCTCAAAGACGGTGAGCAATGTGTATGCGATATCGCCGATTATGTCGGCTCGGAACGTTCAAACGTTTCGCATCATCTTTCAGTTATGGTTAATGCCGGCATACTCGAATATCGCAAGGATGGACTCAATGTAATTTACAGGCTCAAAGCTCCGTGCATCCTCGATTTCTTTTCATGCATAAGCACCTGCCTCAAAGAACAGTTGCAGGAAAATGGAGAATTGTTAAAGAGTTTGTAATCTGGAGATTGTTGATGGATTGGAAAAATGAATGGAAAAAATTCGCGGCCATTGTAGCGATTTTTGTTGTTGCCTATACCTTGCCACTCGGTAATCCTAAAGTCAGCAATGCCGTTCTCGAAGCGTTCAGGCTTCTTCAATGGTATGCAATAAATCATACGCTGGCCTGTGTCGTGCCTGCGATGTTTATCGCCGGGGCGATATCGACTTTTCTTTCACAGGCGTCTGTAATGCGTTATCTTGGCCCTCGCGCAAACCGTCCGCTTGCCTATTCGGTGGCATCTGTCGCAGGCGTTATCCTTGCCGTATGTTCATGCAGCGTTTTACCAATGTTTGCCGGCATTTATATGATGGGCGCAGGTCTTGGCCCTGCAAGCGCGTTCCTTTATTCCGGCCCAGCCATAAACATCATGGCGATTTTTCTCTCAGCACGCGTTCTCGGTTTCGACCTCGGTGTTGCTCGTGTCATTGGTTCAGTTGGCTTTGCATTTATAATTGGCCTTATGATGGCTTTAATATTTCGACATAGCGAAAAAAAACGTGTTGAAGCAGCAATGCAAATGCCCCCGACGCCTCACAATCCCCGGCCTTTGTGGAAAACCACGTTGTATTTTCTTTGCATGATTTTGTTTCTTATATTCAGCGACTGGTACAATACCAATGACGTTACAATCGCGATGAACGATGGAACCAGAATTACTGCCAACGTACGCTACTCAACACAGGACGCCCTCGATGTCCGCCAGTATAGTCCTGAAGGCAAACTTTTAACGGACACCGTTCGGCTCCAACGTTCAAACATCACTTCGATAGAACCCGTACCGAGCTTCACAATGACAGTAAATGGAATAAAATGGTATCTTGCCGGCGTTATGGGTTTGGCCGTACTTTTAATGGCTTGGAAATGGTTCGAGCGTGATGAAGTAAAACAGTGGATGCACGCAACTTGGGATTTCGGCATGATGATTGTGCCATTATTATTTGGCGGTGTTTTCATTACGGGCTTTATCAGTGCGCTTATTCCCGAAAAATATGTCGCAGGTCTGGTAGGTGGCAACAGCTTACAGTCCAATTTTATCGCCTCTTTTGTCGGAATGTTGTGGTATTTCGCCACGCTTACCGAAATTCCAATTGTGGAAATGCTTATGCGTCTGGGAATGGGAAAAGGACCGGCACTTGGATTGCTTTTGGCTGGTCCCGCGTTATCATTGCCCAGCATTTTGGTTATATACAAAGTTATCGGCTGGAAAAAGACCTTCGTCTTTTGCTTCCTTGTAGTCTTTATGTCCACAATTTGTGGTATGATTTTTGGAATGTTTTATAAATAGGAATACAAAATGAAAAAAATACAAATACTCGGCACAGGCTGTCCGAAATGTAAAAAGCTGGCTGAAAACGCCGAAGCCGCCGCCAAAGAACTCGGCATCGAGTACCAGCTCGAAAAGGTTACGCAGATAAACGAGATAATGGCTTTCGGTATCATGATGACCCCGGCTTTAGCGGTAGATGGTCAGGTAAAAATGGCGGGTAAAGTCGCTTCGCCTGAAGATATTAAAAAGATGTTGTTATAGAAAAAGGAGCATTTGTTTATGAATAAATCAGTAAAAATTGTAATTGTTGTTGCCTTAATTGTAGTTGTGGGCGCAGTTTTTGCTCTAAAGCAAAAAGATAAATCTTCAGTTTCTAAACCTGTTGCGGTAACAAATTCAAACTCAAATACAGCAACAGAAAGCAAACCGCTGAATTTTGAAAGTTCAAAATCAACAGATGCAATCGTCAATTTGCCTCGCCTTGTCGATTTCGGCGCGGGAAAATGCATCCCATGCAAGATGATGGCACCCATTCTTGAAGAACTGAAAAAGGAATATGCAGGCGTATTGAAAGTTGATTTTATTGACGTTTGGGAAAATCCAAACGCGGGTCAGCAGTACGGAATAAATGTTATTCCCACACAGATATTTTACGACTCCACTGGTAAAGAACTGTTTCGTCATGAGGGATTTTTCTCGAAGGAAGATATCCTCGCCAAATGGAAGGAACTCGGTTTCGAGATGAAGAAAAAATGATGCAGGAACTATTTACAACACTTACCCATGCAGTCGAAAGTACGCCTCTTGTTGCATTGTCTGCGGCATTTATCTGGGGCATCTTGAGCGTTGTTCTCAGCCCGTGCCATTTAGCCAGCATTCCATTGATTGTCGGCTTCATTGATGAGCAAGGCAGAATCTCCACCAGGCGCGCATTCTGGATTTCAACACTCTTTGCCGTCGGCATCCTCATAACAATCGCGGCTATCGGAGCCATTACCGCTGCGGCAGGCAGAATGATGGGTGACATTGGAAAATACGGCAACTACTTTGTCGCATTAATCTTTTTCCTTGTTGGGCTTCATTTACTCGACATAATACCCGCTCCGTGGTCAGGCCCCGGCAATATCGGCCTCAAGCGTAAAGGAATGCTCGCAGCTCTTATTCTCGGCCTTGTCTTCGGTATCGCTCTTGGCCCATGCACCTTCGCGTACATGGCTCCGATTCTCGGCGTAACATTCAAAGTCGCATCCAACAATTTACTCTACGGAATTTTGCTTCTCCTCATGTACGGCATCGGCCATTGTTCAGTGATAATTTTAGCTGGCACTTTTACAGAGTTTGTCCAGCAATACCTGAACTGGAACGAAAAATCCAAAGGTGCCATAATACTTAAAAAAATCTGCGGAGTCCTCGTCCTCGCCGGAGGTGTCTATCTGATTTATGCGGCGCCATAATAACTTTATAAATGCTTAACATTGAGGTAAATAAAATGAATGAAAAAGAAATTAAAAAAATAGTACAGGAAAGTTATCGAAAAGTTGTTAGCTCGCCGAGTAATTGCGATTCCCATGGTTGTTGCTGCGGTGGGGCGGCTTCGGCGAAAACCATCAGCGAAAAAATCGGATATACCCAGGAAGATATGCAAAATGTACCCGAAGGCGCAAATCTTGGTTTAGGCTGTGGAAATCCCATCGCTTTGGCCTCTCTTAAGCAGGGCGAAACAGTCCTTGATTTGGGTTCGGGTGCGGGATTCGATTGCTTTCTCGCTGCCAATAAAGTCGGCCCGACCGGAAAAGTCATTGGTGTTGACATGACCGCCGAAATGGTCGAAAATGCAAGAAAAAATGCCGCCAGCGGTAGCTACGCGAATGTTGAGTTTCGTCTTGGAGAAATTGAAAATCTGCCTGTCGATGACAGTTCGGTTAATATCGTAATTTCCAACTGTGTTATTAATTTAGTGCCTGATAAAAACACAGCCTTCAAAGAAGCATATCGTGTGTTGACACCCGGCGGTCGGCTTATGGTTTCCGATGTGGTTTTGCTTAAAACACTTCCCAAAGCGATACGTGATTCCGTTGAAGCGTATGTGGGTTGTCTGTCTGGAGCCATGATGAAAGACGATTATCTCGAAGTAATTTCAAAGGCCGGTTTTAAGAATATAAAAGTTTTCGAAGAAAACGCCTTTCCTCTTGATGTTATGGCAAATGACCCCACCGCAAAAGCAATTCTCGATATGCCAAAAGTATCCGCTGAAGATATGAAATCAGCGGCAAATTCGGTTGTCAGCATAAAAGTTTACGCGGAAAAGTAATGGAGATTTGTTTATGAAATCAAAAGTAGCCTCACGATTATCGTTCCTCGATAGATACCTTACCATATGGATTTTCGCCGCGATGGCCTTCGGTGTCGGCTGCGGTTATTTTTACCCGGCGATAGTAAATTTCTGGAACAAATTCCAATACGACACAACCAACATTCCGATAGCGATCGGCCTGATTCTCATGATGTATCCGCCGCTGGCAAAAGTTAAATACGAGGAATTCGGCGGAGTCTTTCGCGATTATAAAGTGCTTGGCCTGTCACTCGTGCAAAACTGGGTCATAGGCCCCATACTAATGTTTCTGCTGGCGATAGTGTTCCTGCGCGGATACCCCGATTACATGGTCGGCCTTATCCTCATCGGCCTTGCCCGCTGCATCGCCATGGTTATCGTATGGAATACCCTGGCTGGCGGTGACACCGAATACGCCGCCGGTCTTGTCGCATTCAATTCCATCTTTCAGGTGCTGTTTTTCTCTGTCTATGCATGGATATTCATAACGGTTTTACCCCCGCTCGTAGGCCTCAAAGGTTCCGTTGTCGATGTATCCATTTCGCAGATAGCTAAAAGCGTCTTCATCTATCTCGGCATCCCTTTTATCGCCGGTATCATAACGCGTTTTTCGCTTATAAAGCTGAAAAATAAAACATGGTATCAGGATAAATTTATTCCGAAAATTAGCCCGATTACTCTCATTGCTCTGCTGTTCACTATTTTTGTTATGTTCAGCCTCAAGGGCAATTTCATCGTCTCCCTCCCGCTTGATGTCCTGCGCATAGCCGTACCCTTACTGATTTATTTCGTCGTGATGTTTCTCGTAACATTTATTATGAGCGCAAAATTAGGAGCAGGCTACGCCAAATCCGCCACGCTGTCCTTCACCGCCGCCTCGAACAATTTCGAGCTTGCCATCGCCGTCGCTGTCGCCGTCTTCGGCATAAATTCAGGCCAGGCCTTCGCCGCCGTCATCGGCCCACTCGTAGAAGTCCCCGTCCTTATCAGCCTGGTAAACGTCTCTCTATGGCTCAAAACCAAATACTTCCCAACCCCCGAACCAACTTAATCCAGATATTAACCGCGAACGAATACTGACGGAATTGATGATTACTTTACAATCTGTGAAAATCTGCGTTAATCTGCGGATAAAAAAAATAATCAGTGAAATCAGCGTAATCAGTGATAAAAAATTGTTTTTCTCTGCGTTCTCTGTGACCTCTGTGGCTAAGCTAAAATTTTCTCATCAATCCAACAACGACCGCTTCGATTCGGCAAATCTCCGGATAGATCGGTTCGTATTTTTCATTGGCAGGCTGTAATCTGATTCGCCCATTTTCCTTATAGAATCGTTTCAGCGTCGCGTTTTCGTTATCGATAATCGCGACAACCAACTGGCCGTTATTGGCGACCGAGGCTTTTTTGCAAATCACGTAATCCCCGCTGCATATCCCGTCTTCAATCATACTGTCACCGGCAACCTTTAACGCGAATGTCCCCACATCCGCTCCGAAATGCGAACCCAGTGAAATCCTCTCATCCGTTTCTATCGCTTCGATAGGTACACCCGCCGCGACTGTCCCCGATAGGGGGATACCATCGTTAGACTCAACCGTTACCTCCGGCTCATTATCCGCGAGACTTTCAAGCAGTTCTTGCGATTTTGATGTCAGGGTTAAAGAGCGAATCTTTCCCGGCAAAACCGAAAGCAGAGATTTTTTTTGCAGTTCTTCGAGATGCTCGAATACGGTGCTTCGACTTATGTTCAGCGTGCCTGCGAGTTCTGCTATCGTCGGGGAATAGCAGTGACTGGCTGTGAAATTCGCCACGACTTTGAGTACCTCCAACTGGCGAGGTGTAAGCTGGCTTATCGACTTTGCCGATATTACCTTCATTTTTTACAAATCCCTTCCGTGGAATAATATTTTCAGTTATATCCGAAATTTCTACACTGTATTGGCCCTGACTCTCGGATATCCCCGTCAGACCGTTTATTATCTGACTAAGTGACTGCAGCACCCGGTTAAGACGACCCGTCGCAGCGACCGGAACGTCATCCGATGGCCAAAAGAATACAAAATCGCCCCCAGGCCCAAATCTGCATACTGGTTCGTTATTTCTGTTGTAGCGGTCATTCATAATTTCCATCCATTTCTGCCCGTTAATTCTTGCCAGGCTCAATCTTGGTATAACCTTTATCGGTAAGACCCCCGAAAAAACCCTAACAAAAACCGAACAAAATTTGACTGATTGAAAAAAAATTTTCATTTCATTATTCGGCTTATTGAGACCCCTGATAATATGGGACTCCCAATGGAATTTTAGCAAAAATTTCAGCCGTTTTTTCATAAGTTTTCGTAAATCCATTGCTAAACACCCCATTTTCCACTACACAGGCAACAGTTTTGTTGCTATCGATGTCAAATCCGATATACTTATCCATTAGAGCCTCCATTGCAAAAAGGTTATTGTGCTGCACCACAAGTGCAAGCACGTAAATTTTTGGGACGTTTAACGATCCCGTATTATAACAGAGCTTGGAGGCTCCGGTTTCATAGTTTATCTGTGGCTAAAAATTGTTTTTCTCTGCTTATGGATAAAACCGGAAAATTTGTAATACAGAAACACATAAAGCTAAATGCGTCTGTCCATTGGGATTTGATGTTCGAGGCTGGCGGTGTTCTTGAAACGTACAGACTTGAATTACCACCTGAACAGATAATCCATCAGCAAACCGCCGCTGTAAAAATTTTCGACCATCCCCTTAGATTCCTAACCTATCAGGGAAGCGTCAATAAAGATGCAGGCAGTGTTGAAATTGTTGAGTCCGGAATGTTCCAACTGATAAGTCGGGACGATAACGAAAAGAAACTGCAACTTAACGGCAAAATACTCAACGGCCTGTTTATTCTTACCTTTATTCAGGACGACAACTGGCTCTTCGGGCATCTCGGTTAATCACGGCCTTGACTATTTTCGTTTCCATACTCATCTGGATATTGAAAAAATCACTTCAATCCATCTTTAATATTAAAAATAGCGTTCAGATATTTTTCGACGATGCTTTTTTCCTTTGCCTCAGCTATAACCCTCATCACCGGCTCGGTATTACTGGTTCTTAAATGCACCCATCCGTCCTCGAAATCAAAGCGGCAGCCATCGCTTGTGTTGATTTTAGCCTGTGGAAAAAGTTTCATTGCTGAATCGATAATTTGCTGTGCCTGTGATTTATCAGCGGCAAATTTTTCTTTTCTCATATAATAACCGCCAACCTCGCCGGCCAGTTCGCTAACAGTTTTGCCCGTATCAGCCATCAACTGAAGAACAATCGCGATACCGACAAGGCTGTCGCGAATCGGCCCGACGCGTAAATCTATCACACCGCCGTTACCCTCACCGCCGATTATGCACTTATGCTTTATCATAGCTCCTGCCACGTTTGCCTCTCCGACAGGTGTCCGGATGACTTTGCCGCCCGCTTTTAACGCTATATCGTCAATCATTCTCGATGTTGAAAGATTAGCGGCGGCAGCTCCTTTTCTCCTGCTGAAAATGTATTTTGCCGCCAATGCCAGCGTATATTCTTCGCCGATATAGTTCCCATTTTCATCGACAATTGCCAGCCTGTCCGCGTCCGGGTCCTGAGCGAAACCAATATCAGCTTTTTCTTTTTTCACTATCTTGCAAAAGCCAGCCAGATTTTCCGCCGTCGGCTCAGGTGTGTGCGCAAATAGTCCCGTCGGCGTATCGTTAATCGCCTTTACTTTGCAGCCCAACTCAGCGAGCAGCTTTTTGTAATCCGTCCGCCCGCGCCGTTAACGCTGTCCAGAACGACTTTGAATTTTTTTGAGGCTATCTTCTTTTTGTTCACTATTTGCAGAACCCTGGCAATATGAACAGCGTCGGTATCCTCATTACCGCTAACCTTGCCGCACGCGACTGAATCCGCAAAAGCGAAATGTCTATCAAAATAAATCTTCCTGATTTGTTCAGCAAATTCCGGCGGGGGGGCGATGCCGTTACCGAGCAGCAGTTTTATTCCGTTATACTGAACCGGGTTATGCGAAGCTGTAATAATCACTCCGCCCGCGCATTTAAGTTCCCTAAGCATAACACCCACACAAGGCGTTGTTACTATCCCCAAATCAATCACATCCACGCCGACAGCACACAACCCCGCGTTCACCGCGGCACTGAGCATCTGTCCGCTTGGCCTCGAATCCCTGCCGATACATACCGACAGTTTTTTTCGGCCTGTCTGCTTAGTCTTTAGAAATGTTCCATAAGCGCATCCGTACTCAGCCGCTATCGCCGCTGTAAGATTTTCACCGATAATACCTCTCATTCCGCTGATACTGATTATCAATTGTTCGGCCATATTGCACTCCGCTTAATATGAGAAGGGGCGATTAATAACTAATCGCCCCCTTGCTTTGTTTGCGTATATTTTTAATCCAGCTTGCAGACATAAATCTCATTTACAAAATCCAGTTTGCCAAGCTCTTCGACCGCCTTTACGTCCGGCTCCTTATCGAGACTGACAGCAAGGATTGCCTTTTGCTCCTTTAATTTTTGACCAACGCCCATCGTGCAGATATTGATTTTATGCTTGCCGCAAACCGTTCCGACTGCGCCAATCACGCCCGGCTTGTCGTCGTTGAATATCACCAATACCGCGCCCTGCGGGGTCATCTCAATATTGAAACCGTCAATTTCGATAATCCTAAGCTGCGTCCCGCCGAAAACCGAACCCGTTACCGTACGTTCCATCTTATCGGTTACAATCTTGACGCTGAAGCTTGCCGATACGTCTTTCGGCTCGGCATTCTTGGTCTCATCTATGCTTATTCCCCGCTCTTTGGCCAAAACGCCGACATTAACCATATTCAGCGGCATCTCAAAATGCTTCTGCAGCAGTCCTATCGCGAAATTCAGGGTAACCGGCTTTACCCTCATTTCGGCGATTGTGCCGCGGTACTCTATAGCAACATTCTTTATCTGGCCTGTCGTAATTGTGCTGACCATCAATCCGATCCGTCTTGCGAGTTCCGCGTACTGGTTTACTATTGGCGGTACAACGCCGGTCGTCGATGGAGCGTTAACGGCGTTTCTCACGGACCCGCCCTTGACAGCCTCTGCGAGAATCTCCGCTGCCTCAATCGCGACTTCCACCTGGGCCTCTTCCGTGCTGGCGCCAAGATGCGGCGTAACAAGGCAGTTTTCGAACTGGGTAAAACGCGTATCAACAGGCGGCTCCTTCGGGAAAACATCCAGGGCCGCTCCAGCAATTCGATTCGCCGCCAGCGCCTCATACAGTGCGTCCTCATTGATAATTCCGCCGCGAGCGCAGTTAATCAGCCGCACCGTAGGCTTCATCATCTTTATCTGCTCGGCGCCAATCATATTAAGCGTCTGGTCGTTCTTAGGCACATGAACCGTGATATAATCAGCCTCCTTGAAAATCCTGTTCAGGTCGCCGGTTACATCTACGCCGATTTTTTCTGCGTCCGGTGGGGCGGCCAGCGGGTCATATCCAAGCACTTTCATATTAAATGCCCTGGCCATCTTCGCGACAGCCATACCGATTCTGCCGAGGCCGATAACGCCCAGTACTTTCCCATTGAGCTGGTTGCCAATATATTTTTTCTTGTCCCACACACCCGATTTAAGACTATTGCATGCCGGCACAACCTTTCTGCTCATACCCAGCATCAATGCCATCGTATGCTCGGCTGCGCTGAGCGTATTGCCGCCCGGCGTATTCATTACCAGAATGCCTTTTCTTGTTGCGGCAGGCACATCAACATTATCCACACCAACACCGGCTCTGGCGATACCTTTAAGTTTGCCCGGCTTTTCCAGTACCTTCGCTGTCACCTTTGTTTCGCTTCGAATTATCAGGCCGTCATATTCCCCGATAATCTTCGCCAGCTCATCTTCGCTTATCCCGACCTTAACTACAGGCTCAACATCTTTCATCGACTTGAGCAGGTCTATTCCTTCTTTTGCCAGTTTGTCCGTAATCAAAATTTTAGTCATCTTATAGCTCCCAATAATTTTTCGCTTGTCTGATTCCTCACCTAACGCTCACTTATTGTCCGTGCCAGGGTAACAGCCCAGCCCGCCGCCGCAATAATTATAATCGCCAGTACAATATACCTTATCTTTATTTCCGCAACGATACGTTTAAGAATACAAAAATATACCCCAAAAACCGCCGTAAGGGAATATAAAAATCCCGCGATAACAAGCACGCAGCAAAATAATCCGCACGCGGGCTGAATATAAAACGCATCAAAAATCTTACCTTGGGAAAAAGCAATTGCCGCCGTTGTCATCCCGCACGTCGGGCAGGGCAGGCCGAACTGCTGCTTAAATCCGCACGGATTTATAAAAAACCCGATATCTATTTTGTTTTTGCCCGCCAGCGACAGTACTGTAAAAAATAATGCTATGGATAAAAAAATTACTACAGCCCACAAACGCTGTCTCTTGGACGCCTTGCAGAAAATCTTCGCCTTATTTAACTGTTGGTCTTTTTCCATATTTGTGTTAAAATAAAGGTTTAAGTTCACTATGTCAATACAGCATTGTGTTCTCAGTGGATTATGGGCTGAGATAAGTTTTTTGCTTTGGATTTAGTTGGAATTACTTTTATGATATTGGAACAGAACAATTTAAATCAAATTCTCGAAACCGCCGTAACCGCCGCCCGGCTGGCAGGACAAAAGGCGATGCGGGAAATAGATTCCGCCAGGATTACCATAAAAAACAATTCTGAACTCGTAACGCAACTCGATTCTCAATGCCAGCGGCTAATCATTGACCACGTCCAAAAAACTTATCCGGATGACGGTTTTATTTGCGAGGAGGGCGATAACGGCAAAATCTTCAAACAAAATCCTCGCGGCCGTGACTGCTGCTGGTGGGTCATTGACCCCATAGACGGAACGAATAATTTCGCTCATCGCATACTTATTTTTACCGTGAGTATCGGCGTTATGTATAAAGGTGAGCCGATTGTTGGTGTGATTTACGACCCCGCGACTGATTCTATGTTCACCGCCATAAAAGGCCGGCAGGCTCAATTAAACGGCAGGCCGATAACCGCCGGTGATGAATCCCTGAATAAATTTGCAAGTCTGACCATTGACAGCTATTTCGACCATGGTATTCCATCCTGGGCCGAACAGCTTATGATGCGAACACGTTTTCGCGACCTCGGCACAACAGCTTTGCATTTGGCCTATCTGGCTAAAGGCAGCTTTATCGCGACAGTCCTCCAAAAACCAAAACTCTGGGACGTCGCCGCAGGTGCTGTAATCGCTGAATCCGCCGGCGCCGTTGTAACTGATTGGGATGGGAAAAAAATCTTCCCTTATGACATAGAAGCCTACAATGGCCAAAGCCTCCAAATCCTCGCCGCAAACAAAACAGTCCACCCCGAAATCCTGCAACTGCTCAAGTAATTGTCGATTTACGGTTGCCGATTTTCGATTTATAAAATTTGCGGTTTACGATTGGTTGGTTTATAATCCACAAGTTATTTAGGTAGGAATGACGCTGTGACGCCGGATGATTTAAAGAAAAGAACAAAGCAATTTGGTTTACTTGTGATAAGGTTTGTGGAGACACTTCCGAAAACCACAAGCGGTCTTATTATGGGTAAACAGTTGTTGCGATGTGCTACCTCGGTAGGAGCAAATTACCGTGCCGCCTGTAGAAGCAGGTCGAAATCTGAGTTCATTGCCAAACTAGGAATTGTTGAAGAAGAAGCGGACGAGACGGTTTATTGGCTGGAAATGCTGACCGAAGCAAAGTTGGGAGAAGCAAAAATCATAAAAGAAATGCTTGCTGAGGCAAATGCATTAACTGCAATTATAGTTGCATCGCGCAAAACAGCCAAAAGCAACAATTAAAATCGCGCGTCCCAATTTTTTAAAAATCGGCAATCGCAAATCGTAAATCGGAAATTATCTTGGGTCCGGCACCTGGTATAGCGAAACTATTTTAACCTTGTCGCTCGGCAGTTTTACGCCGCTTCTGTCCAGTATCGCCATAACCCTTCTTTGCGGCCCGTCGTTTCCGATGCGAATAAGTATATAAGCTGTGAACACATCACTGCGAACTGTTACCAAATCGCTCATTCTCGCGAATATTAAATCCCGTTCTTCAAAATCATTCGCTACACCATCTAATTTAGTTCGTCTATCGTTATTTAGGTCAGGAAAACCCTTCTGATCGTCTTTATCAAGTGCATAGTAACGCATATCAACCAGTTGGTTGCTATTATTAATTACTGTTGTAAGTTCGCCGATACTTGCAAATCCAGGTTCTTCTCTGAGGAGTGGAATGCCTGTGGCGTTGGTTCTGCCGCCGCTGTAATCAATAACATTGTTTAGCTTATCCCTGTAACTGATAATTGCTGAGGCAAGACCATAATTGAGTTCATTAACCTTTTGTGACACCCACGGAAGTTGAGCTATCACAAACCACGGTGCGGTATTAATATTTATACGTCCCTTGATTCTTGTTTCGTTGGGGTCGTTAATATGATTATTCGGGTCTATCACAGTCAGGTACTGGAACAACTTCTGCACAGTCGGATTTTCCACATCAAGTCTTAATTGAGCCTCTGTATCAGTAATTTGAATCCTGTCAGCTGGCATAGGTACCTCATAATAGGTACTCTTTTTGAAGACAAATCCTATCTCGCCGATATTATTAAAATGCTGCTGAAACGGCTGGATGCTCGTAACCGCTGGATACCAATTCGAATAGGTTAAATCATTAAATGATCCGAGACTCACAAAATTGCTCCGTCTACCATCTATATCCCATAGCCTTTTGACTCGCTCTTTCCAGTGTATGTCTCTCTGGAAACTCCGCGGAATTTCATTAGGATCGTTGGCGTCGATAAGCCAATATGGTATAAGTATATCCCCTGACTGTACAGGTCCTATTGCGTCAACGATAATATCTCCATTTTTGCCCGGTCCGTCTTTATCCGGTACGTTACGGGTCAACATAATACTTGTGTCTGGGCCGAAAACAATATCATCTGGACCAATGATACCAGCGATTGAATTAGGCTCCTGAAGCCAAGTTGTAAAATTCCATACATCGCCTTTTGATAAAACAGACTTATCGGCGTCAAGGCTATCAACGCGCCAGTAATAAGTCGTGTCGATGTTCAAAGGCGCCGACGGCTTATAAGAAGTCCACGGTTGTTCATTACCTACACGTACAGCTGAGGAAGAATCGGCGTTTGTTACTTCGTTGGAATCTGTTCCGAAATAAACATTAAAATATGTCGGCTGTACCCATATCCCATTGGGGTCCAATTCCCATCCTTGTTCCCAACTGAGAGTTATATCTGGGTCAACTCCTGTCGCGCCATCGTCGGGGCTGTCACTGAATTTAACGGTAGAAGCCAGCTCAGCGGCGGGATCTTCCCATATTTGTACAAAATATCTGCCGCCTCGCTCGGCAAAAACTTTATCGTCAACTGTGACTATACGTTTACTAGGGTCATTGGGTTCCCCGATAATAAGTTTCCAGTCATCGAATTTTTCGTGGCCAAACTGCTTGCGAAGTTCAATACCATAAGAGCGGTGAATTATATTAGGGTCAACAGGGTCTTTTCTAACTCGGCACACTAGTTCAGATATATAAATACACGGACTTTCAAAACCATAAAAATTCCCGACACCCGGCGCGTAAACGGTGCTTACATTCGAATCCTCATCGCCGTAATCTCTGATATTTGCCGCTGCCTGGGCAAATTCCCGAATTAGAATATCCTTCGCAGCCGCTGGGAGACATGGATCTATGCAGGGCAGGAATTTAGCGTGATAAAGGTCATTGGCGTCGAGGTCTGAACTGTTTATATTGACCATCCTATCCCCAACAGCGTCGATTATCCGGTCAATATTATATGTTGTAGCAATATGCCGATAATCGTATTTATCCGGATTCACAGAACTGTTGTTTGCATGGCCGAACCAGTAGTCAGAATTAGATGCAAACAGTGCTATATCAGTTAATGGCTTGGCAAGCCACCAGTCAGCGAACTTTGTCCAGAGTTTTTCTATTCTTGTATGAGGGTTACTCCCATAGTTATAATTCAACATGTACCTGTATCTTAGTTTTAGTTCATCAGAGATATCGAATGGCGTATAATAGCCTGCCGGTTTGGTGCCATATCGCCAGGTGACAGCTTCTTCGTAGGTAGAAGCCGGATAAGCATTTGCATCCGGACAGCGGGCATTCCACAATCTGTCAACTTTTTGGGTATCACTATGAGTCATATCCCTTGCAGATAATGCCATTAAATTAATCTGCGACTGTCTACGGCCGTCTATATTGCCTCTTTCCGTATCGAGCGGATTGAACAGATATGCGGTGTTGACGTTCAGCATTCCGCCGTTATCTACAACCCGCACTGCGGTATATACCCGCTCACCCTTATGCGTTTTCATTCCCGGCACCTCAGTCCATACGGAATCCGTGACACCGTCACCGTCGGCATCGGCATAATAAAACATTACAAGATTGCTGTCTCCTATTTCATTTGAGAGCTGATATTCCGGTTTAATAATTGCCTGGAGTTTCCAGTTCGTTTGCGAAGCAAGTTTGAGATAAATATCGCTTATATGCGGCCAGAAATAAATATTAGAGCCATTTGTATTCGGCTCAAGGCTTGCCAGCCACGGGTCAGCATCGCCGGGATAGTCATAATATTCAGGTTTAATCCTGCACGGGTCGTTATGCGGCACATCAAAAACCAGTTCCGTCGATATCTGCGCGATTACCGTATCCACCGCCAAATCGAGGTCTTTGCCTACCGCTATGGAGCTTGTGGACATTCTGTTCGCGCGTGAGCTGAGCAGAAACATCGCCCCTAAAATCGCCAGAAGCGCCGTCAAAATAACCGTCAATATAAGTGCCGAACCTGATTCGTAATGTGTTGTGCGTGGTGCGTTGTGCGAACCAACTGCGCAATACGCGGTACGCAATACGCACGACGATTTTTTTGCTCCAACCGTTTTCATATTCCACCTCTCTTTTCTTTTTTTGCCACAGAGGCCACAGAGAACACAGAGAAAAATAATTTTTGGCCACAGATTTCACTGATTTTTACTTTTTACTTTTTACTTTTTTTCAGTGTCATCTGTGTAATCTGTGATTAAATATTTACTCTTTCAAATAAACAATATGCGTAAACGTCTTGCCGCCTTTTATAATGCCCTTTGAGTCATATATCGTAAACGTAAACCGCAGCGCTTTCGGCCAAGGCCAAACATTTGCATTGGCCGCGGGCCTCCATGCCGCCGTGTAATAATAATTCCCGCCGCTATCTAAGGTTCCTTTGTTGTAATATAAATTGTCATTTTCAATGGGATCAAGTGTTTTATCAACACTGGCTTCTCTGCCGTACCATTTGATTATTTTATTCGCATTGTTTGGCGACGGTAAATTTGCGTCATATATAATAGTCGCTCCATCTATCGTCCACTGGATAATCATCTCTCCGACATTTTCACACATCAGCCTCCTGACCTCATCAGGATACAAATTGGGCCTGACAAAGAAACTGTTGACATCGTCAACCACATGGCTTAGCGTATTATCCGCCTTGAACCACGCAAAACTATAGGAAATATAATCCAGCGGTATAACCGGGTTTGGAACTTCGGGGGTCAGCAATGTAACATCCCTTGCCAATTTCCACTGGCTCACATTAATTGACAGGGTCTCAAACGAATTGCGGTCGAGCCCAAAAGAAATACGTGCGATATTACTTCGATTTGGATCAAACCACGATTGATAATCTCCCGCACTGAAATAATACAGCCTGTCCGCTCGAACAAATATGCTTTGTGTGGAGTTTTTATATTCCAGCCTTTTGTCCGGCAATACCCTTGAATATAACAGCAGGAACCCGTCCTTGCACAGGCCGGAAAAGTCGCGGTTAAGCTGGTCGGTAATCGCACGCATCTTCTGCATAATCTCTGCTTCCGCGTTTGCCACGCGGTATGATTCAATGCTGACGTTGAAGATAATGCCAGTGAACGCAATTACCATCGCGAAAATCGCTACCGCCGTAACCAGCTCAATCAGCGTAAAACCACTCTTTTTATGACAGGATAACAGGATTAACATAATTTATTTTTCTTTTTGCTATTTACTTTTTAATTTTTACTTTTTTCTCTGTAACCTCTGTGTTCTCTGAGGCTAAATTAAAATCTTATCACTTTCTGAAATACTCCGATGCATGGATACTTGCTGCTGTTTAATCCCGGCGGCATAACCCAAATCTTGCTTGTTGGCGGGCCAGTCCACAGCTTATCCAACAGAATTATCCCGTCATTGGGCGACTTATATCGCTCTAAAACACGATATATCTGCCCGCTCAGATTATCTGCAATTGTATAGTTATCGTTAATCAGATTTCTATCGCCGACGTTGGTTATCGTAAGTTCATTACCTCCGGGCCCGAGCGTAATATCTACCGGAAACGGCATAGGCTTGTCTGCGTCATAAGTCCCTGTAAGCGGATTGATAAACTTCATTGCAGGATTTACCTTTCTGCTGACAAGAACTGTTACCTGCACCTCGTTTGCGCTGATACTCCTGCAAAGCGCAGACCAGAAATATCTCTTCTTGGAAATATCAGTCCCCGTGGCGTGGTTAGCCGATGGATAGCAGAATTCACTGAAGTCAACAGGTACTACGGAAGAGACCGCTTCAAAAGGAACAAGCGGGCCTCCGGGAGGAAGACTCGGCTGATTTACGTCAAGCAGTTGTATTTTCGCGAACGCCTCATCCGCCGCCGCTGCCGCTGTTGTCCGCTCCGAGGCTATCGTCGTGAAATAAATTGCCGCCGGGAACGTTCCCGCTATGAAAATCAGTCCCACAGCCAGTATCCCGACTGCCATCAGAACCTCGGTCAGCGAAAATCCTTTATTTATTCGTTTCATTTTCATTTTTTTCTTTCACCACCAAGCCACTAAGTTTTTAATAATTTTTTTTCTTCGTGCCTTCGTGGTTGCCTTTTACTTATTCACAATTGTCCCTGTATAAGGATTCACATAAACCGCGTTTGGAACAATGCTGTACAAATATCCGGAATATGCCGTGCCGTTATCATAAGCCTTTTTGAATTTATCCTTTTCATAAATAATAAAACTGTTACGGCTTGATTCCTGGTCTAATCCATAATTAGGAGTGACATAATAATCATCCTGATAAAATTTCCCTATGCCGGCATCTACCTGTGCTTGTTTATTGAAAACAGTATCATAACTTATGCCACTGCCACATCCATCTTTGTTCCTTACACGCACCAGATGTTTAACCATATTACCCGAAGGTGAAAAAACAATTGAAAACGTGGTAGTATCGGTAACCTGCCATGCAGCGGAAATGTCGCCGTCTAATATGATGAGTCTATCGGCGTTACTGCCCAGTCTTAAATCCATTACGCGAATATTCTCCGGCAGTTTTATCGGCGTAACATTATCAACCGCCCGAAAACCATTTTCCAAACGCGTCATGTCATGATCGTATATAATCGCAATCATATATTGATTGCCTGTCGAATCCTGCTGGAACCGGATGCCCGCGTAACGCTGTTCTTTGGCCGCTATTGCCCGCGCGGACGCCATTGCTGCTCCAATCATAGTCTTTACGTTATCTACCGACGTGAACGAATCCATAAGCGAACGAATCGCCGGCATCGTCAGGCCTGCAATCAGCGCAATTATAGCGATAACTATCGTTATCTCTATCAGCGTCATCCCGGATTGTTTACGTTTCATTCTCATTTTTTTTCTTTTAGCCACAGAGGTCACAGAGTTCACAGAGATAATTATCCGCAGATTCACACAGATTCCCGCAGATTATTCTGTCTTGGGTCTGGAGTCTTATGTCTTAGGTCTTTTACCTTCTGCATTCTGAGTTCTGTGTTCTATATTCTTTATTTACTTGTTATATCATCCGGCGTGCCGAAAACCTTGTCCTGCCCGGCGGATGTTACCAATGGGAAATTCCTTCTGACCCATATATTGTTCACGGCATCATAATAAAAATAGCTGTATCGCAGCGTCGTTCCCCACGCGTCCACTATCCGCATCCACGGATAACCTTGGCCGTTAATAAGAATCGTGCCGTTGGCGATTATCTGAGAGCGGTCAATCCTGCCAAGCGTCTCTCTGCTCGTCGGAACCCTGCTCAAAAACAGGTACATCATCTCACAACTGTAAAGAGTCGTATCAGTATTATTTGCGCCGCTAAACGATACTATCGTTGGAATTGTTGTTGTAAGGGCGTTCTGCAGCGTATTTTGAAGATTAAATATGCCGGGAGTTGTTATGGTCAGAGAGCAGCCTGTATCATCCAGCGGAAATTTCAGACCGTCATAATTACCATAATACTGATACCCGTAATCCTTGAACTGCTCCAGCGCCGCGGTAACAATTCCTATCGTGCTTTCGGTGAGCTGCTCTTTACCCTTGTTGACAAGCCGCATCGCCGTCGTAACGACAATCGACATCAAAATCGTTATCACCGCGACTACGACTATCATCTCTACCAGCGTAAACGCCTTGACAGTTCGCAATTTATAACTTGTTATCCGTTGCAGAGTTTTCATTTTTTGTTCCATCACAATCGCCAATCGAAAATCGGCAATCGGAAAATATTTTTAATCCCAAATCTAAAATCCAAAATTCCTTGATGGTTGCCTTTTAATTACCGAAATTCGTAATATCATCCGATGTCCCGTACAGCCCATCAGGCCCAGCCGTTATCAGCAGATATGAATCCGGCCTGTGCGGCCATGGCGGCACTGTAGCCGCATTACTCGGATTACTTATTTTTGAGTTTATTATTCCGTAATTGAAATCATAATCATAAAAATGTGGATAAAGGTTCCCGTCTTGACCAAAGCTATGAAGTCGGCCTGTCGTGTCGGGTGCGCCTGTGCTTGTTATTGGTCCTAAATCATAAATGGGTGCGTTATCACGGGCGTCGTAAATCAATTCTCCTAAACTGCTTACTATATGACTGGTATCCAGCGTTTTACTTGCGGTGTTCGCTTTATAGTAAAGTATCGGTGTGCCTGCCTTAACAGTTTTATTGCCTTGATTTATTTTTCTAACGCCATATATATCGCAAAGCACAAATGTGTTAGGATTCATTGATGGATTATAGTTGTTATACAAACCGTCCTGCGTGGTTAAATTGTTGCAAATCTTAAAAGCGTTAGCGGTTGTAAGTTCAATATAAAGTCCTTTCCTTTCATACAGGGAATCCGTACCTCTCATCTTCGGTATGGGGTCATATGTAAGAGGTCCGTTGTTGTTATCTTTTCCGTCACCTCTCCATGCGGTATTAGGATGAAAACCCATCAAATCCCAGCCTAAAATCGCCTCACAGAGTTTCTGTGATCCGCAATAAAGCCCCCCCTGTGGACTAGGCAAATTCAACGATGAAGAGGGGTAATCACCGTAGTCGTTCCGAAAAGCTGTCAGGCCCATAGCGATAGTCGCAAGCTGCGCCTTCTGCTTTGTCTTTTTGGCCGCATCGTTAATCATCTTGAGCGCAGGTATCAGGATACCCGTTAAGATAGCGATTATCGCTATTACCGTCAGCAGCTCAACTATCGTAAATGCTTTTCTTTGCCGTTTCACTTTAAGCCCCTTTCTTTTAATTTTTTCACCACTTCTTCGACTTCGCTCATAACGGTGAGCCTGTCGAACCGTAAGACACTAAGTTTTTTAAACACTGATTGCCTGCCTTTGGCGGGATTTCACTGTTTTTTATTTACAATTTTTACTTTTTGCTTTTTAATATTTACTTTCTTATTCAGTGTCATCTGTGTAATCCGTGATTAAACATATTCTTTTTTTCTTCGTGCCTTTGTGTCTTCGTGGTTGCCTTTCAATCCAAAATTGTTACGGTTCGTACAGCCAGCTTTCACGCAGCCATTCATTCATCAGCGTAACAATATCCTCATCCTCGCCGCTGGTCCATTTTTCCGCGAATATCGCGAAATCGTAAAAATCAACTATCCCGTCATTATTGAGGTCGTAGTACAGCAGCATATCGTCATCATCGAGATAATTGGTCTTCCAGTCGTCCGCCATAAGCGAAAAATCCTTGAAGTCAATCACACCGTCCGGGGCGATGTCGTAAGGCTGATAATTTGTCAGCCAGTGATTTAGAGCCTGGCCAAATCGAGCCAGTCTGCCTTGCAGTCGTGGTCAAAATCGCCCATAGGATAATCGAATCCATTGCAGTCGCAGTGCGTATCGAACCGGATAAAATCGCATCTTGCGATATAGAAAATATAAGATGCCCACTGCTGTTTCTGATTGGCTCGCATACCTAAGATAAACTTATGCACTTTTCCGTCCTTGAACTGGCTGAATCTACTTTCATTAACGTCCACAGAACCTTCATAATTGCCTTTTTCCGGCAGCGAATTAGAATCCCATACATAAATATTGTCTATCTTTATAAATGCGCTGAACAGGTTCGGGTCCCAGTTGACGTTTAGCCAGTCGGTCCGGAGTTTAAGATTAAACATAATATGATTGACATCGGTCAGATATATGTCCTTCTGTGCGATTGTTATCATATCATTCACCTCAAATTTGCTGTATGCGTCAGAATATAGTGTAATCGAATGTGTCCCATCCACTGCCCATTCTTTGCCGATATATCCGTAAAAATTATCAGGCACATTGACTTCGTCCCATTTCTGCGGCGCTTTATCTAAAATATCCTGGTCTGTATTCCAGCCGTCATTCTCAAAACTGCCATTCAGTATTACACTTACCTTTCCATACGCCAAACCGCTCAGCGTCAGCATCGCCGCTAAAATCAAAACCGCCTTCCTCATTTTAGTCTCCCTCTTTCTGCAGACTACCTTCTACATTCTTTCTTTGGTTTTTTCCTATTCTTTGAAATTATATATGTCGTCGCTCGTGCCGTACAATCCATCAAATCCCGCGGATAAAAGTAAATATGAATCCGACATCCAAGGCCTTGTAACAGTTGTTATATTGTTGTTTATGGTTGCCTGATAAAATAACCTTGGACCATTTGGAGGAATTGGCGTAGCGGTTGATGACATGGGGTGCATTCCTGTTGCCTGCTGTGGTACGCCTAACTGAATCAACTGGTCATTATCCTGCCAGTGGTAAATATCATTAGATGAATATGCCGGGTTTCCAAAATTATTTGGGTCATGCCTTATGCCAGTCTTATTTGCCTTATAGTAAAGTATTGGCATACCAATTTGCTTACCAGTAACCCTGTTTCTGGCATTTGGAAAAACATCACACAAAACCATCTCACTGGCAAGAGTATCCTGATTACTCTGATAACGAAATATCGGATCAAGTCCTACTGGATTAGGACTGTAATAGAAATCGCAGATTCGGTTCGCATTGGCATTTTCAAGCTCAAGATAAGGGCCTTGTCTATTGCTTAAGTTATTAGTGGTCGGATTTATCGGATACAATTGATTGTTGGGTCCCAGAGCTGCTCCATCTATTGTTCCATTTCTCCAGAAACTTGAATTTGGATTAAATCCAAGTTTATCCTGCCCCAGCATCGCTTCTGCCAGTTTCATAGCTCCGCAATAAGCATTTCCACCTGGGTCAGTTGCGCTGGAATCCGGATACCCCTCATTTTGCGAATTGAAAAGCTCCATCGCCGTGCTTATACTGTGAAACTGTGCATGCTGTTTTACCGTTTTTGCGTATCGCCTGACCTTACTCAACGCCGGCAGCACAAGGCCTATTAATATCACAATAATGCTCATTACAGTCAGCAGCTCCATAATACTGAACGCCGTTTTCTTTCCGTTTTGTTTAACACTCGACCTCATTTTAATTCCCCTTAATAATTTAAGTTTCGCAAATTTTAATTCGATTGACTGCTTAAGCTTGTGATAACCTGCACCATTGGCAAAAACACCGCCAGCACGATTGTCATAACGATACAGCCGAGCACAACAATCATTATCGGCTCTAACATCGACATCAGGGACGCCACCATAACGTCAACCTGCTCATCGTAATTGTCCGCGACTTTCAAAAGCATCTTATCCAAATCGCCCGTTTCTTCGCCAACCGCCACCATGTTCGTTACAATCAGGTCAACGGTTTTGGACTTTTTCAAAGGCTCAGCAAAACTTTCACCCTGCCTGATTGAGTTGTGAACCTTGCCAAGCATATCCGAGAACACCTCGTTGCCCGCTGTTTCTTTCGATGTGTTAATCGCGTCCAGAATCGGCACGCCCGCGCCGATTAATGTCCCAAGTGTCCTGGTCCATCGTGTAACGGAAACTTTATTGGTCAGCGGACCTATAACGGGAATACGAAGTTTTATCATATCGAGAATAAGCCTGCCTATACGGAACTTGCGTACTATTTTCAGCAGGAAGATTATCGCGAACGGTGTTCCTATGAGATATGCCCAGCCCCATCTGTATGCTATCCAGTCGCTTATTCCAAGCACAGTCGTTGTTATGACGTTAAGCTTGCTTTCGCCTACCATTTCATAAAGTACCGTCTTAAACGTTGGTATGACGAATTTCATCAGCAAAAGCAAAATAGTAAATGCCGCGCCCAAAACAACAATCGGGTAAACCATCGCGCTTTTGACACGGGCTTTAAGTTTTTGCGCCTTTTCCATAAAGTCCGCGACACGCGCAAGGATAAGGTCCAGCACACCGCCCGTCTCGCCAGCCGCCACCATTCCAACCGTCAGCCGGTCAAATGCGCGAGGGTACTTGCCCATCGCTTCCGACAGAGTCGCTCCGCCTTCGATATCGTCCGCAACATATCCTATAATTCGCTTGAACGAGCCGCCTTTTTGCTGCTGCTCAAGAATCCTCAGCGACCGCAGGATAGGCAAACCAGCATCCTGAAGTGTTGACAACTGACGGGCAAATTGTGTCAGCAGTTTTACCTTGACCTTGCCGTTGGAGCCGCGCCTTGTTTTGGGCTTGGCTTTGACGACAGCCTTCTTTGCCGCTCCGTCCTCGCTGACCTTTGTCGGGAAATAACCCAGATTGCGTATCTTGCTTATCGCCTCTTTCTGGCTCAGAGCTTCTATCTCGTCTTTTATTGCTACGCCCTGCGAATCCAGCGCTTCGTACTTGAACACAGGCATATCAAATCCTCCTGTCTATTTACTCTCAAACTATTTTTAACTTTTTTATTTCAACTCAAAACTAAGAACTCAGCACTAAAAACTGTTTCTTATCCTTCCGAAATAGTTTCTTTCACCACCTCATCAATTGTTGTCACACCATCATAAATTGCGGCCAGACCATTTTCACGCAGCAGCCTCATTCCCGCTTTCTGTGCCGCTAAACGAAGTACATTTGTCGAAGCTCTGTTCATAATCAGTTCACGTACCTCGTCATTAAATGTCATAATCTCAAATATAGCTACACGTCCCTTATAGCCTGTGCTGTTGCATCGGCTCGCATCCTCGCCCGTAATAAAATTTCTTACCCTTAATGTCGTCTGGAGTAAGGGATATTTCCATCAATTGTGTCTCATTCGGCTCAAAAGCCGTTTTACAGCCTTCGCACATTTTTCGCACTAATCTCTGGGCGATAATGCCTTCAATCGTGGCGGTGATAAGAAACGGCTCAACTCCCAAATCCAGAAGCCTCGCTATCGAACTCGGAGCATCATTGGTGTGCAGTGTCGTAAATACAAGGTGGCCGGTCAGCGACGCCTGCGCCGCTATTTCCGCCGTTTCAAGGTCGCGGATTTCGCCGACCATCATAATATCGGGGTCCTGACGCAAAATAGACCGCAGGCATTTCGCGAATGTCAGTCCGATGTCCGGCTGCATCTGAACCTGGATAATGCCGTCAATATCGTATTCAACAGGGTCTTCGGTCGTGATAACTTTCGTTTCAATATTGTTAAGCTCATTTAGCGCCGAATAAAGCGTTGTCGTTTTGCCGCTGCCCGTAGGCCCTGTAACAATTACTATGCCGTTCGGCTTGTGGATAAGCTGTCGAACCATGGCAAGTTCCTCTCTTCGCAGGCCGAGTTTTTCAAGGTCAAGGTTTACCTGGCTCCTGTCGAGAACACGCAGCACCACGCTTTCGCCAAACATTGTCGGCAGTACGCTCACACGCAAATCAACCGGGTTGCCCTGCACCGTAAGCGATATGCGGCCATCCTGCGGCAGTCGCCGCTCCGCGATATCCAGGTTTGCCATAACCTTTATACGAGAACTCAACGCAGCCGCGATATGTCTTGGCGGCGGTATCATTTCATACAGCACACCGTCAATACGATAACGCATCTTGTATTCATTCTCAAAAGGCTCAAAATGAATATCCGATGCCTTATCGCGAATCGCCTGCATCAGCACAAGGTTCAGCAGCTTTTTCACAGGGTTGGATTCGGAAAGCTCCTTTAACTCGTCAAGGTCGATACTCTGGTCTCTGCCGTCAAACTCCGCAAGAAAACCGTCTTTTTCTATCTCGCCAATAAGCGAATTTATACCGTTCTTTTCCTCGGTGGCGGAGTAATACTTGTTAAGCGCAGCCTCAAGGGCTTCACGGTCGGCTATTTTTGCCGTTACCTTAAAACCCATTAATGTACTCAAATCATCGGTTGCGCGGAAATTATCAGGGTTATCCAGCACAACTTTAAGCTCATTTTGCTTTTCATCATATTCAACGGGAACAACATGATATGTTTTCGCCATCTGGCTTGGGACTTTTTCAATCACGGAAGGGGGGATGTCAATATCGCCAAGTGCGACATATTCCATACCTTTTTGTGCTGCCAACGCGATTTGAAGCTGCTTCTCAGTAACAAGCCCAAGTTCGAGGAAAATCTGTCCGATTTTTATCCCCTCCGGACTCTGTTTCTGGTTTTTCAAACATTCGTGAACTTTTTCGCGTGTCAGAATCCCCATTTTTATGAGTATCCTGCCGAGGGTTCTGCTCCTCAATTGCTCTACCGGCGGTATGTTTTTTAATGCTTCAGTTGCCATAATGACCTCATCTTTTTCATTTAACCTCACTTATAATATAACCCAATAACACCTGATATACAAACATATTATAAAATGGACACTTGGTTATTCATATTGTCTAATTGCCATTTTGCGACCTTTTGCGATTCGGCCCTAACCTATATTACCAAATATCGTAAGATTTTTGGCAGGCAGAACAACATAAGATATAAAAATCGGTGGAATATGAACCAGCCCTGGCCCCGAATATGTCATTATTCTAACAAAAATGCGCATAAATTGCAACAAAAATACACGTTTTTATGCAAAAAACCATACAAAATACAGGCCTATAATATCCTGTGAGATACATAATTGTGCAGTTTGCTCTTTACATATTGACCAAAATATAAGATATTGAAACTATGGTCAAAAACATTGTGACTGTTTACCATAACCTCTCAACTTTGCTCGATGCGGGCTTATCTATGGTTCGCTCGCTGAATATAGCGGCTAAGGGATTAAGGGGGCCGCTGCCTAAAGTTTTTGCCGATATAGAAAAAACCGTTGCCAATGGAAATACCCTCGCTGAGGGGATGATAAAACACCCGCGAATTTTTGCACCAATGGATATAAGGATAGTTCAGGCTGGTGAAACATCCGGCAGCCTGGTGCAGTCGCTTCAAATGCTCTCGCAATGGTACGAATTGCAGAGAAAGCTTATGCGGATGATTTATTCAGGAATGCTCTTTCCGGCGATGATTCTATTAATCGCCGCTTTTGTAGGCCCAATACCAGGGTTTGTTTTCGGCGGATTTGACACAAAATCATATTTTATGAGCGTTCTTACTACTCTTGCCTGCTTTTATGTCCCTATCTTGACTATTGCCGCCATAGTGAAATTTACACCCAAAACCGGTATCCCTCGCAGAATTCTCGACTTTTTATCACTGCTGATACCAGTCCTGAGGCCGGCTATTAAGCATATAGCGATAAGCCGTTACTCAAGGGTTTTCTATATGCTGTATAAAGCCGGTGTCCCGATAGCGCAGGCATCCAAAGAAGCTGTCGATATGACAGGAAACTCAATTATTTCCGATATGCTCAGAGGCGGTGCGGAAAGCGCAAAGAATGGTAATCCTGTCTCGGAGGGGTTTTCTAAAAATCTGCCCGCCGATTTTCTTAATCTTTGGCAAATGGCAGAAGAATCAGGAAAACTCGATGATACCGCGATAAGGCTGGCGCGCTCGCACGGTGAAACCGCGGAGATGTATTTCGAGGAATTCAGCCGCTGGCTTCCTAAAATTGTTTATGTTGCTGTTTCGGTGTATATAATCATAAAAATCTTTCAGAATGCTTCGATGGTTTTCAATCAAGCAACGTCAATTCAGTAATTTGCTCAAAATTAACACTGTATTTGTCCGGCTTTACATTCAGAGGTGAGGCCTTTTTCCATAAGTTTGAGTAACTTATAAAATGTGTTTGTCTTATTTCGATTTTTTGATAACATAGAGTAAAAGTCGAATGTTGGAAAGTGTGTTATGAAAAATGTTCTAAAAGCCTCGCCAGTCTTATCCCAGTATTTTGCGTTATCCTATGTGATAGTTCTGATTAATGCCTCAGTATTTTTGCGACAGATTGATTATTCGGATTTTATGACATGCCTTTTTGCGGGGGCAATTTATCTTACCTATTGTTATTTTTATATTTTGCCGGTTTTTCTTTTGTTTGTGCTTTTGCAGAAAATTCTAAATATTAAATATCTGCCGGGCTTTGTGAAGTCAGACTGGCTGATTTGCGGGTTGGCGGTTATAGTTGTAACCGTGGTCCAAATGCTGATTTATACGGACAGCTTTGTGTTCAAAATATTCGGATTTCATTTCAACAGTTTTGTCTGGAATCTGGTTACTACAAAAGGTGGTATTGAATCAATGGGGAGCAGTCCGTCGGCTGTACGCAGTTTTATAGCAACACTGCTGTTTTTCTTTGCGGTACAGGCGGGGATTTTATTATCACTGATGTTGATTCCGCAAGTCAAAAACTTCTGCCGGAATTTTTTAACCCGCTGTAAGCTCACCGCGGCAACTGTTGTAATTATTATAGTGGCAGTTTTACAAGGTTTGGCCTATGGTTTGAGTTCATTCTATGATTACAAGCCTGTTGTTTCAGCATCAGAGGCGTTTCCCTTTTATGTTCCTGTCCGTTTCAGCCATATGGCGAAATCTCTCGGATTGAAGGCTCCTGTCGAATCAAGCTTCAATATGAAATTTGGTAAAATTAAGCTGCAATACCCTTTGAATCCGATTAAATTACGAAGCGACGGTAAAAACTACAACATAATTTTTCTTATGGCCGAATCACTTCGAGCTGACATGCTTGATGCCGAGATAATGCCCAAAACGTGGGAATTTTCGCAACAATCGGTCAATTTTAAGCAGCACTATAGCGGCGGCAATGGCACGCGAATGGCTATGTTCGCGGCTTTTTACGGCTTGTATGGAAACTACTGGTTTAAGTTTCTTAACGAGCACAAGGGGCCGGTAATAATTGATTTATTGCAGGCGAACAATTATCAGATGACGATGTTCAGCAGCGCAAAATTTTCTTATCCCGAGTTTGATAATACGATTTTTGTCAAACTGCCTCGGGAAAAGCTGTTCGATTCAGGAAATCTTAAGCCGGGTATTATGGGATGGGAGTATGACCGTCAGAATGTCAGCCATATGCTGGATTTTATTGAAAATCACGATAAGTCACGTCCGTTTATGACATTTATGTTTTTCGAATCTCCGCATGCCCTTTATTATTTTCCGCCCGAAAATATTATACGAACATCGTATCTCGGTGAATTTAATTATGCCAAAGTTGACCTTAAGAATGATATCGGGCTGATAAAAAATCGGTATATCAATTCCTGTAATCATCTCGACAGCCAGTTCGACAGGATATTTAAATATTTGAAGGAAAAATCGCTGCTTGATTCAACGATTGTTATAATAACCGGTGACCACGGCGAAGAGTTTATGGAAAAGGGCAGGTGGGGACATAACTCGGACTATAGCGAAGAGCAAACACTTGTTCCGATGGTATTATGGGTGCCTGGCGTGAAGCCGCGGCAAGTCGAAAGTATGACAAGCCATCTTGATATTCCGGCAACTATTCTTAATATTTTAGGGGTCGCTAACCCGCCCGATGATTATTCATTCGGGATTGACATGCTTGGCAAGGATAAACGCCAGTTCAGTATTATCAGCGGCTGGGATACAATTGCTTATGTTGACAGCGAATACAAAGCAATTTTCCCGTTAGAAGTTTTCGGTAAACAAAAGATGGTTATGACCAAGGCGGATGATAAAATAACCAGCGAAGGAATATTCTATCAGACACATTTATCACAGCTTAATCAAATTATGAAGGGGTTGAGCCGCTTCAGCAAATAGCGATTTAGAGATAAGAAAAGATGCAGAGAAAAGAGATAGGGTTTAACGTGGGGTGTTGTGTGTTTGGCGTATAGGGAATTTACCCCTTAGTTCCATGTGGGGCGTTTAGCCATTTTAGATTTTCGAATGCCGATTTTCGATTACAGGGGAGGAAGACGATGTGAGATGTATGAAAAGACCGTGAGGCGGGGTCTCGCGGCTAAACGGGGAATAAATTGGTCAGGGGGGTAATTTGCTTGATAGAAGCTAACAGAACTATATAATTGCTGAGGTTTTAAGGACAGAAAATGGCAGTACTGAATGTAAATATCGACCATATAGCGACAATCAGGCAGGCGCGGCTAGCCAATGAGCCGGACCCTGTCTGGGCGGCCGCCGAATGTGAACTGGCAGGTGCCAATGGGATAACCGTCCATCTGCGCCAGGACAGGCGGCATATTAGCGACCGAGACGTTGAACTGCTCAAGGAGACCGTCGCCTGCAAATTCAATCTCGAAATGTCGATGACAGAGCCGATTGTAAAAATCGCTCGAAGATAAAGCCAGACCAGGTGACACTTGTGCCGGAAAACCGGGCGGAACTGACCACGGAAGGCGGACTCGACTGCGTTGGCGGGAAAAAACGCCTTGCCGAAGTGGTTAGCCGGATGCACAAAAAGGGAATTCTTGTAAGCGCTTTTATCACTCCGGACCAGGAGCAGATTGAGGCCTCGGCGTTTTGCGGCTGCGATGCGGTCGAGCTTCATACAGGCCAATACGCAAACGCGAAAGGCGCGAAGGCTGTTGAAAAAGAGCTGCGGAAACTTTCGCAGGCCAGGGATCTGGCGATGGGACAAAAACTTGTTGTTCATGCCGGCCACGGGCTTACGTATCGCAATATCGGGCCGGTCGCAGCGATAAAGGGACTGTGCGAATTTAATATCGGCCACAGCATAATTGCCCGGTCGGTTTTTGTCGGAATCCGGGAGGCAGCCGCTGAAATGATAAAATTGATAGATAAATATAGCAGGAGTTGAATAATGTTTACAGGAGCAATGTCGCATTAATAACACCATTTCAAGACGGCGAGGTTGATTTCGAGACTCTCGATGATCTTATTGAGTTTCAGCTCGAGAACAGCATCGACGCAATTGTTCCGGTCGGCACTACCGGCGAATCGCCGACGCTTAGGCACGAGGAGCATAAACAGGTTATCGAAAGGGTCGTAAAAACTGTGGCGGCAAAGTTCCGGTTATCGCCGGCGCCGGCTCAAACAGTACCGCTGAGGCGATAGAATTTACCGATTTTGCCAAAAAGGTCGGTGCCGATGCCACTTTGCAGGTCGCGCCGTATTACAATAAGCCGACGCAGGAAGGCTTCTATCAGCATTTTAAGACCATAGCCGAAGAAGTGGATTTTCCGATAGTATTATACAATATTCCCGGCCGCTGCGGGGGAACGGGAATGACGGCCGAAACCATTGTTCGCCTCTCGCAGGTAGAGAACATCGTCGCCATTAAGGAGGCTACCGGCAGTCTTGATATGGCCAGCGACTATCGCCAGCCTCTGCGATATGACGATTATTTCCGGTGACGACTCGCTGACGCTGCCGATATGCTCGGTAGGCGGCAAAGGCGTTATCAGCGTGGTTGCGAATATTGTTCCGTCCGATGTGAAGGCTATGACGGATTTGATTTTAGAAGGCGATTTCGTTTCCGCCCGGCAGTGGCACAACAAGCTTTTTGCACTGAGCAAAAATATGCTCAGCCTCGCAACGAACCCTATACCGATTAAGGCCGCGATGGCAATGCTTAAAATGTCGTCGGAAGAGATGCGTTTGCCGATGACACCGCTCGATGAAGGCAAAAGGGCCATCCTGACAAAAACGCTAAAAGATTACGGCCTGCTCGAATAAAAATGGCTCGGCAGTCAAAAACCGAGAATAGTTTGAAATTGCTTCGGCCTAATGGCCTGGCGATGACACAAAAATACCATAAAATTCACGTGAACGGTTGTATTATATTTTAAAATGCTGCTTTTCAAGCGGCTTAGAAGCGGGTATAATGCCCTATGGTTATTGAGACGGCTTATTAACCTGATTAAGGATAATGGAATATGTTCAGGTACGTGGGATGGCTAATATTGACGGCGGCATTAATACTGTTGTCCGCCGACGGGGTGGCAAAGGTTTCCGCCGAGACGTGGCAGCTCCATAAAGGACAGGAGTTAAAACCGGTTTCCGCAAAGGGTTCGGAGGGATACGCACTGGCGGTATCGGAAATAAAGCAATTGATGAATAGCGGCCGCACGAGTGATGTTGTCAAAGCCCTGAATAAACTCAGGAAGGATTATCCGCAGTTTATCGGGCCTGATTTAGACGCGTTTATAACGGCGGAAAAGTATTTTTCGCAGGGCAAGTACACAAAGGCAGTAAGAAGCTATGACAAGTTTCTGGATGAATTTCCGCAGAGCGAGCTTTACCAGGCCGCTCTCGACAGAGAATTTGCCATCGCAACGGCATACCTGGCGGGCCAAAAGAGGACCGTGCTGCTGATTTTCAGGATAAGGGGTTATGAAGAAGGCGCAGGATTATGGAAAAAATCAGCGACCGCACAGGCGATGCCCCGTTAGCGTATAATGCGCTGATTGCGGTGGCGAAGAGTTATGAAAAGAGGCAGAAGTTTAACGACGCTTATCTTGAATGGTCGCTGATTGCCTCGAAATGGCCTACCGGGCAAATCGGCAAGGAGGCGCTGCTGGCAATGGGCCGATGCAAACACGCTGATTACCGGGGGCCTAAATACGATGCTTCGAGTTTAATCAGTGCGAAAAGTTATTATGAAGACTTTAAGTCACGCTATTCCGAAGAGGCGAAAACCTACAATATTGATGAGAAACTCCGCCAGATAAAAGAACAATCGGGATATAAGCAGTTTTGCATAGGACAATATTATCAAAAAACCGATAGTTTGATGCCCGCGAATTCGTATTATGAGATGGTAATGGCGGATTGGCCTGACAGCACGGCGGCGAAAATGGCGAAAATCGCTGTTGAGAAGGAAAAAACCGAAAGCAAAAAGGAAGAAAAATGGCAAACACAGATTATGAAAAAACTCGAAAAACTGCTTTTATAGTTTTTTGCGTGGTGACTTGTGTTATAATTTTAAATATTTGCGGCTGCGGCGGAGCAGGCGGTTATACCAATCAATCGCTGTTCAGGGATAATGTTGAGAGCGTTTGTGTAGATATGTTCGATAATCAGACCTTTTACCGCGGAGTTGAATACAAGCTTACCGACGCTCTTGCCAAACGCATAGAAGCGGGTACGCCTTATAAAATTATTACGAGCAAAGACCTCGCGGACAGCGTAATAAGCGGACAGATAACATCGATAGGCGAATCAGTTTTGACGGCGGAGCGAGAGACCGGCCGCCCGCTTGAAAAAGAAGTTTTGATAACGGCGGTTGTGAACTGGAAAAACTTAAAAACAGGCGAATTGCTCATAGACAATATTTATGTCAGCGCGCCGATGAGTTACTCGGAGTGGCAGGGCCAGGGATTTGAATATGCGTCAGCGGCAGCGACAAACAAATTGGCCAAAAAAATTGTAGAAATAATGGAGAAACCGTGGTAAAATTACTGTACTTTCCGTTTTGCGGGGTGCAGAGTACGAGAAAAAAATATGGCAGCTAATAAAAAGAAAAGAACGGGCCAGATATTTCCAGAGTTTGACGACCAAAGGGGGGGCAAGGTACCACCGTCGCCATATAAGCGAGGGCCGATAAGCTGGCTTTTGATTCTGGCGATAATCCTGATAGCGGTAACGATGCTGATGCAGTCTCAGAGTTCCGAGGAAATCCGGTGGGACCAGTTCCGCAAATACGCGGAAAACGGAGATGTTGAGAGCGTAGATTTAAAGGATATGGAAATAATCGGCAAATTCAAGGAAAAGACCATCAGGGAGTCCAAAGGCAACACTAAGAACACATTTGTGGTTTATTTTAATCCGCAGGTATATGGTCAAATACTCGGAAATCTTCTTGATGAAAATGAAATTCAGGTTAAGCAGTCTGTTCCAAAGACGTGGGTTTTGACACTGATAAGCACGCTGCTCCCTGTGGCGATTATAATCGGTGTGTTTTACTTTTTGTTTGCGCGAAACCTTCACAGCGGCGCCGGCGGAATGTTAATGGCGTTCGGGCGAAGCAAGCACCGCTTACAGGGCAAAGATAAGAACAAGGTTACATTTAAGGATGTGGCCGGGGTTGAAGAGGCCAAGGAAGAGGTTTCGGAAATAATCGAATTTCTCAAGAACCCGAAAAAGTTTCAGCGTCTTGGCGGACGCATTCCTCGCGGCGTTTTGCTTGTAGGTCCGCCTGGCTGTGGAAAAACACTGCTGGCCAAAGCCATCGCCGGTGAAGCGGATGTGCCTTTTTTCAGCATATCAGGAAGTGACTTTGTAGAGATGTTTGTTGGCGTCGGAGCATCGCGTGTTCGGGATTTGTTCAGGCAGGCGAAAGAAAATTCACCTTGTATAATATTTTTAGATGAAATTGACGCTGTCGGGCGTAAGCGTGGCGCGGGTTTTGCCAGCGGCGGACACGATGAACGTGAGCAGACGCTCAATGCTATTCTTGTTGAAATGGATGGTTTCGATACGAATGACCAGGTTATAGTTATCGCGGCGACAAACCGCAGCGATATTCTTGACCACGCCTTGACGCGTCCGGGCAGATTTGACAGGCAGGTTGTTGTTCCTTTGCCGGACTTGAAAGGGCGGGCAGAGATTCTCAGCGTTCACGCAAGAAAAGTAAAGATGGGCCCAGACGCAAATATTGAAAAACTTGCGAGAGGAACGCCTATGTTCAGCGGCGCGGATTTGGCGGCGATTATTAATGAGGCAGCACTTGCCGCGACAATGTTGAATAAAGACTATATCGAAATGGCGGATCTGGAAGAGGCCAGGGACAAGGTTCGCTGGGGCCGTGCCAAGAAGAGCAGGGTTATCGACCAGCGAGAAAAAGAGATTACCGCTTATCACGAGGCCGGCCATACACTGGTTCAATCTCTTCTTAAAGACGCAGACCCGCTGCATAAGGTTAGTATTATTCCGAGAGGCCCTATGGGCGGCGCGACGTTCGCTCTGCCGGAAAGGGACAGAACAATCTTCACGAAAAGATACTGTATGGCGTTGCTGGAGGTTTGTTTCGGCGGACGAATTGCCGAGGAGATGTTCTGCAACGATATTTCGAGCGGCGCACAATCGGATATTCAGCATGCCACCAGTATCGCCAAACAAATGATATTGACATGGGGTATGAGTGATAAACTTGGCCTAATCAGCTATGAAAACAGCGGTGTATTTGATGAGCAGATGTATAAGTTTCCGGGAGAAAAAGAATATTCGGATAAAACGGCTGAAGCAATAGATAATGAGATTAAAGGCCTTACTGACCTGGCATACAAAGATGCGAAGGAATTAATAGGAACAAATAAGGACAAACTGGAGAGGATAGCAAAGGCGCTGCTGAAGTATGAGACACTCGACGCCACAGATGTTAAGCTAATTCTCGAAGGAGGCGAGCTGGATAAGCCCACGGTTACGGACTTGATAGCCGCTGAACAGGTAAAGGCCGCTGAAACTGAAACTAAATAAATCAGTTACTTAATTATCAAAGGCCGCCGCCAATATTTAATTTAAGGGGGTGCCGATGAAAAAAACGACAACTTCGGTATTGTGCAGTATCCTGATTTTATCAGGATATATCGTTTGTTTGGGGGATGACGCAAACACAATTGGTTCAAATCTTGAACTGATAAAATATGAGAATGAATTTTCCCGCGTACATGTTGAACCAGCGCGGATGAATGGTAAAGGGGGCCTTGCGGTTATATTTGAGGGTACCGAAGGTCTGCACTATTACGCTAACAAAGACACCGCGCCGGCAGTCGGATATCAACTTAAAGTCGAAGCCAAATCGGATAATGTTGAGTTCGCAGAGGCTGTTTTTCCGCGGTGGACATTCTTTTTTGACAAAGGGCTGGGTAAAAATATCGAAGTTTATACAGGTAATTTTACTATATTTGCACCATTAAATCCGCAACAACTGCCGGCAAAACAAATGTTTCTGTGCTGATTTCAGGTTTAGCCTGCACAAGCAAGGTTTGTTTACCGCCATTTGAGAAAAAGCTTAACATCGAATTTGATTACGGTATGGCAGATTCGTGGAAGGAAATAACTCTTAACAAGGCTGCCGTTGCTGCGCCGGCGGAGCAGTTGAGATATTCGATTTGGGGGGCTATGCTGCTTGCACTGGCGGCTGGGATGGTTCTCAATTTGATGCCCTGTGTCTGGCCGGTGCTGCCTCTTATTGTGATGCGTATTGTCGAGCAGTCAAAGCAGAGTAAAACGATGTCTATCACGATGGGAATTGCTTTTTGCCTGGGCATACTATTGTTCTTTGCGTGTCTTTGCGGCGCAAATATAATTCTGCACATTTTTTACGGCACAGTTCTGCAGTGGGGCGACCAGCTAAGAAATCCCGTTGTATTGACTATTTTAACTCTTATTTTAATTGTGATGGCGTTGTTTATGTTTGGGGTTTTCACAATCGGCCTGCCTGCTTCAATTAGCGGGAAAAGCAGTACGGGCAAAGGTCTTGCCGGCTCTGTCGGTATGGGCTTCCTGGCGGCGATACTGAGTACGCCATGCAGTTTCGGTATTTTGTCAGCGGCATTTGCGTGGGCACAGACCCAGCCGACAGTTATTGCGACGCTGACGATAATGACTATCGGTGTTGGGATGGCTTTACCTTACGCAGTCCTGACTTCGATGCCAGGTTTGCTGAAAAGGCTGCCTCGCACAGGCCGCTGGATGGAACTGTTTAAGCAGACAATAGGTTTTGTGCTGCTGGTTATAGCAGTGAAACTGATAGGGTCGTTGCCTCAGTCGCATCGAATCGATGTTCTGTATTTTTCAGTGGCACTTGCGTTTGGCGTATGGATGTGGGGAAGCTGGGTTGGATACAACAGCAGGTTTTCACATAAATTAATCGTGCGTACAATCGCGGTTATTATGGTAATCGCTGCCGGATGGTTATTACTGCCTGCACCAGCGGGGGAATTAATACAATGGCAGTCGTATAATACAGAAGTTATTGATGCCGCCAAAGTGAAGCAGAGGCCTGTATTGATTAAATTTACGGCGGACTGGTGTTTTAATTGCGCTGTTGCGGAAAAGGTTGTGTACGAGCGTGAAGATATCGCGAAACTAATTGAGAACAAAGGGGTTTTGGCGATTAAGGCTGACACAACATTGTCCGATTATCCCGCTACCGCGGCATTGAAAAATGTGTATGATGAGCCGGGTGTTCCGGTGAGCGTATTATTGGTTCCTGGTAGGGAAGAGCCTATTAAATGGCACGGTATTTCTTTTGGTACCGAGCTAAAGGCGCAATTAGAAAAATTTCCGGACAGGAAATTTTAATTACAAAGAGGGACATCTTAGTGAAAAAATTATCTATAATACTCCTGGTTGTAATGATAAGTACGGTTTCATGCTCAACAAACCATGAAAAAAGTTTCAAAAAAAGCGAACCAACCGCCTTTCAGCCTAAGCCTCTTTACGACGATTGGAGCAAATGGCTTGTCGGCGAATGGGAAGGCTCCGGCGAATCGAATGCGGGTAAAGGTAAATACCGGATCAAAGCAGAGATGGGTTTGAACGGCCAATTTCTAATTATAAAAGGCGAAGCTGAGATAGCGGAAATGACTGATGAGCAAAAACGATATCTTAAGAATACTTTGCACGCGTCCGATGAAGAAGTTGAAAAATTTCAAAGCTCGACTTTCAAAAGTCTCGAAATTTATACTATTGACCCGAGGACTGGAGAAGTCGTAGGATATATGTTTGACAGCCTGCGCTGCATCGCCCACGGCAGAGGCAGGCGTGAAGGCAATAAAGAGGTTATGAAATGGGAGTGGTCGGGCAGCGGGCAGGGGGCTTCAAGCATAAGCACCATAGAAAAGGTCAATAATGATAAATTAATAAGCATCCAAACGTATGCGTTACCGAATGGCGGTACAATGGAAGATAGAGGGGAAATGATTCGAAAAAAGTGACGCTGACTGAGAAATGGGAAAGAAAACGGCAGAAAATACAAAGATAAAAGTCGATAAGGCAGAGGCGGCAAAAAGAGTCTCGCAGATTTGGCCTATTCTCAGGAAAACATATCCGGACGCGAAAATAGCCCTGAATTTTACAAATCCGCTTGAACTTCTTATAGCGACTATTTTGTCGGCACAGTGTACCGACGTTCGTGTCAACATCGTTACAAAAGACATTTTCAGAAAATATAGAACGGCACAGGACTGGGCCAATGCCGATGTAAAAGAGATAGAGGCTGACATAAAAAGTACCGGATTTTACCGCAATAAGGCAAAAAATATAAAGGCGGCCTGCGTAAAGATAATATCCGATTTTGGCGGCAAGGTTCCCGCGACGATGGAAGAACTAACCAGCCTTGCCGGTGTGGGCAGAAAAACTGCCAACGTCCTGCTGGGTAATGCTTTTGGTATTCCGGGGATTGCTTGCGATACGCATGTCATTCGTCTTTCGCGGCGGTTAGGCCTTTCGGAAAACAGCGACCCGGTGAAACTTGAATTTGACCTGAATGAAATTGTTCCCAAAAAGAACTGGTCGCTGTTCAGCCACCTTTTAATTTTTCACGGCAGGAATATCTGTAAGGCCCCAAAACCACGATGCGGCGAGTGCCCGATTGCGGAATATTGTCCTGCCGCGAACAGGCCGGATTTATGGTAATATGGTATGAAAAGATTTCTATTGGCTGAACCTGAAAATAACCGATTACAGAATATAAGAGTTATAGATGATGCAATTGAAGGAGATGATATGCAGGAACAGTTAGAGAATCCCGTACAGGATTTGTGGCGAATATTCAGGATAATGGCCGAATTTACGGAAGGTTTTCAGGAGATGTCCAACCTTGGCCCGGCGGTTTCGATTTTTGGTTCGGCTCGCATACCTCCGAATAAGAATTATTATAAACTGGCACATCAAACCGCTGTTGAACTGGTAAAAGCGGGATTTTCGGTAATTACCGGCGGCGGGGGCGGGATTATGGAGGCGGCCAATAAAGGTGCTGCTGATGCGGGTGGAAGAAGTATTGGCCTTAATATCGAAATTCCTCTTGAGCAGATTCCGAATAAATATCAGAATATTTCACTTCATTTCAGATACTTTTTTTGCCGCAAGGTAATGTTTCTGAAATACGCGCAACGGATTTATAGTTTTTCCCGGGGGCTTCGGGACCCTGGACGAATTTTTCGAAGCCTTGGTTCTCATTCAGACATTAAGAGAGGCCAGTTTCCCTGTGATTTTAATGGGTAGTGATTACTGGGACGGCCTGATTAAATGGATAACTGAAAAAATGCTCAACGAGTGCAAGTTTATTCTTCCTAACGATATGAAAGTTTTCACAGTGGTGGATAAGCCGGAAGAGGCGATAAAAATCATACTGGACTTCAAGGAATCGCAGGGCCGCATAGGAATTGAACTGCCGCCCGGAATGAAAAAAACATAAGAATCAGACGCGGATTAACACTGTATCAGGTTTAAGAAGGTCGGGTTTTTTCCATCGCGTCGCTTAAGTGCTTAAGTAAATAATTTTTATCAGGTCCGCCAAGATGTTCCCATGGCAGAATTTCGCTGGTATCAAATCGCCTTTGTGCGGAGGCATCGATGCTCATCCCGAATTTCTCAAACGCCGCCTGCCATTTTGCGTAGTCGAAATATTCATCCCACAAATCGAATTTTGCACCATTTTTCCATGCCTGCTCGACAACGTCACACAAACGCCTGTCAGCTCTGCCGATGGCGGATTCGAGAATACTGCGTTCAATATGGTGAAATTTGAACTGCAGAAATCTTGCGTTCAATTTTCTTTTTTCGTCAATTATTATTTTCTTGGCATTCTCAAAATAATCTTTGGACTTTTGCCCTATCCAGCCTAAGGGAGTGTGCGCCTTTGGGACGAACCAGCTTACGGCAGCATTTATATTGGCGGTTTTATTGTCGAATTTTTTTCTCAGCCGCGCCAACTCATAAGACAAATGAACAATCTGCCGTATATCATCCTCAGTTTCACCAGGCAGACCAACCATAAAATACAGCTTCAATTTCTGCCAGCCTGCCTGATAAGCCGCCTCAACTCCGGCAAATAAATCTTCATTCTTAAGTGGTTTATTAACTATCAGTCTTACCCTTTCGCTTGCCGCTTCGACGGCGATGGTCAGGCCGCCTTTACGTACGGAAGACATCAATTCAGGCAAGAGCTTTAATTGCTGGTCAACACGCAGACTCGGCAGCGACAGCCCGACATATTTCTCGTGAAGATATTCGTGTAGCTCGGTAACCAGTTTATCGAGATTGGGATATTCAGCGGTTGATAAACTTAGCAGGCTTACCGTATCAAATCCGGTTGAATGATAACACGCCTTTGCGATTTCAAGGATTTTATCAATGCTGCGATAACGGATAGGTCTTCTGCAGAAGCTCGCCTGGCAGAATAGGCATCGCCCCGGGCAGCCTCGCATAATCTCTACGCTGACCCTTTCGTGTACAGCCTCGGTAAAAGGTACTATCGGTTTTAGTGGTACCGGGGCGTTGTCAAAATCCTCAACAACAGCGTTTCGGAATTTTACCGGCAGTTCCGGCAAAATCGGTGCAAAACTTTTTATCTTTTCGCCGTTATATTCAAATCTATAAAACGCGGGCACGTACACCCAATCGAATTTTTTCGCAGCCTTGAACAGAATGTCATTTTTAGCTGTCCCGGCCTTTTTCTCCGCCTTAATCAGATTTGCAAGTTCGATGACAGCATCTTCGCCCTCACCGATCAAAAACAGGTCGATAAAATCTGCCAGGGGCTCACAGCAGTTGGCCATCCCACCGCCGGCGATTATCAAAGGGTCGTCTTCATTTCGCATACTGCTTCGGATATTCAAGCCGCCGAGGTTAAGCATATTCAGGACATTTGTATAACAAAGCTCATTTGTCAGGCTAAATCCGACTAAATCGAAACTTTTTAACGCCACTCTCGATTCGAGACTAAAAAGAGCAATCCCCTTTTGCCTCATAATCATCTCGGCGTCAATCCAGGGTGCAAAAACCCGTTCAGCCGCAAAACCGTCTATCCTGTTCAGGATATCGTATATGATAGCAATTCCTGTGTTGCTCATCGCGATTTCATAAATATCTGGAAAGCATAACGCGACGGTCAAATCGCATCGGTTAAGATTCTTTTTAACCTGGTTTATTTCTCCGCCGATATACCTGCCCGGCGCTCGCACAAACGGTAGAAAATCCCGTTCAATTTGTTCATCAAGTATTGTTATCATATTCTCATTTATCGCGGTATTATACACCTGACTGCTGAAACAAATAAATAAAGCCCAGTTTTTATTCAAACTGGGCTTTACTGGTTTTTGATTTTAAATGTTGTTATTCCTTATTGCGTATTTCCAGAGATAGCTTTCTTTCTCTCATCCTCTATTTTGCTGTACTTGCACTTAGGACATTTGTCAGGAAAATCGTTTTTTACCGCTCCTGCCTCAAAAACAAGGCCGCATTTTCCACATTTTACAGCGGCATAAGCGCTTGGTTGTCCACATTTCTCGCATTTCAACGCTGGTGTTTCCATTGCCATCGGGCTCACATTTTTTCGCATATATTCATAGTAAGCCTTTTTGTCCATCTCGTATTCGGCCTTGCAGCTGGGATTCCGGCATAGTACCCACATTTTTTGTCCTTCCAGAAGGGTCAATGGGTCGGTACTGCTCGGGCTGTTAGTAAAGTAGTAAACTCCACCAGCCGCTGCCAGGCACACTACGCTAATTCCGATCATAAGTATTTTTTTCTGACTGTCTTCCATTCCATTATCTCCAAAAAGTCTAAACAATAATATTATTGGAAACTAATAACAACAGATTATTACTAATCATCACATTTGTCAAATGCTTATTTGGGCTGTTATTAACATTTTTTCTGATGCCTAAACGATAACATCCTGCCGATAAAGAAATTATATTTAGTCGTACAAATAAACTTTACGCATTTGATGAATTAATGTTCTTTAGCAGCGGCTGATAAAATCGCTTAGGTTTTGGTCCAAGAGTATTTCTGAGCATACCCAGTTTTTCGATAGAGCATTCGATATTGTCGCCTGCTTCGAGGAAATCGCCTTTAGCCATCGCTACGCCTGCCGGTGTGCCTGTCGCGATTATATCGCCCGGTTCGAGCGTCATAATGTGGCTTACAAAAGAAACGACCTGGTCAACCGGAAAAATCATTTCACCGGTATTGGCTTTTTGCCGTATTTTGCCATTAACGGTAAGGGTCATATCGAGGCTCTGAACGTCATCAACCTCATCAGCGGTTAATAAATAAGGCCCCATCGGGCAAAAACCGTCGGCCCATTTCCCGTTGAGCCAGTCGTAAAATTCATCCCACGGACGTTGTGTTCTGCCTTTTGCGAAGGTAACGCTGCGTGCGGAAACATCATTGGCGATTGTATAGCCCGCTACAAAATCAAGTGCGTTTTGCGGTTTAACGCATTTGGCGTAACTGCCGATTACAACGGCCAATTCGGACTCATAATCAATCTGCTCGCTATAAGATGGCCAGGGGATTTCCTCGTTTGGGCCGATTACAGCGGTAGAGGGCATAAGAAAAGGGCGGGGAACAGTGGTTTCCCGTGGCGAGGCTGACAATCCCAGCGCCTTACCGACCTCTTTAATATGCTGTGAGTAGTTGCCTGCAAGGGCGATAACTTTTCCCGGCCTGGGAATCGGCGCAAGAATAGAGGCCGAATCCACTGGAATAAACTTTCTGGCCGAATGTGTAAGTTCTTCTATTTTCTTCGTACATTCCGGCCCTTGTTCGAGAATTTCTTTAACGCTGCGGGGGAAATCTGGTTCCTTAAAGGCGGATGGAATATCAATTATACCCTGTTCAGCGAGTATTCCGCATGAAATCGCATTATTTTTCGAATATGTTACAAGTTTCATTTGTTTATCTCAGGTTTTTCTTAAAAACAGTATTTAACAGATAATAACAAAAATAACTTGAATTTACAGCAGAAAACCCTTCTAATATTTGTTTTATCGCGGCTGTTATCAATGATTTTATAATACTCGGGTTTTACCGCGTATTTTAATTTAGGATTCAAAAAAATGGATTGGAAAAATTTCTGGGCTAAAATAAAAAACTGGTTTAATGCCGATGGAATGAAGGAAAATGATTATTACCCGTCCCTCGATAAGCAGGGTCTGATGAATATTAACGACGAGGCACCCGTTGTAACACAGCAGGGCAGGGCGGAACCGAAAGGGGTTATTGTTAAAACCATTCACTCGACCGACAAAACCCAATCCCTCGAAAAACTGCAGGAGGGATTTAATACTCTTCTCGACCAGCTCAAAAATATAAATGAGCAACTTGGTCAGCAGGTTGTGCAGCACGACAACCTTATGAAGCACCTCGAAATGATGCCTAAATTGCTCGAAAGTTTTCCTGACATCATTACAAATCAGGGACGTTTCACTGAGCAAATGCTCGAAAATCTCAAAGTGACTACCGCTAAAACCCAGTGTTTTATCGACGCTGTCGAGAAGATTCCCGCGGAGACAGCCAGACAGACCAGCGCTCTATCGAGCATAGACCATCAGCTTGCCGCGGCGGCGGATGCGGACGCACAAATGGCGGAGACTTTCAACAAATTCTCGGCGACACTCGAAAAAATGGACCGCAGTCTCGGCTCTCAGACCGAAGGCATCGCGCAGATGACCAAAACATTTGCGGCCAGCGACAGGTACCTAAAGTATCTTATAACAAGGCAAAACAAACGCTTTATGTGGATATTTATCACCGCTGTTGCCGTCTGTATTTTTGTTATTTTTACCTTTGCCGGGATTATTGTGTACCTTCGGCGGTAAATTTCAATATTTCAAAATGTCCAATTTCAAGTAAATGATTCGTCAATTGACGGTCTTTGGTTATGACATATAACGCGGATGTTATGGAAAGATATTTTGCGGGTAAAAAGTGTGTGGTATTGACGAGGGAGGAGGTTCGTGCGGTTGACCAGTGGGCAATAAAAACGCTCGGAATTCCGGGTGTGGTTCTGATGGAAAACGCGGGGAGAAGCTGTGCGGAATTAATCAGGGAAAAATTGGCGGATATTGCTGAACCGAAGGTGTGTATTTTCTGCGGAACAGGCAATAACGGGGGCGACGGATATGTAATTGCAAGACACCTGCTGAACAGCAAATTCGAGGTTGTCGTGGTTGTATGCGGCGACTGTGAGAAAATAAAGGGCGACGCGAAGATAAATCTTGATGTTTTGGAGCGGATGGGGCAGCGTATAGAAATTATGCAAATGGAAGATGGTGATATTGCCAGACAAGTTGAAATGTATGCAGCCGGAGCGGATATGATAGTTGACGCCATTTTCGGGACGGGATTGGAAGGTGAAGTTAAGCCCGCTTATAAAATACTGATAGAAAGTATAAACGCACAGCGGTGTCCAATTTTAGCAGTAGATATCCCATCCGGCCTCAACTGCAACAGCGGTATTTCTTTGGGGGCAGCGATAAGGGCGGCATACACTATAACATTTGTGGCGGTAAAAAAGGGATTTGTCATTGCCGCTGAGGCGGAGAAATATACAGGTGAAATCTATGTTGCCTCTATCGGCGTCAAACCGCCGGTAAGTATTTCAGGTTAATATTCAGCAGGTCGAATCGGGCTTTATCTCATCTTTTGCCACAAGTCGTAAACTTTCTGATAGTGTTTATGTGTAGCATCAGCCAGAAGGGCAAGAACCTTATTATGTATTCTCAATAACGAGTATTTTTACTGAGGTTTTTCGCCGATTCGCTGCGACCATAGGCGTCCGTCTTTTTGGAATTCGACGTTGTCTTTGTGTATTTTTACAATTTTGACACCGTCTATTACCATTCCTTCATTTACAAGTTTTCCGCTGACCACCGCGACGGGCTTGTCTTCGCTGTACAGTATTCCTGTTATAACGCCATAGTTTTTGTTCACTACTTTTTGGACAAACGGAATTTTTTTACCCATTCCCCAGAGGTCAAAAATAGAATTGGTCATAATACATTTGTTAAGCGGGGTGCCTTTCTCACAGACAATTCCGTTGTACACGATGTTGAGCGTTAAAAGAGTCGCAAGAATCAAAACACAGAAAAGTAACTTGTTTACCGGCTTTTTTTGCAGCTTCTTCGTGTGGAAAGAAGCCGTTGAAGGTCTTATAACCTCTGTCTTGACCGCTGTTACTTCCTGTCCAATATATTTTAGTGCCATTTTCCACCTGTTATTTTCCGATAAGTGTATATATTTATGTCGGCTTGATAGGAGCAGAGAATTAGCTTATTTTACGAGGTATTTGAAAGTTTACCAAATACGAAGTATCAGGCTTAAAATGCGCCAGGTGTTTCGGACATCGAGTGGTATCCGATAAGATACAGGAATCTTTCAAAATTCAGCACTGGCACCCAAAGCGATTTTGCACGGCTGACCACGTCGTTATAATGCTGGTTTTCTTTTATGGAGTTATTGTATTTTTCCATAGCCTGGGGATATACCTCGAGTTCTTCGAGAGTTGGCTTTTGCAATACGACGGGTGGTTCACCAAGAACGACAAAATCTGCATTTACGGTAACAGTGTCATCAACAGTCCCGCCCCATTTTTGTATAAGTTCCTTAATTTTTTCTGTGCCGTGATTACCGATGTTTTTGCCGCCCAGGTTGAAAATGCCCGCAACGACAAAGACATTGCTCCTGTTACTGTCCCAGATGAGGTTCGCGACGATATCCCCGGCAATAATGGGTCTTTTAATCTCAGAACGCAGGATTCTGGCCGAAGAGATGTTCTTCTGGACGTCAAATATCTCAATTTCAGCTTTGCCTTTGCCGTCTGCGGGGATAGGCGTATCTTTATCGTAAACGGAGAGGGTCAGTCCTCGATACACCTTATCATCGCTTCCCATATTAAGACGAACAATTTTAGTCTGGTTATCGATAAGTATGATTTTCCCATCAGGTTTGTACGCTGCAACATTGGAATCCGGCAGAGGTTTAATCTCAGTAAGTTCTTTTAATGCAAGCTGCATTCTGTTTTCGGCCTGTTTTAATTCAGCCTGCGTTTTCAAAAATTGTTCATTGATGCTGTTTCGATTAGCTCTTTCCTCGTCCAGTTGGGTAATAAGTGTTGTTACACGCTGTTCAGAGGTTTGGTTCAGAAGTTCTTTGAGTTTATCATAATCGGTTTTTATGCTGTTGACCAGTTGTTCATCCTTTGTTTTTTGCTCAAGCAGTTCCTGTTCCTTTTGCATACTTACGGCGGAGGTTTTTTCGAAGTTGTTCTGGAGTTCGGCGAGCTGCCCCTAAGAGCAGAATCAGATTTCCTGGTGTTATCGAGAGTTGTTTTTAACTGCTCAATTATACGCACAAGACCGGTGCCATTCGGGTCGTTGGGTTCTACGCTAATTTGTTCCTGGGCAAGCTGCGTCAGAAGATTTTTAAACTTCGTATCGACCGATTTTATTTTCACTTCGGCGGAAGTTTCTTCCAATTGTCCACCGAGAACAAGACGCACCATGTGGTCGAGGTAATCGACCATTGTACCAACGGTGCTTTTACTGCCTTGTTTGGCTCCGACAATAGCGCCTATTTTTTGTCGTTCTTTGGAGTTGGCCATTTCGTCGAGTTGGGTTTGAGCGGTGGATACGATAGTTCTTTGCTGCTCGACTTTGACGTAATAGACAATAGCGAAAGCGGTTGAGACTATGAAAAGCCCCACAAACGTTATTAACGTATAAAGCATAGCGTTACTTGCCGGTCTTCTGCCTGCTGGCATATAAAACTCCTTAGAAACAGTGTAAACTTAGATAAACTACAGCATTTAGACCATTCATTATCGTCTAAAAATAGCCCAAAGTCAACAAAAAAACGGAAAATGGGTAACTTTTGGCAGGGTAAAAAGATTTTTCCCGTTTTTCTTAAAATAATCAAAGTCTTTTTAAGAGGTTAGGTAATTGTGATAAATCGCTAATTATGTGCCTTGCGGCGGCATTTGGCTCGGTTGATGACCCTGTATGTATCCTGCGAGGCCGCAAAATCTGGATTGTTTTAATTCCTAATTTGTTTGGGCCGATAAAATCCTTAGTTTCGTTATCGGCGATATAAACGGTATTTTCCGGGGCGGCGTTAAGGGTTTTCATAATTTTTTCAAAGCCGACTGTGGATGGTTTCCAGAATTGCCTGCCGAGCTGCTCGGTGTAGATTATGGATTGAAAATATTGTTCGAGATTGAGGGCGTTAACTTTAAGCTGCTGCGTTGGCAAAAAACCATCTGTAAGCAGTCCGAGAATGTATTTTTGTCTGAGGAGAAACAGAATATCCCTGCTTTCCTGGGGCAAAGATAACGTCGGGATGTGGCTGCGATAAACAGTAATTAGTTTGGCGATGAAATCATCGTTATTGATGGATGGCGGCAAATTGAGGTTATTTAGAGCGGCGTTGAAAGTTTTTGTGCGGTTGCCGGCAGAAAATTGCTCCCATAACGTGTCGAAGCAATTTTTCGCAGTTAGACGGTTATGGGACGCTGCGAGGAACTCGGCCACAGCGGCAAAGCCGCTCCGGCAGTATTCAACTTCGTCGTAGAGCGTATCATCAAGGTCGAAAATAACAGTTGTTATCATAAATTATATCCCGCAAAGTAATCGCAGAGCTATACACCTTATGGTTATTAGAGTATAATCTTACGCATTATCGGCGTTAATGTCGATACTTTTAATATTGTGTGAGTTTAAGATTTTTTTATGTCATTCCCGCGAAAGCGGGAATCCACTTTACTAAAATGGATACCTGCTTTCGCAGGTATGACAAGTCGTAACCGGACACCAATTTGGAAAGGGTAGGCTATGAAGTATCTTGAGATAATGCGTCCTTCGCACTGGACAAAAAATATGTTTGTTTTTGCGGCCCTTATATTCGGGAAAAAGCTTTTTCGTCCTTTGGATGAAATGGGAGTAGCGGTCGCCAGCGCGATAGGAGGTTTTATATGTTTTTGTTTGGCGGCGTCGGCAATTTATATTTTGAACGACATAATCGACCGTCAGACGGACAAACTGCATCCGGAAAAAAGCAAAAGGCCGATAGCGGCAGGGACTGTAAGTATCGGTGCTGCCGCTGTGATATCGATAATCTGCGGAGTTTGCGCGATTGTCAGCAGCTATATGATTATCCATACATTTGCGATTATTATCATCGCATATATTTCGCTTATGATTTTATATTCTCTGCTGCTTAAAAAAATGATGATTCTCGATTGCGTGGCGATAGCGACAGGTTTTTGTCTTCGAGCGGTTGCCGGTGCGATGGTGGTAGGGGTGTTCATTTCACCATGGCTGATTATATGTACATTTGCGTTATGTTTATTTATGGCGTTTGGCAAGCGCCGCAGCGAAATAGAGCAATTGCGTGAAAACAGCGAATATTTCCGTAAGACACTTGCGGGTTATACACCGGAACTGCTGGCTCACATGCTTGATGTAACCAGCGGGTTGGCGATAGTTTGTTTTTTGCTTTACGCGATGGACAGCAGAACTTTTCAACTCTTCGGCACGAATAACCTGGTTTATACCACGCCATTGGTGCTGTATTGTATTTTCCGGTTTAGCGCGCTTATACAGAAAGGTAAATATTCAGGGCCTGTGCAGCTTATTTTGCACGATGTGCCGTTTCAAATTGGTTTTGTTTTGTGGGTTTTGTCATGTACGGCGATAATTTACGCTAACAGGCTCGGCATCAGCCTTGGCGGGATTTGGGCGTACTGACACAAATTAACACTGTTTGAAAAGTAATAAGATTAAAATCAGTGTAATCAGCGAAACAGTGTTTAAGAGGATTAAGATGGCTGAAGAAAGATTACAAAAAGTTTTGGCGGCGGCGGGTGTGGATTCGCGGCGAAAGTGCGAAGAATTGATACTTACCGGGGCTGTGAGCGTGAACGGCAGGGTGGTGAATAAACTGCCGGCGTTTGTCGATACCGACAAAGATGTTATAATGGTCGGCGGCAGAAAGATTCAGGCGGCTGAAAAAGTATATTTTCTTTTGAACAAGCCCAAAGGAGTTATTTGCACGAATTTCGACCCGCAGGGCAGAATAAAGGCGACAGACCTTATAAAGACTCGCCAGCGGATATTCTGTGTGGGCAGACTCGATGTTGACACGACAGGTTTAATAATCCTGTCGAATGATAACGAACTGGCAAACAGGCTGACACATCCGAGGTATGAACTGCCAAAAACTTATGTCGCGGAGGTTAAAGGTTCAGCGGAGGCGGAGGCTGTCGAAAAACTGCGAAAAGGAGTTTGGCTTGCGGGAGGCAGGACAGCGGGGGCATCGGTAAAAGTGATACATCGCGGTCATGACAGGTCGCTGCTCGAAATCACCATCAGTCAGGGGCTGAATCGACAGGTACGCCGGATGCTCATCGCTGTCAGTTTATCTGTGAAGTCGCTTAAAAGGACTCAAATCGGCAGGATAGACGATAAAGGCCTGGGCGTCGGCAAATTCAGACTGCTGACTAAAGGCGAAGTCGCGTACCTGAAAAAAGTTACAGCCGGCTAAACAATTCGGGGAAGAGGGGAGAACACCACAGAGGGTTTTTAGTGGATTTTCTTCGTGGGATGTATTATGGTATTGCGATAATTTACATTTTTTGTAAGGAACCATAATGCCGGTATTTGAATATAAATGTGTGGATTGCGGGAAGATAAGCGAGTTTCTGGTGAACGCGGGCGGTAATACGCCTAAAGGCTGTTCGCACTGCGGCGGGAAAAAACTGGAAAAACAGTTTTCGGTTTTTGCGCCACGGATAAAAGAAGGCCAGTCGAAGAAATGTCACGGGTGCAGTGACCATTCGTGTCCGCACTCAAGTCATTAGCTATGCTATGACAAAAATTAACCACGAATGAACACGAATATACACCAATTAAAAAGGATACGGATTAACACGGAATTTTTTAGACACAGATTAACGCGGATTAACACTGTTTATTAAAAAAACTCAAAGATAGAGAAATATGAGCGAGAAAAAGGGCGGTTATAATTTTAACGAGATAGAAAAGAAATGGCAGCATTACTGGCAGGAACATAAGACATTTAAGGCGATTGACTGTGATAAGTCGCGGCCGAAATATTATGTGCTCGATATGTTCCCGTATCCGAGCGCACAGGGACTGCATGTCGGCCATCCTGAGGGTTATACCGCCAGCGATATAGTGGCCCGCTATAAACGGATGAAGGGATTTAATGTGCTGCATCCGATGGGCTGGGATGCGTTTGGTCTGCCTGCGGAGCAATATGCGGTCAAGACCGGCACGCACCCGGCGGTGACGACGCAGAAAAATATCGACAATATGCGCAGGCAAATCAAGTCGCTGGGCTTCAGTTACGACTGGGACAGGGAGGTCGATACTACCGACCCGAAATATTACAAATGGACGCAGTGGATTTTCCTGAAACTGTTCAACAGCTATTTCGATGAAAAACGAGCAAAAGGCAAGGCCGATTGAGCAGTTGCCGATTCCGGCGGGGCTGAGCGAAGAGGAAAAACGAAAATATATAGACGACCAGCGGCTGGCTTATGAGGCGGAGGTGGCGGTCAACTGGTGTCCGGCACTGGGGACGGTGCTGGCAAATGAAGAAGTGGTCGGCGGAGTCAGCGAGCGCGGCGGCCATCCGGTAATCAGAAAGCCGATGCGGCAGTGGATGCTGCGGATAACAAAATATGCCGAGCGGCTGGCTGGATGATTTGGACGAAGTCGATTGGCCTGAATCGATTAAAAAACTGCAACAGGACTGGGTGGGCAAAAGTGTCGGCGCGGAAGTCGATTTCAAGGTTGATGGCTACGATGAGAATATTCGTGTTTTTACCACCCGGCCGGATACGCTTTTCGGCGCAACTTATATGGTGCTGGCGCCGGAGCATAAGCTTGTCGATATAATTACAACGCCCGACAGGAAAAAAGCCGTTGTAAGAATTACCGTGAAGCAGCTGCCCGCAAAAGCGACCTCGACAGAACCGATTTGGCAAAAGAAAAGACGGGCGTTTTCACCGGCGCTTATGCGATCAATCCTGTCAATGACACAAAGATTCCCATCTGGATAAGCGATTATGTTTTGATAAGCTACGGCACAGGCGCGATTATGGCTGTGCCTGCGCACGATGAAAGGGATTTCGAATTTGCGAAGAAATTCAATCTGCCGATTATTCAGGTGGTTAAACCGCCGAACCCCAAAGAGGCAGAATTAGTCGAAGAGGGCAAGTTATGTTTTGCTGGTGACGGCATTGCGATCAACAGCGGCAAGTTTGACGGGCTTCCCACCGCCCGAATTCAAGGAGCAGATCACAAAATGGCTTGAAGGAAAAGGGCTGGGCAAAAAGGCGATCAATTATAAATTGCGGGACTGGCTTTTCAGCAGGCAGCGATACTGGGGTGAGCCGTTCCCGATTGTGCATACTGAAGAAGGCGGGATCATCGGTCTGACGGAAGCGAATTGCCGCTTGAATGCTGCCGCGAGGTGAAAAATTATAAGCCCGCCGGAACGGGCGAGTCGCCGCTGGCGAATGCTAACAGAGTGGGTGAATGTCACGCTGCCACGATGGCTCAAAGGCCAGACGCGAGACTAATACGATGCCGCAGTGGGCGGGAAGCTGCTGGTATTATCTGCGGTATATTGACCCGGATAATGATAAAGACGGCTGGGACAGCGCAAAAGGAAAAATACTGGATGCCCGTCGATTTGTATATCGGCGGGGCAGAGCATGCGGTGCTGCATCTTCTGTATTCGCGGTTCTGGCACAAGTTGCTCTATGATTTTGGCTATGTCAGCACAAAAGAGCCGTTCAAGAAGCTCATCAATCAGGGGATGATTCTCGGCGAGGACGGCCAGAAGATGAGCAAGTCCCGCGGCAACGTCGTCAATCCCGATAAGGTTATTGACTGATTACGGCGCCGATTCGATGCGGCTTTATGAAATGTTTATGGGGCCGTTGGAGGCGACAAAGCCGTGGAGGATGCAGGGCGTCGAGGGTGTGCATCGGTTTTTGCAGAAGGCTGGCGAATGGTCATTAACGAAGAGACTGGCGAACTTGCAGACGGCGGTAAAGGATGCGCAGGCCGATGAGGAGACGCTGCGGCTGCTGCACCAGACGATTAAAAAAGTCGGCGATGATATTGAGACTTTTGGTTTTAATACGGCCATCAGCCAGATGATGATTTTTGTAAATCATCTTAGGCAGCAGGACGTGCGGCCCAAACGGTGGTGGAAAAATTCGTTTTGATTCTGGCGCCGTTTGCCCCGCATATTGCCGAAGAACTCTGGGCGAGGCTTGGGCATAACGAGACGCTGGCTTATGCAGCCGTGGCCGAAGTATGACAAGGAGCTTATCAAGGAAAAAGAAATTGAACTGGCCGTGCAGGTCAATGGCAAGATAAAAGACAGGATTATTGTGCCTGCTGAGGCTGATGAAGAGCAGATAAAACAAATGGCGCTAAGCAGCGAGAAGGTTATTGCAGCTCTGGCCGGCAAGAGCGCCAAAAAAGTCATCGTTATAAAGTCGCGATTGGTAAATATCATTATCTGACATCAGGGCAATATTTATGGCTGTCGAGATTGAGGCAAAACTTAAAGTCCGCTCGCACGAACCGGTTAGACGTAAGCTTTCTTCGCTTGGTGCCGAGCTTATAGCTGAGCAGACTCAGAACGATTGTTATTTCGATAATGCGGAATCAGTTTTTGCCAGGACTGACAAATGCCTTCGATTACGGCGGGAAAAGGCCGGCAGGAACGAAAAAATAATTCTTACGTATAAGGGCGCTAAAGAGCAAAAGAAATTCAAAACAAGATGTGAAATTCAATCTGAGGTTGCGGATGGCAACGCGGTTGAAAAATTGCTTTGCGAACTCGGTTACCAAAAGGCGCTTGTTATCAGGAAAAAACGCCAGCTTTGGCATTTTAGCCGGTGCGAGGTTGCTCTTGATTATTTGCGTGAGCTGGGCAGATTCGTTGAAATTGAGGGACCCAATGAGCGGGTCATCGCCAATGCGCAGAAAAAACTCGGATTATCCGATTTGCCCAATATCAAAGAAAGCTATGCTCATTTGATTGGTCAAAAGTTAAGGCCGCAAAGAAAAAGATAAATTTTTTAGGGATTATGACGAATAATGATTAAGCCAGATGACGGTTATATCGCTTATATAACAAATCCCAAGGCCGGCGCAAGCAGCCGCAAATTGTCCGGTCAGTATTTTCGCGATTATCTTATAAAGCGGAAGTTCGAGCTTAGAGTGGATTATACTACGTCGCTTGAAAACGCGTGTGAATTGGCGGCACACGCGGCGGGAGACAGCAGATGTTCGATGGTTGTGGTCTTAGGCGGCGACGGCACGGTACGCGAGGTCGCGCAGGGAATGAAAGGCAGCGATAAACCGCTGATGATAGTTCCAGGCGGGACCGAAAATCTGCTGGCTAATGAACTTGGTTTTAATGAAAAGGTCAAAACAATAATAACTGCCTTCGAGGCGGGTTATACCCGGCAATTGGACCTGGGAAAAGTAAACGGTAAATGCTTTACCTCGATACTCGGTTTTGGTTTTGACGGCGAAATTGTGAAACTGGTCAGCAGTCGCCGAAACGGGCATATAACACATTTCGCTTATTTTCAGCCGATATGGCGGACGTTCTGGACGCACAAATTTCCGCGGATGAAGGTGGATGTGGACGGCAGCGAAATTTTCAATGGCACCGGCATGGTCTTTGTCGGCAACATTTCGAGATATGCGGTGGGGTTCCAGATATTGCATAACGCCAATTTCAGCGACGGACTGCTTGATATCTGCATCTATAAATGTTCCTCAAAAATCCATCTTGTGAAACATTCCCTGATGACAGTTCTTAAACGACATACTTTCGGTTCCGATGTCATTTATTGCCAAGGTAAGAATATTACTGTGAGTTCTGAAGTTAAGAATACTCCGACCGAAATTGACGGCGACCCGGGGCCGGCGTTACCGGCTGATATTAAAATTATTCCTCACGCCGTTAAAGTTATAGCCCCAGAAGGCGCAAAACCAGCGGGAATAAGAACAAGAATTATAAGAGCATTAACATAAGAAAAATTAAAAATCAAAATGCAAAAATTAAAAATAGGAAAACATAATTTTTGTCATTGCGAGCGAAGCGAAGCAATCTTATCCGGCTGTTGCCATTTGAGGGAACTTTTGATATTATTGTTTCATCGAAAGGTTTGGATTTCGAATATCGCGTTATGGCGTTTAATAAATCTGGTCAAGAAAGGCAAGTAATATGATGATGATTTTGTAGTTTGGAATAGCGAAATGAAGGGGAAAATGTAAGTTGGAGGAAAGCTAACAATAAACGTGACTGTAGCATAAATACCGGTATATTTAAGGAAATCTTGGTGTCTTAGCCGATAAAACTCCTGGAAGAACAGAAATAAACTGAATTTTTCAGGAGACACGATTATGGCTGGGCCAGGTGAATATGTATCGGATGTAACGGAAGGTATTACGTGTGTTAAAGATTTACCCAAAGCTAAAATCAAACGACTTTCACGCACATACAAAAAGCGTCCGTGCCCCTATTGCGGCCACCCATCCTATCGGGACAAAATATTCAGACGAAAACTGCATGACCTCGGAGACTTGGCTGGCAACCGTCCAATCGACCTTTGGGTCAGTTATTCACAGCACTGCTGTTCAAAATGCAAGAAGTACTTCAATGCCGACCTGTGCGACCTTGCGGATCCCGGCTGCCACTATACCCGCCGGGTTGTTCACCTGGCAGTGCGATTGGTTGTGGAAGACGGCCTGCCATATCGGCCGGCATCCTGGCACTTATGGCGAGATCATCGGGTTTTCGTCCCCTGGGCTACAATTCAAAACTGGGTTGAAGCGACGGGGGGAAAAAGCTGAGAAACGAATTACTGCTGAATACCTTGATGGTGTTCTGACTGATTTCTCCGGTTATATCGCGGCGGATGAATTATATGATGGGCCGTTCTGTGTATTGTCCATCGTGGATAACCGCACGTTCAAACGGCTCATTTACGATGTTCTTGACCATAATCCCACCCATGAAGATATGATAAACTTCTTTCGTCGGTTCCGTACGGAACTGGATCAAAGAGGTCTGACACTGCTTGGTGTTACGACCGATGGCTCGCCGTTATACCCGGAGCCGCTGGCTCTGATATTCCCCGGTGTTGCCCACCAGGTATGTGAATTTCATGTTCTCAAGGAGATCAATAGAGAAATACTCAAAGCTGTTACGCGGGTGCGACGAGAACTCAAAAAGAAGCTGCCCAAGCTGCAACGCGGCCGTCCATCGTCCTCAACCGCGAGAAAAGCGGCATCTCGAAAGAAAAAACAGACCGATGAGATTGCCGATTTGTTTGAGCATCGACACTTGTTTGTGCAGCATTCGCTCAGTAAGGCAGACAAGAAGATATTCTCACGTATAACGCGAAAATGCCACAATCTGAAAAATTTACGTTCGATCATGGATCAGGTCTACAGACTCTTTGATCGCCGTTGCCGCACGGAAACAGCCTTGGAAAGGTTGGCTGTCTTGCGCCGCCATGTTCGACGATTCAAAACGTTGGGTCAAACTCTTAAGAAACTATTTACGCCGAATATTGAAAAGGCGTTGACCTTTCTCGATGATTCACAACTGCCATCGACATCCAACGCGGTTGAACGAGGTTATCGTCGTCATCGAAAGATGCAAAAGAGTGTCTATAGAGTGCGAACTCAAGACCATATTAGCCAGCGTGTGGCCATTGATATGCAGCGTGACGAGCAGTCCCAAGGCCGTTTACAAACTATAACAATGCTTCATAATGAGAGGACTGGAATGGTATGTTGCCGGTAAAGATGCTACAGAGTCCAATAAACAAATAATTAAGGTTAGTTTTTAAGATGGTTAAAAAAATACAAGGAATTCAAGCTGAGCAACCTTTTGAGTTTTCTGCGAAGGATGTTATACGGGAACCCAAAATAGGAATTATTACAGAAGCATATCCTGTCGGTGAAAGAGAATACCGCATTCTAACAGAACAACATTGGGTTCATTGGTTAAGCCCAATTGCATTTGCAAGTCTTGGTGTATTTGTAAAAGAATTATATAATCTAATCGCTTTAGCATTTCAAGAATTTAATGGTAATGTAAAACGCGAGATGTTGATTAATGAAATATCGAAATCGAAATTGATTGTAATAGTTTCTTTGGCCATGTTTATTATTCTTTTCTTGGTTAATAAATGTGTGCCAACAGAGAAGAAAAAGTTGCTTAAAAATATACGAACAACGTTAGACAGTAATTCCAGTGTCATTGCGAGTAAACGAAAGGGGAAAGCCTGTGACTGAAACAAATCTACCCAAAGAATTTATTCCATTTGAAGAATTGAACTTCTGTAGCAATATTATACGAAATTGCAATATAGCTATTATGATGGATCAGACCCCAATCGTATTAGTAGGCAAGGGTAACCAGCCACAAATATGGTTATGGGGACTCGTGAATCCAAAGGCAAAACTTTTGGCGCCAATGGTATATTCTAATTCTGTAAGAATATTTACAGCACCAATTAAGGTTGAATCGAAGAACAATTATACTCGTGTGAAATTGAACGACATAATAATAATTGAAGCAGTGAAGGATTCGGAGACAAAAGCAAGGGTCGATCAGCTTGATTTACGGCCTCTCGGATTTAATATCTCCGGGAACTCAACCACTCTTAATGTTGGAACAAATGTTATGAGTGGGAACCAGATATCAGGGGGAAGAGCTTTCATTGCTATTGGTCTTTAAGAATAGGTTAAAATGAGATTGTTAGGCAAAGAAACAATTATTTTAGAAGCAAAGTCCGAATGTGGGTTTTGCTGAAAAATTATATAAACAATAGTTGGACATTTGCAAAGGACACTATGGATGCATTTGAGGCGGTTGTCGCCATGCTATTACGTCGTGAGGGATATTGGGTAATTCCAAGTTTTAAAGTTGACCTTACGAAAGATGAGAAACGTGCTATAAAACGGCACTCGTCTCCTCGTTGGGAAATTGACCTTGCGGCATATAAAGGCGCAACTAACGAATTAATTGCTATAGAGTGTAAGTCGTTTCTTGATTCGATAGGTGTTGTATTCAAAGAAGGCACTTACAGCCTCCAAAGAGGTATAAATTATTCACTGAACCGACCCTTAGAGATGTTGTTCTCAAACGTCTTGGTGAACAACTTGTTGCGTCACAATCGTGTTGTTCCCAGCCAATTGTTCGTCTTGCGCTTGCTACTGGTAAAATTGCGAAAAAAACAGACCGAGATAAAATGCGTGCTTATTTTGAGGCTCAAAATTGGATTTTATATGACGATCATTGGATTCAATCTAGGCTTCGTACTTTACAAGACACTCGATATGAGGACGACATTGCCCATGTGGCGGCAAAACTTGCGCTTCGTGGCGATAGAGAAAGATGAAAAGATTGCTATACAATGGTGGAAAAAAACAAAATAAAAAAATTTTTGGAGACAACGAGAAAATGAGCTTTGTAATTGGCGGTGAGAAAAGTAAGACTGTAAAAGTCGGATTGGATGAAGCCTTGTTTGTAATGGCTGGGCCGTGCGTCATAGAAGAAAAGGAGATTTGTCTTGAAATAGGACAAAGGCTCGCGGAGATTGGCAGCAGAACCGGTATCGGCATAATTTATAAGGCCAGTTTCGATAAGGCTAACCGCACCAGCATATCAAGTTTTCGCGGCCCGGGGCTTGAGAAAGGACTTGAGATTCTCGCGGCTGTTCGTGACAAGACGCACCTGCCGATTATGACCGATGTACACGAGCCTTCGCAGGCCGCCAAAGTGGGTGATGTCACGGATTGTCTGCAGGTTCCGGCTTTTTTATGCAGGCAGACAGATTTGCTTATCGCCTGCGCTGAGACTGGAAAACCGGTGAATGTGAAAAAGGGGCAGTTCATATCTCCCGGCGAGATGAAGAACGTCGTTGAAAAAATTCGGGCGTGCAATAACGAAAAAATAATGCTGACCGAACGCGGCACGTTTTTCGGATACAATCGTCTGGTTAATGATATGACGGCTATTGAGGCCATGAAAAAGCTGGGCTGTCCGGTGATTTTTGATGCGACGCACAGTACGCAGCAGCCGGGCGGTCTGGGTAATGCCAGCGCGGGCCAGCGTGAAATGGCTCCTGTGCTTGCAAGGGCGGCTGTCGCGGCAGGCGCAAATGGTCTTTTTATAGAGGTGCATACCGACCCTGCAAAAGCCAAATCCGATGCCGCCTGTGTTATGCCTCTCGAATGGGTGGAAGGCTTGCTGATGGCCTGTAAAAAAATCTTCGAGATTGTGCGTGGTTAAAAAATGGCAGAACAGAAAAAATATTTATTTGGGCCGGTGCCTTCGAGGAGGCTTGGCCGCAGCCTTGGTGTGGATATTGTCCCCTTTAAGGTCTGTACCCTCGATTGTGTTTATTGTCAGCTCGGCAGAACCACGGAAAAATCTATCGAGCGTAAAGAGTATGTCTCGATTGAGGCTGTTTTAGAAGAATTAAAGCAGAGAATTTCCGAGGGGCTAAACGCCGACCACATTACCATCAGCGGTTCAGGCGAACCGACGTTAAATTCTCGTATGGGAGAACTTATCGACGGTATCAAAAAAATCGCCGATGTGCCTGTGGCTGTTATAACAAATGGAACCCTGCTTAATGATAAAGGCGTCCGGGCACAATGCGCAAAGGCTGATGTGGTTTTGCCTTCTCTGGATGCCGGTGATGAAGAGGTTTTTGAGAAAATCAATCGGCCGCACAAAAAAATTTCATTTAAAAGTCTTGTCGATGGACTATGCCAATTCAGGAAAGAATACACCGGCCAAATATGGCTTGAGGTATTTTTTGTTGAGGGTGTCAATACCGACAGCGGCCAAATTGCAAAGATTAGGGAAACGATAAAAAAGATTCGGCCCGATAAAATCCAGCTTAACACGGCGGTAAGGCCTACTGCGGATAGTGGTGTCCGCAAAGTTAAAGCCGAAAAACTCAAACAAATTGCCAAAGAACTGGGGGATAACGCAGAAGTTATAGCCGATTTTGATGTTAGCGGCGGTTCTGACAGGCATAATCTTATTAATGACGAGAATGTGTTATCTATGCTGAAACGCAGGCCCTGCTCGCTGGATGATATATGTTCAGGCCTGGAAATCAACCGCAATATGGCGGTTAAGCATATTACCTCTCTTGAGAAGAAAAAACTCATCATTTCCGAAGAAAAAGGCGGGAAAGTTTTTTACAAAGCCTGTTAAGTAAAAAACGAACCGTTCCTCTGAGTTTTCACGGATTTATTCCAAATTTCTTAATATTTGGTACCCATTCTATAAAGAAATTAGCCGTTCTGGTCGATAAAATCTTTGTAAATGAAAAGAAATAAGCGACAACTGGTTTTAAGTAAGGGTCAGGAGAAGTTTGTTTTCCGCTATGAGCCGGGCTGTGAAGACAAGCTTTTAGAGGCCCTTATCGAGCAGGCCAAGGACAGGCGAACGTGTTTTGACTGGTTTGATGCCGCCGTTTTGAGCTTCAAACTGACCCAATCGCTTATCGGGCAGGCTGATGAGCTTCTGCGGGAAAGCCGGGGGTCGCAAATAAAGGTAAATTAACCAAAAGGTTTTCAGTAATAAATAGGCAGGTGAAATATGGAAAATAGTAGCGCATTGGTTCAGGAATTTATCAATTACTTAAATTTCGAGAAACGATTTTCTGAGCATACGGCCAAATGTTATGGTGCCGATTTGGTACAGTTTGGAGAATTTGTTCTTAACGGCTCTGCCGGCGGTTCACCTGACAACAATTCGGCTGTCTCCTCACATGGAGGTCTGGCAACAGCGGTGGAGACGCAAACCAGCCAAAAGATTGACCAGGTTCTTTTATCGGTTGATGTAAATACCGTAAGAGCATATCTGTCGCTTCTCAGCGAAAAGAACTATTCGAAGGCGACTATGGCGAGAAAACTTGCCACGCTGCGAAGTTTTTACAAATTTCTTGTTAAGAGAAATCAAATCAGTTCGAATCCGGTTACAGCGGTAAGGACTCCAAAACAGGACAAAAGACTGCCTAAGTTTCTTACGTATGAAGACGTTAAGAGGCTGATTGAGACACCGCCGACAAACTCCTGGCTTGGGGCAAGAGACAGAGCCATTCTTGAAACGCTTTATAGCACAGGTTTGAGGGTCAGCGAGCTGGTTGCACTGAATATGGACGATATAGACTTTCTGGGTGAGGTTGCGCATATTCGCGGCAAGGGAAAGAAGGAAAGAATTACCCCGATAGGCTCATCAGCTTTGCAGGCTATTCAGCACTATATGGAATACAGGATTAAAAGAGCTCAAAGCAACAGTAATTTCGACCCCAAGGTTTTGTTTGTAAATAAGCACGGACGAAGACTAAGCACGAGAAGTGTCCGCCGCAAGATGGATAAATATCTTGAAATGGCAGGCATGGATCCATCGGTTAGTCCTCATACATTGCGGCACAGTTTCGCGACACACATGCTGAATAATGGAGCCGATTTGCGCAGCGTTCAGGAATTGCTTGGACATCAGTCACTCTCGACAACTCAGATTTATACTCATCTCACCACGAGTAAACTGAAGGAAGTTTATGATAATGCACATCCTTTGGAAAAGAATGAGCAAAGCAAACCGGAGTAGAAAATTTACCAGGTGTTAATAATTGGCAAGTGTTATCGAAAAACGTCGTTCCTTGCACAGAAATCTTGCGCAGCAGCAAAAGCAGAATGACAGTCTAAAATTACAGAACAGCCAGCTTCATGCATTGGCCAATATCGGCGTAACAACATGTATGATGGCCCACGAAATCAATAATCTGCTCACACCTGCGATTAACTATACCTCCCTGGCGATAGCCAATCCCGATGATAAGGCTTTGGCTCAAAAAGCCCTTGAAAAAACCGCCCGCAACTGTGAACATGTCTCGAAAGTGATGCAAAGCATATTATCTATGGTAAATGGGGAGGCTAAAGAGAAGAAGCATACGAGGTTAAGAACTTTGGTTGACGAGATATTCTCCTGCCTGTGCAGAGATTTTACCAAGGATTCGATAGCCGTTAAAATTCAGATTCCTGACGACCTGACGGTTTATGCCGTACCGGTTGACATTCAGCAGGTTTTGATGAATCTCATTCTAAATGCCAGAGACGCGATGCTGCCTCGCGGCGGGGCGCTGACCATCAAGGCGGATATTATTAGCGATAAAGTTCAGATAGAAGTAGCTGACACGGGCTGCGGCATCGAAAAAGATAATCTCAACAAAATTTTTGAGCCTTTTTTCACAACAAAAAAAACCAAACAGGCATCATCGCAAAATTCGGGTTTCGGCCTGGGATTGGCATTTTGCAGGAAGATAATAGATGAACATCACGGAGTAATATCCGTTGAATCAAAGCCCGGCACCGGCACAACATTCAGGATAATATTATCACACACAAAGTAAGTGATTGAGCAAATACAGTTTGCTATTCATGTCGAAGGGCGACGATGGGGTCAACGTTCGCGGCGCGGACGGCAGGGTATAATCCGAAAATAATACCTATAAATACGCTTATCACAAGCGGCAGGACAATACTCGATACTGTGACTATCGTGGGCATTCCGGAAAAATAGGTTATAATCTTTGGGATAAGAATTCCCATACCTACGCCGATTAATCCGCCGAGAGTCGAAAGCACAACCGTTTCGATGATGAATTGCCCGATGATTTGATTGCGTTTGGCGCCGATGGCCCTGCGGATTCCTATCTCGCGCGTCCGTTCCGTTACAGAAGCGAGCATAATGTTCATAATACCTATGCCGCCGACCAGGAGGCTGATACCCGCTATTGAGCCGAGAACGATGTTAAACGTTCGCTTAGTTGCTTCAGCTTCTCTAAGCAGGGCAAGTGGTACGCTGATAACATAGTCTTTTTTCTTGTGCGAGCGTTTGAGTAATTTTTCTATCGCTGTGGCAGTTGATTCAACATTATCGGCAGAATCAATTTGTACAATAATCTGGTGCAGCTCAACATTTTCCATCTCGTCCGAACCCGAAGTCCTGCGGCGATTTATGTCGCCGAAATACTTACGTGCCACTCCTATGGGGATATAGGCATCCGTTTCCTGGTCAGGAAGGGCGATATTTTCAGCCTCTCCGCTTTCATTTTTAACGATTCCAATTATTTTAAAATAACTGCCTCCCATTTTAACGCTTTGGCCTATCGTGTTTTCGGCAGCAAGAAGCTTTCTTGCGCCAAATTCGGTAAGGACAGTCACCGGAACTTTATCCTCAATGTCTGAAGGCAGAATTACCCGTCCGGCGATTAGGGGTCTTTTGACAAGTTCAAACCATTCCGGAGAAGTGCCGACAATTCGCAATTCCAGCATCCTTTCTCCGAGACGCCCTTCCTTGCGAACGGCTTTTACGGGAGCAGCCTGCGTTATGCTGTCGAATGTTTCGGCGACTCTGTCGAAATCTTCATAGGTAAGGCCGTAAACGCTCATCCTGCTTCGTTTGCTGGTGGAGGATTCCTCTTCAACGGATTTTATTGAGTTTATGATAATATTATTGCTGCCGAGTTTGCTGATTCGTTCAAGAGCCTGCTTACTTGCACCTTCGCCTACGGAAAGCATCGCCACCACGCTGCCGACGCCGAAAACAACACCGAGCATTGTCAAAAACGAACGCAGCTTATGCAGGAGAAGATTCTCAATGCCCAGCAGAATATTTCTAACAAGCTTGACCTGATGCATTGTTATTGCTCCTCGATTCTATCGATAATACCGTCTTTCATATGCAATCGTTTTGCGGCGTATGCGGCGATGTCCGGTTCGTGGGTAACCATAATTATGGTTTTACCGTTTCGGTTAAGTTCCGTTAGAAGCTGCATAATCTGTACACCGGTTGCTGAATCGAGATTCCCGGTAGGTTCATCGGCTAAAAGCACTTCCGGATCATTTGCCAGTGCCCTGGCGATAGCGACACGCTGCATCTGGCCGCCGGAAAGTTCCATTGGATGATGATTTAGCCTGGTTTCAAGACCAACCATTTCAGCAAGCTCTTTTGCTCTTTGTGCGCTTTTGTCTGCTTCCCAGCCCAGATAGTAAAGAGGCAATTCAATATTTCTCTGTACGGTCAGTTGTGGTATCAGATTAAAACTCTGAAAGATGAAACCGAGATGCCTGAGGCGAATTTCACTTAAGGCGTCATCATCGATAGTACTGACATCTGTCCCTTCAAGTATATAACGGCCTGAAGTAAGTCTGTCGAGGCAGCCCAGAATATTCAGCATTGTGCTTTTGCCGGAACCGCTGTGGCCCATAATCGCCCAGAAACTGCCTCTGCTGAATGAGACAGAAATCCCTGCCACCGCCCTTACCTGCTGTTTACCCATCTGGTAAAATTTACAGGCATTTTCAAGCTGGATTGAATGATTATTTGTATGAGAAGACAAACTCATTTTCCAACCTCGGGGTTTTGGCGGTTTTTCGTAAATCTTTCCCTGTTTTTTTCACGCTCTTCAGGAGACATCTTATCCAATCTTTCGCGCATTTTCTGTCTCTGCTCCGGGGTGAGATTTCTCGGACTGCGGGAATTGGCGTCGGCGCCGCTCATGGGGAGTTTTCTTTCAGCCGCTGCTCCAGGAGTGTAAGGTGACTCAGGCTGCGGGATTTCCGCAGCTTTGGCAATATTTTGATTCAGAGCGGCTGGTTGTTCAGTTTTGACTGGTGTTTCAGCAGCCGCTGCGGCGGAAGTCTTTTCCTTTAGCGGTTCCAAAGCTGCTGAAGCCAGTGATGGATTAAGCTGAATAATCTCACCGAGAGCCAAACCGCTGATAATTCTGACCATATTATTATTATCCATTCCGAGTTCAACGGTTCTCGGTTCGATAGTGTTGCCTTGTACAATAAAAACGGTGGATTCGCCTTTGACTTTCAGAACAGACTGAATCGGTATATATACTACGTCTTTATACTGCTCAACAATTATCTCTGTCCTGCAACTCATCCCTGTACGGAGCGTACTTCCGTCCCCGTCGATATAAATCTCGGTATTATAAACCTTCAAATCAGGGTTAAGATACATACTTTGAGCATTAGGAAGGGGGGCAATTTTGGCTACCTGACCTGTGTACTTTTTGCCCGGCAGCGCATCAACGGTAACTGTTACGGGCATACCTATCTTGACCTTTTCAAGACTCGATTCGTGAATTGTAATCTCTGCTTTGACAGATGAGGCTGTTGGTATATATATTAGTTCCTGGCGTTCGTGCACCACCTGACCTTCAGTAAGAGGTTCTTCATTGTAGCGGAAGCCGCCGCTCCTGGCGCTGCTGGCGTAAATTACAGGCCCGTCGGCGGGAGCGTATATCTTGGTTTTTTCAATTTGTTTTTCGAGTTTTGCAAGTTTATCCTTTTGCTGGTTGAACTCGGCTTCTTTTGCAACAAGTTCCGCTTTTGCCTGAACAACATCGGCGTTGGCCTTGCGATTTGTCCGCTCAAGAGCCATATCCGCCTGCTTAATATCGCTCTCGTACTGAGCTGACTGACGTTTATATGTGAAATTCTTGAGCAGTTCGAGATTGCTTTCTGCAAGCTCAAGGTCAAGACCGCTTTTCGTGAAAGCTAACTCATCTGCCTGAAGCTGTGTTTGGGAAATATACTTTTCGGCGTACAGTTTTTGTGACCATTCATATGTTTGTTTAGTCCGTTCTCGTTCCTCCTGAGCAATGGTGATTTTATTCTGGGCCTCTTTTAACTGGTTTGGATAATCGCCCTTTATATATTTATCCAAATCCTGTTTGGCAAATTCGAGAGTTAGCTGCGCTTTATCTATGTCACTCTTGGACTGATTTTCCACAACCGCGAGATTCTCACGAGCCTGAACAAAACTTGCCTCGGCGTTTTGGACCTTAATTTCCTGCTCAATTTTTGAATCCAGCAAATCGGCGGAGTCTAGTTCGATGAGCAACTCTCCTTTTTTGACAATAGCGCCTTCCGGGATTAGCGATAAAATCGTTGGTTGGCCTTCGACCTCACTTTTGATAATTGCCTGTTCGCGAGGCTTTATGGTGCCGGCTTCTGTTACGCTGATTTTAAGGTTGCCTTTTCTAACCGTAAAGATAGCCATATTGCCGTTCGACGCCACATTGCCGGAGATTTTAATCGCCGTCGCGCCAATACCAGCCACTAAAAGCAGAGAAATAACAACTATTATTATTAAGCGGTTCTTTCTGATAAAATTGAATATTTTGTTAGTGTTCTGCACTGTTTCCTTTCTTTGGCACATATTCCTGCCATAATCCATTTTCATCAATTTTTAATACACCCATATCACTCTGCAAAAAAAGCTCCGCAACTCTGTAACTGACCGCTGCCGATGTCAATTGGTTTTGAGCGGAAAGCAAGTCGTTCCGTGCGTCCAGCAAGTCACGTATTTCTGCCAGGCCAGCCTCAAGAAACAGACTCGTGCTGTCAACTCGCTTTTGCGCCAGTACAACCGCCTGAGTCTGAATCTTAAGACTTTCTCGCGACTGAAGAAGGTCGCGAAGCCGGTTACGGACATCAAGTTTAATCGAGTCCTCGAGGTCCTGCATGCTTCGTACAGCCCGCTCGAGCAGGATGTAACTGTTACGATAATCATTGCGTTCCTTTGTCCTTTCCAGTGGCAAATCGAGCGTAACAGCCCCTGAATATACGCCTTTTTCAGGACGAAGTTCAGCATCATCGAGACCTGCGGTTGCCACTGACCTTCGCCCGCCGACATTTGCCGAACCAAAAAGCGTTAAATCAGCCCTCAATGCGTCAGCGGAAACGACAACATTCCTCTGAGCGTCGTAAACCGCTCCTTTGGCGATTTGTAAATCATAACGGTTTTCCAGACCTAACTCTACAGCGAGTCGGTCATTGAGTTCGAGAGGTCCCGCATTTTCTCTGCCCGGCGGGATAAGTTTAACAGGTGCGTCCGCCGGAGGAACTTTTTCATTAGGATCACCATTTTTTATATTAGTCTCGTTAATTGCTAATTTCTCTGCTGGCGCAGTAATTTTATTTAACTCGCTTCTATCGAGCTCGACATTGGCATCCGGCGGAAGACCCAGAAGATTTTTAAACAAATCCAACGCGCTCTTATAAGTTTCCATTTCCCTTATCCAGCGGTCGCGAGCGCTTAATTCACTTTGAACAGCCTGGTCAACCTGTATTTCCGATAATCGGCCTGCGTCAGCAAGCCTTCTGGCGCGGCGTGCGGACGCCACAAGTCCGCGATAATTTTCCTCCGAGTTCGCTATCTGGTTCGAGCTGTCGCATTACCCCAAGGTACTGATTGGCGATACTGACCGCAAAAGTCTGCTTGAATCTTTCAAAATTATAAATGCTGTACACCACGTCTCGTTCTGCCTGGGTTAGCGGTTCAGTTACAATGTATTCGCCAGAACCTCGCAATAAAGGAATGCTTATTGATGCGTCGCCTGCCATACCCATCGATGATGCCTTATCCAGCGTTAGCAGTTTGGCAAGATCAACAGCTAATGCGGTACTTATTTGAGTTCCATTTTTGAGCTTCCTGTCTAAGCCGACCTGTCCGCTGGTTGTTGTGCCGCTGACAGTTTTGTCGCCTCCCATATCGGTACTGATAAGGCTTTGAACTTCTCCATTAAAGATATTGCGAAACTCATTGCGTTCAAGGTCGAGTCTAAGGGCGGCAAGAAAAATATTCTCTTTGGTGTTCTGATAATCGAAATTGTTGCGGGCACCTATCTGAAGAGCGTCCAGCAGCGAAAGTTTATGTACAGATTCACCGTCCAGCATCGAAAGCGGCTCAAGTGGAGAAGCGTTTGATTCTGCGGGATAGTCTTTTTCAGGCCAGTGTTCGATACGTGGCAGTTTGTCTGTTCCAAGCGACGCGGGGCTGGTGTAAGGCAGGTTTTGCTCCGATAGAAGGCGGCGGCGAAAAATGTCGCTCGGTCTTTCTATGTCGATTCCCGGAGAACTCCCTAAAGTCTGTTCCTGCGCCTCTTTAATTATGTTTTCCGCGACTTTGTCAGCCTGTTTTCGATAGTCCTCAGGCGATTTACACCCGCAATACGCGGTTAGTATTGCGCATAGTAACAGCAATGCGAAATAACTCGCAAAATTGCGGCGAACAAATTTTTTAAACAGCTCTGACATTTAAGTAACTTGCCTCAGTTTTAGCTGTACGTTTTTCGTTAATTCCACCGGCACCTGCATAAACAAAGCGACGAGAAGTTCATAACCATTTACGGTTTTAGAAGAATTCCGCAAATCTTTTGCCTGTGTACGGAGCATACTCAGTAAATATCGGGCGAGCATATCTGTTGAAATATCAGCCCTTATCGCGTTTGATGAAACACCCTGTGAGAGTATTTCCGAGACGGCGGCGACAAGTTTTTTGCGTTTGAGCGCCCATTGCTGTTTGAATTGATGACAGCATACCCGGGATGTTTCATTTTGGCCAAGCAATTGTCGGTGTTTCTCGAAAAAGCGGCCTATCGCTCTGCTTATGTCCATAAGCTTTTCGGAAAAAGAGCGATTATCGCAAAATTTCCTTTTCACCAGTTCACAAAGCTCGTCGAAACCGAATGCAGCCGACTGAAAGAAAAGGTCGTTCTTGTCCTTGAAATAGTTGTATATTGTCCCCTTGCCGATATGAGCCGCCTGTGCCACCTCATCGAGTGTAATTTCGTGTATTCCGCGGTTGACAGAAAGCCTTTCTATCGCCCGAATAATCTGCTGGCGTCTGTCCTTACAGAACATATCACCTCTCCTTATTAATTACAGAAAAACTGACCAGTCAGTATTATACCAAAAAAAACACGCAATTGCAACAGGCAACAAGGTTGTTTTTCAAACAAAACGCGTTTTTTTGTGTGGCGTGGGGGATTAATAAAGCAATATCCCCGTCGAGATTCGAACTCGAAACCTTTGGCTTCGGAGGCCAACGCTCTATCCAGTTGAGCTACGGGGACAACATTACAGCGGTATCGACAAAATACGCTAAAGAAACCGCAAAGTCAAGCACATACAGCCGATTACCGCAAACCCGACCTTATCCTCTTGCAAAATTGGCATCGATGGTGTAAAGTTAGTGAAAATTTGGTGTTTTTTAAAAAGTGGAGCAGTGGCAGAGTGGCTGAACGCGACGGTCTTGAAAACCGCCATACCTTAGATTACAAAGTCGTTTCTGAGCTTAAAACGCCAGTTTTTGACAAAAAGAAGCAACCAATGCGCAACCAAACGTATCTGAGTTTTTGAAATTTCTTTTGCTTTTCAGCGGTTAATAGATTAAGTTAAGTGTAATTGCGATTAACCGTTTTATTGCAAAGGAGATTGAAAATGGGAGTAACATTAGTCAAAAAGATGGCCACCGGAGATTTCTACGTCCGGATTCATAGTGGGGGACAGCGCACCAGCCGAAAGATAGGCAATGTCGATTCACGCACAGCCAGAAAAGTTGCAGCGGAGTGGCGAAAGAAACTGGCGATGGGATTGATAGACTTCACGAACGGCAGACAAACCGGCATACCGCTTTTCGGTCAGTACACAACCGAATATATCAACGACTACGCTAAAAAGACTCTGAAATACAACACGTGGACAAGCTACCAGAAGTTAATTAAGCTGCACATGCTGCCTGTTTGGAAAAATAGACGCCTCGATTCCTTCACAAAAATAGACGTGCGCAAACTGCTGCTCGAAAAACAGAATGACGGCCTTGTTATTAACAACCTGCGAATTTGCATATCGGCTATTTTTCAGCACGCTGTTGAAAGTGAGATTTTGCAGACGAACCCTGCCAGAGCTTTAGGCAGGGCTTTTCGCAACGGAGTCTCGAAAACTCATGTTCAATTTTTGTCTAAAGACCAAGTCTCTGCTTTTCTGGAGGTAGTTCAGAAAGGCGCACCGGAGTTTTACGACTTTTGTTTGTGTGCTTTTCGTACCGGTATGCGGCTTGGTGAACTTTTGGGGTTGGCTTGGGATTGTGTCGATTTCAACGCAAAGCAAATAGTAGTCCGCAGAAACTTTTCGCACAAACACTGGGATACACCGAAGTCCCACAAAGTTCGGCACGTTGATATGAGCAATCAACTGTCTGCTGTTCTCCGGGAGAGGTTCCAGAAGCGAAATAAGGATTTGCAGTGCCGGTCGTTTGAGACGGAGAAAATATACTTAGTGTTTCCTAACCAAAACGGAGAGCCGTTGAACCCGGACAGATTCAGGGTCGAGATTTTTCAGCCGTTGCTGACAAAAGCTAAGCTGCCGAAAATAAGATTGCACGATATGAGGCACACTTACGCAAGTTTACTCTTGCAAGCAGGTGCCCCGATACATTATGTTAAAGAGCAGCTTGGACATAGTTCGATTGCGACTACGGTAGATTTGTACGGACATTGCCAAGCTGGAGCAAATAGAAGCGTGCTTGACAGTCTCGATTAAAATAGGAAGGAATAAGGAATGGCAGCGAATGTCTGGCAGGAATTAAAACGAAAGTTTGAATCTCTACTCAAACACTGCGAAAGTGCAAACTACGAGATAGACTGTTCACTTATACGACCTACCTGTCAAAAAGCAGGTAAAGCTTTTTTCGAAATGCTGTCTGGCGGTAAAAAACTGTTCGACCTTGTATGTTGACAAAAGTCATGGTTGATAATAGTCTCATAGGTAAAGTTTGTGCTTGCGAGGGGAGCGTAGCGAGCCGAGCAAGCACAAACAGGCGACGAGAGTTCGATTGCGACCGGGTCCTTGAGGCCGTCGCTGAGCTGGAACCTCGCCGCCGCCGTGGGACTAGCCCGAACAGCCGTTTGAACCGCCGCCGCCCCACACGTATGGCGAGTTCGCATTTGCAAGTATGGGAGAAAACCATGTCCGAAAAAGTTTATGTCGGTATCGATGTCGCAAAAGACACATTCCATCTGGCCGCAACTCCAAACATCCTTAAAACCTGCCTGCCAAACACACCTGAGGGCCATTGTCAACTCTGTCAACTTCTTAAAAGAGCACACAATATCGCTTATTGTTCTCGAAGCCACTGGCGGCTACGAACGGCCAATCGTAGCAGAACTGCTGGCTGCATCGCTGCCTGTTGTCGTTGTCAATCCACGTCAGGTGCGTGACTTTGCCAACGGTATGGGACAATACGCAAAAACAGACCTTATCGATGCGCAGATATTGGCGCAGTTTGCAAAGGTCGTGCAACCTGTTCCTAAAACGCATTCCAGACCGCAGAATGCTGAACTAGCAGAACTTGTCAGACGTCGCCATCAGCTCTGCGACCTGCGAACCCAGGAATCCAATCGTCAGGCAACAATAATGCATCCGAAAGTCAGAAAAAGTATCGCCAAAATGATTAAAACCCTCGATTTCCAGATTAACGAAATTGATAAACTCATCCGTGAATACATTGAAGCTGATGACGATTTCAAAAACAAAGATCGTATAATTCAAAGTACTGCAGGCGTAGGTCCACAAACCTCTGCCATGCTCATCGCGAACCTACCGGAACTTGGAAAACTTAACCGGCAGGAAATCGCAGCACTGGCGGGTGTAGCTCCCTGGAATCGTTCTTCGGGAAAATACGATGGCAAAGCACATATCTTCGGTGGCCGAAAAGACGTCCGAAGTGCGCTCTTATATGGCCGCCTTCAACGCCTCTCGTTTTAATCCGGTTATACGAAAAATGGCTGAAAGACTTACGAAAAAAGGCAAAGCCTACAAAGTAGTTCTTACTGCCTGTATGCGTAAATTGCTTATTATTTTAAACACTATGATTAGGAATCAAACTCTATGGAATCCAAAAATATCTTAAAAAAATCCTTGAAATCTAACACAGCCGCTCAGCGATGATTTTAAGAAACCGCCAGTAGCTGAAAGTGTGCCACCGACCAACAGGTTAAATGAATACTACCCTGAATACTGGCTTTGTGTCCTTGGAGTTCTGGCACGAAAAGGGGAGATAGGGATTGCGAACTACAAGCTGGCAAGAACAAAACTACATTTTTCTTGGCCAGAAACTAACTACTTTGAGGAATTCTTCATTGACAGCAAAGATTATATTTCCGAAGTCTGCAATGGCTCTATTCAGACGTGCGAAAAGATACTCGAACACTTCGGCAAACCCTCTGAGTGTCCGATACCACCCAATTATATAAACACCAAGGAAATTTTTGAAATTTACAAAGTCCCTGGAAGCACACTGGAAGGCTGGAAAGATAAGGACGACAAAGTGGATGTTAGGCATTATAAAAGGCTAAACTACTACCCCAGAGAATGGGTTGAGGAAAAAAAGAAGACTTACAAGCCCAAACCCCCAAAAACTGTTACGTAGCAGGTTTCATATCTCCTTTTTTCACAGACACTTGTCATCGTAAATAACATTCGTAACATAAACTCCCCTCTTACGTCTATTTACGAATTGTAACTCTCCAAATTTGTGAGAAAATATCTCCAGTTCCAAAAAAATTTAATAACAAAATTATGAAAGGAGCCTGAAAATGAAAAAAGCACAATATGGCGAGGACGCAATGATTGATGCTGTTGCAAGCATGATGAAGTGGGACGAGATAGCATCTGAAGACCAAAGAATCGAGAAACTTTTTAGAGGCGAAATCGTCACTATCGACCTAAAGCAAACCATAGCAAAAGAATTAATTTCTGAAATGGTGTTTCAGCTTGATGAGAAAATGTTTCGTCAATTTTTTAAGCGAATTGAAGAAAGATTCTTACAAGACTTGGTTGGAATTGTAGTCTTATTACATGCAATTCAGAAACGAGTAAACCGCTATCCCACAGGAAGAATTAACATTGATGATATACTTGAAGTGGTTCAAGACAACTTTGGTCTTGACCGTGATGACGGTATTTTTTATGCTGTGTTTGAAGGTACGCGGAAAATGAAAGGGTACAAACGACTTGAAGCCTCAGTATTTGCAAATGCGTTTTTTCAACAAGGTCCAACACCTCTGTAGCCCTTACAAGTAAGTTGGTGAGAGCTTTTTTCGCTTAAAACGTTCAAAGCAACCGTTTTTGTTGTTGTGTAAAGCAGAGCAGGCAAGCCGTTTAGCAAACTCTGGCTGAGTCTGGTCGCGTCTGAGTAGCCATTTTCTGGCCAGTAACCAGTCCTACAAAACCTACTACGGGTTCATATGCTCGCCGTAGAGAGTCAAACTCCCTCAGACTGATGGCAGGGGGGCAGTGCCGTTCAGGTGGTACAGCACTAACCCCAAACCGCTTGGTGGTAATTACTCCGCCGTCCCGATTTAATTCTTAATATTACTGCCATATTAGCGGAAAATGGCTTAAAAAGCAACTTTTACGGCTATTTTTTATTTGCTTTACAGTAAAAAATGGGTATAATTGATATCACTTTATCAGACAGGTTAAAAGTTAAGAGGTGCAAAGAGTATGGAGACAGAGGTCAATCCCGTAAAGCGGTTTATATCGTATTTCGCAATTTCTGCGCAAAAGTTGCGATTAAAATATTAACAATTTTGAGGAGATAGATGAGAAACATAAATGTGACTATTTTGGTAACGATGTTGCTTTGTTGTGTTGTTGCGGCTGGGGAGCCTGTGATTTTTGATGACGGAGAAACGCACGATATTACCACTGATATTTATAATGGTGTAGATGTGTGGAACGACGACCTTACCGGTCTCCCCACGACGATTAATGTGCTGGGTGGCGGGTATTTGGAGAGTTATTTGCTTGCCCACGAAGACAGTATCATAAATTTTGGCGGGAATATGCGTGGGAGTTTGTATGCCATTGACAACAGTATCGTAACTGTTTCCGGCGGAGAGATAGGAACCCATTTATGTGCTCAAGATAACAGTATTGTAACTTTATCTGGCGGAAGGATAAGTAACTGCTTGATTGCCGAAGACAGCGCCGTGGTAACTGTTTCGGGTGGAGAGATAGGGGGCAATTTGGAAACTTCGGGTATGGGTGAAGGCACCATAACTGTCTCTGGTGGGACGATATTAACCTATTTAATTGTGGGCGGTAGTAGCCGTGTTACAGTCTCCGGCGGGTCGATAGGTCTGGGGATATATGCAGGATATTACCTTACCAGTTTTCCCAACCAGGCCGAAATAATTTTTGAGGGAAGCAACTTTACTATCGATGGTGAGGCATTTGGTTATGGGAGAGTTGGAAAAAGTCAGGGTTGGTTGACCGGAACATTGGCCAACGGAGGCACACTGGATAATGCTTTCTACATTGGCTCTAATTCGAGCATTATTTTTGCTGAACCTGTTCCCGAACCCGCTACGCTTTTGCTGCTCGGCTTGGGCGGATTGCTTTTAAGAAGAAAAAGCTAATATTTTTTTGGCAGAGAAAATGAAAGACGAAATTTGTCAAAATTGTGGACACACAATTGGCAAACTTGAACAAGCCTACGTCTATGATAATAAAATTGTATGTAGGCAATGCTTTTCTGTACTTACTCCCGCGAACACTAATAAAATCCATATATCCTTGGATGCTTCTCCAGCAACCAAGTTTGGATACAACCTTGAAAATAGTGAGGTACAAAAATTATATTTAAGTGCAACTCTGAAAAAGAAATCAGGAAACATCTTGGGAGCTATAAATGATTTGGAAAAAGCAGAAATTCTGCAAGGAAAGGCCTCTCTTAAACTTGCTTCTTATTTGCAGATAGCAGGCAGAGGAAATGATGCATGGAAAAAGTACAATCAAATTTTGCAAGAAACTATGCGCATGGTAGACGACAATGAGCAACTGACATACCTCTCCGCGATTTATGATAAAATGATGCTGTTTTTGGAAAAAGAAGGGAAATTTCAACAAGCAGTTATATCAGGAATATTTGCACATATTATGTTGTCATTGAGTTTATACAGACATAAACAATATGAGGCATTTAGAGAATACATTAGTGATAGTTCCCTCCATTTTCTGGTAGATTATCTGCTGATAAATTCAAAATATGAAAAATACGGAGAAGAAATCATATCTGTTATTAAAGAATCTTTGAAATGCCTACCTAAAATAAATCTACATAACTTGGGTGAAAAAATTAACAAATTATTAAACCAATGCGATTCTGTACATATCTCTAAAGCGGTTCTCTCGGCTTGTCCATATTGTAAATATGTTTTTGAACAAAAGCCCAGACGAAATAGAAAATGCCCATCCTGTCAGAAAAGAATAGTTCTTAGACGCGGTAAGTTGCTAACAGAAGTTCAAGCAACGGATTACGATAGAAAGAAGTATGCGAAAATAGGCCGGCAAATTACTGCTTCGCAAAAACAAAGTTTAATTGAATACAAAAAATCTGGTGTTGTAAAGTATGTCGAAATATTGTCTGCGGGTGAAAGTTCTTGTGATGCTTGTTTAGCATTAGATAACAAAAAGCTACTTGTTGAGGATGAGCTTAGAAACCCAACACTTCCAGTTAAAAACTGCACTGGTGGTTACGGCTATTGTCGCTGTACTTATATTCCTGTTATAGAGGACGGTTGAACCCGCAACGCTTTTGCTTTTTGGCCTTGGTGCGGTGATGTTGAGAAAGGAAAACGGTGTACTCAACCGGCTAAATTATCGCATTATGCACTGATTTTGCACAATTCAACAAACCGGTTGCGTAGAGGAACCCTTTCTCTGACTGGAAAACCAGCCTAACCGGACTGCCAGCGTTTGATTTTAGGGCTACCACGTTCGATTGTAGCTCCGAACTCCCCCGGACTGAGACCACGGGGGGGGGGACTGAAGCAGAAAGCCGGTTTTTTCTGGAGTGAAGAAGCCCACATACACACATATGGCGGACTTGTCTGGAGCGGAAGTTAAGCAGAGCAGGTGTGCAGGGAAGGTGCGACGCCGAAACCCACACACCGGTTGCTCTGCGAAATTAGCTACTTTCGGTCAATTTTTTTCTCTCTGTGCCTTTTTGACCGTTTTCTAAAAAAAGGGTCAAAAATATATATACTAAGGAGTTGGCCAAAAGCTGCTTTTTTCATTCAAAAACAAAGCATTTTAAGCATTTTCGGTCAAATTTAATTTTCGTTTTTTTACCCATTTTAATTTGACCGATTTTGCGGCAATCGCCAGCAATATTTCTCTGCGTGCTTGCCTGTTTTCGGCCATACCCGTCTTAGCTTCAGTTCGCTTACTGCTCGACGTAGTGTTCTTTCGTCTATTTTTTCTATGGCAGCAGTGTCTATCACAATTTTTCTCGGTACAGCTCCGTCTGCCAGAATCTTCTTCAAAAATTCTTCTGCTCTTTCCCTCTCTCTTGCCGGTCGGCCACGTCCCTTTTGCTCTGCGAAAATATCCTGAGCTGATTCTTGTACCAGTGTTGTTTCGTATATTAGTTTAATACTATTTTCATCTGTGGGGTCAACTTGTTTAACTCTGAAAGCCAGTCCTGTTGTCGGTGGACCATAACTCTTTTTTGCACTGACCATCAATTTGCGTGTTTCATCTTCTTTGTCTGAACCGAACAACCAGACTTGACGTGCGAAATCACCGAAAGCTGTACTGCCAGAAATTCTGTGTAGAGAATCTTGTTTAGAATTCTTGTTCGCATGGTGAATTAATAGTATTGCTATCTCGTATTTTTCTGCCAGAGCCTTTAGAGGTCCCAATGTTGCTCGAACTTCTGACATTTTGTATGTGTCTGCTTTACCGAAGTATGCACTGATAGGGTCGATAATTATTAATTTCAGGTCGGGTATGTTTTTAATTTGGTTTTCAATTGAAGGCAAATCTTTAGTTATGTCCAGCCAGTCTAAGTACGCTGAGTCTCTTTTTATACCTTGGAAGATGTAAAGTTTAGCTGGGTCTCCATTCATGGCTTTGTACCGCCACAAAATCACTTCACGAACAGCGTCCTCTTGAGCTATCAGAAGGATTGAACCTTTAGGTGCGTTTAACATAGAATTCGGCCAGCCTGCTCCGGTCGAAATTCTGGCAGCAACATCTAAGGCTTGTGTTGATTTACATTCTCCAGGCATTCCAAAGTATACAGTAGTGCTACCACAGACTATTCGTCCAGGCCAGAGATACTTCATGTGTTCTGGTTTGATTTCAGAAGCAGGAACTATGACCGCTTCAGACACAGAAGTTTCAGTATATGTGCTGTTTGGATATTTCTCATTCAATTCTCTCATATAATCTTCTACTGTTTCGACTTCTTCAGATTCTTCTTCTTGAATTATTTCATCGAGTTCATCATCTGCTTCTTGAATTCCTTTTCGAATGTTCTTTTCGAGTTGTTCTTGATGTCTGGGGTTGTCCCAGTATTCTCCCATTGACCTATAGTACCTCCAACGTCTTTGCAAATTTTTTAGTTTTGAGAATTTAGGGTTGTGCCAGAATTCTTCCGTTATTTCAATGGGTGAATTGTCTCTCATTTCCAAAAACATGTTTTGTAATTCTAATGTCTGTCGGTCTTCTATCGATAGTGGTTCAATCTTCATTTTGTTCTCCAGTAAAAAAAGAAGCAGCTTTGACAGGTACGACCGGTAAGAAGAACCCATCTCCACTGCTTCTGTTTTGTCTTTAATTTTTTGATTACCAGTCGTTTCATTCAACACCAATAAAAAAAGGTTGCACTTCGATTTCTAACGTCGAATTACAACCTTGATTCACTGCTTACAAGCGTTGTTTATTGACCTGTATCTGATTTGATTGCCACAGCATACAGTTTGGCAGCTAAAACTATTATAACCGAAAGCCACTGAAAATGCTCGAAAAAAAAGGCAAAAATTAGAAAATTCCCACAAATTTTGTATCCTTAGAAACTATAAGGCCTTACAAGCGAAAACGTTGATTTTTAGATGCCAAAACAGGTTTCTGAGGCAAAAATGTTTTGCAATTTCCTGCTAAATATGTTAAAATAAACTCCAGAAAGGCGACTTAGACGCAACCTGATTTTGCAGCAAGATGTTAACTGACGTAGTGGTAACAAGTTAAAATTTTTTTAGTTCGGTTGAGGCAACCGTTGTTACGATGAAATGTGTAAAAGTTATAAAGGTCAAGCAATATGAAGCAACTACGGTTCTATCTGGACGCTGAACTGCTCGAACTTGTTCAGCGATTGCAGGATTTTTATCAGATTAAAATTCGAGGCAGTCTACTTCAATATGTATTGATTTTACAAGCTCTGGACATTGCCAACCTGCCGAAAAATAAAAACTGGTCTGCAATGCAACGCCGGTGCTGGTTACTCTGCCAGAAAATAAAAAATGATATGGGTTCGGTCATTGCCCGACAAGCAGCCAAAGATGTTCTGACCAAACATCCTGCGACCGCTGAGATGTCAGTTCACGAACTTTGCCAGTTAACAAAAGAGAAACTGGTTGAACTTGCCGAAGGAAAAGGTATCAGCACGACAGGTCTGCAAAAATCCGGTATCATTCGGAGGCTCAAAAATGAATGAAAAAGAATATAAAGAACTTCTGGCCAGCACAGATTTAAATCGGCTGGCAGCTACGGTAGGGCGTCTTGCTCAATTCCAGAAAAGTGAAGCATTGCAAGATGCTTTGCTGCGCAGGTTCGTTGAGGTTTTTGACGAACGGTTGACTGAAGTTGAAAAATTTACTGGAATTAAAAAACCTGACGACACCTGCAATAAAAAATGGCCAAGTTTAGGAGAATAAAAAAATGTCAAGAGAACTCAAAGACATAGAACTTAAAGAAATTAGTCTGGTTGACAAACCAGCGAACAAAAAAAGATTCCTATTTTTCAAATCAGGAGAAAATAAAATGTATAATGAAAATGATACTTTGGATTTGCTCGATGCGATAGAGTGTGTCGAAAAAAGCTTTGAATTTTCAAAAGATGAAAATGAGAGGCTCGAAACTGCTGTCAAAGCACTAAACAAACTCAATAGTGATGAAGTGGACGCAATAAGTGGTGTCCTCTTGCTACTCAGCAAATTTGAGACGAAAGTTGAAAAAAGCATAAGCACACTTTGGCCGTCTCTCACTAACGAACTGTTACCAATTGCGAAAGCAAGGGCAGGTATTGGCGTTCGTGCAGAAGACAACGGCAGCAAGTGGCCAAGTCTCAGTTTAATAGAATAAGGAAAATAAAATGGTAACACAAGGAAACATAAGTGAAGTAACGGTAACTTTTACAACCGGGACAACAGTTTCTTACGCCAGTCGATGTCCCGATGGTTCTGTCCTCAGAGAGTTCTTGAGAAATCTGGCAGCAGAACTGATTACAGGTGTTGGTACTGGTAAAACTTTTCGATTTACGGACAGCACAGGAACCATAAATTTCGATAGACGAACAGTGTCCAGTTTTGCTGTTACTTTCAGCTAACAAAGTTATTAAAGGATATTAACGATGTCAACATTAGAGCAAAAACTCGAACAGTACAGGTCTACACTCTCCCAGAGCGAAGCTAAGCTCGAACAGTTACGACAGCAGCAAGCTAAAGCAGTCATTGCCGGTAAATCTACCGCTGCCCTCGACGATGAGATTGCTTCTTTGAGAAACGAAATGGACGCTGCGCCAGCGGTTATTGCTGAGCTTGAAAGCCAGCTTGTTGTTGCTCAGAAAAAGGCTCAGCAAGCCGAAAGCAACAAACTTCTAACTGCCCAGAAAAAAGCTGCTGCTGAAATCGAATCTCTGAGTAAAGAACTTATTGAAGCACTGGAGCAGGCAATGGAAATCAACAGTAAACTGCGGGAATCTTACAGGACATACTGTGAGCTACAAACCCAGACTGGCGAATCTGTTGTCAGTCAGAACATTACGCAAGGTTCGGCAGGTATGCTAAAATACATTTTTGAGATTTGTTCGCAAGAGGTGCAAGGCAAACCGGTAATGAGACAGCTGGTAGCTGTGCCAATATGAGTAAAAAAATATTACGCGATAGTAGAGGGCTTTTTGTAAAAGGCACTGCCGGAGCAAGTCCCGGACGGCCTAAAGGCACTTCGTTTATGGACGAATTTTTGCAGGCAAAAGCAACTGTTGAGAAACGAAAACGAAAGTCTCTGTTAGTTCACTTTTGCGAACGTGCATATGAGGATGACAGAGTCCTGATTGCTTGCGTTGACAGAATTTTACCTGCTCTGAAAAGTGTCGAATTTATTGGCAGTGTTGACACTTCAATGACCGATGAGCTTGCTGCTTCTATCCAGAAAAAATTAGCCGAGCGATATAGTTAGGAACCTCCTTTGCGAAAGATAGAAAGTTTCGCAACAACCCCTTGTTGTCATTCATCAGCAGGGGGTTTCTTTAATAAATCAGAAAGCATAGCAATATATCGCCAAGCGTTTTTTGGGTTAATACGTTCCAATTGATTCATCCAAAGGGCAAGCTGTGTATCTTCTGAAAGTTTGCACAGACGTGTAGCTGCGCTTTCATGGTCTCTAAGGTGGTAATTGACTACTCTTGCATTGAATTGCATAGCTGGTAAGAATCGCGACCAAGGTGAAGCTCCCCTCATTGCTGCTTTTAAGACAGGATGTCGCCACACCGCTTGCGGAATTAAAACGACCGCTGGTTGAAGTAAAGCCAACTCACCGACAACGAACGGTAGAGAAGCTGTCAGCTTCTTAATGTCCCGTAGGTAATCTTTGTTACCATGGGATTTGATGCTGAACTTACACCAGTTGGTTACGGCGATTGTCTCCAGAAACGAATGTGGGTTTGCTCTCTGTTGGAGACCTACTTTTGAAGTTATGAAAAGTCCGGCAGCTAAAAGTCCACCGTCTGTTACCGGCTGAATACCAACGTTTGGAAAGAAGGGGGTTTTGCCCTTTTCTTCGTAGCAAGCACGATAGCGGTTCCAAACAGCTTCCGTTTGAAAACGCTTTAGGTCTAATTCTTGTTCAGGTTTGAGATGTTTATTGTTGAGCCAACTGAGGTTTTCTGCGCTGGCGTAAATCAACAGTCCTTTACCAGGTTTGTAGTTTTTCCCGACCAGAGGTATAGAGGGTTTGAATTGCCAAGCCCAAGTGGGTGTGCCGGTGAAAGTGTCAGTGTCTTTAAATCTTTGAATAAGTAATTCTTGCATTTTGTCCCGAAAATATAAGGAGCGTCAAACCAAGGCTGCTTCCAGAACCCCCGCCAAGGGGTACGACAGAACAGCACAAAGCCGACGCTCCCGTTTCGGGAACGTGGTTCAAGCACTGCATCTGTCGTTAAGAGACCCAAAGGCTCAATTTGGCGGTTTTCTGGGAAACAGATACTTGATGCTCACGCATCACTCAAATTGTCAATTATTCTTACAGATTTTTCCTTTCAAATTTTTCATACAACAATAAAAAGAGTTTACCAACTCTTGATTTTGATGACAAGTTTAATCCATAGTTGCTGTACCAGAAAAAAATTTTCTCTCGTAAGCAATAGTAAGTAATGTTGTTACGATTTTGTGATAAAAATACTCCTAAAATTATTTTGCATTATCGTAACAATATGTTATAATGAAGATATGGAAAATCGAGTATATTAACTTTTTTCGCAAAGGAGAATTAAAATGGCAAAAGTAAAAGGTAAAACGACTGGTGTTGGGGTCTGTCAAACGTGGCTGGTAGCTTTCGGCAAAAAGGAGTTAAAAACTGCTGAGCAAGTGAGTAAATTTATGCACAGCGAATTCGCTGCCAGAGACAGTAAGATTTTCGACCATCCAAACGTGGTAATTTCCAGAGCAAACTATGGACTGCTGGACGGCAAGAAACACGACTTCAAAAAATATCCTACTGGTTCAGACAAGCCAAAGAAACAGCTTGACGAAAAGAAAAAACAAAGCTAAACTTTTAGTGTATTCAATGGGAATACAGGATATTGACAGGTGCTATATGAAGTCGGTATGGTGTTGAAGCATGAGCATAAGGAAATTTCAATAAAAGAAAGGAACCTAAAATGCTCGACTATAAAAAAACGATAATGAAAAAAATTCGGCAAGGAAGTTTGTATACTTTCAATCAACTCTTTAGATTTTTGGCAGCTAAAGAAACAGATGGATTGGATAGTGACGATATCAAAGTTGAAATTGCGAATACTTTGGACACTTTGGTACAAGAAGACAAACTGCAAATTTTCTATGATAGATTAAACTGTGATGTCTGTTTCGGCAGACGGGAAAGAATTGAAAATAAGAAAGGAGTCGTTTTTTGAAAATTCTGACAAAAAAACGCAACCTATGGAGTTACCAGAGAGAAGTTTTAGTTTAGTAATTTGTTCTGTAAAAGAGTTTAACCGTTGATGAGTAATTTAGTTACGAAAATAAGGAGCAGTGGCAGAGTGGCTGAACGCGACGGTCTTGAAAACCGTTGTGCCTACGGGCACCGGGGGTTCGAATCCCTCCTGCTCCGTTCCCTTTCTGCCATCATTTCAGAGGGAGAGGGTAGGTAGCATAGGTTGATGGTTATGTCTTTTTGGCCAACGATGATTTTTTCAGTAATGGTTTCAATAATCTGTCTTTTTTCTTCACGTTCTAATTTCGGCCAACGTGAATGAAGGTCCCTTGCTTCATGTAGAACTTCGTCCTTGGAAAGGTGCTGGCTTTTTAGGTAATCTATTTGCCCTTCTAATAGGGGAATCTGCTCGTCAATCTGCTTATACCTCTCCTCCATTGGTTTATATCGCTTGCCAAATCCCGCCTTAGATATCTGGTCGTCTATATAGAGCTTATATGTTTTGTCCATCTCCTTTTGGGTCTTGACTTTTTCTTCAGTCAAACTGGTTAGAAGTTCCTGTTTTTCCTTGATTACGTTGTCTGTTTCTTCCAAGTACTTTGAAATCTCTTTGGGCGAGAACAAAAAGCTCTTTAGCTGGTGGTGAAAAATTTCTTCCAAGTCGGTCATACTGATTTTGTTTCGGCATTTATAGCAGATATATTTCGGTGCATTTGAAGGCACATACATTATGTTGCCGCAATGACAGTAGGCAAAGCCGGTAAAAAGATGGATAGCTTTGCGGCTCGCTGGTTTGTGAGATTTCTGCTGCTCATCTAAGATTTCGTTGCACTGTTCCCAGAGTTCCTCAGATATGATTGGTTCTACTCTATTTAGAACCCAATCTTCTTGCGGCTTTTCAGTCCACTTTTTTTCATTAACTCTTGTAGTATAGTTGGCTCTGTGAACGCCTTTAGCAGTAGGATCTTGCAAAAGTCTCTCAATTGAAAGACCTGTAAATTTTGCTCCTTTACGTGTTCTATAGCCTGCTTCGTTTAGAAGGCGGGCGACTCTTTTCTTTCTACGATGTTTAAGGAAAAATTCATAAGCCAATTTTCTGACAGGCGATTCTGCCGGATTAAGAACCAATTTATGGTCTATCCATTGATAACCAAAAGGTGCTTTACCACCAAGAGGTTTACCTAATTTGGCTCTTATAGGAACGGATGCCTGCTACACGGTCGGCAATCTCCTCTCTTTCCCACTGTGCCATTGCTGCGACCATGGTGTAGAAGAGTCTGCCTGCCGGAGTTGAAGTGTCAATGGATTCTTGGAGGGAAATCAGATCAGCATTGTATTCGCTGAATATATCGGCAAACTCCAGCAGTTCTCTGGTATTGCGTGCTAACCGGGCAAGTTTTGAAAATATAAGACCAGTTATATAACCGGTCTTTATATGCTCAAGCATTCTCTGTGTTTCAGGCTGGCCCATTACCGATTTGCCGCTGACAGCCTCAAGATGATAGACCTCTTTTATCTGCCAGCCCTTGGATTCAGCATAATATCTGGCTCGTTTTTCGTGATGTTCAGGGCTCTCGCCCCTTGCTTGGTCTTCGGTTGAAACCCGAATCCATATGCCAACTGGTTTTGAGTTTGTGTTTTTCATAAAACAAATTTCCTCTCAAAGTTTTCAGATACTTTAATTATATACAATATGATTATATGGTTGTAAAGAACAACAAATCTCCTTGAAAGAAAAAAGATTTAACGGTAGAATTGAAATAATATACATGGCTATACCAGAATCACAATTAGAAATATGGTCGCATCAGGGTGCGGTTGCAACCGCTAAAGCAACAGCCGACTCTGTTAAGAATGCCTTAAATACTTATAATAGTTGGCCTGATGGGGTTGATTTTGAGGTTTATTTACAGGGTTCTTATAAAAACGACACTAACATTCGCGGTGATAGCGATGTAGATGTTGTTGTTCAACTTAATTCAACCTTCTATAGCAATCTTTCCGAATCTCAGAAGAGTATATTGGGTTTGACACCAGCTTCTTATAGTTTGCAAACCTTCAGGGTAGAAGTTTTGAATGTTTTAAAAGGATATTATGGGCAGAGCCAAATAGTCGAAGGAAACAAATCAATAAAAATAAAAGCGAATAGCGGGAGATTGCCTGCCGACGTTGTGGTTTGTTCACAGTATAGGTACTACAAACCTATAAATAGCTATGATTTTATTGAGGGGATGTGTTTTTGGACTGGAAATGATAATAGGCAAGTTATAAATTATCCCAAAACTCATTACGATAATGGGGTTTCAAAACATCAAAATAGTAATGGGTGGCATAAGCCAACGGTTAGATTGTTTAAAAATTTGCGAGGGAATCTTGCCGGAGACGCGACGCCGTCATATTTTTTGGAATGTATGCTCTACAATGTGCCCAGTATGAAATTTGGCACAAGTTATGGCGATACGTTTTGTAGTGTTGTAAATTGGCTTAATGAAAATAGGTTAGACGATTTTATATGTCAAAATAGCCGATTAAATCTTTTCGGTCCGACACAGGAACAGTGGAATACGACGCAGGCAAAGGAATTTATAAAAAATTTAATTTCAGTTTGGAATAACTGGTAATATGCACCCATATTCAATCGACACGGAAGAAAGAAAAAAGATTCTACTAATCTTGGCAATAGTAAGTATTATTTTAGCCTGGTGTTTTTATAAAATACTTAACAATTATCAAATCGTTTTACTCTGGTGGATTGAGAGCCCATCTGTATTATTTTTCTATGAGTTGCTTTTTGTTGCCTTTGATAAATGGCTATGGCAATATTTTGAGAAATTCGGTCTTGTGAAAACTCCGAACTTGAACGGAGGATGGAAAGGGTATTTGAGATCATCCTTTGATGAGCATTCTACAAAGATTAAAGCAACCTTGAAAATATTCCAGACCTGGACAAGAATAAAGATATTATTGACAACAGAAAGCTCGTCGTCATGTAGCGAAACAGCCTCTGTTATAACTGACGCTCCCGAAGGTAAATATTTAAGTTATTAATACATTAACGAACCGAAATCAAACGCTGTTAAGACTATGAGTATTCATAGAGGGACAGTAAAATTATTGTTTGACGAAGAGAAAAATGTTTTAGATGGTGAGTATTATTCCGGCAGAGATAGACAGAATTTTGGGAGCTTATATTTTAAAAAAGATCAATCACACAACTAAGATTTAAAACATTGCGTATTTTTCCTGTGATGCTTTGATTATTTCCTTTTTACAAGATATTCTTTTTTGGGGGTGTAGAAGCGTTATAGCACTGAACGGTCTTGATGCCACGCCGTCAATCAATAGCTTTAGATATATGTGGTAGTTGGGCAGATTAACCAAATCTTCTTCGCTGAAAACCGGATAAAATTCCCTGGCCATGTATTCTGCATCCTCAGCGCCGAGCCTGAATGAAATTATTGTCCCGACATTGCCGAATATCGCCGCTCTTATCTTTTCGTCAAGCTGCTCAATATACTGATGGCACAGGATAAGATTCAGTCCGTATTTTCTTGCCTCAGACAGGATATCCGCGAAAGACAGGGTTAGAAAATTGTGCATTTCATCAACGTACAGGTAAAATCCACGCCTGGTATTTTCAGGTATATCTGCCCGGCTTAATGCGGCCAGTTGCATCTGAGTTGCAAGCATCGCACCAAGCAGGGAACAGTTATCTTCACCTATTTTGCCTTTGGATAGATTAGCGATAAAGATTTTCCCTTCGTCCATCACCTTCCTGAAACGGAAGGTGTTTTTCTTTTGGCCTACGATATTCCTAAGGGGTTTGCTGGTTAAGAATTGTCCTACCTTATTTAAAATAGGCGCTGTGGCCTCAGTTTTTAGCCAGGCAGAGTATTTTTCAAACTCAAAAAGCCAGAACTCTCTTACCTGCTGATGAGTCACGTGCTTTAAAACCTGCTGCCTAAAATCCTTATTGGTTAAGAGCCTTGGTATATCCAGTAGGGTGCTATCGGGATATTCCAGAAGCGTCAGGATTGAATGTCTCAGGATATGCTCTAACCTTGGCCCCCAGAACTCAGACCAGACCTTTTTAAATACGGAGATAAGTCCTGATGTTACCAGGTGATGATATTCAGGGTTTACTGCCGCAAGGGGGTTAAAAGGAACCGGGTATTCGGTATCAGCAGGATTAAAGTAAATAACATCGTTTACGCGTGTTTGGGGGATATAGTTTAAAATGTCCTCGGCCAAATCACCGTGGGGGTCGATTAAGGCAAGACCATAACCTGTCTTAATATCAGATATAACCATATTCTCAATCAGGGTGGATTTGCCTGTTCCGGTTTTTCCAATTATATACATATGACCACGGCGGTTTTTCTGTTTTATGCCGAATATTTTCCTTATATCCCTGTAGTTCGTGACGGCAAAAGGGGTAATCTGATTTTTGTCATTATTCTCTTTGTCCATATTCTGATCGTATATCCACAAGCCCTTTACTAAAAGAAAGGGCTTGTTGCTCAAATAGGCAAATCTGCCAATCTTGTTGGGATATCACCATAGGCTAAACTGAAAATAGAACATTAAAAACTTTATTTAGGAGAATAAAAATTATGGCAAAGAAAATGACATGTATCGAAGTAAGAACAGTTGAAGGAAAACACATTTTTAGCTTGTACCTCTCTGAGAAAGAAATCGATTCTGATGCGGAAGGAGCCGGAGGCAACAATCAAAACGGCAACGCCACAAACGGCGATTCGCCGATGACAGATGCCCAGAAGAGGTATCTGTTTAGAATCCTTGCCGAGCAGGGCTTTGAGAACGAGAAGGCCCATAAGCATTTAAAGAAACTCTTCGGCGTAGATGAGTTAGATGAAGTCACCAAGCTCGAAGCAAGCAAGATGATTGAGAGCTTATTGGAAAAGGCTGAGAGCAAGTAAGGAGGAGTTAGCTATGGAACTGCTTACTCAAGAGATTCGCAGGAAACTGCCGCTGCTTTATTCACAGGAAAAATTAGGCGGGCAGGCAATTGTTTATGTAAAGTTCTTCACGCCGGATTCAAACTGGACATGGTACGCAACAGAATTTGACGGGGAAGACACCTTCTTTGGTCTTGTGGACGGCCATTGCAGAGAGCTTGGCTATTTTAGCCTCTCGGAACTCAAGGAAGTTCATGGGCCATGCGGTCTTTCGATTGAAAGAGACCTTAATTGGCAGCCAAAGAGGCTGGAAGAGATTGCTCCGGAGATGTTCGCACCTTAGGAGTTGGATATGTAACTTGTTTTGGAAAGTAAACCAATTATTAACCGTTTAATTTAGAAAGGGTAAAGTTATGAAAGTAGAAATTTTCAGACTCACAGGCCAGCCTGTAACTATCGAGGTTCAGGAAAATGGAACCGTCAGGGATGTGTTTTCACATCCTGAGAGTGGCCAGGTAATCGGCAGGGAAGGAACTCTATTGAAGGCTGCCGAGGAAATTTATGGCAGTATTCAGTCCATGGGAAGTCTCAGGATTAATGGTTCTGCGGCTACACTGGATACCAAGGTTACAGCAGGTTCAACAATCCTGATTATCCCGAAAGTAGAAGGCGGTCTGGCCTAACAGGCGTAGGATTAAACCAAGCATTTTTCTCACAGAAAGGGCTGGCAGGAAATTAAATTTCGCCGGCCCTTATTTTTTGGAGGTTAACAAAAATGGAACATGAAAAGATAATACCACCAGTTACGATATACCGCTGGCAAAGTCTGGCCATGCCGGAAAATGAAATCAGAAACATTCTTACATACCTTGCCTACAAGACTGATAAACCTGTAACATTCCGCTGGTACAGCGAGAATGAAGGATACAGTGAAAATTCTGTAAGCGTGCGTGTGGCGGTTGCAGACGGCCTTTGTAAAGTAAGCAGGGCGGAGGTCATAAAGATTGCAGACAGCAGATACACACCATCAGAGAACCAAAATACCGTTGATATTGAAACAAATGTCCCAGAGGGAAAACAGATTCTCGATGACGATTCTCTGACTCTTGCCTATGTCGACCACAACAGGATTATTATCCTAATCGAACTTACTGCCAATGATAACCAGGAAACAAGGGCCATACTATCTTACATAATTGAGCGTTCTATCGAACTGCTTGATTTTAAGATGACTGATAAGCTGCTTGAGCAGCGAAAAGAGCTTGCTCAACGTTTCTGCGAGGCCTTTGCTAAGGGTGTTCGGGACAAAATAACCGAAAAGGAAGATAACTTAAATAATGGAGAACGTGAAGCCCAGAGCGCCTATTATACAATCCTTGATTTTGAACGCAGTAAACCTGTCATCCAGAAGGAACTAAAGTATCTAAAGAAACTTCGGCAAATCCGCAGGCCGAGGTTATTTCACATCCAGGCGCAAAGGTCTTATTGAACTGCTCGCATCAGGCCAGTACGATAGTATAGATGCCGATGAGGATGGTTTAATAACAGCCGTTACTTCGCCTGTAACCATTGAATATGACAACAGGTCGTTTCCTATGGGAAGATACCAGATAAGTATCGATTCAAAGGGCAACCTAAAGATAGAAGCTCTTGATAAACATCCAAATGCCGAGCATCCACACCCCCATATAGCTACCGATGGCCAGCCGTGCCTCGGCAATATCGCTCCGGATATCCCTAAGATGATTGGTTCAATGCGTATGGCTGAAGTGCTCACCGTGCTGCATGAGTTCCTCTGCCAGTACAACTCTGGCAATCCTTATGAGAAGATTGGCTCTTTCGACCCAACAGGCCAGTACGAAGATGAAGACAACCCCTGTGAGGATTGCAATGATTCGTGCAGTCCATACTGTATCAACGAATGCGGGAGCAACGACGGCCAGTATAGCTGTAGAGATTGCAATGACTGTCGCAGCGAGTACTGCTATATAGAGTGCGACTATAACCAGGATTTCGATAAGTTCAGCCCCTGCGACGACTGTTCAGAAAGCGGTACAAAACACTGCTATCTGGCCTGCCGCTACAATAAAAGCTGGAAACTTCACCAGCCCTGTGATGACGACTGCCAGTTCGAGGATTGCGATGCCGAATGTCCTTACTTTAAAAAGCTTCAGGACATAGAAAAGGAGGCCAGCCATGCAAACGCAGAATAAAGAGAAAGAAACGCCGCAGGCAGAAAAGGAGTTTATTATCGCCTCTGACAGCCAACCACAATGGCCTGCGGGAATTATCGTATCCAGGAAAAAGAGGATGATGATCAGCGACAATTATTCTTACCTTCCGGCGACAGTTAAAAGTTCCGGATGAATTAAAGTTGGAATATGCTATCTGAAACTCATTAAGTCAGGAGATTTCAGATGGTTAAAGACAAACAGGTAAGGAGATTGTTCGCTATGAAAAACAAATGCAAGACCTTATATCAGCTTGCAGACAAGGCTGGTATAAGCACTAAAACCGCCCGCAAGTATTTAAAAACGGGCGTGCTGCCCAGCCAATGCCAAGCTATCCACGACTGGCCCACCCATCCGGATGCCTTTGCAGGGGATTGGCCATGGGTTGAAGAATTCCTCAAAAACAACTCCGGTCTTGAATCTAAATCGCTTTTTGAGGCTCTGCAGCGTGAATATCCCGGTAAATACCAGGACAGCGAATTAAGAACCTTCCAGAGACGAGTAAAACAATGGAAAGCCTTGTCCGGTCCGGCTCAGGAAGTGTTTTTTCCACAAATCTATAAACCCGGCCAATGGTGCGAATCAGACTTTACCAGGATGAATAAGCTGGGTATCACCATTTGCGGCATACCTTTTATTCACATGCTGTACCATTTTGTATTGTGTTTGTCGAACTGGGAAACCGTCACGGTATGTTTTTCAGAAAGCTATGAAAGTTTAAGTGCCGGTATTCAAAATGCCCTCTGGAAGTTAGGCGGCATACCACGCTATCATAGGACTGATAATTTAACCTGTGCGGTTAACAAGGTAGGCAATCCTGAGGAATTCACGGCTAACTATCAGGGTCTTGCGAATCATTATGGTTTCCAAAGCTGTAAAATCCAGCCTCACTGTCCGAATGAAAACGGCGATATAGAGCAGCGTCATCACAGGTTAAAGAGAGCTGTTGAACAGGCGTTAATCCTTAGAGGAAGCAGAGATTTTAACAGCAGGAAAGATTATGAAATGTTTCTTGAAAAGCTGCTCGACCAACTCAATACCGGCCGCACAAAACTCTTGGCCGAAGAGTTAAAGGTTCTGCGGCAATTGCCAACCCGCAGGCATGAAGATTTCACCAGGGATAAATGCAGGGTAAGTCGTGGTCTACGGTCCGAGTTCTTAAGAACAGCTATTCTGTTCACAGCAGGCTTAGGGGAGAAAATGTTGACGTTCGAATATATGCCGAACATATCGAAGTCTGGTATGCTCAAAGAAGAATTGAAGTATTGCCCAGATTACACGGTGAAAACGGTCATTACATCAATTACCGCCACGTTATAGATACCCTTGTTCGCAAACCCGGGGCGTTTGAGAACTATTGCTATAAAGATGATATGTTTCCCACAAGTCAGTTCAGGATCGCATATGATCTCCTGCGTGATCAACATGGGATGAAGCAGGGTAATAAGCAGTATCTGAAAATTCTTGAATTAGCTGCCAACGAAAGCCAGACATCTGTCAATGAAGCTTTGCGGTTCCTGATCAACCATGCAGATGCGATTGATTTTGATATGGTAGAACAAATAGTCAAATCCGAACAACAGCCGCCGGATGTCACTGACGTTTGTGTTGGCGATATTGATCTGAACAGTTATGACTGTCTACTTGAATCGGCGGAGGCACTACTGGTATGAGTAAAAATGATCTGGATAATCAGCTTGTAAACCTTCTCAAAGAACTTCACCTGCCGATGTTCCGTGAATATTACGCCGAGTTCGCTCAGAAGGCTATCGCCGAAGATATGGGTTATTCACAATATCTATTGGAATTGGCTCAGCGTGAGTGTGATGTTCGCAGAGCCAATAAAATCGCAAGGCTGGTAAAAGCCTCAAAGCTTCCTATGGAAAAGACCATGGCAAACTTTGATTTTAAACGTATGCCGTTGAAGATACGTCAGCAGGTCAAAATTCTTTTGGAAGGTTCATTTGTTGACAGAACAGAGAATATTCTTGCATTTGGCAAACCCGGCAGCGGTAAGACACATTTACTGTGTGGTATCTGTCATGAACTTGCCCGGCAGGGAAAAAAGGTTTACTTTACTACGTGTGATATGATGTTGCAGGAGTTATTACGAGCCAAGCAGGAGTTGAAGCTGGACAAATGGCTCAAGAAGCTGTCACAGTACGAGGCATTGATGATAGATGACTTCGGCTATGTCAAACAGAACCGCGAGGAGATGGAGGTGCTGTTTACCTTATTAGCTCATTGTTATGAACGTGGCAGCGTGTTGATTACCAGCAATCTGCCGTTCAGTAAATGGGAAGTCATCTTTAAGGATCCGATGACCACTGCAGCAGCGATCGACCGGCTGGTACATCATAGTGTGATCCTTGAATTGAATGTACCGAGCTACCGAGCTGAGGAAGCTCAGAGACGGAAAAATAAGGACACGTAATGTCCGAAATTTTGCCCCCCATGGGGGGCACCTCCTAAAGGCTATAAGCTAAGGTAAGTGTTATGAAGTAACGGTAAAAATAACTGTCGTTGAAGGGAAATTATAATTGACGCCGGACACGCCTGATTATAATGAGACTCCAGGTGATAAAAAGGCAGAACATATTTATACATCCAGCGGGACATATACTGTTGCACTGCGGGTAACGGACAACTTTGGTCAAACTGATATAGACACCTGTATCGTTAATGTGATTGCACCTGTTATTAATATTACCCAAAGTAAGGAATACGGTTATATTCAGTCCGCGATTAATGAAGCTGATGATCTTGATATTATTCGAGTTGAACCCAGAATATATCAGGAGAACGTTGATTTTAACGGAGTTAACTGCACGATTAAAAGTATAGATCCCAATAATTGGTTGATAGCAGGTGCCACTGTTATTCAAGCGAAAGATGCCAATTTACCGGCGGTTTCATTTAGCAATTCCGAAGGCGTTAATGCTGTACTGGCCGGATTTAAAATAAGCGGCGGATTAAATGGAATTAAATTTAATGGTACATCTGCTGTGGTTAAAAACTGTATTATTACGAATAACGGTCAATTAAGTGATACAGGCGGTGGGATTTACGATTGTAATGGTGCATCTCCGTTAATTACAAATTGTTTTATAATTGATAATGATGCCAATTACGGTGCCGGTATTTATAATGAAGATTCATCGCCTGTTATTCGCAATTGTGTTATCGGTAAAAACTCAGCGATTTATGATGGCGGAGGCGTTTATGACGTGAATTCTACCGCCGAGCTACTCAACTGTACCCTTACTGACAATAATGCCGATAATGGCGGAGGTCTGTATTGCACAGGTTCTTTATCTGATCCTAATATAGTTAGCTGTATATTCTGGGATAATGAGGCAGTTACTAATGGCGATGAAATCTACAATAACAATGCCGATCCAAATTTTAAGTATTGTGACATAAAGGATTCGAAACCAGGCGGCAATTGGGATACGGCATTAGGTAACGATGACGGGGGTAATATTGCCCAGGATCCGTTGTTTGTGATTACAGAACCTGGGACCTCGAACCTTATATCTCATTGGAAGTTAGACGAAACCGGAGGTACTGTAGCATATGATTCAGCAGGTACTCACAATGGAACCGTTACCGATGCCTTATGGGAAAATGGGATATTAGATAATGGAACAGGTTTAGATGGAGACGAGGATTATATTAACTTTGGTGATATTGATGAGTTAGAGTTTGGAGACAGTAACTTCAGTATATCTGCATGGTTTTATAAGAAAGGTACACACAACTGGAATGAAAGTGAAGTGGGATGTGGTATGATTGCAAGTAAATACAACTGGGATGACAACTCCAGGCAATGGTTTTTAAGACAAAACAGCAATGATACTATACTGTTCTATACGAATCCGACTGGCTATCAGAATAATAATGAGAGCCTGAACTCTACCTATGGAGTCTGTAACGATCAGTGGGTGCATGTGGTAGCGGTCAGAAACGGTCCTATTAAATCTTTGTATATCAACTCAGTTTTTGACGTCAACGGTGCTACCGCTGGAGTAGTTACGGGCAAAATTGCTAATGTACATATCGGCTGCATTCAAGACCCAAGTCACAGGTACCAATTTTTTAATGGTATTATTGACGATGTGCGTATTTATGATAAAGCGTTATCTGCCGATGATATCAATGAAATCTTTGAATATGGCTTAATTGGTCAGTACAGTTATCGTTTGGCTTATAATTCACCTTGTATAAATGCCGGCAATCCTGTTGCTGATAATGTAGGTGATTTTGATATAGCCAATCAGCCGAGGATATGTAACTATCGTGTAGATATTGGGACTGATGAATACTGCGGCGTTTACAATTCAACTCAGAAAGGATATTACTCCACCATACAATCGGCTATTGATAGCGCCAGTAACGGCGATGAAATTGTTGTGGCTCAGGGTACATACTACGAACGAATTAACTATAATAACAAGCGGATTCATCTTCGCAGTACCGACCCGAATGATTCTAACGTGGTGGTTGCAACCATAATCGATGGCAACAGTACGTCTTTGGATGCTGTAACGTTCAATCATGGTGAGGATGCCAATTCCGTTTTGAGCGGTTTTACAATTAAAAGCGGAAGGTACGGTATATACTGCGCCAGTTCATCATCGCCCGCCATAGAAGATTGCAATATTTACGGGAATACGTCCCATGGCATTTATTGTTATAGTTACTCTTCTCCTATTATCCAAGATTGCGATATCCATAACAATGGGACCAATTCCTATGGCATTTACTGTTATGATCACTCTTCTCCTTCAATAGAAGTTTGCAATGTTTATGGAAATGCTTCATATGGAATTTATTGTCATAACTCATCTTCTCCTGACATAGAAGACTGTATAATTCAAGGGAACAACTCTTGTGGTATCTACTGTCTCAATTCTTCTTCTCCTATAATTACAGACTGTAATATTTCTGAAAATAAATCAACTGGAATTGTAACAGTGGGCTATTGTTCACCACAAATTAGCAATTGTATTGTTAAAAATAATAATTATGGTGGTTTAAGTTTTGGCGATCATGATGCTCCTACTGTTAAATATTGTACAATAGTTAATAATGGTTCTTGTGGCGTATCTTGCGGTAATTATGCGGGTCATCCTGTACTAAGAAATTGTATTATCACAAATCATACCAATTTTGGTATACTCCGTTCCGAGTATACGTATTTAACAGTTGTTAATTGTACTATTGTTAATAACACTCATTACGGCATTTATGCTTATAATAACCAAAGTGTCGAAAATTGTATTATTTGGAATAATGGTAATGATTTATACCAATGTGTAGCTATGTATTCGTGTATTGAAGATGATGACCCCGGTATAGGCAACTTTAATATAAATCCCAGATTTGTAAATCCCAGTGCCAATAATTTCCATCTATTAAACTGGTCACAATGTATTGATGCGGGAAATCCTTCTTCCGATTATTCAAAAGAACCTGATCCCAATGGTGGTAGAATAAATATGGCGCTTATGGTAATACTGAAGAAGCTGAATCCAGAGGCGAAGACTTAAACAATGACGGCTTACCTGATGATTGGCAGGAGTATTACTGGCCAGGTTACAACCCTAATGACCCTAATTATGGTGAGAATGGCAACCCGGATGGTGACGGATTCAATAATATGGTTGAATATTTATTCGGATATGATCCTAATGTAGTTACAACAGCCAGTATGAAACTAATCATTAGTTCATTTCCTACGTTGTTCAATCCGACACAAAGTGGAACAGCAGCTATCGTTTATCTGTTGAATAAGGATGCAACTGTTACGGTAAGTTTTACTAATACAACCACTAGCGAGGTTGTGCGAGTACTGGCGGATAACGTAACAGCAGGTCTAAATACTATTGTCTGGGATGGAAAAGATACCAGCGGCGAGATAGTGGAGAAAGGCGATTATAGCGTCAGTATTAATGTAAATGACGGGCTTGGACATATTATAAATAATTCTCCTGGGACAGTTGAACTTTACTATGTTCACGATATCAGTAATCTGTACTGCAATCCAAGCCGTATTATTCCGGCAAATAACGAACTTACAACAATTGGCTATAATATAACAGTCGACGCGAATGTTGTTATTGGCATATATGACCCCTGCGGAATACTTTTTGCAACGATAAACGAGTTCCAGAGAACTGTATCAAATCCACAACAAGTTATATGGTATGGGAGGAATAAAGCTCCTGAAAATCCTGATGGTAAATATCCCTTTAAAGAAGGTACATATACCGTAAAGGTGAAATTTGCCGGTATGAGAGAAAATGAAACTACTACTCTAACAATTTATAAATAATATGGAGTATTGCTTATGAAAAAGATATTTTGCATTTCCTTGATATTATTTGGTATTTCAAACCTTTCTTATGGAGAGTCACTTGACTGCTATAATGAAAATCAAGGCCCCGGTGTTTATTCAAATGGCTCGACGTCAATTGACATTGTGATTTGGGCAGATGTATATAATTATTATGGCCCAAAGGCGATGAAAAGATATATTCACTACCAATACTTTGAATCCACAGGATGGACTGGACCAAAATATTATACAATGACAGAAAGGTTTGGTTCTTATTGCGATGTATATGAGATAGATGAATATGATATATGTGAATATATTTACAATAATCCAGGTCAAGACCAGAATGACAGTATATTGGCATGGGGCTGTGCGGCTGCGTCTTTGGCTGAAAGCGGAGCAATGCAGGATATCTTAAATGGCCTGGGAACTCCGGATGATTTAACAGACATCGTCAGCAGTGTAATTGATATGGAAAGCGGTAGTATTAATGATGCGCCGGCAGTACCGCCTTATGAAAATCCAGCAGGCAGTTCCGAAAAGGCCGACCCTGTATTTATGAGTAACGGCGAATATGGCCTTTCAGCGACGGATATAATAATCCCGGGGAAAGTTTTACCTGTCATAATCACAAGAACTTACGGCAGCAAAAGAGAATATAATTCACATTTCGGTTACGGCTGGGATATGAATTATAATATGAAGGTTCGCCGCCTTGCCGATACAAACTCGGTTATTTTACTCGATGGTGGCGGATACAGACGGGAATATACGCGAGATGTTAGCGACCCGAATATTTACGAACGCTCTGAAGATAAAGGCACCTATTTTGACTATGATAGTGTAAATGAGACCTTTACGCTCGTTAACAAAAGCGGCATGGAATATGCATTTGACCCCAACAACGGCAATCTTTCATCAATTACGGATAAAAATGGCAACAGGATTAATTTTGAATATGATTCCAGTGGTTTAATGCCGATATACGGCCCTTCCAGCTATTTTCAAATAGAGCAGTATAATGGCCCGGAAAATAAATACGGTCTTGTCGCGATGGAATACCGCCTATCTGCAATCGTTGATGACTTGAATCGCAGGATTGAATTTGCCTATGATTCTAACGGCCTTGTTTCGTCGATTACAGATTTTGCCGACAGGACGTGGATATACAGTTATAACTCCAATACCAACGACCTTATCCAGGTAACCGACCCCAATAACTTAACGATAAAATATAGTTATGACTTCAACCATAATTTGCTGACTGTAACCGACGCAAATAATCAGACGTATCTTGAAAATCATTATGCCTATAATCTTGACGAAAATGTCGAATGGCAAAAATACGGCGACGCCAATTATGTATTTACTTATGACGATGCAAACAACAAAGCTGTAACAACCGACCGCGAAGGTTATGTAACAAATATGCTTTACAGCAGTTCGGGGCAGATATTAAGTGAAACCGTTTATACCGCCGATTCCAATGATGAGCCGAATTCCTTTACGACGCAGCATTTATATGATTCGGCCAGTCTGGAACTGTTAAGAACAACTCTTCCGGCGGGTAATTGTATTGATTACACTTATGACGGCATGGCAAACGTTACCGGCGTATATAGAAAAACCGAACCCAATGAGCCGAACCTTGCTGATGAGCCCAATGTTATAGGAGTGACATATACTTATGATTCTAATCATATTTATGATATCAACAGCGTTACAGATCCGATGGGTAATACTACTAAATTTGAATATGACACAAATGGCAATGTAACAAAAATTACCTACCCGCAGGTTGCGGTTTACGGCCAGGCGGCACAGCAGCCTGTTGTTGAATATACATATAATCAATACGGCCAGACTGAGACCGTTACCGCTCCCGATGGGATTGTTACAAAATACCAATACTATACCAATGCCAACGATGTGAATAATTTCGGTCATCTGTGGAAAACGATTGCCGACTATAATGAGACTGGCGGGATGAATATTGCAACTGAATATCAATACGACCGGCTTGGCAGGGTTATTGAGGTAACCGACTCCAACGGTGATACAACTAAATTCGAATACAACAAGCTTGATTTACTGACCAAAACCACAACTCCTTCTCCTTATGAATATGTAACAAATTTTACTTATAATAAAAATAAAAAGCTAAAAACGACAACTAAAGTAAAAACAGGCGATGACCAGATAACAAGCTGCGGCTATGATATTCTTGACAATTTAAAGACTGTTACAGACCCGCTGGGCTTTACAACGGCTTACGGCTACACTAAAAACGAGGATCCTAACCTTGTTAGGGATGCAGAAAATAATTCCACTAAATCAGTCTATGATGAAAGAGGACTGGTAAAAGAGGTTATCGACGCCAATGGCAATATCACCCAATATACCTATACGCCCAACGGTGATATAAATAGTATCGAGGATGCACGGGGTAATATAACAAACTATGCGTATGATAAATTCGGCAGACTGCACTGGGTTCAGTATCCCAATGATACAAATGAGGTCTTTGGCTACGATAAAAATTCTAATATCATCAGCAAGAAGAATCGCGGCGGCCAGATAATCAAGTTTGAATATGATGCACTTAATCGCCTTGAGGTAAAGAATAGACTCACTGACCCCAATATTTATTTTTCTTATGATATTGCCGGGAGAGTTAAGGAAGTCAATGACCTGCGGTCTGTCAGCAATGGCGGTGGCATTACAACTTATGGTTATGACCACACAGGCAGGATTACACAGACTCAAGACCCAGGACTCAAGACCATAGACTATGAATATAACAGCAGAGGATTAAGGACAAAATTGACATATCCAGATGATAGCAATGTAACCTATAAATATGATTCATTGTCACGCTTGACAGAAATCAAATACAACAATTCAATAGTGGCAAGCTATGGCTACGATGAATTATCACGAAGAAAACTTCTTACATTAGGTAATGATGCTAATGCTGTTTATACTTATGATTTAGGTGACAGACTGACAAAACTGGATAACCATATCAGTGGTGCGACGCATATAATATTCGACTATACTCATGATAACGTAGGAAACAGGAAAACACTGACGATAGATTCTAATCTGACCGATAAATATTATTATGCGTATGATAATCTCTATCAGTTGAAAAATGTAAATTTCCCGACTGAAGGGACAAATATTGAAAGTTTTACTTATGGCCTATTAGGTAACAGAAGCGTCTCGATGGGTTATACAACAAATATTCTGAATCAATATACGGTAGTCAACAGTATCAGCTACACTTACGATTCCAAAGGAAATCTTACTTATGATGGAACTTACACTTATATTTATGATTCGGAAAATCGCCTCATAGACGTTAACGACACGAGTAGCAGTGTTGCGAAATATAAATACGATTACTCAGGTCGACGGGTGTCAAAGACTGTTGACGGCACAACCATAAAATATTGTTACGAAGGTGACAAAATCATAGCAGAGTATGACGGCAGTGGGAATTTATTGCGAAATTTGTTTATGGCCCCGGCATTGATGAACCAATCTGTATGATGAATGTCTCTGGGGGAACCGAAACAGCGTATTATTATCATTTCGATGGGCTTGGTTCTGTAACATCGTTGAGTAATTCTTCCGGCGGTATTGTGGAAAGATATAGTTATGACGTATTTGGTGAGCCAAACAGAGTAAGCAGTATAGGTAATCCTTACTTATTTACAGGGCGCCAATATGATGAAGAGACTGGGAATTATTATTATCGTGCTAGATACTACAAACCAAGCATGGGGAGATTCCTACAAATTGACTCTTTGGGATATTATGATTCTGCAAATCTTTATCAATATTGCGGCAATAATCCTGCCTCGTTTATTGATCCATCAGGATTAAAGATTGAGATTATAGGTGATAAAACTGCATTTCAACAAGCAAGTACTTATTTATCGAAATCACCAACGTACAATGCTACATTGGGATATTTGGAATCGCAACCCGATACATATTATGTTGTTATAAATAATGACTCAGATAACAGGTTTGGTTATCATACAGCACAACAAGCTGGAGTTGTTGCAGTTTATTGGGATCCCAAAGTTGCGGTCGAAGTTATCCCCCAATCGGATATAGAACCTAAGAATAAAACGCTAAGCCCTTCTTTAGGATTGGCTCATGAACTCGAACATATGAAGGAATATATTTTAAATAAGGGTAAATTAGATATGACGCCTCTAAATAATGGTTACGACACAAAAGAAGAGCAGCGTGTGATCGTGGGACCAGAACGGCAAATTGCAATGGAACTTGGAGAATCTTTAAGACACAATCACAAAGGAAAACCTTTCTTTGTGGATAATCCAACAAAACGGTGTAAAAAATAAACCATCTGAATTTTTGAAAGGAAATATAAATGGGAAATTTGAAAACAGCTAAAATAGTATTTGTACTGAGTAGTTGTGTTGTTTGCTTATTCTTCTGCGTTTTAATCAGAGCCTCTGAAAATGTAGAGTTACATGGAATAACTGATATAAATAATTTAACATTTACAAGAATCGAGTGTTTTTATTATGATTGGCGAGATCTCACATTGCCTATTTCGGAATCAGATTTAGTAAAACAAAAATATACATATAAGGTTATTGTTAAATCAGATTCCGCCCTCTACATGCTTAAACTGAAAAAAGTATTTAGTAGATTGAAATTGAAAGAGGTTAGTTCTAAGGATAATCTGGATTGTCGTTTGGCGTTTGTTTTCTATAATAATGAGCAACAAGTGCTGGATATAACTTTTGCCAAGAACCAGTCGATTATTTTGATGAATGGCAAAGCTTACATCTTTAGTGCTGACATATTAAAAACGTTGATGCCAATATTGCCCTTGACTGCTAATGAAAGTATAAATCAATTTATGCTTGATAATTGGGAATATTCGTATAAGTAATGGTTGCTTTCTGTAGACTTGAGAAGGTGAATGATGCTGAAAATAATAAGGTTGCCGTTCTCGAAAATTTAATCTGTTACCGTAAAACGGTAAGTTCGATAAGTTCTTTGACAATTTAATAGAGTTTGCAAGATAACGTCGGCAACCGCAAGAATATGGTCGTTGACGGTGATGAGCATAGCTATACTTATGATGTCCTGTATCAGAGCTTACACACGTCAATTATCCGACGGCATGGGGCGTAGCTGATGCAAATTACTATTACGATGCATTAAGTAGTCGAACAAGCGTTTATAATGGTGGTACCACAACGTATAATCGCAACAATCTTAACCAATATACTTCAGTCGGTGGCATTTCTTACACCTACGATGCCAAAGGCAATTTAACCGGTGATGGGACACATCTGTATTATTATGATTGCGAGAACAGGCTGACTGATGTCAATGACCAGAGCGATAATCCCGTAGCATCTTACAAATATGATTTTTCCGGTCGGCGAATTTCAAAAACCGTTAGCGGCACAATAACGAAATACTGTTACGACGGGGACCAGATTGTTGCTGAATATGTGAATAACACATTGGTTCGCAAATTCATATATGGCCCTGGAATCGACGAGCCAATCTGTATGATTAATGTTTCAGGGGGTAATGAGACGAAGTATTATTATCACTTTGATGGAACGGGCAGCGTGATAGCTCTTTCAAATATTAATGGGAACGTTGTTGAGCGATACAGCTACGATGTCTTTGGCGAGCCGAACAGGGTAAGCAATATCGGTAATCCGTATTTGTTCACAGCAAGAGCTTATGATGCCGAAAGTGGAAATTATTACTATCGTGCCAGATATTACAAGCCATCGATAGGACGATTCCTGCAGACAGACAGGATTGGCTACACAGACGGCCTGAATATGTACAGCTATTGTGGGAATAATCCATTGAATTTTACAGACCCGTTTGGTTTATGTAAAGGTGGTGGCGGTGGTTTTGGGTCGAATTTGTGGGGCGGCAAGTATTTTGGTACAGGCTATGGTGCAAGTGCTACAGATTACTGGGCTGCTCGTGGAGTTGCATCAAAAACTTGGTATGGCAAGGCGGGCAATTATTTTATGGGCGGTTTTTCGGCTTTGTGGACTCCAGAAACATATAAGGAAACAGCATTTACTTTAGGAACAGCCGGGTATGGTGCAATACAGACAAGATTAGCGGCCAATCTCGCCTCAGAAGGGAGTGAGGGCTTACAAACTGGCATAAAAGTTTACCGAGTGTGGGGTGATGGTGCTGGTTCGGCGGGTAGATCATGGACAACGGTAAATCCTTCAACTGTAACAAACTTTCGTAACGTAGCAGGATTGCCGTCGCAAAACGCAGGGCGGTTTGTCAGTGAAGGAATTTTAGAAGATGTTATGGGTGTAACTCGTCGAGCGGCATTGAAGTTAGGGTCTAACAGTGGTGGTTTGCCTGAGTTAGTGGTTCCAAATCCGCAAACCCAGATATCACTTATAAGAGTGTCTGGCGTAAATCCTCCGTTTTAAGATGCAGGAGTTTTTAGATGAAACATATTAAAAACAATTTTTGTTATGTTCCAGCCAAAAAGATTAAGTTCATTTTTGAGCAAGACGGTCCACCTGAACAAAAATTGAAAACTGAGTTATCTAAATTATTTATCTCTGACAGAAATATTTTTAAAGCCTATCTTATTAGAATAGTATATGAATCTTCTAATGATTACACGGTTGCTTTGTGTGTGGCGATGACTTCTGGCGATGAAATAATGATCGTCAGAAAAATAGCAAATATTTTTTCAAAAATGTTTGGTGAAGATCAACATTTGGAGATAATGTTTTTAGATGATAAAATGGAAACTAAAGTTGCAGGAGCATGTGGTCCTTTTTACGTCAAGAGCATTAATGGTTAAATATGAAAACAAAACCTAATTTTTACCTAGTGTCCAGCGAGTGGCGAGTTTTAAAAGAACCGCGGGAATGTTGGATTTTAAATAGATTTAAGTATGGTGACAGAGATGATTTGTTCTTAGTTAAGATAAGTCCCCCAATTATCTATGAGGACAAACAAGAAGGCCGCGTGGAGCTGGAACAAATCATTATTGCTTCTAGACATGAAGGGATAACGGTAGCGGCTATTAAAGAATGGCCGGTTTATGTGCATCTGGCGAGATTTAAGAAAAATTTGACTCCGGATACTAACTTGCTCATAGAAAGTGATATTGAAAACGTTGCATGGGGTGAAATATATCCTTCTTATCAGGCCGCATGGAATGGAATATCGGGTAGTCCGTAATATAAAAGACATTTGCAGCATTGTTCCTCCCAAAGATTAAATCCGAGCGATTGAAACAAGAAACTCTTTAAGTTCTTTGACAATATAATAACAAGTCCTGGAATTGATGAACCCGTTTGTATGATTGACGTTTCCGGCGGCAATGTGGTATATTATTATCACTTTGATGGTTTAGGTTTTTGCTGTTGCTCTTTCAAATATTAATGGGATGTCGAGCGGTATAGTTACGATGTGTTTGGCGAACCTAACAGGTAAGCAGCATTGGTAATCCATATTTGTTTACAGGAAGAGCCTACGATGATGAAACAGGTAATTATTATTACCTCGCAGATATTACAAGCCGAGCATAGATAGATTCCTCCAGACAGATCACATTGGTTATGCCGGAAGTTTTGGAATTACGAGAGAGTGTTGCTGCGGGACAACGAATTTTTAGGCGGGAATTTCCCAAAGTCAGCAGCCGCAGAAGGACAATATTGGTCTCCTCAATTAATTAGGAGCACAAACATGACAATTACAAAATATCACAATGTAGAGGATGTTTATGTAGTAGTTCGACAACTACGCGACAAACTTTTGGCATGTGGCGAAGAACAGGCGGCTAAAGAGCTTGATGAAACCATGTCGTCTTTTTGGACAACTTCTTCTGCGGCACTTGGTGAAATCAAATTTATTCTTCTCAAAGTGCGTCCTATAGCAGAAAAAGTATTGGATAAGGAAACTTTAGGATTATTAGATAGTGCTATCAAGGGTGCAACTAAACTTTGGAATGGCAATTGATCGGATTAGTTGGTTTCACATTTTAATGTGAGCAAAATTAAAGATGCTTCGGATGTTTATGATTTTGTAAGATATACGTCGAATTTTATGATGGGCGGCTCTCTTAATTCAGGAGCGTCCATGAAGTACATTTTTGGAGATTTTTAAATATGGCAAGAAAGGCAGCGTTATTTCTCTCTCACTGGCACAAACTCTTTGATGGTTTACAGGAGTCGTCCGAAAAGGTCTACCAGATAATAGAAGCGGAGGTTCGTAAGCAGAATTTACCTGATGTGAAATTATCCCGGGTAACGTATAGTGAAAAGGGGATACTCTCCGCTAAGCGGGAGTACCTGAGAGTTAAGCGGCAGGGGCGTATTTTTGATATCTGTGCCGCGCCGTTTGGCAGTAATTTTTTCATTTCCTGGTGGCTCGGCGAAACGCCGGGAGTTATAGCAAGTTTAATTATGCAAATCCCGGTTATAGGGCCATTGTTAGTCGGAACCTTCAAGCCGGAAACTTACTACACACTCGATACCACTCTAATGTTCCAGGATTCAGTGCATTCGGCAGTCCTTAATGCTATGGATAAATTTACAGCGATAAGAGGCCTTAGACTGATGACAGAGCTTGAAAGAAAACCAATTCTTAGCGATCTGCTCAGGAGTAAGATTGCATAGCCATGTCTGATAGTGAAACAGAGAATCAAAACTCCATACCATCGCTCAGCGAGCAGTTTACAGGCAATTTTTACAGGTGGGAAAAAAGAGGCCGGGGTTGGCAGGTCTGGCAAGATGCTGTGGATTTAGAGCCGGCATTTGAGCCTTTCTTTCATTATCCTCTTGGGTTTCAGCCGGTAGGTGACGATGGCCGCAGACCGACATTCCTTAGTTCACTGGTAGAAAAACTTCACAGGTTCTTTATAGGAGCAGAAAAACCAGAGCAAACTTCCCAGGAGTATCATTTAGATGAGCCAGAACAGCCTTTATTCGAAGATAGTTCCGCTTTAAATGAGATTACAGTTTCTCTATCAGCTAAGCAGAAAATTTCAACAGAATATGTCGAACAATTCCTCTTAAATCTGCGTTGTTGTTCGCTGCCTCTTAGTTTTGAGATTGTCGGAACATCGCAGTCGAGCACCGTTCAGTTTGTCTGCCGTGAGTCTGATTTGCGGCAGGTCAGACAGCAGCTTAATGCCTATTTCCCTGATGCCGTTCTCTATAAAGAAGGCCGGACGCTTGACAACTTCTGTAATAGCAACAAGAAAACTGTGGTTGTTGACTTTGGCCTTTCACAGGAGTTTATGAGACCGCTTAGGACAATAAGGGATTTTGACCCTGATACGCTGACCGGCATTATCGGCGCTATGGAAAATCTCAATAATGGCGAACTTGGTATTTTGCAGGTTCTTTTTCAGCCTGTTTGTAATCCCTGGTCAGAGAGCGTTATAAGGTCGGTGACCGACTGGGAAGGCCGTAGTTTCTTTGCTGACAATCCTGATATGGTGGGTTTAGCCAGAGAAAAGATTGAAAAACCTCTGTTTGCTGTAGTTATCAGAGTTGTAGGTCAAAGTTCCTCAGATGCTCGTGCCTGGGAAATTGCAAGGGCATTAAGCGGTGGATTGGCCACGCTTACTAGTCCCCAGAGCAATGAACTCATTCCTTTATCCAACGATGGCTATGATGACTCAGTACACGCTGAGGATGTCTATTATCGCCAGAGCCGACGTAGCGGGATGCTGTTAAATAGCAGCGAGCTTATTTCCCTCGTCCACCCGCCCTCAGTTTCGGTTCGCGCCGCAAAACTTCGGCGGGAAGTTAAAAAGACAAAAGCCGCACCCGCTATTACAGCCGGCCATAAGTTTATCCTGGGACAAAATATCCATCAGGGCAAAGACAAAGTGGTAACCTTAAGCCCCGAACAAAGGCTCAGGCATATGCATGTTATCGGTGCAACCGGCACAGGTAAATCGACAATGCTTTTAAAGCTGATTATCCAGGATATAAACGATGGGCGAGGAATAGCCGTGCTTGACCCGCATGGCGATTTGATTGACCGCATATTAGGGTATATTCCGGAAAAGAGATTTGAGGATGTCGTTCTGCTTGACCCTTCTGATTCCGATTATTCTGTTGGCATTAATATCCTTTCAGCCTATTCCGAAATTGATAAGACAGTGCTTTCTTCTGACTTAGTAGGTGTTTTTCGACGTCTTTCAACAAGCTGGGGCGACCAGATGAATTCAATCTTCGGCAATGCCATTCTCGCCTTCCTGGAAAGCGAGCGGGGCGGCACATTGGTAGATTTAAGACGTTTTTTGGTTGAGAAGGATTTTCGCGAAGATTTCCTCCGGACAGTTAAAGACCAGGATGTTATTTATTACTGGCATCAGGTATTTCGCCAACTGACCGGCAAGCTCCAGGCGCCGATTCTAACAAGGCTCGACACCTTTTTGCGTCCTAAGCCTATCCGTTATATGGTTGCCCAGAAGCATGGCCTCAATTTTCAGAATATTCTGGAAGGCAAAAAAATATTTCTCGCTAAACTTGCCCAGGGATTGATTGGTATGGAGAACGCTTATCTATTAGGCACTATTATTGTGTCCAAACTCCACCAGGCTGCTATGGCCAGACAGGCAAGGGATATATCTGAAAGAGAGGATTTCTATCTGTATGTTGACGAGTTTCAGAACTTTGTCACGGAGTCTATGACCGAAATCCTCTCTGGAGCGAGAAAATATCACTTTGGTCTTATTCTGGCACACCAGGAGTTGCGTCAGCTGTGGGCCAAAGATAGTGAATTGGCAAGCTCTGTAATCTCAAACCCTGGCACACGTATCTGTTTTCGCTTGGGGGATTTCGATGCCAAAAAGCTTGAGGATGGTTTCTCCGCTTTTGACGCACATGATTTGCAGAATCTTGGTGTCGGCGAGGCAGTAGCGAGGATTGAGCGGGCTGAGTATGATTTTAATCTAAAGACCATGCCGCCGCCTAATGTCGATATGCAGACCGCTCGCAACCGTCAGGAAAAGATAATGGCCATCAGCCGCCGGAAGTATGCCCTACCTAAGCAGGAAATAGAGCAGCTTTTGAAAATAGAAGAGGTTCAGCCGGTAGAGAAAGAAAAACATATTCCGCAGGTGCTGGCGGCCCCAAAGACAGAATTTGCCGAGGTAAAAGAGCAGGTCGAACAGGATATAAGGAAAGAACAACCTTTATATTACCGGCGGGAAAAAGCTGGGGCAGATGAACCGCAGTCTTGAAGGTATTGGTGGGGGCAGACATAGGGACATCCAGAATGAAATAAAAAAGGTAGCCCAACAAAATGGGTTTCTATCCTTAATTGAACATCCGACACCGGATAGGACAGGAAAGGTCGATGTTCATTTGGAGCGGCAAGGGATAAAGATAGCCTGTGAAGTCTCGGTGACTTCAACTGCTGAGCATGAATTGGGAAATATTAAAAAATGCTTGTCAGCAGGTTACAATAGAGCGGTTTTATGCTCGCCTGATGAAAAGATTTTAAGCAAAGTAAGAAAGCTGGCCTTAAAGAATCTTAAAGAGCCTGAACAGCAAAAGATTTTGTTTTTCCTGCCGGAAGAACTTACATCTTACATAATAGAAGAAGCAGCTAAAGCGGCAAGTGTTGCTCAGACGATAAGAGGTTACCATGTTAAAAGCCATCTCAAGCCGGTCACCGGTGAAAAGAAGGAAGCTAAGCGTAAGTCTATTTTCAGCGTTCTTTGGCCTTTGGGACGGACGAGGAATGAAAAATAAAAAGCTGACGGATAGACAGACATTAGGCAAAGATAATAACAAATATAAAATATGATTGTTCGGTAAGTAGTAGTAATTGACAAATAGACGTTTTTGGGGAAAATGGATGAAATTATTTTATGGTGGTCTAATATGGATCATAAGATTACAGAAAAGTCTTACAATTTGGAAACGTTTTTGGTGTTCGAGAGAAGCGGGTTTTAACCTCGGTGACGATGGTTTTCTCTTTGACCCTGATTCAGAATTTGGCAAGGTTTTAAATTCAAATCTTGTTTCTTCCGAAGACCTTTATCAATATCAGTGTTTAGGTCTTTTGGGTGAACCCGGTATAGGTAAATCATACGAAATTAGGAAACTTAGCGGCGCCATTTCGCCGCAATTCCACGAGACCGATAATGTGCTTTCTTTAGATTTACGTTCATATGGACAAGAGTCTCGCCTTTACTCTGCAATTTTTGAGACCGAAAAATTTAAAAAATGGATTGCAGGGAGGCAGCGGCTATACTTATTTTTAGACAGTCTTGATGAGTGTTTACTTCATATTAAAACAGTGACTTCTTTACTCGAAGAAGAGTTTGCAAAATATCCAGTTGAAAGACTGGCCTTAAGAATTGCATGCCGAACAGCAGAATGGCCATATTCTTTTGAACAAGCATTAGAACAAATTTATGGCAAGGAAAATATTAAAGTACATGAACTGGTTCCTCTTAGAAAAAAAGATGTCCATAACGCAGCCAATTGTGAAGGCATTAATGTTTCCGACCAATTCATCGAAGCACTCGTAAAGAATAACGCGGTTCCGCTCGCAATTAAGCCTGTAACTCTCGATATGTTAATCAAACTTTATAAACAAACTGGTGCTCTTCCTTCAAAGCAATCTGAACTGTATGAAAAAGGCTGCCTCTTAATGTGCGAAGAACCCAGTGAACGCCGACGTGAAATTGGGACAAACAGCAATTTTCCAGCAAATGTCCTTTTAGTTGCGGCCTCAAGAATAGCTGCTGTAACTTTATTTGGAAACAGTTGTACTGTTTGGACAGACATAGGCAACAGCGATGTTTCGCAAGAAGATATAACTATCAGTTCATTAGTTGGTGGTAATGAACGCGTTGAAAATACATCCTTTCCGGTTACGAACGATTTGATTAAGGCAACAATAAAAACAGGTCTTTTCACTTCTCGCGGCCCACATCGGATGGGTTGGGCACATCAGACATATGCTGAATTTCTTGCAGCACGGTATTTGACTCAATCGGGAATGAACAAAAAGCAAATCATGAGCTTATTAATTCATCCTTCTGACCTTCAACAAAAACTTGTACCACAATTATATGAAACCGCTGCTTGGACAGTTAATATGAACGATGATATTTTCAATGAAATTATGTATTATGACCCTGAAGTTCTTCTCAGAAGCGATGTTGCTTCATTTGAACCACAGGCCAGACAAAAATTGGTTCAGAAGATTTTGGTTTTGTGTGAGGAAGAAAAGCTTATTGATAGGGATATCAATCAATACTACCCAAAATTGAATCATCCTTTATTAGCAGAGCAACTTAAACCATATATTGCAAATAAAAATAAGGGTTTTCTGGTTAGACGCGTAGCTGTTGATATTGTTGAAGCCTGTAAAGTTAATGAGCTTTTGCCGGAATTAATAGAAGTTGTACTCGACCAAACTGACAGCACGTTGACCCGAAAAAATGCAGCTTATGCAATTGAGCGAATCGGTGATTCTAAGGCCAAGGGTACACTTAAACCGTTTGCGATAGGTCGTGGTGGTAGCGACCCTGATGATGAATTGAAAGGAATAGCTTTAAAAGCTTGCTGGCCAGAACATGTTACAGCGCAGGAACTTTTTGGGGTACTTACTCCTCCTCAAAATGAAAACTATGTTGGGTCGTATGAAATGTTCTTGGGAAATTTACCAGAACAACTCGGGAAATTCCTGAATGCGACGGATTTTAAGTATGCCTTGAAGTGGGTTGCAACCGTAATTAACAAGGGTCGGCATGACAAAGAAATCTTCAGCAAAATAGAAGAATGGATTATGATTCAGGGATGGCAGCATTTGCTTGATTTGCCAGAATTGATAGAACCTTTTGCGGAGGCCGCACTATCTCGCATAATGCAGTATAAGCCAATTGCTCAAGGGAGTGAGGAAAAACCATTTAGCGAGTTAATTAGTTGCGAACATGAAAAAAGGCAACTGATATTGAAATCTTTGTTGTCGCTACCGACTATTTCAGAAAGCAATATCGTTATACTTGCGTTTTCGCAAACTCCGCTTGCAATTAGTGAGGATATACCGTGGCTAATACAACAGTATGGGGAAAAAAATACTGAAGAACGAAGAATATTAGCAAAGCTAATTATATTTGTGTTCAGTCGCGAAAACTTTAAATACCTTGACATGATATTAGAAGCCAGACAAAAATTTCCTGACATTGCAAAGGAACTTTCATGGATGAATCCTGTTGTAATAGAATCTCCTGAGGGTAGGAAGCTTAAAGCAGAGTATTTGAAGCACCAGAGGTTACAGGTACAGCATGAAAAAAGAAGGGAGAGATTACTTTTAATGTCGCCGTCCCCAAAACGAGTCTTGGCTCTTCTCGATAAGTTTGAAGCTGGCGAGGTAAATGCCTGGTGGCAACTTAATTTAGAAATGACACTTAAGGATGAGTTAGAGTCTAATTTAAGAGAATTACCCGTTTGGAAGGAACTGGATGAAGTGAATCATATGAGACTCGTAAAAGCAGCAAAAAATTATCTTATTAGCCCGCCCCCGGAGGATAAATCTTGGATAGGCACGAATACTTTTAACCGAGCATATGCGGCTGGATACAGGGCATTGGTACTTTTAATGAACGAGGAACCTGTTTTCGTTTCTCATTTGCCGGAAACAGTTTGGAAATTTTGGGCTCCTATTATTGTGGCATATCCGTTTAATAGTAGCGGAGACAACGAGCCACACATCTCAATAATCAAGATGGCGTATCGAGCAGTTCCAGAGGATGTAATCAGTTCGCTGTTAACTCTCGTTGATAAAGAAAATACTGAATTTGACCACATATTTATTGCCAGAAGGATTGAATGCTGCTTGGATGACCGCCTATTTGAAACGCTATTAGTTAAGGTTCATTCTGAGGTTTTGAAGCCAAGTTGCATGGGTGATTTGCTCGATTTGTTAATTAGTCACGGATACAAAGCCGCGATTGAGTTTGTCATGTCCAGAATTATTATTCCTTTACCCAAACAAAATCTTGACCGAGAGCGTGTTATAGTTTTGGCTGAATCATTATTTGCGAACAACCCAAGTGCTGGATGGCACATTATTTGGTCAGCAATTCAAAGTGATGTTGAGTTTGGACGGGCAGTTTTCGAGAAGTTTGTCCATTTATATAGGCATGAAAGAATAGCCTTATTTACTCATCACCTCAACGAAACACAAATAGCAGATATGTATATCTGGCTGGTCAAGCAATACCCGCATAAAGAAGACCCGCAACAGCAAGGTGCCCACTTTGTAGGGGTTCGTGAAAACATAGCTCACTTCAGAGAAGGGCTATTGGAACAACTAAAGGTTCACGGGACTCCGGAATCGTGTCAACAAATATATCGTATCATGGACGAATTACCACAATTAACTTGGATGAAATGGGTTAATATAGAAGCTGGGAAAAATACCAGAACCAGAACTTGGAAGCCACTTACAGCCGAGCAAATAATTAGGCTCGCACAAGATAGCCAGTGCAGCTTTGTAGAAAATGGTAGACAATTGCTTGATGTGATATGTGATTCCTTGCATCGTTTACAGCAAAAACTTCTTGGGGAAATACCAGCGGTATATGACCTCTGGGACAATCGAGGCGATAGTCACAACCCCCAATATTGCCCCAAAGATGAATCTCATCTTAGTAACTATATCGCAAGACACCTCGCTGATGACCTTGGACAGCAAAGAGGAATAATTGTCAACCGAGAGGTTCAAATTAGGCAAGGGCAAAAAACTGATATACATATCGATGCTGTTAATCCCAGAAGTGGTAGCGGGGTCGATATAATCAAAGCCATAATTGAAGTCAAGGGCTGCTGGAACAACGAATTGGAATCAGCCATAGAAACACAGCTTGTAGAAAGATATCTGCATGATAATCAATGTCCTAACGGTCTTTATTTAATCGGCTGGTTCACTTGTGACAAATGGGCGGATGTTGATTATAGAAAGAAAAATATCCCCAAATGTTTGATTGATGAAGCCCAGAATCTTTTTACCCAAAAAGTACATGTATTGTCTCAACAATCAGAAATTCCGAGTCTTTTGTTGAAATTTTACATTTTAGATGCGAAGTTAGCTTGAAAAAGCTGGTCAATAGGTGCTTTTACACTTTCAGCTTGATTTTGCAGAAAGGGTACGGATTGGGTTCCGAATATAGCGTTAATCAGCCTTTTTGGCGGTTTTCAAAGGGTCATATCCAAGAAAATCAATTATCTTTGGCAAACGGCAAATATTAGGTATAGAACGGCTATGCTCCCAATTTGCGATAGTTCCTGGGTGTATACCGACTTTTTGAGCTAATTCTGCTTGGCTTATTCCTTGTTGTAGCCGTTTTCTGCTTAATTTGGCACCTATGTTTTTTGATTGTTGCCTGTAAAAAGACTTACCGTACCAATCTTTAATAGGTTTAGCGGCTTTTAGAGTGATTTTGCAGAAAGGGAACGGAACCTTCCTGCTCCGATGTGATTTAAGAGTAAATACCGGCAGAAATCAAAAGGCGGGAATCGAAAAAAATCAGCGACGCCATTCGGCTTTGCGGACCATAAGCGGGGGGACTAATTTTACTCGGCTTTTGGGGGAGTTTGAGGCGGTGCAGCTTCGGTTGCTTGGATACCACTTCACGTCTAATAACGGTATCTTAGGCACTAAAGTTTTTTTTGTTAATCTATCAAACATCATAATAACCTCAATTACAGGTGACTTATAACGGCCAATGGCCTATCACCCTCCCCCTCATCGGCAAAATCTGAGAGGGACTTTCGAAAAATATTCAGACTTTTCGGCTGGTTTGGACTCGCTAAAAATTGACAGCATCGTCAGCAGGGGCTATATTGTCGGGATGGTAAAGAAAATTTATATAATTGACGGCCACTCCCATATTTACGCCGCTTATTATGCTCCTATGCGGCAACGGCTGACAAGCCCTGCGGGGGAACCCACCAAGGCGACATATATCTTCACGACGGCTATTCTCGGACTTATTAAGAACTTAAATCCGGATATGCTGGTTGTCGCGATGGATAGTAAAGCGCCGAGTTTCAGGACAGAAATTTATCCTGAGTACAAAGCCCATAGGCCGCCGATGCCGGATGATTTGCCTAGCCAGATAAAACGCATTGAGCAGATACTCGCAGCGATGAATATTCCGATGATTCGCATTGACGGGTTTGAGGCTGATGACATAATCGGCACGCTTGCGAGGAAGGCATCGGCTGAAGGTATAGACGCTTATATATGCTCAAAGGATAAGGATATGCTTCAATTGCTCGATGAGCATATCTGCACGTACGATTTAAAGACCGGTGAGTGTAAGAATCCGAAGACTTTCAAGGAGGAGATGAAGATAGAGCCGATTCAATTTATTGATGTGCTTGCGCTGCAGGGAGATGCGGTTGATAATGTTCCCGGTGTGCCGGATGTGGGACCTAAAACTGCTCTCGAATGGGTTCAGAGATACGGTTCGATCGAAAATCTTTACGAGCATGCAGGCGAAATCACAGGTAAGCGTGGCGATAATCTTCGAGCGGCTAAAGAACAGGTTGCGCTTAGTAGAAAACTTGTAACGATAAATTGCTCGGTGCCGATAGATATTGATTACGAATTATTCGCTCTTAAGGAACCGAACAGGGAAAAACTTACAGAGCTATTTAATGAACTTGGATTTACCCGAATCCTGAGCCAGATGGGGCTTTCTGCCGCGGAGACGACGGCGCAGACACAAGCAACTGCCCCGGCAGTTGCCGGAGAGCAGGTGGGCATTTCCACTTCCAGAACTGTTCCTCATGATTATCAATTGATAGATACGCAGGAAAAATTTGACGCGTTTTTCGCTGAGCTGAAAAAGCAAAAAATCTTTGCGGTTGATACCGAAACAACATCGATAAATCCAATGAGGGCGGAACTTGTGGGTATAAGTTTTTCATGGCAGGAGCACAAGGGGTTTTATCTTGCTGTAAAGGCTCCGCTATGCATATAAATCGCTTGATAGGAATATGATTCGCAGCCGAGCTGGGGCCGATTCTCGCTGATGAGAATATTAAAAAAATCGGGCAGAACATAAAATACGATATGCTTGTTCTGCGAAATGTGGGGATGCCTCTAAAGGGCGTTTATTTCGATACGATGGTGGCTTCGTATTGTCTTGACTCGGAACGTATGAGTCATTCGATGGATAATATGGCTGTGGATTTTTTGAATTATCAGCCTATTCCTATTTCAGCACTTATTGGTAAAGGTAAAAATCAGCTTACTTTCGATATGGTCGATACCTCGGCGGCGTGTGAATATTCCGCGGAGGATGCCGATATAACATTTCAGCTTTATGAATATCTCAGCAAAGGCCTCGAAAAGCAGCCTTCAATTAAGAAATTTTTCGAAGAGGTCGAAATGCCTCTGGTACCTGTGCTTGCGGAGATGGAATATAACGGCGTTTCGCTCGATACAACACTGCTGAGAAAAATGTCCGGCGAAATCGCCGAAGCCTTACAAAACTTGCTGAGCAGATATATGCGCTTGCAGGTGCGGTTTTTAATATCGATTCGCCCAAACAGCTTGGCGGAAATGCTTTTTGACCGGCTGAAATCAAATCGGTAAGCATCGGTAAAACTGGCCGCAGTACCAGCGCTGATGTCCTCGACGAACTCGCGGGGGAGCATCCGATTATCGATTTAATCCTTCAGTACCGCCAGTTGAGCAAGTTGCAAAATACTTATGTCGATAAACTTGGCTCGCTGATTAATCCCCGCACCGGCAGGGTGCATGCATCCTTTAATCAGACGGTAACGGCTACCGGCAGATTGAGTTCAAGCGACCCGAATCTGCAGAATATTCCCATTCGCACTGAAATCGGCAGTAAAATCCGCTCGGCGTTTATACCGGCGGATAAAAACGACTGTATCTTAAGTGCGGATTATTCGCAAATTGAATTGCGGCTTCTTGCGCACATTTCTCCAAGGACAAGGCTCTTGGAGAGGCTTTTGCCGCCGACCAGGATATTCACAGGTTTGTGGCTTCGCAGATTTATAACGTGCCGATAGAAGAGGTGACAAACGAAATGCGTTCGAAGTGCAAGGCGGTGAATTTCGGCATAATCTACGGTCAGGGTGCTTTCGGGCTATCCAAAACTATTGGAATCGGCCAGTCGGAGGCGAAAAAATTTATCGATGATTATTTCAGCCGCTACAAGTCTATACGCAAATTTATGGATGACGTCGTTGCCTCCGCGAGACAAACAGGCTACGCCGAAACAATTCTTCATCGTCGCCGAAGGATATCGGATATGAACAGTAAGAACGGCATAAAACGTTTGCAGGCACAGCGAATGGCAATAAATACTGTTATACAGGGTTCCGCCGCAGATTTGATCAAAGTCGCGATGATAAATATACAGCGGAAAATCGAGACGGAAAATCTGCCTGTCAAAATGATTCTGCAGATTCACGATGAGCTTGTTTTTGAACTTCCCGCATCGCAGGCTGAACAATATTCCAAATGGATAGCACAGGAAATGGCTACAGCCATCAAACTTGATGTTCCGATGAAGGTCGATATTGCTTGCGGTCCAACCTGGCTGGCTGAAAAATAATCAGAGCCCAAACAAATATAGAGGCTTATATACCTATAACGCCCTTTAAAAAAGCACGCCTGTTCATATATAATCCTTTTTCTATGATGTTGACGAAACAGTCTTCTGCAAATACAATTATGTTTTTGTATTTTCCAAGATAGTAAGACTAACCAATGAAATGAATTATTGCAAGAATTCTTAATGGAAGGCGAAAATGATAAAGATTAATGAAAATTTTCTGAAGTTGCAGGCTGGTTACCTGTTTCCTGAAATAGGCAGAAGGGTTCGTGCCTTTAAGGCGGAGAATCCAGGTGCAAAGGTCATCAGTATGGGTATCGGCGATGTTACGCAGCCATTACCATCAGCTGTTACCGATGCCATGAAAAAAGCTGTCGATGAAATGGGAACAGACGCAGGCTTTCACGGTTACGGCCCCGAACAGGGTTATGATTTCCTAATCGACGCCATAATCAAAAATGACTTCAATCCTCGCGGCATAGAGCTTGACCGTGGAGAAATTTTCGTAAGCGACGGTGCAAAATGCGATACCGGCAACATCCAGGAAATCTTCGGCCTGAACAATATCATAGCTGTAACAGACCCCGTATATCCCGTTTATGTGGATACCAACGTTATGGCAGGCAGAACCGGCAGGGCAAAAAAGAGCGGCCAATACGGCAAAATAGTTTATATGCCCTGTACCGCCGACAACGGTTTTATTCCTGAACTGCCGGATAGGGCGGTGGATATTATTTACCTGTGCTTTCCGAATAATCCAACCGGGGCGGTCGCCGCGAAGGCGGATTTGAAGAAATGGGTTGATTTCGCGAAAGAAAATAAAGCCGTCATCTTTTTCGATGCGGCTTATGAGGCCTTTATCACTGACCCGAAAATTCCGCATTCTATTTATGAAATCGAAGGCGCTAAAGATGTGGCGATTGAATTTCGCAGCTTTTCCAAAACGGCGGGCTTTACCGGCGTAAGATGCGCCTTTATTGTTATACCGAAGCAGTTAAAGGCTTATACGAAAGACGGCAAAACTATTGATGTAAATCCTATCTGGAACAGAAGGCATACTACAAAATTTAATGGCGCATCCTATATTTCTCAGGCAGGAGCGGCAGCGATTTACATACCGCAGGGCAGGGAGCAGACCCACAGGATTATTGATATTTATATGAATAACGCCGCCCAGATTCGCAACTCACTGGCAAAACTCGGCTACCAGGTTTATGGCGGCATCAACGCCCCGTATATTTGGATGAAAACACCGGATAGATTAAGCTCGTGGGATTTCTTTGACCTGCTTTTGAAAAAGGTAAACGTTGTCGGCACGCCCGGTTCGGGTTTTGGTGCGGCTGGCGAGGGTTTTTTCCGCCTGACCGCATTTGCTAAACCGGAGAATGTAAAAGAGGCTATGGAGCGTTTTGCTTCATTATAAATATTAGCCACAGAGGACACAGAGACCACAGAGAATGTCCAAACAGACAATAGCATATATAGGCCTTGGCAGCAACTTAGGCGACAGGCAGGCCGCTATCGGTGATGCAGTTAAAAAGCTCACCCAATGCGGCGGTATTGAAATTGTGCGGACAAGCAGCCTTATCGAAACGCCGCCGCTGGGCAATCCAAGTCAACCGAAATATATCAACGCTGTCGCGGAGATAAATACATCTTTTTGCGCACTGGATTTGTATAAAAATATTGCTGCTGTCGAAACATCTCTTGGCAGGGTTCGAGGTGAAAAATGGTCTCCGCGAGTTATCGATATAGACCTTCTGCTCTTCGGGGATGAGATAATTAATCTTCCCGAACTGACTGTTCCGCACAGGCAGATGCACCTTCGCAGTTTCGTGCTTAATGGACTTTGCCAGCTTAATAGCACCCTGATTCATCCGCTGCTGAAAGAATCGATGGCCGCTCTTGCGGCACGTCTTAACGGCGGTGATTTCGCAATTAATTCCGATACGCCTCAGCTTATCAGCGTAGCCGGGAATATAGGCGTGGGAAAAACTACGCTGGTAAATCAAATGGCGGGGCGGCTCAACTGTGAAAAGATATTTGAGCCATACAGCACAAATCCTTTTCTTGCCCAGGTTTACGCCGGCAGCAAAGGTCTTGCCCTTGATTCACAGTTATATTTCCTCACCCACCGCGCGAAACAATTAAGCCCCGCGGAATTAAAACCAGCTCAGATTGTCCTTACCGATTATGTCTTTGAAAAAGAAATGATTTACGCAAAACGTCTTCTGGACGCCCAGCAGTTGACACTATATAAAGATATCTATCCGCATTTTGCGGAAAAAGTTACAAAACCTGTACTTGTAATATATCTGATGGATTCTGCTCAGAACTGTCTTACGCGGATTCACAAGCGAGGACGTTCTTACGAGCAGAATATCGAGATAAATTTTTTGGAGACGCTGTCCAGCGACCACGAACAGCTTTTTAATAACTGGAAGATTTGTCCGGTTATCCGCCTCTCGATGACGGAGTTTGACTGCACAAAAGATTCCGACATTAACTGGCTGTCAGACCAGATTAGATATTATGTTGCTTAGGAACTCATAAAAATGAAAAGAGTTGAAACAATACAATCGGTTCGTAAACTTATAAAAGCTGCCCGGATTAAGGGGCTAACAATTGGTTTTGTCCCGACGATGGGGGCTCTTCATATCGGCCATATTTCGCTTATTGAGGCCGCGAAGAAAAAAACTGATTTTGTTGTGGTAAGTATATTTGTAAATCCGACGCAGTTTGGCCCTACGGAGGATTTCAATAAGTATCCTCGCCCTGTTGAAGAGGATTTACGGATTTGCAGAAACGCCGGCGTCGATGTCGTTTTTATGCCGAGTGCGAATGAAATGTATCCCGTGGAAAATCTTACATGGGTAAAAGTTGAGAAACTGACAGAGCCGCTTTGCGGTCAATTTCGTCCGGGGCATTTTTGCGGGGTGGCCACCGTTTGCGCGAAACTGTTTAATATTGTTATGCCTGATATTGCTTTTTTCGGCCAGAAAGACGCCCAGCAGGTCCTTGTTATAAGGCGGATGGTCGCGGATTTGAATATGCCGTTAAAAATTGTGGTCTGCCCGACTGTTCGGGAGGATAATGGGCTGGCTGTGAGCAGCAGAAATAAGTACCTGACGGCTCAGCAGAGAAAAGACGCCGCCCTGATATATCAGTCTCTTTTATTCTGCAAGGACTCTATAAGAAAGGGCGTAAAAAACACCAAAACAATCATCACCGGTATGCGTAAGATATTAAATAAGATTCCATCAGCCGGGATTGAATACATAAGCATTGTCGATGCCGAAACAGTGCAGAATATTGATAAAATCACAGGAAATACGCTTATCGCCGTTGCCGTAAAAGTCGGCTCAACAAGGCTGATTGATAACATTCTGGTGGACGCCGCGAAATTATAATGTATAATAATTAAAAGAACACAGAACACAGAATAAGACAGAAGACACTGTGGTTATTTATAATTTTATAAACTTACGATGGTTAAACTATGCTCGTGAAAATATTAAAAAGTAAATTGCATCGCGCCAGGGTAACCGATACGAAACTGGATTATCCCGGCAGTATCGCTATTGACAGCGACCTTATGGATGCTGTTGGTATCCTGCCTTATGAGTCTGTCCTTATCGCGGATTTGAACAACGGCAATCGTCTCGAAACTTATGTCATTCCGGCCCAAGCAGGCTCCGGCGAAATTTGCGTTCTCGGCGCGGCCGCACAGCGTGTTGAGCGTGACGATATTATAATCATTCTGAACTTCGCATGGGTTACGCCTGATGAGGCCAAAACCCTTAAACCCAAAGTTGTAGCTCTTGACGAAAATAATAAAGTAATAAAGAAGATTTCATAAAACCAAATGCATCCCGAAATTTTTCAAATACCTTTTACGCACCTGACAGTAAAAAGTTACGGCTTGATGCTTGTTATCGGTTTTCTCGCCGCCGTTGCTCTGATAAAGCGTCTCAGCAGAAATATCAATCCTAATCCGCAGCTTGTTACAAACGGCGCTCTTATGCTCTTATCGCGGGAGTGGTCGGTGCGAGAATATTTTATGTTGTTCATTACTTCCCGGAGTTCAAAAGCAACCTTTTATCTGTTTTTGCGGTATGGCGGGGGGGCCTTGAACTTTACGGCGGCGCAATCGCGGCGCTTATCGTAATTATTCTTTATGTCCGCCGTCATAAACTTCCAGTGAGAAAATATCTCGATATTGTCGCTATAGGGTTGTGTCTTGCGCTGGGATTTGGACGAATCGGCTGTTTTCTTAACGGCTGCTGTTTCGGGAAACCCGCTGATTTACCCTGGGCGGTGCGTTTCCCGTATAATTCTTACGCCTATCGCAGCCAGATATCGCCCGACCTCAAAAGGAATCGCCCGCAGTCGTATATCCAGCTGCCGCAGAAATTCTATTATGATTATACCAGTGAAAGTGGAATGTCAGTCCGCGAACTCAAACCTTATGACCAGCTAACGCCGCAGCAGAAAGAGCAGGTTACTAACGGCCCATATCGCTGTTTGGCAGTGCATCCTACTGAACTTTACGATTCCGCGAATGGCTTTTTAATGTGCCTTGCTCTATACCTCCTCTGGCGATTATCCCGAAAGTCGGTCGGTGCGTTTATTAAGCCTGGCAGTATTTTTAGTCTGATGATTATTCTTTACGGCTTAACGCGTTTCCTGCTTGAATTTATTCGAGATGATAATCCGTTTGAATTTGACAGCCTTACTGTCTCGCAGAATATCGGTATCGCGATGGCTGTCATCGGTGTGATTTTATTGGTAATCTTTTCCTGCCTTAAATCCGACATCGCAAATCAAAGCAGAAATAAATAATACCGCCATCCGCAGGGCTAATTTATTTTCTTTTTTGACAGCAAATCATACTCAACTTCAAAACTGCTTGTGTTTTATTTCCTCTTCGGCGATAGCGAGAAACATTTCCCTGGAAGTCTCATCGACGGCGTGGGACGCGAAATTCACATAAATTCTAAATGCCGCCGACTCTTTTTCAATTGCAAGAAGCAATATATCTTTGTAATCCATATTAAGCAGGGAATTGGTGTCGGATATGATGTAGCCATCCTCATGCGGGGGCGGTAATTCTTTTTCCACGGGCAATGTCTGGCCGAGCTTCAGGATTTCCAGTTCAAGTTTGGCCTTGTGTTCCAGCTCTTCGCTGGCAAAATCTTCAAGGACTTTGCTCATCTCTATGTTGTCCACTACTTTAGCCAATGCCATGTAGAAATGGTACGCCTCTACCTCACGGGAGATCGCGAACTCAAGTATTTCACTGTCAGGTTCTATCTCTGCCATATTTTTATCCTGAAATCATTTTAACGGATTTATAAGCCAAAGTAAATAAAATTATTGCGGAATTTTTATTATAAACTGACTTTCGTTATCGGTATTATATTTATCTGTTAAAGGACAATAATCCCTGACCTGAATTGTCCGGCCGTCCGGAAGAAACTCAAGCAGACGCATCCAGCTTTCGCCTCCGACAGGCCTGTTCTGAAAATCAACAACCATCTGCGAAACGGGATTGCCGCTGTCGCCCTGGCTGAGGAGATATCCCTGTCCTTTGCTCGAAACATGTCCGCTTATGACCATAAAAATGTTCTTACGCTTTTTCACAAGTTTTTGCCAGATTTCCTCGCCGTCATTTACGCCGCCTGCCATATAAAACGTGTGAGGATTCAATTTTTGTTCCTTGTCTTTTTCATACCAGTTAAACCGTGTCGCATCACCTCGCAAATAGACGTGTGTTATGATTATAGCTTTGTGTTTTGGATATTTCGCAAGAATACTGTCGGCCCATTGCAGAGTCTTATCCCGCGGGGCGAATTCAAGACCAAGAATGAGCCAGTCCTCGCTGGCCGCCTGGAAGAAGTGATAACTGTTTTCGCTGTGCCCTTTTTCCATAACACCGCCAAAGGTCTTCCATTTCGCAAATCGCGACGGCGGAAAATAATCATTCATAAGTGTAGTTCGGTCTTTGGCGGCACCATTTTGTCTGTAGTCGTGATTGCCTGTTGTTATGACATAAGGGACAATGCCATCCAGCCTGCCCATAGCCTCGTTTGCGTACTGCCATTCCTCTGCGGTGTTATGATTTGTTACGTCGCCCAGCTGCGCCACATAAGTTATATTGTATTTTTTCCTGTTGTCCGCTATCCATTGTGTCTGTAAATTGAACAAACCCGGATATGACTCGGAATAATTCTGCACATCAGGAAGAACAACTAAAGTCCACGACCCGGGAACAAAAGGCAGCTCTGTCGCCCTTGTCAGCGATACCACCTGTTCTTTTACGGGCTTTTGACCTGCCTGGGCGAAACCGACGTATGCCGCCAACCCAACGACCGTTCCAGCATATTTTATAAAATCACGTCTGTTCATCGTTACGATACTCTCATAACTGAAATGATTTTGATTATTTTTTCTTTGTTGCAAAATAATTGACAAGCAGTCCTGCTATTACGGCTATTAGAATCAGCAGGAAAACAGACCTAAATAATAACCTGAATAACTTAGAAGCTATCAGCAGAATTATTATAATGCCGATCCATAGCACGATTTTCTGATTTGTGTTCATATTTAAGCCGTCTCTATAATAACATTTATAAAGGTTAAACGAATTATCCTATTTTATAAGAGACCGCGTGTTTTTTCCAGATTAAAAGGAACTGAGGACTTATTCGGGTGCACCGGTTGTTTGGAGGTAAAAAGGACATCAGGAACTTGAAAACATTTGTCAACTGGTGCGGAGAAAGCAGGGGCTTAAATGGGGCAGTAAAAATCAAGGAATTGAAAGAAGATGAAAGGCCTGTGAAATTGCTCAATGACATCCAGATAAGAATGTTATTGGAAGCAACTGAGCCTTATAACAAGAGACAAAATTCCCCTTACAACATTGGGGATGTTAGCAAAATTTTAAAAAAAATAAAATTTTTTTTCGTTATATGTACAGTAATGACAAGGACTAATGAAATTTGTGTAAAAATTGTGTTAAAAATTGCAACTTTTCACTTTTCTTTTAAAATAAATCCTCGTATAAATAAATAGGTGAGTTGTTACTATATGTTGTTAGGTATGAACTAATTATTACTATATATTGTGGGGAAGCTGAAATTGCAGGGAGGCTAATATGCCAAGTAAATTTGACCCGGAAAACCCGTTTAAGGGCGAAAAAAAACATAAAAAAGAGGTTATTGACACCACAGGCGTTAAAGGCCTGAAAGTGCAGCAATTCTTCTCAACGGCAGGGGTACATCCTTTTGAACAGATAGAGTGGGAAAAGCGTTCCGCCAAGATTGCCGGCGACAGCGGCCAGGCGGTATTCGAGCAGGACGATGTCGAGGTTCCGGCCTCCTGGAGCCAGTTGGCGACAAAGGTTGTCGTGAGCAAGTATTTCTATGGCGATGTCGAGACCGGCCAGCGGGAGAATTCCGTCAAGCAGCTTGTCCACCGCGTCTGCCGGGCAATCGCCGACCGGGGCAAGAGGGATGGCTATTTTGCCACCGACGCCGATGCCGAGAATTTCTACAACGAACTGACGTGGCTGTGCGTCAATCAGTACGGCTCGTTCAATTCGCCGGTGTGGTTCAATGTGGGCCTTTTTGATGTCTATGGCGTCGAAGGGCAGCAACATAATTTCCACTGGGACGCTGAACAGAAAAAGGCTGTCCCCTGCACAGGCAGCTACGAATATCCGCAGGCCTCGGCGTGCTTCATCCAGTCGGTCAAGGATACGATGGACGACATAATGCGTCTGGCGACAAGCGAGGCGATGCTCTTCAAGCACGGCTCCGGCACCGGCACCGACCTTTCGACGCTTCGCAGCAGCAAGGAAAAACTTTCCGGCGGCGGCAAGCCCTCCGGCCCTTTGAGCTTTATGCGGGTCTATGACCAGATCGCGGCGGTTGTCAAATCCGGCGGCAAAACCCGCCGCGCGGCCAAAATGCAGTCGCTGAAAATCGACCATCCCGACATCAAGGAATTCATCACCTGCAAGACGGAAGAAGAGAAAAAGGCCTGGGCCTTGATCGAAGCGGGCTATCACGGCGATTACAACAACGAGGCCTACAACAGCGTGATGTTCCAGAACTCCAATCTTTCCGTGCGCGTCACCGATGAATTTATGGACGCCGTCGAAAAAGACGGCAAATGGACGACCCATTCCGTAACAACCGGCAAGAAAGTCGAAGAACACCAGCCCGCGAGCTGATGGACTTGATCGCCGAAGGCACGCGCATCTGCGGCGACCCGGGCCTGCAGTATGACAGCACAATCAACCGCTGGCACACCTGCCCGAATTCCGGCCCGATCAACGCCTCGAATCCGTGCAGCGAATATATGTTCATCGACGATTCGGCCTGCAACCTGGCCTCGCTGAACCTGATGAAATTCCGCAAGGAAGACGGCACATTCGATGTCGAAGGCTTCAAAAAAGCGATCCGCCTCTTTATCATCGCGCAGGAAATTCTCGTCGATAACGGCAGCTACCCGGACGAGCCGATCACCGAGAACAGCCACAAATTCCGGCCGCTGGGGCTTGGCTATGCCAATCTCGGCGTCTTGATGATGAGCCTTGCCTTGCCGTACGATTCGGAACAGGCAAGGGCATGGGCGGCGGCGATCACGCGCGATTATGACCGGCACGGCCTATACGGTCAAGTGCCGAAATTGGCTCGCATCAAGGGGCCGTTCGATGAATTCAGCAAAAACGCCGAGCGCGATGCTCAAGGTCATCAATATGCACCGCGAGCACGCCTGCAATATTTCCAGAATCGCAGTGCCCGGATTATCTCGTCAACGCCGCCAAGGATGTCTGGGATGAGGCGTTCGACGCGCGGCACGAAAACACGGCTTCCGCAACGCCCAGGTCACGGTGCTTGCCCCGACCGGCACAATCGGCTTTATGATGGATTGCGATACAACCGGCATCGAGCCGGATATCGCGCTGGTGAAATATAAACTCCTCGCCGGCGGCGGCATGCTCAAGATCGTCAACAAGACCGTGCCGATGGCGCTTGAGCGGCTCGGCTACAGCGCCGACGATATCAAAGCAATCTGCGACGATATCGACAAGGATGAAACTATCGAAGGCGCTGAAAAGCTCAGCCCAGACCATCTGGCGGTATTTCGATTGTGCCTTCAAGCCGCGAAACGGCAAGACGATGCATTCATTATATGGCGCATCTGAAAATGATGGCGGCCGTTCAGCCGTTCATTTCCGGCGCGATCAGCAAGACCATCAATATGCCCAAGGAAAGCACGGCCGAAGAAATCGATGTCGGCCTATATGGAAGGCTGGAAGCTGGGCCTAAAGGCCGTGGCGATTTACCGCGACGGCTCCAAGCGACTCCAGCCCGTGCAGACCAAAAAGCACAAAGACGACAAAGAACAAGAGGCCAACTGAGCAGGCGTCGCACCGGCAAGACCGTTCAGACGCAGGCTTGCCGAGACGCGGCACAGCATTACGCACAAATTTTCCGTCGCGGGACACGAAGGGTATCTGACGGTGGGGTTGTATGAGGATGGCCAGCCTGGTGAGTTGTTTATCACTATGGCCAAGGAGGGCAGCACCGTCGGCGGCCTGATGGATGTCATCGGCACCTGCACGTCGATGGCGCTGCAGTATGGCGTGCCGCTGATTACGCTGGTCGATAAATTCCGCCACGCCCGTTTCGAGCCTGCCGGCATGACCTCCAACAAGGATATTCCGTTCGCCAAAAGTCTCATCGACTATATCTTCTGCTGGATGGGCTGCCAGTTCATACCCGGCTACGCCGAAAAGAATACACCCAACCGCGACACTGCTGCCGGCGGAAAATAAAAATACGACAACCGCAAAGCAGCTTGTCGAAAAGACAAAGGATCTGGCCCAGAAAATCGCCGAAGTTAAAGCCGAGGTAAAAAACAAAATAAGGAAACCCCACGACAAACATAGTTCCGAAGAGCCGGATGAATCCGTGGTGAAATCTTCCGCGATTTTGACAAACAGGTTTTCTAGTGTTGCTGACCGGATAAAAGAGGTGGTAGGCTCGGCGGTCGCGGAGGCCTCGGAAGTTTTGCAGAATGACGGTGCGGTTATGCAGCAGTTTAACGTCCAGTTCAAGCATTTTCAGGATGATGCGCCTGTGTGCGATATTTGCGGCTCGATAACCGTTCGCAATGGCACATGTTACAGGTGTTATAACTGCGGAAACTCAATGGGCTGCTCATAAGTGATTAGCAGCGGCAAAACATTTGGCAGTAAGATAAATTTTCAATTCTGGCAAAAATAAGATTTGACAGTTCAGAAAAATCCGCTAAAATACTTGTTTTTCTTAATATAAGAAACCGGAGTTTGTGTATGAAGACGTTTATGCCGAAAAAAGGGCAATTTGAACAAAAATGGGTACTTGTGGATGCGCAGGATGCGGCTCTTGGCCGTCTTGCGGCAAAAGTCGCGACTATTTTGATGGGTAAAAACAAGGTTACATATACGCCCAGCGTCGATGTCGGCGATTACGTTGTGATTGTAAACGCTGAAAAGGTGAAGATTAGCGGCAGAAAGGCCGAGCAGAAGGAATACGATTATTATACGTATTACCCCGGCGGTCACAAGTACATCAGCTTTGCGGAAATGATGGCGAAGAAGCCTGAGAAAGTTATTGAATTGGCCGTCAGGCGGATGCTGCCGAAGAACAAGACCGGCAGAAACCTGCTGACCAAGATGAAAGTTTACCGCGGTGCTGAACATGAACATCAGGCACAGAAACCAGAAAAGATACAATTGTTTTGAGAAAGATTTTAGATTATGGCAGAGATCAAAACCGATAGTCCCGTTAATACCTTAAATATTACCTCGCCGGTGCAGACGCCTCAAACCTCGGCGGCACCAGCCAGAAAAGAGCCTGATAAGGGCGGCTTCTTCTGGGGTACCGGTCGAAGAAAAAGTTCCGTGGCCCGCGTACGAATCAAACCAGGTGAAGGCAAGATGCTCGTAAATAAAAAAGAGTTGGATAAATATTTCGCCAGGGAGCAGGACAGAAGGGCGGTTGTGGCGCCTCTGAAAACAATCAACAGCGAAAAAGCGTTCGATATTTTCATTAATGTAAAAGGCGGCGGCCCTACGGGGCAGTCTGGCGCGGCGATGCTTGGAATCGCAAGGGCATTGAGAAACTATGACCCGAGCCTTATTTCTACGCTGCGTGACGGCGGTTATCTTACGCGTGACGGCAGAATGGTTGAACGAAAGAAACCCGGGCAGTCCGGAGCGAGAAGACGATACCAGTTCTCCAAGCGTTAATTTACAGATTTTTTTTGTTATTACAATAGCCGCGAGGAGCTTATCTTAGCGGCTATTTTTCTATATCAATAGGAGAAAAATATGATACGTGTTGCAATTATTGGTGCCAGCGGCTATACCGGCGCGGAAGCGATACGGATTATTCTGCGTCATGGCAAGGCGAAGCTTACTTATCTGACGGCGCTGCCGGAAGAATGCGGAATGGTTGCTGAGGTTTTTCCGCAGTTTAAGGGCAGATGTGATTTACAAATTGAGCCGCTCGATTTGAATAAGCTGACTGGTTTAGCGGATGTAACGCTATGTTGTCTGCCGCATAAAGTTTCCATGAGCCTTGTGCCGAAACTTCTCGATGCGGGTGTCAAGGTCATAGATTTCAGCGCAGACTATCGCATAAAAGACGCTGCAATTTATGAGAAATTTTATCAGGTAAAGCATACCGACACAGCCAATCTCAAAAAGGCTGTTTATGGCCTGCCGGAATTGTTTCGCGAAAAAATAAAACAAAGCAGTCTCATTGCCAATCCAGGCTGTTTTCCAACTGGATTGCTGCTGGCGATTGCGCCGTTGCTGAAGGAAAAGCTGATTGAGACGGATTTGATTATCAATAACGCGGTAACCGGCTCATCTGGCGCGGGAAAAATCCGTCGGTCAAATTTCATTTTCCAAATATGAATGAAAATATATTTGCTTACGGTATAGGTTCGCATCGCCATACACCTGAGATGGAGCAGATTGCCGGAGATATTGCCGGCGGCGAGGTTAAGGTTCTGTTTCAGCCCCACGTTGGCGCTTTCGACAGAGGAATACTTTCGAGCGTTTATTGCAAGCCGACAGGAAAAATCAGTGCTGAGCAGTTAGCGTCACTGTATAACGACTTCTATCGCGATGAACCTTTTGTGCAGGTCTGCAAAAGTTCACCGGCGCTGAAAGATATAGCCGGAACAAACTATTGTCACGTATTTCCAACGCTTTCGAAGGGTATGATAGTCTGTTTTTCGACAATCGATAATCTTGTAAAAGGCGCATCGGGTCAGGCGATTCAGAATATGAATATTATTTTCGGCTTAGATGAAACACTGGGACTTGAATAATTGCCACAGAGAAGAAAATAATTTTTTAGCCACAGAGAGCACAGAGGACACAGAGAAAAACATATTTTAATTGCAAAGAAAATAATACGATGGAAGAGCAAATACTTAAATCTTGGGAAGAATTTGAAGAAAAAATAGTAGAGATAAATGAGCGGGCCAAAGAACTGCAACGAGAAAATAAACTAAGCCGTGTAGAATGTCCGCTCTTTAGGGGACACAGTGACTCGGAATGGCATTTGGAACCAACCCTCGACAGGATTCAAAAGGAAATGAGTTGCTCTCGTTATCTCCACACAATAAAAATTATTCGTGAACATGTTGCGACCTGTACTGGCAAGAAATGGGATATGGAAACACAGGAGCAAATGATAGACCTCGGAGAGCTTCGTCTGCCGTTATCGACCTATGAATTCATGGCATACTTAAGGCACAATGGATTCCCAAGTCCTTTAATAGACTGGACGCAATCCCCGTATATAGCTGTTTTTTTTGCTTTTGGAGATATATATTCTAAAGCAGACCATGTTTCGATTTTTGTATATAGGGGGGATAGTATGTGCGGAGGAAGCCCATCTATGTGGGTTCTGGGTCCTTCGATAAAAACCTTCCACACACACTTCCTACAACAGAGTGAGTATTCAATTTGTTATAGAAAAGAAGGGGAGGAGATTTATTTTGCCAATCATGAAGAATTCGAAGAGGATGTTGAAGACCGTGGGGTTTTGATTAAATATGACATCCCTGCGTCAGAGCGGCAAAAAGTGCTTAGGAAATTAGACTCAATGAATATTACGGCGTACTCGCTATTCGGTTCGGAACCGAGTCTTATGGAGACATTGGCTTTGCGTGAAATTTATTTTGAATAGAGATTCGATAATATTGATAGAGATATTTACTCTGTGTGCTCTGTGACCTCTGTGGCTAAAAAAAAGTTGGTTGTTCTCTGTGGCAAAAAAGTTATGCTCTGCGGCTTAAAATAAAAAAAGGAAAGCTTTGTGGCTAAAGGTTGTTTGAAAATTACAACGTGCCAGTTTGCGGTAAGCAAATCGATAAAGCGGAACGCTCGACAAATCAATAATCTTATGCAAAAAGCTGCGCAAGGCGGGGCGGATGTTGTGCATTTTCCTGAATCAGCTCTTAGTGGTTACGTAGGGACGGATTTTGCGTCGTTTGATGGATTTGACTGGCCTCTGCTCAGAAAAGAAACAGAAAAGATAATGGCACTTGCTGCCAAACTTAAACTGTGGCTTGTGCTCGGCAGTACCCATCCTTTGACCGAGCCCAATAAACCACACAACAGTCTGTATCTGATAAATCCTGATGGCCAGATTGCCGACCGTTATGACAAACGATTCTGTACAAAAGCGGATTTGCGGCGTTTTACGCCGGGCGACAGGTTTGCGAATTTTACTATTAATGGTGTGAAGTGTTCTCTGCTGATATGTTTCGATTTGCGGTTTCCGGAGATTTACAGAGCGTTGTATAAAGATGGCGTCAAATGTGTTTTTCAGTCTTTTTATAATGCTCGTCAGAGCGGTCCGAGTGTTCACAGTTATATTATGCGTCAGACGATGCAGTCGCACGCTGCCACCAACAATTTCTGGGTAAGCATGTCGAACGCGAGCGGCTGGTATGCACCGTATCCATCGTGTTTTATTCAGCCGGACGGCAGGATTGTAAAACAGCTTACACCGAATCATGCCGGTGTGATGGTTAATACAGTTGACCTGAGTCTGAAATTTTACGACCCATCAGAGGAATTCAGAGACCTTGCGGTAAAAGGTATTCTTACCAATGGCTCGAAAAGGATTAACGACCCGAGGTCGAAAAATATAACAAGTCTTTAGAAGGATTTTTAACGATGGAAAATATTACTATAACTGCACCGAAAGGTTTTTTAGCTGCGGGGGTTGCCTGCGGTCTGAAGGCGTCAGGTAAATCTGACCTTGGTCTTATTGTGTGTCCAACAGGCGCAAAGGCGGCAGCAGTTTTTACAACCAATAAGATAGTTTCAGCGGCGGTAACGGTAAGCAAACAGCATATAAAAAGTCCGACCATATCAGCGGTGGTAGTAAATTCAGGCAACGCCAATACGTGTACGGGCTGGCCTGGAATAAAAAATGCGATGCGAATGTGTTCGGAAACGGCTGAACATATAGAGACATCATCTTTTGAAGTTCTTGTGGCTTCGACGGGGATAATCGGGCATCAACTGCCGATACAGAAAGTTATCGCGGGAATAGCTGATGCCTCGGAAAAACTGTCCGCTTCGGTACAGGCAGGTGATAATTTTGCTCATGCGATAATGACCACAGATACAAAATGCAAACAGGCTTTCGCGGAGGTTAAAATCAGCGGCGTCAAAGTTACAATAGCGGGAACTGTAAAAGGGGCAGGAATGATAGGGCCGAATATGGCCACAACGCTTTGCTTTATTACTACTGACGCTGCGATAAGTAAGCCGCTGCTTGCTCAGGGTCTAAAGGCTGCTATCAGTAATTCACTGAATAAACTTACTGTAGATATTCATCAAAGCACAAATGATACGGCGGTCATTCTCGCCTCGGGGCTTGCGGGCAATCGCCTTATAAAAAACAGCGGCGCGGATTATAAAAAATTCGCGAAAGCCCTGACCTGTTTGTGCGATGACCTTGCCGTACAAATGGCTCTCGATGCGGAAGGCGCGACACGGATGTTCAAGGTTGTTATTAAAGGCGCCGCTACAAAAGCAGACGCCAGAACTGCTTCGAGGGCGGTCGCGGATTATCCGCTGGTCAAATGCGCGATTAATGGCGGCGACCCTAACTGGGGCAGGATTATTTGTGCCGTAGGATCGGTTGACGTGAAACTCAATCTTAGCCGGCTTACCTGTAAAATAGGCGATATAACGGTTTTTAAAAATGGTGCGCCTAAACATTTTGACGCGAAAAAGGCCAGTCGAATTATTACACAGTCTTCGCATACTATAACAGTTGACCTTGTGCGGGAGCGTACAGCGATTTTTGTTATGGCTGCGACCTGAGCAAAGAATATGTAACAATCAATGCGGATTATCACACATAAGAAGTACGAAGTCCAAAACATAGAATTTGACATAACAGTATAATATAGATAATCTATGGGTGCGGTCGTACCGGATGTCTCGTTTTTTTATTGATTTGATAAGGATTTAATTTGACGAAAAAACAAAATGCAAATATGGAGAAATTCGCTCTTGATGCCGTGAAAGTGGCGTTGGAGCGGCATTGCACGGATATAATTGTTCTTGACCTGCGTGGGAAATCGCCCGCTACAGATTATTTTGTTATCGCTACTGGAACCAGCAACAGGCAGATGCGTACCGTCGCTGATGAAATAAACGATATCGCAAAGGAGCAGGGTATTTCCCTTTTCGGCCTGGCGGGTTATGAGCAGGCAAAATGGATTTTGCTCGATTATGTAGATGTTGTGGTTCACATCTTTGATACGCAGTTTCGGGAATATTACGATTTGGAACTGCTCTGGGGCGACGCAAAGAGATTAAAAGTTTAAAATTAAAAACTGTGGAATCTTGCCGGAGAAAAAAATATTTAGTCGCTCTGTGGCTGATTTTTTTTAGGATGATAGGATGAGACCTGTTATAGACATACTCGAAGAGAAAATCAGTGCCGCGATGGCGGCGGTTACGGGGCAGGCGAACTGCGGTGCTGTTGTAAGACAATCCACCGACCCGCGATTTGGCGATTATCAGGCTAATGGTATTATGCCTTTGGCTAAGCAGCTTAAAACAAATCCGCGTAAACTTGCTGAAGAAGTCGTGAAAAAAGTAAACCTCGCTGACATCTGTCAGCCTTTAGAAATTGCGGGGCCGGGCTTTATAAATTTAAGATTAAAACCAGACTTCATTGGGCAGATGCTCCTTGAGATAAACAGCGACCTTGACAGGTTAGGCATAGATAAGGTAAACAATCCCAAAACAATGGTGGTGGATTTTTCCGGCCCGAATATCGCAAAGCAGATGCATGTCGGGCATTTGCGCAGTACCATTATCGGCGATTGTATCTGCAGGATGCTCAAATTTCAAGGGCATAAGGTTATCCGCCAAAATCATATCGGCGACTGGGGAACGCAGTTTGGGATGCTGATAGCGTATCTTCGCAAAGAGAATCCGGAAGTGCTTGAAAATCCGGATTCGGCCGCGATTGAAGATTTGGAACAATTTTATAGAAATGCCAAAATGGCGTGCGACAACGATTCACAGTTTGCCGATGAGGCTCGCAAAGAGGTTATCAATCTGCATACGGGCAATGAAAACACGTTGAAAATATGGCGACATATTGTTGATGAATCGCGAAGGCATTATCAGCCGATTTATGATTGTCTTGGTGTTAATTTACACAAAGATAATGAAAGGGGGGAAAGTTTTTATAAAGATAAATTGGCGGGTGTGGTTGGAGATTTGAAAAAGCAGGGTTTGGCTGTGGAGTCTGATGGTGCAATATGTGTTTTTCCGCCCGGCTTCAAAGATAAAGACGACAAACCTTTGCCTTTTATTATTCGTAAGTCCGATGGTGCCTTCCTTTACGCCACCACCGATTTAGCGGCGATTCGATATCGGGTCAGTGAATTAAAGTCGGACAGAATAATATATGTTACTGATGCGAGACAGAGACTGCATTTTGAGATGGTCTTTGCCGTAGCGAGAATGGCCGGCTGGACAAAGCCTGAAACCGAACTTATTCATGTTATGTTCGGCAGTGTGCAGGGCGAAGACGGCAAACCTCTTAAAACTCGGTCAGGTGAAAATGTAAAACTGAAGGATTTGCTCGATGAGGCTGTCCAGAGGGCAAAGTCGGTAGTGCAGGAGAAAAACGCGGATTTGCCGGAAAGCGAAAAAGAGCAAATCGCCAAGGCTGTTGGAATCGGTGCTGTAAAATATGCTGATTATTCCAACAACCGCACAAGCGATTACATTTTCAGCTTCGACAAAATGCTGGCGATGGAAGGTAACACCGCTCCATATATGCAATACGCGTACGCTCGAATAAAATCAATCGAGCGTAAATCAGAGACCAAAGGTGTGGATATAAAGGCTGAACTTGCCGATTTGAAAAATTTGATTCTTACTGAGCCTGCTGAACTGGATTTGGCAAAGCATTTGATTCGCTACGGCCAGATAATTGAGGTCGCTGTTGACGATTACCGTCCGAACTATTTGACGAGTTATCTTTATGAATTGGCTCAGAAGTTCAGTGCATTTTATACTAATTGTCCGGTTTTAATTGCCGAACCGACTAAGCGGCCGACAAGGCTGCTGCTTTGCGATTTAACCGCTGGAACAATCAGGCACGGCTTGCGTGAACTCCTCGGCATTGATGTTGTCGAGCAGATGTGAGGTGCGATTATGAAAATAGCAGATACAAGTTTTAATATAAACAGTAAAGAGCGTAACCAGATGATTGACATAACCAATTGCGTTCGCTCGGCGGTTGAAGAATCGGGGATAGTCAATGGCGATGTGATAGTTTATTGTCCGCACACAACCGCCGCAATTACGATAAATGAAAACGCTGACCCTGATGTTCCGCATGATATACTTTTGACCCTTGAAGAGCTTGTGCCGCATCATAATTCACAATATCGGCATTGTGAGGGAAACTCGGACGCTCACTGCAAAAGCTCGCTCATCGGATGCAGCAGGCAAATCATTATAAAAAACAAATCGCTAAATCTCGGTACATGGCAGGACATTTTTTTCTGTGAGTTTGATGGTCCGAGAAACCGCAAGGTGATTCTTCAGATTCGCGGAGAGTAAAAATAATCCGCAAAATTATCCCCCGTTATTCCAACAGAAAAACTGTGCGCAAAAATAAGGCGAGGTGGTGGTACCAGCTGGGGGGGAAACTGGTGTGCCACGCTGCCTCGCCGAGGATTAAAATCTGCTTCAAAAAGCAGCTTAATTTTTATATAATTACTCGCAGGATTCTAACATACTTAAAGTGGCTGTCAACTAAAAACTCAAAACCCCACTTTTTTCACATCTTACCCCACGACTTTTACAGTTTAATCTTAAATTTCCATGATTCAACAATCGTAAGTATATCGTTTGTTATAAATAAATGCAAGCCAAAAATGGAATATTTTAAAAATTATTTATTATTTTTTTGATGAGTCTGTTTTATTGTAATTGACTCAAACTGACCGACTCTACTTGTCATACCCACGCAAACAGGTATCCAGTTTACAATTATCCTATGGATTCCGGCTACTTCGACCTCGCTCAGGACAGGTTTCGCGGAAATGACGTTCAGCGATAACCGTATGTCTAACATTAGGATTAGACAAATTTTTACTAAGAAGCAGTCAGTTTGAGCAATTGAGTTACACTTCTCCCTTAAGAAATAACAATTGTCCTGTTAATTCTTTTAAGGTTGCTGTACGGCTTGATTATCGTAACATATTATCAGGTAATAAGTTACGATTTGGAACACATGTTTTATTTGAAAGACTCTAAAAAAAGCGAACCATCACTCAGTGCCGCAGTTAAATCGGCATAGTGGTATGGAATTTTGAATTTTTCGCATATATTCTTAAATTTTTTTATGGCGGCTTCGGTTAATTCACTTTGAAAATCCGCATTGCCTTTGCAGCAAAAAATGCGGCAACCGGCAAAACGATGTTCATAGATGTTGCATTGCCCGTCAATATTATAAGGACATGTACCGGCGGTCATCATTTTGATTTTTTCTTTATCCAACTTTGCGGCCAGGTATATTACCTCGAGCGAAGTAATATAAAGACGGTGGCCGAAAACGTCAAAATTGCAGCACTTCCCGCAGGCGCTACAGGTGCCAGTTAGTTTACCCTGATTGTGAATTTGCAGAGCAATCCAATCATAGATTTCGGCGACCCTTTCAATGATGTTTCCGCTTTTCATACTACCACCATTTTGGATTATTTTTTATATTTTCTATTTCATCGAAAGTGTAATATTTGCCATTATTTATGCCGGGACATTTTTTAAAGGCGGTATTCCATGAATCTGTACCGGTTAAGTTACTTGCCCAGAAAGGCCAAGTCCTGCACTGGTTAGGCCTGACAGGATAAATTACACATTGTTTCCGCCCCGCGATTTTCTGCAGAAATATACAGTCATTTGTAACGGGCTGTTCGATAATCGTGGTTCTCTGGCCGACTCGTTTGAGGTATCGGCTGCGAAGCTGTCCAACCGGCATTTTGAGAAAATCAGCGATAAACTGTATTTCGCGATACGTAACCCAGATGTATCCTTCGTTCGGCCCGGAGCAGCATTGTCCGCACTGCGCGCATTCAAAATGCAAGCCGCCGACATACCATTTATTTTTAGTCATAGATTTCATAGCTTAAAAACTCACTGGCCCTAATTGGCGGGATTTAACTTTATGGAGTATAACATATAAATGGAATAAAGTAAATCATTTTGAACAGACCGGGCGGTTATGATAAACTGTTATGGAAATTCCGGAAAATACTATTGTTGAGTATGTTGATGGTAATAAAGTAATGCTATAAGCGGTCGGTTTGCGTTAAATGTTATAGCAGTTAGCCAGGATTTTGATTGGGTGAGTTGTGGTTTTATGGCTGATGTGTTCTATTTGCATTTTGCAGACAGCGCATTCAGTCAAAACGTTTTTCACAGGAGATTCTTTTAGGGCGGCGGTTAATTTTTCTGAAATTTTTTCAGAAAGCGGATAGTTTTTCTTCTGCATTCCAAAAGTTCCAGCAAGGCCGCAGCAGCCCGCGTTGAGGTCGATGATTTTTACGTTGCAAAGTTTGCTTAGAAGTTCAGTTGTTGCCGCTTTGCCGTTGCTTATCGCGAGTAAATGGCACGGATTGTGATAAAGGAAATCGCCGGTTACGGGTTTGGCCGGGGATTTCAGTTTGCCCTTTTTATACAAATCAAGGAGGTAGCTCATCAGTTCAAAGGTATTTTCGGAGATAAGTTTCGCGTCATCGCTGTTAATAAAATGCCGCAGTTCATTTTTAAGGCACAATGCGGCGCTCGGCTCGGAACAGATAATCTTATACCCATTTCGCACGGCATCGGCGAGATGGCTGACGTTATATGCCAATTCTTTTTTCGCGGGCTTTACATCGCCATAAACAATCGAAGGCAGCGGTACGGGCAATTGTTTTGGTATAATCACATGGATATTATTGTATCTAAGCACATTGAGGACGGCAAAACCGAGTTCGTGGTCGTTATAATTGGCGTAAGTATCGACAAAATACGCGACTTTGTCTGTCGGCTTTATAATCGGTCCAGCATCGGCAAGGTATTTGCGGGCTTCTTTTACAAAAGAGCCTCGTTCAAAATGCGGTATCTTTCTCCGGTGGTCGAGACCTGTGAATATTTCGAGCAGCCATTTTACAACCGCCAGGTTCATCACAAAATTGGACAGCGGTGAAAACTTAGTGCCGAATATTGAGAGCAGGCGATTTCTGCTTAGGAGCTTCTGTGTCAGCGTAAGGCCTCTGCGGCTGGCGTATTTTTCACGGGCGGCGATTATGAGCTTTGAGATATCGACGCCGGATGGACACTGGATAGAGCAGGCCTTGCAGTTGACGCACAAACTTAAAAATTTGCGGAACTCTTCCGATGCGAAATCTTTTCTATCGAGCTGACCGGTTGCCCAGAAACGAAGGACGTTTGCCTTTGCGCGTGAGCTACTGAGTTCTTCGCCTAATGCACGAAAGACAGGACACATTCGCAGGTCGTTAGCCCGCGAGAGGCAGACACCGCAGCCGCTGCATTTTTCGAGTTCGTATTCATATTCATTTTCGTCGAAGAGGAGATTTGTTTTGAGCCGTTCGGCCAGCAGTTTATGACCGGCACGGAGGTTTTTGGTCATTATATCTGCGTCGGTGTTGATTATCTTACCGGGGTTGAGCAGATTATCAGGGTCAAAAATATTTTTGATGGCGCGGAGCAGTTCGTAAAATTCATTTCCGTACTGCCGCTTGATAAATGCTGCTCGCACGAGACCATCGGCATGCTCGCCGCTGATTGACCCGCCCAGCGACCAGACCAGCTCGAACACATCATTAGCGATAGCCAGCATCTTTTCAACATCAGCGGCATCGCCAAGGTCGAGATAAGGCCGAACATGCAGTTCGCCGTCACCCGCGTGGCCGTAAAAGGACATTGGGAAATTATATTTTTCACTGATGCGCTTCAGGCCGACGATGTATTCGGCCAGTTTTACGTTCTCAACAGAGGCATCCTCGATAAACGGCACAGGCTGTTTTCTGCCCTTATTCCTGCTCAACAGCGGTACCGCGTCCTTACGGGATTTCCAAAGCCTTTTCTGCTGCTGGGCATCGAAGAATATATTTCTTCCGCATGCATTTTCACCTATGAGCGAATCGGTCTTTTCAATCTTTTCGCGAACCACATCGCTTGTGTCGCCGGTATGCTCAACCAGCAGAACAACTTCCGCATCGGCAGGGAGAATGTCACGGTATTGCGGCATCGCATCGAGTGCCATCGCAATTAATGTTTTGTCCATAAGTTCGCAGGCCGATGCGCCGGTACTGACAATCAGCGGGACAGCCTTTGCCATTTTTTCGAGCGAATCAAATTCGAGCTGCAGCAGGACCTTTACCTTTGGCAGAGGGACGGTTTTAAGTTTAATCTTTGTAAAAACCGCAAGCGTACTTTCAGAGCCTGCCATCAGTCGGGCCAAATCGACTTTACCATCGTGGCACAAGCCTGCGATGTTATAACCGCTGTGATTTCGTTTTGTCCGCGGCAGGGCTTTATTAATTATTTCATTTTTGCCCGAAAGCACAGCGAGACATTTTTCCGCGAGGTGAACAAGTTGTTCATTGCCGCCTTTTTTCGGGTCGAAATTATTTTCCAGGTTAACGAGTGTACCGTCAGCAAGTATCGCTTCGATGCTTTCAACGTGGTCTGCGATATAGCCATATTCGAGCGAATGAGCGCCTGTCGCGTTGTTGGCGACACAGCCGCCGATAACAGCACGATTTCCGCTGGACGGGTCGGGGCCTATTTTTCTGCCGTATTTGGCGAGATAATCATTAACCTCATCGAATACCACACCCGGCTCGCATATAACATATTCACCATTATTTTCGATGCCAATAATCCTGTTCATATAACGGGTCATATCGAGAATTATCCCTGTGCCGAGCGATTCGCCTGCTACACCGCTGCCTGCACCACGGGCGACAACAGGTATATTATTTTCCGCCGCGAAACCAATAACAGCGGCCGCATCGGAAGCGTCGCAGGGTGCGATAACGTATTGCGGAACAATCTGGTAAATACTGGCGTCAGTGCTGAAGGCAGCGCGATGCAGTACATCCGTAAAGACATCGCCGTCAACAATTTTCGACAAATGTGCGGCAATTTTTTTTGCGTTGAGGGCGGTCATTTACTACGGCCTTTAGGTTCGTCAGATACGAACTCAGTTTGAGAAATACTCGAATTATTCCGCAGACCTGCAAGCTCTTCTTCGCCTGCATGGCCTGTGATAAACTGCTGAACAATCTGATTTTTGCTGTTGCGGATATAATCCGCGTTTCCGTCAGCGATGATTCTGCCATTGTGAAGCATAACGATCCTGTCGGCGACTTTATAGGCGCTTTTCATATCGTGTGTAACAGCCACGCTTGTAACACCAAGTTCCTGCTGAAGCTTGCGTATAAGCTCATTGATTACATCGGAACGAATTGGGTCAAGTCCGGTGGTTGGTTCATCATAAAGAATTATTTCGGGGTTCAGCGCGATGGCTCTGGCCAGAGCGACCCTTTTTCGCTGGCCGCCGGAAAGTTTGGCAGGGTAGTAGTTTTGAAAACCATCGAGGCCGACCATTGCCAGTTTGGCTTTAACGAGGTCATGAGTTTTATCGCCGGAGATAAACTGATGATGCTGCCGGATAGGAAAGAGAATATTTTCCGCGACGGTGATACTGTCGAATCAGACCCCGCTTTGAAAGAGAAAGCCGTAATGGGTGCGTATCTCGTTTAATTCATCTTCATGCAGATTATCGATTCTTTGGCCCTTGAAATAAATTTCACCTGATGTGGGTCTGAGCAGCACGAGCAGATGTTTTATCAGAACTGTTTTGCCGCAGCCGCTTGGGCCGATGACAACGGTTGTTTTGCCTTTTTCAATGGAAAGAGAAATATCGTTGAGAACAATATTGTCGCCAAACTTCTTTGTAAGATTCTTAACAACGATTACTTCGCTGTTTTCACTCATATTTTATTCCTTATACGAGGCTTTTTAACGGCCAGAATGTATCATAGATAGCATTGGAAATCACCGCAATTGAAAAATCAAGAGCCAAAATTGAAATAAAACTTGCTACAAACGCTTCAGTACAAGCACGCCCAACGCCCTGCGCACCTTCCCGGCAATGAAAACCTTTATAGCAGCTTATGGCAGCGATGGCGACTCCGAAGAAAAATCCTTTTACAATACCAACTCCGATATCCCAGAAATCAACACCTGCAGCAGTAAAATCCCAATACGCTTTGCCGTTAATACCAAACTGAACAACGCCGACAAAATATCCGCCCAATACGCCCATAAGATTGGCATAAATGATTAAAAATGGTGTCAGCAGCAGACACGCTAAAAGCCTTGGCGCGACTAAATAACGGACAGGGTCAGTTCCCATACTTCGAACCGCGTCAATCTGCTCAGTAACCTTCATCGTACCTAATTCCGCTGTAAGGGCGCCTCCGACGCGTCCAGCCAACATTACAGCCGCCAGAACTGGACCGAGTTCCTTTACAACCGCGACATTTATCAAAACACCGAGATGCTCTTCAAGCCCCATACCGGCAAGCTGGGCGTAGGACTGAACAGCCAGAATCATTCCGACAAATGCGCCCGTTATCATAACAATAGGAACGCTCTGAACACCGATAAGGTTCATCTGTGTGCAGATGAGTGAATACGTATCGCTTCTGCTGAAACTTCTCAGGGAGGCGTTTGTCGCCTGGCCTAAAAATCGTCCGAACCTGCCGATTTCGCCTACCATTTCCGCGGCCCTGATATTAAGTACCCCTGTCATAGTTTTTACTCCTAAAAATCATTATCTCAGCACAAAAAACCGGCTTGCAGCGTATTGTAAATGCTGCTCCGGCGGAGATTGGTTCAAAAACAAGCTCTATCGCTGAATTATGAATATATGTAATTATCAATAATTAACAAAAATAGTCAACCTACTTTTATTTGCAATAATTGCACTATTTTGCTATAATGACATAACTCTATAATTTATATATAGCTACGAGTACATAAAGAAAGAAGTCGGCCAAAAATGGCAAAAACGAACAAAGAACATTATTTAAGTAAACGTCTGACGGATAATAAGTTTCACGAGATAGAACGTATTTTTCGAAAACATTTTAAACTCGGCATAGAAACAACAGATATCGGCGGTAACGAAATAACCACCCTGTGCAGCGGCAACTGCCACCCCGAATTCTGCAAAATCGTGCGAGGCAGCGATAAAGGACTCAAGAGATGCCTCAAAGAACGGGAAAAAAGTCTCAAAGTAGCCATAGAAACAGGGGAGTCTTATATCTCTATCTGTCACGCCGGCATAGTCCTAGTCTGTATTCCGGTTATGGATAAAGATGAGGCTCTGGGCGGTATGTTTTTCGGCAAATGCCTCTGGGCTTCTGTTACGGAAACGCTCGTTGAAGATATACAGAAACGTCTTAAAGGACTGCATATAGACATTAACAGGCTGGCGGATTCTCTGCACGAACTGCCGGTTATACAGGGACGCAATATTCAAAAAGCCGCCGAATTTCTTTTTGATTTACTATATGAAGTAGGGGGGTTCGATACGCGGGTCATTAGGTGGCGGCAGCAGCGATCTGAGCAGCAGTCGAAAATCGGCGAGTTTATTCATGAGAGAAAGAAATTGAGCGCCGAATGGAAATATCCACTCGAAAGCGAACGGGAACTGCTTGGCAAGGTAAAAATTGGCGACAAAACCGGCGCCAAGGAGATTCTAAATTCCATCCTCGGTACAATTCTTTTTCATAATCCCGGCGACCTCGGTATCCTGAAGGCAAGGCTGCTCGAACTGTTGAGCATCCTGAACCGTGCGGCAGTTGAAGGCGGCGCAGATATCAATGTTATGCTCGAAAAGAATCTTTCTTACGTCAATAAGATGATGCAGATTGATACACAGGAAGACCTGTGCGCATGGATAAGCGCAGCATTGAACGAGTTCATCGAGACTGTTTACTCCACGCAGGACGCTAAAAAAATAACGCAAATCACGCCCGCCATAAATTATATCGACGCCAATTACGATAAAACGATAAGTCTTGCCGAAATCGCCAAGGCGTCATATTTGAGCGTCTCACGTCTTGCGCACCTGTTCAAGGAGCAGATGGGTATAACGATTATTGATTATCTGACCAGTGTCAGGATTGAGCGGGCCAAACAACTGCTGCTGGCTACCAGTCAGAACTGTACGGAGATTTGTTTTCAGGTTGGCTACAACAATCAGAGTTATTTTAATCGCACATTCAAAGAGCTTGTCGGAGTGACGCCGCGGCAATTTCGCGTAGAAAATCACAAAAGAGACAACATGTCATCGCCATTGTAAAAAACGCAGAAGCAGCATCGAGAGGCTAAGCCAAAGACAACTTCAAGAATTTTTGAAAAGATGGTAACGAAAAATTAAAAAACCGCCGGATTAAGACCGGCGGTTTTTGATTTGAAGAAAGAAAGTTGTGGATTACTTGGAAGCATTTTCAGCGTTGGCGGCTCTGATTTTTTCCAGCAGACCCAGCAGTTTTGAGGCTGCGTCATAATTGTTGGCGTTGAGAGCGGCATGCTGGAGCGGCTCAACGGCGGTATCAATTTCGCCGATGCCGAGCAACTGGTAGCCCAAAAGAAGCTGTAAATCTATGTTATAATTATCCTGAACGGCTTTTGCGGTGAGGGTATCAATCTGTTTGACGAGGACATCATCTTCGGAGTAGAGGCCGCGCGGATAAAAAACGCCTTGAGCTTCGGGGGTAACATTCTTCATGGCTGTGCGCAGAATGTCGGCGGCGTCGGAGTATCTCTCAGCGGCGAAGAGGGCCTGGACATACGCGAATGGAAGGACGGTATCTTCGGGGGAGATGCTGTACGCCTGGGAGAATCTGTCGATTGCGGCGGTGTAGTCGGCGGCTTCAAAGGCTTTGACGCCTTCGTCGAAATATGTGTCGGCGGTGGTTGGCTTGGCGGGTGGTGCGAGCTGCGCGGATGGGGCAGGTAAGACGCTTTGATTAAGCGGGGCCGTGTTGATAGCGACAGGGACGGAGGTGTCAGCCCGGAGTAGTGCTATTATTGGTGGTATAGTAGTTGTAGGTGTAATAGTTGTAGGTGTTGCCCTAGACTTCGTATGGGACGGGTGAATAGCCGTACCATGCGTAAGGGTGATAGCCATACCAGTAGTATCGGGCATAGGTGTAGTTGGCGGGCCAGTAACCGCACAGGCTCACGAAGACGTATCTGCGAAGCTGGTATGGATACACATAGTGGTATGTCTCCCAGGGGCCAAAGTTGTAATAGACCGCGAAACTGAAACCCGGCCAAACAATCCGCGTGCATATACGGTTATGGTAGTCGAAGTACACATGTTCATAGCGGCGGTGATGGGAATCATGATGATGCGGATTGTAAGAATATGTAGCGTGGTTGAAATTGTTGACGATTCGCGTTTTGTTAACAGTGATGTTCACGCTATTGGTTGAGTTACCGGTTCTTCCTGGTCTGGAATTGCCTGAAAGGTTGTCGAGCATTGTGAGGTTGACTTCTCTTCGTTTTTGAGAGATTGTCGGCGGAATATCGCGGTCTTTACGATTCAACGCTGAGAATTTTCGTTCGAGTGTGCCGCTGCTGTCGCGGGTTCTGGAAAAAACCTTGACATTGTGACTGCTGTCAGTCTCTGCTGGTGCTGTACGAATAGAAACCTTGTTATCCGGACTTATTGTTTCGCCGATTCTGCTGCGGTTATGGTCGAGCGTTCTTTCGGGCTTGGTAACGGTAACAACCGATTTATCGTTAGCTGCGCCGCTGTCGCGTTTTGTTTCGGGAAGCGGATTTTTCACGATACCGACGGAAGGCCTATCATTATTTTGCGATGGTGCATCTCTTTTAGCGGTGAAAACTCTGCTTCGTGTGGCTTCGGAAGGATTCATGCGAATTACCGGCGTTGATGTTATCCCTTTTTGCGGATTAGATTCTGTATGTGCGGGGGTTTTAACGGCGGTAATATCCTGCGTAGGTTTATTGACAGCAGGTGTTGTCGTCTGGGGTGAATTATTAAATTTCATTCTGGAAGAGGCGTTGAAATTTGTGCCATGGTCTTCGATTGCATTGCGGTGTGAGTCCCGCATTGGTGAAGCGGGCATGGCGGGCTTTGCTGTCGCGGGACTGCTGATAACTGGCTGGCGCGGAGCTCTATGCTGCGATTCGAAGGTGCAGCAGGGGTGGCTGGCATTGGTGTAATAGTTACCGCGGGTCTGTTGACAATCTGCGGCCGCGGGGTCTCTACGCTGCGTCGAGAACTTTCGACACTGCGAGATGGGGCGGCTGGCGGTGAAGCGCGAACGGCGGGGGCGGCAGGAGCTGTGTTCGCGGATTGTTTATCCGATTGAGCGGTCTGCCGGTCAGATGATGATGACCCCTGGCTTCCGCTATCTCGCGGGCCTCTTGCGGAGGCAGGTTCAATAAGGAATATCAAAGCCAGAGCCAGCACAATAGAAACGAAATTCCATTTTGTTTGATTGAGTGCTAACATTTTGAATCTCCTTTCCGCGGGCTGTTTTGAAGCCGCCTCGGTCGTTGCCCGTGCTGCGCCTCGGCTGACAGAGTTTAGTTTACTTCAATTATGTATCACGTTTGGATTCGATATATTCTTTATTAAGCTCATTATCATTTTTGTTATTGGCTGCAAGATATTTATCGAAAAATTTTATCGCTCGCCTGAACACATTCAGCATGACTTCCTTCTCTTCATCGCTGACATTTATGGCCTGGATTATGGCCCGAAAGCGTTCTGCCCGCTGCATATTGAAAACCTCGATTGTTTTTTTACCTTTTGGTGTAAGCTCGATAAAAGTTGTTCTTTGGTCGTCGGGGCTTATAGTCTTAGAGACCATTTTCATATCACGCCAGAGCCTGGTTATGGTGGTTGATATTGTGCTGCCGCTGGTGGTGGGGTCTGCTGCCGAGATTTCTGAGACGGTCATTTTGCCGTTATCGTTTAGCAGGTCAAGAATCATCCACTCTCGCTCAGTAAGGCCTTGTGAATCGGCTTGTTCTTCCTGCTTTGCCCTAAGCAGCCTTAGCTTTGAGCCGAGGTCTCGCATTACTTTTTCCAGTTCCGCTGAGTACATTTTTAGCTCCTGATAAACTTGTTTCTAAATTCTAATACTGTTTTATAATCAAATAGTTCATTTGTCAAACATATTTTTTAAAAAATAGTTCAAAAACTAAAATAATTTTTAAATAAACTAATGGATTCAGCCTAAATAAGGCGGCCCAAGAACCATAACATCTTTATTTACAAGGAGTTAGTAAAATATAGATATGGCTGTCAAAAAAAATGAAATTTTCTAAGAATTTTAAGAAAAAATTTAAAAAAAACAGTGGAAAATGGATTTAAACCGTTGCGATATTACGAGGATTTTGATATTTTGAATATATCGGGGTCAGGAAAATATTTCAAGGAATATTAAATGGTCAATACGAAATAGAAGCAAATCTTTAATTTCAAGGGAGGCAAAACTATGGACCTTATTGTTGAACATGCGGAAGTATGGGCGGCGAGCATTAAAGATGAGCCTGGCGGGTTGTCGCGTGTGCTGTCCGGACTGCGGGATGCCGGCGCAGACCTTGACTTTATTATCGCGAGGCGATCGCCGGAAAAACGCGGCACAGGAGTCGTGTTCGTAACGCCACTTCGCGGCGACAGGGAGGTATCTGCGGCAACGGCTTTGGGTTTTAATGTTACCAAGAGCCTGCACTCGGTGCGAATAGAGGGGCCCAATGCGCCTGGTGTCGCGGCCGAATTAACCGATGCTCTCGCTGACGCGAAAATAAACCTGCGAGGGTTCTCTGGGTCTGTGATAGGGACAAGGTTTGTTTTGTACATTGGTCTGGACAGCGATGAAGACGCTGAAAAAGCTGTGAACATTTTACGGAAATTGTAGCGGGCGAATCATCGCAAAAGTTTTCCGAGCAGAGGTTTGAGTTTTCGGATGGCGTTGCCGCGATGCGAAATAGCGTTTTTTTCTTCCGAGTCTAATTGTGCGACTGTTTTATTAAGCTGCGGGACGAGGAAGATTGGGTCGTATCCGAAGCCGTTAGTACCGATTTCTTTTTCGATGATTCTGCCCTCGATGGTGCCGCGGGTTTCTATTAAAATCTTTTCTGGACTTGCCATACACAGACAGCAAACGAATCTGGCGGTTCTTTTTTCGGGTGGGGTATTTGCAAGAAGTTTGAAAACTTTTGCGATGTTGCGGTGGTCGATTAGGCTTCTACCAGCATTTTTGGCTTTTTCGCCTGAAAATCTTGCGGAGTTGACGCCTGGTGCGCCGTCGAGGGCGTCGATTACCAAACCTGAATCATCGGCGATTGTCCACAGGCCGGTTTGTTTGGCGTAGCCGAGAGCTTTTTTACGGGCGTTTTCCTCGAAGGTTTGGCCGTCTTCTTTGACTTCGGTGATATTATTGAAATCAGAGAGTTTAAGCCATTCTACGTCAAAATCGAGCATAGCGGAAAGTTCCGCGATTTTACCGGGGTTTGTTGTCGCAACGAGAATTTTTTTGGCAGCAGAATTCCCTTCGGCTTCGCTCAGGGCAGGCATAGAGGACACAGAGATTTTTTTATTTTTAATAGACACGGACTTACACTGTTTTAACTCAAAAGTTTTTTGAGCAGGGCACGCTGGAAGTGTAGGCGGTTTTCTGCCTGGTCGAAAATTATTTTTTCGTTGGCTTCAAAGACCTCGTCAGTAATCTCCAGGCCGCGATAGGCCGGCAGGCAGTGCATAACCTTGGCGTTTGCGGCGGCATGGCGCGTAAGGTTATCGTTGACCTGAAAGCCTTTAAAAGCGGCGAGGCGTTTTTGCTTTTCATCTTCCTGGCCCATACTGACCCAAGTGTCGGTATAGATAATATCGGCATCGACAACGGCATTGAAAGGGTCGTTTAGCTGCGTGACGGAGTTTGGAATTATCTGATTTGCCCGCTGGATTGAATCGGCGTCGAGTTCGTAACCTGCTGGCGAGGCGATAACCATTTTCATACCGAATTTCGCACAGGCAAAAGCCAGCGAACGCGCGACGTTGTTGCCATCACCGATAAAGGCGATTTTTATGTTTTCCGGCAGTCCCTTATGCTCCTGGATGGTCATCACATCAGCCATCGCCTGGCAGGGATGCGACCAGTCGGTAAGGGCGTTTATTACGGGAATCGAGGCGTATTTTGCCAATTCTATTACGATGCTGTGTTCGAAGGTTCTGGCCATTATGCCGTGAGCGTATCGGCTAAGCACACGTGCTATATCTTTGACGGCCTCACGCTTGCCGATACCGCCGATGTCCTCTGGTTTGACGTAAATAGGATTTCCGCCGAGGTCAGTCATAGCGATCTGAAAGCTCATCCGTGTTCGCAGACTGGGCTTTTCAAAGAGCATAACCAGGATTTTGCCGGAAAGGCACAAATCCCTGCCGCCGGTTTTATATAATTTTTTTAGTTCGAGGGTGTTATCAACTAATTCCTTGAGCAGGGGTACCGGCGTATTATTTATGGAAATAAAATCTTTCATTTTTCATTCTCACTCATAGCGGCATCGAGAATTTCGATGGCCTTATCGATTTCTGTTTTAGTTGTAATCATCGCTGGCATAAACCGCAGGACAGTATCGTGCGTGCAGTTTATACGCAGTCCCATTTCGAGACACTTATCGACTATTTTCGCTCCGGGTGAGGTCAGTTGAATGCCAATCATTAGGCCGATACCGCGGACGTGGTCTATTATACTATGTCTTTGTTTTAGCTGAAGAAGTTTTTCCTTTGTATATTCTCCGACGTCAACAGCGTTTTGCAGGAGGTTGTCTTCTTCGATGGCCTCGATGACAGCGACGCCCGCTGCGCAGGCCAAGGCGTTACCGCCGAAAGTTGAGGCGTGTTTTCCAGGTACTAAGCAGGCGGCAAGTTCCTCGCGAGCCATCATCGCCCCGATGGCCACACCGCCGCCGAGGGCCTTTGCCATAGTGATAATATCAGGCACAATATCGCTGTGCTGATAAGCGAACCATTTGCCGGTTCTCCCCATTCCGGACTGTACCTCGTCTAAAATCATTACCGCGCCGTTTTTATCGCATAATTCCCGAATAGCCTGGAGATATTCGGCAGTGGCGACGTTTATTCCGCCCTCGCCCTGGATAGGCTCAATCATAACGGCGGCGACCTCATCGGTGAAAGCGTCTTGGAGAGCTTTTATATCATTAAAGGGGACATAGATAAAGCCCGGCAGCAGCGGCAGGAAACCTTCGTGATATTTCGGCTGTGCTGTCGCGGTAACAGTCGCGAACGTTCTGCCGTGAAAACTGCCCTCGGCGGTGATAAATTTGTACTTTTCTTTGGCGGTGTAGAGGCGAGCGAGTTTCAGGGCGGCTTCGTTTGCTTCTGCGCCGCTGTTGCAGAAGAAGGTTTTACCGCCGAAAGCGCGTTCGCTGAGGAGTTTGGCTAACTGGCCCTGTGGTTCGGAGTAAAAGGTATTATCGATATGCAGAAGTTCGCCGGCCTGTTTGCGTATGGCCTCGACGACTTTCGGGTGACAATGGCCGATACCGCTTACCGCCCAGCCCGGGAACATATCGAGAATTTTGTTGCCGTCGGCGTCAAAAAGATAGCAGCCTTCGCCCTTGACGATTACCCGCGGCAGCCGCTTGTAATTGGCAATAACGTATTTGTCAAATAATGCTATAATTTCCTTTGTTGTCATTGTTTTTAATCCTGTCCGCAATTCGAATTGCAAAATTTAGTTTTTAATAATTTGTGTGCCGATACCTTTGTCGGTATAAATTTCCAGCAGCAGCGAATGTTCGATTCGTCCGTCAATAATATGCGCCTTTTTCACCCCGCCATCCAGCGCCATGAGGCAGGCCTCGACCTTCGGAAACATCGGCTCGGTGATAATACCGGCTTCAATCATTTCTTTAATCTGCTTTTCGTTGAGGCTGGATACTCTGCTCTCCGGGTCTTTCATATCTGTCAGAATGCCGTGCGTGTCGCTTACCACGACAAGTTTTTCGGCACCAACCGCCGCGGCCACTTTCCCTGCGGCGGTATCAGCGTTGACGTTTAATTTTCCGCCGCCTTTGGCAACTGCGATGGGGGCGATGACTGGTATCGTACCGGTTGCACAGAGCGTTTTTAAGAGGTCGCCGTTAACATCTGTAACCTTGCCGACCAGCCCGAGGTCGATCTTGCGTCCGTTCTCACCGGGCAGACGCAGAGGTTCGGCGAATAAAACGCAACTGCTGAGCGAATGAAGTCCCATCGGCTTGCACCCAAGTTCTGAAAGAATTTCGCACATCGGCGTGTTGGTCTTATACACGAGGGTATGTTCAGCTATCATAAGCGTACGTTCATCGGTATATCGTCGTCCCTGCACCCAGACCGGCTCCAGGCCTGCTTCGTTCATCGCCTTTGTGATGGCTTTGCCGCCGCCGTGAACGATGATGGGCTGCATTCCGACAGTTGACATAAAAGCGATGTCCGCCAGCAGCTTCCTCTGCAGAGAAGCGTCATCCAGGACGCTGCCGCCGAGTTTAACTACGACGATTTTCCCGCGAAACTGACGGATATATTCCATCGCCTCAATCAGGGCTGTCGCTTTGGCAATAGCTTGTTCCACGCCTTATAACTCCTTAAAAACCGATTTTAAACCAAATAAACAAGTTTATTATCGCACATTTCTTTCGTCAAGTGATATTTGCTCCCAGCGATATATTTATTTTGGCAATTTTTTTGGTAAATAATGCCTTTCGGTTTTGATTTGCTAAAGAACTTGAAAATGTTAATATAATGATATGACCAAAATAGGGCAGGCCGCCTCGCGGTCATAATTTTACCTGTAAACCTGAACTTTGTTTAAGCTGTGATGCAAAGAAATTCTCTAGGCTGGTAGCTGACGTTTTCGATTTTGAGCGAAGGCTTTTTCGGCAGTCTCGTATAGGCTATAAGGCCGGCTATCAAATGTGCCAGAAAGTTGATCGGGCTGCGGTGACGTGAATGTTCGATCTGACAGACATTTTTGAGTGTGTCATTGACCGTTTCAATCAATGAACGCTTTCGCAGCAGGATTTTATCCTCCAACTCCATCAAACGGCATTTCATATTTCGCGCATATTGGTTACCAGCTTAATTCCCTTGGCCAACAGTTTTTCAAACAGGCTCTGGCTGATGTAACCCTTGTCGCCAAATAGCTTTCCGAACAGGCCGTCGGCCATTGTCTCCACCGTGCTGCGATCATCGACATTACCTGCTGTCAGGCGGCAGCCCAATAAACCGCCGCGGTCATTAATGATCAGATGCAATTTAAAGCCAAAAAACCAGCCCATCGTTGTTTTACCTATTTGAGCAAGCCCGTCGAAAACACGGTTGCGGCTGATGCGTTTATTATGACAGACTTTAAGTGCGGTGCTGTCAATAAAAGAAATACCCGTGGGCTCATCCATGCCATCGGTTTGCAAATATACAAGCAGCGGGATTATTGCCCTTGGTATCAGATAAACAAAGCGGTCGTAGCTGACCATATCGGGAAAATCATGGCGGTGATGGGCAAGAAGGTAGTGATAGAAATCCTTGAAAGTGCGATAGCCGCTGGTTTGGAAGGCAATAAGAATAGTCATGATCTCGCTGGTACTTAAGTTGCCTTGCCTGTTGCGTTTACGTGTTCCATCTTCTATGAGGTGCTTTACATACATTTTTTCAAAAGCTTTCCAACAATCATCGACATTCACAAATAATGTGGTAAAATCCGCTGTCATACGGCCTCCTTGCCTGCTTGGTTAATAATATTTACAAAACTATTATTTCCATCGGCAGGTTGGCCGTTTTTCTTGTATCCTTATCCAAAGTTCAGGTTGTAAGATAGAAAAGGTGCTTGGACGGCGTGTCCGAGCGTTGCCCATAGGCAGACCGAGGAAGGATAATGAAAAATCTTAGCTTGGAGCTTGGAGAACAAAAATGGTAGCTGTCCCCATTATACCCAAGGAAATAATAATGAAAACACTGATTACTGAGACCTCTGAAAAACTATGCATTTTTTACAAAACATTAATGCAATTATCAGCGGATATGATATAATGCGTCCATTCAATAGTCAATTTTATTGCATGGAGGCAAAGATTATGGAACGCACAAGCAATCAACCAACATTTCTCAACAGTTTAACCTCTGACCTCGGCGGTCGTCGCACTGCTCAATTTTTTCAAAAATGCGACCAGCTTATACCATGGAACGAACTTGCTGAGCCGTTAAGGGATATGTACAAGAACAACACCGACAAAGGCGGAGCATCGAATTATCCACTTGTAATGATGATAAAATGCATAATGCTGCAAAAGTGGTTTAATCTTTCCGACCCGATGCTCGAAGAGATGCTCTGTGACCGTATATCCTTCAGACGATTTGTAGGCCTTAAGATGGAACAGGATGCACCTGATGAAACTACTTTTGTGCAGTTTCGCAAGCGTCTTAATATAAACGGCCATATAGCTACATTATTTGATAAGACTATCGCCATACTCAAAAGTCGCGGCGTTATACTCGAGGAAGGGACCTGTGTTGATGCCACTATAATAGAAGCGCCTCGCGGCAGAACTGGCAAAGACGGTATTTCCAGCACCAAAGACAAGGCGGCAGGTTATACGAAAAAGCGTGGCAGAATATATCACGGCTATAAGGGCCATATTGCTACTGACTGTAACGGCATGATTAAAGACTACCGTTTCGATACCGCCTCAACCCATGACAGCAGGTATATTGACGAACTTGTCGAGGATGAGAAGGACAGTGTCTTTGCTGATAGTGCATATATGGATAAAGACCGAAAGGCAAAACTGGAGGAACGCGGCGTGTTTTGCGGAATTATTCAAAAACGAGTTCGCGGCCAGAAGGAATTAACCGCATCACAGAAATTGCATAACCGTCTGGTGGCGGGAATTCGGGCGGTGGTTGAACATCCGTTTGCGTGGATGAAGAATACCGGCTACGGCAGGACTCGATATCGAGGTATGAGGCGTAACGCCTTTGATTTTGGGTTACATGTAATAGCGTACAATTGGAAAAGGAGTTTTAGCCTGGTGAGTATTGCCGGATAACGGCACACGACCGTTATGAACAGATAAAAAGGTATACCAAAGGCATAAAAGAATCCTTTGGTAAGGCCAGAAAACAGTTTTTGCGGTGTATCGAAATAATTTTTCGAAGCACTTCAAGCAAAAATATAAGAGAATAATAAAATGTGAGGTTTTTCAGAGGTCTCTACTATCATTATGATATGTCTTGGATTTAGCGGGTTAGTATACGCCGCTGATGAGTTGGCAGAGGCGGAAAAAACTTTTATGGACATCCGGCCAAAGATTTACATTTTAGCAAATAATTATCCAAATGATATCCAGATACAATTGGGGGCGGCTCTTTTGGTGAACAATCCGCCTATTGCAGCGCCCTATGCCAGCGTTGAAGACGCTAAAAATGCAAGAAATGCAGAGGTAGAGGTAGGGGTATACGAATATAAGAATGTCTTCAAAATCGACACGGGCAACAAAGTCGCATCCATGCTGAAGGCAGAAAAAGTAGGCTTTGGATATGTCTCAGACAGGCGTTTACTCGTGGAGCATTTAAAAGATTTGGTTGCCATTGCTAAAGAACGCGGCAAGAAAGAGCTAAACTTGGAATTTCCTGGGAATGATCCAGTTTGCGCGATATTCGATGGAAATGATAAAGGAATTGCCAGGTACAAGGCTGAAGTGGGTAAAGAAAGATATATATATGTAAATAAGATTATTGATTTTAACGAGGCAATGCAATCGCTAATAGATAAGCTCGATAAGCAAAAAACTTCTGTCCTGGAAGAGATTGCAATGTATGAGCGTAACGACCCTAATAATGCATTCTATAATTATCTGAAAGCCGCCGTTTTCTTTGCTGCCGAGGAATATGATAAAGGCTTAGCAGAATTGGAAAACGGAAGTCATAAGACTTTTACTACTTATTATAATCAACAACGTTCCGCTATGGCGGTTGTAGTAAATGACGTAAATTTTCCGTCGCCGCAGAAGGATTTTATATTGAACACCAGGGGTTTAAGTCCCATGTATGAAGATATATGGAAGAACGGATTATTGGCTCTGGCCAAAGAATCGGAAGATGCGGGCGACTTAAAACATGCCGAAAAAATATATGAACTTGCCATGAAAATGGCGTCACAGGTAGAGGAAGACTTTGGATACCCTTTCTACTTGAAAAAAATTATAACTGACCGCCTGAACAAAGTCCATCAAAAGATGAAAGAATAAGGCATGCCTGCGATAATAAACAAATTTGATAAATTACATCAAACCATTTCCATATCGACCATCGACCTGGAATAATGTAACCGTCCGACCAAGTACATATTGTAAATGCTGATGAGGTAGGGATAATCGTTTTTGGTTTTGAGGTTTATTTAAGGAACAAAATCATGAGCGATAATGGTAAAGTCACAAAAGCGGACCAGACCGAGTTCTGGAAAATGGTTTTGGAAACATACAAATCAAGCAATCTGTCAATTCATCAATTTTGCAAACAGGAAGGTCTTCACGAATGGGCATTTTACTCTTGGCGTAGAAAGCTGGCAGGTCAGCAGCCTCAAAAATTCGTTACTCCAACAACACCAGATAATCCGGCATTTATCGAAGTTCCCGTCATACGCCCAAAGCCGCAGCCATTGGAACTTATACTAAGAAGCGGTCATATACTGAAAATACCCTCTGACATTGACCAGGGCACAATCAATAAGGTTTTCTCTGCATTAAAGGAAACACAGTTGTGCTGACTTTACCCTGTTCGGTACGTATTTTTGTCTCTGTTGATCCAACTGATATGCGTTGCAGTTTCGACCGTCTGGCCGCGATGACACAAACTATTTTAGGGCAGGACCCTTTAAGCGGTCATCTGTTTGTATTTTTCAATCGTTACCGCGACAGATGCAAGATACTATTCTGGGACAGGACGGGGTTTTGTCTATGGTACAAAAGGCTGGAAGAGGGTGTATTTCGATTGCCGCATCATTCTTCAGTAAAATGTCTTGAGATGGATTTGGCAAGGCTGACGCTGGTTCTCGAGGGCATAGACCTTTGTTCGGCACATCAGCGAAAAAGATTTTCAATTGGAAACGGCATATTTTGATAATCTCAAAAAAAATATTTCACTTTTTTTTGAATATTATCATTATTTCTCTTGACATTATCCGATTATATGATATATAGGAGTCATCGTTACGGATAATGATGTAGAAAAAAGCTTTAACGGAATAAATGATTACAACAAACACACCTATTACAGAACTGCCCAGCGACGTTGAAACCCTCAGAGAGATGGTTTTAAAACTGTTGGCTAATGTTGACGACCTCAATCAGCAGCTGGCCTGGTTCAAGCGTCATGTATTCGGCAGAAGGAGCGAGAAGCTTGATCCTGCCCAGAGGCTGCTTTTTGAGGGTCTTTGTACAGAACTTGAGTCGAGGATTGCGGCAGAACAACAAAAGGCTGATGCATGTGTTGAAACGCCGAAACCAAAGAATGCCAGTCATCATGGCAGACGTCCTTTACCTGAGGATTTACCCCGCCAGCGGATAGAGTATCATCCCCCGGAAGAGGAACTTATCTGCCCATCCTGCGGAAAAGAAAAACAGGTAATCGGCGAAGAGATAACAGAGCAGCTTGATTATGTGCCTGCATCATTTGTTGTTCGTCAGCATGTGCGCATTAAATATGCCTGCCCTGACTGCAAAGAAAATGTATCCATAGCAGAACTTCCTGCATTTCCCATAGAAAAGGGTCGTCCCGGGACAGGACTGCTTGCTCATATAATTACCAGCAAATATACCGACCACCTCCCGCTTAATCGTCAGGAGAATATTTTCGGTCGGCATGATGTGGAAATCAGGCGTTCCACTATGTGTGACTGGGTAGGGCAATGTGCCGGTCTGCTTGAGCCTATCGCCAAAGAAATGAAGAGGCAGTTGTTAAAATCGCCTAAGATTCATACCGATGATACGACCATCCCTGTTCAGTGCAAGGATCGTAAAAGCACTTATGACGGTTATTTATGGGTATATGCCGATATGAGTGATAATGTTGTGTTCGATTTTACACCGACACGATGTCGGGATGGGCCTATCAATTTTCTGGGGAGTTACAGCGGATATATACAGGCGGATGCATACAAGGGTTACGACAAGCTCTTTGCCGAAGGCAGATGTACTGAGGTAGGCTCTGGGCGCATTGCAGGCGCAAGTTTGATGAGGCTATTGAGACTGATAAGGAGCGAGCCGGGATTATGCTCGCATTGATAGGCAGTCTCTACGATGTGGAACGTGATGCAAAGAGACGTAACCTTGACGCTGACAGTATAAAGTCACTGCGTCAGGAAAAGAGTAAACCCATTCTCGAAGAGATTCGCAGAGTCATTGATAGCTGGTCGCTACAGATTTTGCCGAAGAGTCCAATTGGCAAGGCGATAAATTATGCACTTGGTCAGTGGAAAGCATTAAACAGATATATTGAGAACGGAATCCTTTCGATAGATAATAATCTTTCAGAACGGATTTTAAGAATGGTTGTTCTCGGGCGTAAAAACTGGCTGTTTGCCGGCAATGAGAACGGAGCCAAAGGGCAGCGACCATATACAGTCTGGTTGCAAGCTGCAAACTAAGTGATATTGACCCATTCGTATATTTCAGGGATGTTCTTGAACGTGTCAGCACGCACCCAACAGCCGGATTGCCGAACTGACACCTCCAAACTGGAAAAAGCTGTATTTCAAATCTGTCACAGAAGCAAACCCAACTCAAAACAACTAAACGACAGCCCCATTCTTCGTAAAAATAAATTTCACTTGTGTACTATCCGCAACCTGTAGTTGGTCGGACGGTTACGGAATAATAGGGACAGCTATCGTTTTTAGTTATCCATGTTATCATTTTTACTTTTTTCCGCCTTCGGCGGATTTAATATTTCTTCCAGCGGCAGTTTTGTACCATCGCGGCTGATAATTTGACCTGTAATTAGGCACAAAAGAGCTGGGCGAGGCCAAAAATAGTAACTTTTTGAAAATTACAAAAAAATGAACGGCGGTTAAACTCAAAACCGAACAGGCAACGACACGTGTAAATATCTGTAATTACGGAAGATACAACAATGGCCGAACACCAAACGTGCATCAATCGTTCATCGAACGTGCATCGACCGTGCATCAATCGTTGCACATTAAATAATGTTAATAATGATAAGAATGAAAAGAATGGTAATTGCAACCCTTCTTTTTCTTCGTTCTTTCTTTTTCTCATTTTAACTGTCAAGTCCCCAGCCCTTATTCCCAAACCCCCCAGAAAACGCTCATAAACTATAAGAAAACACATAGTAAATGCTCATAAACCGCTATAAAAATGGAAGCAAATCGCATCAAATTGCCATATTTTTCACATAATTTAAGGATTATCAGGCCTAAAATTTAAACCTATTTATTTAGCAAAAATCCTTGACATACTAAGCGAGATGGGGTATTTTTTACCGTTTGGCTGTCTATATGTTCGGACAGAAGTTAATATTAGAAAATATTTGGAGACTTTTTGTGGCTACAGAGCTGGCGACTAAATTAATTAACGCGGGCGTGCATTTTGGTCATGGTGTGAGCCGTTGGAATCCTAAGATGGCTCCGTACATCTTTACCAAAAGAGGCAAAATTCATATTATTAACGTCAAAAAGACTCTGGCGGGCATGTTAATCGCCAAGAAGCTTTTGGCGGAGATAGTTTCGTCCGGCAAGGACGTGGTCTTTGTCGGAACCAAGCGTCAGGCGCAAAAGGCGGTAGAAGCTGCCGCTGAGAAGTGCGGGATGCACTACGTATCCAGCAGGTGGCTGGGCGGCACGCTTACGAATTTCAGGACAATCCGTTCCCGTCTGCAAAGGCTTGAACAGCTTGAGGCTATGGAGACCAAAGGTACGCTCGAGGATGAGAGCAAGAAACAGGCGTCGAGGCTGAAACGCGAAATGCGCAAGATGAAGAGTAACCTCGAAGGTATTCGCAAGATGTCCCGTCTGCCGGGTGCGGTGGTTATTGTTGATGCCGGCAAAGAATACCTCGCATTGGCTGAGGCTAAGAAACTTGATATCGCAACTATCGGAATAATCGACACTGACGCGAACCCTGATATGGTCGATGTGGTTATTCCCGCAAACGATGATTCAATTCGGACAATAACTTTAATACTCAACGAACTTGCGGACGCGGTGGCAATCGGCAAAACAATGGTTTCGGCTAAGCAGGAAATGCAGCCGCAAAGGCCGCGGCGTGCAAGGCCAGGCAGGGCTATTGGTCACGCTGATGAAGAACAGTCAATGTCTTCAGGCAGGGCGAGACCTGTGAGAAGGATGGGGCATGATGCGTCAGTGCCAGCTCCGGCAGAGGAGCCGCAGGCAGAATCTCAGACGCCGGCTTCGGATGAGAATAAAAGTGACCAGGAACAAGCAACACAATCCTGATAATTCATTGTATAAAAGTTGAGTTAAATATTCAGACAGGAGTTTTTGAAGATGGCGGAAATTACATCATCAATGGTAATGGAACTTCGCAAGCTGAGCGGACAAGGTATGATGGATTGCAAAGCGGCGCTTAGCGAGGCCAATGGCGACCCCAAAAAGGCAATGGAGATTTTGAGAAAAAAGGGTCTTGCCACCCTGGCTAAACGGGCGGCTCGCGACACGACAGAAGGAATAGTAGTAAGCAAGGCAAGTGCGGATGGCAAAACTACGGCGATGGCAACTCTTTGCTGTGAAACCGATTTTGTGGCCAAGAGCGACGATTTTATCGCCGGGGCAAATTTGCTGGCGGAATATGCGCTGGCCTGCACGGCGGATGAGGGAGTTGAGAACCTGCTTGAGACATCAGTCAAAGGCAGAAAATACAGTGAGATATTGACGGAAGTAGTCAGTAAAACCGGGGAAAAGGTAAAAGTTGGCGATTATGTAAAATATAAAGTCAGCGGCTCCGGTTTCATAAATGTTTATATCCATTTCAATAATAAAATCGGAACGATGGTGCAATTTGAGACCAGCGACGACAAGGTTGGTTCATCGGAGGCGGTAAGGCAGGCGGCCAATGATATCGCGATGCACATAACGGCCGTCAGTCCTTTGTCGCTTGATAAAGATGGCATCGACCCTGAAACAATAAAGCAGGAAAGAGACATCTATGCTGAGCAGGTTAAAAACAAGCCTGCCAATATCGTAGATAAAATTGTCGAAGGCAAGATGCAGAAGTTTTTCGCAGACAACTGTTTATTATCGCAGCCTTTTGTAAAAGACAACACAAAGACGGTTGCGGATGTTATAGCCGAGGCAGAGAAAAAGGCCGGCGGTAAGGCGAAAATAAAGAAATTCGTGCGACTTGGTGTTGGTTAATAGAATATTAACCACGAATGAACACTAATAAACACAGAATTGATAATTGATGATTTGTCTATCTCTGTGAACTCTGTGTCCTCTGTGGCTAAAATAGTTTTGAGGTTCACTGATGCCGGATATTAAGTATAAACGCGTATTGTTGAAGCTTTCGGGCGAAAGTTTTTGTAAACCCGGCGGATTTGGTATCGATGGCGACCGGCTCAAATCAATCGCCGAGAGAATATGCAATTTATCCAAACTTGGCCCACAGGTGGCTATTGTTGTTGGGGCAGGTAATATTCTGCGAGGTGAAAAATTTTCTGATGTCAGTCACATACCCCGCAACACAGCCGATTATATGGGGATGCTCGCGACCATAATCAACGCATGCGCTTTGCAGGAAACAATAGAAAAGTTAGGACAGCCTACGAGGGTTTTAAGCGCGATAGAAGTGGCGGCGATGTGTGAGCCGTTTATTCGCAGAAGGGCGATGCATCATCTCGAAAAAGGCAGAATCGTAATACTTGCCGGTGGCACTGGCAACCCGTTTTTTACTACGGATACCTGTGCGGCACTCCGCGCATCTGAACTTGATATTGATTTGCTTATAAAGGCAACAAAAGTTGACGGCGTTTACAGCGAAGACCCTGAAAAGAATCGGAAAGCCGAGCTATTTGAAAATCTGAGTTATGATGAGGTATTAAAGCGAAACCTGCGGGTTATGGACCATTCGGCCATAAGCCTGTGCAGGGAAAATGGAATTAAAATAATTGTCCTGAATATATTCAAAGAAGGCAATATAACCAGGGCGATTTGCGGCGAACGGGTCGGCACATTAATTTGCTGAAAAATGGAGGTTTCCAATGCCTGTAAAACAAATTGTTACAGAACATGAGAACAAAATGAAAAAGGCGATTGAGGTGCTTCAAAATGAATTTAAAAGCATCAGGACGGGACGGGCGTCAACCGGGCTGGTTGAAAATCTGAAGGTTGATTATTACGGCACACCCACATCGCTTAAGCAGCTGGCTGCCCTGGCGACGCCGCAAAGCGACGCAATTGTGATAAAACCTTTTGACCCGGGTTCGGTAAAGGAAATTGAAAAGGCCATTAAGAATAGTGATTTGAATATGTCGCCTCTTGTGGAGGGGAAAATAATCAGGCTTAATGTTCCCGCTCTCAGTGAGGAAAGAAGACGGCAGCTTGTCAGCCAGGTTAAACAGCTTGGCGAGCAATCTAAAATAGGCATCAGGAATATACGCAGAGACGGGAACAAGGAACTCGAACAAGAGGAAAAAGGCGGTCTTATTACCGAAGACCAGTTGGATGAAGGCAGAAAAGAAATCGATAATATTACAAAAGACTACACAAATAAAATTGACGCTGTTGTAAAGACTAAATCAGATGAGATAATGACGCAGTAGCAGCGATAATTTTCGCTGTTTTTTGATTGTTTTTGGATAATATTTTTGAAAGGGGGCAAGACCATGCAAAAAGAAAATAATAAAACTAAACCGGTGGCAAAAAAAAGACCATTAAAAATAGTGCTTACGATAATACTTGGACTATTAGTTGTTTTAGTCCTTGCGGTACTTTTTGTTGTGCCTGCGTTTCTGTCGAGCCAGACCGGCAGAGAGACGATATTGAGCCGTATTAACAACTCTATCGAGGGCAAAGCGGATTTTAAGAATCTTTCAATGAGCTGGTGGAAAGGTATTAAGGTTACGGATATCAGTTTCAAGGACAATGCCGGGCAAACTTCTGTTTCCGTAAAGGGTTTTTCAACAAAGCCGTCTTATGGCGCTCTTCTGACAGGTAATCTTGCCTTTGGGGAAACGATAATTGATGAGCCGAGGATTGAGATAAATCTGAAAAAGCAGGCTGAAGAGCAGGGCAGAATTACGGAACCCAAAGCCCCGGCGGCAAAAGAAGCTGAGCCGATGGCTCTTCCGATAAAACGGATTGACCTTATTGTAAATAACGGCGATGTTAAGGTTACTGATTCCAAGGCTGGCACGGTTGAGCTTTCAAAGATAAATTCGCATATACAATTGATGCCTCCAGGCCAGCAGACCAATTTCGGTGTAAAAATGACAGTTGGGCAGCAGGACAAAGGTTCTGATATCAATGTCAATGGGAATGTTAAGCCACCGAGTAAAGGCTGGACACTCAAAGGGACTACCGGCGATTTGACTGTTGAGGTTAATGAATTGAATCTCGCGACACTTGCGCCGCTTTTAGCGTTGGCTGGGGTTGATATTAATGTAAAAGGCAATATTTCGGCGGATGTTAAGACGGAGATTAAGAATGGGCAGATTGGAAACACGGTTGCGGCTATACGGGGTGAAAATCTGAATGTATCGGGGGCGGCGTTAAAAGGCGACCGGCTGAATTTGAAGCGGCTTGATGTTGATGCGCAGCTTCAAAGTCAGGATGAAACGATAAAGGTACAGAATCTGAAATTGACCAGCGATTTTGCGAATTTACAGGCTAATGGGATTATACCGACGAAATCGAAAGGTCTTTCAGAATTTTTGAAACCGGATTCAACGTATAGTTTCAAAGGTAATTTTGATTGTGATTTGGCGGCGATTATGTCGCAGATGCCGCGGACTGTTGGCTTGAAAGAAGGAATGAAGATAACTTCCGGCAGGCTTGAAGGCAGTGTTGAGACAGTTGCAAAGAACGGTGAAAAGGTAATCAGCGGCACGGTGAATATCGCGGATTTGAAGGGAATAGCTGACGGAAAGAATATCGCGATGTCGCAGCCGATTGTGGCGCAGGCGGAAATAGCTTCGGACGCAAAAGGTTTGAGGTTTGACAAGCTGGGCGTAACGTCGGCGTTCTGCAAGGTGAACTGACCGGTACTATGGAAATGCTGAATTATCAGGCTGATATTGACTTGGCGAAATTTCAGTCTGAACTGGGAGAGTTTGTAAATATGGGGCCGTATAAATTGGCCGGCGGAGTTTCAGGCAAAGGACAGGTCGCAAACCAAAAAGACAAACTTATCGCTGATGGTACTTTTAACATCAAAGATTTCATGATGAAATCGATAAAGGGCGATAGTGTTTCTGAGCCTGCGATGGATGTGGCATTCGCATTAAATCTTGACCAGAAGAGTAAAGTCCTTTCTGTTAATTCCGCTAATGTAGGCGCTAGTTTTGGTCAGGTAAATATAAAAAATGCGGTTCTGCCGCTGGATAAACAATCCGGTAAGGAAATGAATCTGCCCGTTTCTATTAAACTGGATTTGGCGAGCTTCAGCCTTACGGGGTGATGTTTGCCTCTATGTCTCCAAATATGGAGATAGGCGGAATTGTTGATTCGAAGATTTTGCTGAGTTCTCAAAATGATGTTTATAAAATATTTACTGATTCGACCACGATAAAAAATCTGAAAGTGATAAATCCTGGGCAGGCACCTCTGAATATGAATGAGCCTGTTAAGATAGTTATTGACGCACAGGCTGATGTCGCTGCAAAAAATATTATAGCTAAAAAGTTTGAAATACAGATGCCCAATCTTAATACTAATATTGCATTCAATGAAGACAACCAAAGGAGGAGTTACTAAACTTAACGGTAAGGTTGACCTCGATTACGACTGGCAGGCGGTGACGGCGATGGCGGCGGCTTTTCTGCCGCGGGGTTGCAAGTGCCCGGCAAACGCAATGACACCATCACGTTCAGCTCGCAATGGCCGGAGGCAAGACTGACCAGATGCTCGCCAATATGACTGGCTCGGCCGCTGGGCTGGCAGAGTGCTGAATATATGGGTTTGCAGATTGGCCAGACGGAAATAAAGGCCAGATACAAAACGGCAAGCTCACTATCCCGCCATTTACGACAACTGTGAACAACGGCACACTGAATTTCGTGCCAGTGCCGATTTTCGCCAAAAGCCCGCGATGCTGACCATTCCGCAGCCGATGAGTATTCTCAAAGATGTGCAGATCAACGACCGTGTGGCGGAGGCACTGCTTAAAAATGTAAATCCGCTCTTTGCAAGCGCAAAAAATACGCAGGGCGCGGCCAATCTCGAATGCAGCGAACTGGCCATACCTCTTAGCGGCGGCACGGACAAAGATACAAAGATCGACGCGACCGTTTCGGTCATGAATCTGCACCTGCAATCGCCCGTTCTGGAAGTGCTGGCGCTTCTGCTGCAGAAAATACCAATACCACCATGACGCTGCATCCGAGCCAGTTTGTGATGCGAAATGGTATTTTGACGTATGACAAAATGCAGATTGACCTTGGCGATCCGGCATTGCTGTTTAGCGGCCAGATGGGGCCTGAAGACAAGTTGAAGATGTCTGTGACTGTGCCGGGGCTGGGCGGCATTGCATTTAAGGGCACAAAGGATAAACCTCAACTGGACCCTGCTAAAATAGCGGAACTTACCCTCCAGCAGCAATTGCTCGGTAAACAAAGAAAAGCAGCACACAACCAGGACAGCAGCAACAGCCCTCGCAGGAAGAACGGATTATAAAAGGCCTTGAAGACATTTTTAAGAAAAAAAAGTAAAAGGTACGGCGGATTGTGGCGGAAGTGAAATATCGTTTTAAATCTGTGTCCGCATATTAATTTTGAAAGTAAAGGAAGATGCTGAAAAAGCTTTTATCCACGCCTACAGAGCAGCTTGGTAAGGCAGGGCGTTTTCTGGTTTTTCAGATTAAGCTTTGGACGCATTGTGTAAAATTATTGATTAAAAACCGTTCGGGGGAGCAGGCGGCGGCGCTGTCTTACCACACAATCTTCGGGATAGTTCCGCTGGTGATAGTTGTACTGCTTATTTTCCAATCGATGCCATCATACAAAAGTATGGGGAGCAGTATAACAGATATTATTTATTCTGAACTGCAGCTTTCGAGCATTCAGTACACGGTCGATTCCGGTCCCGGAACACAGAAGCAGACAATATTGCTGACGGAACATCTCGATAAAATAATAGCTGATTTTTTTAAGGGTCTAAATGCAGGTACTGTTAAGATAGTAGGTATTGTGCTTATTATCTGGGCGGCACTGGGGCTTCTGTTGACGATAGAAAAAGCCTTCAATAATATCTGGCATATCAGCCGGAAAAGGCGAATCGTCAACCGGATAATCAATTACTGGGCGATTCTTACACTGGGGCCGCTGCTTATCGGTTTGGGTATATATATAAACTCTCATTACGCCGTTTTGGGGCATCTGCAAAAAACGTTTCGTATAGGCCCGACGATTATTTCTTATGTTTTTGCGACTGTTACTTTTTTCCTTCTTTATTATGTCCTGCCGAATACAAAAGTTAAGGTAAGAGCCGCTGTAACCGGGGCTGCGATGGCTGCGGTCGTTTGGGTAATCGCAAAGTGGGGATTTTCGTTATATGTAACGAAATTTATACCGTACAGTAAAATTTACGGTGTTGTAGGCCTGATACCGCTTGCGGTGTTCTGGATTTATGTTATGTGGCTGATTGTATTGTTTGGCCTGCAGTTGACGTTTACCGTTCAATATCTGAAAACGCTCGATGCTTCTGAGAAAAAAAGTGAGGAATATTTCATTGCCAACGACTTTACCGTTTTTAATATTGTAAGAGAAGTCGCCGCTGCTTTCGAGCGAAATAACGCACCTGTTGAGGCGGAAGTTATCTGCACCCAATTTGATATTCCCTTTGAATTCGGCGATAAGATATTGAATCATCTGGTCGAAAACGGTATTCTATTAAAAGTGAGTGAACCGAGGAGCGGTTTTGTACCCGCGAAAGACCCGGCCAATATAAGTTTATCTGAAATTTCACAGGCCGTCGCTAAAGCAGGGTTCAGTCAAACCACGATGGAGCATTCGGAGAATCTTGAACAAATAATGAACTCGCAGCAGAATATGCTGGCTCAATATAATTTAACGCAGATTTTAAAATAAATTGACCAGAAAAATAGGCATGCTTTTGAAAATGGTGCTGATTTTATCTGCGCAGGTATGTTCGATTTCCAGATTCGTGAAGATGTGATTATCGCGAAAGAGGTTTTCGCTGACCTGAAAAGAGAACGTCTGTTGAGAGCGTAGTACAGTTTATCTGTGGTTCAGCTTTATCAGAAGCCATATCGCGTCGAAGATAAATTTTAAGCCGAAAAGAAACATTGCCGCGGAGCAGACTCCCAAAATAATTTTTTGACTTTGCCTGCCTAAAAGAGATGACCCCTTGAAACTTGCCCACGACAGCGTCTGGAACCAGGTACAATCGCAAGACCAGTGAACGATGGCGAATAAAGGAAAGGCTATCATTCCGAATTCCTTCGCGTCGGTCGATAATTTCAGGCCTATGGTCGCCCACCAGAGAATGAAATAAGGATTGCTCGCTGATAGCACGATGCCCGCGAGGATTGGTTTGTTATCCAGGGGTTTAGTTTCTGAATCGGGATTATTTTTCAGAGCCGTGAACATTTGAATCGCCATAATTAGAAGCAGTATTCCGCCGAGTGCACCTATTGCTATTTGGATTGGGATTGATTTGAAAACCTCAGCCATTCCGAGCATTATTAAAACCATCAGCGGAAATTCGATGATGCCGTGTCCGATGGCCATAAGTGCGCCAGCGTAGCGATTGCGCGAGCCGAGAGAAATTGCCGTGGCTGTTACCGGCCCCGGTGCCATCGCACCGGAAAATGAAATTATGAACACCTGAATGAGGAACAGAAATAATTGCATAAGGTTACCTGTTTATTCGCCGATGATTTTTACTAAAAGGCGTTTTCGGCGGTTGCCGTCGAATTCATAGTAAAAGATGTGTTCCCATGAGCCAAGATGAAGTTTTCCGTCTGTAATCGCGACCACAACCTCACGCCCCATTATTTGTCTTTTCAAATGGGCGTCAGCGTTGTCTTCGTAACCATTATGCTGGTATTGGCTATAGGGTTTTTCAGGTGCGAGTTTTTCGAGCCAAACTTCGTAGTCATGATGCAGCCCCGATTCGTTATCATTGATGAACACTGAAGCAGTGATATGCATCGCGTTAATCAGTACCAAACCATCTTTAACGCCGGATTCTTTAACGAGTCTTTCAACCTCATTGTGGATAGATATAATAGCTCTGCGCTGCGGCACGTTCATCCAGATTTCTTTTGTAAGTGTTTTCATATTATAACCCATCAACTATTCAATTAATAAGTCTCGGGTCGATATTTGAAAAATGAATCCATTTTTTGCGTTCCTGTGTTTGAGGGAATATAAAGGATATGTTTAAATCTTTTTTTGGTACTTTATAATCATTGTTTGATAATAAAGTTTCATTTTTGAAATAATGGTAATTTTCATCAGAACCAATATACCACCACCAGCAGACAGAGCAGGAAGCCTGACTTTGGATTTTCGAATTTAAAGAGTCCCTGGAAATAACTTCAGCGCAGCCTGCAATTAAAGTTATTGTCAGAAATATAATCAGTTGGCAATTTTTCATTTATTCCATCACTTTCAATTTTTCTGGTTATGTAATTTTAATTCCAACAATGTTCTCTGATAAGGAAGAACAATAGTATTTGAATCAATACCGGCATTATTGAGAATATTACGAATTTTGAAAGCCCTGTCGCTGCCCTGAACTAACAAGAAACCAACATCCTTTTCATTTATCATTTCTTTTATCTCATCAAGGAAATACTCTGTTTCTGAAAAGGATGGATAAGGATTAGTTTTAGCAGTAAGATGCTCAACTTCTTTGACGCCGTAGAACAAAAGTCCATCGCATCGTTTGTCAATAGTCCCAACCTCAGAATTACTTTGCGGAAGATGGTGACATAAACGTGACCAAAGTGCCTTCATATCATTGGGAGTCGGATAATAGGCCAGAGCAAGTTTAGTTGAGATGAGCAATACGACCCACGTACAACATAAAACAGCAGGGCGGAGAAAGGTTTTTAAATTTATTCTTATTCCGCTATCTGTCGAAAAAAGTTTGTTTCGCCATAGTCTGGCGGTTGCGAGGGCGAGAGCAGGAAATAAAGGCAAAGAGTACAGCCCGAGTTTGGAACTGGCAAGGCACAAAATCAAAAGAGGTATAAAGAACCAGCAAAGTAAAAGCAGGACGGCGGGGCTGTCCGCTAAGATTTTCAGGAAATTTTTTGAAAAGAAAGTTTTGGCAATCAAATCCCATCTATCAATCCAGATAATTGACCACGGTAAAGAACCAAAAATCAATACCGGCAGATAAATAAATGCACCTGACAAGCCTGGATTCCGCTCATATTTCTCTGAAACAAGCCGACCCCAGATTTGGCTGTCGAAAAAATAGCTAAATGCCCCCGGTACTTTCACGCATATCAAGATATACCACCATAAACCGACAATAATGAACAGACCAAGTCCGGCAATCCACCATGGCGTCCAAAAATATTCGATGAGCTGTTTTCTTACGGCAAGAAAAACAAACATGCCGCAGCAAGGTATTAGAACTGCCGGGCCTTTAGTGAAAAATCCCAATCCTACCGCCATACATAAAAGTATTTTCCATAAATTTCTTTTGGTGCCGGATTCCGCGCTTTTCCAAAAAAACAGAACCGCCATAGTTGTCCATAAAGCAAGCAATGTATCAGGCGTTACAAAATTGGCCGCGATAAAAGGCACAGTCATCGTGGAGTAGATAAATACGGCCAGCAGAGCGGTAAATTTATCTTTGAAAAGTTCCCAGCCAAGCAAACCTGTCAACATTGCTGTGAGCATAAAACTTATGCCGTGGAAAAATCTTACCGCGAATTCGTTGTGGCCGAAAAGCTTCAATCCTCCGATAATTCCCCAATAAGTGGCGGGCGGTTTATCGAGAAATATTTCATCTTCGCCGAGATATGGGGTAATGATTTTTTGTTTTTCCAACATTGTTATTGCTGTTCCGACGTAATAACCCTCGTCGGGCTGCCAAATACCACGACTGCCTTGAAATAAAAACGCCAGTCCGAGCAGTAATGTCAAAAGTAATAACAGTATTAAAAATAGCCTGCCCATTTTAATGTCTCCACATTATTTTATAAACCGCCTCGATGGTGTTGACCATTGTCTGCGGTGCGAATTTTTCCTTTACGGATTCTCTGCCGGCGATACCTAATCTATTCCGCAGGTTCTTATCGGTAATAAGTTCCGCACAGGCGTCTGTCAGTTGTTTAATGTTTTTAGGTTCAATGAGTCTGCCGGTTTTTTCGTTCACAACCTCTTTTTGCGCCATCAACATCAAATGAAATTGCCGGTTTACCGCAGAGCATCGCCTGAGGCAGGGTACGGGCCAGGCCTTCTCTTAACGAGCAGTGGACAAGTATATCTGAAGATTGTATCGCAAGCGGTATCTGGCTCGGCGGGAGCAGGCCGGTAAATTTTATTTTATCTGTCAGGCCGAGTTGATTCACCTGTTCTTTGTATTTGTCCGCGAGGTTGCCGTTGCCGACGAACAGCCAGACAGCCTTATCGAACCGTTTCGACAGGTCTTTCGCTGATTCGATAATATATTCGTGTCCTTTGAGCATAAAGAGGTGCGCGATTGTTACAAGGACAACAGCGTCGTCAGCGATGCCATATTTTTTGCGAAATTCTTTTTTGTGGTCATCGGAAATTGGTGTTAAAAAATCCAGTTCCTCAATAGCTGAATAAGCGGTGCGGTATTGTTCGGCTTTGCCGATTCCGGCAGAAAGCGCCTGCTGGGTCATCGCGTCGGCGACACTGATGAAAAAGTCTGTGCGTTTAGCAGCAGCTTTTTCAATGGCGATATAAAGGCGGTTAAGCCATTTGTTTTGATACGAATGAAACGACAAACCGTGTATTCCGTAAACTATTTTTGGTCTTGGCGTTATGTTGGAAGCCGCGTACCTGCCTAATATGCCAGCCTTGGCGGAATGAACGTGAACAATATCAGGCTTTATCTCGTTGAGAATCTTCTTGATTTTGTAATAGCTCAATATGTCATTTAGCGGATGGATTGCGCGAATCATCCTGTCAACGATGATTACCTTATATTTCTGTCCCTTTGTCTGTTCGAACAATTCGCCTTCGGGCCCAATCGCTGGGCCGGTAACAAGCGTAACATCATGCCCACGCTCGGCGAGCAGTTTGCATGTTATGAGCGTATTTTCCTGCGCCCCCCGAGAATCAATCTTGTAATTATATGAATAATTTTCATTAGTCAACTTAAATAGTTTTACGACCTTTTGTCCAAAGATATTTGTCTGTAAATCGATTTATTCTATATTTTTCAAAATCTATCTCAACATCAACACTATTTTCTATTTTAATTAAAAATGGCCTTATTTTTTTCAAATGCATTGATATTGTTTTGTTATTAGTAACAATAAATTTATCTGTTTTTCTTTTGAAAACTTTGTATTTATTTCCTTTTATTCCAAGTGATTTTTTGTTTAATGAATCCATTGGTATTATTTTATCTGGCTTATTGAGGAAAAATATCTTAGAAGCTAAAACTGTCATTACTTTATCTGCATGAGTTAACTTATTGTTTTTCATTTCTTCTGCAAAATCATCCACCGCATCAGCGTCATTCAGTAGTTTGGAATTCTTTATAAATAGTATCAACTCTTTCACTTTTTGCTTCTTGATATTTCTTGCTACTCTAAATTCATTGATAAATTTTTGGAAACCATTATTACACATCAGATAATCATCGACATTTTTTTTGTTTCTTAAAAACAATTTAAAATTAGCAATGTATTCTAAATCTGATTTGTAATATGCAAGCAATTGACCCAATGATTCAATAACAACTTCAAGATTTAAAGCTTCCATATTATTCCTATTTTTCATTCGACCTTCAGTATTTTATCCACATCAGGCACAAGCCCTGAGGGGGTGCGATTGGTCCCGCTGCGGTGCGGGTTTTGGCGTCGAGGATTTCCGTAATTTTTTCGGGTTTCCATCTGCCTCGGCCTATTTCGCTTAGTGTCCCGATAATATTTCTTACCATATTATACAAGAAACCGTCGCCTTCGACATCAATATAAATCCAATCTTTTTCGGATGCGGCGTCGCAGCGGAAAATTGTTCTTACGGAGTTTTCCCGCTGGTCGTCAGCGGAGGCAAAAGATTTGAAATCTTTTTTACCAAGCAGAAATTTAGCCGCTGTGTTCATTGCGGCAATATCAAGTTTTTCCGGCAGATGCCAGCAGCGTCTTATATGCAAAACAGGCCGAACAGGATTTGTGCAGATTGTGTAGCGATACAGTTTATTTGTAACATCGCTTATTACGTCAAAACCCATCGGTACTTCTGCGGCATCAATGATTGCGATATCTTTGGGCAGCCGGTCTGTGATTGCTTTAGCGAAGTTCTCTGTTGGTATTGGCGAATCGATTTGGAATAGTGCAGCCTGCCCCAAGGCACTTACGCCGGCGTCGGTTCTGCTTGCCCCTGTTATTCTGACCTCAAAGCCAACGAGATTTTGAATAGCATCAGTAAGCACGCCCTGAATAGTCTGTCTCCCCGGCTGAATCTGCCAGCCGGAGTAGTCGCTGCCGTCATATTGAACCGTTAATTTGATATTTCGCAAGGCCATTTAAGAAGTCCAGAAGCCTGAATTCCAGAAGCCGGAATAAAAACAGAACAAAATTATTCAGAATTGTCGATTCTGAGTTTATATGTATAAGAACTCAGAAGCTTGCTTGTTTCCTCAAGTTCTTTCATTAATTGGTTGGTATCACCATAACAAAGGTCTTTTATAAGAATCAGATAATATCTGACTTCTTCAAGCGAACCATGAGCAATGTTAAAATAGCGTGCTTTATCGGCTTTACCTCTTTTGCAAAATCCCTCTGCAATATTTGCCGGTATTGAAACGGCTGCCCGCCGAATTTTGGGAATTCCTGAGTAAGATGATAAATACCAATCACGAGCCTATGTGCTTTCTGCCACACCAGAAGGTCTTCAAACTTTGTTGCAGGTTTTAAAATCATGATTTAATTTTTCCATTCTAACTTCTGGACTTCCGGACTTCTGGCTTCTAAATCAGTTTTTCTGCGATTTGTACAGCGTTTAGAGCGGCGCCTTTTCGCAACTGGTCGCCGACGACCCAGAGATTTATGCCGCGATTGTCCGGTATCGATTCATCCTGTCGAATTCTGCCGACAAAAACATCGTCCTTTCCGGAGGCGTCTATCGGCATCGGGAAGCGGTTATTTTTGCAGTCATCAATTATAGAAACACCCGGCGCGGTGCTGAGAAGGTCTCTTACCTCGCCCGGCGTGATAGGGTCGGTAAATTCAAGATTAATGCTTTCGCTGTGTGCTCTTAAAACGGGAACACGCACACAGGTACAGGTAATCGCGATACTTGTGCAGTCGAAAATCTTCCTGGTTTCTTTGACCATTTTTATCTCTTCCTCATTGTAGCCGTTCGGGCCTATAGCCGAATTGTGGCAGTAAAGATTAAAAGCGAGCTGATAAGGAAGCATTTTACAGGTTGGTTGTTTGCCATCAAGCAATTCCCGAGTTTGAGTTTCCAGTTCCACCATCGCGGAATGTCCTGCGCCGCTGGCGGCCTGATAAGTGCTTACTATCATTCTTTTGACCGGATTGGCTTTGTGCAAAGGCCAAACAGGCACAATGGCGATAATTGTAGAGCAGTTGGGATTGGCGATTATGCCCTTGTGTTCGCGGATTTTCTGCGGATTTATTTCCGGTATCACAAGCGGAACTGTGGGGTCCATTCGGTATGCTGAGGAATTGTCCACTACAACGGCGCCATCTTTAACCGCGGCAGGACCGAATTCTCTGCTTCTCGAAGCGCCAGCGCTGAAAAGAGCTATATCGATGCCTTTAAAACTGTCCTTTGTCATTTCTTCAACGGTATAGTCCTTGTTTTTGAAAGTGATTGTTTTGCCTGCTGAGCGGCTGCTCGCGAGCATTTTAAGCGAATCAAAGGGGAAATCCCGCTGTTCGAGAATTGCCAGAAACTCCTGGCCCACAGCGCCGGTTACTCCTGCTATTGCCACATTACAACCCATACTAAACTCCTAAAATGTTTTAGTTTATCGGTATTTCTAAAACCACATCCATTTAAAAAATTTACACAATTCTACAAACTAACATTTTTACAGATTAAATACAATAGCCTTGTTAAAAATGAGGCTAATAATATAAATTAGGCATTCTTCTAACAGGCAGACATCTTTATGGTATATTCAGCGTGATAAGGCGTTTGTAATTTCTATCCTGAACAAGGAGCATAACAGTTTTGCCTTTTTCAGCCTCTTTAATTGCCCTGTTAAATTCACTTACATTTTTAACGGGTTTCCTGTTGACCTCAATAATTAATGTTCCGACGCTAATACCCGCGAAGTCTGCCAATGAACCCGACTCAACGGCGGTAACAACCACTCCGGTTGTATTTTTATAGCCAAGCCGGTCGGCTATTTCGCTGGTAAGATTCTGAACGCTGAGACCGAGTTTTTCAACGCTTCCTCCCTGTTCCGCGGATGCGAGTGCCTCTTCCGAGGGGCGTTTGCCGAGTTCGACAGTAATATATTTCTTCTTATTATCGCGCAAAACATCCAGTTTGACCTTTGTGCCGGGTTTCAGCATTGCTATCTTATTTCTGAATGTATCCGATTTTTCCACCGGTTTGCCGTCAACCGCAACGATAATGTCGTATTGTTTGAGACCGGCTTTATCAGCGGGAGAGCCTTCGGTAACATCCGCAATCACTGCGCCTTTAACATCTTTGTCAACATTAAGCGTCTTTACCAGTTCTTCGGTCAGGTCCTGCAGTGTAACACCAATAAATCCTCGAACAACTTCACCGCCGTGTTTGATTTGTTCATAGGCGTTTTTCGCGAGATTAATCGGTATTGCTAATCCTATGCCGATATTACCGCTCGAACCGATTATCGCGGTATTTATGCCGACAGCTTTGCCATCGAGATTGAGCAGTGGACCGCCGGAATTGCCGGGATTGATGGCGGCATCTGTCTGTATGAAATCGTCAAAGCTTGTAAGACCAATTTTCCTGCTCTTTGCGCTTACTATGCCGGCTGTTACCGTATGCGATAAACCGAAGGGATTACCGATTGCGACAACCCATTCCCCGACTTCCAGTGCATCGGAATCACCCAGTTCAAGGTAAGGATAATTATTTCCCTCAATTTTTATAACCGCGACATCGGATTCTGGATCCCTTCCGATAATTTTGGCCTCCACCTCAGAAGAATCTCCGACTTTAACTTTAATTTTGTCCGCGTTTTCCACCATGTGATTATTCGTCAGGATATAGCCATCAGGAGAAATAATAAATCCCGACCCCTGTGCCTCCATACGCGGCTGAGACCTTTGTCCTCGTCCACGAGGCATTTGCCGACCATGGAAGAAAAAGTCGAAGAAATCGTCATCGAACGGGTTGCCGAACGGCGATTCCGCGGATGGATACTCGCGATTTACGGTTCTTTCCATTTTAATACCGACGACAGCCGGGGAAGCTTTTCCCGCAATGGTGGAAAAAGCCTTGCCCATTTGGCGAAGCATATCGATACTGCTGTTATCCGCCCCCCAAAGCGATACAGGCGTAATTAACAGCAAAAGTGTCACAACGATAGTTGAAAAGTGCTGCGGCATGGTTCTTTTGTGTCTGACAATGACAGTCTTCATAATTTTTTCTCCTAAAAATGTCACATAATTTTCTTAAAAACAAGAATTTAACATCCAAACCCAAAAAACAGATATGATTTTTTACGATTTTACTGCCAATAAGTTCAAAATGCCAAAAAATAATTTTTTCTTAGCAAAAGTCAGAAAATTAATATAAGATTTTAAATTGCGGAACTTAGGGTATTGTTAATTGTATAACCCAATAGAGATGCTCAGTTATTTAGGTAAACAATGCATAATAACCCATAAAATAGATGAGACACAAAATGGCTGAGGTTGAAATAAACATAAAATACAGAAGAAGGCCGTCGATAGCATTGATGCTTTCGCTTATTATGCCGGGACTTGGGCATATATATTGCGGAAGAATTGTAAAAGGGCTTGTATTTGTCTTGTTAAATTCAATACCATTTTTAGGATTACTTTTCACCTATGCGTCTATCGGAACGATAACTTTACTGATAATGATATTTGTTTCGTTTGGAATTTTTCTTACAGCGATAATTGATTCTTATTATATCGCCAAACATACAAGGCTGGATTATGAGTTGAAAGATTATAACCGGTGGTATGTATACGTACTTTTGATTATTCTGAGTACGTTTAGTTCAAAAGAGGCAGCATTAAACTTTAAAAATAACTACCTTGAAGCATTTCGTATGAGCACATCGTCGTCTATGTATCCGACGATTGCGCCTCAAGACAGATTCTTGGTAGATAAAATTTTATACAAAAAAGAAAATCCTAAACGAGGTGATGTTGTTGTTTTTATTTCTCCTGATAATCGCAACGTGAGCTATATAAAAAGAATTGTAGCCGTTGCGGGTGATACGGTCGAAATGAAAAACAACGAACTGTATATAAACTGCAAAAAACTCGAAAGGGCAAAGACTGGTCAATTGATTTCAAATGGCCCCAAGCATACGGAAAAAGGACAGGTTTTTATTGAGAACAACGGCCAAACCGAATATAAAATCTTTTTGGCCGATGTCAATTATGCAAAAGAACAAGGCGTTGCTGATTTTGCTGAAATAACCGTACCTAAGAATTATTGTTTTGTCCTCGGGGATAATAGAAATAATTCATGGGACAGCAGAAACTTTGGACCTATTCCTTTGGCTACAATCAAAGGTAAAGCTGAATATATCTACTGGCCGGCCAAAGATTGGTCAGATTTTGGAAAAATCCAATAATACAAAAGCCCCGGGGAGCCGGGGCTTTGTATTGCAAATAACTTGAATTGAGGTTCTATTTTACTTCGTCATCAATCCAGCCGACCAGTTCTTTAACGTCGTTCAGGGTAATATCGCCCATGTGAGCGATTCTGAAGGTTTTGTCCTTGAGGTCGCCGTAACCGTTGCCGAAAGCGGTATTATGCTTCTGCTGGACGGCTTTGATTACGTCTCCGACGTTGATATTCTTCGTATTCGTAACTGTGGTAAGAGTATTGGAAGCATACTTTTCCTCGCAGAACAGTGCGAATCTTTCTTTAGCCCAGCCGCGTACGAAATCTGCCATAGTTTTGTGGCGTTTCCAGACATTATCCATACCTTCGGCGAGCAGTTTCTGGCACTGATAGTTCAATGCATAGATATGAGGAATGCTCGGCGTGGTCGGGGTCTGGTTTTTCTCAGCTGACTTTGCGAAAGACACAAAATCAAAATAGTAGCCGCGTCCCGGGACGGTCTTACTCTTGGCAAGTGCGCGATTGCTGACGGCCGCTACCGCGAATCCCGGCGGAATCGCAAAGGCTTTTTGAACTGAGGCGAAAGCGACATCCCAGCCTAATTGATCAAAATGCATCGGCATACCAACCATCGCGCTGACGCAATCGACAAAGACCAGCACGTCTGGATATTTCTTTTTCAGCATCTCACTTATTTCATATACAGGGTTAATCAGGCCAGTGCTTGTTTCGCTGTAAACAAGGGTAATGGCGGCGAATTTGCCCGAAGCGAGTTTCTTGTCAATCATCTCGGGTGTGGTGGGTTTGCCCCATTCGACTTTAAGCTCTTCTGATTTTTCTGCCGCACGATTTCGACCACATCAGCCCATTTATCGCTGAATGCGCCGCACATCGTGCAGAGAACTGTTTCATCAAAGCCGACGCAATTGCGAATTGCCGCTTCCCAGATGACCCGACGCTGATGATGTTACCAGGAAAACGTTCTGCTGAGTGAATAGGATTTTTTTCAGCATATCAACTGTCTCGAGCTGCAGTTGAGCATACTCTTTGCCGCGATGGCCAAGTGTCGGCCTTGCGAGTTGCAGAAGCACATCGTCTTTAACATGAACCGGGCCCGGGATAAATAATCTCGGTGGATTTCTCCAATCTGCCATATTTTGAACTCCTATAAAAAGTTAATATTTGTTAATAGTTAAACCTGTAAAAACCTTCGGATAAAAGTAAGTCGATTTCTGCGGCATTTTTTCGCCCGTGGTCGGCGACCATCTGAATCTGTTTTATCCTTGGCGGATTCATAAAAAATACCACCTGTTTTTTACCGCTGTCAACATTTGCAATCGACTCATCTATGGCGTTGTCAGTGTCTTTTATATACTCGATATTGCTCTGGTTTGCCAGTTTTTTCTCGTCGATACCAAGCAGCTTTTCAAGGATTAATTTATGCAGTATCGCCACATCCAGCGAACTCCATGCATCGACTCATTTTCTGGTGCAGCCAAATCCATAGCTTTTTTATTGTTAAGAACAGCCACAAAAAAGCTCTTGTTGCCGCTATAAATTCCAAAAGCATTTCTTCTTTGTCATATTCTGCCTTCATCTCGGAAAGCATCTTTCTGTTTTGCATCGGTCTTCCGGCAGGGGAATCGAATTCATATTACTTAATTTCGAAATTCGTCTTTAAGGCCTTTGAATAATTTACCCAAGCTCGAAATCTTCGACATTGCTAACAACTCGATGTGTAGCCAAGACCAACAAGCCCTCGTTTTTGGTATTTGTAAACGCAATCATCTGGTATGCAGCATTTGGATTGCCTGTTTCTTTATAATAATTCAGGCCGGTCTCATAGCGATGATGCCCATCAGCTATAATACAGCTTTTATTGCTCATCATTTTCGCGATAGCTTCTATGTCTGTTTGCTTTGTTATTGCAAAAACGCGATGTCGAACGTTCTGGTCATCAATGAAATCGATGAGAGGTTTACCAGTTATTACTTCGGCGATGATTTTGTCGGCGACTTTTTTTGTATCTTCATAAAGCATAAATACAAGGCCAAACACGGCGGCGGTTGCTCTTTGAAGATTGAGCCTGTCTATTCGCGGGCCGGTTAATGTCTGTTCGTGCGGCCTGACAATTTTGCCGAACTCTTCCAGTTTGCCAAGGGCAATAAAACTCAACCGCTGAAAATGCCGGCCGCCGACATCGAAATTCTGTACATAACCATAAATAGTTTCACTGCTGTCCTGTTTGAGAACGCCTTTTGCGATCCAGTCTTTGAAATATTCTGCCGCCCGCGTGTATTGGTTGTTTGTTTCGTTGTCGGCAGATGTGGTTTTACCTTTTATTATTCGAATGATGTTGTACTGATTTTTTTCATAGAGCTGCTCCTGCTGCTTTTCATTGATAACATCGTAAGGCGGCGATATGCAGTCGCCGGCGTTTCCGACCGTTTTATCATCGAACCTAAATGCTTTGAACGGCTTAATTTCCATACTAAACCCTAATCTTTTTCATTTAAGAAGTTACACCTTCTCTATGTTGTTTCTAAAATGGTACAAGAGCCGAGATGATACTAAAATTGCCGGGTGTTGTCAAATACTGGTGTGGGGGAAGTTTTTCGAGGTATTTATTCATTGCCGCTGCGGCGATTCGTCCCTGTCCCATCGCGAAAATCACAGTGGCTGCGCCGAGTACAATATCGCCGCCGGCATAGACGCCTTCAAGAGAAGTTTTGCAGTTTTCATCAACAATAATATTGCCCCATTTATTGAATTCAAGGCCGGGTGTCGTCTGTCGAAGCAACGGATTGGCCCCATTGCCGATGGCGACAATGACGGTATCGACATCAATTTGAAATTCCGAACCTTTAATCGGTACGGGTTTGCGTCTGCCGGATTCATCTGGCTCGCCAAGTTCATATTTCAGACATTCAATGCCGCAACCACGCGGCTGTTGTCATCTCCGAGAATCCGTTTTGGATTTTGCAGGGTGTGAAATTCAACGCCCTCTTCTTTTGCGTGATGCACTTCTTCGACTCTGGCGGGCATTTCCTTTTCGCTTCGTCGATAAATCAGATAGACCTTTTCCGCTCCGAGCCGAACGGCGGTTCGGGCGGAATCCATAGCGACATTGCCGCCGCCGAGAACCGCCACTTTTTTTGACTTGGCAATCGGCGTATCAGAGCCTTTGCCGAAATTATAAGCCTTCATCAGATTTGCCCGGGTGAGATATTCGTTGGCGCTGTAAACGCCGATGAGCGATTCGCCTTCGATCTTCATAAACTTGGGCAGTCCCGCGCCGACGCCGATATAAACAGCGTCAAAGCCGTCTTCTTTCATAAGCTGCTCGATCGTTCGCGTTCTGCCGACGATGAAATTGCAGACGATTTTAACGCCCATTTTTTTGAGAACTTCGATTTCCTTTTTGCACGATTGATTTTGGCAGCCGAAATTCCGGAATGCCATAAACCATCACGCCGCCGGGCTTATGAAACGCCTCAAAAACGGTAACATCGTGACCTGCTCTTCTTGTATCAGCGGCGGCCACAATGCCGCCGGGGCCTGAGCCGATGATCGCAACTTTCTTACCTGTATGCTGAAGCTACTTCCGGAGCATTGTTGTTCACTGGTGTTCAGGTCGGCGACAAATCGTTCAAGTCTGCCGATGGAGACGGCCTTATTGACATCTTTGAATTTCTTGCCGACGGTGCATTTTTCCTGACACTGCACTTCCTGCGGACATACTCGGCCGCAGACAGCCGGAAGCAGTGAGTTTTCCTTGATAATGGCAAGTGCTTTTTTATAGTCGCCGTCAGCGATGGCTGTGACGAAATCATTTATTTTTATCCGCACCGGACAGCCTTCGATACACGGGGCGTTTTTGCATTGCAGACAACGCATCGCCTCAAGCCTGGCCTGGATTTCAGTGTAGCCCGTAGCGACTTCGTTGACGTTTTTGCTTCTTGCAGAAGGGTCCTGCGCGGGCATATCCTGCGATGGAATAGCATATCTGTCGGAGGGTTTAAGTCTCGCCTGTTTTTTGCTTTTCAATAAGCTCTTCTAAAAGTTTTTTTCTTTCTATTTCTGTCATAGTAAAACTTTTTGATAATCGGTTTCCCAATAATCAATCGTTCAATCCTATTTTACATCTATGTTTGTTATATTGTTCATGGGCATTCTTCTCCAGGCTTTTATAGGCGTTGAGTCTTTTAATCATCAGGTCGAAATTGACTTTATGCCCGTCGAATTCCGGCCCATCAACGCAAACAAATTGCGGCTTGCCGTCGACTTCCACACGGCATCCGCCGCACATCCCGGTGCCGTCAACCATAATTGTATTAAGAGAAACTTCCGTCGGCACATTGAACTGCTTTGTAACTGCGCAGCAGAATTTCATCATTATCGCCGGGCCGATTACCAATGCCAGATTCGGCTTTGGGTTTCTCTGGCAAATTTCTTTAAGCGGCTCAGTTACCAGTGCTTTTCTGCCATAAGAACCGTCATCGGTAACGATTATCAATTCATCGCTCAGCTTTGAAAACTCATCTTCGAGAATGAGCAGTTCTTTATTTCTCGCGCCGAGAATGCTGATTACTTTATTGCCGGCATTTTTCAATGCGTTGGCGATCGGCAGAAGCGGGGCATTGCCGATTCCGCCGCCGACACAGACTACCGTACCGAACTTTTCAATATATGTCGGTTTTCCCAGAGGTCCGGCTATGTTGTCGATCTCGTCGCCGACTTTTAAGTCAGCCATTTCTGCGGTAGTTTTACCTACCCGCTGCCAAATCAGGCGAATAGTGCCTTTTTGAGGGTTCGCGTCCGCGATTGTCAGCGGAATCCGTTCGCAATAATCGGTATTTATGCTGACAATAACAAATTGGCCGGGTTTTCTCGCCTTGGCAATGAGCGAGGCCTCTACCTCAATGGTAAAGACATTTTCCGACAACTGTTTTTTTGATATTATCCTGTGCGACACGTTTACTTTCGCCTAAAATATAAAAACATCATTATATCATAGAAGAGACCGGAGAGTTTAAGACTGATAGCTGGTACATAAAAACGCTGCTTCAAACTCACAGCAGTTCATCAATGGCGGCGGAAATATTTTTTTTGCTTGTCAGGCCAACCCATTTTTTCTGAACCTGTCCGTTTTTGAACAGAATTATGGTTGGTATGGCGTTTATGCCAAACTCCATCGCGCTGTCGCGGGCGTCATCGGTATTGAGTTTACAGATTTTGGCTTTATCGGCATATTCCGCCCCAATCTCGTTTATGATAGGAGCCATCATTTTGCACGGCCCGCACCACGGCGCCCAGAAATCGACCAGCACAGGCTCGGTTGAATTGTGAACCACATCGTCAAAAATCGCATCATCTAATTCTATTACATTTTCGGACATTGTTTTCGTTCCTTCTAAATCCTGAGTAGCTTTTATTCTATTTATGTCTATGGTTCTTGTCAAATAATAATTTACGGTTCGTCCAAAGATTCGGCAGGCGGCTGGATTTGTTCGTCAGTCATTGTCGTAGTATCTGAGTCAGACTCAGGCGGCAGTTCTACGATAGGAATTGCTGGTTGCTCTTGCGACTCGATTTGGGCTTCTGTTCTTTCCGGTTCCTCATCGTTTTCGAGAGGCAAATCCTCGATTTCTTCGATATTTTCATCTGATAACTGCTCAGTTTCCTGTTCCGCGGTCTGTTTGTTTTCTTCGGAGCGGCTGTGCGACAACAGTGTCGCGTTTTGTACTGCCAACTCAGCCGGTTCTTCGGTCAAGGCCCGTAGATAGAGCGACGTCGAATTCTCCGGCTGTTCAACCCACACGAGTTTTTCGCGAACTAATTCGAGTATCGCCAGAAAATACCCGACAAGCACCATTCTGCTGTTTTTCCCTTCGAAAATTCGCTCAAAGACAGTGGGGCCTTCTGTCTGAAGGCGATGCAGGATTTCTATCTGATATAAATCTATCGGCGTATCATCCGTTATGTGCCTTATATCCATATACGAACCGGTAGCGGTCATTATTGAGTCGAATGCTTCGAGAAGGTCCCAGATACTGACCTGCTCAAGGTCAATCTGTGGTTCGGAATTGGGTCTTAGCTGCTCAATAATCGTATTGGGACGTGCGAAACGCTCCCGCTGTTCTTCCGCGGCGCCGCCAAGTAAATTCGCAGCATCCTTAAATTTTTTATAATCGAGAAGCTGGCGGATAAGTTCGGCTCTCGGGTCGCTGCTGTCAGCGTCTATTTGTTCGGTGTCCGCTTTGGGCAGCAGCATAGCGGATTTTATGTGTATCAGTGTCGCCGCCATTACCAGAAAATCGCCGGCTAAATCAATATCAATACTTTTGAGCATATCGACATAGTGGATGTACTGGTCGGTTATCCTGGTGATGGAAATATCATAGATATCCACCTCATCTTTGCGGATAAGATACAGCAGCAGGTCCAAAGGACCGGCAAAAACATCAAGATTTACACGATAGTCGCTCAAGTATTTTCGTCCTCATCCTCTTCATCGAGGTCAGATTCCATTTCTTCGGGCATATCAATATTTTCAGCGGGATCATGTTCCATTGAATCCAATATTTCCAAAGCTTCTTTTGCTTTGTTCTCAAAAACCTGCAGTTCGCACTCCATCATCGGCACAAACGAATAAATATTAGACGCATTCGCGCCCATCACTACGGCCTCTATACCGCAATCTTCAAGAAATTGCTTTGCAAGCTCTGCCCGCATATAATCTGCGTATTTAGCAATAGTAACAAGCTTATCAGCCATTTTACCTCCTTATGCCAACAGCATTTCTAACCTTTTCGAGGGTTTGGCAGGCAATTATTCTCGCTCTTTCAGCACCATTTGTCAAAACCTGTTTTACTCGCTTAATATCATTTTCAAGTTCTGTCCTTTTTTGTCTGTATGGCCTGAAGTATTCTATCAGGAGTTCGGCAAGCCTCTTTTTGGCCTCTCCGTATCCCATACCGCCGCCCAGGTACCTGTTTCTCCATTGTGCCAATTCTTCCTGTGAGGCCACAAGTTTCAAAAGCGCGAAAACGTTGCATTTATCGGGGTCTTTCGGTTCTTCCACGGGCGTCGAATCCGTAACAATCTTCATAACCTTCTTTTTGACATCTTTTTCCGGCTCGAATATCTCTATGGTGTTGCCGTAACTTTTGCTCATTTTGCGTCCGTCTATGCCAGGCACTACCGCGACAGATTCTATAATATATTCATCGGGCAAAGTAAGTATTTCGCCATAAGTATTATTGAAGTATCCCGCGATGTCGCGGGTAACCTCTATGTGCTGTTTCTGGTCTGCTCCGACAGGGACAAGATTGCTATTAAAGATAAGTATGTCCGCAGCCTGGAGAACCGGGTACGCGAACAGGCCGTGATTAGCGCTGATACCCTGTGCGATTTTATCCTTGTAACTCGTGCATCTTTGCAGCAGGCCCATCGGGGTGATGCACGACAGAATCCACATCAGTTCCGTAACTTCAGGCACATCAGACTGCCGCCAGAAAACGGTTTTTTCTGTGTCCAGCCCCAGCGCGATATAATCCATCGTTACATCAAGAGTATGTTTTGCCACATCATCAGGCGCCGGATTGCTCGTCAGCGCATGATAATCAGCGATAAAGTAAAAACCATCGTGCTTTGCCTGCAGTTCTAAATGCTGCCGCATCGCCCCGAAATAGTTACCTATATGCAGCCGACCCGAAGGCTGTATTCCCGAAAGTACACGCAATCTAAATCTCCTGTTTTAACCACAAATTTCACTTAATAAATATACCACTAAGATACAAAGACACTAAGTTTTTTATAATTATATTTTTTCTTTGTGCCTTAGTGCCTTCGTGGTTGCCTTTAAATCCAAAATTCTTACGAAAAGGCTAACGATATTATGATAAAAAGTCAAGGATTTTGCTTTTACTGTTTGCTCGTAACGTAGATGACCTGCTCGGCGAAGAGGTTGGGGGCTACTTTGACCGGGCTGAGCCTGTTGCCTATCAGTGGAATTCTTTTTTCGATTTTCACGCCGAGTTTTTCGCAGAAACTTTCAAAATCCTTAAGCGATAGGCAATGAATATTCGGAGAATCGTGCCACTGGTAAGGGAGTTGTTTAGTTACCGGTGCTTTGCCGGAAATGAAAAGTTGGGCCCTATTTCGCCAATAAGCAAAATTTGGGAAGCTGATAATGACTTTCCTGCCTACTCGCAACAGTTCGCTGAAAACTTTTTCCGTATTCTTTATCGTTTGAACGGTTTGAGAAAGTATTACATAATCGAAGCTTTTATCCTCGCGGACTTCCAGACCATGTTCGATATCATGCTGGATTATCGGGATACCCCTTGCTATGCACGCAATCACCAGGTCCTGTTCGAGTTCGATGCCTCTGCCGATAATGTTTTTGTCGCGTATAAGATTTGCCAGCAGTTCCCCGTCTCCGCAGCCGATATCCAATACCCTGCTGTCGGGGGTTATCAGTGACTCAATCAGGTCATAATCAACGCGCGAGCGAAGATGGTATCTGCCGTCTCTTATCTGGTCCTTATCCGGCGCAGAGGCATTAACCGCTCCCGGCGAATAGGTTGAATCGAGAAATCCAGATATGAGCGAGCCGAGAACTTCAGGTTCGAGCAAAAACGCATCATGCCCATAGGGCGAAGCTATATTGCAGTAGCTGACATCCTTTTTGTCGGCAACTAGCGCATTAACTATCGCCTTCGATTGAGCGGGCGTAAAAAGCCAGTCGCTCGCGAAACTAATGACGAGAAATCTGCTTTTGGCATTCGCGAAAGCCTTATCCATTGAGCCGTAATCTTTTGTGAGGTCGAAATAATCTATCGCCTTGGTAATATATAGATAACTGTTGGCGTCGAATCTTTCCACGAAACTTTGCCCCTGATAATCCAGGTATGTCTCAACGGCGAATTCCGAATTAAAGTCGTAACTGTAACGGTCTTTGCTTCTGAGCTGCCTGCCGAATTTTTCACGCATACTCTCTTCGGACAGGTATGTTATATGGCCAATCATTCTCGCCATGGCCAGACCTCTATCAGGGCCGTTTCCATTACCGTATTTTCCCTCGGCAAAATTAGGGTCAGCTAATATGGCGTTTCGTCCGACAGCGTCAAAAGCTATGGATTGTGCGCTTAGATGGCCGGTTGTGGCTATGGGAATCGCCGTTTTGACAAAATCTGGATATTCAATCGCCCATTGCAGAACCTGCATACCGCCCATAGAGCCGCCGATAACCGCCAGAAGCTTTTTAATACCAAGTTTATCCAGCAGCAGCTTTTGGACTTTGACCATATCGGCTATTGTTATCATCGGGAAATCAAGGCCGTAAGGTCTGTTTGTAGCGGGATTTATCGAGCAGGGGCCTGTTGTCCCGCTGCATCCGCCGAGGAAGTTTGAGCAGATTACAAAGTATTTATTTGTGTCAATTCCCTTGCCAGGTCCGACCATAATGTCCCACCAGCCGGGTTTTTTGTCATCAGGACTATTATAGCCAGCAACATGGGCGTCGCCGCTAAGGGCGTGACAAATCAGGATTGCGTTATTCCCTCTGTCGCTAAGTCTGCCATATGTTTCATAAGCGACATCAATCGGGGCAATCTTTTTCCCGCACGCCAGTTCCAGCGGATTGGCTGCTTCAACGACCCGTATCGTTTCTGTTTTGACTATACCTGCCGAATTTTTTTCTGTTTTTGCCATCGTGAAAAATCAAGTATATCTAAAAAATATCCAAATGTAAAGAACCCTGGCCGATGAAAATTTAACCAGAAATTTAAGTAATGGGTCAGTTATGGGTGGGAGATATTGATTTTGCTGTAAGTATTAAGGTGCTCAAGTTTATGGCGTAGGATTTCCGATAAAATCCACAGTTTGATGAGATAAGACAAACAAATCGGGAATAAACGCAGATGATTTACTGTCAGCAATGCCTTGAAAAACAACGTAAAATCGATGAGCTTCAGGAACAGATAGTTTCACTCAAGGCAAAATTACGACACAAGGAAAGGACAGCCAAAGAAGGTTTTTTCGGCTCATCCACGCCATCCGCTAAAATTCCCATTAAGCCGAATTGTCAGATAGAACACACAAATAATTGCGGCGGAGGCAGAACAGGTCATAAAGGTCACGGCAGAACCGGTGTCTGTGAAAAAGATGCGGACTATGTGCAAAGGGTTGAGGCAGCCGATATATGCCCTGATTGCGGAAGCGTTTTGGAGAACAAAGGCACAAGACAACGAGCGGTAATTGATTGCCAGCCTGTTAAGATAAAAAAGCTTCTGTATAATTTGGAACGCAAGTATTGTCCGCGATGCCAAAAGGTAGTTGCCGCCAAACCTCCTGGTGTTCTGCCAAAGTGTTTATATTCGAATAATCTGCTTGTCTATGTGGCAGTACAGCACTATATCTATGGCAATACACTGGGTCAGATAGAAAAACAAACAGGCATCGGCTACAGCAGTATAGTTGACGCTTTGCACCAGTTGGCAGGGATATTGAAAGATGTTCCCAAATCACTCATAGAAGACTATCGCAAGGCCGCTGTTAAGCACGCTGATGAGACTGGTTGGCGGACAGACGGCCAGAACGGTTTCTCGTGGCTGTTTTGCACGCCTGATATTAGTATCTTTCGATTCCGCTCCAGCCGTTCTGCCCGTGTAGCCAAAGAGGTTTTTGGCGAAAAGCCCTTGCCGGGTGTTCTGGTTGTGGATCGCTATAACGGCTACAATAGGATGCCTTGTAAGATTCAATATTGTTATGCACATCTATTGCGTAATGTTAAGGATTTGGAAAAAGATTTTCCCGAAAACATGGAAATCAGGTCTTTCGTTGAAGCGTTGGTCTCCCAGTTGGCTAATGCAATCAGCCTTCGCACATTAGATATAACAGACCGACAGTTTAAGCGGCAGGCAGCTAAAATTAAGAGAGCCATCATCGATATTGTTAATCACCATGCCAACCATCCGGCCATCCAGAATATGCAGGATATTTTTCGTGAAAAGGCCGATAGGCTTTACCACTGGGCCGATGACCGTAAGGTACCGGCAGATAACAATTTGGCTGAACGGGAACTGCGTCCGCTTGTTATTGCCAGAAAGATAAGTTTCGGCTCTCAATCTGAAGATGGGGCAAAAACGCGTGAGATTCTTATGACGGTATTACATACTATGCGAAAAAGATGTCCGGATGTTGTTGATGCCTTCAAGTCTGCACTCAACAAACTTGCCGAACAGCCTGATATAGACCTTTCCAAAGTTCTCTTCCGTGCCGACTCATCATAACCTGCACCTGCCCACCCATAACTGACCCATTACAAATTTAACCAGAAATCTCTTGACATACGATAAAATCTTTCCTTTAATTATATATAATGGGGTGACACAGAAGTTGTTTAAAGCTATAATAAGTTAAAAGCATCCATTTTATAAAGGGGCAGAACTATGGCAAAAAAGAAAATGCTTACAAGAGGCACGTGGCTGGCAGGTGACCTTAAAACACTCAAGAATCTTTTTCCGAACAATCCGACAGCCAGAATCGCTGCAAAGCTCGGCCGTCCGGTTGACGCTGTGAAAAAGAAAGCATCCAGAATGGGACTTGTCAAGTCCGCGAAATATATGAAGACTCTCGGCAGATAGCAGTTAAAGCGTGAGTTCTTCGGAAATCTGCGAAAGGTAGTCTTCGATTTTTGCGGAAAGTGTTTCGCTGATTTTTTGGCCAAGCGCGACAACTTCCGGTTCGATGCCAAAAATGACAATCCGCTCAGGACATTGCCCGAGCTGCTTTGCCATCTTGACAACACGGAGTATATCTATCTCGTGCAGTGAGAAGTGCGTTAGTTTTTTTACGCTTTTGGCCTGGTCGGGGGGAATTTTATTATTGTTCCAGGTGGAGTCCCCATATATGCGAGATCAATTAAAACAGCCTTTCGTCTGCCTTCAATAAGATGCAGCAGCGACATACCCCCTGTGCCTGCGTCCAGAAATTCAACATCCGGATATTTATCAGCTTGTTTAAGAAGTCTCTCAATGATAAATCCGCCGATACCCTCATCAGACATCAGCGGATTGCCAAGCCCCAAAACAACGATATCTTTTTTTCATTTATTTTACAAATTTCACATTGAGATGTGCGTCGAGCAGGAAATGCACGGGTCGTACGAGCGAACGAGCATTTCCATTTTCTGCCGCACGGCATCTTGCCCTCGTCCATTATTTCCGGCACGAACTTTTCAAAATCCTTCTGGATATTGGCGTGGTTCTGGTTCGTCGGGATACACATGTCGGCCGCCATGCAATCGCCCTTTTTGTCGAATTCGTAGGTGTGGAACAGTATTCCGCGCGGCGCTTCGACACAGCCCGAACCTCTGCCGGCCTTGGGCTTGACCTTTACCTTTTCTTTCTTGAGGCCTTTTGTCAGGAGCTTATCGATCATCTGAATACTTGTCTTCGACGACATGGACGGCCTCGACAAGCTGGGCAACGCTGTTCATAAACGGATTGCAGCAGCCTTTTTTAAGCCCGAACGTCTTGGCAAGCTGCCTTGCGCCAGCGGCGAAAGCAGATCGGCGTTATTGTTAAATCTTGCCAGTGCGCCGACCGCATACGCATCACGATGCCACTTTGGCCTATTTGGCCGTCGATTGCGGCACGACATATTCATTGGCCACCTTCTCCCACTTGTTCACCGGCACGGTTTTGCCTTTGGCATCGGTGGAAGTTATATCGCCGTGATAGAATGTATAGGTTGGCGGGTTCTTCTGCTTCAGCGAGACATATTCGGTGTCGCGCTCAAAGGCGGGCAGATTGCCCGCCACGCTGAGCACCACATCGGCAATGCACTTCAGGTCGGCAACGGTTTCTTTTAAGTTTTTCCTGCAATTCGCGGAACTGCTGTTCGGTCGGGATCATTGTCAAGCCGCCCGACTTTGAGCGTTACCGGATGCGTTGTGTCTGCCCGCGAGCAGATCGGACCACGTCATTTGCGAGCCGGTGTGTGCGGATAATGGTCTTTACGGCATCCGTCGCCTTTGCGACCAGCGGCACAACCGATGGCGCATCGAAAAAATCCGGCGCAACAAGATAGCCGACATGCAGCACATGGCTTTGAAGTTGCTCGGAATAGTGCATCAGTATACGGAGCATATCCGCCTGCTCGGATACCTTGTACCCCCATCGCAGCTTCAACGGCCTTTGTCGCCGCCAGCGAATGCGTAATCGAGCAGATGCCGCAGATACGGCTGACGATAATCTGTATATCCTCGTAACTGTCGCCCGCGCACCATCGCCTCGAAGAACCGCGGCGCCTCGGGCACCTGCCACTCGCATTTTTCGATTTTGCCGTTTTTGCGCATTAACGACTATATTGCCGTGTCCCTCGACGCGGGTTACATGTTTTACATTTATGTATCTATTTTACTCATCTGTCGGCCTCTGTTTGCTTCCAAAAAGAACCATTTTGCTCTTTAACTCTTCAACGGTTAAACCATATTTTTCCATCACATCTTTTGCGGCATCCACATTTGGCTTATCAATATAGCCGCGGCAGCCGAAGCACCTGAATCCCGCCGACGGACATCTCGCCCCGCAGCCGGCCCTGATAATCGGCCCAAGGCAAATCTGCCCATAATCCCACAGGCACAGATTTTCTTTCGCCTTGCACTCCACGCACACCGGATATTCGGGAATTTCCGGCTTTTTGCCCAGAAGCAGGCAGCGAATCACATAGGTAAATTCCTTCCTGTCCATCGGGCAGCCGTGAATCTTGTAATCAACCTTGACAACCTCATCGATCGCCTTTGTCATCGCGGTTTCAAGATGCGGCATATCCGGCTTCTTTGCCATAGACGCATTTTTTGACTTCATCAAGGTCAAAATTATTTTTGAGCTTGTTGACGCCGCCGATGGTCGCACAGGCGCCCAGCGCGATCAGAATCTTTGCTCTGCTGCGGATAATCTCAAAGCCGTTCCTCATCTTCCGGCCGGGTGATCGAGCCTTCGATAATCGCGATATCATAATCGTGGCTTTGTTCGCTCATCGCCTCGCGCCACTCGACCACATCGACGCCGCCGATCAGATCGAGAATTTCCTCTTCGAGGTTGACGATCTGAAGCTGGCAGCCTTCGCAGCATGCGAAATCAAAAATAGCTACTCTTGGTTTACTCATATTATATTGCCTCCGGCACAACGCCAGATCGGAACAACTGAATACCGGGCCATCCTGACACACATACAAATTATTTATCTGGCAGTGGCCGCATTTGCCCACGCCGCATTTCATTCTTCTTTCGAGATTGACATAAATATCTTTCCGGCGACACTTCTGCCTCCTGAAGCGCCAACAGCACAAACTTATACATCACCGGCGGGCCGCAGATAAATATATCCGCCGTTTGTCAGCTCCGTTTCAATTTTGGGAATCAGCGTCGTAACCACGCCGACATTGCCGTTCCAGCAGTCGTCAGCCTGGTCAATCGTTTCCATAAAATGTATATCGTCTCTGTGCGACCAGCCGGCCAGTTCCTCACGGAAAAATCTCTGCATTAATGACACTTTGTTCCCTGCAGAATCGTCACCTCGCCGTAATCCTTGCGATGATCCAGCACATAATTGATAAACGACCGCTGCGGCACAAGCCCGATGCCGCCGCAGATGAAAACAAGGTTTTTTCCCTTCGTTTCTTCTACCGGATAAAGCCTTTGCCGAAACGGCCCGCGGATGCCGACCTTGTCGCCGGCTTTCATCTTGTGGATCGCCGTTCGTCACATTGCCGACATTGCGGATCACCAGCTCGAAGCCGCCTTTCTGTGTCGGCGAGGACGAGATTGAAATCGGCGCCTCGCCCAAGCCCGCGACCGACACTTCCACAAACTGGCCCGGCTCATAATCGAAACTCGCCAGAATCAAGCGAAAGCTTGCATATACATCTCCGTGCCGTTCATCATCCGGCCTTGCTTTATCGTCGCCATCTCCGGCAGATAAATATCTTTTTCTGTACCGCAACATTCACACATTATTGTATAACTCCTTATGTTTAAACCGGGTTCGGTCAAAATATTATTTAACCCTAAATCCTCGACAAGCCTGTTATAAACATTCACCGGATTGGCGATATCCGGCACACACGCCCCCACGCATCTGCCGCAGCCCACACAGGCAATCTCGCTGTCTATCTTTGCTGGCACATATTTGCCTTTGCGATAAAGCCGATGGCGGAATCGGTCGGCCTTTTCTTTCTGAATTCGTGTCGCCCGCCACTTTCGTAAACCCATCGAGCAGGCAGCCATCCCATACCCGCTGGCGTTTGCCGGTCTTCAAGTCCCAGTTCACATCATCCTGCACATCGAAAGCAGTAGCATGTCGGACACACCTGGTTGCACGAGCCGCAGGAAAAACACGTCTTTGCCTTTTCTTCCCACACCGGATGATTATATGCCTTTTCCAGCAAGGCCGGTATATCCGAAGGCTTGCAGTTGAGATGATGCTTATTCAGCGATTTTTCATTTTTCTGCCACACCGCTTCACGTTTTTTCAAATCGTCTTCTGTCGCATCCACGCGCTTCGGCGCTTTCGCCAGAAGCTCCTCGCCTTTTGCCGTGGCCGCATCGGCAAGATAGCCCCGCCGATATCGGTCAGAAGAATATCATAGCCGTCTTTTCACTGTGGCCGTTCCCATCGACGACGCAAACACATTCTTCGACGGCTTGCCACATCGCACGCGATGATCGTCGCGGCCTTGCGCCGTGCCATATAGTGCGTATCATATTCATCCTGGCGAAAAGCTTATCCATCTGGTTGATGGCGATCATATCATACGGATGCACACCGAGAAGGATAAAACTCTCGCAGGCATGTTGAGACTTGTAACCGTCTTTAACCTCGAAAGTTACCAGCGTTTCAACCGGAGGCTGAAAAAACGTCTTTGGCGGCTGAAGTGTAACATCATAATCAAGCCGTAAATCCTTCGCTGAAGTAAGGGGGGCAAAATGAAACCTGTCGCCCTTAGCCTGCACACCGATTACTTTTTCGCTTTTTATAAGAGAATCGACAAGATTTGCCAGACTCTCTTTAGTTAACTTCTTTATGCTCATTTTTTCTATCCTGCTTAAAATTCCTTAAGAATAGCATTTTAAAACCAGATATAAGTTTTTATTGTGAAAATAATCACAAAAAATTAAGTTTACCTTTCTGAGGTTTAATTATCAAGGGAAAATCCTGCTGTTTTCTTTTCTTTTTTTGCTATTATCAATCAGAGATGAAAACCGCACCCAATCAAACATTGGAATTGTCAAATTTTCTTATTATGGTATGATTTATGAAAGATTATTGAGGATGATTTTATGTCTAAAAAAATTCTTCTGCTTTGCACAAGCCCTAAAAAAGACGGAAACACCGCTTTGCTGGCTGAATGGTTCAGCCAGGGAGCCCGCGCAAAAGGTGCGGACGTCGAAATTGTCCGCACATCGCTTTTGAAATATAAAACAAACGGCTGCATTTCCTGCCGGATGTGCCAGAAAAGCGATAAATACCAGTGTTGTATCGATGACGATGCAAGGCCGGTTTTAGCCAAAATGGCCGAAGTAGGTGTGATTGTTTTCGCTACACCGCTTTATTTTTTCGGCCCAAGCGCACAGCTTAAACTCATTTTCGACAGGATGTTTTCGCTTTATAAATGGGACAACGACGCCGGAACGATGGAAACACCCTTAAAAGGCAAAACGCTTGTTCTCCTGGCCAGCGCCTATGAAGATATCGGTCTTGACGCCCTTGAAAAACCTTTTGCGATAACAGCCCAATATTCCGGCATGAAATTTGAATCTATTCTTGTGGCCAACGCAGGTGTTTCGGGCGAGATTGCGGCAAAACGACCCGATATACGCGAGAAGGTTATATCTCTGGGAATCAATATGGCAAAATAACAAAGATATTGACAGTAACCACAAAAATCTTATAGACTCTATGAAGATTTCGCGGGCGTAACTCAGCGGTAGAGCGTCAGCTTCCCAAGCTGAAAGTCGTGGGTTCGAATCCCATCGCCCGCTGTTAAATTGAAAAAATAGCGTATGGCGTACAGCGTATAGCGTGCAGATTTGTAAAAGCAAAAAGTAAAAAGAAAATATGCGGATTTAAGGCGCCTCTGTCTTTTTATCCGTCAAATATGAAGCTTGATATGCGGCATATCAAGTTCACATCGGCCAAATGCAAGTTTACAGCGGCATGCTGCTGATTTACAGCGATTCAATGTAAATCAACACCGGCACAATGCCAATTTACATCGCTAAACTGAAAATTTGCTTTAACCCAGTGTAAATCCGCAATGGCCTGATGTAAATTTACATCGCTGCAATGTAAATTATCATCGGGGCAATGTGAATATCGTTTTTGAGATTTTAAGCATCGAAAAGGTGTTTTTAAGTCCTTTATATTAAATAAGTTATGTATTTTATGCTGTTTTAAGTGTTTAAATTCCCTGTTTTTTTGTTAAGGCATATCCATAATCTTCCGAAAGCACAGGTAAATATTTGAATTTTGGTTATTTGAGATTGTTTCGGATTTCGTTATTCGGATTTTATAATATTTTTAAATAAGGGGGTTAATTATGTGCCAGTTGCCAAGAACCCAGCCAAAGTCAATAGCATTAACAGAACAGATGATTTTCGGTTTTACCGAATACCCAGATACTTTTCCATCGGCGGATATTGAAAAGCTGCAAAATATGCTCGAAAGCTTTAATCAGGCCAAAAAAGAATTTAACGATTGCCTGTCTCTTTATAAACAGGCAGGAGAAAAGCAGAAACAGGCCTTCGAGGACTTAAAAGGCGTGATAGCCAATCAGGTAAAAACCGCTCAGGTCGATACGGCGGATAATCCTGTCAAACTCGGCCTTATCGGCTTTGGCGCAAGAAGAAAGAGAACCTCTGTCAATCTGCCCGCCCAGCCGGAACTTCTAAGGGCAGAATCTCTTGCCGCAGGCGTAGTAAAGCTGCAATGGCAAAAGATTTTAAAGCCGGGTTGCGGCCCTGTGAGAAGCTTTATTATCGAATCGAGAATAATAAACGGCAGTATCGGCAACTGGCTTTTGGCGGGGATGTCCTTCAACTGCGAAACAGTCTTAAAAGACCAGCCGACAGGGGTGAAACTGGAATACCGGATAATCGCCGCGAATCATTCAGGAAAAAGCTGCGCAAGCAATACAATGGCAATCATCTTGTGAAGCGTATTTTGTGAAGCGTCAAATGACGCTATACCCACGACGCAATACGCAATACTCATTACGCAGAACGAATTTTTCCCGCAAAGGGGCAAAAGAGGCAAAGATTTTTAGACGGGATTAACCGGATAATCATGTTATCCTGTCAAAAAAACGTTAAACGCTGCCAAGTAGCTTATCTATTTAAACATCTTTTCGTAAAAATGAGAGATTTTTAAAAAATTCAAATTTTTATGTCACATTTTATTAAAGAAATACGCCTTTATTGAACAAGGGATATTATGCGAGATTTTGAGAGAATATAAAAAAACTGTGGAGAGACCATAACATCGCAAAAAGAAATCCTTCAAGATAGAGGAGTAAAAAAATATTTATTTTTTTTAATATTGATAATTATAGGGAGTATGTTTATATTACAAAATTAAAGGTGTTAATGAGAAAAATAAATGCGGAATATTTTTAGGGACAAGCACTATGTATAAGGCAAGAGTTGTAATCACGGTGGTGGCATTCTATCTGTTGTTAGTTCAATTAAACGCGAGCATATTGGCTGATACATTGGAACTGTTCAAACAGGCTGATAGCTATATCAAGGGCAAGAACTACCAGAAAGCCGAGCAGATTTATCTTGCAATCGTAACAAATTATCCCGACAGCAATGAGGCTATGAAAGCGCAGAAGGAACTGGTGAACGTTTATATCACAACAAAAGACGAGGCAAAGACAGAAGCAGCCTATAATAAATTAGTCGCCGATTACAGTGGATACGCGAATCTGCCGTTTATGCTTTATTCGATTGCACGGAAATACGAATCGCCGGGTGTGAAACAATATGAAAAGGCAGTAAATGTCTATCAGCAGATAATACAGAAATACCCCAACAGCTCATCTGCCGAAAAGGCAAAATTCGATATTCCCAAGGTAAATATTTTGTCCCTCATAGATGCGGACAAAGGCGCAGAGGCACAATCGGCTATTGCAGGTCTAATAGCCGACTTTAACGATAACCCGCTTGTGCCGACCACACTTTACAACATGGCACAGGGATGCGAAAAGGCCAGGAAATATGAACTGGCAAAAGGCATTTATCAGGAAATAGTACAGCATTATCCTTCAGATTCCTATGCTGATAAGGCAAAGCCGAATATCGAAAAGATTAACGGCTTGCTGCTGATTAATGCAAAGGATACAGCAAACGCGGCTCTCGCGGTGGATAAGCTAATTTCGGACTTTACCGGCAATCCTGAATTGCCGGCGGCGCTGTACCAACTTGCAGGACAATATGTCAGCAGGAGCGAACATGCCAGGGCCCAAACCCTTTACCTGACAATTGTAGCCGATTATCCAAGTTCGAGCTATGCGACAGCATCGAAACGGCGGCTGGTAAATCTGGGTGTAACTATTAAGGATGCAAACGAGGCGCAGAATGCCTTTGCGAGCCTGCTCGCCGATTTTAACGATGTCAACGGGGTATCAGAGCAGATTTTCGCTATCGGCGAGCAGTATTACACAAAGGCATTTAATTGCAGAAAAAGTGGGGACCCTAATGGCGCAAGAGATAATTTAGTAAAGGCAATACAGATGTGGGAACAGATAATAAAAAGGCCGGTGAAATCGGTTGTTGTTCAGGATGCCTATTATTTCGCCGCTTATAGCAGTCTGCGGATTGGGGAATATCAAAAGGCGATTGACTACTGGCAGAAGCTTGTTGCAGATTACCCTGACTATCAATACGCATGGCATGCACAGTATCGCATCGGCAACTGTTATACGACAATGGCTAATAAGGGGCTTATCACAGAATCACAGGCCAAAGTTAAATTTGAGGAAGCCTACTCTTTACTTTTAGAAAAATATCCCGATTGCACTGCGGCTAAGAGAGCGTCCGGTACGCTTGCCGCTATGAATTTTAAGAGTCAGATGTGGGAAAACGCGGCTAAGTATTTTGAGATGTATCTTGGCTATTTCAAGGATGAGCCGCGACCGGTGCAGGTTGTCTATAAATTGGCGCAATGTTATGAAAAACTGGGCAATATCGAAATGGCTGGAAAATATTACAGCGAATACGCCCAGTTAGCCAAACTCGATGCGGCAGGAATAAAGTCGCTGGAAGAGCGATTGTCAAAATAGTTTTTAGTGCTGAGTCTTTAGTTTTGAGTTTGAGATTTTTTTTTAATTGGGATTTGTTTCGGAATTCGTGCTTCGTGTTTTCTTACGCGATACGCAATACGCACGACGCAATACGAAAGGAAACGGAGAAAATGCTATGGAAGGAATAAGACTTAAGGCTATAATTGGCATTATGATTTGTATGACAATGTTATCAATTAACCTTATGTCTGTTATTGCCTGTCCGCCTGACCCACCGGACTGTTATGATGATGGAGATTGTTATGGCTGTGAGTCCTGTGTAGATGGTGAGTGTACAAACAATTGTGACACTGAAACCGAATCCTGCTGCGACAATATAATCTGTTACGACTATGATACAAAACAATGCTGCGGGTATGAAAATGGAAAAACGTGTAATAATGACGAAACTTGCTGCGAAGAATATTGTTGCAACAATGAGTGTGAGACTTGCTGTGAAGATAAATGTTGCGATACATCAAACTGTGAAGTCTGCGTATTAGAAGAAAATAACACTTGTAAGCAATTGGAATTAAAAAGTGAAACTTGGGTTACAATACCGGAAGATAGAACCCGTACCACAATTGGGATCGGCGAAGCAGTGTTATGTTATACCGATCCGCCTGTTTCCGTTGAATGGTCGGTTTCAGGCGATGGTTTTGTATCTCCAACACAAAATCCCTATACATGGTATTTTGCAATAAAAAGTCCTGGTAGCGGAACTGTTAAAGCAAAATTTGGAACATGTGGATGTGAGAAGACTAAAACCTTTACGGTAATTGCACCAAATGGTATGACAGTTTCACTCGACCAAGATTATAGTCTTGGAACACTTGGCCCACCAAATAATAATATTGGTTGTTCATCAAAGTTTCTTTGCGTGGTATTATCTACCAGCGTTAATTTCTATGCTGTTTCTTTTCAAGAAAACATTCCAGGCGATACATGGATATGGCCTGATGGTACACCTGATAGTTTTTCATCAAGAATTGTCTCATGGTCAGTTGGAACAATTAATGGGCAACATAATGCAACGACAGATGTTAGTACTGAACCTCTAAAGCCTATTATTCGATTATGGAATGATTCTAATTATATTGACCATTCCCATACAATTAGAGTGCCGGAGGAATATTTAAATCAAAACAATGTTTGGACGTCATGGCTCTCAGGTGAAGTGCATCCTAAACAATACCGTGGATCGGATCAGGCCGGACGAACATATATACAAGCATCGAATACTGCATACGGTAATTGGATGGGGCCTTGGCAATAAAAATATTGACAATTAACAGATTGAGAAAATAGGAGATAAAACTATGTATACACATAAGGATTATTTAAAAGTGTTGGCGAAGTTAATGATTGTTATCGTTTTTATTATGAGCTCAGACGGTTATTCTAAAGACCCAAACGTATTACTTGAAAAAAATCTATCAGAGATTGTTGCTAAAGACAGAGGTGGGGGAACTGATATCAAAAAGCTGGAGGATGATTGTCTCTCGCTGCTGAGCGACAATAATTCGCCTGAAGAGAAAGGTATAATTTATTCGAAAATTGCTTTAATGTATGCCGGCAAAGGATATTCCTCGCCAAACGATATCCGGATACAAAAAACAACCGAATATTCTATGAAGGCATTGGGACATCCCTTAGATGTTGTTACATCTTCTAAAATATATGCGTGCCTTGCTGACTCCCAAATTGCTCCATATTGGCACAGCTCACATACAGAATTTATCAAAGCAAGGCGTGAAGCTATATTAACAATTTTATCAGGCATTAAACTTGTTTTGGAAAATAACGCCCCTAAATATATAAAAGAACCTCCTCCCCCCGTAGGTAAATATGAAGTTGATTCAACAAGCCCAGATTATGAAAAAGTAGTTAAAAAGCACGATGAGCAGATGGCAGCACGTAAAAAATGGGAATTTGAGCAAAATTTATACTTCCAAAGAGATATATTAACCGGATTATGTGTTTCTTTATATTCTCATAAGCCATACAATACGGGCGAGCTGGAAAATTTTGCCCGCGAAAAGCTCAAAGGCCATGATGATGCTATTGATGAAATAATGGCAAAGGTACAAGAAAGAATTCAACAACGAAGTAAATATAAATTAGACTAATACCATTCGGGACAGTTGCTTATTTAAAACGCTAGATTTAATAAGCTCTTTGACAAGTTCATAGCGTGTTTTTGGGTAAGGCAAAAGCGCTTTACACAAAACTTATCGCGGATTATCCCGGCTCGGCTGTCGCGGCATCATCGAAAAGACAGCTTGTAAGTCTGGGCGTTATCTTTAAGGATGCAAACGAGGTTCAGAATGCTTTCACAAATCTGGTGTCCGATTTTAACGATGTCAACGGGGTATCAGAGCAGATTTTCGCTATCGGCGAGCAGTATTACGCCAGGGCGCAAAGCTGCCAGAAAAGAAAGGATGTCAACGGCACAAAAGATAATTACGCAAAGGCGATACAGACGTGGGAACAGATAATAAAAAGGCCTATGAAATCCAAATCTCTTGTTGTTGCCGAGGCGCATTACGCGACCGGGCTTTGTTATCGCGCTCTTGGCGAATATCAAAAAGCGGCGGATGCGTTTGCTAATTCTTATCTGTTGGAGCCTAACTTCCAATATGCGGATTATTGCCTGTTTGAGAATATAAGGTGTTATTCAAGGCTGGCAAGAGAGAGCAAGATTTCCAGTTGTGAGGCATTTTATAATTCAATTCTGTTTTATAATGAACTGACGGGCAAGTTTTCGACAAGCAAATATATTCCTTATGCCCAGAGATGGCTGAGTGTATGCGAGGTTGAAAAATAATAGAGATAAAGTTCGTGGTTCAGAAGCTGGAATCAGTGCAATCTATGCCGAATTAATTATCAAGGATTCGAAAATGAGCAAAGACAAAGAAAAGAACATAAATGGTGAACAGCCCTCCAAAGAGACTGAATCGAATCTTTGTGAACTGGCGGAAAATTATATCTCCCGCCGTAAACTCTTAAGCGATGCCGGTAAAACTGCCCTTGGGGGAGCGATGGCGTTTTTCGGATTGAGCATATTCTCCGAGGGGAAGAAGGCAGAAGGGTGTATTCCTCCCTGCGGCGGCTGCGACCCCTGCGATGGTTGTGATGTAACCTGCGACATGGCCTGTGATGTAACCTGCGAAGTGGCCTGTGAGATAGTCTGCGACATCTGTGAAGTCTGCGAAACGTCCTGTGATTTAAGCTGTGAAACGGGCTGCGAGGTAACCTGTGAAGCCTGCGAACCGGGTTGTGATTCAACCTGTGAAACGGGCTGCGAGGTAACCTGCGAAACAGGCTGCGAGGCAACCTGTGAAGCCTGCGAACCGAGCTGTGATTCAACCTGTGAAACAGGCTGCGAGGTCACCTGCGAAACAGGCTGTGAGGTAAGCTGTGAAGCCTGCGAACCGAGTTGTGATTCAACCTGTGAAACGGGCTGCGAGGTAGCCTGTGAAACTGGCTGTGAGGTAACCTGTGAAACGAGTTGCGAGGTAGCCTGCGAAACCTGCGAAACAGGTTGTGAGGTAACCTGCGAAGCCTGCGAACCGAGCTGTGATTCAACCTGCGAAACGGGATGTGAAATAACTTGTGAAACTATCTGTGAGATAAACTGTGAGACGGGTTGTGAGATAACTTGTGAAGCCTGCGAAACGGGCTGCGAAGTAACCTGCGAAACGGGCTGCGAAGTAACCTGCGAAACGGGCTGTGAGGTAACCTGCGAAACAGGTTGTGAGGTAAGCTGTGAGACAACTTACGATGATTGCGGCTCTACTGATGTCTGCACAGATCCATGTGAAACATAAGCGGCTGCGGAACTAAAAACAGAATTGAATTTCGTGGCAAAGATTTAAACCTGTAGAAATCGCAGTAGTAAAATTACATAATGGTTACGGTTATGGAAGGATTGCAAATGAACAGAGTTAAATATGCTGCAGGACTTATTTTGCTGGCGGTTGTTTTAGCTGTGCAGGCATGTCCCCCGCCGCCGCCGTGCGGCTGTGACCCGCCATGCGATACCGCTAACTGTATGAAGTGTAATGCAAACCTTAACTGTGTTTCTAAGTGTACTGCGGGGACGGTTTGCGATGGCAGCGGAAATTGCGTAGAAGGTTGTCCACAGCTTACATTGGAATTAACATCTCCAGGCAGTGGCGATAAATTAACATTTAACTCTGCAAATCCCGGGGTATTATCAATATATTGTGATGCAAAGATAATTAGTGGAATTGCCTGTGACAAAAGCAAAATAAGTTTTGATTGTGATAGTATCGGAAATTCCACCAAGACCATAAGTGCAGTTAACTTAAGTGGTGGTCATTATACTTGTACAATCACGTTCACAAATCTGCCTAGCAATAATAGTGGTTTTGGTAGTAAAACCGTTAGGGTCAAATGTGGGGGCGCTGTAGAAGATTCGAAAAATATCAAAGTATTTTATCCTGGAAAAGCAACTAATCATCCGGGTGGACAAACGCCAAATTGGTTTTATTATTATAAACAGAATGCTGGTGGCGGATTATATAAATATACGTCAGCGGGACGGTCTATAAGTGTCTCCGGTGGTGGTGACTCTACAATATACATAGGTAACGAGGCTTATGATGGTGACCAATACATTATTACAACAATAAGCAATGGCTATTTAACAGCGACAGGAATATCTTCAACTAATTATTATTATGCAAATTTTTTAGGTGTTTTGGCACATGAGAGACAACATGCAAGTAATCAAACAAATTCTGGTCCACCAATTGATAGTGATTCTGACCGCCTTTCAAATACATTTGAAACAGGTACAAGTCATACAAAACCCAATGATCCATTTAGCGCTCACGGGTTTTTGCCAGCCTTAGCTCCTTGGTATGATAGGGAAATTTATGCAGGTGGACCAGTGGAACAGGCTGGAATCGGTGGAGCGAATACGTCACAAGATTGGGCAAATCCTGGTTCAAATTATTAGAATTTACTTAATATTACTGCTGGAAAAATGTTTAAAATAATAAATAATTAGTTTAAAAATAAAAGGAAAAAATAATGCAAACAAAAAAAGTAATATATATCTTAGCCTTGTCTTTTTTTTGTGGAATGGCTTTTGGTGATGAAGTTATGTTGACAACAAACGAATTTAAGTTAGATTTTCAACTGCAAAGTTTTCAATGGAAAAAGACCTTATCAGAAACAGAAAAACAAAAAGTCATATCAGCCCTTGCCTCAGAAAAAGAGCCGATTGTTGATTCCGCATTGAAAGTTGCGGCCATTCATGAAATTAAGGAGGCTGTTCCAACCATAAGAAAAGGTATAAATGTTTCTGATATTGAACTTAATCTATTTGCAACACTTACCGCTGATGCTATTACTTCCAATAAGAGCCTCCATAAACAAATGAAAACTACGATTTTCCCAAAAGAAGCAGGTGCGGAGGATATTGAAAAAGTTAAAGATGATATCATTTGGGTAGAAGTTGTTAAGGAAACAAAATCTCACAGAAGCGGAGTAAAAACGACTACGAGACTGAAAGGATTAAAATTATCAAAATTAGAAAATAAACTTTTGAATAAAGCTAATAAAAAAAATGATGCGGCGATTAATGAAATAATTGACAGTTTATCAAAAGCAGAAATAGCTGGAGCTGATGAATATGATCTTAGGTGTATTCTAAGAACATATGAACCCAATTCTGTAACGGCTGTTATACAAAAACTATCAAACGAAAACCAAGTAAAAGATATGTCGGTTTATGGGAAAATTGAGCTTTTAAGGTTTCTTCAGATATCCTCTTATACCATGCCCGAAGAAGACAGACAACGGTGTAAAAAGATTTTTGAGCATTTCTTAACTGAGGATAATCCGGACATAAGTAGAGAGGCGTTTGGGGATCTTGAGACTGTGAAACAACTCGAAGCCTTAGAAATTTCTGAAAAACAAGAGTAATAATGTCTAATAAAGGCCAAATAAAATCAAAAAAGCAAATTAAGGCCATGCCTATATCGACCATTGACCTTGACCTGACAAATAATTGCGTCCTTGCGTGCGATTACTGTTTCAGGGGCAAGAAAAATCCCCGCAGATTAAGTTTGGAGACAGGCAAGGCGGCATCGACTGGTTCATAAAGGAATCTGGTAACAATAAGAAATTAAGTGTCGCCCTTTTCGGCGGTGAGCCTTTGATGGAGTTTAAGCTGATAAAAGAGCTTGTACCTTATGGTCAGGCTCAGGCCGCAAAGGTCGGGAAATCTATGCATTTTTCCGCGACAACCAACTGCGTTTTGATTGACGATGAAAAAATAGACTTTTTTCGCAAACACAAGATGACGTTTCATACGTCAATAGACGGCGGGCCGCAGTCTCAGGATATGCACAGGAAATTTCCGAACGGTTCGGGCAGTTCTGCCATAGTGGAAGCTAATGTAAAAAAAGTTCTAAAATACTGGCCGGACCGCACCGCAAGAATGAGCGTAAGCAACGATACGGTCGAGCGCTGGCTCGAAGATGTTCTCTATCTTGTCGGGCTTGGCTATAAGAATCTTGCTATGATTCCCATCCCTGAACAGGATTGGACGCAGGAACAGTTCGACATAATGAAAAGTGAACTGCGCAAAATCTCTGATTATTACATAGAAAGATACAGACAGGGAAAGCCAATATATATCAAACATCTCGACGGCAGCATCAAAGGAATAATAAAACCTCAAAGGCGCAAGGCCCACTGCGGCTCGGGCAGAGGATATGTTCTTGTCAAGACAGACGGCTCTGTATATCCATGTCATAGATTTGGCGGGGATATAGATGCCGAAAACCAGCAGCAATGGAAATTAGGCACAATTTTCGATGGCTGGCAGGGAGATAAAAGAGCGGAATTATTAAATTTTGACTGTCGAAAAGATGTTAAGGCCGATTGCGCAAACTGTATAGCTGTACATACCTGCGGGACGACTTGTATCGCGGTAAGCTGGTCTTGCTTTAAGGATATTCATCAGCCGCACCCGAATCAATGCCGTTTTACAAAGATGTACTTTACCGAAGCCATGCGGGTTCATTATATTCTCGACAGCGAGGAGAATCGCCCGTTTATAAAGAAGTTCCATCCGGAGCGGCTTAAGAAAACAAATCAGAAAAAACCCTCAGGCCAGATAAAAAAAGCTGGCAGCACCGATGGGACAATACCTGATGTTGCTCTGGTTATGCTGAGCAGCAGGGTATTATCGCCGTGCTTTATGTTCAACGGCGATGGCCATAAAGATGATATTAAATTATCTGTTGATAAGCTTAAATCTGCATTAAAATGGGCGACGCAATCTTCTGTGCCGAACCTGTTTTTTATTGCGGATGAAACGGAAAAGCTTGAACCTTCGGTTTCAGCCTTTTTAAAGAGTATTCCTGAACAGATTATAGTTCCGCTGGTATCATTGCAGAGGCAGGAAGAATTGCAAATTCCGTTTTCTGAGAAGCAGACTGTGGTTGTTTGTAATCTTAATCGGCTTATTACTGAAAGCGGCAGTATTCGCAAGAGGTCTGTGATTGTCCATGTAAACAATGATGAAATTGCTCAATTAGCCGATACGCTCCTTTCGATAAAAGATATGATTCCGCAGATTACGCTACGCTTGCGGGATGCTCATAAGTTGGATAGTAAGCAGATAGAAACTTATAAAAAACAACTGAGCATAATCAGAGATGTTTTGTCTCTTCGCGGGGAATTAAATTTAGCGGATATAAACAAAATTCATGTAAATGGGGGAAATGGACAGAATCATTGTCCTGCGGGCGGGAAATCCGTAACAGTTGGCCCCGACGGAGAGTTCTATGCTTGTCCGGCTTTCTTTTATGCCGGTATGAAGAATTTTTCAAAAAGAGAAAAAGCGGAATGTACAATTTGCGGTTCGAAGGTATGCCCAAGCTGTGAATTCCTCGCATCGTCAGATTTTCAGGACAGGCAGCAGTTATGCAATTTATATCAGGCTGAAATGGTTATTGATAGGCACATTGGCTGAAGGGTGCCCCTGCCAAATTACATCTGTATTTTTAAACAACAAATCCGGTAAGCTCTTTGACAATTTCATAGAGTTTGAGGCAATTTTAGATTTTAGGATTGCCAGAGGTTTTATGTTATAAGACTTTTTGCAGTGTTAATCAGTGTCGAAAAGAATAGAATACAGCAGACAGAATAAGAAATTAAACTTCGCGTTTTTCATGGTGAAAAATTAAATCCGCGATAACTCGTGCTGCGTAGCGAACTACTTCGCAGTGTAGCACCAGTGTTTAACCATTTTATATCTGCCTACGGCAGACTTTCGCTTCGCTGCAGTTTTGGAGTGCCGATTTTTATTTCTGCAGGTTCTGTTACTTTACAAGCCGGATGGATAATGGATACCGATAGTCCTCGCCGTTATTGGCCTTAATCGAGGCTATTATCAGGAAAACGAGGTCAAAAATGCCTACCACAGGCATTAAGAAAACTCCAATACCACATACAGCTATCAGCGGTATGCAGGCAAGAAAATAAATGGTAACAGATATCTGGAAATTTAACGCCTCTTTGCCCTGACCATCGACAAATGGGAATTCTGCCTTCTTCATCTGCCATAAAATCAGCGGAGCGATTATATTTCCAAAAGGTATAAAACCGCATAACCCCGCGAGATGACAAAACATCGCCCATGTTCTTGCGTCTTTACTTATTCCGCTGACGGTTGGCTGTCCTGTGCCTTGCGGCTGGTTCTGATTGATGTTCTCGTCCATAATTTAACTCCCTTCAAATTTAAATTATATTTTGAACCGATAAACTTATTCTTTTTTATAATAACCGGCTGACATTGGCAAGAAGAAAATTCAAACGGCTAAAATAAAATTCGCTTTAAAAGACAGAATCAATAAGCATGGTGACGAGGTTATTTTGCGGCGATGCCTTTGAAACCGCGAGAAATCAGGGCGGCAATATCGAGTAAGACGCTGGGCAAAATAAGTCCGCCCGGACAAACAATGTATTTTGATTCCCAAACCGGATTAAATTTTTCTTTATATTGCCGCAGGCCCTGGAAATTATAAAAATGCTCACCGTGCCTGAAAATCAAAGTGCCGAGCTTGTACCAAAGCGGCGCAAGGCTTCGCTCCTCAAAGCCGGACAGCGGCGCCATTCCCAGATTAAACCACTGATAACCCTGCTGTTTACCCCAGAGCATAAGTTCAGCGAAGAGAAAATCCATTACTCCTGCCGGACAATCCGGCAGATATCGCATCAGGTCAATGGATAATTCCTCTTTTCCCGCACCTGCCCAGATGTTTGCGAAAGCGATAATTTCTCCTTTGCTGCGAATGGCTGCACAGGGAAAATGCCTGAGATAATCGGCATCGAAAAAACCCAGCGAAAAACTCTTTTCACGTACATTTTTACCCGTGAGCCACTGGTCGGAGATATATTTCAGCCGCTCGAAATGCGATGGAACTTCGCTTTGAGGAATTATTTCGAGTGTGATTTCTTCTTTTTCAAATCTATTGCGGACGTTCCGGAAATCCTTTTTATCGGCACCCTCGAGAGAAAAATTCTGGAGCGGGACACGGGCTTCTTCTCCGAGTTTTAAAAATGTCAGCCCGAGGTCGAGATAAAAATCGATATGCTTGTTTTCTATGCCGTAGAAGACGCTCCAGCCGCCGTACCTGTCTGCCGTTTCACGAAACTGCCAGATAAGCTCATCCCATTCTTCTTCCGGCCCGACCGGGTCAGCCAGAGCGACCCAACTGCGTTTTTCGATTCCGTACATAAGGAAGGCGTTTTGTTTTTCGCTGAAAAGAAAGGCCTTGTCGCCGAGCAGGGCGAGATTGGCATAAGTTTTTCTCGAATTTTTAATTATTGGTTCAGCCTTTTCCATATCAGTAATACTGCCGGCCTCTGATTTCGGTGAAACAGGATAAAAGAGTTTGAGCATGCCGAAAAGCAGCAGAACAACTATCGCCGCGGTCGTTGCCCGCAGAAAGCGAGGAGCGTCTCGTGTAATGGCAAACTGCCACCACATTTCATTTGAGTAAACCAAATGCCGGTGCGAAAGCATTCCAAGCCAGATACAGCAAAGAATTACAATCGCTATTAAAACGGTCCAAGTCGCAGAGAACCTGTCATTTATCAGGGACGATTTACGATAGAAATCGTTTCGACACGGCAGCAGCGCCGCGAGCATAATGGTCAAAACCAGCGCATCTCCATAATTCAGACCCCTCAAAACTGAAAATACAATACCCGCGCCGAGAAGAATTACGGAAAAGTGGTATGCGTGCGTCGAGTCTTCGCTGCAACCCTCTGGCCAATATCAATAGTGCCGCTCCGACGACGCTGCCCATAAAGTGTGATATTTCTATTACTGGAAGCGGGAGAAGGTTGTAAAGCCATGCCAAACGGTTCCTCTCACCGGGAATTGCGCCTGAAAAAAGGAGAATCACACCGCCGACAAAGGTGCTGAACGCGAGAATATTTGGCGTGACAGCCGACGACCACTGGCCGAGAATTGTGCCGACCTGTTTTATGATATGGCGATTTTTCAGCAGTTCGTGTGTACCTAACAGCACTGACGCGATTCCAAGCGGGAGCAGATAATAGATTATGCGATAAAGAATAAGCGAACTGATGACCTGCGACGGTTCGCAGTAATCCGAGAGAAGCAGAAGGATTATTGTCTCGAAGACTCCCAGTCCGCCGGGTACGTGACTGAGCAGTCCCGCGACTTGCGCGAACATAAAAAGGCCAAGAAAGTCAGTATAATTTAAACCTGCACGGTTGGGAAGCAGCGCATAAAGCACACCTCCGGCCAAAATCCAGTCCAGAGAGGATATTACGACCTGGACAAGGATAATGCGCAAATTGGGAAAGTCGAGTTCCCAGCCGCGTATTTTTACAGGCAATTTTACGAAGGTTCCATATATAATGTATGTTATGACGATGCCAAGAAAGACAAAACCGATGAGATGGATTGAATTAAATAGGATATGCAGGGAGTCCGGAATCTGCGGAGGCTTGAAAGCGAAAATAGCCCCGCCTATTATAAAAAGTCCGAGCCAGAAAGTTAAGCCGCAAAAGATTACGAGCTTCGCGACTTCCTGTGCCGAGAGTCCCAGGGCTGAGTAAATACGATAGCGTGCCGCACTTCCGCCGAATATAGTAACATTGTGTGCGAATGTATAACCTACAAAAGACGCCATCATTGTCTGGCGGTATTTGAGGGGATGCCTGATGTAACGCAAAGCGAGAAAATCATAGAAAGTCAGCATCAGATAGCTTGAAAGTGTTAATACACAGCTAAGAATCACAAAGCCTATCGGTATTTCTCTTAGCCAGCGGGTAATTTCATGATAATGATATTTTCTGAGAGTATGGTGAATAATCATCAGCGCCGCCGCGAATAGCAGAACGCCGATAACCGAACTGATGCTATGCAGCAGTTTCTTATTCATATTCCGTCATCGCCTTACAAAGTTTCAAAAAATATCCGTTTCAATTATACTCATACTAAGATTATTAATCAAAACAGAATATTGCCAATGTCATATTTTGGATACCACTCATTAACATTCGCGGGAATGACAATTTATTCAATAGTGCAGTATGTATACAGGAATCAATAAGCGGGGGGGGTGATTTAATATCTTTTTTTATCTTTGGATTGTGGCGCTGCAAGGCGGGAGATTTTTGGGAGTAAATCTTCGCGATTGCGGCGGGAGAGGTATTCTGCGATTATTCCTGTGTTTCGGGGGTCATAATACTGGAGGAGTGCGGCCTGGAGTTGTTTTTCGGTTCGGCCTCGCGGGATGTGGATGCCTTTACCTCTGGAGTTTTGGCCGGTGAAGAACATCGCGGCGGACATTGATAATGGGATGGGGACGAAATCCTGTACCTGTCTGGGCCGCCAAGAGCGGGAGATAAGGTATTCCGTAAGTTTGAGGGCATCTTCGGGGGTACAGCCGGGATGGGCGGTTATAAAATACGGGATTAGGTATTGTTCTTTTCCGGCGCGGCGGGAGGCGTCGTTAAAACATGCTTCGAATTTTTCAAAAACCTCGAAGGGAGGTTTTCCCATAAATTCGAGGACTTTGGGGCAGTAATGTTCAGGTGCGACTTTGAGGTGTCCTCCGACAAAGTGTTTGGCTAATAAATCTATGTACTCTTTGCTTTGCAGGGCTAAGTCGTGACGAACACCTGAGGCGACATAGACATTTACTTTTTTGGATGAGGTTTTCCAGCGGATAAGTGCGTCCATCATTTTTATCAGTGATTCGGCGGAGCAATTTAGATTCTGGCATATCGATGGGAACAGGCAGCTTGTGCGGCGCATGGTTCTTTTGCGGAACATTTCATGCCGTACATATTGGCTGAAGGGCCGCCGATATCGTGGATGGTGCCGCGAAACTGCTTATGGTTTTTAATTGTTTCGGCTTCAGCGAGGATGGAGTCGATGGAACGAGAAGAGATAAATTTTCCCTGGTGGAAATAGATGGAGCAGAAAGAGCAGCCGCCGAAACAGCCTCGGTGCGCGGTAATGGAAAAACGGACTGGTTCGAGAGCTGGGATACCGCCGGCGAGGTCGTAACGCGGATGCCAGTTACGTGTGAAGGGTAAGTCGTAGAGTTTGTCTATTTCTTCTGTGGTCAGAGGTCTTGCGGGGGGCATTATAACTACTGTGCCGCCGGGCTGGTCTTGAATTACGGGCAGACCGGTGGGATTTGCCTGCTGTTGATATAAGTTCTGTGCGGTCATGAAGGCGGATTTGTTGCCCTGTTGCTCTTCCAAAGACGGCAGACGGATTGCGTTCGGGGGTGCGGGGGTATTTTTCATAACCCGCCATGCGGTGCCGGGTATATCGGTTAATTTGTCGATGGTTTGGCCTGCATTTAATCGCTTGGCGATTTCCTCAACGGCCAGTTCCGCCATTCCAAAAACGAGGAGGTCGGCTTTGGCGTCGATTAAGGCGGACTGCTTGATTTTGTCTTCGATGTAGTCGTAATGGACGAGTCGGCGAAGGCTGGCTTCGAGTCCGCCGAGAATGATGGGGATACCTTTATAGGCCTGGCGAACCATAGCGGAATAAACGAGCAGCGGTCTGGAGGGCGCAATCCGAGGGCGGCACCGGGGCTGTAAACGTCTTCTTTTCGGCGATGGCCCATTGAGGCGTAATCGTTGAGTCTTGAGTCAACGGCGCCGCTTGTAATGCCCCAGAAGAGCTTTGGCGGGCCGAGGACCCGAAAGGCATCGACGCTTCGCCAGTCGGGCTGGGCGAGGATTGCGACGCGGTAGCCGAGTTTTTCGAGGCGTCTGCCGATTAGGGCAATACCAAACGAGGGATGGTCAACGTAGGCGTCGCCTGTAACGAGGATGATGTCAGCCTGCGTCCAGCCTCGGCTTTGCAAATCCTGCGCGGTCATGGGCAGGAACAAATTTGTATTAGTTTTAATAACCATTAAACTATTGTACCATATTTGGGCGAATTATGTTTGAATGATTTATGAAAAGCATTATGAAAAGCAACAGTTATTGACATCCGGGAGCCGCGGATTTATCATAAGCGTTTTGAGTAAAAATTAAATTTTGAGGAATACTGTAATGTCGGACAAGAGTGGAAAAAGTTACCAGAACACGATAAATTTGCCCAAAACGAGTTTTTCGATGAAAGCTGACCTTGTACAGCGTGAGCCGATACTTCGCAAGGAATGGGCGAAAAATGATATTTACGGGAAAATCCGGGAGGCCAGGAATGGCTGTCCGCAGTATATCCTGCACGACGGGCCACCGTACGCTAATGGCGATATTCATATGGGACACGTGATAAATAAGGTGCTCAAGGATATTGTAGTTAAATACAGGACTATGAAGGGTTTCGATGCGCCTTATGTGCCGGGGTGGGATTGCCACGGTTTGCCGATAGAGGCCAAGGTGATGGCGGAACTGGGCGAGAAGGCCAAGCAGATGAGCAAGCTTGAGATTCGTCAAAACATGCAAGAAATACGCCGGAAAATATGTGAAGCTGCAGGCCAAGCAGTTTGAGTCGCTTGGAGTGTTCGGCGATTTCGCCAATCCCTATCTGACGTTTAAGCCGCAATATGAGGCGGGGATTCTTGAGGTTTTCGCGGAGCTGGTGGCTAAGGGGCTGGTGTATAAGCAGCTTAAGCCGATTCATTGGTCGGTCGGGTGCGAGACGGCGCTGGCGGAGGCCGAACTTGAGTATAAGGATATTAGCTCGATCGAGCATTTTTGTGAATTTTCCGGCGACGCGGGAGAGTGTCAATAAACTGGCGGAACTTGGGCTTGTTGAACAGACTACGGCGGGCGCAAAATCTGCTTTATGATATGGACGACAACGCCTTGGACGCTGGCGGCGAATTTGGCAGTGGCGGTGCATCCTGATCTGGAATACACGACGATAAGTTATGAGAAGGACGGGGAGAAATTTGTCTCGGTAGTGGCGGTTGAAAGGGTTGAGGCGGTCGCGGCAAAGGCCGGAAACTTGAAAGCAGGATCATACCGCGTCGGCGCAAAGACAGTCAAGGGCAGGTCAGCTCGAAGGATTGCGGTATGTTCATCCATTTGTGGAGGAGAATCCAACGGATAAAGATGCCTATATGGTGATACTGGCCGAATTATGTAACAACGGAGGACGGGACGGGGCTTGTGCATATCGCGCCCGGGCATGGTGTTGAGGATTATATGGCGGGTCAGAAATATAATCTGGCGATTTATTCGCCGGTGCTGGAACGACGGCCGATATGATGAAACGGTCCCGGGCTGGCTGAAGGGGAAAAATGTTCTCGAAGTGGACGGCGTAGTTAATGAGCATCTGACGAAAAATCGGGATTGCTGTTTGCCGAGAACAAGATTGTGCATAGCTATCCGCATTGCTGGCGGAGCAAGACGCCGGTGGTATTCCGCGCGACAGAGCAGTGGTTTATCAGCGTGGATAGGGAACTGCCCGCTATTGGCAAGAGCCTGCGGAATCTGGCGCTGGAGCGGTGCGAAAAGATGTAAAGTGGATACCGGGGTGGGGACAGAAACGCATCGACGGGAATGCTTGAATCGCGGCCGGACTGGTGCATAAGCAGACAGAGAAGCTGGGGTCTGCCGATACCGGTGTTTATTAATTCGAGCGGGCAGAGCGCTGCTGACCAAGGAATCGGTGCTGGCGGTGTCGAGGCATATCGCTAAAAAGGGTTCAGACAGCTGGTTTACTGATTCGCCGCAGGAAATTCTCGGCGAGGATTTCGAACTGCCGGCTGGATTCAGTTGGGACGACCTGCAGAAGGAAGAGAATATTTTTGACGTATGGTTCGAGTCGGGGTGCAGTTGGCATAGCGTGGCGAAAAAGGCAGGCTGGGCTGTTCCGGTTGATTTGTACCTGGAGGGGTCGGACCAGCATCGCGGGTGGTTCCAGTTGTCACTGCTGCCAGCGCTGGGCGCGACGGGTAAGCCGCCGTTTAAGACGTGTTTTGACACACGGTTTTACGGTCGATGAAAAGGGAATGAAGCAGTCTAAATCGCTTGGTAATTATGTCAATGCGCAGGAAGAGATGATGAAATACGGTTCGGATATTCTGCGGCTGTGGGTGGCGAGCGTTAATTACCAGGAGGATATGCGGTGCAATGACGAGTTAATCGGCAGGACGCAGGACGCTTATCGGAAAATCAGGAATACGATGCGGTATTTGTTTGGAAATACCGATGATTTTGACCCGAATAATAACAGTGTAAGTTATGAGAAGATGTTCGATATTGACAGATGGGCGATGCAGCAATTGCAGAAGCTGATAAGCGATGTTACGGAAAGCTATGAGAGTTTCGCGTTCCATCGGGTATTTTCGCTGATGTATAATTTCTGCGCGGTGGAGATGAGCAGTATCTATATGGACCTGCTGAAGGACAGACTTTACTGCGATGGAGCAGATAGTTTGTCGAGGAGGAGCTGTCAGACGGCGATGTATAAGATTCTGGACGCGATGATTCGGATGTTCGCGCCGATTCTTGTGCATACAGCTGAGGAGGCGTGGGCGGCGATGAAGTTCAAATCGCAGGATGTTCAGACGGTTCATCTGGCGGCGATGCCGAGCGTTGATGAGGGCATTGATTGGCAGAGTGAGACGGTGAAATGGGAAAAGCTGATGGGGCTGCGAGATAAGGTACTTGTGTCACTTGAGGGGCTAAGGCAGGATAAAATTATCGCGAGCAATCAGCAGTCCTGTGTAACTATTCACAGTGCGGATGATGAATTAAGCTCGCTTTTGGAGAAGTTCGGGCTTGAGCAGTTCGCGGCATTGTGTATCGTAAGTGATGTTAAGCTGAAAAAAGGCGCTGCGGAGACAAAAGTTGAAACTGAGAAATCCGTCCACAATAAATGTCAGCGATGCTGGAATTACTGGCCAAGCGTCGGTGCCGACAGCGAACACATGGATTTGTGCAAACGATGTGTCGAAGCAATCAGAAATTTATCAGGCGCATCATAAAGATGACAGCAAATCCTAAGCACAAATTCCGAAACAAATTCAAAAAAAAATATAAAGTAGATGATATTAAAATGATAACTAAAGAGGAAAAACAGATTCAAAGCATGAGAAATCGACGACGGCTGCCCGGCATTGCAGCTTCGTTATTTCTTCTCATCATGATGTCAGCCGTTCTTGCCTTTACAATTCATCTGAGCAATAAGGTTGATGCTCTTGTCACACCAGAACGGATTAGTACAATGGCATCATTTGAAAACCCAAAGAATGAGTTGCCTGAGCTTTTCAGCCGTTTCCACACTTTGGCAGGTATAAGCGCCAAATTGATGTTTTACACGCACTTTTTTGCCTGTTTAATCGGTTTCCTTTTGGGATTATTAATTATCCAAATCAGTGATATAAAAAACCCGAGACTCTTACTTTCGATGTGGGATCGGATTAAGGAACTCGAGAAACAAGTCCAAACACTTAAAAATGGACAACAATCGAATTTAGATGACAGTTTATGATTTCGATTTTTCAATCCAAAATCTAAAGTCCAAAATTTCTTACCTCTGCGTTCTTGGCGAACTCGGCGGTGAAAATCGGTTTAAGGGTGGTTATTCTATTTCGTGGGTGACGGTTTGGAGGATTTTCTTTTCGCGGTTTAGGAGGAGGTTGCCGAGGGTTTTCAGGCTGAGATTGTAGAAGAAGGCGATTGTTGCCAATACCGCGAAAGTTGTTATCGTCAATAGATATGGCCGCAGAATCGACCCGCGTCTGCTTGTGCTTAGCAGCAGAATTATCTCCGCTGTGGTACTGCTGCCCATATTGTGGATTGTTGAACGCCGCTTGTCTTCATCTATGATATTTTGGCTGATGGTTATAATCACCTCCGTATTGACCTCCAATATCGAGCATTCTTTTCACCGAATCAATCAGAAGGGGACGCCTCAGCGTCGTAATGCCCATCCATGCCTCCGTCTATGAATCGCTCAAAACTGATGTATACTGCTTACGATTGAATTTTCCCGTTTTTATGCAGCTTGAATGTGAAAGTTTTCTGTCAGTAATGCTCTCAGTTCCGGCAAATATTTCTTTCTCTTCCGGAAAAAGCTCTCACATGCTCGCTTGAATTCACCAAACGTTTCATAGTAGCGATTGTTCAGCACTTTTTTCTTAAAAAACTTCCAGTACCGTTCAATCAGATTCAGATTCGGCGAGTATGACGGCAAAAAGATCAATTTGATTTTCGTGCCCTCGGTATACTCTTTTAACAAACGTGAACGATAATATCGAGCATTGTCAACAATGATGTAAATCCTTTTGGCCTCCGGATGTTTTGCTTCGATCTTAGAGAACAAATCAATGGTCGAATTCGCATTGATCGTGTCATAAAACCCTGTCGTTGGCTCCAGTGTTTCGATGTTAATCGCACCATTGATATTCAATCGCTGGCGGCCACAGTTGGCTTTGAGTTCTTTTTCCCTTCCCGTCTTAATCCAGCCGTAAGAAGGAATGCTGTTGTGCTGCGGGTGGGTGGCATCGGCGAAATAAATTGGGTCGTTTTGACTTTTGCTTGCCTTGATCTGTTCATATTCCTCGAGAAATGCCTGTTGCTTGATGGGGTCTTGTTTACCGGGAACATGTGTCGGCTTCTTGTAGGAAAATCCAAGACGATGCAGCAAATCGGTGACTCCGCTGACGGAGTAATGGACCACATACTGCTTGTCAATGTGAGCGATAACCGATTTGGCATCGGGGAAAATATGATCTTCGAGATATGCCTCAAGTTCGCTCATTTGATGTTCATCGAGTTTCGGTTCTGCGCCGGGATAGTTGTCATCCAGCAATGCCTGGAAACCGTCTTGCCGATACCGCTCGAAATAGCCCCGTGATGTCTTCTCATCGAAAAGAAGTATCTCGGCCACCTGAGCCGCCGACCATCCCTTTGCTAAAGCAATGACCGCTTTGACCCGGTCGGCCTGACGCTTATCACGCAACGAACGATGCAATGCCTCCAGTTCAGCTATTTTTTCTTTTGACAACTTATAATCCTTCATATACGCTGTTTATCGGACAGAAGGTGCTTTTTGATTGAAAAATACGGAATTTTTCAATCAAGAGTAGTATAGTATTACTTATCCCGTGATAAACCTAAAATCCGTTCCGCGATTTTGGTAGCAGCCGTTTTGTTGGCGACATCCTTGCAGCCCTGTTTCATTTCAAGTCTTTTAGCATCGTCTTTAAGCAGCACTTCAAGTTCTTCCCAAAGCCATTCGCGGCGGTCTGTCGCGTCCGGCACATCGTCAACAATTATCGCCGCACCCGCCTCGACAAGCTTGCCCGCGTTAAGATACTGATGCCTGTCCTTATGATACGGATACGGCATACATATACTCGGCACTTCCGCCGCTGCGTATTCCGCCACGCTTACCGCACCGCTCCTGCCGATAGCCAGTTCCGCAGCGCTAAGCAAATCAGGCATATCGTCATAGTAATCCAAAACCGTATGACGAATCTTAGCACCCGCGTATCCGCTCTTAACTCCCTCGAAATTAGCCCTGCCCGTAAGATGAACAATCTGCCAGCTATCCGCGAAAGCATCAAGATTCCCCAGCAGCGAGCAAATCGCATCATTGATATTCTGTGCCTCCGCTCGATGCACCTGTTATAAGCAGAATCTTTTTCTGCCTGTTCGAGCCCCAAATTCTCTATCGCCCGCGCAGCATTGAGATTTTCAAAGTTATTCCTCAAGGGACACCCAACGACTTTGACCTTATTTTTGTTTCTGCCGAACGATTCTCTCGTATCCTCGAACTGTACAAAAATCTCATCCGCAAATCTCGCCAGCACTTTATTAGCTTTGCCCGGCACGATATCAACGTTGATAAGCTTAACAGATATTTTCCGCCTGTAAGCTGTCCAGCAAGCCGGCGCAGCGACAAATCCGCCTACCCCGATAACCATCGGATTCTCACATCGGCTTAAAGTTTCCTTAACCATCCAGCAGCTTTGAAAAAACGCTTTACAAAAATCAATAATCCCCGCCGGACGCAGTGAAAATCCTTTCGCCTGAAGCTCCGTATAACCGAACGGCGTTTTACTAAGTATCTGCGAATCAATCTTTCGGCTGCTGCAAAAAAACCGCACCTTCGCGCCAGCGTCTAATTTTACTATCTGTTCAGCCACAGCGATTGCCGGGTATAAATGTCCGCCCGTCCCGCCTCCCGCGAAAAAAATCTCTTTACTCATTTTTTCATTTCCTCAATTGCGTTTTCTATTACATTGTGAGGATTCGCCAGCAGATGCGTAATCATCCCAAGAAATTCCGCCGCGTAAACCCCGTTAATAACCCTGTGGTCCACCGCCAAACTCAAACTCACAACCCTGCGCTCCGACGGTCTGCCCTCATGCGGTACAATCCGATGAAGCACATTACCCACCGAAAGAATAACACTCGCTGGCATCGGCACAATCCCAAAAAACGAATCCACATCATACGCCCCAAGATTACTCAAAGCAATCGTTTCCCCCTCAATCTGCTCCAGCTTCAAACTGTTGCTCCGTGCGCCGTCGGTAAGCAGCTTTTCCTCTTCCGCAATCTGCACAAGCGATTTTTTATCCGCGTCCTTTATCACCGGCACAATAAGCCCGTGAGACGCCATAACCGCAAACCCGACATTAACTGTATCGGCTATTGTAATATTCTCCCCGTCAAACCTGCCCAGCACCAGCGGATACTTTTCCGCCGCCATCGCCAGAACCCGAACATAAAAAGTGTTCGTAGTAATTTTCACCCCCAGCATTTTACGAAGCCTAGGCCTTAGCTCGACAAGCATAGTCACATCCGCCGTCGTTTCCAGATAAAAGCACGGCTTACTCAGCTTGCTCGCCAGCATCCTTTGCCCGATTAGCTTTTGAATCCTCGTTAAAGGGATATGGTTATTCAGGCTTTTATCCAATTAGCCCTCTGATCATGAACATTTTCAAAAACATCTTCCTGCCAAAAATTACACCTGCTTCATATAAAATTAAAAACACAGGCCACATTATAATCAGCTCTTCCATCAATGCAAGCAAACACCCGCCGTAAATACAATATACTTATCCCCGCGATTTTCAGAGCTGCGAATGTCAATGAACGGTCATATTCTTTCATTCCGAGTTGAATGTTAAATGTTTTTGTCCTGCATCTTTTGTCCTGGGTTTTGCAACATTATCAAAATTTTCTGGCAATACCCAAATTCTAATGGTAGAATTATCCGAATTATTTTTTAAGGAGATGAAAAATATGAAGACCGTCTGCGTATCCCTGTTGTTGGCAATGACTATTATTATCGCCGGTTGTTCTTCAGGCGAAAGTTTTGCCAGGAAGAGTTTCGATTTCAGCAAAGTAACCAAAGTCGCCGTTGTGGATGTCCAGGGCGCCGTTGAAGGCGAGGCTGCCAAAGGCCAGATTGCCGATTTTATGAATATGGCACTGCTCCAGAAAGGGTACAGCCCCGTTGAGCGTACACAGGTTGATACCCTGCTGAAAGAGCAGGATTTCCAGATTAGCGGTTTAACCTCTAAAGAAGGTGTCGCGCAGGCAGGTAAAATTCTCAATGTCCCAGCCGTAATTATCGTAAATGTTCCCAAGTTCGATGAGGAAATGAGCATCACCGCCAAAATGATTGACACCGAGGACGGTAGCATATTGTGGGTCGGCACAGGCTTTGGCAGAACTGGACGAACCCTCGGCACTATCGTTGGAGCTGTTTTCGGCGCAGGGGCCGGTGTTGCTGCCGGTGGTGAAAATAATAAAGTCGCAGGAGGTGTCGCAGGAGGTGTCCTCGGCGGTGTCGCGGGTAATGCCTTATCCCCCCAGCAGGCCCAAGAAGCACAAAAGGTCATTAAGAAAATTTCAAAAACTCTTCCGTCCCCAATGCCATGTGATAAAAAATGACGCCGCTACAAATAATGTGGTAAAATCTAACATTTGACGGCCTCCTTTGCCTAAGGGTCAATAATATTTTAGTGACTTACGTTTATTTCAATTGGTATGTTTTTGGGAATCTGCTATATAATTGAGCATCTTGTTAATATACAATGTGAGGTTGTGCATAAAAAAAGGTCGCCATTTTATAATGACGACCTTTTCGTAATTTCGATAAAAAACTTTTACAGCAGGTTGTTAAGTATTTCAGCCATATCCTTTGTGTATTCAAGCTGGTCCTGAGTTGCGGAAGCATTAAGTATTGTATTTTCGGCATCGGTAATAATCTGCTGCACTTTCATAGTAACTTTTTCATTATTCGGATTGACAAAAGATACATCTCCTGCATAATTAATCTTACCGGAAACAACATTAAGCCATAATCCGAAAAGCTCTTTCTTTGCTTTTTCCAGCATAATAGAATGATCTTCCGGGATCAGCAGGTTAGCGCCTACTGACAAATCATACATAGTAACGCCGGAAAACACTCTTGAATTAGCCCCGATAATTTCCTGATAATTAGGCAGACTTGGCGCCTCTATACGTTTGCCTTTTGTCCCATATTGCATTTTCCAATATCCGGTTGACCTTGGACACATTGAACTGGCACCAGGAGAAGCGATAAGACCGCTGGCATAAGTTGCGAGGTCACCCTGGCGGACAGTCAAGCCGCTCATTGACGGAGGCAATTTGCTGACGAACTGAAATTTTGTGGATTCCCAACTGCTCTGACCGGGAAATACAAAGCTTATGCTTGGAGCGACCCAATCAACCAATGTGGGCAGAGATAGATAAGAACCTGCCGACCATGCAGCACCAGGCTGAGTAGAGGGTTGATTGGTGGTATAGTCGAAAAGATAGCCGCCGCTTTTGCCGGTTACTATATATTGTTCGCCTGTCGGATTGGCAATTGTCAGATGTTTGATATAAGGCAGAAAAGGCGTGTTAGAGTCGGTATTGTGAATCTGGTAAGTATAATAATACCACCCATTGGCGCCATCCCATACCCAGTACTCAACGTAAGCTTTTCCGCCAGGCCCAGACAGGTCTGAAACTCCGCTGGCGAGATTTACGCCGCTTGGCGAAACCGCCTGATAAGGCGGGTCAACGGCAAAACCTGCACTTAACAATACCGAGAGAACAAGAACCACGGCACATTTTGCAACTCTGTTGTCAAACATAACACAATCCTCCTAAAAAAAAGTTTCTAAATTACCCATTTTAACTCTCAAAAATAAAAAGGTTTCTCCATCAATTCTTTTTGAGAGAAATCCGCACTTAATGAAAAACAATTATTGCCGGTGGTAAGAAGTTCTGCGGCGACAACACAATGTACCCAAGAAACCAAGCCCTACAAGCAGACAGGTTGCAGGTTCAGGTACAGGAACAACTGGTCCCATCACACCGTCAACAATAAGGTTATCGGAATAGGCCGTAGGGCTAACGCCTGCTACCACGCTTGCTTTACACAAACCAGGAGCCCAACTACTTACTATCTGGAAATATTGACCATTGCTGTCATCTCTCGAGTTGTTGCCAGTAGAAATAGTCCAATATCCAGGAACTTTTTTGGTGGCTTCTGTCCATGTCCATCTTGCAGGAGCAATGGGTTGAGGGGTGCCGCTGCCTAAAGATACGGTCCAGTCAATGCCTTTATTCCACAAGTCAAGGGAACTGCCCCACGAGCCGCTACCCGAGTTTGAACCAGCTTGTGTATCAAGCGACAATAAATCAGTAGGCCCTTTGCCATTTCCGTCAGGGTCGAAGTTTACTGAGAATTTATTTATAGTTATATGAGACCTCTGAAAAACCTCACATTTTATTATTCTCTTATATTTTTGCTTGAAGTGCTTCGAAAAATTATTTCGATACACCGCAAAAACTGTTTTCTGGCCTTACCAAAGGATTCTTTTATGCCTTTGGTATACCTTTTTATCTGTTCATAACGGTCGTGTGCCGTTATCCGGCAATACTCACCAGGCTAAAACTCCTTTTCCAATTGTACGCTATTACATGTAACCCAAAATCAAAGGCGTTACGCCTCATACCTCGATATCGAGTCCTGCCGTAGCCGGTATTCTTCATCCACGCAAACGGATGTTCAACCACCGCCCGAATTCCCGCCACCAGACGGTTATGCAATTTCTGTGAGGCTGTTAATTCCTTCTGGCCGCGAACTCGTTTTTGAATAATTCCGCAAAACACGCCGCGTTCCTCCAGTTTTGCCTTTCGGTCTTTATCCATATATGCACTATCAGCAAAGACACTGTCCTTCTCATCCTCGACAAGTTCGTCAATATACCTGCTGTCATGGGTTGAGGCGGTATCGAAACGGTAGTCTTTAATCATGCCGTTACAGTCAGTAGCAATATGGCCCTTATAGCCGTGATATATTCTGCCATGTTTTTTCGTATAACCTGCTGCCTTGTCTTTGGTGCTGGAAATACCGTCTTTGCCAGTTCTGCCGCGAGGCGCTTCTATTATAGTGGCATCAACACAGGTCCCTTCCTCAAGTATAACGCCGCGACTTTTGAGGATGGCGATAGTCTTATCAAATAATGTAGCTATATGGCCGTTTATATTAAGACGCTTGCGAAACTGCACAAAAGTAGTTTCATCAGGTGCATCCTGTTCCATCTTAAGGCCTACAAATCGTCTGAAGGATATACGGTCACAGAGCATCTCTTCGAGCATCGGGTCGGAAAGATTAAACCACTTTTGCAGCATTATGCATTTTATCATCATTACAAGTGGATAATTCGATGCTCCGCCTTTGTCGGTGTTGTTCTTGTACATATCCCTTAACGGCTCAGCAAGTTCGTTCCATGGTATAAGCTGGTCGCATTTTTGAAAAAATTGAGCAGTGCGACGACCGCCGAGGTCAGAGGTTAAACTGTTGAGAAATGTTGGTTGATTGCTTGTGCGTTCCATAATCTTTGCCTCCATGCAATAAAATTGACTATTGAATGGACGCATTATATCATATCCGCTGATAATTGCATTAATGTTTTGTAAAAAATGCATAGTTTTTCAGAGGTCTCATATAAGTACCGACAGGATTATTTGAATTCCAGCCAAAATGATAATCTTCTGACGTACCGGGCGTACCATTGTTCAATATTTTGTAGGAATAGTACCATAGATTGGTGGAGAGATCCTGCCAGCAATGATATTCTATCCCAACTTCACCGTAATTGGGTACTGTGGGCATATCTATCACAGCTAAACCGTGATCGTAGTTTGCATTGTTGCTGTTAACAGCCTGATAAGTTGGTGTAGCAAAAGCCGGGATTACAGAAATAAAAAAGCAAATACCTAAAACTCTTCCAATAAATTTTACGGAATGCATCTCTCTCCTCCTATGCTTTTTAATCACCCTTTTCTCTCATCACTCTTTACTCTCTCTCAGCTTAAGTTTAATTATAACTATATTAAGCTACCGCACTTAACATTAATAAAAGCAGATTTGGTCTGATAAGTCAAGTTAATTTTATGTTATTTTGCGGCAGGCAAGGGTGTAAAGCCGAACATTTTACATAAGTGCTTTATATACAGGTAATTAAGAGTTTTTGGAATACTAAAAAAAATTTACTGCTATATTAAAAATTTTGCAAAAATTTAGTAATGCCTGCTGCGGAGGATAGAGATGATGAGCCAAATGCCGATAAGTGCGGCGGCAAGATAACCGAAAATACCGAGAGATTGCAGCCTGACAATGCCAAGCACTTTTCCCTGCTGAGCGACAAGCAGGCTTGATGCGACGAGTAAGGCGGCGATAATCAGGGCAAAACTGATACGATTCGAGCTTTTATCGAGCGTCTTAATAAGATTATCGAGATGTTCGTGCTGAATTCTTACCTGGATTTTCCCCTGACGGAATTTGCTCAGAATCACGTTGATGTCATCAGGCAGTCTCGAAACGAGGTCGGCTGCGTCCTGAATCGTTTTTCCGGCGTTTCGTAAAATTTCCTTAGGTTCGAGACTGTGCCTGCTGAATTGTGCGGCATAGGGTTTCAGGCTCTCAATAATTTTAAACTGCGGATTAAGTCCGAGTGCGAAAGATTCTATTGTCATCACGCTTTTAAGCATAAGCGCAAACTGAGGCGGTGGGTGTATATGGTGACTTCGCATCATGTCGAAAGCTTCGGTCATTACCTTACTGAAAGGAATTTCGTTCAGCGGCAGATTATAGTAATTGTTGAGCAGATTTTCAGCGGCGCGAGCGAGTTTGTCGATGTCAGTTCTTTCTTCAATCATATTGGCTCTTTCGAGGGCACGGAGTATTCTGCCTGAATCCTTATCGACAATCGTTAGTATCATTTCGTTGAGCAGGGTCAGGTCTTTTGAGCCGAGCATCGCAACCTGGCCGAAATCAAGCGGCGCTATGATATTATCAGGCAGCAGAAAGAAATTGCCGGGATGCGGGTCGGACTGAAAAAAACCAAAATCGAAAATCTGTCTTAAAATGAAATTCGCACCTCGCTGAGCGATGAGTACTTTATCGAGGCCGGCGTTTTTTATCGCTTCGGAGTCACCCGGTTTTATGCCCTCAATATACTCCATCGTCAGCACGCCTTCCGAACAGTACTCCTCGAACACCTTTGGCACGCATACTGTTGGGTCTTTGGCGAAACTCTGAGAGAAGCGAATCTGATTGCGTCGTTCGTTGGCTAAATCAACTTCCTTCGATACGGCTTCGTTGAATTCCTTTACAATCTGCGCAGGGTCTATTGTGTCATGTTCAAATACGGTTTTTTTCAAAAGCGAGGCCACATCGGCAAGTATTTCGCATTCTGTATGTAAGGTCTCTACAATCTTGGGTCTGCGTACCTTAACCACGACATTCTGACCATCTTTTGTCGTGGCGCGGTGTACCTGTGCGATACTTCCGGCGGCAATTGGCTCACGCTCAAAGTTCAAAAACAGCTCGTCAACTTTTTTACCAAGCTCTTTTTCTATTTCATCACAGATAAGTTCGCCATTTACAGGTCCGACACGGTCCTGCAGAAGCTCAAGCTCCTTGATATACTCGTATGGTACGAGGTCGGGACGTGTGCTGAGCAACTGGCCGAGCTTAACAAATGTCGGCCCCATTTCCTCAAGCGCCATACGGACTCTTACGGCCCGGCTGTGGCTTTTAACAGAGGGTTTAACCTCCGCGGCGACTGTCTTTGTTCCCCATGGAAATCGTCCACGAAGAACATCTGCTGTCTCCTCGAATCCATACCTCATCAGCACCGCCACAATGTGCCGGTACCGCCGCATGTGCCTGAAGCTGCGGCGCAGGTGAAATGGCCATTTCAGCAAGGGCATTTACTCCCTATTTATTAAGAATCTGGTCGATTTTCTTTTCAATCCGCTTAACGTCTTCGTGCGTAGCCAGTTTAAGGTTGGCAACCGTCTTACTGACCTGTTCGTTAATTATTTTTTCAATGTCTGAACGGCTTTTTTCCGCTATGTCCATAACTTCTTTCACGAAACCTGAGCGGTTGGCTTTTTCGGCCTTTCCTTTATCGACGTATTCATCAAAGATTTTCTCCGCACGTTCGCGAGTCATAGACATCGCCCCAAGGCCTGCAAGCATAAGTTTATCGAGTGTTTCAAACATATCTAAGTCCCCTAAAAAAAGTTCGCAACCCGCACCGGCCACAACGATTGTGGCTTCTTATATTATAATACCATTGTTAGGGGGATATTGCAATAGGTTAGCACCGCGATTTGTCGCTGGCTTAAAACCGCTGTGTTTTGACGTGACAATAGGGACGTCCGCCGGTCTTTGTGTAATAATCCTGGTGGTAATCCTCGGCGGGCCAGAAATCTGCGGCTTTTTCGACCGATGTTACAACGTCATAGCCTTTTTTCCGCAACTGCTCAATCAGCCGATTTGCTATATCTTTTTGTTCCTGGTCAGCATAGAAAATCGCGGAACGATACTGGCTGCCCACGTCCGGCCCCTGACGGTTGCGCTGAGTCGGGTCGTGAATCTCAAAAAACAGCTTCGCGAGGTTCTCATAGCTGACCTTATTGGGGTCATATTCTATTTCTACTGTTTCAGCGTGGCCGGTTTTGCCGGTACAAACCTGTTCATAAGTCGGATTTTTGGTGTGTCCGCCCATATATCCCGATCGCACATTAACTACGCCGTCAGTTTTTCTGAACCAGTAATCGACCCCCCAGAAGCATCCGCCTGCAAAGTAGGCCTTTTTTGTTTGTGCCGCCTGCTTATCTTTTGCCTCAACTTTGTTCTCCGGCACAAATACCAGTGATATCGAATTTACGCAGTGTCTTATATTCTTTTTCGTAAGTTCTTCGCCGGTAAAGACGTGTCCGAGGTGTGCGCCGCAATTAGCGCAAACAATCTCGGTTCGGGTACCGTCCGGGTCAGAGATACGCTTTACTGAACCTTTAATCTCATCATCGAAAGAAGGCCAGCCGCAATGACTGTCGAATTTATCGCTGCTTCGATAAAGCGGTGCGCCGCACCTTTTGCAGACATATATCCCCGGCATCTTGTTATCCATGTACTTGCCGCTGAAAGGAGCTTCCGTACCTTTATTTATTATCACCCGTTCTTCTTGGGGTGTGAGTTTGTTGTAAGTCATCTTTTTATCCCCTTGCCGCACAGATACGGCGGCTATCGCAATAGCTAAAACCGCAATTCCAATAAATATAGACTTCATTTTCATTCCCGTCCCTTATTGTTTCTCTGACTTATTTTACGCTATATTCTAACAAACGGTTCCCAATAAAAAAACAGCCTGTTTTTAGGGTTTGAAAAATATTTTGAAAAGATACGAGATTTTTCGTAATTTCTGCTTGACAATACGAAGGACTTCGTATATGTTTAATTTAATCACGGATTACACGGACAACACTGATTAAGAGAAGAAAAAAAGTTTAGGGGTAACGGATATGGCGAGAAAAAATATTTTGCAGCCGACAGGGTCGGAACTGGGGATTTTGAGGATTTTGTGGGACAGTGGGCCGGCGACGGTGCGGGAAGTTAATGATGCGATGAATAAAGCCAAGACGACAGGGTACACCACCACGCTTAAACTGATGCAGATAATGGCGGAAAAGGGGTTGCTGGTAAGGGATGAATCGCAGTGGAAGCATGTGTATAAGCCGGCTATTGAGGAGGAGGCGATACAAAAGCAGCTTGTGGGGGAACTTCTGGAGCGGGCGTTTTCGGGTTCAGCGGAAAAACTCGTGATGCGGGCGCTGTCGGCAAAAAAAATATCGGCGGATGAACTGGCAAAAATAAGAAAATTGCTTGATGAGATGGGAGGTAAATAAAATGATTGCTTTAGAGTGACTGTAGCATAAATACCGGTATATTTAAGGAAATCTTGGTGTCTTAGCCGATAAAACTCCTGGAAGAACAGAAATAAACTGAATTTTTCAGGAGACACGATTATGGCTGGGCCAGGTGAATATGTATCGGATGTAACGGAAGGTATTACGTGTGTTAAAGATTTACCCAAAGCTAAAATCAAACGACTTTCACGCACATACAAAAAGCGTCCGTGCCCCTATTGCGGCCACCCATCCTATCGGGACAAAATATTCAGACGAAAACTGCATGACCTCGGAGACTTGGCTGGCAACCGTCCAATCGACCTTTGGGTCAGTTATTCACAGCACTGCTGTTCAAAATGCAAGAAGTACTTCAATGCCGACCTGTGCGACCTTGCGGATCCCGGCTGCCACTATACCCGCCGGGTTGTTCACCTGGCAGTGCGATTGGTTGTGGAAGACGGCCTGCCATATCGGCCGGCATCCTGGCACTTATGGCGAGATCATCGGGTTTTCGTCCCCTGGGCTACAATTCAAAACTGGGTTGAAGCGACGGGGGGAAAAAGCTGAGAAACGAATTACTGCTGAATACCTTGATGGTGTTCTGACTGATTTCTCCGGTTATATCGCGGCGGATGAATTATATGATGGGCCGTTCTGTGTATTGTCCATCGTGGATAACCGCACGTTCAAACGGCTCATTTACGATGTTCTTGACCATAATCCCACCCATGAAGATATGATAAACTTCTTTCGTCGGTTCCGTACGGAACTGGATCAAAGAGGTCTGACACTGCTTGGTGTTACGACCGATGGCTCGCCGTTATACCCGGAGCCGCTGGCTCTGATATTCCCCGGTGTTGCCCACCAGGTATGTGAATTTCATGTTCTCAAGGAGATCAATAGAGAAATACTCAAAGCTGTTACGCGGGTGCGACGAGAACTCAAAAAGAAGCTGCCCAAGCTGCAACGCGGCCGTCCATCGTCCTCGACCGCGAGAAAAGCGGCATCTCGAAAGAAAAAACAGACCGATGAGATTGCCGATTTGTTTGAGCATCGACACTTGTTTGTGCAGCATTCGCTCAGTAAGGCAGACAAGAAGATATTCTCACGTATAACGCGAAAATGCCACAATCTGAAAAATTTACGTTCGATCATGGATCAGGTCTACAGACTCTTTGATCGCCGTTGCCGCACGGAAACAGCCTTGGAAAGGTTGGCTGTCTTGCGCCGCCATGTTCGACGATTCAAAACGTTGGGTCAAACTCTTAAGAAACTATTTACGCCGAATATTGAAAAGGCGTTGACCTTTCTCGATGATTCACAACTGCCATCGACATCCAACGCGGTTGAACGAGGTTATCGTCGTCATCGAAAGATGCAAAAGAGTGTCTATAGAGTGCGAACTCAAGACCATATTAGCCAGCGTGTGGCCATTGATATGCAGCGTGACGAGCAGTCCCAAGGCCGTTTACAAACTATAACAATGCTTCATAATGAGAGGACTGGAATGGTATGTTGCCGGTAAAGATGCTACAGAGTCGCTTTAGAGAATATTTTTTCGCAGGAGATTGTACAGAGGCTCGGCTGGACGCTGGTTCATTTTATCTGGCAGGGGGCGGCGGTCGCGGGGGTGCTGGCGGTTACGCTTTGGTTATTGCGGAGGTCAGCGGCGAATTTGCATTATATTATCGCGTGTGCCGCGATGGTTTTGATAGTTTTACTGCCGATGGCAACGATAAGGTTAATAAAGGTTTCAGCGGTTGAGAGGAATTATACGGATAGAATCTGGGGGCTAAATACATCACAAGGGGATTTGGGGACGAATGTGCAGGCGATAGAATTATCTACTCCGGAGGAAAAGGTAATTGCTTTGCCGAGGGTGTCACTGAAGGACAGGTTTATCGGGATTGTTGAGCCAAGGCTTCCTTATATTGTTTTCGGGTGGCTTGCGGGGGTGTTTGTGTTCAGCGTATGGCATTTGGGCGGATGGACGCAATTGCAGAGGCTTAAACGGCGGCTTGTTAAATCGGTTGAACCTGCCGTTTTTGAAAAGGCAAGACAATTGGCTGAGAGGCTTGGTGTTTATAGGGCGGTTGAGGTTGTGGAATCGGCGCTTGTGCAGGTGCCGACGGTTGTGGGGTGGCTTAGGCCGATGATTTTGCTGCCGGCAAGTGCGCTGACAGGTTTGAATGCGGAACAGCTTGAAGCGATAATTGCGCACGAACTGGTGCATATTAAAAGGTGCGATTACCTTATCAATATTTTGCAGACGGTTGTTGAGATTTTGGGTTTTTATCACCCGGCGGTTTGGTGGATTTCTCGCAGGATTAGGATTGAACGTGAAAACTGCTGTGATGATTTGGCGGTCAGTGCTTGCGGGGACAAGTTATGCTATGCAACAGCATTGGCGGCGATGGAAGAAATCCGCTCTGGCCAAGGGCAATTTGCTTTGGCTGCTACCGGCGGAAGCTTATTCGAACGTATTCAGCGGGTTATTGGAAAACAAAGTGAGCAAAGCAGTAAAAGAAGCTGGTTGCCTTCTTTCATTTCGCTTTTATTTATAATGTCTTTGATAATATCAGTAAGTTTCGCAATGAGCAGCAGAACGAAAAATATAGGGGGGAATAGCGTAGAGCGTACAGCGAACAGCGTACAGAAAAAATCTGAATTTACAGCCACAGAGGACACAGAGAACGCAGAGGTTAAAAAAATACAAGATATAAATGTGACGGGTAAGCTGGAATTTCGGATTGCGCCAAAGGAAGATGGATTGACTAAAGAGACGGTACAAGAATATGTCAAAGCATTGGCAGAAAAGGGGCCGGGCAAGGTGAAAGATAATTTTGTATGGTTTGAGGCTAAAGACGGTTTGAAAGCCGTCAATTTGATTACTGGTAAATATCAGGAACGGGTATATGTGCTGCTTAGAAATAAAGAGCCTTACATAATGCTGCCACGGGGCTGGGGGCTGGAAAGAGTGTATCCGACGACAGATCAGATGGGAAAGCCGGCAGTGGGATTTGACTTTGATGAGAATGGCAGGCAAACTTTTTTACAATCTGACGAAAGCCAATACCGGCAAACCGATTGCAATTGTTGTAGATGGCAAAGTTTTGTCAGTGCCGCACATAAATTCTGCCATGAGTAAAAGCGTAGGTATTGTGGGAATATTTACAAAACAAGAAGTTGATAATCTGATTGAGTATCTTCAAAAAAACATGCCGCCGACGAAAGTATCGGAAACAACTCCTTTGACAGCGGGTTTTGAAGCGGTTATTGAGAGTACGCTTAAAAACTATGAGTACATAGATCTGGATTCGGGAAAGACATTTACTTTGCCTTCTGCGTTGGTAAATGTTTCAGACGTTAATGCGATGATGAACTGGATCCGAAGCAATAGTATCGATGCACAATGTGTGATGACAAATAGTGTTAGTGGTATTGGCGGCGTGGATACGACCGTTACAGAAACATATAAAACGGCATGGGATCAGATGTCCGCAGAGGAAATAATATCTGACATTAGACGTTTAGGCAGTGCCGATAACAAGCCGACTTTTACGAGTTTCCTTATTAAGGCCAAAGCTGACGACCTGCCCAAAACTTGTTTATTCAAAACCCGTGAAGGCCGAATCGGCATACTCCAGATAATTGGCTTCACCGATAATCCCAAAGGCATTAATATCCGTTATAAAATGGTTCAAAAATTTGCCGAACAGGGTGAGGGGAAAAATGCAGCAAGTGAGCAGTTGAATCCGCCTTTGGCGGAAAGAGGTGAGGCAGACAGCAATGGCAGTCAGCTTTATCAGAAGCAGGATTCGTTTAGAAACGCATTAGAGTTTGCCGGTACGCCTGCGGATAGGATGGATGTTTCTCTTAGCTGCCTAAATGATAGGGGGCAATTGGCAGGTCCTAAACAATTGGAGTTTGCTAACAAACTATTTAGCGTTCGCAAGAATAAAGATGTCGATTTATACATCTCTCTGCTTAGCGATGGCACAAAGAAAGAACTTAGCGACAGCAATGACAGAAGAATGGTTCAAAACGACATAAAAGAAATAAAGGCAGGCACATTTCTTTACGGCGAATATAATTGGAATTTTTTTGTTACCTTCCGGAAGTTTAATGATAAAGACAGAAGCTATTTAGAAAAGCATGTAACTTTTGCTGAATGGCCAACTCAGGTGATGACTTTTTTCTGTTTCTGTACCAATAATTACATGCTCATTGGAGAACAATTTTACCTTATAGAAGATAATGGCTTATATAAGCTTGTTAAGGAAACTTTATCTCATCCAATTCCAGTTTCTGTGAAAAAAGAACAGCCTGCAGGTCCTCGCCAATATGGTATCGCCGCTTTCGAGCAAATTGAAGATGCATATACTAAGCAGGGTATTTGGAAGTATAAATGGGATATTGAGCTAAACGGTGATGTAAGCAAGAATAATACTTTTCAAATTATAAAGACAACAAAAGTTATCTCAGGTCACGCCGATTTACATCCAGATATCGAAGTTGAGACGCTTATAGATGAGAGTATGATTGAAAAATATAAGCGTAATTCGCTAAAATTTCGGTTTTACGTTGGTGATTCAGAACCGAAATATAATTACAATAAATATGGTCTCACGCTTTCTGGATGGTCGTGGTGTTTTTCCGTAAATGGTTTATCTCAGTCATCGACAATGGTTTTTCCTGGAAAAGATGTAACAAACATAGAGCCAAGAAAACAGGGTAATTTTATCGGTTCTGATATGGTTTTGCTCTCATTTGAAACATCTGACCTCACTGCCGTATATGAACACAAGATTATTTTGAGGAAAAAAGATAAGGTCAAGAGTAAGATTTTGACAAGTGTGTATGTAATTTCTTTGCCTGCGGAGTCGAATGAATGTAAGGAACTGCTAACTGCGGATGCAAATGGAGCAAAGATGCTTGATTCGGTTAAGGTGGAGCAATTACTGAAACGGCCTAATGTTAAGATTATTGCCAAGCAAGGAATAGCGACCTTCGATGGTGCTGAAGATATGTTACGAATCAGCGGAGAGGAGATAAAATATATCAGCGGTTATGCGGAGTCCAATGAGCCGAATGGTGAACCAAGGGCTGTTTATGATTCTGTTATGAAAGGTAATGCCATGTCCTTAAAAGTGACAGGCGCAATAAAGCCCAAAGATGTGATTTTGTTGAATATTAATCTCTCGATGCGGGATATGTATGGCTTTAAAGATTTTATGTATAAGGACAAATATCCATATCAGGTGCCATCTTTAGGAACAATGGATATTGCCAGCAGAGTTGCGGTAAGAAGCGGCCAGACAATTGTCTTGAGCGGGCAGGGGCTTCCTGACGAACCTAAGGGGAAAACGCGATTAATCCTGGTTAAGGCGGAAAAAGTTCTTGAACAACCGGTGCGATAAGGCGAATCTACCATTCTCAATTAACTGGTTATTTGACGGTTGACAATTGGTGGTTCATTTCAGATAATTGCCGCAATGGTTTTTACACTGCATAGATACATATTTAGGGAGTTGATGAAAATTTTCGTCCTCACGGCGGTAGCGTTGACGCTGATGCTTAGCCTCGGCAGCGTTATTCATCCTGTACAGGAATATGGTGTTGGTCCCTGGCAGGTGATTCACCTTATAGGTTATTCCATGCCTATAACGCTAACGTTCATATTGCCTATGGCGGCGTTATTCGCGGCAGCACTGGTTTATGGAAGACTGGCCGGTGATAATGAACTCAACGCCTGCAGAGCAAGCGGAATAGGTATGTGGACGCTGGTATATCCGGGTCTAACACTGGCGATTATGGTGGCGATAGCAAACCTTATTCTTAGCTTTTATGTTATGCCCGCTTTTGTTCAGCGTGGGGAAAAATTTATAAAAGCCGATGCCGAGCAGGTAATTTTCCGTAATATCCAGCGCAACGGCTATTATAAATCCGTAGATAGCAGGTTCGTTGTTTATGCTGATAATGCGGACCTTGACACCATACGCTTTCGAGCGTAGTTATAACACAAATTAAAAACGGCGCAATTCTGAAGGTAATCGGTGCCGAGCAGGCGAAGGTACAGTTTACCGGCAACAGGGTAGAAATAATTGCTTATAACACCTGCGAAATCGGCATTGAAGGCGATGTGGCATCAGCTCAAATATTGCCTATAGGGGCAGAGTTTGTGTCCCTGATGGGCGATAAAATCAAATTCAAAAAAATAAGCAAGATGAAACAGATTGAAGCTAATCCACTTTTGTTTGGCCCAGTAGAGAAACTTGCAAGGAACGTTTACAGCCAGTTTACAGGAGAATTACTGGCACAGGACATCATTTCGAAAACAGCCTCTGAGCCGAATGGATTTTATAAGCTCACAAGCGGAGGTAAACCTGTCGCGTTTGCCGCAACCAGGGTTTTGGCGGGAACAGATAAGAAAGTTGACCTGTCAGGGAAAATAATTGTTGTTGATGGAACCAGGCAGCCTGAACGCACTATGATATGCACAAAGGGAATTATCTATATTGACGGGGATGAATTCGCCCCTACTTTGAAAATGGAACTTTATAACGCCCAATACAAGGGAACCGATGGTGTGGAAAGGCTCGAACACAGGCCTGTCATATCTAACCTGCTTCTTCCGAAAGGAGTAAAAAGTAAGCTCGCCGGCTCAGGCGACAACTCCAATGCAATCAGCAGTGAGGATATTTTGGCCGCAATCAGGCCAGAGGCAATTTCATCGGCATTGCATAAAAAAGGCAGCAAAAGGCTTGTGGATTTGCAAAACAACCTGGAAGGAGAGCTGCATGATTTAATGGGTAATATAAAGGCAGAAATACATTCAAGGCTGGTATTCGGGACCGGATGTATTCTGGTTGTAATGATTGGCATAGGGCTCGGTATACTCAAAAAGGGTGGGCATTTGCTGAGTGCTTTTGTGCACAAGCGCGATACCAGCGGCGATTCTTATAGTCTGCATTATGATGGGTAAGAACATAACTACCAGCTCTACGTCGCGGGTTGCTTTGGGATTGACCCTTATGTGGTCAGGTTTGGTTATATTATCAATTGTTATGTTTGTTATATATAGGCGATTACTGAGAAACTGATTAACGGCTTCAGCATTTGTTAAAACTTTATGAAGATACTTGATAAATATGTGACCAGGAGTTTTCTGATTGGGTATGCAATTGCCTTTTGTGTTCTGATAGGTCTGAGAGTAATCATCGACTTATTTATAAACCTCGATGAGTTCGCCGAGCATGCCAATATCGGTTTTTTTGCAATAGTTAAAAATATACTTGTGTTTTATGGTTTGAACGCAACGCTTTATTTCCGTGATTTCGCCGGTATGATAACCGTGGTGGCGGCGGCATTTTCGTTAGGTAAAATGGTCAGGAACAATGAGCTTGTGGCGATGATGGCTTCCGGCATAAGCCTTAAAAGGGTAATAGCTCCAATAATTCTGCTGTCGATGATTTCGGCAGGTTTGCTGGTTATAGACCAGGAATTTATCATACCACCGCTTGCGCCGCAGCTTGTTCGCAGTAAAGATACACTTCCGGGGCAGGAATCATATAATGTGCGGGGTATTATTGACGCCAGCGGCTCACTTATTTGTACACAGAAATTCGATATGCCCACAGTGACAATGAAAAATCCGACTATCGTACTTCGGCGTCAGAAACCAAACTCACTGGTTTGGGATTTTATCGGGCGGATAGACGCGGAAGAAGCTGTCTATAATTTTAAGACAAACAGATGGGACCTCAAAGGAGGCTTGTTTACAGGCATAGACCCGGACAAAGGCCGACAGCGAATGGCTTTTTATCAGAGCGATATTACGCCTCATGATATACCGATTCGCATTAATTCTGACAATAAAACACTTCTGAGTTCGTGGCAGTTGTCGGTACTTGCGCAGCAGGGGACAAAAATCAAGGATATGGCACAGCTTTACAGCCAGAAGCACTTTCGTATTACGGACCCGATTATAAGTATGGTTATGCTTCTGATAAGTCTTCCTGTGCTTGTCTGCCGTGACCCAAAGGCCATGAAATCTGCGGTTATGATAAGTTTTGGCTTAACTGGTGCGTGTTTCCTTATTAATTTTGTCTGCAAATTATTCGCCACGGAAGTGATATTCCAAAACAGAATAATCCCGGAACTATGGGCATGGCTGCCTGTCATTCTCTTTTTACCCATTGCGATAGTTGAATTCGATTCAATGAAAACCTAAATGGCAGGCATTCATAATCTGACCGCGGAAGACTCAAAATTCTCTCGTTGTTACCGCCACTTCAAATGCCTTGCCGCGCTTGACTCTTCGCACAAGGAATTCGATATTACCCTGCTTGTAACTATCGCCTGGTTTGGGTATATGTCCCAGCCGATTACCAAGCCAGGTCGCAAGGGTTTCCTGTGAAGGCGGCACATCAAGCTGAATCTGACGCGTAAGTTCTGTCATCATGACCCCGCCTCCGACCATCCACGTTCCGCCGCTAAGTGTATGAAACATTTTGGGCAGGCGGTCAAACTCATCTTCAAGTTCACCGACAAGTTCTTCAACCAGGTCTTCGAGTGTTACCAGTCCCAGCGTAACACCTTTGGCGTCTTTGACAATCGCTATATGGACGTGCTGCTCAACGAAAAGTCTTAGTAAATTGGCCGCACTGTCCTCTGGTGATACAAACTGCACAGGTCTTATTATCCCCCTGAAATTCGGCTCATTTGGATTGGTACGCATAAAATAGACCATTTCCTTAAAATTTACATAGCCGAGAACTTTATCAGGGTCGTCACTTTCACATACAGGAAAACGCGTATGAGTATCAATATGTGCAGCGATAAGGGCTTCCATAAGAGTTTTCGATGCCGATAAAAACGAAATCTGCTGCACCGGTATCATAACCTGTCTTGCGGATAATCCTGATAATCGCGATGCCCCTTTAATAATGCGTTCCTGGTGTGAGCCAATTTGATTTGTCAATCTTGCCAGACCCGCAAGAGCAGATATTTCCTCTATCGTTGAGGTAGCGGCTGTTTTATCATATTTTAAGCCAAAAGGCTTATTGAGCCATTGTACAAGTTTAAGAATCGGTTCAAATACAGGGATAGATGAATTTAACGGCCAAGCTATGATTTTTGCCAGCTGCCGGTTAAACCTCACACCAAGTGTCTTAGGAAGAATCTCAGTAAACTGTATCATCAAAAATGTAAAAATCAGAGAAAAGACCCAAATCCACTTTTCTCCAAAGATATGGTTAAACTGCGAACCGGCTATTGCTGCGCCAATTGTGTGAGCAGAGGTGTTTAATATAAGAATGACGGCGATAGGCCTTTCGATGCGTGCCTTGAAATCCTGCCATAAAGCCCCGAGTTTGGGTCTTTTCAGGGAAATAGCGGCTATCTGACTGGGCGTAAGGCTAAGCAGCGTCGCCTCAGCAAGAGAACAAAGAAACGATACCATAAGCGCCACCAATACACTACCAATAAAAAGAGCCATTTAATTTCTCCATAAAATATATTGCAGTTTATAATTATTGCTGCTGTTTAATTTTTTCCCTGATTTCCTTGTTTGTCCTGACGCTGCACCACTGTTTGCCGCACATAGTGCAGTAATCAGCGGAAATAAACTCGTGGGCATTGATTTCCTTACAGGCTTGTTTATGCATTTTCTCTGCGGTTCCGGGGTCGATGGATTCAGCCAGATGTGTTTTCCAATCGAGGTTCGCACGGGCGATGCTTAGTTTCCTATCGCGTTCAGCGGCACCTTTTAAGCCCCTTGCTACATCGGCGGCGTGAGCGGCAATCTTTGCGGTAACTACGCCGGCGCGAACATCATCCTCGTTGGGAAGACCTAAATGTTCTCTGGGGGTAACATAACATAAAAACGAAGCACCGTAAAACGCGGCGGCTGTCCCTCCTATGGCCGATGTGATATGGTCGTAGCCCGGCGCGATGTCCGTTACCAATGGGCCAAGAACATAGAACGGAGCCCCGTGACATATTTCTTTTTGAATTTCCATATTATACTGAATCTGATTGAACGGAACATGGCCGGGTCCTTCGACCATAACCTGGCAGCCTTTCTCCTGCGCCCGCTGAGTAAGTTCACCGAGTGTCCGCAGTTCGGCAAGTTGAGCTTCATCGGTGGCATCCGCGATAGCACCGGGCCGTAACCCGTCGCCGAGCGAAAAACAAATGTCATATTCAGACATTATATCGCACAGGTCGTCGAACATTTCATACATCGGGTTCTGCTTATTATGATAAAGCATCCATTTTGCCAATAATGCTCCGCCGCGGCTGACAATGCCTGCAACGCGATTTTTCAGTAATGGCAAATGTTCTTTGAGAAGGCCGGCGTGAATTGTAAAAAAGTCAACACCCTGTGCGGCCTGCTTTTCGATGACTTCGCGGATTGCCTTTTCATTGATGTCTTCGACGTTTCTGTCTATGATGACTTCGTAAATCGGCACAGTGCCGAATGGAACAGGACACTTTGCGAGAAGTTTTTTTCGGGTTTCATCGAGGTCGCCGCCGGTGCTTAAATCCATAATAGCATCAGCGCCAGCCGCAAGGGCGGTCTTCATTTTTTTAATCTCGCTTCGTATAGTCGAACGAATACTGCTTGTACCGATATTCGCGTTTATTTTCGTTGTCAGGATTCGCCCTATACCACACGGCTTAAGATTGGTTTTAAGATGCAGCTTATTTGCGGGTATAACCAGTCTGCCTGCCGCCAGTTCTTCACGGACCGATTCAGGGGTAACGTTCTCTATCTGAGCGACGAATTTAGCTTCATCGGATATTACGCCTGTTCGTGCAATTTGTAATTGTGTTGCCATTTTATCTATTCCTTTTAAGAACTCACCACTAAGACACGAAGGCACGAAGTTTTTAATATTATTTATTTTTTATTAATGCTTCCGCATCTTCGCAGTTAAAAACAAAAAATCGCTCCTGTGAGGAAGCGATTTGATTTCAAAAATATCTGTGAAATTTAATATCACTTTCCTACGCAGGCAATTTCGCCTCACTGGCGACCGTCCTGTTCAGGTTCAGAGGGTTTTTCTCAGATTCGCCTTCTGCGAACCACCCCTAGTGAACAAAAACATTATAGCATTTTCTTGTTTTATGTCAATAATGCCTGATAAAAAACTAAAAACAATAAGGACATTCGTTAGTCAGGATTTCACAGCCGGTGGAAGTTACTAAGATATCGTCTTCGATTCTGATGCCGAGTTTACCGGGGATATAGACGCCCGGTTCGATGGTGATTACCATACCAGCCTGTAATTTTCCTTTGCTTTTGCGCGAAATGATAGGAGCCTCGTGAATCTCAAGCCCCAGGCCATGTCCTGTACCGTGGCCGTAAACCGGTAAATTATTTTCACTGATAATTTTTCTTGCGGCTGAATCGACCGCGGAAATTTCAACACCATCTTTTACCAATTTTATAGCGGCGGCCTGTGCCTGCTTAACAGCATCGTAAACCTTCCTGTAAAAGGGGGATGGCTTGCCGATAGTTATGCACCTTGTTATATCGCAGCAAAGGCCATTATATTTGGCACCAAAATCAAAAAGAATAGTATCGTTTTTTTTCAGTTTCATACCGCCGGGCTTATGATGTGGACGCGAGGCATTTGCGCCAAAAGCGACAATAGTATCAAAGCTATTCACGGCGCCGGCACTGCGGATTTGAAAATCAAGCATACCGGCCAATTGATTTTCGGTTATGCCGGTTTTTATAAATTTTACAGTCTTAGCCAATGCCTCTGCAGCGATTTGGGCGGCGGTTTTTATGGCAGCGATTTCGGCAGGGGACTTGCATGTACGGACGTTTTCAACAATGTCCGCAACTGATTTAAGTCGGACTTTCAGTTTTTTCTTTAGGTTTTCGAAGACTGCTATTGATGCCGAATTTTCAACAGCCGCAACGCAGATGGATTTTTGCTTACCGATTAATTTGCAAACCTCTTTGGGGAGCGTGTCTTTACGCTCGATTATTTTACAGTTCTTGCATTCGCCTTTCGCTTGTTCGGTGTACCTGCTGTCGGTCAATAGATACACGTTCGTAGGAGTAATAAGAGTCCAACTGTCGTCGCCTGAGAAACCTGTTGTATATGTTACATTGGCCGGCTTGGTTAGTATAAGGCAGTCAAATTTTTCAATTTTTAACTGCCGCCTGATTTTTTGAATCGCGATATTTTTCCTGTTTGTTTTCATCAGTTATGTTTTCTTAATATCAAGTTTACGCCAGACTGTAAAGAGTAATACGGATGAAGCAATAGCTAAGAGAGTCCAGATAATCGCGAGGGTATAATTGGCATAGAGCCAGTAGCCTGTTCCGAACAGGGCGCTGTAAACGGCGACGCAGCCTAATAACATACATAAAATCCCCAAAGGCACATCCCATTTGGCATTAACTTCGCCTGCCCAGTCTCCTTCCGCCCTGGCACGGAGAAGTACGTATTTCCAGCCTGGTCCGCCGGGCCTGGCGACCTTATAAAAACTGCGGAGCGTTTTTTGGTCTGTCGGCTTTGTGAGAAAAGTAACGATGAGCCAGCCTGCGGTGGTGATGGCGACACCGATGATCAATTTCAGCCATCCCGGCACCGGTGTCAGGCCGATATGGGTGTGAATAAATTCAAAATAAAATGCGACAAGAAAAGAGATAACCATCGCGGCAATTTCACTAAAAGCGTTGATTCGCCACCAGAACCACCGCAGGATAAACAATAAGCCGGTGCCTGCGCCGATTTGAAGCATAAGGTCAAATGCCCGTTTGGCGTTTTCGAGCAGGGGGGCGAGCAAACAAGCCGCAACCATTAAAAGGGCGGTTGAAATCCTGCCCACGAGTACAAGTTCCTTTTCGGAAGCGCTGGGCTTTATGAACCGCTTGTAACAATCGTTGACCACATAAGATGAACCCCAGTTGAGATGTGTGGAAATTGTTGACATATACGCGGCGATGAGCGACGCGACGACAAGGCCAAACCAGCCCGCCGGCAGCAGGGTCAGCATCGCCGGATAAGCCAGGTCGTTGCGAATAATTGCCGGGTCAACGTGCGGAAAGGCCGCCTTTAACGAGTCGAGATTCGGATAGACGAGCATCGAGCAAAGAGCGACGATAATCCACGGCCAGGGACGCAGGGCGTAATGACACGCGTTAAACAGGAGTGTCGCGCCGACAGCGTGCTTTTCGTTTTTGGCGGCGAGCATCCGCTGAACAAGATAACCGCCGCCGCCCGGTTCGGCACCGGGATACCATACGCTCCACCACTGCACCGCAAGAGGAATTATCAGAACCGAAACAAGCAGGTCGGTATTTGAGAAATCCGGAAGGATACTTATCTTCGATGCGATGTCCGTATGAGAAAGCAGGTTGGCCAGTCCGCCTACCGATGGCTGTCTAAGCGAAATTATTGCTGCTGCGACTGAGCCGAGCATCGCAACGCCAAACTGGAAAAAATCAGTCCACAAAACGCCACTGAGTCCCCCGACCATACTGTAAAGCACGGTGATGACGGCAGCGATTGTAACCGTTTGAGCAGGCTTAAGATTGAGCATAACACTGCCGATTTTTATCGCGGCCAGAGTAACAGATGCCATAATAACGATATTGAAAAACACACCGAGATAAATCGCCCTGAACCCCCGTAAAAAAGCGGCAGGGGCAGCACTGTAGCGAAGCTCGTAAAATTCGATGTCGGTCATAATGCCGAGTCGCCGCCATAATTTAGCATAGACAAAAACGGTAAGCATACCGGTCAGAAGAAATGCCCACCATGCCCAGTTGCCGGCGACGCCGTCCTGACGAACCATATCGGTAACAAGATTGGGAGTATCCGTTGAAAACGTCGTGGCAACCATCGAGATGCCGAGCAGCCACCATGGCATATTTCGCCCGGAAAGAAAAAATTCAGACGAGCTTGCCCCTGCTCTTTTTGAGACAACAAGACCTATAATTACTGATAAAACGAAGAAAACGAAAATGGATATCCAGTCGGCAAATACTAAATTCATAAAACATCCCTGTAAAAAACTTTAAAACCAATCCTTCGGTAAAATGTTACAATACAATATCATATCTGAATATGTAGTTTTCATCAAGCGGCAAAAAAATAACCCCCGGCGAACCAGGGGTTAAATAATAAACAAATACCTTTTGCAGCCAATGATGTTATTTGGCGGGGGATGCCGGTGTATTAGTAGATGTTGGTGCATTAGGTGCAACCGGTGCTGGAGCGGGTGCCGGCTTTGCGGCAGGCGCAGTCGTGGGAGCAGGAACATTTACCTCAGTTTTCGGCGGGGCAGGAGGGACAGGTGTCTCTTTTTTCTTGCACCCGTCAAGTACGAGCAGACCCGCAATCAGCATAGCTAACAGCAGTACCATTGCCCTTTTTGTTGTTTTGACTTTCATACTTTTTCCCTTTCAAAAATATATGTTTCAATCTTTTATGTTATATGTTTGAAATTTATACAATAAAATTATATTCACTTGTAAAATAATGGCAAGAATATTATAAAAATAATCTAATTTTAATCGGAATTCGCACCAGAAATTTGGGATTGACGGAAGGGGGGGTACAGGGTAACATTTTGGTCTATGAAAAACATTTTAGCAGACAGAACGGCTCTGGTGGATGCCAGCGGGATACGCAAGGTTTTTGCCCTCGCGGCGACAATGGAAGATCCCGTGAATTTTTCCATTGGTCAGCCTGACTATGATGTGCCGGCGGCATTGAGGGATGAGGCTATAAAAGCCATTGAGACAGGCAAAAACAGGTATTCGCAGACCGCGGGACTGGAACTGCTGCAGAAAAAAATTGCGGCACAGGTCGAAAATGAATTCGGATGGAAAAATCCCGCGACTCTTGTTACAAGCGGGGTAAGCGGCGCTTTATTGCTGGCGTTTATGGCGACGGTTAACCCCGGCGACGAAGTGATTATCCCAGACCCGTATTTTGTGATGTATAAGCACCTCGTGAACCTCTTTGGCGGCAGATGCGTTTTTGTTGACAGCTATCCTGATTTTGAGCTGCCGGTCGAAAAAATTGCTGCCGCTATAACCCAAAAAACCAAAATGATAATTATCAATTCGCCGTGTAATCCGACAGGCAGGGTCTATTCACTTGAACATATAAAGGCAATTGCCAAAGTTGCCGCGGAAAATGACATTCTTATAATATCAGATGAAATATATAAGGATTTTTGCTATGACAGTACCTGTCCCAGCGTTGCGAGTTATTATGATAAAATCCTTCTTACGCGTGGTTTCAGCAAGAGTTACGCCATGACAGGTTGGCGTCTCGGATATGCGGCAGTGCCGCACAGCCTTTCAGAACTTATTGAGCAGATGACAAAACTGCAGCAATATACTTTTGTTTGTGCGCCGACACCATTTCAGCAGGCCGCGATTGCGGCAATGGATTATGATGTATCCAAATATGTGGCCGCCTATAAAACAAAAAGAAATCTCCTTTATGAAGGCCTGAAGGGTAAATTCGATATAGTTAAACCGGGCGGTGCTTTTTATGCATTTGTAAAGGTGCGGAACGGTTCTGCGACAAAATTTGTTCAAAAAGCCATCGAAAACAATGTTCTAATCATACCGGGCAATGTTTTCAGCGAAAAAGACACGCATTTTAGAATCAGCTACGCTACGAGCGACGAAAAAATCCAGCAAGGGGTTAAAATCCTTTGCAGCCTTGCTTAAATTTTGCATTTTAAACTTTGATTTTTAAACTTTAAATCAGCCCCCTATTGACGTCCCATAATATATGTTATGTTTCACTCGGCTTATCGGACTAAAAAAACATAGCATTTATCAATATCGTTAATCGTCCTTACTTTGTGATATTATCGGATGTTTTTTTGAATTGCAACACTATTTTTTGAATTTTTAATATTTTTTTTGAAATGATTGATTCTTTGAGCCGCGTTTTTCAAAGGCTTTCCGGTTTCGTTATGGCCGCCCTCGACGCTTTTACGCCCCTGAACAGCCGTCGGCGAAGCCGACATTTCCCTAAAGAGGTTACTGATAGAACATAACCTGAGATTTTGGGAATTTGCCCTGGCTTACCCACGTAAAATTTCATCCGGCTTTAGCCGGATTCCACTTGAAACACACGCGGGATTATTATAAAATCCGCGTGTTTCAGGCGGGAAGGACAAAAACCCGCAGGGTTTGTCCTTCCCGCCTCCCTGCCCTATAGGGTACACGCCCGCTTTCCGGTTGTAAATAAAAAAAAAAAAAATAAGAAGTGCCTGGCTAAAAAATTTTTTTGCCGGCAAAAAAAGGGGGGCTAAGGTTTGATTTTAAAGTTGGACATGAAGCCCAGCATAAAGGTCAAGATTCCAAAGACTACCGTAGCCCAGACAGGCAGCCTTTCTTTGATATGGTCAATAGCGGTCCACTGCTTTTCGTCGCTTTGCTCGAGGGTTTCAAGTCTGACCTGGTGCGCGGATAGTGTTGCCTCTGATGACTGAAGTTTCTCACTCATTTAAGTAGCTCCTCTAAATAGTCAATAGCCTGGTCAAAGGTGATTTCATTGTCCTGGCCGTCTTTGGTTATGACTAATACGCGGCGTTCGCGGTCAACCTTTACGTTAATGTTACCGACGAATGTGCGTATCATCTGTTTGATAATTGCTTTGTTCATGCCTGAGCAGGCTCCGCGGCCGGCTGGAGTATTGCTATTGTATTCTGCTGAGATTTGATAAGCTTATTTTTTGCGATATTATCCGCGCTTGCCCCGATTCCCAGGACCGCCAACAGACCGATTACATAGCCCAGCGGGTCCGTGGCAGCAGCCGCGGGATTCGTGATGAGCTGCGTTACCTGGCCAATCAGGGCATTCTTTAAAGCATCCTGCTTGTCGAGGGCTTGGATTCCGATAGTGTATCTGGCATTAAGGTCCGCGAGCTGCTGCTGAAGAGATGCGACAACCCTGTCGTATTCGACCTGTATCTCCGCCCTGCTGATTTTGATTTCTGGATTAACCAGGGACTTAGTTTTCGACTCGCAGCCAAACCAGGTTATTGAGATTGCGATACAGACCAGGATCGATATGGCTGTACAGACATGATGCCTTATTGCGGTTAAAATTTCAGAAAACTTCATAAATGACTCCTTTCACTATATTGCCCCAAAAATTTCTTCTTAAAATGCCCCAGGTTCGATTATTATCTTTCAGGGGATACATCCATATCCCCCTTATGCAGTTTTTTGCGCAAGCACTGTTTCCTGCTCTTGTATGACCGCTTTAATATCGCTGCCAGATATATCTTTTATCGCGTTATTCACCTTATCGATATATACCAGGCCAGCCTCTCTGGATTCTACCTGTTTTCGGATATTGATAAAAACTTCTTTCATAATAGCATCTCCTAAAGTTTCATAATAAATGCCAACGCATAAAAGGGCGGAACATTGTCTGTATTATCTGTTACTCCATCATCCGGTTCATCCGACGTGTCTGTGCTATATGCGCCAGTGCCTGCGAAGTCGGGGATGTCGGTTCCCGCTTGAAGTACGTGGTAATGACCATATCCGAAGTAAGGGTGAGTATGCCCTAATGAGCCGCCTGTTTGTTTTAATGTGCCGTCAACTTCACTTTTAGCAACCCCGCCGTCATCTTGTGAAGCACCGACAATAAACTTGTCGCGTAGATCTTGAGTGCCATTATTGCCGTCACATAATGCCCATCCGGCTGGTATAGTCGCGATCGAGCCAGACCAGGCCAGGATAAAACCTCTTTTCCATTTAGCTATAACTGCAAACATCAGGCCTCGTAAGTTACAAAAATTTTATCGTTGGCAGATTTAAATAATACGTTTATGTCGCTGGTATTTGCCAGCTTAACAGATACCACTTCGCCGGCTTCGATCGGCATACAGGCATCTTCGACAGCAGCATCTCCGAAATTTACCCATGCCATACCGGCATTGCCGACCGCAGCTCTCAGCAGCACTTCATTGCAGCTATGAGATGCTCCCTGGGTATTAGTATCGGCCAGGGCATTGGTTATTACAATCGCCGGTTGAGCGGCGGGCTTGCGGTCCAGAATATTTTCTATATCGAAGTTTATGCCGATAAGTAAATCAATCCACTCCCCTGCCTGAGCGGTATTAGTGATATAAAAACTCGTGAATACCGTTTTAATCTTAGAATGCAGTTTTAACTCGATTTCTTCATTAGTGTTTCGATTCAGCTTAATACTCGATGCTGCATTCGAGCTGCTGATAGCCTTAACATAAATCATATCGCCGGCGGCGATATGCTGCTGATTATTAGCAGCAGCATCGAGCGTTATCCGCAGAGTAAAATAGTTCTTATAATTTCGCTTAACCTGGTCAGCAAGCCGTTGCTCCCAGGTATCAATTATCTGGTTCATTTTCTTCCCTTCCAGGCTAAAACTAAATAAGCAACTGCAAATACGAGAATACCTACCGATAAAGTCTTGACCGCTGGAGTTTCTACGAGTTTATAGGTACCGTCAAGGCTCAGCCAATAAAAAAGACTCACTCCGACCGCGGCAATCGCAGCAACTATTATTGCTGGAGATACGCCAGCTTTTATTACCTGGACATCATTTGGATCAGGCTGCTTAATCCGGATATTCATAATCAGCTTATTGTCGTCGGTCGTCTCGTAGCTGAGCAGCTCATAATTTTTATTATCCCTTAATCGCTCTTCTATCGCATAAAGCTGAGCAGCTCGAAGCCATGTCGGACCATAAATCGAAAAAATCATTTCGATACGATCGCCAGGCACTAATATTTCATCTTTTGATATTTCGATTTTTTCCATCTTTATGCTTTCACATCCTCGAAATTCAATGGCAGCTCACCTGCTGCTTTCAGCGACTCTATCGCCATGCTGCGAATTTTAGCCTGGATTTTTTCTTCGTTTATCCTTGCAGGCGTGTGAGGCTCTTTATATACCTCTATCCCTTCCAAAGCTGCCTGGTCAGCAACCTCAACATAATCATAAGCGTCATCGAGCGGATGTTTGCCTTTCGGCAAGACGGCCTTAGCAATGATATGCTCATCAGCATTGGTAAAATATCCAAAACCACTTACAACTGTAATTGTTTTCATCTTAACGGTATCCAGAATATATTTAAGTTATCACCGGTACTAAGCGTTATTTTCCAATAGTCCTTTTTTTTGACCGGCATCACGACCGACATATATAGTGTATTTACGGTCGATGATGATACTCGCTTTGTTGTCGGATCAGGACTTGAGCTGTCTGTAAATCCGACAAGATTTTCGGCTGGCTGGCCCGTTGCCCTGGCATAACCAACAACAATGCCATCGCTTTCAGCTTGATAAACAGTATGGACCGCGAACGGCCCAGCTTCCCAGGCTTTTAGTTCTGTCTTTGGTGATGAAATCTTAGAACCCATTTACCATTCTCCCCAGCCGAGCAGCTGCCCTGCTGCCGATGCGATCGCATAAACCGGACCGCGATAATCGTCAATAGAAAGCGACATGCCAGGCTGAAGCTCAGCGATCCACTTTGAGCTTGTAACTGTATCGGCAAACCCGATATAAATTATGCCGGTATTTGTGCTTTTAGCCTGGACAACAAAAGCCTTGCGGTCCGCGTTGGCTGCCAGGACAGATACGGCAGCAGCTCCGACAGTTTTCTCAGTGTCCCAGTTTTCGTGTGTTGTATCGCCTCGTAGCTCGCCTAATATGTCATTGAGGCTCGATGATGTCGGAGCGCGGTTATCTATAATCTCAAACAGCTCAGGCGCTCTTGAGGCAATGAGGATTTTCATTGTGCCGGTCTGAGCTGCCGGCGTTGTTATATATAGCTTTGAGAATGGAGCTATAAAGCCGGTCTGCTTTACATAATCGACTGCCGACTGGTTAGTCTGATTCTGCTTGACGCTGATATAAACTTCGCCATCGGGAGCATCGTAAACGTAAAAATAATTGCCTGCCAGGCTGTAAGACTTGTCAGCAGCAGCTATCGATAAATCGATCTCTATCTGCTGGACATTCGACAAGCCAGCGGCTTCTAATAACTGCTGATTAAAGTCCATTTTACCATTTACCTTTACTCATAAGAATTAAAGCTACAACGATAACGCCGACAACAACCAGGATTTCCTTAAAGACTGTCTTTGTTCCTTCGCTCTGGAAAAATCCGCCGCTTTCCTTCGACTGAGTCGTGGGCATAACCACATTAAGCGACGCCGGCGGTGTAACGCCTGCATTGGGCTTATCATAGTAAACAACAGTCTGGCTCCCCTCATTCTTTGGAGTCGATACCAGCCCCGATCTCTGGAGCAGGGTATTAACTAACCCCCCCGCCGCTGCCTCAACAGCCTTGGGCCCAGTAAGGCTCTGAAAAGCGTTTTTGAACGGATTCACAGCCGCTGTCAGATAATCCGATATACCAAAACTCGGAGTAACAGTATTAACGCCCATAGGCATAGGCGTTGAACCCCAGTCCTGGGCTTGATAAGCAAAATCAGTAAAAGACATTGTCATAAAAGTTTACCCTTCTTTAAAAAAAATAATGCCGCTATACCGATCCCGATATAGAGCAAATAATTGGGGGATTTTTCGTAAGCCACCGGCTGAGGCTGGACATACACGGTACCAGCCGCCGATCCGCCTTGTATCTTGTCGATAACCTTGTTCAGGTCCCCTATCATCTGCTGCTGCATCCCGAAGGTATCAACAGCCGTCTGTCTGGCCTGCTCTATCTGAGCTATTTCTTCTTGAGTAGAAGCCATAAAATCATAAATCCTATACCAGCATAAAAAATCATTTTACTTTTATTAACAGCGGGCAATATCTGAGGCATCTGCTGCACTTCAGTTATATTACTATCGCTGCTCAGCGATTCGAGCCTGGCCGATAAATCGCTAAACTGCTGCATATTCGCTGCCAGTACCGGCTCAAAAATATAATCGCTGCCATCAGCTTTGAGCTTAGCGAGATAGTCCAGATCCTGGGCATTCAACTGCCCTGTCGCCACACGCTGAGCTGTAGCTCCACTGCCCATTAGTTAAGCCCTCTTAAAAATCTGTCTATTCCATTATTGACCTGGTCAAAAATAGACTCATGGGGAGCTGCACTTGGCAGCGTAAAGATTCGAGGCTCAACAGGACTGCTTACAATCTTTTCGGTAAGCCGCTCAAGCTCATACTGCCTGCTCTGGGCATCGAGCTGCTGAGCTGTCAGGTTACTTTGCTCACCAGCTAAAAATCTCTGAAATGCAAGCTCCGCCTCCCTGGCAGCGTTAGCTTTTTTCTCTTGAGATTTAACGGCCTGTTTATTTTGTTGACTCTGATATGACATAAACCCAGCAGTCATAGCAGCGCCCGTTGCAACAGTAGCTACCGAGGCCGCGGCTCCGGTCAAACCAAAATAACTAATAATCAGATCATCTATTAAAAACATCTTCAATAACCTCATCTGCGCTAATAGCAGCGAGCTTCTCTTTAGTTTTAACTAATTGCCATATACTTATAGATGCCCTGTTTGCAATATGCCAATTAGCATATTTACTGTTATCTCTCTGTAAATATATGTCAATCGTTCTACCATACAAATCGCCTTTATCTGTAAAGATGCCGGTCAATATGTATTTTGAGTCATCATTTATTTTTACGCCTTTATTTTTCAACTCTTCTTTTATAAGCAGCGTAAAGGTTGTCGCCGTTTCAGAGCCTTGAAATTTTTCAACGCACAGCGAATCTATTTTAGGAATGCCTGGCGAAATCTCGCGTGTTACCTTTACAGGCACCTGGCAGCCAGCGACAAGCAGCAGGCTGCACAAAATTATCAATGTTCTCATTTTACACCTCCCCTGCTTGCGATATACCCCTGTACTGCATTAGCTATCTCAATGGCAGCTTTTTCTGGGGAAAAATTCACCCATGCAGCGGAATCTGTCCAACTCCACACCTTTATCGCATTGCCAGCTTTGTCTCGTATTGAAAACTCCACTGTAACGCCTTGGCAAATCCCCTCAATTCCACATTCTGCTGATGAGTCGATCGCAATAGCTCGCTTTGTAAGTTCAAGATCTAATGCCTTAACAAGAGCTTCGCCTGTCGGGGCATGACTGGCAACAAAACGCCCCATTCGTATAGTGAGTCGGTTTTCTTTTTCACTTGCTTGCTGCTTTAAATCTGAAGCTAACAGCATTTCAGCTTTACATTTCTCTAAAGCTGATGCTATTTCAGTTTTCATTTGCTTCTTTAGCGAGAAATATATATTTATATCCCCCGCAAATATACCGAGAGCAACAACCACTATCGTTAAAATCCATACCTTTTTCATGCTTTTTTCCTTTCAAATAAGAGGTTAATAAAAATTCGACGTTTATTAACCTCTTATTTTACTCGGTTTAACCTCTTTTTTCAAGGAGAATTAAGCAGCCCTTTTGGCGGCTGGCACGATTTCGACTGGGAATACTTCGATAACATCCGTTGTGCCTGAGAATGTTGTATCGAGTTCGAGGGTCAGGCTCAACATATTCGTTGTATCAAGCATCTTCGCCAGGTGTCCATCCTTGCAAAGCTCCAGCAAGTAATAACCGTCTGGAACGCTGGCAAGACCCAGCTCAGCCTTCATATCGTTGCGAAGGCCGGCACCCTGCTTATACTTGATAACATCGGTACCGCTTTTAAGCGTTATCGTGTTAATCAGGGTATTGACCTGGACGCCGTCGATATGGGTCTTAATGAGGAAGCCGCGATAAAAGTTACCGACGCCAAGCTCGATTTGCTCGCGTGGATTGCTCGCGGTTACTGTTTTGCGAATACCATAAATCTTATGGTCCGCGTAAGGTGTGTATGGATCGTCCTTGCTGTCAATGTCGATGTACTCGCTCGCTGAGATGTACAGCGTGCAGCTATCAACAGTGATAACGCCCGTGCTTACGCAATCGGCACCGGTCCCCCATGTAATAATGAGGTCAAGCGTCGATACATTGCCGCGGGCAGTGCAATCGAGGAGCGTATCGTTTTCGCGGACGCTTCGCTGCATCGCGAAATCGAGAATTGCTCCCAGATCGAATGTGGTATTGGCCTCAGCCCCAGCAGGTGCGCTGTCCCATGTAGTGGTCGATACGGTCCTGGCAGCCGGTGTCTTATAGTCCATTTCGTTTTTGCGCATCAATGATGCGAAATCGACCGACTTTATGACATCGCGGCCATTACGCCGGACCTCGATGCGTTTTACAAGCTGCGCACCGCTCAGCTCGCGGTTTACGCTGCCGCCGACAGCCGTCCGGTCCATCTGAGCGACCAGGCGAAAATGCAGCTTAGCCAGGGAATAATCCCGCGGCAGCTGCAAAGTAGAAGTCTGGTTCGCAGCGAATGCCAGCGAACCAAGCTCTCGTTCGATTAACTTTTTCATACGTTTTTTTCCTTTACTTTTTTTAGAGTAAAAAAATCCTTTTTTAATTCGTCCGCAACGCTTAGCCGTGAAGCCGGTTAGACTCTAAACCAGGCTTTGAATCTGTCCGGTATGGGCATGAATCTTAGCAACGCCAGGACAATCAACAATCCGATTGTCAGGTTTACCAGGTACGATGCCGACGGCAGTTTAACTTTGGGCATATCCATATTCAAAACTCCTTTATCAGCGGCAAATAAAAAAAGCACTGCCACGAGCCGCCGCCGTGATAGTGCTTTCTAATAAATTTTTTAACGTCCTTTTCGCGTTGTTTACCATAAGCGATTTTCTGTGTCAATAAAATTTTTAAGAAAATAAATTATTTTTTAGCTGCGATACTCGCCACATTCTTACCGGCCTGCCGTGCGGTCCCTTTATATTCACTCCAGCCTCAACAATCAGCCCCATCTTTCGCAGCTCCAGGACGCGAGGGCATACGCAGTTTATCGGAAGCTCTGTATGCCAGGCGATTGCTTCATTACAGGTCTTGCCCAGGGCTTTTATCGAATTAAAAACTTTCCGCTGCCTGCTGCTTAATTTACTGGTAATTTGCTCGTAAGCAATCATAGAAGTATCCGTAATCATTTTTTCACCCCCTTATACTTCGCAACCTTTTTGGCCAGGTCCCCTGCCTTGCATCGAAAACATTCCATAAGCGTTATGATTTTCGCGTATGTAAGATTTTCGATGCTCTTGTCGATTTCGGGAATCGTTTTGCCGTCGATTTCCGCCATTATTTCTCCAAATTTCTCATCCATAATTCGTCCCTTTTATTTTATACCTTTGTTATCTCCAAACTGTCCTGGCCGTCCTGCCAGGATATAAACTCATATTGTTTGAGCTGCTCGAACATCGGAACTATTCTTTCACCGATAACCTGTTTGAAATAGTCAATATCCCGAGGCTCCGTTGTGTTAAAGATGCTCATTTGCTTCGCTTGACTGGTAAGCAGCCTGGCAACCGATGCGGGCCGTTGTGTTACGCCGATTAATGTTATATCTCTGTGCCGGCCTCGCTGAATGAGCTGTCTGAAGGACTCATCGAGCGAGCTGCTGAGTACTCCGCAAAAGCAATCTATCTCTTCGACCTCAAAAGCCATGTTGCCGCAATTCCATATCAAATCGCACACCTGGCTAAATTCAACTTCAGGATTAAGCGGCTGGTAAATGATTCTGAAATCACCGGCGTAAACCTTTTTCCAAAAAGCAGCAAGAGCAGGCAAGTTATCAAAAACAACTCCCTCTGTATATTCGCCCAGGGTATCGAATACCAGGCTCCGCTTGTATTCGCGGAGTTTATGCCTGGCCAGGTAACTTTTGCCTGAGCCGCGCTTGCCGAAAATAAGCTCGATGATTTTTTCGTTTGTCATGCTAAACAACGTGAACATGTTTTAAGGATAGAAGAGCGAAAACCTATTCGTGCCATTTGGACATTTCCACATTCGAGGCAAGTAAATTTTATAGACCTCTTATACACCTTAATTATTTTATTTCTCTTAAATATTTTCATAACTATTTTGCTTTCGGGTAATCAGAAACCGGCCCAGCTTGCGACGGAGTGGACGAATTCGAGGGAGTCTCCGCCGCAGAGGCTGAACCAGACACGGCTTGTTTCTTTTGGCCTCTTAATTCTGCCAGCAGCGTAAGCCGCGGCTTCATCACGTTATAAGTCGAACCCAGCAGACACAGCCACACGAAAGCGATCTCTGGTATCTTGCCAGGGAAATAAAATTCAAGCAGCTGAGTTACGGGCAAAGCAAGCTCTTCGCCCTCTTCTTTTGTCAAGGCAAGTTTCGGCTGCTTAGTCGAAATAGACCACAACTCAAACGGAATCTGGATAATCGGGATGAGCGTTTTATTAGCCACATCAGGCAGCCGATTGACAAGAGCTAAATCGTCCGTAACACCTTTAGGCCGGCCAGCTCCAGGTCTAGCACCGCCCCTGCCGTCCGGTTTATCTCCGCCAGCATCCGCGGCGGCAGGCTGCTGAGATAAACTATCCAACTTCGCTGCAAATTCAGGCTTCGCGGATGCCGGCGTCGGCTGAGTTAATGAAGTCTCGGCGGACCTCGTAGGTATTTTTTTAATTTTCTCTTTTTTACTCATCGTCCTCATCCTTGCCAAAAGTTATAAAGCCGTCCTCATCGTCATCATCACCAGGCTCATCTAAATCAGCGACCGGCGGGTCCGTAACATGGTTAGCCGGCGCCGGCTGCTTTAATTCGCGGCGGACATCCTCGAGGACGCGCTTGCTTATTTTTTCAAGCGGGTCCGTATCGATCACCTTCGCCGATCCGTCCGCCTCGATCTTGAATGCGGTGTTGCAGTGAAAGCAAATAATCTTGCCATTACCGGCATGAATATCCGACTTACCGCAATTCGGACAAAATTTAATTTCTGCTGCCATGATTACCTTCCCTTCTTTAAGAGTTCACAAATATCCTGAAGTGTATTTGCCATCGACTCTAAAGATTCGCAACGCCGCTCATCGCGGTTAATCGACTCCTTAAAAAAAGATTCCATTTTCCCCAAAAAATACATCTGAAATTCTTTACTCGTTACGTCTAAGGGCACAGGGAAAATATTATTTTGTTTTTTTTCTGCCCGCTTTTGTGTTGACTTCGGTTTCTTGCTCACTGATAACTCCCTTCATTTGAAAAACTCTATATACTTTGGCGAAATGACCGCCCCACATGCTTTTGGATTTGCCGACGTAAACGATGCGAATGAATTTGCCGACGAGCTGCTCGTTTTGGCTGAAGATTTTTTGGAGCTGCTTATTTGCGAAAAACTCTTCGACTTCGCCGCCGCCGTCCTTAACTACACCGCCCTGCTTTTTCTCATAGCATTCTATGCGAAAAGATTTTGTGCGTTTGATGGTATTATTTTGACGGCTACCGTAAAGAAATTTGCCGTAAAGAAAATCGCCGATCTCGCGAAAAATGAAAAATTCGCGACCAGAAGGAGTGAATGTTTTTGTGTAAAAATTGTCACCTAAAAGAAGAGTTTTGGTAAAACTTTCCGAAACTTCTACTTCGCCCTGCTTAGGTCCGTCCATAACACCGTTCAAAACCATGAATTTGTCCCTAAATTCTGGATATTGAATATATGTTATGTTTCATTCAGGTTTTTCAGTTCAAAAGGCGATGCGTATGATAATTGCCGAAAATCTTCAATATTGAGTCAGTAATTAAGCTTTTTACAACTCTTTGCCGGCTAAATCGGCAAGATTATCCCACATAGCCGCCGCTTTATCCAGCAAGCCGAGGTTTTGCAGGATTATCGCAATATTAAATGTCGCATCCCCCGGCGTAAAAATATTTTCTATATTATGTTCAAGGTTAATCAGAGAGGACGCAAATTTGATGCTGTCACAGTAAAGTAAAGCTGTCTTGTAATGCAATTCGAGCAATTCTTTGTTCGAGACAATCCGGGCCGATTAAATTTTCCATCGCCGAATCTTTTTGCCCCATTTCAAGCAGACAAATCGCCAGTTTATTTCTTGCACGCGAAAAAGTAGGATTTATCGCAAGGGCGTTTAACAATGCTGTCGCGGCGCTATCCAATGATTTTCCGTACATCAAAAGCAATCCGAGCCGATGATATAAATCCGGATTGCCTGGCTGAACGGCAATTTGCCTCTGGTGGGCCGCAATTATATGCCCCATAAGTTCCTGTGAATTTACATCACAATCGGAACATAAATCGTTATTCCTGCAAATGGTAAATTGCAATGCCGCAGTATGTGCGAAAAGGAGCAAACTATTTGACTGGATAGACGATGCCAAAGATAATGTTGAAAAAGCCTCCGCAATATTATTATTCATCTTCTTGGCTATTGCCAAGCCGATATAGGCGTCAACTATACGTTCGTTTATCTCAATAGCCCTGTTGAACTGCCGGGCCGCGAATTCATGATGACCCATGCGCAAATATTGCGTCCCAAGTTTGATATTGGCCTCAAGAAATTCCGCAAAAGAATCTACCGTTTCCTCATATTGCTCCAGGGCTTCGCTTTCCGAACCGAGCATATTCAATACGTCTGCCCGCCTAAGCCGCAAATCAGGTCTTTCCGGCTCATCTTCCAGCAGTTCGTCAATCTTTTCTATGGCGTCGAGGTATTGCTGCTCCTCGATAAGTTCCTCAACCTCATCGTTATCAGCGTTAAAATTATCCGGGTGTATCAGGATTGCCGTATTGAATGTCTCGGCAGCGAGTCGCATATCGTCTATATGCTATATATAAATAACCAAGTAACACAAGAGACGTTACATCGTCGGGGTATTCCTGTTTAAGCAGCTCATACTGCTCAATGGCTTTTTCAAGTCTCCCGTTTTTCAGATATATCGCCGCAAGCCGCTGGCATGGAAACTGAAGATAATTCTTGAATTTCAGGCAGTCCTGATAAAACTCTATAGCTTCCTGCTCTTTCCCGAGCCGTTCATAACAATGCCCCATCGCGTAAAGCGCCATCGTGTTATTAGGCTGACGTGAATAAACCGACGTCAGCTCATCAATCGCGTTTTGTATCTGGCCTTGTCTGATACACAATGCCGCTGCCGCCATACGTCCGTTAATGCATAGTGAGTTCTCAAACAGATACAGCCTTAACTGCTGCTGTGCCGAATCGAGCTTGTTATTGTCTATCAGATTGATTACCTGACTAAGCTGCGAATAAGAACCGCTGCCTGTTGCCCTTATGCTTTTTAACCCCTGCAGCATTAACGCGGACACATCTATCGTCATTCCCCTGCCGAGAATCTCCAGTAAAACGCTCATACACCCTCGCTAATAGAGTATTAAATCAAACGTTCCTTATTTTCCTGCTGTTATATCGACAATTCGACCGGCATGGTTAATCTGCTGTGATAATTATCTCCCTCATCTTGCCCTGCCGCAAAACATCTTGCTTATGGGACGTTCCGAGCAAAGAACCACGAACTTATTCCAGATGTACAACCCCCCTCTTTTTATCGGCTTCAATTTTGGCCTTTTTTATTATATCGTAAAGCTCACGAGCACCGCGTATCTTCTTGAAAGCAAATTCCGCGTCGGTTTTATCGTTAGTAATCAGCACTACCGTCCCTATTCCGACAACGCAATCAAATACCGTCCGCCGAAGTTTCATGTCAACAATCCTGAACATATCGAGGTTATCGACCCTTTTATCGAACACCCCCCTGCCCCACTCTATCCTGTCGGGCGTAATTTCATAATAAATGGTTTTAAGGCAGACCCATTTCCATGTTAGTACAATCGCTCCTCCCAGAACCGCACATAAGCCAATAAGAATACGCCAATGTCCCACAGTCGTAAGCAAAATGGTATCCTTTTCCGCCGCACCGCTGACCATTTTCTCTATCGGAATCGCCATCAGCAGAATAGCCGCCGCAAGAAATATGCTTCCTTTGGTTATGACTGATGCCATCGACCAGCCCGATGGCCGGCAGTGAAACAGTACACCCTGCCCGTTTTTAACATCTACACCTTCATTTGTGCTGGGGTTTTGGACAGTTTGAATTGCGATGGCCTTTTCGGTATTGAGAAATTCGTTGCAGAATCGGCATTTTATCGCCTTAGCCTGTATTACCTCAGCACAGAATGGACATAATTTCGTCTGCTGTCCAGGCTCCTGCTCCGATTCTTTCACGGGAAAGCTGAATCGCGTTCCTTTGCCTTGTGTAGCATTATTTTCCATAGTAATATTATCGGAAACATTACCCCGATTCCTGAAATATTTAGCTTATTCTCGTTTGCTCTACGCTATCCGCTTCTGCCGCAAAAATAATCAAATCGCCGGGTTGACATTACATTTCCGGTCGGCTAAAGTGAGGACAAAAGAAATTTTAATTGATGTTTTTTCGGCAGCGGCCACAGAAAATGCAGGATTACGAAAGGGACATACAAATGGACTTAAAAGGCAGTCAGACTGAAAAGAATTTAATGACGGCGTTCGCGGGCGAATCCCAGGCACGCAACAGGTACACCTTTTTTGCAAGTCAGGCGAGAAAAGAAGGTTATGAGCAGATAGCGGCCATCTTCGAAGAGACAGCGAACCAGGAAAAGGAACATGCCAAACGGGAATTCCAGTTCCTCCGGGGGGGCGAAGTTGAAATTACCGCGTCTTTTCCCGCAGGTGTCATTGGCACTACACTTGAGAACCTCAAAGAGGCGGCGGCGGGTGAACATTATGAAACAACGCAGATGTACCCCGCTTTTGCAGAAGCGGCATCCAAGGAAGGTTTTAAGGAAATCGCGGGCTTTTTCAGAAATATCGTCATTGCAGAAAACCGTCATAAGGAACGGTATCTGGCCCTCGCGAAGAATCTTATCGAGAAAACTATTTTCAAGAGACCAAAAGCCGTGCGATGGGTCTGCCGGAATTGCGGTTACGTCTATGAAGGGACAGACGCACTGAAAACATGTCCCGTATGTGCGCATCCTCAAAGCTATTCTGAAATCGAGGCGATTAATTATTAATTACTTAAACTGAGTTATCGCCAAATGTCATTCCAGCGTAAGCGGGAATCCACTTTTCTGAAATGGATACCTGCTTTCGCAGATATGACAAGTCGAATCGGTCAGTTTGAATTATAGGCATTCCCCTAATCTCAAATCAGGGTTTTTACTTATTGTAAGTTAAGCGGTTTTAGGGTAACAAAGGGGGAATGACAGGATTTACGCGACAAAAAGATGCTGTTAAGATAGTTTTGACAGCGGTTGTTTTATGCTTTACGATTTTTAGCTGTAAGGAGAATCCCATGAAAGAACGCAAAGGTCAAATAACATTCAAGGGCAACCCGTTAACGCTTTTAGGCGGCGAGTTGAAAACAGGTCAGCAGGCACCCGATTTTACGGTTATTGCCAACGATATGTCGGAGGTAAAATTTTCCTCCTTTGCTGGCAAGGTTTGCATTATTTGCTCGGTGCCGTCACTCGATACGCCTGTGTGCGATACCGAGACGCGAAGGTTTAATGAAGAGGCATCCAACCTGGGTGACAGCGTAAAGGTGCTGACAATCAGTATGGATTTGCCCTTTGCCCAGAAGCGATGGTGCGGAGCGGCGGGCATCACCAATGTCCAGACCCTTTCCGACCATCGTGACGCCAATTTCGGTATGACCTATGGCGTTTTGATTAAGGAACTCAGATTGCTGGCAAGAACTGTATTTGTCGTGGACAAAAACGGGAAAATCGCTTATATACAGATTGTAAAGGAAATGACCAGCGAGCCGGATTATCAGGCTGTCCTGGATGCCGCAAAAAAATTAATATAGTGGTTTAAATAAAATAACAAAATACTGTCATTCCCGCGAAAGCGGGAATCCAAAACAAATACAAAAACTGGATACCTGCTTTAGCAGGTATGACAAAAGGGTAAATATGCGACAGATAAAACAAGACATATATGAAGTAGGCGCAATTGACTGGGATAGAAGGTTATTTGACGAATTAGTTCCCCTGCCGGACGGCACAAGTTACAACGCTTACCTGATAAAAGGCTCTGAGAAAATCGCTTTACTCGATACGGTTGACCCGACAAAAACGTCCGTACTTATTGACAACCTTCTTAAATGCGGCATCGACAGAATCGATTACATAGTTTCCCATCACGCCGAGCAGGACCACTCGGGAAGCATTCCAGAGGTCTTAATGCTTTACCCGCTGGCAAAAGTGGTGACGAATGACAAATGCAAAACTATGCTGATGGATATGCTCGAAATCAGCGAGAATAAATTTATTACCGTTCAAGATGGTGAGACTCTGTCACTGGGCAATAAAACTCTAAAGTTCATCTTTATCCCGTGGGTTCACTGGCCTGAGACTATGGGAACATATCTGTCTGAAGACAAGATATTTTTCCCCTGCGATTTTTTCGGCTCTCACCTGGCAGCGAGCAATTTGTTTGTCGAAGATGAAACCGTTGTTTATGAGTCAGCAAAGCGGTATTACGCGGAAATAATGATGCCGTTTCGTGCAGCGATAAAAAAGAACCTCGAAAAAATTGCTCCGCTTGAAATCAAGATAATCGCATCCAGTCACGGCCCCATTTATAACAAACCAGCCTTTATCATCGACGCTTACAAGGACTGGGCAAGCGACAATGTCAAAAACGAGGTGGTACTGCCTTACGTCTCAATGCACGGCAGCACACACAAAATGGTGGAATATTTAGTGGATTGCCTGATTGAACGAGGCATCACCGTAAAGCAGTTCAATTTGCCCGTAACAGACATCGGGAAGTTAGCCATATCGCTTGTGGATGCAGCCACGATTGTGATTGGCAGTCCGACTGTACTGGTCGGAGCACATCCGGCGGCGGCTTATGCCTGCGTCTTGACAAACGCGCTCAGGCCCAAAGCTAAATTTGCTTCGATTATCGGTTCTTACGGCTGGGCAGGAAAAATGACCGAACAGCTCACAAGCTTAATTCCAAATCTGAAAGTGGAGTTAATCCCACCGGTCATAGCAAAAGGTTATCTAAAGGACGCTGATTTTGCGGCACTGGATAAGCTCGCCGATGAGATTCTGGCTAAACATAAAGGACTTGGAATCAGCAATTAAAAAAGGAGTAATTATGGCGAAAAAACTGGATGTTTACAAGTGTATGGTCTGTGGTATTCTCGTTGAAGTTCTTCACGGTGGTGACGGAGAAATGGTGTGCTGCGGCCAGCCGATGAGAAATATGACCGCTAACACTACCGACGCGGCCAAAGAAAAACATGTACCGGTAATTGAAAAAGCTGATGGCATTATTAAAGTCAAGGTCGGCAGCATAGCGCATCCGATGGAGGAAAAACACTTTATCGAATGGATTGAACTGCTCGCCGACGGTAAGGCGTATCGGCAGTTTCTAAAGCCGGGTGATGCCCCTGAAGCAATTTTTAATATCACGGCCGATGTTGCCGAAGCACGGGAACATTGTAACATTCACGGAATGTGGAAAGGATAGTATATGGCCATCACTTTTAACGCTGATGAAGTCTTTGAAATGGCGGAAGAAATTGAACGTAACGCTGCTGCCTTTTACCGCGAGGCGGCTAAGATTACTAAAGATAAAGACACAAATAAAATGCTGCTCGATTTGGCTTCAATGGAAGACGGCCATATGATTATTTTTAAGGAGATGCGTCTTCATCTGACTGGCGAAGAAAAGGAACGTACTACCTTTGACCCCGATAATGAGGCCGCGATGTATCTGCAAACAATGGCAGATATTCACGGCACAGAAGGGAAAATAAGCCGGACAAAGAAATTAACCGGAACAGAATCGACAGAAGAAATTTTGAAGATTGCCCTGAATTCTGAAAAGGATTCGGTGGTTTTTTATTGCGGTTTACGCAACTATGTCTCCGACAAGGCAGGCAGTGACAAACTTGCAGCGATTGTCCGCGAGGAAATCAGTCATATAACCGCGATAAATAAAAAATTAATAGCATTAAAAAAATAACGGATTTTGGAGTCAATATACAAATGAAAAAATACAGATGTTTGGTTTGTGGATATATCTATGACCCTGCGATAGGCGACCCGGATAACGGAGTAAAAGCCGGTACCGCCTTTGAAAACCTGCCCGCAGGTTGGGTGTGTCCCGAATGCGGCGTCGGAACGGACGAATTTGAACCCGTTAACGATTAAATAGTTTAATCAGTTTGAGTAAGGGGGTATGATGCCTGAAATTAAACCGTCGGTAACATCTCAGGATATCCTGTGCCAGGAAGCAATAGCGACTCCTAACGCAATGGTTGTTTTTGGCGCATCGGGAAACCTGGCCCGTAACAAATTGTTCGGGAGCATATTTTCGATTTTCAAACGCGGCCTATTGAGTGAAAACTTTTACCTCCTCGGCTGCGGAAGAACCAACTTATCAGACCAGATGTTCCGAAAAGAGGTTGAAGAAGCGATAAAAGAATCTGTATCCGGCACATTGGCAGAGGATATAAAACTTTTCGTAAATAAACTTTATTTCGTAAGCGGTAATTATAACGATGAAATGTTTTACGAAAATATCAAAGAGCGTCTTTCTGAACTTGATATTAAGCACAAGGTTGACGGCAGCCGTATTTTTTATCTGGCCGTCCCCCCTGCCATGTACAGCACGATAGTCGAACATCTCAGAACATCAAGACTGTCCTGTATTGACCAACCTGCTCCTCAGCCGAAAGTTAAGCTTGTAGTCGAAAAACCGTTCGGACATGATTTGCAAAGTGCCGTTGCGTTAAACAGCATTATCCGCCGCTGTTTCGATGAGTCTCAGATTTACCGTATAGACCATTATCTCGGCAAGGAAACAGTGCAGAACCTTTTGATGTTCCGTTTTGCCAACGCGATTTTTGAGCCGATTTGGAACCGAAATTACATCGACCACATCCAGATTACAATAGCCGAATCGATAGGAATTGAAGGCCGCGGCAGCTACTACGATAAAACCGGCGCTCTGCGTGACATGTTTCAAAACCACATGCTCTCAATGCTCTCGATTGTGGCAATGGAGCAGCCCATTTCTTTCAACGCGGACGATATTCGCAACGAAGAACTAAAAGTTCTGCAGTCGATACGGCAATTCAATAGCGACACAATAAAGAAAAATATTATCAGAGGTCAATACGGACCGGGCGAGTTCGGCAGTCAGAAGATTGTCGGTTATCGCGACGAACCAGATGTAGATGCTAAGTCGAACACTGAAACTTTTGTGGCCGCAAAAGTATTTATCGACAACTGGCGATGGAAGGACGTTCCATTTTATCTGCGCACCGGCAAACGAATGAACGCCAAGGATACAGAAATAGCCATCATCTTCAAAAAAGTGCCTTATTCCATGTTTATTGCCGCCGGGATTGAGGATATGCCGCCAAACGTGCTTGTCTTTCAGATACAACCCGAAGAGGGTATTTCGCTGAGTTTTCAGGCAAAGCGTCCAGGCTCAAAATTATGTATCGAGCACCCTTAATATGAACTTCAATTACCAGAGTGTTTTCGGAGTTACCGCCATGCCGGAAGCATATCAAAGACTTCTCCTTGATTGTATGGTTGGCGATCAGACTTTGTTTACCAGGTACGACAGCGTCGAAGCTTCGTGGAAATTTTTGGCTCCTATCCTTGAAGCGTGGGAAAAAGACGATTCGCAGCCTCATCAATATCTCTCTGGGGGGACTTTTGAAGAGTCCAACAGCCTGATTGAGTCAGACGGGAGAAAGTGGCGAAATATCGGCGGAAAATAAAATTTTACAGTGAGGGGAATTATGAATATCTTTGAGTTTGCAATGGAAAAGGAAAAGTTCAGCGAGGATTATTACCGCCTGCTTTCAGGCAGGACAAGCAACAAGGGATTTCAATCCATCTTCGCGATGCTGGCGGATGAAGAAGCTAAACATTACAGAATCGTTTCACGGATGAAGAACAGGGTCACCCCTGAACTTGCCGAAACATCGGTACTGTCAAATGCTAAAGACATCTTTGTTAAAATGAAAGATTCATCAGAAAAATTTAATTTCGATATCAGTGAAATAGAGCTGTATAAGAAAGCACAAAAGATTGAAAAGGAATCGGAAAACTTTTATCTTGAAAAGGTAAAAGAATTAACGGATGCCCCTCAGAGAAAAATTTTTGAGGTACTGGCTAATGAGGAAGACAAGCATTATTTTCTGCTGGAAAATATGGTTGAATTTGTATCCCAGCCGGACCGATGGCTCGAAAATGCCGAATGGCATCACATGGATGAATACTAAATGCCTGAAAGTATTATCGTGAACAAACAAACACAGCAGCTCAGGGATGCCCTGGAAACATTATACGTGAAATATAACAGGCGGGAACTGATACAGCCTGACCCGCTGCAGTTTGTGTACCGGTATTCAAAAAGAGGTGATATGGAAATTGCGGGCTTCCTCGCTTCCTGCCTGGCCTATGGCAGAGTACAACAAATCGAAAAGAGCCTGACTGTTTTGTTGAAACGTATGGGTAATAGTCCTTTGGATTATGTAATGAATTTTGATAAGAAAGAAAGTCAGACGCTCCGCAATTTTAAACACCGCTTTACAAGCGGCGATGATATTGCCGACTTGCTTGCCGTCCTAAAGTTAATTATCGGCAAATTCGGCAGTATTGAAAAATTCTTCGTCAAAGGATACAACAGAGCAGACAGCAATATTATTCCCGCTTTGACAAAGTTCTGCGATTCTCTTCTGGCTGTACATGCCCAAAACCATAAAGGGCATATACCCAGGGGGCTTCAATACCTCCTGCCCTCCCCTGCCGCCGGCAGCGTGTGCAAAAGATTAAATCTTTTTCTCCGCTGGATGGTACGCAGAGACGATGTTGACGCAGGTCTGTGGAAATCGATAGATAAAGCCAAATTAATCATCCCCGTAGATGTCCACATGGGCAGATTATGCAAAATCCTCGGATTTTACGACCAGAAATCTGTTTCTATGAAAGCCGCCATAAAAATAACACAAGCTTTTGCTAAAATATCTCCTGACGACCCCGTTAAATATGATTTTGCGTTATCGCGAATAGGAATAGTGGAACATTGCACAGGCCGATTGCGCAAGGATTGTGAGATATGCGATTTAAGGGCATTCTGTTCAAAATAATAACAACTATATCCCCCTCCCTATTTTTCTCACCACGAAGAAACAAAGTCACAAAGGTTTATTTTTTATTCTGTCTGCTGTATTCTGTGTTCTGAGTTCTATTTTTGACACGGATTAACGCGGTTTGACACGGTTTTTGACAGGATAAAGCATAAGTTCTTTTGCTCTTATGTTCCTGTCCTCGTATGTTCTTGTGTCTTCCGTCCTTGCTCCCCTCGCAGCAGGTCATTCGTGAAATATATTATTAAGGCCATGTACACAGTTATTTGAACAGACCCCACCGAATACCTTTAATTTACCACGGTTGATAGATAATCATTGCCCGCGATTAACTATTTTATAATCCTCTCAAACAGAATCGCCTTTTTTGGTTCCCTTTTGCCACTCAGTTTGTTCCCATGGTGTAAGAAATGCATCAAGCAAGCCGGTATCAATATGAGGGAGTACGTCAGTAATAATAGTATTAAAGAGTTCGGCCCATTCGTCTTGTCTAGTTTGGTAAATTCCATTAATTTCTCGAATCGTACCACTAACTGTTATAGCGTCACCTCCTTGAAACCTTTCGTAAGCAATATCATCATCTTCATAAATTTTTGATTCTTCCCTTTTCCGTGAAATGGATTCGTCATCGTCGTCATCATCATCATCATAGTCATAATCTAGCCCTTTTCTTTCCAGCGAAATGGATTGATCTAACCATCTGATTTTTTTAAGAACTCCTACATGAGCCAATTGATCAGCAAATTGTTCCCCTAATTTTGCAAATATACTGCTTTGGTCCCAATTACTCCCTCCCCAAGCTGTTGGTTCAGGCCAACCACCTAACATTAGTAAACAAACATAATCTGCGAGTGACTTTGGTCGGTTTATATTCCGAATCTGATCTAAATCTCGTTTGTTAAGCCCAAACCATTCTCCGTTAATTGGATTGCGTAAAGCGTACCAATTCATAGAAACTTTTAAAAAACAAAGCCTCTCTAAACTCAATGAACTTAACTCTGAACTCAATGCTGATAAATTATTTTCTACCGGGGTCACATATCTAAATTTATTCATGAAAAATTTTAAATACTTATTAAGAACGGCTAAGGAAGCCCATGAAAGATTACTATATACTGTTGATCTACCTTTATAAGCCCATGTAGTTATTACATCTAATTTCTCAGGAGAATATTCTATATCAGAAAATTCGGCACAATGAATTTTCATATATCGTTTCAAATCTGTAATTTCAGAGAAATACCGATACTGCGCCCCGATGTAAATTGGACTTGGCACATTAGGTAAAAGAATTATCTGCTGTTCTGGAAATTTTCTGTATTCTTTAAGGTTTCTCGATTCAAGATCTTGAAATTTTATAAGTTTAGGTGTTGAAAGAGAGTTAATAGGACCTCTATATATTCCATCTGAAGGTCCTAAAGCAAATACGTAGTTACCAAAAGAATTTTCGAATTCTGCTTGACATAAACGAGCATATGCGTCATGAATTTGCTTTTTATCAAGATGATTTAGGACAAGACCATCCCAAACGCGAGGTGTTATCCGATCCCAAAAAGATTTTGCATCTTCATCAAATAGATCTCTCGACATTGTTAGAGGTAACCGATCTTTTCCCCGTAAATCAACCAAAATGCCTAATTTGTTTAAAATTTCTTGTGCAGGAATGTTGATACTTGGAGCTACTACACCCCTTACCGTAATCCCGTCCTGCGAAACTGGAGGTCTATCTTGACCCTTTTTTTCAGGTGTTTGTCGCACGCCTATGGCGGATTCACTATCAGGGAATTTGAAGACAAATACTTTGGGGATTCGTGTATTAGCAGCAAGCGAGTCTAATTTTTTTTCTGGATTGGTAAGTATTTTGTATTTAATAGGTACTTCGAGAAATGGAAACCAAAAATCTATAAATTCTTCTATATTAAAACCGTCTCGTAAGACATCAGGCTTTAGAAGTAAGGCTATTTCTGTTCCTGGAGAATCCAAATTAATTGGAACTGTTGAAAGATAACCTTTCCACGAATATATAGTCGCTTGAATTCCAGATTCTTTTGGAAGAAATGACTGTGTTGTTACTACAGTTCGGTCACTAATCAAGAATGTGCTTAAGAATCCTATTCCGAATTCTCCTATTGTACCAATCTTAAGCGTTGATAACCGGCTATCTTCTTTCCATCTTGTGCGGCCAACCTTGAGCAAGTACTCTGAAATTACATCTCTGGACATGCCTATGCCTGCATCTTTAATTTTAAGCCAAAAAGTTTTCGCTCCTGAATCATCTCTAATCTCTTCTAGTGATACCCAAATGGCAAGATCATCTCTTCGTAAATTAATTTCATTTTTAACAAGACGCTCTTGTTCATCGGAGGATAATGTATTCCATGAAAGTTTCTTGCTACATTCGAACGCAATTCGTACACGTATTGCATCAATTGCATTTTGAACAAGTTCACGCAATATTACATCTGTTCGGCCATAAAGTCGCTTTCCCAAAAAAGTGCAGAAAACTCGTTCTTCGTCAAGGTTAAACCTGAACTGTTGAAATTCATAGAGTGGGATTCCGCTCAGACTTATTTTAGGTTTTACTTTATATTCTACGCGCCCAAGCCTAATATGATATTTATCAGAACCACAATTAAGGATTAAAGCCGCTTGTTCACATTCTTTTTCTAAATAATCTATCCACTCCCTTAATACTCGCTCAGCTTCTTGAGATGGACTAATCCCCGCAATTTCAATACTTTTTCCAGGTGCCAAATTTCTTACTTCAATTTCTGTGTATTGGTCCCAATGAGCTTTAGATAATGTAACAAGCGGCTCTGATAAGAAACGAAGATCGGGTGAAGCTCGTTCCGTCGTAATGTCCAACAAATCACCAAGTCGAAGGCAAATTGTTAAGAACTGCACATTTACATGCTGAGAATCAATTAAAACATCACTTGGATATATTTCCGAATTGCAGATTTCTTCTCTATTTACTTGATGCCCAGCGCAAATAACACCGATCCATTTTTTTAATGAATTGATATTGCCTGTTATCTGACCACAAGGCATAATTCCACTATTGATTACGAGATTGGCGCGTATACCATGTCGTCGACGATAATAATCTACTACAATAAGCCTTTCAATTCCATGGCAATACCAGTCGTTTTCATAGTTTAATTCATTTTTTTTGAGGATAGCCTTTCTTTCCAAATGAAAATCGGGATCATTTATTAAATCACGTATCTCTGACTCAGAAATTACCATTCCGATGTCATGTAACAATGCTGTCGCAATTATAAAATAAAGCTCAATATCAGCCAAAGATTGGATTTGTTCTTTGGTAAGTAAGCTGCCAATATTATTTAAAATCCTAATCGAATGATTCACCGAATGATCAGTAAAATGATAAAAATATCGCTTAATCACCTCCAAATATTTCTGTATAGAATCGAAAGACGAATCAATAAGTCCCCGATATTTCAGTGCCGATGGCGAACTCAAATCAGCACGATTGTCTAGTTCATCATAAATTAAAATGTTTCGATTTTTGAGCATAGCTAATACATAATCCTGCCACTCAGAACAATAACAAAAAACAGATTTCCTATAGGGCCGAAAGGAAAACAGACCGCGTTAACTTAATGAGTTTGAACCCCGAACATAAGTTCAAGCCCGCCCGACAGTCTATTTTGTTTCGACCGTCTTTAAAATGCCCAAATTATAAATGTCCCTTATCTAATTACAATAAAAATCCTGTAAAAATGGAAAATTTTTTATCGAATGTAAGAATAAGGTATAGAGATAGGGTTTTGGAGATAGTTCTGAATTTGGAGTTTTAAGCTTTAATTCATAAAAGCCCCCGCGGCGTTTGAGCTGGATACAATCTGTGTTTTTTGCCTGTATTTAAAAAGTGCGGCAGTTTTCACTGCGCGGCGAGCGAAGGCGAATCCTGTGATTAAGCTCGTTTAAATAAGCAGGGTTTGTCGAGAACGCCAAAGACAGGCAAAAACCGTGTCCATCTCGTGTCCATTGATAGTTCATCCGGTAATCACGTCCAAATAACCTTCGTGTCTTGGGGTCTTAGTGGTGAAAGCTGTTTTTCACGCTATACGCTCTACGCCATCCGCTAAAGTATCACCGAAACCGAATTTGTCGGGCAACTTTCTCCCGAAGAATTGACGGCTTTTACTCGGTATTCGAGTTTCACGCCCTGCGGCTGGTCTTTTAACTTTACATCGGGATTTAGTGAAGTGCCTGCGATAGTCCATTCGTCCGGCGCGGTATTTACCAGGCGGCGCTGGATTATATACATTCGAACTTGTCCGCCAGCGTTTCTTTTGGCCTTTGTCCAGCTTAGAAATAATGTGTTCTCGGTCTGTGCGGTAATTTTAAGTTCGGTCGGAGAGGCCGGAAGAGGAATCTGCTGCGGCTGTGCTTTTGGTCCCCAGCCGATATAATTTAGAATCTCCGGACTGCCGGAGGTATCGACCTCGGATAGTTTTATCTGGTTTTTCATAATCGTTTGGAGATTTGTAAAGGCGGCCTGTTTCTCCTCGGCGGCAAGAGCGACCATAGATTCGGCTTCCAGAAGAGCGTTTGATGCCTCAGCAAAGCGATCTTTTGCCGATTCAAGGACGGCGGTATCGTGATGAGGAAATTCAGCAGGATGATTTGTGTAACCCCCTATCATTGTTTCGACCAGTGCCATTACCTGATTCTGCCTTCTTGGATATTGAGCCATTTTTTGATTCCCCAGTTTTTAATTTTTACGTTTAAGTTTTAATCTTGGATACCATATCGGTTTTTTCATAAGGTCAATTTAGCAGTTTTTTGGAGAAAAATACGGTATATAAGACTAAAAATGCGGTAAGATTATGTAAAATAAGGAGTTATAAATTATTATTCAAGCTTGAAATATTGAAAATCGTGCTTACAACTGACGATTGTGAACTGACAATCGTTGATTGTAAGCGTGCGATTATCGATTGTAAGCCTGCAATTGGCAAAAGTGAATTGACAATCTACGGTTGTAAGTTTGCGATTATAGATTGTTGATTGGCATTCCATAGCTGTGAATTTACATTTTACGGCGGTTAATCGACAATTATGGATTGTGAGTTTACAATTGGCCGATGTGAACTTGAAAAATGATATTTGAAGCTTGATATGCGACGTTTTAAGCTCGAAATTTTAGATTAACGCTGAGTATCCGGCATATTAAGCTCGAAAAACCATTTATCAAGCGTAATATTCGATAAACCAAATCTGATAAAGCAGGGTCAATCTTGTCATCCTTTCTTGAAAATCATCGAAATTCCGCCGAGGGCGGATAATCAGCGTTTCCTGTTTGTGATTGAACCAAAGCCTTGTTTTTGTTATATATGTTTATATGAACCGGACTCCCGCTTTCGCGGGAATGACAAAAGCGATGAAGAGCGAGAAGAAAAAAATCCTGTTTTTGTGTACCGGCAACTGCTGCCGCAGCCAGATAGCCGAAGGCTGGTCCCGACATTTGAAAAACGACATTTTTGACGTTTACTCCGCTGGGGTAAGTCCCGGTAACGAAGTTAATACAATAGCCATCCGCGTAATGGCCGAGTCCGGCATTGATATCTCGTCGCAAAGACCTAAACATCTCGATACATTGCAGGGAATCGATTTTGATTATGTCGTAACGCTCTGTGACAATGCAAACAAAACCTGCCCCGTATTCCCGGGTAAAGCCAAAGTGATTCATAACAGCTTTTACGACCCGTCCTTTATGCCCGGCAGCGAAGAGGAAATCCTCGAAGCTTTCAGGAAACTAAGAGATGATATACGCACATTAGTTGAGAATATGCCCGAAAATCTGGAAGGAACCAAGGAAAAATGAAAAAAGAACTGCTGGAGAAATACAGTTCCGCCGCCACATTGTCTGATATGGAGATTTTTGTCTTCCCTGAGCTTATGTACAGCCTTGTGCTTGCCAATATCATGAGCCCTGTTATTTGGAAATGGCGTGATGAGGATTCTTTTAAAAAACTGGAAAATAAAGGCCCATATAAAAAACTTATGCGGCTAAAACAGTTCATAATGGACAATTATGAATTCAATCTTGACCTCGAGACATGGGGTCTTACTACCAAGGAAAAGGAAATCGAGCGGTTCAAGGATTTTATTCCGCCGGACGAAATCTCCAAAAGTAACGCCCTTTTCGGTTACGAGGGGGACAAATATTATTTCGACGTGGATATACGAAAACATTTCGGGCTGGATAAATACACCGCAAATATAATCCCCTACTGGAAAACAGAAACAGTTGAGGCGATGAACGCTTTTCGCCGCAAGAGCGGTTATAATACCGGGGCAGGTGAATGCGTATCGCTTTCATCTTTATATGCTGCCGCCGCTTTTATTGTCTGCGGAATACCCCTTGAGGATATTTACATGGTGCTTACCCCCCTGCATTCGCAGAATTTCATCGATATACAAGACGGTGTTCTCACAAATAACAGAAGGCTTGTTACCAAAACTATGTGGTTCAATGGAACAGCCATATCCAACAAAGCTCAGCGTGCCTTACGTAATGAGCAGGTTACAATCGTTGCTCATAATACTGGTTTTGTTCACTGCCTGTATAAAGACGCGACCATTGATAAAAATGCTTATGGACACTTAATCGAACGGCTAAGCGATTTTGTCTCAACCGAACTGACTTCTTCTACTCTGCCAAACTTTTTAAGAAGCAACACCCAATATCAGAAATATTTTCAGTTCTGCTGCGAACATTGCCGCAGCGGGCCAAGATTCGCTAAAGCAGAGGTGCTATTCGATTACGAACATAACAGCCGATATAACGTTTCCGATGAAACATCTGAGAAATTAATCGAAGAGGTTTCCGAAGAGGATACCCTGTCTTACAAAATTACAGATAGGATATGCTGCCAGGAATTTTTTGAAACCGTAAAGCGAGAAAACGCGGATATAAGACAGGAATCGGGCAGAAACGTTATAAAGAAATATCTGACACCTTACGTTCCCGATATCGATAAATTTCTAACCGAACTTGCGGATTTTATGCACGTAACACCTAAACTTCCCGAAGCTGACAAAAATTATATCCCGGGCAATCCAATCAATATTTCTCCAGACTGGAGCAGAGAACAGATAATCGCTTATCTTCAGGAAATACGAAATAGAAATATAACTGCTGACATGGCTTTTTACGCCTACAGAGATATGGAAAGCTGCGACTGGAAACCGTTTGTTAAAGCCGCCATCGAACGCAGCCCTGTTTCGGTTGAGCAGACAAAATTAATGTCCATTGATGAAATATATTCTTTGCTTATTAATATGAACGAGGAATCAATTTATGGTAATAAACGTCTCGCCCAGCCTGATGAACTGGCCAATTACAAAACCGGCGACGGTCTGGAAAAAGCCTTCTTTCTCGCCAATATTATCCGTCACAGAAATCCGAGCACAAAACTCAAAATAACAGTAAATAATAACGAAATTCTTTTAGATAGCGGACGAAAATATGCATTCAAATCGGGGAAAATGCTGAAAAAACAGATTGTCATCACTGAAGACAATTCCATTGATATAACAGACTTATAGCGTAACGCTTTTTGAAAAAAGAAAAAAATATAAAAATATTTTTTATTTTGTCTTGACTATTAAGCTTAGTAGGACTATATTAGTCTTATATAAAATGATAAAGTTTTTTAAGGTATCGGCTATATGGATATTTTGAGACGAAACACTGACTATGCCATTCGTGCGATGGTTTACCTCGCTGCCAACTATGACAAAGAGTCCGTTCCTACGCGGATGCTTGCCGACGCGGAAGATATTTCCTACGAACTGGCCTGTAAGATTATGCAGAGGCTAAACAAGGCCAAACTCGTTAAAAGCGAAATGGGGCCTAAAGGCGGCTTTAGCTTAAATAAAAAGCCATCGGAAATAACCCTCGGAGACGTTATAAAAGTTATCCAAGGGCAAATCAGGATAAACAGATGCCTTGCCCGCAATTTCAAATGCACCCTGAAAGTTGATTGCCCTGTGCATCCCAGGTTATTCAAATTGCAGGAAAACCTGGATAGTTATTTTAACAATATAACCTTGTCCGATATTCTCAAAACTGGCGGCAAACCAAAGACTAACAAAAAGGAACAGAAAAAATGAAAGAGGCAAATTTACTTAAATCCTGTGTAGCAAACGGCCAGAACATTCAGGCATTGATTGAATACTCGCCTGATTCAATCGTAAGTAAAACCATCATCGATAAATCAACTGGCACAATCACATTGTTTGCCTTCGACAAAGGGCAGAAACTTAGCGAGCATACCGCTCCTTATGACGCGGTCGTTCAGATTATAGACGGCAAAGGCAAGCTGACTATTGGATGTAAGGATGTAACAGTCACACAAGGCGAAATTATAATAATGCCCGGCAACGTCTCCCACGCCGTCGCCGCCGAAGAAAAGTTCAAAATGCTCCTTACTATGATTCGCGCCTGAATGGCGGAAGAACTCTTTTTAAAAAATTAGACATACATTTGAATATTTTTAAAATGAAAGGAAAAAAATGTTTTGCTATCAATGTGAACAGACTGCGGGCGGAACCGGATGCACAAAAATCGGTGTCTGCGGAAAAAATCCAGATATCCAGAGTTTGCAGGACACTCTTCTCTTCGGATTAAAAGGGATCGGCGCGTATGCTTATCATTCTCGCCAACTTGGACAAAAAGATGAACAGGTCGATGCTTTTATGCACGAGGCTCTTTTCTCGACACTGACCAACGTTGACTTCGATTTGGGACGTTACGTCGAGCTTGTCCTTAAGGCTGGCGAAATGAACCTGCGTGCGATGGAAATGCTAAATAACGCTAACACCTCCAGATTTGGAACCCCCAAACCCGCTACCGTGGCAAAAGGCACAAAAGCCGGACACGGAATCGTAGTTACAGGCCACGATTTGCTCGACCTGTACGAACTGCTCGTTCAGACCGAGGGTAAAGGCATAAACATCTATACCCACGGTGAAATGCTTCCTGCGCACGGCTACCCTGAACTGCGAAAGTTTAAACATCTTGTCGGTAATTACGGTACCGCTTGGCAAAACCAGAGAACAGAATTCGACCAATTCCCCGGCGCAATTCTGGTAACGACCAATTGTGTTATGATTCCAAAAGATTCGTATAAAGGTCGTATGTTTACCTGCGGCATCGCCGGTGTTGATGGTGTAAAACACATCAAAACAAGAGATTTCACCGAAGTTATCAATAAGGCCCTGTCTCTGCCCAAACTTTCGGAAAATCCACAGGGGACGTTAAGCACAGGATTCCACTACACTGCTGTACTTGGTCTTGCAGATAAAATCATCGCTGCTGTTAAAGCAGGTAAAATCAAACACTTCTTCTTTATCGGCGGCTGCGACGGCGCAAAACCAGGACGCAATTACTACACCGAATTTGCCGAGAAAGTGCCAAAGGATTGTGTAATTCTTACCGCGGCCTGTGGTAAATACAGAATTAACGCCGCAGATTACGGCACCATCGACGGCATACCCAGACTGATTGACACCGGCCAATGCAACGACTGTTACTCAGTTATCAAAATTGCTGTGGCACTGGCCGAAGCCTTTAAGTGCGGTGTGAACGATTTACCAGTCTCTCTCGTTGTTTCATGGTACGAACAAAAGGCAGTTGCAATCCTTCTGACGCTGCTTCATCTTGGAATCAAAAATATAAAATTAGGGCCGAGCATGCCCGCGTTTTTGAGTCCAAACGTAGTCAATCTGCTTGTGGAAAAATATAACATAAGTCCGATTGGAAACGTGGACGAAGACCTGGCCCAGATGTTAAAACAATAAGGGATTGGAAAATGGCTTTGCGAAATATTGTAAAAATAGACGAAAGCAAATGCAATGGTTGCGGCCTCTGTGCAAAAGCTCGCCGAAGGGGCTATAGAAATAATCAATGGCAAGGCAAAGCTTGTCAGCGAAATCTACTGCGATGGCCTGGGGGCATGTATCGGACATTGCCCCCAGAAAGCCATCACCATTGAAAAAAGAGAATCCGCCGAATTTGATGAAACAGAGGTTAAACAACACCTCTCTCGCAAAAAGCCGGAGAAAAAGCATATCGCTTTTACCTGTCCCGGCCTGATGACCAAACAGCTTAGAAATAAGGCTTCCGTATCCTCAGATACTACCAATGTACCTTCTCAGCTTATTCATTGGCCTGTGCAGCTTAAACTCGTACCAGTCAATGCGCCCTACTTCGCAAATGCCGATTTACTTATGGTCGGCGATTGCGTGCCTTTCGCGATGGGTGATTTTCACAACAAACTCCTCAAAGGTAAAAGCGTAGTTATCGGCTGCCCCAAACTTGACGACACAGCGTTCTACATTGATAAGTTTGCGGAAATACTGCAAAAAAACAAAATAAACAGTCTAACCGTAATACATATGGAAGTTCCTTGCTGTTTCGGCCTGACTAACATTGCGCGTCAAGCAATCCGACGCAGCAAAGCTAATATATCCCTTGACGATATTACCATTGATTTACACGGCAATATCAGTAATATTGAAAAAATTTCGGAGACCAATATAGAAAAGGTAACTTAAAATGAAGCCTGAGCTTTTGAAATCAATAGCTTTGAATTTTCTGGACACATTGCTCGAGATGTCGCCATACCTTTTGTTCGGTTTTTTTATAGCAGGGATTCTTTCCGCCTTTATTTCCCAAAAACTCGTCGAAAGACATCTCGGTGGAAAAGGCATTTGGCCACTAATTAAAGCCTCCATTTTTGGCGTCCCCCTGCCTTTATGCTCCTGCGGTGTAATTCCGGTATCGATGTCTCTGTACAAACATGGCGCTAGCAGAGGCTCAACAATAGCTTTCCTCCTTTCAACCCCTCAAACCGGCGCTGACAACGTTTTGGTTGTATTTAGTCTTCTTGGGCCAGTCTTTGCTGTTTTCAGCCCCATTGTAGCATTTACTTCCGGGATTATAGGCGGAACTTTAGTCGATTTATTCGACCGCAATTCCCATAGTGACATCGCTCCTCCGCCAAAATGCACAGGAGAATGTTGCGGCGGCGAAAAAAGGAACCATAAAATTCTAAAAGGCTTGAAATACGGTTTTATTACTCTGCCCCGCGATATAGGTAAACCATTGCTTATCGGATTGGTTATTGCCGCTCTTATCTCCGCTTTTGTTCCCAAAGATTTTTTTGCTGAAAGTATCGGCACCGGTATCACTTCCATGTTTATTATGATGCTTATTGGAATACCAATTTACGTTTGTTCCAGTGCCTCGGTACCAATTGCCGCCGCGATGATATTAAAAGGACTGTCTCCAGGTGCGGCACTCGTTTTTCTTATGACAGGTCCTGCAACAAATGCCGCTTCAATCGCGACTATATGGAAAATGCTTGGCTGGAAAACAGCTATTTTATATTTGATTAGCATCGCAGGATGCGCTCTTATGGCAGGAGTTACGCTCAACTATATTCTTACTGACTTTTTCCCAAACGAGGCACCAATGCATCATCACGTTGAGATGATTCCGTTAGCCGCAAAATACCTTTCCGCTGCCGTTCTTATGGCCGTGTTGATTTATGCTATTATAACGAAAAAAGCCGAGGATGCCCCGAAAAAATAATATGACAGCATGGACGATACAACAGCTTCTCAACTGGATTACAAAGCACTTTACGGATAAAGGCCTCAACGCACCACGCCTCAGCGCCGAACTCTTGCTCAGTCACGTTCTCTCAATGAAACGGATTGAGCTATACACACAATTCGATAAGATAATCGCAAAGCCGCAATTAGACCATCTGCATGATTTGATAAAACGCGCTGATGAACATGAACCTGTCGCGTATCTCATCGGCAGGACTGAATTTTATTCTCTCGAAATTAATGTAAGCAGAGATTGCCTGATACCACGGTCGGAAACCGAACTCCTTGTCGAACGGGCAATTGAGTTTATGCGAAAACGCAGCGGAAGACAAAAGGTTTGCGATTTATGCACCGGCAGTGGATGTATTGCCGTGGCCATCGCTAAAAATTTTGCCGATGTCGATATAATCGCAACCGATATTTCCAGTTCCGCTCTTGATATTGCAGCTAAGAACATAGAAAAATATGGCCTCAATAATAAAGTAACCCTCCTTTGCGGCGATTTATTTGAGCCGATTCTCCCGCAAATAGATTCCGCTCAATTTGACGTGATTGTATGTAATCCGCCCTATGTAAGCACCTCGGAATTTGATACTCTCGATAAAAATGTAAAAGATTACGAACCAAAATTGGCGTTGCTGGCTGGTGCCGACGGTCTGGACATTTACAGAAAAATCGCCGGTAATGCGAAAAAGTTTTTAAAACCCGGCGGCAGGTTGATGCTCGAAATAGGTTATAATCAAGGGCAACCCGTTAAAGAACTCCTTGAAAAGGCAGGCGGTTTTACCAAAATAACTATCGAAAAAGACTTCGCAAACCATGACCGCGCTGTCTTGGTAGAAAATTAATAATCGTTTTTATAATCCGATAACTCCTTGATATTGCTCGAGTTGCGGATATTACACCAAAATATTTCCGTTGTTTTTATTAAAAATACGCAAAAAAGACTTGTTTTTTTGAGACTTTGTGTTATACTTATTTTAAAGCTGTGTGTTTTACCGGCGAAGACTGGGAAGAGAAAACTCAAAGGGAGTGGGGAAACAATACTGGAAGTTTGCAAAGCGCAAACTTTCTATATTAATATTTTTTTCCTGCCCCCCTTTCTGAATTTTTTTTAGTCAAGCGAAAGCCGAATATCCTCATAGAACTCAGCATACTTGTCCTTGTTAGGAGTCTGCCGCATCTTTATAGCGGCACGGGGATGTTCGTTCAGTATGCCAGTAATCATATACGGTATGATATAACCCCATTCAATTTCACTGCGCATAGGCAGCATATAATCCTCAATAACCTTCAAAATTGGCGTCAGGTTAAACTTGGGATTCTTAAGAAAGCCTATTAGTAACTCAAGGCAGCAGTTGCCGGGACCTCGGCCTATACCATAGAGTGAAGCATCGTGATAATTGGCATTGTGAATAATACCCTCCACGGTATTGCTGAACGCGAGCTGCTGATTATTGTGACAATGCATACCAATTTCCTTGCCAGGCAAATGATGCTGGAACAATTTAACAAGATATTCTATCTGCTCACAATATAATGCGCCAAAACTGTCAACCACGTAAACAACATCTACCTTTGTTTTGTCGAGCTGCTTCAGTGCCTCGATAAGGTCAGGCTCAATTTCCTTTGAAATGGCCATAATATTAGCAGTTGTCTCATAACCCAAATCGTGGCACCTGTTTATAAGGTCCACTGCTTTATCGATATCCTTAACATAAGTAGCCACCCGAATCATATCTATAGGACTTTCATCCGCAGGCTTAAATACCTGTTCCTTTACACGATGTGCGTCAACCATTATGCTAAGCTTCAGGTTTGATTCGATTCCATCAATTATCTCAGATATTTTCTCGTCATCGCAATATTTCCACGCACCGTACTCCTTTGGCGAAAACAACTCTCTGCTGCAGCGATACCCCATTTCCATATAGTCAATTCCGCTCAATGATAACGCCTTGTACACTGCGAGTACAAAATCGTCTGTGAAATAATGGTTATTAATAAGCCCGCCGTCCCTGATTGTACAGTCCAGCACTTTGATTTTTTCTCTAAACATTTTTCAACCTTAAATTATCTTATATTTTTAAACAGATTATCTATTGCTCTGTGAACAAGTTCCTCTTCAACCTCAACTGCCCACTGGCCGTCGCGGCTGTAAACGTGTCCTATTTTGTCGATTAGCACAAAATCTCGGCCACTTATTTACGGCTTTTTTATCACGTCTTATTATATCAAAAACCGTTTCCTTTTTCAAATCGGCAGGCAATATAACAGGAACGCCTAACTTTGTCAAAAGGCTTTTTATCCTGTCTAACCGTCCCGGCTCTGACAGCCTCATTTCGGTCTCTATTAATCCCGACGCTATTATTCCGATGGCGACTGATTCGCCGTGAAGCAGCTTAAAACCGCTGGCCGCCTCCAACGCGTGGCCAATGGTATGGCCGTAATTCAATATCCTTCGCTGATTTTCCTCCATCGGGTCGGCTTCTACCACACTGGCTTTAATCTTGCAGTTGTAATAAGCTATTTTTTCAAGGACTCCCGGTTCTCTTTTTAATAAAGCATTAAGATTACTTTCCAGGAAAAAAAAATATTGTTCATCCGCTATTAACGCATGCTTGACAGATTCAACTAATCCCGCCCTGAACTGACGCTCATCCAGCGTTGCCAATGTTGCGACATCAATATAAACGGCCACAGGCTGCCAGAACGCACCAAACGCGTTCTTGCTTATACTCGAATCCACTCCCGTTTTACCGCCTATAGCTGAATCTGCCTGCGCAACTGTCGTCGTTGGTACCTGGATAACCTTGAGTCCCCTTTTGAAAATCGCTGCGGCGAATCCCGCGATATCTCCGACCGTTCCCCCGCCCAGTGCGACAACCACAGTATCCCGTCCAAGATAGGCCTTTTCCATTGATTCAATTATTGATACTACCGTTTGAATATTCTTGGACTGTTCACCTGCGGGTGTTATTACAAATACTGGCACATCATTTTGGCCAAGAAGTGTCTTCAAATGTCCCGCTGAAACAACGTTCTGGTCTGTTATGACAAATTTACTGCTTTTAGCGAAATCCGCTTCGATTCGACTCCATAAAGAGTCAAGAAACTTTGTACCGATAGCTATTTTATAACGGCGGGCTTTAACGGGCGGAATTTTAACATGAAGTTCTATCATTTTTAGCGATTGGGAAAACCTTACATTTGAGGGATATTTATTTAAAAGGACATAACCGACTTTACTTTATAACCGGTAAGTTTTTCTCTGCCAGCCAAATCAGTAAGTTCAATTAGAAATACCGCAGCTTCTATCTTTCCGCCTATTTTTTCAATAAGTTTGCACGCAGCAGCCATTGTCCCTCCGGTTGCCAGTAAATCATCGACCATCAGGACTTTTGCGTCCTTTCTCACAGCGTCCTTATGTACTTCCAAAGTGTCAACGCCGTATTCGAGGCTGTATGTTATACTCTCTGTCTCAAAAGGAAGCTTGCCTTTTTTACGGATGGGAACAAAGCCGGCACCAAGTTTTTCTGCCGCCGCCGAGCCGAATATAAAACCTCTCGCTTCAACCGCACAGACATATTCAATTCCAGCACTCGCAAAATCTCCGCATAAAGCCTCTATCGCCGCCGCAAACGACTCTGGATTTGCCAGTAATGGAGTAATGTCGCGAAACAGGATTCCTCGCTTAGGCCAGTCAGGTATATTGCGTATATATTTTTCGAGATTTACAGCTTTTTTATTCATACGGTACATTCTTTAATTTCAGCGGCATTTTAAGAAGAATCAGCCCGTGAAGTGTATAACTCAGATTTGATTCATATATTCATAAAGCTTCGTTAGTGCTTCTCGCTGAATCTGGCGTATTCTCTCACGTGTTAAGCCAAGTTTTTGACCGATTTCTCTTAATGTCATTGGTTTACTATTGCTTAAACCGTAATGCAGCTTCAATACCTCAGCCTCACGCGGCTCTATTTCGCCCAGCAATTTCAATACTTTTTCTTTCTCTTCGTCTTCTTCCAAATCATCTTCAGGTTTTCCAACTTCATGATCCTGAAGATTTAAATCAGGCAACAATTCATCTTCTTCTCCCTGTCCGCCAGTGCTGTCTTTCATTGAGCCTATAACTTTAACAACTTCATTTATAATTTTGGCCTTATGCACCGACAACTGCATAACCTCTGCTATTTCTGCGATTTTCGGCTGCCTGCCAAGCTTATTTTCCAGTTCCGCGGCCATACGGCGCCATTGATTTATTATTGCCACCATATAAGTAGGCACGTGTACCGGCTGAACATTCGTCAGCAATGCCCGCTTGATGCTTTGCTTAATCCACCACGCCGCGTAAGTACTGAAACGAATGCCCCGCTTTGGGTCAAAGTAATCAACCGCTTTTATCAGGCCTATGTTGCCTTCCTCAATCAAATCACCAAAACTCATACCACGCTCGGCATACCTTTTGGCAATATTAACTACAAGCCTCAGATTGCTCCTTACAAGCCGCTCCCTTGCTGCGGGGTCGTTTTCTTCGACAATTAGTCTGCCAAGCGACTGTTCCTCCTCCATCGTAAGCAGAGAAGCTTCGTCTATTTCCTTGAGATACTCTTTTAGTGTACTGTCAAATGCTATATAAACTCTCCTGCCCTGCCGAAAAGTTTTCCAACCCGGCAGTATGGGCAAATCCATTTACTCGCGGTTGAATTATCGGGCCGGCACGCCGCCGTCCGATACCAGCCGCAACATAACAAATATCGGTCGAATTAACCCGCAGGTTTAACTATCTCGCTTTAACCGGCCTAAGCCTGCCCTTCCGGACTTTCACCGCTTTGCTCTTCCTGTCCACTGGCTTTTTCAGCTTCACCCTGACTCAATTCAGGTTGGGCGATTTCTCTCGGAAGCACTGTGTCCTGCGGCTGTTCCTCTGCTGCCCATTGCGCCCTTCTCAGGCTTAATCCTATCTTGCGAAGTTCCGGCTCTATTTTCAAAATCTTTACTTCGATTTCTTCGCCTTCCTTGACTACATCCTGCGGCTTATCAATCTTATGGTCGGCAATTTCCGAAATATGCAGCAAACCTTCCAGATCAGGTTCAAGCTCTACGAACGCGCCGAAATTGGTGATTTTTGTTACCTTGCCTTTTATTATGTGGCCTGGAATATATTTTTCAGGAATGGCGTGAATCCAAGGGTCCTCATTTAACTGTTTTATACCAAGCGACACTCTGTGTTTATCTTCGTCTACTTCCAGAACAACACATTTTACTTCCTGACCTTTTTGCAGCGCCTCGCCGGGATGGGCGTATTTCTTTGTCCAGCTCAAATCGGAAACATGTATCATCCCATCAATGCCCTGCTCTATTTCCACAAACGCCCCAAAATTAGTCAGACTGCGGACCTTAGCTGTTACAATCGTGCCAACTGGATATTTCTGCGATACGAGCGTCCACGGATTGGTTTCAGTTTGCTTCAGCCCTAAGGAAATTTCCTGCTTTTCCTTGTTGACATTCAAAACTATAACCTCTATCTCGTCGCCGAGGTTCAGCATCTCACCGGGATGATTAAGACGTTTTGTCCAGCTCATTTCGCTTATATGCACAAGTCCTTCAATCCCGTCTTCGAGGCGTACAAACACGCCGTAATTCATTACGTTCACAACCTTGCCTTTGACCTTGGACCCGACAGGATACCTGCTCTCAACGTTCTCCCATGGACTTTCTGTTTTCTGCTTTAACCCTAACGAAATCTTCTCGTGTTCCTTATCAACGGTAATAACAACACATTCTATTTCCTGGTCGAGATGCACAACTTCAGATGGATGCGAGATTCTGCCCCAGCTCAGATCGGATATATGCAGCAGCCCGTCAACACCGCCCAAATCCACGAATACGCCGAAGTCGGCTATATTCTTAACAATGCCTTTGCGAATCTGACCGACCTCGATTTCCGACAAAACCTTGTCCTTGCTGCTTTGGCGTTCTTCTTCAATCAGCTTACGCCGGGATATCACAATATTGCGGCCCTCAATATCTATCTTAAGTATTTTGCACTCAACGTCCTTGCCGATGAATCTGCTTATATCGCCAGGCTTCCTGATATCAACCTGCGATGCAGGCAAAAATACTGGAACGCCGATATCGACAAGCAGGCCGCCTTTGATTCGTCTTACGACTGTGCCTACAACCGTATCCCCCTCTTTTTTCGTTTCGATTATTTTTTCCCAGCCCCGGATGCGGTCAGCCTTGCGCTTACTAAGCGGGATAAGCCCATCAACTGAATCTGTCTCTTCGAGAAGCACCTCTATTTCTTTGCCAGGTGCGATTTCATCCGGACTGTCGAACTCGCTGGCATCAATAACGCCCTCGCTTTTCAGGCCAATCTCAACAATAACATCATTTCCTATCTGCGATACAATTGCCCCCTTAAGAATCGTCCCAGGCAAACGTGAATCAACCTTATTGCACAAAACTTCTTCCAGGTATGCGTTTTCCTTATCGCCAAACATCTCATTGACCTGTTTCTCAAGTTCTTCTGACGACAACCCCAATTTGTTAATAATATTTTTATTTACCATAAAATACAAAAATCCTCTGTGGAGTTTTAGTTTCGCTTTATCGGCGCCCCACATTTACGCTGAAAAAACGTTGCGCACTATACGCAATAATTGTTAATAATTCTCAAAAACACGCCGGCCAACACAGCCGACGCAACTATTTCTTACTGCTGTCAAAGGCCTCAAGATTTTGCACAAATTCGGCGATTATCCAGTCCGGGGTGGACGCCCCGGCCGTTACGCCCGCAATTTCTTTGCCAAAAAGGATACCTTTATCAAATTCGTTCCAGTTTTGCAAGTGAAACGTTTGATTATTATAATTTTTACAAAGTTTTGCCAGGGTACACGTATTGGCGCTGGTCAGGCCGCCGAGAACAAACATTATATCCACTTTCTGGCATAATTCCACTGCCGATTTTTGCCTTTTTATCGTTTCCTTGCACAACGTATTAATTACCCGCAGTTCACTGAAATCCTGCCTCGCTATCGCCCCTATCATCATACTAAAGTATTCCGGCCCTTTTGTGGTCTGACAAACTATACCTAACCTGCTGTTTTTAGGCAACTTATGTAAATCGCCTTCATCCGCCACTACCACCACATCCTTTGCGCAGCCCACCACCGCCTGCACCTCAGGATGGTTTTCATCGCCTACAATCACAACTTTATAGCCTTCTTTTTCGAATTCCCTGGCTATTTGCTGCACCCTTTTAACCAGTACGCACGTCGCATCGATAATCTTTAACCCCCTATCTCTCAGCCTTTCTATCTGTGCTGGTGCCGCCCCGTGGGAACGAATAAGTACCGTTCCCGATTTTATTTCGTCAACATCCTCAACGGTTTTCAGCCCCGTCTTTGCCAGCCGCTCCACAACATCCTTATTATGTATAATCGGGCCAAGACTATAAACATCCTTTTCCTCTTTCAGCACCTTTTCAGCAATGCTGATAGCGTTTCGCACCCCCGGACAGAATCCGCAATTTTCCGCGACTATAACTTTCATCAGAACCTTTTGTGAGCTTAACCTGTATTAAAAACAAGAACTTACGTTAAATAATCGTAAACTGTACCAAAATAAGGTTGAGGTAGCAAAATTTTTTTCAATTTATGAAGATTTTATTGTAAGATACATACTTTGACGATAGAGACCTCTGAAAAACTATGCATTTTTTACAAAACATTAATGCAATTATCAGCGGATATGATATAATGCGTCCATTCAATAGTCAATTTTATTGCATGGAGGCAAAGATTATGGAACGCACAAGCAATCAACCAACATTTCTCGACAGTTTAACCTCTGACCTCGGCGGTCGTCGCACTGCTCAATTTTTTCAAAAATGCGACCAGCTTATACCATGGAACGAACTTGCTGAGCCGTTAAGGGATATGTACAAGAACAACACCGACAAAGGCGGAGCATCGAATTATCCACTTGTAATGATGATAAAATGCATAATGCTGCAAAAGTGGTTTAATCTTTCCGACCCGATGCTCGAAGAGATGCTCTGTGACCGTATATCCTTCAGACGATTTGTAGGCCTTAAGATGGAACAGGATGCACCTGATGAAACTACTTTTGTGCAGTTTCGCAAGCGTCTTAATATAAACGGCCATATAGCTACATTATTTGATAAGACTATCGCCATCCTCAAAAGTCGCGGCGTTATACTTGAGGAAGGGACCTGTGTTGATGCCACTATAATAGAAGCGCCTCGCGGCAGAACTGGCAAAGACGGTATTTCCAGCACCAAAGACAAGGCAGCAGGTTATACGAAAAAACATGGCAGAATATATCACGGCTATAAGGGCCATATTGCTACTGACTGTAACGGCATGATTAAAGACTACCGTTTCGATACCGCCTCAACCCATGACAGCAGGTATATTGACGAACTTGTCGAGGATGAGAAGGACAGTGTCTTTGCTGATAGTGCATATATGGATAAAGACCGAAAGGCAAAACTGGAGGAACGCGGCGTGTTTTGCGGAATTATTCAAAAACGAGTTCGCGGCCAGAAGGAATTAACAGCCTCACAGAAATTGCATAACCGTCTGGTGGCGGGAATTCGGGCGGTGGTTGAACATCCGTTTGCGTGGATGAAGAATACCGGCTACGGCAGGACTCGATATCGAGGTATGAGGCGTAACGCCTTTGATTTTGGGTTACATGTAATAGCGTACAATTGGAAAAGGAGTTTTAGCCTGGTGAGTATTGCCGGATAACGGCACACGACCGTTATGAACAGATAAAAAGGTATACCAAAGGCATAAAAGAATCCTTTGGTAAGGCCAGAAAACAGTTTTTGCGGTGTATCGAAATAATTTTTCGAAGCACTTCAAGCAAAAATATAAGAGAATAATAAAATGTGAGGTTTTTCAGAGGTCTCGATATTTAAAAAAACTAATATTATGAAAACCTTGAACATAACAATTGCGGGTATTCTGCTTTTTTCGGCTGTTTGCATTGGTCAAAATGTTCGCTTGGCCAACGAGGATAAGGCTGGGCTGTACTCGCGGTCTATCGAGCAGGTTCTGCGGCTTGATGACGAGGATATCGATATTGCAACCGCCGTATTAATTGTCTCCGAGCAGTGGAACGACAATGTGCAGGGAAGATACTATGTGTCCAAATTAGATGATATGACTGTTGAAATCCGCAACAGGCTAAAGGCAAAAAATCTTATGCCGGACTACAAGGCCATCCCGATTATAAACAAATACCTCTTCGACGAACTCGGATTCAAATCCGTTTCAGAGGCGAACAACCCCAACGATTTATTTTTACACTCAGTTCTCGATAGCAGAGAAGGATACTGCCTGAGTCTTTCGGTTCTGTATCTCTCGATTGGCGAGCGTTTAGGCATGCCTTTATACGGCGTTGTTGTGCCGGGACACTTTTTTGTCCGCTACGACGATGGACGTACCCGTTTCAATATCGAAACCACCTGCGGTGGCGGACAGGCAGACGACGCTCACTATATAAAAAAATTCAAGGTTCCTCGCGATGACACAGACAGTATTTATATGAAAAATCTTACCAATCGCCAAACGCTCGGCTGCTTTTTCAACAACCTTGGAAACAGCTATAAAGATGTCGGCAATACCGCCTCGGCGTTAAAGGCTCTCGAAACCGCCGTGGAAATCAATCCATCCCTGCCGGAATCGCGAGCGAATCTGGGCAACATCTATCTTGATATGAGGCGCATTGATGACGCGATTCGTTCGTATCAACTCGCTCTTAAAACCAATCCCGACGACGCCAAAACGCATAACAATCTCGGCAACGCCTACGGAAAACAGAATCGAACTGACGCGGCGATTTCCGAATATAATCGTTCGCTCGACCTCGACCCGAATTTCAACGACGTTTACATCAACCTCGCCGCGGCTTATTCTCAAAAAAAGATGTTCGATACCGCCGTTTTTGTTCTCAAGAGGGCAATCGCACTTGAGCCTAAAAACAGCGGCTTTCACAATCAGCTCGCAAACGTTTACTGCCAAAGCGAAAAATACGAGGATGCGATAGCTGAATATCAAAATGCGCTGAACCTTAAAAAAGATTTGGCTGATGCTTATTACGGGATGGGTCTCTGCTATAACAAAACCGGGCAGAGTGAAAATGAAATTGAAGCCTATAAGAACGTCCTGGCGATTAGGCCTGATATGGCGGCTGCTCTCGGTAATCTCGGCAACGTATATTTCAAAAAACAGGAATTTGACACCGCTATCGAGCAGTATAAAAAAGCCATTCTGATTACCCCTGAGGATAACAACCTTTATTATAATCTTGGAGCGGCATATTCCAATAAAAACGATTACGAACCTGCGGCAGCTAACTATCTAAAAGCCGTCAAAATTGACCCTAAACTCACCGATGCGCATAACGCGCTGGCCTTTGCTTTTTATAAGCTGGCTAAGTATGACCTCGCAATGAAGCACATTAAAATCGCAGAACAAACCGGCGCCAAAATCGATACCGAACTCCTCTCCGCCATTAAGAAGAACATCAAATAACAATTTTTAAGCCAGTATTCTTCAATAAACTTTGATTCTTAAATTTTCAAAGCCCCCTCCCCCGAAGGGGCTGGCTTTATATTTTTGCAGTCACACTTTCGTTTTTTCTATAGCCCTGCGGTTACATACTCAAGCCGTTTTAATATTGATTACAGGCTCTTTTTTGAGCCACTGGCCGTTGCAGCCTTCTTCTCTGCACCGGAACCAGATAAAAGTACTGCCGCCATTCTCTACCCTGTCAACCTCAGCCATCACGGCCCCGCACTCCGGGCAAAGATTGCTTGCCTCAGCCATTTGAAACCTCGTCTTAACCGTATCCAACTGTATATTTAAAGCTTCCATAACACACCTACTGCCTAACACATAACAACCTGTTCCTTAAACCAACGATTACAATATAAGTTAAGCCACTCAAAACCTAAATAGGCTTTTCCCCTATTTCCGCTTGCTCTTTTACCTAAACGGCCAATATCACTAAAACCAGCCAATGAATGCGCATAAAAAAAGCTGCCGAGCAAATTATTCAGCAGCCATAGAAAAAAGCCCGAGGAGGAAAGACATATTTAACGAATTTTAATCGAATCGCATTGACCTGACAGCGTTTTCCAGTTTGCTGCGGTCTTTCTGGAACTGTTCAATCGGCCCCCACGCCTCAATTACATAAACATAATTTTCATTTGCCGCCATAGCAGCCATATAACCGAACTGTTTGTGACCTATTTGCTTACTGCCTGTAAGCACTTTTGCGGAAGAACCATTCGCCAGTTTCAGTCCCGAGGTTTCTTTTATGTAAATAGTTTTCTGTTCGGTAAGCACACGGTTAACAAGCTTTGCCCAGAATTCCGTATTTCCGCCTTTATAATTTCGATATCTCTGGGCGGAAATTACAGAGTCGTCGGCAGACATAGCTCGAAGAGCGCTTCTTGTTTCGTAATATCTCACATAGCCATCCGGTATATCAAATATTGGCTGATGCCAAAACAGGAACTTACTTATATAAGGAGAACCAATTGAAGAACTTGTTAAGCCTGAGCCAAGATTGTATATCCACTGAAATGGTATTGTTATAGTTACATCTTGCTGAGGCACAGGGGAATTAAAATAAATCGTCAGGGTGCAGTAAGCGATACTGTCCTTAAGGTGTGCGATTTTTCCTTTGAGCAGTTCAATTTCCTCGGTTACACGACCAAGCTCCTTTTCAATCTTAAGCGCATCCTCAACCTTGTCGGCCTTGTTCGAGCAGTTTTGTCAGTCTTTGCCTGATACTTTCTGCATTTTGCAGACGGATGTTAAGGTCTCGCATTTCATCTGTAACATCGCTGCCCTTTATTTCCTTCTGTGTTACCTCGCCAAGTTTTTCAGTTTCAGCGATGAGGTCATGAAATTTCTGCGATGGAACTCTGAGAATTATTGAGCGGCTGTCCATCTTCTGCATATACCCGCCCATACTGATTGTGACCGCCTCTATTTTACTTAGTGATTTAGATATGTTATCAACAACCATGTTCATTACAGCATTATAAATAACCAGCCTTCCTATACTGGCCGGGTCATTCTGCGGCGGTTCCATGGCTTGCCCGATTTCTTCTTTAGCCTGCTTTTCGAAACGGCGGCCTACAGCTACAACTTCACTACTAATTTCACTATTTCCACCCTCAAGCTGTAATTTTCCAGCATTCATTTGCCATACCAGATTTGATGATGAGGAACTATCATAAGAATGCAAACTTTCAAAATTCCCTGAGGTTTCAGATTTATTAAAATACGCCAAGCCGCCAAACAACACAATCATTATCACCGCTGCCGCACAGGCGAATTTTGTTATCCTGCTTTTTATAATTATTCTTAATATGCCACGCCTAAAGACCAGTTTGGTGTGTCCGTCAAGCATCTTTCTAAAAGCAATGCGATCTGATTCCTCAGCGACAGCGGGATTAATTCCGTCCGCTTTTAAAAGACCCTCGTATAATTTTTTGTTATTATCCATTTCGCCTCTCCATTTCTTTACGAAGAGATTGCTTTGCGTAAAATATTCGTGACCTTACAGTTCCAATATTGCAGCCAACAACATCGGCTATCGATTCATAAGACATCTGCTCAATGAAGCACAGCGTTAACACTTCTCTGTGATAAGGTTTAAGCTCGTTCATCGCCTTTTGCAGCTTTTCAGCGTCATTGGCATCGAAGACCGGCTCACCACCGCCTGATACGGGAACCTCATCTTCTTCCGGCAGACTGACAAACCTTTCTTTCCGCCTGAATCCATCATAAACCTTATTTCTCGCGATACGGTACAGCCAGACAGCGAAAATCTGAGCGTCTTTGAGCTTATGTATCTTCTTAAAAACAGTTACCCATATATCCTGAAGAATATCATCAATGTTGACGCCCCCGCTATCCAGCCGCCTGACATAATATTTCAGCCGAGGCTGATAAATCTCAAACAGTTCCTCAAAAGCCGCCCTTTCGCCTTCCTGGCAGCGATGAACTATTTTTCCCAGTTCTTTCTCCGAATCCATATATGTCCCTTGAAATCTTTCCCGTATCATAGGGTAAAGACGCAATTTGACCGGATTAGTTCAAATAAATTTTAATATTTTTAAATTTTACCGATTTTTATGCTTAAAACCATACAGAAAACTCTCTCCACCGCTCGTTTTGTTTTTCAAAACATCTCTTGCCGATTGACATAAAATGTATTATAATTAGATTTTTTAATAAGATAAAAATGGGTATTTTTAAAAAACGGAAATCTAAAATCAAAAGCCGGCACACGGATATTAAACTGACTTTTCTCGGTGCTGCGCAAAACGTGACGGGCTCGCGTTACCTTCTCGAAGCGAACGGCACAAAGATTCTTGTTGATTGCGGCCTATACCAGGAACGGCAATTCCTCGAGCGTAACTGGGAACCGTTTCCTGTCCCGCCGTCAAATTTGAACGCAGTACTGTTAACGCACGCACATCTTGACCACTGTGGTCTGCTGCCAAAACTCGTCAAAGACGGCTTTAGCGGCAAAATCTACTGCACCGCCGCCACCGCTGAACTTGCCCGCATCATTCTGCTGGATTCAGCGAAGCTGCAGGAAGAAGATGCCGAATTCAAGCGCAAGCGTCACGAAAAGGAAGGCCGCACAGGCCAGTACCCGGAAGTGCCGCTATATACCGTTCAGGACGCGCAGAATTGTTTTCCGCTTTTTGCACCTGTAAATTATAATGAAACTGTAGAGATTTCCGAATCTCTCTCAGCGGTTTTCCACGACGCTGGGCACGTTCTTGGCTCATCAATGATTAAAGTTACAGCCCGCATGAGCGGCAGGCAGCGAACCATACTTTTTTCCGGCGATGTCGGGCGACCCGGCCGCCCCATGCTTCGCGACCCGTCCGTTTTCGCAAACGCCGATTACGTCCTGATCGAATCAACTTACGGTGACAGGCTTCATACAGAATCAGAAGACTCGCTCAAAATACTTACCAAGGCCATTAACGACACCAAACGCTCCGGCGGCAATATCATTGTGCCTTCTTTCGCACTAGAACGTTCGCAGGAAATTCTCTATTACCTCAACCAGCTTCTTATGCAGGACGCCATCCCGCACATTATGGTTTTCCTCAACAGTCCGATGGCGACAAAAATTACGGAGGTCTTTAAAGAACACACTGAACTGCTTGATGATGAAATGGCTGACCTGGTCAAGCGACATCAATCGCCGTTCAATTTTCCGGGTCTTAAAATGGTCTCCACCACTGAGGAATCCAAAGCCATTAATCACATCAAAGGAACCGTAATGGTCATAGCCGGCTCCGGAATGTGCAATGGCGGGCGCATCAAACACCATCTTGTAAATAACATCTCAAGGCCTGAATCAACCATTATCTTTGTCGGCTACCAGGCCATCGGCACGCTGGGCAGATTAATAATCGACGGCGAAAAAACCGTCCGTATCCTCGGGCAGCAGTACGATGTTAAAGCCAACATCGTCCAGGTCAACGGTTTTTCATCGCACGCGGATAAGAATGAACTTATCAACTGGCTGAAAAATCTCAAATCGCCGCCTGGTAAAATATTTGTAGTTCACGGCGAAGAAAACTCCGCTAAAAATTTCGCCGAGTATATCCATTCCGTTACCGGCTGGCCCGCCGAAACTCCAAATTATCAGGAAACCGTTTTTATCGACTAACGCATTTTTATCGCAGTTTTTCGGCCTGTGCCAGTCGTGCCGCGGCGAAATCCCAGTTCGCCAGTTTCATAAAATTATCCACCCACTGGCCGCGGTCATTAGCATATTTCAAATAATAGGCGTGCTCCCAGACATCGCATACAAGCAGCGGAATAACTCCCCAGACAGTCAAATCCTGATGCTTTTCAGCCTGCAAAACCAAAAGTTTATCGCTCATGGGTTCATAGGCAAGGATTCCCCAGCCGCTGGCTTCGACCGCCTTTGTCGCGGCGGCAAACTGCGATTTGGCCGATTCAACCGAGCCGAAACTATTTGCCATCGCTTTTGTGAGTTCATCGGGCATTTTTGAACCGCCTGGAATCATGGATTGCCAGAAAAGCGTGTGTAAAATGTGGCCGCTGCTATTAAAGGCCAAATCGCGTGAAAGAGCTTTAATGGCAATATAGTTATTGGCATCGCGGGCGGCCTGGAGTTTTTCGAGTGCGGCGTTGAGTCCGGCGACAGAAGCGGCGTGGTGTTTTGTGTAGTGAATTTCGACGGTTTTGGTGTCGTAAAACGGTTCAAGGGCATCGTACCTATACGGCAGCGTGGGCAAGACATAGCGGTGGTCTTTGAAGCCGACCAGAGGCATTACAGTTTTAGGCGGTGTGTTAGGTTCCTGGGCAAAAAGCCTTGCGACGCCAAGAGTTGTGAACGCGCTGACGGCACCGAGTTCGATTAGTTCTCTGCGTGAAATTTCAGTTTTCATAAGTTCTCCTTTCAACTTGAGTTAAAAGCCTTTTGTAAAATTCATAAATATTTGTTAAATAACGACTTATGTCATTATTTTTCTTGCAATCTCCTCCATTTTGGATATTATGTAAGCGTTGTCAGTAAAAGGACTTACAACCAAAATAAAGGAGATTTTTTTATGTACCACGTTCAAACGTCACTATTTTATGACCTCCAGGAGCTTGTCAGAAATTCATCGCTGCTGCGAAAGTACTTCTATCTCTTTCAGGCTCTCGATATTTCCATTCTGCCCGACAGAAACTTCGGTGTCGGCAGAACAGGTCACTCACGACATGCCATCCTGAGAGGCACTCATCGTCAAACATCTTCAGCAAATAAAATCTGTCCCTGAGCTTATCGAATATCTTCAAGCCAATCCGCCTCTGCTGGAACTGTGCGGCTTTACGCTCGGGAATATGCCGGACGAATCCCAATTCTATCGTTTCTTGGCAGATACCGATAACTCTGTTCTCAAAGAAATTCATTACCGTCTAAATCAGCGGCTTATCGAACAGGGATTAGTCAGCCTTGATACCTTGATCATTGACTCCAAACCTGTTATGGCTGCCACAAAAGAAAATAATCTCAAAAATCCCGCCCGAAACACCACCGATAAAACCAAGACGCCCACTCGAAATCCTGCTGCAACATTGAGCTATTATTCTTGTCAGGTCCTCAACGGCAAAAAGGAAAACATGCTGTTCTTCTGGGGATACAGGACACATGTCATAATCTCAAAACAAGGAATATCGCTTGTTGAAATAACTCTGCCAAACAACACCACAGACCAGCAGGTTGCCTTCAAGCTGCTTAAAGAACTCAAACGCAGATACAGGGTCAGAAAAGGCTTTCTGTTTCTTGCGGATAAGGCCTACGATGTCAGAGACCTGTACACCTTTATAGTTGGAAAGATGAAGGGAAACCCATATATCCCAATCAACCCAAGAAATCAGAAAGATGACAAGACTTTTGGCCCTCACGGCTGTCCCATCTGTGATGCTGGTCTTGAAATGAGGTCGACCGGAAGATGGACCGAGGGCAATCGTGAACGCATCAAGTTTCGCTGCCCCTTAAAGGTCAGCAAAAAGACTGCTGAAAAACTTAGTAACACCTGTCCGGTAAACCTTCCATCCTTCAATACCGGCAAATGCTACGGCTGTACCAAGTACATTGATATCACTGAAGATGCACGTTCGCGTGTCCCAAGGGATTCAAGGGAATTTAAGGAAACTTTCAAGCAAAGAGAATCAGTCGAGCAATACTTTGCTCGGTTAGGAGACCGTGAAGCTGAACAGACTACGCACTATTCATTGAAAACCGTGCGTAATCAGATGACAATCGCTCATCTGACGGCAAGTCTTATCGGCGTTGCCGCTGCTATATTGCTTAAACAGCCCGGGAAAATGCGTTGCCATAAAACATTCGCACAAATACCAAACCGACGCAAGGCCGGCTGATGTCTCAGTTGACGTTGAACGATTAACTTTTCAAAGAGCTAAGACAGAACTCTCGGGGATACTCTGTCTCTAGACAGGCCTTCTGGCCTTAAAAAAACCAAAATTCACACTCATGCTGCAATAATCCATCAGTTCCACTGCCATTGCGTTGTTTATCCGTTCCGACCTCTGCTAAAAATCATTCATTTTGCAGAAGTCTTCTTGAGTTAAGTATTGCAAATTTTAGTTATTATTCCGCCCCATATTGTCAGTCCTAATTTTAATTGGAAAGACAATGTTTTTATACGCTTTGTCGGCTTTAGAATCAAGAAAAAAAAGGCTGGATTTCAGAGTTAATTTTTTTGTGTATGAAAATGGACACAGGCTGTTGTTAGTTACGTGTCACTTTTGCCGCAAAATGGTTAAAGATTTACGCAAAATGGCGTTGACATAGTCTGATAACAGTGCTACAAGCTATATTGCTAAATTATGTTGTTATATTGCTATTAATATTTTTATAACACTTAATTATCTGTCAAAGGTAAAAAGAAGGAAGGACAAATCATGATTATTGAGGCATCAGCATTCATCTTACTATTACAAAGCTCTTGTAAAGATGTACGACACAGATACGCATATCGGTAATGTTATTTCCGAATTATGTTAAGAACTGTATGCACATGAAATTATGAATACCATCTCGGAAAGGAGGTGAGCAAAGGAAGGAAATAAAAGAGTGGTATCAATTGTGCGTAAAGACTCTGGAGTAACGGATTTGCATAAGAAAACGGTGTGTAAAAAATCAAATTTAATCGTACAAGGAAGGAAATATTTATGAAAAACTCTATGAATAAAATTAGGCCAGGGCTTTTGTTAATGGCGTTATTAACATTGAGCCTTTGGGGAACTATACTGTGTCAGGCAGCAACCATATATGTGTCTTCTTATGGCGGTTACCCTGACGACAGCACAGATGACACAAGTGCAATAAACTCTGCTATTACCGCTGCAGGCTCGGGAGACACTGTCTCTTTCAGTGCGGGAACTTATGACCTGATAACCCCTTATGACAGCACCACTCATATCAGGATTTACGAGAAAGACAACCTTACGCTGCAGGGGCGACATCCGGCGGCGAACCTGCAACTACCTTGCTTCGCCATTACGCAGATATTAACAGTCTCTCTACCGAGCCTCACTTGGTCTACAACAAGAACAACAGTAATATAACCGTCAAAAACTTCATATTCGACAATACACCTCGCTGTGTTACCGCAGGTACGGTCACTTATAAGTCCGGAGATGGCAAAACCTTAAGAGTGCAGCTTTTCAGCGACCAGCCTATGTTATCGGGTAGGGGCTGTTATGCGGCCAACGCCTGGCTGCCGACATCGCCTCCCGTCTTAAAGGAGGTTGAGAGTTTAACTTATGGTACATCACCTGCGAACTGGACTGTTTATGACTCCGGAAACAGGATAATGCAGCATATGTCGCAGGAGGAATTGACTTCATAGCTGATGTCGATGTAAATGATTATATGTCATGGCATTATGCCACTGATGCTCAAGACATGTTTTACACCTACAATGTTGACGGATTTACATTGCGAAATATAAAGATCCTAAATTCGATGGGCGCATTTACCCTTATAGCTTTCGTAAATAACCTTACGCTGGATAAAATCCGCGTTGCATCCGATAGCAATTGTCCGGCGGTAGGTCCACGTGACGGATTTCATATATCGACCAATACGGGTACTCTGGAAATTAATGACGTCGATATACAGGGCGTTCGAATGGACCCGATTGTTTTCCGGGTACAGTATTTTGAAATAACCAGCAAGACAGATTCGACTCATTTTAGGATAGTCAATGAATCAGCCGCAGGCAACATACCGAGTATTACCTCAGGGAGTACCCTCGGACTCTGGAGTTCTACCGGAGGAGTTTATACTGCAACGGTAAGCTCGGCAACTTATGTATCAGGCGGCACCTATGACATCGTTACCACAGCAGCTATTCCCGCATGGGCCGGCGTGGGAACTGACTTGAAAGTTGGCGCATATATGCCCGACACTATCACAATTAAAAAGTGTGATTTTAAGAATAACGCAGGATGCGACGTAATCCTTTTCAATGACAATGCGACGCTGATGAACAACACCCATGAGAGATGTATGTTCCCCGCTATCTATATGGGCAGCAATAACTCTACTGCAGGAGTTTGCGGAAGCAATATAGATATCGTCGACTGCAATTTCAGTTATTGCGGGTGGATGGATAAGAACGGGCACGCGGTATGATAGCAATGTATAACGCCCATACCATATATACAACTGCTAAAATGTACGACATTAATATCCAGGATAACATTTTCGAGTATGGCTCTCCCGGAATTAACGTCTTCGATACCAATGTTGCCGACATTTCAGGGAATGACTTTAACGAAGTATATCCTGTGGTACAAATTGACACGGCGTCAGCATCTAATATCAATGTCCACGATAACAATATAATCCTGTCGTATATTGACTCTGCTACACTTACAGCTACTGCAATGAACAATTATACCAGCCGTAACCCCGTATATGCTGTAAACGGGGCCGGAATGACCGGCGATGCACACGCAAGTGACACCCCTGTATCCAAGATGTGGATGAGTTCGAGCAGTACTGTGCCGAGTTGGTTCAAGGTTGACCTTGCCACAAGCTACAGCAATCTGAACTTTATGAGGATTTGGAATTTCAACTGGGCAAGCTATACCAACAGAGGCAGCAGAAATGTCAATGTTTACTATTCGAATTCCGGCAGCGACCCTGGAAACCCTGTGGATAATCCGGGCAACTGGACAGCATTGGGCAGCGCCTTTGACCTGACACAGGCTCCAGGCGCAAGCAATTACGGTACAACTAACGCTGTTCTGCCTGACGATGTGGACCTTTCGGGAATCACAGCCCGATGGATATCGCTCAAGATTAACAGCGGCTGGGGCGGCGGCTATCTGGGTCTCAGCGAAATCCGGTTCTACACAACAAGCGGCGGCGGCTCACCTCCCGGCAAAGCCACCAGTCCAAGTCCGGCTAATTCGGCTACCGGTGTAAGTATAACTGCTGATTTGAGTTGGACGGCAGGCTCAGGAGCAACATCCCACGATGTCTATTTCGGTACCAACCAGACCAACGTTACCAATGCCACAACTGCATCAGCCGAATTCAAAGGCAACCAGGCCGGCACTACTTATGACACGGGCACAATGGCTAATAACGTCACCTATTACTGGAGAATTGATGAGAAGAACACGGATGGTACAACCAAAGGCGACATCTGGAACTTCACTACTATTGTTGCAGCACCCGGCAAAGCCACTAGTCCAAGTCCGGCTAATAGTGCTACCGGTGTAAGTGTAACTGCTGACCTAAGCTGGACGGCAGACGCTGGCGCAACATCGCACGATGTTTATTTCGGAACCAACCAGACCAATGTTACCAATGCTACCACGGCATCAGCAGAATTCAAAGGCAATCAGGCAGGTGCAACTTATGACACAGGTACAATGGCTAATAACGTCACCTATTATTGGAGAATCGATGAAAAGAACGCCGGCGGCACAACCAAGGGCGACATCTGGAACTTTACTACTATTGCTGCTATGCCAACATTCGTCGCAGCCGGGGCCGTCGCGTACGGCACAGGAACGATAACACCAGCGCTTCCCTCGGGCATTGCACAGGCGATATTTTACTGCTGTTCCTTGAGACTGCCAATCAGGCCATCTCGATTTCCAATCAGAACGGCGGGACATGGACTGAGGTTACCAACTCACCGCAGGGAACCGGAACAGCCGCAGGCGCTACCGCTACCAGGCTTACGGTCTTCTGGTCGAGGTATAACGGTACCCAGGGCAATCCAACCGCATCTGATTCAGGTGACCATCAGCTTGGCAGGATTATAGCTATTCGCGGTGCTGTTAGCATCCGGCAACCCATGGGATGTTACAGCAGGCGGTATTGAGGCTACATCGGACACCAGCGGCTCTATTGCAGGAGCGACTACAACGGTTACCAATACTCTTGTCGTAACTGCCATTGCTACCAGTCTCCCTGACGCAAGCAGCACGACAAACTTCTCGAGTTGGACAAACGCCAACCTGACAGATGTTACCGAACGCACTGACAATGCCGTAAACTCAGGCAACGGCGGTGGTCTTGGTGTAGCCACGGGTGTGAGGGCGGCAGCCGGAGCTTATGGCAACACTGCTGTTACTCTTGCGAATTCAGCATATAAGGGTATGATGAGCATCGCGATTAAACCTTAATTGGGATGATGCGTCAGTAGATTTGCAGCACTGAAGATGTGTTTACAGCCCGGCGGCAAAAGTTATGCCGCCGGGCTTTTTTTATCACGATTCATAGTCTTGTTACTCAACCTGGCTGGGAATAACTTACAAGTCTTCATTTGTCTTTTTAAAACTTTTGTCGTTAACCCCCAAAATTCTACCGTTAAAAAACAATATTTTGACGCAAAATGGTTTAAGATTTACGCAAAATGGCGTTGACAGATTCCATAAAACCGTTACAGTATGCATTATCGATTCAGCAAATAAAACTATCAATAAGGAATATTCACTGGAGGCAAGATACGTGAGAAACCAGATATTGAATCATCTCAACCGCAGGATTCATCACCATGCAAACATCTTTTCTGAAAAACAGAAAGCTCTGTGTACGTACAGGCTGTCATTTTTATGCGGAACAGGTTCAGGACTATATGCACATGAAACTATGAATACTATCTCGGAAAGGAGGTGAATAAAGGAAGGGGGTGGAAGAAAAGTATCAATTGTGCGTAACTGTTCTGAAGTAACGGGTTTGTATATAAACAAGGATGTACAAAAAATAAAATTTAATACAAGGAGACAATTAAAATGAGTAAAAAATTAACATATTTGATGGTCTTCGGTTTATTGCTGGCTTTGGCAGGCAATGCCTGTGGGGCCACCTATACCTGGGACCACGGCGGAGCAGATAAACTCTGGAAAACCGCGGGTAACTGGTCTTCAGATACCGTGCCGACAAGTGCCGATTATGCTCAAATTGATGACAGCGGTTCAGACAAGCCGGTGATTGATTCGACGCATACAGGCGGCAATCAGGCAACATGCGGTTATGCTTATGTTGGGTATGGTGTCGGCAGTACAGGTGAACTTTCAATGACGGGCGGTCTGTGGACTGTGGCAAGCAGTTATGTAGTACCCGGCTACAGCGGCACAGGCACAGTTACAATAAGCGGCGGTACGCTCAATGCGAGCGCTGCAAGCGGTATTATTGTAGGCTGGAATACCGGCAGCACCGGTACTCTAAACATCAGCGGCGGCAGTGTGACTGCAACAGGAGCTAGCGGCATCAGGTTGGGCTATAACGGCACCGGTACAATAACGATGACCGGCGGCTCGCTTTTTACGAGTAAAATAACAATGCCTTATACCGCAGGCAAAACAGGACGTTTGCATTTAGACGGCGGCCGACTCGAATTATCAAGCACATTTACAATAAATACAGGCGGCCTGGCGGATGTCGGCGGAGGCACGCTCATAATCAGCGGCGATGTAACATCGACAATTCAAACTTATATTACTGCCGGCAAGATTACTGGTTACGACGGTGCCGGAACTTTGAACCTTGATTACAATATCACAAATGCCGGTAAAACTACATTGACCGCTACTGAGATTGATCCTAATGGCGCTACCGATCCCAGCCCGGCCCACAATACTACCGGGGTGAGCCTGACGGCTGATCTGAGCTGGTCGACAGTCCCAGGGGCAGACAATTATGACGTCTACTTTGGAACAAGCAGTCCGGGAACATTTCAGGGCAATCAGGAGGCCAACAGCTTTGACCCTGGAACAATGGTTGAAGGCACCGTCTACTACTGGCGTATTGATGCCAATAGCAGCGCAGATAAGGTTACAGGTACGGTCTGGAACTTTACAACCGCCAATACAATATATGTATCTGAATACGGTGCCTACCCTGATGACAGCGATAATGACACCAATGCAATAAACTCTGCAATCAGCGCAGCCGGTTCAGGAGACACTATTGTTTTTAGTGCCGGAACCTATGACCTGATTACCCCTTATGACACCTCTCGTTATATCTACATCAACAACAAAAGCAATCTCACCCTCCAGGGTGCGACATCCGGCGGCGAGCCTGCTACCACATTATTGCGTCATGTTCCTGTTGTAAATCGCATCGACCCGCCTCGACTCTTGAATACCAATTTAGGCTCAGATATTGTTATTGAGAATTTCATATTGGATAATTCTCCCCGTCTGTGTACTGCCGGCGAAGTTACTTATAAGTCCAGCACGACCGTAAGGGTAGCGATATTCGATGACCTGCCTATGGACGAGGGATGTTCATGTTACTCGGCCAATGCATGGCTGTCGACATCGCCTCCTGTCTTAAAAGAGGTTCCAAGTTTAACTATGGGGTTAGAAGAAGGGACAGGTTCACCCGCTAACTGGACTATCTATGACGCACCGAACCGGATAATGCAGTTATATAACGCAGCAGGACTGAGCTTTGTCGGCGATATCGATGTCGGTGACTATATGTCATGGCATTACGGCAATAGTGGAGATTGTGAGGTATATATTAACCAAACAGATGGACTAACTATGCGAAATCTAAAGATGCCTAATACGATTAATATGTTTGCCCTGGTAGCGTTAAGTGACGATGTTACATTAGACAAAATAAAGATGCTATCTACCGATAATCAATTGGCAGTAGGTTCTCGTGATGGTTTTCATATCTCCAGATGTACCGGTACTATGGACATTAACGATGTCGATATTGAAGGTTTTCGCTGGGACCCCATTGTTCTCAGAAGCCTTAACGCTGCAATAACCGCCAAGACAGATTCAACTCATTTCAGAATACTAACCGACGCGTCAACAGGCGGTCAAGCGATTACCAGCGGCAGCACCCTTGGCATCTGGGATAGCACTAGCACCTATGCCGAGGTAACTGTAAGTTCAGCATCTCTTTTCACAACCGATACCTATGACATTGTTACTACCGCGGCCATACCAAGCTGGGCAGGCGTAGGTGACGATGTGAGAATTGGAGCATTTATGCCCGACACCATCAGTATTAAAAACTGTGATTTCAAGAACAATGCCGGTTGTGACATAATTCTTTTCAACGGCAACGCAACACTGACCAACAACACCCATGAAAGATGTATGTATTCGGCTATTTACATGGGTGATAATTCCACTTGCGGAGCATGCGGAAGTCACATCGATATAACCGACTGCAATTTCAGTTATTGCGGATGGGTAGTAAAGAATAATACTCAAGCTATGGTAGGCATCGAAAACGATTCTAGCTACTCTGCGCCGGCACGGGTGGATGGCGTCAACATCCAGAACTGTAGTTTTGATAACGGCCTCGTTGGAATATATGTTAAAGATACCAATACAGCGGATATTTCCTCCAATTATTTCGCTGACACTGTAACCACTGCAACATCTGTTGAAGGAGCGACAACAAGTAACATCGATATTCATGACAACACTATCGTAGCAACGCCAACATATGTTGCTGCCGGGTCTGTTGCGAGCGGTACGGGCGCTATAACACCGGCGCTTCCTTCGGGCATCGCCGAAGACGACATCCTGCTTCTGTTCCTCGAGACCGCCAATCAGGCCATCTCGATTTCCGATTCTAAAGGCGGCACATGGACAGCGGTTACCAACTCCCCGCAGGGTACCGGAACAGCCGCCGGCGCTACTGCTACCAGGCTTACGGTATTCTGGTCCCGGTACAACGGCACACAGACTGCTCCAACCACATCTGATTCGGGCGACCATCAGCTTGGCAGAATGATAGCCATTCGCGGCGCCACTACATCAGGCAATCCATGGGATGTTACAGCAGGCGGCGTTGAAGCTACGATGGACACCAGCGGCTCCATTGCAGGAGCGACTACAACGGTTGACAAGACTCTTGTCGTAACTGCCATTGCCACCAGTCACCCTGACGCAAGCAGCACGGCAAAATTCTCGGCATGGACAAACGCTAACCTGACAAGTGTAACCGAACGCACCGACAATTCCGTAACCGCTGGCAACGGCGGCGGTCTTGGTGTCGCCACGGGTATCAGGGCGGCAACCGGGGCTTACGGCAACACTGCCGTTACTCTTGCGAATTCAGCATACAAGGGTATGATGAGCATCGCAATCAAGTGGTAAGTTTGACGATTTGATTGACGATGTCAGTCAGATGTTTTTACAGCCCGGCGGCAAAAGTTATGCCGCCGGGCTTTTTTCATTTTGTACAGTAATTTTTGCCGAACAATAAAATCTGTTTATACCTGCTTATAGCCTTGGCATAAGTCAAATCGTATTCATCATCAACAGGAAGTCGGCCTTGCTGCATAGTAAGTGAGATACAGTTCCTTGCTGTTTAACGCAATTCTATGAAATTTATAACATTATTTTGCAACAATACCAGGAAAAACAAAATATTGGCATAATACTGAAATATGGGTTATATAATCAATAGAAAGGACGCGATATGTGTTTGAATTTTAAGCGGTTTATTTTACTGGCAGTCTTTATTATTTTTGGTGTCAATGCAGGTTTTTCGGCCAAGCCTTGTAATGCCGAGCCGATTATTGACGCTAACTATCCCGGCGGCAATATCATCGTCTATAAATTAAACGGCAGGATTGTTGACGGCAATACTGTGTATCTCCAGCAGGACTTGCGCGATACCCAATGGTGGTGGTTTTACTGGAATTTCCGTGTACAGGCGGCACAGGGCAGAACATTGAATTTCAAGTTTTGCCTGAAACATCCGAAACTGGGAATTTCACCTTTTGGAACACAAGGTCCGGCGGTAAGTACCGATGGCGGCCAAAGCTGGTCGTGGCTCGGAGCCGATTCTGTTAAAGATGATACTTTCACTTATTCATTCCCGAAAGATGGTAAGGAAGTGCGGTTCTGTTTTACTATTCCATACCTGCAGAAAGACCTCGACAAATTTATTAATCTTTACAGGGGAAATCCCGCTTTTTCCGTTAAGCGGCTTTGCAAAACCGCAAAGGGAAGAATAGTTCCGCGGATTTACGCGGGCAAATTAAAAGGGGAGCCGAAATATCGAATCTTATTGACAGCTCGTCATCACGCGTGCGAGTCGATAGCGGATTTTGTTATGGAAGGGATTCTCGAATCTGCGATGGCTGATACCAGCGATGGCAAATGGTTTCGCGAAAATGTTGAGATTCTGGCCATACCATTCGTAGATAAAGACGGCGTCGAAGACGGCGACCAGGGCAAATTACGCAGACCTCATGACCATGGCTACGATTATGGAGACAAGAGCATTTATCCGTCTGTGGCGGCCATAAAAAAATTGGTTCCAAAATGGTCCGACAACAAGCTTCGAATCGCTATGGACATACATTGTCCCTATCTTGGGAGGGAGATTTATTTTACGGAATGCCAGGTTAAGGATTACGAGAAGTACAATCAAAAATTTCGTCAGATTTTTAAAGAGGTTCAGACGGGCCCGCTGATATGGTATGGAAAATATCAAACAGTGGTGCAGGGTAATTACGAGCCGACATTTCCTAACTGGGTTTCAAGCCTGTCCGGTATTCAGGTTTCAACTGTGATAGAAGTTCCGTATGCCAATGTTGGTGACGCGGTGGTAACGGCTGAATCCGCACGTTTGCTCGGCAATGACCTGGCTTGTGCGATGAAAGAATATCTCTGCGAACAGTAAAAATGTCACTGTCTATGGTCGGAAAACAATGGGATATTTTCGCAGGCAGTTATTGCTTAAGACCTGTCAGGTCGCCGCCTTTTTGCTTTAAGAGGTTGTAATAAACATCGAATCGCTCTTTAAGGTCAGCCATTGATTTAGCCAGATTGTCCATATCTGTTTTCAGTTTGGAAGCTTTCGAACCTATCAATTCAGTAACAGGAATAGCCTTTAGCTGTGCGGCAATTTTGTCCACATCGGCCTTTTTCGCTTCGAGCATGGCCTGATATTTCATTGCCATATCCTTTAGCTGTGAGACGTCCATTTTTTCGGCCTCTGCCTTGACCTCGCCGATAGGCTTATTCACATTCACGTCAGTCTTTTTGCTGCAGCCAAACATAAAAATGGCGCATAAGGCTAACAGGCAATAAACATTCATCTTTTTCATTGTTTTTCTCCTAAATAAAATGGTTAAAGTTTCAATCATAAGATAACAAAATCATTTTGGTAACTAATATAAATATCAGCCCCACATTTCAGTTTATATCGGAATTATACCAAAGAGCCGGAAAGATGGCAAGATATTTTATTTGAATCCGCCAATAAAAAAACAGCAGGAAAGTCACGTGTTATTCAAAACGGTCAAGGAGACGTAATAAACCGTCGAGAATAGTGTACGGATGAGGCGGGCAGCCTGGGATGTACAAATCGACGGGGACAAGGCTGTCTGCGCCGTTATTAGTTTCGGGATGGTTAGCATAAGGGCCGCCTGAAATTGCGCATGAGCCGACCGCGATTACGATTTTGGGAAAAGCAACGGCGTCATAAGTTTTTTTCAAGGCAAGTTTCATATTTTGGGTAACCGGGCCCGTGATGAGCAGACCATCAGCGTGTCTCGGTGAGGCGACAAACTGTATTCCAAACCTGCCCAAATCAAAGACAAGGGTAGAAAGAACGTTGGTATCGGCTTCACAGGCGTTGCAGCCGCCAGCGCTAACCTGCCGCAATTTGAGCGAATGGCCGAAAAGTTTTCGTGCTTTTTCATCGAGTTTTTGAGCAAGTTTGAACGGCTCGTCAGTCAAAACTAAATCGTTTCTTTTTGTCGCGGCGAGGGAATATTCGCGACTAAATGCGATAACTTTATCGGGACAGGCAAGTTCGCATTTACGGCAAAAGAGGCATTTGCCCATATCGAGATTTATTTTGCCGTCCTGTATTGAAACAGCATCGACGGGACAGGTCTGAATGCATACTGTACAATCGCCGCAATTCGCACTGCGGATGATTGGCCTGCCGATGAAGCGTTCCGGCAAAGCGGGAGGCTTGTCCGGGAAAGGATAAGTACGGTAACTCTGTTTAAGACGTGATATTATAGTATGAAACATAAGAGCAACCTCATAAATCGTGGCCACAATAAGAAAGGTTAAAACTTTTATTGCACAGCGGAAAGTCGGAAATCTGCTGATTTCTCAAGGCAAATGCCAGGCCGAACCAGTTATGAAACGATGGGTCGATTATTTTGTAATGGCTGATTCTGCCCTGTGAGTCAGTAAGTGCGATGTGGCAGATTTCTCCTCGCCAGCCTTCGACAAGAGAAACTGCCAATTTATCCGGCGATAAAGATGGAATATTTGAAGAAATCACACCGGAGGAAAGATTTTCGAGCTGATTTTTAATAAAATTAACACTTCGCTGAATTTCGAGCCATCGAACATAGGCGCGAGCGAAAACATCGCCGGTGTCCCATGTCGAAATCGGAATCTGGCAGAACTGGTAAACGCCGCTGGGGAAATTGAATCTTGTGTCTTTTTCAAGGCCGCATGCGCGGGCGGGAACACCTACAAGCCCCAAGTCGGCGCAATCCTGCGGCACAAGTGTCCCCGTGTCGTCAAACCTATCCATAACCGACGAGGTAGCCCAGAGGAGATTGACCGCGGAAGAAACATCGCTGAGAGCTTTATCAAGTTTGTTTTCGAGTTCGGAAATGATTGAACTATCGAGGTCATATTGTACGCCGCCGGGAGACAGGAGTCCCCTGCCGAAACGATTGCCGCAAAGTAAGGCGGTCATATTGAGGAAATCGCCTCTGATTCTGCCGCAAAAAGACGCGGTAGGCAAAAAACCAATATCGCCAGCGAGAGCGCCGAGGTCGCCGGTATGATTTGCGAGCCGTTCAATCTCGAGAGCGATACCTCTGATTGAATGAGCACGCGCAGAGACATTGCAGTTTGAAAGTGTTTCAATGAGTCTGCGAATACGCGAAGGTGTGGCCGACGGTTGTATCGCCGGCGGCGGTTTCCATATAGTGAATTACCTTTTTTTGAGGGCTGGCTATTATAGCTCTTTCGACGCCACGATGCTGGTAGCCAAGAGATATTTCAAGATGGAAGACGTCTTCGCCGTGACATTGAAAACGAAAATGGCCTGGTTCGATAATGCCGGCATGGACGGGACCGACAGCAACTTCGTGAACTTCAGAACCATGCAACTGGAAGAAATCTGTTACGCCCGGCTCGATGGTTTGAAACCTGATTGGTTTAAGCCATGGATGTCCCTGCGGAATTATCGAATACTGTTCAGCTATTTCGCGTTCAAACCAGTGCGCCTGGGGGCAATCAGGAGTAATTGAAGTATAATTGTCGGTGACACTGGCGGACAAAAGCTGAAGGATTCCGTTCGAGTCATCGGCCAGAACACATATCAGTTTATATTTCCCTGATTCGGTGGGGACCGCGTAAAACGCGGCAATACGCAGGCCGTCGTGAACTTTGTCGATAACGGTCTGTCGAAATTCAGAAAGAGCGAGCAAAGGGATATTGCCGGTGCTGACAGGTTCACAGTTAAATATTTTTAGAGTCTTTGTCATTAGCTGCCTCCAAGAACCGCGGAAACCTCATGCAGCAGGGTATCCAACGCGGGGGGAATAAATAAGCCTAACATAAGGACTATACAGGCCAGAATTGCAGGCGGCACAATTGCCAGGAACCGCTCAGATTTTTTTTGCTGTTCGAGCGGCGCGGCGGGCGTACCCTGAGCCATTTTAAGGCAGATGGATATTATGCCTACGAAAATAACAATGAGCAAGGCCAGATAAGTGAGAGTGACATAAGGCCTGCCCTGTTCGAAGCCTGAGCGAAGAATTGTGAATTCACTTATAAACATTCCGAAAGGCGGAAAGCCTGTTATAGCCAGAATACCAGCGAACCAAAGGATGCCGGTTTTGGGCATTACCTTTAACATTCCCTGTACATCTTTGACGTTTTTTGTTTTATAGACCGTCAGAATATTTCCGGCAACCAAAAACAGGGCTGCCTTGGTCAGGGAATGATTAACCAGATGGAGCATAGAGCCGAAGACGGCGGCCTTACCGAGTCCAACGCCGAAAGAAAGTATCCCCATGTGTTCGACGCTCGAATAGGCAAGCATTCTTTTGTAGTCAGTCTGGCCGATAATGAAAACAGCGGCACAAATCATAGAGAACAAACCAAATATTATGAGCAGATTTTTGGCAAAATCAGCCAAGCCAGCGGCGTTACAAACCTGCAATGCCCTTAAAATTCCAAGAAACGCACAATTAAGCATAGCCCCGGAAAGAAGCGAAGAAATGACGGAAGGCGCTTCGCTGTGAGCGTCCGGGAGCCAGGTGTGCAAAGGGGCAAGACCCATTTTTGTGCCATAGCCGACAAGAATAAATATAAACGCTGTTTTGACCCAGACAATATTCAGTTTGTCGGCGTTTTTAATAAGTTCGCTTACCATAAGTACGACCGGTTTGCCGCCCGGAACGGAAGCAGCGGCAGCGAGAAAAAAATTACCGAGAAGCGCAATGGCGATACCGACCGAACAGATGAGAAGATATTTCCACGTTGCCTCAAGGGAACGATGGTGACGGTGGAAATAAATCAATGGTGCGCTGACGAGAGTTGTCGCTTCCATAGCGACCCACATAAGACTGAAGTGCTGGCTTAAGGTCAGGAAGGTCATTGTGCCGAGAAATGAGAGCATGCAGCAGACGAAAATCGCGTCGGGGGCGTTTGAGAATAACGCGCCTTCCTCGAAATCCTCCTTCTCACGGATTTTTTCATTTCTGAGGTATCCAATCGCGTAAAAAGCGGCGGCGAGAAAAAGCACGCTTGTAACGCTGAGAAAAAGGCGACCAGTTGAATCAAGTTCGAGCCAGCCGCTGAACAGCGGCTTTGGCGAAATAAACCATGCGGAGGTTGTCAGTATAAAATGCGCAACGGCGGCAAAAGCTAAGATTAAGTGTCTTAATTTGTCATTTCGGATTATTAAGGCCAAAATGGCGGATACAAACGGTATAAGAAACAAACCCCAAAGCATCGCTAACTCCTTAACTTTGAAAGCTGGTCAGTGTCGATATGGTCGAACTGGCGGGATATATGGAAAATTGTTATGCCCATTACAAAAACGGCAACGAAGGCGTCGAGCAGAATAGCCAGTTCAATTAACAGCGGCTGTTCCTGTGAGATTGCGATACCGAATGCAAAGATGCCGTTTTCGAGAATCAGATAACCTATTACCTGTGTTAAGGCCTTTTTTCTGCTGATAATCAAAAACAGACCGACAATCAATGTGAAAAATGAGACTGGCACGATGGTTGAACTCCCTGTTATTATCTGTAACGGCAGATTGGTACTAATCCACCATGAAAAAATAATGGCAAGCAGTCCGACAACAATAGAAAGACCGTAACCAACATACGGGTCTTTTTCGCGATTGATATTTAACTGGCCAAGCGTTCTCAGCAACATCCGCGGGAAAATAATACCTTTGACAGTTATGGTTATCACGGAAAATATCAGAAGTTCGGCAGTGAAACCTCCGACGAGCAGCGGCAAAAGGCCAAGGGCAACTCCCTGGCACGCGACAATTCTAATGCAGGCGCTTAACCTGCCGGTCGCGAGAATAACAAGATTCGTCAGAGTCAACAGTATCATTACAAATTCAATCCACATTTTTACTTCCTTAAGACGAACACCATAGCCAGAACCGAAAAAGCGGCTGCGGCAAGAATAAATTGCGGAACGCGCAGAAGGCGAAATCTCGCCATACATGATTCTATAATTCCTATCGTCGCGGAAACAGCGAAAATACCGATTATCGAAATCAAAAGATTTAGCCAGATATTTATATTAAAAACAGGAATAATAATACCTATAAAAATGGAAGCGAAAACCCAGAGCTTCAACGCTGACGTGTAAAGGATAAAACCAAAATCAGGGCCGCTGTAATCGAGAACCATAACTTCATGAATCATAGTCAGTTCAAGATGTGTATTGGGGTCATCAACGGGGATACGTGAGTTTTCGGAAAGCATAATGATAAACAGAGCGGTACCGACAAAAAGTATTATCGCCAAATTGGCAAACCAGAAATCCTTTGTAACGCAGGCGAAAATATCAGACAGGCTGAATGTTCGTGTTGCGCATGCCATCGCGGCCAGAGCCAAAAGCAAAGACGGTTCAACTAAGGCGGAAAACTGCGCTTCACGGCTTGCGCCGATACCCTCGAAGCTCGAACCGGTATCCAACGCGGCGATTATCATGAAAAAACGCATCAACGCCAAAAGATAAATTATCAGGAAAATATCACCCGCGAAAGAAATCAGGGTATTATTATGACCGAAAGGAACCATCAGGATAATAATTAATATCGCGGCTAAAGATATCAAAGGGCTTAACCTGAAAACCCATGAAGTTGTTTGACTGTAAACGGCGCCTTTATGGAACAGTTTCCAGAGGTCGAAATATCCCTGCAGGAGAGGCTGGCCTTTTCTGCCCGCGAAAATCGCCTTTACGCGATTGATTATCCCGAATAACAGCGGTGACAGAATCAAGGCGGCCAACGGATGAATAAATCTAATCATAATACCCATAACTATCTAAGCTTCCAAAATCATTAAAATTATCAAAGTTAACGCTATGTAGAGAATATAAAGCTGAACATTTCCATGCTGGAGCCACTTTAGTTTCTCGAACGTTGAACCGACAAATTTAAACAGCGGCTGAAACATATATTCCCGGCTGAACTCCGGAGTATGGCTTTCGAATTGTCCATTTTGCGGAAAGAAACCTCGCAAGCCTTTGAGTTTTTTCTTTGTTCGCAAAATCAGTTTAAAGGTATCCACGAGCGGCTGAGCGAAGGATGAGGCGGTATATTGCATCCTCGGCGCAGGCCGTGCGTATCCGCAATCCCATGTAACGTCAGTTTTAACCACCCTCGAAGAGAGAATTCGTTTTCTGAGTATAACAAGCAAAACAGTCAACCCTGACAGGCAAATCGCCACTAAGGATATTTTGAATAAAATCGAACTGAAAGGAACAAGCTGCTCACCGACGGTCAAGGCATCAAGTCCTGTTATTTCAGCTATGCAATATCGCAGCGATTTTACGATAAGGGGAGCAAACAAGCCGACAGCGACGCATGCAGCAGCAAGAAAGAGCATGGGAAGTTTCATTGCCCTGCTTACCTCATGTGCATCCGTAACACGTGAGCTTCTCGATTCGCCGAGAAAGACTATACCGTAAACCTTTGTAAAACAGGCAAGAGCCAAACCGCCTATCAACGCAAGCGACCCAATAATTAAAATGGAACCTGCCAGCAAGGGGAATTGTTTTGAAATTACGCCTTTAAATGCGCCGGAATAAATAAGGAACTCACTTATGAAACCGTTCAAAGGAGGAATGCCGCAGATTGCGACAGCGCCAATCAAAAAAGCAATCGAGGTAACAGCCATTTTTTTACCAAGACCGCCGAGTTCATCTATTTCTCTGGTATGTGTCGAAGAAATTACAGAACCGTGCCGAGGAAAAGCAGGCCTTTAAATAAACTGTGGTTTAAGACATGTAAAATCGCACCGGCAAAACCCGCGACGGCGAGCGTATTGCTGCCGTAAGTAATACCTAAAACACCAAGTCCCATGCCCATTGTAATTATACCTATATTTTCAACACTGTGATAAGCAAGCAGGCGTTTTAAATCATGCTGTGCCAATGCAAGAAGCACACCCAATACACCCGAAACAGAGCCGATGCCTATGAGCAGCCAGCCCCACCAGCCGAGAGGAGTCGGCAGGAAGGTTAGAATTCTTATGATTCCGTATATCCCTGTCTTAATCATCACGCCTGACATCAGGGCTGAGACATGACTTGGAGCCGCCGGGTGCGCTTCAGGAAGCCAGATATGAAAAGGCACAAGACCGGCTTTAGTGCCAAAACCGATAACACTAAGAACAAATAAGATTGATGCCGTCGTTGGAACAATGGTTTTAGCCGCTGCGAATTTGTCAAAGTCTGTCGAACCGCAATAATTGGCAAACATCGCAAACATCACAAGTAAAAAGGCCGTTCCGATGTGGGTTGCGATGAGATATGTCCAGCCGGCCTGCTGAACTTCTTTATGCTGGTCTTCAAATGTTACGAGGAAAAATGACGCCAGAGACATTATTTCCCACACGATTAAAAACAGAATAGCATTACGAGCAACGACAACCATCGCCATTGCCGCCACAAGAACATTGAAAAAGAACAAAACACTGGAAAGAGGTTTATGTTTATACTCAAGAATGTATTTGCTGCCATAAATCGCCGCCGCGGAGGAAAGAACAAATATACAAATGAGAAAAAAGGCGGATATGGCGTCAATTTCAACATAAAAAGAGGCGGAGATTAAAGGCCAGTCGGTACGAAAGGATGTTTTATTGCCGGTCAATAGTACCTGTGCCGCGGGGAGCAGGCAAATTAAAGAGCCTAAAACTACGCCATAAGAGGCCGCGAAAATAGAGGCTCTTTTATTAAAAACAAAAGCGCTCAATCCCGTGATAAAAATCAGGGCAATACCAAACAAAAATAATATTACAGGTGAAAAAAATGACATGAACGACTCCAGAAAAATGTTTACACTGATGTTTTTGCCTTTTTAATTTCTGAATCAATCCGTTCGAGATGGCCTAAAAGCACTTCTCTTGCGGCCTGTGTTTTCAAGGAATTTGTAAAATCCGCGTCGCGAAGTGCGTAACCGAGATGCGAAAGCAGATTCAGATGCGCCCTGACGGTGGGACTAACGATAGTAAAAAGGCAATAAACCGGCTGGGCATCAATGGCATCAAAATCAACGGGCTTATCAAGAAAACACAAATTAATCATCGGCGACGGGACGTGCAGCACTATCGGGTTTCGAACATGAGGAACAGCGATTCCATCGCCAATACCGGTCGAGGCCAGGGCCTCTCTGGCAAGAAGGACGTTCAGCAGAAACTCTTTATTCACTTCAGGAGGCAGATTCATAAGTTCTACTACGCCGCGAAGGACAGAAGTTTTGTCATTGCCGCTTATGCGATAGTGAATCCCGCCCGATTTAATGGCATCAAATAAACCTGTAAGCGAGACTTTTTCGCTTTCCGGTTCACTGAAAAGTTCGACCGAAACTTTTATTTTATTCGCTGTCGCCCACTCGAGCAGTTCGGCGCGGTTAAAACGGTACTGATTATTTACCCTATAGCCGGGCAACGCATTCTGCTGAACCCAGCGATAAACCGTTTTTTCACTTACAGACAACAACTTTGAAACATCTCTAACATTAAGCTGCATACTAACCTCAATATCAACCTTTGTCTCATTACTTAGACAATGATGGACATATTCTTGCGATTGTCCGGTATTTGTCAAGCAAAAAATGAACTTTGTAACCGTCCGACCAAGTACATATTGTAAATGCTGATGAGGTAGGGATAATCGTTTTTGGTTTTGAGGTTTATTTAAGGAACAAAATCATGAGCGATAATGGTAAAGTCACAAAAGCGGACCAGACCGAGTTCTGGAAAATGGTTTTGGAAACATACAAATCAAGCAATCTGTCAATTCATCAATTTTGCAAACAGGAAGGTCTTCACGAATGGGCATTTTACTCTTGGCGTAGAAAGCTGGCAGGTCAGCAGCCTCAAAAATTCGTTACTCCAACAACACCAGATAATCCGGCATTTATCGAAGTTCCCGTCATACGCCCAAAGCCGCAGCCATTGGAACTTATACTAAGAAGCGGTCATATACTGAAAATACCCTCTGACATTGACCAGGGCACAATCAATAAGGTTTTCTCTGCATTAAAGGAAACACAGTTGTGCTGACTTTACCCTGTTCGGTACGTATTTTTGTCTCTGTTGATCCAACTGATATGCGTTGCAGTTTCGACCGTCTGGCCGCGATGACACAAACTATTTTAGGGCAGGACCCTTTAAGCGGTCATCTGTTTGTATTTTTCAATCGTTACCGCGACAGATGCAAGATACTATTCTGGGACAGGACGGGGTTTTGTCTATGGTACAAAAGGCTGGAAGAGGGTGTATTTCGATTGCCGCATCATTCTTCAGTAAAATGTCTTGAGATGGATTTGGCAAGGCTGACGCTGGTTCTCGAGGGCATAGACCTTTGTTCGGCACATCAGCGAAAAAGATTTTCAATTGGAAACGGCATATTTTGATAATCTCAAAAAAAATATTTCACTTTTTTTTGAATATTATCATTATTTCTCTTGACATTATCCGATTATATGATATATAGGAGTCATCGTTACGGATAATGATGTAGAAAAAAGCTTTAACGGAATAAATGATTACAACAAACACACCTATTACAGAACTGCCCAGCGACGTTGAAACCCTCAGAGAGATGGTTTTAAAACTGTTGGCTAATGTTGACGACCTCAATCAGCAGCTGGCCTGGTTCAAGCGTCATGTATTCGGCAGAAGGAGCGAGAAGCTTGATCCTGCCCAGAGGCTGCTTTTTGAGGGTCTTTGTACAGAACTTGAGTTGAGGATTGCGGCAGAACAACAAAAGGCTGATGCATGTGTTGAAACGCCGAAACCAAAGAATGCCAGTCATCATGGCAGACGTCCTTTACCTGAGGATTTACCCCGCCAGCGGATAGAGTATCATCCCCCGGAAGAGGAACTTATCTGCCCATCCTGCGGAAAAGAAAAACAGGTAATCGGCGAAGAGATAACAGAGCAGCTTGATTATGTGCCTGCATCATTTGTTGTTCGTCAGCATGTGCGCATTAAATATGCCTGCCCTGACTGCAAAGAAAATGTATCCATAGCAGAACTTCCTGCATTTCCCATAGAAAAGGGTCGTCCCGGGACAGGACTGCTTGCTCATATAATTACCAGCAAATATACCGACCACCTCCCGCTTAATCGTCAGGAGAATATTTTCGGTCGGCATGATGTGGAAATCAGGCGTTCCACTATGTGTGACTGGGTAGGGCAATGTGCCGGTCTGCTTGAGCCTATCGCCAAAGAAATGAAGAGGCAGTTGTTAAAATCGCCTAAGATTCATACCGATGATACGACCATCCCTGTTCAGTGCAAGGATCGTAAAAGCACTTATGACGGTTATTTATGGGTATATGCCGATATGAGTGATAATGTTGTGTTCGATTTTACACCGACACGATGTCGGGATGGGCCTATCAATTTTCTGGGGAGTTACAGCGGATATATACAGGCGGATGCATACAAGGGTTACGACAAGCTCTTTGCCGAAGGCAGATGTACTGAGGTAGGCTGCTGGGCGCATTGCAGGCGCAAGTTTGATGAGGCTATTGAGACTGATAAGGAGCGAGCCGGGATTATGCTCGCATTGATAGGCAGTCTCTACGATGTGGAACGTGATGCAAAGAGACGTAACCTTGACGCTGACAGTATAAAGTCACTGCGTCAGGAAAAGAGTAAACCCATTCTCGAAGAGATTCGCAGAGTCATTGATAGCTGGTCGCTACAGATTTTGCCGAAGAGTCCAATTGGCAAGGCGATAAATTATGCACTTGGTCAGTGGAAAGCATTAAACAGATATATTGAGAACGGAATCCTTTCGATAGATAATAATCTTTCAGAACGGATTTTAAGAATGGTTGTTCTCGGGCGTAAAAACTGGCTGTTTGCCGGCAATGAGAACGGAGCCCAAAGGGCAGCGACCATATACAGTCTGGTTGCAAGCTGCAAACTAAGTGATATTGACCCATTCGTATATTTCAGGGATGTTCTTGAACGTGTCAGCACGCACCCCAACAGCCGGATTGCCGAACTGACACCTCCAAACTGGAAAAAGCTGTATTTCAAATCTGTCACAGAAGCAAACCCAACTCAAAACAACTAAACGACAGCCCCATTCTTCGTAAAAATAAATTTCACTTGTGTACTATCCGCAACCTGTAGTTGGTCGGACGGTTACTGAACTTTTGTAAAAATGGGAATTTGATGGCAAGCTTTGGCTTGCGGGATTGACTGCTTTTACTCGATATTCGAGGTTTATTTCTTTTGGCTGATTTTTAAGGGTGGTTTGTGGTTTATATTAGGCTGCGATTAAAAGCCATTGACTTAATTGGCCATCGGTTTGCTTTTGGCGCAGCTCGATAATATAGTTTCTTACGATGCCCGTTAAGGGTTATAATACTCCTCAAAAATCGGCACAACTTACACCAAATACAAGGACAAAATTGGTCTTGACAATGGGTAGGGGTTCATTGTTTTTATTTTAGTTGGCTCTACCTTGCCATTTCTTGCCATTCTTTTCTCTACATCTGACGAAAAATCCCAGTATAATTGGTGTGATAGTCCAGCATTCCAACCAAATTGTGTTTTCAGATAATCATCGAGAATGCAGTTGTCGTTAGTAACAGCCTGCTCTGTTATTGCAGGATGAGTAAACTTATTTCCCCATCCATATAAGTGTGTGAAGCTCATTAATAAAATGACCAAGAAAAATTTTAACCTAAATAATGATTTTGTCATTTTTAAATCTCCTAATCGATTTCATAGTTAACGCTTTATTCCTAAATAAATCACCCAAACATATTTATACATATTGAGGAGTTTTCTATTATCCACCATGTTAAAATTGCAGCTACAATAGCAAGTTCTACTAAAATTAAGGCAATTCTAATTTTAATATTTTTTATAAGAACTCTCATCATGAAAATCCATGCAAAACTATATCCAACAACAACATAAAGCCCGATTTGGCCCCAAAACCATTCTGGTATGAATGGAAAATGGCCACAATCAAGCAATAAAACAAAAGAGATAAAATAGACCGTGAAGAATGCTATCACTAGCAGCATCACAGTAGCAGCAACATCTGACCGCCTCAATGGAGCCTTTGATTTATTCTCCTGCATCGTTTATTTCCCGAAATTGTTTTGTTTAATATATTCGTAGAATTGGCTGATTTTCCAATTCCCTGTCTCATCTCTGCCAAAGACTACCGGAAAAGCATTCCTTATGCCATCCTTTTCGGGGCCGAGAAGATAGTAGTTGGCTTTATATTCATTCTCGGATATCATATCAATTTGCTTCAAACCATCGGCTATTTCACGGAATTTCGGTCGAAGTTTCAATAGCATACGCGCCTCTTCCTGACCAATACCATCGGAAAAGCAATCTTTTATGGTATTTGCATCATTTTCAAGCAGAGCCGTTTTGAACTTTTTGAATACCGTCATTACCGGAGAGTCGTTTATATCTTCTAATTCCCCGCGGATAAGCCTAAATTCTCTGGAAATATCATAAGACGGCCTCCATACGTTTGCCTGTCCAGCTAAAAGATGAGAGAGTTTTGCTATACTACTGCTATTCCATTCATCTGGATTCTTGTCTTTATTGCTTTCCCACCAGTTTTCTATTTCTACAATAAGCTTTTCTCTGTCGGATACTATTGCCGGATATACAATAGATGGATTATTTATAGACAAGCGCAGACACCGAAACATGTCATCAGAAGTTTTCTTTTTGTAAGAGTTCTTTTTGATATATTCAATCAATACAGGTGTAGCAGAGAAGTCGTTGAAGTCTTTCAAAGCTGCAGAGACACCTTTAAGAATGTCGGGGTCAGGAACAGTAAGATAGCCGTGTAATTGATTTATATATTCATCCTTGTAAAGCTGTTTATTTTTGTAGGCACTTATATCTGCTGCCAATTGCTTTCTTGTCTCAGCAGCTTTTTTAGAAAATCTGTATTAGTTTTTTGTTCTTCATCTGCTAAAATTTTCTCCTTTGCCAAAACTTCCGGCAGAAGTTTTAACTTATTTATATGCAATTGATTAGAAGGCAAAAATTTCAGGTGTTCGATATGTAACCGTCCGACCAACTACAGGTTGCGGATAGTACACAAGTGAAATTTATTTTTACGAAGAATGGGGCTGTCGTTTAGTTGTTTTGAGTTGGGTTTGCTTCTGTGACAGATTTGAAATACAGCTTTTTCCAGTTTGGAGGTGTCAGTTCGGCAATCCGGCTGTTGGGGTGCGTGCTGACACGTTCAAGAACATCCCTGAAATATACGAATGGGTCAATATCACTTAGTTTGCAGCTTGCAACCAGACTGTATATGGTCGCTGCCCTTTGGGCTCCGTTCTCATTGCCGGCAAACAGCCAGTTTTTACGCCCGAGAACAACCATTCTTAAAATCCGTTCTGAAAGATTATTATCTATCGAAAGGATTCCGTTCTCAATATATCTGTTTAATGCTTTCCACTGACCAAGTGCATAATTTATCGCCTTGCCAATTGGACTCTTCGGCAAAATCTGTAGCGACCAGCTATCAATGACTCTGCGAATCTCTTCGAGAATGGGTTTACTCTTTTCCTGACGCAGTGACTTTATACTGTCAGCGTCAAGGTTACGTCTCTTTGCATCACGTTCCACATCGTAGAGACTGCCTATCAATGCGAGCATAATCCCGGCTCGCTCCTTATCAGTCTCAATAGCCTCATCAAACTTGCGCCTGCAATGCGCCAGCAGCCTACCTCAGTACATCTGCCTTCGGCAAAGAGCTTGTCGTAACCCTTGTATGCATCCGCCTGTATATATCCGCTGTAACTCCCCAGAAAATTGATAGGCCCATCCCGACATCGTGTCGGTGTAAAATCGAACACAACATTATCACTCATATCGGCATATACCCATAAATAACCGTCATAAGTGCTTTTACGATCCTTGCACTGAACAGGGATGGTCGTATCATCGGTATGAATCTTAGGCGATTTTAACAACTGCCTCTTCATTTCTTTGGCGATAGGCTCAAGCAGACCGGCACATTGCCCTACCCAGTCACACATAGTGGAACGCCTGATTTCCACATCATGCCGACCGAAAATATTCTCCTGACGATTAAGCGGGAGGTGGTCGGTATATTTGCTGGTAATTATATGAGCAAGCAGTCCTGTCCCGGGACGACCCTTTTCTATGGGAAATGCAGGAAGTTCTGCTATGGATACATTTTCTTTGCAGTCAGGGCAGGCATATTTAATGCGCACATGCTGACGAACAACAAATGATGCAGGCACATAATCAAGCTGCTCTGTTATCTCTTCGCCGATTACCTGTTTTTCTTTTCCGCAGGATGGGCAGATAAGTTCCTCTTCCGGGGGATGATACTCTATCCGCTGGCGGGGTAAATCCTCAGGTAAAGGACGTCTGCCATGATGACTGGCATTCTTTGGTTTCGGCGTTTCAACACATGCATCAGCCTTTTGTTGTTCTGCCGCAATCCTCAACTCAAGTTCTGTACAAAGACCCTCAAAAAGCAGCCTCTGGGCAGGATCAAGCTTCTCGCTCCTTCTGCCGAATACATGACGCTTGAACCAGGCCAGCTGCTGATTGAGGTCGTCAACATTAGCCAACAGTTTTAAAACCATCTCTCTGAGGGTTTCAACGTCGCTGGGCAGTTCTGTAATAGGTGTGTTTGTTGTAATCATTTATTCCGTTAAAGCTTTTTTCTACATCATTATCCGTAACGATGACTCCTATATATCATATAATCGGATAATGTCAAGAGAAATAATGATAATATTCAAAAAAAAGTGAAATATTTTTTTTGAGATTATCAAAATATGCCGTTTCCAATTGAAAATCTTTTTCGCTGATGTGCCGAACAAAGGTCTATGCCCTCGAGAACCAGCGTCAGCCTTGCCAAATCCATCTCAAGACATTTTACTGAAGAATGATGCGGCAATCGAAATACACCCTCTTCCAGCCTTTTGTACCATAGACAAAACCCCGTCCTGTCCCAGAATAGTATCTTGCATCTGTCGCGGTAACGATTGAAAAATACAAACAGATGACCGCTTAAAGGGTCCTGCCCTAAAATAGTTTGTGTCATCGCGGCCAGACGGTCGAAACTGCAACGCATATCAGTTGGATCAACAGAGACAAAAATACGTACCGAACAGGGTAAAGTCAGCACAACTGTGTTTCCTTTAATGCAGAGAAAACCTTATTGATTGTGCCCTGGTCAATGTCAGAGGGTATTTTCAGTATATGACCGCTTCTTAGTATAAGTTCCAATGGCTGCGGCTTTGGGCGTATGACGGGAACTTCGATAAATGCCGGATTATCTGGTGTTGTTGGAGTAACGAATTTTTGAGGCTGCTGACCTGCCAGCTTTCTACGCCAAGAGTAAAATGCCCATTCGTGAAGACCTTCCTGTTTGCAAAATTGATGAATTGACAGATTGCTTGATTTGTATGTTTCCAAAACCATTTTCCAGAACTCGGTCTGGTCCGCTTTTGTGACTTTACCATTATCGCTCATGATTTTGTTCCTTAAATAAACCTCAAAACCAAAAACGATTATCCCTACCTCATCAGCATTTACAATATGTACTTGGTCGGACGGTTACTTCGATATGGGACATTTTATCATTCCACGGCTGCAGTTTTACTACGTTATTTTGCTTTCTATATATGTGCGGCAGGTTGAGCAAACAAACTATGAAAGGCTTAACTTCTTTGTCGGATACCCAATACCATACAAACCCTTGTTTATAAATGAATAGCTGTTCCGGGGCCAGTCTCGAAAACGGCCAGTGTTCTATCTGTATCGACTGGCTTGGGATTGTATATTTGCCGTCTTTGTCGGTAACAGTTTCATATACAGCGCCGAATCGTCTGTTACCTCCCTCAAAGGAGAATCCCATGATATCACAGTTATATACTACAACCGCATCTTCAATTGGCTTACCGGTTATGGCATCGGTAACATGACCCGTTCGTATTCCTGTAGTTATTGTTATAGTTTTATCTTCGGGCAAAACATTTTCTTCACACAAGGCCATATTATACTACTCTTGATTGAAAAATTCCGTATTTTTCAATCAAAAAGCACCTTCTGTCCGATAAACAGCGTATATGAAGGATTATAAGTTGTCAAAAGAAAAAATAGCTGAACTGGAGGCATTGCATCGTTCGTTGCGTGATAAGCGTCAGGCCGACCGGGTCAAAGCGGTCATTGCTTTAGCAAAGGGATGGTCGGCGGCTCAGGTGGCCGAGATACTTCTTTTCGATGAGAAGACATCACGGGGCTATTTCGAGCGGTATCGGCAAGACGGTTTCCAGGCATTGCTGGATGACAACTATCCCGGCGCAGAACCGAAACTCGATGAACATCAAATGAGCGAACTTGAGGCATATCTCGAAGATCATATTTTCCCCGATGCCAAATCGGTTATCGCTCACATTGACAAGCAGTATGTGGTCCATTACTCCGTCAGCGGAGTCACCGATTTGCTGCATCGTCTTGGATTTTCCTACAAGAAGCCGACACATGTTCCCGGTAAACAAGACCCCATCAAGCAACAGGCATTTCTCGAGGAATATGAACAGATCAAGGCAAGCAAAAGTCAAAACGACCCAATTTATTTCGCCGATGCCACCCACCCGCAGCACAACAGCATTCCTTCTTACGGCTGGATTAAGACGGGAAAGGAAAAAGAACTCAAAGCCAACTGTGGCCGCCAGCGATTGAATATCAATGGTGCGATTAACATCGAAACACTGGAGCCAACGACAGGGTTTTATGACACGATCAATGCGAATTCGACCATTGATTTGTTCTCTAAGATCGAAGCAAAACATCCGGAGGCCAAAAGGATTTACATCATTGTTGACAATGCTCGATATTATCGTTCACGTTTGTTAAAAGAGTATACCGAGGGCACGAAAATCAAATTGATCTTTTTGCCGTCATACTCGCCGAATCTGAATCTGATTGAACGGTACTGGAAGTTTTTTAAGAAAAAAGTGCTGAACAATCGCTACTATGAAACGTTTGGTGAATTCAAGCGAGCATGTGAGAGCTTTTTCCGGAAGAGAAAGAAATATTTGCCGGAACTGAGAGCATTACTGACAGAAAACTTTCACATTCAAGCTGCATAAAAACAGGAAAATTCAATCGTAAGCAGTATAGAAGCTAACGTTATCAATATCATTGTAACTTTGGTTATATGTCTTTTCATAGGGGTCTCCAATTATCTGTTAATGATAAGCAATAAAATAGCATAACTGTAAAAGTTTCCAGTTTCCATTATCATCCTTTATGAAAATTACAGGAAAACTGTAAGTGTTGCCGCCAATCTGAGACTGCATTTCATATCTAACCTTGCCGGGTTTAGATGAAACCAATGTCATTGGTTCTTCAAACTTGCCAATTATCGGGTCGCGGGAAGTAAATCTGCAGATAGATGGGCTATATTGTCTGTTACGCAGATAGTATTCGCCAGTTTCTGAATCATAGTATTGACCTGTAAACATAAAGCAGTTGCTCGTCGCTTGTGACTCGTCGCTAGCAAATGATTCTCCTAATGGATTATATGTGTAGCTGTTCTTTATTACTCCGTTTGAATCTATAACCTGCCGAACACTTCCGAGGCGGTCGTGGAGGTAGAAGTATTTGCTGTCAACGACAACGTGATTGCTGTCGTCTAACCCGTTGCAGTCATACTTTGCCAATACCTGGCTGTCGGCGTAAAAATATTGTTTTGTCAAAGAGCTGTTAACATCAGCTATTTCGCACAATATTACAGGCAATCCACCGGAGATGTCAACTATAAATCTCTTATCGCCTGGGATAGGAAAGGAACATCGTATCCCCCTGAAAAGGATTAGGTGTATGACACAGGAACAGACAGAAGATATTGTTTGTCAGATTAAGTCTCAACTATTTCACCTAAACCCTACCCCATGATTTAAGCGGACAAAATTCGTCGCTGGTTCGCCATAGCTCCGCCAAAGGCGGATTCGATATCTCGACGCTTCACGAATAACGCTTCACGTTCTAAAGTATCACCGAAACTGAATTTGTCGGCCAGCTTTCGCCTGCGGCGTTGACGGCCTTTACTCGGTATTCAAGTTTCACGCCCTGCGGCTGGTCTTTTAACTTAACCTGCGGATTAAATGATGTGCCTGCCATACTCCAGTCGTCCGGGTCGGTATTTACCCGGCGGCGTTCGATTATATACATCCTTACTTGTCCCCCTGCGAATCTTTTTGCCTTAACCCAGCTTAGAAATAATGTGTTCTCGGTCTGTGCTACAATTTTCAGGCTGGTAGGCGAAGCGGGAGGAGGAATCTGCTGTGCCTCTGCCTTCGGTCCCCAGCCGATGAAACTAAGAATTTCCGGACTGCCGGAGGTATCGACCTCGGATAGCTTTATCTGGTTCTTCATAACCGTCTGCAGATTTACAAAGGCGGCCTGTTTCTCCTCGGCGGCAAGAGCGACCATAGATTCCGCTTCCTGAAGCGCGTTTGCCGCATCCGTAAATCGCTGTCTTGCCGATTCAAGCGATGCCGTATCATGATGAGGAAATTCAGCAGGATGATTTGTGTAACCCCCTATCATATTATCGACCAGTGCCATTACCTGATTCTGCCTTCTTGGATATTGAGCCATTTTAAAACCCCTTGTTTAATAAAATTACCAAATCCGAATATCGAAATCCGAAACAATCTCGAATAATCAAAATTCAAATGTTTCAAACAAAACTTGTTCCGCATTTTTTATTTTTGCTTTTTAATTTTTAATCTGAAAAATGTGTCGGCTGATTTACAGGACAGGTTAAGCTGTTTTTTTTGCGTAAAATAAATGTTACGGGACTAAAAATGCGGTAACATTATGTAAGATAAGGAGTTATACATTATTATTCAAGCTTGAAATATTGAAAATCGTGCTTACAACTGACGATTGTGAACTGACAATCGTTGATTGTAAGTGTGCGATTATCGATTGTAAGCCTGCAATTGACAAAAGTGAATTGGCAATCTATGGCGGTAAGTTTGCGATTATAGATTGTCGATTGGCATTCCATAGCTGTGAATTTACATTTTACGGCTGTTAATCGACAATTATGGATTGTAAGCTGACAATTGGCGGATGTGAACGTGAAAAATGATATTTGAAGCTTGATATGCGACGTTTTAAGCTCGAAATTTTAGATTAACGCTGAGTATCCGGCATATTAAGCTCGAAAAACCATTTATCAAGCGTGATATTCGATAAACCAAACCAGATAAAACAGTGTTAATCCGCGTAAATACATGTCGAAAAGAATAGAATACAAAACACAGAAATCAGAAGAAAAACTAAAAAAATTAGCGCAATCAGCGTTTAAATTAGTCGCTGGTCGTTAGCAAATCATCCCTAACAAAAATCTTCGTGTTCGTTCGTTGTTAAAAAAAACCTTTTAAATCAGAGTAATCAGTGTTTAACAAAGGACTTATAAATATCGCTGTTGTTAATCTTTTTTAAAATTGTTATAATTCCTCTATGCCAGAAGAAAAAATGAATGTTTTTGTTTACGGTTCGCTGCGTGACCCCGCGATTTTTAAGTCGGTCAGCGGCTTGTCCTTTACCATCAATCCCTCACACGTAAACCGGGAGAACCTGATGGCTGAACCCGCTGTACTGCCCTACTATCGAAGGATTAGTCCCGACAACGTTTATTTTTATGCCATAGCCGACCTCTATTCGCGAATTGAGGGTTTTGTTATTTATGACGTTCCGCCTTCGGCGATGAAGGAAATTGACCGCTACGAAGGTAAGCGGTATGACAGGGATACAGTGGAAGTCAACACCGCGAAAGGCATTGTCAAGGCACAGGCGTACCTGGCAAGTCACGAATCCATGAAAAAACGTTTCGGTGACAGGTTTCACGTCAATTTGATTCATGAACTCTGGCTGCGTAAAAGGATTGAGGAATTTTTCAAGAAACGCATCAGGCCAGGCGACCAGACACTCGACGCCGATTTGGAACGTCGTGCCAACAGGGAGCTTTTCGCTATTACAGAAAGAGACCTCGTTATTACCCATTATCGAACTGAAGGCATAAGCGACTACTATATCGAACATGAATTTGACAGGCCCCAGCCAACCATAAAGAACCTCTATAGCGATGCCGAGGCAATGCCTTTTATCGACAATTATTTGGCTATTGTTATAAGACAGGTACTGCTGAACCAACTCGATGAAAAGATACAGTCCCGGTTTCGCTTCGAGCTCGAGCATATGCGGACATCTGAGAGATACTTCAAACGCTCCGTAAGTCTCCTTATGGCTCTGTATATAATCAACGCCAACAAATCGACCGTCAATTTAATTATTCAAAAGGCTCTTAAGACTACGCCTCACGAAAAAAACGACCTGATAAACTACGTCAAGTATGCCGTTCATGCCGCTGACAGTATTTTCGACGCACGCATTGCCCACGCCGTGCTTGACCGAATTCGTACGAATTTTGACCCCGGTCTTGTACCTCTTGGCGCTGAACTGGAATTCAGCAATCTCGGCAAAGACGCTGTTAACGCATTCCGCGGCAACTCTGCCCCTAAAGACCATGTTTATAACGGTTTTAAATATTTTAATGATTTCGGATTGAATATATTAACATGGAAACTTGGCGGCTACATAGACGACCATACCGATTCCGAGAATATGGCACGTCGAAGCGGTTTTCTTGAGCTTGCCCCGGGCAGATTGAATATCGTGGGCGAACTTTCCAGACCGGTAACTGCCACTCCATGGCTGCTTAGTCAGTTGATTCATGAAATTGTCTGTTTCTACGATGTTAAACCCCACAGCCTACACCTTTCTTTTCAGCTCAGAAAAAATCAGGTAGGCAAACAAAAAATTCTCCCCCTTGATTTTGTTCAGTGCCTTTTGACGCTTGGCGGCGGACTCGAACAAAAAGACACCGGCGGCCTCTGGATAACAAGATTATGCCGCAACGAAATAACACGAAATGTCGATGGTGAAGAACTTGTCTTTGCCCGGACAAGCAAGCGAAGATGGTATCTTGGTGAGGATGAAGTCGCCGACAAGGTTCCCGCCCAGGCAATGACGCATATTCAGCAGTATAAATTCATCAGGCTCGAAGAATACGCTAATTATGAGCCGTTGATTCTTTGTCTCAAGGGTCTTCAGTTGAGTTATAATCCCGCCGATTACCTTACTGTCGAACAGTTAAACGGCAGCCCTGAACTCCAGGAGCAATATAAGGAATTAAAAAGATGGGCGGCCGAACCTTCTGAAATCAGCAGGGAAACAATAGGGCGTTTTATCGCTGCAATCCAGGATGGTTTACTCCACGAAGCACACCGTCACCCCGTTCATAAACTCCATCATATTGACTGGGCACTAAGCGCTATAGACACACAGCTTCAGCTTTTTAATACGCGGGTAAAAGAGCAGCATCACAACACCATCTGACTCATCGTCTATAATTTTTTCGATAGATTCTCTTTTGCTTCAGTCTTTTAATCGCGAATTTTGCCACCTCCTCGTGGTCGAAAGCCATATTTGATGGCAGATTCTCTATGTCGAACCATTTCGCCTCTGAAGCGTCATCCCCGCCTTTGACTTTCTTCGCTTTGCCGCTCACTATACCCATAAAAACAATCGTAATTTGTCTGCCTCGCGGGTCTCTGCCGCATCTGCCGAAAGTATGCATCTGCTCAAGCTGGACATTCTTCAACCCAGTTTCCTCTTCCAGCTCTCTGGCGACGGCAACCTCAAGTTCCTCATCTATCTCTATAAATCCTCCAGGGAAAGCCCACTTGCCTTTGAATGGTTCATTGCCTCGCTTTATCAGCAGTATTTTGGCGACGCTGCCGCTAACTGAGAAAACAACCGCGTCAACTGTAACCATTGGCCGAGGCCACTTATACACGTACCTTCCTTTTTTAGCCATAATGATATTCCATTATATTACAAGCCGAGATCGCAAGTTAAACTGTCGAAAAATGTTGGTTGGTTGCTTGTGCGTTCCATAATCTTTGCATCCATGCAATAAAATTGACTATTGAATGGACGCATTATATCATATCCGCTGATAATTGCATTAATGTTTTGTAAAAAATGCATAGTTTTTCAGAGGTCTCAATTACCATTCTGCGAAATTTTAAAATTTGTCATACCTGCGAAAGCAGGTATCCAGTTCAGAAAGTGGATTCCCGCTTGCGAGGGAATGACTTACTTATAGAAATCGATTTTTAATGAAAATTTGGATAATATTCAGCTTTGCCGCGATGTTCGCCAATACCGCGAAAGTTGTTATCGTCAATAGATATGGCCGCAGAATCGACCCGCGTCTGCTTGTGCTTAGCAGCAGAATTATCTCCGCTGTGGTACTGCTGCCCATATTGTGGATTGTTGAACGCCGCTTGCCTTCATCTATGATATTTTGGCTGATGGTTATAATCACCTCCGTATTGACCTCCATATCGAGCGTCCTTTTCACCGAATCAGTCAGAAGGGGACGCCTCAGCGTCGTAATGCCCATCCAGGCCTCTGTCCCCGCTTTCTCCCTGCTGACTCTGCTTGTGATATATCAGGAGTCATCGAAACTATCTACGATTATTTTTATGCTCCTGTGTATGGCCACTGTCGCGTACACTATGTACCAAAGCTATCGCGGCGAAAATCCAAGAGTAAAAAAGTTTTTCATTTTCAGCGTCTATTCCATCATATCCGCCGCTCTATTCGGCTTCTGCACCGTCCTCAACAGGGTAGCAATATCACAACTCATAAAAGGCGCTCTCGCTTATTCCGCCTGCTGGAACCTCGTAAGTTCTGGCATCCTTTCAGTCGAATGTTTTCGCGCGGCTTGTTAAAGAAAGCCCTCACTACTAATAAATGGGGCACAATAATATCCTACGGCTTCGCCACCCTTGCCGCGTTTTACACCCAGCAGTACGCCGTCCAGGAATCCCTAAAAATCCCCGGCGCCGTAGTAAATGTTAAAGCTATCATTATGCTCTATCTCCCAACCGTCTCACTGCTCGGCTGGCTTTTCTTTAAGGAACGTACCTCAAGACGTGTCCTTATCGGCGGCCTAATTGCCATCGCCTTCGGCATGGCACTCGTCAAAACCCTGATGTAATATCACGTCTCCCGCCAAGGCGCAAAAAAAGATGTAGAGAAGAAAAAATTAAATCTGTGTTTATCCGTGGTTAGCGATTTGCGTAATGGGTCAGTTATGGGTGGGCAGGTGCAGGTTATGATGAGTCGGCACGGAAGAGAACTTTGGAAAGGTCTATATCAGGCTGTTCGGCAAGTTTGTCGAGGGCAGACTTGAAGGCATCAACAACATCCGGACATCTTTTTCGCATAGTATGTAATACCGTCATAAGAATCTCACGCGTTTTTGCCCCATCTTCAGATTGAGAGCCGAAACTTATCTTTCTGGCAATAACAAGCGGACGCAGTTCTCGTTCAGCCAAATTGTTATCTGCCGGTACCTTACGGTCATCGGCCCAGTGGTAAAGCCTATCGGCCTTTTCACGAAAAATATCCTGCATATTCTGGATGGCCGGATGGTTGGCATGGTGATTAACAATATCGATGATGGCTCTCTTAATTTTAGCTGCCTGCCGCTTAAACTGTCGGTCTGTTATATCTAATGTGCGAAGGCTGATTGCATTAGCCAACTGGGAGACCAACGCTTCAACGAAAGACCTGATTTCCACGTTTTCGGGAAAATCTTTTTCCAAATCCTTAACATTACGCAATAGATGTGCATAACAATATTGAATCTTACAAGGCATCCTATTGTAGCCGTTATAGCGATCCACAACCAGAACACCCGGCAAGGGCTTTTCGCCAAAAACCTCTTTGGCTACACGGGCAGAACGGCTGGAGCGGAATCGAAAGATACTAATATCAGGCGTGCAAAACAGCCACGAGAAACCGTTCTGGCCGTCTGTCCGCCAACCAGTCTCATCAGCGTGCTTAACAGCGGCCTTGCGATAGTCTTCTATGAGTGATTTGGGAACATCTTTCAATATCCCTGCCAACTGGTGCAAAGCGTCAACTATACTGCTGTAGCCGATGCCTGTTTGTTTTTCTATCTGACCCAGTGTATTGCCATAGATATAGTGCTGTACTGCCACATAGACAAGCAGATTATTCGAATATAAACACTTTGGCAGAACACCAGGAGGTTTGGCGGCAACTACCTTTTGGCATCGCGGACAATACTTGCGTTCCAAATTATACAGAAGCTTTTTTATCTTAACAGGCTGGCAATCAATTACCGCTCGTTGTCTTGTGCCTTTGTTCTCCAAAACGCTTCCGCAATCAGGGCATATATCGGCTGCCTCAACCCTTTGCACATAGTCCGCATCTTTTTCACAGACACCGGTTCTGCCGTGACCTTTATGACCTGTTTTGCCTCCGCCGCAATTATTTGTGTGTTCTATCTGACAATTCGGCTTAATGGGAATTTTAGCGGATGGCGTGGATGAGCCGAAAAAACCTTCTTGGGCTGTCCTTTCCTTGTGTCGTAATTTTGCCTTGAGTGAAACTATCTGTTCCTGAAGCTCATCGATTTTACGTTGTTTTTCAAGGCATTGCTGACAGTAAATCATCTGCGTTTATTCCCGATTTGTTTGTCTTATCTCATCAAACTGTGGATTTTATCGGAAATCCTACGCCATAAACTTGAGCACCTTAATACTTACAGCAAAATCAATATCTCCCACCCATAACTGACCCATTACCGATTTGCGGATAATTTTCTTGCAAATCCGTCTGGGGAGGTGTATATTCCTCATTTTTCATGAAATTGCGCAATTAGGCAGGATTTTAGTTTTTAGATTGCGGCTTTTTGGTTATAATCGTGCAGCGCAGTTGGTTTCGGGAGTGTAGCTCAGTTGGTAGAGCACCGCACTTTTAATGCGTAGGTCCTGCGTTCGAATCGCAGCACTCCCAGTTTTTGAGTTTTGAGTTCTTAGTTTCGAGTTAGCTAAAGCCACAAATTAACACAGTTTTTTTGACACGGATTAACGCGGATTGATCCGCCACGGCTGATTTTAAATTCATTTCTCTGCGTTTATCTAACCTGTTTTTAATTTCCCTTAAGATTAGAGGATGGGTATAATAAATAATATTTATCTTTTATTGGTTTAGCAGTTTGCTTTTTATGAACTAAAAACTAATAATATTTGAAAGGGGTTTTATATTATGCTGGACATAAGCAAACTTGCTGAAAAGTTGACAGAAACCACAGACCCCCTTTCACGAAAGTAACTGTAAGAACTTTAGGAAAAAACAAAAAGGAAGAAAGGGAGACAGGTTATGTTCACGGCAATATTCTGGTTTGCACTGGGAATGTTTACTTATTACGCAATAAAGAAACTTTAAGGAAATTCAAAATGAGAAATGATGAATACGGAGGACTAATCGGTCTATATCGTTGATTTTAACCCGCCTAAAACAGCGTATAATGGATTATCTTTTGTTTTTAGTTAAAGGTTAGGACTATGTTGTGATAATTGATTATAGAAGATATATGAATACATAATAACTATTTATTAGTTGTACTCAAAAAAGTTTGCTATTTACCAAGGATAGTTATGCCAACAGTGGCGCATAAGGTTCGATTAGCCGCCACCATTCAGAAGGAGTAATGATTTTTATAGGCAAATTTTTCAAATATTCACGTTTCCTTAGAATAGTCTTCCAATCTCTGGTACAGAAACAATCACACTTATATACTATTGCTTCACAGATAAGTATTCTATCGTTTCTATCTGGTAAGGTATTTAAAAGCCCCGAAGATAAGAGTTGAATTTTCATCGCCTCCGCTTCAATAAAAGAGGGCAAATCATTATTTCCTTTGATAGTCTCAACCCAATAATTCCAAACTTCGGAAAACCATTTGTTAAGACAATACTTCTTTGACAAGTCCTTAGTCTCCATCACTTCTTTATATGTAGAGGGAGATATCGCAAGTTGCCACATTGCTCGGCTTCCCGTCAGAAAGATATTATAGAAAGCCCATATATCGTCAAGAACATACTTGTTCAAGGTAGATGGTGGGTTTACTCCATCAAAAATAAATTCGCCATATTCCAAAATAAAATTGACTGAGCAAGTATCAAGAAAAGCTCAACCCGGTATTTGATTTAATTCCATATCAGATATACTCACATAGCTCATTTATATTAGTTCCTGAAACTATAATTTATGGTAATAAAAAGTAAAGAAAATTCTGCTGGTACAAAATAAATTGTGTAACAGTTACAAAAGGGGTATAATAAATAGTGCTTTGTTTTTAATGATTTAGCAGTTTGCTTTTTATGAACTAAAAACTAATAATATTTGAAGGGAGTTTTATATTATGCTCGGCATAAAGAAACTTGAAGAAAAGTTAGCAGAAACTACAGACCCCATTTTGCGAGAGCAACTTCAAGAACTGTTGGAAAAAAGAAAAAAAGAAAAAAAGCAGTGGGTATGGGGTATTTTTGTGATTTTCTGGATATTTCTAATCTTCAATTTTATTTCATTTTGGTTAGATTATAAGCATAAAGAAAAAATGATGAATATGGACTACCAACACAAAGCATGGATGATAGACCGAGAGATGGAGATAAAATCCTTAGAGGCCCAAAGGCGGTCGATGGACCAGATGATAGAGGACCAAAAGTGGTTGATAGAGCATCAAAATAAGGGTTTAGACAAGTAAATAATTTCTGTAATGATTACCTCGCGTCTGACCCGAAGAAGTAGAGCTACTCGGCCTCGGTCCGATGATGTTGAAAAAACGAAAAAGCCAGCAGACAAATTTGCTATTTTAAACTTTTGTGGGGATGGGGCAGGGTTTGGTAATTTCTTTGATGGCGGATTTTACTTTTGTTCTGCCAGGCTGAGTTTTGCTGATAACATTGTCGGTGGCAGTGGTGCATACGGAGCGTAATTTTTTGTACCTGTTTTCGACGAGGGTATCGATTTTTGTTCGTCGCAATTCGGCGAGAGTTTTCTCTATATATTTTTCGACATTATAAACGGTGTCGTGAATATTGCGGTGCGCATCCGCCGAGCGGTTCGGAAATAACGGCGTCTATCAACCTGAGCCTGCTGAGGTCTTTGCTCGTCAATTTAAGCGCCTCGGCAGCATGTTCAGCCTGTGAGCCATCCCGCCAGAGAATTGCAGCACAGCCTTCTGGTGAAATTACGGAATAATACGAGAATTCGAGCATCGCAAGCCTGTCGCCGACGCCTATACCGAGTGCGCCGCCTGAGCCGCCCTCACCAATGACTATACAGATAATCGGCACTTTGAGGCGGGACATTTCCATAAGATTAACGGCAATAGCCTGCGCCTGGCCTCGTTCTTCTGCGCCGACGCCGGGATAAGCGCCGGGGGTGTCGATTAAGGTTACGACGGGGATGTTATATTTTTCGGCGAATTTCATTTTGGCCATGGCTTTACGATAACCCTCGGGATTGGGACAGCCGAAATTACACGCGATTTTTTCCTTGGTGGTTCTGCCTTTATTCTGGCCGATAACCATGACTTTGTTTCTGCCGATTTGTCCTATGCCTGTTATCATAGCCTTATCGTTGCCGAAACATCTGTCGCCGTGCAATTCGCGGAAATCCTTGACCATCAGGCCGAGATAATCGGGCAAAAGCGGCCTTTTCGGGTGGCGGGCAACCTGCACGGTCTGCCATGCGGAAAGGTTTGAGTAAATATGCTTGAGTTCGGCAATCTGTTCCTGCTGAAGCCTGCGAATTTCAGCGGAGTAATCGATACCCTTGATGGAGCTAAGCCTGCGCAGCTCGTCCATCTGGCCATCGAGTTCGGCTATTCTTTCCTCAAACTTCAGATAATCACCATCACCGATTCTATTTTTATTATTAGCCATTTTATTTATTTTATTATTGCCCTGTAGGCTGGATATGAACGCTGAAAGCATAAAAAAAGCCTGTCCCTGCACAGCGGACCCAGGCGTCAAACTCAACTGCCATATCCATTGACCTTTCCATTTATAAAATAATAATAGCATTTTGGCGGGATAAATAAAAGAAAAAAATTGACTTTCGGCAGATATTACTATACTTTTTATCAGCGTATGTTTTAATATAAATATTTATAAGGTCTTTATGGAAAAAGACTTAAAGCAAATAACTGTTGTCGGATTGGGTCTTTTAGGAGGCTCAATAACATTGACTGTTTTGCGGTCTTTTCCGGGTGTCAAGGCGGTTGGTTACAGTCATCGCCAATCCACACGAGAAAAGGCGAGGCAGTTAGCGATAGCCAGCGAAATAGCTGACGACCTCTGTCAAAGCGTTTCGCAGGCGGATATGGTCATTCTGGCCACTCCTATATGCACATTCGAGGAGATTCTCCGCGAGATAGCCGATGCCCTGCCCGCTGGGTGCATTGTTACAGATGTCGGCTCAACAAAAGTGCTTCCGCACCGCTGGGCGGAAAAACTGCTGCCGAAAAATGTTTTTTATGTCGGTTCTCATCCCATAGCAGGTTCAGAACAGAGAGGCATCGAATTCTCCAGGGACGATTTGTTTGATAAGTCTTTGTGTATCCTGACAGCGACAAAGAAAACCAATAATGCAGCACTGGAAACGGTCAGAGAATTCTGGTCTGCCCTGGGATGCACTATAAAAGTAATGCCCCCTGCCGAACACGATAAGATTCTGGCGAGTATTAGTCATTTGCCCCATATAACGGCGGCATCACTGGTGAACGCGGCGAAAGATGATTTTCTGGAATTCGCTGGTAAAGGTTTTATAGATACTACGAGGATTGCCTCGGGGCCGGCTAATATCTGGGCGGACATCCTGTTCACAAACGCAGATAACATTACAAAAAATATCGACATGCTTACAGCGGAGCTGGCGAAAGTTAAAAAGGCGATACAAAGCGGTGACAAAAATGAAATAGAACAACTGCTCGAAAAAGCGAGAAGCAAACGTAACGCAATGATAGAGCAGAAAATGAAAAAGAAGGAAATAGCATCGTGAAACAATGGCGGTTTGAGATATTTAATCGTTCGGGAATGGCGGATGTAAACGGCAGCGGTGTGCTGGAGAGTATTAAGGAACTTGGCATTAATTCCGTTGAGGCGGTTCAGTCGGCAAGAGTATTCCTGATTGAAGCGGATTTCGATGAGCAGTTCGCAAGACGTGTAGGCAGCGAACTTTTGAGCGACCCTATCTGCGAGGAGTATCACATCGGGCGCAGCGGGCCGCCGGCTGGACTGGCCAAAGCCACGATTATCGAGGTGCATCTAAAAAGCGGAGTGACCGACCCTGTCGCGGAATCGGTGACAGCGGCGATAGCGGATATGGGAATGGCGGCGGGCAATGTAAGAACAGCCCGCAAATACGTACTGCTGGGTTCAATCAGCGATGCGCAGGCCAATCTTATCGCCAAGAAAATTCTCGCCAATGACTGTATTGAAACATGTATTTTCGGCAACGAATCGGAACCGCCGAGCCCACATACGAAGCCTTATGAATTTAAGCTGGTGCATTGCCCAATACGTGAACTTGATGATAACGGCTTGATTGGGTTGAGCAAAAAAAGAGACCTGTTCCTTAATCTTGTTGAGATGCAGACAATTCAGAATTATTTCAGGAAGCTGGACAGAGAACCAACGGACATCGAACTTGAGAGTATCGCGCAGACGTGGAGCGAACACTGCGTTCATAAAACGCTGAAAAGCCCAGTCGATATGACCCTTGACGGGAAAGAGACGCATTTCAATAACCTGCTCAAGGAAACCGTTTTTAACGCCACAAAAGAACTGAATAAGGACTGGTGCATATCGGTTTTCGCTGATAATGCGGGCGTAGTTGAATTCGATGAAGATACGGCGGTGTGCTTTAAGGTTGAGACGCACAATCACCCTTCCGCGCTTGACCCTTACGGCGGCGCGGCGACCGGAATCGGCGGAGTAATTCGTGACCCGATGGGTACCGGCCTTGGCGCGAAACCCGTCGCGAATACAGATATATTCTGTTTTGGCGAGCCTGATAAAAAACTCGAAGATGTCCCCAAGGGCGTTTTGCACCCGCGAAGAATTATGAAAGGCGTAGTCGCGGGCGTTCGCGATTACGGCAACAGGATGGGAATACCAACGGTAAATGGCGCGATATATTTCGACGAGCGATATATGGCTAATCCGCTGGTGTTTTGCGGCAACATCGGGCTGATAGAAAAGGACAAATGCTTCAAGCATCAGCAAAGCGGAAGCCTGGTTATCGTAGTCGGTGGCAGAACCGGACGGGACGGAATCCACGGCGCGACTTTCTCAAGCGGCCAGATGACTCACGAGCACGAAACGGTTTTTTCGCATGCGGTGCAGATTGGTAACGCAATAACTGAAAAGAAGACACTCGATGTTCTGCTTCAGGCCAAAGAGGCCGGACTTTACGAGGCGATTACCGATTGCGGCGCGGGAGGACTGAGCAGCGCAGTCGGTGAAATGGGAGAAAAACTCGGCGTCGAAGTTGACCTGGAAAAAGTTCCGCTTAAATACGCGGGCCTTAACTACTGCGAAATCTGGATTAGCGAAGCGCAGGAAAGAATGGTCATATCGGTCAAGCCTGAAAATTTGGAAGCGATTAAGAAAATTTTCGACAGCGAAAATGTCGAAGCCACCGTAATCGGCAGATTCACAGGAGACCAAAAGCTGACACTGCGATACAACGGGCAGCAGGTAGGCCAACTGGATATGAATTTTCTTCACGACGGTGTGCCCAAATATACGCGTAAAGCGGCATGGAACACGCTGGCAATTAAGCGAGCCGAATCTGTCGGAAAAGGAAAATTACAATGAGGATTTGCTGCGGATTCTTTCTTCGTATAACGTCGCAAGCAAAGAATGGGTGATTCGCCAGTACGACCACGAGGTTCAGGGCGGTTCGGTGATTAAACCGCTGACGGGCGTAACAAATGACGGCCCCAGCGATGCGGCGGTGATAAAGCCGAAGTACAACTCAGATAAAGGTGTCGCGATAAGCTGCGGGATGAACCCACTGTACGGCGACATCGACCCGTATTGGATGGCGATAGCCGGTATAGACGAGGCGGTTAGGAACCTGATTTGCGTTGGTGCGCGTTTCGACAGAATCGCGGTGCTGGACAATTTCTGCTGGGGCGACTGCAAAAAACCCGAGACTCTCGGCTCACTCGTTCGTGCGGCACAGGCGTGCTACGATGGGGCAATAGCATTCGGGACACCTTTCATTTCTGGCAAGGACTCGCTGAATAATGAATTTGCCTGCGAGGACGGCACACAAATAGCAATACCGGCAACACTTTTAATAAGCGCGCTGTCGCTCGTTGATAACATAAATAAATGCGTAACGATGGATGCCAAAGAAAGCGGAAACCTGCTGTTCATCGTGGGGCAAACCCGAAACGAGCTTGGCGGTTCACATTACTATAAGATTCAAGGCAAAATCGGAGCTAACGTCCCGAAAGTCGATCTGGAAAAGGCTCCGAAAATCGCACGGAAGATTTCTGAGGCGATACAAAAAGGAATTGTTGCGAGCTGCCATGATTGTTCAGAGGGCGGTGTTGCGACTGCCTTGGCGGAGATGGCGTTTGCGGGCGGACTGGGTATAGAGGCAGATCTTCGCGGCCTGCCCAAAAGCGGTGATTGTATGCGAGCCGATGCGCAGTTGTTCAGCGAATCGACAAGCCGTTATATTGTTGAGGTTGCACCTGACAATTACAATGCTTTTGCCAAGCTGATGCTGAATATGCCGTTCGGTCAAATCGGCAGAGTTACGGAGCAGAAAAAGCTCGTGATAAAAGCACAAAACGGAAAGGCCGTTGTAAATCTGGATTTGGATTTGCTCAAGCAGGCATGGCAGAAAGCGTTTAATTGGTAATTTTAAAAAAACAAGATACCTTAAGGATAGAAATAGATGCAAGTTAAAGCAATAGTATTAAGGGCAGCAGGAATTAACTGCGATATGGAAACACAATTTGCTCTCGAAGCGGCAGGTGCGACGGCTCAGAGAGTTCATATAAACACACTTATAGACAACTCCGCCTTACTCGATGAATATCATATCCTCGTTTTTCCGGGCGGGTTCAGTTACGGCGACGACGTGGCGGCGGGAAAGATTCTCGCCAACCAGGTTGCACATCATCTTTATGAGCCTATCAGAAAATTTATCGACGCGGGCAAACTCGTTTTGGGTATCTGCAACGGCTTTCAAGTTATCGTTAAGGCAGGCTTTCTGCCGGCGGAAGATTCCGCAAAACGTCAAGAGACTGTGACCATTACCAATAATGACTGCGGGAAATTCGAAGACCGCTGGGTGTACTTGACACCTCAAACCGACAAATGCGTTTTCATCGAGCCAGGCAGGCAGATATATCTGCCGATAGCGCACGGTGAAGGTAAGGTCGTTACCAAAGATATCGCAACTCTTGAAAAACTCAGGACGGGCGGCCATATCGCATTTAAATATGTTGACGAAAATGGCAATGAAGGCGGATTTCCGGTCAATCCCAACGGTTCGGTAGATTCCATCGCGGGGTTGACGGACAAGACCGGCAGGGTTCTCGGCCTGATGCCTCACCCGGAAAGATTTGTCAGGCCGACACAGCACCCCCGCTGGTCAAGGCCAAAAACAAAACCTGACGCCGATGGTATGACCATCTTCAACAACGCCGTAAAATACTGCACGGAAAATCTTTAAAACGCATTTCACTGCTGAGAAACTATGAAAGCCAGGTCTCGCAGTAGAAAGATTAATTTGTGGGGGGCATTTTTACCCACAGCCTTTGGGACGATAATAAAATTTAACAGATAGGCTGATAATCATTTTACAATTCTCATTGAGAACATGCCATGTAACGGATACAATCTGGGCAAATAAAAATTTAATGACGGCCAAGTATGCAATAAAGGGTATAGCCTATTGACGGATATTTATAAAACTACTGGTGGTGAGATGTCGCTGAGGGAGCGGATTCGCAGGGCGCGGGCGAAATTTGCGGCGATGGCGGGGACTTATTTTGTCGGCGTATTTAATGATAATTTTTTTAAGCAGGCGGCGCTTCTTATGGCGGTCGCGGCAGGGAAAACGGAGATACAGGGATACGCGACGATAATATTTACTTTGCCGTTATATTGTTGGCGGCGCAGGCGGGATGGTGCGCGGACAGATTTTCAAAGCGTTCGGTGGTTATCGCGGCGAAAATACTTGAACTTGTGGCGATGATTTTCGGGGCGATGGGGGTTATTTACGGCAACTGGATTTTGATATTGTGATGCTCGGCATAGAGGGGATTCAGGCGGCGATATTCAGCCCGGCATTGAACGGCTCGATTCCTGAACTCTATCCGGCCGAGTATGTTATTACAGCCAACGCCATAATAAAAATGATAAGTACGGCGGCGATCCTTGGCGGGCATAGCGGCGGCGGGATTTGTGCTGGATATAAAAGGCGGCATTGGGGATATGCCGTTTAACCGGATAGCGGTGTCAGGGATTGTCATAGGTATATCGCTTGTCGGTGTGCTGATGAGTTTTGGCGTGGCGCAGATTTCCCGCGGCGTCACCTAAGTGCAAAATTCCCGTGGAGGGGCCGGTTGAAACATTAAAGATTCTTTATGCGACACGGCTTGATTCGCTGCTGGCGATTGCGATAGCGGCCAACACTTTTTTCTGGTTCATCGGTTCGCTTGAGGTGCTGGTGATTAATCAGTATGGGTTTCACAGTTACGATTGAGTAATTCGATGACGAGTCTGTTAGCGGTCGCGGAAATGGTGGGCATCGCGGCTGGGGGATTGTTGAGCGTGTATCTTGACGAAAAAGATAAAATGGTATCGGCTGCTTGGGCCAGCGGGTTTGTAATGGCGGCGTGTATGATGATTCTGGCGGCGGTGCCATATCTTAATGATTCCGTAAAATTGATATGTCTTTTTGCCGCACTTGTTTTGATGGGGATGGCGGGCGGCGTGTATGTGATTCCGCTTGAGGCGTTTATACAGGTTCGGCCTGCGGCGGACCGCAAAGGGGCGACGATTGCAGCGGCGAATTTTGCGGCCTTTAGCGGGATTTTGCTTTCAGGGCCGACATTGAATCTTTTCGACAGTTTGGCGATCAAGCCAAGTAATGATTTTGCGATTATGGGTGTGATGACGCTGGCGATGGCCGGGTTTCTTTTTCTGCGAAAGAGAACAACAAATGATTGATCTTTTACTGACAGACGATAGTTAAATGGATGCTTGCTGCGGTACCGCGTGCGGCTTGTCGGCATGGAGAAAATTGCGGCCAAAGGGAGAAAAGGGATTTTGTTTTTTCCCAATCATCCTGCGCTGATCGACCCGGTGATTTTCTATGCTTATCTGCATCCTGTGTTTACTCCTCACGCCATCGGCGACCGGGACCAGGTTGAGCAGGTTTTTGATTCGCTGGTTTGCAAAGCGGCTTGGTGTGCGGACTATCGGCTCAATGGCAACTTACGGCTCGGCGGTCAGAAATGGAATAGAGCGGGTGCTCGATGAAAGTGTCGAAGGGACTTAAGGAGGGCGAAAATCTTATGCTGTGGCCTGCCGGGCAGGTATATCGGAGCGATCTTGAAATCTCGGCGGCAACAGTTCCGTCGAACGGATTTTGCGGCAGTGTCCCGATGTGCGTGTGGTGCTGATACGGACGAGAGGTTTATGGGGCAGCAGTTTCGGCTGGGCGTCAGGGAATTCGCCGAAGGTGGGAAAGGTTTTGCGGAAAGGGATTTTAACGCTTTTGGCCAAGCGGCATATTTTTTTCACCGCGGCGCGAGATTACGATTGAGTTTTATGAGCCTGCGGATTTGCCGCGGCGAAGCCGACCGCAATACGCTCAACCGTTTTCTCGAAGCATATTATAATGAAAATGCACCGCAGGCGTCCGCATATGCCGTATACGATATGGGAGCGAGGCGGCGAAAGGACAATTGCCAGAGCCGGCTTTGCCAAAATTCGCAGGCGATGAGACGGCCGTGCCTGCCGCAACACGCAAGATGGTGCTGGATTATATCTCCAAACTTTCCGGCGTTTCAAATCCTAAGGACAGCGACCATCTTGCCCGCGACCTGGGTATGGACAGCCTTGCGCGAACGGATGTGATGCTGTGGCTTGAAAAAGAATTTGGTTTTCCGCAGGCCGACTGCAGATGCGATGCAAACGGTCGGCGATGCGATGCTGGCGGCATGCGGGCAGTTTGTCTATTCAAAGCCGGTGGAGTTAAAGCCTGTTGCGAAACAATGGTTTGCCGGTGAAGATAAAGAGAAAATTACCATGCCGGCAGGTAATACCATAACTGAAATATTTCTTGAGCAGGCGGCGAAGAATCCGTCGAAGATTATCATCGCCGACCAGGCGAGCGGGGCAAAATCGTTTCGCGATATTATCACGGCGTGTCTGGTGTTAAAGCCTTTTATTGAAAAGCTCGACGGCGAGTGTGTTGGCATAATGCTGCCGCCGTCGGTGGGGGCGGATGATTACATATCTGGCGACACTGTTTGCGGGCAAAACGCCCGTGATGGTCAACTGGACGCTGGGGCAAAAAAATATTGTCGAATCGCTCAATTCGGTCGAGAGTGCAGAAGCGTGCTTACGTCCGAGGTGCTTGTAAAAAAACTGGCTTCGCAGGGCAATGAACTTTCAGCGATGAAAAGCGATTTGTGTTTCTGGAATCGCTGGGGCAGTCGATATCGAAATTCGATGAAATTACGAGCATGGCTTGGGGGCTATTTGTCGTGGGCGGCTGTTATACAAGGCAAAAGTTTCGCGAATGGCGGCTATTCTTTTTACCAGCGGCTCGGAGACAGTGCCAAAGGCCGTGCCGCTTACTCACAACAATATACTTACCAATTTGCAGGATGTGCTGCGCGTAATAACGGTGCGTGAAAATGACCGGCTGATAGGGTTTTTGCCGCCATTTCATTCGTTCGGGCTTACATGCACGATGATTGTGCCGATTTGCGGTGCGGTGCCGACGGTGTATCATCCTAATCCGATGGAAGCGGGATTTATGGCTCGGATGATTGAGGCGTATCGCGTAACAATGCTTATCGGCACACCGACGTTTGTCGGTGGAATTATGCGGGCAGCGGGAGAAGCAGCAGCTTTCTTCGCTTCGGCTTGCTGTTACCGGGGCGGAAAAATGCTCTGAAAAAATTTATACCGCACTAAAAGAAAAATGTGCCAACGCGGTTATTCTCGAAGGTTATGGCGTCACGGAATGTTCACCGATAATATCCCTCAACGATGAAAATAATCCGAGACCTTTTACTATCGGCAAGGTGCTGCCGTCGCTGCGAATATCTACTTACAGACCCTGAGAGCGGCAAAGTAGTTATCCCCCCTGCCGCTGGGATATTGCATGTTAGAGGGCCGAGTGTTTTTGAGGGCTATCTTAATTACAATGGGCAATCTCCGTTTGTTGAGATAGAGGGCAAAAAATGGTACAGGACGGGCGACCTTGTAAGTGTCGATGAAGAAGGTGTTTTTACTTTTCACGGAAGGCTCAAGCGATTTGTAAAACTCGGCGGCGAAATGATTTCGCTGCCTGCAATTGAAGCGGTTCTTGAAAAATATCTGGCTGAGGAAAAGGATGAAGGCCCTGTTCTGGCTGTTGAGGCGACAGGCGGTGAACAGCCTGAACTTGTGCTTTTTACCATCCGTGACATCGACCGCGAAACGGTCAATCGTTATATCCGCGAGTCTGGCCTGTCCGGCCTGCATAATATCCGCAGAGTAATCAAGCTTGAAGGAATTCCGACGCTTGGAACAGGTAAAACTGATTACAGAGCGTTAAAGGCAATTCTGGCGAAATAATTGTCAACCTATCGCCTTGTTTTGACCCAGGTTTTATAATCTGGGACATAATATGGGGAATTATCTTTGCCGATAGAGCCAATGTTCAGTTTTGGCGATGTATATTCGCCGTCTTCCAAATCTTTCAATGCGCAATGGCCGTCCGCAAAAACTACGTTTGCTCTATTGTTATGGCGAAAAGAGGTGGTAGGTGATATATTTTTAGTCCAATACAAACAGCTTGGTGCTAATATATAAGGCGGGTCTAGTAAGGCGATGTTGGTCAATATCGGATTACTGCCGCTAGTATCCCAATCCATCATAGTATCGGCGAAAACAATCAGCGTGCCGGGGCCGGAGATGGCAGTTACTTTTTTCCAGGGCAGTTGTTTCAATTCCATCCAACCGCTGGCGGGTGGGCAAAGATAGTAGCCGTTATAGCCGTAAGTGCTTGTAATCCATTTTGGGTTATCTGGAGCATTGGCGGGTCTGCCCTGAAGTTTATAATTACCATAAGGCTGCATTGGACATTCATAAACGCTATGTTTTTTAAGTTCGCTCTTGAGATATGGCCAGACAAAACCCCTTGTGTGGTCGATGCCGTCAGAGAGTTTTTGCCCCCACCAGTATACGCCGTTTGAGCCACACACGGTAGGCATAGTGTAATCATCATTATCCATCGCGTAGCAGTTAAACGCGAAATAAAGCTGCCTTAAGTTGCTCATGCACTCCATCGACTTGGCCTGCACTTTGGCACGAGTCAGCGATGGAAGCATAACAGACATAAGAAGAGCTATTATGCCTATAACAACGAGCAGCTCAATCAAAGTAAAGGCTTTACAATTTTTACGATTTTCCAATTTCATACCATTACACTTAATTCAATTGTTTTTGCCATTGCTCCGCGAGCAGCGCTAAATCAGCAAAATCGACTTTGCCATCAACGTTTAGGTCGCATCGTTGGGTGCCTATTGGTTTATTTGCAAGCCATTTGCTGGAAAATTCCGCCAGGTCAGCGGTATTGATGGCTTTATCACCGTTTACGTCACCCAGTAATGCCTGCTTATAAAATTTAAATAAACCGCCGGAACCTAAGGTGTAAATACTGTCATAAGTTACGGCGGGGCTGTTTCCGCATTGGGCGTCATTATAATGAGCGATAATAAAATCAGGATTGTTCGGCTCAAGTGAGACATCGATGATGTAAAGTTCTGAATATCCGCCGAAATAGTTTCCGCCAAGCGTAATTGCACAACATATAATTTGCCGTTGGCATAGACGGGCTGATTAGTCCAGCCGCCCAAATCCATACCTGCGGGCGTTTCCCAAAGTTTGACGGCTGAATCGCCGAGGTCATGATAGGCCTGTACTTTTGGTCTTCAACCCAGCCGTCAATGCCTGCGCTGACATAAATTTTATCACCTACGACAACAGGTATTGAGTCTGTGCGTTCGACCGGTGTTGTCCAGACAATGCGGCCGTCATTGCAGTCGATTTTACACAGCAATGAATTGTCCTGATTGGCGTCGGCCCAGTCGTAGCCCGCGGCGTATAAAAAGCCGTTATCAGCGACATTTACACCGCCGGAAAAACCGTCGAAATTTGGGTCTGAGGCCTGCCAGAGTTTTACGGGTTCGGCTGCGCTTGCGCGATAGGCGTATATTGTGGGATAATAGTTTTCTGTATCTGCCGCTGAGGCGACATAAACGACGTCATTTTTATAAGCTGGGGAATCGCCGCTGGTGGTGCCTATAGTGGCGGACCAGACAATTTGGCCTGGTTCATAAGGATTGCCGGATTCGTTGGGGTCGAGGTTGACGCAGTATATTTTGCCGGAACTGCCGAAACCGTCGTAATCTGTAATAAAGGCTCTGGCGTGCGGAATATCAATCGCGATACATGGGGAGGCGTTTATTACGTAGGTATCAAGCAGAGTCGCCCATTTTGCTGTGCCGGTTTGCGCGTTGAGAGCATAGAGTTTCATTCCAGAGCCGATTAGAATGGTATTGTGTTTTGCGTCAATGCAGGGACTTGAAATTGAATCCCACTGGGCGGGGTCGATAAGTGCAGACCATAAATTCAGGCCGGAGTTGGCATCATAAGCCATAATCTGGCTGTTGGTGTAATCATAACCGGTCGGCGACTTTTCATTGGGCTCAAAATACTTGGCATAGGCATAGACTCTGTCGTTATAAACCACCGGTGCCGTGGCACTTTCAAAAACTATGCCATAACCTGGCCAACAGGGGTCTTCCCACGCGTTCCATTTAAGCGTTCCGGAGTTTATAGTATTCGGGCCGTCAATCGCGATGGAATTGCGGGCCGGGCCGTTTCCCAGATGTGTCCAATCCTGCGGCGAGACAGCATTCGCGATGCAGGCACCCGCCAATAATACAACCAGATTCATCACCATTCTTGAAGCCATTTTTTCTCCTATATTTTTTCCAAAATTTTAATCAGCCAATAAAAAAACCGCCGTTCCCACGAATGAGAACGGCGGCTTTAAGCGACTAATCTTAAAATCCCGGACGACCTTCCTGAAATCAGTAAGAAGAGCCTGTGCGGGCCACACCATGTTCCTACTCGCGAGAACACTTGTTATGGAACCGACCACAGGCAGGTTTTCTGACTCGCGTCTTACCTTAAGGCCCCTTCCCATTCGTCAAAGACGAACAGTGGATAAAATGCCTAAGGACTTCCGAATTGACATTCGGAGCAGACGCTCACAGCGGCGCGACCGTGCGGATTTAAACCGCTTCCCGTTTTGCTATTCCGAAGAGAAATTCCCCGGAACCTGCAGCCAGATATTAATTTTTAAAAGAGCAAAGTTATAACCCTATTACCAGACCCGATAAACTTATGCAAGAAAAAAAATATAATTAGCGTAATGGGTCAGTTATGGGTGGGAGATATTGATTTTGCTGTAAGTATTAAGGTCGTCAAGTTTATGGCGTAGGATTTCCGATAAAATCCACAGTTTGATGAGATAAGACAAACAAATCGGAAATAAACGCAGATGATTTACTGTCAGCAATGCCTTGAAAAACAACGTAAAATCGATGAGCTTCAGGAACAGATAGTTTCACTCAAGGCAAAATTACGACACAAGGAAAGGACAGCCCAAGAAGGTTTTTTCGGCTCATCCACGCCATCCGCTAAAATTCCCATTAAGCCGAATTGTCAGATAGAACACACAAATAATTGCGGCGGAGGCAGAACCGGTGTCTGTGAAAAAGATGCGGACTATGTGCAAAGGGTTGAGGCAGCCGATATATGCCCTGATTGCGGAAGCATTTTGGAGAACAAAGGCACAAGACAACGAGCGGTAATTGATTGCCAGCCTGTTAAGATAAAAAAGCTTCTGTATAATTTGGAACGCAAGTATTGTCCGCGATGCCAAAAGGTAGTTGCCGCCAAACCTCCTGGTGTTCTGCCAAAGTGTTTATATTCGAATAATCTGCTTGTCTATGTGGCAGTACAGCACTATATCTATGGCAATACACTGGGTCAGATAGAAAAACAAACAGGCATCGGCTACAGCAGTATAGTTGACGCTTTGCACCAGTTGGCAGGGATATTGAAAGATGTTCCCGAAATCACTCATAGAAGACTATCGCAAGGCCGCTGTTAAGCACGCTGATGAGACTGGTTGGCGGACAGACGGCCAGAACGGTTTCTCGTGGCTGTTTTGCACGCCTGATATTAGTATCTTTCGATTCCGCTCCAGCCGTTCTGCCCGTGTAGCCAAAGAGGTTTTTGGCGAAAAGCCCTTGCCGGGTGTTCTGGTTGTGGATCGCTATAACGGCTACAATAGGATGCCTTGTAAGATTCAATATTGTTATGCACATCTATTGCGTAATGTTAAGGATTTGGAAAAAGATTTTCCCGAAAACATGGAAATCAGGTCTTTCGTTGAAGCGTTGGTCTCCCAGTTGGCTAATGCAATCAGCCTTCGCACATTAGATATAACAGACCGACAGTTTAAGCGGCAGGCGGCTAAAATTAAGAGAGCCATCATCGATATTGTTAATCACCATGCCAACCATCCGGCCATCCAGAATATGCAGGATATTTTTCGTGAAAAGGCCGATAGGCTTTACCACTGGGCCGATGACCGTAAGGTACCGGCAGATAACAATTTGGCTGAACGGGAACTGCGTCCGCTTGTTATTGCCAGAAAGATAAGTTTCGGCTCTCAATCTGAAGATGGGGCAAAAACGCGTGAGATTCTTATGACGGTATTACATACTATGCGAAAAAGATGTCCGGATGTTGTTGATGCCTTCAAGTCTGCCCTCGACAAACTTGCCGAACAGCCTGATATAGACCTTTCCAAAGTTCTCCTCCGTCCAGACTCATCATAACATGCACCTGCCCACCCATAACTGACCCATTACTAATTAGCAAAAAAAAAGCCAAATTCCATAAAAGAAACTTGGCTTCGGAGGAGGGTGATGAACAACTTTAAGGGGGGATTTTAAGCCCCCCCCGCTTTTCAGCACCCGCATCAAATTCGACATCAATAATATCCTCTGCTCAAAACGACACAATAAGGATAAACCTTAATTTCAGTTTCCAAATACCTTATAAATCCGCCGCCAGGACAATATAGAAATAATCAATAGTTGCCTTTATTTAAGGGTTCGGTTTAATTGTCTCTGGAGGTTTTTGAGATAGTTCACTTTATTATTTCCGAGCAGGAGAATCGGGAAAGCGGTCTTATTGTGCATTAACGGCTCATTCATATCGACGAGCTTTGCGGCTTCATCGCCGTCAGGTGTGCTGGGAATCGGCGAAAAGTCGGCGAGCATTCCTCTTATGCCCAGACTACTAACAAATCGCATCGAGGTCTCAAGTTCATGAGTACTGCAGTGGAGATGGCCGAGAATCTGATAGGCGGTGATATTTTCCGGTAAGGCGCCTGCGGCTTTAAGATATTTGACAGCGTCAGCGAGTTCATTGGGGAAAACTTTAGAGCCGGTATTCTGTTGCCGATTTTCGGAGACACTTTCAAAACCGAGATAAAATGTTTTGAAGCCAGCCCGTACCATTAACTCGGCCAGTTCCTTTGTGATAAAGCGGGCGTTAAGAGCGTTTGGTGTGTGCAGATTAACCTTTGCATTTCGTTTTAGAACCGCGTTTAGAAATGGAACCAGACCTTGCTCCGCGTTAAATAGTATGGCATCATCATAAAAAGCGATATTCTTGATACCGCGGCCTAAAAGCATATCAAGTTCTGCGAGAGAGCGTTCTATCGGCCTGACTTGGAATTTGCCATAGACCTTAGGCACGGAACAATAGGTGCAGCTAAATGGGAAGCCTTGCGTCAATTTCAGGACACCAACATTTAATTTATCATACACTTCCCATAACGCGGGCTGGAGAAAATCCGGCTGAATATTGAGATAATCCCAAAGCGGGTTGAGCTGCGAACCGTGAATGATTAAATCCGCTCCCATTTTTCCAGCGTGTTCCTGGCATAGGGTTACATAATTTCCGCCGAGAATTATTTTCGCATCGCCCTGTAATTTTCGTATGTCGTCTATTATTTCCCGTACGCCTGGATACCAGTACGTCATCATTGTCTGGACAAATATGTAATCGAAAGGTTTTTCGGAGGCGAGTACATCCTGAAACATTTTTTGCGGCAGGCCGAACCTCTGGAAATATCGCGGTATTTTTTCAAGGAAGGAAGGAACCGCTATTTTTTTGGCGTAAAATTGTCCCCTGTCCCACGTGTCGTGTTTCAAATCTTTTTGCGAAGCGTAAAAGGGATGGAGCCTGTCCATATAATCGAACAGCTTAAAATCCGCCCTGCCCCGTAAAAAGCCCGCAACGCTCAACAGGCCATAAGGTTTGAGCCAGAAATCGTAAGCCGCGAAATCATACACCGGCGGATTAATCAACAGAATTCTAATATCCATAATCATCAGCCTTGCATTAAACGGCAATAGCAGGAATCTGCAAAAAAAAGCTAAAATAATGGTATAAATTTTACAAATTTAATATACTATATAAAGCTTCGTATATAAAGAAAAAGGCTTTGTTATATTGAGTAACCCAAAATGACACCAAGAGAACGGGTACTGGCGAGCATATCACATAAACAGCCGGACAAGGTGCCGATAGACCTCGGCGGGACACCAAGTTCCGGCATATCGGCTATCGCGTACGGCAATTTGAAGAAGCACCTGAAAATTGAAAAAGGTCACACCCGTATCTACGATGTCGTTCAACAGCTTGCCCAGCCGGAAGATTTTATTCTCAACCGTTTCGATATTAGCGTTCTCGATATCGGCAGAACATTTAATACCAACGACACTGACTGGTACGATATTACGATGGTTAACAACGCAAAGGCCCAGTATCCGGTGTGGTTTAGGCCAGCTAAACAGCCTGATGGTTCGTGGGATGCCTTTGCCAATGACGGTACGCTTGTCGCCAGGAAGCCTGCAACAGGAACATTTTTCGACCAGGCGGTATTTCCTTATATCGATGGCTACCCGACCGATTATAAGGATTTACCCAAGGCGATGAGTAAAGTGCTTTGGTCGGCGCTAGTGCATAGTCCCTGGGACCACGCCTGCGAAAAGGATTTCTGGCAGATGCTGCGGCAAAGGGCGCTGGATTTACGCGACAAAACCGACCGGGCATTGATTATTGTCGCGGGCTGCAATTTGTTTGAATGGGGTACTTTTCTTCGGCGAATGGATAATTTTCTGATGGATTTATATACAGCGCAGGCGGATGTCGAAAAGCTGCTCGATGTCCTGATGGAACAGCACCTTGCTGTGCTTGAAAAGGTCTGCCATGCTGTGGGTGATATCGCGGATGTTCTGCGTTTCGGCGATGACCTCGGTATGGATAACGGCCCGCTTATGTCGCCGGAGATTTACAGAAAACTTTTTAAGCCGCGCCACACACAATTATGTCAATATGTTAAAACGCACAGCAAAATGCACACCTTTTTGCATTCGTGCGGTTCGATATATAAACTAATGCCCGACCTCATCGAGGCGGGTTACGATATCATTAATCCGGTTCAAACCAACTGCGTTGATATGGAGCCGGAAAAACTCAAAAAAGAATTTGGCAAAGATATTGCCTTCTGGGGCGGCGAGCGATACGAGAAATGTACTGAATCGTGCCTCGTCAGCCGAGGTCAAGGCGCACGTTATCGACAGGCTGAAAATCTTTGCTCCAGGTGGTGGTTTTGTTTTCAATACCGTTCACAATATCCTGCCGGACGTTCCACCACAAAATATTGTTGCGTTGTTTGATGCAATTAAAGAGTTTAATGGAGATTGACATGATGCATTGTATTCTCGGGAAAATAAATCTTGGTGCTTTGGATATCGGCGTATTAATCGGCTATCTTGTTATCATCGTTTCGATAGGCCTGATTGCCGGGATACGCAACCGTGCGAAGTCGGAGGGCAAAGGCTATTTTCTTGCCGGTGGTAAACTCCTTTGGCCTATGATTGGACTGTCTATGTTCTCGACGAACATTTCGACGATTCACTTAGTCAGCCAGGCACAGGAAGGCTACATGAACGGTCTTGCTTATGGAAACTTCGAATGGATGGCGCCATTTCTGCTTATTATTTTGTCTCTATTTTTCGCGCCGTTTTATCTTCGCTCAAGGGTTGCTACGCTGCCGGACTTCCTCGAAAAAAGATATAACAGAAGTTGCCGCGACTGGCTCGCCGGTCTTTCGATTCTTTCCGCTATAATTATCCATATCGGCTTTACTCTCTATACCGGTGCCGTGGTGCTGAAAGGATTGTTCGGCATCCCGATTAACTACAGCATTGTTGTTGCTGCGGTGCTTACGGGTATTTACACAACGGTAGGTGGATTATTCGCAGTGGTTGTTACTGAATCGATTGAAACCTGCGTCCTGCTTGTAGGCGCAATTCTGATAACGACTGTCGCTTATTTTAAGGCGGGATGCTGGTCGGATATCGTCGAAAGCGTACCGGCTGTAAAACTTACGGTGCTGCGTTCTGCCAACGACCCCTCAAATCTGCCTTGGTATGCGGTATTTCTGGGCTATCCGATTATTGGTTTATGGTATTGGTGTGCCGACCAGACTATTGTTCAGCGGCTGCTTGGCGCAAAAGACGAAAATCACGCGCGAGTCGGCCCGCTTTTCGCGGGATTCATAAAGATTCTGCCTGTCTTTATTTTTGTTCTGCCTGGAACGATTTGCCTTGCGTTAATCAACCAGGGCAAACTTCCTAAACTTGAAGATTCGAAAGACACTTACGCCTTTATGATTACCCACCTGCTTCCTGTCGGGGCAAGAGGCGTTATGGCGGCGGCGCTTATGGCCGCTCTTATCGAGCACTGTTTCCGGTGCGCTTAATTCAATCGCCACGCTTTTCAGTTACGACCTTTACAAACGCTGGCGGCCTGATACGCCAGACCACAAATTAGTTGTAATCGGCAAAATTGCAACAGTTGTCGGGATGTTCATCGCGATTATCTGGTCGCCTTTCATCGGGCATTTTGAAAGCATTTACCAGGGCTGTTCCGCGTTGATATGCTATATCGCTCCGCCTATTACTGCGGTATTTTTCTGGGGTGTTTTCTGGAAACGCGCATCGGGTAAGCGCAACGTTTACGACCTTGTCCATCGGCTCTTTTCTCGGGCTGGTCGTATTTTTGCTCGAACTGGTTCAAAAAGGAAACCGGATGGAATGTGCCGTTTATGATGGCCACATTTTATCTTTTCCTGATATGCTCAGCTATTCTGATAATAGTTTCATTGTTCAGCCCACATCAACATAACGAGGAAAGCGAAAAACTTGTCTGGAAAAATCCGCTTGAAGCGTTAAAATCTCCCGGCTGGCCAGGTATCGGCAATTACAAGCTCCTCGCAGCTGTTTTGTTCGTTACAATGATTATTCTTTATATAATTTTTGCATAAGTTAAACAGGAGTTCAAATTATGACTTCAAAAGAAAGAATGTTGCGTACCTTACACAGGGGAAAACCGGACCGTTTGCCGGTAACTATTCACCAGTGGCAACAGTATCATCTCGACACCTATATGGACGGTATGGATGCCTTATCCGCTTTTAAAGCTATTGGCATGGATGCCGCTATCCAGTATTTTGAGGCGATGGGACAGTTTTGGATTCCTAACGCTGAGAAATATATCGTCCAGACTCCACAGTGGAAAGAAGAAATTGAGGTAATTAACGGCGATCCTCAAAATAAACTTCTGCATCATACTATTACTACGCCGGATGGAAAACTTACCTATAAAACAGGCGGGAACCTCACTACGACATGGATAACTGAATATCTTATAAAAAACCACGATGACATCGACCTGATAGATAAATATATGCCTGTTGCGAAACTCAACAAGAAGAAGATTTCCGCCGCTTACGATGAAATTCGTGACGCTGGAATTCTGCGAGGCTTTGTCTGGGGCGACCAGGCCGGCTGCTGGCAGCACGCCTGCTGTCTTATCGACGTCCAGCAGCTTATTATGGAAACCTTCGACAATCCCGACTGGGTGCATCGTCTTATGCGCATTTTGCTGAATAAGAAGCTGCGGTTCATAGAGGAATCTTTGACCGGTGCGAAATTTGACCTTATTGAAACGGGCGGCGGCGCCGCGAGCGATACGGTTATTTCTCCAAAGCTTCATCGCGAATTCTGTATGCCTTATGACAGGGAAATGCACAGGGCATTGCATAAACACGGTTTAATCTCCACATATCACACCTGCGGCGGTATGATAAATATCCTCGATTTGATTATCGAAAACGAAACGGATGTCTCTGAAACACTCGCACCGCCAAGTGTGGGCGGCAATATCATCGAACCTGAAAAAGTCCGGGAAAAATTCAAGGGTAAAGTCGCGATGATAGGCGGTATGGACCAGTTCAATGTTCTTACCAACGGCACAAAACAGCAGATAGTAAATGAGGTAAACCGGCTGTTCGAGGGTTTTGGGAAAGATGGCGGATATATTCTCGCGGCTTCCGACCATTTCTTTGACGCACCGGCTGAAAATCTAAGGATATTTGCTGACGCCGCCAAACAATGCAGATATTAAAACAGGTCTCGACAGCTAAAAACAGAGCAATCAAAATCTGAATTTTGTCCGCATTTTAAACGTCAATTTACTTGACCAACGGTCTTATTTCGTTTTTAATACCTCCCTGAACTCAGTGTTAATCTGTGTAAATCCGTGTCTAAAAAGTAAAAGGGATAAAAAAGATGAAAGTCAGTAAAAGAGCGATGGAAGTGCCGCCTTCGGCGACTATGGCGGTTGATTCAAGATTCAAACAGCTAAAAGCCCAGGGCATCAACGTAATTGGTTTCGGCGCTGGCGAACCGGATTTCGACACGCCGGACTACATTAAAAATGCCGCTATCGAGGCAATAAAAGCCGGTCAGACAAAATATACCGCGACACCGGGAATAATCGAACTGCGAACGGCAATCGCCAACAAACTACAGAGGGAAAACGGGCTGAATTATACCCCACAGCAGGTTATCGTGAATATCGGCGCAAAGCATTCTATTTATGAGGCGATGCAGGCTGTTCTCGAACCGGGCGATGAAGTTATTCTACCCGCGCCATACTGGGTGACGTATCCTGAAACGATAAAACTTGCTGGCGCAAAGGCAAAAATTATTAACACCGACAATTCCACCGACTACAAAATCACACCCAAACAGTTGAAAAAAGCTATTAAGAAAAAGACTGTGATGCTCGTGGTTAACTCACCAAACAATCCCGGCGGTTTTACGTATAGCCCTGAAGAACTTGCCGCCCTGGCGGAAGTCCTTGTCGGTACAAATGTAATGGTGCTTTCGGACGAAATTTATGAAAAGCTTGTGTACGGCAATACTAAATTCGTAAGCTTTGCATCCCTTAGCCAGGACGCTTATAACAGGACGATTACTGTCAATGGTTTCAGCAAGGCCTTTTCAATGACGGGCTGGCGCCTTGGTTATACCGCAGGCCCCAAAGACGTAATAGATGCGATGGAAAGGCTTCAATCTCACATGACGCAGAATCCAGTGTCGTTTGTTCAAAGAGCTGCCGTTGCCGCCCTTAATGAACCCAGTGACGCCGTTGAAAAAATGCGTGCCGAATTCGAACGACGCGGGAAATATATGGCAGAAAGATTAAATAATATGACCGGTGTTGTATGTTCCGAACCAACGGGAGCATTTTATTGTTTTCCCGATGTTTCCAGCCATTTCGGCAGAAATATGAATGGCGTTAAAATTACCGGCAGTATGGATTTTTCGAAGGTACTTTTAGAGCATGGCAATGTCGCTTTGGTACCGGGACTGCCTTTCGGATGCGATAACAACGTGCGACTCAGTTTTGCCACCTCGCTTGAGCAGATAACAAAGGGGCTGGATAGACTGGAACAATGGCTGAAACAGTAACGTCGTTAAAGAAAATGCATTATTTGTACGCACCATAAGTTAGCGGCTGATTTTTTTATTTTTTTAACTTTTCTGCCAACACTTATAGGGCTGGTTCGTCTAACTATTAAGTTCAGACAATAAAACATTGTTTATATTGCTGTTTAAAGACGATAAATCATTATTAAACAGAATTGCATTTTTTTATTGAACTTATTCTAATAAATAGGATAAATTACAATAATGGCTGATACAATAAGTGAACCGTTAGTAAAAAAAGAACGTGAGGCACTGTCCGGCTGGCCTATGATATTAGGCTGGGTGGCAATGCTGATTTTTGCTCTGCACGCCAGTACACACATGGTCGGTGCGGGCGATACTTGGGTCGCGATGGCCTGCGGAAGGCATTTTATAAATCACGGTGTCAATACCGTTGAGCCGTTCAGCGCAAACTCGCATAAGGCTGGCCCCACCGTCGAAGAGGTTAAAGCCTGGCCTGAATGGGCGCAGTGGATTACCGACAAGGTGGGTATCGAAACCGTCAGGCACTGGCATCCTACCGGATGGATAAATCAAAATTGGCTTACCCATGTTATTTTTTACTGGCTTGCAGAGTTGTCACCATTTGCAGATGCGCAATCTCTTTCCTTCAACACTCTTGTTTACTGGAAGTTCGCTGTTTACATCCTTACGATTATATGCGTCTATTATACCAGCCGCATTTTAGGTGTTAATCCCGCCCTGGCAGCGGTGTTTTCATGTTTTGCCTTATTTGTTGGCCGAAGCTTTTTCGATATTCGGCCGGCGGGTTTCTCGAATCTCTCCGTAGCGGTATTTCTACTGATACTCGTCCTGACGACATATCGGAATATACTTTATATATGGCTTATCGTTCCCTTATCTGTTTTATGGTGCAATTTGCATGGCGGTTACATATATGTTTTCATAATGCTTGCGCCTTTTATCATGTTTAATCTTTTAACTTGTGCCGCGAAAAAAAGATTTGTCTCTATCAGGCTAAAAGGTATATATCATACTCTCGCTGCCGGCTTCGTAGCCTTCATTGCTGTAATAGTATTAAATCCCTTTCATTTGACAAACCTGACACATACTTTTATTATCAGTATCGATAAACACGCTGAAATGTGGCGTAATGTTAATGAATGGCACCCCGCCTTTGAATTCAGCAATCCGGTGGGTGATTCGAGACCGTTTTTGATTATGTTTATAATCGGCTGTGTGCTGATTGTCGCATGGAATGTGGTATTATTATTCACCAATGGTTTTATTAACAGTATTCGCCAGCCCAAAAAGAAACCGGTTAACACCAGTGAATATTCGCTGCCTAAAATTGATTTGGCGCTGATTATCATAGCCGCTTTGACAATTTATATGGCCATCAAATCCAGAAGGTTCATACCGATTGCCGCTATTGTAGCATGTCCCGTTATCGCTATGTTTATAGACCAGATTATACGCTCAATTTCTGCGTTTCTGAACTTCAAGGAGTTTGGTCGCTTTACTGTTCCCTCAATGCCCAGAGTTTTTCAGCTCTCATTAACTGCCTGCGGCGCTGCCGCGGTACTTATTTTCGGCCTGTGGTGGGGTTATAAATTCAAGGTTGTTTATCTTGACCCCTGGCCGGACGATACAAGATTAACATCAGTATTTATGAGAATGACCGCCTCACATGTTAAACCGTTTGCTGCCTGTCAGTTCATTAGGGATAACAAACTGGCCGGAAATATGTTTAACTACTGGACCGAGGGCGGATTTATCGCCTGGGGACAGAATCCCGACCCTGTTACAGGGCGTACCCCCCTGCAATTGTTTATGGACGGCAGAGCACAGGCAGCTTATAAACCTGAAGCCTACATCGACTGGTCAAATATTATGGCGGGAGGACCGGTATTTGAGGCTGCACAGTTGAGAAGACTCCCGCTTACGGAAGCTAATTATAGAGACATCGGCGTATGGATTGACGGTCAGATGAAAAAACACAATGTTTGGGTTATCTTAATGCCAATTAATCAATTTGACTCAAGTTTTGTAAAAGGGCTTGAAACCAGACAGAACTGGCCGATTGTCTTTGTCAATAACAAGGAAAAATTATACGTTGATATCAATACACCGCAGGGCAAAAACCTTTTCGAGGGCATATTAAATGGCAGCGTTGTTTATCCGGACCAGTTCAGTAAAAATCTTATCTTGGCGCATAACACCATTTTATACGGTTCATCCCAGCAGGATAGAAAGGAAGGCCTTGATTTTGCCATTAAAGCCTTTGAATTTGAACCTTCGCAGGCTCCTGTACAGCAGATAATATTTGCTACTCGATTCCCGGAGCTGCGCGGTACCCTCACAAAATTCTGTGAAGATTACGTCAGAACTTTTGAACAGAAAAAAGGCCAGTGGGCCATGCAGGATGGTTATAATAATAAAATTATCGCCGCGCTTCATGCTGTAAATTATCTGCAAAAACTCGCTAAGCTTCAGGAAAATGTCAAACTTGATGAAGATTATACGGAGAAGAGAAACCGATATGAAAAAGAGCGTGCGCAATTGCTCGAAACAAAAAGGTGGTGATTTGTGACAAACTATGTGTCACCTGCTGGAAACTCCCAGGCCAATACCGAAGGGGCTGTCTCTATCAGCGTTTTTTTTCCCTGTTATAATGAAGAAGGCAATGTCGCCCGCACGACTGAAAAAGCCCTGGCTGTTCTCAATGAAATTGGGGCTGATTATGAAGTAATTATTGTTGACGATGGCAGTTGGGACGCTACCGGCAGAATCGCAGATGAAATCGCAGCGAAAAACCCGCGAGTAAAAGTTGTTCATCATCCAACCAATCTCGGTTATGGGGCTGCCCTGCAGTCTGGTTTCCGTGCCGCGGGGAAAAACCTTGTTTTTTATACTGATGGTGATGGCCAGTTCGATATAAAGGAAATGCCTCCGCTGCTGCCTTTGATAAGGCAATACGATATTGTGAGCTGTTACCGAATTAATCGCCAGGATAATCTTATTCGAAAATTCAACGGCTGGGGCTGGACAAGGCTTAGCTGTATCCTCTTTGGAATGAACGTCAGGGATGTTGATTGCGCCTTTAAGCTCTACAAGAGGGAAATTTTTGACCATATTACAATGTCCAGTTCCGGGGCATTGATTGACACAGAAATCCTCGCACGCGCTCAGCGTAAGGGTTATACGATTACTCAGCGGGGTGTGCATCACTATCCGCGAACAGCCGGTAAACAAACCGGCGCAAACTTAAAAGTCATCTTCCGTGCTTTTAAAGAACTTTTCAAACTCTATAACCGTATCCGAAAAGAAGGCTGAACAGCTTAACTCGCATATTTCACCGCGGAGAACGCAAAGTAATTTGGAGGTAACTGAAAATCGAATTTGAGGCAATATTGTTCGACCTTGACGGTACGCTGCTGGATACGCTTACCGATTTGGCTAATTCAATGAATTCTGCGCTGGCAGAGATGGGCTTTCCCATTCATCCCGTTGACGCATATCGTTATTTCGTAGGAGATGGCATAGAGGACGAGGCAAGGCGTGCCACTGCCTGAAAATCATAAGGATAGCGGGACGATAAGCAAATGTGTCGCTATTTCAAAAGAACACTACGCACAACACTGGGCTGACCACACAAGGCCTTATCCGGGTATTTCGGAACTGCTCGATGCCGTAGAAAAACGAAATATGGCGATGACGGTGCTGTCTAATAAGCCGGATGAATTTACGCAGGTGATGGTTAAAAAGCTGCTTCCTGAACGCGGATTCAAGATAGTTCGCGGCGTAAGTCCTTCTGTGCGAAAAAAGCCCGACCCTGCCGGCACGCTGCAAATCGCTGGAGAACTTTCGATACCGCCTGAGCGATTCCTGTATCTCGGAGATACGAACACGGATATGCAGACCGCAAACGCGGCGGGCATGTACGCGGTCGGAGCATTGTGGGGCTTTCGCACAGCAGATGAACTCATAGCAAACGGCGCAAAAGTGCTCGTGAAAACGCCTCTTGATGTATTGGAAATTATCGAAGGAATATGAAATACAATTTAAAATATTTGCATTCGGTTATTACTCTTATTGCGGCAGGGTTGGTATGTATAAGCTGTGCCGATAAGGCAAGATTCAAAACTGAACATAAAGCTGTTAATCTTGATTTCAAAATTGGCCAGATGCTGATGGTAGGTTTTCGAGGCCTGGATGTAAATGAGAACTCCCCTATCGCCAGAGACATACGAGAACGGCATCTCGGCGGGGTTGTTCTGTTTGATTATGATGTACCTACGAAAAGTCCTGTTCGCAATATCGCTTCACCGGGGCAATTAAAAAAACTCACCGCAAAACTGCAATCCTTTTCAGATATTCCCTTATTGATAGCTATAGATGAAGAAGGCGGCAAAGTGTCAAGGCTGAAAGAACGATTCGGCTTTGCAGGTACGGTTTCGGCAGAATATCTCGGCAAAATTAATGACTTGCCACTAACCCGCAAGTACGCATCGCAAATCGCAAAAAGTCTCGCAAAAGCTGGTATAAATATGAATTTTGCCCCGGTTGTTGATTTAAATATCAATCCGGAAAACCCGGTGATAGGCAGGTTGGAACGCAGTTTCTCCGCAGACCCCAATATTGTTGTAAATAACGCCGTTGAGTTTATCAACGCCCATCACGATGAAGGGGTAATGTGCGTTTTGAAACATTTTCCCGGGCACGGCAGCGGCAGCGCAGATTCACACCTGGGACTGGTCGATGTTACGAACACATGGTCGCAGACAGAGTTGATTCCTTATGAACAGATTATCAGGATGAATAAAGTTGACGCAATTATGACGGCACATATTTTTAACGCAAAACTTGACGCCAATTATCCCGCAACACTTTCGAGAAAGATAATTACCGCTCTGCTGCGTGATAAATTAAATTATGACGGCACCGTAATTTCAGATGATATGCAGATGAGAGCAATCGCGGCAAATTACGGCTTTGAAACAGCCATAGAAAACGCCATTAACGCGGGGGTCGATGTGATATTAATCGCCAACAATTCCAGTTATGATGAAAATATAACGGAAAAAGCTGTTGCGACAATCAAAAGCCTGATTAAACAAGGGAAAATCAGTAAAACCCGCATAAACGAGTCATTTGCCAGACTTATCAAGCTGAAAAGTAAAACAGTGAAACAATAATCTGCCGATAATTTTTTAAACATTTCTTCATTTAATAATAGCAGCAAACTTGTCGGTGGCAGTGCTTTTCACAGGCAGGCAGAAGAACATTCAGAAATAAAAATTAAAAAACGAATTTTTTTTACCGTTAGTTAAACAGCCAAAAAGATGATTTTATTGGACATCGCAATAATGAAAATCAATGCCAAACTATATATTGTATCCTCACAAAGAATAAACTGTTATTTAGTGGCATAGGTTATGGGGCGTAACAGAAGCATCCAGCCGGAATGCTAAAGAAAAACCAACTGCTCTGTCGATATCGCAATAAGTTAAGAGTGATTTTTTACCGTCTTAAAAGGGTTTTTATATATGAGCAAAAGAGAACTGATAGACTACATTTGTGAGATTAACAAAAGCGCCAAGCCGGAATTCCTCGCGGTCTTTTCGGAAGATGATTTGAAAGCTTATCTCGAACACTTGATGAACCTTGACATAGAGGATATTTCAGTCTGCTGTTAGTATTTCGTCTTTGGATACTTTGTCGGCTTTGTTGAAGAAGATTCGGGTGCAGCGGCAGAATTATCCTTGTTGGACACAGGCGAAACACCAGAGGCAGAGGATTCGGGCACTGGTCAGCGGCTATGCGAGAAGACACTTCGGCAATATTATTTAGTTTAAATTCCACAAGTGCCGGAGCGTAATTATTCGGCACATAAAAAGCTAAGTCTATATTTTCCGTATCTTTGAGTTCTATTATCTCATCCAATGTTTTTCTCTGGAGCAAATTGGCGGATTTAAGGTATCCTATCGGATAAACGGCTTTGGCATTATTTTTTTCCTTGCATATAAGCCTTAACTGCGAAAGAGTAAAAGCGCCTGCTGTTCTTTTTACTGTAACACGTACGATATTAATGGTATGTCCACTTTTAGTCTTTACCGGCTGCGAATCGGCTGAATCTTTAAGACCGTCCGGCACTCCCACACGCCCCCTTTTCTGGGTACTTCTATCGCAGGAGAACTATAAGTTACAGGAAGAACTTTACCAGATGTTTTTAGCCGGTTAAGAAAAACCTGGTCGAGGAAATCGGCGTGAACGGCAGCAAAGCTGTTTTTACCGCTGAAGCTGCCGCCGCTTACCATACTGAACCAGCCCGCGGCGAAACCATCCACACTAAGCAATACTTTGCGCGGACTTTCAGGGTCAGGATTGTTTTCACTGAACCGCTGGTAAGGATTTTTATTAGATAAAGGCGCCATCGCCATAGCGGTAATCAATAAGCCGGACAAAATAAGGCCAAGAAAAACGCCGACAAAAGCACGACCGATACGATCAGGCAGAACCCCAAGACTAATCGGCTGTTTGGCAAGCTGGGCGAATATCGACTGCAAAACAGCAAAAGACACAACAAACAACAGTATAAAACAAAGGGTTTGTCCCCACGGTATAATTTTGACATACCTGCTGTCATTTCCCCTGTTTATAAAGAAACTCGCTGCGGTTTCAAAGTAATTAAAGGCAACAATAGCTGCACAAATAACCATAATAAAGGCGGCAAAGGACTTTACAAACGAACCTTTGAAATACTGATAAGCAGCACAACCTAAAACTATCAACAAAACAACTAAACTTGCCATCAATGGATCTCCACTATTTTAACACAAATTAAACTAACTACGTCGGCTCCTTCGGTGTCTGCGTTTTTTGTTTCGGCGCTTCAGCTCTTTTAGGGGCTGAAAAAATTCTGGCCATTTCATTAACTGCAGTTTCTCCGGAAATAACTTTTCTCAAAGCCTGTTCCTGCAGGTAAAGCATTTTAGCGGCTCTGAAGTGCTTGGCGACATCTTGCATGGGTACAGACTGCTTAATCGTTTCCCGCAGCTGGTCATTGATTACAATAATCTCAAAAATGCCCATTCTGCCGATAAAGCCGATTCCCTGGCAGGTCTCGCAGTCCGTAGGTTTTCCGTGTTTGTCATATTGCACTTTTCCCGGCCGGTAAAGAACTTTGGTTTTCTCACCAGATAGATTAAACTTCCTGAGAACCTCTTCATTCGGCGCATAAGCCTGCTTGCATTCAGGGCAAAGCTTCCTCAGAAGCCGCTGATTGCTTATGCCAACAACATATTCAACGGCAAGTTTTCTGTCGCCAACCAGATTTATCCATTTATCCAACGCCTGTATAACGCTGTCAGCTTCAATAGTAATATAAATAAGCTTACCCTCTTTGGCAGCGTTACATACTATTTTCGCCGTTTCGGCGTCTTCACAGTCTGCCACACCGACAATATCAGGCCCCATCCTTGTTATACTTTGCAGCTTTTTACCATAGGTTGTCGTTCCAGTATCATCGCTGAGACTGAAAATCCTCTGGTTTATGTTAAGCAAGGTAGCGGTAGGACGTCTTTCGAGTGTGTCAATACTGTTGAGAAAGGCGTCGTGGCCACTCAGTAATGCATAAAATGTGCTTGTTACGCCTGATTTTTTTGTACCGGAGACAATAAATATGCCCTGTTTCAAATCACGGATTTCTGAAAGCTGCTTTAACTGCTCAGGTGTCAATCCGAGGTCCTGAATTTTTGTGATACTCTGCTGGCCCATCAACTTAATTTGAACCTGTTCACCAATTGTAGAACCCGCAGTAATTACCTCCCATTCAACATCACTTTTGCCGCGTCTTATCTTGAATTCGCCTTTTTGCGGCTTTCTTCGCTCCTTCATATCCAGGTCGGAAAGACTTTTGATAAAATGAACAAGAAACTGTGCCTGTTCTCTTTCGAGTGAGGGCTGCCTCATTGCTACGCCGTCAATTTCATAGACAACATCATACCCCTGCGAAGAGGGTGTGAAGGCAACAGTATTAGCACGACGCCACATCGCATCATTGAAAATATCATAAGCTGTTCTATAACCGGTATATTCAGGAGTTTTAGGGCGAGGCATAGGAATTTCATTGTTGTTGGCGGTTACAAAAAGAAAGGTTTTAAGATTTTCGAGTTTATCCTGTTTCTTTTTTGTTAAAAGGCCTTTTATATGCTCTAAAGTCAATACGCGTTCATATTCGAGAACCAAAACATTTCGGTGTTTAACATAAGCCATACCGGTAAAGCCCACAGCCATAAGAAATACTACCATTCCAATCAGGAATACGGGAACAATCATAAAAATGATTATCGCGATAGCACTGAACCAAAGACAACAGATGTCCACATAATTTCATCTGTTTGTACCTCTTGGGCATCCCGGTATACCCAGCTAACCAGCGGAATCCACAAAAAAAACAGGATAAGGAAAACTATAAATTTGATTATAGAAATGTATCCGCTATATTCGACTGCACTAAGAAGCAAATCTGACATCAAAATACTCCGTTATGAAACATATAAAATATTACAAAATACCACTTGCAGTTGTCCTGATACCCTTTAGTGCCATTTTCAATTCTTCCACGTTAGGCGCATATTCCAGAGCGACTTTCAGCTCAATCCACTCTTCCATAACAAGTTTTCGAAGACTTTCGGTAAAGTCCTGCATTCCCTCGTTCTGGCAGGCACGAATTGCACTGGGTATATCAGACTCACGCTCTTCAGCAATGAGTTTTTTAACGATAGGATTAGCAATAAGTATCTCAATTGCAGGTACTCTTCTTGCATCCGGCTTTATCCCCGGCAGCAATTGCTGGCTTATAACAGCCCTGATAGTCAGAGCAAATGTCTGCCTGGCGAGGTCTCTTTCTTCCTGCGGAAAAAGGTCGAGAATTCGCTGTATGGTCTGCGACGCGCTGGCGGCGTGAAGTGTCCCAAAAACAAGGTGTCCTGTTTCAGTGCCCTCATCGCAGCGGTCAGGGTTTCATTATCCCTCATTTCACCTACTACTACTACATCAGGGTCTTCACGCATCAAAGACCGCAGGGCATCGTTATAGTTCGGCACATCAATTCCAACTTCTCTTTGCGAAACAATACATTTTTGGTCCCGGTAAAAATACTCGATGGGGTCTTCAATTGTAACAATATGGTAAGACTTGTTTCTATTAATATGGTCTATCATTGATGCAATAGTAGTAGTTTTGCCGCAGCCTGTAGGTCCCGTTACAAGAACCAACCCATCGGGCTGGTCGGCAATTTTTTCTATGACGGACGGCAGATGCCAGCGTCTCAAAGAGAGGTATTACACTGGTTATATGCCTTGCCGCAAGACTAATCATTCCACGCTGACGAAACACATTAATTCTGAAACGGTCTGAATCGGCAACCTGCCAGGCAAAATCCAAGGCGCATTTTCCAAAAAAAAGCTTTTCTGTGCGGGAGTCATAATCTCAAAAACAAACTTTTCCATTAATTCTTCAGTCATCACCTCACTGTTTGTATTTTTCAAAATGCTGTGAATACGCATTTTGGGGGGCTGACCGACTTTCAAGTGAAGGTCGCTGGCCTCCATTTTTATAGCGGCCCTAAAAAACTTGTTTATCGCCGGCTCATAAGTCATAGCCATATGGCTGTCAATCGGCTGACCTTTAATCATTTATACGCTCCACCTTTTTAAAATTAATCCGTTTCAAACGTCGGCAATCAGGTGCAATTGCATACAAACAGGTAATCTCTGCTGTAAGACCTTAATTAGCAAACTATTAGATATTATAGAGGTTAATGCCAATTTGTCAATCCTGATGGTCGGACAATGTATCTTTCTCAATTCAAGGATTCTTTGCTTGCACCGCAACCGACCGTACAGGTACTATGCTTCATTTTCAGCTCATAGAGAAGATTGTTCTTCTCTATAAGTTTTGCAATAATATTAATCTGATTCAGCACTATTTCAATTAAATCGCTGTTAATCAGCGCCGATTCCGGGCCGTTTGCGGTTAAGGCGACAATAACATAACCGCACTTGGTGTGCCTGGTCGTTAACTGAGCAGCCGTAATACTGACATCATTTACCTGGGTTAGTACCGGTTCTTCGCCATCATCAATTTTCCCGCACAATTCTTTCAAAAAAACTTCGCTAAGATTCAATTTATGGAATTTTTCAGAATCGCTCGGCCAGCAGTTTCCATGGCAGTCCCTGATTACCACAACCGGTCCGTTGTCAGGCAAAATATCAAAAACATGGCGTGCTATCTGCTCATTAAGACCCCATGCAACAGAACTATTTACCGTCGATAATGATAAATGATATTTGTCCATAATCTGACTCCTTTCTTTAGACTGTTTAAAGCCTTTTGTAAAATTCATAAATATTTGTTAAATAACGACTTATGTCATTATTTTTCTTGCAATCTCCTCCATTTTGGATATTATGTAAGCGTTGTCAGTAAAAGGACTTACAACCAAAATAAAGGAGATTTTTTTATGTACCACGTTCAAACGTCACTATTTTATGACCTCCAGGAGCTTGTCAGAAATTCATCGCTGCTGCGAAAGTACTTCTATCTCTTTCAGGCTCTCGATATTTCCATTCTGCCCGACAGAAACTTCGGTGTCGGCAGAACAGGTCACTCACGACATGCCATCCTGAGAGCCACTCATCGTCAAACATCTTCAGCAAATAAAATCTGTCCCTGAGCTTATCGAATATCTTCAAGCCAATCCGCCTCTGCTGGAACTGTGCGGCTTTACGCTCGGGAATATGCCGGACGAATCCCAATTCTATCGTTTCTTGGCAGATACCGATAACTCTGTTCTCAAAGAAATTCATTACCGTCTAAATCAGCGGCTTATCGAACAGGGATTAGTCAGCCTTGATACCTTGATCATTGACTCCAAACCTGTTATGGCTGCCACAAAAGAAAATAATCTCAAAAATCCCGCCCGAAACACCACCGATAAAACCAAGACGCCCACTCGAAATCCTGCTGCAACATTGAGCTATTATTCTTGTCAGGTCCTCAACGGCAAAAAGGAAAACATGCTGTTCTTCTGGGGATACAGGACACATGTCATAATCTCAAAACAAGGAATATCGCTTGTTGAAATAACTCTGCCAAACAACACCACAGACCAGCAGGTTGCCTTCAAGCTGCTTAAAGAACTCAAACGCAGATACAGGGTCAGAAAAGGCTTTCTGTTTCTTGCGGATAAGGCCTACGATGTCAGAGACCTGTACACCTTTATAGTTGGAAAGATGAAGGGAAACCCATATATCCCAATCAACCCAAGAAATCAGAAAGATGACAAGACTTTTGGCCCTCACGGCTGTCCCATCTGTGATGCTGGTCTTGAAATGAGGTCGACCGGAAGATGGACCGAGGGCAATCGTGAACGCATCAAGTTTCGCTGCCCCTTAAAGGTCAGCAAAAAGACTGCTGAAAAACTTAGTAACACCTGTCCGGTAAACCTTCCATCCTTCAATACCGGCAAATGCTACGGCTGTACCAAGTACATTGATATCACTGAAGATGCACGTTCGCGTGTCCCAAGGGATTCAAGGGAATTTAAGGAAACTTTCAAGCAAAGAGAATCAGTCGAGCAATACTTTGCTCGGTTAGGAGACCGTGAAGCTGAACAGACTACGCACTATTCATTGAAAACCGTGCGTAATCAGATGACAATCGCTCATCTGACGGCAAGTCTTATCGGCGTTGCCGCTGCTATATTGCTTAAACAGCCCGGGAAAATGCGTTGCCATAAAACATTCGCACAAATACCAAACCGACGCAAGGCCGGCTGATGTCTCAGTTGACGTTGAACGATTAACTTTTCAAAGAGCTAAGACAGAACTCTCGGGGATACTCTGTCTCTAAACAGGCCTTCTGGCCTTAAAAAAACCAAAATTCACACTCATGCTGCAATAATCCATCAGTTCCACTGCCATTGCGTTGTTTATCCGTTCCGACCTCTGCTAAAAATCATTCATTTTGCAGAAGTCTTTAGACTGTTTACAACACAGATTTCGGAATAATCGGAGGCTGACTTGGATTTATAATACTGTTTGGGGCTAATTCTTTGAAAAAACCGCAAGAACCATCTCAAAACATGAGGTTATGGGACCAATATGGACAACGAGGGAATATGTAAAAACCGATAAATCTTACTTGAGCATTGACTTTAATCTGCTCATAGAGAAATGTTTGCCCGGGCAATCTGTTTTATGAGGAATGCCGGGCGTTGTGCCATGCCCATAAATACGGCTTGTTGGGATTTTATAGCGTTGTTGTAAAAAGTTGACAAGTTTTGCGAGGGACTGCATCTGTTTGGGCGTGGGGGTGGTTTGGTCAAAATTGCCAACCAGGCAAATCCCAATTCCGTCCTTATTTGCCCAATTATCGGGGGTGCCGCCTACATGTGCACCTGTTACCTGCTGGGTCCAGCGAACTGTAACTTCAACCTGCCCGTCACCGCTATCGCTTCCGTTACCGATTACAAAGTCATAACCTACACTGTCCCAATGCCGCCCTTCTCGGTGCCATTTATCAAAAATAGCCATATTTCCAGAAGCACTGCCTGAATGATGAACGATTATGGCCGTCCATTTTTTTTCCAACGATGATGGTGGAACCCAGTCTGACGGCGCACTTGGTTTAGGGGGCTGGTATGTTGAAGGATGGCTCGATACGGGAGATACAGTTTGTCTTGCCGGAGTGTAAGATGTTATTTGCGGCTTCCCTTCGTCAGAGGCGCAACCGCTTACAATTAAAAGACCTGCGCAAAACATCAATACTTTTTTTACCATTTAAATTTACCTGCCTTTGCTATTTTAACATAAATTACTATAAATTGTTTTCTGTTATATATTTAGTTTACATCATTTTGATGCTTTTTCCTTTTGTATTTAACCATGTGAAGACAGGTGCCTTTATTGTTAAAATCGACAACATCCATATAAGAACGTATCAGAAACAGTCCCCTGCCGCCGGTTTTATAAATATTTCCACCACATCGGGGGTCCGGTATGTCCTGCGGATTAAAGCCCTGTCCCTGGTCTGTTACAGAAATCTCTGCCTTATCAGGGCTTATGGCGTACTCGATTTTAACCTCTTTTGAGGTAACCATTTTATTGCCATGCTTAATGGCATTTGTAAACGCTTCTTCCAGCGCGAGGTGAACCGCAAAAACATCCTCATCAGCAAAACCATAACTTTCAAGTTCAGATAAAAGCATTTTACACACTTCCACAATGGCGGAAGGCACGCTTTGAACGGTTAACGAATGTTTGGTTACCACTTTTGACACAATGAGTTATACCACTTTTCCCGCTTTTTACAAGAACCTTGGCAAAGGCGGATTTATTATCATTATACTATACTTAATACTATCTTAAATAAAGTTACAGCTAAAAATGATTAATCTTATACTTTTTGAGTCAAATCCTAAAAATAAAATTAATCTGCCGCAGCTAAACTCTGAACCGCGCTATCCACATCCTGACAAATATCAAAAATCTTTGTCAGACGCGTTATTTTGAAAATTTCGTATATCTTCGGATTAATACTGCAAAGCCTTAACTGGCCGTTACGTTCATAGATTTTCTTGCTGATTTTAATCAAAAGGCCTAAAACCGCCGAAGACAGGAACTTGACGTTATGGAAGTCCAAAACCAGCTTTATCTGCTCTGCCTGCTCAATAACAGAGGTTATTGACTCGTAGAGGGCCTGTATGTCCTTTTCTTCGAGGATTCTTTCGTCGGTAAAAGCTATAATAACCGCTTTATCGGTATATTCAACGCTAATTCTTGGTTTTAACGGTTCCATATCTATCTCCGTAAAAAACTTCATAAATTAAGAGAAAATCCTATGATATAACGTCTTACATGTCAAGTTTTTTGCAAAAACTAAAAAAAATTTTAATTTTTTAATATTTTCATCAAGAAATCCCTTGCTATTTGAAGCTATTTCAAAGATTATTTGTTTTATATGGGTTTATAGTCTTTCAGAAATTTGATTAAAAAAATGGCAGATAAGTGAAGTTTGAAAGTTTTTTAGTATATTAATATTTTTTGAAGGAGAACAAACATGAAAATTAGCAGGTCAACAGCTTATGGATTGCTGGCAGTGGGGTACATTGCTCAGCATCAGGACAAGAAAATTATTCTGTCCAACAGTATTTCCGAAGAGTATAATATACCTTTGGAATATTTACTTAAGATACTGCAGCAGCTTGTCAGAGGCAACATCCTGCGCAGTAAGAGAGGCCCCAGAGGCGGATTTTCTATGGCTAAACCGACAAAGAAAATCACAATGCTCGAGATAGTTGAGGCCGTTGACGGCCCAATGGTCAGCCAGCTGGATATGGCAGAGCAGGCGCCAAAGGAAAAATTCGGCATAAGGGCAGAAGCCGTTTATCAAAAGGCAATCGACTCGGCCAGGAGCGTGTTCGCAAAGACCAAGCTCTCTGACCTCCTGTAAGGTTTAAAACATAAGCGTAAGTCCACAGGACAGCAAAACCACTCCGGTTTTATGTCTTGTGTGCTTACAGCTTGTCACTTCTATGCAAATTCATGAATTTCAGCAGTTAATTCTTGAAAAATACGGCAAACGTGACCGTGACAGAGGGATTCCGGCAACGTTTATGTGGTTTGTCGAAGAGGTTGGTGAGCTCGCTACGGCCTTGTCTAATAACGATATCAGAAATCGAGAGGAAGAATTCGCGGATGTATTCGCATGGTTATGCACGCTGGCTAATATAAGCGGCGTAGATATGGAAAAGGCTATTGAAAAATACACCAAAGGAAATATTACCGGCTTCAAATGAGAGGGTACAGGACGCAGGAAATAGTTGGCCCTGCGATTTATCGCGTGGTTAATTAGCGATTAAATATTCTTAAATTGCTACTTTCCTCTTAGTACGCGTTTAAGGCAGAAAAGCAAGAGTGTCAGGATTGCTGCCCAGCTAATAATCAAAAATATCCAACCGTCAAAACGCATAGCTTTATAAACTCCTCCGGTTGCGACGACGCCAAACTACCCAGACAAGAAACGCCAGAAGCGTAAAAAACACAGCCAATCCAATTCGTGTCCACATTACATAAGGAACATTCTCAGGCAAAACGTTTTTCATCCTGATAATCGGTATCCATTCCTGCACAAACCAAAACCCGAGAATAAACAGCAAAAAAGCTGGTGTAATGTATTTAATTATGAATCGATAAATGCGGGGTATTGTAATATCTGAGCCGACATGCATCTCAGACCACGCTTTATCCATTCCAAAAACCCATGCAAAAAGAATGGTCTCTATGGTGGCAAAAACTACCAGGCAAAATGTCCCTCCCCAGAAATCCATCTCATCTACAACACCTTTACCAAGCAGGAAAATCGCTGGCTGACATAATACAAAAGTTGTTACACCGAAAATTACGCTTGCTCTCTTTTTTGAAAAGTTAAATTCATCCTCGAGGAAAGCAATCGCCGGCTGTGCCAAAGAAATCGAAGACGTTATACCCGCCAGGAAAAGCAACATAAACCACATAAAGCCCAGGACGTTACTAAAAGCCATCTTCTGCAGGATAATCGGCATCGTAACAAAACCGAGGTCAAAAGCGCTGGAGCCAGCGATTTTGCTGATACCAGCCGACCCAAAAAAAGCAAATGCCGCTGGTATTATGATACTCCCACCCAGAATAACCTCCGCCGTTTCATTGGTAATCGCCGCCGTTAAGCCGCTTAACACAACATCGTCATCCTTTGTCAGGTAACTCGCGTAAGTTAAAATAACGCCTATGCCCACACTTAATGTGAAAAAAATCTGTCCCGCGGCGGCAAGCCAGACCTTTGCGCTCTTAAGACCGGACAAGTCGGGATTCCACAAAAAACCAAGGCCGTTGGCTATATTATACTCCGGTTTTGCCACATCCGGTGTTCCGAGGCAGAAAATCCCAATAACCAGTATTATCGCAAACAGGAAAAGCAACGGCAGCGCATACTTGCAAACCTGTTCGATTCCCTTATTGATTCCAAAGCATATTATCACAATATTTAAAATAAATGTAATCAGAAAGAAAATATAATTTGGCCCGATACTACTGAAAAACTCATTTTTCACCAATCCCTGATAGCCCTGCAGGAACGCTGTCATACTCTCCTGCGTGGTACAGCCATTATATTTACCCAGAAGCGCAAAGAAACTATAGCCTAACAGCCACGACTCAACATAGGTGTAATAAACAAATATAACTATAGGGCCAAAAATTCCTATTACGCCAAAGTATTTAATAAATCTGTTTTTGTTCCAGAGCGTATGAAAAATTCCCGGCGCGGTACTATGCTCAAAACCGCCGCCGAACCTCCCGATGGTCCATTCTATCCACATTAACGGAATCCCGAGCAGCAGCAGCGAGATAAAATACGGGATCATAAATGCCCCTCCGCCGTTTCTCGCCGCCTGCACCGGAAATCTCAGAAAATTACCCAGTCCGATGGCACTTCCCGCTACCGCGAGTATGATACCGAGTTTGCTTCCCCATTTTTCTCGTGCCATATTGCTTTTCTGATAAAGCTATCTGAATGTGTCAGCGAAATTATCGACTTATTCCGAGCAGGCTGAGCGTATCGCGTTCAATTATGCCTCGGATACTGCCCAGTGGTACATCCGGCAAATCCGTGTTCGAAAAAAACCTGTTGAAGCTGAGCAGCGATTCTATACAGGATGCCGCATCGCCCAGAGGAAAACCGCTTCCAAACAGCAGTTTATCCATCAGTCCGCGTTCATAAGCTGACAAAACTATATTGTAAATCTGCCATAAATTGGTTGGCTTTATAGACAGGTCCGCGTAAACATTTTGATGCTTGCTTATCATGGAAAAAGTCTGTTCCACAAAAGGCATGCCCATTGTACCAATGATCATTTTCAAAGATGGAAATGTCCTTGCGACCTCATCGAGCAGAAAAGGCTGTGCATAATCGAGGACAGCCCCCATATCGAGATGTCCGGAATTATGAAAAAACACAGGCAGACCGAGCTCCTGCGCAGATTCATAAAACTGCATGGCCATGGTATGCGCAGGATGAAAACCACAGGCCGAACAATACAGCACAACACCTTTTAGTCCGATCTTTTCTGTTACTGATTTTAAATATCTGACGCTTATTCCATTTCGTGTCGGGTCTAAAACCGCAAAGCCAATGACTTTATCAGGATGACTTCCGACATACTCCGATAGTTTTTTATTTACAGTTTCATTTTCGCCGTCCGAAGAAGGTAACACTATACATATATCTACCGGCTCGGCTGCTGCGAGATGTTCAGATGCACCAGCACCCTCAGAACTAAAATCTATATGTGTATGGCCATCAATTATCACGATTGAATGTCCTTAAACTTACTTCCTATTGAAAAACCGCTTGCCAATTAACTGATAATCAATAATCAATTATATTACCCGCGTCAAGCATAAAATTTGATATCTAACTGTGTACTTCTGTAACAATTTATGCTAATTTAACAATGTTAGTTATGCAAAATAGTATCTCGACTCAGGTCGGGATTCCGCAATTTTGCATTTTGAACTTTGATTTTTGAACTCTTAAAGCGGCCATAGGCCCATTTGAGAAATTAACGATGCTTAGAGAGAAAAATTATGAACTGCCCTGCCTGCAAAGAAGCTATGATTACGCTCGAACTGGATGAGGTGGAAGTTGACTATTGTCCAGTTTGCTGGGGAATATGGCTTGATAAAGGAGAACTGGAGCTTCTGCTCGGGGATTCCGAACAGGCTAAACAACTGCTGGCCTCATTCAAGACCGCAGAAAATTGTTCTGAAAAGCCGCGAAAATGCCCCATTTGTTTAAAGAAAATGCACAAGATTTTTGTCGGTGCTGAGGCGAACAAACAGTTAATAGACAAATGCCGCAAAGGTGACGGCCTGTGGTTCGATAAAGGTGAACTGAAAAATGTCCTTAAATCAGGCTCTTTCGACCAGCACGGCAAAATAGCCAAAACCCTAACCAATATCTTCGGTGGATAGACGAAAAAAGACACATGACGCAGGGAAAAACGTACAGCGTAGAGGCGAAAAAAACGAGATACTCTTCACAAGATACGAACGTATAATCTGATTTCCCGCAGACGCAAAGAGGCAAAGATTTTTAGGATTACGGTTGGCAATCGAAAATTGAAATAATCTGTGTCTCTTCATGTTAATTTACTTATTGAAAGTTCTTTTATAAAGTAAGCGGGGAGGCTAAAATATATGCGATGAGTACGATAAATGAACAGGAACGGTTAGAGGCAATTCGGCAGCAGATAAAGAGTTTTCCGAACGGGCCGGGGCTTTATTTTATGAAGGACTCAGCGGATAAAGTACTTTATATCGGCAAGGCGAAAAACCTCCGCTCGCGAGTAAGCAGTTATTTTCAGGAATCCAGCGACCTTGCGGCATCTCGTGGGCCGAAAATTGTCGAAATGATTAGCAAAATCAAAACGATTGACTGTCTCGAAACCGAAACGGAAGTCGATGCGATGCTCCAGGAGGCCCGGCTGATTAAAGACGTTCGGCCGGTGTATAATACCGAACTGGTCGATGACAAAACTTTCCCCTACCTCGAAATAATAATATCCGAGGATTTTCCAGGGGTATATATGACCCGAAAGCCGCAACTTAAAGGCTCAAAGCTTTTCGGGCCTTTCACCGGTGCCAAAGACCTGAGAAATATTCTTGTGATGCTGCAAAAAATATTTAAATTCCGCACGTGTCGGCTTGATATACGCAACGATGACCCGAAGCGAAAGTTTTTCCGGCCATGTTTGTTGCACAGCATAAAACAATGTGTCGCACCGTGTGCGGAGAAGATAAGTTATCAGGATTACAAAAAAATTATCAGAGACCTCACAAAATTTCTCACATCGAAGCGTTCGGTAATACTTCGCGAATTAAATACGCAGATGGCGACGGCGGCCAATGCGATGGAGTATGAAAAAGCGGCGATGCTCCGCGACCGAATCCGTCTTATTGAGAAAATAGACCGCCGGGGTACGCCCGACCTGGATGTTCAGCCTGAAGTTTTCGCCTCCGACCCCGCAAAGGCGCTTGATCGAGCTTCAAAACATATTGCAATATCCCCAGCCCATCAGAATCATTGAAGGTATTGATATCGCCCACATCGGAGGCACTGAATCAGTCGGCTCATTAGTCAAATTCATTGACGGCAGACCGTTTAAGGCTGGGTACCGCAGATTCAAAATCAAAACCGTTACAGGCATTGATGATTACGCAATGATTGCCGAAGTTGTCAAACGCCGATACAAATATGCCGTGGCCGGTGAGGAACTCTGGCCGGACCTTATCCTAATTGACGGGGGCATAGGCCAGCTTCATGCTGCTGAATCCGCCTTTAAGGAAATGAACGCACCAGCCCCTAAAATAGCCGCCCTTGCGAAAAAAGAGGAAGAAATATACCTCCAGGCAAGCCCCAAGCCCTTGAAACTTCCTGCCAACTCCCCTGCCCGCAAACTGCTGCAATACGTCAGGGATGAGGCTCACCGCTTCGCCCAGCACTATCACCACCTTCTGAGAAACAAAAGGATGATTAATTAGAAGACCCAAGACACCAGACCCAAGACAAAAGGCGTGGAGCATACCGCGTAGAGCGTACAGATGGGATGTTATCAATTTTTTAGTGTTTGATTGAAAATTATTGTTTGCCTTATCAAAAAAGAGGTATTATAATATATCTGGTTGCAGTTAAGGAGACTGGATAAAATAAGGAAGGTTTTTATTGAGGAGAAGGAATAAAAGCGAAATAGACCGGGGGCGGATTATCGAAATTTTGAGCAAACCTCTGGGTGGTTGAAAACGGGAAATATATAAGATAAAGAAATTTTTTGGTTTGATTGACCGATAATAACATAATTATTTAAGAAATTGCGGCTTGTAATCCGACATATAAAATAGTGGTTTGTATATGATAAGATTAGATAAAAGAAAAGTTTCAGGTCGTGAAAAAGACGAGGCTACTATCCATCTCCTTGAACGTCTCAGGGAGAAGCTCTATGCTGATAATCCATCAGCTGCACGACGCGCAGCACACCATTTATCCTGGATGCAGGAGGATGGCCTGGATATCCTTAAAGAAGCCCTTTTCAGCAGGATTTCTAGAACTGCCAATACTGCGGCCGCATACGGTTTGCGAAAAATGCACGGACGCATGAAAAAGGCAGCGATGGATGTTTTTAAAGAGGGACTCGAACATAATAACGGCAATGTAGTTGCGGTGTGCCGAAAGGCATTATTGCATGTAATTGAAAAAACACAAGATATATCCGCCGCAAAGAAGAGGCCGCCAAGAAAAACAAGGTTTGTGATTAGAGACATTCGCGCTAACGGGAATGTTGTTTCAAATCAATTGTTGCGAAGGGTAGAAAAGCCGCTGCGGAGAAGAGAAATTTTAAACGACTTCGATATTTAACAATTGAAGTGTAAACCAATGGGGGTTGCGGTTCGTTTTTTTCTGGATACCTGCTTTCGCAGATATGACATAGTCTTGACTTTAATTTTACAGAAGTAATTTATGAAGAACGCCGTTATCAGCGAACTTTTCAGCAGGATGGCCGACGTTATGGAAATCCTCGGCGAGGACAGATTCCGCATCAACAGTTATAAAAAAGTCTCGCGGATTATAAGTGAAATACCTGTCGATGTTGAAACTCTACTGGCATCAGGCGATTTGGCGAAAACGCCCGGTATCGGGCAATCGAGCCTGGCTAAGATTGAAGAGTTTGTGAAAACCGGCAAAATGACCGCTTATGAACAACTGATGACTAAAATACCCCCTACTTTGCTGGAACTGCTTAGCATACCAGGTATGGGGCCAAAAGGGGTCAAAACAATTTATGAGAACCTCAAGGTAACGAATATTACTGAACTGAAAAAGGCTATTCAGGACGGCTCTCTGATAGGGCTTGCGGGCTTTGGAGAAAAAAAAGCTGCAGCAATCAACAAAGGAATCGAATTTCTCGAAAAAGCAACAGACAGAATTCGCCTTGACCAGGCAGTACAGGCAGCTGAAATTGTTACCGAATTTTTGAAAAAACAATCTGGTGTCAAAAAAATAATGACCGCAGGGTCGCTGCGCCGCAACGTTGAGACTATCGGCGACGTGGATATTCTTGTTGTCGCGGATAAGGGGGAAAAAATAATAAACGCCTTTACCAAAGCCCCCTTCGTTCAGGAGATACTCGCCGCCGGAGAAACAAAAGGTTCGGTTGTTATTCAGACTGAAAGTGTTCCGGTGCATGTTGACGTACGCGTTGTGCCGCAGGAAAGTTTTGGGGCGGCGGCGCAATATTTTACGGGGTCAAAACAACATAATGTGCGGCTGCGGGAAATCGCGGTGAAAGCGAAGATGAAACTGAATGAGTACGGTTTATTTAAAAATGACAAGATGATTGCCGGCGCGACTGAGGAGGAAATTTATAAGAAGCTTGGTCTGGATTATGTAAGCCCCCTGCTGCGGGAAGACCGGGGGGAAATTGAAGCCGCAAAAACACATTCGCTACCGAATTTGATTCAGCTCAAAGATATAAAGGGCGACCTTCACATTCACACGAAAGCATCTGATGGAAGAAATGAAATTTCTGAAATTATCGAGGCCGCTAAAGAACTTGGTTATAAATATATTTGCATCACTGACCATTCGCACTCATCGGCAATCGCCAACGGCCAATCCGCCAAACAATTGGCTAAGCAGATAGAGCAAATTCATTCGATTAATGAGAAGCTCAAGGGTCTGACGGTTTTTGCCGGCTGCGAACTTGACATCCTCGCTGACGGGTCGCTTGATTTTGATGATGATTTGCTTAGCGAACTGGATTTTGTTGTCGCTTCGATACACTCGGGGATGGGAAGTGCGAGAGAAAAAGTAACAAGCCGCACGTTAAAGGCGATGGATAATCCTTACGTCAGTTGTATTGCGCACCCGACCGGCAGGCTCATCGGCGAACGAGAACCGATGGATATAGATATAACTGCGATAATTAAGCATGCGGCTGAAACTCACACGGCACTTGAACTCAACGCTAATCCGCACAGGCTTGACTTGAAAGATATTCACTGCAAAATGGCTATTGAGGCGGGTGTCAAATTAAGTATCGCGACCGATGCTCACAGTGTTGGCGGTCTTAGCTTGATGAACTATGGAGTAGCTACTGCTGCACGAGGATGGGCGGGGAAATCCGATATTATCAATACTATGCCTGTGGAAAATTTCAAAGGTTGGCTTGCTGTAAAAAAAGCAACATAAATGAATGAGACGAGGATACCTTTACAGGCCTTTGAAATCTAATCGTGGCTTGACTGGTATGGTAGCCATATAGTCTCTTTAGCGATGGAACAAATCGTAAGGTCAACTTAGCATTTATCAATGTCTATTTTGCCGAGGACGGAGAGGGCTATTTTGACGTTTCCGAAAGGTGCGCTGACGGCAAAGCCGGCTACGCAGGGGCCAATTTTTTCGAGCATTTCTCTTGCGATTTCTATGCCAATAATTTTACCTTGTTCTTTGGTTGTCGCCTTGCTCATTCTTTTGAGCAGGTTACCAGGCACGACCACACCTGGGACTTCGTTGGCCATAAACTCCGCGTTTTTATAACTCGTGAAAGGCCATACCCCTGCGATTACTGGTATAGAAAAATCTTTTACAGCATCGAGAAAATTTAAAAGCATATCGACATCGAACACCGGCTGGGTAATAGCGAATTCAGCGCCAGCCTGGACTTTTTGCCTAAAACGCTCCACTTCTTTTTTAATATCCGTGGCGACGGGATTGGCGCCGACACCTATCGCCATTTTTACAGGAGGTGAAAAACTGTTACCGCCGATATCTATGCCTCGATTGAGATTTCGCAGCGCAGCAGTCAGTGCGATTGAGTCGAGGTCGAAGACGCCTGTCGCATCGGGGTAATCGCCCATTTTAGGCGGGTCGCCCGTAACGATGAGCATATTTTTGAGGCCGACAGCACAGGCGCCGAGCATATCGGACTGCATCCCGATAAGATTTCTGTCGCGGCAGCAGAAGTGCAGTACTGTCTCGATTGCAGCAAGCTGCTGTATCTGCATAGCTGTTACCATTGGCGAAAGTCTTGAACTTGCCCGCGGACCATCGGGGATGTTTATCGCATCGACATCCATCTCGGCGCACAATTTTGCTTTTTCGATTGTCGAGGTAATATCAATGCCTTTGGGAGGTGTCAGTTCGATTAAGGTTACTTTTTTACCTTCGGTTATTTTCCTGCCGAGTTCGGATTTCTGTGCCAGCGGCAAAGATTTTATGGATGGTTCTTTTTTGGCAGTCTCAACTGTTATAACACCGGCGGGTTTGGGTTTTGCTTTGTGGGCTTTGTCTATCGCTCTAACGGCATGGACGATTTGTTTTATATGCGCGGGCGTTGTTCCGCAGCAACCGCCGATTATTCTGGCTCCTTTTTCATAAAATCTCTTGGCGTATTCGGCCATATATTCAGGGGTTGACATATAAAGCATTCGGTTATCGACGCTTCGAGGCATACCGGCGTTTGGCTGTACGGATACAGGCTTATCGATAATGTTTATCACACGCTCGAGGTTGCTTAACATTGCGGCAGGCCCGGTGGAGCAGTTGAAACCGACGGCAGTTACAGCGTCCTGGTCGGCAATTTTGCGGATAGCCTGTTCAACTTTCTCGCCGTAAATGGTCTCGTGGCTTTCCGTAACGGTCATCTGCGCGACAAGCTCAAGATTAGTTACATCGTGAACGGCGGATATTGCGATGAGCAGTTCTTCAGTGTTTGAGAAAGTTTCGAGGATAATAAAATCCGCGCCCGCATCGGCCAGGACTTTTGCCTGCCTGCGAAAAGCATCAGTAGTTTCCTGTCTTGTCAGGATACTGTATTCTCTCAATTCGCGCCCCAGCGGGCCTATTGCGCCAGCCACCAGAACGGATTGCCCAGCGGATTCGATAGCAAGCTTCACGGCGGCGGCGTTAATTATTTCCACATCTTTGTTCAGGCCGTATTTGCCGAGTTTGAATTCGTTTGCCCCAAAGGTATTTGTCTCGATAAAATCGACGCCCGCCTTGACATAAGCATTATGAATCTCTTTTATTACTTCCGGCCTGCTCAGGTTCAGCTCGTCGAAGCAACTGTTCAGGAAGACGCCTTTCTCATAGAGCATTGTCCCCATCGCTCCGTCACCCAGTACCACATGCTTATTCAGCAATGCGCTTAGTTTTTCTTTTTCTGCCATAATTACTACCTTTTTAAAACTCCTGGTATTTAGTCAAATTATGTGAAAAAAGCAACAATAAAAAACCCCGCGGATAAGTCGCGGGGTTTTTTCATTGCTAATTTTACACAAGCTGGTCTAATTAGACGGCGTAAACGGGCATATCTTTTCTGAGCAGTTCGTAAATGGTTTTGCCTGACTTAATGGCATCAGCGGAGGCCTTTCTGAATTCGGCCTGCAACTGATTGTAATCCATAGCTTTCAATGTTGCCACATCTTTGCCGGTCTTGCCATTCTCTGCGACGAACTTTGCCATCGCGTCTGTGGCCATCTCACGAATAAGCTGCCAGAGTTCCTTGCCGTCTCTTGCGGCAACGGCTCTGCCCAGCGCCAGCGACAGGGACAGAATCGCGTTCATACCAAGAACGCCTTTTCGCTGCATAATCTGAATCTTTCTCTGTGCAGGAGCGTTCTGGTCGATTATGCCCAGAGCAATAGCTTCCTGGCATTCGATACTCAAAAGCTGTCTGTCTGTATCGAGCAGACTGCCGAGCTGCGAAAGCTTCTTGCCCGTAAAGGCCTTTGCCAGTATGGTTTCAATATGGTTGACCGCATCCATACAGCCTTTGCCGTCGTAACGTCTGCTTTTCTTCCATAGAGCCAGAAGTTCCGGGTCGTTCTTGGCCTTAAGCTCGTCAAACTTGATTCCCTTCTTGAACCTGTAAGTGCCGTCCTCTTCGCTCCTGAACAATTCCGGATATTGCTTGGTTATTTTTCCGGAACGAACGATACTGTCAACATAGTGAATAGCCTCGTCGATACCAGCGGAAGTTCCCAGAGGAGTGGAGCCTTTGAACCGTATAATGCCGCTTCTGCCGAGGAACAGTGTAGCCGCCGCGGAAGGAATACCGGCGTTTGTGGCCTCTTCCGTTCCGCTGATTGTCTCGATGGTCAGCATTCTGATTAAGAGGCTTGTGATATCCATTTCTGAGGCATTAGCCGCAAGTGTAACATCGCTTCTGCCTGTTAATTTAGTAATCAGTTCTTTAAGGCTTGCTTCCATTTGCTGCTTTTCCTGCTGGGAGATTTCCTTCTGGCTGGCCTTTGCCAGGGCGAGGATTTCCATTACGCGGCCGTACTTCTGTAATCTTTCAGTGTTGGCGCCGCCGCCTGCCTTCATACCCATGGCGTTCATTGCTGTAGAGATATCCGCCTCAAACGGGTCATTGGGAGATTTCGAGCGGTGTGAAACAACCAGTTCAGCGTTATAAGCCAGAGATGTCAGCATCGCAAGCACTGTTTCGGAAAGAGTTCCAATCTGGTTGGCTTTAATAAGTGATGCGTTGATTTCGCCGTTCCTGGCGCACTTTTCGATATTTTCATCCTTTGTCGTAACAAGGTCATCACCGATGATGAATATTCTGTCGCCGAGACCTTCAACATTATTTTGTTTATCGCCCTGCATGAGCAGTTTCCAGCCGGCGTGGTCTCTTTCACCGAAACCGTCCTCAATGGAAAGAACCGGGATGCCTTTTCCCATCGCCTCTTTGTAAAGCTTAAGAACTTCATCACGGCTCATATCGACTTTACTCTTATCTCTCCAGAAACGATACATACCGACCGAATCCATCTGGCCTGTCTCTTCGCGATACGCGTTTTCAAGTTCTGAGGCCGCCGGGTCAAGGGCGATTGCCACATCGACGCCGGGAACATATTCGCAATCGAGAATGGCCTGCTTCATCATTCGCCACATTCTCTGTTCAGGAACTCTATCGGTTGGCTCTTTATCAATGTAAGGAGCAAGACCGCCTTCAAGGCCGATACCCATAACCTTTGCGCCTGGAGCAGACTCGATAATTTCCTTGAGACGATACTGAAGTTTAACGGTCATTTCCTGCGCCTCTTCATAGGTTTTCGGCGAAAGAGGCATGAACATGCTTTCCTGCATGCTTATATTGCTTTCGGGATATTCTTTTTCTGTATGGCGGCCGCCCATTGCGCAGTTTCTGAACTGCCAGGGTGCGGTTACCTTTGTGCCGTTTTTCAGTGTGATTTCCTGCGGCCTTGAAGTGAGCATTTTCTGCTTTACTTCTTTTACACGAACCAGCCAGCTTTCCTTTGAAATGGCCTGAGCGGCTCTTGCGGCCTGCTCGGCAGCAGCCTTTTCTCTTGTCCTGAATTCTTTAAGTTTACCGCGGTCTGCCTCGAAGCGGTCTAACAATGCGACGCAACCGGGAGCGAGGAAGAACCTGCCGATATAAATCAGTATGTCGCTGCCGGTCTTAAGTCCGAGTGCAATAAGAATCAGAGCGACAGGCAGACAGATTGTGGCCAGCCATTGACTCCAGATAGGAGCCGCCGCCGCCACTGCAAGATTATATGGCGCATCTGGTGCGTAGTTGCCTGCATCCCTTTTGACACCGCCGAATTTACCCCACGGAATAGCCAAAAACATCTTCGCGTACCAGCCGAATTTTTCACCAAAGCCTTTGTCTTTCATAGCGTCTGCCATTTCCTGTGAATCCTTGTTCAAGGCGGTCAGCTTTGCGGCGGTGAGGAAGTGTCCCATTTCGTGAATGGCGATGGCGGTGTGCCACGACAGGTACAGAACCGCCAATGAAATAAATGTTTCCCAGCTTGCGAACACGAACTCGAGAACCGCGAACTTTGGTTTTATCGCATCAGGAATTGCGAACACCTTGTCGAGCCAAAGCATCTGGCCGCCGGCGGTAGCCGCTGAAATATTCAAAATAGATGAAATAAAGGCGGCGTGGAAGGAAACCAGTTTATGGTTCGCTATTACCCAGCCTCTTTCAAGATACCCTGCCGCACGGGGCATTAATAAGCCTTCTGCCGTTTTTTCTGTCCTGCTTTTCATTGTCATTTTTTCTCCTGTTTATATTAGATTCATTCTTTTTACGTTTTTCGTCGGTCGGTTATACTGCTCGTTTCGTCGTGCGTATTGCGTACCGCGTATTGCGGGCCTTTTTCGCACGACGCTTCACGCACGACGCAATACGATACCAGTGCATTTTAAAAAACCTGCAAAGTTTGCCATTTTTCAACGCTCCTGTCAACAATATTTTCCAAACATCGCTAAATTTTTAGACAGGATAACAGGATTAACCTTTTATTCTTTCAAATATCAAGCTTGATATGCGACGGATGAAGCTTTGAAAATGATTTTTGAAGCTTCATATATTAAAAATGAAGCTTCACATTCGATATTTGAAGCTTTAAATTTCGTTTTTGAAGCTTGATATGTGACATTTCATCTTCGATTTATGGGATGTTATGCTTGAAAAACAGCGTTTCCAGTAATGGAAAATGCCGACGGCGGATGACTCGTATAAGTGTACGGACGACTTGTTCCTTGACAAAAACGGCGGTTTTGATAGTAAAAACCAGTTTAACCGAAGATTGATACCAATTCGGTTACTTTATGGCCGGACATCTTTAATTCTTCACTTTCCCTGATCGCCAGAAACTTTATACCCTAAAAAATGAGAAATCTCTTTTGAAACTTTGAATGACCAATCTGAAATCACCTGACAACTGTCGAGATAATTTGTTCTGAGGCGGGCGTGGTTATCGGTGCTAAGACTGCCATCATAGCTTTTTTCAAAGTAAAAATTGTTACGATCTATTTGCTCATTAATGATATTAAGTTGACGGAAGATATTTAATAATAAATTGCGTTCTTTCTTTTTCAGTATGGGGATTGAGTGAATGTTGTTCTGTAAAAAGTCATACCGCAGCTTTTTTATGAATTGGCAACTACTTCCTTGTTGTCGTTCGGTCTTAAAATGTTCGTGGACGCGAACAAAATCCTGAATGTTTTGCTTGTTGTCAAGGAGTTGAATTATCTGGTTATGCAAGGCCTCGTCATCAAGAGGAGCGGATAGCTGAAGAAAGTTGAATTCTTTATCTAATTTACACCAACATTCAACTTTTTCGGCTGAAATAGAAGCATCGCGGTTAAGAATAAGGTAGCTTAAAATAGATAGGTTCTGTTTCAATTCCGCAAGGACTCCTTCCCGAAATTCTTTCTTTTTTCTTACCCTATGCAGATAATCTATAAAACACGTGCTGATCAAGCCAAGTATAAAACCAAATAATATATCAAACTTGGAAGATAATCCTTTAGCCCAAATACCGTCTTCCGCCGTCCCTGATGGAACAGTTGAATTGTTAGCAGATAATCTCAACGCGTTGGGGTCATAATTATCAGATGAAAAACAGTAAGCAGTGGCTAAGCAAATCGGTATCGCTGCCCAACAAATATGGTTCTTGTACATATCACGCTTCCTTTAAATTGTGAACGAAAATTGCGACTCTCTGGCCGCTAACAGCCTCATTTATACGCACCTATCCTTATTTCGCTACTTGTAAATCAACTTAAAAAGGTTGTTTGCCGACTCCACATCCAGAGTTTTTAAGATTTTGTACTCCTGCAAAGCAGAATTCTTGTTTCCGATGTCAACATAAGCAATACCAAGATTATAGTGTGCGTTGACATAGTTCGGTTTAATTACGATTGCTTGTTTGTAAGCCTCTATTTCTTCTGAACTATGGCTGAGTTGACCGCAAGTAACACCAAGACCATAGTGCGCCTCTGCGAAATCTGGTTTGATTGTGATGGCTTGCTTGTATGCTTGCATTGCTTCCTGCCAGCGACCAAGTTGCCCGTAGACAAAACCAAGTTCTGAGTATGCCTCTGCATAAATCGGTTTGGTCCTTATTGCCTGAGTACACGCTTCTATGGCTTCTTGATATCGACTGAGTAGTCCACAAGCAACGCCGAGATTATAATAAGCCTCTGCGTAATCTGACTTACTCTTTATTGCCAGTTTGCACATGTCAATCACTTCCTGATAGCTGCCAAGAGTTCCGTAAACAACACCAAGATTATAGTATGCTTCAGCATAATCATGTTTGATATTAATTGCTTGCTTAAGCGATTTCAGTGCATCTGAACTACGACCAAGATTGCTATAAACAATGCCAAGGTCAAAATAAGCCTGGGCGTAATCCGGTTTGATTCGGATCGCTTCATTAAAAGCTTCTATCGCCTTATCATTGTTACCAAGATTATGGTAAGCAAATCCAAGTTCAAAGTGTGCGCTGGCATAATTGGGATAGATTTTTATGGCTTCCTTGCAAGCTTCTACCGCCTGTTGATATTGACCGATTTTGCAAAAAGCTACGGAAAGAGCATAATACCCAGCAGCATAATCCGGTTTGATTCTTATTGCCTGTTTGAAGGCCTCTATTGCCTCCTTCCAATTGCCGCGGCCACTGTAAGCAGCACCAAGGCCCGCATATGCTTCGAAGCAATTTGGGGTTTTTGTGAGTGCCTTTTGAAAATAAACAATAGCCGTATCCCAGTTTTCTTGGAACACTTCTACAATACCCTCTTCATATAACTTTTCAATATCGTTAGGTTCTGTCTTTGAAATCTGGGCAGCATAATCTCTCAAAACGGTTAATTTGCCAGTTTCTTCCAACGCTATAAGTCTATAGCTCGGCACAACAAAATTTAGGTTTTTGGGAAATATCAATGTAGCAATGCCTATTACCTCACCTTTGTTGTTTATAACCGGACTTCCGCTTGAGTCAGGTGAAATGGTAGCAGCTATCTGGATTATTTTGCCAAAGGCGGGAATATCTTGAACTGATGATACGATGCCGTTTGATACAGTTGATTCAAAGCCAAGGGGATTACCTATAACAAAAATATCCTCACCCTCAGAAGGCACATTCACGCTGAGTTTTAAGAATGTTATATTGGCATCCGGTATGTTCACGACGAGCTTGACAATATCGGCTTCGGTATTTTTGGCAACAATACCCTGCACCGGATATTCTTTGCCTGCTGATGTTTTAATAGTAGCTGAATAAGCGCCTTTGATAACGTGATGGTTCGTGATAAGCCTGCCTTTATTATCTATGAAGAATCCGCTTCCCTTAGCAATTGGCTTGTTATCCTTGTCGAAGGTTTCTATAAGAACAACGCTTGACTTTACTTTTTTTACCAAATCGACAAGAGTCTGGTCGGCTTGTATAGCCGAAAGACTTATTAATAAAATACTCGCGAACAAAAGATTCCGTTTTTTCATTGTCTCAATTTCCAAAAAACTATGCTGCTTCAATACCCGTTTTTTTTGCGATTATACGAATTTGGGAGGGTAATACAACTATTTTTTGTGTGGGAACGCCGAAATACCCCTGCCCGCAGGTGGCAGGGCTAAACTTAAAAAACTTTTCTTAAAGGTTAGCAGATGATATAATCCCAGGTTACTGCGTATAGCGGATAGCATATAGTAAACTGACCGCTGAACGCTGTACGCTAAACGCTAATAGATAGGATAATAATGGGCAATTTAAATGAAAGTCGCCCCGTTGCCGTTTCTGACGGGTGATGTTGTTGGGCTTGGCGGGGATATTAAGGTACGTGAAGAAGATTTTTTGGTCGAGGAGATGCCTTTGTATCAGGCCAGCGGTGAAGGTACGCATATTTACGCACTGATTGAAAAAAAGGGAATAGCGACGATGGATGCGCTGGCGCAAATTGCTCGTATGCTGCATATTCAGCGTAAAGATATCGGGTTTGCGGGGCAGAAAGACGCCCGGGCGGTGACGCGGCAGTGGATATCCATTGAGCATATCAAGCCTGAAACACTTTCAGGCCTTAATCTTCCAAATATCAAAATACTTCAGCTAACCAGGCATAATAATAAGATTAAGCTCGGCCATCTTTCGGCGAATCGTTTTGTCATTCGGCTGCGAAATATTGAGTTGCCGATGAGGCAGGCGGTTCAATTCGCGGAGGAAATTTTGGCCGTCCTGTCTAAAAGAGGCGTGCCGAATTATTTTGGTCCGCAGCGGTTTGGCAATCGCAGCGACAGCCACCTGCTTGGCCATGCTGTTGTAAGGGGACAAATAGATGAGTTCGTAGATTTATTTCTGGGTAATCCTCGGAAGACAGATTTGTCCGGCTTTTTGACGGCAAGGCAGGCTTATACAAAAGGGGATTATCAAAAGGCGCACGATGCGTGGCCTTATGTTTTTGCTGACCAGCGGCGGGCGCTTAAGGCTTTGATTAAAAGCGGCGGCAATAAGAAAAAGGCGTATAATGTAGTTGATAAACATTTAAAGCGATTTTTTGTTTCAGCATATCAATCGGATATTTTCAATCGCGTTCTGGCTGCGCGTATGCCAAATATAGATAAAATACTCGTTGGCGATATGGCCTACAAACACGAGAACGGCGCGTGTTTTCGTGTTGAAGATGCCGTTATAGAGCAGCCGCGATGCGACAGATTCGAGATTAGTCCGACAGGGCCATTGTTTGGTTTTAGAATGACGGAATTGACCGGGCCGGCTGGGGAAATTGAAAATCCGGTTCTTGTACAGACTCAGTTGCAGGAACGTGATTTTCGCCAGATGGGACAGCATAACTCCCGAGGCGGGCGCAGGCCCTTGCGGTTTCAGCCTCGCAATTGCAGCGTCGCAGCGGGAAGTGACGATCTGGGTGAATATCTCGAATTGAAATTCGAACTCGATTCCGGCTGTTACGCGACAACATTACTTAGAGAGATTACTAAAACTGAGATTGTTTAAAGACATTAGCCACAGAGAACACAGAGGCCACAGAGAAGTGAAAATTAAGAAAAGAAAATAAAAATAATTTCTGGAAAGGCGGCAAAGTGGACGTATTTTTTTATGAGGCGTTTGAGGAGGAGGCGGAGGCGATAAAACGTTATCTGCCGGCGGGTATTTCCGCGGGCTTCAGTTGGAAAACGATTCAGGAGTATGGCAAGGCTGAGCCTGGTGCTGCGGTTGTCAGTATACGGACGCAGTCGATAATACCGCTGGACTGGGCGACAAAAATAGACGGCATACTTGCCCGCGCCACTGGTTATGACCATATCACCGCTTATCTGAAAAACTGCAAAATAAATATTCCGTGCGGCTATCTTCCTTTATACTGCAACAGGGCAGTGGCGGAACAGGCGATGCTGTTGTGGATGTCGCTTTTGAGGAAACTGCCGCGGCAGGTGCAAAATTTCTCCAGTTTTCATCGCGACGGACTGACCGGCAGAGAGTGCGCAAATAAAACTCTGCTCGTTGTGGGAGTCGGTAACATCGGGTATGAAGTTACGAGGATTGGCAAAGGTCTGGATATGGAAGTTTTCGGCGTCGATATTGTTCAAAAGCACGCCTCTGTAACCTATCTGACCATAGAAGAAGCAATCGGCCGGGCTGATATAGTCGTCTGCGCGATGAATCTTACCGCCCAGAACAAAAACTATTTCAATTACCCCCTGCTCAAAAAAGCCAAAACCGGCGTAATTTTTATAAATATCGCCAGGGGCGAATTATCACCCTCTGCCGACCTGCTGAGGCTTATCGATGAAAATCATCTCGCTGGGATTGGTCTGGATGTCTATAATAATGAGAGCGAACTTGCCGTTTCGTTACGCAGCGGCAAGCCAAGCCCCGATAAAGATGTTCTGGCGACGCTGGAGCTGGCGAAACGGCAAAATGTCATCATGACGCCGCATAACGCATTTAATACGCAGGAATCGGTTGATAGAAAGGCAAGTCACAGCGCAAAACAGATTGAACACTTTTTAAAGAACGGAAATTTTATCTGGCCTGTACAAGTTTTAGCTTGACAACGGGTCGTCAATTAATTATTAAGGCTGGTTTAAAACTGATTTTACGATACCATTTTATACCCCTTAGTATTAAAATATCAGTGATAACTATTTATTTTTGGAGCAGTTAAATGTTACCGGTAAAAAAGACGAGTAAGACAAGAATACGTACCCGTCGCAGTCATCACCGACTAAAACCTGTAAATTATTCGGTGTGTCCCAAGTGCGACCACGCCAAATTACCGCACGCAGCGTGCGATAACTGCGGCTACCTCAATCCCAAGATTAAAATAAAGCTCGGCAAGGAAGAGAGCGAATAAACAATGCGCATCGCGATAGATGTTATGGGCGGCGATAATGCTCCCGATGAGATTATCGCTGGAGGCTCTGGAAGCGGTCGAATTCATCGACAAGGATGACATTCTTCAGCTTGTCGGCCCACAGGACATCATAAAATCCAAGCTGCCTTTCCTGAGGTCCCGCAAGGATGCGACCGTCATTGTTGATGCCCCTGATGTTGTCGGGATGGATGAACCGCCGGTAGAGAGCCTGAGAACTAAGCCAAAAAGCTCAATCGCCGTTATGGCAAAAATGGCAAAACTCGGCGAAACAGACGCTGTTATTTCCGCTGGGAATACCGGCGCTTGCGTAGCGGCATTCCAGATGAGGATGAGAAACCTGCCCGGTGTTGTTCGCCCGGGGATAACCGTTGTTTTTCCCATGTTTGACGGCCCTGTAACAATTTGTGATGTCGGAGCAAATATCGCCTGCAAACCCATTAATCTATATCAATATGCTGTTATGGCTTCAATGTACTCCCAAAATCTGCTCGGAATCGAAAATCCAAGAGTCGGTCTTATAAGTATAGGTGAGGAAGACGCCAAAGGAAATGAAGTTAGCAAAAAAGCACGCGAATTAATAAAATCAGACCCCAAGATTAATTTTATCGGAAACATCGAGGGAAGGGATATTTTCAGAGGCGTGTGCGATGTCGCAGTCTGCGAGGGTTTTGTCGGAAATGTAATTCTCAAGCTCACTGAAGGCGCGGTTGACGGGCTTTTCAAAACTATAAAGATGGAATTGATGAAAGAGAAACTCACACTCGCATTGAAATTCAAGGATGTTATGCTGAGAATCTATAAGAAATACGATTACAATGAATATGGCGGCGCTCCGCTTTTGGGTGTTGACGGTACTGCCATGATATGCCACGGTTCCAGCAAAAGCAGAACGATTAAGAATGCCATCTTATTTTCAAAAAAATATCATACCCAAAGAATTAACGACAAGATTACAGAATATTTATCAAACACTTCAGTAAGGATGACTGATGAGCAGGCAAGTTAGCGAACACACCCCCGCCTATCGGGCATTTATCGCGGGTTGTGGTTCATTTGCACCAGCCAAGAAGCTGACCAACGAAGAACTGTCGAAAATGGTTGACACCAACGATGAGTGGATTACCAGCCGAACAGGTATTAAGACTCGGCATATCACCACAGACGATGAATCCACCGCCCTTCTGGCCACAGAGGCCGCTAAAAAGGCTTTGGCAAAAGCGAATCTTGCACCGAAAGACCTGGAAATTATTATTGTTTCTACTATCACCCCGGAAATGGTCTTTCCCTCTACCGCGTCGTTTGTACAGAAAAATCTCGGCGCAAATAAAGCATGGGTCTTCGATCTTGCCGCGGCGTGCAGCGGTTTTGTGTACGGATTGGCCGTCGCCCAGCAGTTTATAGAAAACGGACGTTACAAAAACGCCCTGGTAATTGGTGCTGAAACTTTAAGCAAGATTACAGACTGGACAGACCGCTCAAGCTGTATTCTTTTCGGTGATGGTGCCGGCGCAGTAGTGCTTGAACGAACCAAAGACATGCAAAAAGGCATCCTCTACAGTACAATGTTTTCCAATGGCAGTGTCTGGGAACCTCTGAACTGTCAGGCATTTGGTTCGCGTTATCCATCCACGAAACAATTGGACGACCCCAAGAAAAGATATATGGCCATAAAGGGAAGGGAAGTTTATCAGCAGGCGGTCAGAAGAATTGTTGAGACCGTTAATGAGTGCCTCGAACATTGCGGACTTAGCACTAACGATATAGATATGTTTATTTCGCATCAGATGAACGCACGCATAATTGAGTCAGCGGCTAAAAGACTCGAACTGCCGAAAGAAAAAGTTTTTATAAATATAGCGGAATATGGTAATACATCGGCGGCCTCGCTGCCGATTGCATTCGACGAATGCTTCAGGCAGGGCCTTATCAAACCCGGCAATATTGTAGTTTTTGTTGCTTTTGGCGCAGGCTTAACATGGGGAGCGAATGTAATTCGCTTTTAACCGCATAGCTTGCGGCGTTAGAGATAGATATATATTATGAAAACAGCTTTTATATTTCCAGGTCAGGGCGCACAGGTTGTTGGAATGGGCAAAGATATTGCCGAAGCATTTCCGGCAGCCGCTGAAATTTTTAAAAAGTCAAACGACATCGTCGGTTATGATTTGCAGACAATCTGCTTCGATGGTCCGTCCGAAAAATTAAACGCTACAACTGTTTCTCAGCCTGCGATTTTCGCGACCTCAGCAGCTATCCTCGAAGTTCTCAAAGTCAATGCGAAAACCGCTTCAATTAAACCCGATGTTACCGCCGGTCTCAGCATGGGCGAATATACCGCCTTATATGCCGCCGGTGTAATAAATTTCGCGGACGCCCTTACCATCGTGCAGAAACGCGGCCAGGCAATGCAGGCCTCAGCCGATTCCACCGATGGCGCAATGGTGAGCATTATTGGTCTCGATGAACAAAAGACAAATCAGCTCTGCGCAGAAGCCAGACAAAACGACATTCTCGAAGCTGTTAATTTTAATTGTCCAGGACAGATTGTCATAAGCGGCAGCAACACGGCGTGCCAGCGTGCCGAAAGCCTCGCTGAAAAATATGGTGCTATGAAAGCTATCAGATTATCTGTCTCCGGTGGATTTCACACTTCATTGATGTCTGGTGCCGCGGAATCTCTGGCAAATGCTCTGGCGGCATCTGGAATATCAGAGCCGAACGAAATTAAAATTATCGCCAATATCAACGCCGATTATTACAAAAGCGAGGAAAATATCAAGGAAGGTCTGACAAAACAACTGACCAGCCCGATTCTTTGGCAAAAATGTATGGAAAAGCTTTTAGCTCAAGGTGTCGAAAACTTCTATGAAATAGGCCCAGGTACAGTCCTGACCGGCCTTATGCGACGCATTAACCGGAAGACCAGGGTTATTAACGTCAGCAATTTACAGACCTTGAAAAATTTACTTGAGTCCTAAATTTGACAGGAGAGAAAAAATGACAGAAAAAAGACTTGCCGTTGTTACAGGTGCAGCAAGAGGTATCGGCAGAGCGATTGTTATGGAGCTTTTGAAGCAGGGCAGAATCGTTGCCGGACTCGATATCAGGGCTGAGCAGCTTGCCGAGCTCGAACAGGTTGTGAAGGATGCAGGATTTAGCGTTATAACAAAATGCGTCGATATTACGAACACAAAGGCCCTAACCGAGACTCTCGAAGCTCTGGCTGATGAATATGGTGGAATAGGCATTTTAGTCAATAACGCTGGTATCACTCGCGACAAATTGATGATGCAGATGACTGATGAGGATTTTGACAAGGTTATAAACGTCAACCTGCGAGCGGCTTTTATGGCTACTGCTGTTACCGTAAGAAGTATGGTCAGAAATAAATGGGGCCGCATAGTCAACATAAGCTCGATAGCTGGTGTTATGGGGCAAGCCGGTTCTGCCAACTATGCCGCCAGTAAGGCTGGCCTTATTGGAATGACCAAATCTCTTGCTCGTGAAGTGGGCAAAAAGAATGTAACCGCCAATTGTATTGCCCCCGGCTTTATTATGACCGATATGACCGCTATGCTGCCCGATGCCGTCAAGGAAGCCGCACTGCAGATAATTCCCGTACGAAAGTACGGGCAGGTCGAGGATGTGGCCAAGGCTGTCGCTTTTCTGGCAAGCGAAGACGCCGGTTATATCACCGGACAGGTGCTTTGTGTCGATGGCGGTATGGCTATGTAAAAAAAAAGATAAAAAAACAGTTGAGTATAATTGTCTTAGCGGGTACTATACCTGCCTAAACAGTCGCCGATTATAAGGATGTGTAAGCGATTATAAAAATATGTAAGTTAGAAGAAAAGTAAGTTCCTGTTTTAAAGGAGAAAAACAAGTGAGTGCAGACAAGATAGATATCAAAGAGATTGAAGAAAAGGTAAAAGATATTATTAGCGAGCAAATGGGCGTTGACAAATCTGAGATTACACGCGAGACCTCTTTCATTAACGACCTCAATGCCGACTCGCTTGACACCGTCGAACTGGTAATGGAGTTCGAGGACGAATTCGATATGAGCATACCCGATGAAGAGGCTGAGAAAATTCAGACCGTCGGCGCCGCCATAGATTACATTGCCAAAATAGCACAGGCTAAAAGTTAAGGGTAACATAAACCAGACATGAATAGACGCCGCGTAGTTATTACGGGCCTGGGCTGTGTTACGGCTCTGGCAGAATCCGCCGAGGGTTTATTTTCCGCATTATGCGAAGGTAAAAGCGGAATATCCCCAATCGAATCTTTTGACGTAAGTCAATATCCGGTTAAATTTGGCGGTGAGATAAAAAATTTCGATATAACTAAATATATAGACCAGCGTGAGAGCAACCGCATGGACCGCTTTACGCAGTTCGCGCTGGCAGGAGCCATACAGGCCGTTAAGGATGGCGGCCTTGACTTTTCTAAAGAAGACCTCTGGCGGGTTGGTGTTATAACCGGCACCGGTATCGGCGGCATCAAGGAAATCGAAGAACAGCACCTGCGCCTGCTCGATAAAGGCCCAAGAAAAGTCTCCCCATTCTGCGTACCAAGACTTATGGCAAACGCCGCAAGCGGAAATATAGCGATTAATTTCGGCCTTAAAGGCCCTAATTTCGCTGTCTCCAGCGCATGTGCATCAGGCAATCACGCCATTGGTGAGGCGTTCTGTAATATTGTTTCAGGAAGAAGCGATATTGTAATCACCGGCGGCACTGAAGCAGCTCTTACACCTATTGGCCTGGCGTCTTTCTGCGCGGCAAGGTCGCTTAGTTTGAGAAATGACGAACCGCAAAGAGCGTCAAGACCCTTCGATAAGGATAGGGATGGTTTTGTGCTTTCCGAAGGAGCTGCCATCCTGATTCTCGAAGAGTACGAACACGCCGTAAAACGCGGTGCCAAAATTTACGCTGAGTTTCTCGGCTATGGCGCTACCGATGACGGACACCATATTACCGCCCCCCTGCCAGATGGAGCAGGAGCGGCAAAGGCGATGGCACTGGCAATGGCTGATGCGCAAATTCCAAAGGAAAAGGTCGGCTATATCAACGCACACGGCACAAGCACTGAACTTAACGATATTGCCGAAAGTCTCGCCATAAAATCCGTGTTCGGCGATTATGCTTATAAGATTCCGGTCAGCTCAACTAAAAGCGCTATGGGGCATCTCCTCGGCGCCAGCGGTGCCGTCGAGCTTCTGATATGCGCTAAGGTGATTGAAAAATCCGTTATTCCGCCCACGATTAACCTCGATAATCAGGACGAACGCTGCGACCTTAAAATGGACTATGTGCCAAAAACAGCTCGCCAGGCAAAAGTCATCGCAACTATGAGCAATTCCCTCGGTTTCGGCGGACACAACGCCTGCCTTGTCCTCGGCAAAATTTAAACTTGCTTACTCTTTCCCGGCTGTTTCGAATCCCCGAATAACGAACTGCTTTACCCCCTGTTTTTCCTGTCCATCAGGAGGATGAGTTTTTTGTAAATTTCCGCGGGAAGCTCTTTTTTCAACTGGTTGCGGACTTCGCCTAACGGCGTACGCTGAGATGTGTGCGTAATTATGATGTGTTCATTTTGCATGCTTTGCAGCAATTTGGTCAATTCGTTGATATGCATGTGCCTGCCGGCCTCTGCCCGCTCAACATGCTCATCAAGATAAAACGTACATTCCGCTATCAGAATCTTACTCTCAGCGATATATTTCAATTGCGAAAAATCCACATATTGCGTATCGCCCAGATAGCTGACAATGGGAATTTCCAGCGGCGTATCTATTACAACTCCCTGCTTTTTCAGCTCTACAATCTGCGGGCCGGTAAGTTTAGCGTATTCGGGCTTAATCTTTTTCCGCTTTTCGATTACGGTAAAACCCACAGACCCTCTGCAATGCTTTGTGGGGAACACTCTTGCGATAAGGTTAGGCTTGATTGCGTATTCGTCACCGGGTTTTACACCTACCAGATTTGCCGGTACTTGGCTGCCGTCGAGCCGCCCCCACGCGCGTATAATATCCTGTATCGGCTGAATTAAATTCTCCGGCGCTAACACCGTACCTGCAGGCAGCCCGCAAAAATTCCGGTGAGACAGATAATACGCAATCCCCGCCGCATGGTCCATGTGGCCATGCGTCAGCAAAACATTATTTATGGCGATGACCTGGTCCGGAGCCTTACCAATATCGAAGCAGACATCCAACTGCGGCATCGCCACAACAGTCTCTTCCCCGCCAATCGAATAGCCTATGATTTCAAGCTCATCTATTTTTATATACGCAAGATTATGACTCGCCATTAATTTTTCCTGATTTTTATAAATATTTAAAACACAATAGTAGATACGCCCGATGTTTATGTCAATTTGTTTTTGACAATGTGTACTCGCCTATATTCCAACCTCTCCACGAACGTCTCTTAGCCTGCGAAGGATAGCAGTAATATGGCCGCTTTTGAACATATTATCAAGATGCCCCTCACAAAATCTTTCTTTTCTTATATGTGTTGTGAACAGTTTTACTATTGTTTCCAAATCGACAGTTTTAATCATCTCAGAATTAGAATAATATTTGTCGGCCTCACTTTGCCACTCAGGCCAGTTGGAAAAGCTAACAAAACCTTCTTCATAGAGAGTGCTTATGAAATCTTGCACCTCTTTTGATGTCACACAGGAAAACATCTTTGAAAACTGATAATCTTTCTGCTCAAAAACAGGAAGATATTTAAGAACTCTATCTGCGCTTCCGCCGTAATTGTTTTGAAATCTTTTTCCATACTAAATTGTCAATGCCTCCCCATCGTTTGCAAATTTAACATTATCAAAAAACTCAGGATACTTTTGGGGCTCGAAGGTATGAATTGGAATCAGCATCTCAGGTTTCAATGCCCTCGCAAAACGCTGCAGGTCTTTTAACACAGCGTGCCCGCTTGTATGGACATGCTCAATCACTATCTTTTTTTCACGGCAGAACTTTTTAAAATCATCTGTCAGATACCCCTGCCACATCGAATAAATTATTTTTACTCCTTCGGTATTAGCGGGCTTATTAAAAATTTTCGGGAATATCGAATTATCTTTTGCGAGCATAAGTATCTTGTTCTTTTTGTCATTGATCTCATCCATTTCGATTTTTCGTCTATTGTAAAGATAAAGCAATTCTTTATAACCTGCCTTAGCCAGCTTATCGGCGTGGTATCGGAAAAATTTAATTCTAATCTTTTCCCAGTTCCACTGAGGTATGCTTTTTGATATTTTCTGCAGTCTCTGCAATATGTAAGCAGTGTAAATATCTATCACAAAAGTTGTTTTTGTTCTCAAACAGGCACGATATGCTGAAACCAGACGGTCAATATTCTGCGATGATGAAAATAAAAAAGTAATGTTATTTTGTTCTTCCAATATCTCCGCGATTCTGATTTCGATGTCTTTTTCCTTATTATATGGAGTTTCAGGCCTTCCCAGCATCGAGCCTTCCATTAAAAGACAATCTATGTTCTTTGGCGGGTTTTTTATCATCATTTCAAACAAAACACTTTTCCTTCCGTGTCCCCTGAAATCGCCGGAATAAAAAACTTTTTTTCCTTCTGCTTCAATTAGAAAAGCAAAAGCATCAGGCGCTGAATGGTCAACCAGATATGGTATTATTTTGAAATCTTTTAAACTAATGGGCGTTCTATGTTTTATTATCTGAGTTCTATTAAGTTTAATATTCTTATTCACGAATATATTCATTACTTCAATTAGCTCTTTTGCCCCCTGACTAATATAAACAGGTATCTCACTATGTGTGAAATTCAGTAAATCGTAATGGTCAAGATGCGAATGCGATACAAGAATACCATCAAATTCCGGCTTTTCATTTTTATATAAGCCTTTAACATCAGGCAATATCTTTGCTTTTTTCAATTCCTCAACCGATTTGCCCGTCAAACTATCGGAATCAAACCTCTCCTGTTTTTTATCCACCAGCGGCATCCCAAAATCAATCAGTATCCTCGATGTTCCCGACTGAATCTCAACACAACTCCCGCCAATTTCTTTAGTTCCACGATGAATGGTCAATAACACGTTAAAACTTCCTCTCAAATGAATTAAAGTTTACCACATAATCAAAGTTATAATCAAAATTTATATATCCAAACTCGATATCTTCGTTTCTCAACTTCTCATTAAGAAGGTCAAACACTTCTTGAGTAATAAGCGGATGTAATTCAGGCACCAGAATAAATGCCTTAATTTTTTTTGCACGCTCAATGTTACGCCTTCTAACAAATTTTCCAAGTTGCTCATCACGCATCACCATAGCGTAGAAAAAGAGTTCAGACAATACACCGACCTTGCAATTTCCTTCGGCTTTTAATTCAAGCACATAGAAATCATCGTCATTTTCACCCCATAAATCAATCGCACTATGTGCCCCGGGAAATATCGCATTATTCTTAGCCTCAACTTTCGGTGTATGAAACAGACCCACCGGAAGCTGCCTTTGCAGTTTCACAGGACACCATCTCTTTAACTCTGTTAGGCTATCCTGCTTAGCAATAATTTCATTTTCCAACCTGCTTTCTATATTGTTCGCTTCATCGTTCCAGCGGTCTTCGTTTTCTGTCGATGGAGAGTTAAGGAAATATGTTTCGCTTTCTTTTATTTGTAAATCGTCCTTGAAATTTGCATTCTCTTCATTGATAAAAAACCACTCGCCGAAAATACTTTTAAACCTATTCGCTCGATAAAGAAATCTTTGATAATGCCTATCATTAGACTGCGCAGGTTTATTCCACTTTAGGCAACATTTATAGCTCTTTTCTTTATCATCGAGATTAGCTTTCAGACATAAAGCCCAGCTTTCAAATGCAGCTGAATCCTCCTGCATATTCTCCGTCATGCCATCCTTCATAGCAAGAGTGATTATCTGATTATTTTCTTGAAAGTCAATTCCGCTGCGAGGAAATCTAATGCGTGATTCCCCTGTTTTCTTCTTCACACACTGCAATAACTCTTCTTTATTCATTTATATGCCCTTAGCAAAAATAGATGATTTCTTTACAATTATATGAAAAAGTGAAATTAAGACAAGAATCTTATTTGGAGGAAACCGAAGGCCCCTTTGACCACACATTCGACAAGCTCAGTGCGGGCAGGTGCCACAGCTAAACAATGCGGAAAGAGATGCGAAAAAGTTTTTATTTATGTTCATTCGTGGTTATAATCTAAATTTATGCCGGATAAGAGAATACATAGAGGGCCGAATCCCGCGGACGCAAAATTATTTGCCCCCGAAGCGATACCCGATTTAGGCTCAGCAATAGCGGATTTTTCGCTGTTGTTGAGCAAAGGCTACGCCGAAAAAAGCGGCTTAAAACTCGTCGGTGACCGCTTCGGCCTTACCGACAGGCAGCGAACCGCCGTTATGCGATGTGCCTGCTCCGACCAGCAGTTAGCCTCGCGAAAAAGCCGCCAGGTAAGTATCGCCGATATAAAGGCCAGCCCCATAGCCATTGACGGCTATAACCTCCTCATTACCATCGAGGCCGCCATCAGCGGCGCCATAATCTTAAAAGGCCGCGACGGCTGTTTCAGGGATTTAGCAAGCATCCACGGCACATATCGCAGGGTAACTGAAACCATACCCGCTTTGCAATTGATAGGCGATTTTCTCGCTGCATTCAGTTTTTCAAAGGTCTTATGGCTCTTGGATAGCCCCGTATCAAATAGCGGCAGGCTCAAAACCCTCATCGCCCAGCTTGCCGAAAGAAACAACTGGAAATGGGACATTCAGCTTGCCACAAACCCCGATATGGTGCTTATCAAGTCTGATTTTATCGCCGCAAGCAGCGACAGCGTTGTTCTCGATAACTGTAAAGAGTGGGTAAACCTTGGCCGCGGCATTATTGAGGCGAAACTGCCGGGAGCGAGGATTGCGGATTTGGGGTAAAATAAACCTCGAAGCAGGTCTCGATGCTAAGCTGAAAAAAAATTTATGAACAAGACTGGACAAGTGGGAAGATAACGAGTATAATGGTTTTTTTGGCAAAAATTGTAATTTAAGAGGTTAAGATATGGCACATAAAAAAGGACAAGGTTCTACAAGGAACGGACGAGACAGTAACGCCCAATTCAGAGGTGTAAAGCTGTGCGGCGGTCAGGTCGCCAAGACTGGTTCGATACTGGTTCGCCAGTGCGGAACAAAGTTTGTGGCTGGCAAAAATGTGGCTACGGGCAGAGATTATACCCTTTATGCGACGAGCAGTGGGACGGTTGCTTTTCAGGGCAAAAAAGTTCACGTTCTTTGATAGAAAACAAAATTCAGCAATAAAGTGGGAAAGGATGGTCTTGTACCATCCTTTTTTTATATATGTTTATAGACCAGGCGATAATACACGTAAAAGCGGGCGACGGCGGCAACGGCTGCATGAGCTTTAGAAGGGAGAAATATGTTCCCAAAGGCGGTCCGGACGGCGGCGACGGAGGTAAGGGCGGCGATGTCATTTTCGAGGCGGCAGGCGATATAGATACGCTGCTGGATTTTTCGGGCAGACGCGACTGGCATGCCCGCAACGGCAACGACGGCGAGGGGGCCAATAAGCACGGTGCGAACGGTGAAGACCTGACGATAAAGGTTCCAGCAGGCACGCTAGTTTACGATACCGATTTGGACCTGATGCTGAAAGACCTCAATCAGGCGGGTATGAAGGTGTGCATATGCAGAGGCGGCAAAGGCGGCAGAGGCAATAAGGCGTTCGCTACCTCTATCAATCAAGCCCCCCGCTATACCGAACCCGGCAGGCCCGGACAGGAGAGGAATTTAAGGCTTGAATTAAAGCTCATCGCAGATGTAGGGCTGGTGGGGATGCCTAACGCGGGCAAAAGTACGCTTATCTCACGCTGTTCGGACGCAAGGCCGAAAATCGCGGATTACCCGTTTACCACGCTGAACCCTGTGCTGGGAATCGTGGAACTGGACAGTTTCAGGCGGTTTGTGATGGCAGATATTCCGGGGCTGATTGAGGGGGCGCACAGCGGAGCGGGGCTGGGCTTTGAATTTCTTCGGCACATTGAGAGAACGAGGATTATTGTTCATATTCTTGATATAATGCCGATTGACGGTTCGGACCCTGCGGAAAATTATAAGGTCATACGCGGCGAGCTGGAGCAGTACAGTAAGACGCTGGCGGAAAAAACCGAGCTGATTGTCGCCAATAAAATCGACCTCGATGCGGACGGGAAAATTGTGAAGTCGCTGCGAAAAAAACTCGGCAAGGATATTGTGCCAATCTCGGCGGTTACCGGCTCAGGGATAAAAAATCTCACCGAGCTATTGTGGGAACGAGTCAGAGAAAGTAAAAACACGGAGCAAAAAGTATGAACTTAGTCGCTATAGATATCGGAAATACCAATATCAACATCGGACTTTTCCTGGATGGCGAGGAGCAGTTCATTAAATCTTTTGCCGGCGGCGTAGAATCAGAATTGGCTCAGTGCCTGAAAAGTACGTGGGAGATGATTCCGGTTGCGGAAAAATCGAAGGAACATAAACACGATGGCGTAATAGTCGTAAGCAGCGTTAAGCCGGTCTGGACTGAGGTTATTGCTCAAATAGCAAAAGAAAGTCTCGGCGAAAAAATACTGCTTATCGGTAAAAATATCCCTATGCCATTAGAAATGGATATTGATGAGCCGGAAACAGTCGGAATCGACCGTATTGTCGCTGCGGCAGCGGCATACGAAGTGGTAGGAAGTGCGGTTGTTGTGGCGGATTTCGGAACGGCTGTTACAATAGATATTGTTGACCAGAACGGTATTTTTCTCGGCGGTGTGATTTTCCCGGGATTTGAAATCGGCGCAAAAGCCCTGAATGAAAATACGGCGCAGCTGCCGAAGGTAACGGTCACCAAGCCGAGTTTGCCCTACGGCAGAAATACCGCGGAAGCCATAAACTGCGGGCTTTATTATTCGGCAGTAGGGACGCTGGAAGAGGTTGTCAGGCGTTATGCGGACAAAATAGGGATGTGGCCGCAGACGGTGATTACGGGTTCAGGGGCGAAAATTATTCAGAGCGATTGTGAATTTGTCGATTCGTATGTACCGAACCTGGTAGTTAAGGGTATTGCTCTAACTTACAGAAAATATCTCGACGAAAAATCAGAGTAGGTTTTTTAGATTATGAATATTTTTGCGGCGGTAATGACCGGCAAAGGTACGGGGGCGATAGCGACAATACAGGTCTTTGGTGAAGGTGCGAAGGCCGTTTTACAGAAGATATTCGCTGCGGGAGGCGATAAAACTGCTGTTTTCAAAACCGGTGCGGTTCTGCTTGGGAAAATTATTGATGGCCAGGAAGTTATCGATGAGGTGGTAGTCGGCTGTGAAGGCGAGAATAATCTGGCTATAAACTGTCACGGCAATCCGCTGATTGTCGAAATGATAATGCAACTGCTCAGTAAAAACGGAGCGGCATTGATAACCGCGGAGCAGCTTTTAGCTAAAGTCCTTTCAGTACCGGGGCAATCCGAGACAATCGCTATTGAGGCACAAATCTCACAGTCGCACGCTAAAACCATTCAAGGGACAAAACTTATTCTCGGACAGATTGAGGCGGGGTTAAATAAAAAAGCGAAAGAGTGGCTGGCGAAAATAGATACAATCAACCTTGGTGAATTAAGGGCAGAAGCTGAGCGGATACTGCAAAAGAGTCAGGCGGCGGAAACGATTATGTTCGGCTGTACAATCGCGATAGCGGGGCCGCCCAATACGGGCAAAAGCACGCTGTTAAATTATCTTTGTGGGAGAGAAAAGGCCATTGTCGCTGATAGCAAGGGTACGACACGGGATTGGGTAAGCGCAGAATGCCGAATTGGCTCGCTGGCGGCCGAGATTATCGATACGGCGGGATTGGATGAGAAGCTGGCGGCAGAAGCGAGAAACAACATTGAATGGCAGGCACAGCAGCGAAGTGTTGAGGTTTTACGGCGGGCGGGTTTAATTTTGTTTGTTCTGGACGGCAGCGAGCCAATAGAACAAGTTGATATGGGGGTGGTCAGGGAAATCGCGGGAAAGAAGGTTTTGACAGTTGTGAATAAATCCGATTTGACGGCGAAATTGGATTTGTTCAGGCTGCCTGAAATTTTATTGGATACAGTTTTGATAAGCGCAAAAACTGGTTATGGTATGGAAATCCTTATTGATAAAATACAGGAACTTTGCGGTGGGGTTATGACCCCACCCTACGAAACGCCAGTATGTTTTACCAGCCGGCAGGAAAATCTGCTTAAATGCTTATGCAAAGTACAGACAAAAGATGATGCACGGGCCGCTGTAAGTGAATTATTAAACGGCCAGCTATAATCGTTATAAAAAAATTGGCCCACCGATGACGGGCGAATCCTACCATAAATAACTGATTTGTCAGACAGGTTTTAATAAATTATTATCTTTTCTTTCTTTGCGATTTATTCCACATGATTCAAACCATCCTTTCGCATCGCTGGCAGTTACCATTTCAAGTGCCTTGGCAATAGCATTTACCAGCCCCTCTTGCGTTCTGGCTTTGAGCGTCCTCAAAATCGACTTGATCTTGCTCCACATCTTTTCTATCGGATTTAAATCAGGTGAGTATGCCGGCAAATAACACAATTCAGCTCCAACAGATTATATAGTATTCTGCTGTTCGGCGAAATAGGAGCTTCGCGTAAACGGCGACGACATAACCCAGCTAAAACCGAACTCAGCCGCCTTTTGCTTCCACCAGTTGAATTTTTCAGGCGTTATATATTCAACTACATCGAGAGAATTTTTCGAGGGCTTGAGGTATTGACCTATGGTGAGTCTGTCGCAGCCTACACTTCGCAGGTCTTTGAGAACCTGTTCAACCTCAGCATCTTTTTCGCCCAAACCAAGCATTATTGATGATTTCGTGGGAATGTTTTTACCGTAAATCTTCTTTGCCGCTTTAAGCAGATTCAAAGACCGCTGATAATCCCCGCCTGTCCTTGCGACATGATACAGCGATGGGACAGTCTCAATATTATGACCGAACACAAACGGCAAAGCCTCACGCAAAACTTCCAAAGCCCCCTCCTGACAGTTGTGAAAATCAGGCGTGAGAATTTCAAAACTCATTTCAGGACAAATCTCCCTTGTCTTTTTTATACAGTCGCGAAAATGCGCCGCCCCGCCGTCAGGCATGTCGTCCCTGTCAACACTGGTAATAACAAGATATTTAAGTTTCATCCGCTTGGCCATCTGTGCCACCCTCTCAGGTTCGGCAACATCAGGTGGAAGCGGCCTGCCTTTCGCGACCGAGCAGAACTTGCAGTTTCGCGTACATATATTCCCAAGAATAAGAACAGTAGCCGTGCCTCTTGTCCAGCATTCGCCGCGATTAGGACAGTTTGCATTGCTGCAAATAGTCTGAAGGTTCAGCGAACTCAAAATATCGTCTGTGCTGCTGTACGCCCCGCCCGCAGGCAAAGGCCTATTTAGCCACGGTGGTAATTTACGAATATTGTTCATACTCAGCCAAATCCTCACAAGAAAAATGTTTTATAAGCAGCTTAGACAATTTTTCTTTTATATCACCCATCCGTTGAACAATCCCTGTCTCTTTCAAAGCTGACGTCATTTCCACACCGTCCAGCCCGCACGGTATCATACAATTGAATATCGAAAGGTCATTGCTGATATTTATTGCCATCCCATGATGCGTTACAAATCTCGACACTCGCACACCGATGGACGCGATTTTCCTTTCGCCGACCCACAGACCGGGAAAACCTTTTTTCCGTTCGCTTTGAACGCCTGATTGATCGAGCAGTTCAATTCCAATTGCTTCAAGTTCTCTGACATATTCATTTATGCCAAGCCCCATCTCCTGCAAATGCACAATAGGGTAAAAAACCAATTGACCAGGATTGTGCGCCGTTCGAGCCGCCTCCCCTGCGAATATCAACAACGTCAATCTCCTTCTGCGCAAGTTCCTCCCTGCTCAAGAGAAGCTTATTCGCACTTTGCCTTGCGCCGAGGGTTATCACCGGCTTATGCTCGACAACTATAACCGTGTTAGGTATTTCGCCGCGGTATCTTTTGTCGCTCAGCTCATGCTGAAATTCGAGTATCCGCCGATATTCCGCAAGACCACAGTCGCATATTCGTATAGGCAATTTTTTATTTTCGCGGGGGCACATGTAAACTTATTCCAAAGGCATCTTCCCACGCCTCTTTAAGAACTTCCGAAACAGTCGGATGCGCAAAACACACATCGGTTATTTTCTCCGTGCTGCCGATAAGCGCCCTTGCAGCGGCGGCCATTTCCGTTACCGTCGCACCAACCATCGTCACGCCCATAATCTTATTGTCAGCCTTATTCCTTATAACCCGTATTTCGCCGACCGTTTCATTATGCGTAATGCTTCTGCCGTTCGATTTAAACATCGCCTTACCGACAACGGTTTCAATCCCCGCCTGTTCACATTTCGTCTCGCTTTTACCGACAGACGAAACCTCCGGGAAAGTATAAACCGCTCTGGGGACTAACGAATAATCACCCATTTCTTCACTGCCGCCGGTAGCGTTTGTGGCCGCAACTTCCGCTTCAGAAAATGCCCCGTGCGCAAGATACGTCGTCCCCACAACATCGCCTATCGCATAAACACCCGGAACATTCGTCTGCATTTTATTGTTGACCTTTATTACCGAGCGGTTCATTTCCAGCCCAAGAGCATCTATGGTTTCCTTATCACAGCTCGCCCTTCTTCCGACAGCCACAAGAACCTTTTCCGCATCAAGAATCGTGCCGTTCTCAAGCGACACCTTAGCCGAATCCGCTGATACGTTTACCGCCACAACCTTCTGACTTGTGAGCGAATCGATTCCGATTTTCTTCAATTCTTTCGCCATCATCTGGCCGACCCACGGGTCTTCATTTGGCAAAAGCTGCGATAACGCTTCAACAATCGTTACCTTTGTCCCCATAGTAGCGTAAACACAGCCAAGTTCACAGCCGATAACACCACCCCCGATAATCACCATAGAATTCGGAATAGACGGCAAACTAAGCGCTTCATTGCTGTTGATTATGGTTTTGCCGTCAAACGGGAAAACCGGTATCTGCACTGGCTCTGAACCTGTAGCGATGATTATGTTCTTCGTCTGAACCTCTGTCGCACCCGAAGGTGATTCAACTTTTACCTTATTGGCAGCGACGGCAATACCCCGCCCCTGAAAAATTTTAATCTTGTTAGCCATAACAAGACCGGTAACACCCTTGCTGAAACCCTCAACAATAGCGTTCTTCCTGGCCTGAATTTTGGCCCAGTTTGGCGTAACCGCCCCACCGATTTCCAGACCCATAAGATTAGCGTGTTTTGCCTGGGTAAGAAAATGAGCAGAACCAAGCAGCGCCTTCGACGGAATACACCCGCGATTAAGACAAGTCCCGCCCATTTCCGCCTTTTCGACAAGAGCGACCGAAGCCCCCTTCTGTGCGCATCTTATAGCCGCCGCATAACCGCCCGGCCCGCCGCCTATTACCACAACATCAAAATTCTCCGCCATCTTTTCTATCTCCTTATTAAAAGTTACCTTTTACCACTAAGACACAAAGACACTAACTTTTTCTATTAATTTTTTTTAGCCACTGATTTCACAGATAAACACAGATTTATTTTTTCAGATTTCGGCGAGCTCAGTCGAGCCGTGAAATCAGTGCAATCTGTGGCTAATATTTTTTTATTTTCTTTGTGTCTTAGTGTCTTCGTGGTTGCCTTTCAAAAATAGCATACCAAAAAGCAATCAAATTGAAAACCCCGCTCTTAAAGTTTTTTACAAAAACAAACACAATCGAACAGAAAAACGCTTTATATTGATTTTGAGATTTTTGAACCTTCCAGATTTGGGCTGAATCCGTCAAATATCACATTTGACAACCAATTTTTCATGCTTAATATGTCTCATATCAAGCATCATAAGTCTTATATCATGTTCACAGCGGGGCAATGCAGATTTACATCGACAGGCTGCTAATTCACACTGGCTCAATGTAAATCTTCATCGGCATAATGTTAATTTACATCCATCAACTGCAAAATTACATTGTCCAAATGTAAATCTGCAATGGCCAAATGTAAATTTACATCGCAGCAATGTAAATTATCATTGCTGCAATGTGAACATTGTTTTTGAACCCTTAAGCGTGGAAAACCGCATCTACAGAATTAAAAAGGCACTTGCTGATTTCCTAATGTCGAATGGAGACTGAAAAGAATCCTAAAACTTATTGGACTTGAAGAGCCGAGATATAAATAACGAGCGACGAGACACAAATTATCTCTTTCTTAAAAATACCGCACCGAGGCCGAGCAGTAAAAGTGTTGCTGGTTCGGGGACGGAGGCGACACGAAACCCTACAGAGTATATCTCGTATTCTGGGTAGTAGTGATCGCCCAAGTATGACGAGCTCAGGTAGAAGTCGGAGTTGTAGCACGAACCGCCGCGACTACCGCGATCGGAACCAGTAATCAGTGTTTCATTCCACTCCCAGACATTACCCATCATATCAAAAGTACCATTTTGTTCCTGCGTGCCAGTACCCACAATCCAAGGAAATGTTGGTGGTCCCACTTGATCACCATAATCAGCATCAACACCAGCAACAGGAGCTATATTTGTGCCATTGGCATAGAGAGAATAGCCGCTGCCGTTGGGCTTGAAATAAGCAGCCTTGTACCATTCATCTTCGGTCGGGATAACATAAGCCGTACCGTAGGTCGATATAGCTGCGGCACGGTCAACTGTAATGCTGCCGTCTGTACCAAGCTGATAAGCCCCGAGACTTTTGTCGCCACTGGTTAGGTAGTTGCAGAACTGGGCTGCTTCATACCAACTCACATTATTGGTCGGTTGCTGAACACCTGTGAAATGGGCATCACTGTCATAAGCATCGCTCGGATTGCCTGTAGGGACGCCAGCGGCGGAAACAAATGCATTCCACTGTGCGTTGGTCACTTCATATTTACCAATACGGTAATTATAACCAACCGCACCACAACCCGGAGTTCCACCTGTATCAGCCGCATTACCAGCATGGCCGATATTCACAAAGCCAATGTTGATTCCCTGTATCAAATCCGCCGAAGCAATACTTGCTACTGCCATCACACAAACAATAATTGCCAAAACTCTTACTCTTCTCATTTCTCTTTCCTCCTCAAAAAGCTGTTAATATTTACGGCGAAGCGATTGCGCATAAATTACACACTTAAGATATAGACTGTTAAAGGGGTTTTCACTCATCTCCGTATCTCTTTCTTCTCCGCACTTTTCAGTTAAAAACCGAAATATAAATATTAATTGTAGCCCTTCCGCCTCGAAATGCAAGAAAAATCAGGGCAAAATATTGTATTTTTTTATGAAGCGGGAGTCCAGAAAACCCATATAAAAGACCGGATTCCCGCTTTCGCGGGAATGACAATTTATTCACTGGCGCATTACATATACAGGAATCAGTAAACGATAAAATTTGAAATCCCAAAATATTCTTGACCGCCGCGGAAAATACGTTATCATTAAATCTGTGGAGCTAAGCCGAGAATGAGTCTCTTGAAGATGCGTAGCATAAAGGGGGTAAAACAATATGCTTATCACTTACCATGACATTGCGGATATCGCGAAATACAGAAGCGATAAAGGTGCGATAACTTTCTACATTTATTCCTCAATCAATGAAACAGGCGACGAATTTAAAGGCCGTTTTAACAGCCTTGTCCATTCGATGAAAAAAGCCGCCGAGCGATTCGAAAACAATAGTAAAGATTTATCTATGATGACACACGCTATTGATAACAATCGCGACAAAATCATTGACCGATTTGTGGGAAATAAGGCACAGACCTTTTGTGTTTTCTTAGCCAGGGATTTTTACAAATTCGTTGAACTTCCTATAAGAGTCAAAGAACGCACTGTTGTGGATTACGAATTTTATACCCTGCCTCTTTTAACGCTTCTCGAACAGTTCGAGCGATATGCGATACTGGTCTTTAACCGCCGCAAGGCCTGCCTGTACCATTACTATTTGACAGAGATGCGGGAGGAAGAGACAGTTTTTCATGATTATCTGCTTCCAAAGTTCAACGTCTCGACAGACTCGCGCAAAAGCACGAAAGAAAAGAAAGTTAATCACATGGTCGAAGAGTCTTTCCACAGACATCTGAAAGAGGTCAGCGGGATTTTGTTCGACAACTTTAAGAATCTCGGCTTCGATAAACTCATTCTCGGCTCTCATCAGGATGAGATAAATTCAATCAAAGGACACCTGCATTCTTACCTGGTTTCAAGGCTGGTGGGTGAATTCACGGCGGACGTCGAAGACACCATAAAAATCATCAAGGAAAAAACCAATCAAGTAATCAGCGAATACCGGCGAAATAAGGAAGAGAAAAAAGTTGCCAACCTTCTAAGCAGCAATGCCCACAAAAAAGCTGTCCTTGGCACAGAAGCAGTCCTGGACGCTATTATGGCAGGCAACGTCAGGGGACTCGTTTTGGCAAATGACTTTCACGCCGAGGGGTACACCTGCCCCGAAGGACATTTCGCTACGATGACTCCTACGCAGAATAAAAAATGTATTTTCTGCGATAAACTTCTTCAGAAACATCTATTCCTTGAGGATGAAATCATCGAAGATGTTTTTCATCAGAGGGCCGAAGTCTTTCATTTATTCAACCAAAAGGCCAAGCTGAACAATTATAAAATCGGCGTTTTCTTGCGATTTTAAAGAGTTCGGCAAAATCAGGGATATTCTTAAAACCAGGGCATGAACTATTCTGCGAATATCGCTTCGGCGATGTCATTAATGGCGTCACGAGTCTGCCCTGTTGCGCTGTTTGAGATAATTGAAAAAATATAATCACCTCTTGCCGTTACGCATACCCCGGAGAAAGATTTGACCCCCGCGATATAACCCGTCTTGCCGAAAACCTTCCCCTTGTATAGCTCATCTTTGAAGTACCTGCTGATTGTCCCATCTATCCCGCCTGTCGCGAGAGAATCTTTATAAACAGGCCAGTCTTTGCTCCTGTACATATCCAGCAGAACTCTGGTTAAAGCATTTGCGCTGAGTTTATTCTCTCTGCTCAGTCCGCTGCCGTCATCAATGTTAAATTCATTAGCCGGGATACCCAGTTCCAAAAGATATTTGGAAAGTATCTCCCTGCCACCCGCCCAGCTGCCATTTTTCTTATCGGGATTAGCATTGGCGGAAATAGTCTTGAGCAGCGATTCAGCCACAAGTCCGAGACTGTTTTTGTTCGCCCTTGTCAGGCAGTCCGTCAAAGACGTCGTGTACTCTGCCAGCGGATTGAACCTGGCATCAGCAATATTTGTTGGCTTAACTAAAACCTGACCCTGAACGGTTATTCCCGCCTTAGCGAGATTTTCTTTAACCAGTCTCCCGAAATACTCCGCAGGATTTTCGATAGCGACATCAAAAGGCCCTTCCGCCTTCTGGCATTTTCCTTTAACCACAAGTTCGTTTGGTTTTCCCGCCTGCCTATACGCCCCCACAGCGCCGCTGCCCTTCGATATCGGCATAACCTTATTCGTAATCTTAATATAGCTCGAAGACGGCTCAACAATAACTTCTATTCTGCCGCCCTTATTTCTCACCGTCATTACAATACAATTATCGTCATAATTCAATCCGCAAACTTCTGCCGCATACCAGTTATTCAATTGCTCTACTGGCCAGTTCGCGTGAACACGCTGGTCGTCAAAAACGGAACTATCCACAATTATATCGCCGATGGTCGCTATATTGTTTTTCTTCATCGCCGCCGCGATATCCTCGAAAATCCAGCCAGCCTTTCGATTGTATTTTTCATCGATTTTTTTATCCCCCAGCAGCGGGTCCCCGCTTCCTACAACCACCAGCGAATTATCATTCATCCCCACCTTCGTTTTGTATTCATAATTTGCGCCAAGATATTTCACCGCCGCCGCCGTAACAACTACCTTCATATTCGAAGCCGGAATCAACGCCGTATCCGCATTATAGCTGTAAACCTCTCTGCCCGTGTTGGCGTCAACGATACGAATCGAAAACCGCACTTTCTTCAAAGACGGCTGACGAATAATCCCGTTAATACGTCCCACAAGGTCAGCCTGCGCAGTACAAACAAAACTTTGAACCAGTACAACCGCAACAATTAATATTTTTATTTTTGTTTTCATAGGTGCGAGTTTTTACCACAGATTCCTTTTTAATTCAAGCAAAACGCACAACCGAATCATAATTTTTTTACTGAGCCGCGATTCTCTGCGCCCGCCCTAAACGAAGTCAAAGAGAACTCCTCGGTAAAAAATGCGGATTTAATGAAATTGTCGTGTTAATCTTTACAAATGGATGTATGGGCTGCTGGGAAGATTCGCACCCCGCCACGGTCAAGCTGGAGAATCAGGCCTTTTTGCGGGTCGATGCCGATACAATTTCCAGAAAATTTTCTCCTGTTAAATATAACTGTCAGGCGATGCCCAAGGAGGATGCCGAGTTTACGCCACTGTTCGACGACTTTTTCGCTGGATTTTCCCGCGGTATCAAGCCAATGGTCCAAAAAAGTAAGCACCCTTTTAGCCAGAAGATTCCTGTCGCAGAAAGTACGGCTTTCAATATCGAGACTTGTGACGATGGAATGGAGTTCCGGCGGGAAGGAATCCTTTACCTGATGGCAGTTTATTCCGATACCAATGACAAAGGCAGTATCGCGGTTGAGAGATTTTGATTCGATGAGGATGCCCGCGATTTTTTTACCGTTGAGGATAATATCGTTAGGCCATTTGATTTTCGAGTTGTATCTGCCGATTTTACCGACGGCCTGCGCAACGGCTACCGCGGCGGTAAGCGAAAGAAGCTCGTGATTAACGGTGGTTTTGGTCAGAAGGACAGAGCAAAGTAAGCTTTGCGAGGGAGCTGAAAGCCATTTGTTTCCTGCGCGTCCCCTGCCTGAGGTCTGGTGTTCTGCAAAGACGGCGAGGCCGTCATTTTTTTTATTTTTCGCGTATTCGGCGGCAACGTCATTTGTGCTTGAAGTAGTTTTATAGACGAGTATTTTCCCACCGACGCGTTTTGTTTTAAGATTCGCGGCTATTACGTCCGGGTTCAGGTAGTCGGTTTTGGTCATAGGAGTTTTTATCTATCGACGCCGATATCGACTGAGGCGGCGGAATGCGTAATCGCACCGATAGCGATACGGTCAATGCCGCACTGAGCAACGGCGGAAACATTCGAGAGATTGATATTTCCGGATGCTTCGAGGAGGATTTTTCTATGGCTGCCTCTGCACATCTTATTTCGCATATTGACGGCGTGCTTAAGCTGCCATTGTCCCATGTTATCAAGCAACACAATGTCAACGCCGGGAATTCGCAAGACATAATTGAGTTGGTCATCGACGTGGTCAACTTCAACGGCGACGAATTTGGCGCCTTTTACCTTTCTGGCCTCTTCGATAATCTTTTTTAATTTGGGTGCGAAATTTCTGCCAAGCTGGGCGAGATGGTTGTCTTTAATCAGGATACCGTCATATAAGCCGATACGATGATTATGCCCTCCGCCACATCGAACGGCGTATTTTTCGAGGATGCGCCAGCCTGGGGTGGTTTTCCGCGTATCATAGATTTTGGCTTTTGTGCCTTTGACGGCACGGACGTATTTGCGCGTCGCGGTGGCTATACCGCTGAGACGCTGCATAAAGTTCAGAAGTACACGCTCGGCACTGAGCATGGTGCATAAAGGCCCCCGGATAGTAGCAAGGTTGCTCCCGACGTGTGCCTCCTGCCCGTCATTTATATGAACTTTGAGCTTTAATTTCTTATCATAAGCCTTAAGAATCTCGCGAACAATATTCATACCGCAGACAACAATTTCCTCTCGTGAAACAATGTTAGCCGTAGTTACGGTGTTATCCTTCGCGAACAGTTCGCTGGTTACATCACCCTGACCAAGGTCTTCTTCGATTGCCATTTGTATCAGAGGCATAGCCTCTTTAATGTTAAGCAGTTTCATAATTTTGGTTTTCTTTTCTTCGCTCTGGTTTTGTTTTTGAGTTCGACGTTTAGCCGGGGCAGGTCTTTTAGCTCGCGCAGTTTATCTCTTAAAAAAGCGGCACGCTCGAAATCGAGTGCCTCTGCGGCGGCGAACATATCTTTTTCAATTTCGGCGACAGCCTCAACCTTGTCGTATTCGCTGTCGTCGAACTGGACGGCCTTACGCGCAATCTGTCTTGCCTTTATCTGCTCAGAGAGCCCTTTGCGAATCTCCTTTCTTATAGTTTCGGGGGTAATATTATGTTCTTCATTATATTGGATTTGAATTTTACGCCGTCTGTCAGTTTCGTCAATAGCTTTTTTCATAGAATCGGTAATTTTATCCGCGTAAAGGAATACGGTAGCGTTGATATTTCTGGCGGTTCTGCCAATGGTCTGGATGAGCGATGTTTCGCTTCGCAGGAAGCCTTCCTTGTCGGCGTCGAGGATTGCGACGGCGGAAACCTCCGGCAAATCGAGCCCTTCGCGGAGCAGATTTATACCGACGAGGACATCGAATTCACCGTTGCGCAGGTCACGAAGGATTTCGATTCGTTCGAGTGTTTCGATTTCGCTGTGGAGGTAACGGCATTTGAAGCCTTTTTGGGCGATATACGCGGAAAGGTTTTCGGCAAGCCTCTTGGTCAGGGTTGTAACGAGGACGCGTTCCTTTGCCTTGACGCGTCTTTCGATTTCGCCGAGGAGATGCTGCACCTGGTCATGGGCGGGCTGAACGATGATTGTCGGGTCAATAAGGCCGGTGGGCCTGATGATTTGCTCGACGACCTCGTTATTGCATTTTTCGAGTTCGAACGGGGCCGGCGTGGCGGAAACGAAAATGACGTTCTTCCAGTTCTCCTGAAATTCCTCGAAACGCAGAGGCCTGTTATCTAGGGCGCTTGGCAGTCTGAAACCGTGTTCGACAAGAACCTGCTTTCTGCTCCTGTCGCCGGCCCACATTGCGCGTATCTGAGGGATGGTAACGTGGGACTCGTCGATGAACAGAAGGAAATCGTCGGGGAAATAGTCAATCAGGGTGTAGGGTCTTGAGCCGGGTTTTAAACCCGCGAGGTGGCGGGCGTAATTTTCGATGCCGCTGCAATAGCCAACCTCCTGGAGCATTTCGATGTCATACATAGTTCTGGCCTGGAGGCGCTGGGCCTCGAGGAGTTTGCCTTCCTGGCGAAATTCCTGCAATCGCTGGGCAAGTTCCGCTTTTATACTGTCAACGGCGGAGGAGATTCTGTCGGCGGGCATAATATAGTGCTGTGCCGGATAAATGAAAACCTGCGATTCTACCGCGAGGGTCTCGCCGGAAGTCGGATTGATGTAGCTGATTTTCTCGATTTCATCGCCAAAAAACTCAAAACGTACTGCGAAAGATTCGTAAGAGGGATAAAGTTCAACAACATCTCCGCGAACCCGGAATTTGCCGCGGGCGAAATCGTAATCGTTCCTTGTATATTGCAGGTCGGCGAATCTGCCGAGCAATTCATTCCTGTCAAGCCAGTCGCCATTTTTGACGGCGATGACGCTTGCCTTGTAGTCCTCCGGTGAGCCGAGACCGAATATGCAGGAGACCGAGGCGACGATTATTACATCTTTCCTTGTCGATAGGCTGGTTGTCGTGGAAAGCCGGAGGCGATCGAGGTCGGCGTTTTTGGAGGCGTCTTTTTCGATGTATATGTCTCTGGCGGGGATGTAGGCTTCGGGTTGGTAATAATCGTAATAACTCACGAAATATTCGACGGCGTTTTGGGGGAACAACTCCTTGAACTCCTCATAAAGCTGAGCGGCAAGAGTTTTGTTGTGCGATATTACCAGGGTCGGACGATTTATTTGCGCGATTACGTTAGCCATTGTAAAAGTTTTTCCGCTGCCGGTAACACCCATCAACGTCTGAAACTGTTTACAGGCGTGTAGCCCTTCGGTAAGCCGCTCTATGGCTTGCGGCTGGTCGCCCGCGGGCTGAAACTCGCTTTTTATATTAAATTCTGTCATAGTTTTATTCTATGGTTAAAACACCCCAGAAGCAATAGGGGAAAGATTTTGTGTAACAATTATACTTGTTAACCATAAAATCTGTGGCTAAAATTCGTCGCTCGTCGTTCGACAAGGTTTAGCGTATTGCGTATAGCGTACAGGGTTTATTTAACACTGTCGGCGGTCAAATCTTTTATTCTGATGTTGCGCCATTTGACGAACATCGGCTCTTTGACGCTGGTGCCGTGGCACCTGTAAAGCTATAAAACCCATATGCGTCATCGAATCTTTCATATCGGCGGCGGGAGTACCATTTAGCCAGGTCTTTATCGAATCCCCGTTTGCCTCGATGCGGAAATGGTTCCATTTGTCGGGCATAAACGCTTTTCTGGCGGCCTCGTTATGCGAAAGGTCGTTAAGCCAGCCTCGACGTGCCTCATCGTAAATGCCGCCTGTCCAGCTTCGAGGCTGGTCAGCGGACGCAGGCTCGCCATTGGCAAGGAAATTTTTAACTCCTTTGGCAGCAGGTGTTTGCTTAGCGTCTATTTCAACCTGGTAGCCGTGAACCTGACCATTCTTATACTCCTTTAAACTGCTGCTGCGGATTTGAACTCCGGAATTTAGATTAGCATCAACCTTAAAATCCAGCTCGAGAATAAAATCCCTGTATTCTTTTTTTGTGCATAAAAAGCTGTTTGGCGTATTGGGGACGCTTTGGCCGACAATTTCATCACCTTTTACAAAGTATTTCGCCTGGCCTCCCCTTTGAATCCAGCCATCAAGATTTTTACCATTAAAAAGCGGCTGCCAGCCTGTATCGGCGGCTTTTTTCATATCTGCGGCACAACCCAAAATAACAAAATTAACACACACAACAGCGGTAAAGATAATCTTTTTCATTTTTTTATCCTTTCCTTACAGTAAGAACCACGGGTTAAAACCCGTGGTTCTTTACTTTTCAACTCAAATTTAAGAACATCTTCCCACATTTTATACTTTTCGCTGTAAATTCCACATAACTTTTTGTCAGGACTTACAGTTTTTATTGGTTTTAGGCCAAGAAAAGCACTGGTTGGGCTATAAATATCCTCACCGATGCCGGCACCTCTGCGGCACCCTGTGAGCCGTCCGTATCATACAATTCCACGTTTGCCGCGGTTGTGGCGGAAAAGGCGTTTGAGAACAGCGGGCTTAAAAACATATTACTGCTTTTCCAGTCGCTATTTCCAGCAAAGTTGCTTTAATTGACGAACTTCCAACGTCATAACCCATTAAAAACGCCATTTATTCATCCCTTCCTTAGCATCCCGCTTACGCATACAAAGGCATTTTATTGGTTATAAATAAGCCGCATAAATTTTACAAGTTTATTCTTGACGCGTAAATCGAAATCAGTTTTATTTATACCAATGGAAAATCGTTAATCGGCGGGCTGTCCGCCTGCGATTGTAATTAAGGGAATGGTCGAATAATTTTCGGCCTAATTTTCTTGGAAAGGATTCAACAATGTCAACAGCAAAAATTTCATTACTTATTCTTATTTGTGGTTCTGTTTTGCTACTGAACGGCTGCAATGACCTCAAGGTTCAGAACGATTTGCAGGCAAAGAAAATCAGTGAGCTTAACAGCGAACTTCAAACAAACAAAATCCAGCTTGACGCGTTAAAAAGACAGCTTGAAGACGCACGGGCTCACGGTGGTATCGAGGCAGAAACGCTTCAGCAGAAAATTGCCGCTCTGGAAAAAGATTTAGCCGACAAGAAAGCTCTGATAGATTTGATGCAGCAGCGTTTAATCAGCGGCGGCGTTGCCCTGCCTGTTGAGCTGAATACGATGCTCGAAGATTTTGCCAAGGGCAGCGATATGATTTCGTATGACCCAAACCGCGGAGTAGTTAAATTCAAAAGCGACCTGCTTTTTGAAAAAGGCAGTGATACCGTAGCTCCTTCCGCGATGGACTCGATTAAAGCATTATGCAATATAATGAATTCAGAAGAGGGCAAAAAATTTGATATCATAATCGCCGGCCACACTGACGATTTGCGCATCAGCCGGCCAGACACCAGAGAAAAACATCCGACAAACTGGCATCTTTCGGCGCACAGGGCCATATCAGTACTGACTGTAATGACCACTGACGGCATTGACTCGGAGCGTATAAGCGTAAGAGGTTTTGGTGAATATCGTCCGCTCGAACCAAACAAAGCCAACAAACAGGGCAATCCTCAAAACAGACGCGTGGAAATCTACATTGTGCCTAAGGGTGTATAATTTATTCGGCTTCGGAAAGAGCAAACACGCAGATGAAAGAACGTACTTTAATAATCATTAAACCGGATGCTGTTCAGCGACATCTGGCAGGTGAGATTATTTCTCGGTTTGAAGGAAAAGGTCTAAAACTCGCAGCGGCCAAATTTATGCAGATTCCGGAATCGCTGGCGAGAAAACATTATGCCGTTCATCAGGGTAAACCCTTTTTCGAGGGCGTTGTAAAATATCTGTCATCAGCGCCTGTGCTTGTAATGGTATGGGAAGCGGACGGTGTGATAGATATGTCGCGAAAAATGATGGGTGCGACTTTCGGCTGCAACGCTGAACCAGGAACAATTCGCGGCGACTTCGGCTGTTCGAGAGGATATAATCTTATACACGGCTCAGACAGTCAGGCCTCCGCAGAACAGGAAATTAAGTTATACTTCAAACCAGATGAAATTCTTGATTATTCGTTGTCCGACGAGAAGTGGCTTTACGGCCAAAATGAGTAATATCCAATAATAATCGCGGCTTGATTACAAGATTTGCTAAGAGACAACTGCGATGTCTGTTGCCTTTACGGTTTTTAACGGCAAAACAATTTTGAAGACCGTTCCTTTATTGATTTCGCTTTGGACTTCGATTCTTCCGCCCAACATTGTTACGATTTCTTTAACAACGGCAAGTCCAAGGCCGGTACCCTGTATTTGTTTGCCGGTTCGACGCACGCGATAAAATTTATCGAATATCTTCGGTAAATCCTCTTTGGGTATGCCCATTCCGGTATCGGCAACACGTAAAATCAAATCTTCATCCGTATGTTTAACCTCAATTCGCACGTTACCGCCATCCGGTGTAAATTTAATAGCATTATTAGCTATGTTTGTAACAATAGACTGTATCGCACTCTCATCAGTTAGAACAGCGGGAATACCTGTCTCAATATCAGAGATAAGACTGATATTCTTTTTATCAGCCAGGGGTTTCAGTGCCAATGCAATCGCAGCTGCAACATCAGGTACATTAACAGGTTTCGATTCCAGCTTAACCGTGCCTGACTCAATACGTGATATTTCGAGGATGCTCTCAACAAGACCTGCTAAACGATTCGATTCCTCATCTACGGTCATTAAAAACTGATGTTTGGTTTCTTCCGGCATTTCGGGGGTACACAGAATTGTTTCGGTATATGCCTTTATGGAAGTCAGTGGTGTCCGCAGTTCGTGAGACATCATTGAAATGAAATCCGCTTTCATCTGCTCAACTTCACGCTCTTTCGAAATGTCACGGAACACCATTACGACACCTATTACTCCCCCTTCACCGCGGCGAATCGGTGTTGCCATAGCGTAAACCGGCAAGTTCCTGCCGTTCCTGCCAGCGAGTGTTTTATGACTGCTTAAAGTTTCAGCCTGCCCTGATTTTAATACTTTTTCAATCGGGCTTTGTACCATTTCCATTGTTTTCTCGTCTAACAGTCTGAAAATTCCATCAACTATCATACCAGGTATTTCCTGAAATCTCCATCCTGTCAATTCCTCAGCGACCTTATTAAAAAGCGTAATCCGCTTTTGATTGTCCACCGCGATAACACCGTCTCCCATACTCGAAAGAGTTACTGCCAACAATTCTTTTTCCTCGGCAAGCTGCTCGGTACGCTCTTTTACCAATATTTCAAGGTTGCTGTGGTATCTCCTGAGCTCATCTTCCATTCTTTTACGGCTGAGAGACTTTTTTATGGTTTCCGGCAGAATCTTGAGATAATTGCGGTCCGGGTCTTTTATCAGATAATCCTTGGCCCCGGCCTTCATAGCCTCAACCGCTAATTCCTCCGTACCTGCGCCAGTAGCAAAGATAATCGGGGTATTCCTGACCGAATCCAAAACGTCAAAGGCAGTTCCATCGCCGAGGAAATAATCGATAATAACAACATCGAACATCTCATTATTCAGCACAGCCTTTGCTTTGGCGACAGAGGCTGCCATTGTACACTCGTATGCGAGATTCTGTTCTCTGACCATACGCGTAAAAGCCATCTGGTCAAGCGTATCATCTTCAATCAGCAGAATCCTGACTATCGGGTTGTCCGGTTTATTGTCCATTAGGTGGTATTTCACTCAATGTCCAGTATAAATTAATGACTCTCATCGACTCGAGAAAACTCTTATATTCAACAGGTTTAACCATATAACCAGCGATTCCAAGCTCAAAGCTTTTTACAATATCCTCATCTCCTTTTGAGGTTGTCAGAACCACAACTGGGATTTTCTTTAATGATTCATCTTCTTTGAGAATTTTCAACAATTCGACACCGTTCATTCTCGGCATATTTAAATCGAGCAGGATAACACAGGGTCTTTTGTTGTTCTCGTTTTTCAGGTACTCGAGCGCCTCCTCGCCGTTGCCGGAAACAACAAGCTGATTGACAATCTTGAGGTCTTTCAGTACCCGCTGTGTGGTCATAACATCCACACTGTCATCTTCAACAAGCAATATAGGTTTTGAGTTTCTCATCATTTAAGTCCTCGCTTTTCTGCACCGGCAGCGTAAAAAAGAACGTCGTACCAATGCCAATTTCGGATTCAAGCCAAATCCTGCCTCCATATAGCTCAACTATTTTCTTTGCAACAGTAAGACCTACGCCTGTACTTTCAAATTCATCCCTCGGCGCCAGTGTCTGGAATATCTGAAAAATCTTTTCAAAATGTTTTTGTTCAATGCCGCATCCATTGTCTTTGACGCTGAACTTCCAGAAACCACTTTCTTCCACACAGCCTATTTCTACCAGTCCCTGGGGTTTATTGATATATTTAATGGCGTTACTGATAAGGTTCTGGAAGACCTGTATAATACGCGTCTCCTCAAACTCCACAACCGGAAGCTCATTGCCAATCCTGACAGAAATATTCGCCGGCGGGCTGAGGGTGTCGATAACATCGGGGACAAGTTTATTAAGATTTATTTTAACAATCTTTTCCTTAATACGTCCTACACGCGAATACTGCAAAATTCCATCGATAAGATTATGCATCCTGTTGACCCTGCTAAGGAGCATATCAATCTGCTTTTTACCTTCCTCATCGAATTTGTCGCCGTAATCTTCGGATATCCATTTGGCCAGCGAACTAATTCCCCGAAGCGGCGCTTTCAAATCGTGAGATGTCACATAAGCAAATTCTTTTAAATCCTGGTTAGCTTTTTCTACCTGTTCGAGAAGTTCGGCCTGTTTTTGTTCGGCCTGTTTTCTTTTGAACACTTCAATTTTAAGTGAAATCAAATCGGATATGGATGCAGCAAATTCCTGCTCCTGCGGGGTCCACTGCCTGGCCGGCCCGATGTGTTCGTGGCAAACAACGCCTACAATTTTACCATGAACTCTTATGAAAACGTCCATCATTGATGTAATACCGGCAGGCTTGAGGTATGTCTCAGTAAATTCGCCGGTATGTGAGTCGGTACAAGCGTCATCAGCAGCAATTATACGACTTTCGCTGATGGAACGGAAATAAGCGGGGTAATCTTTGACCGCAAGAGTAAAACCTTTCTGGTGTTCATTTTGGCCGAGCATATAAAGGTCTTCGCAGATTATCGCCGAGTCGTCATCATTATAGAGCCAGATACTGACACGTTCGACGCCTAAAGCGGCGGCATCTTCCTCTATAATACTTTTGAAAGCAGCGGCCAAATCACTGCTTTCCATTTGGGCGATTTTCAAAAGGACATTTTGATAATGAATATGCTGCTGGGTCTGTTGCATCCGGACATTCTCTAATTTCCTTCGCTCTGTTATATCGCGAGCGATGCCGCTTGTGCCAACGACATTTCCATTATCATCGTAAATAGGAGTTTTTATGGTGTCTATCCATGTTCTTTGCCTGTCCTTCTTATCTTCCACCTGCTCTTCCATTTGCTTACTTGTACGGGCAGTCATAACATCTTCGTCGTCTTTTTGATATTTTTTGGCCAGGTCAGCGGGCCATATATCAAAATCGGTTTTGCCTGCCAATTCGCAGGCCTTTAAACCGCAGGCATCCGTAAAAGGTTTGTTCGCAGTGATATACCTGTAATCAGCGTCTTTCAGCCATACCATATCGGGAATGGTATCAAGGATGGCCTTTTGCTGGTGCTGAATTTGTATAAGCAATGCCTTATTTTTAAGAATAAATGCCATGTAGAAAGCCGTAACAGCCGTTATTGATAAACCGCACAACAATATCATTGAATGCTGCCAGGCTTTGTCGGCATAAATAAATAATATCAAAGTAGCCGAGGTGCCTGTAAAAACAAAGGCTGCCACAGGAATCCATCTATATAGTAATGCCCTTGATATATTATTGTTGTTATATGTCTTGTCTTTCATTTATCAAACACCTTAAGTATCGCTAATTTCAAGTTACGTTTAACCCTCAACGCCGAGAACACATCTCTCAAGTTTGTTTCTGATTATGCAGCCAAGCCGTGCAGGGTCAAAGGGTTTTGTAATATAATCATCCGCACCGGCGTTAAATGCCCGCTCCACATCCTGGAGCATCCCCTTGGCCGTAAGCATAAAAACAGGGGTATACCGAGTTGTTTCATCCTTTTTTAACAGGGATAACACATCGATGCCGTCCATATCTCCGAGCATCCAGTCCAGCAAAATTAAATCAGGATTTTTTTCACGAGCAGCGGCAAGACCTTCAGAGCCGTTAGCGGCCAAACACACCTCATAACCGTCAAGTTTCAAATTGTATTCCAGAACCATTCGGATATGCTCCTCGTCTTCGACTATCAAGACAACAATTTTTCTTTCTGTTTCCATTATCTGATCTCCTAAAAATGCCATCTATTAACTGACTTCAGATTTTTATCGGCGTTTCTTGAGTAATATTAGTCTGTTCAATAATTTCAATATCAATGTCCTCGGAATATTTTGGCAAAGTAAAGCAAAAGATGCCTTCCCTTCCTGGGCAGTTCTCAACCCAGATTCTGCCGCCTTGCGTCTGCACAAGCCATTTAGCTATATAAAGGCCTGTACCGCCCTGTTTGTCCGCATCAGGGGCATAATCCTCAATCTTAACAAAATGACTGAAGACCTTGCTGATTTCATCTTTGTCGAGACCGACATACGTATTGAGCGTGTCAATCTGTACTTCTTTGCCTATGTTTCTGATTCCGATGTCAATGGTAGTATAAGGCTGAGTGGCCTGAATAGCGTGGTTGATAAGGCTGATAAGAACCTGCACAATAAGACCGCGGTCGGCATACACATCCGTGTTTTCACCGGATTGCAGTGTCGTCGAAATCTTAACCTGTTTTTGCGACGCCATATCAGCAAGCAGGTACACAACTTCCGATATAACTTCTTCCAGGTTGACTTTAGCCTTTTGTATCTGGATTTTACCGGTCTCTATTTTTGAAATATCAAAGAAATCATTGATAATTTTCGCCAGCCTGTCGATGTTTTCTTCGGCGATTTTTACGTTTTCCCAAAGTTTGCCGCTTATCGAAGATATTTCTCCATGTATGGAGTCACAAAATACATTTCTGAAAATACCGAGCTGTTCTCTAAGGTCATGAGCAATGCCGCCGATAAATCCGCTTCTTATCCTGTCCTGCTCAATCAGCTTTTCTCTTATTTTGTTTTTCCGGCCTTCTACCAGCTTCTCCTCGGTAATATCGCGGGCAAACACAACAACACCGGCACCCTCTTCTTCTTCAGGGTACGGCACTACATCCACGTGAAACCACCTCTTGCCTTTAACCGTATGCAATTCCTGCGACATGCCGAGTCTGGCCTTGCCTGAACATGTAACATCTTCATTCTCATTAAGCACATCCTCATGGTTCAGTCCGAAAAGCTCACAAACCGATTTGCCGATAATTTCTCTTATCGGCATTCCCGCAACCTTCGCTGTGGTCATATTGGCGCGAACAATTCTGCCGTTCTTATCGCTGTACCATATCATCTCAGGAGAACAGTCCAGCATAAGCTGCTGCTGGTTCTTGGCCCTTTTAATCATTCTGTTGACATGTTTTTGCTCGGCTACCTGTGAATGCCGCTCTATCGTATTCTTAATAGCCTTTTCGCATATTTTATAGTCTATATTATCTTTTGATATGCAGTCGTAGGCCCCCATTTTCATAAGTTCGACCGAGTTTTGCCCGCAATTGGTACCGGTCAAAACCAAAACGGGAATATCGATATTCCGTTCGCTGAAATTTTTCAAAACCTCGCCTGCCATTATACCACTGCTAAGCTTATTATCCAGAATACATAAATCAATATCGCCAGCGGCGATTTTCTCAATCGCCCCGGTAATAGTTGACACATATTCAGTCTCAATTATATGCTCTTCAAAATTTCTGAAATATCGCTGTAATGTGATTACAATCTCAGCGTCGCTGTCAACTGCCAGCGCTTTCACGTATCTTTTTTCTGCCATTTACTGCCCCCTTATTAAAATTTTAGTGTTGCAAAACTATGGCTACCTTAAAAGTCTTTCGGCAGTATCAACGTAGCACATTACAATTTTGTCCTCATTTTCAACTACAAACTAAGCTATATTTATATCCCGTAATATTAAAAAAATGCGAATGCTATTATCGGACATAAAGTTCAGCGACTCGCATACGAAGCCCGATAATTGCAGAATTAAAAAGAGGTCAGGTAGTTTATTTCAGGTGATACGCGGCGTTTCCAGGCCATGCTCTGTCATTAGTTTTGTATCGCTCATTATCTCGCGCGTATTGCCATCCGCAATGACCCTGCCTTTATCAATCAGAACCGCCCTATCGGCAATGGCAAAGGCAAAATTCATATTGCAGGTAGCAATTACCAAAGTCTGAGACAGACCGGAAAGAAGTTTTATAATGTTGCTACGATTTCGCGGGTCGAGACTGCCATCCGGCTCATCGAATGTGATAATCTGCGGCGACATCGCAAGGACGGTGGCTATCGCTGCGGCCCGTTTCTGACCGGCGGACAAATGATGCGGGGCTTTATCCGCCATACTATCCAAACCCACGATTTCCAGAGTCTCTGTCACACGGTTTTTTACTTCATCGGGTTCAAGGCCAAGATTAAGAGGGCCAAACGCGACGTCGTCAAACAAAGTGGGCATAAACAACTGGTCGTCTGGATTTTCAAAACAGCAGCCAATCATTGCCCTGATTTTTCTCATATTGGCACTATTTACGACCAAACCGTTAATAAGAACTTTTCCCTGGCCGGTTATAAAGCCGCCGATGGCAAGAAGCAGCGTTGATTTGCCCGCGCCATTCGGTCCTATCAGGGCAACTCTTTGACCATGCTCAATATTGAGGTTTATATCTGTCAAAGCGGTCGTTCCATCGCTGTAATGATATGAAAACATGTCTATTTCTATCGATTCTGGCATTAAATTCCTCTAAGATAAAATTGGCGTTACAATAAAATACAGCACAAGTATAAATATAGCGGCAACAAAAGCAAAGATGTAATCCGCTGGGTAAATTTTGAGTCTTGAGAGGGTACGCCATTTCCCGTTAAAACCGCGTCCCTCCATTGCGATATTTATCTTCTCGGCGGTATCAATGCTACGTATGAGCAATGAGCCGAGCATAGATGAGGCTATTTTTAGTTCGGTTTTAAATCCGAGATTTCGTAATTTTCGAGCGTGCCTGGCACGGAGGATATGATGAGCGCTATCGATAAGAACGAAGATGTATCTGTACAGAAAGCCCAGTTGAACAGTCAGCAGTTTCGGCATGCCGAGTTTTTGCAGTCCGGCCAGCAAATCGCTGAATTTTGTCGTAGATACCAGAGCTATCAGGGCAAGCATAGTAACAGTGAATTTTCCGAGAATGGCAAAACAACGGAGCCAACCCCTTGAAATATCCCACACGAAAGGCCCGAACGTGGCCTGAATCATTAACCTGTCGTATAATGGACAGCTTAACGCCAGGACAAAAACAAAAGGGCTAATTATTAATATGTGTCTGAAAGCGAACTTTAGGGGTATCCCCCCTATCGTGAGAATAGCAAAAGGCCCAATCGCATAACAGAACAGAATGCTGACCGAGGTAACAGGCAAAGAAATTACCATTACCGTGAAAATAAAGACTGCTATCAGCTTGACGCGGCTATCGAGCTGATGTACGGGTGAATTCTGATATGCGAATTTATCTATGTAGGCGTGATGCATTTTTTATTCCCGTTATCTGTAAATTTTTTTCGGAGCATTATCGCCGCAAGCCAGATTATTAGCATAGTAATAACAGAACCTACGACTCCTGCAAAACTTGTCCAGCCTTTTGAGACTTCGAGAGCAGAATCTCCGGTTTGGCCTAAAACTGAGTTTCTGCGAGAGTAATCAGGCAGTAGCGAATATTTCGACTGGAATTTGTCAACCGAAGAAATCGCTGGATTCTCGTTTGAGACGAACGGTTTGAAATTTGGCCGTTCAGGTCTTTCGGCGTAACTCCATTCAAGGCCGTCGGGATTATTTGAAGCAAGCAGGGAAAGCCCGGCGGCAGTAATAACTGTAAAAACAGCAAAAGTTACAAGAACGGCTTTTTTGCTCAGCCTGATTTTCCCGGCATAGAATTAACGGTGATATCAGGCCTGACCTGCTGGATGTATCCGATGACAGCGACTGTAATTATGCCCTCAACAAAGCCCACGAGCAAATGAACACCAATCATCGTGATAAGAAAAGTATAAAAAGGCACGACCAATATGCCGGAAAGCCAGACTTCCAGCGGCACAAGAATAGCGCCGGCTTCAATGGCAATCACAGAGGCAATGACGGAGCCAATGTATATTCTTGTAACGCTGGGGGCGCCATTGGTTATAATCTTGTATAATGAATAACCGAGATAACTGGGAACAATCGCGATATTGATGATATTGCAGCCCAGAGCGAGCAGGCCGCCGTCCTGAAAAATTAGACATTGGACAATTACAACGGACGCCATAACAATCGCGGCGAGGTGAGGGCCAATAATAATCGACAGCAATACTGCCCCAATCATGTGTCCGCTTGTGCCTGGCATAGCGGGCAGTTGAAAGTTCATCATCTGGCCGGCAAAAACAAACGCCCCGAGAATCCCCATAAGAGCGAACTTATCCGAGGTGATAATTTGTTTGGCTTTTCTGCAGATGAGAGATACGCCGCCTGCGGCTATCGCGATTGTGCCGATTGACACGGGAATTGAAAGCAGTTCATTTGCCATATGCATAATAGTTTGTTCTCTTCCTTAGAGCCTATACGAATAATCCAATCTATGCGCATAAAAATAATTTATTTTTGCTACCAAGTCAACAAGAAAATGTTTGACAAAAACGATAATATTTTTTACACAGGCTAAATAATATCGAATATTTAATAATGCAAGGAGACGTCCAGTGCCAGAAAAAGTTATTATAGTTGAGCTGAATAATCAGCCTGAATATCAAAGACTCCTGCCTGGCGTGCCAGAAACGCTTGGTATGCGTGCGGGTCGCGTATATCTCAAACCCGGTGAGGCCTGTGGGGTGCATTCAACAAAAGCCCAGGAGGAAATGCTTATTTTTCTTTCAGGAAACGGCGAGGCACTCATCGGTGAAAAAGAACAGGTTCTTAAAGTAGGTCAGGGGAAAATCGCCTATATTCCGCCGCAGACGCTTCACAACATTAAGAACACCGGCCAAAAACCTCTTACCTATATTTATTGCGTAAGACCGGTAGAATAGAATTTTTGAAGATAGGGCAAGATTGGGCTTGACTTTGACACAATTTTGCTTAATCTTAATATTTTCTTGCTATTAAGCACGGAGGCAAGCAATTGAAAAATATTAAGTTATCAGGAAAATTTGTATTTGAGCCGCCAAAGACCAATCCGGTCGGAAGCTCGCTCTATAATGAACACCTCAAACTTGTCGAAAAATCCCGATTAGCTGATTTCGCGGGCTATCTGATGCCATTATGGTATTCATCCATCAGCGAGGAACATCAGGCGGTTCGCCAAAAGACCGGACTTTTTGACTGTACTCACATGGGCGTTCTGGAAATCGCTGGGGCAGATGCCGCCAATTTTCTAAACCTTATCGCGACAAATGACGTAAACCTGCTAAAAGATGGAATGGCCCAGTATTCATATATTCTCGACGCCGATGGAAACGTGCTGGACGACATAATAATATATCGCCGAAGCGAAAAGAAATTTATGGTGGTGGTCAACGCGGCGAATGAACCTAAGATTAAAGCATATCTAAACGCTTTGCAGGCAGGACTTGTCTTACTGGATATCGCCAATCCCGCACAAAGCCTGAAATACAAGCCCGCACAAAGCCTGAAATACAAGCCCGCAATGCGCGATATGAGAGATACAGCCTCCGGCGACGACTGCAGAGTTGATATCGCTTTGCAGGGGCCGGTGTCAACAGAAGTATTGTCGGCGCTGGTCAAAGATAATAATACCAAAAAGCAGATTGAAAATCTGAAGTCTTTTCATTTTATTGAAGCGGATATTGCCGGGGTCAACTGCATTATCAGCAGGACTGGCTATACGGGAGCGGTAACCAGTTATGAGTTATTCGTTCATCCTGCAAAAGCGACTACACTTTGGAATATACTTCTTGAAAAAGGCAAAGCTTTAGGCTTAATCCCCTGCGGACTCGGCGCACAGAGACAGTCTCCGAGTTGAGGCGGGCCTGCCGCTTTATGGTCACGAACTGGATGGCGAATTTAACATAACTCCCTTTGAGGCAGGTTACGGCTGGGCGGTTAAACTGGAGAAAGAATTCTTCATAGGTAAAGCCGCTATGGAGAAAAACGCGGCATCTTATGATATGCACGTTGTCAGGATTGAGCTGCCGGGCGAAAAAGGTGTAAGGCCTGTGCGGCAAAAAGACGCTGTGCTGAAAAATGATACATGTATCGGCTGGATTTTGAGCTGCGCCAAAGCAGGCGAAAAACAATATGCCCTTGCTTATGTCGCTAAAGATGCCATAAATGAAGGTAATGGCGCGGGGATATATTACCTTGCCAGAAGTGAAAGCCAGATTAAACAGGGCAAAAAGCAATCTGTTGAAAAAGGGGAACAAGTACCGGCTGATATTAAGGGTAAAGTTGTAACGCGATTTGCGAAATTTTAAGAGGATATAATTATGGTAGCGAAAGAATTACTTTACACTAAAGAGCACGAATGGGTAAAAATCGACGGCAGCACCGCGACGGTAGGCATAACTGACTATGCGCAGGAAATGCTGGGCGAAATCGTTTTTGCGGAACTGCCAGCTGTGGGTAAAGAGATAAATCAGAAAGGCGAACTTGGAGTAGTTGAAAGCTCAAAGTCCGCAAGCGATGTTTATTCGCCGGTTACAGGCAAAGTAATGGAGGTGAACTCGGAATTGCAGAGCAAGCCTGAAATAATAAACGATGACTGCTACGGAAAGGGGTGGATGTGCAAACTGCAAATCACGGATAAAGCATCCATAAAAAATCTGATGGATGCGGCTCAGTACGAAGAATACCTGAAAGGACTTTAAAAATGCCTTTTATATCAAACACGCCTGAGCAACAAAAACAGATGCTTTCTGAAATTGGTCTGACGATGGATGGCCTTTTTGCTGATATTCCTGCCGAACTGAAAAAGACATCTTTCAATCTGCCTAAAGGCTTGACCGAACAGCAGGTGCGAAATGTTCTGGCGGAACTTGCCGATAAGAATTCCATAAACCTTACGTGCTTTCTCGGAGGCGGTTTTTACGACCATTTCATTCCGGCGGCGGTGTATTCAATTATCTCACGCAGCGAATTTTACACGGCTTATACACCCTATCAACCGGAACTTTCACAGGGAACATTGCAGGCTATTTATGAATATCAGTCAGCAATTTGCCGACTGACTGGATTGCAAGCATCGAACGCATCCCTTTACGATGGCGGGACGGCGATATATGAAGCAATAATGATGGCGATGCGAATCACGGGCAGAAACAAGGTAATTATTGACGACAGCGTTAATCCAATTTATCGCGTGATGGTAAATTCTTATACGCGAAATCTCAGAATCGACCTTGAAGAAACCCACAGTACGGACGGACTGGCAAACCGGGAGGAAATACTCGCGAAAATAGACAGCGGCACCGCTGGGGTAATTCTGCAGAATCCGAACTTTTTCGGCTGTATCGACGATTTCTCTGATATCGCAAAAGCCGCCCATGAAAAAGGGGCATTATTGATTGTCTCGTGTTATCCGATATCGCTTGGAATACTTAAACCGCCTGGCGAAATGGGTGCGGATATCGTAATCGGCGAAGGGCAAAGCCTCGGTATGCCGATGTCGTTCGGCGGCCCGTATCTTGGCTTTATGGCGGCAAAAATGGAATATGTGCGGAAAATGCCCGGCAGAATCGTCGGCAAAACAAAAGATAAATCCGACAGGGATGCCTATGTCCTCACACTCCAGGCACGCGAGCAGCATATAAGGAGAGATAAAGCCACTTCGAATATCTGCTCAAATGAGGCCTTGTGCGCTTTGACCGCACTTGTCTATTTGTCGCTGATGGGTAAAGAAGGCTTGCAGGAGACCGCACAGCTATGTGCCGACAAGGCGAGTTATGCATATCAGAGACTGACGGCCATTCCGAATGTAAAACCGCATTTCAAAGCCAAATGGTTTTTCAATGAGTTTGTTCTGGACCTGCCCTGCGAGGCGGCAGATGTAATCGCCAAACTGATTGAAAGAGGTTTCGCCGCAGGATTCCCGCTGAGCAGGTATTATAAGGCAATGGAAAATTCGATATTGATTTGCGTTACCGAAAAAGAGCAAGCAGCAGATAGGAATGCTCGCTGAGGCTCTGGAGAGCGTTTTATGAAATTGATTTTTGAAAAGAGCGTAAAAGGCCGCAAGGCTGTCGATATAAGCCCGAGCGATGTGCCCAACTCGATAAATATCCGCAACGACCTGCTCAGGCAAAAACCTGCGGATTTGCCGGAATTAAGTGAACTCGATGTTGTCAGGCATTTCACAGAGCTTTCACGTAGAAATTTCGGAGTCGATACGAACTTCTATCCGCTTGGCTCCTGCACAATGAAATATAATCCGAAGGTCTCCGAGCGTATAGCATCGTATCCCGGTTTTACGCATCTCCATCCGCTTCTGCCGCAACTGCGAATGGGCGGAATGCTCACGCAAGGCGCCTGCAGGTCCTTTACGACACGGATATGATGCTTCGCGAAATAACCGGGATGGCTGGTTTTACAATGCAGCCTATGGCAGGAGCTCACGGTGAGCTTACAGGCCTGATGATTATGGCCGCTTACCACCGCGACAAAGGCAATAAAAAAACGACCGTCCTCATACCGGACAATGCTCACGGAACAAATCCGGCGAGCGCCGCGATAGCGGGGTATAAAACCGTTACAATACCCAGCGATAAAAACGGTATTATGGATGTCAACTCGCTTGCCGCCGCGGTCAATGACAGCGTTGCCGGCATAATGCTCACCTGCCCCAATACACTTGGGTTGTTCGAGAAGAACATAAAAAAAATCTGCGATATTATTCACAGTGTCGATGGCCTTGCATATTACGATGGCGCGAATCTCAATGCTATTATCGGTAAAGCCCGCCCCGGCGACTTCGGCTTTGATATCGTCCATCTCAATCTGCATAAAACTTTCGCGACTCCGCACGGAGGCGGCGGACCGGGAGCCGGCCCTGTTGGTGTTGAAAAACAGCTGCTCGAATATCTGCCTATCGCCATCGTCATTAAAAGAAATGATGGCACCTATGCGCTCGAATATGACAGACCAAAATCTATCGGCTATATAGCTCCTTTTTATGGAAATTTCGCCGTCATTCTTCGCGCCTATGTTTATATGCTGATGGTTGGCGGCGACGGTCTTTCGCGAATCGCCGAAAACGCCGTGCTTAATGCCAATTACGTTAAGGAAAAGTTGAAGCTTTTTTACGATATAGCCTTTGATACAATCTGTAAACACGAGTGCGTCTTCAGCGCGTCAAAACAACTCGAAAAAAATGGCGTCCACGCCATAGATATAGCCAAAGCCCTCATTGACCGCGGCTACCACCCCCCTACCGTCTATTTTCCAAACATAGTCAAAGAAGCGATAATGGTTGAACCCACCGAAACCGAGAGCAAAGAGACTCTCGACGGCTTTATTGACGCGATGATAGACATCGCCCGTATGACAGATGCTGCCCCGGAAAAAGTCAAGGCCTCGCCGACAACCACGCCCGTATGCCGGCCGGATGAGACGCTCGCGGTTAAAAATCTTAATATCGCCTGTTTATAAGTCTTTAGACTTATCAAGCCTGACATGAGACATATCACACCTGCTAAGCCTCATTTCATATTTGCTCCGTCATATTTCACACTTGAAAAATGGTTTTTCAGGCTTGCTCCGTGACATTTCATGCTTGATATTCCATATTTCATGCTTGCTCCGTGATATATCAAGCTTGCTCTTTGATTTTTCACACTTGATATGTGACATTTCATGCTTACTCCGTCACATTTCACACTTGAAATGCGATGTTTCATGTGTGATATTTCAAATTTCATGCTTGATATTTGACATATCACACTTGATATGCGACGTTTCACTTTCGACATATCGGACGATAAGCGGGAAAAACAGCGTTTTCAGTGTTAAAAAGGCGGTTGCCTTTTCCGTCGTGCGTCGTTCGTGAAGCGTGAAGCGTCAAATGGCGCAATACGCAATACTCATGACGCAATACGCAATACGCACAACGCAATACACACAACGCACGACGAACTAAAGGCCGATAAATTTTGACTAACGACCAGCGACTAACTACTAACGACTTTCTTTAATCGCTGATTTCGCTGATACCGCTGATTTTTTTGGTTTTATTCTGATTTCTGGGTTCTGTATTCTGAGTTCTGTTTTTTAGCCACTGTTTTTGCCTGTCTTTGGCGTTCTTGACAAACCCTGCTTATTTAAGCGAGCTTAAACGCAGGATTCGTCTTCGTCCGCCGTGCGGTATAAAGACAAGCCGCACTTTTTAAAGTCATGCAAAAAACACAGGAAATTTCGTCTTGCGTCGTGAGTCCTGCGTCTTGAGTCTTTTTTATACGCTGCACGCTGAACGCTAAGTGCTATTTTTTATGAAAAAAGCCGATGCAGGCGATTTCGATATGTCGGCCGTCTTTGAGGTTAAGTATTACCGTATCCCTGAAACTGTTCCCTGTCTTAGCGGGTGGGTTTACCGTTGCGTTAAACCGATAACATTTATTTGATTTTTGCGGTTCGCTAATTTTGACAAAGCCGTTAAGGGATTTGGCTGAATCTATTTCAAAAGACTCATCGTAGTTGCCCGATACCTCGAATGTACGCTCTATCGATTTACCGGGTGTTACGTTTACTAACGTCAGCGATGCGGGAGTAACCTTAAATTCAGGCAGCGCCTCATAAAGAATAGTTATTTTTTCGCAGTCGGGATGGGTCAGCATAATGGTTATTTCACCGCTTAGGTTCTTTCTGAGCAGCTCCGTATCGACAACAGGCTTAAGTATAAACTGTGTCTCCTTTTTTGAGGAATCAGTACCTGAAAGAATGGCACCGCCGGTCGATGTGAAACTTTGGACGGTAAAGGGACGTTCATCAGAGCTAACCAGAATAATATCAGGACAGCCCGCGTTCTTTTCATTTAATGACAGGCGGATATGCCGAGGCTCATAATAGACTTTATCCTCAACAACAGCCTTAATAGTCAGCGTAACTTTGGGATTGCCTGCGTCGTTGGTCGTTACGGATAAAGGTTCACTGATTGCCCCGAGCCGCTGGCCTGAGTTATATGGAATCTCAAGCGTTCCGCTTTGACCTGCCGTATAAGACTGCTGAAAAACAATATGTCTGCCGCAGCCCCGCCCTTTTGTTACGGTTATATTGAGAATATCATTTCCGGTATTTTTAAATCTAAATGCGCAGCTATGCATTGTCCGCGGCCCGATATTGCCGAGATTGCAATCCGTCGATTCAAATTGAATCTTCGCTCCGCTGTTCAATACTTCTGTATTCTGTGTTCCGAGTTCTGTTTTCTGTATTTGCGAAACTTCTGTCTCTTTGTGGCAACCGGTAATAAATAACCCTAATATTGCCATGCAAATAATGCTATCTCTCATATGCCAATCCCTTCATTTTTCAATTTATTGGGAGTGCTACAATAATATTTATTGCCTTCTCTATTTTGTTTTGGTTTTATTTTTATCATAGTATTTATATATTTTATTGTATAATAGATATATGAATATAAGTAATGCAAACATTAATATGCTTGAAAATGGTTCAAAAGTTGGAAATGAAATAATAATAAAAAACGAAATCACCCCCCATAACAAAGCGGCTACAAATCCAAAATATTGTTTAAGCATTATTTTGTTATAGCAAATAGAAGAATCAACAAGCCCTAGCCGCCTAATTAAAAATTTAGAAAAATATGCGTAAAAATATCCGGCTATAATTACAGTTATCAGCAACACTAACATCATCCACGCATCATATTGGATATCAGAAAAAGTTAGTTTAATTTTTAAAAGCGGGGCTAATATCAATGAACATAACATTAATGTTATAATGAAGCTTATGCGATTAATAATAATTGCAGAGATATTCACCCAAGCTTTAATTGAAAGATAAATACCATATGCGCCTATAAATGTAATAAGTAAAATGCTTAGAATTATAATTGGGTTAAAATGCTTTTTATTACATATAACTTCCCAAAATAATTTTATTGTTAAGAAAATTAAAAATATACCTATAAACAAAGATAATAGTGAAAGCGTCCTTTGTATAACTAGTTTATTCCTAATATCAATAAATTTCATATTTCTTACCTTTAAGGTTTACGGCCCACAAGCTTCGGTACACCATCCTGCAAGTATAGCCTTACCTGATACCCAGCCGGTATAAGCACTTAGACACCCGGCAGCCCATATGCTAGATCCCGGAGTAATAGCTGTCAGACATGCAACATCCGCCGGAAATGGTAGGCATAGGCAATCATTTTTAGCTTTTGTTATTACACCTAAGCATGATGTTAAATATTCTTTTGCTTTCTTAAGGTCTTCTTTGAACCCTTTTAAACAATCGTCCACGCAATCCTTATATCCACACGTTCCATATGGATCTATGAAATTTATGGGATTATTCTCACAATAGAGGTATAAATTCAACCCGCCTTTATATCCAATCGAATCCGGGCTTAGGAAGCGGCCGATTGCCGGCGAATAGTATCTTGCGCGGTAGTAATAATTTTCAGTCTCAGCGTCATATTCCCTACCGGTGAACATAAACGGATTGCCAAGACCGCTGGCTGTATTTGGCGTGCCGAAAACAGTATAATTGTACTGCTCGGCCACGTCTCCATCTGATTCCGTCAGTGCAACGACTGAACCCAGACCATCAAAGTGGTAAAAATATTTTGTTTCACTCTGACCGCTTACGGAAATCATGCAAATCGGTTGGTCGATAACATCGCCATAAACATATTTTCTAAGCAAAGTTCCGCCGCTGCTGTATTCAGCAATCAGATTATCCCCGTCATAAACGTATTTCGTTGTTACAGTTCCGCCGGAATATGTCGTTTTGGAAATTCTCCTTCCCTGATAATCATAAGCATAGCTTGCCACAGGGTCATCATCAATTTCATTAACATCCGTAAGCCTGTTTTCGCAGTCATAATAATATTTGTATGCACCATCATTAATCAGGTTGCCGTTATCGTCATAGCTGTAAGAAGTTGCTCCGACAGTTCTGTACTGATGCAGGTTATTATGCGTATAAGTAGTCGTTGAGCCGTTGGCCTTGACGCCTTTACGATTGCCGACTTTGCCATAGAAGAAGTTTGTATCATAGATGCTCCACGCCGCCGGATAATCCACAAACGAAAGCTGATACAGCTTATCGTAAGAGTATTGGGATTCGTTATTGTCGATTATCATATTCTTTCGATTCCCGACATTATCATAATCGGTGTATCCAATCACCTGAGACTGCGCACTATTGAACTTGTTCCTCAACTGCGTCAGGCGATTACCAATGTCGTAAGTATATACGGTGTTGGCGTCGTTGGCAAGAGTTAAAACTTTTCTTCTCGAAAGCTGGTCATATTGATATTCCGCAAGAGTAGAACCATTATATTTAACCCTGCCCAGCCTGCCGAGCGAATCATATTCATAAGTTACATAACTGTCGTCAGGATAATCCAGCCTTGTGCGCAGGCCTCTTGAATTATACTGATATTCCACAAGACGGCTGTCAACATCCTCTACATCGGTCAAACGCCCGATTCTGTCATAGGTATAAGTAATCGTGTCCGAATCCTGCGTTTCCTCTTTTACCCTGCCTGCGATATCGTATTCATACGTAATTGCCGATTCGCCCGGCCTTGTCTTTTCCGTCATCCAGCCAAGGGCATTATATTCATAGTAAATAGTATCTCCCGCGCTGGTGGTCTTGCTTGTGATATTGCCGTTTTTGTCGTAGCCGAAAACTTCTGTCGTATCATCGGGATAGGTAATTGTAGTTAACCTGTCAAAGCTGTTGTAAGAATATTGCGTAACACTGCCGTTTGCGTCCTCGATTTCGGCTAATCTGCCGTTGACGTTATAGCGATACAGTGTTTCCCCGCCATTGGCGTCAGTTATCTTTGTTATGAGTCTTCGCTCATTATATTCGTACTTTGTCTTATTTGTTTCGGCATCGGTTAGGCTGTTAATGTCCTTATTGTAATTGTAGCCGTAAAGTGTAACGTGAGTAAGAGGGTCGATAGTCTTTAAGAGTGTTTTATACCTGTCGTAATTGAATGTTGTTACCTGGTTGGGGCCGGTTATCTCCCGCTCAATTTTTGAGCGGTTGCCGTTCTTGTCATAACTGAACTGTGTTACATAACTATAAGGCGAAGGGGTTGTCATCTTTTCCATCTGGTCAAGATTATTGTACTGGAGCTTTGTTGTATCACCGTTGGGGTCGATTATCGCTCTTACTCTGCCGAGGCTATCGTACTTATATTCTGTAACGATATTCAGGCCGCTTGCGGTGTTAGAATCGTGTGTTACCTTCCAGAGATGGCCATAATTGGGGTCGCCTGAGGTGGTGTAATAATCGTATTTTGTTTTAATTCCATCGGGGCTGTTGACCTCAGTTACGCGGCTATAAGTATCGTATTTGAAATACACAACGGGAGTTTGGTCGCCGTCAATTGTCGTAACCTCCGGATAGGTAATATTCTCAAGGCTGCCATCGCTGCTTTTATAATTATACGTGGTAACATTGCCCATCGGGTCAGTCTCTGTCTTTATTTTCTTTGTCCATACCGTATCATAAGTGTACGTTGTCGCAAGAACGTCAGGGTCGCTGGAACTGTTGGGCTGGGAAGTATCGATTTTGACATATTTGCCCGTAAGCCTGCCGGAACTGTCGTAGGTAAAATCTGTGCAGTTGCTAGCAGGGTAGAGTATCCGCGTACGCCTCCCATTGGAATCATAAGAATATGTAGTAGTGAAATGATTGGGGTCATTGTTTGGATTTGCAGTATAGACCGTTCGGCTTATAAGCTGGCCGCTGGTATTGTAAGCCTGCTTGATTTTATTGCCCTCGCGGTCAATTGTTGTCATAATGCCGTTTGTCACATCATTGGTAAGGGTATAATTGACGTCCTCGATATCCTGCCGATAGACCGTATCGCTGACGGTATTATAATAATTCTTTACTACTTCGTCCTCGTTCGGGTCGGTGATAGTATCAAGATTGTGATAACTGTCATAAGTGTAAGTGGTTGTAAGGCCGTTGGGATAATCGGAGGTCTCCGGCCCAGTTACGGTAAGAAGGTCGTTTGTACTTTCATCATAATTGTAATTCCACTCTCTATTGGCAAAATCCTTTATGCTGGTTATAAGCCCCGATGCGTTATAGGTAAAATCAATCTCACGCCTGAGGTCATCGGTAATCTTGTCTATCTGCTCCGGATAGGTAGAATTATGGTCTATGGTAATACTGCTGCCGAACCTGTCCTCTATTTCTTCCAGTCTGTCGTTTGTGTTAAAGATATAGTTGGCGTCATTAACTTTAACGAGGGTATATTTATCGGTTGAGGAATCATAAGTGAAATACTGGCCGGGGGTAGTTGCATTGGTGAATGTATAGCTGCCTTCGTTTGTATATTTGATGCTTGCGCCCGTGCCGGTTGAAAGATGCAGTATCCTGTAATACCCCGGCTCATCGCGGGTGATATACATATTATAACTCATTTCCCAGCCGTAACCGAATTGCCCTGTCATAGGTCTCCTGCTGCCATAGGTGCGGGTAATATTTACAGACAATGTCCGTCCTCTAATAGATACATCTGTAACAGAAAGTGAGAATTCCCCTTTTTTGATATATACAGGGTCTCCGGTTGTAGGAGAATCGCTCACACTTGCCGGTGCAGCTCCACAACCAAGACCACTTCCTGGCCCACCCGGCGGAGGAGGTGGCGGAGGAGGTGGTGGCGGAGGAGTACAACTACTACATTCTTCACAGCAATCGCCGCAGCAACCACCTTCTCCGCAACAGTCGCCTTCACAGCAACCGGGACAAGGGGGCGGAGGAGGCGGTGGAGGCGGAGGCGTCCAGCAGCCTTTTGCGGTACTCTCAAAATAAGGTATAAAATTTACCGCCAGCAAAAAACCGAACGACAATAACAAATACGGCATGATAAAAACTATGGGTTTTAATGTAGTGCGTTTCATATTATGATTCTCCCTATTTTGAGTTCTGTATTCTTTCTTTTATCAGTGATAATCAGCGATTAAATATTTCCAATTTTCCTGATTTCTTCCAGTTTGGCTTTTACCTCCGCAATAGCGGGATTGCCGATATTGGCCGTTCTTAAAAATTGCTCATAATACTTAATCGCATCAGGCCATTGCCTGCTGGCATAATAAAAGGAGCCTAATTTCATACAGACCATTCCCGCATGTGAACAGTTCGGATACACATCGGCAACATATTTATACGCCTGCTCTATCATAGGATTAGCTGTCGATTTGGGAATCGCCCCCGAGTTTCTCTGGCTTTCATAACACAGACCGAGAAGATGCTGACAATGCCAGACAAACTCAAAATCCGGCCATGTCTGAATCACCTTTTTGCAATATTCGGCTGCCTTATCATACTGGCCAACACGGTAACACGAATCAGCGACGCAGGTTGCCGCCTTAGCTGCCAAAGCCGAATCAGGATAGCTGTTTGCAACTTTATCCCATAAACTTGCGGCCTTTTCGAGATATTTTACTGAAAGCTGCTTTTTGCCGTGCCTCTCCAGCCCCAGGCCGTGATTGCAATACTGCTCTCCGAAATAAAATAACTCTTCTGTGAAACCTGTTCGTGTGCCAAAGTCCGCTATGAACTTATTTAAATCCGCTTCGTGGGAGTCAATATCGTTATCGCTGCTTATCACTATATGAAAAAGCTTTGCCTTTGCCTTCATTCCAAATGGGGAATTTGCGTAATCAGCGGCGATTTTCCGGTATATTTCACGGGACGGGCGTTCACCTTGTTCTTTCTTGCATGAAGCCTCGAATTTACCCGCAATCTCGAAAAGCACACGCGGCAATTCGGTATTACTATTAAAATCAGCGATTAAACGGCCGACTCCTGCCTGCGCCTCATCATATTTGCCGGAATTGATAAGGATAAGTATATCAGTCTTTGCGGCATCTACTCTGGCTTTTCCGGTATAAGTACTATTGGGATATTGCTGAATGATTTGCTGATAGATGCCTTTTGTCGTACTGCATTTTTCCATACCGACATGTTCAAACCTTCTCCCGACGGAATAAAGTATTAAAGGCATATTATTTCGCTCTGCATAAGTAGAATTCAGCCTATCCAGCGATGATTGAGCCTCAGTATAGCTGTTGCTGTCTATATAAGAGAATATGTCATCTTTAATAATGTTCATCGTCGCTGTGATTGCGGAGTTGCTGTTCGGGTCATATCCTGTTATCTGACGATAAAGTTCTTTTGCCTCTTTATACTTCTTTACGCTCGCGTATTTTCTTGCGACAACGCTTAACGCCTCCGGCAGCTTTGTATTGTTTCTGAAATTATTCGTCATATCGGTGATTACGGTATTTATATCCATAACCCTGCCGTGCGAATTGTATAAAACATATACCCCAGCAAGCAGACTGCGAGCCTTCAAGTCATCATTTGTTCCGGGATATTGCTTTATTATGTCCTTGTAAATTGTTTCGGCTTTCTGATAATTCCAGCTTTTGATATAAGAATCCGCCTGCTTAAACTGCTCCTTTGTATCTGCAAAGCCGCTTTGACATAACTGAATTAATAATAGACCGAACACCGCCGACGCGATTGAGATTCTTTTTATGAACATGACCTTACTCCTTAAAAAATCCCGCCTTAAAGTTTCTTTCCATATCTGCTTTTTTTTAAGAGTATAATTCAGTCATGGTTATTATCAACAAAAATATTCTGAATATTTTAATATTTCCTATAACTTATTTTACTTGGAAAATTTGCGCATAACATCCCCTTCTTAGTAAAGGCGTATTTCTTCATGAAAATGTGACATAAATATTACAATTTTTTAAAAAATCTTTAATTTTTGCGAAAAATGTTAAAATAGGTAAGCCGCAATACCTTATTTTTTCATAATCTGCGTTTCCCTGTGTTAATTCGTGGTTAATTAAAAATTTTCTATTTTTTTCATTTTTTCCTAAAGCCCCCCTTTTTCTTTTCCGATTAGGCATTTATTAAAATAAGATAGGGATAAAGAAGTATTAGAATAAATTGATAAATAGATTATAAATCAGCCTTGATTGGCATCCTTTGGGGGCAGAAATAATTTTGGATTTCCGATTAATCCGTTTTGCGTCGTGAGTATTGCGTATTGCGTTATTTGATTTTTCTGTATTCGACACATCACGCTTCACGAACGACGCACGACGATAAAGGACAACCGTGTCCATTCGTGGTGAATAGAATTTTGGATTTTTAATCTTTGCTTTTGCTAACAACTAATGACTATTGACTAATGGCTAATGACTAAAAAAACGCTTCGCCGTGAAGCGGAAAATTCACTTACTTTTTTTTAGGAGATTTTGTCATGAGCAGTTTCCCGAAAACAGAGCTTCAAATAGTAGCTCTCGCAGAGCAAATGGTCGCCGGTTACACCTCGCATGCGGCTGATTTTCCCTCTGTTACCGTTGCCGATTTAACCGCGGCGCTGACCGCCTACAGAAATCAAAGGCAGACTCAGGAAGATGCGGATAGTCAGGCTAAAATCGCCACGGCGACAAAGAGTGATAAGCTCGACGCACTTATCACGTTGATGAAAAACGATTTGAAGGTCTCAGAGGTCGATACGACGGCCGCTCCGGAAAAACTGGCTGAAATCGGCTGGGGGCCAAAGTCGAGCCTACTCCGGTTGAGATGCCGGGCGTACCTACCGAACTGCATCCTGTATATGAATCTCAGGGCGCAATCGGCCTTGTCTGGACAAAGCCTCTGACAGGCGGACAGGTGCGAAACTACATCGTCGAAAGACGAGACCAGCAGCAAGGCGGAGCATTTAGCGAATGGAACTTTATTAATACCACCTACAACTGCGAAGCCAACCTGACCGCTCAGCCGGAAGCCCTGAGAGTTGAATATCGCGTCAAGGCGGCAAATACCGCCGGGCAAAGTATGCCCAGCAACAGCGTTTCGGTAGTTTTGCCGTAAATAAAACCCCTGCGGGAAACTGCGGGGGAGCAATAATAAAAACTTATAACTTAAAACTAAAAACTCAAAATTATAAATTTGAAACTAAACGCTGTACGCTGAATTTTATGCGAGCGACGAGAGACGAGAAACGAGAGACGAAATATGATTTTTCCGAAAAAAGAAACTGAAATGGTATATCTGGCCGTCAGGATGATAAACGGCTATTTCGCGCATACTCTGGATTTTCCAAGCGTAAACAGGATGACCCTTTATTTTCGTTATCGGGATTACAACGATGCCAGGACGGCTCTTTTTAATAAAAAGACAAAGGCGCATCTTGCGGCGGTGAGAAAGGAAAGGCGATTTACAGAGCTTTGCGAAATAATGAAAAAAGACCTGAGGCTTTCCGAGGTTGATACGAGAAATAATCCGGAAAAGCTTTCGTTTATCGGCTGGGGTGTTAAATCGAATCCTTTGCCTGCCGAGATTCCCGCTCAGCCGATAAATTTAAGAATCGGGACTATAAAAGAAACAGCCGTACAGTTAAAATGGGATAGACCCCTGAGGGGAATTGTGCGAAATTATATTATCCAGCGGCGCCAAAAGCAAACCAGCGGCAATTTCAGTCAATGGCTTTTAATCGCAGCCTCATATAAGACCCAAATCACTCTTTCAAATCAGCCGAAGGGAATAAACCTCGAATACCGGGTAAAGGCGGTTAATACCGCAGGCCAAAGCCAGTCATCAAATACTGTTTCGAATATACTTTAGTTGGGTAATAAAGGGCTTTTATTGTTACAGTAAAATTTGCCTTTTCCCGTTTTTGCAAAAGTTCAGTTAATATTTCTTCAACCGCCGATTTTCCGCTGTTGACATACTCGTTTATTTATTTTATGATAGCGACACATATATTATTTTTAAAGGGGCTTTATTATGGATAATGAACAGAACAGCAATATGTCAACACCGCCGCAGCCGTCTTTTACTCCGCCGCCTTATCTCCCGCCGGCACCGCCCAAAAAGACAAGCGGATGGAGAGTCTTCTGGGGCATTTTTACCGGGTTATCAGTATTTGCCAATATTTCCATGTTCCTGATAGTCATTGCGATGGCGGCACTCTTCTCTATCGGGCAGAAGGACATGTTTACAGAAGAAGTCCTGCAGGAAGGTTCACGAATGAACAAAATTGCTGTCATCAATATCGACGGCATAATAGATAATCAAAAATCCCGCGATGCCTGTAAACAATTAGATACGGCCGCAAAAGATAAAAGCATAAAAGCTCTGATTATCCGCGTCAATTCCCCCGGCGGCATGGTCTCTTCCAGCGATGAAATATACGATGCGATTTGCAAATATCGCAAACAGACAAACAGGCCCGCTGTCGCGTTTATGGGAGGCATCGCCGCTTCCGGCGGTTATTACACATCGGTCGCCTGCGATAAAATCATTGCCGAACCGACAACTATCACCGGCTCTATCGGGGTAATAACGGGTTATTTTGTCCTCAAAGACCTGCTCGAACAGAAACTCGGCATCGAGCCTGTTATTATCAAATCCGGCCTGAAAAAAGACTGGCCAAGCTCCTTCCAGCCCCCCACCGAAGAGCAGCGACAGTATATGCAGGAAAAGTTAATCGGACCGGCATTCGAAAGATTTACAAAGATTGTCGCTGAAGGCAGAAAAGACGTTTTAACGCCCGAGGATGTCAATCGCCTCGCCGACGGCAGCATTTTCTGCGCAAAAGAAGCGCTCGACGAAAACCTGATTGACCAAATCGGCTATTTCGATGACGCGGTACAGCTTACCTCTAAATTAGCCAACATCTCAAATCCGCAGGTTATAGAGTTTCGCAAGCCTTTTTCACTGTCCGGCTTTTTGACTTCAGAGTCACAAAGCAGGCTTAAATTAGACCGCACTACGCTGCACGAGTTCACAACTCCGCAGATTATGTATCTCTGGAATGCCAACTAATTACAGCCGACAATGCCGTATTAGAAGCGCACAGCTTATGCAAAACTCTTGTTATAAACCGTCAATATTCGGCGTTTTCGTAAAAGGCGTCTATCATCGCCTTGAAATTGTCAACAGGTACACCCGCCTGGACATTATGTACCGCGTTAAAAATATAGCCGCCAGCCTCTTTAAAAATTCTAACTCTTTCCGCGACTTCCTGTTTTACCTGCTGAGGTGTTCCAAATGACAGCGTCTTTTGCGTATCAACCCCTCCGCCCCAGAAAACAATATCCCTGCCGTATTTTTTCTTCAATGCTGCCGCATCCATATTCGCCGCCGAACACTGCACAGGATTTAGAATATCAAAACCAGCTTCAATTATCGCAGGTATCAAAGGCTCAATCGAACCGCAACTGTGCATAAAGGTCTTCCATTTGGTGTTCTGATGTATCCAGTCGTTAAGCTTTTTCTGATAAGGAAAATACAGGTCGCGGAAGGTCTTTTCCGACATCATCGGCCCACTCTGCGAACCGAAATCAGTACCCGACATAAATACCGTCTGAACCTTGTTGCCCACCGCTTTAAAAATCTTCTTTAGATTCTCAAGAGCGAATTCCGCCTGTATCTCGAAAACCTTTTTAATATAATCAGGCCGAAGAGCGATAGACATATACCACTCGGTTATGTCACGAATGCCTTTAGGCTCCTTCATAAAAGGCCCCGGCACAAGAGCAATATCTCCGAACGCCCCGCCCGGAAATGTCATATATATCGCACTGTCGGTATTCTCATAAGCCCAATCAATTTCCTTCTTGAAATGCGTAACATCCTCATCCGAAAGCAGGCCGAACTCCTCGGTATTGTCTTTGGGATTGAGTTTATTCTCATCTATGGGTTTTTGACGAATTATCGCGTCAAAATAAAAACCGTCTTTAGGCATAACGCATGAAGGCGGATAACTCCTGTCACCTTCGGCATACATTACAATTCTGCCGTTCTCGTCCGGTGTGGTATTAAAAAGCTCAGGAACCCATACCGGCGTGCCATCAAAAAGCGTCCGGGGCTTCCACCCCTCGTTCTTAAAGCCAAACATATTCTTCAGCGGATGCACACCTACAACATCGAAGCCAAAATAATCCCGCATCTTCGCATCGACTTCACCCAGCATCTGGTAAGGCTCGCTTAACTTTATCCGTTCACCCGGCTCAAGCAGGCCATAAGCCTTTTTGATTTTATAAACCGTGGAAGCCATTATTCCCGTCTGCCCGCCTGCGCCAAAATCTATCGGCACACGGTCGCTCGCCTTGTGATTCAACGCGTCAATTACTCTCTGTCTGTGAGTTTTTTCCATCATTACCCTCAATTACGCATATCCATATTTTTTGATAAACCACGTTTTCACAGTCTGAACCAGCAAAAGATACGTCAGCACTATCGCGCCAATTATATAAAAATAAAATGCCGGCGGCCTGACGAACGAAAATACCTCCGCCAGCGGCGAAAATGGTATTATAAAACCGATTAAAACTATAAGCAATGAACTGACGACCAAAAATCTGCTCGGCCTGCTTTCGATAAATGGAAGTTTGCCCGTACGAATAATATAAATAACCAGCGTCTGAGTCGTAAGGGATTCCAAAAACCATACCGTGTGAAACAAAGGCTGAGACGCATGAAACAGCAGTAAAACACCGAAGGTAACAAAATCGAATATCGAGCTGATTGGCCCGATTACGACCATAAATCTCCTGATAGTATCGATGCTCCACGGCCTGGGCTTTTCAACATATACACTGTCAACATCGTCTGTCGCTATCGCGGTCTGCGAAAGGTCATAAAGAAAATTATTCAGCAGTATCTGGATTGGCAGCATCGGAAGAAATGGTAAAAACAGGCTTGCTCCCGTCATGCTTATCATATTACCCAGATTTGAGCTTGAACCCATCTTGATATATTTAACTATGTTGCCGAACGTCCTGCGTCCCTCTATTACGCCATCCTCAAGCACCATCAGATTTTTCTTCAGGAGAATTATATCCGCTGACTCTCTTGCGATATCGACCGCGTTATCCACCGAGATGCCCACATCTGAGGCCTTGAGCGCTGGAGCGTCGTTTATGCCGTCTCCGAGGTATCCGACTATATGCCCATTGCCATGCAAAATATGAATAATCCTTTCCTTCTGCAAAGGCGAAAGCCTCGCGAATACGGTAGTTGTTTTCGTTAATTCGCTCAATTCGGTATCCGAGGCAGCCTCAACCTGCTCACCTGTAACAATGGCTTTTACATCAAGACCTACATCAGAGCATATCTTTTTGGTTACGAGTTCGTTGTCTCCCGTTAAGACCTTGAATTCGATACCAAGTTTTTCTACCGCGCTAATCGCTTCTTTCGCCGTCGGTTTCGGCGGGTCAAGAAAAGCTATGTAACCTTTCAGTATCAGGTCTTTTTCATCATCTCTCGAGTACACCGATTTAAACCCGGCATCCTTGTAAGCTACTCCAAGAACCCTAAAGCCCTGCGAGCTGAGATTGTCATATTCCTCCTTGAGGTCAGGCAGTATCAAATCGCTAAGTTCTATTATTTCACCGTTGATATCGCACCTTGTACACCGCTTATAAACCTCTTCCGGAGCACCTTTGGATATGATTATATGTTTGCCTTCCATTTCGACAACCACGGACATTATTTTTCTGCTAAAATCAAACGGTATCTCATCCACTTTTTTATAATTTTCCGTTGCCAGCGTTTCATGCTCAAGTATGGCCCTATCGAGAAGATTTTTCAGCCCCGTTTGATAAGCGCTGTTGATATATCCAAACCGCAGAACGTCCTCGTCTTCATCCCCGATAACATTGCAGTACTTTTCAACAACAATTTTATCGAGTGTCAGCGTGCCGGTCTTATCGGTGCAAAGCACATCCATCGCACCGAAATTCTGTATGGAATTAAGCCGCTTTACGATGACCTTCTTCTTGGACATTTCGATGGCGCCTTTAGACAGGTTCATCGCGACAAGCATAGGCAGCATCTCAGGGGTAAGCCCGACCGCGACTGCCAGCGAAAACATCAGCGCGTCAAGGGGTTTGCCCTTCAGAAAAGCATTTATCGCGAAAATAGTCACGACCATAATCACCATAAACCTAATCATCAGCCATGTAAATTTATGTATTCCACGGTCGAAACTTGTCTGCACCCTTATCGTTGCAAGCCGTCGCGATAGTTCGCCGAATTGTGTCGAAATGCCGGTCTTTATTACAAGCCCCAGTGCCGTTCCGCTGACCACGCTTGATCCCATAAAAGCGATATTGCGTATATCAGCAATCGAAGTGCTTTTTGTCGATACAGGTTCGCTGAATTTTTCTATGGGAAAAGACTCTCCGGTAAGTGAGGCCTGGTTGATAAACAAATCTTTGCAGGAGATAATTCTCAAATCAGCCGGTATCATATCGCCGGCATATAAATCCACGACGTCACCCGGCACAATCTCGCGGATTTTAACCTCCCTCGTAACACCGTCACGATACACAGTCGCCGTGGCACGAACCATTTCGCTTAATCGCTGAGCTTCTTTTCCGGCGCGATGTTCCTGAATAAAAGACAGAAAGACGCTTATGATGGCCATTGCGATAACAAACATAGCGTCTATCTTTTCACCAAAGAATATAGAAAAACCGCCGATGATTAGAAGAACCGCAACAAGCGGATTGGCAAACTTGGAAATGATTTGGACGAATATCGTTCTCTTTTTTCTTTTGGCGGGTTCGTTATATCCGTATTCTTCAAGACGCTCCTGCGCCTCCTCTCCCGTTAGCCCTTTTGGGGTAGTCCTGAACCATGATAAAAGCAGTTCCAGAGACGAACCCGCATAATCGAAATCCATTATCTTTACTTTTTGGTTGTCAGCCATTTATAGACCCTTAACGCCGCTCTTAGCCTTTTTGAAAATACTCAGGACAATAAATATTAAACATTTGTCTTTTGACGGCAGTGATATACCGCCTTAAAACAAGACTGCGGAACCGATAACACAGCACTTTACCACAGAAACCCGCACTTGCAAGTACTTATAATTGATTTTAAATAGAAATGACGATTTTCTTCTAAATTGACTCTTTCCCTGAATCCGGTTCACAGATAAAATATTTGAATATTGCAAAAAAGCGATTGTTCATAAAGGTATCTCTTGACATCGAAAGAACAAATTATTACCACCATCCCTGAATTTGCGTGATATAGCATTTTTCATAGGGAAAAACAGGTTTATCTGTTACCGGCGGCAAGAACGAACATTGCTTACCATGTAATTTAAGGAAGTATGCCACCCGCTGGTTCCAGTTCACTATATATGGCATCACATACCATTTGTATGGACTATTTGGTGCAGGCGGCAATGCTGAGGGCGGCGCATTCTTCTGTGGAAAATCCAACCTTCCTACTATCCAAACGCTGTGGCCTGATTGCAGCGTCCTTGCCACATCGGCCAAGACAGGCTGGATAGGGTCAGCAGACATCATTTGGACCTTTAGCACATCATAAAGATCCGGAAATGCCGCGTCATATCGTCCGAGAGGCGGGAGTGTGGTAAAACGTGCCAGACCGTGGTAGTATTTATGAAAACTCATCGCTATGTAATAGGGGGTGACAATAATCAGGTCGTTTTTTTGGGCAGAACTTTCAAGCACAGCAGCAACTTTGTCCATGTTGGTTAGTTTCTCGTGTGCGCTCTGCCATGCGGCACCGAATGCCGTTATGACAGCCAACATCGTTACAGCGATACGCACAATACTTAGCTTGTTTAAATTTCCCAATACCCCGTCCAGCGACAAAGCAGCTATTGCTATCAGGGGCAGATAATACCAGGGCGAGATATTCACTGTCAGGTATTTGAGGAAAAGCACGAGCATTATTGTGCAGACAACGCCCACAGTCCCGCAGAACAATATCCTGTCTGCCTGCGGATTCTGATGTTTCTTCTTTAGTTGCGGTCCCTGAGAATATAAAAGAACCCCGATGGCCAGCAGAAAGCTTCCACCCCATATCCACACAGCAAGCGGCGCTTTGTCGCCAATAGCCAAGGTAAATTTTTGAAAAACGTACGAAAAATCGCTCAACAACCGTTTTAGAATTATCATCCAATCCCTCGCACCTCTTACTATCGGCACGTATGGCGCCATGCTTGCCGCTGCAACCGCTCCTATCGCAATCAGTATGATGACTCTTCTCCACAGGCGATTGCGAACGCTTACTACGACCCCGGCAAAAATAATGGCCGATAGAAAAACAACATTCTGATATATGCATTGAACGCTCATAACCGCGGTTGCCGTCGCTGCAATGATATGATATAGTCGACCTTGCTCCACCACTTTCCACAATAGTCCTATCGTAAGCAGTATAAGCAATATTCCAAGCCCGTAAGGTCGAATCGAGTCTCCTATTTGAATTGATAATGGATTGAACACAAAAAGTGCCAATGACAGCAGCGGCACCCGATAACCCAACAGGCGACCATTCAGCCACAGCACACCAAGTGTCGTGATGCCGACCAGAAAACCGAACAGCCTCAGCGAATGAAGGTTATCTGTGGCCACCCATGTCCATAACCGCAGAGTAATAGAAAGCATTTCCGGCATTGAGTCGTGCTTGATATGATGCCAGATATCGGCGACGCTTACTATCTCATCCCGCCAGAGCGCACCGGCATTTCGCATAAATATCAGATGGAGCAAAACAGCTATTAAAGTGAGAATTATTCCGCTGAACAATTCAACTCGTTTAATCAGAGTCTCAGGAAATAAAGATGCTTGAGTGAGACAGCTTAATTTTATTGTTCTCATGCCGCGCTCTTTTAATTCTAATGAATTTCAATCGCTTTTTCCAATTCAGCGATAAAGGACGCGATTTTACTTAGCATAAGTTTTTTATCGCCGAGATTTTCCTCAATGAGGTTTACGATTCGTGAGCCGATTATCACACCGTCTGCCCCTGTTTTGGCAACCATTGCGGCGTGTTCAGGCGTACTTATGCCGAAACCGACGCATACTGGAACATCTGTGATTTTCTTCAATTTTTTCACAAGACCTTCAACCGCATCGGAAAGCGTATTTCTGCTGCCTGTAACACCAAGAAGCGATACGGTATAAATAAAGCCGCTTGTTTTCGATGCTATCAGTTTCATTCTTTCTTCCGCGGTATTCGGCGTTACCATAAAAACCGTATCGAGACCGGCAGACCTCGCCGGCACAAGAATTTCGTCCGCATCGTCAATACTCATATCGGCGACCAGAACACTGTTGACCCCGGCTTTATGAAAATCGCGGAAAAATTTTTCCGTGCCGTATTGATAAATAAGGTTGTAGTACATTAATAAGCCGATTGGAATATCCTTATATTCCTTGACTCTTGCGATAAACTCCAGCGCCTTTTTTACATTCATTCCGTTATTCAGCGAACGAATATCAGCCTTCTGGATTGTCGGCCCATCGGCTATCGGGTCAGAAAAAGGTATGCCCAGTTCGAGAATATCCGCACCGGCATCTATGGCTGTTTTTACTATTGAAAGACTCGTGTCCAAATCAGGGTCGCCTATTACAAAAAACGGTATTAACGCGGCCCTATTGAGTTCAGAAAAAACCTGCTTATATGTTTTCATCAATCAAATCCTTATTTCAATGGTCTGTGCTTTTCTACAATCGAGACATCCTTATCGCCTCGGCCTGAAAGATTGGCCACAACAACCGTTTCCGGCGGCAATTTGCCTTTTTGTTTTACGAGATACGCAAGAGCGTGCGAACTTTCCAGTGCAGGCACAATACCTTCACACCTGCAAAGCAACTCAAAGACATCCAGAACCTCTTTATCTTCGACAGCGACATATTCCGCCCTGCCGGTATCTTTCAGAAAACAATGTTCAGGGCCAACACCAGGATAATCGAGCCCGGCGCTGACTGATTCGGTTTCAGCAATTTGCCCCTCTTTATCCTGCAGTAAATATGACTTGGCTCCATGCAGAACACCAACCCTTCCCGCTACCAATGTCGCGGCGTGTTTACCCTGGGCTAAACTTCGTCCTCCGGCCTCGACTCCGATAAGCCTGACATTTTTATCATCTACAAAACCGGAGAAAATGCCTATCGCGTTGCTGCCGCCGCCGACGCAGGCGGTTACAATATCCGGCAGTCTTCCGATCTGCTCAAGACACTGCTGGCGCGCTTCTTTGCCAATGCAGCATTGAAAATGTTTTACTATCGTCGGATAAGGGTGCGGCCCGCCGGCCGTGCCGAAAAGATAAAACGTGTCATTGACGTGAGCAGTCCAGTATCGAAGCGCATCGTTAATCGCGTCTTTGAGCGTTCCCGTGCCGCCTTCAACGCCGATTACCTCAGCGCCGCAAAGCTTCATCTTGTGAACATTGACGCTTTGCCGCTCAACGTCGGTGATGCCCATAAAGATTTTTGTTTCCATTCCGAACAGTGCGCCAATCATCGCGGTAGCAAGACCGTGCTGGCCTGCGCCGGTTTCGGCGATGAGCCTTGTTTTGCCCATATATTTTGCGAGCAGACCCTGGCCGAGCGTATTATTGACCTTGTGCGCCCCGCCGTGTAAAAGGTCTTCACGCTTGAGATACACCTTAAAGCCCACATATTCGCTGAACCTTTTAGCGTAATAAAGAGGCGTGGGTCTGCCGGCGTAATCCTTCAAAAGCTGTCCGAGTTCCGCCGCAAACTTTTTGTCCTGATAAAAGCGATAGAACGCCCCTTCAAGTTCCTCCAGCGCCGGTATCAAAACTTCCGGCACGTAAAAGCCGCCATAATCCCCAAATCTGCCTTTATATTTCATAATAACATCCTTACGCTCTGAATCGCTTTATATTGTCAAACAGTTTTTTCATTTTTTATGGTCTTTTTTGCCGGGCGAAGATTCTATCCCGCTGCATACGTCAATACCATAAACACCCAGCTCTGCCGCGGCACAACATTGTCAGGATTTATTCCGCCGGCTAGAAACACACGTTTACTTATATTCCCGATGATATTCCAGTCGAATGAGATGCCAGTCCCGCCGTACTTTTCAGGATTAAAAGCATCGAGTAAAATGGCATCGGTAAAGAATTTCTCCGCTGCCTGGACATCTTTGGAGTCTTTGACGCGTATCGCTTTCATCGTTTTGACATTCATCGAAAGAAACTGATGGCAGAATTCAGGCGTTTCATCGCCGTGAAACTGCACCCAGTTTAACTGACACTGGCTTATTATGTCTTTTACCTGATTTGGCGGGGCGTTGACAAAAACACCGGCAACATCGACAAACCCGGGCAGTTTGTTTATAATTTCAGCTGCCTGCTCAGGTTTAATATATCGCGGACTTTTGGGATAAAAATTAAAACCGAGCAAATCCGCACCCATATCCACCGCCGCAATAGCGTCTTCATAATTGGTAATACCGCAGATTTTAACTTTTATTATCAGCATTGCCTTAGTTTATTCCTTTCAGGAGTTCGAAATTTGTACCGCTTTTTTCAGACACGCCATCGCCCTGCCGCTATTCAATGAATCCTGTGCAATCTCAATTGCCGATTCGAAATCGTCCGCCAGTCCGCCGACAATTATCGCGGCAGCGGCATTCAATACGACAATATCTCTCCGAGGGCCTTTTTCCTCGCCGCAAACTATCGCCTTTACAATTGCCGCGTTGGTCTTCGCATCGCCGCCCTTTAGACTTTCAAACTCGGCCAGAGGTATCCCGTAATCAGTCGGATTAAGTTCTCCGGCGGTAATACGTCCATCTTTTAAGTTCGAGTATTTTTGTCGGCGACATTGTACTTATTTCATCAAGTCCGCAACTGTGAACTACCATCGCCCGGCAGCTGCCCAGAACCTTGAGCGTCTCAGCAATTCTTCCAACCAGTGATTCTTCATATACTCCCATCACCTGGCAGGTCGCTCCGGCAGGATTGGCCAGCGGCCCAAGAATATTAAAGGCTGTCCTGAAATCCAGGTTTTGCCGTATCGGCTGAACGTGTTTCATCGCGGGATGAAACATCGGCGCAAACATAAATCCGATATGCGCTTCACGAATGCACTTTGCTATCTTTTCCGGCCAGGGGTCGATATTAACTCCGAGTTCCGCAAGGACATCCGCCGAACCGCACTTGCTCGTAATGCCGCGATTGCCGTGTTTGGCGACATATACACCCGCCCCCGCCGCTGACAGTGCCGCGGCTGTGGAGATATTGAAAGTTTTAACTCTTGCGCCGCCCGTGCCGCAGGTATCGACAAGATTCTCAACACCGGCATCGACTCTCAAAGCATGTTCGCGAAGAGATGTCGCAAGACCGGCAAGCTCGCTCACAGAAGCTCTCTTAACCCGCATCGCGGCAAGAAACGCCGCAATCTGAACCTCAGACACTTGCCCCTCGAAAATAGTATCCAGCAGGGCTTTGGCCTGCTCAAAACTCAGGTCGCTGCCTTCAAGAATTATATCAAGATATTCAGTTATCTTAGTCACGTTTGGTTCCTGCGATAGACAATATATTTTCGATTATCTTTCCGCCAGCGGGTGTCAGGATACTTTCCGGATGAAACTGAACGCCGAAAATCGGAAGCTTTTTATGCTGAACGCCCATAACAACACCTTCAAAATCCGCGGTCTTTTCAAGACAATCCGGCAGCGTTAAGGCACACAGACTATGATAACGTCCAGCCTGAAGCGGATTTTCAACGCCGGCGAAAATCCCTTTCTCATTATGGTTAACCCGCGAGGGTTTGCCATGCATCGGTTCAGGCGCATGCCCAATTTTTCCGCCAAAATACTGCACAATTGATTGATGCCCCAGGCACACACCGAAAATCGGCAGCTTATCCTTGAAATAATCAATAGCCAAAAGCGTTACCCCTGCTGTATCAGGTGTGCCCGGCCCTGGTGAAATAATCAGAAGATCAGGCTTGAATTCCTCCGCAATTACCTTAAGTTCCGCAAGAGCCGTATCGGCGCGGTAAACCCTGGCGATACAATTTCGTTTGCAGAAATCATCAACAAGGTTATACGTGAACGAGTCGAAATTATCTATAAATAAAACTTTTTTTCCTGTATATGACATAAGATTTTACCTCGTTATTTTCCACGAATAGCCCGCAGGCAGCTTCTGGCCTTATGCTCTGTTTCTTCAAATTCGGTTTTTGGAACGCTGTCATGCACGATACCGCCGCCTGCGCGAATGTACGCGGTATGGTCTTTTATTTGCAGACTTCTTATCGTGATGCAGCTGTCGAACTGGCCGTCAACGGTAAGATACATCACTGCCCCGCCGTAATAGCCGCGTTTTGTTTTTTCGAGCCTGCGTATAATTTTCATCGCCTCAATCTTGGGCGCGCCTGTAAGAGTACCCATATTCATCGTCGCAAGATATGCGTTCAGAGCGTCAAAATCCGAACGCAGCGTACCTTTTACATTGCTTACCAAGTGCTGTACCGATTCATATTTTTCAGCGGTCAGCAATTCCGTAACAATTCTGCTGCCCGGCTCAGCAACACGGGCGATATCATTTCTCGCAAAGTCAACGAGCATCATATGCTCGGCCAGTTCTTTGCGGTCGAGTTTCAATTCCGCTTCATACCTGAAATCGGTATCAGGGTCGATTTTATCGCCAATCCTTCCCCTTGGTTTTGTTCCCGCTATCGGCCTAATTTCAACGTTGCGAGGTTTATTGCCGCTGACCCGCAGATTCAATTCCGGACTCGAACCCATCAATATCGTATTTGGCGTGTTAAGATAAAACATATAGGGCGAAGGATTCAATGTGCGCAGCCTTTTATAAACATCAAGCGGCTCATCGGGACAAGGCTCGGTTATTGTCCTGCTCAAAACAACCTGAAAAATATCCCCATCCCTGATATGCCGCTTTGCGGTCTTAACCATTTTTTCATATTCCGGCTGCGTCGTATCTGTCGAGCCGCCAGGAAGTGTGCCTGTATATTTCCTACCAGTCGGAGTATCGAACCGGGCGATATTGGAATAGTAATCGAAATACTCCTGCGCCTCTGCCATAACAGCATCCCTGTCGCCATCGGTTATCATCACGTTAACAACTATATAACCCTTGTTATGCTGATGGTCCATTAAAAAGATATTGTCGGCGAAATAAAGCTCATAATCGGGATTGCCCAGCAAATCGCTGTTGCTCGGCGGCAGTTTCTCGAACTGGTCGATAAAATCATAACTCAACGCCCCGAGCAGCCCGCAGGTTATGCGGAAAGGTTTACTCGCCAGACTGAATGCCGTCGAAACTGCCCGCAGCACATCCATCTGGTTGGTCGTCGTAAGACGCGTCTGTTCATCTACGGTCGCCTCAATCCTCTTAATCTTTCCGACAATCTGCTCAGTTTGAAACTGTACCGATTCGCAAAACTTAAATCTCGCCTTATCCGCGGAAAGATATTTAATCATCCGCCTGCCCGGCTTACTCAATGCCTTGATTGTAAAATCCGCCCCTGTCCCTGTTAGATAAAGAGCGGGCTTTGCTGTTCCGAAGCTCAGCGCCCCGCTATCCGCCAGATATTCCTTTGATTCGAGCAGGCAGCAGTTCCTGGCACGCCCGTAATCGCTTATCTTGGCGAAAAAATCCATCGGGTCGTCCATATCGATTTGTTTAACGATAGGGACTATCTGTCCGGGGCTGGCATTGTGTATTATCTGCTTATAATCTTCCATTTTTAAGCCTTTCGTCGCTATTTTTATACGCAATCGGTAAAAAATACAAACAAAAAAACGCGACCTGTTTTTCCAACAGGCCGCGTTATAATAAATCCACCAAATTTTTCTTAGCAAATCACCGCTTGCCTGCCGGAATTATTTCCTCAGGCCGCCACCAGCAATTACCACTGCTCTTACGATTAATCTGCTTCATAATACATTATTAAACCATACTCCCCGCTTTATGTCAAGAAAAATAAACAAAAGAAAGTAATGGGTCAGTTATGGGTGGGAGATATTGATTTTGCTGTAAGTATTAAGGTGCTCAAGTTTATGGCGTAGGATTTCCGATAAAATCCACAGTTTGATGAGATAAGACAAACAAATCGGGAATAAACGCAGATGATTTACTGTCAGCAATGCCTTGAAAAACAACGTAAAATCGATGAGCTTCAGGAACAGATAGTTTCACTCAAGGCAAAATTACGACACAAGGAAAGGACAGCCCAAGAAGGTTTTTTCGGCTCATCCACGCCATCCGCTAAAATTCCCATTAAGCCGAATTGTCAGATAGAACACACAAATAATTGCGGCGGAGGCAAAACAGGTCATAAAGGTCACGGCAGAACCGGTGTCTGTGAAAAAGATGCGGACTATGTGCAAAGGGTTGAGGCAGCCGATATATGCCCTGATTGCGGAAGCGTTTTGGAGAACAAAGGCACAAGACAACGAGCGGTAATTGATTGCCAGCCTGTTAAGATAAAAAAGCTTCTGTATAATTTGGAACGCAAGTATTGTCCGCGATGCCAAAAGGTAGTTGCCGCCAAACCTCCTGGTGTTCTGCCAAAGTGTTTATATTCGAATAATCTGCTTGTCTATGTGGCAGTACAGCACTATATCTATGGCAATACACTGGGTCAGATAGAAAAACAAACAGGCATCGGCTACAGCAGTATAGTTGACGCTTTGCACCAGTTGGCAGGGATATTGAAAGATGTTCCCAAATCACTCATAGAAGACTATCGCAAGGCCGCTGTTAAGCACGCTGATGAGACTGGTTGGCGGACAGACGGCCAGAACGGTTTCTCGTGGCTGTTTTGCACGCCTGATATTAGTATCTTTCGATTCCGCTCCAGCCGTTCTGCCCGTGTAGCCAAAGAGGTTTTTGGCGAAAAGCCCTTGCCGGGTGTTCTGGTTGTGGATCGCTATAACGGCTACAATAGGATGCCTTGTAAGATTCAATATTGTTATGCACATCTATTGCGTAATGTTAAGGATTTGGAAAAAGATTTTCCCGAAAACGTGGAAATCAGGTCTTTCGTTGAAGCGTTGGTCTCCCAGTTGGCTAATGCAATCAGCCTTCGCACATTAGATATAACAGACCGACAGTTTAAGCGGCAGGCAGCTAAAATTAAGAGAGCCATCATCGATATTGTTAATCACCATGCCAACCATCCGGCCATCCAGAATATGCAGGATATTTTTCGTGAAAAGGCCGATAGGCTTTACCACTGGGCCGATGACCGTAAGGTACCGGCAGATAACAATTTGGCTGAACGAGAACTGCGTCCGCTTGTTATTGCCAGAAAGATAAGTTTCGGCTCTCAATCTGAAGATGGGGCAAAAACGCGTGAGATTCTTATGACGGTATTACATACTATGCGAAAAAGATGTCCGGATGTTGTTGATGCCTTCAAGTCTGCCCTCGACAAACTTGCCGAACAGCCTGATATAGACCTTTCCAAAGTTCTCTTCCGTGCCGACTCATCATAACCTGCACCTGCCCACCCATAACTGACCCATTACAAAAGAAACCGCTGATTTTCTATTTTCCCGCAAAGAGGCAAAGATTTTTTGACTGGATTACAATATACGGAAGTCAGACGCAGGACTCAAGACGCACGACTATTTTTAAACGCTGATTACGCTGATGACACTGATTTTAAAGAATCCAAAATCAAAAATCTAAAATTGTTATACGCTCTACGCTATATTTTGATACAGAGGGACACAGATGAATTCAGACGCAAGACTCACGACACAAGACGAATATCCGCCACAGATTAACACAGATAAACACCGATTATCGACAGGATTACAGGATTGATGCTGAGATTTTGCCTGCTTTAGTGTACTAAGTAAAGCCCTTTTCTCAAAACAGGTTTTGAGCAGGGCATTTTTTATCGTCCACAGCTTCATTAAAAACGAAAGACAATTTCACCGCTGATTTCGCTGATTACATTGATTATTTAAGGGAAAATGGGGAAAATAATAAAAAGGGTTGATTTGGGAGGGAGGAGGGGTTATCATTCAGTTAAATTTGTTTACAAGGATGCCTAAATTAAAAGAAAGGATGCTTTTTTGTGAGAAAGCCGTGGTCTATATCAACCACTGTTAGAAATCCTGAGCGATTACGAGATTTTTTGCAAGTCTTAAAAAAGCTGGAAGGACAGGAATTTACGCCTGAAAATCAAGTTAAATACCAAGTTCTTTTAATACAGGCAAAAGTTTATAGACCGAACAAACTTCCGCAATTCTATGAAAATCTCTTCGATAATCCAGATCCTGATAATATCACTTCTGAACAGGCACAGGAAATTTTCAATCTAAAGAATTACCAAGATCCGCCTATGAGAGGAAGACAGTCGGTAAATCCGCTGAACAAATTGGGTTTTGCGATTGCCCGAGCCGGTTCAGGCCGGATTCAAATTACCGATTTAGGAAACAGGTTTTTGGCTGGCGATTAACGATGGCAATTCAAATACTATCAAATCTAAATTATCCAATAGGCAATGTCATTAACCAAGAGTTGCAGAATGCCCAAATCGCAAAAATGGCTGTCGCTTTTTTAAAATATTCCGGATTGAAAGTAATTGAACAATCCTTGGGAAAATGCTTACAAAGTAACGGCAGTGTTGAAATTATTGTGGGCTTAGATTTCAAAACAACAGACCCTCAATCAATGCATTATTTGATTCAACTTCAAAGGCGTGTATCTAATTTGAAATTCTATTGCTATGGAGATAAGTACGAGAATAAAACTGATATTATTTTTCACCCGAAGATTTATCTTTTTCAGAGTAAAAACGAAACTACCGGTATTGTGGGAAGTACTAACTTGACAAGGGGAGGATTGCTGACAAATTTTGAGGCGAATGTTATTTTTAAAGAAAACAAGCCCATTTATTTTTCTCAGTTAGAAGCAATCTATAATTCTGTAAAATTCACGGATTCTGTTTTTGCCCCCGATGAGGAATATTTAGCTGGTTATTCAGAAGTTTATAGAGCATTTCTGCAAAATGAAGAAAAAGCCGGTAAAGACAAAGGCATTAAGAAAGTTATAGAACAAATCCAACAGAGAGAGCAAATTTTACCCGGGACGGTTCCATCAATTAAAAGTTTGATAATACAAGTTATAAAAAATGAACAACAAGACGGGATAGATTTTGTTCCACTTCAAACGATTTATGAAAAAGTAGAAAAAATAGTCGCTGAGAAAAAACTTTCCTATAAAATGGATACATTTAGAAATTCTATTCGTGGTGAGCTAAACAAACATGAAATGAACAGTAAACATCCTGATAAGATGTCTTTGTTTATTCGCTCATCTGAAAGAAAAGGATATTATTCTCTGACAGAGAGGGGCAAAAAATATGAAGGTAGATGAAGAGCATAAAAAAGGCGCTGAAAAATTAAATAATCTAAGATTACCTTTAATTAGCCGCTCTCGCTGCTATACGTTCCATCCTGATGGTGGGTGTTTATATTGTGGAAGCAAAACTTTTCGATATTATTGTTCTGCCGCCAGAAAAAAATACTATCAATGTGAAAAGTGCAGAGGAATTAATCATTAACTTTTAATATGGGGTAACAATATGGGTAATGAATTAATACCAGCAACAAAAATCGCTATTTTCAGAAAGAAAGAAATCAGGAAAACTATTCATAATAACGAATGGTGGTTTTCAATAACGGATGTTGTGGAAGCTCTAACGGACAGCGCTGATACAAAGCAGTATATCAAGAAAATGAGACAACGCGACCCTGAATTGAATTCCTACTGGGGTACAATTTGTACCCCACTTGAACTGACAGCGCCAGATGGCAAAATGAGAGAAACAAACTGTGCCAATACCGAAGGCATTTTTCGTATAATTCAGTCGATTCCATCACCCAAGGCAGAGCCCTTTAAGCTTTGGCTGGCCAAAGTCGGCTATGAACGGGTGACAGGAAATCGAAGACCCTGAACTCGCGACCAAACGGACACGGGCTTTATACAAAGCCAAAGGATACAGCGATGACTGGATTGAAAAACGCATGCGAGGCATCGCTATCCGCGAAGAACTTACCGACGAATGGAAAAACCACGGCGTTAAAGAAGATAAGGAATACGAAATTTTGACAGCCGAAATATCAAAGGCAGCCTTTGGTCTTACTCCCAGCCAATACAAAAAACTTAAAGGATTGAAGCGGGAAAACCTGCGAGACCACATGACTGATTTGGAACTTATTTTCTCCATGCTCGGCGAGGCTTCAACAACACAGATTACAAAAGTTGAACATCCGCAGGGTTTTCATGAAAATAAAAGTGTTGCCAGGCGAGGCGGAAATGTTGCTGGTTTGGCAAGAAAAAAACTCGAACAGGAAACCCGTCAGAAGGTGATTACCAAAAGCAACTATCTTCAAAAACCACAAAAAAAACTTAAAGAAAGTCAATAACAAACCTTATACTGAAAAAATTTGGGCTTTGGCTGATTAACGACATTATATGGTATAAGCCCAACGCTGCTCCATTATTACAAGGTAACCGTTGTGCTCCTTCTACTGAATTAATTTGGTTAGCAAGCAAATCCAAAAAATATTTCTTTAATTATGAGCTGGCCAGACAAATCAACGGCGGTAAACAAATGCGAAACCTGTGGATATTAAATGCATCCAGACACCTGACTGTTCACCCGACAGAAAAACCTGAAACCCTTTTACAAAGAATAATTTTGATTGGCAGCAAAGAAGGCGATACCGTTCTTGACCCTTTTATGGGTTCCGGTACAACGGGCGTTGTGGCAAAACAATTGAACAGAAACTTTATCGGTATGGAAATTGACCCTTCATATTTTGAACTTGCCGCCAAACGAATAGAAAATACTGAAAAAATCTAAATTTATTTACATCATCATCTCAATCTACATACAAAATGCAAAACCCTCAACACAGTTTCTTATAGAATATTATATATATATATTTTTTTCCTTAGCAGGCCATAAAATTGCAAGATTTTCTCCATCCTCGACAAGGCCTTCAAAGGGGAATTGTAGTTTTGCTATCGCGTGCGTTTTGAGTTAACTTCATATTTGTTTTTGGTCATATCCGATTTCAGGTAATCATCATCAAACAGCCGTAAGAGTTCCCATCCATCAGAAGAATCAAAAAGTAGCTTGTTATTGTTAAATTTAACGTTTAAACCATAGTCTTTCACGGTTTGTTGCAAACTATCCATCGTCAAATTTTGCAGATACGGTTTTTTTGCTATATTGTGAAGCTTAGTCATTTTAAAAATATGTCCACGACAACTTTGGGAAAATACATCAAAATTATCAACTAAATTTAAACCGGATATTTTAGTTAAGGTTTGCTCCGCTGTTTTAAGAATTTCTTCAAAAAACCGGAAAATCTTATGAAAACTACTTTTCTTAAGGATATACATTGTTTGACCATAGCTAAAACAATCAAACTCCATATCAAATAAGTATATTTTCTTTTTGAAACGGTCAAATTTATCACTGCCCATCCATACTGCAAGAGACTTTTTATTTGTCAGTTCTTTTTTCGGTGTAAAGTTTCTAAATAAAAATATCGGTTCACCTTGTGCGGGAGTTATAATGACAACATAAAACCTTAGCCCCGATATAAAATCCTCTTCTTGCTTAAAATCGGGAACAGAGCTTAACGATGATAAAGAGACAATCTGGCCCTTGATGGAATTATATACATTAAGGTCGAGATACTCTATCTCATGCGATTCCATTTTAACACCTGAATCATAAGGTTGTAACTTTAAATCGCCCTTGTTTTTGGCCTTATTGAGTTTAAGCAGTTCTATTTGCACAATTTCAGAAAAATCTTTTGCCAGTCCTGCCATTATTTGTAATCGCTGAAATTGAATTGTATGTTGGGAAGCGTCGAACGCTGCTAAACAAACATTAGCCTGACAAGATGATATATCTAAATCTAATATCATGTTTAAATTGTCTGAAATATTTTTAGTCATTTTATTTAATCTCCTAATTTTAGCAAAATATCGTCATCAGCCTTGATAACCTGTAGTTTCTGTCCTCGCCGTATTCTTTTTTTGCTCAAAAGCGAAAAAGTATCCCCTGCTTCATTTTCAATCTGGTATAAATGAAATCTGCACATATAAAGCATGGGGTTTATATGAATCATATTAGAGTTAATATAAAGAATACCCAATACAAAAAAGAAAATTGCAAGCCCAATTGCCTGCTTTGGGTCATCCCAAGGTATGGCAATAAAAGGAATAATATAACTTACAATATAACTCATTGTTTCACTGTCCGCTTTACTTACTGATTTAATCTCCAGCGGCACCGTTGCCATTCCTTTCGCAAAATGAAGATAAATCATTATCCCAATTAAGCCAATAATCCCTACACCCAGAGCGGAAAACGCTACTAATTTATGCTCAGGCATAAAATGAATAAAGAAAATCACAGATAATGGGAAATATGAACTCAAAAAAAGCAGAATTCGTGTTAATAAACTTGGCATATTATCCTAATTTTTCTTTAATGTTCCCTATCTTTTGGCGGGCAAGGGTCGTTTCCGGGTGGGATTGTATCCTTGCTTCGGAATTTTCCATCAAGCCCTTTTATTATAAGTTCTCCGCCGCCCTGATTACCGAGCATTTCTTTTGCTGCCTTTTCAGCAGCCCCTTGAGTGTCGTGTAAACTGGATGCCTTGTCTGCATCATTTCTTTTGTTAGCCCATTGACCATCTTCATTCCGGAATACTATCCGGTCTCTGCCTTTACTCATAATTATAATCCTTTCTAAAAATAACACTAACTTCTTATTTTCCGGAAAACTGCGAGATTAAAGGCGAGAAGTCCCCAAAAGGAAACGCATTTCGAGGATTGCTGAGCCTCATGCTCCGTAACTATCCTTATTCAATTTTTATTAAAAACTCAGCTTTTGGCCGAGGTTGTTTTCCTTAGTGGGAGTCGAACCCACACGCCTTTTCAGGTAGATGGTTGGCAACCATCCGCGTATGCCGATTCCGCCATAAGGCCAAATTTTTATAATGGCAATTTATTGAAAAATAAAAGTGCAAATCCCGTGCCAGCTTATATGGCAAAACGAGATTATTACTAACTCCTTTAAATATAAGGTTTTCGGACTTTTAATATTTTTTGTGACTATTATTATTCTGCCTTCCTGACATAATCGAATCAAAATACCCTGCCAAAACAGCACTTAATAATCCAAAATTGCCAATAATAAAGGTGTTTAACTTAAGACTGTTTCCTCCGTTCAAAAAGGCATTTTTTCGAGCGGTTTAACACCTCTATCATAATAGGGCGTTATTCCCTGAGAAAATGTGTCAGAAAAATATCAATTTTTCAAAAATTTCTCATTTTTACGAAAAAATGTTAAAATGGGCAAAATAGCAGCTGGTCGTTAGTCATTTAGTAAAATCAGCGTATAGCGGGCAGCGTATAGTCATTTCCGATTTCCGATTTTGGATTGAATCTGTGTTTTTTGCATGACTTTAAAAAGTGCGGCTTGTCTTTATACCGCACGGCGGACGAAGGCGAATCCTGCGTTTAAGCTCGCTTAAATAAGCAGGGTTTGTCAAGAACGCCAAAGACAGGCAAAAACAGTGGCTAAAAAACAGAACTCAGAATACAGAACCCAGAAATCAGAATAAAACCAAAAAAATCAGCGTCATCAGCGAAATCAGTGATTAAAGAAAGTCGTTAGTAGTTAGTCGCTGGTCATTAGTCAAAATTTATCGGCCTTTAGTTCGTCGTGCGTTGTGTGTATTGCGTTGTGCGTATTGCGTATTGCGTCATGAGTATTGCGTATTGCGCCATTTGACGCTTCACGCTTCACGAACGACGCACGACGAAAAAGGCAACCGCCTTTTTAACACTGAAAACGCCGCTTTTTAAGCGAAAAGTCCGATATATCGAATTTAATAAGTCATATATGAAGCTTCATATTTCAAATATGAAGTTTCATCTGTCGAATATGAAGCTTTAGAAATCAAATATTAAGCTTCATATTTAATATATTAAGCTTGATATGTCGCATATTAAGCTTCATTTTTCATATATGAAGTTTCATCTGTCGTATATGAAGCTTCATAAGCCGTATATGAAGTTTGATATTTCGTATATGAAGCATCATCTGTCATATATTAAGCTTCATTTTTAATATATGAAGCTTCATATTTCATTTTTATTTAGTAAAAATCGTTTAGACCTGGTAAAAATCATTCATGTTTAGTAAAAATGGCTTTTGAAGTATCGAATGTCGTTTAAACTAAGCAAAAATCATTTTAACTTAGTAAAAATCGTTCCTGCTTAGTAAAAACGGTTTTTGAAATATCGAACGTCGTTTAGACTGAGTAAAAATCATTTTCCCTTAGTAAAAATCGAATATGATATATCAAACGTCATTAAGACTTAGGAAAAATCGAATTTCAAGCATCAAACATTAAATCCTGCCTGCTGCGGCGGGCGCAGCGGGTCTGGATTAGTGCTTTTTGTCTTATACGACGCTATACGCTCCACGCTGTACGCTTTTCCTGCGTCTTGCGCTTATCCGAGGAAATTTTCCGGCAGGCGTTCATCGTATTCGCCGCCGGATAAACTTTCGCAAACCTGATAAACATTAAGCGAATGCATGTGGTTGCGCCTGTACATAGCGCACTGAGGCCGATTTTGCGTACAGCCTATTGAGATATCCGCGGCCTGACAACGCATATAACTGTTATATATGCAGGATGAAACCCTGCAAGCCCCCACTCCCGCGGCCCCGAGGTCTTCTCTTTTGTTCTTGGTCATAAACCTGCAGAAAGTGCTGCAGGCCGGTCGTTCACCATCACCGATAGTTATCGCCGTCGCGTGACAGGTATTATCGATATTATAATCGCAGCTGGCCATCTCGCATTTCGTAATTTTAGACATTGCCATATTTATGCTCCTTTTTCTCATTATTCAGCCTCATGCGTGTTTGACAGCAACATTCGGACTGTAAATTTCTTTTTCAGCTCCGTCACCGCGGTGTATCGCCTCATAAATCTCCTTGCGATGAACCGGTATGTTCTTTGGAGCGTTTATACCCAGCCGAACCTTTTTGCCCCGCACGTCAACTATTGTTATTTCAACATCTTGCCCAACCATAATTGACTCATCTCTGTATCTGCTTAGAACTAACATTTTCAGCTCCTTCTTTACTCCTCCCTGCCGGGTTTGCCAGCACCGCATCGCAGAACTGACAAGCCCGTTTTGGAGGAGGAGTGTGATGAACATTATTTAAGACGCTGTGCATAATATTTTTCCAAAAATAGCCGTCTTCCATTTCCTTTCTTTTGCTTCCTTTTAATGTTCATCTTAACAACGCCGTCCAAATTGTAAATCGGGGCAATAACTGTTTTTATCATAAGCTTAGCCGCCCACTTTTCATATAGGCAAATGTACTATAAATGACTACGCAAAAAGCTCATTTTATAGGACACCGATTCTGTTTCTTTATTGTGCAAACGGCATTTTTCCATTGCCATTTACGCAGCAAGTCTGTAATCTTCAGAAAGTTTGGATGCATTGTAATTGAGTTTGAGACTGATTTTTGCAAAGGATTGCGGCAATGGCTGTTCTGGTGGGTATAGATGAAGCTGGTTTTGGCCCGATTTTGGGGCCGCTTGTTGTTTCCTCCAGCACTTTTTCAGTTCCTGACAATCTTCTTAAAGCCAATCTCTGGGAGCAGTTACGAAAAAGCGTATCAGCCCAGAGAAAGCATCTCGCCGGACGCCTGCTCATCGCCGACAGTAAAAAGGCTTACAGCAAAACCATCGGTATAAAGCACCTTGAGCGGACAGTTCTCGCCTCTCTGAAATGCCTCGGCTATGAACCTGCCGCCCTGCCGGAACTTATGACGGCTCTGTGCCCGCAAAACTGCGGGCATCTTAGCGAATATCCATGGTATCAGAACGTAGCGAACCACTATTTAGCCGCCAATAAAGCCGATATCGAAATCGCCGCCTCGGCATTTAAGAATGATTTAACCGAAAACAATATTAAACTGCTCAACCTGGCGAGTTTCAGCCTCGATGTCGCCCAGTACAATAATATGGTCAGCAACGTAAAAAATAAGGCTAACGTGCTTTTCTCCGTCGTTTCAACGCTAATAAAACGGGCCTATGATAAATTCGCAGGCGAAACTCTCCAGATAATAATCGACCGCCAGGGCGGCCGCGAGCATTATCGCAGCAATCTCCAGCGAATGTTCCCGGATATGGAACTGAAGATTCTTCTCGAAACCCCCGGCACAAGCAGTTACGAACTCACCGCCGGCGGCAAAACTATGAGGCTGCATTTTACCGTCGCCGCTGACGACAGATTCCTGCCCGTCTCGCTTGCCTCGATGGTCAGCAAATATCTGCGCGAACTAATGGTCGAAAATATAAACCGTTATTTTACCGCCTTTCACGCCGAACTCAAGCCGACCGCCGGCTACTGGCAGGACGGCCTGAGATTTATAAACGATATCAAAACCTTTATTCCGCACGTAACTTTTGACAACAATCTTCTCATCCGATGCAGATAATCAATTTATCACAACCTTCGTGAATAATAAATTTTGTTGTAACTGCGGCGGCGCAAAATATAATATGGGCCTGTTTTGAATTAAAAATGGAGCAATTAAATGCCTGCGGTATCTTTAGACCTGACAGGAAAATGGGAATTTAAGCAATATCCGCTGTCGGCAAGGCAAATGTCCGACCTGCAGTCTTCCGACTGGCTGCCAGCAGATGTCCCTGCCTCAATTTTCACAAACCTCGCCGACGCAGGCCTTATAAAAAAAAGCGACCTCATCGCCAATCCTGAAGATTTCTCTTATGTCAGCGAAACGCCGTGGATATACAGAAAAATTTTCGATGTCTCCGCCGATATACTCAAATGCGACCGCATCGACCTTGTCTTTGACGGCCTCGACACCGTTGCCGCAATCTGGCTAAATGACAAACGCATCGGAAAAACCACCAATATGTTTATTCCTTTCAGGTTTGATATTACCTCGCTGCTGAAATCCAGCGGCAATTGTCTCATGGTCAAATTCGACCCCGCTGTCCCGTATGCCCAAAAACTGATGGCCAAATATTCCCACTCAGGTCCAAAAAATCCGGTAGATTTGTACCGCACTTACATAAGAAAAGCTCAATATCAGTTCGGCTGGGACTTTTGCCCGGCACTGCCCGGCTGCGGAATCTGGAGACCTGTCCATCTCGAAGGAATTAAAAAAGCCGCGATAAAAAACATCAACATCCGAACAGTTGACTGCAATCACCATTACGCCGACATCAAGGTAACCGCGGCACTCGATACACTCGTAAAAGAAAACTTCATTTGCAAACTTACGTTGTCATGCGGCGACAGAATACTGATACACAATATGACTTTCCGCCACGGCGAAAAAACTCATTCCACAGTCATTCGCATTGAAAATCCATCACTCTGGTGGCCCAGGGGTTATGGCAAACAATCTCTATACACACTCGACGCGCAGTTACTCGCCGGTGACGAAATCGCGGATAATGTCCAGAAAAGTTTTGGAATAAGAAACGTAAGACTTGAATACTCTTCTGATGAAAATGATAAGAAATTCCAGTTTGAAGTCAACGGCCAGGTCATCGCTGTTAAAGGCGCAAATTGGGTACCCGCCTCCGTATTTGCGGGTTCCGTAACCGCGGATGATTACCACGAGCTGCTCACTCTTGCCGCCGAAGCTAATATCAATATGCTGCGAGTATGGGGCGGCGGGTATTATGAGGCGGATGAATTTTACAAATTGTGCGACCGGCTGGGAATAATGGTCTGGCAGGATTTTATGTTCGCCTGCGCGTATTATCCGGAAGAAAAATGTTTTATCGAAGAGGTGAAAAAAGAAGCCGCCGAAATCATCACACAACTGCGAAATCACCCCTGTTTAGCGATATGGTGCGGAAATAATGAAATAGACTGGAAACACAGTAACGGCTCTCTTGGAAAAAGCAAAAAATTCTATGGCAGAACAATCTATCATAATCTATTGCCGCAGCTTGTAACCGATATGGACCCCGATACTGCCTATATACCGACCACACCTTTCACAGGGAAAGGCGGCTTCAAAACCGACGGTTTTCTTACCACTCACCAATGGGACATCTGGTGGCACAATCAGCCTGTAAGTAATTACCGTTGCCCTTCCGAAGCTGTCCCGTATTTTGTTACTGAGTTCGGCATCCAGTCAATGCCAGACATCAAAACAATTCAGAGCTTATGCTCTGTCGATAAATTTCGCGTTGGCAGTTGCGCTATTGAAAAACACAATTACCAAACCGACGGCGGAAACAGCAGATTATATCGATATTTAAGCGACTTATTCGGCACAGCAAAAAACGTTGAACAGCTTGTTTATTTATCGCAGCTTACGCAGGCACGCGCTGCCAAAATTTATGTTGAACATCTGCGGGCTCACGGCAAAAAAAACAAGGGCATATTATTCTGGCAGTTCAACGACTCTTTTCCCGCCATAAGCTGGTCGGCAGTAGACCACAATAAAAATCCAAAAGCGATTTATTATTATGCGAGGCGTTTTTTCGCCGGCCATCTTATTGCGGCACTGCCCGATTCCCATAAAACCAGCCAGGAGTTTCAACCATCAGGTATTGTTGTAATAAACGACAGTCCGCAATCTTTAACCGCACAATTAAATTGCCGACTGATGGATTTGCACGGCCATCACCACGACCGAATTACTGTGCCTGTTTCGATTGCTCCGTTTAGTTCGTCAACTCTGTTCAAGCTGCCCAAAGCCATTGCTTCCCCAAACAATCCGGAAAAATTATGTCTGCATATTTTACTTGAAAAGGACGACATAAGAATCTCAGAAAATCTGTTCTTCTATTTACCCGACAAGTATATCGATTGGCCTAAAGCTGAAATTACAAAACAATTCTCAAAACTAAGCGATAACCGCTGGAAGTTGACGCTAAAATCAAATGTTATCACTAAGGATGTACAAATAAAGCCTCCATCCCTCGCAAAACTTAGTGATAATTATATCGATTTGATGCCGGCAAGCGAGCTTGATATAATCATAATCTCTGCGCAGCAGACGTTAAGTTTAATCGAATCGCAAATCAACATTTGTTCGGTAAATTCCCTGTTCAATACTGATTAACGCCGTCGCGGCGGCGGCGGCATACCCGGCATCATCATCAAATCTTCCATCATCATATCATCCGGATTGCCGCCCGGCCCCATCGTCCCGGGAGTAAATTGACGGCCTCGCCTGCCGCCCCAGGGCTGCAACACTTCCTTCGGTTCTTTCGCTAACTTATCTATTTCACTCTTTTTAGCCAGCATATCTTTCGGCCAGCATTCAGACCGCGAGGCTAAATGCTCAATATTAAATCCATCCACTGTATAAAGTATATCGAAATAACTCCTTTCAACCGGAGATTTCCCGTACCAGTCTTTTACAGGTTCCGCGTTTACAAAAACCTTGCCCGTCGAATAATCAATTTCGACCGGCAATGTAAGATTTTCAATTTTCTTTTCCGCATCGCTCGGTGTGTAAACTTTTATTCCGCCAATCGCATCTCCGGGGTTGACCGAAAATTGTTTGTTATACCAATAACCGAGAGTATATCTCGATACCTGCATTTCTACTGTTCCGGTTGCATCGTAAACCTTTATTGGGAAAAAGTATAATATTTTGGGTATGTTCACGACTGGCGTCATATCAGAATAATCAGTCCACAAAATAACCTTGTCTTTCAAAGCTTTATCCTTCCCAGCCACGTGCTCAGTGCCCGCTACAGGATTAAAAACACCTAAACGAATTCTATACCGGTAGCTGTTGCCGGGCTTTACCGTATCATCATGAGCCCAGAATATCAGAGGCTCAGTCATTTTGGCCAAATCTGTCGCTTCCGTAACCGAAATTTTTTCTAAATCACCATAATAATCCGGTGGCATAGCTGCGTTAGCCGCAGCGGCTGTTTGTCTTTCATTTTCTCTCTCCTCACGCGCTGTTCTCCTTGCCGCAAGAGCCTCGTTTGTAGGCGCCCTTGTCGTCCTTGCGGCTCCTGTCGCCGGAGTTGAACTGCCGCGGGTGGCCGGTGGACTGCTTGGTGGTGCCCCACCCCCGCCTAGCATCATCATATCATCCATCATAGGAGCCGCGGTTGTTGAAGGCCGTGGCGTTGTTTCAAGTCTCCTGCTCGTACGAGCGGCTCGGGCACTGTCAAGTTGCTCCTGCCTTCTTGCTCTTTCCTCCTCTAATCTTGCCAGTCTTTCCCTTCTCCTTTTGCTTGCTTCCTCCTTTATAAATTTCTTATGAATCGAAGGAGGAAACCATTCATCCGACGCCGAAGCGATTCCATACGCTTCTGGCTGAAGCACATTTGCGCGTACCTGCGGATTATCAAATTTAAAAAGCTTCACACTTATACCCCCTGCCGGCAGTTGGGAAGCATCCTCTACAACTTCAAAGCCGGCCGAGTTCATTATTGCGTCTATTTTAGCCGGGGGAACTTTTTGCCACTCCTTCCAGTTGCCGTCACTACCAAGCTCCTGTCTTTCAAGGTCAACCGCGGCAAACACCGGGCGGGCAAGACACGGGTCTCGCCAGTCTTCATTTACATCCTCCCCGGCAAAACAGGCGTAAAAGTCTTTATACAGCTTTACTGTATCAAATTTTCCTTCCACCGTTATTAAATCTAAATCGTTAGGCTCCTTTTCCGCTTTGTCATAAGCATTGTCCAAATTGACCGCTGATTTCGGCATATAGGCAACCGCCCTTATATGTTCCACTTCTACCCCGCTTACCTTGCCTACTTCAGGAATCGGGTACTTTCGCTTGGCAATTGGATTGTCTGTTATGGGGCTCGGCACCGGCACGGGAATGTTATCAATCCTGCCTATCGGCAAATCCATCAATTTGTTAAAATTATCGGCCTGGACAATATATGGCGGCTTTGGTACAGCCTGCCCACTCAACCTTTCTTTCAAAGTCTCCGCTTTTTTAATTATCTGTTCATCTACCTGTCCGGGACTATAATTCGTATTTTCATAAGCTACATAATTGCGACCAATGAGAACACGACTGAATAAAAGCCATAGGCACACAATACCGACCGCAACCAGTATCATCTTCTCAATATGTTCCTCAAAAAAATTGCCGCTCTTTTTAATCATAACGAATATCCTGTTTTTTATCCCGCATTTTTCTCTAACACTTTTTTATTGTAAAACCTTTTCAATGCTTTTAATACCCCAGTGTTGTCGGAGGATTGGCAAGCCAGTCCTTAACAGATTGGGGTTTAATCGCATCATAGGCGGTTTTATCGAAAACATACTCACAAATCAACTCCAGATGCACCACGGAGTCATCTCCGTAACGATAAAGTTCATTATCTGCATCATTGCGGTCAACTGGCGATACACTGTTTTCCAGAATCGTTATCTGGTTATGATGGAACGTCTGCTCCTGGGGCTTCTCGCCAAAAAAACCTTTGAACTTATGTTCCTTCCCGCTGCACAGCGCCGCTATAAACCGCATTACATCTTTTGAATTTACCACAACAACAACATTGAAATGAATCACATCAATATCCGCGTTACACAATCTGCCGGTGCACGGCTCTGTAAGCCCGTTATAAAGAGTAGTAACATAACGCGGCTTAACCTTTTTCACGCTGGAAGCCGCAGAAGTTACCGTAGATGTACTATATCCGCCTTGCGGCAGCTCTGTAAAACTTATATTGATAACACGCTTGACCGGAGATGTTAAAACGCTTTTAGACCCCTGGTTCATAACCTCAACTGTATTTAGCACGTCTTCCATCGCCCAGTATCCTAACTGCCAATACCAGCAGTCTTCCAATGACTCTTTCCAACCCACCTCTACCTTATAATCTGTCCATAAATCATATCCTTCTATGTTCCGCGGATTAATATAAACGGACGCTGAATTTGCCCTGTTTGTGCAAAGAGCATTCTTTATTGCGATATCCGCTCCGGTGCTGGTACCGGAACTAAATGAACTGTAAGATGAAATACCGCCCCTATATGGTGAACCAACGCCGCCAACCGTGGTTGACTGCATCGCCTTATCAATCTCGTCTTTTGTAGGACAATCGCTGCCTTTCAAACGGTTTATTATCTCATTTATCTTTCCATTAAAGCTCTGTCCAAATTGCTTAAATATCATTTCAGATTTTTCGTTAGGCTCCGGAAATACACCATAGTGCAGCAATTCCCTCTCGGTTGTCTGCCGCAATAAAAGCATTATGTGATTGGCGTCATTTGCGTATTCTTCCTGGTACTTCCGTTCAACATCAGCCTGTGCCAAAGGAGGTACGCTTTCAAGCAGAGTTTTTACATTGTTAGCTCTCGAAATACTCTCTTTCTCCATCTCTGCCGTGAGTTTGCCGCCCATCAACTGGCTGATTATAATAAGTACAACCGCAACTATACTTATTACCACCGGCACCACCAGTGACATAAAATCTTTCAGCACTCCGAGCTTTTTAAAAATACCGCCTAAATTGGGTTTATTCATTATCCAACTCACAAATCTGTTTTACTAAAACTCTTAACACCGTTTCTTTCTTCGGCTGAACTGTTACGTTTTCACATATTACTATTAATCCATATCGCCTATATCGCGACGTTTGCTGCCGCTTGAACCGCTGCTTCTGCTCGGTGTCGGTGCAACCGGCGCCGGGGTTGGGGCCGGTGATGCTGCCACACCACCTGCGCCAGCCTGTTCAGCTACCTTTGGCGCATCTTTCCACACCAGCTTAAAATTCAAAATAAACCAATGGTCATTAATCTGATACTCTTGCTTCTGAAACCTGTCTAATATGGGACGCCCCGTCTCATCAGTCTTTTTAACCTTGCTGATTGTTTCCTTTGTCAGAGGGTCAGCCAAATATTGCTCCTCTGTCGTCATACTACCGGAAACACCGGGAGACGAGTTCTTTACATTCTCTGTTTTAATTTCCAAAACGCCTATTCCGGCCGGCTGCTTGTCACTGGTTTCGACAGATACATCGCCTTTGTCTTTTTTGAATTGAGTACCGACTTTTTTCCTCTCATACAGCCTAAACGGGCAGTTGCTATCTATTGATGGATTGTTGCTGTCGTCAAGGTGAAGCAGTCGGGTAATGACACCCCACTTGCTCTTGTCTTTTTCAACACCGACAGGGTCCAGCAGTTCGTCTATATCCTTATATGGACTATAACCAGCAATGCTTATCACAAATCCAGCAGTTCCCAGGACACCTGTCGCAGTGGCAGCGCCGGCGCCCCATAAGTTGACTGAGCATATATCGGCGCCCCTCCCGGTACTGACATACCAGGCATCATCATATCATCCATAACATCCGTAGATTCAGGTCTGCCCCTCGTTCTGCCTGACTCAAGATACGTATCCACAAAAGTCGCTGAATTAACGTCTTCCGAAAAGTACACCGACATACTCGTTATGAATATCTGCTTTCGCTCCTTGCGGGGAATTTTCAGTATCGATTCAACATCGTTTTCTCTAAAAGCTTTATACAAATTCGCCTGTGCGGGATTATTTTTTTCATTTGGCAGCAGCATAAGAAGAGTCTCGTTCAATTGCGGAATCACCCCGCGATACTTAAAAATCTCAATCGCTTTTTGCATTTTCGCTTCGTATTCGGGTATTTTACTTTTCTCCGCTTCTACTTTGCTGATGGTCTGCTCCGCGGTGTTTATTATGCCTGTTATTTTTTTACGAACGTCTTCATTCCTGCTGTAACTTGCCTTATCGAGATTCGTGCGTACAAAACCAAGTATGGCTACTATAAGCAGCATAAAAGCGGCGGCGGAAAAATATACCGCCTTGCCCGCCCACGCCATCGACCGCATTACGCTGCGGGGAAGCAGGTTACACTCTATTTTACCCAGCCCCAGAGGCTGAATCGCAAGACCATAGACAACATCAAAATCACAGACGTTCTCATGGAATTTAGCCGCTGAAACTTCCGAACTTATCGCAAGATTTTTAAATGAATCCGGCACTTCGATTGTTATACCAAGCGTCTGCTGCAAATAACTCAAAAGTCCCCGCATCTTTGTCCCGCCCCCCATAGCCAAAATCTTTGTTAATTTGACATTCGGGTTGGAACTGCCGTAAAATCCAAGAGACCTTTGAATCTCAGCGGCCATATCAGTAAAAACTGGTTTCATCGCCTGGAGTATCTGCCGGGCGTACTTGCTCATCGCCGCCGTTCTTTTCAATTTTTCCGCCTTCTCAAAACTCAGCTTAAACGTCTCAGCTATAGCACGCGTAAATGAGTTGCCGCCCATCGGTATACACCTTTGCCAAACCGTCGATTTTGTGCAGACAACAAGGTCAGTATTTTCCGCGCCTATATTCAGCGCCACAACCGCCTCGCTATCTGATTTAACAAGGTCGGGCCTGTCATACTGCATATAATTATAAAGCGCCATTGGGGACATCTGCACATAACTTGCCTGCAGATTTTCCCTGCTGAAATGCTCCAGCGCCGAATCAACAACTTCATTTTTCACCGCGAAAAGACCGACCTTCATAGCTTTGGCGCCACCACTCTCGTCTATTAGCTGCCAATCCCATTGAACATCATTTATATCGAAAGGTATCTGTTGGGTCGCCTCGAATTTTATAATTTCAGGTATGCGCTTTTTCTCTACAGGCGGAAGGCTCACAAATCTCGCGAAACTATTTTGACTCGGCACAGAAATAATTATTATATCGTCTTTGCCTATCTCGTTTCGACTCACAAATTGCCGCAGGCTCAACGCAATCAGCTCATCTTTTTCCGTATCGCTTATACCGCCACCGGTCAGGATTTTCCCATGCTGGATATTATCAAATGCCACCACTTCGACAGTACCGTGGCTATCGCTCAAACGCAACGCCTTGAGAGAATTATTGCCTATATCAATCGCCCAGACGGCACCGGATTTTGACGCCATAACAAACCTCTCATCCTAACGTCTCAACTTCTATTCTGTTGATTAGACTTGTAAAACTCTTTCAACAACAATAAATTATACCATATTATGAAAACTTTTTCCATAAATACTCTCGGCTGCAAAGTTAACCAGTACGAAAGCCAGCAGGTTCGACAATTTCTCGAACAACTCGGCCTCACACTCGTTGCGACCCCGAACGACAGTGCCGACCTTATTATCATAAATACCTGCTGCGTAACCGGCACAGCGGCGGCAAAAAGCCGCAATTACATCAGAAAAGCAAAAAAGCTAAATCCTGACGCCATTGTAATCGTAACTGGCTGCCTTACAGCAACGGAACTTAACGAATATACACCAATAGAAAATACTTTTTTGATACAACATCGACATGAACTGGCAGCGACATTAAGCCAAATCGTTAATGACAAAAGATTTAAGTCAAATTTTGCAAACGCTGCCAAGCTTATCGATACCGATATTAAACACGAAATTGATGCAAAAATCAAGAATAAAGACTTACCTTATTTACCCGAATTACCAGAATTAACAGAATTTAAGGGTCAGACCCGCGCATTTCTTAAGGTGCAGGACGGCTGCGACGGTTACTGTACCTATTGTATTGTACCAAAAACAAGGCCAATTGTTCAAAGTAAGCCCATTGAAACAGTCGTCCGCGAAGCGCAAGAACTTGTAAAAACTGGACATAAGGAGATTGTCGTTACGGGAATTTTCCTCGGAGCTTATGGTAAAAATACCGTTAGGCGAAAAAAATGGGCCGATAACGATGATAAAAAGCTGCCTAAACTGCTTGAAAAATTGTCGCAGATACCAAATTTATCGCGAATCAGATTAAGCTCACTGGAGCCGGGCGATGTAACGGAGAGGCTGTTAGATGTTTTTTGTGAACGTCATAACATTATGCCTCACATGCACTTATCGCTGCAGTCAGGCTCGGATAATATTTTAAAAAAGATGGTGCGGCAGTACAAGATTGGTGAGTTTATGAGGAAGGTTGAGCTGATAAGAACGCGGTTAGACAGGCCGGCGATTACCACTGATTTGATTGTCGGATTTCCGGGCGAGACAGAAGCGGATTTTCAGCAGACGGTCGAAATTTCTAAAGAAGTCGGGTTTTCCAGGATGCACATTTTCCCCTTTTCGGCGAGAAAAGGCACAGCGGCAGCGAATATGCAAGACGTTCTAAATAAAGAGGTTATAAAAGAACGTGCGGCTATTTTGCAGGAGCTGAACCTGGAATTGGGTTATAAATTCCGGCAGCAATTTATCGGGGAAACAGCGGTTATTTTAACAGAGGAGATTAATGGCCAGTGCAGCGGACATAGCGAAAGATATTTTCTTACCTATTTTAACACTAAGGGTAAAAAATTGAAAAAAAATGACTTAGTTAAAGTTAAATTGGTTGAAAATAGGAAAGATGGGATGGTAGGCAACATAATATTGAATTCAGTAGACAGCAGGCAGTAGCTGAAATAACTCAAGACGCAGGATGAGACAGAATATTCAACATTAAACTCCGAACTCTTAACGCCGAATGAAAAAATTTACCGCCAAAGATGCGGAGGCTGCAGATTTTTTGGTGCAGGATTAACAGGATTTTCGATTTGCGATTTGGGATTGCGGGAAAATGAGGGAAAAATAGCCTGCCCGCAGGCGACAGGGCTAACCGCGGAATAAAGAAGGAAACCGCGAGGCAGGCCTTGCGGCTAAACAAAATATTTTCTTTGTGGTATTTGCACCGTTGCTTGAAAACAAAAGTGTGAAAGTTGTAAAGAGGCGAAAAGTGAGAAAGAGCAGGCGGGGGTTTAGCGGAAATCAGGTATTTTTCACAAAAAGCGGTTTATGAGACGAAAAACGGGAACTTTTTAGCTAATTTTGTGTCTTAAAGGTACAGGCGCTATGCTATTTAGCCGACTATAGGAATGTGAAAAATTTGCATAAAAAGCCAATAATAAGTAAAAGACTGCAAAAGATTTACGGGTGTAAAGCCCTATAATATAAAGGATTACGTATAGCAACAGGAATTTAATACCTAATCCATTAAGGATGGAGCAGTAATGGTCAAGAAAACTGAGTTTAAGGACGTGTTTGTCTTCGGGACAATAATGCTTCTGGCAGCATTTTGGGCTATTTCAGGCAGCGTTTTAGCGGCCCAAGGCGACCCAAACAGCGGCGGCCTGGCGAAATACCGTACCTATGCGTTAAAACATATCTCCGCGGATGCCGGTCGTAAGTACATTGATGACCTTAAGTTAGGTACGGTTTCAAGGCTGCAGGGTACAAATACCCTGCTGCTAACCGGCTACCAGAACGAACTGGTTAAAGCCAGCGCAATCCTGAAGCTTGTTGACTCGGAAAAGCAGTACACCGTAAAGGAGATAACACCGACTTTAGAGGCCAATAATCTGCCTTCCGCGGAGAAAATTGCCGCCGCGATGGGTGCCGGAACGGTGATTGGCACATTCGCGAATCCTCCTTTAGAAGGCGTTAATAAGGCTATTATGGACGTTTGTGGCAAATCTGTAATTCTTATCGCGCCGGCGGATATTATGGAAAAACTGACATCGACAATTGCAGAGATTAAAAAATCCTTTGAGGCGGTTCCGGCAGAACCGAACAAACCCGCTGATCCCAATATACTCGTCGAACCCAACCAAACCACAGTGGCTATAGAAAAACCTTCTCTGTCGGAGGCTAACACACCGGCGGATGAGCTGTTCGGCAAGCTCGTTGAAACGCTCAATAAAGCGGAAAAACCCGTTGCGGGTCCGAATGAACCGAATTTAGCCGTTAAGGCGGAAAAGGCATCCCCCGCCGCGACACCTCCAACCGTAACTGAGACGCCAAAAGTTGTTAAGGCCGCGGAGGCAAATGAGTCTGTTACGGTTAAGCTGCCCAGAGGCGAGGAAGCTATGACGACGGAGCCTAATAAGGCCGCTGCGCCGAGTTTTACGTCGCGACACTTTGAGCCGGAAACCTTGTCTATACCAGGCGAGTCGCTTGGATTTCAGATAGACTTGCCGGACAAAACGAATATCACATCACTGATTGAGCTTGTGGGCAAGAATTTGAAGCTGAACTTAATATACAACCCCGCAGTAGTAACAGGAGATGTTACGCTCAGGGTGCAGAATCCTGTTAAAATGAAGGACCTTTATCCTCTGCTCGAATCGGTGCTGAAATTCAAAGGCTTTGTGATGTCCCGCCGCAACGACAATATAATAACGGTGGTGCCGGCGGCCAATGCAAGCGAGATTGACCCGCGTTTAATAGACGGCGCCGAGGTCAGGGTGGGAGACGTGGTTATCACCCATGTTTTTGTCCTCAAGTATATAAATACTACCAACGCAAAGAATCTTTTAGACAATATGAAACTCGGCTCAAATAATATAGTAACGATTCCTGAGACAAAGACGCTAATCGTAACGGAATTCGCATATAGAATGGAGCGTATAGAAAAACTGCTGAATTTGATTGACAGGCCGGGAGAATTGAAACAATTTAGGTACAGGCAATTGAAATACACGATGGCGGCAAGCCTTGCACCAAAGGTTAAGGCGCTGGCTGAGCAGTTAGGCACAATAACGATAACAATCGCAGCGACAACCCCTGAAGCAGCTAAACCGACGGGAGGGCCGGGCAGAATAGCGAGACCGACAACACCTGCACTGCTGCGACAACACCGCAGACTGAACCTGAAAAACCCACAGTGTATCTGGATTCGGACGAGCGAACAAACCGAATTTTAATGATAGGACTAAAGCAGGATTTGCCGGTGGTTGAAGAGTTGATAAACACGCTCGATGTTGAAAAACAGGACCTGCGTTCGCTGCGGGTTTATGAAATTCAGCACGTCGGGGCGGAAGAAGTTGCGATGAAGCTGACGGAACTTGGGATAATAAGCGGACTTCCCGGTAAAGGCGAAACACAGCAGAGGACTGGGCAGCGGGGACAGGCAAGAACTGGACAGATTTCTCAGCCGGCAGCGCAGGGCAGCCCCCACAGCCACGGCAACTACGGAGACTGCCGAAGCTCCAACTGAAGAGCCGCAGGTAGTAATAATTGGGGCAACAAATTCGCTTTTGGTGAACGCAACCAACGAACAGCATATCCAGATAGCCACAATTATCGGCTATGTTGACGCTGAAACGGATAAAACTTCCGTGCCATACGAGGTTTATCAGCTTGAAAATCAGGACCCGAATAAACTTTGTGCAATTCTCAAGCAGCTTTACGAGGAAACAATTCTACAGAAGTCCTCAAGCACCTCTACGGACGCGACTGCCAAGATAGTAGCACCCTCTACTGCTACAATCGTGAAAAAAATAGAAGAAAATATTACAATAGTCCCTGATCCATCAACATACTCGCTTATTGTTTACGCCAATAAATCCAATCAATTGTGGATAGGATCGTTAATTAAGCAGCTTGACCAATATCGCCCGCAGGTACTGCTTGACGTAACTTTAGTAGAGGTAACCAAAGACGATGCATTTAACTATGAGATTGACCTTGTCACAAAACTACCAGAAATGGTTGGCGGTGGAACTATGCAGGGGACATCTGCAAAAAGTTCACAGGGAGTAACAGGACCAGCCGCATTAGTTTCACCATTTCCTAATAACCAGGTTATTGAGGGAAGCTCTTTTGGTGGCCAGGGAAGTGCTTTCTATGCAGATCGGCACGTTCAGGCGCTGCTTACCGCAATGCAGACAAAAGGGTATGGAAGAGTGCTTGCAAAACCAAAGATTCTCACCAATGACAATCAGCCGGGAGTCATTAAAACAGAAGATGTACAGAATGTTGTTCAATTAAAATCAAGCATAATACCGACGAGCCACTACGGGAGGAACCTTTACAACGACATCTGACGTGAGTTATATCGAAGCTAAAGCTGGAATAACACTTACTATAAAACCCCATATAAGTAAAGGCGAGCAGCTTAGGCTTCAAATATCCTTGAAACGTACCGATTTTATTCAGCGTGAGGATACTGTGATAATTCAGGAAGATAAAAAGAACTCATATCCTACCCCTCCTGATACCACAACCAGCGATGTAAATACTGTTGTAACCGTTCCTAATAATACAACTATAATACTCGGTGGATTAGAAAAGTTAAACCAGAATAAATCAGGGTCAAAAATTCCTATTCTTGGCGATATTCCGCTTATCGGCGGTCTGTTTAAAAATACAAATAATACCGATAAACAAAGCAGGCTCTATGTATTTGTTAAGGCACATATTCTGCACCCAGGTGAAGAAGGAACTTCAAACGAGGATGTGAAAAGAGTATCACGGGAAAATCGTCAGGCCTTTGAGGAATACGAAGAAAAATTCCAGAACCTCCAGGACTGGCCGGGTATAAAACCGAAACCTATGGACCCTGTAAAAATTCTGGAACTTGAATAAGAAAAAAGCGATAATAAATAGACAACGCTTAAGGTGTTGTATGAAATATGAAAGAGTTACTGATACAAACTGCGAAGGAAACAGGCCTTGTGGATGCGGGCCAATTGAAGGACTTTCTTGAAAACAACAAAAGCACGGAACGTCTCGACGACGTTCTGTTAAGCTGTCCCTATTTTACGGAAGATAAGGTTTTAAAGCTTTTCGCAGCAGCACTGGATATGGAGTATCTTCAGGAGATACCCGATAAGTCCATCTCGCCTGAATTCGTAGAGTCCGTGCCTACAACTTACGCGCAGCATCATTACCTCATCGGCATAAAAAAAGATCCCGCCGACGGTGAACTGACGGTTGTTTTATCCAAACCCTTAGATACCAACGCCCTCGATAATATTTCGAAAATGACAGGGCTGCCGGTTAAACCCGCAATTTCCACACGCACGACTATTACCGCGGCGATTGACCTGGCTTACGAGCAGCGGACAACGGTAATTGAAGAGGTCGCCGAAGAACTCGATTCGCAGAATCTCGACCAGCTTGTCGATGAGGTCGCCACATCGGACGATTTGCTGGATGTTGTGAATCGTCCGCCGGTGATCAGGCTGGTTAATGATATTCTGTTTCGCGCCTTGCAGTTGCGGGCCAGCGATATTCACGTTCATCCTTACGAGACAAAGATGCAGATCCGCTATCGCATCGACGGTATTTTGTACGACACGCTGAGCCTGAACCGGAACGTGCTGTCCCTGATTATTTCGCGTATCAAAGTTATGGCGGGAATGGATATAGCCGAGCGGCGTATGCCGCAGGACGGCCGATGCACGTGTTCGCCTTGGGCAGCGAGAAGTGGATTTGCGTATAAGTACCGTGCCGACAAGCTACGGCGAGCGAAGCGTATTGAGAATACTGGATAAAAGCACAGCCCTTTTAGGTCTCAATGAACTGGGACTGTGGGAAGATGATTTGAAAAAATTCGATTCGCTGCTGACCCGGACGCACGGCGTTATTTTTGTAACAGGGCCGACGGGCAGCGGAAAAAGCACAACGCTTTACGCCTGTCTTAACAGGATAAATTCGGCGGAAAAAAATATCATTACGATAGAAGACCCGATAGAATATCAGCTTGGGGGAATCAGCCAGATGCAGGTCGCCAATAAAAAAGGTATGACATTTGTCACATCGCTGCGGCACGTGCTTGCGTCAGGACCCGGACGTGATAATGGTCGGCGAGGTTCGCGACGTGGAAACCGCGCAGAATGGCGATACAGTCCTCTCTGACAGGACACCTTGTATTCAGCACCCTGCATACAAACGACTCGGCCGGCGCGATAAGCCGGCTTCTGGATTTGGGCGTTGAGCCTTACTTGGTCAGTTCATCGCTGATTGCGGTGATGGCGCAGCGGCTTGTACGAAGAATATGCCCGGACTGCAGGCAAGCATATACCCCTACCGGTCACGAATTGAGAGAGCTGGGGCTGCTGGATGTTTCTGAAAATCCTCGCAGTTCATCGCAGGGGACAGGCAAGTTCTTTATTGGCGCAGGGCTGCGACAGATGTTTTCAGACTGGTTACAGGGGCCGAACAGGGGTTTATGAACTTATGATGATGGACGAAAAAATTCAGGATTTAGTGTACAGAAAAGAAAACGCTGGTACAATAAAAAAGGCGGCTCTCGAAGCGGGATTGCAGACTTTGAGGATGGACGGCGCCAGAAAAGCGATAGAAGGATTAACGACCATAGCGGAAGTCCTCAGAGTAACACAAGCCGACATATTATAAGTTATGAGTTTTAAGCTTTAAGTTTATTAATTATGCCGAGATACCATTACACAGCTATAACAACAAACAACAAGAAGAATAAGGGAACTGTTACGGCGGAAAGCCCTTATGCCGCCAGAAAACAGCTTCGTGTCCGTGGGATTCATCCTATCGCGGTTGAAGAGATAAACGCCGAGGTCGAAGACAAGATTAAAATGTTCGCAATTTTCTCAACGGGCAAAAAGACGCTGCTGATAGATTTTACCAAGCAGATGGCAACTTTGCTCAATTCCGGAATTAAACTGACCGAATCGCTTTCGGTTCTGACGATGCAGGCCTCGGACGTCAGGTTTAAGAATATTCTTACCGATATACGCGACAGCGTCATTACAGGCGAATCGCTTACAGACGCAATGAAAGACTATGGCGATTATTTCGACGTCATATACACCAGCATGGTTCACGTCGGCGAGGTTACAGGGGCTATCGGTGAAAGCTTCGCAACGATAGCCAGCTTTATGGAAAAACGTCAGCGTGTCGAATCGAAAGTAATGACAGCAATGATATATCCATTGATTTTGATTGTTTTTTGCGTTATTGTCGTTATTATTTTGACCACAGCGGTTATTCCCAAAATAGCTGAACAAGTTACACGAATGGGTCATAAACTGCCCTGGATTACGCAGCGGTTGATAGATGTAGGCAACACCATGACAAGCTGGCGCGTGTTTATATTGCTTGGAGTTATCGCCGCGATAGTGTACGGTGTCAGGCGATTCCTGAAAACACCGCATGGCGCGTATATGAGGGATAAAACAATATTTTCTTTTCCTTTATTCGGAAATCTTATAAAACAGCGGGTAGTTTCGCGTTTTGCTTCGACTCTTTCGACGCTGTTAGGCTCTGGGCTGCCTATGGCCGAGTCACTCAGGGTAGTGGCAGAGGTAACTGGCAATATGCTGATGAAACAGGCGGTTCAGCAGGCAAGGGAGCGAATCCTTGCGGGCGCTGATATAGCGACGCCGCTTAGGGACAGCGGAGTTATTGACCCGGCTATCGCCCACATGGTTGCGGTCGGGGAAAAAAGCGGCGAACTCGAGAAAATGTTGAAAAATATTAGTGACAACCTTGAGGCCTCCAACGTAGTGATCGAGAGACTAGGCGCAGCGATTGAGCCGCTAATTATTATTGTTATGGCGTTAATTGTCGGTGTGATAGCTTATGCCACTATTTTGCCGATTTTAAGAATATCAGTAGGAAAATTTTAGATTGGTTTTAAGGAGTTTTATGAAGATGGACAGGAAATTTATCGAAAAGACACAAAAAGGTTTTACGATGGTCGAACTTATGGCCGTTCTGGTTATCCTCGGTCTGCTGTTCGGCCTGGTGGCCAAGAACTATATCGGTAATATCGAGAAAGCAAAGGTTATTACCACAAAAACAAAGCTCAAAGGAGCTACCCACGCCGCGGTCGTACAGTTCAAGATGGACACCGGTCGTTTCCCCACGGAAGATGAAGGCCTTAACGCTCTGATTGAAAAACCCAGTGATGTTACCAACTGGGAGCCGGGCGGATACCTTCAAAGCACATCTATTCCGAAGGATGGATGGAAAAACGACTTTATTTATCGGCTGAATCCCGAGAGTGGAAAACCGTTTGACATTATCAGCTACGGAGCCGACGGACAAGAAGGCGATGGTGAAAATGATAATGATAAGGACCTCAGTAGTACAGACGCTGAATAGGAAGCAAAAACAGGAACAAGGATTCAGGCGTTCAGCATTCACCATGACTGAAGTTATAGTAGTGCTATGCCTGATCTCCCTGTTTATTCTTTTGGCCTGCTTAACCTTACGGGTCTTTACAGAAAAAATGTCTTTAAGGGGCGCGTACAGGATTTTATTTCGACAATGCAGACCGCCGCAAACGCCGCCGCCGAAAGCGGCAAAAGATACGAAGTTATTTTAGATTTGACGGAGCAGAGATATACTTTTCGCGAAATCAGCTCGAATAATTTAGCCGAGGTTTTGGAAGAGGAAATAATCGCGGAGCGTAATTTCAGCGATAGTTGCCGTATTTCTTACGTGGTGTTCGACGATGGCGATTATACTTATGAAGGTCAGGCGAAATTCCGCGCCGGTCATTCAGGCTGGCAATACGGCGGCAAGATTGTTCTTCTGGACGAGAGCGACCAGCCGTACTCAGTTATTATAAACCGGCTAAATAAAACCATCGAGTTAAACGAAGGAGATGTCACGTTTTTAACGCCGAGAGGTATAGATGAAATGCCATTTTAACAAAATGTTCGCCAACACTGTCAGCACGGGAAACAATGCTCTCACGGGCTATAGCCTTGTGGAAACGATGGCTGCGCTGGCTATATTGGTAATCTTCACAACGGGCATATTTATTGTAATAAATCGCTGTGTGACCTCAGCAGCGGATACGACCCTCCAGATGCAAGCGCTCACCGTCGCGAGAGAAAATATGGAAAAGCTTCTTACCTCAAGCTCAGCACAGGAAAAAGTAGAATACGGCACAAGCGAAAGATACCCGGAAATTCAATGGAAAGTTACCGTTGAAACTTTTGCCGAACCTGTAAAATCCGAAGTTTGGGTAAGGGCTATTAGTTCGGCTGAGTATCCCGGTATTGATGGTAATACACAAAGCATCGAACTAACGCATTGGCTGGTTAAGCTCGGCAAGGAGGAGGCGGCAAAAATCAAAGAAAGAGACGTTGCTTTGGAACAATTGGCGCTGGCCAGCGGAAAAAGCGTGGAGGAATTGAAATCAGAAATGCAGGACGGCACACCGCCGGAACCGACTAAAGAGAACCCGACAGAACCAGCTCAAAACGATTCCGGTAAAACACAGGAACCATCAGGTACTGATACGAGTACCGAACCCAAGCCGCCGCCTAAGAACAATGACCTTGGTCTGCCTGACAACTGGAACAGTATGTCTCGCGACGACCAGATTAGATGGCTGTTCCAAGACCTTATAAGGAGTAGAAGCAATAATCAGTAGAAATTTAACATTATGTTTTCCTGTCCGACAGCGTGGCTTTACACTGTTTGAGGTTCTTGCGGCGGTAATTATCGGCGCTATGGTACTGGTGGCGGTACTGGGGATTTACAACCAGGGCGAAACCTCGGCGATAGCTGTTACGCGCAAGCTCAACAGCACACAAATGCAAACCGAGGTACTTCAGCTTATCGCCGAAGACCTCAACGAAGTAACCGGAGGCGGAAACGATACAAGAATTACGATTTCGAGAAACAAATTTGACCACTCTTATCCGAGCACAAAATGGAGATTGTAAAAAATATTTATGACAAAAACAATCAAAAGCAGGTATTCAAAAGGATAATCTGGCAAAGCAATTATGATTTTGACAGCAGCTTGAACGGGCTTGTCCTCTATCGAAGCTACAGCGGCATCGGCGGGGAAGACAAACTGCTCGAACACGAACCGAAAGCCCGAAGAAAAAGGATCTTTTGTGCCGATTTGTGGAGGTGTTACTTACTTTAAGATACAGGCAATCCAGGATGCGAACCTCACAAACCTTCTGGATGAATGGCCGAACGACGCTCTGCCGAAAGGTATTTTAGTAACCATTTCATTCGCTGAGCCTCTCAAGACCTTAACGGGGACTATGGACGTTCCTGAGGAAGAAAAAATAACCAGGGTCATCGCAATCGACAGAACCCGGAAGATAAGCTTCGCAATCGCTAATATAACTATACCCGACCAGAACGGCATACCGGAAGCAAACAGCGTCAAAGACCAGGGCAAAGTCAATGACCAGAACGGCGCAATTAAAGCGGGAACCCGAAATGTACCCGGCAGTTTAGGTGTTGAATAATGAATAGACGAAAAATTAACAACAGAATAAACAGCCGCAGCAGTTCAGGTATTGTGCTGTTGGTAACGCTGGTGCTGTTAGTTGTGCTTTCGATAATCGGATACACATTAACGGGCAGAGTTGTCTCTCAATGCCATCGCAACCGGTATCTGATAGATTATCAGGCGGCCCGCTACGCCTGCGATTCCGCTACAAAATACGCAATTGCTGAATTAAGCGAGATGAGCATTGCCGACCTCATCTCGCGTCCAAACGAGCCTGATTTTTCTGATTTATTCAAGCTCAGTGATGACCAATATCAGGAGCTTCTCAGGGAGGCCGCCATAGCCCAATCGCTCGAACGCAAACAGTATTTACCCTCGCACTGATTACGGTGATGGCACAAATACGGACGTCAATACCGCCGGCATATCGAAAAAACTCAATTCAAATAACATCAACCAGATTGCCGATATGAACGATATGAACAGTCTTTTGGCGATGCTAAGCAGCGATAATGATGTCAGCGACGGCAATTCCCAGGAAGAAGTTACGATTCGTGGGCCTTACGGTCCGGAGTGGCCTTTTGTAACCGAACCCGTTGAGTTCGAGATTGGCACAGCGAAAGTGAAGATTGAAATTGAGGACGAAAACGCGAAATTTCCAATGGTATGGACATTATTGGCCGACGCCAACAATCTGCGTGCGTCCCAGGAAAGCTTTAGAACTTTCTGCGCATGGATGGATATAAACAATGCTGAGATAATACCGTTAAGAGAACAGACCATGCAGATTAGCGAAATAAAGCCATTCAGCTTTAATTTTCAACCAATAAACACATCGGTAAGAGCTGCTGCCGCACCAACCAGGAGAACACTGCGAGGAAGCAATGTCGCCACACGAACGGCATCGGTTACCAAGCCGACAACCCTTTCGCCGTCGGTGAATCTAACCGACATGGCAAAACTTCTGCATAGTTCGCTGCTCGAACACCGATATCCTTGCCAGACCAACAATCGAAAGCTCAACAAGAAAAGAGTCTGCCTTGAAATATATGGGGATGTGGGGTTCTGACAAGGTGAATATAAATACCGCGCCCAGGCAGGTACTCGAGGCGGCTTTTGTATTCGGCGGCGACGCAGTCGATATCGCTGACGCAATTATTAAGCAGAGGCGCATAAAGCCTTTCAAAGACATAGATGAATTGAAAAAGTCTCTGTTCAGATATTCCGATTCCATCGGCAGGTGTGAACAATACATCACAACGAAGAGCAGCTTTTTCACGGTACATATAACGGTTGTCAGCGGCGTTGCGAAAGTGTCATCAGTAATCGCGATAATCAAAGACGGCACAAAAGCAGAGCAGATTGCGATGCTTTCAGATTAAAATACTTTAGGAGTTTTAATAGTGGATAATCAGGGTATTCTTGGAATTTATTTCAGTAAAGACAGGGCCGCGGCTGTATGGATGGGTTCCCAGGGCGGCGGCAAAACAGTCCACGGATATTTCACCGTTAAACTCGAAGAACAACAGGAACAGCCGGTATCTCCCTTAACCGGACTTGCTAATCTCATAGCGCAAGGCTGCAAGGAAAGGAACTTCAGGTTTTCGCAGGTCGCAGCGGCAATTGACTGCTCGATGTATATGCAGCACACCGTCCACAGTGATTTTACTGAGCTTAAACAAATTGCCACAACCGTTCGTTTCGACACGGAAGAAGCTATCGCGACAGATATAAGCGACGTCGCGGTATCTTTTCGGATTATGTCAACCAGCGAGAAAGGCGCAAGCCTCGATGTCTTCACCGCAAAGCACAAGCTCCTGTCCGAGATTATAACCGCGCTTCAGGCCAATAAAGTTGACCCTGTTGCGGTTGAGCCGGACATTACCTGCCTGGCGAGATTTATCTCTCATAACGCCGTCGTATCCGGCGATGAATCGCGCCCCTTCTTCGCGGTGCTTTCAGACCACAATTGTTATTTTATCGTTTCACAGGTGCCATGGTCTCAAAAAACCGCGGCGTCAGATTTTGGATTGCGAACCTTTCTGCTCGGAGCCAAACAGGACAGAACATCAATTCTCACCAGGGAAATTCCCTTAACGATGGGTTTACTGAAAAACCAGACGCCCGCAAACTGCGTCATGGTTTTCGATCCTGACGATTCGGTGAAGTATCAGCAGCTTGGTAAAAAATCAGCAATGGAGACAAGTCAGCTCGATTTAGCTGGAATAATCGGCGCCGGCACCGAGGCTTTGACCGGCGGGGCCGGCTTAGTCGATATCGCCATCGCTTACGGGGCGGCTTTGGCCGTTTCGGAAAAGGTATCTACCGTCAATTTCCGTAAAGATTTCATGCCCTATCTCGGCGAAAAGCAAAGACTGCTGGAGACATTGAAATTCGCAGGCTTAGCCGCGTCTGTTCTCGCGATTGCGCTGGGTTTGGGCCTTCAGATACAATTGTATAGACAATCCAGGCCGGCTGCGCAGCTTAAAGAAAAAATTCTTAAACAATATTCGGATGTTATGATGGGCAAAAAGCCTTTGGCAAGAAACACTCCGTTAAGCGGACTCGATGCCGAACTGCGGCGAATCAGGGATGCCAAAAGCGGCAAGGTGACCGGCGAAGGCTCCATACCCGCCAAACTTACACTTATCCTTGTGCCGTCAACAATTGCGCAGCGATAACCAATATTAACATCGACAAATTAACAATTTCAAGCAGGAGCATATCGCTGGCAGGCGATACGGCAGCGTCAGGTAATAAAAATACATTGAAATTGTTTGAGGCAATCAAGGCCGCTAAAATGAATATCAGCGGACAAAAAATGGAGTCAAAGGGAAACCGTGATGCTTTCAGCATAAATATTGAGATAAAAAAATAATTAAGGAGTTACCTCGTGAAAGACATATATAAAAATCCGATTTTCTATTATATACTCGTACCGGTGATATTTTTTCTCTGGCCACTGCTGATACTGACAGTCTATATGCCTAAAGCGGAAAAAGACAGCCAGTCGCTCGCGAAGCAATATGACGATATCCAGGTGAAGATTCGGGATATTTTAATTATTGACCCGGAACGGCTGGAATTCGCCAGTAATAAAAAGACATCTTCAGAGTTTGACTACGCCGTCGCCATTGAAAGGATTGCCAGTTCCTGCGGTATCGCGTCGAATAATTACACCGTAAACTCAAAGCCGAGCCGAATCGTCAATAAGCAGAAAATACAATCCGGCCAGGTAACTCTAAAACAGGTCGATATTAAAAGTATTGCGGCATTTTTATCTGAAACTCAGGTACGCTGGGCAAATCTGCAGTGTGAAAATCTGTCGCTGACCAAAAATAAAAGCCCCGCCGACTCCTGGAACGCCGATTTAAATTTTAACTACTATTATTAACCGCTCATTGACATTCGCGGCTCGGATAATATAAAACCACTGCAGACTTGTGATTATTTTTTTGTTGTGGGAGTGGTTAGTTCGAAGAGGATATATGGTGGTGAGCCGCGCGGAAGAATCTGCCGTATTTCATTTCGCCCTGCTGACCATAGTAGATATAAGAACCCTTATATTTCTGCTCCAATTGCGGTATAAGTTTATCTATATAGGCAGTTTCCTGCTGGCTGGTACCCGTTATCGGTATCAAATAATATGGGAATTTCCCTGTCTTTGCGTATTTTTCGATATCCTCGAGTTTTTGAGCCGGCACAATTTCCCTGTCGATGTACCAGGCCACCTCAGGCCGGTAGGACGCCTCTTTTATGCCAGGGAATTGGTCGATGATAAAGGCGTCGAAACTGAGGAGGGCTTTATCAGGCGGTATCATTTTCCCTAAACGCTCGAACATCTCGATTCTTCCTTCGGCCTGCCATCTAATACCGTAATAATAGTTTGTGCCGATGACGCAAAATGTAAACAATATCCCGACCAGCGCCACTGCGCCGCCGACAGCCAGCCATTGGTGTATTTTCTTTAACGCATCATAAACCACCATCACGCCCAGGGCCGCCGCAATGGAAATAAAAGGCGTGAGGGGACGTTCCCAATATTGATGGGGATAGAGTGTGCCGCGTAAAATCAGCAACTGAAAAACCGGCGGCATAAGGAAAAGCCAGAAATGGGGGAATCGGCGGGATACGCTTTGGGCGGATTTTTCAATCGGGGCAAATACCAATAACTGGCCTAAGGTCAGATAGGCGATTACCAGAAACAGGATGGGGAGGGTGAAATTCGTATCGGCGTGTTCCCAAAATCTCAAGAACCAATCCGCCCAGGAGAGATTTATTTGTTCACCGCTGCCGGAACGCACCTTGTAAAGCTGGAATATCCTTTCAAAATTCCAACCGCTACCTGCAGCTAAAATCGTAAAATCAACAAGCAGGCTCGCAAACGGTGCGAGCGCCAGTATCGCAATCAATGACCAGTCGGGCAACCTGCGGCGATATAAGCAGCGGGAGACGTAATGGATGCCGAGCGCCATCGCGAAAAAAAAGCCTTCCCATGTCATTTGTATGGCCAGGAAAAGGCAAGCCGCCAGAATCCATTTATGGTATTTTTGAGGTTCGGGGGCGCCGTTCTTTAGGCCTCCAATCAGGACGAGGTAGCACCAGAAAGCTCCGAAGCACAGCGGGTAAAGCCACATATTGACACCGAAGTAACCGATAAGGGGGACCATCGCAAAGAAAAGGCCGGCCAATAGCGAGGTTGTTTCATCCATCAATCCGCGGAGAATCTTTAGAAACAGCAATATCGCGGTAACAGTCGCCAGCACGTTCATTATTCGCAGAGCCCACGTATTTATTCCCAAAATCACCATCGCCAGTGAATCGACCAGCGTAAAAAGTACAGGGTGGTCGAGATAGCGGGACGGTTTTTCAGGCGGCGGATAACCAACCGCGAAAGTATCGAAGCCTTTGGTGTATCCGAGTCCGTATTTCACATGTGAACGCGCGACCCAGGCATCGTGAGCCTGGCCCCAACTGTGCATGCCGTAAAAGGGACGCGTTATGTCGCGTGACAGCGTTGAAGCGGCAAGGATAGCTATTAGTCCGCCGCAAAGCCAGAAATTCAATCCTTTGTTTGACTGACTGGAAATATCTTCTTTCTTCATTAACAACTCCAGTTTCGGCGGGGCAAGCCCCGCCCTACTTCAATTCCTGCTGCGGCGATTCAAATAACACTGCCGCCGCGACCGACTTAATGCCGATAAAACTGTATAAATGTCATTTGCTTACTGCGAAAATACATTTATAATATAATAATTCTTAAGGATTGCTGTGTAAAGGAATTAAAGGTGTAAGGAATTATATATGACCAAAGAAACTGCGAAGGATGTTTTTTTTGAAATAGAGGGTCAGCAGGTGAAAACGCCATTTCGTTTTCACGTATTGGCGGGAGTTATCTGCGTCATTTTTGCAGGTTACGTATGGATGCTTAATCCGATACCGTATATACACGGTGACCAGATAAATATAGTAACGATGATTCTCTCAAAGGAACATCCGGAAAATTTTGCCCGTGATACGGCTTTTGGCGGCAAAGCGGCGGACTTCTACCCTCCGCTTGCACGAGGGATAATCAAAATCTTTATCAACAATTTCGGCGTAATCGGCGGCCATCGTGTGCTTCAGTTTCCGCTGTCGGTGATTTATCTTTTTGTGATGTACGGCGTGCTGTATTACCTGACCCGGTCGGTGCCCGCGTCGCTCTTGGTAACGTTGGCGTCTTTGATGTGGCGGTGGACGATGGCGGAAACATACTGGGGAATAAGCCGTATGCAGGCCGTTCAGCCGCGAAGTTTCGCGATAATTTTCATACCGATTTTATTTATCCTGTTCTGGAAATGGCGAGACGACTGGAAGCTGCTCATCCCCGCTTTTGTCACCGGCCTGCTGTTCAATATCAATCCCCCCACCGCGATGGCGTTCGCTTTATTAATATGGGCATCTTTACTTATCATAAATTTTCGTTCCCGCGACAGGATTATCAAATTATTCGTTGCGGGTTTTGCTCTTATTCTCGGCGCCGCGCCGTTTCTTTACACAACTGCGGCGATACGTCACAGGATAACAGCGGCGTTGACACCGCAGGAAATGCAGGCACATCTGGCAAATATCAATTACGTGTTCAATTATCTTTCGTATAAAATTCGGCCCGAAATGCTCGGAAAGGCTTTGTATCTCGGTTTTACCCCCCTGCTGTTTCTTGCGGCCATCGCGTGGTGCAAACGAAAAGAAAAACGCAGTCTATTCGACGGGTGGATGGTTTGGTTTACCGTGCTGGCGTTTGCAGGCACAGTTATTTTACAGTTTTCAATTCAGGGAATATGTGAATATTTAAAAATAGAGCCATTTACTCCAAATATTATACGAGGCCAGACTTTTGTGTATCTTGTTCTTTATATTTATATCGCCTGGCTTTTGGCGGAATTATTCAGAAGATTCGCCTTTAAGGAAAAGGCCGTCCTGATTACGGTTTGCGCCATAGTAATCGCTGTTATGCCGGTTTTCGGTAATGGCAAGGAGCAATCCCAGTCATCCTCTCCTTTTGCGCAATGGGATTACAACACGCAGGAAAAAGATGCCCTGTTTCGCGGGGAGAAGATAGAAATGGCGGGCTGGTTTATGTATATGGATAAGCTATGCCAATGGGCGAAACAGAAAACGCCTGCGAACTCGTTGTTCTTGTTTGCCGATAAGTTTATGGACCCGTTTCGGATATATGCTCAGCGAAGCATGGTAATTTCACAAATCAGCGGCGGTGTGGCGCATTTCAACGGACCAAGAGTTCTGGCTAAATGGGTTGATTATGAACAGCAGATAGATGAAATTATGGGCACAAAGAGCGCGTCTCTGCTGCTGAAACTGGCCAATGACTCCAAGGCCGATTATATAGTTACCGCTAATGATTTTCCCGAGGTAACAGGCTGGACAACGGTGTATCGCGATCCTTATTGGAGAGTTTATAAGAGGTCGTAATAATAGCAAATATGAAATTTCATCATCTGCAAAAAACCTGGTTATGGCATCTTATAGGCCCGGCAGTTGTGATTGCGGCAATTTACTGGGCTGGCCCAGCCAAAGTCTGGCAAATTTTGTCAGGAGTTGATATCCGATTTTTTGCCATGGCCGCCTGTGCAGCTATTCCTATCGCTGTCATCAAGGGCATCCGCTGGAAAATTCTTCTGAATGGTTACAATATTGATATTACTCTCGGCGAAAGTATTTCAATGTACACCATCGGGTCGGTGCTGTCGGTTGTAACGCCCGGTCATGTCGGAGATATGGTAAAGATTCTTCCGCTGATTAAAAGAGGCTGCGGTATCGCAAAAGCTATCGCGTCAAATATCATTGACCGTCTTTTCGATGTTGTGTTCATTCTGCTTGCCGGCTATATCGCCATGCTCTATTTCTCGCAGTATTTCACATACCAGTTAAAAATTATTAATATCATTGCGGCCGGTGTCATAGTCGTTTCTATCATAATCGCTTTAAAGCGGCACCTGCTGAAAAACCTGGCACTTAAGCTCGTTCCATCACAATTCCATTCGACCGCGAAAGACTCCTGGGGTGAAATCACGGGTGTTTTGAAAAAAAAGCACATAGGCCGGCTTCTGGTAATCGCGATTTTAACCATTCTGTATTACCTGCTGCATTTCACCGCTATTTATCTCTGCGGCATGGCTCTAAGCATTAAAGCGTCTTTCATCTTTCTCAGTGCCTGTGCCGCTGTCTCAACTATTTTATCCCTGCTGCCGATAACAGTCGCCGGTGTCGGAACAAGAGACGCCGTATTTATTCTTTTGTTGAGCCAGCTCGGAATTGAAAAACAGCAAAGCCTTGCGCTTTCCAGCCTTATACTCGTGCTTTTTCTGACCAATTGCGGCCTGTTTTACATCATCTCTGTCATCTTCGGCCATCGCAAGTTACGTTAATCTTGTTTACATTGCACATTTTTTATAAACACAAGTATTACTGAAATGTTATAATCAGGTCTTTGAAAACAATATAAGACATTAAGGAAGGCAAGATAGTTGAGAAAAAGGTAAATATGATTAACAGAAGAAATTTTTTGAAAACATTGGGTGCAGCCGGTTTAGGTTCCGCAGCCGCGGCAATCAATGCTAATGCCGAGCCAAATGAACCGAATTCCGCTGAAAAAACCGCTGCCAAATTGCCGCAGGTCCCGCGGCGGAAACTCGGCAAAACAGGCGTCGATGTCCCGGTATTATCACTGGGCGGTGATTTCAGTTTTCTCGACAAACAGATTGTTCTAAGAAAAACCCTCGACTGGGGTGTAAATTACTGGGAGACAGCTTCCAAATACGCCAATGGAAACGCTGAACTCGGTATGGGCGAGTATATCGGCAAAAATCCAGATGTGCGAAAGAACCTGTTCCTGGTTACAAAGGCATCTATTTTTGGCGAGCCGATAACCGTTGAGAAAATTGAACAGCGTCTTCAAAACTCTCTGAAAAGATTAAAGACCGATTACATCGACTTATATTACGGAATCCATTGTCTGGCAGACCCGTCGCAGCTTAACGACGATATAAGAAAATGGGCCGAAAGCGCCAAGAAGCGAAAACTTATACGATTCTTCGGATTCAGCACACACAAGAATATGCAGCAGCATCTTATGGCTGCGTCGAAACTTGACTGGATTGACGCGATAATGACCACCTTCAATTTCCGGCTCGTCAATGATAAAGATATGCTCGAAGCGATTGACGCCTGCAATAAGGCTGGTATAGGTCTTGTCGCGATGAAGACACAGGGCAAAGGCGTAAATATTGAGGAAGTTAAAAAAGTCGCCAACCATTTTCTCGAAAAAGGATTTACCGAGGGTCAGGCAAAAATAAAAATCCTCCTCGAAAATAAAGCAATCAGCTCCGTCTGTGTCGGAATGCAGAATATCGCCCTTCTTACAACCAATGTCGCGGCGGTACTTGATAACACGAAATTATCCATGCAGGATTACGAGGTATTTAATGAATATGCCAGGGCAACATGCAGCGGCTACTGTACAGGCTGCGCACAAATATGCGAGTCGGCTTTACCGCAGGCCCCTTACGTCAGCGATATAATGCGATACCTGATGTACCATAACAGCTACGGCGACAGGGATAGGGCAAGGGAACTTTTCGCTGAAATACCGGCGGAAATAAGAGACTGCCTGCTGAAAATAGATTACAGGCAGGCTGAAGCCCTTTGCCCGCAGCGTATGCCTATCGCGAGGTTGATGGCTGAGGCGGCACAAAAGCTGGCATAAAATTTTTTTGAACAAAAAACAGCGTTAATGGTATAATGTGTAAGTCGTTTGAAATGCCAGAGTATATTGGTTTATTGATAATTTATAGGAGGCAAAAGTCGTGAATATGAATACAAACACAACTAACAGCAGAAGGAATTTTCTGAAAACATTGGGCGCCGTTGGTCTGGGGTCGGTTGCGGCATCCGTGGCGCACGCTAAGCCAAACGAACCTAACTCTGTTGAACCAAATGATGCGGTAAAAACAAATCCTAAAGCCGCATCTGTGCCGAGACGCAAATTAGGCAAAACAGGAGTGGATGTTCCGGTTCTGTCCTTCGGAGCGATGTTCAATATTCTCGATAATCAAATATGTCTGAGAAGCTGTTTGAAATGGGGCGTTGACTACTGGGACACCGCAAAGGGTTACGCTAATGGAAACAGCGAACTTGGAATCGGTCAATATATTTCAAAAGACCCCCAAATCAGAAAAAATCTGTTTATCGTAACCAAGGCATCAGGAGTAAAAGATGGTAATAAGGATGAACTGGATGCCGCGCTTAAAGTTTCTTTAGACAGAATGCAGACTGATTATGTTGACCTCTATTATGGAATACACGGGCTGGATAATCCCGCACTGCTAAATGACAACCTAAAGGCGTGGGCGGAGAAGGCCAAAAAAGAAAAAAAGATTCGGTTCTTCGGATTCAGCACGCATAAAAACATACCGGAATGCCTTATGGCTGCATCAAAGCTTGACTGGATTGATGTGATAATGCCCAGCTATAATATTACCCTGATGCAAAAAAATGACATGAAAGAGGCAGTCGAGGCCTGCCACAAAAAAGGTATCGGGCTTATCGCTATGAAAGTCATCAATGGAGTCTCGAAAATAAATAATAAAGAAGAAGAAAAACTTATAAGCCATTTCATTGAAAAAGGCTTCACAGACGGTCAGGCAAAAATAAAAGCTGTCGTGGCGGATGAGAGGTTTGCTTCCGCGTGTGTAAGAATGCAAAACGTGACGCAGATAACCTCGAATGTCGCGGCGGTTCTTGATAAGACAAAACTCACCAAACTGGATATGCAGGTTATAAAACAATACGTGGCGGCAACGTGCAGCGGTTATTGTGCCGGTTGTGCCGCGATTTGCGATAATGCTCTGCCGCAGACACCTTACGTAAGTGACATTATGAGATACCTGATGTATTACAACAGTTATGGTGACATGGAAACCGCACGGCAGATGTTCGCGGAAATTCCAGCCGAGATAAGAAACAATCTTCTGAAAGTTGATTACGGTCCGGCGGAAAGCCGTTGCCCCCACAGAATGCCTATCGCGCAGTTAATGGCTGAGGCGGTAAGCAAACTCGCCTAAGACTTAAATATTTTCGCCAAAAATTTTGCCCGTCTTGCTGACGTAACGCCTTTATTTATAAGCTGTTACACTGGCAAGGCAGATATTTTCTTGACTTGGTACGCGAGATTTGTGTATAATTACATCATAAGAGAAAAAATTATTAGAAGTATTGTTCGGTGCGGTGATGACGAAATTGTATTACGAGATGTGGTTGCCTTTTACGGTTAATAAAAAAAGGATTTTGATTTTAGCGATTGCGAGCTATATAGCTATGTGTTGATATGGCTTCGGAAGGGGAAAAAGGATGCGTTTCTTTTTAGCCGTTCAGAAAATTCTGGGCGGTTTTTTTATGCGCCGATACAATCGGTAAATTGTTTGACACATTCGGGGCGGTAACTTAAGCTTATGGCACAAAATGATTTGAAAATTGGAAAATTGGCGGTTATCGGGAAAATCTGCAAATGATAATAGTTACCGGCGGCGCAGGATTTATTGGTTCGGCAATAACAGCGGCTCTTAACAAAAGAAGCATCCGCGATATTCTTATCGTTGATGAACTGCTTTGTGATGAGAAATGGAAAAATCTTCGTAATCTTTCATTCTCTGATTATATTGAGAAGAACGATTTTCTAAAAGCCGTCCTCGACAAAAAAATCTCTGATAAAAAAGTAGAAACGGTCTTTCATCTGGCGCCTGCTCAAGCACTACCGAGACAAACGCTTCATATCTGATAAAAAATAATTACGAATATACAAAAACACTGGCTCAATGGGCAGTTGCCGAAAATATCCGTTTTATTTATGCCTCCAGCGCGGCAACTTACGGCGGCGGAGAAAAAGGGTTCTGTGATGACGAAGGAAAAATCGAAGAGCTGACCCCGATGAATATGTACGGATATTCCAAGCAGTTATTCGACCTCTGGGCAAAACAGAACGGTCTGCTGAAAAAAATCGCAGGGCTTAAATACTTCAATGTTTTCGGCCCGAACGAGTATCATAAAGCTGATATGCGAAGTTTTGTACTCAAAGCCTTCGAGCAGATAACCGCGACCGGCAAAGTTCGGCTGTTCAAGTCACACAATCCTGGTTATGCCGATGGCGAATATGTTCGTGATTTTATTTATGTTAAAGACGCGGTCGATATGACTCTTTTCTTTTTGGATAATCCAAATGTCAACGGCCTGTTTAACCTCGGCACAGGCAAGGCCAGGTCATGGAACGATTTGCTCAAAGCGGTGTTCGCGGCAATGAACAAAACACCAAATATTGAATACATACCAATGCCCGATTCAATTCGCAATCAGTACCAGTATTTCACCCAGGCGGATATGATAAAACTCCATAAATCCGGATACACCAAAAAGACTACTTCGCTTGAAGATGCAATAAAAGATTATGTCCAAAACTATCTGCAAAAGAAAGAGTATCTATCCTCCGTTTAATTTCAAAATATCATTTCTTATTAGCAAAGACGATTATTGCTTGTATAAGAAACATTTCTTATAATACGTTTTTTTATAATGCTGAATTAACAGAGAAAAACCTATGACGGACAAAATAGCTGAACAGATTCAATTTTTGAAACGCGGAACGGTAGAGGTTTTTACCGAGGCGGAACTGGCCGAAAAACTTGCTGTCGCCGCAAAAAAAGGCGAACAGTTGAGGATAAAACTCGGCCTCGACCCGACAAGTCCGGATATACATCTCGGCCACACGGTGGTATTACGAAAAATGCGACAGTTCCAGGATTTGGGCCACAAGGCGGTTCTCATTATAGGCGATTATACGGCTCGTATCGGAGACCCGACGGGACAGAATACCGCTCGGCCTATGCTCACCGCCGAACAGATTAAGGAAAACGCCAAAACTTATTTCAGGCAGGCAGGTAAAATTCTCGATACATCCGCCGATAAACTCGAAGTGCGATACAACAGCGAATGGCTCGAAAAAATGACCCTTATGGAGCTTATTCACCTTGCCGCTAAAAAAACGGTCGCTCAAATGCTGCAACGCGACAGTTTCAAATTGCGGCTTGCCAACAATATCGACGTCTATACCCACGAGTTTATCTATCCGCTGATGCAGGGCTATGACTCAGCCGTCATTAAAAGCGACGTCGAACTGGGCGGCACCGACCAGACATTCAATAATCTTGTCGGCAGAGATATTCAGCGGGCTTATGGACAGCCGTCTCAGGTGGTAATTACAATGCCAATCCTCGTCGGACTGGACGGCAAAGATAAGATGAGCAAATCCAAAGGCAACTATATCGGCGTAACCGATGAGCCGAAAGATATGTTCGGAAAGATTATGAGTATATCCGATGAGATGATGGAAAATTACTTTACCCTGCTGACGGATTTGCCGACAGGGAAAATCGCCGAGCTTGTAAATTCCGATAAGACGCACCCCAAGCAGGCAAAAGTTCTGCTGGGCAAAATGATTGTAACACAGTTTTATGACGAAGCGACTGCGCAATCGGCGGCGGCGGAGTTTGACAAAATTTTCGCACAGGGCCAGCTTCCCGAAAATATGCCCATAGTTGAAATGGATGCCGCGCCTGTTATGGCCAGCAAACTTATCGTAAACTGCAAACTCGTTCCCAGCGGCAGCGAGGCTAAACGAATGATAACCCAGTCCGCTGTTAGTATTAATGGCAGCAAAATCAGCGACCCAAATGAACAGATTACCCCGGCTGATGGTATGATTATTCAGGTCGGAAAAAGAAGATTTGCGAAATTAAAAATAAGTTAGCACTTCAAAGGTATTTTACTGGTATAATATGGAGTACAATTTTACAAGATATTTTGAAAATGACGTTTTGCGAAAACGCCCTTATATCAAAAAACAATGGTGCATAGAAATTATAGAAAATCCGATTAAAATGGAACGGCAGGAAAACAACAGGTTCAGGTACTGGGGAAAAATCGCAGAATTCGAAGATAGAATATTGCGTGTGGTAACGTTAGACGATAAGCTGACGATACATAACGCCTTTTTTGATAGGAGCTTTAAATTATGAAACTGAATTACTATCCGGAAACAGATTCGTTATATATCGACCTTGCTGAAAGGAACAGCGTTGAAAGCAAAGAGGTGTCGGAGGGCGTGGTATTGGATTATGACGAAAAAGGCAATCTTGTGGGAATTGACATTGATAACGCCAGTAAAAAGCTGTCTCTTCAAACGCTTACTCTTATAAAACTGCCTTCGGAAGTTAAATTAACCGCATAAATTTTTGTTGTTCGGTATTAGACATTATGAAACTGCCAAAACTTGAAAATAGCGAAAAGTATGTCGGGCTGTATGTAGTCGATTTCGGCGAGCAGGCGGGCGTCGGTTTTACCGCCGAGGAAGTCGCCGAACTTCTTGACAGCGAAAAATATAAAGACTGCAAAGTTTATAAAATCCACAAGGCCTATCCCAACGGCTGTATCGAACTCAAAGGCGTCCAGTCGCAAACTTTCCAGCTTGAGATGGCGATGCTCTTTTACGCGAACGACGCCAAGACCGCAAAGGGTGATTTCAAAAGGCTCGTCAGCCTCGCCGTGCGAATCGCCCCCCCCTGCCGCGCAAAACTGCATCTGGCTAAATACAGCGATACTAAATTAGCGACGGTTATAATCTATCCCGCGGAATACAACGATGAGGTCAGTTCGTGGCTTTTAGATGGCCAGTACCGCACCGCCGGCACAGCCGAAGGCGGCGTTGAAGCCGCTCAGAGATATTACAATGATAACCCGGAGGTTCTCGAACGCCACCAGCTATTTGGCCGCAACCAAATTGAATCCAGAACAGGACAGGAACTTTTGGCAAATTTAAAGTTCACTGTACAGAGATAATATACTGCTTACGATTGAATTTTCCCGTTTTTATGCAGCTTGAATGTGAAAGTTTTCTGTCAGTAATGCTCTCAGTTCCGGCAAATATTTCTTTCTCTTCCGGAAAAAGCTCTCACATGCTCGCTTGAATTCACCAAACGTTTCATAGTAGCGATTGTTCAGCACTTTTTTCTTAAAAAACTTCCAGTACCGTTCAATCAGATTCAGATTCGGCGAGTATGACGGCAAAAAGATCAATTTGATTTTCGTGCCCTCGGTATACTCTTTTAACAAACGTGAACGATAATATCGAGCATTGTCAACAATGATGTAAATCCTTTTGGCCTCCGGATGTTTTGCTTCGATCTTAGAGAACAAATCAATGGTCGAATTCGCATTGATCGTGTCATAAAACCCTGTCGTTGGCTCCAGTGTTTCGATGTTAATCGCACCATTGATATTCAATCGCTGGCGGCCACAGTTGGCTTTGAGTTCTTTTTCCCTTCCCGTCTTAATCCAGCCGTAAGAAGGAATGCTGTTGTGCTGCGGGTGGGTGGCATCGGCGAAATAAATTGGGTCGTTTTGACTTTTGCTTGCCTTGATCTGTTCATATTCCTCGAGAAATGCCTGTTGCTTGATGGGGTCTTGTTTACCGGGAACATGTGTCGGCTTCTTGTAGGAAAATCCAAGACGATGCAGCAAATCGGTGACTCCGCTGACGGAGTAATGGACCACATACTGCTTGTCAATGTGAGCGATAACCGATTTGGCATCGGGGAAAATATGATCTTCGAGATATGCCTCAAGTTCGCTCATTTGATGTTCATCGAGTTTCGGTTCTGCGCCGGGATAGTTGTCATCCAGCAATGCCTGGAAACCGTCTTGCCGATACCGCTCGAAATAGCCCCGTGATGTCTTCTCATCGAAAAGAAGTATCTCGGCCACCTGAGCCGCCGACCATCCCTTTGCTAAAGCAATGACCGCTTTGACCCGGTCGGCCTGACGCTTATCACGCAACGAACGATGCAATGCCTCCAGTTCAGCTATTTTTTCTTTTGACAACTTATAATCCTTCATATACGCTGTTTATCGGACAGAAGGTGCTTTTTGATTGAAAAATACGGAATTTTTCAATCAAGAGTAGTATACATTCATAAGCTCTTATGAATAAAGAAGATAAATAAAAGGTCCGATTTTTTTTAAAAATTCACATTTTTCTATTGCAATAGCTTTTATAAATATGTATAGTGTATTAGTTCAGTAATACAGATATAATCTGTGAAAGTTTTTTTTGAACTGGGAAAATGTTATTAGAAATCGACCATCATAGCGGCGTACCGATTTACCGGCAGGTTATTGAACAGATACGCCAGGAGATTATAGCCGGCCTGCTTCACGCCGACGAACAACTGCCCTCGGTGCGGGACATCGCCCTCGAATTGCGAGTAAATCCAATGACGGTAAGCAAAGCATATTCCCTTCTTGAGATGGACGGATTATTGGAAAGGCGGCGAGGTGTCGGCCTTTTCGTCAAAAAACTAAGGCACAGCGAGAAAGAGCAGAGCAAATACGAGATGTTAAGCAAGATTCTAAAAAGAGCGGCAGTCAGGGCGGTACAGTTCGACATTTCAGAGGAACAGATGCATGAGCTTTTATCGAAACAGTATAGGCAGTATCATTCGAAAGTCTGGAGGTGAAAATGGAACGTGAAAAAGCGATAGTCGAAATGCACGGCGTTACAAAACGTTTCGGCAGTACAAAAGCGATGGACGATGTGAATTTTACCATTTATCCGGGGACAATTGTCGGGTTGCTTGGAGCAAATGGTGCGGGTAAGAGTACGCTTTTACGTCATATCATCGGTTTGTATCTGCCAGATGCCGGGGCTGTAGAAACATTCGGTTGCAATGCAGCCAAACTTTCACCAAAGGAACTTTCGCATATCGGCTATGTTCATCAGGAAGGCAGGCTCGTGGATTTTATGACGGTAGGCCAGCTTATCGACTATGTCAGATGTTTCTATGAAACATGGGACAACGACCTTGAGCAAAAATATATCGAAGATTTCGAGATAGACCGCTCAGAACTTGTCAAATATCTTTCACCCGGCCAGAGACAAAGGCTATCCATTTTATTGGCGATATGTTACAGACCGCAGTTGTTACTCCTCGATGAACCTGTCTCCGCGCTTGACCCTGTCGGCAGAAGTAAATTTCTCGATTTGCTGCTGGAAATAATACAGTCTGAAAATCGGGCAGTAGTAATCTCATCGCATATTCTCAGCGATGTTGAGAAAGTCATCGACCATGTTGTAATTATGGAAAAAGGGAAAATAATCCGTGACTGCGCTTATGATGAGCTTCTGGAGCGATACGCGAAAATTCATCTCAGCAGTATCGAAGGAGAACTTCCGGCGAATCTGCCGTTTGCCAATATCGTCGATTGCAAACGAAACAACGGTCAGGCCGTCGTAACTGTCGAAGGCTACGTCTCAGAAGATATTGAAAGACAGGCCGAAAAAATAAACTGCGAAATCGAGGTGCAGCGGCTCACGCTCGAAGAAATATATAAAATTATCGTCTGTTAAGGTGCAGCAAAAATGAGAGATTTAAAAGCAGGCTTAATTTTGATTTTTGGTAATTGGTCCGGTAGATTTTATTTTTTATTTTTTCTGCTGTGGGGAATAATTTCTATTATAATTTCTCACTTTCTGCCCCTGGATACTAATCATAGTCCATCCGTTCTTTTTTTCCTTTCCATTCTTCCTGTGCTTATAGCGGGTAATATGATAAGAGGTATGTATGATGCCATTGTAAAAAGTCCAGGTTTATTTTGCACACCAATACTTACTAATAATTTGAGACAATTTGCGTTTGTTACAGGATTGGCTCTAAGCATTTTGTTCACTTTGCCTGTAATTTTCGGCAAAAATTTAAATATTGGAGAAGGCGTTTTATTTATTTTCGGCTGGTTCTTTTTGCTCCTGGCACTTTATCTTACTTTTATCGGCGCAATATCTTGGTTTCTTTTTTATGTAATCTTAGTGATTCCAATGGTCTTTAGTGATATATCACAAGTCTATTTATTCTTACTGAATAAATTATGGCCCGCAGTAACTGTCGCGAATATCATTTTATGCTGTTTTTGCTGGTTCAAACTGGGAGATGAACAAATAAGAAAAAGACAGCAGCAACTGATTACAGGACAAAGCAATCTTAAATCGGAACAAAAACACAAAATCATAATCGCTCCGTGGGTAGATAAATTCTTTTTAGGCCAATTAAACAAATGTTCTTATAATAGCTTAGCCAGATGTATATGGGGGATGGTTTATCTATCACTTGCGATAGTGTTATCAAGATGGAAATACTTGTTTTTAGTATTCCTTTTGGTATCAATTTTATTTGGACTTTTTGGCAATGATAAAACAGATGGAATATTTCCTTTATTAGTCGGACTTGTACGCCTATCATTGCCGTTAATATTTCTCTACATAATTATAATGGTATGCTGCTGGGGACTCTTTCTAACAGTTGTTTACTATATTTGCAAAAAAACTGACTTGATATTACAGTCTCAGCCGGATAATTAAAATGTTTTCAAATAGAAAAAAAAGTTCATTTTTTGGCGCAATTGGCGGTTGGATAACGTCAATTTGGAGCAGAACTCCCCCTACGCCGACAGCGGATGATTTAAGGAAAATGGACTTTAAGAGAAGTACGCAGAAACTCGGGGTTAGATTTACTGACAAAATACGAGATGTTTTCCGCTTCAAATGGCTGCGAAAACATTAATCACCGCTATTTTCACAGATTTTAAACTACGTCTCTGCCGTGGCATTTTTTGTATTTTTTGCCGCTGCCGCAGGGGCAGGGGTCGTTGCGGCCGACTTTGGGCGTTTCGAGCTTGATCTGCTTGACCTTGACCTCGCCCTGCGGGGCCTGTGCGGCGGCGCGCTGGCGCTCGGCCATCTCGAACTGGCCCGACCTCATCGTGCGACGTCTGGCTTACATTCCAGACACTTCTCGCCCTTGCGCCGGCTTCGAGACGAACCTTGAAGATAATATCCGTAACGCGGTCTTCGATGGCTTCGAGCATCTCGTTGAACATGCGGAAGCCTTCGCGCTTGTATTCGATCTTGGGGTCTTTCTCGGCGAAGAGCGCGATCCAGATACTGTCCTTCATATGGTCCATCGCGTAGAGATGGTCTTTCCATGTGCTGTCGTAAATTTGCAGCAGGACATATTTTTCAAGGTCGCTTAGTTCCCTGCGCAGAAATTCGCGGCCGACCTCGTAAAGAGAGCTTTCTTGTCACGTCTCGCCTGTCGCCGAGTTGCTCCTCAGGTCAACGAGGCTTCGAATCGTTTCTTGGCCCATTCGGCAAGCTCGCGGCTTATCGAGCAGATGCAAGTTTACCGTCGATTTCCTCGTCAAGCTTGCCGTTGTTATAGGCGCGTGCTCAGTTCCAACAGCTGCTGTTGCAACGAGCTGCGGCTGGGCATTTCTGTATGTGTTCGATCGGTAAGACCGGCGTTATATTTTTTGTTCGCCCAGGCGGCCAGCGACTCAAAGCCATAGATATTGGGTCCCTGCGGGCCATAGACCATATTCATCGCGAATTCAACAGGGTATTCAATTTCCCGTTGCTTGTATTTTTCGTCGATGCGTCTGTTCGCACAAGATTGCTTCGAATCTGAGCATTGTTAAGATCTTTAAGCTGCTGATGCGTCAAGCTTTATATCGAATTTGGCACGGGCCCACTCGGCAAATGTCACGCAGGGCAAAATCTTCCTTCAGAAATTCGCTAGATGCGAGAGCAATCTTTTTTGTCGATCTGCTCGCGCAGCGGCGGCAATTAACTGTGCTTCGATTTCCTCCGGCGTCTGCTTTTGATCTTTGACGGGCTAAGACTCACACTGAAACGCACTCATCGCCCATTTGCACAAGCCCTGAACATCCCACGTTGCCTGGTCTTCGTAATCTTCGAGATATTCGCCCAGCGAAAGCGAAATATCATTTGCGGCGCTTTCTCTTGGCCTGTTCCTTGATAATGCTTTCGATCTCTTCGGCTGTCCGCTCGCGCACATCTGATATTCTTTAATTCGACACCGAAATTGGTTCTTTGCCCATTCGACGATGCAGTTAAACGGATAATCTGTCGTCGAGCATCGTATCGCAGTTTTTTTCGATAGCTGCTTCAATCATTTCGCTCGATGATCTCCTTAAGGCCTTTGCCCGCAAGAATCTCGCGCCTGCGAGCGTAAAAAATCTTGCGCTGATAGTCCATCACCTCATCGTATTCGAGCAGGCTTTTTCGGTCTCGAAGTTTCGTTCTTCGACTTTTTTCTGCGCCTTTTCGATGCCCTTGCTGATCGCGGGTGATAGATCGGCTCGCCTTCTTCCCAGCCGATCCACGACAGCGCTTTAACCGTCCATTCCGGCGCAAAAATTCGCATCAGGTCGTCATCGAAACTCAGGAAGAACTGGCTCGAACCGGCGTCGCCCTGACTGCCTGCACGGCCGCGAAGCTGATTGTCGATGCGGCTGGCCTCGTGCCGTTCGGTGCCGAGGATATGAAGCCCGCCGATATCGGCCACACCGGCGCCAAGTTTAATATCGGTGCCGCGGCCTGCCATATTGGTGGCGATGGTAACATTGCCGCGCATTGAGCCGTCCCGTGCCTGATGCTGCTGGCCGGCCTTGGCGACGATGACCGCTTCGCGTGCGTGCTGCTTGGCGTTGAGAACTTCGTGTTCGATGCCGAATTTTCTGCGTAAGCGCCTCCGAAAGCGCCTCGCTTTTTTCAATGCTGACCGTGCCGACCAGAACGGCCTGCCCTGCGCGCTGACTCGTTTATTTCCTCCACTATGGCGTTGAATTTTTCCTTGCATCGATTTATAAATCACGTCTTCGCGGTCGTCGCGGATGCAGGGCTGATTGGTCGGGATAATCAACCACTTCGAGTTTATAGATCTTCATAAATTCCTCGGCTTCGGTATTGGCGGTGCCGGTCATGCCCGCGATCTGGTTGTAGAGCTTGAAGAAATTCTGCAGCGTAATCGTCGCAAGCGTCTGCGTTTCTTCTTTGACCTGCACATTTTCTTTCGCCTCGACGGCCTGATGCAGACCATCCGACCACTGCCTGCCGTGCATAAGTCGGCCGGTGAATTCATCGACGATGATGACCTTGCCGTCCATCACGACATAATCTTTTTCTCTTTCGAAGACGACATGCGCCCGCAGACTCTGCTCGATCAGGTGCGGCCAATCCATATTCGAGCCGGTAAAGAACGAACCGACGCCCGCCGCTTCCTGCGCCGCCCCGACGCCCTCATGCGTCAGGTGCAGCGGCTTTTCGGTCGTACTCGACTTCGTAATATTGCGTCATCGTCGGCAAGCTTGCGCCTGCAGCGTCTTCAAGTTCCTTCTGAGTTCTTTTCGATTACCTGCTGCGCCTTTTCGATACGCTCGTCGTCCTTTTCTCTTTTGGCCTCGGCAAGTTCGCCCTGCGCATTGGCAATCGTCCGCTGCGGCAGTGTCTATCTGATTTTTCACGCGGTCGTAGCTGCCCTGCAAGCGACATCAGTTTTCGCGCGACCTGCGTCGGCCTTTTTATATCTGCGTCACATCGTCCAAGGCAGGGCCGGATATAATCAGCGGCGTTCTCGCCTCATCGATCAGAATCGAATCCACCTCGTCAATGATGGCATATTCAAGCGTCGCCTTGCACCATCTGCTCAAGCGAGATCTTCATATTGTCGCGCAGATAATCGAAGCCGAATTCGTTGTTGGTGCCGTAGGTAATATCGCAGTCGTACTGAGTTTTCCGTTCGTCACCGACTGCTATCCATATCGGCCTGAATCGCGCCGACGGTCAAGCCCAAGCGCCTTATAAATCGGCCCCATCCATTCGGCGTCGCGCTTGGCAAGATAATCGTTGACGGTAACAACATGCACTCTTCTGCCGGTCAGGTGCACCAGATACGCCGCCAGCGTCGCGACCAGCGTTTTGCCTTCGCCGGTGGCCATTTCGGCAATTTTGCCTTCGTAGAGGACGTTGCCGCCGATAAGCTGCACATCGAAATGCCGCATGCCGACGTTTCGTCTGGCCGCCTCACGAACGACCGCAAAAGCCTCCGGCAGAATCTCTTCAGGCCTTTTGCCTGAATTTATAGCCGTCTTAAATTCCGCGGTTTTGGCTTTTAATGCCGCGTCATCGAGCGATTTTACCTGCTCTTCAAAGTCACCTGCTTTTTTCGCGATTGTCGAATAGGACTTGACCAGCCTTTCGTTACGCGAACCGAATATCTTCAAAAACATTTTGCTTATTTTCATAGCCGGTAAGTATCCCAAATGTCATGGGTAATGTCAAGAAATAGCGATAGGGTTTATGCGATAGGGTTTGTGGGATAGTAGTTATTCAAAACCGACCGCTTATTTTGTCATTCCCGCGCAAGCGGGAATCCACTTTTCTGAACTGGATACCTGCTTCTGCAGGTATGATAAGTCGTAACCGGATACTTTGCCGTGCTTTTTGTGCGGAAACGGTATAAAATTGTAAAAAACGGATTTTAATTAAAGTATACTACTCTTGATTGAAAAATTCCGTATTTTTCAATCAAAAAGCACCTTCTGTCCGATAAACAGCGTATATGAAGGATTATAAGTTGTCAAAAGAAAAAATAGCTGAACTGGAGGCATTGCATCGTTCGTTGCGTGATAAGCGTCAGGCCGACCGGGTCAAAGCGGTCATTGCTTTAGCAAAGGGATGGTCGGCGGCTCAGGTGGCCGAGATACTTCTTTTCGATGAGAAGACATCACGGGGCTATTTCGAGCGGTATCGGCAAGACGGTTTCCAGGCATTGCTGGATGACAACTATCCCGCGCAGAACCGAAACTCGATGAACATCAAATGAGCGAACTTGAGGCATATCTCGAAGATCATATTTTCCCCGATGCCAAATCGGTTATCGCTCACATTGACAAGCAGTATGTGGTCCATTACTCCGTCAGCGGAGTCACCGATTTGCTGCATCGTCTTGGATTTTCCTACAAGAAGCCGACACATGTTCCCGGTAAACAAGACCCCATCAAGCAACAGGCATTTCTCGAGGAATATGAACAGATCAAGGCAAGCAAAAGTCAAAACGACCCAATTTATTTCGCCGATGCCACCCACCCGCAGCACAACAGCATTCCTTCTTACGGCTGGATTAAGACGGGAAGGGAAAAAGAACTCAAAGCCAACTGTGGCCGCCAGCGATTGAATATCAATGGTGCGATTAACATCGAAACACTGGAGCCAACGACAGGGTTTTATGACACGATCAATGCGAATTCGACCATTGATTTGTTCTCGAAGATCGAAGCAAAACATCCGGAGGCCAAAAGGATTTACATCATTGTTGACAATGCTCGATATTATCGTTCACGTTTGTTAAAAGAGTATACCGAGGGGACGAAAATCAAATTGATCTTTTTGCCGTCATACTCGCCGAATCTGAATCTGATTGAACGGTACTGGAAGTTTTTTAAGAAAAAAGTGCTGAACAATCGCTACTATGAAACGTTTGGTGAATTCAAGCGAGCATGTGAGAGCTTTTTCCGGAAGAGAAAGAAATATTTGCCGGAACTGAGAGCATTACTGACAGAAAACTTTCACATTCAAGCTGCATAAAAACGGGAAAATTCAATCGTAAGCAGTATAAAATGGATGGTTCGCGTGTGTAGTAAGTATGGAACAGCCGTTTTGATTAAGGAAAGCGGATGCTTGAAGATAAACTACTGATATTGCGATTCAGGAGCGGCAGCAGCGAAGCTCTTCGTCGCATATATGAAAAATACAGGATATACCTGCTGAGGTTAGCGACAGCTCTTTTAAATAATACTGATATTGCTGAGGATGTTGTGCATGACGTTTTTCTCCGTTTTGCCCAATCTCCAGACCGGCTCGGATTAAATGGAAGCCTGAAAAGTTACCTGCGAACATGCGTTGTTAATTCCGCTCACAATAAAGTCCGAGCAGAACAAGTCCGCTCCTGTGTTGGCCTTGATGAAATTGTTCCAGCCATCGCGGATTCAAACAATCTGGACAACTGGATAATACTCAAAGAAGACTCAATACGAATAGCCAATGCCTTGGCGCAGCTTCCTTTAGAACAGCGTGAAGCGATTGTTTTACACCTGCACGGCGATATGAAATTCCATGAAATTGCAAAAATGCAGAATGTTTCTTTAAAGACTATCCAAAGCAGATACCGCTATGGTTTAGATAAACTGCGAGGGATATTGGACACGGAATGACACGGTTTTTTTGACACGGATTTACACAGATTAACACTGTTAAAGGAAAGAATACAGAACATAGAATACAGTAGCCAGAATAAAAAAGGTAACCACGAATGAACACGAATAAACACTTTGAATTGATAATTGATGATTTTTTTCTCTGTGAACTCTGTGTTCTCTGTGGCTGAAAAGGAGAAAAAGATGAGGCCGAAAGAAAAAATAGAAAAGCTGGTTAGTAAACTTGAGGTTGATACCAATCCTCAAAAGGATAAGGCTGTTCTTTATGAACTGCTGGAAGCACAGATAAATTGCAGAAAATCAAATCAGCCGAATATATTGGGAATAATCCTGAAAAACAGAATAACGAAACTCGCCGCAGCAGCGGTAATTATTTCCTCTATCTTACTTTTTGTTCATTATCAGCCGCAAAAACCTGTTAAAATCGAAGTTCAAAACACATCTCCTAAATCCCGAATTGAACTTTTGACTTCTGCCTCGCTCACTATTGCATTTCGGCAAGGCGGAATGAAAGCTCTTGATGACCAGTTTGATAAAGCTTTTAAATCCTCTAATCAAAAACAAACATGTTTGTCCGTTAAACAGTTACTTTCAGAAATTAATAAAAATGGTGAAAATTCAGAAAGGGAAAACTTATGAATCCTCAAAAAAATAACCTGATTTCTAAAACTATAATATTTACTCTTCTTACGTTTATTTTAACATCATCAGCTTTTGCCTATCCACCGGACAATGCTGCCGTCCTTTATTATCAGGCCTGCATGTTAATCGAAATGGACGATACGATGAAAGATATGCTGTCAGATTTTACAAGCGGTAAAATTGAGTTAAATGATTCAATAAAAAACTACGTGACCAAAAATCAACCCATTATCGACACCTTAATTGATGCTTCGGAAATAAAGTATTGCGATTGGGGAGCGGATTACTCCAAGGGTTACGACCTTGTACTTCCCCAAATTTCCAAATTCAAACTTTTGACTTATCTCCTGCTTTCCGATGCGAGAATTCTTGCTCTGCAGGGCGACTATACCGCCTCATTGAATCGCTGTTTAACCGCTTTTAGAATGGCTCAGCAAATAAATGATATTATAACTATCTCACATCTTGTTGCTATTGCAATTGAAGCTAAAGCAAATGGCGCTATTACCGAGATTCTTTCAATTATGCCGCCAGACCTGCAAACTCTTTCATGGTTTAAAACCGAGTTTGTCAACTTACAAAGTAAACCACTTGAATCAAAGCCTTTTCTTGAAGCTGAACGTCAGGTGGCTCTGATTTACTTTACACCTGAAAAAATAAGTGACATTATAAGGGCTTGTGAACTCGATAAAAATGGCAAAAATGAACTTGTAATAAAAAGAATTCGGAACGCCAACCAGCAATTTTGTGAAAAAAATAAAATTTACTGGAATAACCATATAGACCGTCTTGAAGCCGCCATGTATTTACCCTATTTACAGGCATACCCAACTTTTGTGACCATAGACCAGGAACCTTCCAAAAAAGAAGTCAACGACAATCCTGATTCAACCATGACTGCTATTCTTAGTCCTGCCTGGAGCAAAATTTATTCTCTATCAATAAAGCTTCAGACAAATAACAATGCAATTAAAGTAGGCCTTGCAATTTACATTTCATACGCAAAAACAGGCAAACTGCCGGACATCCTGCCTTCTGACCTTCCCCTGGATTTGTTCAGCGACAAACCTTTTCTTTATGAGAAGACTCCCGATGGATTCTTGCTCCGCTGCCAAGGTAAAGATTTAAACAAAAATGAAACATACGAATACAAATTCAAAGTAAAGAAATAACTTCAAGATTTACCAGTAAGAATAGGCCGGGCGGATGGTTTTGCCCGGCTTTTTTTTATGCAAATGGGGATATATTAAAAATTTTTCGGGAAATGTAATTTTTTTATACTAAAATCACCTTGCTTGGTGTGTTACAGGTAAAGGAAACGTTTTCTTTGGTTGGCGGTATAAATGCTCGAAGATAAGCTGCTTATCTGGAAATTTAAACGCGGGAGCCAAGATGCCCTTCGGCGGATATATGAGAAATACAAAAATGGTCTGCTGAAACTGGCGTTAGTTCTTTGCGGTGATACGGCGACGGCTGAAGATGTGGTTCAGGATGTTTTTGTCAGTTTCGCACAGTCGGCGGAAAAGGTTCGCATCGACGGCAATCTCAAAAGCTTCCTGTCGACTTGTGTGGTCAACCGGATACGCAGTCTCAATCGGAATAGGAAAAGGCACGAAACATTGATCGCTGACAATTTTGACTTCGCCGCGTCTGAGTTTAACAGGCCTGAACAATGGATTATTCTCAGCGAGCAATTGCAGCTTTTGACAAGGGCGATGGCTCAACTGCCGATTGAACAGCGTGAGGTGGTCGCATTGTATATGCAGGCGGATATGAGCTTTCGCCGAATCGCTGAGATGCAGAATTTGTCAATTAACACTGTCCAGGGTCGTTTCAGATACGGACTGAATAAACTGCGGACTCTACTTAATAGTGAGGTAACAAATGAGACCGACAGATGACATAAAAAAGTTTTTCGACAACGCGGGCTTAAGCACTAATCCCCAAACGGATAAGGCCATCCTCGATAAAGTGCTGCAAGCCTGCGAGCAAACACAAAACAAATCCTCAGCGATATATTCGCTGAACAAATGGAGAATTATCATGAAAAGCAAAATAACAAAACTTGCCGTTGCCGCGGTAATAATTATTGCTGTGCTTATTGGTATAAATCAATTCGGCGGATCGATTGACGGAACAACTGTAGCTTGGGCAGAAGTATTACACAGACTTAATGATGTTAACCATGTACACTTTTACGAAATAACAACGAATAAAGGAAGTGAATTCCCTTCTATTCGCGAAGGATGGTATGCTCATGGGAAATTACGAAGTCGTAGCTGTGGAGGTTCCGATAGCTATGGAGCCTATCAGTCATTTGATGACGGCCAAACATGGATGGTTTTCGATAGACACAATAATATAACTTGTGTTGCAAAATCTACTTTGACAAATTACCCTACCTTTTTCGAAGCAATAACCGGCGGTATTTTATCTTTTGAACTCTCACAGTTCAGTGGCAAAACACCTGTATTAGTTAGTTCTGACTTTCTAATTTACGATTTTGATCCACCCCAAGAAGCTACCTGGATTGAAAAAATTTCTGTAACCGTTGGCAGAAATTCCCTGATGCCAATACAGATCAAAATTTATTATAAATCAAAGATTTGGTATATCGCAAGTGACCTGCTGTTTTTTGATTATGAAGAACCGGAAAAGCCTTTAGAGTTTTTCACTATGCCAACAGAAACAAAACCACCGCATGGGATTGGGCAGGTTGTTCTGGGAGGGAATCCAGTTGAAATTGAACTTCATAATGCGCCAGGAATCAAAAAAGCGATTGTTCGCTTACATACAGAATTTGATGGACCAGTTGAAGACCTATTAGCGCCATATCGCGAGAGATACGAAATAAATGGTGCCCCTGTTTACTTTATGGAAATAACATTTATCATCGACGAAGGGTACAGAAGTATAACATCCCAAAAATGTCCCCTTTGGCTTAATCAAGGTACTAAGGCCGCTCTTGGAAAGGATAACTGGCCGGACGGCAAATATCGGAACATTCGTTACACGCCTGTCTTGAGGCCAACTAATAAAGAAAATGTATTTACTCTTGAGCTAAGTTGCTGGCTTTGGACAAAAGAAGATGCGATTCAATAGCTAGTCGTCCCTGAAAAATAATTTAACTTTTTTGTATATAAAGGCTTGCAATTTAAAAATCTGGCGCTAAATTGCAGGGAAATGATATTTATTATTAATTTCCTTGCAAAACATGGAGGTTTTTATGCAGCCTAAACAACAAAGCAATTCCCAGTCAATGTTATTCACCTCGAAGCTGGAGCAGATACTAAACGAGCAGCATCCTTTATATAAACTGGCAAATATCATCATCTGGTCAGAGTTTGATGCCGCCTTCGGTAAACTCTATGATCCGGGCTTCGGCAGACCAGCCAAACCCACCCGCCTTATGGCAGGACTTCATTATCTCAAAAGCGCATATAATCTCAGCGATGAGTCTGTAGTTGAGAGATGGATAGAGAATCCTTACTGGCAGTATTTTTGCGGAGAGCAATATTTTCAGCATGAATTTCCGATTGACCCAACCAGTATGACCAAATGGCGTAACCGGATTAAGGACGCTGGTATGGAAAAGCTGCTTGAGCAGACCATAAGCGCAGGCCTTAAAACCGGCACAGTTAAACCGCATCAGTTAAAAAAGATAGTAGTCGATACAACGGTGCAGGAAAAGGCGACAGCCTTTCCGACCGATGCACGCCTTTATCATAAGATGAGAGTAAAGCTTGTCAAAAAGGCACAGGATAATGACATAGAACTTAGGCAGAGTTATCAGAGGGTAGCCAAAAGGGCTTTTGTTATGCAGCACAGATTTTCACACGCCAGGCAGTTCAAAAAAGCGGATAAGCAATTAAGGAAACTAAAGACCTGTCTGGGAAGAGTTACAAGGGATATAGAGCGTAAGATATTGCAGAAGCCTCAATTGCAGCAGGAGTTTTCAGAATTGCTCGATATGTCCAGGATGTTATTATCACAGAAACGGGACAGCAGTAACAAGCTATACAGTATTCACCGCCGGAGGTTAACTGCATAAGCAAGGGCAAGGCACACAAGAAGTATGAGTTTGGCTGTAAGGTGGCACTGGCGTCTCCCGCTCAAAACGCCTTTGTAGTCGCAGCGGTTGCTTTTGAAGGGAATCCATATGATGGACATACGTTAAAAGATACACTCTCCCAGACGATGAAACTGCTGGATAAAAAAGGTTTTGAAGATGTTTATGTTGATGACGGGTACAAAGGTCATGGCTGTGGAGATATTGCGGAGGTTCATATCGTCAAAAGGGGCTGGCGAAAGCTGCCGAGAAGTATTCGAAAGTGGTACAGCAGGCGAAGTATGATTGAGCCTGTGATAGGACATTGTAAATCTGATAACGGTCTGGACAGAAACTACCTCAAGGGCGTCGAAGGCGATAAGGTTAATGCGATATTGAGCGCTTGCGGGTTTAATATCCGCAAGTTGCTGCGGAAAATTATTTTTTGGCTTTGCCGGTTTATTCAAAATTTGGGGCTGTCGGCAGAATTTGCCCAGCTTACATATGCCGCCTGAAACTGAAATCTACTTTTTCAGGGACGACTATTTAATGTCCACGATTGATGCACGGTCAATGCACGTTCGATGCACGTTTGGTGTTCGCCCATTGTTGTATCTGCTGTAATTGCAGACAGTTATGCGAGTCGTTACCTGTTCGGTTTTGAGTTCATCCTCCGTTCGTTTTTTGACTATTTTCAAAAAGTTACTTTTTGGGCCATTGACGCGATATCCGCGTTTTTGATTCGGCCACAGGAAGATAACCTCACGTAGCAAACAACGAATAAGCCTGCCGTTCGAATGCGAAGGCATACGTAAAAAATAAGTATCCAAGCACAAGGCCGCACAAGCAAGTCAGCCTCTGGTCTTAGTAAAGAATTACCCTTCATAAAACCATAGAGAGACAGCTATATAAAAATTTCTAACTTACCAGTATAAACATTGCCATAGCTGTCGCACATATAGGGCATTTAGAACCCGTGAGCCACATCCACGACGTTGCCGCAAAGAGGACAAACATAAAAATCTTTTTTCTGGCCTTTCCAATTGTCCAAATTATCGATGGCTGTTTTATACCATTTAGCGTGAACGGCTTCGGCTGCCCCTGCATCTTCAAAGGCATCTACGGCAGACTTGATTTTATCTTGCTCTGCTTTAGCTAAAAACTCGGGATACATCACAGTCGATTCATGAATTTCACCCTTCATAGCGGCTTCAAGATTTTCCTTTGTTGATTTCACAACCGGAGTTTCAATTTCTGCCTTTGGAGTGCCTCCGAGTTCCTTTATAACAGCCGCGTGATGTTCAAAATGGACATGCTCAGCTCTGGCTGCCGCCCTGAAGAGACTTGCAACCTGCCCGTATCCTTCCTCGTCCGCCTTTTTGGCAAATGCCAAATAGCGGGCATTGGCATTGCTCTCACCATTATAGGCAGTTAAAAGATTATCGAGAGTTGCCTTTGAAGCTGACGGTGGTGCCTTTTTCTCGGTACAGCCATTGAAAGAAAGGAACAATACCGCCAAAAGTAAGAGAAATGTCCTGCTGGAAATATTTCGTTTGGTTTTCATATTTATCCCCTTTACAAAAATTAGAAATTTTCTTACCGCCCTGACCTTACGCATATATTTTACATTGCGGTCAACAACCTTGCAAGAATATATTGTTTATTTTCCTTCGTGGGGAACTTTTCTTATTCATGCCACTTTCCGTAGGGTGGGGTCTTTACCCCGCCAATAATCTGATGATAAAATAATAAAAAGTGGGGTTGTGCCCCTTAACATGTAAAACTGATTCAATATAACAACCATAGACAAATCACTCCTCTCCAATTAGAATAACGACATGCAGATTTATCCGTTAAAATTTAGGCCGATTTATAAACCCAGAATATGGGGCGGGCAGAAGCTCCGCACTTTTTTTAATAAAGACATCCCCGCAAACGAAAAAATCGGTGAAAGCTGGGAACTGGCAGACCTGCCTGATGATAAGTCCATAATCGCAAACGGTGAATTTGCCGGCCAGCCGCTCTACTCAATCATTAAAAAATATCCAGAGCAGATTACAGGCCAAAAGAATTTTCCCGACCAATTCCCCCTGCTGATTAAACTCCTCGATGCTCAGGACATACTCAGCGTACAGGTACATCCCGATGATAAAACCTGTCAGCGCACCGGCAAAGGCGTTCCCAAAACCGAATGCTGGTATATCATCTCCGCCGAAAGCAACGCCGTCATTTACAGAGGACTTAAAAAAGGTGTGACAAAACCGCAATTCGCCGAGGCCATAAAAAACGGAAATGTCGCCGACCTTCTCGAAAAAATAACCGTCACCCAAGGCCAATGCTACTTTCTCCCCGCAGGCACCCCGCATGCCATCGGCGCCGGTTTATTAATCGCCGAAATCCAAACCCCTTCCGATACCACTTACCGCGTCTTCGACTGGAACCGCACCGATGAATCCGGAAAATCAAGACTTTTGCACATCGATGAAGCACTCGAAAGTATCAACTTTGAAAAACAGCAAAACCTCCCACCAAAAACAACCGGCCGCCTGGCCGATTGCAAATTCTTCAAAATAGATAAAACCATCACTCCCAAAGGAACCAGCGTCCCCATTACACCCGGCAAAATGAAAACGCTGATTATCTTAAGCGGTTCTGGAACAATCCACACCGATGGCTCCGATACGGTCGAGTTTAACCCAGGCGACACCATCCTCATCCCTGCCGTCTGCAAAGGTTTGATTATATTTGCCAACAAAGCCGAATATCTGACCGTAACCCTCTAACCAAACTCAAAATTATTTTTATCTCTGTGGCTAATATTTTTGCTTTTTAATTTTTCTTCCTGATTGCGCCGCGGAGTCCTTCCATTTTCAGAAAACCTTTTTTCCAGACTATAAAAGCTGAAATAACTACCACCAGAATATAAACTACGCCGGCATACCTCGTCCTGACCTGGCTCATCGCCAATCCTATAAATACGTACACACCTGCCAAAGCATAAAAAGTTCTCACCGTCTTTTTAAGCGGCACCCCCCTGTCTATCAACTGGTCGTAAATATGTCCCCTGTCCGAAACAAACAAAGGCCTGTGATTAACCAATCTCCTCACCATCGCGACCGCCGTATCCAGTATCGGCAGCCCGAACACCACAATTGACGCCATCCACCACCGAACAGCTCCCCTGGCAAAAAGAATCATTATCGCCGCCATTATAAACCCCAGCAGCATACTCCCAGCGTCTCCCATAAATATCTTCGCCGGATACCGGTTAAAAGGCAAAAATCCGAATACTCCCCCCACCAGCGCAACGCAAACAATAAGACGCACATGGTCATTCGGGTCATCCAGACCATTGGTTGCCCACGTCGCCAGATGAATCGATAACACCAGCATTCCCATCGTGATAATGCCCGTTACCCCCGCGCAAAGCCCATCCAGCCCATCCAGCAGGTTCAGCGAATTTGTCGCGCCAAGGACAAAAAATACCACGACCAACACACTTAGAACTATTTCTATATTTGTTGGTATTGTTATACCAAATAAGTAATTAATGAAATAAAGATTGGGCAGGATACCCACAAACACAAGAATCATCGCCGCGAAAATCTGACCGAGCATTTTCTGACCGGGCTTTAAATTGAAAATATCGTCCACCAAACCTACAAAGCACGCTATAATTGCCCCCGCAACTATCCCAAGCAGCCATTTTATCATCTCACGTGAAAGCTGCATATCACCAAGAAAATAGATGCTTACCAGTATCCCCCCGCACAAACCTGCCAGGATTCCCAAACCGCCAAGATACGCCACCGGCTCTTTATGAGTCTTCACAAGGTCGTCGGGCTTGTCCACAATTCCAAACCTTATCGCGATTTTTTTGCACAGCCAGGTCGCCGCCAGTGAACCTGCGAAAGATACCGCCAATACCGGCCAAAATCTAAATACCCACGTAACAGGCCGCTCAGGCCCGATAATACTATCGAAAATCATTTTACGCCTCTGTTCATTTCACCTTCCAGCCATACTTCGCCGTCATAACGAAGCATTATCAGCTTATCACTGAAATCACCAAAACCGATTTGCGGCCTTTTATCAAGAACCTCTTGCAATACCCATTTGGCGAAATCCGCACCTGCCTTGATTGATAAAGGCACCCCCCCTCCAAATCGCGGATTTATCTCGATAATTTTTATCTTATTATCCGATGTTAAAAACAACTGAATGGTTATAACTCCCGGCCCGGCGCCGAGTTTCTCAACCAGTTTCGCCGCTTCTTTCATTATGTGAGAATTCTTAACCGTCTGCGCCTTGCTCACCTCGCCGCTTCTTACCTCAATGCGCCTCCTCGGCACCACACAGCGAACCTTCATATCGAAATCCACATACACATCGCACGTATATTCTGTGCCTTTAATAAATTCCTGCGCTATGCAGTTCGGTATCCTCTTACTCAAACACGTCAGTTCGCTGCGATTATGAACAACTGCCGTCCCCTTGCTCGCGTAACCATCCCATGGCTTTAAAAAAACCGGCCACTCAATCCTCTTCTTCCTTAATGCCGCCCTCGCACTTTTTGTTACAGGCGTATCAAATCCGTTTCTCCGCAAAAAGCGATACATCTGCCTTTTATCCTGGCATATATCAACCACCTCCGGCGATGAAATCAGAACTCGACAGCCAAGCTTTTCAAATTTTGCTTTATTTCTCGCCAGAAGTTTAAGGTCCAAATCAACCGTGGGAACCAGCAATCTCACTTTGTCGGATTTAACTATGGCCAGCAATTGGCCTATATAATCGGCGTGTTTCGTCGGCTTAACTATAAAGCCCTTATCGCACAATTGCAGCGCCGAACTAAGTTCCGTTGTGTCCGTTCCGAACACCAGGCTTTTTATCCTTAATTCCTTCGCCGCTCTGCGAAAATTATTCAGCAGAGAAACCCTTCTGCCTATACACGTAAATAAAATATTTATCTCACTGCGACCGGTCTTTGTCTTAATCATTCCTATTTTCCAATTCCCTTACCTGCTGCAATAAATAATGCACAACAACGAATATGGGACTCTCTTAACATATTCTTTCTGTATTCTGGACTTCTATATTCTGGACTTCTTTTCTAATCATAGTATTTGCCTATAAATAGTCAATCGGATTATTATCGTGTCCGCTTTAATATTATCGGGTTTTAACACATATCCCAAACGCCTGATTTCTTCTGTTTTTTTTGAACTCATAACAATTTTGAAGAAAGATTTGTGTTTTTTTGCAGCATAGAATAATATAACAATTCGACGACAACGCTAAAGCCGGCTTCGATGCAAACTCAAAGGGCCAGGCAATTCCAACCCACGGCCTTTTTTTTATCTAAAATCCCACACCATCAATCGAAATAATCTTCACTAATAATGGTGGGGAAGTTTTTGTTCAACCATTTTTCCGTTCTGCGGTAAGGGAAAATTCTATTCTGGAATATTCCTGTTAATGAACATTTCTATTTTTAGAACAACAGCCGTCCATAGACGTATAATTTATCAGGGATAAAAGAAAAAGGAGGCTTAGTATGGAAACAGAATTGGAAAAAGCAATGCGTGATTTGACGTTCAGGATGCGGCTTATCAAGGCCGGCCAGGAAGAACAGGTTGAGCAGGTATGCCTGACGGAACGCGAGATGCTGATACTTGAGTTATTGAGCGAAAACAGCGAAATGGCGGTTTCGCAGCTCTCGGCAGCAGATCCGACGGCCAGCGACAGCACGATTTCAAGCACAATAACAAAACTCTGGCGAAACAAGAAAATGGTTACTAAGACCATAAGCCCTGAAAACCAGAGAACGACGATAATCGGACTGACCGACAAAGGCAGAGATGTAATCGAATCGCTTAATAAACAGCAGAACGAACGATTCCAAAAATTCATCGAGGCAATCAATGTAACCCCAGACGAAAAGATGGTAATGCTGAATGTATTTAAACGCGCAAATCGTTTCTTTGACAACCACCTCAGAATTAATAATCACTATAAGAAAGAAGCGGAACCTATTAAAATGAGGGCTTAAAACCCGCCATAGAAAGGCGGTGACTTATGTTTATGATGAAACAGAAAAATATTAAACATTTGCTTATGGATGGCAGCATGATAATTTTAATCATGCTCGCACAATCCGCTTTTGCACGGGGCGGAGGCGACAGAGGCGGCAGAACAGAGGGAGGCGGTTTTTCTGAGAGACCGCAAATATCCCAGAGTTCCTCGCAGTTCACAGGCGTAAGACAAAACGTTATGGGCACCAGACAGAACGTGATGGACACGAGGGAAAATGTTATGGGCACCAGAGAACATGTTTATTCTGCTCCGCGAACCGTTATAGAACCCCAGATAAGAGAGAATAGTTTTCAGCCCGCGAGAGAAAGCAGACGCTTCATACGCGACAGCAGAATCAGCAGTCCCGAAACAAGGCAATCGCGAAGTACATTCAGCAGCGATAGAATATCTCGTGAAGATTTAGGCAGCAGGATGAATGTAAGAGACCAGTCGGATACCGAAAGAAGGACAGAGAGAGGTTCAAACAATTTGAGTCCCTCTTCAATCGCAAGCGAGCGGCGCAACGCAGGTATCTCACAAAGAGAATCAGCCATAACAGCCAGAGAGTTTCAAAGACCGGCTGAAAACGACCCGATAAGAACAAATACCGGCGGTAATATAATGGTGTTCTCACCCGACAGAAGTTCCGCGAGAAGCGGGATTTCCCATCGTAATGAAACCACAAAAAGAGATAGCCAATTCAAATCGATAGGCAGGAGTACGACTCTGAATCATGAGAATATCGGCCTCAACGTCGTTAACAGCATATCTCCCCGTGATACGATACAAAGAAGCAGTTCATGGTCAGGCACAAGAGACAATTTCAGCCATAACCAAATCGATGGACACTTCAGGGATGGACATTTTATTAACGCCCATCGCCACGAGTTTGTCTTCCATGACCGTGATCATGATGATTTTATTTGCCATCGGATTGTAACACCAGACTTCTTCTTTACAGCATCTTTCGGCTTTGGCTCATGGCGCACATCTTGTTCAATATATCCATACTATCACCGCGGATTTCTCTTTGTAAATCCGTGCGGATACTGGCCCGGCTACACGTATCGGCGCTATTACTGGTACGGGTGCTATCCGTATTACTGGTACGGCTACAATCCTATCCCGTATGGATACGATTATAGCTACGGCGGCGATACCTATAACTATTACACATACAACTACGGCAGCGACAGCAACACAGCATCGCAGCCCAGCGGCAATTATGACAACAGCCAGGTTCAGGTTCAACCGCCTGTGCCCAAAACTTCGGCGGATGAGTACTTCGACCAGGGCGTCAAGGCTTTCGGCTCAGACGATTATAAAACCGCGATAGCAAAATTCGCAGATGCAACCAGACTTTCACCTGATGATAAAGTTCTGCCGTTCGCTTATTCACAGGCATTCTTAGCGAATGGGGATTACGAAGCGGCGGCAATAGAACTTAGAGCGGCACTTGCGAAAGTCGACTCTGTAAGTCAGGGCGTATTCTATCCTCGCGGATTGTATTCAAGCGATGATGTCCTCCTGAAACAGATTGACACACTGAGCGAAAAGGCAAGTCAGAATCCACAGGATGCGAATTTACAGCTTCTGCTTGGTTATCAGCAGCTCGGCATCGGTGAGCTTGATAAGGCCGCTGAACCACTGAAGAACGCCAGCCTTGACTCTCTGAACGGCGACGCAGCAAAGGCTTTGATGCAGCTTCTGAGTAAACTCCAATCTGCTGAAACTACAGCCGCGGCACCTGCGAGTGAACCATCCAAATAACAAATATTCTGACCGAGGTTAAACCGCTAAATCCTCACATTCTTCGGAATGTGAGCGAGTTTAGCGGTGGAATGAGCTACGAAACTAATTCTCTTAGCCTCACCCGCTTGTCATACCTTTTTGAAAATAAATTTGTGCTGGTCGGCGTCAATTTTTATCGTATCGCCATCAGAGAAATTTCCCGCGAGAAGTTCATTGGCCAGAGAGTTTTCAATTCGCTGCTGAATGGTTCGTTTTAAAGGTCTTGCTCCAAAGACAGGGTCGAAACCCTCATCCATAATCAGCTTGCGGGCGTTGTCTGTGAATTCAATTGTGAGTCTGCGGTCTTTAAGACGGTTAGCCAGATAGCTAAGCTGAATATCGACAATCCTGCCCAAATCATCTTTGGTAAGCATATGAAAAACAATTATTTCATCGATTCGGTTCAGGAACTCGGGTTTGAAGTATTGCTTAAGAGCGTCTTTAACGTGAGCCTCGATTTCCCAGTCCGCCCCGGACTTTTCAGTCATTTCCTGAATTTGCTGGCTGGCGATGTTGCTGGTCATAATAATGACGGTGTTTTTGAAATCAACCGTTCGGCCCTTTCCATCGGTCAGACGTCCGTCATCGAAAACCTGCAGCAGAACATTAAACACATCTGGATGAGCCTTTTCAATTTCATCGAGCAGAATGACCGAATATGGTTTACGCCGAACAGCTTCGGTCAGTCGTCCGCCTTCTTCATAGCCAATATAGCCCGGCGGTGCGCCTATAAGCCTCGCTACCGAATGCTGCTCCATAAACTCGCTCATATCGATGCGCACCATCGCGTTGGGGTCGTTAAACAGAAAATCTGCCAGCGCCTTTGAAAGTTCAGTTTTACCTACGCCTGTCGGCCCGAGGAAAAGAAAAATCCCGATAGGCCGATTCGGGTCGCCAAGCCCCGCCCGATTTCTGCGAACCGCGTTACAAAGAGCGGCAATGGCTTCATCCTGGCCTACTACACGTTTGTGAATTGCATCTTCCATCTTTGTCAGCCGTTCACGCTCGCCGCTGAGAAGTCTGCGCAACAGGGATTCCCGTCCATTTAGATACAATCTGGGCGATATGCTCTTCGGTTACTTCGTTGCGAACAATCTGGCCGTTGGATGATTTAGTGAGTTGTGCTTCTTTTTTCGCGAGTTCTTTTTTCAAATCGGCAATTGTGCCGTATTTAAGCCTGGCGGCCATTTCGAGTTCCCCCTTTCGCTGCGCATCCTCAAATTGGTTTTGCGCCTCTTCTATTTTCTGTTTCAGCTCTTTTATGGAGTCGATTTCGCCCTTATCTTTCTCCCACTGAGCGGTAAGTTCTTTATCCTGCTTTTGGAGTGAAGCAAGCTGTTTTTCAGTATTTTTCAGGCGTTCCTTGCTGGCGTTATCCGTCTCTTTTTTCAAAGCCTCCCGCTCAATCTGAAGCTGAATTATTTTTCGCCGAATATCATCGAGCTCGGCTGGCAGGGAATCATTTTCGATTCTGCAGCCTCGATGCCGCCTCATCGATCAGGTCTATCGCCTTATCAGGCAGCCACCGGTCGGTAATATAGCGGTTTGACAATGTCGCCGCCGCCACAAGCGCCGAATCCGTAATTCGCACGCCGTGATGAGTATCATAGCGGTCTTTTAGTCCGCGAAGAATTGCGATGGTTTCTTCAACGCTTGGCGGATCAACCATGATCGGCTGAAAACGTCTCTCAAGGGCGGCGTCTTTTTCAACGTATTTCCGGTATTCATCGAGAGTCGTCGCGCCTATACATCGCAATTCACCGCGTGCCAGCGATGGTTTGAGCAAATTGCCCGCATCGACCGCGCCTTCGGCCTTGCCGGCGCCTACAACAGTGTGCAGCTCATCAATAAAAAGAATTATCTGCCCCTCGTGCAGCGATAACTTCCTTGAGAACAGCCTTGAAACGGTCCTCAAATTCGCCTCTGAATTTCGTTCCGGCAATCAACGCGCCCATATCCAGCGCGATAATTCTTTTATTTTTCAAACCGATAGGGACATCGCCGGCGATTATGCGCTGTGCCAGCCCCTCGACTATCGCGGTTTTACCAACGCCCGGCTCGCCAATCAGCACAGGATTATTTTTGGTTCTGCGGTTAAGAACCTGCATGCAACGGCGTATTTCCTCATCTCGCCCGATAACAGGGTCAAGCTTGCCTTTACGCGCCAGCTCAAGAAGGTCGATACCATAACGTTCAAGTGCCTTGTATTTATCTTCCGGATTCTGGTCGGTTATTTTTTCTCCGCCGCGAATTTCCTTCATCGCGATTTCAATTTGCTCCGTTGAGACGGAATTTAATCGCAGAATTTCTTTTGCGTCGCTTTCAATTGATGCCAGCGAAAGAAACAGATGCTCAACGCTGAGATACTCATCGCCCATTTTGTCCGCACGATTTTGAGCATCGAGGACAATCTGATTCAGGGCGGCATCCGGCATAAGCTGGCCGCCCTTGCCCTGCGGCAGACGATTCAATTCAGCCTCGGTCATACTTTTAATCTGTCCGATATTCGAGCCGATTTTTCTGCAGTGCCATTACCGCGATGCTTTCCTGGTCGTCGCATACGGCTTTTAACAGGTGCAGCGGCGACAGAACGGTATTAGATTTGGCCATCGCAATCTGCTGCGCCGTTGCCAACGCCTCTTGTGCCTTTAATGTAAATTTGTCAAATTTCATCTTGTATCCTCTTTAAAAAACCTTTTACTTTATCAAAAATAGCAAACGGCGTGCCTGAACTCCCCAAATACGCAAGTGCCTTATAATCAATAACTTATCGTTATCGCCAAAATTAAATAGAGTGCCATTTCGGCAGTTATATGGCAACCTTATTAATCCTTGAGCAACAATTTTCTGTTATTGCTCCGCGTTTCACCTTCGGCGGAGACTCTAACAGCCTTCAAGCCGCTCACAGGACATTCATGCTCGCAGATGCCACAGCCGATGCACTTTTCAATATCAACATAAGGCTTCTGCAGTCGCACCTGAATTTCGATTTTCCCGCCGCTGGGCAGTTTTGTCTTCCCATCGTTTTGCACAGACAAAGAGTTTACCGTATTTGCCGTAATTTTATATCTCTGTCCATCGATAAAACAGTAGTAATCGCCGCTGCCAAAATAATCGGCCTTCAACGGTTCAGCAACAGTAATGACATTTTCATCGACGCTCTTAACCATTACAACGCCGTCTCTTACTGTATAAACCGTTTCGACTGTATAAATTGCTTTCGGGCTAACAGGACAGTTTTCCTGGCAGACAATGCAGGGTTTGCTCATCGCCCAGGGAAGGCACCTGTTGCGGTCGAAAAACGCCGTACCTAATTTTATCGGGCCGGCGCCGGCGAATTCGCCTGTTCCTCTTTTTTCCGCAAGCGTAATCGGCCTTATCGCCGCTGTCGGGCAGACCTGTCCGCACGCGACACAATTAAGCTGACAGCCGCTTGAGCCAATACGATTATTCAAGACAGGCGTCCAGATATTTTCCACTCCGCCTTCGATACCCGCGGGCTGAATTACATTCGTCGGGCAAATCCGCATACATTGGCCGCACTTGATACACCTTTTGAGAAACTCTTCTTCCGCCAGCGCTCCGGGCGGACGAATTACCTTATAATACCAGTTGCTTGTTAATTTCGCCCCGAGTCTCACCGCGGGCAAAACAAGAATTCCGCTCGCAAGCGACAAGGCAAAGCCTCTTCTCGATATGTCCGGGTCAGTTATCTCCCCTGCCAGAGATTGAACCGCTTGATAACTAATTACATTGTGTCGGCAGTCATGCAGGCAGTTAAAACACAGAACGCATTCGCTTGTGCGGATATTTCCAGCGGGTTCACAGCCACCCTCGCAAGCCTTCTCGCACAATTGGCAATTCAGGCATTTATTGGTATTTTTCCCGATTCGCCAGATTGCAAAGCGGTTTATAATTCCCAAAAGAGCGCCGAGGGGGCAGACGAATCGGCAGTAAAATCGCGGAATAACAAGATTCAGCAGCACCGCCACCAGGAACACAACCAATATTATCCATGCGCCGTCATAGTTTCTGCCGACTGATGAGATAAAATTAACCGACCTGTCCAGAACCGGCAGCAGTATCAGGTTAAAGCTTCTGCTGACCAGCGGTATCGGGTCGAGCAGCCCCGTCTGCAAACTCGCCGCAGCCGATGGAAATGCCGCCATCGCGAGAACAAATATCAGTACAAAATATTTTATACATTGAGCTTTGCGGTATCTGTTAAGCTCTATTTTTTCGGATGTTTTTTTCAGGCGGTTGCCAAGAAAACCAACGAAATGATGTATCGTGCCAAAAGGACATACCCAGCCGCAAAAGAATCTGCCGAGAACCATCGTCAGCACAATAGTCGCCAGCGACCAGAGCAAAGGCCAATACAGCGTATGCGCTGTCAAAATTGTCCCCAATGCCACAAGCGGGTCAAGCTGCAAAAACCAGTTCACAGGCCACCCGCGAATCTGAAACCATTTAACGCCAAGACTGCTGACTATACAGAACCAGACGAACATCGCAAAAAAGAAAACCTGACTTATTCTTCGTGTATGTACTATTCTCATAATTTATTAACCTGACGTTTCCATTTTCGTTTTCAGCGATTCCCAGTTTGTCGTTCCTGCACCGGCAATTTCCGCCATAGATAGATATGGCAAATCGGCGATTTTCATATCGAGTAATCCGCAGCCGTAAGAATCCGCCGCAACCATATCACAGCTTACAATCATGGTATCACCGCGCCTGAGGTCTGATACTGAGCCGCCTGTCGGGCCATTAGTCATCATCACTTCAGTGCCGTCCAGTATAACCAGTGTCGGCTTAACCATCATAGCCAGTTCCGCGATTGTGCCATTAATATCCTGATGAAAAATACCACGTTTGCCGCCCAGCAGCCCATACCAGTTCTTCATCGTCATCGAAGCTCCGCTACAACGATGATTTTTAACCGGCGCAATTCCGATAAGTTTATCCACTTTAACGAACGGCTCAAAAAGAATCGGCCAATTCCTGATGATTTTTCCATTTGCCACGGTTGTGTTTCTGAAAAAATTATTTTTCGGCATGACGATTTTGCCGCCGACCTTTTCAACCGCTTTACCTATGCCGCTAATCATAAAACAGCTTTGCGGGTCGTTGATAGGGTTATCGGTAACAATTACCTCTTTAGCCTGCCCCTCAACAAGGCACAGCCGAACCATCTCCGCTATCACATCCGGATGACTCGTCGCTCCCAATATAGCAGGCGAAGAAAAAGCAATATTCGGTTTTATCGCGACTACATCGCCTTTTTTAATAAACCGCCCAATGCCGCCAAGTGACTTTAAAGCGATATTGAGATTTTTAACCCTGTCCCTGCCCTTGACAATACTCATTATATCGCCAACCTGCGGCTTAATGGAAAAATCAGGCAGCGTCACCAGGTTTTTCGTCTCAAGGTGTGCCGCCGGCCCCCTGCCGTCATAAGCCAGATACGAAACAACTCCCGCCACGGCAACTGAAATGCCGGCTTTACCTATTCGGCCTATGAATTCCCGCCTGCACATATTTTTATCAGGCTGTTCTGCCATTATTATTTTTTCACCTCTTTATTGAGTTTTTCAATCAGGCTCAAAATCAACTTTTCCGCGGCAGGCTGATTTTCCGCCTCGTGAATACCCGCCACGAACGGCCCTGTTGAAAGAACAATTTCCGTCGTATCATAGAAATTCACAACTTTGCTGTCGAGACTCGCGGAAGCGGCTTTCTTCGGCGTCCCCCCGTTTTCTATCAGAAAGCTGTAATAACTTTTCGCCATCTCCTGGGCTTCTTTAGCGTCCTTGCGATTGCTTAAAAACACTGTTACTTTATTACCATCAATATTATACACTGCTGAAAAAATGTTCGTTAATTTATCGAATCCAAACGCGCTGGAAAGATAAAACTTTATGCTGCCCGATACCAGATTTTCTTTTCCGAACAACCGCAGTTCGTCAATTTGGTTGGCATTGTCAACCGTGATATTTTTAACAAAGTTCCCCGCTGTTTGCGTTATCGCTTTAATAAGTTCCGGCGATTCTGAAAATCCAATTATCTCAACATAATACTTACCGTGAGCAAGATATACGGCGTTACCCGCTCTGTACGCAAAACCCAAATCCGCCAGCGTCTCCGTATCAGGCCTCTGCTGCCCTGTATAAACCGAAAACGCGTTGCGGCCATTAGCCATATCATAGACAAAAACCTCCATCGCCAAGCTGTCGTCGGCCTTATTGACAAACCGCTGAGTCATCAATTTTTCAAAGCCTGATTGAGTATATTGAGGGGCTTTGCCGTCGATTTTTTCATAAAGATTCTCAGAATTGTAAATTTCCGGCTTGGACGGCGGAATAAAACCATCAGGCAAAAAACCGCTGAAAAATACATCATTTTGTTTATCCTGCGGCTTTTCGGGTGCAGATTGTGTCTCGATTATCCCCATACCGAAACTGTCCATATCATATTTTGACTGTTTTACCAATATCCCCACTCCAGTAATTACAAGAATCGCCAAAATGCTGATGCTTATCCCGGTTTCGAGATGTTTTGCCCGGCTGGGAACTGAACCCATTACAAACTCCACAAATCAATTTACTTGACCTTATACCCAGAACAAAGTATAGTTCTTATAAGTATAAACTTTATCAGGTGTTATGTCAAATAAATGCTAAGTTATAACTCGTTGACTTAATTGTTCTTATTATGCTATAATAATGCTTATTTAAAGAAAGGGCTTAGAAAATGACTGAATCAATGCCGTATTTACTAATATGGACGCCCCAGGGGATGGATTGGCTGATTATCCTTGTTGTCGCATTGCTTTTGTTTGGAAAAAGGCTGCCGGAAGTTGCCAGAGGTCTCGGCAGAAGTCTTACCGAATTTAAAAAAGGTCTCAACGAAGCAAAAGATGTCAAAGACGATGTTGAGAAAGACGTAAAAAATCTCAAGGATGATGTGGTAAAGCAAACCAAAGACGCTTTTAACGATTCCGATAAAAACACCTGATGATTGATACCTCTAATCAATTATCATCTGAAAATGGGCACTTCAAAGAAAAAACATGACCCAAATGATAACCATACTATGACCCTCGGCGAGCACCCTCGAGGAATTGCGATACAGGCTTATTCTTGCCTTGACCGGGCTGGTTATCGCAATGATTGTCTCACTTATCTTCGGCCAGTACATAATCGCTTTTCTTGAAAAACCATACATTAGTGTAATGGGTAAAGACGCTCGATTCCAAATACTTGCTCCCATAGACGGTTTTAACACATATATGGAAATAGCGATGATTGCGGGCATTGTCTCATCTTCTCCGTGGATTTTTTATCAGTTATGGATGTTCGTCTCTTCGGGGCTTTACCCTCACGAGAAACGTTATATCAATATGGCGATACCTTTTTCCGCCATACTTTTTGTTACAGGCGCTTTGTTTTTCCTTTTTGTAATTGCCCCTGTTACGCTCAAATTTCTCGTTATGTTCAATAAGGAATTCCTCGGTGCCGACTCCAATTTTACCTTTAAGGATTATATATCTTTTGTAAACATAATGATGCTGATTTTTGGTCTGGCCTTTCAGACGCCCATTGCGATTTTCTTTTTAATCAAGACCGGTCTTGTCTCCATAGAAACCTTTGGCAAATCCAGAAAGTTTGTCGCCCTCGCGGCCATTATCATATCCGCCGCCGTCATACCAGGCTCCGACCCTTTCTCTCTCTTTGGCATGGCAATTCCGTTATACCTGCTTTTTGAACTCGGCGTAGTTCTGGGTTATTTCGCTACTCGCAGAAAAAAACTGCGAACCGGCACATCAAACCAATAAATTTTTGAGAGGCCTTTAGTGTTAAAACTTGGAAGCATCAATCTGGACGTGCCGTTCTTTCAGGCCTCACTCAGCGGATACAGTGACTATGCGATGCGTAAACTTGCTTACACATTCGGCTGCCCACTTACCTTCGCAGGTGTAATGCTCGCAAAAAGCGTCATTCACCCCAAAGTCCTCAGGCACCCTGCGTTCAAACCTCATAACGATGAGCATCCCATCGGCGCCCAGCTTTTAGGGAGACGTCCCGATATTATGGCAAAGGCCGCACGGGAACTGGTTAATGCGGGATATGATTTGATTGATTTGAATTTTGCCTGTCCAGCCCCAAAAGTAATTCGCAGACAGCGAGGCGGTTTCCTGCTCAATGAGCCGCAAAACGTTATCGAGATATATCACGCCGTTCGCCAGGCCGTCAAATGCCCTATCCTTATGAAACTGCGAACAAGCTTTGACGGCTCAAACGATTCAAACGAAAATTTCTGGCGAATCTGCGAAGAAGCCTCAAACGCCGGTGTCGATGCTCTGATTGTGCATCCGCGAAGTGTGTTGTCTAAATTCACCGGCTTAGCAGACTGGAAGGTTCTGGCGGAATTAAAGAGGCGATTTCCGAAAACAACAATCATCGGCAGCGGCGATTTATTCGAGCCCGAAATAATCGCCGAGCAGTTGAAAACCAGCGGCATTGACGGCGTTGTCATTGCCCGTGGAGCTATCGGAAACCCGTGGATTTTCAGAGATTTACGGGCGATTTTGCGTGGCGAGCCGAAACCGCCGCCACCGACTGTAACCGAGCAGGGACAGATTGTTCGGCAGCACTTTGAGATGATACTCGAACTTTACGAACCGGGCAAAGCAGTCCGCTATATGCGGAAATTTATGGTCAATTACTGCAAACTGCACCCACAGCGGAAAAAGGCTCAAAAAACCCTCTTAGCCGCCAAAAATAAATCTGACGTCTTCGCCGCCATCGAACAGTGGTACAACGTAAATCCCTAATGCCGACGATTAATTCGGCGTTTGTTACTCGTCGCTCGATAACCGTAAAATATTGCCCATATAGCCAATCTTGTTTAAATTATGGACAAAAATAAGCGTTTTTGTAAATTTTTTAACGGTGAGTAAAATCGAATTGTTATCATATTTATTGTATTATTCCATCCACAGCCAGTTTTCGCACATTATCACAAGGTCGTTCATATCAATAACCCCGTCGCGGTCGATGTCCACAGCAGCAGGGAGATAAGAATCATCCGGGGAACAACCAATCTGGGCGTAATCCAGAAGGTTAACAAGGCCATCATTATTCAAATCAGCTTTATTTCCAACAGCCGACAGCGAGAAACTTGCCTGTGGCGTATTACCATAAGCTCCCATATTGACCCTTTGCCCGTGCGGCCATAGCTCTCTTGTCCAGTCTGAATTTGGGTCGCCGGCATCAATGCAGGGGCTGTTGACATCATCCATTACCCATCTGCCCTGTTCGTAATGCTCAAGGTAATTCACGCAGAACAGCATCAGGTCGTTATAGTCAACTCTGCCGTTTCTGTCCAGGTCAGCCCTTAGATACGGCTGATAGTAATAACCGTACTGGGCGACCCATTGAGGCTCTGTCGTTTTCTGCCATTCGTCCGCGATAATCGCAAAATCGCTCATGTCCATAAAACCATCGCCTGTAGCGTCCATATAGATAAGCTGATTCTCCTGCCATCTTCCTGCCTGAGATTTTAGATGATAATCGCCTGTAGTCCAGGAGTCGTCGAGAAAACTGGAATTACCGACGGTATTATTGTCATTGTAAATGCCCAGCCTGACAAAACACGGGTCGGATTCAAGATTATTAAGTCCCCAGATAATATTGCAGTCGTTAGGTGCAGCAGCGCCAAGGCCGCCTTTAAGAGCAGAGCAGTCGATATTAAGGCTCACATTTTGGGAATAATCCGGAGGAATATTTACCTCAGAAATATTACTATCGCTTTTGTTCCAGATAATCGAATCTTTAATTGTGACATCTAAATATGGTGGATAAGGGTTAAACTGACCATTTGCAATTATTATGCCGGCTGCGGAAGGTGAGGGGTAAGCAACAGAATTATTCGAGCTGTTATCCGAAATTGTACAATTAAATATATCAGTCTCTGAATTACCAACAATGCAAACGCCTCCCGCAAAATTATTCGCAATAAGGCAATTTTTAATTTCCATGTTACCGTATAAAGCTGTATAGATACCTGCGCTATAATTACCAACAATGTCACGACCGTAGCCATTGTGAATAACCCGGCAGTTAATTATCCTTGAATAATTACTGTTGTCATACGAACCGGCAAGATATATTCCCAAACAAGGGAAGTTTCTTATAATGCAGTTTTTTATTGTGCTATCACCCGAAGAAAGAGATATACCTCTTCCGGAATAATATCGAGAAAGAAGAGGGTTATAAATAAACGACAGGCCATTTATAACGGTTTCATAACCTGAGACACCTTTCATAGTGACCTCAGATTCAATGATTGTAGCGGCAACAATGGCGCGATTTTCGGGTTCGATGCTTTGTATTGTCAAAGATTTGGAGGAAGCAGAAAATCCAGCATATTTACCCGGATGGATGATAATTATGTCACCATTTGCCGCGGCATTAACGGCCGATTGAGTTGTCGCATAATCCCCCGGCACATGAATTTCTTTGGCTACTCTCAGATTGACAGTGATACTTTGCTGGGAGGTCTCAGCGGAGCGGATAGTAATGATTTTCGAGTAGGTTCCGCCAGTTAATCCCGCAGGATTTATGGTAAATGTAACAGTATTAATCTCGTTTTTTTCGCATTGTCCGCTCATTGGAGTAATAGATGTTATCCAGTTATAGTCGGCGATTGGGTCGATAGACCAGTGTAACGTGTCATAACCGGTATTTGTAATAGTGAATGTCTTATCAATGGCATTTGAATCCTTGGGGGCATATACGGTGAACGAGGTTGGCGAGACAGATAAACTCGGCCCATACACTCTAAGGAATACAAATAACGTTTGCGGATTATTTTGTGCATTAGGAGCATTGATTGTAAATCGACAATAATTCATTCCATATTTTGCTTTACTTGGGTCAACAGAAATCGTAACAACACTATTGCCATCGGTAACTATTCCGCTCTGTGGAGTAACGCTGAGCCAGTTACCGTCGGCAGGCATCTGTATCTGCCAATTTAGCGTATCGTAGCCAGTATTTGTAATAGTAAGATTTTTCGGTGCAACGCTGCCGGTTTTGCCGTTAGAAATAAAATTAAAACCCGTTATGCTAAGGCCAATTTTGGGTCTCAAAACCTCAAGATTTACCGTAACTATTTGCGGACTATTTGCGGTATCGGGTGAAATCACAGTTAATTGGCAGCTATTTACTCCATAATTGGCCTGATTAGGGTCAACTGAAATATTAACAACACTATTACTGTCGGTAACTGTCCCGCTCTGGGGAGTGATGCTGAGCCAGTTGCAGTCGACAGACATCTGTATCTGCCAATTTATGGCGTCATGAGTGGAATTACTGAGTGTAAGATTTTGCGGTGCAACATAGCCGGTTTTACCATTAGCAGTAAAACTAAAAAGGGTTTTGTTCAAATCCATTGTGGGCTTTGCAATGTAATTTTCATCATTCATATCTGTCGTGATGTTGGTATAAGTTCTGCTTGCCGGATTAAATCCATATCCTGTTTTTGACGGTGTGATGGTGCCCGACCAGTTGTAAGGCAGCGTTAAAGCATATTTACCGTTGGGGTCTGTTGATGTTGAGCCTGCTGCGCCGGCACTAATAGTAACCCCCGCTATCCCAACGCCGCCGGTATTTGTTACCGTTCCCGAAATTGCAGGCTTTATTGCTGTATAATTCTGGTCATTAAAATCTGCAGAGATATTTGTATAAGTCCTGTTTGCCGGATTAAATCCGTATTCGGTCTTTGCTGGCGTAACCGTCCCTGACCAGCCATAGACGGCAGTTAATTCGTAATATCCATTGCTCGAAGTGGAAACAGTCGACAGCCCGGATGCATTAATTGACACACTGCTCACTCCAACCCCGTTTTTATCCAGCACGTATCCCCTTATCTTAAACCGCTTCTCAGTAAAATCTTTTCGTAAATCTGCCGTCAGGCTGGTAATTATTGAAGGTTCGCCAAAATAATATCCGCTCCTGGATGCCGCAAGATTTCCGCTCCATCCGTAAGGAACCTGCATTGTATAATAACCGCTCGAATTTGTAGTCGCCGAACCTGCTCCGCTTGCACTTATCACAACACCTGATAAATACGAGCCTGAATAATTTTTGACATATCCATATATCGCAGGCCGAAAAGCCGCAAAGTTCTGGTTAACCTGGTCTGATATTACACTAATATAATCTTTTCCGGTAAAGCCGTATCCGGCTAAACTCGCCGATACCGTTCCACTCCAATCATAAGGAACAATAATTTCGTAAAAGCCGCTTGCGTTGGTTGTTGAACTTCCGCCGCCATTGGTGGAGGTTATTGAAACTCCGCTTAATACAGTGCCGTCGGACTTTTTCACGTAGCCGCTGATTTTGGGTTGATAGGGAGTGAAATTCTGGTCGGAGATATCCGCCGTAATATTGGAGAAGGTTCTGGGTGATTCGGGGAAGCTATAACCTGCCAGTGACGCTGTCAGTGTTCCGCTCCAGTTGTAAGGTACGGTAATACTGTAATAAAAGGATGAATCTGAAACGACGCTACCAACATCGCTTGCGGTGAGCGTTACGCCCTGGAGGCCGGTGTAACCGGAAATTGTCGGCTGGAAAGCGGTGTAGTTTTGGCTGGTGAGATTATCGTGGGTATGGTAGTAACTTTGCGAAGTGGGAGTGATGAGCCAGCCGGTTTTTGCGGCGATTATTGTCCCTGTCCAGTTGTTCGGCACGGTTACCGTGTAAGAGCCGTCCGCACCGGTAATAGCCGAACCCGCCCCATTATCGCCGGTTAAGCTTACTCCCGCAACCCCTACACCGGCAGATGTTCTGACGAAACCTGATATTGTGAGGGTAGGCGGCGCCGCAAGAGTTGCAGATGTAAAAACCCCGCTCAATGTCCAAATTACGACAGCGAAAAACACCTTTTTCCCTGGCATCGTTAGCTCCTCACTACATTTTCGCACCTTCAATATTAGGCAGATTCCCATCGCCGCCTAAAAGTTTGTGCATTTTAACATAAAGAATTATTAGTAAGCAACAAAATTTTTTTGCTTTTTAAAGATTTCTAAATAATCCTGAGAAGACATGCCCAGTATCAGTGTTATCCATTTTTACCATTTAGGATGGATTCAACATGTTCACAACGTGTTTTAGAATAAATCGGCAGGGTGAGCCTCGCCCTACATTGCGGTGGTTTTTAGAGGAGGTTGTTACGATACCAGTTAATGGCGAAGGCCAGGCCGTCATGGAAAGATATGACGGGTTTAAAGCCAATAAGTTTTTTGGCTAAGCTGATATCGGCGAGGGAATGCTTGACGTCGCCTGCTCTTGAGGGTTCGTAGTTTGGCTTAACGTTGTTGCCGGTCAAATCGTTAATCATTCTGATGATTTCGTTGACTGTAACGGCTTCGCCGCAAGCGATATTTATGACCTCGCCCGCGGTGTGTTTGACTCTGGCGGCGAGGAGGTTAGCTTCGACGACGTTGTCGATATAAGTGAAGTCGCGGCTTTGTTCGCCGTCACCGTAAATTGTGGGTGATTGGCCTTTCAATATGGAGGTGACAAAGGCGGGTATCGCGGCGGCGTACTGGCTTGTGGGGTCCTGATACGGGCCGAAAACATTGAAGTAACGCAGGGAAATTGTTTCAAGGCCGAAGACCTTGTAGAAAACGGAGCAGTAATATTCGCCGACGAGTTTGGCTACGGCGTATGGGGAAAGCGGGCTGGTCAGCATCGATTCTGTTTTAGGCAGAGTCGGGGTATCACCGTATGCGGAACTACTGGCGGCGTAGACGAAGCGTTTTATTTTGGTGTCGCGGGCGGCCATAAGAAGGGTAAAAGTCGCATCGACGCAGTTTTTATGGGTAGCAACGGGGTTATCAACGCTTTTAGGCACGGAGGGCAGAGCGCCTTCGTGGAGAACAATGTCGATGCCCTTCATGGCTGAGCGGGCAACATCGGGGTCACCCATATCAGCCTGGATAAATTCGATTTTATTTATGATGTCATTAAGATTGCTTTTCTTGCCGGTTAGGAGGTTATCGAGAACGCGGACAAAACAGCCCTGCGCGACGAATTTTCTGCAGATATTCGAGCCTATGAATCCGGCACCGCCGGTTACCAGAAACTTTTCCATAAATTCGCCTTTCATAAAAAGTTCAAAAATCAAAGTTTAAAATGCAAAATCGTGGAATCCCGACTTCGCCGAGATGCTATTTCTATTATTATAGCCGATATCATAAGTTTTAACTTGTTCTAAAGAAATTATGGATTCCCGCTTTCGCTGGATAACGGCAACGGGCAATCGGCTTTTATTAACCGCGATTGATATTATATTGCGGTTAGGTCGGATTTGCAAGCTGAAGCTCACGATATTTCTGGTAAGACTTAAATTGCTCATCGAAGTAGCCGCCTTTCATGGCCTTGACGGCAAACAAAACACAACCGAATAACGTCGCGTTTACCTCTCTGAATTCACGAATTGTCCGCATCGCGGCACCTCTGTGGGTGCTGTCAGCATTAAATACGAGGAGCGTGCCATCGACGTGCCTGGCGAGAGGTTTAACTGCGCTGACAAGCAAAGCCGGCGGACCATCAATTATAATATAATCATAATTCTCCCGCTGACGACTAATCAACTGCTCCATGCGGACGCCGCTAAGTAATTCGGTGGGATCGGAAGGCAGCAGACCTGAATCAATCACATCGAAGCCGTCTATGCCTGTTGAGCGTATAGCCTCCTGGTAACCGCCTAAGCCCGTTAATAAAGTACTCAGCCCAAACTCAGACTGTTCGTACTGGCCGTTCTGTTCCTGCTGACCATTGGAATTAGGAAATACTTTATGCAATTTCGGTCTCCAGAAATTGGCGTCTATAATCAAAATCTTTTTACCTTCGCCAATAAGGGCACAGGCAAGATTGACCGCGACGGCAGTCTTGCCTTCGCCGGCATTGCCGCTGCTTACCAGCAACACTTTTGAATTTTCAGAAGAGACGGAAAGTTTAAGGTTACTCTTAAGCCGCCGATACGACTCGCTTATGATTGAATAAGGAGATTGAAGCACAATACGGCAAAGGTCGGCATTATTGGTGAGACTATCATCTTCATCGGCATCAGGAATAATTCCCAAAAGTGGAATCTGCAAAAATCTGATAACGTCCCTTGGGGTTCTCACTTTATCATTGAGTAATTCCACAAGAAAAGCCAGTCCTACGCCGAGCATTAAGCCCAAAAACGTACCGCCTGGAAAATAAGTGTACCATAATGGAGAACTCATTTTAAGCGGTTCCGGCGCACGTGTTACTCTATGCACCTTGGGTGTGTCCGGGTCGTCGAGCATTATTCTCCATTTTGTGATATCATTTCTAAGGTCATCAAGCCTGGATTTTATTGCATCCCTGATTGCCGCCTGACGCTCATAAGCTGCGCGAGCCAAATCGAGGTCCTGTTTTTTGGCCGCTGCATCGTCTATTAATTTTTGTAAATCCTCAAGATTTTGCTGCTGAACAATCAACGCATCCTGAGTATTTTTAAGATTGGCCTGCCGTGTCTGGTTGGCAATATCAGTCTGCCTGGCCTCTCTTTTGGCTTTTGTCTCGTTTATCATTTCCTGCATTCTGCGTACTTCCCTGTGAGTTTCGCCAAATCGCGTCAACAGACCAGCAAGTGTAGTCTCCTGCGTGGCAAGCTGCTGAGTAAGCATTATCATTGTTGGGTCAGTCTCTACAGCATTCTCAATTTGTGCGTCAATCGGGCTGTCAACCTGCTGCTGAAGAATTTTTACATTCGTCTCAACACGATTTTTTTCCTGAATACGCTGATTTTGCTCCAATTGGAGACTGGAAAGTTTTATTTCCACTTCCTGCTGGAAGCCGTGCTCCTTGAGGTCAGTAAATTTCGTCTGTTTGCGAATATCATCAATAACATTTTCGGCAGCCAGCAGGTCTTGTTGAATTTTGGCCTCCTCATCACTAAGCCCTTTAAGCTTGTTTTGAATATCAGCCTTTGTACTAGCTCCCTGTGTATTAACAAACAAATCTATCATTTCGTTCACTATAAGAGCCGATTCCTCGGGACTCCCGCACGTCATTGATACAACAATAAAATCGCCGTCCCTCAAAGGATTGGCATGAAAATTCTGTGCTAAATCTTCAACAGCAGCCTTAATACATTCGTCAATATTATTTGGATCGGCAAAACTTTTGAACCATTTTGTTCTCTTGATTGTGTCTACATTAACCAAGTCTCTAAGGTTACCCTGTCCAGTCATAAGTGACGCCATGGATACGCGATAACCATATTGGATTTCTTTGGATGATTCACTACCTCCAATAATTGTAGGGTCTTTGGCGGTAGGAGATGTAACCCTCACATACGTTGCTGCCGTATATTTGGGGGCATATTTCCTTAAAAGATACCAGCTTATCCCGCCAATTAGAAGACCTAATATAGTAAGAGAAACCATCATAAATATGTGTCGGCGCAAGATTCCAACAATATCTTTGGGGGTCAGCGCATTCAGTGAAGATGACACGTGACCGTTCGGTGTTGCCGTTCTCACCTGCGGTATTTGTAATTGTTTCTGTTCTGCCATAACTTAACCAAGCGTTAAAGAAAATTAATTTTTCGACACACGTTCTATCGCCTTATTCAATCGCTCGCTGCTTAATTTAGGAGCCGACTTATTTCCACTCAACAACTCCGCAGCTTTCTTATATGCCGCCAAAGCGCCTGCCTTATCTTGAAGTTTTTCTTTTATCATTCCCAAATGCTCATACACATCAGACGGCACAGCTATTTTCCTCGCCTCGAATTGCTTAAGCGATGAAATCGCGGCGATCTGCGCCTCCTCATATTTATTGTTCCTGTACATCGCATAAGCATAAGTATCCAAAAAACCCGGATTATTCGGGTTCGCATCACAAGCCTGTTTGGCATATTTAAGGGCATCGCCGAACCTTTCATTACTTTCAAGCAGCACATACGCGAGATTATTCATCACATTAAAGTTATTCGGCATTTCTGACAACAGACTTTCGTATTCTTCGACAGCTTTCTTAAGGTAACTATTATCGGCCCTTGCATTGTATGCCATCTGAAAAGCGCCGGTTTTCAGCATAATACATTCAAGACGCAACGGATTATTAGGCTCTAACGGTTTAATACATTTATCGATATATTCAATTGCCTTATCATGTTCTTCATTTAATTTTGCGAGATTAAACATTGTATAATTGGCTGAATATGAATTTGGATTCTGCTGGAGCTTTTCGGTACAAACTTTTTTGATCTCCTCAGCTCCCAATATAAAGAAAACCTGTTTCAAAACGTTAGCCAGATAAGTCTCGTTATTTTCCGCTTTATCAATGGCTTTCCTGCAATACTGGACAGCGGACTCCTTGTCTCCGAGTCTTGACTTCGCCTCGGCCATCCACAAGAAAGCAATCGGAGCAAAATCGCCATTTACATATTTTCCGGCTTCTTCAATAACTTTATCGGGCTTGCCCTCCATCATAATAGCCTGCAGATATCCGTCAAAAGCGCCAATATTTTCGTCTCTATTATTGCTGGTTTTATTCATAGCGATCTTGTACAATTTCTCGGCTTTTTCATATTCTTTTCCCGATAATGCAAATGCAGCGGCGCTACTATACCAGTACGGCATGTCGGGATATTTACCGATTGCTTCCATATACAATTCTTCCAATGCCTTTTTCTTTCCGAGTCTCTGATAAGTCTGCTCAAGAAGACGGTAGCTTTCCATGGCAACTCCCTGGTAGTCAACAATACTCTTAAGCTCGATTATCGCATCGTCTTCGCGCCCTTCGTTTAAATAAGCCTTTGCCAGCGAAAGCCTGGTAAGAGGCTCATCTGTGATAGATTTGCTTTTTCCAAAGTCGATTATGGCCTGCTTATATTCTCCATTGAGGCTGTTTATTTCTCCTCTCAGCCGCCATGCAACAGCATTACTCTGATTCACCTCAAGACTTTGATTAACCAGCTTCATCGCCTCATTCAGCCTGCCTTTTTCTATGGCAAGCCACGCCTCATAAAGTGATAGCCTGGGTTCATTTTTATATTTTTCTCTGAGACTCTGCAATTTGGGTTCAACTTCCCTGACAAGACCAAGTCTCAAATACGTTTCGATTTGCAGAAGATGGTTTTCTATGCTATCTTCGATCAATAACAGCTCTTCCGAATATTTCTTTACTGCCTCTCTGTCTTCCATCATCGTTGATACACGAATAAGGCCGGTAACAACATCTTTGTCGCGGGGCTTTGTTTTATAAACACCGTCAAGTATGGCTTTTGCCTCATTTAGTCTCCCTGTGCGAATGTAGTATCTCCATAATAACTTTGGGTCTGATTCTCCAAGTAATTTTTCCGCTTTTTCATCCTGTCCCGTCTCTCGGTAGTACTCGGCATAAATGCTTAATACGGTGTTATTCTGAGGGTCTATACTTTGGGCCTGCTTAAATGATGATTCTGCGATTTCCAGCAGGGCCTTTCGCCTGGCCTGGTCGCTTTTTTCCTGCCCTGCCATTCGCATCGCCATTCTGCCAAGTAACAACGCGTTATCCAAACTCGGGACTGCCTTTTGCAAACTCTGCCTGATAGCCAGAGCAGAATTCGCATCCGTTTCGCTTATATATTCCGCATAAACACTTTGAAGCTGCAAATCCGCCGGGTTCAGCCGTATCGCATTTATCAAAGCGCTTTTTACCTCTCCAAGCTGTACGGGGGTAACAATCTTTCCGAGCTTTACATTACGCTGATAAATAGTATTTGCGAACGCTTTGGCGATAGCTCCATCAAGAGGATTAAGCGAAGCGGCCTTCATGGCATCATCGGCGGCCATCTTGTCATTTCCAAGTGCAGAATTGATGGTACTTCTAAGCAGCATAGCGTATGAAAAAACCGGCCGCATTTTCAAACACTCCTCAACCTCTGCCAATGCATTGTTATATTCCTGTTTTTCCGTATCGAGGCGAGCAGAGAAAAACTTACCTTCGCATTCGTCAACATTTGCAACTTGCGCAACATTTACGATCTGCTCGGCAAGACCCCAGTCTTTGTTTCTGATAGCTATATCAAAAAGGCGGCTCAGCGACACCTGCTGAGAATCAGTCATATTTGCATCCTTTTTCCCGACAAATAAAGGCTCGACAACCTTTTTGAACTCTTCCGCCGCCAGATTAGGTTCATTATTTTTCTGATAAAACAAACCAAACCCCACGGCGCGGCGTTCGGGGTCTTTTATATTAGACATTACTTCCTTTTCTATTTGTCTGACTCTTTCCTGAGAGACATTGCCGGGGTCAGGTTCAGAAAGCAGGCTCTTATAAAAAGCAATCGTTGAATTGTTGGGGAAACGCTCCAAACATCGCTCTATTAAATCCTTTGCCTTGGCGATATTCTTTTCCGCCACGTAATTATTACAGACAGAAACAATAGAGGATTCCTCAACTGAATTGGGTTCTGTCGCCAGAAGTTTTATTACTAATTCAGTCCAGGCATTCCTGTAATTTTTTACTTCCTTCTGCATTTGTTGAATGGAGTTTTCTGACTCAGTATCTTTCACCCCTTTGGGTAATACAGCATCCAAATTCATCTGAGCCAGTTTCTGGTTTACGGTCGATTGTATCTGTTCAATATGAGCCTGAATCAGGGAAATCTTCAGTTTAATAACGTTTGAATCTTCAGTGCTAAAAATTTTACTTTTGGTCAATTCCGCTTCAGCTTTATCGAACTGTCCTGAGGCTATATACGCCTTAACGCGCAGAATTAGGCTTCTATCATTGGACCAATATTCATTTTCAAAATAGTTCGTTAGTGCCAGTGCCTCATTACCATATTTTAACTTCAATAAAACATCTGCGCAATCCAGAAGTGATTCCGGTTTGGCGTCATCAATTTTGTCAACCGCAGTTCTATCCGATAAGCTTAGTGCGTTTCCAAAGAATTCCAACGCCGCCCCAAGTTCATCCGTATTTGCGAAGATTTTACCAAGAAAATAGGAAAGCTGTGGGTCTCGCTGGTCGGCTGATTTCATACGTTCATAGATTAAATAGAGTTTTCTGACGGCACCACTTGTATTGCCTTTCGCAAGGTCGAGCATCCCACGCCATTTTATGACACGCGGGTCTTCATTCGTACCTGACATCTGCTCTATTTCATGTACATACTGCTCTCCATCTGCGAGCAGCTTCTGCATTTCTGATTCTGTCTTATTCCCCGCGAAATTAAGCTCAATCGTCCTTTCTATGCAGCAGTTGGCAAGGAAGGTATATAAAACCGCTCTATTAAACCTGTTCACGTAATAATAAGGACCAGGTTTGTCCTGGGCTTCCGGCAGCAAAAGAACGCTTTTCGCAAGTTCTACTGCTTTATCAAAATCCGTTTGACGCCCATAAATTGAAAACCTCCGATAGTATAAACTCGCCGCATTCACGATAGATGCAATATTATTCTTGTCCAGTTCAATCGCCTTTTCAATAGCCTTTATCGCCTCATCAAGATTTTTATGCCCAAGTCTCTGATAAAATGTTGATAATGCCGCGTAAGCCAAAACGCTTGTATCAAATTTTTTAGTAAGCGCCAGGTACTCGGGCTCAAGAGTTTTCAGCTGGGCCTGTGTAGCCATCTCTGCAAATACAGGCTTCATCACCAAAAGATTGATATGCGCTTTTACATCTGTATCCGCCGCTTTTACCGCGTCTTCCAGAAATTCCTTTGCCTGCAGCCTGTTTTTCTTTTTCCCATCAAAATCGCCTTTAGAAGATAATATTTCACCTTTTGTGATAAATGCCTGCGATAAATACCAATATGCGTTTGTATTGCCAGGTTCAATTTCCCGTACCTTTTTCAAATTATCTATAGCCGTATCAAGCGCTTCTTCACGGTTATTAACCCCACCACCCCTTGCCATCTCGAATGCAGCTTTACCCTTAAGCATGTATAGATACGAATCTATCCGTTTACAATTGTTCTCTTCGCGTGTTTCAAAAGATTCCCATTTGGCGGTAGGCTCTGAAAGTATATTCGCATCGGCCAATTCTAAAAACTTGGTTGCCTGTGACTCAACTTCTTTCCAGTAACCGCTTGCTCCATTATCAGCCATTATATTAATGTATCGCAGTATGGCGTAACGGGCTTTGAAGCTTTTAGGGCCTATCCGAACTATTTCGTCCCAGCATCCAAGAACATTCTGCCACTTTTCAATCTTTTGATAAATATCAGAAAGCTTATAAAGAACCTCTATCTTGCGAGAATCCGTTTTTAATCTGGCGCCGCCCTGAGATAGTTAAGAGCTGCCTTTTCATATTCTTCTTTTTTCACCTGCTGGTCTGTTGCCTTATCGGCCATTGCTACAGCCGCATCACCATCTGCAATAAATTTTTCAGGGTCCCGACTCAAACGCAAAACAACCAGAATAGCGCCCAGTAATAAAACCGCTAAAACCGAGGCTCCAAGCAATGCAACTTTCTTGTTCAATCTCTTTTTTGCCATAATTCAGTCCTGTTACATTAAATAAAAATTTTCGTTAAATCACATTTTCTTGAGTTCGGGCCAATATTCTTTTTCTAAAATCGGTAAAATTACACTTAGTAATTTCCCACTTGCCTTAACCGCTTCTTCCTTTTTGGGATAAATTGCCGCGCCAAAAGCGGTAGTATTAAAAAACTTCCATTCAACTTTGGAGAAATACGAATATTTGCCAAAAATGTTTTCATTTAAAATCCTTCTTACCTCTTCTCTGCCATTGGCATAACTGCCATTGACGCTGAAAAAGTATAGAATCGGAAATGCGGAATCTTCGCCAAATTGCAGTCCATCCCTGTTTTTTATGCCGAAAGCAATGTATTTTGCCGGAATTTCGCGATTAGCTACCATCACATTTTCCCCCGCCGCGTTTACAGCGTTATTATCCTGTACCTCTAACGTGACTTTTTCGGGACTAAGATTCCTACGGAAATGTTGTTGGTCGTTAGATATCTCTAAAGTTATGCCTTCTGAACCAAGGTTTTGATAGCCGCCGCCGGTATAACATTCTTCAGGCACATGAGGCACCCTGTCAGGCAGTCCATAATACGTGATAAACAATAAGCACTTGCGAACCGGGCTGTCAACGGGGGTATTAGTATCCTCCAAAACCCATTGAATATAATCTCTTGTGCCGAGCTTTTGGAGAATCTCCTCATTTTCAATTTTATCTTTCGCGACCACTCGATAAGGTCCCAAATCATTTTTATCAAGAAGGTCTAAAGATCTCTTCAGCAACACCGGCTCTTTTTTAAGGAACACTTTGAATTTCTCTACTATAACAGACATAGTTATTCCCGAGACAGCCAGAACCACAGTGCATATCAGAAAAGCTCCATCTTTTTTTATGTATTGTGTTATATCTCTCATATATTACGTTTACGAACTATAACATCTTCACGCCTTATCGCGACATGTTCTTCTACAAACAGGCTTGACATAAACCACGCAAAAGCCCAATACAAAGCGAACGCCAGAGGCAGCATCAGCAGCCCGAGCATATCGTGATAAAATCCCTGGGCATACTCAGGGCCTATCACAACATAAATAAACCCTGTAATGGTAACTCGCACAATATTACACAATATGGCAATAGGTATTGTGCTTATAAGCAGCGCAATTCGCTGCCATATCGGCCTTTTATGCAAATACGCCATCGCCACACCAAGAGCCAGAAAAGCCATAAGCAGCCGCATACCGCTGCACGCTTCTGCCACATCAAGACCGGGTTCAAGTCTGTGTCCCTTGTAAACTACATCTATAACAGCGCCTGAAGCCGTGGCGTCCAGACCGTTGACAAGGTTTAGTAAGAAGGCAGCGGCCTGGGCCGCAAGAAACCGCATAGGCATAGTTGCAGCTACAAAAATTCTCTGTGGCAGCGGCACGGCGAAAACCAGAAATGCCACTGGAAGCCATGCGTACTTTAGCAATCGCCATCCGCCCAGAAACAGTATAACCGCCCCCAGTGTCGCTATCATTCCAATAGGCCTTAGATAACCATACTGAAAATGTACTACATTTAGCGGATAAAAGATAATTCCGCAAAGCATAAAAAACAGTCCGAGATAGTTTGGTTTGAATTCGGTGTTTTCGACCGAATTGAGGATTTCTGTTTTGTGCTGATTAATAAAATAAAGACTGAAAAGCGGAATCAGCCAGCCGTGAGACCAACTGCTGTCTTCTATCCAGCTGTGGACAATATCCTGGATTTCTCTGTGAAAAAGATAACAAAATAATACCCCGATTATCAGAATTTTTGCGTACCGATACCACCCCAGCTCTCGCCAGCTCTTTTGCTCCGTACCTGCTTTGTACGTTTCTTTGACAGAAGAGGCTACATTTTCAGCCATAATAAATCTCGACCTACGCAGAACTAATCAAATATATCAAAAGGCCTGCCTGTTCCAAAATCCCTATCTGCGAAGTTCCGGTCATAAATAAAACCAAAGCCATAAGTTGCCCTGAAAGCGTCTCGCAAAACGGCACGAAATCTCGAAGTGGGATGCGTGCCAACATTAATTAAATCAAGATTTTTAATAAAAAAGTCAGGCTGCTCACCACTGGCGATTTTATCTAAATCAATCATAACTATTTCTTCTTTTTTCTTTCCTATGCGTCTTGTTACCTCACAGCGTTTTGGCCACGCCAGAGGCCCAAGGCCTCCCGCTGCCGCAACAGCCATCTTAAGAGTCATCTCCCTGCCCGTTAGAGGGATAAAACCCTGAAAATTAACATTACCCATAATACAGAATTCTCCATACATATCAAGAGGAACCTGGATACTATCGCCGGGTTTTATCACTATATTATAACGCGGGTCACCGCCGGAAAGTTTATCCGTTGGGATTTTTATAACTCTGGTTTGAATACCGCCTGTCCCGGTTTGCTCCCAGTCGAAATTCTCGGGTACTTTCTCTGTAAGTAATTTGCCTTTCTTCGAGGATTCTTCGACTTTACCCTTCTTCTCCACAACCTCAGTTTCAAAACCAGGTCCGCCAACTTCCACGGGAACCCATTTACCTTCCTTGAATATCCATTCAATTCTGCCTGCATCGCCCTGCCCGGATTTTTCTGTCGGTTCACGGCCTGGCAGTTGAGAACCAATTTGGCTCACGTTTGCATCTTTATCTGTATTTTTTATACTGGACACCGCTGCCTGTTGTTCTTTATTGCCAGGTATTTCTAATCCCATCGGCAGCGCAACATCCGAAAGCTCTTTTTCTGTTGCCATCTCGGCTGAGGTTATTACCATCGCACGGTTGGGTCGTTTCCACTGATTTGATGACGCGTGCGGAGCTATTATCTCCATCATTTCTTGCTCATTGGGGATTTTCAATTCCTGGGTCTTATTGGGTTCCTCTATCGCAGGGCCTTCAACCTGCTCTTTTCCCGTAATTTGACGCGTCACAAAAATATAACTAACATTATACTGAGTGGCCACCTGACCATCCGCAATAGCGTCCATCAACCTGTAATCATATCTTGGAATGGGGTATCTGCCGGGCCTCGGTACACCGTTGCCAAGTATGGAAAATATCCGCTGTTGTGAATTAATGAGAGTTACCGTTACCGACGGATCTTTTAAAATATGCGGCGAGAGACTCGTTTTTATCTCATCTTCAAGCTGTGCCTCGGTCAAACCCATAGCATCAACAACGCCAACCTGCGGTATGGATATTTTACCTGTTTCGGTAACTACATAATCTTTTTCAAAAAGTATTCCCGGCTCAAATAATTCAAAAACAGATATTCGGACAACGTCCCCCGGGCCAAATGTATAGTCTTTTTCATAAACCATGGAATCTATCGGTTTGGGGTCTTCTGATTTTTCCCACGTTGAAGGCGTTTCTTCAGCTACGCCAAGCGTATCAAGTATGACATTCACAGCAGGAACCGGACGAAATCTGCCTATCTGTCCTGGGTCAAGAAACTTGGTATTACACCCTGCCGACAGCAAAATCAGCGATGAAACCAAAATATATGCTCTCTCCCGGAACATTTTCATAACATGAATATCCTAAAATTTAGACACCCTTTTCTCGTAAATACCCGAAAATAGTCGTTTTATTTTTTCCTTGGTGTTTTAATCGGTTTAATACGTTCTCTGCTTAACCTTATTTTGGATAGCGTAGACAGACCTGCTTTGCTCACAGAATTATCTCTTTGGCAAAATATAATCAATTATCATTCACCACTCACTCAACTTCCTATAAAATAAGGCCTTAAGGCAATCATTACACCCGCTCTGCCGCCGTTTTAACCGCGTTGACTGCTGTAAAAATACAGTTTATATACACATAAAGCAGGCCATTTGTTCAGAATAACTATTTTATTTTAGGCCCTATAATTATATTTAAGCCCGCAAAACCGCAAGTTAGTTTTGGATTAAACTTCCTTAGAAAATGATTGCTTTTTGCGGTATTTTAAGTTAAGGTATCGCAGGAAATTAAGCTAAACTTTAACTCAAAACTATTGGCGGAAATTCAAAAAGGAGGCTATCTGAAATGATTAAGTTGAACAATCGAAAGAATATTTTTGTCGCTGGATTTGTGATTGTCTTTTTTGCCATCGGCTCACGTGCTGAAAATATAAACACCCTTTCAGGCAACGAACTGATGAAAATCATTCGCGAAAAGAATGGCCAGGCAGAACCGGCATATTTTGAACTCCTCGCGAAACGCAAGCCGTTGCAGGCCGCGGCAGAAGATGTCAATAAAACTCCCGCACCGGAAACACCTAAGACAGCGATTCCCGAAGAAAAACCGCCAATCGCTACTCAACCTCCAAAATCTGTCGCCAGTAACGTTAGCGTAAATAAACCGTTGCCGGTTAAGCCGCCTGTAACTGTTACCGCTGAAAAAGCCGTTAACTCTCCACAGGATTTACTATCGCTGCTTCCTGCTGAAACGGTATTCTGCGTGCGAGTTAATAATTTTGATTACACCCTCGGAAAAATAGACGGGTTTTTAGGCGGCGCTTTGCCGATACCGATGGGAGCGTCGATGATGGCGCGTATGCAGCTTGCGGGATTGTTCGGCGACCCGCAATTAAAAAACATAAATACCGCGGGAACGTTTGTTTTCTTCGGAACAATTCTCAACACGAATAAAACAGATGCAGTTCCATCAGATAATATGTTCGTCGGCGGATTAATCCCGACAGCCAATTATGATAATCTCACAGCCGGCAATCCGAGTATTGAAAAGGCTGACGTTAACGGAGTGTCAAAAATTAATACCAAAAGCATGAACAGCCAGGCTCAGACAATCTTAATCACAAAAGCAGCCAATTACGTTTTGGTCAGTTCGCCGGAATTTTATGACAAAATGGTCGTCGCGGCTAAATCTATTGCCGAACCCAAAAATAACGGGTTCGCGAGCGCTATCGATACGGCGGAAACCGAAAAAGCCGCTAAAACACCAATATGGGCCTTTATAAATGTCCAGAAAATAAATCAGACTTTCGGGCCGATGATTTCGGCGCAGGTTGAGCAGGCGAAAATGATGATGGCTTCCGGCGCAATTAATAAACCGTTTGCCGCGGCAGCAAACGACCCGAACGCGATTATGAACTCTGAAAAAATGCTGCAGGACATACAATCTTTAAGTATAGCTGTTGTCCCAGAAGAAAACGTTCTTAAAATCAGCGAAACTTTAACCGCGATAGCCGGAACCAAAACCGCTGGTATGTTCACCGCTGATAATCCCGATCTGCTCACGATAATGAATAAACTTAAAGCAACCCCCACTAAAACGGCCGCGGGCGACTTGGCGGATGTTACAAAACTGATACCAGAGGCAAGCAGGGCTGATTTTGTCGGCAAATACAATATGATGGAATTGTTCAAACTTCAAAAGGCGATGATGCCGATGGCAGCGCCCGACAGCAATGTCACCGAACCGCAGGTTGACACTTCCGCCAAGAGCGCACTGGTTTACGCCGTCAAAGTCAGCGGCAATCAACTCAAGGTCGATATCGCCCTGCCGAAAGAACACCTGATGGAAATCAGCCAGGCCTCGCAAAAGCTGATACAGCCAAAGACACCGCCGCCCACGAACGGTTTATAAGAGTAGATTTGCTTATGAGTAATATAATTTATGAATTATGGGATACGCGGTATTCATTGTGTATGCCTTTTATTTGTGCAAGGAATATGAGAAGACGAATTTTTCAAAATATCCAGTGCTCATATCTTTCATAAGCGGCACTCTTTTTGCAATGCCGATTTTTTTAAGATTTTGGTGTGTTTATAAAGATAAAGAAAATTATCAAATAATTATAGGAATGCTGGTGACCTGTTTCACCGGTGTAGCCATTCTGTTGTTAATCAATTTTTTTACAATAATTTTAAATTGCATCTTATTGCTATTGCAAATAAAAGATAAGCCTTGGAATCTGGCTGTAAAGTCATTTGGGGTGTCAGCATTTTATCAAGTACTTCTTTTTTCGTGTTTCGCTTTAGGAATTACGTACCATAGATTTGGAATTATTATATTCATTTTCATAATATTGAGATTTTTCGCATATTTTTGTGGAGTTTTAAGAATTACAGGTCAGAATCAACATGTTGCGATGTTAGGCACTCTTTGTTGTTTTGATTGCTGGCTTATATTATATACTATTTTTCGATGTGCATTTTAATTAGATTCGAAGCCAGTGGATGAACCGGTGGTGTGACTATGATTTGCCTTTTAATCGGTCGGCGCCTAATTGGCCGCAGGCGGCTTTTATGGTTTGGCCCTTTTTCAGGCGGACGGCGGTTTCTATTCCGGCATCGGTAAGGACTTTTTTGAAACGGTTAATACTTGCTCTGGGGGCTGCGGTCAATTCGCTGCCCGGATGAGGGTTATATTCTATCAGGTTGATGTTACATTTTATGCCGCGAAGGAGTTTTACAAGCATTTGGGCGTGCAGGGTTGTTTCATTTACGCCGGCAATGAGGATATATTCGAAAGTTACGCGGTTCTTGGTTTTTTTCTGATAGGTTTTGACGGCCTCGATTAAGGATTCGAGAGGGTATTTCTTATTGATAGGCATCAGCGTGGTTCTTATTGAATCGGTCGGGGCGTTGAGAGATACCGCAATGCGGGGATGGATATCAAGGTCAGCCAATTGCTCAATGGCGGGAGCTATTCCGCAAGTACTTACGGTGAGGTGTCTTATGCCGATATTTTTCCCGCTGCTATTGTTAAGTATTCGCACAGACCGCACAACATTATCGAAATTCATCAGCGGCTCACCCATTCCCATATAGACGACATTGGTAATCCTCGGATTTTCTTTCTGAATCACGTTGACCTGGTCGGCAATTTCGCCTGCGGTAAGGTTCCGCTTAAATTTCAGTTTCGCCGTTGCGCAAAAGGAGCAATCCATTGGGCAGCCGACCTGGGTTGAAACGCAGAGGGTTATTCTGTCATCATCAAACAGCAACACGGTCTCAATGCGGCTGGCGTCAGCCAGTTCGAAGAGATACTTGATAGTGCCATCCGGGTCGATGAATTTCTCCACAGTCTTTAATTGGGAGATATAATAGCCCTCTCCGCTAAGCTTATCGCGAAAGGCCTTACTCAGCGTAGTAATCTGCGAAATCTCGGCAATATCTTTGGTGTGAATAAAAGTGAAAATGTATTTGGCAAGGTATCTCTTCTGGCCAAATTCAGCGACTATATTTTCAAGTTCTTCAAGCGTCTTATTTTTTAAGTCTTTATCCATTTTTATATTTTACCAAAAATAACGCTTTAAGCCAATGGGTTATATACGTTATAATTAACCACGAATGAACACGAATAAACACAATATAAGAAAGAACACAGAATACCGCAGACAGTAGAAAAGTTCGTTGTTCGGAGTTCTTAGTTGGTAGAAAAAAGTTCGAGACGCAAGACGAAATAATCTGTGAAAATCTGTGTGAATCTGTGGCTAATAAAGAGTTGATTATGAAACCGGAACTGCTGGCGCCGGCGGGAAATCTTGAAAAACTGAAATGGGCGGTACAATATGGTGCCGATGCGGTTTATTTTGGCACTACTTTCGGCTCATTGAGGAGTTTCGCGGGGAATTTTACTGTTGATGATGCTGTTGAGGGGCTGAATTTTCTCCATGCGATGGGCAAAAAGGGTTATGTAACGCTTAATATCTATCCGTTTTCAGATGAGTATGAGAAAATTATAGATATCGCCAAAAAACTCGATGACGCCGGAGCGGACGCTTTTATCGTATCCGACATAGGGGTGCTGACCGAACTGAATAAGCTTAAACTAAAAGCCGCAATTCATATCAGCACGCAGGCAAATTCAACCAGTTATCAAACTGTGCTGGCGTATAAACAACTCGGCGCCAAAAGGATTAACCTAGCAAGAGAGCTTTCCATTGAGCAGATAAAACATATCCAGGAAAATATCAACGGGCAGGTTGAAACGGAGGTTTTTATTCATGGTTCGGTCTGTTTTTCATACTCGGGCAGATGCGCCATCAGCGATTATCTTACGGGATTTCAGGCTAATCGCGGAGAGTGTAAACACCCCTGCCGATGGAAATATGCTCTTGTGGAGGAGAAAAGGCCGGACGAATACATGCCGGTTTTCGAGGATGAAAGAGGAACTTATATTTTCAACTCAAAGGAACTGGCATTATTTCCCTTTGTGCCGGAATTGGCACAGGCAGGTATAACTTCATTTAAAATCGAAGGCAGGATGAAATCCATTCACTATATCGCCTCAATTGTGTCATTTTACAGGCAGGTTATCGACGGCAAAATCTTTACGCAGGAGCAGGGCTTTGAACTGCTCAGCAGAGTACCTAATAGAGGTTATTCGTACGGTTTTATGAAGGGAAGTATCGGCCCGGAAGACTATAAGTTTAATCAAAGTCTTTCGCATTGCGGAGCGGTTTTTGTCGGAAATATATTGGAAAAACAAATCGACAATGGCAGTATTCTGGAAGTGCGAAACAAAATTTATGCCGGTGAAACACTCGAGGTTCTTACGCCTGACGGCTCTCTTTCAAATATCACCCTGCCCCAGTCTCTTGCTGCAACAGATAATCAGCAATGTGAATTCGCGAATAATTCCCAGTTTATCAAAATTGACAGAGTTTTACCCCCCTACTCTGTTCTGAGAAGAATCAGCAGGTAATCCGGATATTCAGCCACAGATGGCACAGACATCACAGAGGTATGAAATTTTAGATTTTGGATTAAAAATCGAAAATTGAATGCGGCCTCTGCGGTTAATGAAGTATGCGGGTTAACAAGGCTTTACGTTGGTCGCTTCGGGACCTTTGCGGCCTTTGCCTATTTCGAACTCAACTTTCTGGCCTTCGTCCAGACTGCGGTAACCTTCCGCTGTAATGTTGGAATGATGGACGAAAAGCTCCTCTCCGCCCTCATCCGGAACGATAAAACCATAACCTTTGCTCTGATTAAACCATTTCACTGTACCTGTACTCACTTGTGTAACTCCCCGGAGTTCTAATTTCTGAACCCCATCTTAATTTCCCCCGTTATTCAATCAGGAATATGCCCCGGAGGATATTGGTGCCTATTCCTTCCTTAATTATCGGCAGTTTAATCATGCCAATCCCCCCTGTCAACATATTTATGGTTTCAGGATGGCCGGTCAGAATCAAAATAATAAAATTCCAGGTTTTTAATCCCCGTTAATACTCCGCATAATAGCGAGGCATTTGTTTAAATAGTCGTCAGTAATTTGTTTGCGGAACCTTTGTTGAGTATTAGGCTTGAGACAATCATCTCTAAAGCAGCATTCTGTGTATATACACTGACCATCGGACGAGCCGTAACACGGAGTATTGTGTTCGGCCCGCTGAATAGCGTGAATCAGTTCGGTCCTGCTCATAAAATCCGGCGTTATGCCGAGCATTTTAGCTTTATTTTTTATAGACGAAATTTCCATAGGAAGCAATCCGGGCATTAAAATTTTTATCTACATATTTATCGGCTAAAAGAGGACAAAAAATAAGCGTTGTAAATGGTATTTCAGGATGTGCCTTTCAAGGCTTTCAGGCAATCCGGGCAAAAAAGTTGACCCGAATCAATTTTGACCAAGTCGGATTCTTTAATATTGCTTCTGCCGCAGCATTCACAGGTACCTGTTTTCGTAACTTCTTTTACCGGCTCAACTAACGGCATTTTAACCTCTGCGGTCTGGTTGGCGGTCTGCTTAGCCTTATCGAGCTGCTCCCCGTAGTAATTGAGTTTTTGCTCCAACTCTATCATGATACCGCTTTGGGCATGGATTTTCTGCTCAGCTTCGGTTCTGGCTCGTACCTGTTCCTGAAGTTTTTCTTCGGTATCGGCCAGCGTGCGGCGAATTGTTTCGACTTCGTCCTGCCATTGTTCCTGAATTTTATTTAATTGCCGCTGAGAAGCGTTAATCTGCTCATGCAGTTGTGCGGTCATATTTTTTTCAGAAGTCAATCGTGATTCAATGCCCTGCCGGGAGTCGGACTCGATATTTGCCCTGCGTTCAAGCTCGGCGATTCGCTGAGTGCAGTCGCTGAGTTTCTTCTCAGAATCCGCTCTTGTTTGCCGCTCCTGTTTTATTAGAGATTCCGCTGCGATTCGGGCGTGAATCTGTTCGGTCAACTTTTGCTGAAGTTCAGCCATCTGGTCGCGGATTTCATTCAGTTTTTCCTCAGCCTGGAGTTTTGATTTCGCTTCAGATTCCGCCTGCCTTTCGGCGTGAGTAAGATTTTCGCCGAACTCTCTGATTTTATGTTTGGCGTTGGCTTTGGCCTGCTCAAGTGAAGCCTGATATTCTTTAATTTTCTCTTCCAGCTTCGCGCATCGAGCCAAAGTTTGCCGTTCAACTTCGGCTTTGACCATGGCAATATTTTCCGCAGCTTGAGCCTCTATCTTCTCCTTTTGCGCAGCCAGCGAGTCGGCGGTCTCACTTTTGATTGCCGCGATAGAATCGGCATAGTGTCGGGCTTTTTCCTCGAGTTCGGATTTGATTTGCGCCCTTGCCTCGGCTGTCTCTATTTTTAGCATTGCTGTCTGATTCAGCAGGGTTTTTACTTCCTCCTGGGCGTCAAGGATGGCTTTGCCTTGAGCCTGGGCATGTGCTTCGGCCTTCTGTTTAGCCTCAATCTGAGCACACAACTGTTCTTTGAGGCGAGCAATACGTTCAGTTACAGCGACAACATGTTTTTCAGACTCAGTTCGTGCAAGACGTTCCGCATCAATTTGAGCAGAGGCCTGTTCAGATAACACCTTATATTTACTGATCTGTTCATCCTGTTTTGATTTAAATTCCGCCGATTCATTCGCAGCCTCACTTTTGAGTTGAGCAATTTTCTCAGCGGCTTTTGTCTCCGAGGTTTGATACAGGCTTGAGATTTCGGCGGCAGAATCACGCTGAATTTTAGCGATGGAATCAGCATACTCTTGAGCCTTATTTTCGAGCTGCGACTTAGCTTCCGCGATATTTTGCGAGGCCTCAATTTTGACCCGGGCGATTTGCTCTGTCAGGGAATTGACCTGCCGGTTCGCTTCGGTGGCCAATTGCTTTTGCTCTTCAATTTGTGATTGGGCTTTTTCAAGCAGGCTTTGATATTGCTGCTGTTTATTCTCAAATTGTGATTTAAGGGCGACAAGTTTTTCAGCGGCATCGGTCTTAATTTGGTCTATTTTTTGAGCAGTTTGAGCCTCCAGTTTTTGCTTTTCATCAGCAACAGTTTCAGCAATTCGGGCCTCGGCTTTTACCGCCATTTCGGCATATCTTACAGCTTTATCCTCAAGTTCGGATTTTACTTTCGCTACTGTTTCAGCGGCATCGGATTTAATAGAGGCAATCTGCTCAGCGGTCTCGACTTTGTTCCGGTTTAACTGTTCGGTCAAAGATTTAATTTCCTGCTGAGCCTGCGACATCATTTGCTTCAACTCCCTTGCCTGGGACTCAGCAATATTTTTAACTTCGGATAAAACCTTACACTGCTCATCAAGCCTGGATAATTGTTCGCTGGCAAGTTTCAGCTTCTTTTCGACCTCGGCTCTGCGGATTGATTCGGATTCCGCTCGTACCTGTGCCTCCTCTCTCGAGGCTTGTTCGCCCTTCGTCCATGCTTTGGCAATAATCTTGGCCCTGCTTTCAGCCTGTGCAAAAGCTTTTTTCTCCACTTTTGCCTCTGCTTCTCGGATATCGGCATTATAATTTCTTACTTTTTCTTCCGCTTTTGTACGTCGCTGGATTTCAGTATCCAACTTGGTCTCGGATTCCTTAATCAGGCGAGTATATTCGTCGGCCTTAAGAGCCGACTGCGACTCAATTTTGCGAATTTCTTGTGCCGCGTCTGATTTTGCACGGGCGATTAAATTTTCAGTTTCGGCCTTATTCTTCTCTTTCTCAGCCAGAATAGCCTCCTGCGCTTCCGCCTTTGCTTTTATTATCGAATCAGCATAAGCGCAAGTTTTTAGCTCGAGTTCGGACCTAACTTTTGCCGTCGCTTCAGCAGCCTCGGTTTTAATAGAAGCAACCTGCTCGGCAGTATCAGCTTTGACCTGGTTTAACTGTTCTATCAAAGATTCAATTTCCTGCTGTGCCTGCGAACGAGTGTTTTGCTCGGCCTGAAGCTGTGCATGGATAACATCTTTTATTTTCGATTCAGCCTCAAGGCTTTGTTCTGTTTTAATCAGTGCCGACTTAAGAGTTTGAATACTCTCGTTTGACTTAATCTTTAATTCGTTAAATTCAACCTCGACTGCGGTGAACTTTTCCTGAGTTTCTATTTTAGCCTGTGTTTCAGAGGCGAGACGCGACTGCTGTTCCTGAATCGTCGCATTGTATTGCCAGACCTTTTGTTCGGCGTCAGCTCTCGCCTGCCGTTCCGCTTTGAGTTGGTCTTCGGCTTTATGTAAGGTTTGCAGTTGGCTGCTTAACTGGTTCTCAAGCTGGGCGATATTTTCGCAAGCAGCCTGAAGTTTCAATTCAACCTCGACTTTCTTCAGCTGTTCAACCTGATTTTTCTTCTCGGATTCATCGAGCAAAGCATCATATTCTCGTGCTTCCTCTTCAAGCTGTGACTGGAGTTTAGTAATCTCATCGGCAGCCTGCGACTTGATTTGAGCAATCATATCTGCGTTTTCGGCTGCCATTTTTTCTTTTTGCTCAGCCAATGCCTCGACTGCTTCAGTTTTTGCCCTGATTATAGAATCTGCGTAGTCTCTTGTCTTTTCCTCCAGTTCGGTTTTAACCTGAGCTACTTTTTCGGCAGCTTCCACGGTTGTTTGAGATATCTGCTTAGACAGAGATTCAATTCTATTTCCGGCTTGAGTTAAAGCCTCTTTCTGCTCTTTTATTTGCTCTTCCAAATTAAGGCCGGCTTGAGTCTTATTTTTTAACTGCTCTTCGAGCAAAGCAACTTGTTTTGCGGAATTTTGCAGCTCTTGCTCAATCAGGTTACGTGATTGTTTTTCCGATTCGGTTTTAAGTTCGGCCTGTTTTTGAAACGCACGATGTTCTTCTGTCTTTTCATCGAGCCTTGCCTTTAACTGTGCGACTTCATTTGATGCGTCCGCCTTAATAAGAGAAATTTTTTCCGCGGTTTCAGCTTCATCTTTCTCTTTTTGAGCGGCTAACGCATTTTCAGTTTTAGCCTCCCATTTTTGACATTCAGCAGCGAGAGTTTCATCGGCTTTGGCCTCTGCCTTTATTATCGACTCAGCGTATGCCGCAGCCTTATCTTCAAGTTCTGATTTTACTTTCGCAACTGTTTCAGCAGCCTCGGATTTGATTGAAGCAATCTGCTCGGCAGTCTCAATTCTCAAAAGATTTAACCGTTCTGTCAAAGATTTAATTTCCTGCTGAGCCTGCGAACGAGCGTTTTGCTCGGAATGAAGCTGAGCATAGATAATATCTTTTATTTTTGAATCAGCCTCAAGATTTTGCTCCGCTTTAATCAGCGATGTTTTAAGAGTTTGGATACTCTTGTCCGATTCATTGAGTAACGCATCGTATTCTTGCGATTCCTCTTCAATCTGTGACCGGAGTTTAGTAATCTCATCGGCGGCTTGTGACTTTATTTGGGCAATTGCATCCGCAGTTTCAGCGTTCATTTGTTCTTTTTGTTTAGCAAGTAGCTCAGAAGCTTCGGTTTTTGCCCTGATTATAGAATCTGCATAGTCCCTTGTTTTTTCCTCCAGTTCGGTTTTGACTTGAGCTACTTTTTCAGCCGCTTCCAAATTGGTCTGCGATATTTGCTTAATCAAAGATTCAATTTTATTTCCAGCCTGAGCTAAAGCATCTTTATGCTCTTTTATTTGCTCTTCTAAATTAAGGCCGGTTTGAGTCTTGTAATTTAACTGTTCTTCAAGCTGTTTAATTTGCAGCACGGCGTTATGCAGTTTCTGCTCTGTCTGAGAATGCAATTGCCTTTGCGATTCCGCTTTAACTTCAGCTTGCGCTTTAAATGCTTTATATTCTTTTGCCCCATTCTCAATTAGCGTCTTTAGAATTGTAACCTCTTTTGAGGCCTCAGTTCTAATACGAGATATTTCTTCGGCGGTTGTGGTTTCGTATTTTTCTTTCTGTGCAGATAACGCATTGGCAATTTCAGTTTCCGATTTTTGTCGTTCGGCAGCGATGGTTTCAGTAATTCGAGCCTCGGCCTTTATTATCGACTCAGCGTATGCAGCAGCTTTATCTTCAAGTTCTGATTTTACTTTCGCAACTGTTTCAGCAGCTTCCACACTAGTCTGCGATACTTGCTTAGTCAAAGATTCAATTTTATTTCCAGCCTGAGCTAAAGCATCTTTATGCTCTTTTATTTGCTCTTCTAAATTAAGGCCGATCTGGGTTTTATGTCTTAACTGTTCTTCGAGCAAAGCAATTTGCTTAGCGGAATCCTGCAACTGCTGCTCAAGCTGGTCACGTGATTGTTTTTCAGATTCCGCTTTAGCTTCAGCCTGTTTCTGAAACGCTTGATGTTCTTCCGCCTTTTCTTCAAGTTGTGCTTTTAACCACGCAACCTCATTTAAAGCCTCAGTTTTGATATGAGAGATTTTCTCCGCGGTTTCGGTCTCGTATTTTTCTTTTTGCGCTGCTAACGCATGTGCTGATTCGGCCTGAGTTTTCACGAGCGATTCAGTGTAGTTTCTGGCTTTCGATTCCAATTCGGACTTCAGTTCCGCGATGGTCATCGCGCTTTCCGCCTTTAATCCAGCCAATTGTTCAGAGTAAGACCGGATTTGGTTTTTCGTATCGGCCTCAAGTTCGGCCTTTTCGGCGGCAAGATTATTGAACCTCTGTTCCGCCTGAACAAGCGATTCTTCTTGGTTTTTAGCCATTGCGGCGGCATTACTCTTTAACCGGTTTATTTCCCCAGTCTGCTCTTTAATTTTCCGTTCAGCCTCAAACCTCGCCCGTTCTTCAGAATTAATCGCATCCTCCGCTTTTGCCAGGGCTTCATTGAGTTCTATCGCCGTCTTTTCAGTTTGCGATTCTTTTTCGGCAAGTTGCTCTGTCAGGAGTTCCAATTGTTTTTGAGCCCGTGTCTTCTGCTCCGTTTCAAATCTCAGTCTTTCATCAATATCCTGAATAGCGCCACGGGAATCTTCCAGTGCCTCTTGCACCTGTTTATGTAAATCGCGTTCATCTTTGATTTGAGATTCCGCTTTGTGTTTGGCTTCAATCTCAATTTGCAACTGCTGCTCAAGCTTTGTAATATGCTCGATGGCGGCATCTATCTGCCTTTCGGCTTCACCCCTTAATTTCGCCTCGTACTTTGCCCTGTCTTGGGCCTCGATAACGGCATTTCTTTCGGCTCGAGTCTTTGCTTTGGCCTCCGCCTCGGCTTTTTTGCGGGCATCAGCGAGATTTTTTTTCTCCTCTTTCGCCTTCGCCTTTGCCTTATTGAAATTAACACACGGTACTAAAGGGTGAAAAGGCCAATGTTTTTCCCCGCATTTACTGCATGTTGGCACAAACCGATTATCGCCGGAAGAACCCGATTCGGGTGAATTCTGCGTAACTTCCTGTCGCTCCATCACCATAGACTCCTATTTTTAGCTTCAAATAACAGGCTCAGAAGTTTTCCCCGTAGCCTGTTGTTTTTCTTATTGCACTATTGTAAGACTATAGTAACAGGTGGAGTTTTTTTCAAGCACGTAATTCCAAACAATCTATTTTATTTCAAATCGAATAATGAGTTATCCATCGGCTTAAACCAGCCCAAATCCATATTTGCGGCCTTGAAACCATTTGGGTAAAGGCCGTTATAAGGAGCCATTTTTTCCGAACCGACGTGGCCGTCTGCCCAACCGATATTGGCACGGCCTCTATGCCTGAAGTGAATCGAGGGCGATGGGTCCCACGCCGGGTCTGGATTTCCGTTAATCACGAAATATCGCGGCTCAGCAAATGAGTATTCTATATAATTACCCTGCTTGTGCATCGCGACATCAGCAAACATCAAAGTCCTGGCAGGATGAGTAACCTGCGAAGCTTTGGCGGTTATTTTGCAGCTTGAGTCTTCATAGCCGTTTATCCATATCCTTGAGCCGATGTATATCATATTATAACCATAGCCGCTGCTGCCCTGGTCGTATTGAGGTTCAGCTGGTTCCATTTTTACAAAATTGACCTTCGCGGAACACTTCAGCTTTCCGCCCCCGCAATGCGATGCCAAAGGCCCGCGGGTTGTATCGAACGGACTGTTAATATTGTCGCGCAGGCCATACCATCGCTGTCTGTTAGTGGTAAAAATGTCTGACGCAGCAGGAACATAACCGCCTTCGTTATCCCCTGCATAACTGGTATTGGCAATAAGAAGCTGGCGAATATTGCTTTCGCAGAGCATCTGTCTGCCCCGCGACCTTGTAATATTCAGCACCGGTATCAAAATCCCCGCCAACAGCGAAATAATAGCCATAACTATCAGCAGTTCTATCAGGGTAAAAGCTGTCGCGTATTGACTCTTTACTGTCCGAGAGTACCTTGTATTAATTTTATTAACCACGATAAACCAATATTGTCTTTGTAAACTTTTTTTGGGGCGTTTATTTTTTCTGGCTCTGCAAATTCATCGCCCAAATTCTCAACTTCGTCGAGGTACGTAAAATCCAGATATGCCAGTCCGCTATTTTCGGTACTGTCGTTAATCTGGAACTCTATTTTTTTGACTAAATCTTTATCGATATTAATTGTATAGATAATCTGAGGTTGCCCCTGACCTGTTTGACCGAACATTGTAACTCTCGCTTCTTCATCACCGCCGCCGGTTTTTGATTCTAACTTTCCGGTGCTGAACCTTATTTTTCGCTCAACAGCGTCTCTTCGGACTATATCTATTGTGTTCATACCCATCCACGGTCTGGACAATCCCTTAAAAAAAGCGCCCGCCGGATAAGCCGCGAGGACTTTCCCATCTGCAGTTGTCAAATACGCTCCGGATGGCCGGTCAATAATGATGAGTCTATTACCAATATTCAGTTTCAACCACGGCGGATGCTCAATTCCAGCATTATAAACAAACGGAATCCGTCCCCAGCCCTCGACATTGTCCTGACCGATTTGGCCGGTAACTCGAAAGAACGTCCATCCCCGCTTATGCATCGTGTCTCTCTGGTCGATTATGGGCGTATCCGCCGGCCAGCGGTGTCGGAAAGATTCAAAGGTTTTTTCGTTCAGATTATTATATGAAATATTGGACTTGAAGTTTTGAGCGTTATAAAAACGATTGTCCATGGCGCCGACAAGCAGTCCTGTCAGCGAATCGCGTATATACTTAACTCCTGTTATTTTACCTTCGATCTGGTCGAGAAAATCTGTGAATTCCTGTGTGTCTGCGGGCAGACGTCGGGTATTTAGGTCTCGCAGTGGTAGATGGCCGTTATATAAATAAATCTTTTTTTCGCCCGAATGATAATAGTAATTCCCGCTGCCGTTCTGGAGCCAGCCGCAGAGTTTTGTTTTCTGACTCGGGTCCCATCTTTGCATCATCATAAACAGCGGACCGTCAATACCCTCCGGGAAATAATACCACTGTTCATAAGCCCCTTTACTAAGGCTGCGACCGTGCGCGAGATTTAAATTTGTGATTTTTGTTTTGTCCCAGGCCTGTTCAACATAATGAAAACTTTTAACTTCGGACCTTTTCGGCAACCAGATATAGGAGACGCTATTATCCATTGGACGTAGCGACATAATCCCGCCTAATGCGAGAACAGCGGCAAAGAAGATTGTCGCGATAGTTAACCAAAGATGAACGCTCGCGGCACCGACAACCGCAGCAGCAGTACTTACTTTTGTCACAGCGGCAGGCACGGTGGATGAGACGGAATTGGACGGCGCGGTCATTTTACCAAACAATCCAATTACCATAGGCAACGCCGCGTTCCCGAAACCGAGCTTCAATAGTTTCTGTTTTAGCGAATGCTTTGCCCGGTAGAACATTATTTGGGCGTTAAACTTACTGCAGCCGACAATCTCGCTGATTTCAGAGTAAGACAGTTCATCGAAACAACGCAGAATTAAAAGATTCCGATGTTTAAGCTTCAATTCCTTGATAACGTCAAGTATGACCTGCGTCCGCTCCTTGTCTATCAGGTTTTCCAGTTCATTACCATGCGTTCCGATGGCCTGCTGTGTCAAATATTTTTCCTTAAATATATATTTTTGCTGGTGCTTCGATTCGTTCTGTCGATCCCTGAAATGGTGCTGCGCCTTACTTAACGCTGTCCGGTACAGCCAGGGCCAGAAACTTTCAGGATTTTTCAGTTTATTCAGAGAGCTAACCATTTCCAGCAAGGTCTCCTGTTGAAGGTCGTCAGTCAATGAATGATTCAGCGTCAAACGGTAAATATAGGCATAAAGTCTCCCCTGAACCAGTTGGGCCAGACTGTCCATACTCCGCTGACAGCCAAGCTGGGCCTGTTTGACCAAATCCGAATAATTTACTGTTTCGTTATTCACATGGTTTATCCATCTGATATATTAGTCCAATATCCCGGGCTTTTCTTACACTTTTTTTAAAAAAAATTCGTAAATTTTCCGTTTCGCGACAAAAAAAACGATGGACTTTTTTCAAGTCTTTATCGTATAACGACTTATGGAAATATCATGGCTTGTTTTGGCAGAAAAATTTTTATTGTAATCTTCTGAAAAGCTGGTATCATATTATGTTTTATGTACTTAGGAGAATTGAGTTATGAAAGAAAATATTCATCCGGCTTATAACAAAGTAGTGGTTCACTGCGGTTGCGGCAACACGTTCGAGACCAGCAGCACGGTGAAAGAAATCCACGCTGAAATTTGCTCAGCGTGCCATCCGTTCTATACCGGCAAGCAGAAATACGTTGACACCGCCGGCAGAATCGAACGCTTCCAGAAAAAATACGGCCAAGACTACTTCAAAAAGGCCGAAAAAGACCAAAAGAAGAAATAGCTTACTTTTCAAACACATCCAGGCTCTGATTTTGATTCCCTCAGAATCAGAGCTTTTTTGTTTGCGGCGTTTTATAATTTAGCAGGCGTGGGAAACACATATTTATGGCAGAAAAAGCACACGAAACATTTCTGGCGAAACTTGAGGAAATCGACAATCGTTACAGCGAGATTGAAAAGCAGATGTCTGACCCCTCTGTAACATGCGACCCGAACAAGCTCATCTCGCTGAGCAAAGAACAGGGCAAACTTAAAAATATTGTCAGCAAATACCGGAACTATAAAAAAGTCACCGCAGGCATAGCTGAATCGCAGGATATTCTCAAGGATACCGCTGCCGACGGAGAGATGAAACAAATGGCCGAAGAAGAAACCGCCAAGCTTGAGATTGAACAAAAGGGTTTGCTTGAAGAACTCCAGAATAAGTTCCTGACCGCCGATGATGACGCGATAAACTCGGTGATAATGGAGATTCGCGCGGGTACCGGCGGCGACGAGGCTGCCCTGTTCGCACGGGATTTGTACGAAATGTACACCAGATACGCTGAAACCAGAGGATGGAAAGTTGAATCAATGGATTTCAGCCCGACCGAAAGAGGCGGCTTTCGTGAAGTAATATTGAGCATAAAAGGACAGGGGGTCTGGTCGGAACTCGGCTATGAGGGCGGAGGACATCGTGTTCAGCGTGTGCCGGAAACCGAGACGCAGGGACGCATTCACACATCAGCGGCAACGGTGGCGGTGCTGCCTGAGCCGGAAGAAGTGGATATTAAAATCGACCCGAAAGATGTCGTCGAACATGTCAGCAGAGCAGGAGGTCCTGGCGGGCAAAATGTAAACAAGGTCAGCAGTGCCATCAGGCTTGAGCATGTTCCTACCGGTATCTGTGTTAATATGCGCGAGGAGAGAAGCCAGCACAAGAACCGCGACAAGGCCTGGCGTGTGCTGCGAAGCAGACTTTATGAACAGACTACGAGGCAAAAACAGGCGGAGCGGGATTCAAAACGAAAGACCATGATAGGCTCGGGCGACAGGAGCGAGAAAATCAGAACGTATAATTTCCCGCAAAACCGCGTAACAGACCACAGAATTAACTTGTCGCTTTATAATCTTGACAGGATAATGATGGGCCAACTCGGCGAAGTTATCGCAGCTTTAAGAGAGTATGATAGGCAGCAGCGATTAAAGAACCTGTAAAATAGGCAAAATTAACAAAGCCCCGACCGTGAGGCAGGGGAAAAATTAGCCACGAATGAACACGAATAAACACAAGTTTTATTTATTTCTGCACTCTTGCGGTAAAATATTTTGAATTTTGATTTTTAGTTTTTGATATTTCTTATGATTGTTGTTGTTACGGGAATGGTTGGCGTTGACAAGAAGAGTTACCTCGAAAATGTTTGCCGGCTGGCGAGCGAGCGAGGTAAAGAGGTTCTTCTGTGCAATGTCGGCGATATGATGTACGCTGAAGCGCCGGATATACCGCCCGGCAAAATCCTCAACATACCGATGAAGCGGCTCAGCTCTCTTCGCAGAAGCGTCTTCAAGGATATTATCATAAAGGCCAAAAAGGCCAAGAATCTTATTGTCAATACTCACGCAACGTTCCGGTGGCGGCACGGCCTGTTCCCCGCCGTTGATTTTGACCAGATGCGTCAGCTTGATGCGGATATTTACATTAATCTTATTGACGGGGTAGCCGTCCTGCACTCGCGGCTTTGCGATGAGCATTCTATCGAGCATAGTCTTAAGGATTTGATTGTCTGGCGGGAAGAGGAAATTATCGGGACGGAAATGATTTGCAGGGCGATTAATGACAGGACGCCATTTTACTGCCTGGCACGCGGGATTGAAAACGAAACAGTCGCGACATTTTACGGACTGGTTTTTGAACGTTCCAGAAAAAAAGCATATATTAGTTTTCCAATGACACACGTTGTTGACAGGCAGGAAATTCGCGGAGAAATCAACGGGTTTCGCCGGCTAATGAAAGAGCATTTCATCTGCTTTGACCCGGCTGACCTTGAGGAGGCGTATTTGCCGCATTATGCCCGCCAGGCAGAGCAAAAAGGTATCGACTCTGTCGAAGTAACAGCAGGCGGATATACGGTTCGGCTGGAGGTTGACCAAATACGGCAGATTGAGCGTGATATAAACAGCCAGACTTACGCGAGGGACTTTTTACTGATTGACCAGGCCGACATGATAATAAGTTTTATCCCTGTGCTTGCCGACGGCAGAGCCTCGGTATCCAGCGGTGTTGAGAGGGAATTGCAGCACGCCCACGAGGCCGCCAAGGAAGTTTATGTTATCTGGCCCTCTAAACAGAGACCTTCGGTTTTTGTTACACAAACCGCGACAAAAATGTTTGCCTGTCCCACGGAGGCGATAGAGTTTTTCAAAAAGAAAAAATACATTACTGTTTAGCCACAGAGGACACAGAGGTCACAGAGAAATAAAAGGTAAAGATATGGAAACAAAAGATATACTGGGCTGTATAGACCATACGCTGTTAAAGGCGGAGACTACCAGCGCACAAGTTGAGCAGTTGTGTAATGAGGCCATCAAGTACGGATTTTATTCTGTGTGCGTGAATCCGCGATGGATGGATTTTGCCGCTGAGAGGCTTCATGGCTCGAAGATAAAACTCAACGGCGTGGTCAGTCTGCCATTAGGCGGTGATACCACAAAAATCAAGGTCGCACAGGCAAAAGAGGTTATCTTTGCCGGCGCAGACGAGGTCGATATGGTCGCTGACATAGCAGCTATTATCGAGGGTGACGCAAAATATCTGCTCAATCAGTTGATTGAGGTATTGAAAGTTTGCCGTTCGATGAGACCGGCGGTTGTACTGAAGGTAATAATTGAATCGGCGGCGTTAACGCTGGAGCAGAAAATTTTTGCCTGCCAGATTGCGCAGCAGGCAGGCGTCGATTTCATAAAGACAAGTACCGGGCTTCATCCTGCCGGCGGCGCAACGGTCGAAGACGTGAAACTTATGAAAGAAACAGCTCCAAAATGCAGAATTAAAGCCGCGGGCGGAATAAGAACAGCCAAACAGGTTATAGAAATGCTTAACGCCGGCGCGGAACGAATCGGCACATCTTCCGGTGTAAAAATCGCCGCTGAACTGATAGCCACGAATGGACACGAATAAACACTTTTTTTAGACGACATGTCAAACTTGACATTCGATTTTTCCTCATGAAAAATAGTTTTTCAAGCTTGATATGCGACAGAGCAAGTTCACATCGAGCCAATGTAAATTTACAGCGGCCCAATGCAAATTTTAAGCATCGAAAAACTAATCTTAACCTCTTTATTTGGCGTAACTTATGTATTTTTAGCCGTTTTAAGCGTGGAAAATCCCTGTTTTTCTGTTAAGGCATATCCTTAATCTTCCGAAAGCACAGGTAAATATTTGAATTTTGGTTATTCGAGATTGTTTCGGATTTCGTTATTCGGATTTTATAATATTTTTTAATAAGGGGGGTTAATTATGTGCCAGTTGCCGAGAACCCAGCCAAATTCGGTAGCGTTAACAGAACAGATGATTTACGGCTTTACCGAATATCCCGATACCTTTCCATCGGCGGATATTGAAAAGCTGCAGAATATGCTCGAAAAATTCAACAGCGCCAAAAAGGAATTTAACGACTGTCTGTCCCTTTACAGGCAGGCAGGAGATAAGCAAAAGCAGGCCTTCGAGGATTTAAATGTCGTCATAGCCAATCAGGTAAAATCCGCTCAGGTCGATACCGCTGATAATCCTGAAAAACTCGGCCTTATCGGCTTTGGCGAAAGGAAAGAGAACATCCGTCAATCTGCCCGCCCAGCCGGAACTTCTAAGGGCAGAATCCATAGCCGCAGGCGTAGTAAAGCTGCAATGGCAAAAGCGATTAACAAAAGACAGCGGCCCTGTTAGAAGTTTTATCATCGAATCGAGAATAATGAAAGATACCATCGGCAACTGGCGTCTGGCGGGAATGTCCTTTGATTGCCAAACTGTCTTAAAAGACCAGCCGCAAGGCGTAAAATTGGAATATCGTGTAATCGCCGCAAATCATTCAGGAAAAAGCTGCGCAAGCAATACGCTAACAGTAATACTTTAGCCACAGAGGACACAGAGTTCGCAGAGTTTTTTCTTTGACATGGATTCACACGGAATTACACAGGGCAAACGCATCTAAATTTGTAGTACTTTCAGCAAATATTGCTCATCCCATCCAGCTTTGTGCTGTTTGGCTTTAATCCCGCGTTTCAAGGTTTTTTCCTGTTTTAGCAGATTCAGGGCTATCCGACGCAACCGAGAAAAATTTTCTGCTCCGAAGTCTTTGCGAATACGGCAGTTGTCCTCGCCAAAGCTCACATCAAGACTCCAGTGCAGTTTATTTTCAACGCCCCAATGTTCTCGAATTATTTGCCCCATCGCTCTGGCGTCTTTTCCGGCAAGACTGCTTATAAAGTAACGCCTTTCAACGGTGGTTTTATCGCTCTGAACTCTTTGCGATTCAACCGCTATCAGGCTCAACAAGCCCTGCCATTGTTTAAGGTCCTGCATCCATTGGACATTCTCACTGCACCATATTTTCCGAGTCTCTACTCGGCCATGACCGCCATCGGTATCACAACTGTAATCACAACTGCCCCTATTGGCAATAGCATCGTCCATAAACAATTTGACCTCTTCGTGCAATGTGCCATGATTACCTTTTAAACTGAAAACGTAGTCCCCGTTGCCGTCGATTATTTTTTCAGCTATCTTCTTCTGACAACCCATTGCATCTATAGTTACCACAGAACCATCTAAAACCAGCATTTCAAGCAATTTTGGGATAGCGGTGATTTCATTGCTCTTGCCGTCCGTAACGACCTGGCCAAAGACCATTTTATTCTCGCAAGCCCATGCACTAACCATGTGAATCGCCGCCTTGCGGTTGGCTGTATCAAACGATCTTCGCAGAGTTTTGCCGTCAATCGCTATTATTTTTTCACCCGTGTTTTTAGCAAGAGCCTGTATCCATCTCTGAAAACGCTGCTCAAAATCATCCGGCTTTATCGAAGAAACCACACGTGCAAAAGTGTCATGGGATGGTATGCCGTTGGGCAATTCCAAAAAACTCTCCAGCCACTGCTGTTTGCATTGGCCAAACAATTCAATTTCATTCCATCCTTCCGCTCCGCAGATGACCGCACAAATTGTGATAGCCAAAATATCTTCCAATTTGTGCAATTTTGTTCGCTCAACCCGGGGATCAGGCAGGTCTGAAAAATAATCCAGCAGTGTTTTGTCCATTCTAAATTCCTGTATAGCAATAATATAAGTTTCCATACAGAAGTTATCGGGCTATTCCAAGAACTAACCTGAATTAACAATAAAATTTAGATGCGTTTGCCCTGCGGAATTACACGGTTTCCTTTAAAAGATTAAGGAATTATCTTATCATTTTCGTTTTTCTTCTGTATTTAACAATTTTTCGAGTTTTTCTATTCGTACCTCTATTTGCGTTATCTCATTTTCCCTAAAATCTTTGCTGTTTTTTTGAATATCCATAATAGATGATTTAAGAGAATTTATTTCGGACACACATCGTACCAACACTTCTTTATTAGGGTTTATATTATCCAATTTTGCTTCTAAATGGGCTACCCTTTCTCGTAAATTCATTAAGTTATCGCTTATTTTTTCTGTGTTCAATTTCGAATCGTTTACAAGTGAACTTACATTTTCTACCTTCATTTTTAGTGAGACATAAAAAGCTACAATTGTTGCTACTAATATTATAAGGCCAATGAGACTACCTATAGCTTGCCAAGGAATCTTTTTCGGCTTAGTTGAAATTCGAGTTCTTTTTTCTTTAACTCCTGTAGTTGTATGTTTTGATTCTACTGGTTCCGCTTCAAATTTCTCAAGAGGAGATGTTTGAGCTTCATCTGTTGGATTCGTAATAGGAGCTGTCCGAATCAAATCATCATAACCAGAACGCTCCTGGGTAGTTTTGACTACGTGTGAACGTCCCCCGGAGAATACTTGTTTTTTGTTTTTATGATTCTTTCCCAAAACCGATACCCTTCAAAATATCCTCTATCCTTGATTCCATAAGTTGTTGGCAACTTGTCAAATGGCTTTCAAATAATTTGGAATTTAAGGGCCGTTGTGGATCAAAGATTCTTTGTATATCCACCGAAATTAGCCCTATTCTAGGTTTTTCTTTTATTTCTTTATTCTCTTTCTCACCCCAAAGTTCTGCCTGTGGAGTATCATGAACGGTTAGTATAATATTAATATAATCATTCAATTCCTTATGAATCCAACTTTCTTCAATTTTTTTACGAAATGTTACACGAGCATGTACTTCAGCCGGATGTTCTTTAGGTGTTAATTGAAACTTTAGGGTTTTTGTAATTAGATTTTCCGCGACAGGATGTTTAAACCGATCACGTTCTTCTATAGAGCTTTCTATCGAACGTCCATATCATCCCGAAAAAAATCAAAGTTGGATTCTTAATCAAAGATAATGTTCCCATCATCAGATGACATGACTTTGTTACGATTTCATTAATACCTTCAAGGTTCTTTGAAATACCTGTTGTTCTTTCTTGGAAAACCATTTGATCTGGTGTAACTAGAAATCGTCTATTTTCTTCATCATTGAGAAGTTCAACACCGTTTCCTAAAGATATTTTATCATAGTATTTTTCGGGGATAGGAGAATCTTTAACACCACGCTCCCCTAATATACTACTCTTGATTGAAAAATTCCGTATTTTTCAATCAAAAAGCACCTTCTGTCCGATAAACAGCGTATATGAAGGATTATAAGTTGTCAAAAGAAAAAATAGCTGAACTGGAGGCATTGCATCGTTCGTTGCGTGATAAGCGTCAGGCCGACCGGGTCAAAGCGGTCATTGCTTTAGCAAAGGGATGGTCGGCGGCTCAGGTGGCCGAGATACTTCTTTTCGATGAGAAGACATCACGGGGCTATTTCGAGCGGTATCGGCAAGACGGTTTCCAGGCATTGCTGGATGACAACTATCCCGGCGCAGAACCGAAACTCGATGAACATCAAATGAGCGAACTTGAGGCATATCTCGAAGATCATATTTTCCCCGATGCCAAATCGGTTATCGCTCACATTGACAAGCAGTATGTGGTCCATTACTCCGTCAGCGGAGTCACCGATTTGCTGCATCGTCTTGGATTTTCCTACAAGAAGCCGACACATGTTCCCGGTAAACAAGACCCCATCAAGCAACAGGCATTTCTCGAGGAATATGAACAGATCAAGGCAAGCAAAAGTCAAAACGACCCAATTTATTTCGCCGATGCCACCCACCCGCAGCACAACAGCATTCCTTCTTACGGCTGGATTAAGACGGGAAAGGAAAAAGAACTCAAAGCCAACTGTGGCCGCCAGCGATTGAATATCAATGGTGCGATTAACATCGAAACACTGGAGCCAACGACAGGGTTTTATGACACGATCAATGCGAATTCGACCATTGATTTGTTCTCTAAGATCGAAGCAAAACATCCGGAGGCCAAAAGGATTTACATCATTGTTGACAATGCTCGATATTATCGTTCACGTTTGTTAAAAGAGTATACCGAGGGCACGAAAATCAAATTGATCTTTTTGCCGTCATACTCGCCGAATCTGAATCTGATTGAACGGTACTGGAAGTTTTTTAAGAAAAAAGTGCTGAACAATCGCTACTATGAAACGTTTGGTGAATTCAAGCGAGCATGTGAGAGCTTTTTCCGGAAGAGAAAGAAATATTTGCCGGAACTGAGAGCATTACTGACAGAAAACTTTCACATTCAAGCTGCATAAAAACAGGAAAATTCAATCGTAAGCAGTATACATAATCAGCTATAGTTCCTGAGACGCTTTGAACAGTGAAGCATCGTGTATATTTACAACCTACGGCGAAAGAATAAAGATTATATTTTGGTATTTCTAACATAGCTATCTCCTATCATATTTCAGAAAGAAATTATTGGTCATGATTTTTATTTCATCCTATCTTGCTATTTATCTTGTGACAACAATTGTTCAGATATTTGTTTTTTTAATTCCCTTCCACTATTTTTATTTCTTCCGGGATTAGGTCATAAAGTTTATAAGCCATCTGAGTGACTTTTTCAATCTAAAATTGAAATGTCTATCCCTTGAACCCTATTTCTATCCATATTTATTAACCTCATTATAATTTATTAACAACTACAAATAACTTGTGTAAAATGTCTCTGTCTGATATTCTGGTGATTCCAAAAGTCTTAACGAATCTCTATATCGTTTATATAATGGTGTTTGAGGATATCGAAATTCTACTTTCATTTGATAATCACAACCATCACCACTTGATGTAACATCTGCAATCATTCTGCCATATGCTTCATCAGGGTCTACGGCTAATAGACTGTGGGTGGGACAACACGAGAGTAAATGGAGTTGGATTCTTTGTGCAACATCCTTTCGCAGACGCATTGTGCGACCCCATTCTTTGAAAAGATCGATGAAGTCTTGTATCTTTTTGGGTATTTGATCACCATAAGGATAAATTATCTTGAGATTATCTATGGGAGCTTTGCTAATATCTGGTACATATAAATCCACAGTTCCTTCACAATGTTTTCTAGCCCATTTGGCAATAGGACTTCCGACATCTGCCCCAAAAAGGTTTGCGTAGAAGAAACCGACAGCAACTATATGTTTCTTGGCGGAACTTACGAATTGATGTTGGTCACATCCTTCAATACCATTAGACCTTTGTCGGCGATGATTCATATCGTCATATGAGTGAAACACATCATAAACCCCAATTCGTTGCAGTGATCTATAATTAATGAAGAAACGTGCAATATCCTCCGTAGCTCTTATCTGTGATTCTAAGTCATTAGGTGGGAATGAATAGTCGACATATAAGCGTTTTCCGATTTCTTGAGGCACCTCAAATTCTTTTACTTTTATATAAATTACTTGTATATGGCGACCACTTCTACTCGCATCTTTAGCACATTCTTGTTCCCACTTGACCCATTTAGCATGTAGTGATTCAGCACTCATGATTACAAGTATAATATCGCATTGATTACCGATAGCCAGATTAATTGATTTTTCAATATCCAAACCAGGGTTTATTTCGTATCTGTCTTTCCAAGGATGTGGTAGCCCCATATTATTTAAAGTCTTTTCGACACGATATACCTCCTTCTCATCTGAATGGGTATAAGAAATAAATACTCTTGGTTTCATTTTTTATCCTTTCGAGAAATTAACCTGTTTTGCCTTGACACAGTCGGAAAGGAGGTTACAGAAATTAATGAGATTGAGCTCTGAATGACTACTCAATCCCGCCCGACGGTGTATCGCCTAACCGGCCGTTCATAATCTGGTTATATTATATAGAACTTTTATATGGGGACAAGGAAAAACCTTAAAAAAAGATATAAGGGCAAAGGAGCTTATGACTTATATCTTAAATCTAAATCAGTATAATTCCGTCAAAAAAAGCCTCCGCGGCGCTTGAGCGGAATAAAAATAATCAGTGTTATTCGGTGTTAATCAGTGTCGAAACAATTTTCGATTTTGGATTTTCGATTTCCGATTGAAAAAATCTGTGAAAATCTGCGTTAATCTGTGGTTAATATTAGTTTTGAGTTAAAAATCAGCGGTATCAGACTTCGACGAGCTCCGTTCGAGTCGTGAAATCTGCGATTAAATTTTGGATTTTCGATTTAAACGGCAACCACACAATACGCACTGCGCACAACGCAATACGAATTAATCTGTGTCTGATTTTTTTGTGTCTTTTTGTGTTCATTCGTGGTTAAATAAAATTCTATGAATATTGATACAATAATCAGTGCCAAAAGTAATACCTGTGTGGTGCATTATAAGAAAATTCACGCGGAGGTAAATCTCTCTGCTCTTAATAAATTATTTGCGTCTCTGCCGTCGCCTTCAATTCTGGGAGGTAATGCTGCCAAAAAGGACGCGGGCAGATTCAGTTATTGGGCGGCGGGGCCGAAAGAAGTGTTTGAATTTCAGGCAAGTCAAAAGGAACCATTTGAAAAACTGCAGCGGGTACTGGATAAGTATAAGCTTGAAAATTCATACGATACCGATTTACCTGCTGGGATTTTTTGCGGCGGATGGATAGGATATTTCGGATATGAGCTTGGCAGGTATATTGAACAGATTCCTGAGACGGCGATTGATGATTTGAAGATGCCGCTGATTCGACTGTGCTTTTATGATAGGGTGATTTGTTATGACCATATCGAGGAATGCTTTATTTTGACAGTTTTGCAACTCTCTGATGATATTGAACAACCGACCGTAAAATTGTCTCACTTGGAGGAATTGCTGACAAAAGCGAAGAAAATATCGCCACAACAGCCTAATCCTGTTGATATTGAGAATATCGACTTTTCGCAAATTCAATGCAATATGAACAAGGATTATTATCTTGACGCAATCGATAAAATCAGACGATATATTTATGATGGCGAGGTTTACCAGGTTAATTTTTCGCAGCGGTTTAAATACGATTGCAAGTCTTCGCCCATCGACCTCTACAACTGGCAAAACGCTTACAATCCGAGCGGATACGCGGCGTATATCGACAGCGGCGATTTTCAAATCGTCAGCGCTTCGCCGGAAATGTTCATCACAATTCAGGATGGTATCATTCGCACAAAACCCATCAAAGGCACAAAGCCGAGAACCGCGGACGAAAATCTGAACAAAAAATACCTCGATGAACTTACTATCAGCGAAAAAGAGCAGGCTGAATTAAATATGATTATAGACCTTGAACGCAATGACCTCGGGCGAATCTGCGAATACGGCTCAATCAAGGTCGAGCAGCCGCGAACGATAGAAACTTACTCGACGGTTTTTCATGCAGTTGCGACTGTATGCGGGCAGCTTCGCAAGGAGATAAAATTCTGCGATATTCTGAAGGCGATGTTTCCGGGCGGTTCGATTACTGGTGCCCCTAAGGTAAGCGCGATGAAAATCATAGACGAGACTGAACCTACCGCCAGAGGCATTTATACGGGCAGTATAGGTTTTATCGGCCTTGATGGAAATGTTTGCTTGAACATCGCTATACGAACGATTATCATCAAAGCCCAAAAGGCCTTTGCCCAGACCGGAGGCGGGATTGTTGCCGACTCCCAGCCGCAGGCCGAATGGGATGAAACGATTACCAAGGCAAGAGCTTTGCTCGCGGGAATCCGCGAGCGTCGTGCGTGATGCGTAACGCGTATGAGAAAAGTTTTTGGTTAGGAGAATTGTTATGGAGAACAAGATAAAAACGTACAGAGATTTGGATATTTGGAAAACATCTATGGAATTGGTGAAAAATATCTATCATATTACAGATAAATTTCCTCACCAGGAGATGTACGGCTTAGTTAGCCAAATGAGGCGAGCCGCTGTATCTATTCCATCAAATGTTGCAGAGGGATTCAGAAGGTATCATAATAAAGAGTATCGTCAATTTCTTTATATATCTCTTGGAAGTTGCGCCGAACTTGAAACACAGGTTACTATAGCTCGAGAGTTAGGCTATTTAATTGCAGACGGTGAAACACAATTACTTGAAAAGCTTGACCACATTTGCCGAATGATCTCAAACCTGATAAAGAAACTTTGACGCAATACGCACGACGCTATACGCAATACTAATTATGGAAAAAGTTTTTCTAAATAATGGGTTGGTAGAAACTGATAAAGCCTGCATAACCGCAGGGGACAGCGGGTTTTTGTACGGGGCGGGACTATTCGAAACGATGCGGAGTTATAACGGGGTTGTTTTTGCCCTCGATGAGCATATAGACAGGTTATTCTCAAGCGCTAAAGCTTTGGCGATTAATAATACATACGCTAAAAATTTTATTCACGACGCCGTCTATGAGACTCTAAAGGCAAACGAACTCAAAGACGCACGCATTCGGCTAACATTGAGCAGCGGCCCAATGTCGGTGGATGAGCAACCAAAATCAACTCTGCTGATAACCGCGACGGTGATTCAGCCTTACCCGCAGGAATATTACCAAAACGGCGTTCTGGTCATCCTGTGCGATTTCAGGCAGAACCCTTCCGACCCGACCTGCGGACATAAAACGCTGAATTATTTGCCGCGAATAATCGCCCTGAATGTCGCACGACAAAAACGAGCAGTTGAGGCGTTATGGTTCACGGTTGACGGCAGGCTTGCGGAAGGATGTATCAGCAACGTTTTTCTGGTGAAAAATTCGGTGGTTTATACGCCGACACTCGCCACGCCTGTGCTGCCGGGAATCGCCAGAAAAATTGTTTTAGAGATTGCCTCAAAAAATTCAATCGAGTTAGCCGAAAAAGATTTAAGTATAGATGAATGTCTTGCCGCGGATGAGATTTTTCTGACTAATTCCATAATGCAGATTATGCCTGTCTGCCGTGTGGAAAAACATGACGTCGGTCAGGGTAAACCCGGGCCGATGACACAGCGACTAATAAAATATTTCGATGAGATTATTCTTGAAAAATGCGGGGTGAAAAAATGAAGATAAAAGATATTGCTGCGGCGGTAGAAAAAATATCGCCTCTGTCGCTGGCACAGGGCTGGGACAACGTCGGCCTGCTTATCGGGGACGTGAAAAAAAATGTAAAGAATATTCTGCTTACCATCGACATAACGCAGGATGTTTTAGCTGAGGCAAAAAGGGCAAAAACGGATTTGATTCTGAGCTATCATCCTATTATATGGGACGGCCTGAAAAAAATCACTTCCCATGGTGCGACAGGCGTGGTCTATGATTTAATACGCAGCGATATAGCGGTTTTTTCGATTCATACGGCACTTGATTCAGCGATGGGCGGAGTAAATGACGGCCTCGCAAACATCGTCGGCATTATTAAAGGCGAGCCCATTGGAGATTATGTCAACAATCCTGTGAACGATAATTATAAGCTTGTTGTTTTTGTGCCTATTTCCGCAGTAGCTAAAGTTTCAAACGCCGTTTTCACCGCGGGGGCTGGGGCAATAGGAAATTACAGCAACTGCGGATTTCAAGTTCAGGGGACAGGAACATTTCTGCCAGGACAAGGCGCAAAGCCGGCTATTGGAAAACGAGGGAAACTCGAAAAAGTTCCAGAAGTCAGATTTGAGACGATAGTACCGTCAGGGAAACTCAATGCGGTCGTTGAGGCGATGAAAAGTACGCATCCTTATGAAGAGCCGGCTTTTGACTGCATTAAATTATATAACAATCAGAATAAATTCGGCCTGGGCAGAATAGGGGCATTGGAAAAGCCGGCGCCGTTAGGCAGAATAATTGAGCGAATCAAAAAATATACAGGCGCAAAAACATTCGGAATAATCGGCGATGAAAAACGGCAGGTAAAAACCGCCGCTGTTTGCGCCGGCGCCTGCGGGAATATTATCAATATGGTTATCGCCGCCAAGGCCGATTTATACCTGACCGGCGAACTGAAGCATCACCAGGCGCTTGCCGCACAGGAGGCGGGACTTACCTGTATATGCCTGAGTCATACCGTTTCCGAGAGATTCATATTAAAAAAATTCGCTGGACAGTTGCAAAAACTCGCAAAAGAGGCGACAATCAGGATAAGTAAAAAGGACGCAGACCCATTTAAGTGGAAAAAAATATGATAGAAGATTACAAAGATTTAGCAAAGACCTCCGAATCACAGGATGATGTAACGGAACAGGCGGAAGAAAAAATTGAACAGGCTCAGGACTCCCCTGCCAATGAGTTAGATGAATCGGCTTTACAGAATGATGCTGATGAGCCGCTCGACAGGCTTGAGCATGAACAATCTGAAACCGCGGAACCATCGCAGCAAAATGAGCAGGCTGTCCCGGAGCAGAACGTTGATGTTACGGTTGAATCGGTGATTGAGGCAGTTTTGTTTGCCAGCGATGAGCCGCTTACCGCCGCCAGGCTTGCCAATATCGTTGACAGCGACGCGAGGCACGTTCGCCAGCACATCGATACCCTCAACGAAAAATATACCGCCAACAATAACGCTTTTCGCATTGAGCAGATTGCCGGCGGTTACCAGATGCTTACCCTAAGCCCGTACAATAACTGGCTGAAAAAGCTGCTCCGTGAGCGTGACGAAAGCAAGCTCAGCGCCGCCGCACTTGAGACACTCGCCATAATCGCGTACAAGACCAGTCATACGCGCTGATATCGAGGCAATAAGAGGTGTTGCCAGCGGTGAGGTTATCCGCAGTCTGATGTATAAGGGACTTGTAAAGATTGTTGGAAGAGCGGAAGTACTCGGCAGACCTATGTTGTACGGAACAACCAAAAAGTTTCTTGAAACTTTCGGCTTGAACACTTTGAAAGACCTGCCCAAAGTCGAGGAACTTAAAAAGGCAGCCCCGCAAGAAACGGAAAATCCGCCCGCAGAGCAAACCCCTACACCTGCACCGGAGGATTCTCAAATCGCTGACTCTTAGGTTTCATTTTATTAAAACGCTGCTTGAATAAAAAGAATATTCCAGGCCCGAACGCCAGTGCCATAATCACCGCCCCTGTTGTTATGCCGATAAACGTAACTCCCGGCGAGCAGCAGTCGTCCCTGCGTCTGACAATAATATGACTCGGCACAGCGACGAGCAATTCAAGGATGCTGCCGCGAATCAGCCATGCCATAAAACGCCCGCCAACATCAACTGAAGTATTTTTACGTATATAATGGAATAATATTATCGACCAGATAATCCAGCAGCACAGTAAAAAGATGATTGGTATTAACATGGTAAAATTGATGCCGTCATCTCCAAAAATCGCTACTATTACCGACCAGATTATTCCGAGAGCAATAACCGCGAAAAGCAAGGCCGTTGTAATAATGGGAATCCAGATTTTCCGCTGAGGTTTCAACTCATCGGTGTCGGCCTTAACCGGAAACAGCAGCAGAGACGCCTGTATTAAAAGCACAATAAAAACAAACAGCCAGAATTGCCAAAACTGATATGTCATAAAAGAAGCTGAAATGGAAACATCAAACGCCGCTATCTCAAGCAAAGGGACAAAAATCACCGCAACAAGAAAGATATAAAGCAGTGTCGTTACCAATGCCCATTTAGCCATTTTAAGAATCCTTTCATTTTTATATGTTCAAGTTAAAAAATTGAACCAATTTTCCACTCTTTATTAACGGCGAAAATGACTGATAAGCCACAAAATCAGGGTAAGAATTATCGAGATGAGGATTGAACTGCCCAGCGGAAAATATACTCGCCAATTTTTTGAGCCAAATTCCATATCGCCCGGCAACTTGAACAGTCCGATTTTACCGAGCAGCATAATCAAAACGCCAAAAATAATTATCATTACGCCAAGCGTAATCAGCCATTTACCAAGTTGCTGAGGCCCAAACTCAGGCATACTATCAAACCCTTCATTAACGCGAAAATCTATCACAAATCAGCTACATCATACCGAAATATCTGAACCGTTCAACCGCAAACCAGCATTTTACCGTTTTTCAATACCCGCGGCAAAATTCTCTAAAAAAACTTGACCGCCTGCGGATTCGATGGCTATTATAAGGGAAAAATACAATAGATTTTTTTAAAGGGGGTTAATATGAATATGAACAGAAGAAAACTGCTCGTCGGCATCGGAACAGCAGGTACAGGGCTGATTCTAAGCGGCTGTTCCAATATAAACAAAACATTTACTTCAAAAGAACAAAATGCAAAAGAAGGTGAAGTTACAGCTGTTGAAGACCTGATGCGTGAACATGGAATTTTGCGACGGATACTCTTTGTATATAGTGAAACCGCCAGCAAAATGCACAGTACGCCATCGAATCATATTATTGATTCTCTTCACAAGGCAGCCAGACTCTTTCAGATATTTGGCGAAGATTATCATGAAAAAGCATTGGAAGAAGCATATATTTTCCCAGCGGTCAAAAAGGCTGGCGGCCATGCGGCAGGTTATCCTGATATTCTTGTCGCTCAGCATAGTCGCGGACGTGAAATAACAAACTATATTCTCACCGTAACCGAGACAGGCGAATCCTATAATAGCGAGAAATTAGCCTCCGCGATGGAGTCTTTTGTGCGGATGTATCGGCCGCACGCAGCAAGAGAAGATACGGTTGTTTTCCCGGCGTGGAAAAGCACTTTCACAGCCGAGCAACTCGATAAAATGGGCGAAAAGTTCGAGGCAATAGAACATCAGCAATTCGGTGAGGATGGTTTTGAAAACGCGGTAAGGCAAATTGAGGCCATTGAAAATGAGCTTGGCCTGGCCGACCTGTCGCAGTTCACCGCTCCGCCGGCAAAAACGTAATAAACCATTTGTGTGAACATGGGGCGTTTTTTCTTTACAAAGGACTGCGCCGCGGTTACAATTTATTCTGTTGACTGCGATAAGACCAGTGAGTACAAATACTAAAAATGGCATGTAAAGTAATAATTAACGCTGAACGATGTAAAGGCTGCGGCTTATGTATCACAGTCTGCCCGAAAAAATGCATCGTTGTGTCGAAAAAAACAAATAAAAACGGCTATTTCCCCGCCGAGGCAATCGGTTCGGATTGCATCGGGTGCACAGCATGCGCATTAATCTGTTCAGAGGCTATTATCGAGGTTTACCGCGACAGCGATATAGCGGCAGTCAAATCTGCTAAAAATAATAAGGCGGTTTTAACAAAGGAAAAGTCGTGAGTGAAAGGATTCTAATGAGCGGCAATGAGGCCCTTGCAGAAGCGGCCATCGTCGCCGGTCTCAACGCATATTTCGGTTACCCAATTACACCACAAAACGAAATCACCGCCTATATGTCCAGGCGTATGGCAGAAGAAGGCAGGGTTTTCATACAGAGCGAAAGCGAACTTGCCGCGATAAATATGGTCTTCGGCGCCGCCGCAACGGGCAAACGCGCGATGACCAGTTCATCCAGCCCCGGTATCAGTCTTATGCAGGAAGGCCTCAGCTATCTTGCCGGCGCGGAACTGCCGTCCGTCGTTGTTAATGTTATGCGAGGCGGCCCGGGGTTAGGAAACATCGCCCCCTCACAGGGCGACTATTTTCAGGCCACACGTTCAGGCGGACACGGCGATTATCACACGATTACACTTGCCCCCGGCAGCGTTCAGGAAATGGTTGACCTTGTGCCGCTTGCCTTTGATCTGGCTGATGAATATCGAATGACGGTTCTGATACTGGCCGATGGAATTCTCGGCCAGATGATGGAGCCAGTTGTTATCGAAAAAAAAACAAGGCGTAAACTTCCGGCCAAAGACTGGGCGTTAACAGGCGCCTCCGGCAGGGCGCAAAATATAGTCCGTTCAATGTGGCTTGATGACGGCGCGCTTGAAAATCTTAACTATAAGCTGCAGGCCAAATACAAACAGATTCGAGAAAAAGAAATACTCTGCGAACAATATAAGGTTGATGACGCCGATATTGTGGTAGTTGCGTTCGGCATAGTAGCAAGAATCGCCCGCTCAGCCATAGATAGGGCAAGAAAACAGGGTATTAATGTCGGGATGATAAGACCGATTACCCTCTGGCCTTTCCCCGCCGAACAAATCAGCAGGGCCGCCGAAGAGATGCGGATATTCCTGACAATTGAAATGAATTGCGGCCAGATGCTTGAAGACGTTAAACTCGCAGTCTGCGGCAAATCGCCTGTGGTATTTCACGGCAGACCAGGCGGAGCGGTGCCAAGCATAGATGAAATCTTTGAACAAATACGGCAATTGACTTGATTAGCCCCTGATTCACACGGAATTTTTTAGACACGGATTAACACAGATTAACACGGTTAAATAAAAAGATTAGATATGGAAGTATTAAAACATAAAGAGTTATCTGAAAAAATTATTTCTGCGGCGTATGCGGTGCATAAATCTCTTGGATATGGTTTCGTTGAAAAGGTGTACGGTAATGCAATGGAGATTGAATTGCGTGAAAATGGCATAAAATGTAATGTTGAAGTTCCGCTCAAAGTGCTTTACCATAAGCAGGTGGTCGGTGATTACTTTGCGGATATGATTGTTGACGATAAAATCATTGTTGAGATAAAAGCCGTAAACGAACTTTTGCCTATCCACGAGGTGCAATTGGTAAACTATCTGAAAGCAACCGGAATAAATGTTGGTTTACTGATAAATTTTGGTCAATCCGTCAAAATAAAACGCAGAATCTTTGGTTATGACACAGGAGAAAAAGACTAAAATGGCTATAAGCGTGTCCTTTAACGATGAAAATTTTGAACAGGTAATCTACAACAAAGAGGATGCCTTTGAACAACTGGTGGCTAAAAATGCTCAGACAATTTTCGGTGATAAAGTAATATACATCGACACAAAGAAAAAAGTAAACACTTCATCTTTAGGTGGAACGATACCTGATGGATTCCTGATAGACCTTTCAGATCCTGACGACCCCCAGTTTCACCTTGTCGAGGTCGAGCTTCAAAGTCACGATTTCTTCAAGCATATTTTCCCGCAGATTACAAAATTCTTCGCCTTCTATAGAGATTCAAAACAGCGACACAAGATGACAGAAACCATATTTGCGATTATCCAGAATGATACAGAGATTCTGTCAAAAATCAGAAATTTAATCAGCCATAAGGAAATTTACAAATTGCTAAAAGACATAATCGACAATAGCCAAAACATTCTAATCCTTATTGATGGCTCAAAACCGGAGTTTGAAGAAATAATAGACATCTATACCGATACTTGGGGGAGGATGGTTAAAGTCCAAATAGTAAACCACTTCAAGAATGGCGAGAATAATATTTTGACTGTTGAGCCTCCGTTTGCAAACCTTCAGCTTGGAGACGCTATTCCCCCGTCTCTTAAAAAAGAAGATGAAAAGCACTCACAATACACCGAGGAATTTCATCTGGGATATTGCAAGGAAAACGCAAAAAATGTTTATAGCAAGATTAAGCAAGGTTTTTTAAAAATTAAAAGCGAGATTAAATTCAATCCCACCAAATCTTATATTGGTGTTTATATCGGCAAGCAATTTGCTTATATTCAGTGCTATAAAAAGAAAATAAAACTAATTGTTTTCCTACTCGAAAGTGAAGTCAGAAAAATAATACATTCACAAAATCACATTATAAAAAGTCATAGCGATTCTGCGCAAAGATTTTGGGGTGGAGGTAATAATCCTAATTGTTCTGTCGAAATATACGATACCGAGCATTTTGAAGAAATAGAAACTTTATTACAAAAGGTGGTTGAGAATAATGAAGAATAGTGATATACAGTGTTAATCTGTGTAAATCCGTGTTAATCCGTGTCTAAAAAGACTGTGTTAATCTGTGTAAAAAAAAATTATGAAAACTCTATATAAACGAACGCCATTTTTTAAGGATTGCCCGACGCATTACTGTCCCGGCTGCGGGCACGGCATTGCCCATCGCATGATTGCCGAAACCATCGACGAACTGGGAATCCGCGATAAAACCATCGGAATCGCCCCAGTCGGATGCGCAGTACTGGCGTACAATTATCTCGATGTCGATATGATTGAAGTCGCCCACGGCAGAGCGCCCGCGGTTGCCACCGGAATGAAGAGGACCAACCCTGACAAGATAATCTTTTCATATCAGGGCGACGGCGACCTTGCCGCTATCGGGACCGCTGAGATTATTCACGCCGCACAAAGGGCAGAACAGATAACGGTAATATTTATAAATAACGCGACATTTGGAATGACCGGCGGCCAAATGGCGCCAACGACGCTTCTCGGACAGGTTACAACTACAACGCCTTTCGGCAGACAGGCTGATATTCAGGGCTATCCATTACGAGTCTCTGAGCTTCTCGCTCTTATACAGGGAACTGTTTATATCGAACGGTGTTCACTGCATAATGTCGCGAACATTAAAAAAACCAAATCCGCCGTTAAGCACGCCTTCGAACTTCAGGTAAATGGGGCTAAAGGCCTGTCGATGGTGGAAATACTTTCGCCCTGCCCGACAAACTGGCGAATGTCGCCTGCGAAAGCGGTCGAATGGATTGAAAAAGAAATGACAAAAACCTTTCCGCTTGGACGACTGAAAGGATAACTATGCAGAACAGTCTTTATGAAGAAGTGATTATCGCGGGCTTCGGAGGCCAGGGAATCATATTAATCAGCAAACTGCTCGCGCAGGCCGCTATGAGGACAGGCAAAGAGGTAACTTATATGCCATCTTACGGCGCGGAGGTTCGCGGCGGCACAGCCAACTGTATGGTTGTTATCGCCAACAGCCCTATCGCCTCACCGGTCTTCAGCAGATGCGATTCGCTTATCGCAATGAATAAGGCTTCATTTAACAAATTCGCTCCGCAGGTCAAAAAAGGCGGCCTGCTGATAGTCAACACGTCTCTGATTGAACCTGAAATGGTAAAAAGTCTATCCGGCAACGCCGAATTATCGCTGCTGCCCGCCGATGATTTAGCTATTGAGTTAGGCAGTCCCAAAAGCGCAAATATGGTGGCTCTGGGCGCTTACCTGCAAAAACGAGGGTTTCTAACCCCTGACGAAGTCGCCGAATGCCTGCCTGATGTTCTCGCGAAACGGCTTCACAATACACTCGCTATAAATGCCAAGGCATTACATTGCGGTGCGGAATTTGTCAGGACTCATAATTCATAGCTTGCTCTGACCGCACAAATATATTACAATACTTCGTGAAAACTTACTTTAAACAGGAAACATAGATAATGGCAAAACAAGGTAACAGAAAAAAGGCTTTTTGCAGTTTTTGCGGACGCCCCAGCGACCAGAACGGCACTTTCATAGAAGGCCCGGACAATATTTTTATATGCCCCGACTGCGTTGAGCTTTGCCACAATATCGTTCTTCAAAGCCAGAAGCAGTCCGCCAGGCCCGCCAAAAGCATCACCGAAATTCCCAAACCCCGCGAAATAAAGGAATATCTCGACCAGTATGTAATCGGTCAGGACCACGCGAAAAAATATCTCTCTGTTGCCGTCCACAATCACTATAAACGCCTGCTCCACACTGATACCGAAGGCGGCGACGTGGAAATAGACAAATCGAACGTTCTTTTAATAGGCCCGACCGGTTCAGGCAAAACGCTGCTTGCCCACACACTGGCAAATATGCTTAAAGTGCCTTTCGCGATCTGCGACGCGACAACCGTTACCGAGGCGGGCTATGTCGGCGAAGACGTTGAAAACTTTCTGCTTCGTCTTTTGCAGAATGCGGATTTCGATATCGAAGCCGCTCAAAGAGGAATCGTTTACATTGATGAAATCGACAAAATCGGCAAAACCTCCCAGAATGTTTCCATCACGCGCGATGTCTCCGGTGAGGGCGTCCAGCAGGCTCTTCTGAAAATGCTCGAAGGAACCACCGCCAATGTTCCGCCCCAGGGCGGGCGAAAACATCCGGAGCAATCTTATATCCAGATTGACACCACGCATATCCTTTTTATATGCGGCGGAACATTTGTCGGACTCGAAAACATCATCAAAAAACGTCTCGGCAAAAAAATGATTGGCTTCGGCTCCGAATTGTCGCATCAGACCGATGAGAAAGCCGATTACAGCGATATCATTCAGCAGGTCGTTCCGGAAGACATAATCGAATTCGGAATGATTCCCGAAATGGTCGGCCGGCTGCCTGTTACTGCTACGCTTACCGCTCTCGATGAAAAAGCCCTTATGGATATCCTTACAAAACCCAAAAACGCCCTTATCAGGCAGTATCAGAAATTCTTCGAAATGGAAAACGCACAACTTGAATTTACTAATGATGCCCTGCATGCCCTTGCGGAAAAATCCATTAAACGCGACACAGGCGCAAGAGCTTTGCGTGCCATCGCCGAGGAGTTAATGGTTGATTTGATGTACCAGCTTCCCGAAGACCCCAAGCCCGCCAAATACGTTATCACAAGGGACATCGTCGAAGGCAAAGCCGCCCTGTTCTCCGCAAGACAGATTCTTAGAAAAGAATCCGCGTAACGCAGATAAAAATAACGGATTACACATTTTCCCTCGATATTTGAATTTACCTCTTTATCCCCGCGGCAAATATATTATAATACATCCGAAAAATGCCCCTGCTATTGTTGGGGTCGCAATCCTGTCAATATATAAAATGAAAAAAGGTGCACTATGAAAAACAGTCACAATTTAGCAGGTTTTTCATTAACTATTTTATTAAGCGTTTTGTTGTGCTTTTCACATCTTACTCTTGCGGAACAAACAAATGAAAAAAAGTTGCAAAATCGTCAATCTCGCAATTCTGAACGCAAGCTGAACTCTTCAGACTCTGCCATCAACAAAGAGGCCGTAAAAAAATTGCGTCAAGTAATCAATGAAAAATATTCTTATCGCGACCTGCGAAATGTTGACTGGCGTAAATTATTTGAAACTTACACTCCCCGCTTGGAACAAGCTAAGACTCCGCATGAATTTGCCGAATTGGCCGCGAAAATGCTGGCTAACGCCAAAGATATGCATCTTTGGGTCAAAATCGATAACGAGACCATAGGTGGCTTTAGACGCAATATACAACGCAATTACAATATTGATTTACTCAAAAAACAAGTTCCCAACTTCAAAGATTTGTCTCAATATGTAAGTATGGGCCGCTACCCCGACAATATCGGCTATATCCTGATAGAAAGCTGGGAAAACAATGAAGCTGAAGTACTTGAGCCGGCACTTAAAGCTCTCAAGGATTTAACGGAAACCAAGGCTTTAATAATTGATGTAAGACCCAACGGCGGCGGCGCAGAACCTTTAGCACAAAAATTTGCCGGATGTTTTATAAATCAGCCGGCTGTTTACTCAAAAAATATATATCGTAATATAAATGAGCCAAACGGCTGGACAAAAGTTTTTGAAAGAAAAATCAAGCCCAATCCGGACCAGCCTGCTTATAAGGGCAAGATTGTCGTTCTTATGGGTCAGGCTAATATTAGCAGTTGCGAATCCTTTCTCTTGATGATGAAGCAGGTATCGAACTGCAAACTGATAGGCGAAAAATCTGGCGGCTCATCAGGAAACCCAAAACCTTATGACCTTGGTAATGGAGTCACAGTCTGGCTCCCCTCATGGAAAGACCTCCGGCCTGATGGCACCTGTTTAGAAAGCCAGGGTATTAAACCTGACATAAATATCGTGACAAATCAAAAACTGCTGAAAGAAAAAGATACTGTTCTCGATGCTGCCCTTAAATATTGCGGCTCAAACCATAATTCCTCAAGAAAATTAACAGGGAGTCTAAAATGAAACAGAAAAAATCTTGGCGGGAAAAACTGAACGAAAATAAAGGCCTGCCGAAAATTGAAAGATTCAACAAGAGCAAGGGCAAAAACTGGCCCGCCGGAACTTACATAATACCTTCTCCTCTCGAAGTTGATGAAATCATGCGAAAAGTTCCTAAAGGAAAACTAATAACAATAAACGAGATAAGACAGCTTTTGGCGAAAAAACACAAAGCCGATTTCGGCTGCCCGATTACCACCGGAATATTTTCATGGCTCGCCGCACACGCCGCTGAAGAGGACGCCGCACAAGGCAAAAAGAACATAACCCCCTACTGGCGAACCCTAAAAACCGGCGGCCTCTTAAACGAAAAATATCCCGGCGGCATCGAAAACCTGAAAAACAAACTCCAGTCCGAAGGCCACAAAGTAATCCAAAAAGGCAAAAGCAAACACTTTACCGTTGAAAATTTTGAAAAGTCTCTGGCCGATATATAGTTAGCCGCCCGATTTATCGGGGATTGTTTCCAGCTTGTTTTGAATTTTGTTATTTTAATTTGCTTCGTGCTTCGAGATTAGTGCTTATCATTTGATTGATGTTTCTGGTCAAGAAAAGCCTGCAGAATTTCCGCCGCTGCGATGGCATCAAGACGCCGCTTTTTCTTCTTCCTCGTAAATTCCGCAACAGCTATTTTTTCCTCCGCCGCGAAACTGCTCAGCCGCTCATCCTGAAAATGAATCGGTATCTCAATAACCTTTTTCAACTCATCTGCAAATCGCATCACCAGTTTAGCCTGCGGACCCTGAGAATCGTCCATATTCAAAGGCAGCCCCAAAACAACAGCATCGATATTCTCATTTTTAATAAGCTCGATAATCTTTTTGAGCAATTCCCCTCGTCCCTCAATTACCACCAGAGGAGACGCAATAGTCTCGTTCCGGTCGCAGACAGCCAACCCGGTACGCTTATCGCCATAATCTATCGCCAGATATCGCATATTTCCGTTTTTACCTTAAACTATCAGATATTAGCCGCTAAAAGCCATTTGTCCAGAAAAAACAAGCCTTTTGACTAATCCTTCCCCTATATGAACATACCCCCTTTTAATCCGTATAAGTTAAGTTATTAAAAGAAGTTATATATAAAACTATTTTCAATTGTATCAGTTGTAATGATTTTGCATTATGCGAGAACCGATTATGGAAATTGATGATGAACTTGACGCCGCCAATGAAGAACAGGAATCGCTTTCAGGCTTCCACTACAAAAATGGCTTCACACTTTCCTGCACCGACCTTGGAAACGCAGGCATAAAAATCGAACTAATCCATAGCGGCAGGGAAAGCAACGCAATTATTTTGCCGCCCGGAAAAACCGAGGAATACGGCAAATGGCTTTTAAATACCATCGGACAAAGAAATCTTGACCTCCCTACAGAATTGCCTAAAATTCTGGAAAAATTCGTTAAGGTGAAAAAATTGAGCCGTATGCTCGACCGCGATGATAAAAAGCAGATTAAGGATGCGCTCAGTTTTTTAAAAATCTCACGGTCGAGAAATTAAATGTCCGCGGTTATTTATTACGTATAAAACAAAATGTCCGATTTCGACAATCGCAAATTTAAGGAATACTGGAGCAACACCGAGATAATCAGGGAATACGGTCGAATTCTCTACACATTCAGCGACACAACTTTGCCTTACGTATTCGCCGCCGAACATGGTAACTACAAAAACCGCACAATCGTGAAAAGAGGCCTCGTCCTCGTTCGCAAGCCCCAGATAATATTACCCAGACACTACAGCGGCCCGGAGTTTAAGGAAGGTTTTGAGCATGCCTCAGCAATTCCCCCCGAAGTTATCTGCCTGTTCAGAGCTATGGGCATACCCTACTCACATATATCGAATAAGACTCTTACCAACGAGATAATCGAATACGGCAGCCTCCAGGATGTGCTGAACAAATTAAACAGGGAACTGGATGAGCAGGAGAACTCAGAGACCGCGCTCGTTAAAGGTATATTTGACGGAGCGGATATTTCTCTTATGAGATATACCATAAGCCTGATAATCAAATCCGCACCAGAAAACGTAAATGAGTTTTTCGAGCACCTCAGACGCCAAAGAGGAGAGCCGATAAGACCCGACGAACAGATTACTGACGACGACATAAAAAAACTCTTCGGCTAACCTGCCATTTCCCCTAAAATGTTCTCCGCATTCAGACTTTTCACACAAAAAGTCTTGCTAAATATCTCGTCTCTGGTAAACTTACGCCACGAATAATAACAAAATTTTAAAAAGGAACGGTTATGAGCGAATATTCAATAAGTCCCGCAGGAGAAAAATTCCCATTGCCAAGCAAAGCAGACTACTCCGCAGAATTCAAACGCATCGAGACTTTGGTCAAATCTGCCAGAGAACAAGGCAAAGAAATCGTCGTCGTAATGGGCGTCGGTTTCGTCGGCGCGGTTATGGCCGCCATCATTGCGGACACTGTTGATAAAAAGACCGGCAAGCCCAGCAAATTCGTCATCGGCTGCCAGCGACCAAGCGAACGAAGCTACTGGAAAATTCCACTGCTCAATCGAGGCGAATCGCCCGTAAAAGCCGAAGACCCAGAAGTTGACCCAATGATTATCCGCTGCGTCCTCGAAAAGAAAACCCTCATCGCGACATATAACAGCGATTGCCTCTAACTTGCCGATTGCGTCGTCGTCGACGTCCAGTGCGATTACAGCAAAGCGAACTTGGCAATATGCGTACCGGCACCGCCGAAATGAAGGCCCTCGAAGCCACAATGAAAACTATCGGCGACAAAGTCCAGCCAAACTGCCTGACACTCATCGAAACAACCGTTGCCCCCGGCACAACCGAATACATCGCCTGGCCGATTATGAAAAAGGCATTCGCCGCACGAGGCATAAAATCCGAACCGCTGCTCGCCCACAGTTTCGAGCGCGTTATGCCCGGCAAAAATTATGTCTCCTCCATTCGCGATTTCTGGCGCGTCTGTTCAGGCTGCAACGACGAGGCCAAGAAATCGCGTCGAAAAATTCCTGCGCGAAGTCCTCAACACCGAAAAATTCCCGCTCACGGTTATGGACCGCCCCATCGAATCCGAAACAACCAAAATCGTCGAAAACTCCTACCGCGCGACAATTTTGGCCTTTCTCGATGAATGGAGCATCTTCGCCGAACGCAACGGCGTTGACCTCATTAAAGTCATCAACGCCATAAAAATGCGTCCGACGCACAACAATATGATATTCCCCGGCCCCGGCGTCGGCGGCTACTGCCTCCCCAAAGACGGCGGCCTCGGCTACTGGGCATACAAACACATTCTCGGCTTCAACGATGACATATTCAAGATTACGCCGATGGCCATCGACATCAACGACACTCGCGGCCTCCACGCCGCCACACTCACAAGAGATGCCCTCCGCAATATGGGCAAACAGCTCGCCGGCGCCCCCATCCTTCTCTGCGGCGCAAGTTACCGTCAGGACGTCGCAGATACCCGTTACAGCGGCTCGGAAATTGTCGTCCGCAAACTTACGGAGATGGGCGCCGACATGAAAGTCCACGACCCCTATCTCGAGCATTGGTTCGAAATTGAAAATCAGGACACCTATCCCGCACCCGGCCACTCTTGGGCAAGGTTCTTCCATAATCAGGAAGGCCTCGTCAATCTGCGCGTCCAGCATGATTTGGCCTCCTCCCTTAAAGGCGCTCAAGCTGTCATTCTCGCCGTCCCGCACGCGCCGTATCTGAATCTTGACCCCGATAAGATTGTCGAATGGGCAGGCGCCCCGCTGGCTGTTATCGACTGTTTCGGAATCCTCGACGATGACAAAATCCGGCGCTATTTCGAGCTCGGCTGCGAAGTCAAAGCTCTCGGCAGAGGCCATATCCAGCGTATCAAGGACTCCGTCCGAAAATCCGCCAAATAACCAAAATCAGCCTCTGTCAATTGACATATCTTTTATGAGCAATTACAATCAGCTTATAGAAATATTTATATGCGAATATTATTAACAAATGACGATGGAATTTTTGCGCCAGGGCTTGCGGCGATATACAAAGAACTCACCTCTATTGGCGAGGTTATGGTTGTCGCCCCCGCCGACAGTCAATCCGGCACAAGTCACAGTATTACGTTTAATGGGCCCTTGATTTGTAATAAAGTTGAGATTCAAGGCCTGTTCACCGGCTTTAGCGTCCAGGGTTCACCGGCTGACTGCGTCAAACTTGCCGTTATGCAGCTATGCGATAAACCCGTTGACCTGGTGGTTTCCGGAATTAACGGCGGCGCCAACGCTGGCATTAACGTCTATTATTCAGGCACCGTTGCCGCAGCTATGGAAGCCGCTTTTCTAAGAATCCCCTCTGTCGCTATGAGCTTGGCACGTGAAGAAAATATGGATTTCGAACGCGCAGCCAAACACTGTTTAAAGGTACTCAAAAAACTGCTGCCACTTAATATCGGCGATGTAATAAACATCAATATACCGCCGCTGTCCAAGGGCGAGCCTAAAGGCATAAGAGTTACCCCTCAGTCCACCGGCGGCTTTCACGAACATTATATCCGCCAGCAAAATGAGCAGGGCCAGATCGTTTTCCAGCTCGCGCTGGGGCCACACAGAGACCAGGACTCCCCTGCCGATACCGCTTCATTGGTGGATGGCTTTATAACTATAACAGCACTTGCTTCCGATATGACAAACCACAAAAGAACAAATGAACTTGCCCTGAAAAAGTGGTAAAGCTTTTCAGGCAGCTTACAGGAGAACTATTATGGCTAAGAAAAAAGAATCACAAATCTGCATAGTAACGGTTACCGGTGTTGACAGGGTCGGTATCATCGCCAGACTATCAGCCGCTATGGCCAAGGCGAATATAAACATCATCGACGTCAATCAGAAAATTATGGAAGATTACTTTGTAATGACAATGGCTGCCGATATAACAAACGCCACCATAGATATGGCAAAAATAAAGAAACGCCTCGACAAAATCGGCAAAGAAATGTCCCTCAATATAACAATCCAGAACGAAAATATATTTAAGGCAATGCACAGGGTCTGATTATGAGAATTTCAGTTGAAGAAGTATTTGAAACCGTAAAAATGACACTCGACCATCATTTTGATATCAGGACAGTTACACTCGGTATCAATCTCAAAGATTGTATGGACAGAAACCTCAATGGTCTGGTCAATCGCATCCAGAAGCGGATAGTCGAAAAGGGACTCTTGCTCAATAAATACGCCGATGTCATCGAGCAGAAATACGGCATCCCAATCACTAATCGCAGGATAGCAGTTACGCCGGTCTCGCTGCTGCTCGAACCTCTGCCGCATAAAATTCAAACTGCCGTCGCTGTAGCAAAAGCCCTCGACTCAGCAGCGAAAAAAGCTAATGTCAATTTTATTGGCGGCTTCGGCGCAATGGTACAAAAAGGTATGACCGCCGCCGATGAAACTCTCATCGACTCGATTCCACAGGCTTTATCCGAAACCGAAAGAGTTTGCGGTTTCCTCAATCTCGCTTCAACCGTGGCTGGCATAAATATGAACGCTGTCGAAAAATTCGGCCATATCCTTAAAAAACTCGCGTCGTCATCAAAAAACGGTATCGGATGCGCAAAAATAGCTGTCTTCGCCAATGTTCCGGAGGATAACCCTTTTATGGCCGGCGCCCATCACGGCATCGGCGAGCCAGACTTCTCGCTGAATATCGGTATCTCCGGTCCAGGCGTCGTCCGAGATGTTGTTATGCAAAACCCTGATTGCGACCTCACTCAGTTGTCAGAAGTCATAAAGAGAACCGTTTTCAAAATCACACGCGCAGGTGAACTTATCGGCAGGGAACTCGCTAAACTGATGAACATTGATTTTGGAATCGTCGATATTTCGCTGGCTTCCACAACCTCCGCCGGAGACTCTGTCGCCGAAATCATCGAGGCCATGGGAGTAAAACAGGTCGGCCTTCCCGGTTCTACCGCCGCCCTGGCGATGTTGATGGATGCCGTTAAAAAAGGCGGTGCTATGGCATCCGGTAATGTGGGCGGCCTCTCCGGTACTTTCATTCCCGTAAGCGAAGATGCCGGTATGATTCGCGCCGTTAAATCCGGTTCGCTGACACTCGATAAACTCGAGGCGTTAACAAGCGTCTGCTCTGTCGGGCTGGATATGTTCGCCGTTCCCGGAGATACTCCCGCTGACGTTCTTTCCGCTATAATCGCAGATGAGCTATCTATCGGTATGATTAACAACAAAACCACCAGCGTGCGTGTTATTCCCGTCCCAAGGAAAAAGGCCGGCTCGATTGTGCATTTCGGAGGCCTACTCGGCTCGGCGCCGATTATGAAAGTCGCAAAAATCGCTTCGCCGAAATTTATCGCCCGTCGTGGAAGAATACCATCGCCGGTAACAGCCCTGCGCAACTAATATGCGTTCAGTTTGGCATCTGGTTTCTAACAGGAATAAAGTTTATATGAAACTATAATATCGCTTTTTCCCACTTGCCTTATCCTGCCAGTAATCCAATCAATATCACACTGCCAAACACAGCAAGCCCCAGTAAATTAAAAATTATGCCCAGCACTGCAAAGACTCTTTTACGATGTTTCTTAAGCACTCCAATTATTCCAAGTATCAGACCTATCACATACCCAAGACCGCTGAACATTATAATCATACCCAATATCATAGCTATAGGATATTCCCTATCGCCTATGCTACCATTAACAATATTAATAATTACCACAAAAACAAAAACTGCGAATACTGCCAGCCCAATTGCCAATGATATCACGAAAGACGTAATCCCAACCCCTGAATGAACTGCAGCAACAGGTATATTCTGAAGTTGTTGAAGGTGTATAATCATTTTCTGTCTTGTCTGTGATTCTGTAGTTGTTTCCGTAACTCCCGCAACCTGCCTTATATATTTGGCTGCAGCTTTCTGCATTGCTATCGGCCCCCGGTATGGACTAATTCTGCTGACAAATCGCCATACAAATATCAATGTGTTTTTAAACCATTTTATACGCAGATATTCCCGGTGTTTTTGCCATCCTTTCAACTCCGTTTCTATAAATGTCTCACTACTTACAGGATAGGTTCTCAGTCCATTACTATGCAGGAATTCTAAGCTGCGTATATGCTCCAATAAAAGCGATTCGGCATCATCTCCAGGAAATACCTGGCGAAAATTCCACGGAGGACAAGGCATTAAAACTGAGCTGATTTCCCTGCTTGTTGTTAGACTTTTTGTGCCATTGTCCAAACTTGATTGAAAGGCAAAAGTGGTCTTGCCCCTGCCAGCTTCCACACGAACAATTGCCGCGGACACATTAATGTCTTCACGCACGAAGCCAACGATTGTCGCTGACAGATTTGGCACCTTCAATGCCGCGCCTGCAGGTTTAAAACCAAGAGTCGAAAATTTCTCCGCGAGCAAACTCACATCTTTTCTGCGAAGGTCTCTTACAATCGGTATAAGCTCTGCATTTCCGAAGATGTGACGAATAAAATAAAAACCCGGCATGAAAATAAAAACTATAAATACAAAACATCCCGGGAAGATCAACCACCCTATCCACCCTAAAGACCGAAATAATTCCGGCGGATTGAAAAATAAAAATCCAAAAGTCAAGCCAATAATAATTGGCAGAACTTTCCACAATATTTTATTCATATCTTAAACCTCTTAAAATCCATTTATATGCTCGAACCACTTTTGCAGGCACATAAATGTAAAGAAGTCATTCCGGTTCTCGGAATAGTGAATCTATTTCTTAAACAGGATGTTAATTCGTTATTTCAATGCCACTACTTCGGTGAACCGCACTAAAGTACCTGAAGACTGCGGATTCGACACTGAGACGCCGACCAGGCCGACTTTTTGCCCGATAAGTTTGCTCAAATCGGTTTTTGCCGCGGATTCGTCCGGCGTTGCGTAACAGATTATCTTGCCTGAATCGTCAACAATCAGATAACGCTTGGGCCCTGTCCCTGTATAAATATTTGAAATCTGCAGCCGCCCCATTACCGCGAACTTGCCGTAATTCTTAACTTCAGCAAGTTTCGCATCGCGGGCCGCGGCAATACCTTCCTGTGTCTTTTGCAGTTCTGTGTCCTGCTGCTTGACCTGTTTTCCAACCTCCAAAGCCAGTTCCGAGCTGCCTATTTGCTTAAGCGCAAATTCGGAATATTTCGCGGCCTTGCCTGCGTCTTTATTGCTCGCTATCGCGCTGAATTTCTTCTTTAGGGTCGTATAATCCTGCTCTCCTATCGGCTTGGCACGTTCAGCGGTCAATTGTTTGCTCAAATCGTAATATTCTCTCAACAGCCTCTGCTCCGCGCTCGGCTGTCCACGCACAGCAACGGCGTTTGGTTCACCTTTGCTTATTGCCTTTACTGTTCCGCCGAGAGGCTCCATCGGCTTTGTATATTGCGTACTGACCCATAGATATGCCCCTTCCGGCGGAGCAATCTTCACATACCCTTCGCTTTCCTCGCCCAGCAGCCTAACAGTTTCATTCCTGTTTAATTTGAAATGAGGCGTCCACGAATGCATCGGTTTACGCTCATCTGAACCCGCGTAAACTCTGACATCGTCGCCGGCAATAATACCGACTCCGGGATTGTTCGGGTCAATATTCACATACTGCTTTGCTACCCAGGAAAAACACTTTTCCGGAGCAACGATATGCGACCAGCTATACTGATGACCAACTACTTTAATACGGTCACCTTTTTTAAGTTTTCCGCAGGTATAATAATTAGTGCCTGGCCCGGAACGAACATACACGTTATCCTCTAACACCTCGGCAAAATAAGGTTCCTCCGCCACACCAACGCCATTCGCTTCGACGACAGGAGCCGCAAGCGGAGTTGCAGCCGCCGAAGAAGGGGCGACCGTGTTTGGACCCGGCTTTAACGAAGCCTGCTTTGAATAACCAACAGACACTAAACATACCACAGCAATCCATGCAAACAATAATGAAAATCGCATTTTTAATCTCCCTAAAAAAAATAGCGCCTTACTGAAAATTACCACTACCTGCATTTGTATAAATACTTAACACCCTTGCCGCCGCTTGTCAACTTTTTTATTCTTTAAAATATCTTACTTCCCCAGCCTCGAAAGCTCATCTCTGCACATCTTTAACTGCGCCTGGTTCGACAGCTTTTGTGCCGCCGACTGCAAATACTTTACCGCCAGATCCGGCTTATTAAGATAACGCGAATACAATAATCCGAGCATTAATTCCACCTGGTCCCGATATTCGTATTTTGCGTAATGAACCAAAAATGATTCATAAGCCATTGCGGCTTCCTGCTGCCTTCCCTGGCTGGCGAGCTGATTGGCGATATCAAGCAGGTGCTGCCGAGGCAGTATCTGTTCCCTGTCGAGTTCCATTAGTCTCAAATACCCATCGGCGGCCAAAGCCAGGTTATGCTGAGCAATGCTCGCGGCTATCTCCCCGCGAACCCGTGCGATTTCTTCATCTCGCCGCAGCTCAGTCTCGGTCTTTTTTACTTCCTTTGCAATAACTTTTTTCGACCAGTAATCCTGAGCAGTAAAAGGGTCGTATCCCCCCGCGACCGCATCCCGATACGCTCGCCTGCGATTCCACTGCCTGAGCATCGACCATAAATCAAAGCCGCTGTGGCTTATTATACCAACCGAAAGCAAACACAACATTGTTAAAATACCGAAAGCATACCCCGAAAGATCAGCCCCGTGAGCTATCCCCGGAATATTTCGTTCAATAATATTATCCCATACGATTAACTTAAAACCGATAAATCCCAAAGCTGGTATTTCTATGGTATCAATGTAAAATATCAGCCAGTAAAAAACAGTAATCAATGTTTGCGGGAAAAGCACAAGATACGCCCCTGTTACCGCCGCGACCGCCCCGCTTGCGCCAAGCACAGAATAATCAGTAATTAAAACATGCCCGATACCGCTGAAAACCGCGCCAGCCAGGTAAAAACATAAATACCCGATATGGCCAAGCTTATCGTTGACACTGTTGCCGAAAAGATACAAAAAGAACATATTGCCGAGTATGTGCCAGAGATTTGCGTGGAGAAAAGCATACGTTACAAACTGCCATATCCTCGGCTGAAGCGGTACAAGCGAAAATGTATCCACCCAAGGCCCGAAAACTTTCGGCATACCCCACGGGCTGTAAAGTGCGAAAATCAACACATTCAACGCTATCAGCCCGTAGTTAGCGTAAGGCGTCCTAATCGACTTTATATTCGTCCTGATTGGCAGTATTATAAGCATAATTCATTTAACCAACGTAAAACTGTTCAAACTTAAAAACGCCATATTCTAATACGAAAAACACGCTTATACAAGGATTAAAGCGTGAAACTGGCGGGCAGCTCGTAAATATGTCCAAAAAAGGAAAAAAGCTTATTTTTTTTGTTTTTTCGGCAAGGACATATTATAATATCTTCTGAAATATGACTACAGAGAAGAAAAGAAAAACAGCTAAGGCCTTATCTCTGGCAGTGATTATCACAGGCGTTATAGTTATAGCGGGCTGGATATTTGATATCGCTATATTAAAGAGTATTTCGCCGGCGTGGGTTTCAATGAAATTTGATACGGCAATCGCTTTTCTCCTCAGCGGTATCAGTCTTTATTTTATTGTCAGGGCTTTGGAAGGCGAATTCGACAAGGCACAAGTCGCCCTTTCCAGTAATCTCTCTGATTATTATTCTTCTTATGGGAACATTATTTTTCTCCACTCTTTTTAAGCTCCATACAGGAACTGAAGATTTATTTATTAAAGATTCGCCTGACGCTGCAAAGACCGTAATACCCGGCCAGCCCTCGCTGCCCACGGCTGTAAATTTCATATTGATTGCCCTGGCCGCCATTTTAACTACCCTGAACCCCAAAAAAATCTCTTTAAAGCTCAGACTTATCGGTTTCATTGTTGCCGCAATCGGTATCATAGCTATAGTCGGATACATTATTAATGCTCCATCCCTTTATTACTATATCGAAGACAGGAATTCCGCCATGGCCTGCCACACCGCCGGATTATTTGTCTTATTGGGAACAGGATTGCTATGTCTATAAAACTTAAACTTACCATTATGTTCCTGGCTATTGCGGTAATCCCCCTGCTTTTCGTCAGTGTCTTAACCTACACTAATTATAAAAATTCCCTCGAAGCGAATCGCATCGATGATTTGCAGAATATCGCCGCCTTTAAGGCGGATAAAATAGAAACATACTTCGCCGGATTAAAGGCCCACATAACAATAGCCCAAAGCTACTACAATATTAAGAAAAATCTTCCCATACTATCCCGCTTTGCAGATGACCCCAGCAATACGCAATTTTTTGCCGCTAAAAAAATGCTTGATGGGCAATTACAGCAGATGCAGTCACTTTCAGATGTGACTGATATTATGCTGGTTAATCCGAAAGGGAAAGTTGTTTACTCAACTAATCCTGCCCATTCAAAATTCTTTTTGAATCCGCTTTCCGACCCGGAACAGAAAGCCTTTGAACAAGGCAGAAACAGCGTTTATTTTTCGGATATCTTTTCAAATCCGGAAAATAACAATAAGCCCGGAATACTGATTACTGCACCGGCTGTCGATTTTAACGACACTTTCATCGGAATTATTGCGTTTGAAGTTGATATGGCCCCCATTTATAATCTGATAGAAGATAGAACGGGGCTCGGGAAAACTGGCGAAACCCTCATTGGTAAAAAAATAGGCAATCAGGCCGTATTTCTAAATCCATTAAGATATGACCCAAATATAGTCCTTGAAAGTAAAATCAATATAGGAGGCAAGTCTGGCCATCCCATCATGGAGGCTGTTCAGGGCAAAACAGGGGCAGGCCGCGATATTGATTATCGTGGCAAAAAAGTTATTGCCGCCTGGCGTTATATACCATCCTTAGACTGGGGAATGGTCACTAAAATCGACACAAAAGAAGCCTTCGCTGAGATAACTAATTTAAGAAACCTGATGCTGATAATTCTGGCAATCGTTTGTTCTTTAAGCTCTGTAATGGCGTTCTCCATCGCACAGTCAATTTCAGTGCCTATCGAAAAACTGGCTAAAGGAACGCAGATAATCGGAAGCGGAAATTTAGACGTCCAATTAGCGACTAATTCAAAGGACGAAATCGGCCAGCTTTCAAGGTCATTCGATAAAATGACCTATTATTTAAAAACCACAACTGCCTCAAGAGATGAATTAAACAGGGAAATCGACGAAAGAAAACATGCTGAAATTGCACTGCGGGAAAGTCAGGCCGACCTGAACCGCGCACAGGCTGTTGCGCATATCGGAAGCTGGCGACTGGATATCAGGAAAAATATTTTAACATGGTCTGACGAAAATCATAAAATCTTCGGCATTCCCAAAGGCACGCCGATGACTTATGAGACATTTCTGACTGCCATTCATCCCGATGACAGGGATTACGTCGATAAAAAATGGCAGGCCGCTCTGAAAGGTGAGCCTTATGATATAGAACATCGAATCGTTGTTGAGGGACAGCTAAAGTGGGTATTTGAAAAAGCTTATCTTGAATTCACCGAAGACGGTGAACTTTTAGGTGGTTTCGGCATCACTCAGGATATTTCTGAACGCAAGCAGGCCGAAGACGCTATTCGCAGAAGTGCGGAACGCTTTGAAATCCTTTCTGAAACCGCAGGACAACTTCTCCAAAGCAAGCAGCCGCAAAATATTGTAAATGCCCTTTGCGCAAGGGTAATGAATCATCTCAACTGCCACATCTTCATCAATTATCTCGTTGATGAACAAATTCATCGCCTGCACCTCAATACTTTCGGCGGAATTACCGACCAAACCGCAAAAAAAATCGAATGGCTCGATTTCGGTCAGGCTATCTGTGGATGTGTCGTAAGAGATGGAAAACCAATTATCGCCGAAAATATTCAGCAGTCCTGCGACGCTCGCGCGGACCTTGTCCGTTCGTTCGGTATCAGAGCTTACGCCTGCCATCCCATTATGTCACAGGGTAAAGTATCGGGAACATTATCCTTCGGGACAAAAGCAAGAACCACCTTCGGCCCAGACGATTTATCGCTGATGAAAAGCGTTACCGACCAGGTCGCCGTCGCTATGGAACGAATCAGAGCAGAAGAACAACTCCAAAAAGCCAACGAAACTCTCGAAGAAACCGTTCGACAGCGCACCAGCGAGTTAACCCTTACAGTTGAGACACTTGAAAAAACGGAAAAAATCATTAAGTCCGAACGTAAGCGTTTCGAAAACGTTCTCGAAATGATGCCCGCCTACGCCGTTCTGCTCACTCCCGATTATCGCGTCGCTTACGCCAATCACACCTTCCGTGAATGGTTCGGCAATGACAACGGAAAGAAATGCCATGAGTTTCTATTTAATCTTGCAGAACCCTGCGAAAACTGCCAGACTTATAATGTTCTCAAAACCAACAAATCACAGTTCTGGGAATGGACCGGCCCCAACGACCATAATTACGACATCTACGATTATCCCTTCACCGACACAGACGGCTCACCTCTGATTATGGAAATCGGTGTCGATGTTACCGCTCACAAACAGGCACAAGAGGCTTTGCGGGCGTCATCACTATATTCACGAAGCCTTATCGAATCTTCTCTCAACCCGCTTGTAACAATCAGCGCCGATGGAAAAATTACAGATGTTAATGAAGCAACTGTGAATGTTACAGGTATTCCGCGAAATAATCTTATTGGTACGGACTTTTCAAATTATTTCACACAACCCCAAAAAGCGAGAGAAGGTTATCAGCAGGTATTTGCAAAGGGATTCGTTACAGACTATCCTCTGACAATTCGCCACAAAAACGGCAAACTTACTGACGTTCTTTATAACGCCGCTGTTTATACGGATACACACGGCAATGTCATCGGCGTTTTTGCAGCCGCCCGCGATATCACCGAGCGTAAAGCTGCTCAAGAAAAACAAACCTTTACAAATTCGCTACTCGAACTGTTCGCCAGGAAAACCTCCCGAAAAAAATATCTCGATGCCACTGTAAATGTTATTCGGCAATGGTCAGGATGTGAATTTGTCGGCATTCGAATAAAAGACAATCAGGGCAATATCCCTTATGAATCGCAGACAGGTTTCGACAAAGACTTTTTGGCACTCGAAAATGCGATCAATCTCGAACGAGATAACTGTTTTTGCATTCGCGCAATTAAGGGGCATGCTCTCTATCAGGAAAAAAAATTAATAACCGCCGGCGGCGCTTTTTTACTGCAATGATTCCGGCGCTTTCCTGGCGGGACTTACAACCGAGCAGGCAAAAGATTATCGCGGCATCTGCATAAAAATGGGGTTTAATTCCATTGCCGTCATTCCAATTCGTTACGGCAATGAAGTCATCGGCGCTATCCATCTTACCGACCATAATAAGGATATGGTTGCTTTGCCAAAAATTCAGTTTATCGAATCAACCATGGCACCGCTCATCGGGGAGGCCGTTCGGAAATTCAACGCGGAGGCAGAACTCGAAAAATATCGTCTCGGCCTCGAGGAATTAGTCAAACATCGCACGGAAGAACTGACAAGGTCAAATAAAGACCTCGAACAATTCGCCTATGTCGCAAGCCACGACCTTCAGGAGCCTCTGCGGGCAGTAGGCGGTTTTACCGAACTGCTCAATCGCCGTTTGAAAGAAAAAACTGACGAGCGCTCCCAGGAATATATGCGATTCGTCATTGATGGCGTCGTAAGAATGCAGTCGCTTATCAGCGGCCTTCTCGAGTACTCACGCATCGGAACTCGCGGCAAAACTCCCGAACCCATAAATATAATAGCTTCCATCGACCGCGCCATTATGAACCTCCATGCAGCTATCCGTGAATCCTCCGCTGAAATTACTATTGATTCCCTGCCTACTGTAAATGCCGACGCGACACAGATGGCTCAAGTCTTCCAGAACCTTCTCGGTAACGCCATTAAATTCAGAGGCGAACAGCCCCTCAAAATACATATTTCTGCGACTCGCGACACAGACTTCTGGCGCTTTGCCGTAAAAGATAACGGCATAGGCATCAATCCCCAGTATTCCGAAAGAATATTCCTTATCTTCCAGCGGCTTCACACACGTGAAAAATATCCAGGCACAGGCATCGGTCTGGCACTTTGTAAAAAAATCGTGGAACGCCACGGTGGAAAAATATGGGTCGAATCCATGCCCGGACTGGGTTCAACTTTCTACTTTACTATTCCGGTTGGAGGTTAACTATCGTGTTAAATTTATCAAATGGCAGACTGGTTGAGATTTTGCTCGTCGAAGACAGCCCCAGCGACGCCGCTCTTACCGTAGAGGCGCTCGAAGCCGGCAAAATCGCAAATACACTTAATCGCGTCGAAGACGGCGTCGAAGCGATGGATTATCTTCATCGCAAAGGCAAATACGCCAATGCCGCACGCCCCGATTTGATTCTGCTTGACCTCAATCTCCCACGCAAAGACGGCCGCGAGGTTTTGCATGAATTGAAAAACGACCCTGCCCTTAGAATGATTCCTATCGTCGTTCTAACTACCTCGCATGCAGAGCAGGATGTCATTCAATCCTATGAATCGCACGCCAACTGCTATATAACCAAACCCGTCAGTTTTGAGCAGTTTATAAATGTTGTAAAATCAATAGAACAATTTTGGTTAACGGTCGTCAGTTTGCCGCCTAATAATAAATAAGAGTCTTGCAAAAATGTGAACAAACATATACTATTTAAAAAAATCGCAGAGCGATTTTCTTAAAATAATAAATTTTTTCTGCTAAAGCTAAATTATAAAAATGTCAGAAAAACCTTTGGAAATCCTGCTTATCGAAGATAACCCCGCCGATGCCGTACTGTTTCAGGAAACTATAATGCAAAATGAGCCGGATACATTTCACGTTACCGTTGCCCCGAGTTTCGCTGTCGCCACAGATTATCTTAAAAACACTGTTTTTGACGCTATGCTCCTGGACTTGTCCCTGCCTGACAGCAGCGGTTTAGACACTGTTTTCAGGGCCCGCAATATTTCACCCAACATCCCCGTCGTCGTTCTCACCGGCATCGCCGATGAAACCATAGGTACCGAGGCCATTCGTCACGGAGTTCAGGATTATCTTGTTAAAGGACAGGCCGATACCCAGCAGATTTCAAGAGCCATTCGTTATGCCATCGAACGCAAAATCGCTCAAAACGAGCGTGAAATCTCCATTGAACTTCTCAAGCTCGTAAATTCCAATCGTACAGTCGATGATGTTATCAAAGCCGCCGTTGCTTTCTTCAGGGAAAAAACAGGCTGTGACGCCACCGGCATTAGCCTTAAACACGGTGAAGATTATCCTTTTAGTAATTCCGCCGGCTTTTCAGAACAGTCTGTCGCATCTCAAAACTCTGTTCTAATTCGTAACAAATACGAAAACTACGCCTTAAACTATACAAACCTTAACATAATTCTCAACCGCCTCAAATCTGTCGGCCACCTTTTTACAGATAACGGTTCTTTCTGGACAAATAACGCTTCACGATTTCTTGACAGCATCGAAGATTCAGACCGGCGGCAGCAAATAAAATCTTTTTGCAACCTCGAAAGTTTTGAATCCGCCGCTATCATTCCCCTGCGCGTCGGAAACGAACCGATAGGCATTATTCAAATACACGACCGCCGCAAGGAAAAATTCACCGCTGAGGCAATTCATCTTTGGGAGCGATTGTCGGATACTTTCGCGATTGCACTGGCCAAACTCCAGGCCGACGATGCCCTTCGACGAAGTGAAGAGCAGCAGCACATCGAGCAGGAAGTCCTTATGGCTATCGAGGCACAGCAGCGGGACATCGGCCAAAATCTCCATGACAGCATCCAAGGCAGTCTCGCCGGAATCAAATTTTTGCTCGAATCACTAAAAAGAACCTTAAATAAGAACTCCGCCCAAACCTCTGATATTGCTAAGGAAGTTGATGGAATAATAGACATAGTCAGGCAGACCGTCAACCAGACAAGGGCGCTTGCCCGCGGCTCAATCCCATTGAGATAAAGGATGGAAACCTGACAACCGTTCTCCACAATCTCGTATCGAACACTGCTAATTTTTCACACATTGATTGCAGCCTGGAATGTGACGACACAATTCCACCGCAAGGCAAAACCGCCGCAACACAGCTTTATTACATCTGTCAGGAGGCTATCAACAACGCCCTAAAACATAGCAAATGCAAAACAATTACGATTTCCCTGCATAACCGTGATGGCTCCTTACAACTTATTGTCGAAGACGACGGAATCGGCCTGCCAAAGGATTTAGGAATTGATAAGGGAATCGGCATGTGGACAATGACGTGTCGGGCTAAAATGATTGGCGCTGCTCTCGAAATTCGCAGACGTAAGCCCTCCGGCACCGTTGTGGACTGCCGCCTTGCACAAATCGAAATACACAGTTAAGCCATGTTGTCTCCTGAAAATCCGAAGTTTAATGTAATTTTATTTTTATATGATTCGCCCTTTTTGACCTGTTAAAACAGGTTTTTCACTTTATCAGGCCTTTTACGGTATAATTATTTGTTATAAATGATATTTTTCTGTTGCATATTTTAATTATTATGTTCTAATGGCAATAGTTTAGACAAAAGGGGCTGTATTATTCCATCTGTCGGTAGTACCTCCCTAAGAAATAAAGGCAGAGATTTATTTGATTGCTCTTGAAAAAGGGCAAAGGAGAAATGCAAGTGAGTAAAGGTACAGTAAAATGGTTTAACGCATCCAAAGGTTTCGGATTTATTGCTCCTGATGATGGAGGCGCAGATTTGTTCGTCCATCATTCGGAAATTAAGACCAACGGCTACGCGACTCTCGATGAAGGCCAAAAGGTTGATTTCGAGGTCGGACAGGGCAAAAAAGGCCCATGCGCGACCAACGTCGTTCCCAGCTAACAAAATTAGTTAAAACGGTGTAAAACAAAGGCCCCGCTGATTTGCGGGGCTTTTTTTATCTAAAAAGCGGACGGTCAATACCAAATCGTAATTATGATGTTCGGCTCGGTATTCTTACCCTGAACTTCGCCTGTCGTTGTACTTGTCTGCTTTACAATAACTCCAGGATTATTCCTCAGCCAGTCTGTAATCTGTTCATCGAGAAAAGGTAATGCTCCGGGGTGCAGTTTCGTAAAGAAAGTCTTAACGCCGGTAATACGGTCTCCCGAAACTGTCTGTTTTTTATCCAGCGGCCTCGCCGATGGCGCGGTCACAGGCGCAGGTCCCCGCCGCCATCAAACGGAATTGGTTTATTACGCTCGTCCGCCGGGGGATTGTTAATGTTTGAATTATCCATAATCCGGTCTCCCTTAAAAATTATTTATATTCAAACCTGCCTTGCCTTGCGCAATATCTTATCATATTTACCGCCAGTGTTAAAAGTTTTTATTAAATTTTATCTTTTGCTCTTTCCACCGGCATTATATAATAACGGCGTTACATATTTTAAGGGAATTTAATATGAAAAGACAAATACTCGGATTGTCAGTCATAGCTGTTATATGTTTATGCCTGTGCGGCTGCGTCGAACGCCGCCTCACTATAAATACCCAGCCGCAGGGTGCGGTAGTCCTGTTAAACGATGAGGAAATCGGCGAATCGCCCGTTACAACATCCTTCAACTGGTACGGCGATTATAACGTCAAGATAAGTAAGCCCGGTTTTGAAACATTAAAAACCCATCGCCTGCTCAAAGGCCCATGGTACGACAAATTCCCATTCGACTTTTTCGCACAGGTCATCATTCCAAAAAGAATCGTCAATAGTTACGACTGGGCTTTTGAACTTAAACAGGAAACCCCTCCAAATCGCGAAAAACTTATTAACGACGCAGAAAACCTCAAAAAACAGCTTTAACCCGCCAAATGCCCCGCCATCCCGTTTAGCCGTAGCCGCCATGCGGTGAGCAGAGTCGAACCGAACGGCGACACCGTTTCCGGAATTATTATAGTTTGTTTCGCAACTGTTCGAGTTCGGTGGCTTTTCGAAGGATTGTTTTTTCCTTGCGTGTCAGGCTATGAATCCCGGACTGGTGAACCTTCTCAAGAATCCGGTCAACCTCAAACTGAAGATTTCGTTCCGCCGCAACGTTCTTATTCCAGCGACGGGCTTTAATCTTCAACCTGAACATATTACGCAGCGGCTGTGAGAATACATAAGCCGCACCGGCAGCCATACCTGCCAGATGTGCCGCATCGCCGCCTGCGTTTGCCCCTGCCGTCAAAACATTTACGAGATAAACGGCTGTAAAACCAATTGCCGCAATCCTTATAGGCACAGGAAATACTAAGATGAAAACGACAAAATGCGGGAAAAGAATCGCGCACGCGGCAAGCATTCCGAGTATCGCGCCAGATGCCCCTACCATCGGCCCAACATCCGGAAAATGCGCCGCGGTCAGCAGCGTATAAAATATCCCGCCGGCGATTCCGCAGCCGAGATAAAATACGAGAAATCTTCTGCTTCCGTAATTCTGTTCAAGCACCGGCCCTAAAAAGAACAAGCCAAGCATATTGAAAAATATATGCCCTATATTGGCGTGCAGAAACTGGTAAGTTACAAGCCGCCAAACCTGAAGCATCGCTCCAGGAGAATCCGGCCACACGGAAAACCATTTCTCAAAAAAATCATGGACAGGCACTGATAACGACAGCAGAAATATAACCGTATTGATAATCAAAAGCCACTTGACTACAGGCGTAAGCGAAGGCATGCCCATTCGCATCTGAGGGGCATTGCGAAAATCAGACTGATAATGCTCCTGAGTATAATCTCTATCGTAAAGACCCATATTTATTCCCGATTGCCGAACTATTATATAAAGCCACAGCCCTTTATTTTATCAGAAATTTCACGAAATGTTCAAAAAAACTAAAAAACTTGACAGAACGCATAAGAAAAGTTACTTCTTTCCTTGTATTTTGCAAAAAAAATGGAAGTAAAAAGGTTTACGTCTGCCCACAATTTTTATCTCCGTAGAAGAACCGGGGTTCCATAATATTATCAGTGATTCAGAGATGGTTGGCAAACTCGCTTGTGCCAATGAAATTATTATTATAACAGCATCTCGACGACCTGTCCGTCGCAGTTTTAACGAAGATGGAAGTCGAGATTCTGCAATCCTTCGACTCTGTTCAGGACAAGTTTTGCATTTTAAACTTTGATTTTTGAACTTTCAAACCAGCCTTCGGTCAGTTTGAGTTTTTTAGCCCTGTTTTTTGTGCGATGCAGTTTCAGGACACCCTGCGGGAGTTATATAAAGATGCGTTCGCCGCCAGTATCTTGCGAATTTATCAGAATACCTGTTAATCCAGTCGATTAGAGCCTGCCGCCCAAGGTCGCACTGGCTTTTCTCCGATTCAATCCACTTATGACACTCCATCTCCTCTCTTTGATAGGTCATATACGCCTCGAGCGCATACTGATCATTATGATAAACGATTTTCTTTTGCTCCTCATCGTAATGACATTTATCACCGAACCGGGCAAGTTCCGCACGCATTCGAGCGGCTACATGCGGGCTGAAATCCTTCTCAATCGACATTATAATATTGCCTCCCTGTTATTGTTGGCCATATGTCTTTTAAAACTCCAAAAAACCAGCCTTAGCATATTAAAATGCAAACACTTCACCTATTCTAGCAGTCATTATACCATTTAATCGTTCAAATGTCAAGAGATTTCGCCTTATTCACCGCGGAGGGGCCGCAGAGAAAAACGTACAGCGTGGAGCGTATAGCGTCGAGATACAAACAACGATTTTTATCCACAGATTTCACTGCCTGCCTTGAGCAACGTCGAAATGGATTTTTACGATTTTATTTTCCCGCAAAGGCGCAAAGAGGCAAAGAGGCAAAGATTTTTTGACTGGATTACTCGCCGTGCTGCGCCCGCCGCAGCAGGCAGGATTTAATCGGAAATTGTTATACGCTCTACACTACCCGCTGTACGCGGTACTTTTTTTCACCACTCCTTCGACTTTGCTCAGGACGGTGAGCCTGTCGAACCGGAAGACACGAAGGTGTTTCTTAGATATGATTTGATAACGACTAAATCGGCCACAGAACACAGCACGGATTACCAATTTTTGCCCTTCTTTTTGAACTATCGAGATTTCCTCGGTAGTTGACTTCAGCTCAAGCTCTCTTTCCGTATAAATATTTTGTAACCATTCACAGTTTTTGAAAAAAGATTCATAAAAATCTCAAAATATTAAAATAGGTAACTTGCGCCATTGCGTGATATATGGTAAAAATGGCGTATGGAAAACAAAGACGCCGTCGGACTTAAACCCCTGAACGAATTTGTTTATCATTCAACAGATTTGTTTGCCTGAGAAGATGTACAGGGTAATCGAACATCGAGCCAGAAAATATCTTGATACTGTCACAGGAAAAATACACATTGCTCCTATGCCGGATGGAATTCGCAAAGGCGGATTGCTTGGTGCTGGAATTATTGGCCGAGCGTCGGCACTAACAGCGAACAATCAGATTTGTGCAAACGATGCATTGAAGCGGTCGGGAATTCTTTATCCGCAGATTAACGCAGATAAAAAAAATATTAAAAAGTAAAGATACAGATTAAAAAGCAAAATGTTACTGTAGAGCGGCAAAGAGATAAAATGCCTGAAATAAGGCGAGTATTGAATATGAATACTGACCGTTCGATAAATTTTATTTCCAAATATCTTACCGTGCTTGGCATATTTCAACTTATGGGTTTGAACCTCGCAGTTTTTTTTTGGTTGATATGGGCAAAGGGAATTAAAGAACATTGCTCTTCTTCACGCAATTGGGTTTTTGCAATCCACGGAATTTATTTGGCGATTTTTATTGTCATAGGCGTATGGGGCATAATTAAGCCATCGATATTTCAGAAATTCATAATATTTGAGATGTTGTTTTGTATCCCCCTGTGGATGGGCATAGGTCTTTGGCTAATTTTCGCAGCAATATATCTTATTCCGGTAATTATGTTTTGCCGTGATGATGTTGCTCATCAGTTTGTGAACAATAAAAAATTGTAGGAACATTTAATACTGACCAAGGCTGTATGGGGGGATTTTTACAAGCAGTTATTCTATTTCGTGGGTGACGGTTTGGAGGATTTTCTTTTCGCGGTTTAGGAGGAGGTTGCCGAGGGTTTTCAGGCTAAGGTTGTAGAAGAAGGCGATTGTCCCTAATACAACAACGGAAAAGAGGAGATTTACCGGAGCGGCGGGAGCACGCCGAGAGCGGAAAATAACAGGCCCAGAAGAGGCGGTAGGAAAATTGGAATCATCAGCATCGGAAACATTAAATGCGTCGCAATCATAATGAGAGTCATCAAAAATGGAACTTTGGTTGGTTTTAATGACCCCTGCGCGATGCGGTAAGGGGCGAGTATGGATGAAAGATTTCCGGCTATGCTGAGCAGCAAAAAGCCCGCGGCCAATTGCATAGCGGCGGCGAGAATGACAATGGCAGAAATGTCTAAGGCGAATTTGGCGATAAGCAGGAGTGTTAAACCAATACTCATAGCTATCGGCATTATGGCGAGATTTTTGCCCATCAGGATATATTGTCGCTTCACAGGGAGCAGAACGAGTGTGCGAAATCCGTTCCTGTCGTAGCCGAACTGATTAAAAAGAAACTGGATGACGCCAAAGAACACAAACGTTATGGCTCCGGTGACTATAAAGGGTTTAGCGTTGTCGCTGATTGAAATGGTATTTCGCAGAAAAAACATTCCGCCGAAAATCACGAGCATAATAATATTGCTTGCCATCGCAATTTTAACTTCGGGAGCCTTATCAGGCAGCGGAAAGAGACAATGGCCATGGCGGAGGCTTCCTGTGGGACGCCAGCTATGCTTATATCGCCGAGACTTCGTTTGGGAGTTGGGACTTTTTTCTTTTTGGGCCTATAGACGGATTTTTTACTGGTTGTCTGGCCTTGATAAAAACGTATGGTTGCCCGGTACGCTTTTCTCAAACCAAGCCCACCAATTAAAAACAGGCCTGCGGCACCGAGAACGGCGGGCCAGAGATTTCCCTTTGCGAGAGACATTGCTCCGCCGGCTACCCACAAAAAGGGTACAAACTTGTGTGCGGTCAATAATGTATGGGCGACAGCGGAATTATTATCGCTGCTGAACGGATTTGTCTGACCATTTGAGGGGAACTCTCTGATGGCGTGGTGTTTATTGTGTATGTTATTGCTCATAACATTGGTAAAGATATTCGGAAGCTGGCAGAGGATTATAATCATAAATGTCATTACGGCGATAATGGCACGGCGACGCCGTTTGTTGACCATAAGCCTGATTAGCCAACCGCGAAGGCAATATGTCCAGGCGGTCGTCATAAAAATAAAGCCCAGCACCAGAGGCAGGAGCAGTATCATAAAAAAGTTTCTGCCAAGAGTCAGCCCAAGGCAGAGGCCGACCATGCCGGGCAGGAAAAAGATTATTACAGGGGTCAGATGCGAGGTGAGATAATTTATTATGAAGATGTCTCTTAGTGAGACAGGGAGATGGAGCATTTTGCCAATATCGATTGTTTCAGAACGCTGAATTTCCGCGACGATTCCGAGCATCCAAAAGAAAAGAAAGGCTCCGATAATGGCGTCCCAGATGCCGAGCATAACCCAGGGTGATGTTGTTGACATCGCGAAGGTTCCGACCAATATGCCGACAAAGCCACCCATCACGCTGGCAAAGAGGCCAATTACGGTAATAATCATCGTGATAATGGCGTTGATTTGTCCGCCGCGGAGCCATTGATTTCGTGTCAGTCGCCATCGGAGCCAGAGAATTGTCCCAAGCTGGTTCCAGTTCATTTAAGCCTCCAGCCAGCTAAGAGTCTGCCTTTCGACGTGACCGCCGCTTACGGTCTCTATGAATCTTTCTTCAAGTGAACCGGTTTGGCGGATTTCGCCCATAGTGGACTGATGCACCAGTTTGCCGCTGGCGATGATGCCGACGGCAGTGCAGAGTTTTTCAACAATCTCCAGAACGTGCGAAGTTAAGAACACAGTAGCGCCGCGGGCTACACAGAGTTTCAAAGTGTCGCGCAGCACACGAGAGGACACGGCGTCGATACCTTCGAACGGCTCATCGAGGAAAAGCAGGTCAGGGTTTGGAATCAGCGCAGCGGCCATGGTCAGTTTCTTTTTCATTCCGTGCGAATATTCGAGCGCGAGTTTTTTATCCTCGTTTTCGAGGTTCATCATTACGAGCAGTTCCTCGCAGCGGGTTTTTACTGTCGCGGCTGGTAACTGGTACATTCGACCGATGAAAGTAAGATATTCACGGGCAGTCAGATTATCGTAGAGTGCCAGCTCTTCCGGCACCACGCCAATACGAAGTTTAATCTCCCTGGCTTTATTGATGTCAGTCATATCGTCACCGAGGATACGCATTGTGCCGCTGGTTGGGCCGAGCAGTCCTGTGAGCATTTTAATGGTGGTTGATTTGCCGGCACCGTTGGGGCCGAGAAAACCATAGAATGTTCCGGCTTCCACACGCAAATCGAGACCGTCAACCGCATGTAAATCGCCGAAACAGCAAGTCAGTCCGTTGGTTTCTATGGCAAGAGTCATGATATTAAGTTTATTAGCCTAAGCTGAAAAAGCAAGAGATTTTACCCCCTTTTCGTGAAAATTATGTAAAGCGTTTGTGGGGGTGGGTTTTGCGGTACCAATTTACTATGTAAAAGGTAGCCATGTAGCCTATTACGGCGACTGTGATGCCCATTAAAATAGAGCCAAGCCAAAGTTCGATACCTGCATGGTAGAGGAAAACAAAAAGGTCCTTCCAAAATTTTGTGTGGAGAAAGGCTATGATATTTCCAGATTCAAAGCTGCTGAACATATCCTTGATTTGTGAGCCAGAGAAATTATTTTCCGGATAAAAAATGCTGAGAATTTTTTTGCCGAGAAAGTAGCTTGGGTAATAGATAGGCACGATGGTGAACGGATTGCAAACCCAAACTCCGATAACAGCGATAAATTTGTTGGCTTTGAGCAAAGTACTCAGCAGCAGAGCCAAAATGATATGAAGGCCGATAAGGGGTGACCATGCTATAAAAAGACCTACGGCCATCCCCTTGGCGATGCGGTGAGGAGAATCGTTAGTGTGCAGAATCCGAAATTTTATGAATCTCTTGAACTGTTCAATTCTTGTACGGTAGACTTTTTTAATCATCGTTTTATTTGAGCGAGAACCTTTCTATAAACTTCGTCAAAGGTAACAGCGGCGGCGCCGTGTTTCGGGTCTTTACTCTTAATCGCATCACCCCTGTTGTACAGTCCCGCGGCGGCGATACATTCGTCTCTTTTGTATGGAGAAATCCTGAGCGGATTAGACCAGCCGAAAATCATAACCAAAGGAACTCCCAAAGCGGCAGCGATGTGGCCGGGGCCGGTATCGTTGCTTACGACTAATTTCGCATTTTTAAGCAAGGCAACAAGTTCGGGAAGTTTCGTTGAGCCTGCGAGATTTACGATCGGTACGGCGGCGAATTTTTTTATTCTTTCCACAAGGTCATTATCCGAAGCGGTACCAACGGCGACAATAGGGATGCGTAACTCCAAAGAAATTTTTTGGGATAAAGCGGCAAAACGTTCCGCTGGCCAGCACTTGTCAGACCAAGCCGAACTTGGAACAATAACAACATAATTGTCGGGACTTGCATTTTGATTTTGCAACAGTTTCCTGGCTGAATCCTCAGCAGCGTTGTCATGCGGAAATACAAAACTGACGCTAATATCGGAAACGCCTGCGGATTGGGCAATTTTCAAATAATAATCGACGAGATGAACACAATCTGGGGTTTGCTCAACCTTATCTGTGTAAAAAATGGAAGCAAACTCTCTGGCTTTTGCCATTCCGTAGCGTTTTTTACAGCCTGAAAGCCATGATAAGGCGGCGGTACGGAAAAGGCCCTGCAGGTCAATTACCGCGTCAAAGTTGGAATGGCGAAGTCGTTTTATTAAGGAAAATAACTCGGTGAAGGCACGAGGGCTGCGCCAAGCGGAGGCGAGCAGTTTGCGGTCAAAAAGAATGATATCGTCAAGATAGGGGTGATTTTTAAGCAGAGGGGCAAATTCCGGCCTGACGAGCCAGGTGATTTCCGCATTTGGGAAACTTTTTCGCAAAGCGGACAATACCGGCAGCGCCAGGACAATATCGCCCAGGGCGCTGGGTTTAATGATAAGAATATTTTTTAAATCACTTTTCATAAGCAAACGATTGAGACCTCTGAAAAACCATGCATTTTTTACAAAACATTAATGCAATTATAATGCAATTATCAGCGGATATGATATAATGCGTCCATTCAATAGTCAATTTTATTGCATGGAGGCAATGGATGCAAAGATTATGGAACGCACAAGCAACCAACCAACATTTTTCGACAGTTTAACTTGCGATCTCGGCGGTCGTCGCGCTGCTCAATTTTTTCAAAAATGCGACCAGCTTATACCATGGAACGAGCTTGCCGAGTCGTTAAGGGATATGTACAAGAACAACACCGACAAGAGTGGGGCATCAAATTATCCACTTGTAATGATGATAAAATGCATAATGCTGCAGAGGTGGTTTAATCTTTCCGACCCTATGCTCGAAGAGATGCTCTGTGACCGGATAACGGACAAAGCCGACGATGAGTCCACAAAAAGATATACCAAAGGCATAAAAGAATCCTTTGGTAAGGCGAGAAAACAATTTTTGCGGTGTATCGAAATAATTTTTCGAAGCACTTCAGGCAAAAATATATGAGAATAATAAAATGTGAGGTTTTTCAGAGGTCTCAAGTATCAATAATCAATTCAAAAGTATCTATTCGTGAATTCGTGGTTAATTTTGAATCTTGACTAAATGCCGCTGATAGCTTAATATGGCTTTTGATGCGGATGTGGCGGAATTGGCAGACGCGCAGGCTTCAGGTGCCTGTGGGCTTACGCTCTTGGAGGTTCGACTCCTCTCATCCGCATTTGATTTAATCGCCCTGCTTTTTGGGTAAAAGTGGTTTTTCAGCGGATTATTCAATATTTAATTATAAATCAATCTTTGACTTTAACGAAAAGAGGCTTTGCAGGCCGATAATTAATAAATGGAAAGTATGCGCTGATTTTTATAAATGTAATCCGTATTTGGGAAATTATGCTTAAAATATTGCAGGATTTTGAGGCGGCGTCATCACATTATGATGCCGCGATTCTTGTCTGGCTTGGACTGATTTTGGTCGCGGCGGGACTTTTTGTCTGGCTCGGCGGGTTGGGCCTTAAAAGGATTTTAGCGGCGGTAATTGGAGCGATAATCGGCGGGATTTGCGGATTCCTGATTAACAGCAACAGTATCGCTGTCGCCGGTGTTTCCGTGGTTATTGGTGCGGTGACAGCTGGTTTTTTCAGCAAGATATTTATTACACTGGCAGGTGTGTTTTTAATAACAGCTCTGGGGATAATTATTTTGACAGGAGTTACCAATAAATCCGCACAGGCACATACTTCAGTAAAATCCAGCGAGATGCTGAACATGAGTCAAACAATTGAAAGCGTAAAACAATACGCTGAAGATTTGGCAGCTAAAGCAAAAAAGACCTGTTTGGAGCTGCCGCCCTACCAATGGGCCATAATTATAATATCGGCGACAATTTTTTTGATAGCGGCGATTTTCGTTTCGAGTCTGACATCGGCATTGTGCTGTGCCGCGATGGGAAGTATTCTTATTTTCAGCGGTATGATGCTACTGCTCCTATACAAAGGCTCAAATCCGATAAGCCAAATTATTGATAAGCAGTCATATTACGGCACCGTTTTGGCAGCGATGACCGGATTTGGCATGGTGAGCCAATTAATATTCTGTCACCATCCTGAGAAAAAACTGAAAATAAAAAAAGTTACTGGTAAAGATAAGGAAAGTTAAGGAGAAATATTCGATGGACAGTCTTATACTTCTGGCCCAGGCAGTTGAAACAGCGGGCAAAACCGCATCCAACGTTAATGGCGCTATGGTGCCTATGGACAAAATCTGGGAACATATTACAAGGCTTGGCGTCCTTGAGGCGCTGACGTTTATGTCTTTCGGCACAGTTTGCCTTTTCTACGGTTGGCGAGTTTTCAAGCTGCTTGTGGTAATCAGTTTTGCGATGTTCGGACTGATTATCGGAATGTTAATAAGCCAGAGAGTAGGAGTAAGCAACAATCCGATTCTGCCGATACTTGTCGCCATTGTGCTTGGGGTAGTATCAATTCCGCTGACACGATGGGGAGTAAGTATTCTGGGCGCAATGGCTGGCGGCATAATTACCGCAGGTTTATGGTATGCATTAAAACTGCCTGAACAGTATATCTGGGCAGGTGCGCTGGTAGGAGTCGTCGCGGGCGGTATGATTTCGTTTATTGTTTTCAGGATTGCGGTTATGCTTTTTTCGAGTCTTGGCGGCAGCGCATTAATAGTAACCGGCGTATTAGCGATTCTGTATCATTATGGTCCGACAAAAGAGCAAATCCATAGCCTGTTTTTTACCACAAAATGGTTTTTGCCAGTTGCGATTATCATCCCAACAATTTTCGGTATCTGGCTGCAAAATAAGCTGATTAAAGGCGCACAAAGCTGGAGCATATAGGAATCCCGCTGCGGAAAAACCTGCCGAACAAATCGACAGACTAACCAATGAACCACGGTATAAAGCCGCAGGCTTTCGGATTTAATATACACCCAACAACCCAGAATCTGTTCGCTATTGTTTTTTTGCTGGAAATAAATTTGGTTTTGAGTATAGTTGTGAACTTGTTGAACGTTAGAGAATCAATTCCAAATGGTTATTTTAGAAGGAAAGCGATAGTAAAATTATGGTCGAGATGAAGGGAACAAGCTGGCAGCAGCGATATAAAGCGTCAGAAATTTTTACACTTCGGTTCAGGATAAAAGACGAGCCTGAGATATTCGCGGGATTAATGACAGGTGTAGCACAGATGGGTGCAAACATAAGCGAAATAAAACTGGCAGGCATTGAAAAAGAATACAAAATTCAGGATATTACTTTTTATCTGAAAGATAAAAAACAGTTCGAAAAGCTGCTTACAACAGTAAATAATGTATCCGGAGTCGAGGTTGTCAACGTCAGCAATGATATTCTCGAAATGCATAGGCGAGGAGCGATTGAGATAGTCAGCAGAGTACCAATCAGAAGTTTAACAGACCTGCGAATACTATATACCCCCGGCGTGGCGATGGCGTGCCAGGAAATCGAAAAAGACCCAACTACAAAGTGGCAGTGGACAGGTCTTTGCGACAGGGTCGCGGTAATTACAAACGGAACGGCGGTTCTGGGACTCGGCGATATCGGAGTTGTGCCTTCGCTGCCGGTAATGGAGGGTAAAGCGGCCATCTTCGCGGAGTTTGCGCAGTATCGGCAGCTTTCCCATTCTCGTTGACACTAAGGACGTGGACACCTTCGTGGAAACAGTTGAGCATATCGCGCCGAGTTTCGGGGCGATTCAGCTTGAGGATGTAGCGGCTCCTGAATGTTTTGATATAGAGGACAAATTAAAGGCTCGAACTTAATATCCCCGTGATGCACGATGACCAGCACGGAACGGCGACGGTTGTGCTGGCTACATTGATAAACGCGATTAAAAAGACAAAAAGAAAGAAAGAAAAATGTTCAGTTCTGATGCTGGGCACCGGCGCAGCAGGTATTGCCATTACAAAAATACTGCTCGAATTCGGCATCGGCGATATTGTCGTTTATGATTCGTTTGGGCCCATATATCGCGGCAGAACAGAAAAAATGAACCCGTACAAAACGGATTTGGCAAAGATTACAAATAAAAACAATGAAAAGGCTGGTTTGAAAGAAGGTTTCGCCGGCAAAGATATTTTCATCGGCGTTTCCCGTCCGAATATGGTCAATAAAGAGATGGTCGCGTCGATGGCAAAAGAGGCGATTGTGCTGCCTTTGAGTAATCCTGTCGGCGAGATAAGCAAGGAAGAGGCCGTCGAGGCGGGCGCGGCAATTACTGCGGATGGCAGAGATATAAATAACGCGATTGCGTATCCGGGCTTGTTCAGAGGCGCACTCGATGCAAGGGCGACACAAATTACCCGCAGGATGCAGTTGGCCGCCGCCGCGAAGATAGCCGAACTTGCGCCGGCTGGAGCGTTGCTGCCTGATATGCTGGATAGAGAAGTACATAAGAGCGTAGCACAGGCGGTAGCCGGAGCCTGGCGGGGTTAGGAAACCGCAAGATTATTGTATATCTTCATATTGCAAAGTGTTGGGATACACAATTGCGGAGAGTAGTGCCATATCATATAATCGCCATGACCATCGCGAATCGTAAGCGTTGGTTTCGAGCGGCTGTTCAAATGTAACTATCGGGATGCTGAGAGTTTCGCCCGCGTAGGCTCCGAGTGAGCCGGGGAATGTGCCATATTTACGCAGCGGCAGGAGTGAAAAGTCTGCGATTCGTCCGGCCAATTCCTGAGCCGGACCGTCATAATCAACCCAGCCAACGTCTGGATGCGAGGGCTGATGAAGGCTTATTATGCGGATGGGTTTATATTGTCGAATAAGATTGTCAATAATTTGTGTTTCCGGTTCAGAAAGAGGCGTAAGACCATATTCGGCGTTATTGGTGCGATTGACGGCTGGAAAATTGCGGTTAATATCTACACCGTTCGCATTGAAACGGGTATTCAACGCCACACCATCGGGATTAACGACAGGCACAAGCACGACTTTACGCCCTTCGAGAAAGCCCGGGTGTTCTCGCAGGTAATCGGCCATTTTATAAAGCAGCGGCGTGCCGGCCGGTTCATTACCGTGTATTGCCGCGATAAATAGAATCGCATCAGAACCAGTTCCAACAACATAATATTTTATCGGTCTGTTCTGAACGGATTTACCGGCAGTATAACAAGATAGAGGCGGTTTTGTCTGAAAAACCTGTAAAGGCCCAGCACAACCTGTCAGAAACAGGCCGCCGACAAACATTACTATAATTATTTTTTTCATAATCGTCTCACGGCAAACCAGAAAAGAGCATTGTAGAATTTCGCTCGAACGGGTGCAAGACAAAAGTCAAGTGATTTTACATATAGCACATATAAGCGTTTGATGCTGACTTTTTCTGCTATATCCCAAAACCCTCATAATGGAAATATTATAATTTTTATAGTCCAGGAAATTTATTCAGGCTAAACAGCGTTTTGTGGAGAATCGCCTTCCCTGGAAGCACTACAAAATACCGTCGAATATACAGAAGATATGCCAGAACAACAATAAACCAGAAAATAAAAAGCCAGATCATAATAGAGCCAGATGCCGTACTATACTGCTTCATCATCTCCATCTGCTGTTTGGGTAAATTCATCTTTTCATAAAAGTCCAGCATACTCACACGCGAAAATGTAATAATTGTAGATAGAAGCCAGAAAATATTCACCAGAAGAACGCACCACCACGCTTTTATATCGAGTTTGTACATACCCCACGTAATATAAGCCAAAACCAGAATCCAAAATAATGCTACGATTGCTCCAGGTACCCCACTAATAATAGTTCCAAAAAATGGAAGAGTCCACCTCTGTCCCCAAAGAAAGAGCAGAGAAACTGCCCAGAATACGCAAACCATACTCATAGCGAGAACTGGCAAGGGGCATTTGTCTGTCCAGCGGACATGAGGGTCCCTATACTCACATGTCGCCTTTACATTTCTCCCTTTATAGCAAAGAACAAACAAAGCCGGAATGATAACGTAAATCACCGCCATAAACGCCAACATAACAAACTTCATAATTACGGCCGCGTTTTCAGAAATTTTGCCGCTCTGCCCCATCTGCTCGTAGATATTAGGTAAAAACTTAAGCATAAAAACAAAAGCACCCGTCCCACCGATAAGCCAGAACCATGAGGCAATCAATATAAGCGCCCTTGCCCACCGTCGAGTCATTATCGAACCAATTCCCATCCAGATAAACCAAACCGCCATCAGCAAATAAAGCAGCATTCCCGGAATCATCATTCTAACGTTGACCTTCTCCGCAGCATCCTGCCCCGCCGCAGCCGATGCTATCATGCCCAACATCATAAGAGGCGCTATTAAAGCGCAAAAGCCGCCGAAGATTATTTGAAGAACTCCCAATACGACAAGTCTTACTTTTGTGTCCTTAAAATCTGTACTTTGTGCTGATTCTGCATACTCTGCCATTTTTCATTTCTCCCAATTTCAAAAATCTGTTTAACCAATATTTTTTATTTTCAACCACAATAGCGTTATTAGCAAGTGAAATCCTTTATGATCCTTTATGATCCTTTATGATTCACTAAAAAAAACCGGGCAAAATGACATGCCCGGCCTTTGTTTTATTGCGACATTGTTTTGTTCTATTTAGGCAACTGGGCCTCGAGTTCAGTCAATTTCTCCACGGAGACATTTTCCGCGGTCAAATTTCCATACATTACACGGTACTGGCCATCGGAAATCTTCCAACGAAGAAGAACAGCATTGGGTTCGTTGGCTGTAACTCTATCGCCGTAATATGCGGCGTCTTTATCAGTTTTTACCAACTCAGCATAAAACGTGCAGGCTCCCATAACAACTGAATATTTTTCCATTGCTTTTTTCATTGTTTGTTCCATCAACTGCTCTTTTTCCTCTTTAGTCAGCTTATTATTCGGGTCGTTACGATTGGAACGATTTTTTGCTCCTATAGCCTTCATAACATCTTTCATAATATCCATTGTCGCTAAACGGCGAGGGTATTTGCCTCCTGTTATTTCCGCATAAACCTGCAATCCCTTGACGGCACTTCCTTCATCGTTGCCTGGCATTTGCATTTCTGCCATTAATTTATAGTCCGGAGGTATATTCGGCTCAAATGTTTCCGGAGCAATCTCCACACCCCACTGAAAATTATCCATCACCATCAACATATTTGTCGGTGAGCCATCATTAGAATCCTGCACCGGCATCTGCATTTCCATTTCAATTCGCACCGGAAACTGGTTTACAATATCCACCCATGCACGCCATGTACAATTCTCGAATTGTCCGCCGAAAACCTTCGGGTCAGTGGTTTCAATGCCTTCTACTTCGACACCATCAATTACACTGCGTCCCAATTCAGTGTATTTGCCCGATGTGTACAGTTTAAACATTTCCCTCGGATCACTTCCCTGCAGACGCATCTTCATAAGCTGCTCATCTGTCAACCGCATTTTTATATATTGTTTCCCCTGCGGTATCAAAGAAAGCATTACTTTCTGTGATGGAATGGTATATTGCATCATACTTATATTTCCATCCACATAAGTATCCGCGCGATATCCATACTCGGAAGATACATACATTTCCTGCTCCATCTCCTGAACCTTATCGCCCAGTTTACCACCGGATATTTTCGAATGACCACGGAAAATACACGTCTTGATATTTCCGACACGTTCGGCTACCTGAGACCAGGCTACACTTGTCATATCGATTGAACCTCCAAAATGATGTACGCCAATAACTACCGCTATGATTATAATCGCGGCAGCGGCTAATTTTGTAATTTTGCTTTTCATAATTGTTCTCCAAATTAAGGTTAAAGTTAATTGTTTTTCAGCAGGAGTAAATTTTATTGAGTCTATGACCTTTTTTTCCAGCCGGCTAAGAACAGGACGCATCGCATCAGCGAAATCGTTCAGCAGTTTATCGTCGGCCTGCAACTGCCGCAGGTACACGGCGCAGGCGGGACACTGGCTTATATGACGCTCAATGGCAAGTTTATTTTCAGCGGTCAACTGCCCTTCTATAAGTTCCGAAATTTGTTCTTGAATATTTTCGCAAATCTTTTCCATTACAGGCATCCTTCAGCGGCCAATAACTTACGCAATTCTTTTCTTGCCCGGCTCATCCGTGCGTGTACGGCGGATTGGTTCAGGTCGAGCGTTTCACCAATGGTCTGTGTGCTTTTGCCGTCAAAATAATAAAGCAGCAAAATAAGTCTGCAATCTTCCGGAAGTTTCTCCAGGGCCGATTCGAGTTCGTAATAATCCTGTGTGCTGCTGATATCCTCATTGCAATGCTCAGCAAGAATATTTTCACCGCATTTTTGTCTCCGGATAAAATCCACACACAAATTTTTCGCAATACGGCTAATCCATTGCCCAAACAGGCCTTTATCTTTGAGCTGCTTTATATCCGTAAGACCTTTAAGCATAGTCTGCTGAGCGAGGTCTTCAGCATCATGCCGATTACCGAGCATACCAAGACAAATCGCAAAAATCCGGCTGGAATGCATCCTGACAAGGTCCGTATATGCCAACCTGTCTTCGTCGCGGCAAAGTTCAACAGGTTTTTTTTCTAAATCTGCCTTCAACATAAGCTCCTGTTCTATAATAAAGACGAACAACAGGACGAAAAGCTGACAAAAAAATTTTACAAATTTTGAAATAATTATACCTTTTGATTTCTCTGAGCATATACAAAAACCACACGTATAGAAAGCAAAGAATAGGCAACCTTTGAATTTTTTAGAAGTTTTGTATTTTTGCTTTCTTTTTTTCGCATTAATCGTATATTATGGCGGCAGTAAGAATAACCCAAAAAATACATAGATAAAATGGCAAGTAACCTGAAAAATCTTATATTAGCGTGCGACGGCTGGCAAATCGCGGTTGCCGGTGATACTTCTTCGGAACTGGAGAATTTATTGAACAACAAAAAAGGTTCATCGAAGGAAGGTGACCATGAAATAAAATTGCCGGGAGTGATAGGCATACTGCCGATTCGCAACGCGGTTGTATATCCCGGCACGGTATCGCCGCTGGCCATAGGGCGAGAACGAAGCAAGATACTGCTCGAAGATACCAAGCCTAATGAAACCGTAATAGGGCTTGTTACACAGCATAAACCCGAAAATGAGGAGCCGGGTTTTGACGATATTTACACAGTGGGAACAGCGGCGTCCGTGCTTAAAGTCATCAAAATGCCGCAAGGCTCGATTCATATCATAGTCCACGGCATAGCGCGCTTTAAGATTATAAAAAGGATTGAGACCAAGCCTTATCTTAAGGCCGGTATCGAGATGCTGCGGGTAAGATATACGATGAGCAAAAAACTCCAGGCGCTGATGGTAAGTGTGCGGCAGACGGCTAATCGCGTAATAGCCCTAAGTCCCAATGTCCCCGAAGAGGCTTCGGTGCTGCTGGAAAATATCGAGAACCCCTCGGCACTGGCGGATTTCCTGGCGGCAAATCTTAATATCGATATACCTAAGAAACAGCAGCTCCTCGAGGAACTGGACGCCGAAAAGCGGTTGGGGGATATATCGTTAGCGCTGGCCAATCAGCTTGAGGTTCTCGAAATGAGCCATAAAATTCAGGGCCGCGTGCGGGAATCGATAAACAAAAATCAGCGCGAATATTTTCTGCAGGAGCAGTTAAAGGCCATTCAGGATGAGCTTGGCCAGGAAGACCGCAGAAGTGAAGAACTCGCACATCTCGAGAAAAATATCAAGAACGCAAAGATGCCCCAAAAAGTTGAGCAAGAGACACTTCGCGAACTTGAGCGGCTGAGCAAGATACCGCCCGCCTCACCGGAATACAGCGTGATAAGGTCTTACCTGGACTGGATTTGTGAACTGCCATGGTCGGTAGAGACCGTTGACCAGCTCGATATAAATAAAGCCGAACAGATACTGAACAAAGACCATTATGACCTGCAAAAAGTCAAGAAACGCATTCTCGAATTTCTCGCGGTTCGAAAGCTGAATCCCAAAGGCAAAAGCCCTATATTGTGTTTTGTCGGGCCGCCGGGTGTTGGCAAAACATCGCTTGGCAAATCCATCGCACGGGCAATGGGGAGAAAATTTGTCCGCATATCGCTGGGCGGAATCAGGGATGAGGCTGATATCCGCGGACATCGCAGAACATATATTGGTGCCCTGCCGGGCAGAATCCTGCAGGAACTGAGAAAATGTAAAAGCAAAAACCCTGTTTTTATGCTCGATGAACTCGACAAAATCGGCGCCGACTTTCGCGGCGACCCCGCAAGCGCACTACTGGAAGTGCTGGACCCTGAACAGAATTTTAGTTTTACCGACCATTATCTCGACCAGCCTTTTAGTCTTTCAAATGTGATGTTCATTGGGACAGCGAACTATATGGAACCAGTTCCTCCTGCGCTGCGTGACAGGATGGAAATTATAGGATTGCCGGGTTATACCGAAATAGAAAAGCTTAATATAGCTAAAAAATATCTTGTTCGGCGACAGCTCTCGGAAAACGGCCTAACCAAAAAGAGCCTGAATATAAAACCCGACGCGATACAGACGATAATCAAGGGCTACACCCGCGAGGCGGGGGTGAGAAATCTCGAAAGAGATATAGCGGCAGTATGCAGAGCCGTAGCGACCGAAATCGCCAAAGGGAAGAAAAGCAGCAGAACAATCGGCAAATATGACCTGGCAAAAATACTCGGCCCTGTGCAATTCGAGTCGGAACTTGCGCTGCGGACAGGAATGCCGGGCGTGGCAACAGGCCTTGCGTACACTCCGTCAGGCGGAGAATTACTGTTTATCGAATCAGCTTCTATGCCGGGCAAAGGACAACTGCAACTGACCGGACAAATTGGCGATGTGATGCAGGAAAGCGCAAAGGCAGCGTTTTCCGTACTAAAGGCAAACACAAAGAAGTTGAACATATCGCCGGCGTTATTCAGTAAAACGGATTACCATATCCACGTACCTGCTGGCGCGATACCCAAGGACGGCCCGAGCGCCGGTGTCGCGATGTTCACCTCATTAGTCTCGCTGGTTACGGGAAAACCTGTTCGGCCTGATGTCGCAATGACAGGTGAGATAACACTCCGCGGTTTAGTGCTGCCGATTGGCGGTTTAAAGGAAAAAATCCTCGCCGCAAAGGAAGCGGGCATAAAAACCATTATTTTGCCTTACAGAAATAAAAAGGATTTGTCCGAGGTACCGCCGGAAGCCAAAAAAAACCTGACCTTCAAATTCGTAAAAAACACCGACGAAGCTCTAAAAATAGCGTTGAACGCTGATTAAAAAGGTTGAATCGAACATAAAGATTATAAATAGCCTATGGCAGAACTTCAACTATTGATTCGCCGCCCATCAGCATATTATACACCAATACCACATCGCCATTATGCAGCCGAATGCAGCCACGCGATTTTGCTGAACCTATTTCATTAGCGTCCTTTGTGCCGTGAATGGCAAAACCCGTTCTGTCTTTAGCCTCGCCTTGCAGTCCCTCAAGCCCTATCCATCTTGAACCCAGCGGATAATCCGGACTTTCCGGTTCGTATCTTTTACCCGTATCAGGGTCTGTCCACGGGGGTGAAATCAACTTGCCGTCGCTCCTGGCACGCCAGATGCCGGTCGGCGTATCTCTGCCCTCTTTACCAAGCCCCACAGGGAAACTCCGCACAAAAGTGCCGTTAAGATACACGTCCATTATAAATTTTGACCGATATACTTTTATGTTAAACGAGCCGTTAACCACCTTTAACCGTTCGTCTGCCCGTATAGCATTTACACTTGGAAGTCTGTTTATATCCCTGAGCAATTCCGCAGGCACCTTAAACTGCCTGCCGATCGCCGCAAGCACATCGCCCGGCAAAACCTTATATACCCCGCAAAGTTTGTCATCCGGAAAAATATTTTTACTGAACAGCCACTCATCGGCAAGTTTCGACATCTGCTCTTTCACAAATATTCGCTGCTGTTCATCCAAAGACATCGACAGAACAGCATTAAGCATGTCACGTGCTTCTATTATTCTTGCCGGATTTGCGTTAACGGCCTCCATAGCTTTTGCGATAAGAGCGGATGCCTGTGAATTGGAATCAGAAACAGGCTTAGCGGCTGCAGGCGGCAATGGTGCCTTGACCGCATTATCAGGTTTTGTGTTTGCGTCAGCAGCGATTTCTCTTGTTTGACCTGTTTTTGCTCTGAATGGATTATAAAAAATAAAAGTTATTACCACTGCGAATATCAGTATAGTTAAAATGCCGTATATCAACATCTTTGTATTTCGCCTGTCACCAAAATCTGACGGATAACGAGCCATTTTATTCTCCTTGTTTTTTATTAAAATATATTACGCTTTCATCGGTAACCAAAAAATCCATTGGCTCATCATATTGGGCCGCCGGCACCGAGTCAACCAATTGCTCCGCAAAGGCAAAACCGCATCTGCGAGCCTTAAGTTCCTTATTGGCGAAAAACCTGTCATAATATGATGCCCCCCTGCCCAGTCGATTACCTTCCCTGTCAAACGCCAAACCAGGCGCAACAACCAAATCTATTTCCGCATAAGGTATTGGTTCTCCCTCCAAAGGATTTCGCACTCCCGCCGATTCCATCGAAAAACCGGTCTCCAGGGTATTTATCTTCACCGGTATCATATGCCTCTGCTGCCACGAAATCTTTGGAACTGCAACGGTTTTTCCCATCTGCCAGGCTGCAAGTATCGCCTCGGAGGTATCTACTTCACGCGAAGTGGACAGGAACATCATTATTACAGACGCCTCCTGAAATTCCTTTGTGGCTATGAGATTCTGGCAGGCTTTCCTGCTTTTTTCTGTACGCGTTTTTTCGGCCATAGAAACCAGCGTACGCTGTATAGCCTTACGCAACTGCTCTTTATCAGATTTTAATTGTGTATCCTGCATTTCTTTACTCGCTTTTATATTTTATGCTGTTTTATCAATGTTTCAAGTTTTTGTAAATAAATCCTTATATTTTTTTCAAAACCCGCATCTTTAGGCTCATAATATTTTTTCTTTGCCGCCGCAGGCAGATATTCTTGCGGAACAAATCCGTCCTTGAAATTATGCGGATATTTATAATCCGCACCGAAACCGGCCTTTTTCGCGGCAGCATAATGGCTGTCCTTGAGATGCTTAGGTACTGCCACCGTCACCTGCGATTTCACGTCGCTAACCGCCTGCCATATCGCGCTGCCGCAGCGTTGGATTTCGGGCACAGGCGATATAAATAGCCGCCTGAGCAAGCGGCAACTGCGCCTCAGGCAAGCCTATAAATTCCGATATTTGCACTGCCGCCGCTGCAAGAACCGTGGCCATTGGGTCAGCGTTTCCAACATCTTCAGCCGCACAAACGGCGATGCGTCTGGCGATAAAACGCGGTTCTTCACCGCCAGCAATCATCCTTGCAAGCCAGTAAACCGCCGCGTCAGGGTCGCTGCCTCGCATACTCTTCTGAAATGCGCTGGCCAAATCATAATGCGTATCGCCGGTCCCATTATAATTAATCGACTTTTGCTGTATCGATTCCTTAGCAACTTCAAGGTCAAAATTGATTTTTTTCCCGTTTTCCCTCACGGCCTGTGACAAAACCCCAACCTCAAGCGCCGTTAACGCCCTTCTCGCGTCGCCATCGCACATAACCGCCAGAAGTTTCAACGCTTTTTCGTCAGCCTCGATGTCCAGCCTGCCAAGTCCTCGCTCTTTATCTGTTAAGGCTGTTCGCAACAGTTGCAAAATGTCATCTTCAGTAAGCGGCTCAAAACAAAAAACCGTGCTGCGTGAAATTAACGGCGAATTTACCGAAAAATACGGATTCTCTGTGGTCGCACCTATCAATATCAGTATCCCCGCCTCAACATCGTCAAGCAGCACATCCTGCTGCGCACGGTTAAAACGATGAATTTCATCTATGAAAAGCACTGTCCTTTTCCCGCTGCCAGCAAGAGCGTCTTTTGCCGCCCTGATTATTTCGCGAATATCGCTGACAGATGCTGCCGGTGCACTGAGATAGCGAAATTCAGCTTTGGTATGATTCGCTATAACACGGGCCAGTGAAGTCTTGCCCACGCCTGGCGGACCGTAAAATATCAAACTGCTCAGCCTGTCCGCTTCAAGCATCCTCCTAAGCAATTTATCTTCTCCGATGAAGTGTTTCTGACCAGCGAATTCTTCAAGCTTTCGAGGCCTCATTCTCACAGCCAAAGGTGCCGCTGAATCTATATTAGCTTTTTCAGATTTACTGAAAAGTGTCGTATTGCCCTTGTTCTCGTGCATGGCTTACTATTATACCCTCAAAAGGCAATTCTGTCGAAAAATATATTTTTGCTTTTTCTAAAAATACCAATATTTTACAGTTCAATACCCCTATCCTTTCTGCCAAAAAATCGAGCAGATTTCAATAGGATTTTCTTGACATTTTCTCGTTAGCTCTTTATAAGTAACGTTTTTAGTAACCTACAAGGCAAGTTTTATTGGAGAATTAATGATGAACCAGAAAATCTACCTTAATGAAAACGATATCCCACGTCAATGGTATAACCTCGCCGCTGATTTACCTACGCCAATGCTGCCCCCACTCGGACCCGACGGTAAACCAGTAACTCCCGACATGCTCGCCCCGGTCTTTCCGATGAACCTGATAGAGCAGGAAGTCAGCACAAAACGCTGGATTGATATTCCTGAAGAAATTCTTAATATTCTTTATCGGTGGCGGCCGGCTCCTCTGCGAAGAGCGGTTAACCTCGAAAAGTACCTCAAAACCCCTGCGCATATTTACTATAAGGACGAAAGCACCAGCCCGCCCGGCAGCCACAAGCCAAATACCGCCGTTCCACAGGCATGGTACAATAAGCAATTCGGAATAAAGAGAATAACTACGGAAACCGGCGCAGGACAATGGGGCAGCGCACTTGCTTTTGCCTGTAAACTTCTTGATATCGAATGTAAAGTCTATATGGTTAGAATCAGTTTTGACCAAAAACCCTTCCGTAAATTCATGATGCAGGTCTGGGGCGCAAATTGCGTTGCCAGCCCGAGCAACCAAACAAACGCCGGCAGAGAAATACTCAAAAAAATGCCTGACACGCCCGGCAGTCTCGGCATTGCCATCAGTGAAGCTATTGAAGACGCCGTTACCGATAAGTCCGGCAAAACACGGTATTCCCTGGGCAGCGTGTTAAATCACGTTATGCTTCATCAGACAATAATAGGACTCGAAGCAAAGAAACAGCTGAAAATTGCCGGTGAAAATCAGCCTGATATTATCATCGGATGCGCTGGCGGCGGAAGCAACTTCGCAGGGCTTGCGTTTCCTTTTACCGCAGATAAGATTAATGGCGCAAATATAAAAATTATACCAGTTGAACCCACCGCATGTCCCACAATGACACGCGCGCCCTTTGCTTACGATTTCGGAGATACCGCAGGCACAACTCCTCTTCTGGCGATGCACACCCTCGGACACGCCTTTGTTCCGCCTCCGATTCACGCCGGCGGCCTGAGATATCACGGTATGGCGCCTTTGGTATGCCAGGGCATCATCGAAGGACTTTTCGAACCGCAGGCATATCATCAGCTCAAATGCTATGAGTCAGCCCTGCTCTGGGCAAAAACAGAAGGATTTATATGTGCCACCGGAAACAAGCCACGCAATCGCTTGCGTCATTGACCAGGCGATAAAAGCCAAAGAGGAAGGCAAGGAAAAAGTCATACTCTTCAATTACAGCGGACATGGGCTGATGGACCTTTCCGGCTACGACAGCTATCTCGCCGGAAAACTCTCAGATTATGCGATGCCTGATGAAGAAATTGAGAAATATACAGCCCCTCTTAAAAAGTTCCCGAAAGCTGAAATAAGAAAAACAGGCAAGTGGTAAACTCTAACATAATTTTAATTTTTTCAATACAAAAAAAATATTTGATTTTCTTGTTGATTTTACTGCTGATGATGCTAAAATCTCTGAAATTTATCTTTGCACAAATGTGGATTGCCTGAAGTTTTATTTGGATAGTTCACAAATTTATGACAATTTTTTTTAAGGAGAAATGGAAAATGAAAAAGGAAGTTTTGATTGTCGCTGCAATGTTGTTGTGCCTGGCTGGCTTGGTTCAGGCTCAAACTCAGCTCTCGCCGCCAAGTAATGAACTGCATGGTTCTGTAGATGTAACATATTTGAGCAAATACATCTGGCGTGGCTTCAATATCTATGGGAGTAAATCCGCAATACAGCCGAGCATCGACCTGAACCTTTACAACACCGGCTTTGGCGTCAATGCAATGGGACACAGGGCTAACTCATCAGGTTTTGAGACCGGTGAACGATGGGATTACAGCCTGTATTATCAAAATAGTCTTTTCAACAATGAGGCTTATGTTACTAACTACAGAATCAGCTATGTGTATTACAACTATCCGGAACTGTCCAGCCATACAAGGGCAAGCGCCGACCTGCAGGAAATAAACGGTATGTTTTCCTGGCCCAAAATTCTCGGCGTAGATGGCCTGGTTCCAAGTTATGTTCTTGTAAAACTGTGGCCGTCAAACAGCGAATCAACTGCTTCCGAGGCTTCCGGTTTTGCTCATATCTTTATGCTTGATTATGCCCTTCACACGGTATGCCCAATAACAGGCGGCAACAGGGTTATTAATCTGCACTCTGAGGTTATTTACAATGACGGTGTTGACCCCCGCGGAGGCGGAACAGGTGTTGACCATGACTGGTCAAACGCTGTATTTGGTGCCTCAACAGACTTTAGCCTTGCCAAGAATCTTGTTTTCACACCTGGAATTTATTACCAGATAACTATGGATAAATCAGTCAATACCAACAAGAACGAAACATGGGCAATGGCGAATTTAAGCTATAAATTTTAATGTTAAGCTTCGATTTAAATTAACAGAAAAAAGGCCGGTTCATTTGAATGACCGGCCTTTTTTATTTTTACCGTCGTCGGCAGCTCAATTACTAAAACATTCTTTTCACTACAAAATTCGCAGTTTCAATCAAAGCTTCCTTGGCGTTACTGTCATGCAGATTTATTAATGAGGCTGTCGCCGCCTCTGCGTATTCCTTAGCACAGTTGTATGAATATTCAACACTGCCGCAAGACTTCAGCTTTCCCGCAAGGCGGTCTCTGCCTTTACCGTCGGAACTTAATATTCTCGTTATTGTCTCTTTCTCTTTCCGGCTGACAGTTCTCAAAAGATGTATTACCGCTAAAGTGAGTTTGTTCTTGTCAAAATCCCTGCCCGGTGTTTTCCCGGTTTTACCTTTATCACCAATAATATCGAGCAGGTCATCGACTATCTGAAATGCTATGCCAACATTCAGACCAAACTCGGCAAGTGCTTTGGCCGTACTTTCATTTGCCTGCGACAGCAACGCTCCCGAGTAACAGCAGTTACTGAAAAATATGGCGCTTTTACGTGTTATTATATCTATATATTCTTCTTCGCTTAACTCAAAATTTCTTCTTTGAGTTATCTGATTTATCTCGCCTTTGCAGATTTCCCCAGCCGAATCACTGATTATTCTGATGATTCTTGGCTCCAAATCAACACACATCCGCAGTACCCTGGTCAATAGGAAATCACCCAGCAAAACTGCTGATTCGTTACCAAATAGCCTGTTTATAGTAGGCATTCCACGCCTTTCTCTGCCGTCATCCATAACATCATCATGAAAAAGCGTGGCATTGTGAATCATTTCCGTAATAGCAGCGATACGAATATGGCTTTGCGAAATGCCACCGCAGCACAACCCACTAAGCAAAACGAGGCCTGACCGGAGCATCTTGCCATGCATTGCACCGCATACCGAATCCATCATCTTGACTATTTCCTCGGAAGCGTCACTTACTATGCAGGACAGCATAAGCTCCTTTACCTGCCCCAATTCGTTCTCGATTGGCTTAAAAATACCAGATAAATAATCAGTTGTTAATGATTGCATAATGCCCCAAAGAAAGCTTTAAATTTTGAACGCCCCCCCTGCTCACAATATAGTGTTTCGCAGAGAATAAAACTATTTTTCCTTTCTTCTGGCATACTCAAAAAATCTTTTTCTCAGCAGTTTGGTAACATCCCCCGGCCTGCCTTCACCTATGCTCCTGCCGTCGATTTCCACTACACCAATCACCTCTGCCGCCGTTCCCGTAAGGAAAAACTCGTCACACACATATAAATCAAACCTTGTCAGATTTTTTTCCACTACCGGCAGTTTCTCCTTTTGGGCTAATCTCATCACAACACCGCGAGTTATCCCCTCCAACGCGCCGGCCTCAATGGGCGGCGTATAAACCGTGCCATCTTTCACAATGAACACGTTATCCCCCGTCGCCTCCGCGACAAATCCCTCGTGATTATACATAACCGCTTCAGGCACATTGTTATCCAAAGCCTCAATCTTGGCTAAAATATTATTAAGATAATTCAAACTCTTAACTTGCGGCGGAATCGACAGCGGATGATTGCGAACCGTCGTCGCGCTTATTATCTTCATACCTTTTTCATAAAGCTCCTCAGGATAAAGTTGGACATTGTCCGCTATGATAAACACTTGTGAGGTTTCACACGTAAAAGGATTTAATCCAAGCGCACCGATACCACGCGTAATCACCAGACGAATATATCCGTCAACAACCTCGTTTGCTTTGACTGTCCCCTCGGTCGCCTCAATCAATTCTTTCTTGCTCATCGGTATCTCAATACGAATGACTTTCGCAGATTCGTAAAGACGCTTAATATGAGCATCAAGCTCAAATATGTTCCCGTCATAAACGCGTATCCCCTCGAAAACGCCGTCCCCGTAAAGCAGCCCGTGGTCAAAAACCGATATTTTCGCGTCAGCCTCATCAACCAGCCCTTTGCCAAGCCATATCTTCAATCCCATCGCTTGTTTTCCTTTTTCATCTTTCTTCATTATCAACTTTCTATCTTACCATCTTTCAGTGCTATTATACGCCCAGCTTTCTTAGCTATTCTTTCATCATGGGTAACCATAACAATCGTCTGGCCCGCACGATTCAGTTCTTCAAATATATTTAGAATACCATTTCCTGTGGCAGAATCAAGATTTCCTGTCGGTTCATCAGCCAAAAGTACCTCCGGCTCATTCATCAACGCCCTGCCAATAGCCGCTCTTTGTCGCTCGCCGCCCGACAACTGATACGGCTTATGCTCCGCTCTTTCGCTCAATCCAAGCCGCTCAATCAACTCTGCCGCACGTTTCTTCGCGGTTTTTCGACCTGCAAACCAGCCTATCGTACTATTGGACGCCATCGCAGGAAGATAAACATTTTCCAGCACGCTTAATTCGTCCAGAAGATGGTAGAACTGAAAAACAAATCCCACTTTTTTATTACGAAACTTGTTTAATTCTCTGCTGCCGTATCGGCTTAAATCCCCGCCGTTAAATTTTACCGTACCTTTATCCGGCCTGTCCAATGCCCCAAGAATATGCAGCAAAGTCGCTCTTCCCGCTGCCGGACGCCCCAACTATCGCGATGAATTCACTTTGTTTTATTGCAAGATTCACCCCTTTGAGTACTTTAACCTCTGCCGCTCCCAGCCGATAGCTTTTATAAAGCCCTTCAGCCCTCATTATGAATTCATTGTTGCTCACAACTGGCTCACCTGCAATGTCTCTACCGGCTTCATCCTTGCCGCCTGCCAGCTCGGAATAAACGCTCCCAGCAGGCACGCAGCTATCGCCGAAATTATTATTACTCCCAAAACTTTCAAATCCAGCGTATTTGGAATACTTCCTATAGCATAAATAGTCCTGTTCCACAACTGAAATCCGAAATGCCTGAACAGCCAGTCCTCTATCTCATTGATATGCACAAGGAACTGCCACCCGCAGACAGACCCAGCCGCCGAACCGAAAACACCAAGCATAAAAGCATACCCCAGGAACAACTGCACAATATTACCGCTGGATGCCCCGACGCTTTTCAGTATGCCGATGTCCTTGCTCTTGTGACTGATAACCATATAAAAAACCACGAACACAATAAAAACCGTTGTCAGCCCCACAAGCAGAAACATAACTGACAGCATTATTTGTTCCTTTTCCATAGGCGCGATAAATGCCCGCCTATACTCCTTCCAGCTTTGCACAGCTACCGTACCAAACAAATCTGCATAATTTTCGCCGGTTTTTTCCTTCACAAACTGAACCCACAGCGATTTCACTTTGCTGCACCCGTCATCAAGTTTCACGCCAGGCTTGAATTTTATCTGAATCGCGCTTGCCCTTTTCACGGGCAAATCCATCCCGCAAAGTTTCTGGGCATCATCGAAGGGCAAATAAATCAGTGAATTGTCCGTGCGTGCCAAACCTGTCTGCACCATGTCGCTGTAATAAAATGTTTTTGTATTCACCTCTCCGCCGCCTGCTTTGGCAAGAGCGCCTTTTACGGTCAGTGGGAAAATGCTTATGCGAAGCTCCCTCCTGACAGGATACGCTTCATACGGATAGCTTCCATCGGGATTCCTCTCTAATATTCTGTCGATACCGACTACACATCCTGGCAGATTCGGGCCATAATCAGGTTTAAAAGCATCCAAAGGTTTATCTCTGTTATAATACAGCATTTGGCTAAAACCAGTAACATTGCTGTATGTGGCGGGGTCAATACCCATTGTCTCAAATCCAATATTTTGCTCTCCGCTGCTCGGACTAACCAGCGCATAACTCCTGATAACAGCCGATGCCCCTTCCGCCAAATCATTCTGTAATTTGAGTTTATCCAAAAAATCCTGATAATATGCAAAACCAACCAGCGAATCCGTGCTGATGATACAATCCCCGACGAAATTATGATTCTTGTTTTTGAAGTCGCTTACTAAGCCGGTCATCACCGTCATAACCACAACAACTATAAAAACGCATACGGCCACCGCTGTAAGCGCCAGATAACTGATGCGCCGCCCGAACAAATACCGCAATGCCAGAATAACCTTATACATTCATTAACCTATTCATACCTCAGAATTTTAACAGGCTTCACTCTCACAGCCACAATCGCAGGCACCAGTGCACCAAGCATTGCCGCCGCAACCGCGAATAGCACTATCGTCATCGCTGAATGCCAATCCACCTCGTTCGGTATTCTGCTGAACATATAAACACTGCTCTTCCATAATTTCAGCCCGAAAATTATACTTATACTTCTGTCAACGAGATTAATATTTCTTGTTATGATATATCCTATCCCCGTTCCCAACGCTGCGCCGATTATTCCGACGCACATGCCGAACCCGATAAATATCAACATAACCGAACCGCTTGTCGCTCCGCAGCTCTTTATCACGGCAATATCCTTTTGCTTGGTTATCACAATCATATAGAATATGCAGAATATCAATAACGCCACGCCGCAGCTTATAACTCCGAATATAACCAGCAGAAGGTCCATCTGTTTTCTAAATTCCGCAATATACCGGCTTTGCATCTCTTTTGCAGTCTCAATACTCGTAAGGCTTATCATACCTGAATCCCATCCCAACTCACGCTCTGCGAACACCTGCCACGCGCCTCTTATCTGCGCAAGCACTGTATCCGTATTCGCACCATCGGCAAGCTTAATTTGAATCTGCTGCGCAATTGAACCTTTCTGATCAGGATATATTATCTTCTGCAATTCCTTTATCGGAAGATAAATAAACGTTTTATCTGCTTCATACAATCCGCTGAAAACAACATCTGCTACAGTAAAAGCTGCTGTCCTTCTCCTGAATTGTGGTTTCTCGCTGTCGCCTTTTACCTCTGTTACAGCCCCGGTAGTAAGTACCACCTGCTGGCCTATTATCTCCTTAGCCTTATCAAAATCATATTCATCAGTAATCTCATTCGGCTCACTTATAAGCCCTATCCCCAAAAAGCCGCCAATCTTGTCCGGTGAACCCGCAACAGCGAATGAAGCATCCTCTTTAAAGCCCTTTTGCCTGAGAAGGAACCGGTCAAAACCGCTAACTGTTGCCCTCGACGCCGCGTCTATTCCCCACACCTCCACTGCGACAACGTTCCCGGTTCCAATGTGCAAAAGCCCCGGCGCCGACAGTGCAGGCGTAGCCGCCTCCACCTGTTTAATCTTTTTTAACTGCTCTATAAGCTCCGGATATTTTGAAAAATTCTTAGGCGGGGCAATAACAACATCCCCAAGCGTATCGACCGCGCTTCGTTCGAATGCGTTGATAAAACCGTTGAACAGGCTCGAGACAACTATCAGCAAAGCCACCGAAAGCCCCACCGCGATGATGCTCAGAAATACAATTTTCTTTTTGCGAAGGTATCTCAGCCACAAAAATATTTTCAGCATATAGCAATCCAAAAACATTTTTAACCATGAATAAACACAAATTAACACAAATATTTTTTATTGTTCTTTGTGTTTATTCGTGTTCATTTGTGGTTAATTTTTCTTCTCTGGTTTTAGCAATGGAAACAGCACCACATCACGAATGCTCGTCGCTCCAGATAGCACCATCACTAATCTGTCAATCCCGATTCCAAGCCCGCCTGCGGGAGGCATCCCGTACTTCAACGCTGTTATAAAATCCTCATCCATCGTCGCCATTGTCTCTTCCTGCCCCTTAAGCTGTATCCTGAAATTCTCTTCCTGAACCATCGGGTCATTCAATTCTGTATATGCGTTAGCCAGTTCCATCTTTGCGATGAATAACTCGAAGCGCTCGGCATATTTTGGATTGCTCTTGCTCCGCTTTGTCAAAGGACACAAAGCCGCCGGATAATCAATCACGAACGTAGGATTGATAAGATGCTCCTCAACTGTCGCCTCGAACACCTCATTGACAACCACCACGTCGTCCATTTTTGCCTCATCGAGACCGAGCCGCCTCGCTTTTTCACGAACAGCCGCTATATCCTCAATATCACAGCCGCCGTATTCTTTCAGTAAATCCGCATATTTTCTCCGCTGCCATGGTTTGCTGAAATCTATCGTCATCCCGTCAAACTCAAGCTTGTCCCCTGCACAGTGTTTAGAAACAGCCTCGCAGATTATCCCTTCCGCAAGCTCCATCATCACATTATAATCACCGTAAGCCTGATAAAGTTCCATCATCGTAAATTCAGGATTATGCCTTCTGCTCAGGCCCTCATTGCGAAAATTACGATTTATCTCGAACACCTTTTCCATCCCGCCCACCAGCAGCCTTTTCAAAAACAATTCCGGCGCGATTCGCAGATACAAATCCATATCCAGCGTATTATGGTGCGTTATAAAAGGCCTCGCCGCCGCCCCACCCGCTACCGTTTGCATCATCGGCGTCTCAACTTCAAGAAATCCCTTACCACGCAAAAACTCGCGTATCGTAGAGATTATTGCGCTTCGCTTTTTGAAAAGCTCCATCACATCGGGATTTACCCACAAATCCACATACCTCTGCCGGTAACGCAAATCAACATCCGCCAAACCGTGCCACTTTTCCGGCGGCTGCTTAAGCGACTTGCTCAGAAGCATTACACCGGTCGTCCAGATGGTTATTTCACCTGTTTTGGTCTTGCCAAGCTGACCTTCAGCCCCGATTATATCCCCAGCTTCAAAAAGTTTCACAAGAGGCCATTGTTCTGCCATAAGCTTCTGGCTCAATCCTATCTGAATTGTCCCGCTCCAGTCGCGAAGCGTCATAAAAATCAGCTTGCCCATGTCACGCAGCAGAACAATCCTGCCGGCGCATTTGGCCTGCTGATTTGGGTCATCATCCTTATATCTTGCTTTGACACTCGCCGCCGATTCCGTCCCCTCATACCTCCCGCCATAAGGGTCTATATTCAATTCCTTAATGCGGCCAAGTTTTTCCTGCCTTTGCTGTTCCAGCCTGTTTATATCTTCCGTACTTGCCAACTATACACTCCTTTTAGCCAATCTCAAATCAACCTTGCTAAGCTTCTATTTTCCCGAAAACCACGAACAATAAAAATCAATTTGAACATATCGGAAGAATCTTGGTCTTGGCGACCAGAATTGCTATCGCCAACTGAGGGTCAGCCCCAAGCGTCTCTTTAATAGTATGTTTCCTGCTTTCCGCTGCGTCGCTTCCGTTATTATGACCGACCCTAAACAGCACGTCGTTGTCTTTCTGAACTTCGAGCATCTTCTTCAGCTCATCGCTTCTCAGCTTCACCTCAACATCAGGCCCTACTCCCCAGTCGCTCCTGCCCAGTTTCTTCATCGCGTCCTGACTTTCAACTTTTTGGCCTGATGGCAGATGATAATATGCCATTGTATATTTCAGTTTCGCCCCGTCCTGGGGATAATTTGTTATCGTCTGAACGCTGCCTTTACCGTAAGTTCGCTCGCCCACCAAAACAGCGCGTTTATGTTCCGGGTCCTGCAAAGCGCCGGCTACAATTTCAGAAGCGCTTGCTGAATACGAATTTATAAGTATCACAAGAGGATAATCTCTGGCCGTTCCTTCCCTGGTCGCGTATGCGTATGTGGGCATTCCAAGTACCGGCCGGGGCCTTGTGCTTACTATCAATCCCTTATCAATAAATTTATCGACAATTTCAATTGCGGTATTCAAAAAACCGCCCGAATCAAACCGCAAATCCAATATCAGTCCTTTCATACCTTCGGTCTCAAGCTGCTTAAGAGCGTCTTCAAAATCGGACGCGGTTTTTTCTGAAAAACTGGTAATGCGGACATACCCAATCTTCTCGTTCGGGTCAACCATATAAAGCCATTTGCCCGCCTGTGTTCTTTGCCATCCCCGGATAGTCTGAACCGTTATCTTCGCCCTGGTTAAAGTAATGTCCCTGCTCTTGTCTTCGCCGTGATGCCTTATGGTTAATTTTACCTTCGTGCCGGCAGGTCCGGTTATATTTTTCACCGCGCAGTTCAGGCTCATATCCTTTGTCGGAATACCGTCAACCTTTTCTATAATATCACTCGCATCAAGACTGGAGTTATAAGCGGGCGTATCAGGCAAAAGACTCGCCACTGTAAGCTGGCCTTTGTCTTTATTAATCTCTATCCCGATGCCGGTAAATTCATTGGTCATCATTTTATCAAAATCCTGAACCTGCCTCGGCCAAACCATTACCGTATAAGGGTCAAGCGAGGATAATGCCGCTTCTGAAAACTGCGCTATAAGAACCTTCTCAGGCAGCATCATCGTTGAGGTATTAAGCTTAAGTGTCTTCTCAAAAACGCTGATGAATTTATCCTTGCTTATACCAGTAAGCGATTGCCTCACTTCTTCACGTATTACATCCAGACCCGATAGCCACTGGCCGTTTTTATCGCTTTGTATTTCGTATCCAGCCTTACGGACAAGTGACGCGTCTATCGTCATCACTTCGCCAAGCAGCTTACATCGTTCGAGCGATTTATCCGCCATCGCCGCGTAATCCACTATCCCGACATAGCTGAAATTAAGGACATTAATTGCCCTTATAAACATATCACCTCTTATACCGGTATAACGCTCTTTGCTTGTCTCACACGGGCTGTCCTCAAACGATGCGACAATCTCGGCCTTATCGACAAGCCGTTCAGCATAATCTGAATAAGATTTATTGTCCTTATCTATCGCCGACAGCCAGCTGTAACACATCAAATATGCGTCAATCCATTTACCCTTAGCCTCAAATGAGCTTGCCTTATCTATCGCCCTCTGAAAAGTCTGTTTTACAAAAGCATCCTCAAGAAGTTCTTTTTTCTGTCCTTCGTCGGCAAATTCACTTGCTTTGGAGATAACAGAAAGCACCTTGACGAGGTCATTAACATCATTAACATCGTTTACATCACCGTGAGTATTCACATCATCGTGTTCTTTCTTTTGCTTTTCAATTTTAGCCAGTTCAGCAAATTGCTCCTCATAAGCCGCTTTTTTGGCCGCCTGCCGCCGCTGCTCTATGGTTTCGTAACCCCCGACAACTTTGCCAAGTTCCTCGATAGACGGATTACCCGGCTCATTAACCTCAATGAGAAGCTTTTGCGCACCAGTAAAATCACCTTTTAATATATCCGTGCAAATTTGCTCAGTCACCCGGCTGCGACTCACAGATGTCTTGTTGGGATCACCAACGGATTCACTTCGTCGGACAGGCGAGGGCTCGGCAATTACACACGATGGAACATATAACAAACAAATCAGAAGTAAACCTGTCAGAATTGCTTTTGTCCTGTTCATACGCTCAAAAATCATAGTTCTATAAAACTTTCAGAATAAAAAATAAAACCGCACGGCAAAACCTCAAAGGCCTGCCCTTTCATCTATACTGCTCGTATGGGACGGAAAACTTCGCTGTTCTGCTTACAGACACTCACCAGCCTTGCCTGCGCAGCCTAATACGTGAAGTTTATGCTTGACCATCTTTTCTATCGCGTCCCTGGCAGGACCAAGATATTTACGCGGGTCGAACTCCGTCGGATTTTCCCAGAAAACCTGCCTGATTTTTGCCGTCAGCGCCATCCGCAAATCGGTATCAATATTGACCTTGCAAATCGCCTTCTTTGCCGCCTCAGTAATCGCTGATTCCGGCACACCCATCGCGTCAGGCATCTTCCCGCCATATTTATTGATAAGGTCCTTAAATTCCTTCAAAACGCTGCTCGAACCATGCATTACCAGAGGGAATCCCGGCAGCTTTTTCATTATTTTATCAATTACGTCCATCGCCAGCTTGGGTTCACTTTTAAACTTATACGCCCCATGACTGGTTCCGCAGGCCACGGCGAGCGAATCGCAACCAGATTTCTCCACAAACTCCACCGCCTGCTCAGGGTCTGTAACGTGCTTTAATACATCATCATGGCTTACGCCGATAACGTCTTCCTCTATGCCGCCGAGCTGCCCCAGTTCCGCTTCCACCATAACATCATACTTATGGGCATACTCAACTACCTTCTTTGTAATCGCTATATTCTCCTCAAAAGGCTTATGAGACGCGTCTATCATCACCGATGTAAAACCATCGTCAACACACTGTTTGCACAGTTCGAACGTATCGCCATGGTCGAGATGCATACAAATCGGAATGTCCGGATTTTCCTTAACCGCGACATCTATAATCGCTTTAAGATAACTCATGCTCGCGTAAGACCTCGCACCCTTTGATATCTGAAGAATAAGCGGTGACTTCTCCGACGCTATCGCGCTCATTATGCCCTGGGTTATTTCCATGTTGTTCACATTGAACGCACCAACCGCAAAGTGGTTCTTATATGCCATTTTGAACATCTTTTTCGTATTAACCAACGCCATTCCAGTCTCCTTTTTATATCTTTTCTAAGCCTTTTGTAAAATTCATAAATATTTGTTAAATAACGACTTATGTCATTATTTTTCTTGCAATCTCCTCCATTTTGGATATTATGTAAGCGTTGTCAGTAAAAGGACTTACAACCAAAATAAAGGAGATTTTTTTATGTACCACGTTCAAACGTCACTATTTTATGACCTCCAGGAGCTTGTCAGAAATTCATCGCTGCTGCGAAAGTACTTCTATCTCTTTCAGGCTCTCGATATTTCCATTCTGCCCGACAGAAACTTCGGTGTCGGCAGAACAGGTCACTCACGACATGCCATCCTGAGAGCACTCATCGTCAAACATCTTCAGCAAATAAAATCTGTCCCTGAGCTTATCGAATATCTTCAAGCCAATCCGCCTCTGCTGGAACTGTGCGGCTTTACGCTCGGGAATATGCCGGACGAATCCCAATTCTATCGTTTCTTGGCAGATACCGATAACTCTGTTCTCAAAGAAATTCATTACCGTCTAAATCAGCGGCTTATCGAACAGGGATTAGTCAGCCTTGATACCTTGATCATTGACTCCAAACCTGTTATGGCTGCCACAAAAGAAAATAATCTCAAAAATCCCGCCCGAAACACCACCGATAAAACCAAGACGCCCACTCGAAATCCTGCTGCAACATTGAGCTATTATTCTTGTCAGGTCCTCAACGGCAAAAAGGAAAACATGCTGTTCTTCTGGGGATACAGGACACATGTCATAATCTCAAAACAAGGAATATCGCTTGTTGAAATAACTCTGCCAAACAACACCACAGACCAGCAGGTTGCCTTCAAGCTGCTTAAAGAACTCAAACGCAGATACAGGGTCAGAAAAGGCTTTCTGTTTCTTGCGGATAAGGCCTACGATGTCAGAGACCTGTACACCTTTATAGTTGGAAAGATGAAGGGAAACCCATATATCCCAATCAACCCAAGAAATCAGAAAGATGACAAGACTTTTGGCCCTCACGGCTGTCCCATCTGTGATGCTGGTCTTGAAATGAGGTCGACCGGAAGATGGACCGAGGGCAATCGTGAACGCATCAAGTTTCGCTGCCCCTTAAAGGTCAGCAAAAAGACTGCTGAAAAACTTAGTAACACCTGTCCGGTAAACCTTCCATCCTTCAATACCGGCAAATGCTACGGCTGTACCAAGTACATTGATATCACTGAAGATGCACGTTCGCGTGTCCCAAGGGATTCAAGGGAATTTAAGGAAACTTTCAAGCAAAGAGAATCAGTCGAGCAATACTTTGCTCGGTTAGGAGACCGTGAAGCTGAACAGACTACGCACTATTCATTGAAAACCGTGCGTAATCAGATGACAATCGCTCATCTGACGGCAAGTCTTATCGGCGTTGCCGCTGCTATATTGCTTAAACAGCCCGGGAAAATGCGTTGCCATAAAACATTCGCACAAATACCAAACCGACGCAAGGCCGGCTGATGTCTCAGTTGACGTTGAACGATTAACTTTTCAAAGAGCTAAGACAGAACTCTCGGGGATACTCTGTCTCTAAACAGGCCTTCTGGCCTTAAAAAAACCAAAATTCACACTCATGCTGCAATAATCCATCAGTTCCACTGCCATTGCGTTGTTTATCCGTTCCGACCTCTGCTAAAAATCATTCATTTTGCAGAAGTCTTTATCTTTTCTGTTTATATCAAAAAATGCGGCACACAACTTGCCGCTAAAGCAGGCTACTATATCATATTTCCCCTCGTTCGTTAATTAAAATTTACCCCCGAATCTGACGATTTTTTTAGCCACTGGTTTCGTAGATGGACACGGTTTTGCACCGATTTACACTGCCTTATCTTAATGTTATGCTTGATAAATGGTTTTTCAAGCTTGCTCCGTCGTATTTCACACTTGAAAAGCGGTTTTTCACATTTGCTCCGTTATATTTCATGCATGATATGAGACCTTTCACACTTGCTCCGTAACGTTTCATACTTGATATTTCGTTTTTCACACTTGAAATACAGCGTTTCATGTGTGATATTTCAATTTTCATGCTTGATATGCGACGTTTCATGTATGATATTTGGCATTTCACACTCGATATGCGGCGTTTCACCTTCGATATATCGGACGATAAGCGGGAAAAACGGTGTTTTTGATATTGAAAACAGGATTAACCACGAATGAACACCTATTGACACTGTAAAAAGTCTTGTTAAAAAAACAGGGTGAGGCCGAAACCTCACCCTTACCTCTGCGAGGAGGATTATGCAGAAGTTGTTTATAACCTGAACTTTGTTTAAGCTGTGATGCAAAGAAATTCTCTGGGCTGGTAGCTGACGTTTTCGATTTTGAGCGCAGGCTTTTTCGGCAGTCTCGTATAGGCTACAAGACCGGCTATCAAATGTGCTAAAAAGTTGATCGGGCTGCGGTGGCGTGAATGTTCGATCTGACAGACATTTTTGAGTGTGTCATTGACCGTTTCAATCAATGAACGCTTTCGCAGCAGGATTTTATCCTCCAACTCCATCAAACGGCATTTCATATTTGCGCGCATATTGGTTACCAGCTTAATTCCCTTGGCCAACAGTTTTTCAAACAGGCTCTGGCTGATGTAACCCTTGTCGCCAAATAGCTTTCCGAACAGGCCGTCGGCCATTGTCTCCACCGTGCTGCGATCATCGACATTACCTGCTGTCAGGCGGCAGCCCAATAAACCGCCGCGGTCATTAATGATCAGATGTAATTTAAAGCCAAAAAACCAGCCCATCGTTGTTTTACCTATTTGAGCAAGCCCGTCGAAAACACGGTTGCGGCTGATGCGTTTATTATGACAGACTTTAAGTGCGGTGCTGTCAATAAAAGAAATACCCGTGGGCTCATCCATGCCATCGGTTTGCAAATATACAAGCAGCGGGATTATTGCCCTTGGTATCAGATAAACAAAGCGGTCGTAGCTGACCATATCGGGAAAATCATGGCGGTGATGGGCAAGAAGGTAGTGATAGAAATCCTTGAAAGTGCGATAGCCGCTGGTTTGGAAGGCAATAAGAATAGTCATGATCTCGCTGGTACTTAAGTTGCCTTGCCTGTTGCGTTTACGTGTTCCATCTTCTATGAGGTGCTTTACATACATTTTTTCAAAAGCTTTCCAACAATCATCGACATTCACAAATAATGTGGTAAAATCCGCTGTCATACGGCCTCCTTGCCTGCTTGGTTAATAATATTTACAAAACTATTATTTCCATCGGCAGGTTGGCCGTTTTTCTTGTATCCTTATCCAAAGTTCAGGTTGACAACAATATTATTTCCTTCGGCAGACAGGCCGTTTTTCTATATCCTTATCCAAAGTTCAGGTTTATAGCTCTTTAAGCCAATTTTCGATATTTTCCTTAAACTTGAGATATTCCTCTTTTGTCCAAGTAGTCTCCTGTTTCTCGCTCGGTGCGATTTCATCCAGCCATTTTAGAACATCTTCAATAAACGATTCATCAAACCCGCCCGAAGACATACCTTTATTTTCGTCTGGCGGCCATGTGCCGCCGCAACCACAGTCACCAGGAACGCTCTCCTTGCCAAACCAATATCTGAATTCTGGCCAATCTATAGTACCTACAGTACCATCATGGTCCAAGTCGCCGCAGGGATGATTTAAATATTCCTGCTGAGGATAGTCTGTGCCAAAACCGTCTCTGAACTCTGGCCAGTCAATAGTGTCAACATCTCCATCACAGTCGGTGGTGTCGCCGTGACACTGTGTAATACAATTCCAGCAAATCGGGAAAAATGTTTCATCGGCGCCGATATCGACTCTTCGGCCGCATTGGCCGGATTTACCCATTACCCTGCTTTGGTTATCTATATCGAGTTCGCCGTTGTAATTGCCACAGGGGTCGCCTGCATTGATGCAATTCGAATCGTAAGTAATGTGATAATCATCATTAGTATCGTCAACAAAACAGGGGTCGTTGATTTTATTGCCTGTACCGTTTATGCCGGAAAGGGAATCCAAACGGCAATAATTGACATCGCTTATGCCATAAAGATTTGTGCTGTTATCCCAGATGATACAGTTAGAAACGGCAGGCGTGGTTTCCCCGCTGAAATATATTCCACAGTAGTCGTTGTCCGCAATCGTGTTATTTCGGATTATACTTCCCGTATTGGAGTCCTGCACAAAAATACCATAGAAGTTGTGATAAATGAGATTGTTCTTTATTACCGCAAGCCCGCCGCTGGAGAGGATTCCATAGAGACCATTATATGCGAAAACGCAGCGGTTTACAGTTAATGCGCCTGAACTGTTCAGGCCGTCATGCTCATTTTGCGATATTTCGCAATTCTCAAGAGTTAACTCCGTGCCGGAATTGCATATTCCCTGCTCCGTATGGTTTCTGATAACAGAGTTTACAATATTCGAGATGGAAGAATTGTATATATTCAAACCGTAATCAGCAGTGTCGCCGCCGTCAAAAGTACAATAGTTTACATCCAGTTCGGACGAATCGGAATAAATACCACTGCCTGAATCGGTGAATGTGCAGTTGTCGGCAGTAAGATGAGAATAATTTACCGCACATACGCCATAAGCATGATTATTCCCGATTCCGCAGTTTTTAACTGAAACAGAGGCATCATCGAGATAAATACCGCTGCTGGGGTTTCCTTGATATGCGCCTTTTATTGTAAAACCGTCAATAACAACATCTTCCACGCCGGTCGCTTTAACAACATCGCTCACGCCATCATAATAGTATTGCCCGATTTTACCTTCAAGGATAGTTTCGTTATTGGCATCGTTAAAATCCCGCTGATTAAGGGCGGTCTCATTTCCATCAAAATGGCCATAAATACTGATACCATCAATCATCTCAAAAGATTGGTTATAATAATACGGGTCGTTCATATCATAAACAGGCTTATATGTGCCAGCGGCTACCCAAATAGTGTTTTTCTCATTTCCGCTGCTGTGAGCCTCGGTAAAAGCGTCCCTTAAGTCAAGATATGCGTCTTCCCACGATGTCCCGTTGTTATAGCCTGAGGTGGCATCCTTATCGACATAGATTGTACTGCCGCCCCAGTTGCAAATCAAAACGCTGTCGTTTGCATCGGAATAATATTTATCGGCAGTCATTTCTGAAAAGTTCTGTAACTGTCCGCCGGGATGGGCGTAGTAATTGACTTTGGTTGTAATGGTCAGGCTGTTGACATCGCCTGGCTCAAGCTCGCCAATCGTCCATTTTACAGTATGAGTGTTAGCATCGTAAACACCGCCGCCGGTTGCGGAGTAGAAATCCACTTCGAGGGGTAATAGGTCAACGATATTGACATCATAGACCGTGCCAAAATAGTTGGGGTCGGAAGGGTTTGTTATCGGGTTGCCATAGTTAATATCATAAATCAGATAGTTATCAACAGTAAAGGGATTTGCGCAATTAGGCTCATCGCCCTGAATTTCTGAAGTTTTTGTCAGATAAATTGGTGGTGAAACATCTGCGCAGGCCATTTCTATGGGAGGATGCATAGGGTCAGGCGAAACAACGCCGCCTGTACCGGCATATTGTTCGGCATCAGCCCCCCATGCCCAGCCCCGACCAAAGCGGTCAATAGCTACCCTGTAATCATTGTATCCGCCATCGAGAGCTACGATATCTTCAAGATAGCCCGACTGGGTGTTCATTTGACCGCAAAGGACTTTTTCTGGCTGGCCGCTGGTGTACCATTGCCAAACGTTATCGTTGGAATCAAGGGCAAGACAAAATCCGAAGCCTACGGCAACTTTCCTGATATGCTCAAGGTAAGTTGTTCCCATATCGCCGCCTGGAACTTTTTCGGGGTAATTTCCGGTTGTCCACGACCAGACGTTACCGTTGGCATCTACAGCATACGACCTGTCGCATGTGCCTATATCAATAATATTTTTTAAATAGCCGTTACCGTTTTCACCGCGGACTTTGTGCGGATAATTATATACGTTGTCGCCCCATTCGTAGATAAATCCACCATCTTCGAATCTGACTAAGGCAAGGGAATGGGACATTCCCCCATTGACATTGACAATAAACGCCTCATCGCCAAGATACATAAAATTCGGGTCTGCGCCGGTACTCAAAACAAGAATTGGAGATGGTATAGTCGATATTTGAGAATTTCCATTTCCACATTGGCCTAAACTATTAAGGCCCCACGCATAGACGTAGCCATAAGAATCTACTGCCAGACTGTGCAGACCGCTTCTTCCTGCTGAGACTTTCGCAATATTTTGCAGGCCGCTGGCGTCGTTATTTAAGCCATAAACTTTGATAGGTACACTTGAACCTCCTTCATTTGGCCCATTACCAAGCTGGCCTGAGCCATCATCACCGAATGCCCAGCAATAACCATTGGAATCTGCCACCAAAGAATGCATGAATCCTGCATCAAAAGATTTAACATTTTTAAAGTAATCGTTGCCGTTGGGACCTTTAACACGTTGAAGCGTTGAAACGGCGCCAACGTAACCGAGCCCCATTGCATATGCATTTGCACTGCTGCCGCAGGCCCAGAGATTATTGCTGTCGTCAACAGCAAGTGTATGAGTTTCGCCGCAACGAACATCTTTTAAAACAGAGCATAATTGAGCAAAACAGATTTGCGAGAATAAAACGACTAAAAAAAGTATAGAAAATATCCGTGTCTTCATGATTAAATCTCCCTAACATTGATGAAGTTAAGTTATAACTTCGTTATTATTTTTGTTTTCTTAACGCTAACAGACCAAACCCGAACAATAATAAACTCGTAGGTTCCGGCACTAATTCAGCAGAGAAGACCTCCGCATTTATGGTAAACCATTTGTCATAACATGGCGGTGTTCCGCCAATACCGCCACTAATATATAGAGTACGGTAATCCCAATCTGATAAAATTGGGGCGGTTGTCGGCAATGCTGTACTCGATATAGCGGTAGCATCATAATCACAAGATGTAAAAGAAATAGTCTCTATCTCGGTAGAATTTAAAAGAGGCAAGTTGTTGCGACTTGTGAAACCATACCAGTCGCCTTGACTATTATTTGTGATGCCTATACCAAAATCAACATTGCTGCTATCGGTCTCAAAAATAAGCCCCTCACTGGTTAAAGTAACTCCATATGGTAAAGAATAATAAAGATATTCGCCAAATTGTGTTCCCGGATTTGTATCTATGGATGATGTGTTATAGGTGTAATTTCCGGTGATAGTACTACCTACAACAATCTTTCCCTCGAGCAAATTGTTAGAATCGGTGACGGAAGTTACAGTAGCTTTTATTTGGATAGTTACAGGTACTGCTTGCGCCAACCCTCCATAAAACAACAAAATTGCCACAATCATTAAAATTTTCCTTTTGTCTCTCATTTTTGACCTCCGTTCAAAAAAACTCTTCTTTTAACCCCAATCCCCACACTACGCAAGAATTGAAGGGCGCTAACCAATGGCCGCCTTGAACCCCGCCAAGGGTACGAGCGAAACCATAAGCAGCGCCCCTTTTCAGGGACACTGGCTTATATTCGCTCGTATTTCCTTTAATCACTTAAAGGTGGCGTTTTCAAGGCGAACTCTTTAAGTCCAGTGGACTATCAAGATTTATATTTTTAGTTTCTTACTTTTTTGTCCTTAAAAAAATTCAAAATTTATTATTACCTGCCTTTTCTTGTTATTTTTTTCCATCTTCTTCACACTAAAAATAATTATATCACAAATAATTCCCTAAGTCCATATAAAAACGGCAATTATGGACTATTTCTTCGTAGATTTTACCATTTCCGGCAATTACACTTTATCATTTCTATATAATGCGGCGAAATAAGCGGACCAAAATGGGACAACAAAATCACAATTTTTTTCATTTTTTGAAAATATTTTTACAAAACCTTGCCATTTACAACAATAATAACATTTTTTTTAAGCGGCTGAGACTTTTGCAATATTTTGCAGGCCGCTGGCGTCGTTATTTAAGCCATGAACTTTGATAGGTACACTTGAACCTCCTTCATTTGGCCCATTACCAAGCTGGCCTGAGCCATCATCACCGAATGCCCAGCAATAACCATTGGAATCTGCCACCAAAGAATGCATGAATCCTGCATCAAAAGATTTAACATTTTTAAAGTAACCGATGCCGTCAGGGCCTTTAACACGTTGAAGCGTTGAAACGGCGCCAACGTAACCAGCCCCATTGCATATTCACCCTCGCCGCATGCCCAGAGATTATTACTATCATCGACACATAGAGTATGATACTCTCCGCACCGAACATCTTTTAAAACAGAGCACAATTGGGCAAAACTGATTTGCGAGAATAAACCGACTAAAAAAAGCATAGAAAATATCCGTGTTTTCATGATTAAATCTCCCTAAATTGATGAAGTTAAGTTATAACTTCGTTATTATTTTTGTTTTCGTAACGCCAACAGACCGAAACCTAAAAGCAATATGCTTGACGGCTCTGGTAGTAAATTAAACCTGGTATATTCAGAAGTATCAATACCTTTAATGGTAAAGAAATTATTATCTAATAAACGGCCAGTTAATATTTGAGTAGAAGGGTTGTAATTAAATTCACTCCCATAAATATTAATGTTAGCCAGTGAGTTACTTAGATAACCGATAGAGGAATTATCGACATTTAGCAATCCACGATAAATATTTAATGTACCGTGTATATCAAACATATCAAAATTCAGTATTCCACCATTAATGTTGACAACTGATGCAGGGGCTACAAAAGAAGCTGGATATGTCTTCAAACGATTGGCAGTTATATTTCCACCAGAAAAATTGGCAGAACCATATACAACAAAATCAAAAGTATTTATTGTGCCACCGGAAACATTCATAGTGCTAAGCTCATAAAGAAGAATACCCGGCCAACTATATATAATTTGGCCGCCAGACATATTAAATGTGCTAACATTATGAGTAGATAGATTACTTATTTGCCCGCCAGTCATATTAACAACAGTTCCATCATTTTGGACATAAACCTTATCATAAACATTGCCATTTACGATAGTTCCGCTGGAACTAAAAGTAGTATTTGTTGCCTGCACCAGCCCTCCATAAAACAATAAAATTGCCAAAATCATTAAAATTTTTCTCTTACTTCTCATTTTACACCTCCGTTCAAAAAAGTTTCCTTTAACCCCAATCCCCACACGTTGCAAGAATTGAAGGGCATTGCCATATTGTGCCTATCTAACTCCCGCCAAGGAGTACCAAAGACACGCAAGCAATGCCCCATTCGGGGCACTGTTCTCTTGCGTTCTTTGGTATTTTCCTTTTTTCCAAAAGGTGGCGTTTTATAGATAGAACGCTTTAAGTCCAGTGGACTATCAAAATTTAATTTTTCTTTCCCCACTTCCGTGAGGATATTTTAAAAATTTTTCCTTTCCTTAAATATTTGACCTAATTGTATCACAAATTTGACCATAAGTCCATACAAAAACATCAATTACAAACAATTTCGGCAGCGATAACCCGCTTTTGCCATAATATATGGCGTATCAGACAGGCAAAATGTGGCAACATTTTTGAATTTTTCTCATTTTTTTTAAGTTTTCACAAAAATCTTTAAATTCTCTTAAAAACCGCTGTTATGGATTTTTTCTATGATTATAGATGCACAAAGCACCGCAACTGTTCTCTAAATTTTAATCTTTTTTCATCCTGCCCGCCGTAGCTTTAGGGAAGGCTGGTTAATACCGTCTAAAAATCTGCGTAAATCTGCGCTACTCTGCGGATAATATTAGTTTTGAGTCGTGGGTTTTGAGTTCTTTTGAGCCTTCCCTCGATTTACCCGGGACAAGCTTTGGTGCCTTTTGGTGGGGTGGCTATGGTGTATTGCCGCCAGTCAGACCTTTGCCGTTTTTTTCTTCCAGTTGAAGACGCGGTTTAACAGTTTTGATTCTCTTTTTTACATCTCTGATATGCTCTGCAGGAGGAATATTTTCCGGCATTGTGCCGCCGATACGTTTAATGGCATCCCGCACTTCCTGCCCAACTTTCTTATGCGTCCGGATAGCATTTTCCTGACCTTTTATGTTATCCTTTTGCAGTTTTTCCCTTGTCTGAGTCATTCTAAACTGATTAGCCGCCAATTCGGTAGTGTTCATACGGTCCATTAGGTTTTGCCGTTTGTCGATTCCCTTGAATTTTCTGATGCCTTCAACTCCCCTGCCGTCATACAATCCCTTGTAACCTGCATCGTGGAAAACACCGAACATCTTATTTTGAACCCCCGCATCGCGTGCCGCACCTGACAATGCTCTGAACTCCTCCGATGTCTGTTTTCGCAGTTCAAGGCGTTCCATATCAGCAGCTAAAATCTCAGAAACTTCCTGTCTGCGGGTCTGGACGGCAAAATATTTCTGCGCATCGGCAATCTCAGGTTTGCGGGGGTCTCCGTTTTGTGCAATCAGATAGCAGGCAAAACGCGACAGATGATAATCAGCCGCATCCTGAATCGCCCCCTTGCCGCCGACTATCGGTTTGCGCACGCGCAAAGTGATAGTCCGGATTATTGCCTGACTGTTCACAGGAAACAGCCGCTTTTTTGATGGCATTTTCAAAACTCCGCCACTGGGTATATCCCAGCAGAGGTGCAAATCGCGGGCAGACCAGTATTCTGCTCCATATTGATTGATTTCCTTTAGTTCCTCGAAGGATTTTCGGCCATAAACCGCTAAATTTTTTCCATTCATAACAACAGCTTTCCCCTCTGCTAATACCCAGATGTGCCGCCAAAGCTGGAATAACTTCTCGAACCAAGCACAATTCAGGGACGCCCTGAGGCCAGATGCTCAGCATAATCGACTGACTGTCCAACGAACTATCAGCATTAAATGTAAAGCCTGTACATACCCTGTGATACCGTCTGATTAGCGTTATCTGGCTGCGAAGGCTTGCCTCGTAATCGAAGTCATACTGCTGCGCAAAAATAACCGTATATCGCGGGTCTATTGCATACGTTATCGCGAATGTTACCGCGTTGGAGCCTGTCTGGTCAAGCACCTCAACGCGTCTCAAATACCTGCTTCCGATATAATAACTCAGGTTAGGCCAGACCAGGCGTGAAAAGCCTATATTATACTGCTGTACAACTCCGCTTTGCATATCGTAATTCAAATCGCTCAGCAACGCCGTCACATCGGTCATTCGCCATACATAATCCGCGCCGAAATAATTCCGCCGAGGCCCCCATGTCTCGAACCGCGGCAGATTGCGAGTCGAGTCAAGGTCACCGCCGAATATCGACGGCGCAGATAAAACCCGCAGCGGAACTAACTGATTGTTCCAGATAAATTCATCCGGGCCGGAAGTCCCGGCCTCATCAGGGTTCTCAACGAAGGTTACATCCGTATCCAAACGCATCCAGTCAACCGTCTTTTCATTTGCTCCCGTGCCGCGCTTGGTCTGTAATCGCTGAGAAAGACCGACATTTACCATATCATGCTGGTTTTCCAGTGAAGAACTTTCTTCGAAATGCACCACCGTCATTTCCGGCTCTATGATATGCCTTAACTGGTTCAAATCCCACAGTCGCGATTTGACATCAGGATAAACCTTCCATAGCGGCCGGGGAGAAACACGAACTCCGCCCTCACCGAACCACAATTCCTTGTCCCCAAATTCGCCGGTATTGCTGCCATCCACAAGGCTTCTCGTAAAACCGCTGCGGTCATCGTACCCGAAGTTTCCCGCCACGAACGGAACTACCTTGAAAGGCTCAAGATTCAAAGGCATATCGAGCTCTGTCCGGTGTGACATAAAAGAATACATCTCTTCGTTAATTTGCGTCGTATGGTCATCGCCTATGCGCTGCCTCATGCGGCTGACCTGCGTATCGCTGTATAACGTGAATTTGTCGTCGAAAAGCGACTGGCCGGTACGGTGATATTCCACAGTCGGAAGTTCCTCAAGCTCATCGGCGAAATCGTTAATCCTGCCTTTACCCAGAATCGACAGACCCCAGTTGTCCTCTATCCTCTTGAGGTGAACATAAGTCTCCTGGCGATTGCTCGTAAAAAACTCATCACGGAAAAAACTCTCCATAAAATGTTCGTCTGAAATATAGGCTAATCCAGTCGTCAACTGCCAGTTATTCGGCAGGAACGTCCGGTTTTCCCACGTGAACATTCCGCGAAGCTCATTCGGCGGCTCAAGATTCTTCCTGCTGTAATCTCTGCCGAGCCTGTCCTCGCCGCTGTCTTGTATTATGTATCCGAGCATTCTGCCGAAATTACGCTCCCTCTTATAATCAACATCAATTCCCGCCCCGGGTCCGCGCTTACTGTAATAATCGAGGTTTAATGTGCTATTGGTTCCCTCCGGCTCCTGCAGACCAAGCAGCCGCGACAAATACCACCGCGTTTCAACGGATGTGCCGAAGCTGTTGCTATTACCTACGCTCACACTCTTTATTGGAACGTCCGACTGCTCAAGATTGCTTCTAACCTTAGGCCAGTAAAATACCGTTGTCCCGCCGACATTAAATTTAACTTTACGCATCTCAACATCATAACTGCTGTCCGAAAATTTTCCCGTCTCCTGGTCAACCGTGGTAGTATCCGTGATTGTCGCGTCCTCTGCCGTCATCGAGAGCTGCGGCTTATGAAATTCACTTGTCGTAATTGTTATTTGTTCCGCCTTGAACTGGTTTTCCGCCACCTGCCGGATTTTCGCCGCCCGAACATATATAGGAACGCCTCGCTTCGGGTCGAAATTTTTTATCTCCGCATTGACCGCCAGCGCCTTCTTCTCCTCAAAATCATAATAAATCTCATCCGCGCGAATCGTCCTCAGCCCTTCGGTCATCACAACATTGCCGCCGAGATAAACGGCCTTAATCCCGCTTTTCGATAGAACATCTTCCGTTCCCGCTGCCTCTTTACCCGATGGCGTCCCGCCGGCATAAAATACAACCGCGCTATCCCCTTTAAGTTCCAGCAGCATGCCGGACTCATCCTGCTTTTGCCAAACATAAAATTTCTGCATAATCGTCGCGACATTAGTACCATCAGGGCCTCTGACTGACTCCATCCGCAAAGGCTTATCGTCTATCGACGCAAAATTTATCGGGTATGAAAACTTCACTTCCTTTTCGGCCTTTTTAACAGGAGCGGCTTTTTTCCCCGCCTTGGCGAACAATCCGGGCTTTTTCTCTTTTACTTTCTTCGCCGTCTTAGCGGGTTCCTCTCCCGGCAGAGGCGGAACTTCCGCCCCAGGCTGAACCACAAACAAAGGCCCTTCCGGAACCGTCATGGATACCGCCAGCGCCTTTTCGTACAATTCCGTACCTCGCGGGTCAGCGGTCTGTCTTTGCTCCGCGGTAACAAAAACCTCACCGCTTACATTGAACCGCACAATCTCGCTTTTGCCATCTTCAGTTACAGTCCGGCTCAAATCCGCGGTCAAGGCGTTTTCCGATTTCTTAAGCGATACATCGCCCTGCATGTACGCCTCAGCTCTGTATTCGACGCTGACCTTGCCGCGATGCTCAGAAGTTATGCTGTTCAGCCTGACTACCGCCTTACCGCTGGTAAATGTATTACCCCCTATCGACATTGAAAAACCGTCATCAAAAACAAATATATGCTCGCCGGTACTTATCTGGTAGCTTACCAGTTTGTGTCCTCCCATACGAAGGTCCTGGCCGCTAAAGGCGCTTGCCAGCCCGCTATCGACTGCCCGCGAAACTGCAGTCGTCAGTATGGCTATCATCCCTGCCGCGACCAAAACCGCTATCTGCTTCTTTTGCATATTCATATTCCGTTACTGTGCAAAACTCAGCCTTAAAACGATAATTTTTGTGAATTATAGCCTTTCCCCCGCATAATACCAGCAAAAATCCTGTTAATAATCGATAACTTGACTTATTTTGTTTAATCAGGTAAAAAACACCATTAACAGGGCCCCGACCACTCGCCGTGCTGCCCCCGTCGCAGCAGGTGAAGGAGGGGTATATTATTTTTTTTGAGAAACAGAAAATGGCTAAACAAGAACGTTCCGACTATCAGAATAAAATAATTGCCAACTATTACGGCAATCTCAACGTTATTATGCTCCAAAGGCTAAGCGAACTGGTTACTGAACTTTATTTAGCCGACAAGCCCGCGAAGAAAAAACAGCTTTGGGAAAGGGCACATAAGTCTATGGTCAATCTCAAAATCCCCCCTGCCCTGATTGAACATATAATGCAAAAACAAAGCGTCGAAATCCTCGCCAAAAACATCCAGGACTGGCTTAAAGCAAAAAAATGAAGCGAGCGACAAATCTTGTTTCTCGCAAAGATGCTAAGAAGCAAAGAAATTTTAGATGGGATTTAACCTTATACGCTCCACGCTGTACGCTGTTTTTCCCCTTCCACGATTTTTATTTCCTCTTGCGTTAAACCGTATAATTCATAAACCAACCCGTCAATCTGCCCATCCGTTGCCGTTATCTGCCGCCCCAGTCGCACTTTTTCATCAGGCGTTTTCGCCGCATTTATTTTCTTGTGCAATTCCAAAATCTGCTCTACAAGTGAAACTATCTTATCGTGTTCCGTCTTTTCTGACTTCTTTAAAAAATTAATTGTGCGAATAGGAAGTTGTTTGATGACGCTCGGTTTTATTTCGGCAAAGATTTTCCCTGTTTGGGGATTGCCGAGTTTATACACAAAGCCCATCATCTTTGAATTTATAAGACCAAGCAAGAATTTGAGGTTGATTTCATATGAATAAATTATGAAGACAGAATTCTGACAATAAAACATCTTGTCATCATAGCATGCCCGTAAAGTATCGCTGGTTTGACGCATTAGAATTTTTGGCTTTAATATAACATCTTCGTTTGAAGGATACATGAGCCATTTACCATATTTGATAAATTGATCGCCGGGAAAATATATTTCATAACGATTTACATCTTTTCCGACCAAAAGAGGTTTCCACTGGTTCCCATCACATGTTTTGGAATGATATACTCTCTTTTCAAGCATTTCTTTTGTCTGAGGAGGAATTCCGTAACCAACTTGGTACGGTTTAATACCCCATATTATAAAACAATTCTGTTGAAAATCTTGACTTAAATTGCGAATTTTTTTTAGCAATTGTTGTGTCTTTAAATCCAAATCTATAATGATGCGACAGTAGTCGTCATTAAGCCAAATAGATTTCGAAACCATGTGGTCAAATACTCTTTTCCCTTTGCGAAAACGTATCGTTCGGCAATTAGCATCAGTATCGTTTATATTTTCCAACAAAATTATACAACTCTCAACAATAGCTTGCTTGAAGACACCATCTCCATGATCGACTACTTCATGAATCTTCAAGGATAGTAATTTATGGCGATATTCCTTAGCATTATTTATCAATAGCCAAGTATTAGGGACGATATAACCAAGAAAACCTGATTTACGAAGCACTTCTATAGCATGAGAAATAAAAAATAAATAACTATCTTTTGTCTTAGTCGGAACTGTAGGAAAATGGCTAACAAGGTAATCGCGTTCTTGTTTTGTAAACTCAGCTCCCCAAGGTGGGTTTCCGATGACTACATCGAAGCCGCCCTGTTTGAAGACCTCCGCGAATTCCGCCTTCCAGTCGAAGGCATTTATCTTGTATTTTTCCTCTTCGTCAAAAAAGTTAAGCTGCTGGTTTTCGTAAAAATCAGGCCCAATCAGCGAGTTGCCGCACTTGATATTTCCCGCCAAATCAGGCAGCGCACGCTCGTGAAATAATTTCAATGTTGACCCGATAGTCTCCTGTGTCTCATTTTCCAGCACTTTCAATAAAAGCGATAGCTTCGTTACCTCTACCGCCTGTGAATCAATATCCACGCCGAAAATATTGTTTAAGAGAATATTCTTCTTTTCGGAAATCGTAAGATACCACTGTCCGCCCTTACCCTGATATATTTGTTTATTATATTTCGATGCGTCCTTTGCGTAATAGTCCCTGTGATAATTCAAAAGATACTGATACGCCCCGATAAGGAAAGAGCCGCTGCCGCAGGCCGGGTCGAGTATCCGCAATTTCGCAATCTGTTTCGGTGTCTTGCCCCCAACCAGTTTCCCCACCGTATTAGCCACAATGTAATCAACGATATATGACGGCGTATAATAAACTCCGCCTGCCTTTTTAACCTCGGGCTTATCCTCAACCTTTGCCTGATGAGAGGCGGTGAGTCGAATTACCTTGCCTAAAAACTGTTCATAGACGTTGCCGAGAATCTCGGCTGGCAAAACAGAAAATTCATAAGGGCTGTACGGATAATAAAGTGACTTGATAATCTCACTAAGATGCTTATCCTCAATATTAAGGTTAGGGGTTAAATCGTCAGGCGGTTCAGGACGCTGGCGTTCCTGCGTAAAATGAAATAAGCCCGAATTGTATTTCTCATCCGCACGCTGAAAAATCTGGTAAAGCCTTTTATAAATCTCCCTGCCGTTTATTAAGGCCAAAAGCTGCCCGTACTGTTCTATCCCCCTGTCCTCGCACATCCGAAGAAAAAGAATCCTGTCGATTGTCAACTGCACCGAATAATTCAACTGCCGATTGCTCAGTGACTCATTTCTGATGGCGATATTTTTTGCCAGCATCTCCCGCCACGATTCAATTTCATTTAGAAATTCCGCGTCAACGCTCGATGTGCCGCGTTTGCCTTTTGTTCCAACCGCGAATTTATCGAACGAGCCTTTAAGTACCGCTTCCTTACTAAATAACCCCGCTATCTCATCCCACCGCTCCGCGTAATCCTTAAAGGTAAGATACATTATCCGCCCGACCGCCGCCTTATCGCCCGTATCAGGCCGTTTTGTGCAATCGTAAACCGCGAACTCCTCAAAATCGGTCAGAATGGATAAAGGCAGTTTCGCACTCCAGGCGTACCTGCGCAATTGATACGCAGGCTCGATATCGCCTTTTATATCTACCGAAGGCTTTTTCGCCTCTAAAAAGAATTTCCTCGTCCCGCCGATACGAAAACAATAATCCGGCGCCTTGGTTGCTGAACCTATCTTTATTGAATCCTCGTGAACAACGTCCTTATACGCCGGCGCGTTTCCCTGAGTGTTATTCACATCCCAGCCCAAAGCCATAAAAAACGGGTCTATAAACTCATGCCGAATCTGCGTCTCGTTATATCCGTTGCTCCTGTAAGTCTCAATATTTCGCTCGAAAGTCTCGACAAGCTGCAAAACATCTTTTGGCGCCGCCATTTTTTATTCCCCGAAAATTAATCCTTAATTTTTGGCCGAATACTACCATTTTCCCGCATTCGCAACAACCATTTTTTAATTGATAGCGGATTTTTGCAGTGTAATGTTTTTGCCGGCGCGGCATGGGGTCGCGGGGCTTTCGGATAAAATAAAAAATTTTTAAACGGCAATAAATGGGGGGGTGAATCCGTCTTAGCGGGTGAAAATAGTAAAGGAGCGTAAAATATGAATAAAAAAGAGAGAGCCTCGAAGGGCGTTTTGGGTCAGATTCCCGGGGCGATAGCCCTGATAATAAACGAAAATCGCCAGGCGGCGCGAAAATTATTGAAAAAATGCAATAAAATTGTAACGAAGGTTCGTCTTTACCTATGAAAGAAAATTTTGATACAGAAGTTTTTGAAAGGGAAAGATTATGTTAAAGAAAATTATGCTTATAATTGCGGCAGTTGCTCTGACGGCAGGGGTATGTGTTTTCGCTGAGGAAAAGGCGAATGACCCGCCGCAAAAGAGACAGCGGATGCAGAGGGAAAAAAGGCAGGCGCCGGAGTTTAAGGAAGAACAGCAGATGCGTGAAGAAGGCCGAAAAGAGGCTAAGGATGAGGCTGGTTTACCCGCAATGGAGAGATTAGATAACTGGCTGAAAGAACTGAAAAAGGCGGTCAACGACAATGATAAGGAAAAAGTCAATGGTTTGATTGCGAAGATGGAGCAGCGGACAAAGGAAATACGCGGGCGAGTCGAAAAGTTTCGTGAAAGACCCGGAATGGCGGGAGAGGGCAGGGAGCGTTTACGTGAGGAATTCGGCAACAGGCGAATAGCCCCTCAGGGAGAAATGCCGATGCGCGGTCGTGAATTTTATGGTTACGGGCAAGGAATGAGTCGATGGGGTGACGGTATGGGCGATCCTGGAATGCGGCGTGAGTTTCCGCGGATGGAAAGACAGCAGAGACGCGGTATGGAACGGCAACATGGCATGTACGGGCCGAGAATGTGTCCGCCGCGGATGAGGATGCAGCGACGCGGCATGGGCTGCGGCTATGGATACGGATACGGTTTTGGCGGCGGCGCGATGAACTGGCGGGATAACGGTTTTCCGCAAAGGCGGGGAATGGGGCCGCTGAAAGAGGATATGAACAGGCAGCCATACAGCGGCGGCAGAGGGCGGCCAATGCAGAGATGGGACCCTGAAGAAGAATATTGATGTAAGAAAGCCCTATTAATACCTTTTCGAAATGAGGCTGTGTCATGCTATGACGCAGCCTTATTTTTTTTGAAGACAGGGTTGAAAAACAGAACCGGTGTTTTCAGGGCGGCGTAATTATTAATGATGGGTATGAAAATAAATTTTTACCCTGCTATTGCATTGGCCAAGGTGACGTGGTAGTATATTAATAGGAGTGTAGAAAAGGGCAGGACGCCAATAATAAACATTTTTAGAAAGGGGGCTGTTATGGCCAACGAAGAAAAAGGTGCGGAAGCTGTAGAAATGTCAGCAATTAAAGAGGATTTCCAGAAGTTAGAGGGCGACATTAAAGAGATGTTGCGCACTCTTAGTTCGCAGGGAAAGGAGAAATTAGCGGAAACAAAGGTGCGGCTCGAAGGAGCGATTAGAAGTCTCAAAGGCAACGCACAGGAGAAACTTGGCGACGCGTACGATTGTGTTCGTGAACACAGCCAGCAAGCGATGGAAATAAGCAGAAAGAAAATAGAGGAAAGGCCGCTTACGGCGGTATTCGCGGCTTTTGTTGCGGGGATATTGTTCACCAAGTTAATCGACCGGAGGTAACCAATGGGTGCGATAACGGATTTCATTAAAAGTGTGGGAGACATATTGTACACGCTGCTCAAGGCAGAGGGAAAACTTCTGGCGGGAATGATTGAAGGCGAGGCGAAGTGTCTGGAATATCGCTTGAAACGCCTGTGTCACTGGTGCTGGATGCTGCTGTTTTACGTGCTTTTGCTTCTAACGGGTGTGTGGCTGTTATGTGGGCGCATTTAAGCTGCTGGCCGCGACGACCGGTGACGGAGTGGCGGTGCTGATTATGGGCGCGATAGTAAGCCTGCTGGCGATTACGTTTATTGTGGCGGCCAAAAGCTCCGTTAAATAAGCCGCGATTTTGGGGGCTTGTTTTGAAAATCTCCGAAAATACAATCGCCTGTATAATTTATACAGGGTGAGGGGAATTAGTCCAGCCAAATAACAAGTGCGGCTTGTAAAAGGCAGGAACTTGTTTTATAATGCCCGCCCTGACGGTTTTCAGGAAATAGGTCTGTTTTGAGTTATTGTTATTATTTTGAAAGAAAGAGTTAGATGAGCAAAAGGTATTTGTACGGAGCGATTGACATAGCGAACCTCAAGGCGATGGCGATAGGGACGAGTGAAGAGAAAATCAGGGAGTTTATTTCAGGCAAAGCGGATAAGACGGTAAAACGATTCAAGGTGATTATCGAAATGGGGAAGAATTACAACGTCAAATTGAATATCGATGATTTTTCGCCTGACGTGGCCAATTTCGAGGAGGTGAACTTAAAAATGCGAAGGCTGTGGGAGTTGATTTACCTGTTTGAAACGGATTTATCGGAATCGAATATGGAAATTTTCATTTTCGAGTAAAATAACCGCGGAGGTCGCAGAGAACGCAAAGTAAAAATATTTATTTAACCACAGATTTAACCTGTGAGATATTGGGTTAATCTCACGGGTTGAACACCGATTATCACAGACCAAAAGAGACCACTTATGACTAAATTTGCCGCTGGACAAGTTAGAAACACCGGGGTAAACTTATGATATGGTTTTTAATCGATAAATGATTATGATAAATATGGTCAAAAATAAATAAAAATAAGCATGGTGTCAGATATGCTGATATGCTAATTCTAAATTATATAATGCGTTAAAGCTATTTTATCGGCAGTACCCAGATGAGTTATATTATAAATCGAATCAAAGATTATCCAAATGACACTGATTAAAAAGGAAAATAAATCTAAGAGAAGTTGGCGGGATAAAGACCCCGCCCTACATTCTGCTGCTGGTTCGGTGAATTTTATATTGATTCTGGCTGTGGTGATTCTGTTCGGCATATTTTTAAGAATCTACCTTCTGGCAGACCAGATACTAATAGACGATGAATGGCAGGGAATGAATTATGCGGCGGGATGTAATTCGCTTTTTTATCTGCTCATTCATTTTGCAATGCCGGGAGCAACATGTATTCCGCAAAATGTTTACAATTATGTGCTGCTGAATACAACCGGGTGGAGTGAAATACTGCTGCGGCTGCCGTCCATTATATGCGGTATTTTGAGTATGGTGATTTTTCCCTGGCTGATAAGAAAGGTGTTTAGCCGCCGCACCACTGTTATTTTTACGTTCCTTCTTGCAATATCTCCCTTTTTGGTTTTTTACAGTCGTGTTGCCAGGCCTTACAGTATGGTTACATTCTTGGGGTTTGTATCCATTTGGGCATTGTATTTATGGGCAACAAATGGAGAGAAAAAATACGCTGTTCTGTATGCAGTAACCGGTATATTGGCTATATATTTTCACCTTTTTGCGGTCATAGGCGTACTTGTGCCGCTTGGTTTCGCTTTTTTATTTAAGCTTATGGAAGTATCTAAGGACAGCAAAAAGAAGGTAGTGCATGTAAAACCGTCCCCGACGACAATGATTATAGTGGGGACTGTGGTTATTCTACTACCAGCTGTACTTGTTGTACCCGGTCTAATAACAAGTGATTTTCCCATGGTGATCGCAAAAGACAGAGTAACTATTAAGTCGCTAATTGGTTTTGCCCGTATGCTCAGTGGAACTGCCGAGCCGGTATGGACGGTCTTTTTTTACGGGCTGCTGATATTCGGTTTAGCTGTACTTGTAAAAAGAACACGGCTGCTCGGCTGGATTTTTATTGTTACAACGATTTCATATTTTGGTGTAATATATTTATCAAACCCGGCTTCAATTCATGCGCCTATAGTGATATCACGATATGTTGTTTTGCTTTTTCCGCTAAGCTTTGTTGCGGCGGCACTGGGAATGGACACCATACTGGAAGATATCAAAACAATAAAGTTAGTCGGTAAAATTCGTTATAGCACTTTTGTACTGAATATTGCCGGAGCCGGGTTTCTGGTAATGCTTTTCACCGCAGGGCCGCTGATTAGAATTTATTCGCCACCTAATAATTTTACAAATCACTCGGCGTTTCAAGAATCTTATGAACCGCTGAATTGGCAGCAGTCATACACCGCCGATATCGAAGACCAATATTTTACCGTACAAGAAAAGGATATGCCGAGCTTTTATCAGCAGCTCGCAAAAGAGCCGACAACAACTATTATTGAATATCCGATGTCTTATGTTAATCAGTTTAATCTGTACTACTATTACCAGCACTTTCATAAGAAAGAGATACTTATAGGATATTTTGCGAGAGTAGATTTATCCCGCAGAAATTATATAATATGGGTTGATGAGTCGCTAAGTATCGTAAACAATGTGAGCCGATTCAGATTCAGAAATATGGTCAATGTGGAGAATATTGAGGCGATAAAACGCAGCGAAGCGAAATACATCATATTACATAAAAATCTGCTGCCTGGCGAATGGATGCCGCATAACTTCGCCTATCCCCATCAAGACTATAGTGGTATAGTTAGTCTCTTGGCGGGCAATTACGTTAAGGTTTTCGGAGAGCCCGTTTTTCAGGATAAAAATATCATTGTGTTTAAAATTATCCCAGCCAAACAGACGCAGGCAAATTAATAGCGTCAGAGATTTACTGGTATGCCGCGATTTGCGAGGTATTCTTTTATTTGAGTGATGGTGTAATTTCCGAAATGGGTGATGGATGCCATAAGGACGGCGTCGACGCCGCCGATTATTATGGCGTCGTAAAGGTGTTCGAGTGTGCCTGCCCCGCCGGAAGCGATTACAGGAATATCGACCGCATCCGTACCGCTTTATTTAGTTCGTTGTCGTAGCCTGCTAGGGTTCCGTCGGCGTCCATCGATGTAAGCAGGATTTCGCCTGCGCCGAGTTTTTCCGCTTTAATCGCCCATTCGACAACGTCAATATCGGTAGGTTCGGTTCCTGCTTTGACGCAGACCTGCCATTGGCCTGTTTTGTTTTTTTGAGCTGCGGGCGTCTATGGCGAGCACGACGCACTGATTGCCAAAACTCTGGGCGGATTCGGTGAGCAGATTGGGATTTTCGACAGCGGCGGTATTGACAGATACTTTTTCAGCCCCGCTTCGCAACAGCGTATCAATCTGGTCAACGGTCTATATGCCCCCCCCTACCGTAAAGGGAATGAAAACATTTTCGGCAACTTTCCGGACAAGCTCCACGATAGTTTTGCGCGAGCGGATGGTGGCGGTGATGTCGAGAAATACAAGTTCATCGGCACCGGTGTCGCTGTACCTGTAGCCGAGTTCGACTGGATCGCCGGCGTCGCGGAGATTAAGAAAATTAATACCTTTAACAACCCGGTTGTCTTTTACATCGAGGCACGGAATTATTCTTTTAGTCAGCATCAGGCATTCTTATCTTTACATATTTGCGCAAAATTATTGAGAACGGTAAAACCTGTCTGGCCGCTTTTTTCTGGGTGAAACTGTGTGCCGTAAATATTGCCCTTCTGGATGGAGGCAGGTAAATCAAAACCATAATCGGTATAGGCAATTTTCGCCTGCGGGTCGGCTACGTCCGCATAAAACGAATGGGCAAAATAAAAATGCTTTTGTTTTCCCAGGCCGTTGAAAATCGCCATATCGTCGCGGAGTTTTACCTAGATTCCAGCCCATGTGGGGTATGGTTCTGCCTGAGGGAATGGGGGCAACGTTACCAACGATAAGGCCGAGACCTTTGTGCGGGCCGTATTCGCTGCTGCTGTCAAAGAGCATCTGAAAGCCTACACAGATTCCCAATAAGGGTTTACCGTTATTAGCGGCTTTTTTTACGGATTCGGCGAGCGAGCCGAGGGCGTTGACGGCATAACCGAAAGCAGCGACACCGGGCAAAACCAGGCCCACTGATTTTTCGATATCAACAGGGTTATTGCTAAGCTTAACCTCACAGCCTATACGCTGAAAGGCGTTACATACGCTCTTAACATTTCCAACGTTATAATCAATAACAACTATCATAATTGCGATTAAGATACCGAATCGCTAAATAGCCAAATAAAAACGACCGATAAACAATATTACAAAATTACTTTGCCGGATTGGCATTAATCTTTTACAATAGTATGGTATTATAATGTTAATTTGTTCCAACTGCAACCGAATAGAACAGTAATTCAGAGGTAATTTAAATGTGCGGAATAGTAGCTTATCTTGGAAAAAAGGTCGCGCAACCGATACTGGTGGAAGGATTAAAACGGCTTGAGTACAGGGGATACGACTCGGCTGGCGTGGCGCTTATGGGTAAAGGCGAAATCAAGGTTAAAAAGACCAGCGGCAGAATAAGCGAACTGGAAAAGATACTCGATGCGCCGGACGGCAGCGAAACTATCGGCATAGCTCATACGCGATGGGCAACGCACGGTGCGCCAAATACGATTAACGCACATCCGCACATGGATTACACAAATAAAATCGCGGTCGTGCATAACGGCATTATCGAAAACTATGACACGCTAAGAATATGGCTGAAAAATGAAGGCGTGCGTTTTGTCAGCGATACCGATACGGAAGTAATATCAAACCTGATTGGCTATTTTTACGCCAGGAGCGATGATAAAGAACAAAACAGGCAAACCAACGGGCAGAATAAATTTGAATGGGCGGTTCAGCGTGCGCTGCACGAGGTTCACGGGACGTACGGGCTGGCTATTATATGTTCGGATTTCCCAGAACTGCTGATAGGGGCAAAAAAGGGAAGTCCGCTTATTTTAGGCGTCGGGGATAAGGAATATATATTAGCTTCCGACGCGGCGGCGATTGTGCAAGCATACCGGAAACGCGATTTATCTTTCGGACAATGAAATGGTGAGCATCGGTACCGACGGCTTCCATACAAAGACGATTGATAACGTGGCGGTTACGAAAGACCTCAAACAGATTGAGTTTTCGCTGGACCAGATAGAAATGGACGGTTTCCCGCATCACATGCTCAAGGAGATTTTCGAGCAGCCGAAATCGCTGGCTATGTGCATGGGCGGAAGAATAGACGCTCATAATGGGAGAATCAAACTTGGCGGCATAGCCGCTCAGCTTCGCGATATGACACGAACCAAACATCTTATCCTGACGGCATGCGGTACGGCGTTTCACGCAGGCCTGGTAGGCGAATTTCTGTTCGAGAAACTGGCACGTGTTCCGACAGATGTTGAGTACGCGAGCGAATTTCGGTATCGTGACCCAATTATTGAAGATGATACAGTAGTAATAGCGATAAGCCAGTCGGGCGAAACAGCGGATACACTGGCGGCGGTGGAGCAGGCGAAAGAACGCGGCGCAACAGTACTGGGTATTGTCAATGTCGTAGGCTCAACAATAGCAAGAACCACAGACGCGGGAATATATCTGCACGTCGGACCTGAAATAGGCGTAGCCAGCACAAAAGCCTTTACAGCACAGGTTGCGGCACTAACGATGATGGCAATCGAATTAGGCAGGAGGAAGCACATCAGCAGCGACGACGTAACCAAATACCTCAAAGAGCTTTCGGCGATACCGGAAAAAATATCGCAAATACTCAAGCAATCCGAACATATTAAGCAGATAGCGGCTGCGAATATAAATAAAAATAACTGGCTGTTTCTGGGCAGAGGTTTCAATTACCCTGTGGCACTGGAAGGTGCGCTGAAACTAAAAGAAATAAGCTATATCCACGCGGAAGGACTACCGGCAGCGGAGATGAAGCACGGGCCGATAGCGTTAATTGCGGATAAAATGCCGGCGGTATTCATCGCAACAGCGGGTCCTCAATACGATAAAATTATCGGAAATATCTGTGAGGTCAAGGCTCGGGGCGGCAAAATTATCGTTGTCGCTACTGAAGGCGATGAGAACATAAAGCAATATGCGGACCATTTAGTCACCATTCCGGATGCGCCGGAACTTTTCCAGCCTATGCTTACGGTTATACCTGTGCAGCTTCTGGCATATCACGCCGCCGTGCTTCGCGGGCTTGATGTCGATAAGCCCAGAAACCTGGCCAAGAGTGTTACCGTTGAATAGGGAGCTTATCGGTTTGCGAACCAATCATACTATTTTCATTATAGGGGGCAGACTCATCTGCGCTTAAGGCGGGAAAACTCAAGGCAGGTTTTACACTGATAGAACTTCTTGTTGTGATAGCGATAATCGCCCTTCTGCTTTCTATACTGATACCGTGCTTAGGAAAGGCAAAGAATATGGCGGCGAGGCTAAAATGCGCGAGTAATCTCAAGCAGATCAGCCTGGCGATAAATATGTACACCGGCGATAACGACGATAAGTTTCCCTGCGCGAATGACCCTATTTCGGCGTTGCCATTTTACTGGCTGTGGATGGGGTGCGGATGGCGGTCGTTTATGGAGCCCTATTTTATGTCTAAACTCAACGATAAAAATCCGTCAGTTCTATTTTGTCCGCTTGACCGAACAAGCAGGGAAAAATACGAATCCACAAGTTACAGTTATTCGATGGCGTTTTATCACAGCCCTGAGCAGATTGACCAGATGAACGCCTCAAGCGACACTTACAGCAATCCGCGACAGTCGATTCCGCAAAAAGTTTCTGATGTGGCCAAACCAAGCGGGAAAATTATCATCGGAGAATGGTTGAGCACTCATATCCCGGCAACGGGCGATAACGGGTGGTGGAATTGGCTAGGCAGCAGGAATTATCTATTTGTTGACGGACAGGTAAGCTATCTGAAAGCTACACAAATAAATAAGGCCCGTGACGGTTTTCCCAATCCCAACCTGACATTCAGGGGCATAAAGGGTATCGATTATCAGCCCTGATTTGGCCACCAAAATACGGGTGGCGAGCTAAACCGGTACATTATTGTTCACAGCGTATTCTATTCATTAGCATCTACGCTTATCTTTAACTGCTCAATGAGGTCATCCATTTTTTCTTTTGCCTGGGTTGTTTCTTCGGTCATGGTATTCGGGTCGCCTATCACAGATGGGGTAATAAACACAATCAACTCGTTGTTGCTCTTGACAGTTTCATTGTGACGGAAAACCCCGCCAAGCAGCGGAATGTCACCTAACAGAGGAATTTTACGTTCGATAAGGCTGTCCTCCTGGAAAAGTATTCCGCCGAGCATAATAGTCTGAGAGTTTTCGACAATCGCGGTAGTTGTTGTGTTCATGTACGTTTGTACCGGCTGCGTGTTTACAAGGTCAGTGGTTAACTTCGATATTGTCAGGTCGATGTTCATATCCACAGAGTTTTGCGGCGTAATATTAGGGCGAGCGCGAAGCGTCATACCCACTCTCCGGTATTCAAAACTCTGGTTTATTGAGGTGCCTTCCGATGAAGACTGTCTATTCTGTATAAAGGCAACAGTTTGGCCCTTAAAGAAATTCGCCTCCTGGTTGTCTTTTGTCCATAGAGTCTGCTGATTAAGAATCTTGGCGTTTGTTTTTTTAACAAGGAAGTCAATCAGGGCGAAAACATTGGTACTGGCGTTGAGCGTAAACTGGCCCTGCGTATCGGCTTCTCGAAGTTTGGTAAGAGCGGTAACAGCATTTTCCTCTAATTGGCCGAACGAGGTTGGGTCCGAAGCGAGCTGCAGTCCAAGAGAAGTAAGGTTACTATGGTCCACCTGGACAATAACGGCTTTAATTCTCACCTGTTTACCGGGCTGGTCGAGTTCGTGAATCATTTCTTCAATGTTAGTCATATATTCAGGAGGAGACAAAACGAGAATAGCCTTGCTGCGCGGATCGGGAATAAAGCGTATTCTTCCAATGATATTGCTGATAGGCATTTCATCGGTTCTTCGCTGGGCGTTGTTCCATGGAGGTGTGTATTCACCCGAGGAAGTACCGGCAGTTGTATTTTTATTGGGATTCCCGGAATTGGAAGACGAGGTACTATTGTCAACATTTTCTTCCATACCGGTCTGTGAGAGTCCGCGAGCGCCTCGCTGGATGGAGGCGCGAGTACCAGGCTCATTAAACATAGCGTTTAGACGTTCGCTGAGTTCCTCGGGGTCGGCATAATTAAGAACTACGACTTTCGGAACTTCGCCCATTTCCTGATTATCAAGGTCTTCAACGAGTTTTACAATTACATCATAAGCCTCTGGAATCTTGCTTATAACGATTATTTTCTTGGTTCCGGGGACGGCTTCAAATGTCAGTTGGCCAAAGAGAGGGCCTACGATTTTTTTCTTATCCTGCCTGCCGCTGCCGCCAAAGAAATCCATGTAATCTTCAAAAAATGAACGGCTACTTGATTTGTCGCTGAAAAGCGTCGTCAGGAGTTCAGCCATCTTGACAGGGTCGGAATTGCGCAGTTCGACTATTCTCGGTTTGACTTGTTCGATATCAATAGGAACGTCCCATTCTTTAATTTGGCCCTCGATTTTCAGCATATTTTCAGCAGAAGCGATTACTGTTAACTGTCCCATTGTGGGGAAAGATATAACCTTGACGGTATTGGCAGAGCTTGTATCCCTCGACCTACGATACCAGTATGGCAGATTGGCGTTTTCATCGGCGTACAGGTCATCTATATTCTTTTTAACCTGGTCTGGATCAGCATGTTTCAAAATAAAAACTTTTGTTTCGAACTGGCCGCTCGGGACATCTATTTCCTGAATAAGTTTTTTGACCATATCGCGCAATTCCGCCCTGCCGAAAATCATAATCTGTCTTGCCTGGGCGAGCGGCTGCACAAGGATACTGGTTTTCAGTTCCGTACCGGGCATTTTCTGCATGGCATCGTTAAGACGGCCGGCTACCTCGGTAGCATCAACGTATGTAACAGAAATTGTTTCATATTCGGAGGTTATCTGTTCTTTCTGGTCGAGTTTTTCAATCCATTCTCTTATTTGTTTAATGTCCTCTGATGAGGCTTTGGCGATAATCCATTTGCGCTTCATTTCAGGGATAAGCACGATAGGCGATTGTGCAGAACCAACCACAATTGAAGATGCCCCTGCGGCTTCTTTTCCGCCCGGGCCGCCGCCGCTTCGAGGCTGATTATCACTACGGGAACGTGATGACCTGCCGCTGCTGGAACCTTCGCCTAAAAGGATTCTCAGCATCTGGACAGTTTCGGAGGGGTCGGCGTTATGAAGGATAAAGACTTCGGTAACGGTCGGCTCGGCTTCGGGGACATCCATCTGTACGATAATTTTCTCAAAGCGCATCAAATTCTCAACGGTGTCAATAATCGTCAAAGTACGAGTGGTTTCATCGGCGTTTATATATCCATAATCCCCGATCATAGGCAGAATTACGCTGCTCATCTGCGCGGAGCTGTAATTTTTGAGCCTGAAGAATTTCTGCACGACCTGGCTTTTGTTTTCGATGCCGGCCAGAGGAGTATCTGCGGGGACGACAGGCACCGACCCGAGAATCGCTTTTTTTATGGGCTTTATATAAATCGTGTCATCGGTTTGTTCAGCGATAAAGCCCTTTGTACGCAACGCGCTGTAAATAAGGGAAAGCGCCTTTTTTCTTGGCAGCTTTTCAGAAGAGTATATCGTCAGTTTCTGCTTCATAGCCTCATCATCGGGGATAATCACCTTACCTGTCCATGCCGCGAGTTTCTGAATAATATCCTTCATCTCAACATCTTTAAGATTTAACGCTTCCATCGCTTTATTAGGGTCAACCGGCTGAGCGGATTTAACGGCATTTGCGTCAGCAGGTTTGTTTGCGTCAGCGGGCTTATTGGCGTCGGCAGGCTTATTAACATCGGCAATCCTCTGAGGTCTGTTTGGTTCGCCCAATCCACTTTTGCTTTCACGGCGCCGCGCTTCATTTGTGTCTCCTGCCTTGACGGTCTCAGCGGATTTTTCAACTTTTGCCGGCATTTTGGATTTGTCAAGCCCCGGCAAAGGGGTATAAATGGCAACCCGCCAGACAATAAATACCAATACCGCAAAAGCTGCGGTTATAAGAATTACTGGTTTCAACCGTTTCACTTTATTATCCTCCTGATTTTTCCGCTATTTATATGGTAATTTTGCATAGTTTTTTTACTATTTCGATCAATTCATTTGCTGCTCCATAGCATCAACAGCCTTTTGCTTATCTTCGTCAGACATCTTGTTCCATTGCTGCCTGCCCTGCTCTTTTTGTTCATCCGACATTTGATTCCACATCGTCAGAAATTTTTCTCTTGCTTTGGGCGATAATTTGACACCCATCCACGCCAGGGGGTCATCAGCGGCGGGAGCTGGCACGGCGGCTTCAGGGGGCTTTTCCATTCTCGGAGGCATGCTTCTGGAACGGGGTCTTTCTTCACCTGGCGACTGTGTCTTGGCATTTGGTTCGGACGAAGCACCGCCGCTGGAGGTAATAGGCATAAATGCCTTTTCCTTACCGTCCCAGAGAACCCTGACCTGTGTCGGCTCAATCGCCACAATTTGAGCGTCCTGAATCTTATCACCGACTTTGTACATTTTGCCTTCAATCAAGACCTCGTCGCCTAATATTCCGTTAACCTGCTTTACGGGATTTTGTTTAGGTACGGCCGGAATGAAAAGATTTTTCTTTTTAAGCTCGTCGGCAAACTTCTTAGGACCGGCAAAATATTTTTCCATCTGCTTGGGGTCAAGCCTGCTTTTCGCAACGGCTTTTTTAACCAATTGACCTGCCATTACCGATTTTACTGTAAAAACGGCAATCTTGATTACAATCAGAAACGCCATAAAAATTGATAACCAGAGCATCGCTTTGGAAAATAATTCTTCCTTAGTTTTAATTTGAGATTTAAGATTTGAAATTTGATATTTCATATTATTCCCGGCCTATTTAACTAATGTTGAGACGGTCAAATTAAGGTCGAATTCCTGCCTTTTCTTCGGGTCGCATTTTATCCTGAACTCTTCTATCCCAACCAGATAGGGATTTTCCTTTAGCGCGGCAAGCAAATCAAGAACCTGTTCGAATCTGGCTTTGCCTGTACATTTAAGGGATACTAATTTGTAACCGGCCAGTCGTTTTGTATTCGAAGAAGGAAGAATCTGGATTGGGTTGGACTGGATTCCGGCTTTTTTTAACTGTTCGCTGATTTTGTCTCTGAATAAACTTTTCTGCTTTTCCTCGTTTTGCGGTAATTCGAAGACCGGAACCGCAAAGAGCAGATTATCCTGTCCCGCGTCAGCCGAGGCGACAGCTTTTAAGTCCTGCTTTACCTGCGCAAGTGATTTCCTTGTCTCTTTCCAGCGGTCAATCCAGCCCAGCAGAACTGAGGCAGCGAGAATAACAACCGCGAGGATAAGCCCAAGCTTCAACGCACGTTTATCTTTTTCACCTAATTTTTCCAGCATAATTATCCCGTTCATCAAATCAGCGGCTGATTTTTTTTCTTCGTAAAGCCCTTATAATGAAAAGCTATCGTAAAATTAATTTTACCTTCTTTCGGGTCTTTTTTTGCGCTTTGTATGTTGACTTCCGCCAGGCTTTTCTGGGCCTGGAGATTTTTGTGAAATTTATACAACTGTTCGTCGCTTTGTGCCTGACCGCTTATCATCACCGGGCGACCGGGTCTGAATTCAAAATTATCCAGGAGAATTCCTTCACTGCCCTGCGGGATTATTTCGCCGAGAAGTTCGAGCATTTCGAGCCTCTGCGGGATAACGGCTTTGATGATTCTCTGCTTCTCAATCAGCATAGCTGGAGTCGTTCCGGAGATGGGAGTATTAAGAAGTTTTTCCATTGAATTCAGTGCAGCGACATCGAGCGTATAAAAAACCGCCATTAAGGCGACCGCCGTTAACGCGGCGGCGGCGGCGGTAACCTTGAGCGATTGTATCCAGGTTTTCTTTTTTTCTGTTCCGGCAGGCTGATAGATGGAGTTGAAAATATTAAATTCCGCAGCGTCGTCATCGAGTATCATGGCAGCCATCGCAATTGGAACACGATATTCATATATATTTCCAGCGTTAAGAGTCAGCGGCGTTGTCAGCTTATTGGTTTGAGGAGAAAGAACGACCGCATTGACACCCGCGGAACAAAGAGCATCAGCAACATTTTGAATCGTATCGCCGCCGTCTGAGAGCATATAGACAGGTATCTCGTTGGGTTGTTCAAAACCAAACATTGTCAGAGCATTTTTCATATCGAGCGCGAATCTGCCGGCGATATCGGCGCGGGTATCTAAAAAATCGTTCATACCGACATCAAGAATAGCTCGATTTGCAAGTTTACCGCCGCGAACGAGGCAGGCCTGTGTATTTCGTGGTCCGATACTGACAACTATTCCATTGCCCGGAGTTTGGTCAGGGATAAAAAACTTTTTCCACGCCTGCACAACCGCCTGGCAATCGAGGACTATTTTTTCGGGATTAAACCAGCGGACATTTTCGACAAATTTTCGCAGGGAGTCTTTTCTGGCGGCGGCGACAGTAACAGCGATAGAGCCATTTAACGGTTTATCCGCCCGCCATGCAATTTCAATCTGGTCGGCAGACAACGGCATTTTCGCCTCAGCCTGCATTTTTACGATTGTCGCAAGCTCGCCATCGCTTACGGTGGGGATATCGAGGCGATAGAAGACCACGCCTGAACAATTGAAGCCCGCGACAACGGAGACATTATGCTCGCCGCCAGCCTGTTCGATAAGCTCTGCGGCAAAGGAAGGCCAGCTCACTTGCGAGGCATCAGCACTTCGCGTAAGAACAACCTCTATAGAGCCGTTTTGTTTTCGCAGCACGGCAGCCCTGAGATTAGCGTCATCCTGCGATATCGCGACAACCGTTCGAGAATCTGAATTATAATCGCTGATTTTGTTCAATTGTTCGCTCCCTGGCACCAATAAAGAACCCTGTAAGGTTTAACGCTCCTGTCAATCACAGTTTCGGTCTGCGATACAGGCGGAGACATCGCATCTCCCGCGGCTTCGGCAGTACCGACGACAGTAAAAATATCTGAGCGCGTCGTTATATATTTTGCTATTTTCTTAAAAGTATCAATCTTCATACCGCTTACTTTCAATAGTTCCGCGACGCTCTGCATACCATAGGCCAAAGACTCCCTGTATGTGATAATATCATCGGCGGATTTTTCGGCATCCTGCCCGCCGCCAAGCAGTGCCGCCAAAACAACTTTGGAAGCTGTATTGACATTCACCCTGCCTATAACCCTGCTTTGAGTGCTGACGGTAATTTTGTCCGCGATATTGGAAAATGTTTCGATGTCCAGCGGCTCGGCGTTATTGGAATCAGATTTCGAATCCTTATTCGCGTTTTTCGGAGAATTGTTATTTATCAAAATCGGAGATGCTCGTATATTTTTTCGAGCCTCGATTTTGAACAATCCATTTCGCCTGCGATTTTTTTATATTCAGCGAGCGACGAAGAGCGTTTTCATCGGCACTATTAATATTTGTTCTTCTTTGACCATCCGCATCCCTGTTCCTATCGTAAGAATAGCACGTCAAATATTCAATCCAGCCTTTATTTATTGTGCCGTATCTTATATCGTTGAGACGGGCGGCGGTATCGCGTCTAATCAGCGGAACGTTTCTATTTCCGTAAAACAGCTCATTGGTAACATCTTTAACCAGCAATAATTCCCGAATTGTTCTGAATGGGCCGTTACGAATCGTATAACCATATCGCAGATTCCTGTAATAACCGCTTTCGACGCCGGCCTGTGAGGGGGTATCATCGGCGTCACGCCAGTCAATTATGGCCTCGGCAATTTCTTCAGTCATCTCCGGAAGCGCCAAAAGCTGGTCTTTCGTAACAGTATTTATATGAAGTTTCGAGGCTTCATCAAAAACACGCACATCAAATTTACACCCTTCCAGTTTTATATCGTTGAAATCTATGTCATTTTCACTCCACAAATCCTTAAGACTGTCGCTTTGCTTTAAATCATCATTCAGGACGGCATCGGCGGTTTCAATACCAGCCCGGCATGCCCATTTGAGCCTTAAACCATCGACAGCCGCTATACAGATTTTGGTATCAAGCCTGCTGCTCCACGATACAGAGGCTACTATCACTGTGAGGATTATTACCACCCACAGGACAGTTACCAAAACAAGAGCTTTTCTGCTTTTAGCGATTTTCATTGCTGGTTCCCCCCTGCTCACTTTCTGACGCGGCCTGTTCGGACTCGGACTGCTGCTCTTCTTCTTCAAAAGCGCCGGTATTTTTACCTTTGCACCGGACAAAATTTACGAGAAGGGATTCTACCGCCATATCGCGTCTGTTCGGCAGTCTCACCGCAATGGTTACTTCGGCAAGTTCCGGAATAGAGTTGAAATCCTCAGGCCATTCTGTCGCCCATTGTTTGCCGTCAAAATATCTTATATCGAATGTGTTGATATCGTCAGCTATGGTGGTCAAGACACCGTGAGTCGCTGAATCGGCGTTGACTTTGTCGGGATTAGGCCAGATTCGCCTTGTGAGGATTTTTTTGTTCTCATTATTCAAAAGCCGATACTCAACCTCATAGACGTCATTTTCCGGCTGCTCGGCACGGGCTTTGACGTGACTTACAGCGTAGAAAGTCATGCTGCTTAAGCCGCCGAGTTCCGATGCCCCAACCATCCCGACAAATTTGCCATACGCCGGGTTGCGGTCGCGATACAGATTGCCGAGGTCGGCAGCTATCATTTTAGCGGCAAATCTTACATCTGAGGCAACATCGATATTTTGTTCGACCTTTTCGGCACTGGCAGAAATAGCCTTTAACGAACCGAGTATAACGACGGCAATGAATAAGCCTATGACCGAGGCGATTATCATCTCGATTAATGTAAAGCCGCGAGGCTTGCTGCGAACAAATTTTTCTGCCAAAACTTTCATTGCACCTGTGATTCTGTTTGTGTCAAATTGCCCGTTCCGTTGTATCGAGTATCAACTTCGATACTGTAAGTTTTGCCGCTGTTAACCCAGCTCACGATTAAACTCAGCTCGTAAAGATTGTTGAGAGCGAGCGATTCTGTTGTAACCTGCCAGTGATAGCCCTGCTCATATTCCTCAAAATCACCTTCGGTCATCTGCATATCGATAAAATCTTCTACGCCGATATAGTCGATGATTGCGAGCTGCTTATCGGCGAGGCGGCAGGCCGTTTCGTATTGCCTGTTAAGTTTCGTGGCGGTAAGTGTGCGTGTGCTGAGCGCACCTATGGCCAAAACCGAGCCGCATAGTATCACGCTCGCTATAACAGCCTCAACAAGAGTGAAGCCTTTTTTGTCTTTTCTTTTCAACACCCTTATTCCTCATCCAAATCAATCGTATCGCTTTGAAGATTAACGGCGGCAGCATCATAAAGCCTTGACTTACCCGTCGCGGCGGAGATGCTGACGGTATAATGATTTCTGGTATCCCCAATCTGAATTACCGCGGACTGGCTGCTCCCGGAGGATGAAAATGTTATCTCTCTCTGCTCATCTTCAGCAGAAAAATCTTCCATATTTTCGGATTTAATTTGAACACCCTCAAATTTCACATCGCCGGCAAATTTTATTGGCTTGAAATACGCGTCTCTGACAGGCACAGCGACTGTATCGCCGATGCTTTCATCATATTTCTCCATACTCAGTGAAATTGTGCAATTCTCAATATCCAGGTTCAAATAGCACGTGGTTTTCCTTTCTACCGCGAGAGTCCTGGCATATTTTGCGGCACGCATAAAATCCATCGCCGACTTTTTAACAAGCAGCCTTTTATATGTGCCGAGATAGACTCCGCCGCTTGCGCTGATTACCAGTACAATAAGTGTTACCACCACAAGCATCTCAATAAGGGTAAAAGCTTTTCTAATTTGCCGTTCGCTATTCATAGTTCGTTAGATATTCTTATTTCTTCTTTGCCCTACTCATTATATATATCCGCGTTGTCGCCTTCTCCGCTTTCCCTGCTGTCGGCGCCAAAACTTATCAAATCGAAACTGCCAGGATTTTTTTCGCCCTGTGCGATGTACTGGTAAGGATTGCCCCACGGGTCAAGCAGTTCACTGCGTTTGAGATAAGGCCCGTTCCATTTGCCTTCCGGTAAATCCGCAGGCGGCGTAATCAGTGCCTCGAGGCCTTCATCATCAGTTGGGTATCTTCCGCAGTCGATATAAAACCTGCCCACGGCGCTTTCGATATTGGTCATCTTGGCTTTTGCGATATCGCTCTTGGCCTTGCCGAGTCCTTTGAAAATTCTCGGCGCAAGAACAGTCGCAATCATCGATATAATGAGAATCACCACAAGCACTTCAACAAGCGTGAATGCCCTGCCATTTTTTCTTATCCGTTTCATTCGAACTCCTTTCATAAAAAGCGTCATTTAAATCACTCCTGAGCCAAGACCCATTTTAACAATGGGCAGCAGAACGGCTATAATTATAAAACCTATTACTACACCGAGCAGCAAAATTAAAAACGCTGGGAAAATCGCGATGAACCTGTTTATCGCCGCATCGGCCTCGGAATCGAATGTTTCGGCGGCGTTGAGCAGAAGTTCATCGAGCTTTCCCGTCTGCTCGCCTATTGAAACAATCTGCACGAGTAAAGGTGGAAACTGTCCCGAAGCATTCAGCGGTTCGGCAAGCGGTGTGCCGGTCTTTACTTTTTCGGCGACATTATCAATCTCGCTGCCGAGTAGTTCATTGCCGAGCGTGTTGCGGACTATGCTGAGCGATTCGAGTATCGGTACGCCGCCTTTCGTTAGTGAGCCGAGCGTCCTGGCGAATCTGCCCACCGCGATAGTCTGCAGAACCGAACCGAGAACCGGTACTTTCAGCTTAAAAGTATCCCATTGCATTCTGCCGGCATCTCTTATCCAGGTGATAAAATAATATGATGCCGCGCCAACAATAATCAGAAACAGCAGGCCATATCTTTTTAACATGTCGCTAATCGCCAGCAGGAATCTTGTAGGCCAGGGCAGAACCGCGACGCCGCCGCTGATTGTTGCGAGGATATTCGGCAGTACCCAGTTAATTATTATAATTACCGATGCTATCCCAACACAAAGAACAAAGATGGGATATGCCGAGGCGTTTTTCATGTTCGTTTTTATTTTTTCATCTCTGGTTAGTATATTAACCAGTTGCGCCGTGGTCTGTTCGAGAATACCGCCTGTTTCGCCCACTCTGACCATCGAAATATACAAAGGGCTGAACTTAAATGAGCCTGTGTTCTTACAGCCCTCCATCGCATCGGAAAGCGATTGCCCCTGGCTAACGGACTGGACAAGCTCATTGAGCATATTTCTCATCGCGGGTTTGTTCTGCTGGTCGTGAATAATTTTCAATGCGCCAAGCAGCGGCAGTCCCGCCTTTAAAGCGGTGCTGAGCTGGTTGGTCATCGCCAGGATTTCTCTGCCGGTTATTCTCTGCGAACTGATTTTCGCCAGTTTAAAGGCTTTCAAGCCCGCCTGAGCGATACCGCTTTCGGCAAAACCGGCCGTCTTTTCACTTAGCTCGGTTACAAACTCGCCCTTTTGCGAGAGGATTGTCACAGCGGCTTTGCGGTCGCCTGCATCTACCGTGCCGCTGATATGCGAACCCGACCGGTCAACAGCTTTGTATATGAACTGTCCCAAAATAGCTTACCCTTTACTCTTCATCCGTTACTCCCTGTGTAACTCTCAGCACCTCTTCAGGAGTCGTAACGCCATCCATAACTTTATTAACACCATCATGCCGCATACTGACATGGTCTTTCGGCGCGGCTTTAATTATCTGCTCCGTGGTCGGCCTTTGCGCAATCAGCTCACGCAGCGGCTCAGTTATTCTAAGCAGCTCATATATACCAGTTCTGCCTTTCATACCGGTCTGCGTACACTCATCACAGCCGCAGCCATGATAAAGCTTTGGAGTACGATTAGATTTTAAGGTTCCATTAAGAGCCTTAAGCAGATGCTCATCGGGTTTATAAATCTCCTTGCAGTTAGGGCAAATCCTGCGAACCAGTCTCTGAGCCAGCACTGCGTCAAGCGAACTTGCCAAAAGGAACGGCTCAACGCCCATATCAATCAGCCTTGTAACTGCGCCGGGTGCATCGTTGGTGTGCAGTGTCGAGAAAACAAGATGGCCTGTCAGTGCCGCGCGAATCGCTATTTCAGCGGTCTCTTTATCGCGAATCTCGCCGACCATTATGATATCGGGGTCCTGCCTGAGGATATGCCGCAAACCCGTGGCAAAAGTCAGGCCTCTTTTGGGATTAACCGGCATCTGGATAATACCGTTAAGCTGGTATTCCACGGGGTCTTCGATAGTTATTATTTTAAGAGACGGCGTATAAATCCTGTTAAGGGCTGCGTAAAGAGTCGTCGTTTTACCGCTGCCGGTAGGCCCTGTAACAAGTACAATTCCATGTGCCTTGTGAAGCGCCTGGTTAAAACCCTTGAGACACATCGCGTTCATCCCAAGCTCGTCAAGTCCTATCAGCGATGCGGAGCGGTCGAGAATTCTCATTGTAATCGATTCGCCGTATATCGTCGGTACTGTAGAGACACGAATATCGACTTTGCCGTCCCTGCCGGTGAACTCAATATGGCCGTCCTGCGGTACAAACCGCTCAGCGATATTCATATTGCCCATAATCTTGATTCGTGAAACTATCGCTGCCTGGAGCCGCTTAGATGAGGGGGTTTTTTCGACAAGTAAACCGTCAATACGATATTTGATTTTAACCTCACCCGCGAAAGGCTCAATATGCACATCGCTTGCTCGGGATTCAATGGCCTCAAAAATAATGAGATTGACAAGGTTAACCAGTGATGGCTCCCGGGCTAATTCATGGAGTTTGGCCGCGGAATAGTCGCCGTTTTCAGCCTCATCCTTGGTCTGCAGTTCGGCAGGAGCGAGGTTGTCCATCATTCTGGCGACATTACTGCCGTAAAATTTCAGAATAGCCTTTTCCATATCGGCAGGCTCGGCATAATACCGCTGCAAGAGACAGCCGGTAACAAGGCGGATATCTTCCACTGCCTGAAGTTCAAAAGGCTGGGTCATCGCGACGGCAAGGCGGCCGTCTTCATATTGCAGGGGAAGAATATTGTATTTGCTGACCATCTCCGCGGGGACAAGGCTGAGTATTTCGGAAGTGACTACGACATCGGCCAGGTCAACTTTTATAATGCCGACCTGAAACGCAAGTGCTTCATTTAACTGATGTTGCGTTATATAACCAAGCTTAAGCAGCACCTGGCCGAGGGGCAAATGTTCAGTTTTTTCCTGCTCAACAAGGGCAAGTTCGAGGCCGGCCTGGTCAAGGTACGACCGCTCGCAGAGAAGTTCTCCTAATTTCTTCCTCGAAGACATAAAAAAACCTGCCTTTATACTCAATTTTTATTCAATAAACAGTGCTCTAATTATATACAAATAAAGAACTTATGTCAAGAAACATAATGCTTCCATAAACTATCGGAAAGCTCTAAGTAAAAGTAATCTATACACTTATAGACGCTTTTCAAAAGTATTTTATTACAAAAAATTTTGACTTTTTGATTATTTTTGCAGATTTTTTTGTTAATTTAGGTAAAATTTCTTATCTCCTATCGCTTGGCGGCAGATGCTCGATGCCCATTTTTTAGTCAATGGCGAGGGATTCAAAGTAAGCAAAAAATTAATCATTTTTGGGAATAATCACTACAATCGTCACAGCTTACCTAAATTACGCCCAAAATATGAGTGTTTTTCTACGGTTTTCTATAACTTTTGAATGTTTTTGAGCAAAAATGACCTGCTTTTGAGCAAAAATTGGCAAAATTAATTCAACAACTTTATATAGCACAAGTCAAAAAAGTTAAAATGGGAAAGATTTTTGAAGAAGCCAAGAGCCAGAAGCCGGTAGCCAGAATGGCAAGGAAAGTTTGCAGTTCGTGGTTCATAGTTGAAAGTACAGCGTGGAGCGTACGGCGTATAGCGTACCGAAAGGAAGAAAATAGCGTACAGCGGGGAGCGGGGAGGAATTGGGGTGCAAACAAGACCCAAGACACCAGACACAAGAGGAAGATGAAACAGGTATTGCGTATTGCGTCGTGCGTATTGCGGATGGAAAATTCGAAGCTTGAAGTACGAAATCCGGAATAAATCTCAAATAATGAAACTCGAAATTTAAAACAAAAAGACTGGCGAAGAAGACGATTTTGGATTTATTTTAACCACGAATTGCCACGAATGAACACTAAAAAGCACGGAGAATTTTTTGGACAGGATTTACGGGATTTAACTGGATATTTTTTTAGACACGGATTTCACGGTATTTGTCCGGCTTGCGTTCGGCGGCAAGGTCTTTTTCTATAATAATTATATAGCCACAGAGAGCACAGATTTCACAGAAGGAAGAAATATTAAATCCGCCAGAGGCGGAGAGGAGGAATTAGTTAGGTCGTTTTATGCCGTGGCTTTTATTATCTTGCCGGGTGAATAGTTAAATGAATAGAGCTATTTTCGGAATTATTTACCGCGTAAATTGTCATAATGCCTTAGAACTTTTACCGCCGGGCTGTCTGAGCTAAAAATGGTTTTATCTTTATCCTGTGCCCCGCTGAATGTAGAAAGAATATATTCGACATCCTCGCGATTTATGCCATAGAGAATGAAATAGGCTGCGTCAAGTTCAGCGATAATTTCTTCCCGTTCATCATCTTTCCACTTATGTACACCCTCTTTAAATCCTGTCGCCTCTGCCAATGGTAACATATCGTTGCTCGTGCAGGTAAGTTTCAAAACACGCTGGCTAATCCATTTTTCCAGCGTCTGTTTTTTATCCCAAGGACATTTTTCAGAATAAAAATCTGGCGGAAACATAGCAAACTGTTCTATCAGGAAGAAATTCAAATTGACATTACCGATTTTCTGTCTGGCTACATAGTCGAGGACAAACGCATTTAAATTTGCCAAAAGGCAACTCTGAAGTCTTGGGCTTATTTTTTCACCAACACGAATAAGCGGAGCCGAATTTATCACTCCGACAATCGGAATAAACGCCGCTATCATTGTTCGCTGGTTTGTCGGACTCGTTACATTCTTAAACGCCAATAGCGCAGGCGGTATTGATTCTCCAAGTGTTTTTTCAATAACTTCCTTATCTGACCACCACCGTGGTATCACCGAAAATTCAGTGTTTTGGTGCTGTACCAAAGAAGTTTCGTCAGGCTGTCCTTGTCTGAACCAGTTTTCCTTGTTAACTATCACACCTGCGGCGCGGTGGTCGTACATCTGAATCATCTTTGCTTCGTAAAGCGGCAAAAATGTTTTTTTGCCTTTTTTCCAGATATTACCGCTAAGTTTAAAACCATCTTTTTTAAGCTCTTCAGCATATTTGAAAAGTTCAGCATCATTGGTCTGATGAAACATTGTAAAAAATCTTATTCCCCATGGGTTTCCATTTTCTTTGCGATTGTTATCCACCAATACAGGGACACGCTTGTAAATTGCTTTTGTAATTTCCGCATCTTCACGCGTCCGGAATATCGGGCAGGTTTGTGTATTGGGATTAAGCAGTTTAAAATCTTTTGCTGAAAGAATTATATGCCGCTTTTTGTCTTTCAATTCCTCCATTTCATGAGCAAAAAATACAAAATCAGATTTTTCAAATTTCTGTTTTGCCCCTCCGAATAATAGCACGCAAAATTTGAACCGGCCATCGACATCGGGGAATATCTTCTTGCGGTTCTCAAAATCATAGAGACCAGCAAGTCTTTCCGATTTTGTCAATTCACCGAAGAAATCTTTTGTTGTGTGGTCGGTCGAAATTCCTGATGGCACAAGAATTCCTACCTGCCCTGAAGGTGCAACGATATTTTTTGCGAGTTCCGCAAAGACAGCATAGGTATTTATATCGCCTTTGCCGGTTAATTCATATCGCTTGCATGTACGGATATAATTTAATGTTTTTTCTGCTGAATCTTTAACATCGAGATGACGCTGATACAGTTCTGGTTCATCTTTTTCGAGTTTTTCTATAAGCTTTCGCCTTGTGGCAGCACTGACGGCGGCACCAATTTCCGACTTGCCGGCAGCATCGAAAAATTCACGCTCCTGTACTTTCATTCTTTCCCATGGCGGATTGCCAATAACACAATCAAAGCCGGGATTTGAGCGATTGAAAATATCAGGGAAAGTTTCCTGCCATTTCATAGCTTTTGGATGTATCTCTGCATCTTCAACCAGACTGTTGCCACATACGATGTTTTTCGACAAATCAGCAAGGGATTTGTTTTTCTGAGCGGAGCGAATCCAAAGTGCCAATTGCGTTATTTCCACCGCTTCCGGTGATAAATCCACACCAAAAAGATTATCGTGCAGGATAAAATTGGGAATTTCTGCCAAGAACTCCGCCGTTACTTTTTGGCTATGGTGCGATATTTGTGTGATTACATCATGATACCGTTCATCCAATAAATAATACGCCTGTATCAGAAACGCACCGCTTCCGCAGGCTGGGTCAATTATCTTAATTTGCCTAAGTGCATTTAAACAATCAGTCCAAAGTTCAGCCAGTTTTTTGGTCGGCTTGCCGAATTCAGCATCTACAAGTTTTACATCATAGCGTTTTGCTATTTGGTCAAACCGCTCATCAATTACTTTGTTGATGGTGTTGTTTGTAATAAAGTCTGTAAATTCGGGCGGGGTATAGTAAATGCCAAAGCGTTTTCGCTCAGCCGATTTTTCCATTTTCGGGAGTTCAGGTTCGGGCTTTGGCTCAAAAAATCCGCTCTGTGTAATCCGTTCTATATCATTGACGCTGCGCTCGAAGAGATGGCCTAAAATATCGACATTTACCTCATCACGAAAATCATAGCTGCCGATAGTCTTGAAAAAATCAGTCCAATCATCGATAAGTTTAAGGTCGTCAATATCGGGGTCTTCCCTGAAAAGACCGCCGTTATATGGCGGTACGCCCCATTGAGGATTTCCCTTGTCGATGCTCTTAAAAAGCTTGAGGAAATTCTGCCATTTGGGGTTGGTAACCTGTTCGAATGCCGATACCTGACTCCATGCTTTATATATTGAATTTTCTGGTAAAAGGCCTCTATCCTCGCAGAACGCAACAAAGATAATGCGGTCTAAAAGTTTTTGCGAAATTTTAACGGCCTTATCCAAAGGTTTATTTAGAATGTTTTTCAAATAAAGTATCAACTGCACGCGATTTTTGTGATATTCCTCGTAGAGTTCATTTCCAACTTCGCGTTGGCGCTGATTGGATTTTTCCAAAAGGGTTTCGGCACGAGGCCTCTGTCCCAATGTTACGGGGAGCAAGCCGCCTCTTTCAAAGATGTAATAAAATTCGCGGAAGGTTTCTTCGTTTCGCAAATCCTGAAGGGCGAAATGTTCATACGCGCGTGGTGTATTATCTCTGTGATAAAGTCTAAAGCTCACATAATTGGAGACGATTCCCCAGGGGCACTGAGGCAATTCATTAAGATAATCCCAACATTGACGCACGGGTGTTCTGCCGTTAAATTTATCCCTATCGAGATTGACACTTGGCCCCTTAAGCTCGATGACAGCGGACGGATGGCGTTTCAGCCCATGTTCAAATAAGCCGATGGCGGCATCAGCCTCGCCACCGTTGACGGAAAATTTAGGCTGGATGTTCCACTGTTTTTCATTTTCACTGAATAACTTATATCCGAGAGCCTCGCCGAAAACCTGTGTGATAAATTCGCCTTCAAGCTCGGTTTCTTTGTGTTTTTCGAGTTTTCCGCTTGATTCCAAATCAGCCCACTTAAGTATAATTTCGTGTGCCTTATTATAGGAGTCGCCTTCTAATCGCTTGTCGGTTGAAGCAGATTGGAGATTTCGAGGTAAAAAGAGATTACGCCGTCGATGACTTTCACCGTATCGACTTGGGTGTGTTTCAGGAAACAAATATTTACCTTTTGGAGTCACTGTCCGTATTTAACAATCCATTGAAAAATTATTTGGTTTATTTTGCGGGAAAGGAGAGAAAAAGTCAAGGCGAAAAGAAAGCATTTGGCGGAAAGTCCACCCTTCGCAAATAATATAAAAACCGCGAGGCAGACCTCGTGGCTAAACCTGACCCACAGCATGTTTCGATAAACTCAGAGCAGGCAGGCGGCGAAGAGTGAATACCCATCCGGCATAGGTCCGGGGGCTAATTGATGCGGAAAGGAATACGGATGCAGCGACAAATACGGAATGACGCGGCTATGCCCTAAGAGCACAGAGGTATGATTTTGTTTAATCAGTCGCCGCCGCTGAGAAGGTTTGCAGTAGATTCAGCGGACCATTTAAGGTCGCCGCCTACGCCTGCCACGGTCTGACAGCCTGCCAACCACAGCACCGCGACAACCAGAAAACCGATTAAAATAATTTTCCTGAACATTTTGTTAGTTCCTGTTTTATTTACAGTAATATATGTATAATATCGGCCAAAGAGCGGGTTTTACGACAGTTTATTATTGAAAAACGCTGTAAAATGAAAATTGCCAGCTATAACGTCAATTCGATACGAATGCGTCTGCCGTTAGTGCTTGATTGGCTGAAAGAGGCGCAGCCTGACGCGCTGTGCGTTCAGGAGACGAAGGTTCAGGACGCCGAATTTCCCGCTGGTGCTTTCGAGCAGAGCGGGTATAAATGTGTTTACAAAGGGCAGAAAGGTTATAACGGCGTGGCAATTTTCAGCAAAACCGAGCCGAAAAACGTGTCGTTCGGACTTGACGATGAGCCGAAAGACGAGGCCAGATTTATAAAGGCTGAAATAAACGGCGTAATCGTTGTCAATACTTATGTGCCGCAGGGAAATTCGCCGGAATCAGAAAAATTCCAGTATAAATTAGACTGGTTCAAAAGGCTGGCGAAGTTCTTTAATAAGCATTTCAAGCCGAGCGACCCTGTTGTCTGGCTCGGCGATTTGAATATCGCTCCTGAGCCGATAGATGTGTACGACCCGAAAACCCTGCTGGGCCATGTCTGTTTTCATCCGGAGGTTCACAAGGAGCTGCAGGAAGTTATGAAATGGGGCTTTGCGGATGTTTTCAGGATGCACTGCAAAGAAGCGGGACAATATACTTTCTGGGATTTCAGGCTGCCGAATGTGATCAAAAGGAATCTGGGCTGGCGGATTGACCATATTATGGCAACCAAAGACTTAGCTGAAAAAAGTACCGCTTGTTATATTGATAAGAATCCCCGAATGGAGGAAAAACCCAGCGACCACACGCCCATCGTCGCCGAATTCAACTGGTAACTTGACGTCGCTGACTGATTTTTAATCTCTCGACTTACTCAAATTTATCAATTCTGCCCGGTCACCTTTTATTAACGCTAATTTTTTGGATTTGCTCCAGCGTTTTATTTGCTGCTCCCGTTTCTCAGCATTTAACCTGTCTTGGAATACCTCTGTATATAAGATTTTCTTGGGTCTGTTATAACTTGTGTAATGACCGCCATTACCTGCTTGGTGGTCTTTGAACCGGCGTTCTATATTATTGGTTACCCCTGTGTATAAGGCTTTATTATGGCACTCTAAGATATATACATACCACATCTTTGTCCCTCGACGCATTCGCCCTTCGGGCTTTACTTGCTCGGGATGGTTCGACGCCACAGATGGTGAGCAAGACAGATGGCTATTTAGCCATCTGTCGCGTCGAACCACTGGGGAACAAGGATTCGGACCTTGACTAACTGATCCAGAGTCAGTTGTGCTACCATTACACTATTCCCCAACTGACAAATCAGCAGGATAATTTACATTCAAAGGTATGATATTGCAAGAAAATTAAAATGAATCCCCAATGGCGAATTCACGCACGCCATCGACGACCCTGCACACATGTACGGCATATTTATCCGCATAATCAGGTCTGCTGAGAGGATAGCCGTTATCGACGGCTTCTTTGACCGCATCGACACTGTCCGCTTTAACCAATGCTCCGCTTGCGCCTTTATCGCCGCCGCCGAGCATTCTCTCGCCGAGAACACCCGGAACCGCTCTAACCAAATCGCACATAGTCTCCAGTTCAGGGCCGGAAATTTTATATTCATCCCGCAAGCCAATACCATCCTGCCTGAATATCTGCCCGACAGTTTCAATGTCTCCAGCCTTCCACGCGTCAAGCATCTTATAAAATCGCTGCTGAGCGTTGAAGATATATTTCAACCGGTCGCACAAATCCGGATACCGTTGCTTGAATTCTTTCATTATCTTTTCATAAAGCTTATTATCGCGTATGTCCGCCAGGCAGGAGATTTTGTAATTAGCCTTTTGCAGAATGGAGACGAACTGTTCGCATTCCGTTCTTCTGATTTTGTAGGTTGACTTTTCGAGTCCTGGACGGACGGTGCCGGTATCAAGACTTATGATTCTAAAATCGGTCGCGCCCGACCCAAGCGGGACATAATCTATCGAGCATTTCTGCGGATTATAGTGTGTCCCCATACCTTCTTTGGAAAAAAGAATCATAATCTGGTCGAGCTTGCCGCAGGGGGAACCGATGTAATCGTTTTCGACCGCCTGCGCAAGGTCAACAATTCTGAACTGGTCTTCGACTTTGATATTGTTGGCGTCAAGCAGGGACAAAATAAGATTCAGGCTCAAAGATGCAGAGCGGGACATCCCGCCGCCGGGAATATTACCGTAAAGAACCGCGTCGATTCCGTTTTTCAGTTTGAAGCCTTCACGTCTCAGGATGTATTCAACGCCGTAAGGGAACCTGCCCCAAGTATCAGCGACAGCAGCAGACTTAGGCTCTGGAACTTTACCGAGGCTGAACTCAATAACACCGTCATCGGGAAAATTGCCGCTGAACAATCGCATTTTACCGTCAGTGTTCGGCTTATATGCCATCCAGATGAACCTGTCCGTGCCGACACCGAACAATTCTGTGCCGTTATAATCGCCGTGTTCGACCCCCAGGCAAAAACGTGAGGATGTCCTGCGGATTTTTGCGCCTTTAATACTTATGCCAGACTGCTTAGATAGTTTAACAATGGTATCGGCGGCGCTTTTGTCCTCTGTATTTATACTCATTTATATTATCTCCTGCTGTAAATATACCACCTCTCGATAAATCAGGCAATACTTACAAATAATCGTACTAACACATAACAACACTGATGTCAATAAAGTAATGTCCATCTACAGGGCAAACGCATCTAAATTTTATTGTTAATTCAGGTTAGTTCTTGGAATAGCCCGATAACTTTTGTATGGAAACTTATATTATTGCTATACAGGAGTTTAGAATGGACAAAACACTGCTGGATTATTTTTCAGACCTGCCTGATCCCCGGGTTGAGCGAACAAAATTGCACAAATTGGAAGATATTTTGGCTATCACAATTTGTGCGGTCATCTGCGGAGCGGAAGGATGGAATGAAATTGAATTGTTTGGCCAATGCAAACAGCAGTGGCTGGAGAGTTTTTTGGAATTGCCCAACGGCATACCATCCCATGACACTTTTGCACGTGTGGTTTCTTCGATAAAGCCGGATGATTTTGAGCAGCGTTTTCAGAGATGGATACAGGCTCTTGCTAAAAACACGGGTGAAAAAATAATAGCGATTGACGGCAAAACTCTGCGAAGATCGTTTGATACAGCCAACCGCAAGGCGGCGATTCACATGGTTAGTGCATGGGCTTGCGAGAATAAAATGGTCTTTGGCCAGGTCGTTACGGACGGCAAGAGCAATGAAATCACCGCTATCCCAAAATTGCTTGAAATGCTGGTTTTAGATGGTTCTGTGGTAACTATAGATGCAATGGGTTGTCAGAAGAAGATAGCTGAAAAAATAATCGACGGCAACGGGGACTACGTTTTCAGTTTAAAAGGTAATCATGGCACATTGCACGAAGAGGTCAAATTGTTTATGGACGATGCTATTGCCAATAGGGGCAGTTGTGATTACAGTTGTGATACCGATGGCGGTCATGGCCGAGTAGAGACTCGGAAAATATGGTGCAGTGAGAATGTCCAATGGATGCAGGACCTTAAACAATGGCAGGGCTTGTCGAGCCTGATAGCGGTTGAATCGCAAAGAGTTCAGAGCGATAAAACCACCGTTGAAAGGCGTTACTTTATAAGCAGTCTTGCCGGAAAAGACGCCAGAGCGATGGGGCAAATAATTCGAGAACATTGGGGCGTTGAAAATAAACTGCACTGGAGTCTTGATGTGAGCTTTGGCGAGGACAACTGCCGTATTCGCAAAGACTTCGGAGCAGAAAATTTTTCTCGGTTGCGTCGGATAGCCCTGAATCTGCTAAAACAGGAAAAAACCTTGAAACGCGGGATTAAAGCCAAACAGCACAAAGCTGGATGGGATGAGCAATATTTGCTGAAAGTACTACAAATTTAGATGCGTTTGCCCTGTGTCCATCTAACATAAAAAACTGTTTTTTTGTTTTTTTATTGATTTCGAGGACAATAATTATTATAGAATTTTTACCGGATTATAAATAGGAGAACGATTATATGGCTAAAAAAGACATCCATTATACGGCACATTTCGATAAAGTTATTGAAAAACTCCAAGGCGACGGCCTGCTTCTGGTAACGGCTGGTAAAGACGGTAAGCCTAATGTAATGACTATCGGATGGGGTACTATTGGTGAAATCTGGCACCGGCCGATTTTTATCGTGATGGTGAGACATTCGAGGTATACCTTCACTCGGCTTGAAGAGGTAAATGAGTTCACTGTCAATGTTCCCTCAAAGGAACTGGCAAAAGCAACGCATACTGCGGTACTGTTTCAGCAAGGTATCACGATAAATTCACAGAGATGAATTTAAACGCCGCTGCCGGCAAAAAAGTGAAAGTCCCGATTATTGAACAATGTATTATGCATTATGAGTGCAGGGTTCTGCATTACAACGAGGTTATTCCTGAAAATCTTGATAGTGCCGTAACAAAAGAAGCGTATCCCAAAGGCGATTTCCACCGTGTCTATTTCGGTGAGATTTTGGCTTCCTATGCTGATGAAGATATAGAACAGAAATTAAAACGACACTAAGTCACATTAACAGTATCATTTTCTGGTAAAATATTTTATACTAATATAAAATTTATTAAGCATAAAAAGAGTGGAACATTTTTATGTTGAGAAAATGTGCTGCTGTTGGTATTTTGACAGTTGCGTCCCTGTTTCTTTATAGTTCAGTGTGATTCGTCAAAAAAGGAGAAAACGAAGATGGGCATTAAAAGGGAGACATTCGGAAAAACTCCCGACGGCAAAAATGCTGACTTATATACCCTGACCAACAATAAAGGTGTTGAAGTCAGGATAATGACATACGGCGGTACGGTCATTTCTCTTAAAACGCCTGACAAAAACGGCAAATTCGCTGATATTGTTCTGGGCTGCGATACACTCGATGAATATCTTAAAGGCACGCCGTATTTTGGTTCATTAATAGGCCGCTATGGAAACCGCATCGCAAAAGGCAGATTTAAACTCGACGGCGTGGAATATAAACTGGCCACGAATAATGGCGAAAATCACCTTCACGGCGGCATAAAAGGCTTTGATAAAGTCGTCTGGTATGCGCAGGAAACAAAAGTCAAAAACGGCGCTGCCCTGAAATTGACATATCTCAGCAAAGATGGCGAAGAAGGATACCCCGGTAATCTCAAATGCACCATTATCTACACACTTACAAACGACAACGAGTTGAAAATTCACTATGAGGCGACAACCGATAAAAACACGGTGCTGAACCTCACAAACCACAGCTACTTTAACCTCGGAGGATATAATTCCGGCGACATACTCGGACACGAGCTTATGCTCAATGCTGATAATTTTACCCCTGTTGACGCGGGCCTGATACCTACCGGCGAGATTAAATCGGTTAAAGGAACTCTCATAGACTTCACCAAACCGACACCAATCGGAGAAAGAATCAAACAGGTCGGTGGAAATCCAATTGGCTATGACCACAATTACGTTTTAAAAAGCTCCAACGGTTCTCTCGCCCTGGCGGCACGGGTCTATGAGCCGAAGACCGGACGTGTTTTGGAAGTTTACACTACCCAGCCCGCTGTTCAGTTCTATTCCGGCAACTTTCTCGATGGAACAAATAAAGGAAAGGGCGCGACCTATAATCAATATGACGGATTCTGCCTTGAGACGCAGCACTATCCGGATTCGCCCAACCAGCCGAAGTTTCCTTCAACAGAGCTTAAACCCGGCGAAAAATATGACCAGTTAACTGTATATAAATTCTCTGTAAAATAAATTAAAAATAGTTTAAACAGTTTTAGCAGGAGATAAAAATGATAATACCTTTGATTATTTTGGCTGTTGTTGTGGTGCTGATTATCGCGGTAATCGGCATATACAACTCACTGGTTCAGCTGCGCAACCAGGTCGATAACGCATGGTCGCAGATAGATGTGCAGCTCAAACGCAGGCACGACCTGATTCCGAATCTCGTCGAAACCGCAAAAGGCTATATGCAGCACGAGAGAGGCACTTTCGAGGCGATTACGAACGCCCGGAGCCAGGCAATGGGCGCAAAAACTGTCTCTGAGACAGCAAAAGCCGAAGGCGCTCTTGGTGAGGCGTTGAGCAAATTCATGCTCGTTGTCGAAAATTATCCTGACCTCAAGGCAAATCAGAATTTCCTCGCTGTTCAGGAAGAGCTGTCCAGCACAGAAAATAAGATTGCGTTTTCACGCCAGAGTTATAACGACGCTGTACTGTTCTTCAATAACCGGATACAGATGTTTCCCTCGAATATAGTCGCAGGAACGTTCAGTTTCGCCAAACGGGACTTCTTTGCGGTTGAAAACGCGGCCGAGCGGGCGGTGCCAAAAGTAAGTTTCAGCTAACCGTTTTCAATTATGTGGGAACTGATAAGGGCAAATAAAAGAAATTCCATCATCCTGATGACACTTATGGCGTTGTGTCTGATAGGACTGGGTCTTGTTATCGGCATCGTCTTTTTCGGACAAGATGGTGCTTTTTTCGGGCTTATTATTTCATCTGCCATCTGGACGCTGCTCGCGATAATTAGTTTTTCCTCCGGCGACCAGATACTTTTGTCAGCCAGTAAAGCTGTTCCAGTTACGCACGATGTGCGTCCGCAGCTTTTCAACGTTGTCGAGGAGATGAGTATCGCCGCGGGTGTGCCGGTACCAAAAATTTATATTATCAACGACCCTGCACCAAACGCTTTCGCAACAGGCAGGAGTCCTGAAACCGCTTCTGTCGCCGTAACAGCGGGATTATTGGCAAGATTGAACCGCGACGAACTCCAGGGGGTTATCGGCCACGAGATGAGTCATATCGTGCATCGCGACATCCTTTTTGTTACCCTCGCCGGTATTATGCTCGGCTCAATCGTTCTGCTCTCGCAGGTCTTTTTAAGAAGTATGTTTTACGGCTCAATGGGCTCACGAAGAAGATATTCTTCCGATTCGCGAGACTCCGGCCAGGCCGCGCTAGTGATGATGGTAATTGCTATTTTAGCGGCAATTCTCGCACCGATTATGGCACAACTGCTGTATTTCGCCCTTTCGAGAAAACGCGAATATCTCGCCGACGCAGGTTCTGCCAGACTTACCCGTTACCCCGAGGGACTGGCAAGTGCCCTGGAAAAAATCGCCAACGACCCCGGCCCGGAATTAGCCTCGGCAAATAAAGTTACCGCGCCGATGTATATTATCAATCCCTTTAAGAAAAAGATGAAACTTTCCGACTGGACAAGCACTCACCCGCCAATCGCTGAACGTGTAAAGATTCTGCGAAATATGGGCAGCGGAGTATCATTCAAAAATTATTCCGATGCTTACAGCAGCATAACACACCATAAAACAATTGTACCGGCTTCGGCACTGTCTCCGGAAGATATTGCCTTGCGTCAGGCCTCCGCTGAGAGCAAAGAACAGCAGCGGACAAAACAGATGCATCAGATTGGCGACATTATGCGAAAAGTCAGCGGCTTTTTATTGCTCACCTGCGTCTGCGGAATCAAATTAAAAATTCCCCCAAACTACAAAAGTGATAAAGTTCAATGTCCCCGCTGCGGCAGAATATTGAACCTCCCTCAAACCTCCGAAATATAAACCGTATATTTATGTTGGCCGCAGAGAATAATCTGACCGCAAGTTTTTAAATGAATTAGGTGAGATACCGAAGACTTTCTTGAAGGCGCGAGAAAAATGAAACGGGTCATCAAAACCCAGCTCAAAAGCTATCTCTTTAACAAGGATGTCCGGCTGACGTAAACGTTCAGCAGCAGCGGCCATCTTTAAGTATATCAGGTATTGGTAGGGGCTTTGCGTATCAAACCGTTTGAACAATCGGCATAAATAAGCATGATCAATATTACAGTGGGCGGCAATACTTTGAAGCGAATTTAATGCGGCAAAGTTATCCTGGATATGCTGTCGACAGCTTTGATAGGTAGCAAATGACCGGGTCAATTGTGTTTTTTCAGTAACTGTTGTTTCAGCAATTCTATAAAATAAATACTCTAACAGTGTTGAACATATCATGGATTTATACGGGCTGTCCGAAAGACCGTGTCGAATCATATCATCGAAGATTCGAGTTATTTCATCCGGTCGGCTTACACGAGCTGCCGTTCCGGGGGCTGAAACATATTTCCTGAGCATTTGCTTGGCGGTACTTCCAACAAAATCAACAAAATATTTTGTCATTACGCGACTCGAATCTGTCGTGATTACCTGGCTGATTTGCGGCCCGTACGAAAAGATAGTTCCAGGTGTTAGAGTAAATGGTTGACCCGCTAAAATAGCGACACCTTCCCCTTTTGCTACGAACTCTATTGAATAATATGGAAAATCTTTTCTGTCTATCCTGAAATCCGGGCGTGTCTGTTCGCAGCCGCCGCAAACTATTTTTATCTTCGAACTCCTTTGAGTGGCACCTTCAATGTAAAATCGCTTGGCTTGAACCACCTGCTTGGAAAAAAATTCAGGTTCTTTTGTTTGTTCCATTATAATACTTCCAAAAAGTCAAAAAATGGCATGCTTTAGTCAATATTAGCCATTTTTAAGTATTATATTAAGATTATAATACTTTAGTCAATAAAATATAAAATCAATTTTTTCAGGCTGGCTCGAAAGTGTATCATTAAGTATTTAATTTGAAAGGTTAATAAAATGACAAAGAGAACTCCTAAAAAGAAAAATTTGAGAGCAATTGACGTACTCAAAAAAGATGACTTGATTGTAATTGGCGGTGCGGGTGGATTTATCGCAGGTACACTGGCAAAGTATTTCAGTGAGCAGGGATTTACACATATCCGTGCTATTGACAAGAAACCGCTTCCAGAATGGTACCAGATTACACCATGCGTTGAAAGCTTGTGTATGGATTTGAGTGAAAAGAAATGTGCAGTCGAGGCCTGTAAGGGCGCCAGGGAAGTGTATAATCTGGCGGCGGATATGGGCGGTATGGGTTTCATTGAAAAATTTCGAATTGAATGTCTTAGGAGTGTTTTAATTAATACGCATATGATTGAGGCGGCTTACAAGGCGGGTGCAGAGCGGTACTTCTTCTCTTCGTCTGCCTGCGCTTATAATGTTAATCTGCAGAAAGACCCGCATGTCCGGGCGCTGAAAGAATCCGATGCTTATCCGGCGATGTCCGAGCGAGGTTACGGCTGGGAGAAATTGATTTCAGAGATGTTTTGCGAGGAATACTGGGCCGAGCGAGGGATGATGACAGCAATTGCTCGTTTCCACAATGTTTATGGTCCCTATGGCACATGGGATGGCGGCAGAGAGAAAGCGCCTGCTGCGATTTGCCGCAAGGTAATTGAAGCCAAAGACAGCGGGAACCTCAAAATTGACATTTGGGGCAGCGGGCATCAGACCCGAAGTTTTATGTACATTGATGACTGTGTTTTGGGTATTGATATGATTATGCACTGCGAGAATCTGATTGCTACTCCGATTAACCTTGGTTCGAACGAATTGATTTCTGTCAATGATTTGGTTTCCTATGCCGAAGAAATCGGTGGTGTCAAGTTGGAGCGTCATTATGATATGAATGCTCCACAGGGTGTGGCCGGTCGAAACAGCGATAATACCTTTATCAGGCAGATTTTGAACTGGGAGCCGAGTACACCGTTCAAGCAAGGTCTCAAGAAGACTTACAAATGGATTGAACAGCAATATAAAGACCGTAAAGCTGGTAAGCGCACCGTTAGTTAACTATATCCAAGGAGAAGTGCCGTGCCTAATGGGAAAAAACATGACATTACGAACATTATCGGAAAGATTCAGTATCGAATTGCTCTGGCCGGTGGATGGATTGATCAGCCGTTTATGTCAAAGCATAATCCATCTCCTCCGGGTTCAATGGTTGTCGTAGCTGTAGAGCCACAGTTTCGATGGATGGAGCGTGCAGGTATCTGCGGCAGCACGCGTTCCATCGCAATGAACCTGTGGGATGGCAGATTGCCGGATGATAATCCCGAGAAGCTGGTTCGCATTTTATACGAAACTGAAAATAAGAATAAATCTGAACCATCCGGTTCGCAGGATATGATTGGCATCATTTATCCAGGCATCAACAGACTTGATTATGATTTTGCGTATGAAGGAGGGTATTTCCCGAAACATATCGAATCGAATAATGACCCCGAAATTGCCCGCTGGCTTGAAAGCATGCTCTATGTTCTGCCTATCAATATGCGTCCAGATGGTTACAATCCTCTTGGCAGGCAAAACCTGACTCCTGAGTGGGTGCAGCATCTGGGGCAGTCCGGCAGGGATTGCTTCGATGCGATTTTGGACAAAAACCTCAAAGCGTTGGGGCAGTCGATGAATCATTGTATGAAAGCCTGGCATAAACTCTTGCCGGATATTTTTGAGCATCCTGCGCTTAATCCGGATATTGTTCCTCTGATGGAGTACTATCAGAAAAGATATGGCGGTGCGATGTATTCCGGCTGTGGCGGCGGATATCTTTTTGTTGTATCCGATGAGCCGGTTCCTGGAGGCTTTCAGGTCAAGATAAAGGTAGCAAAGTCATGGCCCAAAAAGTGATAACAGCAGGCGGATTTAGTCAAATCGATTCTAAAAAAGTCCGCTTCTTTCATGAAGCATCGCGATTAGGCCAACTCCGCGTTGTGTTGTTTGACGATGCCCTCATTGGAAAAATGACGGGAGACAAGCCGAAATTTCCATTGCCGGAACGAATTTACTTTGTTGAAAATATTCGATATGTCAACAGGGTCTATACGATTGGCAGCCTTGAGCAGCTTCGGGATATCTGCGGTTTGGTCGATTGTGATGTAAATATGTGGATTTCATTGCAATCTGAGAAAATTTCTGAGTTTTGCTCATGTGCTGAGGGCCAGAAAATTGAATACCGTGTCATTTCGGATGATTCGCTAAAGGGTTATCCGGAACATGATTATGATTTGAACAGTTCTTCAGGCAAAAAAGTAATTGTAACCGGCTGTTTTGACTGGTTCCACACCGGACATATAAGGTTCTTTGAAGAAGCATCGGAATATGGTGACCTGTATGTGATTCTTGGACATGACAAAAATATTATAGAACTCAAGGGACCGGGACACCCGATGTTCCCTGAGGATGAGCGTAAATATCTCGCTGGGGCAATCCGATTTGTCAAGCAGGCATTGATATCGTCCGGTGACGGCTGGCTGGATGCTGAGCCGGAAATCATGAAGCTCAAGCCGGATTGTTATATTGTCAATGAAGATGGCGATAAGGATGTCAAGCGGCAGTATTGTAAAAGTCACGGAATTGAATATATTGTCCTGAAACGAGAGCCCAAACCCGGCCTAAAACGGCGGACAAGTACAGACTTGCGAGGTTTTTAAAGTAAGAGCCTCTAATAAAAAGAGTCCAAATGCCTGTTTTTGATACTAAAAACGCCATTTTAGTTCATTATGTTAGAGGTTTTAAGTAAATAACTACCAGTTAAAACGGGTAGTATAATGCTTCAGACGAAAATGGACGTTTCCTGAATTTGAATTTTTAAAATTATTTACTGACCGCGATAATAATGACCAGGTCGATAATAAACAAAAGCACGATTACGCTTTCCAGAACCAGCATCAGGAAATTATTTTTATCCTGCTGAAGCATTCCGTATAGCTCGCCGAGCGTTTTAAGCTTTTCGTCGATTATATCATTCCAGTCGCCAAGATGAAAACGAATCGAGAGTTTTTCATAAATATTGGCCAGATGCCAGTCACCAAAAAATTTGGTGATATTGAGAAGTTCATCGCTGAGCCGGGCAAAATCAACCTTGATTTCTCTGAGATTTTTTATAACTTCGCGCTGTGCCGACGAGCGCATCTGCCCCAAATCCCTGTAGGCCGCCTGAAGCGAGCTGTTGAGAATCCTATCGTAAGCCTCGAGTTCCGCAAGCTGCACGTTCGCCAGCTCCATAATATGCAGTACATCGTTGAGCGAATCCTTGCCACCTATGACAAGAGCCGCGTCCCAGTCCACAACAACAAGGTCCTTATCATAGTAGCTAAGATAAAGGCTGGTCGATTCGCTTGCCTCCTGCTCCGAAAGCCGCTGAGGCTCTTGTTCCTCCGTGAGCAGGCCGGCAACGGCGCGGCGATTATCCATAAGCCAGTCCTCCGCGCAAACATCAGATTCCTCCTGCCCCGGCAGGTCATCAATGCAAAACACCGTGTACGGTTCCTCCTGACTAAGCTGCGCAACAGGTTTAACACAATACGGCTCAAGTTCCTTTTTGGCCTGCTCGGCAAGTTTGCGCACCTCGTCTTCGACAGTTTTATCGGCAAAGCTGAAATTGTGGTAAGGGACAAGGTCTTCCAGCCTTTCGACCTCAAAGGGTACGCGCAACTGTATGCTGATTGAACCGACATCGAAAACCTTGATACTTCGCTGAATCTGTATTTGCCCGCTTGCCCCCTGCCAAACAATCAGGGGCAGCGTTACCATTTTAGGCCGATAGAAAAACAAATACTTGGGCATACGCTTGCTTTGCAGCATTGTGTAATCGTACATCTTTTGCCCCAGCAGCGTCCCGCCAGGTTCCCGTTTCATATCATACGCAAGGTCGAATGCGTAAATATAAACGACCTGTCCCCGGTATTTCGGACTTTTAGATTGACTGGTTTGTGAGTCCATATCGTCTTTCCGCTGACAAATTTAGTTTTTTATCTAATAGAGGGAATTAATGGCAGCTTGCTGTCTTCTTTAGTCGGTGCCGCACTGGTATAAGTAAATATTTTATATTCTTTGCCGCTCAACGCGATAGTTAGTCTGCCGCTTACACTGTAATTTTTGGCAATCCAGCCGTCAACGTAAATATAGCCTGATGCCTGATGCACCCTGCCGCTCTTATTATCCGTTATAAGCAATATGAATTTGCCCTTTGTTATAAAATAAAGCTTCGAGGCGTCCCGGCTGCCGTTTTCATCGAGGTACTCTTCCGATGGTGCGATATTGCCCGCGAAATCTCCGCCCATTACGTCATAATCCACCTGGCCGTCTCTGTATGTCCCTGCCCATCTTCCGAATACGCTTCCATCAGGATTAATCTGCAGCGACACTGTCCCGCGGTCGCTGGTATCCTCACGCACGTCAGAACCATAATAAATATCTTTCGATATTTTTACCTGCTCGGCGGTCGGCTCCAAAGCCTGATTTTTTACTATCAGATTATCAGCTTTCTTCCACGGCATTACCCTGCCCTGAGAATCCGTCTCCGGCATACCCGTGAAATTCCCGCTCATATAAAAAACTATTACACCAACGACAACGCCCAAAAGCAGCAAAAGCAGCAGGACGTAGCCGCCACGGCTCAGACTTAGAAAAATTTCCCATTGCAAAACTCCTTTCTTTTTGCTTTTTTACCAGTTTTCCGTTCAATAATCAATTAAAAATCGCATAGGATTTTTTTGCCACTCCTTCGACTTCGCTCAGGACGGTGAGCATGTCGAACCGAGAGGGACACAGATGAAGTCAGACGCAGGACTCAAGACTCACGACTATTTTTAAACGCTGATTACGCTGATGACACAGATTTTTTAATTTCTTAATGTATCAATATAGACAAGTTCGCCGTTTTTGTCTTTATATTTCCAGAGTTTCCAGCCGTTAATTGTCTTTTTCTTAATCACCGCTATTCCGGCCATTGAGGGACTATCGAAACGTTTCTTTGATGGAATTAACTCAACTACGCCGTTAGGCAAAACCTTCGCCTTATGTTCTTTGCCATTATACGTGCAATAAATTCTCTGATAGGCTTTTAAAAGTCCCTGCAACGGTCTTTCTGCTTTAGAATCATACTTTCTTTTTCGTTTATGCGAAACTTTATGATTATTTGCTGATTGCTGAGAATTTCTGAAAATATTTTCCCATTCCTCAATCGCTGCTTGTTTAGTATTTCTTTTTAAAATCGGCAAAAAGTTAGCTGACCGTTTAAGTTTCCCTTTTATGCTGTTTCCCTTTGGATATGCAATTCGCAAGAGTAAAGATTCAAGTTCTTTAATGTGGTCTGGATGACGAATAATATAGAGGCTGAAATGTGTCCATGTGCCTTTTAGTCGGTCTTTTAGATGATGTGGGATTCTGTTGCGTAAATTGCTTGCCAGTCCGACGTAGTGTAGTTTGTCTTTACGGTAAAGAGCATAAAGACCTTGTTCATCCATAGTCATATCAGAAATCACCTTGCGGTACTTATCAAAAATTGCAGAACTTACTTTTTCAAGATAACCGGTAACAATCGGTCTTGATAAATGTTTTCTTTTTTGGCCATTTATTGAATCTCCCTTTTACGCAAGTTTATAGGCGATTTGTTCTTCGAGGATGTCTTTGACGGTGATTGGGCGGATTATTTTGCCGGTTTTTTTCAAAAAGGCCTGGATTTCGCTCATCGCATCCTGCGAATAATCGAACGAGACAAAAAATCCCTGCGTGCGGTCTTCTCGCATCATAACGGCCTCGAAAGAATCGATATCCGGCCTGCCGACCTTGTCTTTCTGCTTGACCTGAATAGGATACCACACATCCATAAAATCGAGTTCGCCTTTTGTTTTTTTCGGCGTCGCGGAGACAGGATAAATACGGCCATCAATCCCCATATCGCCAACCTGAGCGACATTCGGCATCCCGCCAAGTGCGATAACCGCCCAGTTCTCAAATTCAAACGGCGGCAGTTCCCTAAGCTGTCTTTTCACTCCACGGCAGGTCACGGACAACAAACCCTCGCCCTATTTGCCAGAGCTTTTCATCTTCTTTAACTTTACACACATCTCGCAAACGCTTTGCCATCACACGGCAGGCCGTCGGCGAAATATCAATTCCGATCCATTGACGATTAAGATTTTCAGCAGCGACTAAGGCCGTTCCGCACCCGCAAAAAGCATCGAGAACAATATCATTCGGATTAGAAGATGATTTAATGATTCGCTCCAATAACGCAAGCGGTTTCTGTGTTGGATAACCCAATCTCTCTGAACTTGTATTCGCTATGCGTGGAATATCCGTCCAAACAGATTGCAGAGCCTTTCCTGGCATTTCATCAAGATATTTTTTAGGCCATCCATTCGAGGTGTGCCATCCTTTTTGAGAAGAATCAAGCCTTCTGAATACCACTTTTCGAGTTGTTCAATAGTATAACCCCACCCACGGCTTCTTGGTGGCATTGTTCCTCGCCATTCAAATTTGCCAGAGTCACTATCTGACCTTGAGGCTGTCAAATCTTGACCAGTATAAAGGCGTCCATTCTCGTCTCGCTTATAGCGTTTCAATTGCACTTCATCATATCCTGCCGAAATAGTATGCCATGTGTACTTATCAGATTTAATATAAAAGAAAATCGTATCATGTATGCGTCCGTACTGGCCAGCATCATTATGTGAATTTGTTCGCTGCCATATTATTTCATTTTTGAACTGGTTTTCGCCGAAAATCTGGTCGAGCATAATTTTGACGTAATGTGAGGCGTGCCAGTCGCAGTGATAATAAAATGAGCCTGTCTTTTTCAAAACACGATGCAGTTCAACACAGCGAGGCCGCATAAATTCAATATATGCCTGCGTCGATGCGTGCCGGTCTTCAAACGCCCGCTTCTCTTTCGTCTCACCCCAGAACACTTCATAATTGCGATTGGAATTAAAAGGCGGGTCAATATAAATCAAATCAACACAATCCTCCGGCAGCTTTTTCAACTGCTCCAGATTATCGCCGCAGTAAATAACTCTCGTATCTATCAGAGCCGAAGGTTTTCCCCCAGCCTGAGTTTTTTCCGTTTCTATTTTAGCTTTCCTTGCCATAGCTCAATAGTTTAACCCCCACAGAATTTTTTGCAAGAGGCTATTGCCAAAAAGGTTTGCCATGAGTAAACTGCAATAAGTATGCACGCGGGCAGTCTGCGTGATGATAGATTCTGGCTATGGAAGTTAGATATTAAGGAAAAGGACGAGTTGTTATGACTCCGAAGCCATGCTATGAATTCCCACAGCTAAATGAAAGCATTTTGCTGGCGAAAACGAAAGCAACGATTTCAACTAATAAAAAAGACTTTGAAGGGGATGCAGAAGTTCGGCTTGACCTGCTGCCTGACGCAGGAATACATGTCCATGTGTTGTTACCAGAATGTTCGCCCCTCTTGGGATTGAAAGAGATTGAAACATTGGCTATTGACCATAATAATATTCCCGGATTTGCTTTAAAGTGTAGTACTTCGTCAAGCGGCGAGGCCACCCTAAAATGGTGTCCTAATGCGGAACCGCTGATCGGCCGTGGAAACCAAAATACTGAAATTACTTCGCTCGTACTTCATCTCTTCAATTACGAAAATATCTTTGGTATTCGGCGGTCAAGCGAACAAGTCGGGCCCGCTCAATACACCATTCATCACATAGACCTCAAAGCATCTGGCTGGAATCTGGAACTAAAATCATTAACGACCACTTCTGATACATTAAAATCTTTGGATGAAACAGGTGGATATGGCCTGACACATATTGGTTTCTTACAAAAAGTTGATGGTACAAGTTTCAATGGAAAGACAGCAGAAGAGATGTTAAATGCCTTGCGTTATTTCTTATCATTCAGTAAAGGAATATGGTGTAACCCTTGCTTGGCCGTTGGTTTCGATGATAAGGAAAACAGAGTGTGGGAGTCTTGGGCATCTCCCAAGGAAGGCTGGTCTAAACCCTCCTCTTGGTTTGACACACAACATTGTGAGCAATTGATAAATCTTTTTCCGGGTTTTATGACCAAATGGGAAGATGAAGACTGGCGTGAAGCACTGGGCGAAGTAATATACTGGTATCTAAGCAGCAACATTTCGAGTCGTGGTATTGACAATGGTATTATCCTGACTCAAGCAGCAATTGAGAGACTTTCCTTCGAATATGCAGTAAAACACAAGAGATTAATTGAGTCAGAGGGATTCAAGAACCTTCGAGCATCTGATAAATTACGGTTGCTCTTATCTTCGCTGGACATTCCCATAGATATTCCAGCATCGACGCCGGAACTCAAACAATTTAATTGGATTGATGCTCCGCACGCAATAACAGAAATCAGAAACTCGCTTGTTCATCCGGAACACAAAAGACGTGGCAAATTCGATGAGGTATTTTATCCTGCTTGGAAATTGGGGCAATGGTACTTGGAACTTGCGATGTTGAGGGTATGTGGGTATTTCGGTACTTACAGCAATCGATTGGTTCCTGAGAGATGGGTTGGTACAGTGGAGTCTGTTCCATGGGACAATGGCAGCGGAAAAGTAGTTTCGACTGCTTCTTCATAAGCTTTGCTTTCAATCAGTGTCAATACTGTGTTAATCCGTGTCGAGAAAAATAGAACTCAGAACACAGAAGTCCGAAGAAAACTTAAAAAATCTCTGCGAACTCTGCGCTCTCTGTGGCAAAATTTCGTCGTGCGTTGTGTGTATTGCGTTGTGCGTCTTGCATCCTGTCTCGTCCAGCGTTTTTTCACGCTATACGCCTCACGCATCACGCTGTACGCTATTTTCACACTGAAAACGCCGTTTTTCACGCGAAAAGTCCGATATGTCGAATTTAATAACCTGAACTTTGTTTAAGCTGTGATGCAAAGAAATTCTCTGGGCTGGTAGCTGACGTTTTCGATTTTGAGCGCAGGCTTTTTCGGCAGTCTCGTATAGGCTACAAGACCGGCTATCAAATGTGCCAGAAAGTTGATCGGGCTGCGGTGACGTGAATGTTCGATCTGACAGACATTTTTGAGTGTGTCATTGACCGTTTCAATCAATGAACGCTTTCGCAGCAGGATTTTATCCTCCAACTCCATCAAACGGCATTTCATATTTGCACGCATATTGGTTACCAGCTTAATTCCCTTGGCAAACAGTTTTTCAAACAGGCTCTGGCTGATGTAACCCTTGTCGCCAAATAGCTTTCCGAACAGGCCGTCGGCCATTGTCTCCACCGTGCTGCGATCATCGACATTACCTGCTGTCAGGCGGCAGCCCAATAAACCGCCGCGGTCATTAATGATCAGATGCAATTTAAAGCCAAAAAACCAGCCCATCGTTGTTTTACCTATTTGAGCAAGCCCGTCGAAAACACGGTTGCGGCTGATGCGTTTATTATGACAGACTTTAAGTGCGGTGCTGTCAATAAAAGAAATACCCGTGGGCTCATCCATGCCATCGGTTTGCAAATATACAAGCAGCGGGATTATTGCCCTTGGTATCAGATAAACAAAGCGGTCGTAGCTGACCATATCGGGAAAATCATGGCGGTGATGGGCAAGAAGGTAGTGATAGAAATCCTTGAAAGTGCGATAGCCGCTGGTTTGGAAGGCAATAAGAATAGTCATGATCTCGCTGGTACTTAAGTTGCCTTGCCTGTTGCGTTTACGCGTTCCATCTTCTATGAGGTGCTTTACATACATTTTTTCAAAAGCTTTCCAACAATCATCGACATTCACAAATAATGTGGTAAAATCCGCTGTCATACGGCCTCCTTGCCTGCTTGGTTAATAATATTTACAAAACTATTATTTCCATCGGCAGGTTGGCCGTTTTTCTTGTATCCTTATCCAAAGTTCAGGTTAATAAGTCATATATGAAGCTTCATATTTCAAATATGAAGTTTCATCTGTCGAATATTAAGCTTCATTTTTCATATATGAAGTTTCATCTGTCGTATATGAAGCTTCATAAGCCGTATATGAAGCTTGATATTTCGAATATGAAGCATCATCTGTCATATATTAAGCTTCATTTTTCATATATGAAGCTTCAAACATCGCATATTAAGCTTCAAAATTAAGTTTCAATATGAGTATTGAATAGTCCGCATAAATTTTTTATAATACCATCGAGACAGGCCACGTATGACGCTTTACAGGGACTGAATATGAAATTATTACGAATAGAATTCATAGCGACAGCCATAACAAGCCTGCTGATAACGCAGTTCTGCGGATGCACAAGCAAAGAGAAATATTACGACGATACCGCCAAAGCCAGAGATGCCGCGTACGAGAAGTGGAAAAATCGCAAGGAAAATCCGCAGGCCCAGGTATTAATCAGCGGGAAACTGAGTATCGAGGACTGCCTTAAACTGACGTTAGTAAATAATAAGACGCTGCAGCGCGTTTTAGAGGAAAAAACCATAGCCAAAGGCGAGGAGCTGAAATCCTATTCAGCTATGCTGCCGAGCGTAAATCTTACCGGCAATTACACCCGTAAAGACGAGCTCGATTCTTTAGGCGCTTTTACCCTGGGCAGTCTGGACAACTATTCGGTAGGTCTTAACGTCAGCCAGCCTTTATTCGCGGGCGGTTCGATAATAGGAAGAATAAATTCCGCAAGACTGGCGTCTTTGCTTACAGACCAGGCTGTGCGGGCGGCGTTTGAGGACACAATTTACACCGCAAATCATCTTTACTACGATGTGCTTCTTAATCAGCGTCTCCTGGAAGTAGATGCCGACGCGATTCGCTCCGCAGAGGCGCATCTTGACAGTGTCAGGCAGAAACGCCAGGCAGGCGCCGCATCCGATTTTGACGTTTTGCGGGCGGAGGTTGAGCTTTCCAATTTCAAAGCTGAGTATATCCAGAATAAAAACTGCATCAATATCGCAAAAACAAGTCTTCTTAAAACGATGGGAGTTTCGCAGGATAGCGTCATTTTGCTGACAGATGAGCTTATTTATATCCCGTCCGATGTGAATATGGTGCTGGCGGTGGAGACGGCATATAAAAGCCGACCGGATTTATTTGGCAGACAATTCGATGTTACGCTTCAAAATGAACTGTTTAAAATCGCAAAGAGCAGATATTTTCCATCTTTATTCGGCAGCTTCGGCGATTTGGCATCCAGACCCGACCCTCGCGACCCTACGAAGATTGAATGGGGAAATTCATGGCAGGCCGGCCTGACGGCGACATTTCCATTATTCGACGGATTCACGCGAGAGGGTGACGTTATGCAGCAGAAGGCACGGATGAAACAGGCGAACATAAATCTGACCGACGCGGAAGAGACCGCGTTGTTCGAGCTGGCTGAAGCGCAGTTGAGCATTGAAAACGCGGCGGAATTTGTCGAATCCCAGAAGTTAAATCTCAGCCGCGCACAGGAAGGACTGCGCCTGGCGGAACTGGGTTACAAGGAAGGAATAAATACGCAGGTTGAAATGATTGACGCGCAGACGGCCTTGACAAAGGCAAAGGCGTTTTATTACCAGGCGATTTATTCGCACATTATCGGCAAGCTCAACTTGAAAAAAGCGATGGGCATTCTGGCGCCTTTTGAGCAACCGGTCCCCGCAGTCAGTCAGAAAACCGAAAAATAAAGACGTAAAAACCTTTATCAAAAAGCGAGTGGAGGATATATGGAAACTTTTGTAAAACCAAAGGTTGAAACCTTCAGCGATTTAAGCAGCCTGTCACAGCAATGCGTTGCGTATTTTGTCAATTACGCTGAAGAGGCCATAAAAACCAATAACGTGTTTTACGCGGCGGTATCCGGGGGCAAAACTCCGAAACATTTTTTTGAGCTGTTAGCGGAATCTCCGAAAGCCAAATCTATCAAGTGGGAGAAAGTGCATTTGTTCTGGGTTGATGAGCGATACGTCTCAGCGGATTCGCAATACAGCAATTACAGGCTGGCATCTGAAAGTTTTATTTCAAAGGTCGCGATACCAAGCAGCAATATACACAAAATCGGGACGGGGTATCACGACATCGCGCTGGCGGCACAAAAATACGAAGAGGAAATGCTCAGTGTATTCGGCCTGAAAAAAGGTGAGATTCCGCGATTTGATTTGATTGTGCTGGGGATGGGCTCCGACGGTCATACGGCTTCATTGTTTCCGGGATGGAAGGCATCCGGCAAGATAAAAGGGTTAGCATGCGCGGTTCATGTAAATAATATGCCGGGCAGGATAACGCTGACACCGGCGGTTTTACGTGCGGCTAATCATCTTCTTGTCCTGGTAAGCGGGGGGGAAAAGGCTGAAATCCTGAAAAAGGTCATGACCTGTGAACCGAATGAGGATAAATACCCGATTCAGATTCTTATGCCGGTGATGGATAAAGTTACGTGGCTTATTGACAGTCAAGCCGCTAAGGAAATCACCCATATTAATTTGCAGCAGCACGCGCCGGCATAGAAACTATATATTCCGTCAAACCTGTCCTGTTATTTGACAAAAAACATAATAATTACGACGACAGCCCCTATACCAAGGATAATCGACATCAAAATTAGTTCAAATCTACTCATATTGCTTGCTCTTTTGCTTCAAGACTCCGCAATTCTAAAGCACATTTTGGCCGACTACAATATCAGTCAAATAGCCCCAAGGGGATTCGAACCCCTTGAGGAAAAATCATATCCACTTACAGATAAAGGACTTACAGAAAACCAAAATCCTGTCTTGTCCACCAGCTTGGACATTTTATTGCAAAAAGACCCCGAACTCAAGCAGATAATTCAAGTTTGGCCGAACCTGCCGGAACATATCAAAGCCGCTATCAAGGCTTTAACTCAAACGCATATTGGGGAGAAAAACAAATGAGAGATTTTAGCAGGCGAATAAACACTGTCGAAAAACAATTAAACTTTGGACGGCACACAAAGCATATTCTGATTCTGCCGCCTCTTATTACTTCGATTTCCGGCAGAACCTTAACGGCTGAAGATGAACAAAAGCTGGGAGCAATAGAAAGCTGGATTACTTACCAAGAGCAATTACAAGCACAGGAAAAGGCCAATGCCGAGATTCTAAAGAACAATCCAGACTGTATTGGATGCCCATAATAATCGACCTGAATGTTGATAAGGAATATAAAGCAAGAGCAAGCCAATGAATAGCGGTATAAAGAAACGGATTGAGAAAATCGAGGACAAACTCAATATGGGCAAAGAGCCGCCCGTTATTTTTGAATATACCGCTGAAAACGGTATTGAACAAAAAATAGAAATGCCTTCGGACGATTTTGATAAATTGCTGAAAGAGATACAAAGCGAATCTAAAGGGCTGCCAATTAAGGAATGACAATGAATATAAATATGAAAAAACGAATTGAGCGAATTGAAAGCAAACTTAATACGGATAGGCGGAACTCTAAGATTTTGTTTTGCGGAAACGAGGAAATCCCGCCGGAGTCTCGACACATACTCCGTGTAATCGGCCTTGAACCGATAGAAGTCCACAGGCCGGACGGAAGAACAAACAAAATTTTTCTTGAAAGTTAGTGATATGCCGACAGAAACCAACAAAAAGCAACAGATTAACGAAAAGTCTGAACTTACTCCGCGTCAGCTAAAGGCAATCCCCCTTATTGTGGCAGGCAATACCTGTACAGAGGGTATTGAAAAGGCCAAAATCAACCGCACAACCTTTTACAAATGGCTAAAACAGCCGGAGTTTAAGGCGGAACTCGACAGGCAGCGGAACGAAATCGCCGATGAAGCCTTCAGGGTATTGGAGAACAACTTATCAAAGGCCGTAACCGCTTTAACTGGCCTTCTGGACACACAGGACAACCGCTTGAAACGTCTTGTATGCAATGATATTATCGAGCATATACTACAGCGCAAAGAGAACGAAGACATCAACGAACGATTGACAGCAATAGAACAGCGGTTAGACGAAAGGCGAAATTAGCGTTTCCTTCTCAGCATCACCACACCCAGGCTGAACAGCAAAAACGTCGCGGGTTCGGGAACATTTACAAATTCAATTCTTGCGTTATAGAAAACGGCAGCATTAATATCGATTAAAGTACCATCGGATAATATTCCCGTTAATTGATGTCTTGGTTCGCTGGGGACATTTGCTTGATTGTGAGTCGTGCTATACAACGGAGTTTGTGCTGGCAAGCCATCAATATTAAAATTGCTCCCATAGAGCGTTATAACACTTGTTCCAAAAGCTAATAAATCGTCATCTACGAAATCAGGATTGGTGTAAATATCGAAACCTGGCAACCCACCATAAATATTGATTCGCACTGAGTTCAACGCCCATATACCACTTTCAATTTTGCCGCCATATATATTAATGGTCGCTCTGTCATAAGTATTTATTTCAATGCATTCAGCGTTATCAAAAAAATTGAGCTTGGTATTATGGGAAACAGAAATGTAACCATCCACAAAATAATCTACATTATGTGTACCGTTATCATCTAAATATAAACTGGCATCGGAACTTGCTGACAGAAAGAGCATTAAGCAAAAAACCATTTTGTTCATTTTTTCACCTCTTAAAAATTATTGATATTTAAGCGTGCCTATGGCACATAAATTGCGATATACCGATAAATTGGTTTACGGAATTGTCCCTACTCCGCATCTCACAACACCTTAATTATTACTTTGTTCGCTAAAGTTGAATAAATTATACGCCTTTTAAGCAGAAATACAAGGAAAAAATGGCAAGGGCAGAAAGTTGCTTTTTATAGCATTTTCTGCTAATATAGCGGCAATATTAAGAATTAAGTCGGGACGGCAGGCCGTACACCTGCTAAGCGGTTTGGGGTTAGTGCTGTACACCTGTCCGGCATTGACCCTCAACCGACCCGAAAAGGACAGGTTAAAAATGCCAAGTTTAAATAAATCGCAAAAGTATCTTATTGCTCATATCAAAAAATATGAAAATATTATAACAAAAATTAGCAACGGTATAACAGACTATCGGCTTCATTTCGGCAATCCTTATATTATAAAAAAAGCAGAAAAGAACTGGCTGACTTTTGAGTTTTATCCATTACTGGAAAGTAATATTGATATATTTCTCTCGCCTGAACAGGCAAACTATTTTAAGGAAATAATAAAGGATGCTCATACAGTTTTAGCGAAGTTATCGAATAAATATAATTATACGCCATATAGGTGCTACTCTCTTGCTTCACAGGATATAAAAAAGCTTGCGGATGCTTCAGTCGTATCTGAAAAGATTATTCAATCTTTCAAAAAACAACCTTCTCTTATGGCTAACATTCAAAAACGTGAGGAATTAGAAGAAAAACTTATAAATTCGGGCTATAGCGAACTGGAAATTGCAAAATTGAGCAGTTACGCTGAAATAGATGCGGCAATAGAAAGCCCCCAAACCAAAGAAAGACAGGAAGAGATGGACAATTCCGAACTCCTGATTCAGCTTGCTGAAAAGCTACGAGCAATCTATGAGCCTTATGTGGACGTAATCGGTCAAGACTTTGAATCTTGGGAAGATGTTTTCGATAAGTGCGGCACGGCACTTAAACAATGCTTGCGTGAAGTTGAAGATGCGATTTCGCTAATAAGCAATGTACAATATGAGAAAAACAAGGAACTTTTACTGTGTCTCATACAGGTAAGGAATAAAATGACAGAAGCTTTCCAAGAAGCTAAGTCGAACAGGGCTTTCAATCCGAAAAATTTAGGATTTGAAAATGAGATAGAAAGTGCAATAGAAATAATTGATGACATTCTTGGTCGTATTGATGAGCCTAAACTTACAAAATTTGCAGACGAATTGGAAGCCATAGGTAGGATTGAACGAGCTAACCAGCAGACAGCAGAAGAACTTAACAGTGGAGACAGCAGGAAAAACAAAAACCTTAAAAAACCTGATATTCCACAAGACATTGTAAAAACACAAGCAACCAAAACGCCAAAGCCTGTGGTTGTATTAGATGGTAAAGACCGAAAAATTTTATCAGCACTTGAAAAGTATAACCAATTAGTAAATCAAGTTGACCTTGAAAGTGATTCTTCAATAGGATTAAGTCGCAAGACTATCGGCAAGAGATTACTACTTCTTCATAAAGCGGATTACATCTGTTATCCTAAAGGGGAAAATGGGGGCATATCAATAACAAATTTAGGGAAAGAGGTTTTAAAACCACAAAAGACATCTTAAAATACTCTTCCCATAAACTACCCAAACATTTCCCATAAACTACGCACGCGCTATTTTTCATAGTGCTATATTTACGGCATTATGAAAGATACAACGCCGAAATTATTGATTACGGGACAAATGGCACGGCAATTACGTGTGCCTGTAAAATGGCTAAAAGCTCAAGCAGAGGCAGGAAAAATACCGCACCTCAAAGCCGACCGCGTATTTCTTTTCAATCCTGACGTTGTAGAGCAATTGCTTATCGAGCGGGCAAGCAAAGGGGGGCAAAATGCCCACTGAAACTATCCCCGCTAAAATTGAACCCGCCCTGCTTACAATTGAGCAGGTCTGCCAGCTATTAAACATATCCCGCGCAGAGTTTTATCGCTTGGATGCTACGGGGAAATTTGCCCCCCTGCCGGTGGGATTATGTGCTAAGCGGCTATATGTACGCACTGAAATAGAAGATTGGATAAGAAGCGGGCTACCGCATAGAAAAATATGGCAAACAATTAAAAATAAAGGGGCAAAACAATGATTGCAGAAAAAGAAAAGGCCACTGCGTCAACAGCGGCCAAAGACAACAAACTACAATACAAATCATATCGCAGGACTGCGCCACTGTCAAGTCTGAAAACGCAAATCGGTGAACTGCTATTTGCATTGCTTACAGGAAACAAGAAGCCGGACGGCTGGCAGCGATTCGACCGGCTCTTACATAGATTTTATCAGCAGAACTCAAGACAAAGGGGCATCGAGTAAGGTTATGGAAGAACAAAACAGAAAACCTTATTGGGTTTACGAGACTACCGTCCAGCAAAACGACAGGCTTGTTATGAGTAAAAAGTTTATCCACTCGAAGCCATTCGTTAAATTAACCGGCGCCGCCAAACAAATACTGATTGAATTGTATATGCGATTGAAGCTGGAAAGTTATGAACCCAAAAGAAATCGCAGAAGCGATAAACAGTTTTTTGCCAGCAATAACGGCAAACTTGTTTTGACGTATAGCGGGCTTCATAAACAATTTGGATATTCGACCGCTACCATAAGCAAAGCAATAGACCAGCTTGCGGCAAAAGGGTTTATTGAAATTGTGCAGCTTGGCTGCGGAGTTAAAAGGCAATCGCATAAAATCGCTTTGATAAATAACTGGCAAGACTACGGAACTGAAAAATTTGCAGCAGGCAAAGGCAAAGCAGATGAACCAGTGAACGGCGGGTTCAAGAAGCGGAAAAATTTACAAACAACTTCAGATACTAAAGCAGGTATAACTTCAGAAACTAAAGCTGTTCGGGAACAAAACTATCAAGAATCAGGCTAACAACTTCAGAAACTAAAGCAGTGGAGCGGCTTTACCGCTTTAGAAACTAAAGTATTTTATAATAAGCCACTCCCTGTGGTTTAAGATTATGATGTAAAGGTTATTGATGATGTTAAGGAAATAAATTAAAAATGCGAATGCTATTTTTTAAACAGAGAAAAGAAAAATCAGTTGTTACGAATGAGAGAGCGCAGCGAAGCATTAAAGAGAGCAAAGCAAGCGAACGAATGAGTATGATTTTTATTTTGAGAAAAAATATTTTTATTTTTTGCTTGACGAATGTAAAGTATGATGTATAATTTAAGTATGATAATCGAACTGATAAAAAAACAAATCAAAGCCTGCGGCAAAAGCAGGTATCAAATCAGCCTTGATACTGGTGTTGAGCAGGCTGTTCTTTGCAGGATTATGCAAGGCGGAAGCTGCAAGGTCGAAACCGCTGATATTTTGTTGGATTACTTTGGGTTTACAATCACTAAAAAGCCAAAGAAAAGGCAGGTGAAAAAATGAGAGTTTACAGGGCAACATACAGGGACAGGGGCGGACAAGTAAAACAATCCGCTAAGTGGTATATTGATATTTTCGACCATAACAGGCTAAGACACAAGATACCTGCTTTTGAAGATAAGCGTCTTTCAGAGGCTTTGGGACGCAATATTGAAAGTGTTATCAATTGCAGAGTTTCAGGACTTGAACCCGATGCAAAATTGAATCAGTGGATAGAGACCCTGCCTGATAGCTTACTGAGAAAGCTTGTCTCGTGGGGCATAATGGACGGACAGCGGGCAGAAATCACAAAGCCTTTAACGGAACATATCAAAGATTATGTAAAAACTCTTGAGGCCAACGGATTTTCTAAGGATTATTCTGTCCGAACCAAAAACAGGCTTAACAATATTGTTACCGATTGCAGATTTTATTATTTCAGAGATATTACACAGTCAGCGGTTGAGATTTATATCGGCACACTGAAAAAGAAATTCAACAATACAACAGCAGGACATTATCTTGATGCTATTAAAACTTTTCTGAATTGGGCTGTACAAGACCAGCGAATTATCAATAATTCTCTGGCAAGGGTTAAGAAACTGGCAAGAAATTCGGCGAAGAAAGGCATATTAACCCCTGAGCAGTTTATTCATTTAATCAAAACCACTTTTGAGAAGAATATCATTATCGGCAATACCACAGGACACGAGCGGGCTGTTCTTTACCTTTTGGCGGGAACGACAGGGCTTAGACGCAATGAACTGCTTTGCCTTGTGTGGGGTGATATTAACCTTGCCGATAATCCCTCTGTTCGTGTCAGGGCTTGCATCGCCAAAAATGGCAAAGAAGCCTTGCAGCCGATACCTCTGATGGTGATTAACCTTTTAACGGCACTGAAAGCCCATACAAAGCCGAATGATAACGATAGGGTCTTTGTCACCTTCGGGACGTGGATTAACACAGCAGGGCTTATAAGGGACGATTTAGCCGTAGCCAAAATAGAGTTAAAAGACAGGGACGGAAACGAAATATGTTTTCACAGCTTGCGCAACAGCTATATTTCTTTCCTTGCGAATAGCGCGACCCCAGCTAAGGTTATACAGAAACTCGCTCAACATTCAGACCCCCGATTGACGTTCAACACCTATGCAAGAGTCTTTGAGGATGCCGAACAAAAGGCGATAAATGTTCTGCCGAATTTCGGGAATTTTGTCTTGGACACCTGCTTGGACAAAACGTGTACAAAACATGGGATACTTAGAGATACCTTGAGAAAGCAAAACAGCGAAAACACGATTGAAACCGCATTTCCGCTGCAATACAAAATAGCCCCAAGGGGATTCGAACCCCTGTTGCCGGGTTGAAAACCCGGTGTCCTAGGCCAGCCTAGACGATGGGGCCGGTGTAATTATTCCATGCTGATTGCCTGAACCGGACAGGTATCGACGCAAACACCGCAATCAATACAGGCGTTTGGGTCAACCTTTGCCTTGCCTTCAACCATGCTTATAGCCTCGCTGGGGCATTCCGGTACGCAGCTTTCGCAGCCGGTACATTTTTCCGTATCTATTTTAGCAGACATTTCAAAATCCTTTCTTATATTAACAATTATTCAGAAAACACGGAATGTTACAAAATTATACAAATTTTACAACAAGATTCTTATGGAATTGAAACAAATTAATGCAAAACAGTCAATGATTTTCTTACTTAGGCTGGGAAATCGGTTTATTTGGCTCTTCAGAGGCGGTTTGCTTTGGCGGCTGCGGAGGCTGAGGTTTGACTGCGCCTAACGCGACAGCCATATCTCTGACGAAAACGTTTGAATCATATTGGGCTGTCCAGTTCAGTACCTTCTGGAAGCTGGTATCAGGTTTTTGTGAGAGCAGATAAACGGCCATAAGGCGAACGGGCCAATGACTGTCGTTGAGGTTTTCTGCTACCGCACTTATCAAATCGTAATCCATCGGCAAATCGCAAAGAGCAGCGATAATCTGGGCTTTTGAAATCCAGTCATCGCCTGTGAGATTCATTTTCAGCGAGGATTTTAATATTTTCGTCATCCGATCGGCGTACATGTATTTGTATTTCGGCTCACCTTTAGCCATGATGTACTCTTCCTGTAACAGGCCAACGAAGAGTTTAGCTATCTCGAATTTCCTGCCGACGTTACCCCTTGCGAAAGAATCTACCCTGTTTTGAATAAAGGTGCCGCTGACTTCAACTGTGGAACGGTTTATTTCTAAAGTCCCGGCTTTTACATCAGTCAACCTGTTGACTATGTGTCCATTTGCATCAACAGCCGCATCAATAAAAAGCGTGAATTTTATATTCAGATTTGCCTGTGGTGACTCGTTGAGCAGTTTTCGCAATTTTCCTTTAACCAATTGAACAGGTATAAGGAGACTTTTGCCTGAGCCTATTGGCATAGCCGGCTGGACTTTCATTGATACGAGGTTTGGTATGTTCTCGCTTAAGTCTCCGCTGACCTCTGCGTCAATCCTGATATTGCCAATTAATAAACCGTCATCACAAATGACCATCTCGTCCGGAGATTTGTTTGTTATTATAATCGTGCTGTCAAACTCGCTGCCATAAGCGAATTTGGAACCAGCGATGTTTAAGAGTATGGAAAAAAGTTTTTCTGGTTGAGCGAAAACCGGAACAATCGTTTTGCCAAAGACGTTCTCCATGTTACTTAAAATCGGGTCAGCGGGAATAGGAGCTATATACTCACCGCCATTTTGTGCCAGAATTTTTTTTGCTTCTTCAACTTCGAGCGTTCCCGACGCTTTATCGATTGCCGATTTCAGCGTCTCTACAGCCTTATCCTTTGAACCCTGGGCTAATAATATTTTGGCTTTCGCCAATTCCATAATCTGGTTACTCTCATAGTTTTCGGTCAAAGCTTTGGCAATATCCACCTGTCCATCGATGACAAGGGCATAAGCAAGCAGCGCAGCCGCCGCGGGTGAGTTAGGCTCAGCGGCGTATGCGGCGTTTGCACAAACGACCGCCTGACCTGCATCGGGCATCGCGAAACAGAAGAACCAAGCAGCTTTTTGGGCGTCGATTATCCCCTGGGCAGTGGAAACATTCATGTTGCTGATTATCTGCTCGGCTTTTAATTTTGCGCTTTGTAAAATCTCATTGGCTTCCTGTGCCGCTCCGGTTTTCATTGCGGCATGTCCTGCGATTGCTTCAAGAACCAGGGCGTATTGTCCGCGGCTGCGCACCTTTTTTGCAATCTGCAGACATTTATACTGGCTGCGTTTTGTATTGTAACTTGTTATACTCCATGGAAGATATATCGAAGCCGGCAGCGGCATGTCAGGCTGAAGATAACCGAATAAATCGGCACAATATTCATAAGCCTGAGCCGACATATCATAAAGCTGGAGGAGTTCCGCTTCTTTTGCAAACGCCATCGCAGCATCGAGATTGAGAGGATTTTTCGCAAGCATCCGCCTGAAATGTTCCAGCCTCATTGCAGGTGATATTTGTGTCGGGAAGAGTTCGGAAAGCTTCACAAAAGCAAGTTCATTATACTTATTACTGTTGTACGCTCGCATCATATAAGACACCGCGCTTTGAAAATCGGTTTTTTCAATCATTAAAATACCAAGCAGAGTTGCAAGTTGAGAACCTACAGTTTGATTTTTGCTGCCGATAGTTTGTAACAATTCGGTAAGAAGCTGCTCTCGCTGCTCGCGTGAATTCAACTGGTCAAGCAGATAGTTAACAGCCTGATTAACTATTTCCATATCCGCGGAATCATTTACATATTCAGCAAGCAGTTGCCTGACTAACTGCGAACGATTCTGCCCTGAATCGCGGCAGGCGAGTTTAATCATTTCAGGCAGAACGTAAACTGCCCTGCCATCGAGCGACAGTGCCGCCTTGAGAAAAATGAGAGCCTGTTCGTTTTGAGGTCCGGTAATATTACCGGGATAGGATAATTCACAGGCAATGTCATAATATGTCTTGGCAACCGATGGGGAGAGCAATTCTTCCGAGTTCGAAGCAGCCTTTGCCGCTGGTGGAAAAAACAAAAGGATAGCTGTGCACGTTATAAGTGCATAATATAAAATCACTTGCGCACTCTTACATGCGGGCGCAATGATTCTATCACATCCGGGTGCACTTATGTTTTTGCGCATTTATTTCTCCAATAATTTTCCGAACAACAATCCTTACAACTTTATTTCGGGTAATTTCAATGTCCGCTTAACCTGCTGAGGTGAAAAAAGAGAGGCTTAACTTCTGTGTTTTGCGATAGTTAAATATTCCGGCACATCAGCGTCGGATTATCTCAGGCTCGGCAAAATCTTTGGGAATTTCAAACTCAAAAATCTTATCGTTTAGCTTTTCATTGACCTTCGTTTTAAGCAGCCGTATTTCATATATGTCGTTATCTGGTGAGACAGCGACTATTTTTATCGGCAAATTCTGTTTTTTATCTATCCAGAAATCAATAGCAGAATAATTGTCCTTATAAATTGATTGCGGTTTTGTGTACAAATGCAGTTGAACACAGCCTTCCATTTTAGTTTTCGCTTCGTCTATCAGCGTTATTTCAAACTGATTTTTTAACTCTTTGGTTTTGGTAAAACCTATAAGCGGAAAATTACGGCTGACCATCTCAAAAACATCCACAGGCTTATTAGGTTCGTTCGCGTCGCTCTGCTGATACAGTTTAACCTCTTTTGTCCCGTAGTCTATTTGTGTAAGCCAGAGGCCGTCAAAGATGTATTGCTCCATTTCTTTTCGTTCTTTTTCCTGGTCCTGTTTTATGGTCTGAAAATTTACTCTAAGCCTGGTATTCTTGCCGGTTTTTTGATAATACAGAATTCCCTTTCGAAGTATTTTCGAGTCAAGCAAGGGCTGGCTGAACAGATATTCGATGTCCGCCTGATATGACCGCAGCGTCTGAGTTCTATCGTTAAGCTGACCTAAGATTTTTTCGACCTCTTCTGTGTCCTGCTTTTCCTGCTCCTGTGCTGCGGAAGTAACCGAGCAGCCTTGTCCATAAGACAAAACTGAAAAGAGAAAAAGAATAATCAGTGTTTTCGAGATTGTCTTCATAAAATATCATTCCCATTTCTTTTGTCATTTCCGCGAAAGCGGGAATCCACTTTTCTAAAATGGATACCTGCTTTCGCAGGTATGACAAGGCGTAACATGTCAGTTTGGTTAAAATTAAAAAACAATTGCGGCGTAACCGACACTGTCCGAGCTTTTTCTATGCAGTTTTTTTATCATTACCTCATTACTGTTCGTATGGGCAAGCAAAAGACCTTTGGTTTTATTGAGTTCCCTGACCGCTGAAACGATTGCGCTGCCGCGCCGGAACCGCAGGCGTTAAGATTTTCCGCTGCGCTAACGAGCATCTGCTCGGCGTCGAGTTTAATCACAAGGTCAATAAACTGTTGGTCGTTCACCTCCGTGGCCCATTTAACAGCTTCGGGGCCGATTCCCATAACTTCAAAACCATATTGGGGCCCGTAATGAGTCAAATCTGTTGAGCCGATACAGATAATCTTTTTCTGTTTTTCGCCGCGTATTATCCTTCCGACGCTTTTTCCCAACGCCAGAGACAGGTTGTTTGGCGGCACAACAATAGGCAGTATTTTGGCCCCGGGGAAAAGGTGCTGAATGAATGGAACCTGCACCTCGATGCTGTGCTCGTGATGGTGGGCTTCCTCGTTTGGTATGGCGTCCTCGGTTTTTAACACCACATCGGCAAGGTCTTCATCAATGGCAATATCACCGAGAGGCGTGTTCCAGAGCCCCCTGCTGTAAACTGCCGGCGTTTTGCCGAAATAACTGTGAGCAGCCCCGAATATAACAAAACAGTGAACCTTTTCATGACGATGCCTGATTGCTGAAAAGGCAGCGGCGGCGACTTTACCACTAAAAAGCCAGCCGGCGTGAGGAACGATTGCGCCTGCTATCGTATCCGGCAGCAATTCGCTGACACCGACTTCTTCGAGGTATTCATTTATCTCATCAATACAATCATTATGCTGAGCAGGGTAAAACTGACCCGCGACAACTGGTTTTCTCGTTTGCATTTTTCCCCACCTGTCCCTTGTTTTAACTTCAATTTCCTGTTATTATATAAAACTCTGTTAAAGGATAAATATATTGTAACTCAATTGTGGGAAAAATCAAATGGTATCTGAAAAGAAAAGTCCGGTAGCGGTGGTAATGGGTTCCGACAGCGATTTGACGATTATGCAGAGCTGTATCGAACAATTGGGCGATTTCGGAATTAAGCCCATAGTTCGGATAATTTCAGCACATAGAACACCCCAGATAGCTGCCGAATTCGCCGATAATGCCGCATCCAGCGGGATAAAAGTAATAATCGCCGCCGCCGGAATGGCCGCCCACCTTGCGGGTTCAATAGCAGGCAGAACCACCCTTCCCGTAATCGGTGTGCCGATGGCCGCCAAGGAAGGTATGGCTGGACTCGACGCCCTGCTCAGCACCGTCCAGATGCCACCGGGAGTACCGGTTGCGACAGTCGCTATTGGAAAAGCGGGCGCAAAAAATGCCGCCGTACTTGCCGTTCAGATATTGGCTTTGGCCGATGAAAATCTTGCCGCAAAGTTAGTAGCTTTCAAGAAAAACCAGGAAAAACAGGTAATCGAAAAAGACTCTGCCCTGCAATAACAATGAATATCGCAGTTGAAACAATTTTAATACGCTGTCCGAACTGGGTTGGCGATATAGTTATGGCCGCTCCAGTCTTCGATTGTATCAGGGAAAATTTTCCGCATGCCCGGATAACCGGTATTCTCAGCAAAAATGCCCAGGGCATAGTAAGAGACGGCCCCTGGTTTGATGATTTTATTGATTGTGAAGATAAAACACTTGCCGGAATGCGGCGAATGGTAAAAAAAATCCGAGCATTAAAGCCAGATATGGCGATTTTGCTGACTAATTCGATTCGATCCATTTTGCCTGTATGGCTGGGAAGGAGCGAAACATATATACGGTTATCGCAGAAGTTTACGGGGGATGCTCCTTGAGCGGCGGGCCTAAGCCGCTTCGCCGCGGTTTTAAAATAACTCCTGTTCCTATGCAGGAATATTATTTAGAGATATGCCGATGGCTTGATTTGAAACTGCCGGCGGTAATAAAGCCGCGACTTTTTATCGGCGATGACTTACAAAAACACGGAGACGAAATTTTGCGAAAATACGGTATTGAGCCGCATGATAAAATCATCGGCTCTCAATCCCGGCGCGAGTTTTGGTTCGTCAAAATGCTGGCCTGCTGAACATTTCGCCAAAACCGCTGAATTATTTACGCAAAAAAAAGGGGTTAAGATTTTACTATTGACCGGCCCCGGGGAAGATAAAATCGCAAAGGAGATTTTAGCGAAAACAAAAGCATCAATCATCGATACCGCCTCTGACCACATCGACCTTGAAATGTTAAAACCATTGGTCAAACGATGCAATCTTCTGATTACCAACGATACCGGCCCGCGGCATTACGCGGTAGCTTTTGACGTTCCGGTGGTGGTGATAATGGGACCGACAGACCCGCGATACACTTCAGTAAATCTGGATAAGAGTATTGTGATTCGAGCGGATGCGGACTGTTCGCCCTGTCATAAAAAGATTTGCCCCACCGACCACCGCTGCATGAGGCAGATTACTCCCCAGATGGTTTTTGAGGCAGGGGAAAATTTATTGAATGAACAGGAGCAATATGAAACCATCTCACTATCGAAATAAGTGGATTGCCCTGTCAAAAACCGCTGTTGACAAGAATGCGTTATCTCAATTGGCAAAGCAAACGCCAATTCTTTTATGGACCATTATTATCGAGACGGCCATTATGATAAAGACTATATCGATTTGATTGTGTGAGATGGCGACTTTTTTCCCGGATAAGGAATTAAGCAGCGTTGTTTCGTCAGCTTTTTTCAGCGTTATTATCGAAGAATTATGCGATGATTATGAAGACTTTCAGTTTGAGGCTTACAATCGGGTAATGTCGCAGGTGATTTCGTATTGCCGCAAAGTCCCTGCAGGAAAAATACTTGACCAGTATCTCAATAGATTTAATCTTTCCTCCGCGGAAGATATTTTCAAACGTGCCGGCCGTATTCATACCCAAGACTATCATTTCGATGCTGAAGCAAAAGCCGTAAAACGAATATTTCTGTTGTCGCGCATAACTATCGGCGCAGATGTTGCTATTGTCAGCGTGATGATACAGCGTTTATCGCGATGTTTCCGAATGCCGAAATCATTATACTCGGCAGTCTTAAACTTAAAGAAATATTCGGCGGAAATCCTCGCCTCCAGGATAAAAGAGGTTGCTTATTCTCGCGGCGGCGGCCTGCTTGAGCGACTCGAGTCCTGGTGCAGCATTATGGATATCTTTGAAGAAGAACCAGCAGCAAATGGTGCTGAATCGGTTTTGTTAATCGACCCGGATTCCCGCATCACACAATTGGGCATTCTCCCGGTAATTGAGCGAAAAGAACTATCTGTACTTCAACAGCCATAAGGATTTGTCTTGTCCGCCAAAAACGCCTGCATGGCTGAACATCGCCAACGCGTGGATGGATAAGGTATTCGGCAGGTCAAATTTTTGCTACCCACATGGTTTGGCTTGAAACGAAACTGCTGAACCAGACTAAGAAAATAACAAATTCACTGCTGCAAAGCGGCAGTAAAAAAATTACCGCTGTTAATTTCGGCGTGGGAGGAAATCCTCGGAAACGACTCGGCCTTACTTTTGAGAAAAAACTGATATGCGAACTTCTGAAACATCCCAACAGTGTTGTTATTCTCGATAAAGGTTTCGGGGCGGAGGAATTGATGAATTCACAGGAAATCATCAAGGAAGCAACAAACAAAGGGTATGCCGTCCAGCATGTCGAATTAAACCGGGGCATAACTGATAATTTTTCACACGGCCTTTTGACTGTTGAAGGCAATATCGGAGAAATCGCGGCGATGATAGGCGGCAGCGATGAGTTTATCGGGTATGATTCCGCCTGTCAGCATATTGCGGCGGCGATCGGCGTGTCCCTGCCATAACATTATTTACCGGTTCAAATAATCCGCGATTTATCCGGAGATGGAGCGCCTGCGGAAATACTTCATGCAAGGTCGTTCACGTCGACACATTTGGCCATCCTGATGATATTAACTTGATGAGATTATAAACCGTATGATGGAGGAACGTCAGTCAAACCGAAAGCCGATTCCGAAAAAATATAGCGTAAAAATTCTCGCAGAGATGTAAAGATAGTTAAAGACGAATTTTAACCAGAAACTGCACATAATATGAAAATATTTTTTATATATCCTAATTCAGGTTCGCAGATTGGTTTTAATTACGGCGTATCCCATATCGCCGCGGTTCTGGCAAAAGCCGGACATAAAGTCGTTTTCTGGCAGCTTTGCGAAGAATGGCTCCCCTGCCTTCCAAAGAGGTATTTATAAGCAGAATAAAAAAAGAATCGCCTGACCTGCTTGCCTTTTCCGTTGTTACAAATCAGTGGGCTTATACTGAAAAACTTGCCGCGTGGGCAAAAGAATCACTATCTATTCCGATCGTTTGCGGCGGTGTGCATGCATTGGTCAGCGGCCAGGAAATTTTAGAGACCGGCCTGTTCGATTACATTTTCCGCGGTGAAAGCGAAAATGCCTTTCTTGAATTCGTTGAAAGACTTAGCCGCGGCGAATCTGTGGATGATGTCAGCAATCTCGGCTTTGCCAAAAATGGAAAGATAAAAATCAATCCCGTCGGCCCACTGCCTGATTTGGAGCGTCTGCCGTTTCAAAGATTACGCGATAATGGACTTTCAGAAACTGATTGATGCCAAAAAGGGATGGGTGGGGCTGATGGCGTCAAGGGGATGTCCGTTTTCCTGCACCTATTGTTTCAATCATAAGATGGTTGCGTCATACAGGCATGACCTTAAATGCACATTTAAAGAGCTTAACTATATAAGGCGTTTTCGGGTCGACCAGATAATCGACGAGATAAAATTTCTGCTGAAGAATTATCAGCCGCATCAATACATTCATTTTCGATGATGACATATTTACCTTTGACAAGGCGTATATAAAAGAATTTTGCCAAGACTATAAAGAGATGTGCGATATTCCCTTTGTGGTCAATGCTCATTTTAAATTTTTCGATGAAGAGCTCGCCGCTGATTTGAAATCCGCCAACTGCAAAGTGGTAAAATTCGGAGTGGAGTCCGGAAGCGAGAAAATTCGCAAGTCTATCTTAAATCGCCACATGACAAATGACGATATTATTCGGGCTATACGGATTGTTAATGAGGCCGGCATGCACAGTTCCGTCTTTGTCATTATAGGCTTTCCTCATGAAAACAGAGAAGATGTATTCGAGACTATCCGTCTGCTGGGTCAGGCCATGCCCGGGCGGTTCCGCTGGACTTTCTTTTTCCCGTACCCGGGAACAAAAGCCCATGAAATCAGCCTCGAAAGGCGGATTTATTGATGCCGAAAAAATGAATTCTCTTAAGAATTTTACGGATGAGTCCTGCCTGGAATTCGGGGCGCAGCACAACTTCCTCTTAAAAAAAATCGGGCGTATTATGCCCTGGTTTGTTAATGCTTATTCCAACCTGCCGGTCGCTGATTTTTATCGTCAAAAAATAGATGAGATTTTGAAAATGGACGAAGACCAATGGAACCGGATTTCTCCCACGCTTATAGAAGAGGATAAAAAACTTTCGCAAAGAATTTTCAGAGAATGGTTTGTCGCATTACGCAATAAAATACAATCCATTTATGGGTGTTATTTCCGATTATTTTTTAAATGAGAAATAGTCAATTACTCATTTCTTAACGGTTTAAATGTCGTAATTTTTTTCGGAGTGAATACGGACATTTTCCCTGTAGTTATCCGGCGCCTTATCCTGTTCCAGTTTTTCCATTTTACGCTGCATCCAGAACATTTTGATTGCTGTGCCGATACAGCCGATACCTACTATGCAGAATAATATCGAAAAGAGCATCGCGAAAAGCTCCCGCAGCACCCAGACGAGAAATCCAAAACCTATCAACAGCATCCCGATAATAAAAATTACCGCCGCAAAATTCCTTGACGCTCTCGAGAGCGCATTATTATAAAAGCGGAATATCATTTTATTTATCCTTACCTGACAAAAAAAGCGGGCTTCACAAGGAAGCCCGCTAAGTTTATCGTCACTTTTAGTACATTCCGCCGCCCGGAGGCATCGCGGGAGCTTCTTTCTTTTCAGGAATCTCGCTGACAATCGCGTCGGTAGTCAACAGCAGCGACGCAATTGACGCGCCGTTCTGCAAAGCGGCACGTTCGACCTTTGTCGGCACAATAACGCCCATCGCAATCATATCGCCGTATTCCTTACGTCAGCACGTTATAGCCGAAATTCTTCTCCTTGCTTTCCATAACTTTCTGGGCGACAATCGAGCCGTCCAGGCCGGCGTTTGTCGGCAAGCTGTTTAATCGGGGCAACCACCGCGCGACGCACAATATCAACGCCGATTTTTTCATCGCCGCTTGCTTTAATCTTATCGAGCACAGGCAAAGCCCGCAGCATCGAGACGCCGCCGCCGGGCAGAATACCTTCTTCAACCGCCGCACGGCAGGCATGCAGAGCATCCTCGACGCGGGCCTTCTTTTCTTTCATCTCGGCCTCGGTCGCGGCGCCGACATTGATCTGCGCCACGCCGCCGGCGAGTTTCGCCAGACGTTCCTGAAGTTTTTCAATATCATAATCGCTGGTTGATGTTTTCGATTTCAGCTTTTATCTGCTCGATCCTGCCCTTGATCGCCGAGTCGCTGCCTGCGCCTTCGATAATAGTCGTGTTGTCCTTGTCGATGCTAACGCGTTTGGCCTGGCCAAGCTGTTTAAGCTCGACATTTTCAAGCTGAATGCCGAGGTCTTCAAAGATCGCCTCGCCGCCGGTCAGTACCGCGATATCCTGAGCATGGCCTTGCGTCTGTCGCCAAAGCCGGGTGCCTTGACCGCGCACACCTGCAGAACGCCGCGCAGCTTATTGACAACCAGTGTCGCCAGAGCCTCGCCTTCGATATCTTCGGCGATAATCAGCAGCGGCCTGCCCTGTTTGGCGACTTTTTCAAGCAGAGGAACCATCGACTTGACCGAGCTGATTTTCTTTTCGTTGAATGAGGATATACGGCTTTTCGAGAACGCACGTCATATTCTCCATATTGATTGACGAAATGCGGGCTGATGTATCCTTTATCAAACTGCATACCCTCGACCAGTTCAACGGTCGTTTCGAAGCGACTGGCCTTCTTCAACCGTAATCACGCCGTCTTTGCCGACCTTATCCATCGCCTCGGCCATCTTCTTGCCGATCTCGACATCCTGATTTGCCGAGCAGGTGGCCACCTGTTCGATCTGCTTGCTGGAGCTGATGTGTAATGCTCATCTTCTTGCAGTTCTTCAATAAGGGCTTCAACGGCCTTATCGATGCCGCGTTTGATCTGCATCGGATTTGCGCCGGCGGTAATGTTTTTGAGGCCTTCCTCAAAGATCGCTTCGGCCATAATGGTCGCCGTCGTCGTGCCGTCGCCTGCGACGGTTGAGGTCTTCGATGCGACTTCTTTTACCATCTGAGCGCCCATATTCTCATAAGCGTCTTCAAGCTCGATTTCCTTTGCGACCGAAACGCCGTCTTTTGTCACCGTCGGCGAACCGTAACGATTTTTCAAGAATCACATTTCTGCCCGCCGGACCAAGTGTGATTTTCACGCCCTTGGCGAGTTTCTTTACGCCCTCGCAAATCGCCGCTCGTGCCTCGGTATCAAATGCTATTTTTTTAGCTGCCATATTATTCTCCTTTTCAGTTTATTCTTCAATGACTGCCATAATATCAGATTCATCCATAATCAGATATTCTTTGCCGTCCACTTTAATTTCCGTTCCTGCATAACTGGTGAAGAGCACCATGTCGCCCTTCTTAACCTGCACTTTTTTCAGCGTCCCGTCATCGAGAACCTTGCCCTCTCCGGCAGCGACGACTTTGCCTTTTCTGGGTTTTTCCTTCGCGGTGTCCGGCAGTACTATTCCGCCGGCAGTTTTGTTTTCCGCCTCAAGACGCTGTACAAGCACTTTGTCCGCCAATGGTCGAATCTTCATAAGTTCTTACTCCTTCTAAAAAAAATTAATAACCTTATTTATCTCACCTTGAAAAAATACAGTTTCTGTATTTCTTCGTAAACATTCTATCCAACTGCTCCAGCAAAACACTCATATCAACAGGCTTATCTATAACACTGAAAACATCAAGCTCCAGAGCCTTGCCAAGCATTTTTTCTTCCGCCTGTCCGGTCAGCAAAATACAAGGCAGCCGCGGATAGCTCATCCTGATAATCTTTATGGTTGTAAGGCCGTTTGATTCCTCGCAATCCATATCAACGATTGTCGCATGTATCCGTTTCTGCCTGATAACGTCCACAAACTCCGCGGGCCTGCGGGCAACCAGAAAATTAATCCCGCGAGGCTCGAATATACTGCGCACCGCCTGAGGCCATGCCCAGTCAGCGGCACTTGCCAAAACATTAACCTCATCAAATTTTGTATAGTCTCTGACCATAACGCCTTTATTTGTGCAAATACCGTGCCATATGCCGTTTTTTTATGACATATCGATATAACATCCTGTAAATAATTAACTTATATAACATAATCTCCCGCGTGAGTCTATGGCAAAATTGCAGTCGCAAAGCTTTACCACCCTGCCAGACTGACAGAAAAGGCATTATGGTTGATGAATTTCTTTTTTAATCTGATTGAGCAGATTGATCGCCTCAAGCGGCGTGAGATTATTGACGTCGATTGACGCCAGTTTGTCGAGAATGGATTTATTCTTTTCAACAAAGAGCGCATCGGCATCACTCTTTTTGGTTTTGTGCTTGGCAGAGCTGTTCGCCGGAGGCCTCTTTTGCAAACGTGTTTTCCAAGTTCTGCAAAATTTCCTTGCTGCGTTCGATGAATGGTTTTCGGCACGCCCGCAAGTTTGGCGACGTGGATGCCGTAACTTTTATCCGTGCCGCCGGCGATGATCTTGTGCAGAAACACAATCTCGTCCATCCACTCGCGCACGGCCACATTGCAGTTCTTGACGTTTTCAAGCAGTTGCGCCAAGTTCGGTAAGCTCGTGATAATGCGTCGCAAAAAGCGTGCGGCATTTGATTTTGTTGGCGATATGTTCGGTAATCGCCCATGCCAGCGCAAGGCCGTCATAGGTGCTTGTGCCGCGGCCGACCTCGTCGAGAATGACAAGCGATTTGTCGGTGGCGTTATTGAGTAATGACGGCCGTCTCGGTCATTTCGACCATAAAGGTCGATTGCCCGCGCGTCAGTTCATCCGATGCGCCGACGCGGGTAAAAATCCTATCGACAAGGCCGATAGTCGCTTCTTTTGCCGGGATGAAACGATCCCATCTGCGCCATCAGGACAAGCAGTGCGACCTGCCGTGATATAGGTGCTTTTGCCGCGACATATTCGGGCCGGTGATGATCACCACATCGCCCTCGCCATTGCCAAGCGCAATATCATTCGGCACAAATTCGCTGCCCGAGCGTTTCGGCAAGACAGGATGCTTGCCGTCAATGATGTATAAGCTCACGCGCCATCGGTAATTTTCGGCCGGATATAATTTCGCCGCCTGGCCAAGATATGCCATCGCACTAAGGCAATCTATCTGCGCAAGGCACGTGGGCAAGGTCTTGCAGTCGCGAGGTATATTTGGCGGTTTCGCCGCGCACCTGCTCAAAGAGCTTCTGCTCAAGCTCAATCGCCTCTGTCCTGCTGCGGTAAGCACCTGCTCTCTCATACTGCTTGAGTTCATCGGTGATGTAGCGTTCGGCATTTTTGACCGTCTGCTTGCGGACATATTCGGCAGGAGCCTTTGGCCGACTGCGAATGATTTATCTCGATATAATAGCCAAAAACCTTGTTGAATCCGATTTTCAGATTCGCGATGCCCGTCCGCTGCATCTTCCTTCTGCTGATAATCGGCAAGCCATGTTCGGCCGTCCTTTGAAATCGAGCGCAGGCTGGTCAAGTTCTGCGTCAAAGCCGGTTTTTATCACGCCGCCGTCGCGCAGGTGCGAGGGGCATTCCGGCTCGATCGCCTTTTCCAAAAGGTCGGCCAGTTCATCCATACTGTCGCACTGGCCGAGCAAGCTGCGTAAGCAGATTCGCCACAGCAATTCTGCAATTCTGTGCGAATGGCCGGTACCTGCCGCAGCGTTTGGGCAAGAGCAACCAGATCGCGGCCGCTTGCGCGAAACGTGCTGACGCGGGCGAACGATGCGCTCAAGGTCGGCAATATCGTCGAGCCGCTTGCGTATGTCGGCCGTCACTTTATCTTCGCGGCAAAAATCTGCGACGGCATCCTGCCGCAGTTCGATGGCCGCCACATCGCACAACGGCATGCACAGCCACCCGCGAAACATCCGCCCGCCCATGCCGGTGAGCGTCTGGTCGATGCTTTCGAGCAGCGAATTTTTCTTGCTCTCGGTGCGGATCGTCCGCAGAATTTCAAGGCTCCGCAGGCTCGTCTGGTCGATTTGCAAGATAGTTTTTCCGCTCTACCTTTTTTATTGTCGAAATGTGATTAAGGGCGGTTTTTTGCGTTTCGTTAAGATATTCAAGGATCGCTCCGGCAGGACGGATCGCGCCGTCGCCATCCTCAAAGCCGAATCCCTCAAGCGTCGCAGACGTCGAAATGTTTTAAGAGCCGCTTTTTTGCGCCGAAGCGTATCAAAATACCAGCCCGGCCGTTCGGTGATAACGGCATTGGTAAGTTGCGAAATATCCTTTGCGAGTTTTTTCAGTCTCCGCCTCGAAAAGTTCGCCCCGCATCTGCGGCAAAAGGCATTCCGCCGGGCCAAGCCGCAAAAGTTCATCGAGTAAAAATCGCTTCGCCGAATCCGCTGCACAAAAAAATGGCCGGTCGAAATATCGACCCAGCTTATATCGGCATACGCATTGCCGAGACTGATCGCACAGAGGAAATTATCGACTCTTTTCATCGAGCAGGATTTCATCGGTGAGCGTGCCGGGCGTAACGATGCGGACGACATCGCGTTTGACGCAGCCTTTGTGCGGTCTTGGGGTCTTCAACCTGCTCGCAGACGGCCACCTTGTAGCCCGCCTGAAGCATTTTTTTGAGATAGCCATCGACAGCGTGATACGGCACCCCCGCCAGCGGGATCGGATTTTCGCCCTTGCTTCGGCTGGTGAGCGTCAAGCCCAAGAACGGACGAGCAGACCTGCGCATCCTCGTAAAAGGTCTCATAAAAATCGCCCATGCGAAAAAACAGTATCGCATCAGGATACTTTGCCTTGAACTGATGAAACTGCTTCATCGCCGGCGTCAGATTTTCATTGTTTTCGACCATTGTCGCCCTGCGGCAGCCTCTAAAATCGCTTTTTTTCAAACTTCTGCAAAATGCTAACGGATTTGCCCCTTTTTCGCAACATCTGAAGCTGAATTTTCAAAAAACTCTTATTGAAGCCGGGTTCAGCCTTAAAAATATAATCTTCATCCCGAAAAAACCGCTTAACGCTTTACGAACGACTCTTCACGTTTTTTCTTATGTGTTAATCATTTAGCCAGTATGAAGCGAATAGAGCAAAGTCAACGAAATCAACCGTGTGGGAAACATCTATATCTGTTCCGCCGCAGTTATTCGATGTGTCACAATCGCTTTCGAGCCATCGCTGAACAAGGTAACCCAGGTCTTCGGTATTGACTCCGTCAGGACAGACCCAATCCGCCGCCGGTATCTGCCACAAAAGCCGCGGATAATTCGTCCCCTCACAGATTACCCATATAGTCGAAAAATCCCACCCCGTAAACGACGCCTGCTGCTTCATCTGCAGCGTACTTAACCCCGTTCCATCCGTACCGAATGGCCTGCCGGAAGTTTGCTTATCCCAGAAACTCCTGCTGATACTGCCGCCGCCTTTGTATCCCACCAGACCACCAATATATTGAGCATTAGAAGAACCACTGACTGCGCCCCTCGAATAGCAGTTGCTGATACTGCTGGTGCTTCCACTGTTGCATCCTACCAAGCCGCCAACATATCCCATAGACGAATAGGCGGATACATTGCTTGTCGAATAGCAACTGCTTATACTGCCGTTGCTGTACCCCGCCAGACCACCAATACGATAAGAACCGCTGACATTGCCCATAGAATAGCAATTGCTGATACTGCCATAATAATTATTTCCTACAAGACCACCAGTAGTGACAAAACCGATGACATTGCCCGTCGAGTAGCAATTGATTATACTGCCATAGTTAATTCCTGCCAGTCCGCCAACATTAGAACTGCCGCTGCTGCGTCCTCCAAGGACAGATAAGAAACCATGGACAGTACAATTCTCTATTCCAAGATTTTTAACCGAGCTCCGGTTTCAATCTGACCGAATAAACCTATGTATGAATATGCAACGCTATTTATGTCGAGATTTCTGATGCAAAAACCATTTCCATCCAATACTCCGCTAAATTTAGGTACCACTGGGTCAGACCACTTAATTCCCGCAAGATCAATATCATTGATAAGTTTATAGCACGCCCAAGGTCGATACCAAATCGTTCCTAAATCATTGGCATCAGCTATTATATAAGGGTCTTCTTCAGTTCCGCTTCCTAGAGGTTCCGACGGTATATACCCGTTAAAAGTCGAAAGTACCGGATAGCCTCCGCCTTGGGGCATTTGCCAGCAATTGTACGTTCCGTTGGCCTTTTCATTTATAAAATCCCATCCGGCATTTAGAAATGTGTTGACATCCTGCATTTCCGCCGTTGTCTTGCCTGTTCCTCCGAAACCGCTGTTCTGTCCGGAAGTCTGTGTATCCCAGAAACTCCTTCTTAAAACACTCCAAATGTCCATGAATCCCACCAGTCCGCCGACATCCGAAATACCTGATACAGCACCTGTTGAATAGCAATTGCTGATGAGGCCGCTGTTTCCACCCACTAGGCCACCAACAGAAGAATAACCACTGACGTTGCCTGTTGAATAGCAATTGCTGATACTGCCGCCGTAGTTGTATCCCATAAGACCTCCAACATTGGAAGAACCGCTTACTGCACATGTCGAATAGCAATTGCTGATGAGGCCGTTATTATTTCCCACCAGCCCGCCAACGGAAGATGCCCCGCTGACAACACCTGTCGAATAGCAATTGCTGATATTACTGCCGCTGTTTCCACCCACCAGCCCGCCAACAGAATCAGAAGAACCGCTGACAGCACCTGTCGAATAGCAATTACTGATACTGCCGTTGCTGTACCCCGCCAGTCCGCCAACAGAAGATGAACCACTGACATTGCCTGTCGAGTAGCAATTGCCGATACTGCCATAGTTAATCCCTGCTAGTCCACCAACATAATTAAGAGAACTGTTGACAGTACAATTCTCTATTCCAAGATTTTTAACTATGCTGCTGTTTTCAATCCAACCGAATAAACCCACGTATTGGTATGCAACACTATTTATGTCGAGATTTCTGACGCTAAAACCGTTTCCATCAAATACTCCGTTAAAATCCGGAACCACTGCACAAGACCACTTAATTCCTGCAAGATTAATATCATTGGCAAGTTTATAACACGCCCAAGGCCGATACCAGATCGTACCCAAATCATTGGCATCAGTTATGATATAAGGGTCTTCTTCCGTCCCGCTGCCGAGAGGTTCAGGCGGTATATACCCGTTAAAAATCGAAAGTTCTGGATAACCGCCGCCCTGTGGCATCTGCCAGTAATTGCAGGTTCCATTATCTTTTTCATTTATAAAATCCCATCCTGCGTTCAGAAATGTATTTGCATCCTGCATTTCGGTAGTTGTTTTGCCTATTCCTCCAGCACTAGTCGCTTGACCGGAGGTTTGTGTATCCCAAAAACTGTTCAAAATACTGCCATAATCATTTTTTCCCACTAGTCCACCAACATAAGAAGAGCCGCTGATATTTCCTCTCGAGTAGCAACTGCTGATATTGTCGCGATTGCTATGTCCCACCAGACCGCCAATGTTAGAAGAACCGCTGATATTGACTGTTGAATAGCAATTGCTGATACTGCCGTAATAATCGTCTCCCACCAAACCGCCAACACAAGAAGAACCGCTGTTTGAACCCATTGTATAGCTATTGCTGATACTACCATGATTCAATCCCACTAGACCACCGACATGAGATGAACCGCTGACAGTAAAATTTTCAAGACCAAGATTCTTAACACAACCGCCGGAATCAATGTAACCAAATAAACCGAGATACTGATTGCTTCCACCGCTTATGGTAAAATGAGTAATCTTATGCCCGCTGCCGTCAAATTCTCCTGTAAAGGCTGTCCCCTGAAAATCGCTGCTCGAACTGGTATCCGTGGCGATAATTGCCTTTGTAAAGACCTGACCTTCCATATTTACATCGGCTGTAAGGATAAAGCATTTACTGTAATCGTTAGTATCGGCGGCCAAAGCCAGTAAATCCGCTTTTGTGACGATTTGATAGGGGTTGTTCGGCTCACCCGTCCCGCCGCTGTACGCCCCAAAAGCATTACCCGAAACAACAGTTATTATGACTGCAATATAAAGGATAAATGCCGCTTTTGTTTTCACTTTTAGTCTCCTCAAGTCTTTCTCACAAAGAAACAAGTATTATACCCCAAACTGATACAGAATACAAGTTTTTTCTGCTCGATTTTATTTTTGTTCTCTATACCTTCTATATTCGTAAAACCTTATGTCTCATTTCCACCTTTGAGTTTTTTTAAAACAGTGTTAATCGGTGTAAATCCGTGTCTAAAAAACCAGCGTTAATCCGTGTCGAAAAAAAACCGTGTCTTTGTGTCTTCGTGGTGGAAAATGCGGGTTAAAATCTTACCCAGATTAACAAACTTCAATCAAAAACGCAGGTATTTTTTTAGTAAAAACCGGAATTTTAAAATTTTTTTTAGCCTTATTTTACAAGGACTTACAGCTCGAGGGCATCAAAAAAGGGCAAAATTTTCGATTCAAAAACGCAGGTACGGGCATTTATAGAGATACAAATTAACCAGATACAAGATTTGGAGGTCGAAAATATGAATACCGGCTTTATAAAACTGATGCGGACGGAAAAGACACTCGAATTAATGAAGAATGCCGACGCCTTTTTGTTGGCGTCAATTATGGCAATTCGTGCCAGAAGGAGCAACGATTTTAATGTTTATGACCTTAAAGCCGGAGAGTCGCTGCTGGGCGATTACCGGAATTACGGTATGACCGAGCGAAGATACAGAACCGCAAAGGACAAGCTGAAAAAGTGGTCAATTGCGACATTCAGAACGACGACCAGAGGCACTATCGCAAAGCTATGCCAGACAGATATTTACGACATTAACGCTCAATTGGGTGACGAACAAAACGACGAACGAACGACGAACAAAAGACGAACAGACGACGAACAGGAGACGACTAACAAGAATTATAATAATGAAAAGAAAGAAAAGAATGGTAATTGCAACCCCTCTTTTTCTTCTGAAAACAAAATTAAGACTTTTAGCCAGATTAGGCGCGAGCGGGCACAAGCGGCTTTGCAAGCAGAGAGCAGGAGGTTTTTGGAAAGTGGAGCTAAATGAGTTTAATCAATGGTTTATCGAACAGGTTGCGGCAAGATGGCCTGAATGGGACATTGAAAGCTTTGTGCTGAATGACTGGTTTTACTCGCTGGGCAGTTACGATGAGGCGATGCTGACAAAAGCGGTCAGAGACCACAAGGTTCTCGATGACCCGGCGTGCCGAAGCAGTAAAAGGATTCTTGAGCGGCTCAAGGCGATGAAAATGCCGGGTAAAAAACAGTACGAGTTACAGATACCCGAAAAAACCATTACGGCAGATGAGTTCTGGAAAAATGTACGCACGAACTATTCATGGGAAAAACGCATCGAGATAATGGAACATGTTATAAAGTTTCATAAATGCCCCAAAGACAAGGACCCTGAGGCGTACGAATGGCTGATGAAGGAAAAACAGGCTCATGTCAAAGAATAACCCAACAGTCGCTGATAGGCGGCTAGGTAGCCCTCAATCATACTCGACAGGTCCCATTTGAATCTGGCCTCTTTCATTATTCTTTTGGCCTGCTTTTCCCATTCGCCGGGATTCTTTCTGAAAAATCTGTGGTTCTGCACGGTCATTTCGAGTCCCCACCATAATCCGCCTGAATCGTAATCACTGAAAAGCACACCATTGCCGACATCTTTTTCCGCCCAGCTTTTTAAGTTTTAACGGCACAATCTTGTCATGAAAACCGCCGGTATCGCGGTTCGTCGCTGTTGCCCCGTATAGGTTTCCAATGACATCAATCTGCCCGAAAGGCTCATACAGCGAAGCTCCGAAAACGTCGCTCGCGGCCGCGTAACCCAATATGCTGAGGTCTTCATTGAAAGGAAGATAAGCAATTTTCCCGCCGGATGCGCATGCGATTCTGCCCAAGTATCTCGCGTGCGTTCTGTCGCTGCCTATCGGGATTGCCGATAATTCCAATTTGAACATCCGGATGCTCTATCACGAATTTTAACGCGATATCCTCAAGAAGCTCGATGCCTTTCTGAACCGGGTCCAGCCTGTGACGGCCAATATAAAAATATAGCTTCAGGATTGACCCGCAGGCCGGTCCTTTTCTGGAACTTGACAAGGTTAAGTTTTTTCGCCTGCACAACATTGTCGATTAACCCGATATTTTTTCGCCAGACCGGGTTTATCTGCCTCCGCGTTCTCATCCTGATTTTCAGGATAAATCACCGGTGAGATATCCGTTTGGAATCGCCAAAACGCTAGCCGAATCTGTATTTTGCCTTTGTCTCCTGCCGCACGCTCCAGGGAATGACGTGTCTGTCCATAAAATAATCGTGCGTTGTCTCATCGAGAAAACCTTTACCCACATAATTGACCAGCGTAGCGTTTTTTATCGCGGTCGCCTGGCAATCCACGCATTGCCTGCCGCCATCATTGGAGATATACAGATTGTTCCAGAACTCACCTAAATTAACACCGTAAAACATATCCAGTGGTATATGGCCTGTATGCGAATTGTGTACTGTGTGCAATAACGGGATTTTCCTAAATTTTGCATAAGCCGGCAATAATGCCCCCCGCCATCCAGTCGTGCGAATGTATAATTCCTTTTCCCTCATGCTTCGAAATTATTTCCTTGATAAAGGAATTTCTCGTTTCCCTTCTGGAACTCGCCGCGGTCACTCTCGGGTCGCCGTCGTAGGGACTCATATAATTTTCAAACAGTGCCGAATCTACCATTTTGATATTATCTCGCGGCAGGCGATACATTTTTTCCATAAACTCTTCTTTGCTCATTCCCGATTTCGCTATGAATCTTCTTTTTAGATTCAGCGTGATGATATAAGTCAAGATATCCTTTTCGAACAGGCCCTCTGCATAAAGCTGCGACTACCTCACCCATCCCGCCGCTTTTTCCGGTTACATATTTCGCGAATTCGCCCATTCCCTCGGTCGGGAGCTTGTCCGTTTCCGGGCTTATGATTATAACCGGGGTTTTCTCGGTTTTCTTTAGAATATAAAAAGTATCTATCGACTTTTCCATTTCCCATATTTTGTCCGTTATGATTCTGGCGGCTTCGCCTATTGAGCCATAAGGGCTGAAATAGGAATGCACCGCGTGGTCAGAGCCGCTGCTTTCGTGGGCAAAATAAAGCTGGTCGGAGGTCGTCAGGTGTCTCCATTTGGTCAACAATTCCCCGTCCGGCTTTTTTGACGCTTCTTCTCGAGATTTTTTATGCGGTGAAAACAGTTCCTGCTGGGTTTTGTTTCCCAGCCATCCGAAAGTGTCTTTCGTCGCGTCGGCCCAGCGAAGAAGTCGATAAGCCATGAATATCGACAATCGGACAATCAGCGTCTTTGAATAATTCGGCCACCTCGGTGGGATTTGCCATTTTTATGCTATTATACTGCTCCAGCTTCTTCGGCAGAGCCTTCCAGAATTCAAATATGCCTTTATCTTCCCAGATATGCTCGCCGATATGTTCGTAGTCGTAGCCAAGCAGAACGGCTTCGCCGTCAATCTTCGCGATGCTCCATGCATAACGCTCGGCGGAAATCGGCGTATGAGGAAACCTGTAGGCAACGTCATCGCTTAATTCCCTGTTTCTGGGAATTACAATCAGATTGCTGCCTTTGCGCGGAAAACAGCGTTTGGAGATACGGTTTTGCCATCCTTAAAGCCGTACATATCGTCCCTTTTTTCGCACAGAATCTGCCTTATAGCCCATATCCGCGACAACATTGGCTATTTCATTATTGATACATTAGCTCCGTGTTTCTAAACGATGTCGGCTTTATGCCGAAAACCTGTTCCATCTTCGCTCTGTGCAGTAAAACCTGGTCTTTGAATTCGCTGTCTCTTCGGGTCATCGAAAAGGCTGGCAAGGGAGTGATAATATGTCTCGTTCGAGAAATTCAACCTGGCTGTGCGCCTTGCCGGCATCGAGAAGCTCCCGCAATGACCGGATTACTTCCGGTTTATACATCTGGGCCTGCTCGAGGAATGTGCCGGACATGCTCAGGGTTATTTTGAAAGCCGGATAGGATGATACCAGCTCTGTGAACATTTTTGTCGCGGGCAAATAACATTTTTCCGAGACTTTTTCGAATACCTGCTTGTTATTTTCGTCCCAGAAAAACTTGCTTCTTTCAGGGTGGAGCCTGAACGGCTGGTGCAACTGGAAATAAAATGTTACTACGGGCATATTTTAACTCAACTCTTTTATTTATAAATAGTTACGCAAAAATAAAACAATCCTAACAACTACGTTCCGACAAAGTCGCAATCCTAAATATTCAGCATTTTTGACTTTGATTTTTGCATAGTTATGCTCATCTCCCGCCTCCATTGAAAATGAAAACAGTGATTAGTATATGCTAATTTATAAAACCTGTCAATATACCCAAAACCTGATTTTTGATTGCCGATTTTTTTACCACGATGAATCAAAAATACACAAAGAAAATCAGACACAGATAACACGGTTTTTTTAGACACCAATTTATCCGTGTAAATCCGTATCTAAAGAACATTCAGAAAAAGGTGGATAAAACCTTAGCGTAGAGTGATACCCCTACCGTAAGATTGGAGGCTAAACTGTTAGGGCAAGCGGGCATTTCGGTGATTTCAATTATTTCGTTAATTTTTGAGAAGAATAGATTCTCAGAAAGGATTCCACCATCGCACTGACTGAATAATTATCCCTCAGATGCTGCTGGGCATTAGCTGCAAGCTGTCTGGCGTAATTCTTCTCGTCCAAAAGCTGTTTAAGACTTTGGTATATGCTGAGTTCATCGTCAGGGTCAAAAATGACAGCGGTTTTCCCAACAATAATAAGGTCGTCCACTCCTCCTTTGCAAGCGGCGACCGCCTGGCCTATGCTCATCGCATCCAGGAGCAGCGCAGTTAAATGCAAAATCAGGTCTTGGCTGCACAAAAATATCTCCACCTGCCTGAAGAGTTCGTCTTGATTCGAGTTTCGGCGCAATGATAGCGACTGGCAAAAGTCCCAGTTGGGCAAGCAATCTTCTCAACAGTATTTCCTCTTTTCCCCCCGACAATAATGAGCATAAATTCATATTGTTCAATAACGAGGCGTTTAACTGCCCGCAGGAAAATTTCGAGTTCCTGAGCGGTATTAAACGCTGGTCCGGCCGCAACAATACTTGTAAGACGTGAAGTATCATGGAAGCAACTGATAGTCTCGGCGGTAAATGTTCCCACATTAACAAGCTCTATTTTATCTGCAAACTGCCGATAGCGTTCCGCAAGATCGGCAGCGATAGTTTCAGCGGGGACAGTGACAGCTGCCAAACGGGAAGCGGAGATGGAAAGGCGGCGAAATCGCTCATGGAGAGAATTTACAGTTAATACATAGGGAAGTTCAAGCTCTCGCGAGACATAGCGTGCCAGTTCAGCCTGAGTCTCGCAAAGACAATGGAGAACAGAGGGTTTGAATTTTTTAAGGCTCTCAACGAGTATTGTTTTATTTCGCCAGCCCATAAAGGGCAACTCAAGGGCAGGATAGCGAATAATCTCAACGGTTGGAGAAATAAGGCTGTCGATATCAACGGACGGCGGGCAGACCAGCGTAACGGGTACCGACTCATCAGACAAACCGACAAGCATGTGCTGTAAAAAGGCTGGATACTCAGAAATAATCTGGTCTGAGATAATAAGTGCCAGCCGAAGTTTTTTTGCCCGGATACACCCAAGGCTTCATCTTTTTGCTCCTGACCCATATCACTACCTCAAAGCCGTTAAACTTATTGCCGCACCAAAAGTTACCTGCTTCAGGGCGGAATCAACTTTTATTTCCGGTTCCCGAAGCCACAACATAGCACAAAATTCATCAGGAATAAAGGATTGTTTTTAAGACGGGTTTTCGGTAAGCTTAAGGATGTGTTTTTTCCTGGAAGTCACTGCCCCCGCCGAATACGGCGTAAAGTCTTACGAGGTTGGCAAATCTCGCAAGTCGGAGCGAGACAAGCCCCTGTTCAGCGTCATAGACGGGAGCACTGCGCATCAATCACAGCCAGATAACTGTCTATTCCTTTTATATAACGCACATTTGAGAGACGGGAGGTTTCGGTAGCGGCATTAACTAAAGATTGCTGCGCCAATAACTGTTCATCCACCGTACCTTTAACGGCGAGGGTATCAGCCACTTCCTTAAAAGCCTGCTGGATGGATTTCTCATATTGGGCTACGGCGATTTCTCTGTCGGTTTTGCTCACCTTGAGAGCTGACCATGTACGCGCGTCAAAAACAGACATTGCGGCCTGCGGATTGAAACTCCACACATCGGAGCCGGATTGGAACAGGCCGGAAAGTTTCTCGCTCGCAGTTCCGACTGAAGAGGTCAAAGCAATACGAGGGAAAAAAGTTGCTCTTGCCGCCCCGATATTGGCGTTGGCGGCCTTTAGCAGATTTTCTGCCTGAAGAATGTCAGGACGTCGCAGCAGTACCTCGGAGGAAACATCGGGAGCAATTTCTTTGGGCTGACTAATCGAATTAAGGTTGGCCGGCAACAACTCTTTAGGCACTGAAGAACCGACGAGAAGATTCAAGGCGTTTTCATCCTGTGCAACCAGTCGAGTGTATAGTGCAATATCCACACGTGCTGCATCTACCCTCGTCTGTGCCTGACGTAAATCCAATTCAGTAGCAAGCCCGATTTCACAACGCTGGTGTATTAAATTATAGGCGGCCTGCTGGGCATCCAGAGTGGATTTGGCAAGTTCGAGGCTTTCTTTGTCGGCGGCAAAAGTCAGATAAGCGACGGCAACTTCTGACACAAGCAAAATCTGTGAGCTGCGCTGTGCCTGCTCGGTGGCAAAGTACTCCTGCAGCGCTTTCTCCTTGAGACTGCGGATGCGTCCAAAGAAATCAATCTCCCAGGCTAAGCCCAGATTAACACTGTATTGTTCGTTGGTAATGGTTTGTCCTGCGCCTGAGAAATTTATGAACGTACGCTGTTTGCTTCCACTGCCCAAAACGCCGATGGTTGGCAAAAGCTCGGCACGCTGTATGCCATACAACGCGCGAGACCTTTCAACATTCAGTGCGGCCATGCGCAGGTCACGATTGTTATTCAAGGCGGTCTCGATAACCTTTTGAATACGCTGGTCGGTGAAGAATTCACGCCATGTTAGTTCAAGAGCGGTAGGAATATCGGGCGAAGCTTTGGTTTCCTTGTATGACGCACCGCTTGGCCAATCGGCAGGAACGGGAGCTTGCGGCCTGGTATATTTCGGGGTCAGTGAACAGCCCACAAGCCAGGAAGTTATAGCCAGAATCAATAACATTAATATCCTTAACATATTAACGTACCTCCTGTGAATCTGCCGAATCTAAATCGCCCGCGACGCCGGGCTGCGGCTGTCTCCTGCCAAAGAATTTGGATACAAGGATATAGAACAGGGGAATAAAGATAAGGTCGATAAATGTAGCGGAGAGCATACCTCCGACAACAGCGGTTCCAATGGCGTTTTGTGCACCGGCACCGGCGCCTGCGGTTAAGGCCAGCGGCAGAACGCCAAATAAAAATGCTGATGAGGTCATTATTACAGGCCGGAATCGCGTTCTCACGGCTCCAAGAGTAGCGTCGATCAATCCATCTCCATTTTCCAGACGATGCTTTGCAAATTGGATGATAAGAATCGCGTTTTTTGTTGACAGTCCCAAAGTGGTGAGGAAGCCAATTTGAAAGTAAACATCATTGGGCAAGCCTCGCGACCAGGTTGCCAGCGTCGCACCGAATACGCCCAGCGGCAGCATCAGCATATTAACAAAAGGAATGGTCCAGCTCTCGTATAGTGCGGCGACACACAGGAAAATGATGAGAATGGAAAAGGCATACAGCGGAACAATCTGTGCACCCGCCTGCCGCTCCTGGTAGGAAAGTCCGGTCCAGTCGTAGCCGATTCCCTGCGGCAGCTTTCTGATAAAATCTTCCATAGCTTTCATTGCCTCACCGGTACTTCTGCCAGGCGATGCCTCACCCACAATGTTTAAGGACGGAAAGCCGTTGAATCGCTCCAGTTTCGGAGAGCCGGAAGTCCATTGCCCGGAGGCAAAGGAAGAAAATGGAACCATCTTGCCGATGTTATTGCGCACATAGAGTTTTTCCAGGTCTTTGGGCAGCATGCGATAAGGGGCATCGGCCTGAACATAGACTCTTTTGACACGTCCTCCCTGAATGAAATCGTTCACATACGCGCTGCCGAAAGCCGCCGAGATGGTATTATGAATAGAGTAAACAGGCAAACCCATAGCGCCGGCCTTTTCCCAATCCACGTCGATGCGAAACTCAGGCACGTCCTCCAGGCCATTGGGGCGGACTTTTGTCAATACAGGATTCTGTGCAGCCATTCCGAGGAGCTGATTGCGAGCTGCCATCAGGCCATCGTGGCCCAGGCCGCCGCGGTCGAGAAGTTGAAAATCAAATCCTTTCGATACTCCCAGTTCGATAACTGCCGGCGGCGGAAAGGCAAACACCATGGCGTTGCGAATCTGAGAAAAAGCCCCCATTGCTCTATTTGCCACAGCGACAACTTTCAGGTCTGGTCGTTTCCTGAGCTTCCAGTCCTTGAGTTTGACAAAGGACAGACCCGCATTCTGCCCTCTGCCTGAAAAGTTTGTGCCGGAAACCGTCATACATGATTCCACCGCATCTTTCTCACGTTCAAGGAAATGGTTTCGCACCTGTTCCATCACCTTTTCGGTCTGCTCAAGGGTCGAGTTGGCAGGAAGCAAGACCTGAACCATCAGGATACCCTGGTCTTCATCAGGCAGATATGCTGTCGGCATCTGTTTAAAAAGGAATCCCATCGCCGCGACAATGACAATAAAGGCTAACAAATATCGGGTTTTGTGAGCCAGAGACTTGCCGACTATTTGGAGATATTTATCCCTGGTCCGAAAAAAGATATGGTCAAACCATTTAAAGAAGGGCCGGAGAAACCAAATCCCGCCCTCCGCAGGCTGGTGTCCTTTAGGTACAGGCTTAAGTAACGAGGCACACAGAACCGGGGTAAGTATCAAAGCCACAACCACCGAAAGAAGCATCGAAGCAATGATTGTTACGGAAAACTGGCGATAGATTACGCCGGTAGAGCCGCGAAAAATGCCATCGGGCCGAAGACCGCCGAGAGTACCAGCCCGATTCCGATCAGGGCGCTGGTAATCTGGTCCATGGATTTGCGAGTAGCCTCCAGGGGAGAAAGTCCTTCCTCACTCATAATTCGTTCCACGTTCTCCACAACTACGATGGCGTCATCCACCAATAAACCGATGGCCAGCACCATCGCGAACATAGTCAGCATATTTATTGAGAAGCCGAAAAATCCAAGCACGGCGAATGTTCCCAATATCACGACCGGTACCGCGATTGTCGGAATTAAAGTCGCCCGCATATTTCCCATGAACAGATACATCACAAGAAAAACAAGAAATATTGCCTCGAAAAGGGTTTTAACAACCTCTCCGATTGCCACTTTGACGAAAGGCGTGGTATCGTAGGGATAAACAACTTTCATACCGGTGGGAAAAAAGTGGCTCATCTCTTCCAGTTTTGCCCTGATGTTGTTAGCGGTATCAATGGCATTGGCGCCTGCCGCCTGCCTGATGGCCAGTGCGGCAGATGGTTTGCCGTTGAAATGGGCATCGATATCGTAAGATTCGGTTCCAAGCTCGGTACGGCCCACATCTTTGACCCGCACAATTGACCCATCGGGATTGGTGCGAAGAGGAATATCGGCAAATTCCTCGGGTGTTTTAAGCAGGCTTTGAACAATGATGCTCGCATTAAGACGCTGGCCTTCTACTGCCGGCGCACCGCCGAACTGTCCCGCGGACACTTCCACGTTGTAAACCCGCAGCGCCGTGATGACATCCTGAACTGTCATCTGATAATTGGTCAGCTTGTCGGGATTAAGCCAGATTCGCATAGCATACTGGCTGCCGAAAACCTCCACCTCACCGACCCCCGGAACCCGCGAAAGCACTTTTTCCAGATTAGATTCAGCATAGTCTCGCAAATCATCGCCATTCATACTTCCGTCTTCCGAGATCAGGCCGACAATCAGCAGCCAGTTTCGTGGTTGACTTTTGCTCACCCTGACGCCCTGCCGCTGCACTACCTCCGGCAGGCTCGCCATAGCCAGCTGAAGTTTGTTCTGCACCTGTGCCCAGGCCAGGTCAGGATCTGTGCCCGGGGCAAAAGTCAGTTCAATGCGGGAAGCGCCCGCCGAATCACTGGTGGCGGAAAGATACAGCATTTTATCGAAACCAGTCATCTTTTGCTCGATTATCTGCGTTACGCTGTTTTCAACCGTCTCCGCGGAGGCACCGGGATAAAAAGAGGTGATAGCGATGGACGGGGGTGCGATTGGGGGATACTGCGATATGGGCAAATTGTATATCGCCAAGACCGCCCACCACCATCATAATGATTGCGATAACCCAGGCAAAGACCGGACGCTCCAGAAAGAATCTTGATAACATTACATACCTCCCTCGGTTCGGCTTTTTGTGTCTGGTTTTGTATTACCTTTACGTTCGGCATCAAAAGGGACAACTTTCACGACGGCTCCGGGCATTACTTTTTGTATGCCTTCGACGATCACACGGTCACCGGATGCAAGGCCTGATGAAACAAGCCATTTGTCGCCGATGGCACGGTCAAGAGTAAGCATCCGCTGACTGGACCTTGTTTTCCGCGTCAACGACGAGGGCAAAGGGATTACCCTTCATGTCGCGTGATACCGCCTGCTGAGGAATAAGAATGGCCTGCTCCTGAATGCCTTCCTGAACCACCGCCCGCACAAACATTCCCGGCAGAAGAATTCCCTGCGGGTTTGGGAAGACAACTCGCAGGATGACAGAGCCTGTCGTCGGGTCCACAGTGACATCACGAAACTGAAGCGTCCCTTCCACCGGATATACTGTTCCGTCTTCCAGGATGAGACTTTACCTTATTTTGGTTCGTTTCGTCTTGATTGAGGCGGCCATCTTCCAATGCGGCGTTTCAGCCGCAGCATTTCGGCGGTGGACTGGGGCACATCCACATAAATCGGGTCCAGTTGCTGAATAGTCGCTAGAGCGATAGGCTGATACGCCGTCACCAAGGCGCCGTCCGTCACACTGGATTTCCGATACGCCCGGATATAGGAGCAGTGACACGGGTGTATCCCAGATTGATACGGGCCGACTTAACCATCGCTTTCCAAAACTGAATATCAGCCTCGGCCTGTTTCATGGCGCTTGACGCATCATCATAGTCCTGCTGGCTGACTGCTTTGTCGGCAAGCAGTTCCTTGTATCGTTCGGACCTGGAACGGATCGAAAGCAGACTCGCCTCGGCCTTGTTGAGAGCGGCTTTTGCATTATCCAGTGACGCCTGAAACGGGGCAGGGTCTATCTGGTACAGCGTTTGGCCCGCGTTAACATCGGAACCTTCCATAAACAGGCGTTTTTGTATGAGGCCATTGACCTGTGGTCGGATTTCAGCCACCAGGTATGCAGATGTGCGACCCGGCAATTCGGTGGTCAGCACAACCTGTTGCGGCTGAACCGTTACAGCTACTACCTCAGGGACAGGTGGAGGCCCGAATTGTCGCTTGCGGCAGCCTGCAGGAAAAAGGATGGCTAAAAACGCCGCTGAAAGAAAAAGCGTTCTAATAATATATTTAACACAAGTTCTCATAACGAACCTCCATCTTATCTAAAGGAAATATTACGTTCCCGTTCCATATTAATTTTTCCTCGAATACTAAACCAGTAATCCATCAAGAAACAACTGCTTAACTTTTTGAAACATCCCTGTGACGGTATCCCGGTCGAAACGGCCGGTAGTTTCAAAAATTAGCGTCTCAATTATAGATGCTATTGCCTTGGCGGTAATTTCAGGGTCAACATCTCGAAATAAACCTTTACGGATTCCCTGCTTTATAATTTTCGCCAATTTTGAATCCACCACTTCATGAACTTTGTTCTCATCCTTTATTCGCGATAGCTTTGAACCCTTAATCCCAACCTGGGAAACATACAGTTTTATGACTTTACCGTATTTTTCCTGAAGTATCGGCTGATGCATTATAAATGCCGCCAGCTGGTTCGTTTCACTTCCAGGCCCATCCAGAATTTCTACAAGCTCATTTATAATTTGCCCGGTGGCGGCATTTAGCAACTCCTCGAATAAATCATCCTTACTCTCGAAAAAATTATATAGCGTACCAACGCCAAACTCCGACGCAACGGCAATATCCTGCATCGAAACATTATGAAAGCCTTTTTCGGAAAAAAGTGTCAGGGCGGCCTCTGATATCTCTTCTTTGTGCCGGCTTTTTTCTCTTTCACGCCTTGATAGCTTGACCCTGCTCATGGCCGATTCCTTAGAACACATCCGTTTTGAATTATTATTCTATAAATGAACATATATTCATTATACAAAAAAAAATTCCTTTTGACAACATTTTTTTCCCTTAAAAATTAAAATTTGCGTATATTAATTTTTTGTCAATCGCCCGCTTTGCCGGAGCCACTCTCGCAGTGCGGCATAGAATTCATCCCTGACGGCCTTTTCAAGCCACGGATAATGCCCGCAACGGTCCCACTGGCGATACTCCAGTTCAGGAAGATAGCGTTTAAGGCCGGCATAAATCATTTGTCCCGGATGCGGGTCGTAAGCACCGTGCATCATTATTACCGGCACATTGATTTTGGCAAAAGCCGCCGGATATATGCCTTCCGCCTGCAAACGCAACATATCCTGCCACGATTCTTCGTGCGCCCGTGCATCGCATTTTTCTATCTGCTCACAAGGTGAAATCAGCTTGTATGAATCGATTTTCTGCATCAGCCGCCCCATTGCAGCGAGGCGTTCATCGGGGTCGGAATATTTTCTCGGAAGCTGTTCTATTCGGTGCAGAAAACTTTCGTTCATCCGTTCTTTACAGGTTGCCCGCAATGTATCCCTTGCGGCTGAGTCAAATGTTCCGCACCCAATCAGGATAAGACTTGCGGCGTGGCCAGGATGTTCCGCCGCGTAAGCCAGTGCAAGCATCGCCCCCCAGGAATGTCCCACGATTATCGGCTTCTGGTCGCGGCAATAAGCTTTTATCACTTCATCGAGGTCGGCAATATGGCGGGCGACTGTTAATTGCTCCCGGCCGCTTCCTCGCTGAAATGGCTCAAGGACGCGAAATGAGCCTGCCAGTTCACGAGCGACAGGGGCCATATATCCCGCCGCTCCGGGGCCTCCGTGCAGAAGAATTACATACGGCCCGCTTGTTCCGTACACGCGAGTTTTTATCAGTTTTTGTCCCAAACCGCTATCCATGGTTATATTTCGTTTATTTATAACTGATTATAGGCAAAAATCGTATGAAAAAACAGGCTTTTTGCTGATTGACTTAAAATGAAAATACTATATAGTTAATTAATCTAATGGGGCTGAAAAATGCGGATTAGTTAAACTATTTTAAAAAGGGATAAAATTATGAGCAATATGCAGAAAAAAAATCTGTCGAAACCTGACGAAAAGCGCAACTTCGAGAAGGGACAGCTTGAACTTACAAAACTTGGTGGGGTAACATTTGGGCGTGCCACGCTTAGGCCTGGGTGGAAATGGTCAACTTGCGTTAAACCCCTTGTAAAAACCAAAAGCTGTGAGGCGCCTCATTTGCAATATCATGTGTCCGGGCGACTTCATGTGGTAATGGACGATGGGACTGAAGATGAATTAGTACCTGGGGATGTGTCGCTGATTCCACCGGGACATGACGCATGGGTCGTAGGCAATGAACCTGTCGTGATTATAGATATTACCGGGATGGGGGAATACGCCAAGCCAAAATGAGTTCCTTCTCTATTGTAATCAGGATGTTTTATAAAATCTTTTTAGGGGAAATAAAAATGAAGACTACAATTATTATGTTTATCAGTGTACTATTGGCAGTTCCATGCAAAGGAATTGAAACTCAGGCTGGCGGGCGGAAACCCGCCGATGAACAGCTCCAATGGCAGGAAAAACGCTTGACAGACATAAATGATACTGTCCTGAGGCAGCGGCAGGAAATAGAAAATTCCTATGCTTATGGCCTGAGCGAAGTGAAAAAAGCGGCTTTGTTGCAGGCAAGAACGCTTAAACTGTTAGACAGGATGCTCTGGACAGAATTCCTGGGAATAAACAGCCAGGAGTATTTCTCATACACGGCCAGAACGTTCCTCGATGATGAGAGGGCATTTGAGTTGCGTATCGCGATGATAGACAGTTACTTTTTGGACGCAGCTGCGAATCTTTTAACGGATGATAATGCACAAAAACAACTAAGAGAAATAGCAAACAGTAATGAGCAGAACTGTGTAATACGTGGAGAGGCACAGAAAATACTGAATATTATGGATGATTTGATTCTGCAGGAGACACAGCTTAGGTGTGTCAGGGACGCGAAACTGGGTGAGCTAAGCCGGTGGAAAAATGACGCAAGCGATGATGTAATAAAGGTGATAGGAGAAATAAAGGCCATACCTGAAAAGGCTGAACCAGGGATGATAAACGCGATTATTTACAACGGCAGGAATTCGCTGTGTATGATTGAAGGAGTAGATGAAATAGTCAGACAAGGGGATACAATAAACAATGCCGCAATAAAAAATGTTAAGGTGAGTAATATAGACAGGTATAAAGTTGTGTTCCAGAAGAATGGCCTGAAATGGACGCAGGTGATTGGTCAGACACCAAAGGCAGCGTGGAAGTGATGCTTACTGTTTAATAATCTTCGATTTGAGATAGCATTTTATCCATTTCCAGTGCAGAATAATATGTATAAGCATCAGAATAAGAAATGAAATGGCAACATAAAAATGGATATCGCTCCATTGATGTCTTGTCTGAGAGAAGAATTCCTTTATTTGCTGGTGGTCGCCGCCAGTTCCGCCTCTAAACTGTCTGCCTTGGCCGCCACCTGAACCGTGCGGCATAATATACATCATCACATAACCGGTAAAGGCCAGACAAAGCAGATTAATAAAACCAAGCAAATCAACAACAAAATTAAGCGAAGGTCGTTTCATTTACATATCTCCATAATTATATATTTACTCTCGAATATACTCTTTATGTCTGTTGAGCCGCGATACCGAGTTTCGTTGTTCCAAGATGTTTCATTTTTTCAGATGTTTGTCGAAAAATGCCTGTACTACCGAGGCGGCATTATCATCCATGAACGCCGGCCCGCCGTGGCCTGCACCCTGGATAATTTTCAAGTCTGCCTGTGCATTGGCTTTTTTGAGGGCATTATAAAGCGATTCACTTTGGCTCACGTCAACCAACTTATCCTCAGTTCCGTGGACTATTAAAAACGGCACGGAATTTTTAGTTACGTAAGTAATCGGGCTAGCTTTTACAGCTTTATCACGGTTTTTAATTACAGTCTCGCCAAGAAGTTTCGAAACACTCGCATTAGGGTCAGCCAAATCATGTTCGCGAATTCGTGTTAAATCCGCAGGCCCATAGTAATCGCATACTGCCTGAACATTGCTGGACTGGTTCAGGTTGCCACCGGTAGTTCCTTCAAGTAATTTGTTACCGTTAGTCGTGCCCAACATTGCCACAAGGTGTCCGCCGGCAGATTCTCCCCAAACCCCAAAATGTGAAGCATCAAGTTTGTATTTTTTGGCGTTCGCACGGAGAAACCGGATTGCACCTTTGCAGTCATAAATCTGCGCAGGAAACTTCGCTTTGTCGCTCAGGCGATATTCGATGCTCGCTACCGCGTAGCCTTTTTCATAGAATTTTGTCCGTATGGGTTTGGGATTTTCCTTGCTGCCATATGCCCAGGCACCGCCATGAATCCAAATTATCAGGGGCAAAGGTTTTTCGCTTTTTGGAATATAAAGGTTGAGCAAAAGCGGCGAACCATCGACGCTGGCATATTCTATATTTTTATAGACCTTGACATCAGAGGGAATCTGTATCGGTGCAGGGGTATTTTTTACCTGGGTATTCTGTGCCGGGGTATTTTGACCTGCCATCGCAGAGGCGGAAAGCAATGTTGTCCCAATAAAACTTGCAAGCATTAGAACATAAACATAAATTTTCATAAGCATTTCTCCTACATAAAGATTTAACATATCAAACTGGCAAATGCCGCCATCTGCAAGAGTAAGAATATCATAGATTATGAAAGGAGCAACAACAATTTGGCAGGTATTTCAAATTTATACCTGTTAAACGCAACGGAAAACCTTGCATTTTTCTGGAAAAAGTTGAATCAATAAGATATAAGTACACACCTGTTATTTAAAGAAAGATTAAGGTTGTTCATGTTTGATAAAAATGATTTTGATGCCGGTACGGCCGAACAGCGCCGCAGTATGAAATACGCGATTCTCGCAGCTGTTGGTGGAACGATGGGGGAATTTTGCCTTGGAGGCGGCGGTTTTTTCGGAGGGCAAATAATAGCTCTGTTGGCTTTGAAATTCGGGGCAGGTAATTTATTCCTCGGCATTTTGGGGTTTTCGCTGATTATACCAAGTATCTGCGGCATTTTCACAATGTCAGCGATTGAGCGAGTGGGCAAGAAAAAAGTGCTTCTTTACTGGGCTACTGCCGCGGCTATTTTTATTTTTCCATTTATGTTTCTGCCGTTACTCAACGGCTATTGGTCTGCTTCGGCGTGTCTTGCATTAATTCTTGCTGCCACATTCCTGCGCAACGCCTGCAACGCTCTGAGCGGAAGCGGGTGGATGACGCTTTTGCATGACATTGTTCCGCCTAAGATAACGGGAAGATTTTTCGCAAAATTAAATCTTTCGTGGCAATCGTCTGGACTTATTGTGATGTTAGGCTCGGCGTGGCTATTCAGAAATAATTCTGAATGGTGGAGATTCGAGACGATATTTGCTGTCGCCTTGGCAGCTTACATCTTCAGGACAGTTACAATTATCCCGATAGTCGAAAAACCTTTTAAGCCACACGATGCAAAAGGTTCGGTCATATTCGCAAGGTTTTCGGAGGCAATGCGCGAAAAGCCAGTCGTGCTTCTGATAGCTTATGTTACTGTATATATGACCGCATCTTTGATTTCCGAACCATTTAAAATAAAGATGCTTAATGATTTCGGGTGTAGCTATGGGTTTATACTGGCAGCGACGTCAATGATTTCACTGGGGGCAATTTTATCTCTGCTTTTCTGGGGTAAACTCGCGGACAAATTCGGGAACCGCGCGATTTTTACGTTATCCAATGCGGCGGGGCTTATTCTCAGTTTACTGTGGATTCTGGTCAGTGAAAATAATGTTCACGGCGTTTTTATTTTTGGGCTGTACTTTTTGTGGAGTGTTTTCAATAACGGCAATATGCTGGCTCAATCGAGGTATATCATGCATCTGGTGCCACCAGACAAACAAAATTATATTAATATAATCAATATAATTACACGCCTTTCGATGGCTTTTGCGCCATTATTGGGCGGATTATTTCTTTATGTGATTGAACGTCTCAATTTAGTTGCACATCAAAACGGGCATGTTACGGGGTATCGGATACTATTTCTGATTTCAGCGTTTATTTTTCTTTGCGCCAGTGGATTCGTAAAAAAATGCCTTTAGCTCAAGACGTCTCTACCAGAAAAGTCATCGCTTCGATTGTCCGGCCCGTTATTAATATGGCAGGGCCATTTGTACGATTCAGCGACAAAAATAACCGGCTAAAATAAGGTGGTGAAAAATATTATCCTTACACCAAAATATCGCTGTCAATCTGGCTCAGTTTTGAGTATTAATTTTGCGCATTAAGTCTTGACGACTTAATGATGATTTTGGTATTATGGAATTTTTTAATATTAAAAAGAAATTTGCATAGAGTGAGAATAAGATGAAAGCAAGTGATTTAAGGCCTGGGATGGCTGTTACGATGGACGGGAAATTGTATGTTTGCGCACAGTCAACACATGTTACTCCTGGCAATCTTAGGGCGTTTGTGCAGGCAAAATTGAGATGCATCGCTGACGGCACAATTATCGATAAACGTCTGCGTGCCACTGAAGATGTTGACCAGGCGTATCTTGACCGTCGCGAGATGGAGTATCTTTATTCTGATAGTACGGGGCATGTCCTTATGGACAATCAAACATACGACCAGATCACTGTTCCAAAAGACCTCGTCGGTGACTCGATAAAATTTCTCAAGCCTAATACTTATCTTGTCGCGCTTTTGCATAAAGAAAACGTAGTAGCCTTCGAATTGCCAAAAGTAGTAGAACTGGCCATTACCGAGACCACACCGGTTACAAAAGGCGCAACCGTTACCAATCAGATGAAAGAGGCTGTTTTGGAAACCGGACTGCGAACACGCGTTCCGCCGTTTATTACTGTCGGAGAAATTGTCCGTATCAGCACGGAAGACGGTTCATACTTAGCACGTGCAAAATAATAAAGGTGCAAATTCAACCGTTATCAGTGAATGACTTTATTGAGCGGATAAGTGATAATTCCTGAGGCCCCTGCCCGTTTCAGGGCAGGCACCAAAGAACGCTCAACATTATCTTCCACTATCACTTCAACCGCTATATAATTCGAATCCGCCAAACTTGAAATTGTCGGACTCTTTTCCGCGGGCAAAACCTGCAATATTGAATCGAGGTCAGCCTTCTTCACGTTCATTTTGAGTCCTACCTTGCTTCCCGCAGCTATCGCCGCGTTAAGCAGAATACTGATGTTTTCTATCTTTTCGCGTTTGAACTTATCCTGTAATGATTTTTTATTGGCAATAAACCTGGTCGTTGACGTTATAACAGTATCCACAACACGCAGATTATTCGCCTTGAGCGAAGTGCCTGTTTCAGTCAGCTCAACTATGGCATTAACAAGTCTTGCCTTAACCTCTGTTGCGCCCCAGCTGAATTCAATTTTCACATCAATATTTTTATCCGCGAAATATTTTTTTGTAACATTCACAAGCTCGGTCGCGATTATACCGCCCTGTAAATCCTCAGGGCGTTTTATCGCGGATTCCTCCGGGACAGCCAGCACCCATTTAGCGGGGTTGTTTGTCGCCTTGCTGTATTGCAGCTCGCTGACCTCCACAACATCGGAATTATTTTCTTTTATCCAGTCATAACCTGTAATACCGGCATCCAAAACAGCATCTTCGACATATCTGCTCATTTCCTGGGCGCGAAGCATTATCAACTGAATCTGGCCATCATCTATGCTCGGAAAATAATTGCGTTTGGAATCGAAAATATGGAAGCCTGCCTTGTTGAACAACTCAATTGTTGCCTTTTCGAGACTGCCTGCAGGAATTCCAAATTTTATAATCTGTTCTGGCATTGAATACTCATCCTTTCTTTTTAACGGTCTTTTGACCTGCCGTTTTAGTCTTCTTAGCGGCAACTTTGACTTTGGCCAATTCGCTCTGGCTTCGTAACAAAACGTAAAACTCGTAGGCTTTTTGAGCAGAAATCTGCCGCGTTAAAAATCCTTCTATCTCTTCCTCATTAGCCTCGGGATGAACAATTTCATTTTTTTTCAGATATTCGAGCATTTTTTTTGTAAGCGGTATCGCGTGTCCGCCGAGCGACGTGAGCATACAGTAATCCGCAACAAATTTGCTGCCTCCGACAATATCCTCAACAATTTTCCTGGCTGGTCGTTTCCCGAGTTTTTTCAGCGATTCCAAACTGATACGATTGTGCTTTTCAAATATGTCCCCTAACAGCTTTTTAAGTGTCGCGGCTGTTTCGCCAGCAGTGGGATTATCCTTGCCAAGCATATCAACTATGTCTTCCGCGGATGATACCCGAAGGTCATTAAGATCAACAAAGTTTTCTTCAAGTTTTTTGGCGGCAATTTCATAATCTGCCAATGACATATTCTCGCTGATTATTCCGTGAACTATCGCCTTAACGGGGTCGTCATATTTCACCACGGAAGGTTTCGGATAAGTGTTCTTTAGCTGACTATAAAGTTTTTTCAATTTGTTAGAATACTCTTTGCTGTCTTTCATAAGCGGCAAAGCCTTTTAATTAAGTTGTTTATTTTTCTGTTTCCTGTTTATTGTTTATTGTTTATGTCCGCATCTTTATCTTTAATTTCGCCTGCTGCCTGTTCTATTATTCGCAAGGTTTCCAGCGTTTTCTTAAACTTCTCATCTTTATGAAAACGCAGCACCGGACAATATCTGCTTTGTAAACTGCTCCCGAGCAGAGATTGAATTCTGCTCCTGGCATGAGATATTGCAACAAATGTTTTTTCCTGCATCACCTCATCGCCGCCGAAAATACTCATATAGACATCGGCAATTTTCAAATCCGGAGTCATTTCGACTCTCGTAATACTCACAAAACCCTCAATGCGAGGGTCACTGAGGTGCCTGGTAACAGCCTCACTGACGACCTGTCTGATAATACTGCTGAATTTTTCCTGACGCCTGGACTGCATAAATATTATTCTTTATCCCTTATAAAATTAAAGCGTCCTTGCCACTTCAATAATTTCGACAAAATCAAAAATATCGCCAACCTTAATGTCATCAAAGTTTGCAATTTTGATTCCGCATTCCAATCCGGCCTTAACCTCACGGGCATCGTCCTTGAAGTGTTTCAATGTTTCTATACTCAAATCATCTGCGCACCACAATATTGTCGCGAATGAGACGAATGTTCGCTTTTTTCTTCGCCACTCCGTCATTAACATGGCAGCCGGCGATTGTTCCGACTTTTGAAATCTTAAATGTTTCTCTTACTGACGCCCTTCCGATAACCTTCTCCTGCTGTTCCGGTTCAAGAAGCCCAACCATAGACTTCTTAAGATCCTCAGTTATTCGGTAAATGATGGTATAGAGTCTTATATCCACGCCTTTCGCCTCGGCTATTTTTGCCACATGTTCTTCGGTAACAACATTGAATCCGATGATGATAGCGTTAGATGCCTCCGCAAGGACAACGTCGCCTTCGCTTATGCCGCCGGGTGCGGCGTGCAGAATCTTAATCTTGACTTCGTCTGTACTAAGCTCCGAAAGATATTTTATTAAAACATCGACCGAACCCTGGACGTCAGCGCGAATTATCAAATTTAATTCTTTGACCTTGCCAGCCTCAATCTGGCTGAATAGATTGTCGAGGGTAACCTGAGTGCGTTTTGCCAAAGCGACCTCGCGGGACAAGACCTGATTTTCTTCGGCGGCGGCTTTGGCTTTGTTAATATCGTCGAGACAATAAAATTTGTCGCCTGCCTGCGGAACTTCGCTTAAACCCGTTATTTCCACAGGCATTGAACTTGTCGCGGCTTTGATGCTCTTTCCGAAACTGTTTTTCATTGATTTTACTCTGCCGTATGACCGTCCAGCCAGAATAACATCGCCTTTGTTCAGTTGTCCCTCTTTAACGAGGAGCGTTGCGGTTACTCCCTGCTGCGAGGACATCTTAGCCTCGACAACCCATCCCGTTGCGGGAATTGTATCATCGGCACGCAGTTCAAGCAGTTCCGCAACATAATCGAGGTGTTCGAGCAAATCGTCAATTCCGACGCCTGTAACCGCGCTGGTTTTTACAACTTCGGTAGTTCCTCCCCACTCAGCGGGAGCCAAATTATGTTCAGATAATTGGGAATAAACGCGATTAATATCGCAGCCTGGCAAATCTGATTTTATTCAGCGCAACAATAACCGGAACATTGGCCGCTTTGGCGTGGTTTATAACTTCAACAGTTTGCGGCATGACGCCGTCGTCGGCGGCAACTACGAGGACGACGACATCTGTCATATTAGCGCCGCGAGCTCTGCATGGCGGTAAATGCTGCGTGGCCCGGGGTGTCGAGGAATGTAACCTTGTGATTATCTCTTACAACCTGATATGCGCCAATGTGTTGTGTTATACCGCCGGCCTCTCCGGCGGCTACCTGTGTGGAGCGGATTCTGTCCAAAAGACTGGTCTTGCCGTGGTCAACGTGGCCGAGGACAGTAGCGATAACGGAACGTTTCTTGAGACTCAACCTTTGGCGTTTTTCAAACTCTTCTTTTATCTGCTCCTCGAGTGTTTTTTTACGTTCGACGATTAATTCTACGCCAAATTCAATGGCGACAAGTTCGGCGACTTCGGTGCTTATAGCCTGATTTGCGGTCACCATTACACCCTGCTTCATCAAAGAGTAGATAATATCAGATGATTTAACACCCATGGCGGCGGACAAATTTTTAACGATAATCGGCTCACTGACAAGTGCTTTTTCGGGTTTAACCACAGGAGCGACTTCAGCCGGCTGGGATGTGGAAATCTTTCGTACAGGTCTTAATCGAGTTCCTGTTCTACCAGCGGCATTTAACCTGGCTTGTCTTTCCTCCATGTCTCTTTGGCGGCGATGGCTAACAAACTTGGCCTTTCTTTCCGCATCAAAATCGGGTCCCTCTTTTCTGCGGCCAGAGGTCTTTTCTTTGTGCCTGCCAGCAACTTTTTTATCTTTGACCGCCGGGCCACCAGTCAAAACATCTTCAGATTCATCATACATCAGAGGTTCGGTGGGCAGCATGTTGGTTTTATTTCTATACTTTGGTCTTGGCGCCAAGCGATGTTCCGGTTCCGGCGCCTCAACACGAACAATCTGCGGACCGCTAAGTTTCGCGGGTTCAGGTTTTTCAAGCATAGGCCCTGCGGGAACAATATGTTCAGGCTCAGGGATTATTTCTTTGACTGTCGGAAGAGGCTCAGAAGTCTGCGCAGCGGGGATAGGCATTTCTTCGGCGACAGGCGTTCCGCTTAAAGCTGGCGGATTGGTCACAACTTCAGGGACAATTTCACCCTTCTGGTCTTGCACTTGAGTGGGTTGCTCGGCCTGCTCTTCTGTTTTTTTCTTTCTGACACGAACTTTTTTCAAATCGACTTTTTCAGTTGTTTCGACGGCGGAAACATTTAACCCTTCGCTGAACCATTCGCGAATGGTAGCGGCCAGTCCCGCAGAAATTACCGCCATGTGGTTTTTAATGTCCAGACCCTCATCCTGACATTTTTTTACAATGTCGCCGCTGTTAACCCCAAGTTCCTTAGCCAAAATATATATTCTTGTGGTAGCCAAAATATCTCCACTTCTTAAAAGGCGTAAGAATTTTCGCCTTCAAAAAACCTGCAATTATTCGTTACTTTTCCCTTCTACCTGGTTTTTGAGTATGGTTTCAGCCGTTTTGGCGCGCCTCGGCGGCAAGTTTTTTAGCTTCCAGAGAGGCTGCCCAACTACCGCCTGCGCGACCTGTGGCGAAATACCAAGCTCTTTAATCAGCGGCTCAGTTCCGACATCTTCCATATCCAGAACGGAAATAATACCAATGGCAATGAGCTTATCGACCAAGGTATCGTCAGCATCTTTTACGCTCTTAACGCAGTTAGTCAGCCGTTCGACACCCTGGTTGTACTCTTCCGGAGTGAGGATGTCTATGTCCCAGCCTGTGAGCCTGGCGGCAAGGCGAACGTTTTGGCCGTGCTTACCTATGGCAAGGCTGAGCTGGTCGTGCGAAACCACAACCGTGGCTCGCGATAATTCGAAGCATAAAGCAATCTCGCTGACCTTTGCGGGCATCAATGCGTTAGAAATCAGAACCTGCGACGATTCGTCCCATCGTACAATATCTATTTTTTCGCCGCCAAGTTCGTCAACGATATTTTTAATCCTGCTGCCCCTGACGCCGACACATGCACCCACAGGGTCAACTTTATTATCGAGCGTGGCAACAGCGACTTTTGTTCGATAACCCGCCTCTCTGGCCAGCGCCCGAATTTCAACAACATTTTCAGCGATTTCTGGCACTTCCAGTTCAAACAATTTACGAATAAACTCCGGGTGGGTTCGGGACAGGAAAATTTTGACCTGGCTGGATTCCTCTTTTACTTCGATGATAAGACAGCGAATCCTCTCCCCTGGCCTGTGAGTCTGGCCCATAATCTGCTCAGATTTCGGCATAAAACCTTCCGCGCAATGATTGAGTCCTACAATCAGAGTACCGCTCTCGTAACGTACAACCGAACCTGTAACAATCTCACCTTTTCGCTGGACAAATTCGGAATAGATGCTTGTGCGTTCGTCGGCTCTTATTTTTTGAATCATAACCTGCTTAGCGGTTTGGGCAGGAATGCGTCCGAGACGTTTTATATCAATCTGGGCATCGTCCTTGAAAGCGGTCAACTCGCCGGTATTTCGGTCGATGTGTACCACTATTTTGCTCTCCGGCTCAGCGAAGTGCTTCCTCGCCGCCGAGACCATCGCTTCTTCCAAGTCAACGAAAATGGATTCCTTATCGATGTTCTTGTCCCTTGCGATATTATCGACAATTCTAATCAATTCAGCATTCATCGTGTTTTTTTCTTCCTTAAAAAACCAAAAAAAAATGGAAACCATCGCCTGTTTCCACTTCGCACCCGAAAAGCAGTTCCCGGCAGGCCGGGATAGTCTTTTTTTATACCACTATACCAGCCGCCTCCTTATAACTATTCCGCCAAAGGCGGATTTTCCGATACTGAAGCGGAAACATCATCTCTGCGGCCACCATTCGCGAGAAAAATCGTCGCGGCAAGTAAACTATTACTTTACTTCGCACGGTCAGCTCGTCCTGTTAACACCATTCCAAATACCTCTAAACTTAACTTTTGGCAGCCTTGTTATTCTTCATTAACTTTACAAAACCGTAATTATAGCTCAAACCTTACCATTGTCAACGATAATAACCTTTTTATAAAATTTCTTGAATTTGAACAAAATACCGCATTCCCGCATAAAAAACGCGTAAACTCGACTGTAAATCCATGCATGGAAAATGCTTATTGAACTTTTCCAGCGGATATAACCGTAACATCGGCGATTTTTTCGAGGTCGGTTTTAATCCTTTTGGCGTCGCCGGCGACCACAATAACCATTGTGTCAGGCTGGACAGTACCCCTGACTAATCTTTCGCAATCGCTTTTGTTCGTCTTTGCGACACCAGCCAAAAGTCTTTCGAGATAATCGGAACCAAGTCCCTGCGATTCAATCATCCATAAATCGACAGCAATCTGCTGAGGGGTCTCGCGGTCTTTGACGAAGCTGCCAAGGATGTAAGATTTGGTGTTGTCGATTTCGTTATCTGACGGGGGTGTGGTTTTAAGCCTGTTGATTTCATCGAGAACGGCCTGGACGGCCTGCGTGGTCGATTCGGTCTTTGTGAATGTCCCGATTTCAAAATCACCGGCGAACCGCTGGGCGACGAAACTTCCCCAGATGCCGTAGGTCAAACCTTTCGTGACCCTCACGCTTTCATTTAGCCTGCTGTCAAAACCCCAGCCGAAATAGCCGCTGACAACCCTGCTGGCGAAATATCTCTCGTCGCCACGGGTAATGCCGAGCTGTCCGACGCGAATCTGACTCTGTATGCTGCCTGGAATATCAACGAGGTATATCATCGTTTTGTCTGGTTTAGTGCGCCTGAGGCAGTTTAGTTACAGGCTTTTGCCCCCGCACTTTCCAGTTGCCGAACTTTTCTTTGGCAAGCTTTACAGCCTGCGATTTGTCGATATCGCCCGCGAATATCAGCACGGCCATATCGGGCCTGGCATACATGCCCCACCATTTTTTCAGGTCGTCAACTTTAAGCAAGTTTACATCGTCTATTTCGCCCGTTGCCGTTCGCGAATATGGATGTTGCCCGTACAATACATGCCGAAATTCCCTCTCGGCGATATATTCCGGCTCGGCGGTTGTTATCGCAAGAGACGCAAGGGACTGCCTGCGAAGCTTTTCGAATTCATACGCGGGGAAATTAGGCTCCAGTACAACCTCGCCCATCAGTTCAATTGCCCTGCCGATGTAATGCGTCAGACATCCGGCGGTTACCATGCTTGTATCCATCTCGCCGCTGCCGTTGAGACTTATCGCGTAAGTTTCCAGTTCATCGACCAACTGGCCTTCGCTGTGTTTATTTGTTCCCTTGGTCAGCATCTGCATCGTCATCGCCGCCGTACCCGGCATACTTTCCGTCCAGCGCTGCTAAAAGCCCCATCTGCACGCTCACGAATGGAACCTCATGGTTGGGGACGACGAGAACCTTTAGCCCGTTATCCAGTACGGTGCTGCTGTATTCAGGTGTTAGCCTGTCGGGCAGGGATTTCGCAAAAGGTGCTTGCCTGGGAAAATCAGGACTGGGAACCTCTCCGAGCCTGCCGGACGCGGGTGGTATAGTTTCTTTTTTGCCGGTTATCGGAGGCTCATTGTCCGCTCTTTCCTGACCGTCGGGTATATGCCTGTCAACCTTGACCTTTAAAATCCGCTCAGTCGTCAAATAGCTGCTGGCAACTCGCATAATATCGGCTGCGGTAACTCGCTCTATCCTCACCATCTGGCGATTGACCTGCGAAACATCTTCCATATCAACCGCTGCTTCGCCGAGCGAGGCGGCTTTTCTGTCCACCTTTAGATTTTGCGTTACTAAATTCCGCAGCAACTGGTTTTTCGCCTTAGTCAGTTCGCGCTGGCTGACAGACTCTGTTCGCAGAATTTCAATATGCTTTTCCATAATTCCCAGAACGGTGTTCGGGTCGCCGCCGACAGGAGGTAATCCCGCCGCCGCCCCAAAAACGCCGTCCTGTTCAAGAGACCAGGAATAGGCCTTCGTGAAAACCGCAGCCTGCTTTTGTGCCACAAGCTCGCGATACAGCCTGCTGCTGTTCCCGCCGCCAAGTATCTCTGCAATAACATCGAATACAACGGTGTTCGGGTCGCGCAAAGGCACAGTCCGATACACAACTCCAACGCCCGGCAGCGGCGCATTATTCTGTTTAATCTTCACTAACGGACGGTTATTCATCTCCGGCTCACGAACCGTTATACGGTTCGGCTCCTGGTAACGAGGTATCCATCCGAAATATTTCCGGGCAAACTCCTGTGCCTTTTCATTTTTTACGGCCCCGACAATTATCAGCGTCGTGTTGCTCGGCACATAATACCGGTTCCAGAAATCACGCAGCTCCGGCACCGAGGAGGCTCGCAAATCCGCGATATTGCCTATCGGCGTCCAGCGATAGGGGTGAACCTTGAATATTTCCGCGGCAAGTTTCTTTTCGAGCGTGCCGTAAGGCTGATTCTCGCCCATTCGCGATTCTTCCTCGACGACCTTACGCTCCGTATCGAACGACTCCTGGTCAATCTTCAGAAACGCCATACGTTCCGCCTCGAGCCAAAGCGCAGCTCCAGTTGCGCCGCAGGCAGCGTCTCAAGATACACCGTATGGTCGAAACTTGTATAGCCGTTGCATGTCCCCCCGACCCGCCGGATATAACTGAAATGGTCCGTGGGACCAAGCTTGTCGGTGCCTCTGAACATAATATGCTCGAACATGTGCGCAAAGCCCTGCCTGTCAGGCTGCTCATCTTTAGACCCGACTTTATACCAAACCTGAACAGCAACTATCGGACATGAAAAGTCCTCAAGCGTTATAACATCCAGACCGTTGGGCAGCTTCATCTGGCGATAATCAAACTGTTTGTTCTCAATGGTTTGAGTCCGCTGAACGGTTTTGTGACAGCCTATGCCGCCATTAATAATAACAATCGCTGTGATTAAGAATGCTAATACTCTTAGATTTCTGACTTTCATAAATATCCTTATTTAAAAATATCAGTTATACGCCTCATAGGATGTAAAGTTACCAGCTTTTTAGAAAATTTTCCAGAACATTCCCTATGCGTGTCAAGCCTTTTGTACGGATTGAGAATGTGCAAATATTGAGATATGCAATATGCTGGTTAAACCTATTTTTTACTTATGGATTTTTAGGGCGACTTCAGCGACGCGTTTACCAAGAGCCTGGGCGATTTGCAAATCTTCAGTAGCAGGTTTAAGATTATTTTTGGGCCCAGCGACAGTTGTAGCCCCATAAGGGGTTCCGCCCCGCCCCTCAGTATGCAGCATACCAGGGGTTGAGTACGGCACGCCGACAATGAGCATTCCCAAATGGAGAAAAGGAACCATCATAGTAAGCAGAGTCGTCTCCTGCCCGCCGTGCGTTGTCGCTGTAGAAGTGAAGAACCCAGCGGGTTTGCCTTCCATTACCCCTTCGAGCCAAAGTTTAGCGGTTGAGTTTATAAATTTTCCCATTTGCGCTATCATATTGCCGTAACGAGTCGGTGAACCGAAAATCACCCCGTCCGCTTCCTTAAAATCGTCAAGGGTGCAGACCCGGATATCCTTCTGTTCCTCCCAAACTGCCTTTGCGTATTGGTCTTTAGAGATGTTTGCTTCAACATCGGGAAATTCTTCTATGCGGCGAAGAACCACCTCAGCATTTTCAACCGACGCCACGCCCTGCGCTACTGCCTTAGCCATTTGCAAAGTGTGGCCGTAACGCGAGTAATAAGCTATTAAAATCTTCACGTTTCACCTCCATTTAAGGCGTACTATGGTTTAAAACAAGGGAAAACTCCCCCCCGCAACCCGCCTGAAGCAGGCCGCGAAAGTTTTCCGCTTTTTTTTAGCTTACGTTTATAACAGAATTTAACTCGCCATAAGGATTAGGCTCAATCCCGTTGTTATAGGGGTCCTGCTGCCATTTTCCATCTACTACGAACCTGTATCGGTAATAACCTTTGGCAAGAGGCACTTTAACCTGCCAGACATCCCCTGCCATTCTTCTCATAGGGTTCTTTTCGGGCTGCCAGTTATTGAAATCTCCCGCCAAAAATACCTTTTTGGCCTCAGGATAAAATGCGGTAAAAGTAACGACACCACCCTCCTGCTTAGGGCCATACCTTTGGCGGATTTGCATTTCTTTGGCCACAAGGACAGAGGATGCATCTTTTTTAGAAGTGGTTTCTTTTACGAATTTTGGTACTTTCATGGTTAACCCCTTTCGCTAAAACAAAAACTGTGAGTTTGATTTTTAACTTTCGAAATCTTTTTGGATTTCTGCGATACCTTATTTATCGCTTCATCGCAGCGTTTATTCAAATTATCCAGAACGTTCATAAAAATGATATAAGAATCATAGGGTGAATCATAAGGATTGAAATATTTATGGACGTCGCCATCACTGAAGTACTTTGTGCACATATAGTAAAAATGGTCGGAGGTCTGAAGTTTTCTCCAGTCGGCAATTATGGCATTATCTCTTGTTTGCATAACCTTTTCCTCGAATGAGTAAAGTTCAGACAGCGCATTTTCCTGCATTGGATTACCCCGCCAGGCCGAAAGGTCTCTTTCAATATCAGCCCAGCTTACCGTATAAGGTACGTCGATTGCGTCAACATCGGGATAGGTATCCACCACTTCGCTGGGGGTCTTAAAGTCGTTGTCGGGATGTTTAAAGATTTCTTCGGGCAGATGACGCATAAAATTGAAGATACCGGTATCTTCCCACTGATGTTCGCCAAAGGTTTCGTAATCCATAAAAAGATTGACCGTATAGCCGCAGCCGTTCACTGCGTTGACCCACCGCGCGAATTTGTCCGCGGTAAGAGGCCACTGGCTCCAGGAGCGATTTGAAAATCGAAACGCGATATCATCGCTCAGGCGATAATTTTTAAGAAGAAGTTTCAGCTTTGTGCAATTCACGGGGCGATAAACAAAATTGGGGCTTCTGTAGCCCAGAATATGGTCGGCGCCCTCGGCAAGAATTCCGTCGAAACCGCCCATTTTTTCTATCAGCATCGCCAGTGAATTGTTATAGACAAGCTCGGTATTCCTGAAAATACGAGGTTTTTGCCTGAAAAATTTCTGAATTATTTGGGTATGAACCTTTATCTGCCTGATAAATTCTTCCTGCGAGTACAAAAAGCTCAATGTATGATAATAAGTCTCGCCAAGAAATTCCACGCAGCCGGTATCAGCAAGAGCCTGAAAAGTCTCAAGAACCCGCGGCGCGTATAATTGAAGCTGCTCAAGCAAAACACCGGTTATACTGTAAGATATTTTAAATCTGCCGTGATATTTCTTGATGAGGTCGAGGAAAAGCAAATTCGAGGGCAAATAGCATTTCTCAGCGACCTTTTTGCAAACCTGGGCGTTTTTGAAATCGTCAAAATAATTACTATGTGAATCAAAAATTGTATAATGCCCCAGTCTGAACGGCTGATGAACCTGGAAATAAAAACATACCGACGCCATATCGCTCCTTCTGATATTTTAATTAGCCCGAGTCAACAATTTTTCATAAATTCCCTTAATCCTGCGCGGCGGAATCTTCCCAGCGAAACTTGCTAAGCTCGGAAGACCCGTTTTCCCGAAGCGTTCGCTGAAGAGGAGGGTGTTTTAAAACCGCCGCTATTTTATTCGCCATTTCGTTTATGTCCCAGAAGTCAACTTTAAGAGCATTGGCGAGCACCTCTGCGACACCGCTTTGTTTGCTTATCAGAACTGGGACATTACTTTGCAGCGCCTCGAGCGGAGCAATCCCGAAAGGTTCTGACACGGACGGCATCACATAGAGGTCAGCCATCCGGTAGGCTTTTCTCACATCGTCGCCGCACAAAAAACCGGTAAAGAGGACCTTGCTTCCGATGCCGAGTCTGGCAGCAAGGTCAATCATTCTGTTCATCATATCTCCGCTGCCTGCCATTATAAATTTGACATTGCTGATTATCTCGATAACCTTTTTGGCGGCGGCAAGAAAGTATTCCGGACCTTTCTGCATAGTTATCCGGCCAAGAAACAGAACAATTTTATTAGACTTATCCAAAGGACTCTGCCAATAATAAGAACTGTTTTCTCCTTCAACGCCGTTGTGGACCACCTCAACTTTTTCCGGAGGGACACCGTAACGCGAGATTACAATATTTCTCGTATAATTGCTTACTGTAATAACCTTCGAGGCGAAATGCATTCCGTACCGCTCAATGTCATAAACCATCTGGTTGACATTTTCTCCGCTGCGGTCGAATTCCGTCGCGTGTATCTGTACGACCAGCGGCTTATGACTGACGCTTGCGGCGGCTATCGCGGCAGGATATGTCATCCAGTCGTGCGCGTGGATAATGTCAAAATTTTCCATAGAGGCGATTTGAGCCACTTTTTCCGCATAACGACTAACCTGCGACTGCAAATCGCCGCTATAGTTATCAATCTCGCCGGAAAAATGCACTCCAGGATTAATGCTCTTTTTGTACTGAGCTGTACGCGAAAGATATGTCTCAGGACTTGTGTAAGGCTGCAGCGATGAACCGATTGTGTAGAATTTTATGTTCTTGAACTGGCCGGATTGAATCCCCAGCCCCTGCGCCCCCATCAGTTTAATATGACCGGCATGGTGAGCGGGATTTGCTTTCGGAAGAACGAAGGTTATCTCTACGCCCAGCTTGTCTAATGCCTTGGATATGCCGTAACAGGCCGTTCCAAGCCCCCCACTGATAAAAGGCGGAAATTCCCAGCCAAGCATAAACGTTTTCATTATAGACCTTCCTTAATTCTTTCCGGCAAATCCGCTCACCAATACCTACAAAGCAGGAGGAGGAGAGGATGTGTCTTATTTAATCATATTTATACTCTCCGCGATATCAGGACCAAGCTTCCAGCAATCTGATGCACCCCGGCTCCGGTCCAGATATCGCACAAGATTAACTTCCGGAATATATCATTTCTCTTTTTCCGCTGCTGCCGGGGACACAGGTTAATTCCTTACGATATATGCCCACGTGTTTCGGCGCATTAATGCCGAGCCTTACACGATTTCCCCGAACGCCAACAACCACGATTTCAATATCAGGGTCAATCATTATCGACTCATTTTCTTTTCTCGTCAGTACAAGCATTTTTTTACTCCTTTCATACCGTAGTTCCCGGTTTGCGAGAACTCCTAAAATTATCTTTGATGCTGCATCGCCGGCTCGCAGATTTTCTCCATAACTTCCCATGTCAGATGTGAGTCGTTCGATTTCACCGCGATGTCGCTCACCGAGAGAATTCCCACCGGCTTGTTTTCACTGTTGAGGACGACTAACCGGTGAATCTGCTTATTCTCCATCAACTTCGCAGCTTCTTCGACATCTTCATTTTCCGAACAGCACACGACCTGCGACGTCATAACTTTTCTGACTGTTGTAATTTTAGGATTAAGTCCATCTGCAATTGTTCTTATTACAATATCGCGGTCGGTGATGACCCCGATTATCTGGTTCTTTTCCTGGACAGGCAGCACTCCTATATCGTGCAGCTTCATTTTTTTCGCCGCCTCTTCTACCATAACATCGGACTGAGCCATCTCAACCTGTCTTGTCATAATATCTTTAACTTTCATAATAAGCCCTCTTTTATTTCCCTAAATTTCAAAATTTATTCTTTCCCTAATAACATCTTTAACGAGTACATAGACTACACTTATCGGTCTTTAAGAAAAATAGGGAAATTGCTTATTCAGCGTTGCTTAAATGCTCAATTTTCGGATTAGCCGGCAACTTCCGCCAGCGATGGCGCAGAGGTCGCGAAGATATTTGTATCTCGTATCTCGTGAAGAGTATCTCGAAAAATCGCTTCAAGCTTCACAAGATACACTTGGTTTTTTCATCTTCGGCGAAATACGCGAATTGGTATTTAGAATTTAGGGAATTTGAGGGGATTAGGGGTCGGGAAGTGTTAAACCCTCCTGGATTGCGTACTTGGTAAGCTGGGCCATATTATCAATATCCAGCTTATTCATTATGTTCAGGCGATGTACCTCTACTGTTTTTGGGCTTATATGCAGCCGTTTGGCGACTTGTTTTGTGGTTTTGCCTTCTGTGAGAAGTTGAAGCACCTCTCTTTCCCTCTTGGTTAAAATTGAAAAGGCCGAAGCAGCCTGCGTCGGGTCATCATTTACACAAGTCTCTACAAGAACATTGCTTATAGCCGGGCTGATATAGGTCTTACCAACAGCTACCGTTCTAACCGCGTTAATCAGTTCATCGAATTCGCAGTCTTTGAGCAAATAGCCCGATGCGCCTGCCTTAAACATTTCCATTATGAACTTTTTTGCCGAGTGCATCGACAGGCCAATTACCTTTATTTTCGGTGAGCTTTTGACTATCTGGCGGGTTGCCTCTATCCCGTTAAGGTCGGGCATACCTATATCCATTATCATTACATCCGGACTCAACTCTTTGGCGAGTTTTACCGCCGTATGGCCGTTATTGGCCTCGGCGACTACTTCCATATCTTTTTCCGTCTGCAGCGATTTGCTCAAACCATGCCGTAAAACAACATGGTCATCGGCTAATATAATTCTAATACTCATACTATCATTCTCCCTTTGCGGCTTTTTTTAATTTTAACGGCATAAGCAAAACAACCTTCGTACCTTTGCCTTTTAAGGACTGAATATCAAATCGACCCCCAGCCTGCGCAACTCGCTGATAAATACTATACAGGCCGTATCCCGTGCTTTTACCTATTCGCGGGTCGATATCTTTCATATCAAAACCTGCTCCGTCATCTTCAACTACAATCTTAATTATGTTGTCTGCGACCATTGCCAGATTTACCTCTGCTGACTTCGCGTGAGCATGCTTAACTATATTAACAAGCAGCTCGCGTACCGAACGATAAAGCAAAACCTTTATATCGCCTGGCAAAGGCTTAATCGGAGTACCGCTCTTGAACACACATTTCAGTTTTTGCTTTTCGGTAAACCATTCAGCCAATTCTTCAATGGCGTGTTCAAGCCCGAATGTATACAGTGTAGGCGGACTTAAATCAAATGTCAAGGAGCGAGTTTGCTCAATCGCCTGAGATATAGAATCGCGAACACCCTCCAGAATTTCCGTGAATTGGCCAGGAACTGATTTCTGGAGGATACCAAGTTCTCTTTTTGAAAATGAAAGCAGCGGCCCGAGCGATTCGTGCAGCGCCGTCGCAATATCGCGGCGTTCGCGCTCCTCAGTCAATATAAGTTCGGTAGTCAAAGACCTGAGCTGTTCCTGGTCGGCAAGAATTGTTTCCTCAGCCCGCCTTATCTCGGTAATATCGCGGGCATCGGCCAAAACACCCAGCACCTCGCCATCTTCGTTTTTATAAACGATAGCATTATATATCACATCTGTCGTCCTATGGCCTGATTTGTGCTGAATGGTCAGCGGGTAATCTTTCACTAAACCCGCTGACATTACCGTTTTATATCCCTGCCTCGCTTTTTCGGGACTCGTGAAATAATTAGAAAAATCGCTACCTATAAGTTCTTGCGCGAAAAACCGGTAATCTGCTCTGTTGCCTTATTCACATCGGTTATTTTTCCGTCGGGACTGATTATAAACAAAGGGTCAAGGCTGGTTTCAATGATATTTCGAGTGTATAAGGATGCCTGTCGCAACTGTTCTTGCGCTTTTAAGCGGTCGTTTACTTCTTTTTGCAGCGCCCCTATCGTATTGAAAAGCTCTATGGTGCGTTCGTGGACACGCTTTTCTAAAAGTTCGCGGGATTCTATAAGTTCTCTCTGTATGCGGTTGCGATGGGTAACATCCAGCACCAAAGATAATATCGACTGCACATTGCCGGATTCATCCAGAAGTGATGAGTTATACCATTCGCAGTCGATAACCGAGCCATCTTTGCGATAATTGCGATTTGCCGAGAAACGACGAGAATCTGTTCCGTTCCGCAGAACCGTCGATACTTCGGTGACTTTCGGCTCATCTTCCTCATAAATCCAGCGAAATTCATCCATTTTTTTGCCCAGCACTTCCTCAACGCGCCAGCCGAACATCCGCTCCGCCTCACCCGACCAGCGGGTCAGCCTCATATCAGAACCCCACTCAATAACCGCAAGCGGTGAGTTTTCTATATGAAGATTCAATTTACCGAGTGCATCAGTAAGCTGCCATTCGTTTTGACGAAGTTTCTCTTCGGTCTGTCTGAGGTCAGTGATATCAAGAATCGCCACGGCACATCCGGCAACCTTGCCGTCGGTATCAAAAATCGGTGCGGCGCTATTCATAATGAACCTGTGCAAACCGTCGAACCTCTCTATTTCAAACATTTGCCCAATGACACTTTTGCCATTTTGTACTGTCTGAGCAGAAGCCCACTCCTCCGGTTGAACCAGTTTACCCGTATCAATCCACCACGCCTTGTACGCGGCATAATCGCTGACATTTTGTGCTGCTGGACGCGGGCTGCCCCATATTTGTTTGAACATACTGTTAGACCGAATGCTCCCGCCATGTTCGTCAAGAATAGCCACACCAACGGGCAAGGCTTCCATAACCGCCGCCAGCCGGTTCTTTTCATTGACAGCCTCAACGTGGGCTGCTTCCAGTTTTTCTTCCGCATGCTTACGCTCCGTGATGTCATTAAAGAAAACAGCTATTCCGTCGCCAAGTTTCACAGTCATATTACGGAACCAGCCTTTGATGCCCTCAGAATCATAGAAAAACTCATAATCGCTCGGTTTGCCGGTATTTACTACGCAGACATAACTATCAAACAGGTCGCTATTGGTCTTATTGCCGGGCAACACCTCAAGCAATCGCCTGCCTGTCAGTTCCTCGGGCGAATGACGCAGAATTCTTCCCGCCCCCGGATTCACGTATGTCCAACGGAAGTTCACAATAACGCCCTTTTCATTCCGCACCGATTCGAGAATAGTAAACGCGTCCAGCGACAATTCCTGTGCGACACGGAACCGCTCCTCGCTTTCACGCAGAGATTTAGCAACCCGCTGATGTGAGAGCGCGATTGCGACCTGGTCGGCAACCTCATTCATCAGCGAAATCTCTTCGTTATTAAAATACGACTTTGTGCAACTTCCAAAAGACAGGGTTCCAACGATTTTGCCGTGAAAGAGCAAAGGATAGCAGGCGTAAGCGTTTACACCGAATAACTCCACCATTTCTGTCAGTGAATTGGGGGTCTTCTGTATATTTTCAAAAACCCTTTTAAAGCCGTCCCTGGCCACACATCCGCAAGCGGTCTGGCCGAATTCCAGCCACTCGATTTGCTTTGCAGTCTTTTTAGGAATACCCGCACTGGCGTTGAGGTAAAGTTTCCCGGCTTTTTCATTCACGAGAAAATTAAGAAATATATCGCAATCCAGATGAGCCATAACCTTATTACAAAGGTTTTCCACCACATCCTGCGGTTTATCCGTAAGCAGCAGTTGTTCGGCGGTATCTGAGAGGAATTTCAGCCTTATGTTACTGTTTTGAAGGCTGCTTTCAGCCTGTTTATGCTCTTCTATCTTGCGCTTAAGATTTTCATTGGCTTTTTCAAGTTCGGCGGTACGTTCTTTCACCATCGTTTCAAGATACTGGCGGTACTGCTCAAGTTTACTTTCGGCGAGCTTGCGTCTGGTAATATCAATCATCGATATGCTTAAGTACGGTAATTTTCCCTCAGTGCTTTCAATCGCTATGCTGTCAAGCTGAACAAAAAAATCACCGTCTTTCCTGTTGAGTCTCAACTCACAGGACTGTTTTGTTTTTGTATCCTGAACTTTTATGCGGTGCAGATAATACTCATCCTGGGATTCTCTTGCAATGAAAGTCGAAAGCCGCTTTTTAAGTAGATTGGCTCTTTCAAGACCCAATATCGCGGCACCAGCGAGATTTACCTCCGAGATACAGCCTTGTTCATCAAGGACAAAATACCCCACCGGCGCAAAATCAAATAAGTCCGTATACCGGCTCCTCGATTTCTCCATTTCAGCCTGCGCCTCAATAAGCGTCTCATTCTGCATCTCCAGTTTTATCTGGTGAACGCTTAATTCGTGGAGTTTGTCGTCTGACGTCTTTGAAACGCCTTTATTCTTCTCGGCAACCTGTTCCTCAGCCCGCTTTCGAAGGTTATCATCATTTTGTGGTTTTTTGGCACCCTGGTCCATTAAAGCACCGAATTAATATGGTTCCCCCTTGAACCCACCCGCGAAAATCCTTTTAACTTCCATTCTCTTTTTAAATTGTATCAGTTACCTCTTTCCTTGCAAGCAATAAAATCGTAAAAATTTAAGATTTCCTCTTTATTATGAAATAAATATAGTCCCTATTTACAACAAACTAAAAACAAATTCCCCCGCCTGTATGCAGACGGGGGAATTCCGTTTAATTAACAACTATTTAAGGACAACTTTAATTCTTAAAACCAACTACGGCTGGGTTTCCGCCGCTTTCTTTTCTGCGCGGGTGTCTTTCGGGCCCAGCAATGGGAAATTCGTAGAGTTATAACCTTCCTGTTCCACCGCCGTCATCACCGGAGTATCGATAATCCGCGGTGTTATGAAAACGATAATTTCGCTGGTCAGCGTGTCTTCACCTTCAAATCTAAACAGCGGGCCTAAGAGAGGCAAATCTCCGAGGAGCGGAATCTTGTTGGTCTGCTTAACAACATCTTTCTTTCGCAATCCACCAAGAACCACGGTATAGCCGTCTTTCACAAGTGTTATTGTGTTAACGGCACGTCTGTCAACTGTCGGAACCTTAGTTACTAAATCCTGAGATACAATAACGCTGAATTGTGGATTAATATTCAATCTTAACAGGCCTTCGTTAATATCTGTAACATGAGGTCTTACTTTAAGCGAAACACCGACATCCTTGAATCGAATTGTTTCGGTAGCAAGATTGCCGCCTGTAGTGGTCTCGGTATAAGGTATTTCTCTGACAATATTAAAATCAGCGACCTCATTATCAAGTACGAGCAATCTCGGATTTGCAAGCAGTTTTGCAGTAGTACCTTCAGCCTGTGCTTTTATTATTGCATCGATATCAGTATTGCCGCTTAACCAGCCGAGTCGCAGCGATCCCGTGGTATCAGATGTTTTCGATGTTGCAGCATCAAAAGTTCCGATTCCGAACGGTGTTGTGTTGCCAGCAGTAGCATTTGTACCTACAGGATTTGTAAGAGACTCTCTTGACAGTGTTGTATTAGTTCCAGCCTGCCATTGAACACCAAGGTCGAGTGTGTCATGATGTGATATATCATAGATTCTGACCTCAACCAGTATCTGCGGTGTTTTGCGGTCGATATCATTAATGAAATTTTCTATGGCAACAATCCTGCTTTTTGTATCGGTAACAATTAGATTGCTTGTGCCTACATTCGATGATATACTTCCTTCCTTGGAGATAAACTTTTGCAGCGCCATTTCAACGCTTTTCACATCAGCGTATTTGATATGAAATATCCTGTTAACAATTTCTTCTCTGACATCAACAATGTCTTTTCGGGGAAGTATCCTAATCATATTTTCAGTAGTAACATAACCGTACCCCTGAACAGCAAGAATATTATCCAGTGCCTCACCGAGGGGAATATCCGTCAGGGTCGCGGTAACGGTTCCCATAACCGCGGGACTTTTTACAATGTCAATTTCGGCCTGAGTAGCCATAGCACGAAGAACGTCGTCAATCGGCGTGTCCTTAAAATCAACACTGATTTTTTTCTGCAGCCGCTGCTGAGCCATAGTCATAGTTCCGTCCCCTACACCCTGCACAGGCGTATCCTTGGCATTGATGACACCTGCCGCCAGGATAATGAAGGACAAGAACAAACTGTGTCCGCACGACCATTTTTTTAACCTACCGTTTTCCATTAGAAACCCTTTCTAAATTTAACAACAAATAATCCTTTCTTGTTTCTCTCTGCATAACGCTTTTATCGACTTGCACCCACGGTGGCAGTCGAACTTTTTCCATCCTTATCTTTAAACTCCACGGAATTTTTGTTTATATTAACAATAGTAAAACCATAAATTTCCTGCCCTTTTGTGTAATATTTGCCTCCTATTATAGCCACGGATTTTTCGGAATTGTCCGGATTAAAGACAATACCTGATATAAGCGGTTCGCTGCCTGCAAAGTTCTCTTCTGCAGAACTTCCCGACGGCGATGACATTCCCGCAGCAATCATCGGATTACGAAGGCTGCCGGGCAGCGGATTTGGCGGGATAAAGTTAATTTTTAAATCGGATATGACTCTATCTGATAAAGGTTTGGGTGTAAATGGTTTATTGGGTTGTCTAAAAATAACCAAAAGGACTGCCACAAGTACTATCGACAGGACACCAACGAGAACAGCCATCTTTTTTTGTCTCTGGTCAATTTGGCCATCTTTTGAGATGAACAACTTGTCAACAAATCCACTACAAACAGTCAATGTTTTACGGACATTACCGGCCAGGTCAGGCGCCGCATCGAGTTGTTCAGTCAATTCGAAAGGTTTGGAAGGCGCTGCCTGCGGCGTTTGCCGAGGTTCAGTATATGCTGGACGTTTATTCTCCAGAGTCTGGGCGGGTGCATAACTCTGCTGCACATAGTTTTCCGAAGGCACATCATCCGGCCTGCCCGGCAGAGGCACTCCGTCAAATATTGACGATATTTTCTTTTGCAGCCCCGTTTTTCGCTTCACTGGTAATCTCCTTGGCTAATGCCTTATATTCAATCGCCCCTTTGCAGTGGGGGTCATAAGTCAATACAGATTCTCCTGCGCTAGGCGCTTCGGCAAGACGAACGTTCCTGTGAATAACCGTATCAAATACAAGGTCACCGAAAAATCCCTTGGTTTGTTCCTGAATATCTCTGCTCAGCGCCGCCCTGCTTTCCACAAACGTCAGAAGTATTCCGAGTATTTTCAATTCCGAATTAAAACGCGATTTTGTAATAGACACTGTTTCCATCAGCTGCTTAAGTCCCTCGAGCGCATAATAGTGCGTTTGAAGCGGAACAATCACCTCCTGGCAGGCCACCAGCGCGTTAAGGGTCAGCAGGTTAAGCGAAGGCGAACAGTCAATAACGCAAAATTCATAATTACCGTTTAAGGATTGAAGACGCTTGCGAAGGACATATTCCCTGTTATACTGACTCACAAGCTGCGGCTCGGCGCCTGAAAGCAGAACATTGCTCGGAATCAGACTAAGCCCCTCAATATTAGTAGATACTATAGCACCGGATATCGGGGCGCTGGGTCCATTAAAATGTCATAAATTGTTCTGTGCTGCTCATCAGGCGAAGCTCCTACCGCTAAAGTCGCGTGTGCCTGGGGGTCAAGGTCGATAAGAAGCACCTTTCTTCCCTCAAGCGCAAGAGCAGCGGACAAATTGACCGAAGTGGTCGTTTTGCCGCACCCGCCTTTTTGATTTGCTACCGCTATTGTTCTCATTTCTCGTTAAAAGTCTTTTCTTCAAAAGCCGCACTGGCCAGAGCAGTTTGGGACAATTTGTTTCCCGGATATACTGCTGTCCTGCCTTTATCGTCCTTTCCAATAAAAAACATCAGGGCTAATTGCGATTTATGATTTGGCTGGCCGCCGCTTGCCCGCTCAAAAGTGAACTTGTCCACAAATACAACGGGTCTGTGACGCTCCAGCGCGTTTATAAACTCCGCGAACTGCTGATAACCGGATAAAAATGTCA
>CAVYYI010000002.1:0-494893 GCA_963772725.1 uncultured Phycisphaerales bacterium
ACTTACTCTTCCCTGCTGCACATAATTGGTTTTTCCCATCTCAGAGTCACCCTGCGATGTAATCTGATTACAGTTAAACTCCGCAATTCTGCGTTCAGCGGCTATTTTTTTTATATCGAATATCATATCCACCGAACCGCCCGCTTTGGCGACAAAATCGGTCAGTTTATCATCCCATTCGCTTTTCTTCTTTATTATAAGAGCCTTTTTTTCTTCTTTTGAGACTCGACGCCGCCATCAAATCCGTGCTCTTTTTGGAAAGCTCATTTTCAAGATTCGCCCGCGTTATCGACCTCGGATGCATCACAAGGGCGTAAAAACGCCAGCATCACAAAAGCCGCCCCTGCCCACGCAGCCGCAACAGCTAATAAATATTTACGACTTTTTAGCACCATAACAGTCTCAATCATTCTTTCAGCTTAAACATACATTCTATATCATAACACGTAACTTTCTTATTATCAACCTCTTCGGTATAGTTGGAAACTATCCGGATGTCCTCAATCAGCGGCATAAGCAGGCTTGAATTGCTCAGCTTCGAAATATATTCCTTGATTGCAACATCAGACGCAGAGTTCCCGGAATCATACACACTCATACTCAAGGCTCGCTGGACAAAAACAGCGTCGACCATCCTGCCCGGCTCTTTCCTGTCGGGAACAGGTTTTTTAATGGGTATCTGCTTTATATCCATTTTCTTCAGCGCCATACGAACCGGCATACACTCAGCGACAGCCTGCAGAACCGGAGAAAACGGAATATACTGGTTGACAGTGCCGGCGACCTCTTCCAAAGTTTGCTGCGTCTTTTTGGTCTGTACATCCACGTCCTTACTGTATTGCACATCTTTGGCGTAGCGGGTCAAAGCCGCGTCGGTTCTTGCGATGGCGGTTTTGCGGGCGACAATTAAACCTTCCTGCGTAAAAAAGTAGCCGAACATAAACAGCACAAGAACACCGGGTATAACTAAAGGAACGGCCATACGAAAGAAAGTTTTAGGATTAAAACTCGCAGGCAATCCGCTGCCTTTTAATAAATCTATTTTAAGCATAACTATATTAACCTCATCGCAAGTCCCGCTGACACCGCCAGCGCCGGTCCATCGGTTCGCAAAAGCTCGCCGCCGGGAATATCAGGATTATACTGCATTTTCAGGAAAGGATTCCACACTAAAATTTCCACCGGAATGCCGGCCTTTAACACATCCGCAAATCCGTTGACCATCGCAAAGCCCCCGCATACATAAATTTTGTTCACCGGCGTCTTGCCGACCTGCGTCAAATAATACCTGAGCGTTTCGTTAATCCAGACAACCAGCTCCCCGCAGGCGGCCTTGAGATTGCCGGCGAGAGCAAAACTTATATTGCCGTGAGCTTCGCCGGATGCCCGCCGCGGTGAAAGAGCGATTGATATGGATTCTTCGGATACACCCTCTTCTTCCGCGAGTCTCTTGATAATCTCATCGCCGCCAAAACCAATGGTGCGAATAAACGGAATGCCGTCGTAACCTAAGATTGAAACGCTCGAAAATGAATTGCCTACGTCCAGCAAGGCAATACCGCTGGCTGTCTCCGGCTTTTCAGACTCCATAAAACAGTTCAGCGCAGCGAAATCCGTTAAATCCATAAGAACACACCTGGCCGACGCATCCTTGACCAGCTTTGTCTTATTATGTATCGCCTCATTGGCCGCGACAACAAGAACACCCTTAACGGATTTGTCAGATGCCGCCTCGGAATTGCTCCCCTTGGCCGGCTTAATTACCTGGTAATCAAGCGTAGCTTTTTTAATATCGATGGGACAGACCTGCTGAGCCTCGAACGCCACTGCATGAGCGACTTCATTTTGCGGTATGGGCGGAAACTTAAATCCCATTACCATTACATCCTGGCCGCGAAGGCCGCACACGGCGTATCGGGTCTGGACGAACGTTTTCGCAAAACACCTGCGAATCGCCGCTGTCACATCGCCTTTGACCGAACCGTCCAAACCGTACTTTATATCCGTAATAGCCGCGGCGGTTACGGCGTAACCACCGTTATTCCTCCGGACTTGCACCAGTTTTACCGAAGATGTGCCGATATCCAGTCCGACTACTTCATTTTGTCCTATGCCAAACATCCTTTTTCAGCTGCTCCTTCTTCAATCTCCAATCTAAAATCGTTTCACCGCAGAGACCGCGGAGAACACAGAGACAATTTTAACCACGAATTCACACGAATTACACAAATTTATTTTACTTTTTTTATAATCCAAAATCACTAATCTAAAATCTAAAATTGAATCAGTGCCATCCGTGTAATCTGTGATTAATTTTTATTTTATTTTAATTATAATTATATTTTTCTTTGTGTCTTAGTGCCTTCCAGTTCGACAGGCTCACTGTCCTGAGCAAAGTCGAAGGAGTGGTTGCCTTTCATCTTTTTTCGCCGACTTTGCGAACCCACCTCTGCCCGTTCTTCTCGAATTCAACGCTATCCGGATTAACCTTTACAATCTTAACTCCGGCCACAACCATTCCTTCACGGGCGACCTGGCCGTTGACCAGGATGGTGCCTTTGTTGTCGCCATAGACCAGTCCCGTTATAACGCCGTACTTGTCGTCCATTACCCTTTGCAACATAGAATTCTTTTTGCCGTATCCCCAGAGGTCGAAAATAGTATTATTCCTGATGGCCGACAAAATCGAGGAGCCTTTTTCCGCTACCAGGCCGTTATACGCTATGTTAAGCACGCAAAGGTTGACCAGCATCAGCAGTATAAAAACCGGTATGCTCATAGGTTTTCTCGGTGGTGCGCTGATTCGCCGGTGCCTGTCCCGGGTTGGTCTCTTCCGCATCAAAAGGATTAAATTCCTGTCCAAAATTCTTCGCCATTTTTCTTATTCCCTAATCTAAAATCTAAAATCGCAAATCTAAAATCATTATTCTTCCCACCAGTCTGCCTCTTTTGACGCCCATATACATAACTTCGATATCATCAAAGTCAAAGAGCTCGGGGATAAACATATAACTCACTCCGGGTTTTAATGTAATCGTTCCGGCACCGACGATTGCTCCATAAATACTTCCCGTAGGTGCTATATATAAAGGAGATGCATCCGGGGCATATATAGTGCCATAGAAATCACCATTAGGCTGAAAATTTATTGAGCCGCAAGCCGGTGTCCCGTCTGAATTTACGGTTCCTTTTATGCTGATAGCCTTAGCAGCTTCGATTTTTTGAGCGTCTGTAGTCAAAGGCGTATCACCATAAGTGAATGCAAAACCAGGCTTTGTTACCAGGCTTTGATTGAGGTATAATGTTAATGAGTACCCCGGCGTAACAATCAGTTTTCCACTAAGATTTAGTTCAGAGCCTGTTACAGAAATCGAAATCGCACCTTTATTAACTGCAGCAGGATTACCAATACGTAAGGTTTCCGTACTCTTGAGATTACTAAGAACAGTACTACTAAGTTGACTACTTCCGTAGATGTAGTAATCCTTATTGTTACCATCTTTAACCAAATTTCCGGAAGGCAAACCTGTCGGCTGATACACCGGCGGAAAATCAATATAATCATCCGAGGCCCTTGTCTGACCCTCTATCACAACGTTTTTTGCTAAATTTACAGCTGTATCTATATCGCCGCCTGGTCCTACAACAACATCACCCGGGATGGTAATATTGGGCTTAAGTGTAATTGCGCTAGTCTCAGTACTATTGGTCTGAACTACAAAATAGCCATTGTCTGGAATTGTACCACATATAATACCAGGAGAGAGATATATATCTTCCTTAGCGCCGATACCGAAAAAAGACGACTTCAATATAACATTAGCGTGAATTTTTTTTACGGCTCTGCCTGATGTTCCTGTAGAAACTATTTCATATCCCCCTACTTTCGGGTCTGAGCCATTAATTGTATAAGAAAAAGTCGCGTTGCCGAAGGAGTTGGCAAGTGTTACCGGCCCGTAGGAATGACTTTGCTGTTTAAACAAGGTTTTGTTAGGTGTAGTATTCCAGAGGTTTATCATAAAATTCTTGGCTCGCTCTATTCCGGCATCTGCCGCCATACGAGCTGAAATTTCGGTCGCTGCCCTTATCGACTGCAGCCTGGCTTCCAAACCCAGCCTTATCAGTCCAATTCCGATTAAGGCCAATAACACGACCATAATAACAGCCATCACCAGGGCAAAGCCATTAAACTTTGATTTAAGATTTGCAATTTTTGCTTTCATTTTTTCCTCCCAAACCTATTCTAATTATGCCTTATAGATGAATAAGTTATAGTCATTGCATTATCCAACGTCAGCATCATCTGCGTGCATGCCGGCCCTCTTTCAGGCACAGAAAATCGCACAGACGAAATTTTTTCCGCAAGTTTTTGGGTAGAGGCAGGAGGACTCTGAAGGTTAAATGTATTTGGCACTAAAGAGCCATAGTCCACCATTAAATTAGTACCGCTCAAATAAAAACGGGCGTAACTGTCTGGAAGAGGTTCGGGCTTCTCCGGAGGCAGAGCAGCAGGGTTGGCATAGTAAAAAACAGTAAGGGTATCCGACGACCCCCCAAGAACAACAACTAATGAATATGCCCTGCGGCAAATATGGTCAAAAGCTTTTCCGGCAACATAAGAGTCAGGTACAACTCCTGTGTTATTACGGTTATACATCTTATTCCATCCTCGATGGCTGTCAGCTATTACAAGTCCGATGCCGCCGAACACCATAACCGATATCAGTATCGTTACCATTAGCTCTATAAGCGTAAAACCGCTTCTATCTCTACAATCTGTAATTTTCATCTGTATCAACCGCATTTTTGCCTCACTGCCACCTTGTGTAAGTTTTCAAACTTACAGAGCGTAAATTCCAATCCTCAGCGGTAACTCCGCCGCTTCCATAGTTTTTGAGCCATGCAACCTTCACATTCAACTCTCTTATATTAGGAGGATTTGACGGAGAAGCAAGATCCTGATAAGAAAGAGCTGCATAATAATATACACCAGAACCGGCCATAAGATGAACTACATAGTTTGGATACGTACCGGTAATGGTCATATTCGCGGGGAGAGTAATTTCATTTGCCGGATTATATTGGTCGCCAGCAACCGCCCTTCCAGCCTCTGCCTTCCACCCTTCCAGAATAAGCGAAGCAACCCTGGCACAATTTATCTGTACATCAGCATGCCTGGAACTCGTCGCACAGTAATATCTAAAGCCCATCGCGCCTATGACGCCGATAACAATAACGAGAATCGCTATCATTATCTCGATGAGCGTAAGACCCCGGCCGATTTTGGATTTTCGATTTTGGATTTTCGATTTCATTTTTTCTTTTTTAATCACAGATTTCACAGATTAACACAGATTATTCTTTTTATTATTCCTTTTTACTTTATTCCGGCTTCTAACTTCAGGACTTCTGGCTTCTATTCCAACTTCACTATTCATTATTCATTTTCTTTTCGTGTCCTGGTGTCTTCGTGGTTGCCTTTCTTTACTTTTTGCTTTCTTCTTTTTAGCCACAGATTTCACAGATTAACACAGATTATTCTTTTTATTATTCCTTTTTACTTTATTCTGGCTTCTAACTTCAGGATTTCTGGCTTCTTTCTTTCCGGCTTCTTTCCCAAATACAGAAACGGGGACTTTACAGTCCCCGCCTCTTCAGTTCATTTTTTATTCAAACTGTTCATCTTTCGGCCTTTCTTTAGGCCATTTCTATAACGTGGGGTTAAGACCCCACCCTACACTTCTACTCAGATAGTTACGGATTCCAGGACATTGTGCCGTCCGAATTGCCAATCAACTGATAACTCGCTGGATTTGTTGGAGCATTACCAATGGCACGCGATGTACAGGTAATAGTAAATGTAAGCGGATTCATTGCCACCGCTGTAAGTACAAAGTCTCCAGAGACAAAGTATGTTCCGCTTAAATCAGACGCTAAAAATCCCAAATCGGTGTTTCCTGTACCAACAATATTTGTAGGAGCAGTTCCTTGCGGGCCTCTCTCAGCATGATATGCACGGATAGCGGTTGCTATGGTGCCAAGCATTGCCTTTCCTTCCGACCACTTGGCGGCATCGATACGGCCGCGAATAATCGGTATCGCCACAGCGGCGAGTATGGCCACTATCAAAATGACCACCATCAATTCGATTAATGTAAATCCTTTTCTTTTCATAATCTTGTTCTCCAAAAAAAGTTAATAAAATTTGTTCTGGTTCACTTACCTGTATATCGGCCTCCCCTGCCAATTGGTTTACAAAGTATAACCCAAAAATTCAATTGTGCAAGAAAATTCTTACCCATTTCTTCTATTTTACCCATTTTCACAAAAATAATCTTATCGGACATTTCGATTTTAGATTTTGGATTTTAGATTTTGGATTCATTTATTCTTTTACTTCTCTGCGACCTCTGTGTCCTCTCGGTTCGACAGGCTCACCGTCCTGAGCGAAGTCGAAAGAGTGGTTGCCTTTCTATACTGTTTCGCCGTTTCGGGCGTAATCGGCGATAAACGACTCACCGGACTGCCATTCCTGCGGAGTCATCGCCACCGCCTCAATCGGCTTAAAAACCTTAAATATCGCTTCCGATAATATATCAATTCTTTCCCAATAGCTCTTGCCCTGGAAATCTTCGGATATTACCACTAGGTCTATATCGCTGTCTGGGCGATAATTGCCCGCAGCATAAGAACCGTAAAGAACGATTCTTTCCACCTTGACACCGGACGATTCTATCGCCTTTCTAAAATCAGCTATAATCGTTAAAACCGCTTTCTTATCCATTCCATAATTTCCTTTGTCAGGACAAGCATCTGTTCAGTTACTGCCTGCGTATAATCTCTTTGCAGCTTGTCAATGTCCTCAGGGTATCGCGTCGTAATATTTGCCTCGTTGAGCTTCGCGATTGCCTGACCTATATTTTCATCCGGTATTATACCAATCTTATCCAACAGATAAATAAGGTTATGGGTCTTCGGCGGAATTTCTTCCAGCTTTTGCTGATAAAGCCCTTTCAATATCTTTTCAACCGCCAGATGACACATAAAAACCGCATAAAAATACCTTTTGCCGCCATACATAAATTTAGCAGTCTCAAAGTCATAATCGGCCTGCTTTAGCCATTCCAGGTATTTCTTATCCATTCAAAATCCTAAATCATTTAGCCACAGAGCACACAGAGAGAAAACAAATTTTATTTTATTTTTTAAAAACTAATAATTCTCAGCGTTCTCTCGGTTCGACAGGCTCACCGTCCTGAGCGAAGTCGAGGGAGCGGCTAATCTTTCTTTTTACTTTTTGCTCTTTACTTTTTACTTTTTCTTTTTTAACCACGAATTCACACGAATTAACACAAATCTTTTACAGCCACTGATTTCACAGAAAACACAGATTTTAATTCAAAGACAGCTTATCAGGTAGTCCTCATGTCTTTCCTGATATTCTGATTTCCTGATTACCACTTATTTCGTGTTCATTCGTGGTTAATTAATTCTTTTTTTCATCCAAAATCGGTTAGCCTTTGATATCGGAAATATAAAATATCGGCAGATACAGTGCCAGCACCGTTACCAGCACAATCATGCCTACAGAAATAATCAATATCGGCTCCAGGAGCGTAAGCATCGTTGTAACGAGACTATCCACCCTTCTTTCATAATAATCCGCCGTTTTATCCAGCACGTCCGGCAAGGAGCCGCTTTCCTCGCCTATCTGGGTCATTTTTATTACGACATTATGGAAAAAGCCGCTCGATGCCATACTCGAGGAAACATTCGCGCCTTCGATGATGCGCTTTCTGGTGCTCATTATCGCTGTTCTCATAACTTCGTTATTGGTCATACCGGAAAGTATCCCGAAGGCCTCAAGTATCGTAACACCGGAATTAAGCAGGGTTGACAGCGTCCGGCAGAACATAGCGAAAAACGCCTGCGTGAGAATCTTGCCCACAAAAGGAAGCCTGAGCATCAACTTGCTTAACGCCCCGTGGCCGGCTTGCGTCCTTTGATACAGATAAAAGCCGGTTACTATGCCGATGATAAGTAAAAGGCCAAAAAACAGGTTGTTGACTATGGCGTCATAAACACCCATAAAGGCCTTGGTAAACATTGGCAAACTGCTGCCCATACCCTCGAAGATTTTGCGAAACTGAGGAATAATGAAAGTCATCATTACCACAATAACCAATATTATGAACCCGACCACAAATATGGGGTATGTGATGGCTCCCCTGACTTTCCTTGCGAACTTGTCGCGGTTGTCGTAATAGGTCGCCAGTCGCTGCAGCGATGCCGGCAGTGAGCCGCCGGTTTCGCCCGCAAGTATTATCGAGCAGGCAAGGGGATTGAATACGTGGGGAAACTCCCTGATGGTCTCGGCGAAAGTCTTGCCTTCGCGTATGCCATCGGTAATCCTGGTAACAACCGTGCCGAGATAGCGGTTGTCCATATCGATGGAAATAGTTTCAAGAGCCAGGGTAATCGAAAGACCGCCGCTTAACATCACGCTTAGCTGCCAACTGAAATTGGCCAGGTCAGACGACCTGACCTTTTTGTACCGCACCGGCTTTTCTTTCTTCGCCGCTTCGGTCAAAATCGCATGCAGGGAAACTGGGGTGAGGTTCTGTCCCCGCAGCCAGTGCAATATGTCTTCTTCGGATACAGCCTTTCTCAGACCGGCAACGCGGTTGCCCTGAGCATCCCACGCTTCATATTTATAATTAGCCATACTCTCTTAACTCAAAACTTAAATCTAAAACTACTATAAGGCTATTATCGGCTGATATTGCCAAAGAACGTTAAAAAACGACCAATAATATGCTTTATTTTATGCTTTTGCCATCGCGTAGTCGGCATAATTTTCCTTGAGCCACTCTGAATCAATAGCGCCTTTCTTCAGAAGTTCGTTTATGGACTGGTCCATTGTGCACATACCGAATTTCTGGCCAGCCTGGAGCATACTGGGCAGCTCATGAAGCCTGCCGTGGCGGATAAGCGAGCGAACCGCGGATGTTACCGCCATTATTTCGCATGCCGGAATCAGCTTATGGCCGTCTTTATGAGGCAATAGCTGCTGCCAGACAATTCCCGCCAAAGAAGCCGACAACTGCACTCGAACCTGCTGATTTTGCTCCATCGGGAACATATCGAGAAGTCTGCTTATGGTCGCTACTACGCCGCGAGTGTGCAGGGTCGATATGGTCAGATGGCCCGTTTCGGCCAGAGTAATCGCCGCCTGGGCGGATTCACGGTCTCGTATTTCACCGACGACAACGATATCGGTCGATTGTCTCAAAACGCTTCTTAACGCTAAGCCGAACGAAGTAGTATCTTCGCCAACCTCTCGCTGGTCTATAGTGGCAAGCCTGTGTGTATGAACAAACTCAATCGGGTCCTCGATGGAAATGATATGGCATCGCCTGTGCTGATTTATATAATCAATCATCGCCGCGACACTTGTGCTTTTGCCGCAGCCGATTGGCCCTGTAATAAGAAAGAGTCCGCGGGGCAGCATAGCGAATTTTTCCAGTATATCGGGCAGGTTCAGCTCCTTAAAGCTCGGCACAGTTACCGCTATTATACGGGCGACAAGGGCTACGCACGGCGCTGCCTGTAAATATTCACACGGAAACGGCCGGCGCCTTCGACAACAAGGGATATGTCGATTTCCTTTTTGTTCTTGAACCTTTCTTTTTGCTCTTCGTTGAGAACGGACATGCACAGCCACTCAGTATCCTTGGGGGTAAGTTCAGGAAAATCGAGGTCAATAATCTGGGTGTAAACTCGCAATTGAGGTTGTCTTCCCGCTGTTATAATCAAGTCGCTGCCGCCTTTGGTCTGGCTCAACCGCACCAGCAAATTTTCAGTTGTAGGTAATCCTGCCAATGTGTTCACTCCTTTCTTTTGTCAAATAACAACTTTTCCTTATAAAAAGGCTTAATTCAGAACCTTTTCAACTCTCATTGTATCTGACAGCATCATAAAATGCGAATTAATAATATAGTGCTTCAGCGAAAAATAAAATAAGGAAAATGCTTAATTTTCTTATGGCAAATGCTCAAATCCGGAAAAAACGCGGGTAAACTGCCTTTGCGCAATAGCGATGATTTGAAGATTAACTGTACTGAGAAATCGAAGCCCGATTTACAGCGAATCTGGTCGATTGTGTTTGTGCCCATCCTGAACCTGGTCATCCCTTTCCACGTCAGATTTTAATGTGAATATCGCGCAAATTATTATTTAATCAGCATTTAACACATTTTCATTAAATGTAACAGACATTACTTCCTCAGCGGTTGTAACTCCCTCAAGCATTTTCTTGATACCGCTTTGGAATAAGCTGTTAAATTTCTTTTGGCGTACCAGTGAACGCAGTTCCGCCTCACTTGCACCGGCGATAATCTTTGAGCGTATATCATTGTCAAACACCATAAATTCAAAAATAGGAAGTCTTCCATAGTATCCTGTACCGCCGCAGGCGCTGCAGCCCTTACCCTCGAAGTACGTGGCTTTATCCGCCTCAGCAGGGTCAATCTTGAGCCGTTCTATCAGTTCATTGCTGAGTTTAACCGGCTGCTTGCATTTATCACAAACCCTGCGAACAAGCCTCTGAGCTACAATAAGATTCAAAGTTGACGCCAGCAGGTATGGTTCAAGTCCCATATAAACAAGTCTGCTTATGGCACTTGGGGCATCATTGGTATGGAAAGTGCTTAAAACCAGATGGCCCGTAAGCGAGGCCTTTATAGCAATTTCCATGGTTTCCTTATCGCGGATTTCACCAATCAGAACAATATCGGGGTCCTGACGAAGAATTGCACGCAAACTCAAACCGAAATCCAGGCCTATATCCGGTTTGACCTGAATCTGGTTAATACCATCAAGACGATATTCCACCGGGTCTTCCACCGTTGTTATATTCTTGCTCGGGTCTCTAAGATAATTCAACGCGGAATACAATGTGGTACTTTTACCGCTGCCTGTTGGCCCGGTAATAATGATTATACCGTGAGGAAGAGTCAGTATATCTTTAAATTTTGCAAGGAGGTTGGAATCAAAACCAAGGCGGTCAAGATTATGGTCAACCGCAGATTTGTCAAGTATTCGCATCACAATCTTTTCGCCGTAAATCGTAGGGATGGACGAAACACGAACATCGATATCTCTTCCCGTTGCTTTTATTTTGAATCGGCCGTCCTGCGGTAACCTGCGCTCGGCAATATCTATTTCAGAAAGTATCTTGATTCTCGCCGCTACCGCCGCCTGCATCTTGCGGGCGGGCGGAATCATCTCGCGCAGAACGCCATCGACACGCATGCGTATCTTCATCGACTTTTCCTGTGGTTCGATATGGATATCGCTGGCCCGGCTTTTTACGGCCTGTGACAGCAGCAAATCAACAAAACGTATCACCGGCGCATCGTCAGCATCGGCCTCAGTGCTTATATCCGTCACAACGGATTCGATTTCCTCAACAGGATGTTTATTATCATCGTTAACCGCGACAGAGACTATATCACGCATACGCTGCTCGGTAATATCCGAACCGTGATAAATGACTTCAATCGCCCGCAAAATATCCTTTTCAGTCGCGATTACAACCTTAACAGGGCACTTAAGATTCAGGGACACTGTGTCAACGGCGACGACATCCAAAGGGTCATTCATTGCCACAACAATCCTGCCGTCAGATTCGCCTATGCCGATAAGAGAGAAACGCTTGGCGATATTTTCCGGGATTTTTCTGGCGACGTTCATGTCTATCCCTGACAAATCGCCAAGGTTAGTAAATTCGACTGAAAGAAATTTGCCAAGAGAAGATGTTATCTCTTTCGAGGAAAGCACTTTCAGCTTGGTCAGTACCTCGCCTAATCGCCCGCCGTTGAGACGCTGCTCAGTAAGAGCTTCAGCCAATATTCTGTTGGTTATCAGGCCTCTCTCTGTCAGCCATTCTCCAAAACGCTCTGCATTTTTCACTTCAAATCCGCTTGGCATATTCTCAATCGCTACCGTCGATTCTCCCATCTCTATATTTTCCATTTTTCCCCCTAACTCTACCGCTGTATTATAACCAATCTCTAATAAATTATAATCAACTATGAAGCAACTTGCAAAGCGAATTTCCGATTAAAATCAAAAATTAATTCATCTCGGACATAAAACACTGGTAACAGTCCGGATAGCATAATTATTATCGGAACAATTTTTATTTTTTTTATTTCAGCCTACTCCCAATTTGTCTTTACAAAACTCCGGCTCGTACAAAAAGTATAACAATCATCGCTGGAAAAGCAAAACGTCCTGAATAAAAAAAGTGTCCCACTCATGGTCTGTAAAAAGTATTTAGCCCGAACTTTTATTTAAATACTCGTAAAATCGATTAGTTATTCATATATTCTCTCCGTCCGAGGTTATGAAAAACCTCAATAACAGGCTGTTGGCACTCGGCCTTTCAAATTATCCTTTTATAACATGCTGTTATTGCCTTTTGAATATTGAAACTATGGAAGTAACCTATGTTCGCGCCGGACATCCCTACCCCATTCTTCTCCGAAATGGAGGGCAACCTAAACACATGGAAATCCCAGGGCCGCTGCTGGGAATTTTCGAAGAGCCGGAATATCCACAGAAAACCATAAAACTTCAGAACGGAGATAAGCTTTTGCTATATTCAGACGAGGTAGAGTCTGTTATCAACGATTTGGACAAAATGGATAATCTGAATTTCAAGGAAGAGTTCCATAAAATCAAAGACCTGCCCATTGTCGAGATTATAAATAATTTGAATGTCCTTAGTAAGAGTACAAAAATTGCTTCATCTGGAGTCGATGACATTACGATTGTAGGCCTTGAAGTGCTTTAGTCAATCCAAACTTCGCCCTTTTCGCCCTTTAGTATTAGAACCAGCCTGACGAATCTTTTTCTCACGACTTGCGAAAAAACAGTCATTTTTTTTAAAACCCTATCAATAGTCCCATAATAACCATTCCCCCAGTATTAATTGCAGGTCAAATATTGGACTGCAACAAATTTCCTCTTTACTTTTGTACGACATTCGTGTATAATAAACACAAAATGGAATTTCAGTAATGTATAAACATTATTATTAAGGGAGTTTGATTTGCGAGGCCGGAGAAAAACAATACCGGGGTTGGGCTTACACAAACAATGCACCAATCGGCTGTTACGGTGCAGATTTTGTTCATTGTTCGTCATTAACGTTTCTTTTGTTCAAACTTTTTTAAGGATGGTTTAGTATGAATAGTTCAGCAAGGATGAGAACGTATTTGTTGGCTGCTGTTATCTGTATTTTCTGGGCTGGGTATTCGTCAGGTGCCGCTGATGATATAAATCAGCCGCTTTCCATCGGTGTGTCTGAGAAACCTGAGTCTGAACTCAGTAAAAAAGCTCAAGATGCCGAGAAACTTAAGGATAAACGGGAAGCCGCCGACCAAGCCAAACGTGAAAAAGCTGCCAAGGCAAAGGCTAAGAATGAAAAATGGATTGAGCAAATTAAACTGCCCGAGGATGCAACGCCCAAAATTCCCATCAAAGAATTCCAAATTAAAGGCAACACTTTAATCTCTACGGAACAGTTGCTGAAAAATGTGCCACCGATTTATAATTCATCACAGCAACCCATCAAACAGGCTGGCCCAGATTACCTTTATGATTTTAGAACCATTCGTGACATCATACAAAAACCCGGTGAGATACGTGATGTTTCCGCCAGAAGCATTACGGGTTTTACTCAATATCTTCTGTCGGTCTATCAAACGCATAATTATTCCGGAGTTTACATTTATATTCCATCGGAATCTATTACTGCTGCTATGCAGACGCGTGAAGGAATCTTACCTGTAGTAGTTATTGAAGCAAAAGTCTCCGATGTGAATATCACTCATTACACCCCTCAGGGCCAAAAAACGGAAAAAGAATATCTCCATGATTCCATAATTCGTGAATGGTCGCCCGTAAAACCGGGAGAAATAGCAAACAAAAAGAAATTGGATGATTTTTTAAATCTTCTGAACCTTAACCCCGACAGGTATGTCTCAGCCACTGTATCACAGGGAACGGAACCCAATTCTTTGGTTGTCGGATATGACATCTTTGAGGTAAGCCCGTGGCATTATTTTATTCAGGTGGATAATGCCGGCACCAAAGACAGACGCTGGGCGCCAGATTTGGTTTTATCAATACAAATCTTACCGGAAGAGATGATAAAATTATGGCTGTAGCTCAGGCAAAACCGGAATCGGGAATAGAAGATAATTATTCTGTTTTCGGCAGTTACGATTTTCCACTCTGGACACCGCGGCTCAGACTTAATATTTATGCATTAAAGAATGAGTTCGACACTGCCGGAGGTAATGGCATCAACTTCCTGGGCATGGGTTATGAATATGGAAGCATATTGCGGTTCAACGCATTCCAGAAGGACAACTGGTTCTTCGACCTGCTCGGTTCGGTCAAACACGTGAAAAGCAAGGTTACACCTTCGTTATTCCCGGAGTTTTTCGGCTCAGAGGTCGCTATTGATTTGTGGAGCGTCGGGGCGGAATTGCACCATCAGGACGATATGTCCGGTACGTCTCTTTCCTTCGACCTTTCACAGAGTATGGGCGGTTCAGACCAGAAAAAATTCTGGGACCCTGCAACATTAACCGGAGCAAGAACAAATGCCGAACGGGATTTCAGCATCCTGACACTTTCAGCATCACATTCTCAGTTTCTCGACCAGACAAAGGTTCATCGCATCCTCGGTACGGCAAAATATATTCAGCCTGATGAGAGGCTGGTTCCTGTAATGATGACGATCTTTGGCGGAATGTACACGGTAAGAGGCTATAAGGAAAGCGAAATTGTTGCCGATGGAGGAACGCTTGCTTCCGTTCAATATGAATATGATTTTGATTAAGAAAGAACAGGCAGGCCAAAAAACTCCGCAGGAAACAGAGAAGGAAAATAAGAGACCTTGGCTGAGAAGACTGGCTCCGCTTGTTTTCTTCGACTACGGCAGAGCGGTCATAAAACACCCCGTCCCAGGCGAAATTGGAGCACAGGATTTGTACTCGGTCGGTCCTGGCATAGTCGCCGAGATAGGAGACAATATAACCGCCGGAGCTTTCTACGGATTCGTTCTTAAAGAGGCCGGGGATAACGACGATGGCGACAGCCGCTTAAATGTTAATCTGGTTTTGAGATGGTAATAAATTACAGGCTGAAACGGTACAGCCTGAATGAATAAAACGAATTGTTAGAAGGAAAAAAAAGAAAAATTGTTCTTGGAAATTGTGAGGGAAAAAAGATGAAATCCATAAAAAGAAATTTTAGGAAATTTTATGTAAGGCAAATTATCGCTGTTTTTCTTGCGGGCCTTATGTTCTTCGGGACATCTATTACACTTGCTGCGCCAAATGTAGCTGACCCGGGAACTGCCGCAATTACTCAGAGCAGTAATACAACGAATGTCGGGGTTACTGCCGCTCAAACAATTATCGGCTGGAACAGTCTGAATACGGCTGCAAACGAAAGCCTTAATTTCACTAAGTCAGGCGTTACTGATGCCGCAGTGCTAAACCGCGTAATATCAGGAAGTATGACGCAGTTCGACGGCTCAATGACGGCACAAACCGGGATGAAAATTTTTATGGTCAACCCTGCGGGTATCGTTTTCGGCCCAACCGCTGTTATTAATGTGCCGCAGTTAGTTGCTTCCGGCCTTAATATCACTGATACCGACTTCATGGCGGGCCATTATGAATTTTCAGGCGGCAATGGCGCCGTGATTAACCAGGGTCAAATTATAGCCGACGGCGTGGCACTTATCGGTAAAATGGTTCAAAATATAGGTACTATTACCACAACCTCTGGCGGTTACGTCGCGATGGTCGCGGGCGACCGGGTTCTTCTCGGCGAACCGGGCAGCAAAATCGTCATTGAGACTGATTCTGTTTCAGCTCTCGACGCTGGTGTTGGAAGTGTCACCAATAACGGCACAATCAATGCCCCAGCAGGCCAGGTTGTTCTTGCTGCCGGAGATATTTTTTCTGCTGCACTTAGTCTTGACGCAAAAGCGGTAAAGGTTATAGATGGTATTGGTACCGTAGCTCAGAACGGCACAATTAATGCCGATGGCACAGCAGGCGACGGCGGCATCATCAGTATAACAGCAGGCAGTGAAACAACCTTATGCTCCGCAAGCGTAACAACCGCAAATGCCGGCACCGGTGGTGACAGCGGACTGGTTATAGTTCATTCTTCAGGCGATACCTCTGTGCAGTCTGGCGCAAAAATTGAGGCTAAGGGCGGCAACACACCAGACGCTGATAAAACCGTTAAAACCAGCGTGCTAATCGCAGGAAATCAGGTTAATCTTGCCGGCAGCGTTGATGCTTCGGCGGCAATCAGCTCCGGACAAAAAGGGAAGGTTGTACTTGATGCTCTCAACTGGACCATTGCTGATGGCTCTAAACCGGTTAGCCCACCAGACAATACTCTTTACGAAAAATGGATAGAAGCCCAGTCTCAGGCTAATACAGACCTCGAAGTGGTTGCTCATTCGCCCACTAATGGGAATATTATAGTAAACAATATAAGTGATGGTATAATCACAGGCGGCAGCGGCGATATCGCGATGCGTACCGTGTATAACACCGGAGGAATTACCTTCCTGTCCCCAGGCACAACTTCGCTTCTTACTAATAAGGGCGGCAGTATATATATGCTTGCCGGAAGCGGCGGAATTACCACAGGTAATATAACTACTAATGTTCCGTCGAATGACAAGGTAACCGACCCAGGCAAAATCAGACTGCTTACCACTAACGGCGGAGATATAACAACCGGCGCTTTGACTGTTGACGGCGGAAGTTATGATGAAATTTCTGCCATTGCCTCCCCTGATGCAGAGCATCCAGGCGACCTGACGATTAATGGTTCCGTGCAGGTGACCACCAATCAGGTACCTTCTGTAGAAAAGAGGTCGGCCAAGCCATCCTTTGCCTTGAAGCTGGTGGAAATATATATGTTGACGGTGACGTAACTGTTGATGCCCATGGTAAACAACAAACCAATGCTGATATTCGCGTTTGCGCAGGCAAAGACGTTACTGTTAACGGCAGTCTTGACGCAGAGGCAAAGACTTCGCAAACAGGTACGAGCAATACTGCAAAGGCAACAATAGTATTGCATGCAGGCTGGAATGAGATTGGACCGGGTACGATTACAACGGACAGCACTCACGTTAAGGCATCTATTTCCGGCACCGGTTCGGCATTGGAATTGACTCAACCTGGTTCTGATTCAAAAGAAGGAATTTATGTAAAAATAGAAATAAATAATAAAGTTGAAGGCCCTTGTCCGGATTGCCCGCTACCTCCAAATCTGACACCGCCAATAGCGCCCATTTTAGAATTGGGACACATGAACATAATTATTACCGGTAATGTCCTGCCTACTGACACAGGTCATACTTTCACCGTCCTCAATTATAGTCAGCCAAGCCATGGAACAGTTACTGTCAATCCAGATGGTACCTTCTCTTATACCCCTGGTACAGGTTTTGTCGGAATAGATTCTTTTATTTATATCGCATCAGACGAAAACGGTAATGTTACCGACCCCATTACTGTTACTCTTACCCTGACCAACGCCCTGCCGACCGCGGGAGACGCTTCTGAGAGCGGGCATATGAATATAGCTCTCGACGGCAGTGTAATATTCAGCGATACGCCCGATAGTCTGGCAAAAGGCGAGATTGATGCTCTTACAGTTGTGGTAACTTCACAGCCCACTCACGGTACTGTGAACTTCAATACGACAACGGGAACGTTCACATATACGCCAACGGATACGGGCTACGTCGGTACGGATACATTTACCTATACGGTAAGTGACGGCCAGCAGGGCGCAGAACCAGCCGTTGGCACCGTTACTCTTACCCTGACTAACGCCCTGCCTACCGCGGGAGACGCTTCTGAGAGCGGGCATATGAATATAGCTCTCGACGGCAGTGTAATATTCAGCGATACCCCTGACAATCTTGCCAACGGTGAGATAGACGCCCTTACGGTTGTGGTAACTTCACAGCCAACTCACGGAACCGTGAACTTCAATACGACAACAGGAACGTTCACATATACGCCAACTGATGCGGGCTACGTCGGCACGGATACATTTACCTATACGGTAAGTGACGGCCAGCAGGGCGCCGCTCCGGCAACCGGCACCGTTACTCTTACCCTGACTAACGCCCTGCCTACAGCTGACGACGGCTCTGCAAGCGGGCATATGAATATAGCTCTCGACGGCAGTGTAATATTCAGCGATACCCCTGACAATCTTGCCAACGGTGAGATAGACGCCCTTACGGTTGTGGTAACTTCACAGCCAACTCACGGAACCGTGAACTTCAATACGACAACAGGAACGTTCACATATACGCCAACTGACGCGGGCTACGTCGGCACGGATACATTTACCTATACGGTAAGTGACGGCCAGCAGGGCGCCGCTCCGGCAACCGGCACCGTTACTCTTACCCTGACTAACGCCCTGCCGACCGCGGGAGACGCTTCTGAGAGCGGGCATATGAATATAGCTCTCGACGGCAGTGTAATATTCAGCGATACGCCCGATAGTCTGGCCAAAGGCGAGATTGATGCTCTTACAGTTGTGGTAACTTCACAGCCAACTCACGGAACCGTGAACTTCAATACGACAACAGGAACGTTCACTTATACTCCGACGGATACGGGCTACGTCGGTACAGATTCATTTACCTATACGGTAAGTGACGGCCAGCAGGGCGCTGCTCCTGCAACCGGTACCGTTACTCTTACCCTGACTAACGCCCTGCCTACAGCTGACGACGGCTCTGCAAGCGGGCATATGAATATAGCTCTCGACGGCAGCGTAATATTCAGCGATACCCCTGACAATCTTGCCAACGGTGAGATAGACGCCCTTACGGTTGTGGTAACTTCACAGCCAACTCACGGAACCGTGAACTTCAATACGACAACAGGAACGTTCACATATACGCCAACTGACGCGGGCTACGTCGGCACGGATACATTTACCTATACGGTAAGTGACGGCCAGCAGGGCGCCGCTCCGGCAACCGGTACCGTTACTCTTACCCTGACTAACGCCCTGCCTACAGCTGACGACGGCTCTGCAAGCGGGCATATGAATATAGCTCTCGACGGCAGTGTAATATTCAGCGATACCCCTGATGCAATCTTGCCAACGGTGAGATAGACGCCCTTACGGTTGTGGTAACTTCACAGCCCACTCACGGTACTGTGAACTTCAATACGACAACAGGAACGTTCACATATACTCCAACGGATACGGGCTACGTCGGCACGGATACATTTACCTATACGGTAAGTGACGGCCAGCAGGGCGCAGAACCAGCCGTCGGCACCGTTACTCTTACCCTGACCAACGCCCTGCCTTTTGCTAATAATGGTTCAGTTAGCGGTAGTGTGAATATAACTATTGACGGCAGTGTGCTATTTGGAGATAAGCCGGATAACTTTGCTAATGGCGAGATAGACCCACTGACGGTATTGATAACTCAGCCGACACTTCATGGGATTGTGACCTTTGACACGCAAACTGGAAAGTTTATCTATGTACCAAATGCCGGCTATATCGGCGAAGATTCGTTAACGTATTCCGTAAGCGATGGTCAGCAAGGTGCTAACCCCGCAAATGGAATTGTGACAATCCAGGTGACAGGAAATCCTGTTCCTATGATACCAGCGGCTCCACTGCCCGTTATTCAGGCGCCTGAAATATCAGGCTGTCCGCTTCTGCTTCAGGTTGCCGCTGCCGAACTGGGAACTACCAAGGAAAATATCCAGGTCTCTATACAAAAAGCTCTGGCGACAGCTTCATATACTCAGCCTTGCGATGGATGCTCGAGGCTAGTTAAATATGCCCAGATACTGAATGATGCAGATGGGAGCAATATGGCCGCTGCGGTTCAGGTATTTAATGAAATCGCTCCTGCCGATACGCCTTTCACACCTGAATTAAGTGCAAGAATTGCGGATGCTATGCGGTCCCATATTAACGACCCGTTAAATCCTCAGTATGCCAAAGCAATGGAATTTGTAGATGCCTTTGCCAACTACATTTCTGTTGTCAAAACCGACCTCGGCTCACCCATAGATAACCCGGTAGAGTATGTTATGCAAAAACACGGCGGGGCTGTACTTGAGAGCAACAACGCTGCTCTTAAAGCATTTATTGCCGCAAGACTGGAAGCTATTGGCGGATAATACGTAATGCTTGACTTTATGCGGGGTAGGATAGTTTTGTCTGTCCTATCCCGCTTTGTTTTTACTTATCTTACCTGCCATAAAATACACGGGCAACCTCTTTGCCTGCAAATGTCTTGCCGACAAGCTGCTCTAACTTCGCGATTTCAATAATATCACGTGTTTTTCCAACTACCGAACGAGCCTCATTAATCAAATCCATGGATTGCTCATATTTGCCTTCGACCTGATATATATTAGCCATTACTATCAATGTGGGAGCAATTAAGTGATTCTCGGGGCCGTAAATACTTTTTTGAATCTTAAGCGTACTGGCTATCAACGGTTTCGCCTCATCATATCTATTTTCAAGTATATATAATCGGGCAATATCGCCCATCACTTCCACCGTATAAAGATGCTCAGCACCGTAAGCGACCTTTATTGATTCCAATGCCTGCAGATAATTAACTTCTGCCTCTTTTAGATTGCCCTGAGCAAAAAGCACCTTGGCTAAATCCACTTTGAATGGAGCTATAATATCGTTCTGTGGAATGCGCATTGAGCATAATAGAAATCGCTTTATCTATGACAATCCTTGCTTTTTCATATTCTCCCTGCTCTCTGTAAATTGATCCCAGCGTCCTAAATGTATAAGCAATATACGGATGTTCTTCGCAAAGAACCTTTTGCTGCTGCTCGAGACCAAGATTGCACATCTGTTCTGCCTCATTCAGCATATCCTTATGGCTGTACAAAACCGCCAGGTCAATATAACACAACGCCAGCTCGCTATCGCTGGCATTCTCTTTTTTTGCCGAAGCCAGCGCTTTTCCGCGAACGGCTGCGCCTTATCGTAAAAACCATAAGTCATATACATTCTTGACAGGCAGCGAAGTTGTTTGCTGGAAGATGTTGCCGCCGCACCGTTATTTTTCCCATAAGCGATACCCACCGTATGGAGTAATTGAACTGTCATAAACACTACCAACAAAACCGAAAGGTTTATCTTTCTTGACATACAGTCTGCCCTCTTTACATTATTAACGTAATTATTTATCTCCTAAACCGCTCCTCTGCCGCTTTGGAAATAACATCTTCGCCCCAAACACCCAATATTTATGGCTATTTAAAGCATAAGAAACAACTTTATCCTCGTCAAATTACCCACCCCCCTTTAGCAGGAAATTTCGTTTATGTTCCTAAAATATTCTTGCGGTTACTCGTCTTCTATTTTAGGACTTTGCTGACTTTGCGGAATATCTCAGGAACGTCCTTTTTTATTAATTATAAATCTCCTTATCTCAGCCCCTTATGTCTGTTTATGGTCTTATAATTTCAGCAACGGAACATTTTAATATTAATGGAAAATTATACAGGCTCAAAACGTGTAAAACAGAACAGGTTATTGGTGAAAAAATGCAGATTTTCAAGATTCCGTATTGAGAGAAAGGTTGCATGGTTCAGTACGGGTTTATTCGCTTATCAGCATCTGCTGATTTTACTCCAACACCTCTGCTCTATTTGACCGGCGATTGTCAGTCGAAATCGGAGAAAAAGGATTAGAGGTTAATTCACGGCTGGCTGTTCCGTTTGTTCTATTGCAGTCGCGATCACTTTTGTTGTAATGATTTCGCTGTTGCTGCAGACTTTTCTCTCAACGCTGAAGAGAGAGGGCGGGTATTCATAGTAAAGGAATTCGAGGAATTAAGATTGTAGGCATCCTTTTCGAAAATTTCAGTTGCGACCTGAAGTATGGAAAGCGGCATCTGGCGAAGCTTGGCGGTGGGGATATCGGAATACAGCGGGCCAAGTGTATCGGGGAGGCTGAATGTGAAGAATGCATTATGATCGCCGGGGCTGATGACGACACCCTGGCGAAGACCGTTGATGAAGATAAGCTGTTGGCCGTTGAGTATCCAGGCAAAGCCAGAGTCGGGCTCGCGGCCAAGGACGCTTGAGCCGAAGAAGCAGTGTTCGTATGAGCCGCCGAGCAGGTGCATGATCGTGGGGGCGACATCGAGCTGGCTGCAGATACCCGAAATGCGGGCGGGCTGGACGATTCCCGGTGCATATATGAGAAACGGCACACGATACGATGCGGCCGTGTCAGGACATTCCTTGAAGCCGCCCATGTGGTCGGCAACGAAATACAAAGATAGTGTTTTTGAAATAGGGAGCGGTGCTCGCTTGTGCAATGAAGCGGCCAATCGCCCAGTCGGTGTACCTGATGGCATCGATCTGGTCGTGGAAAGGGGTGGAGGCCGGTTCAGGGGTGATTTTACCCGGCAGGGATTTCATAGCTCCTGGTGGAAGGAGAGCGTCAGGAGTGTGGCGAAAAAGGGCTTATCCTTGCATTTCTGAAATTCGAGATGGGCCTGGTTGTAGAGGTCCTCGTCGCAATAGCCGAGCTCAGGTTTTGAAGGTGCGAGCGACAAAATCATTTTTGAAAACCATGTGGGTGTAGCCGTTGCTGCCAAGGAAGGCCTGGCGATGGTCGTACCAGGGCTGGCCGCCATAGATGAACATTGTTTCGTATCCGCGGGATTTGAGGACAGAGCCAAGAGTGAGAAATGTGCCTTCGGCCTGCGGGCGGGTGGTAACGCTTTTTCCGGGCAGGTCGGGGTAGCCGGAGACGATGGCGCCGAAGCCGCGGGTAGTGCGGTTGCCGACGGCGAAGCATTCGTCCATGAAGATGCCCTGCGGAGATGAGCTTATCGAGGTTTGGCGTGTAGCCGGGGCTGCCGCCCATAGAACCGATATAATGCCAACTGAGGCTTTCGAGGACAACGAGAACGACATTATAATCATGGCGGGCAAGGCCGGTGTCGGTTATTCGACGGAGAGGATTGGAGGCTGTTTCGCAGAAAGTGTCGCCGGGTCGCGATATGAGAGCAACGGTGTTCTTTAAGGCCTGTTCGGGCGGCAGGAGAGTATAGTGCTTATCGAGGTTTTCTGCGCGGAATTTGAGGCTGAAAGCGGCTTCGCGAAGAGTGAAGAGGCCGTTGAGGGTCAGCTGCGCGATGGATGAAGAGGAGCAGAAGTATGCGGGGCCGGTGTTGATGGCCTTTGGGCCGAGGGTGCCGCGGATACCAACGATGGTAAGAGATATCATTATGGCGGGCACGAGGACAAGTTCGACGATTGACAGAGCGGGTATCGCGGCGTGGCTGATCCGGCCGGCGAGGAAGCGGGTCAGCGCCTTATACAAAAGCAGACTCGAAAGGCAAAAGACCAAGGCGATGGTGAGGATGGGGTAATCGTTCCAGATGATCTTGTAGACATAGTCGGAATCGAGATAGACAAGAGCCTTGTGGTTGAGACGTTCGCCGAACTGTTTGAAGAAATAAAAATCAGCAATACAGGAGAAGATAACCAGGCTCAGAATGAAAGCGATCAGTGCGGAAATGAATTTTTGAAAACGCGGTCTGTCGAATAGCGGGCCTGCCATGATGAGGGCTATGAGAGGGCAGGCGAGGGTGGCGGCGATGACAATATCGAAACGCAGGCCGATGAGCATGGCGATGAGAGTCTGGGATAGTTACGGAGCCTGTGAAGAATTCGGGCAACAAGAGACGAATTACAAGGCGTTCGAGCGAGAAGATTAACAGCATCGCAGAAAAAAACAGTAAGGGCATCATGATGCCCAGGTGATTACGCCAAATTTCGTATATTTTTTAGCATACTTCCTTCCGAAGCTACGCAATAAGAGCCATTATAATATTTTGCTCATTTAACATTTAAACTTTAAACGGTTACTGCCTTTTCAGGCGAAAAACCCAAAACCAATTTTTTGGGTCTGAAATCGGGGAGAGAGGATTTGAACCTCCGACCTCTGCGTCCCGAACGCAGCGCTCTAATCCAAGCTGAGCTACTCCCCGGTAACAAAAATCTCTTACCACAGAGTTCGCAGAGAACGCAGATTTTAATCTAAAACCTGTGGTGAGCCTGTCGAACCCATCCAAAATTCAACCAGCGTCATCCGTGTAATCTGTGATTAAATATACCACGCTCTTTTTGAAATTGCAAGCTACAATAAACTGACCGGGTCCATATCGACAATAATTTTTACCGCTGGCCGAACCGAACTGGCCGTACGCAGACACTTAAACAACCGCAAAATCGTCCCCGCCTCAGCGGCCTGTATAATTATCTGCATCCGGTGAAACCTCTGTATCCTGCTTATCGCACAGGGCATAGGCCCCCTGACTGCTATCTGAAGTTTCTCCTGCTGAACAAAAAAATCTATCCTCTCCCACATCGCTTTGCAAGCAGATTCGAGTTTCTCGAAATTCATATCCCGCAGCCCCACAATCGCCATTCGCCAGAACGGCGGAAGATTGCACGCTTTGCGATGTTTAAGTTCCTCCGCGATAAAACCGTCAAAATCGTTTTTCAGCGCAAAGTGTATCGCGGGCTGCTCCGGCAGAAACGTCTGCACAAACACCGTCCCCTTTTTGGCAGACCTGCCCGTTCGCCCAGCTACCTGCGAAATCAACTGAAATGTCCGCTCATTGGCGCGAAAATCCGGCAGATATAGCGACGTATCCGCGCTGATAATCCCAACCACCGTTACATTCGGAAAATGCAAACCTTTAGCCAGCATCTGCGTACCAGCCAGTATGTCAATCTTCCCGTCACTGAAATCCCTCAAAAGCCCGTAATAATCTTTGCCGCTCATCGAATCGCTGTCGATTCTCGACACTTTAGCCTGCGGAAATTTTCTGGCCAACTCTTCCTCAAGCCTTTGCGAACCAAGCCCGATCATCACCATCCCCTTGCCACACAGCGGACATTTTTCCGGCACCAAAGTCTGCGAAAGACAATAATGACATACCGCATAGCCATAATTGATATGCTTGCCAGTTACGGTATTAATCTCCATCCGCGGCTTTTCCGATTTGTGAAATGTAAGTGTTACATCGCAATTCGAGCAATGCAGGGTATGTTTGCACGACGGACAAAACACAAAATTACTGTACCCTCGCCGGTTCAGAAACAAAATCGCCTGCTCTTTTTTCGCCAGAATTTCACTGAGCCGCTGCGCCAAAGGCTCCGAAATCAGGTTTACCCCCTTCTGCCACGGTTCATTGCGCATATCCACAAGTCTCATCTCCGGCATCGGCAGGTTCATCACGCGTCTCGGCAAGCGCATCAAAGTAAAATGCTTCTTGCCCTCGCAATTAGCCAGAGTCTCCAGCGACGGTGTCGCGCTTCCCAGAATACAATGTGCCCCCGACAATTGCGCACGCTTTATCGCGACATCCCGCCCGTGATAACGCGGCACTGTATCCTGCTTATAACTCCCCTCATGCTCCTCATCCACAACCATCAGCCCCGGATTCGCCAGCGGCGCAAAAACCGCTGACCTCGCCCCTATAACCACATCCGCCTCGCCATTTTTTATTTTATGCCATTGCACATTTCGCTGTGCCGCCGTCAGTCCTGAGTGCATAACAGCCAATCTGCTGAAACGCGAACTGAAACGTTGAACCGTCTGCGCCGTAAGAGCGATTTCAGGCAGCATCACAATCGCGCTTTTATCCTTTTCGATGCACGTCTTAATGGCCCTTATATAAATCTCCGTTTTCCCGCTGTCCGTAACACCATGTAAAACCGTAACGCCGAACCCACCCCTGTTTACCTGCGAATCTATATGTTCCAGAACCTTCCGCTGGTCATCGTTCAAAACAATATGCTCTGTTTTAAGTTCCATACCGGGAGGCATCACCGGCAGTGCTTTCATTACAGTTCTTTGAACCGCCTTAATAATCTGCTTTTCCGCCAGTTTCTTAATCGGCCCCGCCGTCCCACCAACCACCTCTTTCACCTGCGCCAGCCCCACCGCGCTATCAGCGTTAAACGCTTCCATCTTCTCCAGATACTCTACAATCAGCCTCTGCTTTTTCCCTTTAAATCCTCCGGAACTTTTCTCAATATCAGCAACACTGCTTGAAAGGTAAATACATTTTTCCGCCTTAATCCCTATGCCCTTTTTCACCGCCGACGGAACCATAGCAGCCAGCACCTGCCCAAGCGGACAAAAATAATACCCACCTATCCACCTCGCCAGTTCCAGCATCGCACCATCCAGCAGGGGCTCATCATCAATTATATTTGTGATTATTTTGAGTCTGAATTTTTTCCCCGTTTTGTCCCGCACCGGATCAACAGCGACACAAAAGCCTTTTTCTGATTTATTGTTTCTGCCGAAAGGCGCCTCAACCCTCTGCCCCGCTTTTACCGGCCATAAATTATCCGGCACAAGATAATCGAACTCCGCGTCCGCCCCCGACTCAAACGCCACGCGAATTATATGACCACCGGTTATATTCCCATCTTTCCCCCCTGCTCTTTCACTCCCCCCAAACCGGAAATCAATCTCCCCAAACAAATTATCTCTCTCGTACCCTTTCATTAATTTTAAGTTTTTAACTTTAAGTTTTGAATTATTCTTCTACTATCCCTTCCTCTTTGCCGTGCTGAACAATACTGCCGCCAATAAAATTAAAACCGCTGACGCCCCGATAATACCTATTGCTATCCAGTTCTCCCGTGACATCTCCAATGACACCATGGATATCCGCAGGCTGTTGGCATCCGCCGGCAAACCCTTGTTGCCCTGAATATCAACCTTGACCGGCAGTTGTTCAGCTGCCTTTATTTCAGCCTTGAGCGGTGCTCCGTCCAGATTCTGTATCCCAATCTTGAAATCAGGCTTTGAACTGTCACAGCCCGCAAAAAAACAAACCACCGCCAAAACAAAGATACTTCTCTTCATTCTTTACCCTTTCAGGATAAATTTCGTAGGGTTGGGTTTACCCCGCCGCTACTCTTTGATTTTTTATTTTCGCAGTTTATTCAACTGCTGTCAAGATTGGAAATGCGGAACTTGGATTTGAAAATAGAACGCGATATTAAACGTTACAGGTATCTCTAAAAATGTCATTGCGAGAAGCAATGCGACGAAGCAATCTTCATTACTTCAAAAACGAGATTGTTTCGCTGCGTTCGCAATGACATAGTGTATTTTCAGGGATTATCTTACATCGCCGGTTCGTTATACGATGATGTGTCGAATTCAACAACATTATTCGGCGAAAAGCCGCTGGGGTTCGAATTCGCTCCGCTCCGGTTGAAGTGAAGCGCACTTTGCCCGCTCATAAGCATCGATTTTTGGGAATAGTTTATGAGCGAACCGTTGACGACCCCACCGGCCTGTCCGCTGAATGTTATCCCGTTTGCCGCAATCGCTCCGTTCATATTTAAATCCTGTCCGCTGAAATCCAGACTAAAACCCGGAGCGACAATGAATGTTCCTGTTTCCTGTTTAATACCCTCAAAATCAGGTCCGGTCAGAACCGAAACGCCGTTACATACCACCTGGCCTGCAAACATAAGGCTATTGCTCAAAGATTCGTTTTCAAGGTCGCCATCGCCTACGATGATTCCATTAACCGTGGCTTTGCCCGTGAACGAAACACGGTTCGGTGTTTCGATAAACAGAACGCCGTTTATTGTAACGTTGCCTGCAAACGTCGGATTTGTGTTAGCACTTATTGTAACATTATTCAAAACCGAATGTTCGCTCCAGTCGTCGCTGCTGTCTATCACCGCTCCCGTCGCAAACGGCCTGAAATAATCAGGATTGGGGGTCGGAAAATCTGAGTACGCAACACCGACATGAATATACTGGTGGGCATCGCTGCCTGTGGCTCCGCCAACGGATGACTTATCTCCAACCGAATAAGTCCCGTAAGGATTAGCGATGCTTACTTCACCTGCGACGCCCGCCTGACCGCTTATAGTAAACGCGTTACCTGTACAAGAATCAGCTTCAATATAAACGCTGGCTTCAATGGCAAGGTTGACACCGTCGATTTCCGCCTGTCCGGTCATATCCAGAGGTCCTTTGGTCGCAACGCCATAATCAAATACGGTGCTGCCCATCGGGGCAAAATTAAAATTAGCCCTGACCTTTTTGCTGAACTGAGGACCGCTTCCAGTAATATCGACCTGTAATTTATTGTCCGCGGTGTTCGTGATAACTGCGCTGAAAGTCTGACCGTACTGTGAATTTAATGTAACACTTGGAATGGACAAAGTTCCCGTCGAGGCACTATAAACAGGCGAAATATTCGATATGCCCGCGGTATTTAGCTTTTGCTGCAAGGCCGTCGCGACTGCCCCAAGCCTGTTTGCCGGCGCCACAGTGCCAGCTATTTTCAATCCTGAAAGGTAATACCGCAGAATTTCAAGACCCGATTGCGCACTGCTCAGCGCCAGGTTTGCATTGTGCGTATTGTCCGCTATCTGCACATTCGTCCCCGACATGGCCGCCATACCTACTGCCAGTGCGGAAAAAATTGCCAGAAACACCATCGAAATGATTAAGGCGGCTCCACAACGGCCGCCGAAAACTGTTTTTTTTATACGAATCATTTTTTGCCTGCTGAAAACAACCCCATTTTGCAGACTTTCAACTACCTTCTATTTCCACAGCAAAGTATAGAAAATATTTCCGTACAAGCCAAAAAATTTAAAAAAATATTTTTTCGGATAAGAAAAATACGTGACAAAAAACACAAATATTAATATCCTAACAGCTTACATATCAAGGACTTACGCTGTCAATCCACCCCCCACCAGCAACCCTGAAACCGATATTATCTTGAATATAAAAAACCGCTAACTGCCCCGGTGTTATAGCTGATACAGCCTCATCGAATTTAATTTCGATTTCATCGCCTCGCGGCAAAACCCTCGCCGAACTGCCCCTCGAATTATAACGCACCTTAACTTTTGTCGTAAATTCCGCCGCCGGTTTATCGATAAGCCAGTTCACATCTTTGGCAATCAGCGTATTGTGCATAACCTCCTCTTTCGGCCCAAGCACAACCGTATTGCTCGCCGCGTCAAGTTTTGTTACGTACCAGGGCCTGCCCATCGCGACTTTAAGCCCGCGTCTCTGGCCGATGGTAAACCTGTGTACCCCGCTGTGATGACCCAGAATTTTACCGCTCGAATCGACAATATTTCCCTCTCGCACAAGTTCCGGGCACATCTTCTCCAATACCGCGACATAATCATCATTCGGTATAAAACATATCTCCTGCGACTCCTCTTTTTGCTCCAGGCCCAGGCCGAATTTCTCCGACAATTTCCGCGTCTGGCTTTTGGAATAGTCACCCATCGGCAAAATCAAATGGCTAAGCACATTTCTTTCTATCATAGCCAGCACGTAGGACTGGTCTTTGGTAAGATTGGCTGTTTCATACAGCCCGGCCTCGTCAGCGTTTCTGAGGATTTTCGCGTAATGACCAGTAGCGAAAAACTCCGCACCGTTAGCCCTCGCGAAATCCCACACCTTGCCGAACTTGATATGCCTGTTGCAGAAAACGCACGGATTAGGCGTCCGGCCCTTTTTATATTCGCCGCAGAAATATTCGAGTATCCCCTCGAACTCTCTGCGAAGCTCAAGCGTATGAAGTTTTATACCCAATTTATCGGCAATTCTCTGTGCGTCCGTCTGCACCGCGCCCGAAGCGTCCGAGGTAATCATAAAAACCCCTGCGCAGTTGTAACCAAGCTCCAGCAGCAGCGCCGCCGCCGTTGAACTATCCACACCGCCGCTCATCGCGACAAAAACTTTAGCGCCTTTGTGAGCCATTTTGCTGTCTATGAAATGTAACCTGCCAAATCAATCCTGCGGATAAATAATCACGCGGTCGTGAATAATAACAATCAAGTCATTTTTACCGTCACCGGTAACATCGGCAACTTTCAGTTCTCTCGGTTCGACACCGCCTCTGTCCCTGCCTTCTTCACGATAGCCTTTTTCCTCGAAAACCTTGAACCGCGTCGCCGAAATGGGCTTGCCGTCCGAACCGGTTGCGAGTATTTCGATATTGTTGTGTTTGTATTCGACCATGATTATATCCGGCTTACCGTCGCCGTTAATATCGCCTGCCACGACATTGCCGTACACCCCGTCCTTGATTTTCGTCTCATAGCTGAACACCTTTTCGAGGGTCGCCGGTTTGAAACCTGCTGCCGGCGGTGATATTAACGCGAATTTATCGCCGTCAAACAGCAAAATACTGTTTGTGTTTGAGCCTGTAAGCGGCGCAAAGAGCATTTTCAGATGTTCCGCGTCGCCCCATTTATCGACGCTAAATTCCTTTTCAAAGCGATACGTCTTATCCTCGCCCGCCTTTAGTATCTGCAGACGTCCTTTCGTCCCGTCCAGAAGCAGTACCGCGGGCCTGCCCTTTTCTTTGCCGTCAAGACGAAACGCCGAAACAGCAGAAATATTGTTTTCCGTACTTTTGGCGTTATACTGGTCGATAATACTCCAGCCTTTGTCCGCCGAAAAAATCAGGCTCCTGGCGAAATTCTTTTGCGCAACCAGCAGCTCCCTGCCGGATTTTTCGTCAACATCCGCAGCTGCGATAGACCGCAGCGTCGCATCCTTAATCAAACTTGCCTGCACGTTTGGTGAATCGACAACCTCGAATATCCTCTTTTTCGTCTGCCGTACCAGTATTGGGGACTCATACTTCACAAAAATCAGAATATCCTGCAAACCGTCATTATCCACATCCAGAACCTTTATTCCGTCCGGATTTGCAGCCAGTTTCTTGAGTTCCAGCACAGACTCATTTTCATCAGCCTCTTTACCCAACGCCTTTTTCTTATGGGGCTTCTGTTTAATCGCGTCGGCAAGACTATAAATCACTCTTAAATTGCGAACATCGTTTGCCTCTTTTGATACGTACGCGCAGTCCGTATGTCCATCGCTGTCAACATCGGCAAGTTCCATCGAGACCGGTTCGCCGGTAACTTTCACTGGCTGAGGAAAAGTCAGCCTGCCATCCTTATATTCGCTCAGGCCTATCGCTTTTTCCTTAACACTTAGAACGCCCAGCTTCGCCTTGCCTTTACCGTCAATATCCGCGACGCTCAAACTGTCGATATCCGAAAACGCAGGGAATTTGGCTGGCTCAGCCAAACCCGTATCCATGTTTTGTTTATAAAAAACCAGTTCCGCCGCGCCGCGGTCGCTGACCACGATATCGCTTCTGCCGTCACCGTCAAAATCACCGATTACCAAGTCCCGTTTTGTGCTTTCCTGTCCCGCAGGCAGCGGATAAAACACCATGGGCCAATCGGCGTCGGCGTCCTTTTCAATGCCGTATTTCCAGCAGACCAGCCTGCCGCTCATCGCGTCTATTGCCAATATCTCATCGCCCGGAGTACCGTAAAGATTGCAAAGCTCAAGGGCATAAGGCCTGTCGATAAAAAACTGCTCTTCAGGCCCAAGCTTGCCGGTTTGAAGGCCAAACCGAATGCGCAGCGGCTTTTCCTCCGCACCTGTTACCAGTACCAAATCATTTATTCCGTCGCCGTTGAGGTCAGCGACATCCGCTCCGATTAACTCCGTAGTGGCTGGATACTTCACCGGCTCGGCAAGTGTGCCGTCCTCTTTTTGCAAAACTGCGTAAAAGCAGTTTCGCCCAACCACAATCAGGTCTTTGCGTTTGTCATTATTGATATCCGCGTACAAAAGAGCGTTTCTGTTCGGCAGGCCGTCGTCAATATTGATTTTTTTGGCGGTTTTCCAGCTTAGCGTTGTTTTTTTGCTGTTCTCAGCCTTTTCCTCGGATGGGTTTCGCAGCATAACGTAAAGGCCTTTGGGTTCGCCGTAAAACGCGATATCGACCATTCCGTCGCCGTTCGAAATCCCCGCAGGCCATACTGTAAATTTTTTGCGAAAGCGGTACAGATTGCCTTTCATATCTGCTGGGGGCGTTTATCGCGTTGATATCGATGTCGTTCGGGTCAACGGTCGGCGGCACCTCGGTTGGGCTAACGTTTTTTTTCTGCAGCAGGATTTCAATTCGGGCTTTGGCGTCGTTGACAACGGCGATATCGGTCAGCCCATCACCGTCAAAGTCGGCGGTTTTCAGGTTGCTTATGCCCCAGTTCAGCTTGACGATATCCATCTCGCCGAACCCGTAATTGGCTGAAATATCATTCGCCTCGCCCCTGCCAATTGAGCCGCAAGTCATTGTGAATACTATAATTACAATCGCCTTTATTTTTCGCACGGCTGTTTCTCCACCAAATTGAACCATATTATTTTCCCATCGCTGAACCTGTTTTGTTGATAATTACAAACTCTTAATATACACAATTATCCCCTGTTCGGCAAATAATAATTCGCCGCTCGATGGGAAACGAACACCGAGCGACGAAAACTTTGGAAAATCGTCATTTTTTTTTAACACTATATATAGTGTTAAATGGCAAAAAAAAATTTCTTAATATATATTCCTCATTTTTAAGTATGAGGAGGCTGTTTTTATGGCGGACGTTGGATGAAAAATGTGTTTGCCGCATTGATAAAACTACCTATCTTCTTTCCTATAAAGGCTTTATATAAATATAAAACTTTTCTAAAGTTTTATAGATTGCTGTGTCGATACCAATACTGTTAAATGAGTTTGTGCCTCAAAGGGAATTGGGGGACACACAAGATATAGTGGTTATAGGCCTTGGAAAAACACCGGATGTTTATCCGAGGCTTCTGCAAGGTATTTAGGATATTATGAGACCTGATTGCAATAATTATCGCGAAGAAAATGAGTTCAATGAAACATTGGCTGGCAACGAGGATTTACTTATGGAACAAATCCTTGAAAACATAACAAATACGCCCATCGGCCAGGTACTGCAGAAAATCGCCTCCCTTCCCGAGGTTCGCAAAGAGAAAGTCCTTGATGTACGCCGACAATTGACAGAACACTGCTACGATATAAACAACAGGCTTGACGCCGCCTTAGACAAAGTTATTGAGGACCTTACCGTATAAGGTTTAAGTTTGCCGGACTAAGCCATCCTATCACATCCCTAAAGGTGTCAACCAAATATTTATATTTCCGCTTTTTGTGGTTTTTATATGATTTCCGGGATGTCGTCGTCAGGCTCTTCAATCTCAACCGGTTTATAGCCGGGCTGCTTTCGACTTTTCCAGCTCTTCTGTGAAAGCGGCAGTAATTTTATCCTGAATTCTCTGCCTGCACTCGGCGTTTATCGGATGCGCAATGTCGGCGTGCAGTTTCATTCTGCCTTTAGCATCTTTTCTGACACGGTCTTCCGAAAGCTGAGCCCCGCAGTTATTGCAGTACCTGGCTTTGAGGTGGTTCTTGCTTCCGCACTTATCGCAATGGTCGCTCATCTTCCTCGAAGGCATGGCAACGAAATAACCATTTGTACCCTCGATAATCTTGATGTCGCGAATGACAAACTCATTGTCGATCGTTACCGAGCAGAAAGCCTTTAACCTGTCGTCTTTGTTGTTGATTAACTTGACTCTAACTTCAGTGATTTCCATATTCTTTGCCTCGCTAAAAAGTTTACCATCTGTTGTTACTCACAACAATGCTTTTGCAACCTGAAATTCCCCCTATCTTTTGTTGATACTCACCAAGATTTGCTTTAGCCTTTTTATTCATAATATAATACAGCGTCGAACCGCTACCGCTAAGGCACAATGGCCTAAGTCCCCACGATTCAACCTTACTTTTTAACTCAGCCAGTTCCGTATGTAAACGGAAGCAACACGGCGCAAGCATATTTGCCCATATTTTCGCAATTAAATCAACTCTGTTTTTTTCAAGACAGCGATTTATTCTGGGACTTAACTTTTTATAGATACTCTTATCGTGGATATAATTGCTATAAACCTTTTTAGTAGAAACACTTACGTCAGGAAGTATAAGGATGGCATCAAAGTCGAATTTTTTATTCAAACGTGTGATTTTTTCGCCTTTGCCCCTGCAAAAAGATAATGGTCCAGCTAAAAAGAAGGCCACATCGCTTCCGAGAAGAGCGGCCATTTCTCTCATCTGTTTGATAGTTACATCCAGTCCGAGGAATTTTTTGACACCGACAAGCGTTGCCGCCGCGTCACTGCTGGCAGAGCCGAGGCCGGAACCTGCAGGTATATTTTTAGTTAAAGTGATTTTAAGATTGGCTTTTGAATCGCAGGCGTCAAGGAGCATTCGGCAGGCTTTGTATATCAGATTTTCTTTTCCCTGCGGCGCCCAGTATGGTCCTGTGCTGATAACCTCGATACCTTTTTTTCTGGCGTGTTCGATGAGAATCTCATCGAACCAGTTAATTTTGGCCATTACGGTTTCAATTTCATGAAAACCGTCTGGACGTTTGCCCGCTATCAGGAGGCTTAGATTAATCTTCGCCGGAGCGCGTATCAATAATCCTTGTCCCACAGCGGTGAACCGCTGTTTACCGTTATATCTTCGCTGTTCTATGTCAATCCTTCCAATCATATACATCACCGATAATTGTTGACAATATAACAAATTGGCCTTATCTTGAGAACAAAAATTTAAGCTAAAAAGAGTTATACCGCCGCACCTAAGACGCGGTAAATTAAAAGGTAATCAGACACGGAGTAATTTAACATTATGTTGGCATCCGGCAATTTTATAGATTTTGTTCTTCATTTTGATAAGCACCTTCCTGCTATTATGGACAGTTTCGGGATTTGGTGTTATCTGCTGTTTTTCCTTGTTATTTTCGCGGAAACTGGTTTGGTGGTAACGCCATTTCTTCCAGGAGATTCGCTGCTTTTTGCGCTCGGGACATTCGCCGCGGCTGGCTCTCTTGATGTTACGTGGCTTTTTGTTATTCTTTCTGCGGCGGCGGTGCTTGGCGACAGCGCTAATTATGCCATTGGCAAATATTTCGGCGATTTTATATTAAAGAAAGAAGGCTCGTGGTTCCTTAAAAAAGAGCATATAGAGCGCACACACAAATTTTATGAGAAATACGGAGCCAAGACCATTGTGCTGGCAAGATTTGTGCCGATAGTCCGCACATTTGCGCCGTTTGTGGCTGGGGTGGGCAAGATGAGTTATCTGAAGTTTTTCTCTTACAATGTAATTGGCGGCGTCGCCTGGATTTCGCTATTTATTTTCGGCGGTTACTTGTTCGGAAATATTCCAATCATTAAAAATAATTTCACAATCACAATCTTTGTTATAATAATACTATCGATTATGCCCGCAGTAATTGAGGTTATACGGCATAAAATGCAGAAAAAGACGCAACACACAAGTCCCAAGACGCAAGACTAAATTTAAAAAGATTTTCACCACCAAGACCCCAAGACACGAAAGTATTTTTCCCGCAAAGAAGCAAAAGCCGCAAAGTTTTTCTTCTGATTTCTGAGTTCTGTTTTATTAAACACTGATTCCGCTGATACCGCTGATTTTTAACTCAAAACTAATAATGGACACTGATTCACACCGATTGACACTGTTTTAGCGGGGTTAATTTGTCAAATATGACGCTTGATAAATGATTTTTCAAGCATGAAATGCGGCATATCAAGTTCACATCGAGCCAATGTAAGTTTACGACGGCTTAAAGCCGATTTACAGCGGACCAATGCAAATCTTCATCGGTAAAATGCAAATTTACATCCCATAACTGCAAATTTGCAATGGCTCAATGTAATTTTACATCGGCCAAATGTAAATTTACATCGCAGCGATGTAAATTATCTTTGGTGCAATGCAAACATTAAAAACCGCGTTTTCAGTATGAAAAAGAGCATTCACCACCAAGATCCCAAGACACGAAGGTATATTTCCCGCAAAGACGCAAAGGCCGCAAAGTTTTTCTTCTGAGTTCTGTATTCTAAACTCCGATTTTTGACACTTATTCACACCGATTAACACTGCAAAAAGTTTTATAATATAAAATCTCCGGCAGTCTTCAATCCAAAATTGAAAATGGAATCAAACGTAAATCGTTATCGGCATATTAAAAAAAATATAGCTTAAGCTTTACAAATTTGTGAGCTACATCTTCTATTTCCATGGTGTCTTCACAATCTGACGTTCAATACCAGAACGGAACTTGTTAATATATTCATGAAGATTATTCTCGTCGGCAGTCCTCAATGAATGTTGTCCTGGAAGTGGCGTAAGTTCTGGCCATTGATATTTTGTGTACGGGGTACCAGGTGGGCAATCAATATGAATATGAGGTGGCTTGTGTTCGTTGGTATGAACAAAAATCTGTAGGCCAAAGTTTTTGGGGAAAGGTTTTGCGACCTGTACAAAAGGAATTGATGGGTCTAAGATGATGTATATAGGCACATGACGTTCTGCCGCATGTCGGAATAGGAACTCAGCAGGATGCCAAGTGTAGGCTGACGCATCACCGGGCGCCGGAATACAGGTTAGATGGTTGGCCGCTGCCGCTGGTACAGTCATAAAAGCAGAGGCACGCCGTTCGCCGGCGATAAAACGTGGAGGAATCCATTCTTCAAAATCACGATAACCGGGCCCCTGCTTACGCATCCAGGCAGCGGCTTCTGAGAAGAAAAAATCATACCTCGGTATACTACGAAGTGCTCGTGCATTGGCGAGTGCCTCTTCATGCAAACTCGCATCTTTATCACCAAAATAGGTAGTATAGCAAGCTTTTCCAGTAATAACCTCAATCTTAGATGCTGCATACTCTGCACAGAAGTGAAGAAATTCATGTTGCAGGAGCAGGTTGTAAGCACATTGCAAAACATTTGAATTTAGTGTGTTCTTCTGTGGCACAAGACGACGCGCGAGTGACCATATGCCTCCCATATGTACATAAACGCCCCAAGCTGTGCGATAGAAATGAAATGGTAGATAATAGGCCAACGCGTCAATAGTTGTACCATTATCAACTAACATTGGTCCATTATTAACTGGAACATCGCCTTCAACCCTGATAATATCATTACCATCAACCTTGTGCTTTGTTCCTTTTTCTTCGGTGCTTGCCATCCAATCTGGTATAGGAGTTCGAATTATCACGTCAGAAGGTAGGCCTTTATCGGTTCCAAAGCGATTCTGTGCAAAATTAATAATTATATCATTTGGCATTTCGGTTCCTTCTTAATAACATCGCACCGAGGCCGAGAAACAAAAGCGTGGCAGGTTCGGGGACAAATGTCTCAGAAATTAGCCTAACTGAACTGAGGTCATCCATGTGGATAGACTTTATCAAATTGCCTTGGGTATCAAACACAGTCAATCCATCTGAACCACCTATTAGATATGTATTCGTAAACGAGTCATATTGGGCAAATCCAGACGGTCGTCCGCCACAATCAAAGAGTTTATGTGTCTGCTGGGTTTGTAAATTATATTCCCAAAGTTCAGTCCATCCGGCATGATTAACGCTTGAAAAACCTATCGCAAGATTACCTGTATGACTCATACAAAGTGAAGTTGGACAATAATCATTAGGAAACTGCAATTGTGCAATGACCCCTCCTGTGGGCTGACTTCCAGAAGTATCGTAACGCACCAGTTTGTAAGGGGAAAAATATCCCACAGAATATACTATGTCACCGTTCACAAAAAGGCCAACATTATTTTTGGCTTGACCATCAAAACCTAATGTTCCAAGGAGATTCCCGTTTTTATCATATCTGTACACAACTTGATTAGTATTCCCTGCAACGAACAACTCACCTTTTGTATTAAACCCAATTTGTCCCGTGCCGTATGTTGAAGTAATCGGAGCCGTGAATGGTTCGATAATAGCATTTCCATTCCCCTGCGGCGTAATTCTTATGACTCGTTTTGCCCATGACATATCACTTAACCAAGTAGTCCCCACATATATTCTGCCTTGGCTATCGTAGGAAATGCCTATCACGTCTGGCGACACTCCCGATGGCATTGAAGCAACTAATTGGGTACTACCAGTATTGATGTCCACTTTGACGACTTTGCCCGTACTTGTTGTAACATAAGTGAAAGATGCTATAACACATGGATTCATCATAAAAATAACTACCAGACTTAAAATAACACATAGAAACAGCTTCTTAAAACAAATTGTAAGTAATCTTCTCATCTCGACTTCTCCTTAAAAAATTGTTATCAAACAGCACCATACTGTTTTTTATTTTTCAATCTCTGCGCAATAAAAAAGGGCACCGCTACATCGTGCCCTGTTGAGGCTTGCGACAGCCTACGGAAGACACGCAAGCAGTGCCCCGTTTCGGGGCACTGACTTTGTGTGCGATCTTCCGTTTTGAAATGTCGCAATTTCAACAGGAACGCCAAAAGTTCAGTACAAATACTACTAAAATTTTAAAAGAACATAAAATCAGGGTTGCCCATTCCGCGTGACATTAAATTTAGCACAAAATAAAGAATATTGCAAGCATAAAATAACGATAAATAGCGATAAATTTGAAAAAATATTATGAAAATCCCCATAAAACTGTGTCAATCCGTGTAATCAGCGATTAAAATTCGTCTTGGGTCGCGAGTCTTGCGTCTTGAGTCTGAATTACTCTGCGGCTTTTGCATCTTGGCGGGAAATAAAAACTGTGTTAATTCGTATTCATTCGTGTTAAAATAAGCGTATGAATGAGACTCAGAGACAAACGCTTTTGAAGGTTGCACACGATACAGTTAAGGCGGTGGTTAGCTGTAAGCCAGCGCCAAAAGCAAAAACCGCGGACGGTGAACTCCATACTCAATGCGGGTGTTTTGTAACATTGAAAAACGGCGAGCAGCTTCGCGGCTGCATTGGGCAATTTGTTTCTGATAAGCCGTTGATTGAGCTGGTTTCTGAAATGGCCGTTGCGTCTGCTACCGGCGACCCGAGGTTTTTCGGAAATCAGATTAGCGCCGATGAGCTGGAAGAACTGGATATTGAAATTTCGGTTCTTTCGCCTTTGAAGCGGACAAATAATCCGCTGAGTCTTCGTTTGGGGGTTGACGGAATCTACATAAAAAAGGGCTGCACGTCGGGCTGTTTTCTGCCTCAGGTGGCGACGGAAACAGGCTGGACAAAAAAGCAGTTCCTTTCCTATTGCTGCTCGCACAAGGCGGGCCTTGCCGCAGACGCATGGAAAGACCCCAAAACAGAGGTGTATTTATTTACCGCTGAGGTATTCGGGGCATCGTTTAAGAATATCTGAAAAAAAATTCACCGTGAAGAAGTACGAGGAATATTAGGGAACAGTTACTTTGCATTTTTGAATGTTGCCAAGCCGGTACACTGCGGATATAATTATCCTGTGTTTTTAATACCGTATGAGACAAAATCATAGGAGAATTAAAATGTCTGACTCTTACGAATCAATAGTGGAAATCTTCGGTTCCAATGTTTTTAACGATAAGGTGATGCACGAGCGTCTGCCTGCCAGTGTATATAAGTCATTAAAGCGTGCTATCGAAGGCCAGGGAACGCTGGACTCCAGCACCGCTAATGTGATAGCCAACGCGATGAAAGACTGGGCAATCGAAAAAGGAGCGACACATTTTTGTCACTGGTTTCAGCCGATGACAGGTCTGACCGCGGAAAAGCAGGATTCATTTATTTCGCCAACCACTGAGGGTGGCACGATAATGGAATTCAGCGGCAGGGAACTTATCAAGGGTGAGCCGGACGCATCTTCGTTTCCATCGGGCGGTCTTCGCGCGACATTTGAGGCTCGCGGCTACACTGCGTGGGACTGCACTTCGCCGGTTTTTGTCAAGGAAAGCGGAAAAAATATTACACTGTATATACCATGCGCTTTCTGTTCTTATACGGGACACGCACTGGACAAAAAAACCCCGCTTCTTCGCTCAATGGACGCACTAAACAGGCAGGGAGTACGTGTTCTTCACGCACTGGGCAAAAAGGCATCAAAACGGGTCATAGGAACACTCGGACCGGAGCAGGAATATTTTCTGGTTGACCGGACTTATTTTGAGAAGCGCCTTGACCTTGTTTTGACGGGAAGGACGCTTTTCGGGGCGTTGCCTCCGCGAGGCCAGGAACTGGAAGACCATTATTTCGGCACCTTGCATGAGCGAGTTGCCAGCTTTATGCACGAAGTCAATATCGAATTATGGAAGCTTGGCGTATCGGCCAAAACGCAGCATAATGAAGTTGCCCCGCGCAATACGAGCTTGCCCCGATTTTTTCGACTGTTAATGTCGCTACCGACCATAACCAATTGACGATGGAAATACTCCAGAAAGTTGCGCTTCGGCATCATTTTGTGTGTTTGCTGCATGAGAAGCCATTTGCGGGAATAAACGGTTCGGGAAAGCACAATAACTGGAGTATGGTAACGGACGACGGCATTAATCTGCTTGACCCGGGCAAGACCCCGCACGACAACATGATTTTTCTTGTGATGCTTTGTGCTGTGGTTAAAGCTGTGGATAAGTTCGCCAACCTTTTGCGCACAGCGTCGCTACTCCAGGCAATGAGCATCGGCTTGGCGCCAGTGAGGCACCTCCGGCGATTGTGTCAATTTATCTTGGCGAGCAGTTGACTGATATTTTTGAGCAGCTTGCCTCAGGCGGTGCGAAGTCATCCAGACAGGGCGGTGAATTAAAACTCGGTATTTCAACGCTTCCGCCTTTGTCTAAGGACACAACAGACCGCAACCGGACGTCGCCGTTCGCGTTTACCGGCAACAAGTTTGAGTTTCGTATGGTAGGTTCTTCGCAATCAACCGCCGGGCCAACCTTTGTGCTTAATACGATAGTTGCGGAGATAATGTCGGAGATTGCGGATGAGCTGGAAAAAGCCAAAGATGTCAAGGCCGCGGTTCAGAAAATCTTGCAGAAAATCGCGAAAGAACACCGCAGGGTGATATATAACGGCGACAACTATACCGCACAATGGCAGCAGGAAGCGAAAAAACGCGGGCTGGGAAATATGCCTTCCGCGGTCGATGCCCTTAACACTATAATGGATAAACAAAATGTAGAGATTTTTGAGAAACATCGCGTCTTGAGCGAGGCTGAGTTGCATGCCCGCGCAGAGATATTATTGGAAAACTATATCAAGACATTGAATATCGAGGCCCTTACGATGCTGAATATCGCCAGGCGACAGATAATTCCCGCTGTTATGACTTATTCAGGCCGTTTGGCCGATGTTGTCAAGTCACTCGATTCAGTCAAAGTAAAAGCTGATGCGCAGCGTGATGTTCTCGGCAGAGTCAGCAAACTTGTAAATTCTTTGCAGGATAAAGTCGAAGCTCTTCAGGCTGCGGTTGGCAAGGCCGCTAAAATTGAAAATGGCGCAAAGCGGCGCAAGGCTACCGCGATTATGTTATTCCCGTGATGCAGGCTGTGCGTTCGATATCTGACGAGTTGGAATCTCTCGTCGATGCGCACCTGTGGCCTCTGCCGACTTATGCCGAAATGCTGTTTCTAAAGTAAATCTAAGGATAACAAAACACTGAATCTTTATGAGAATAGGTCTGGGACAATTTAATCCTTCCGTAGGGGACATAGCCGGAAACCTCAAAATTATGCGGCGGTTTTGCGAACAGGCGGCGCAGTTGAATGTTGACGTTTTGGTTTTTCCGGAATTGGCGGTTTGCGGCTATCCACCCGAAGACCTTCTGCTGAAAAATCATTTCCTCAGCGATAACCAGCTTGTTATTGACGAGCTGACAAAACAATGTCCCGATAAAACTGTTATCACCGGTTTCGCGGAGTTAAGCAAGAACGGCTGCTTTAACGCGATGGCTGTCCTTGAAAAAGGCCGTGTCAGAAAGATTTATCGAAAAAGTATTCTTCCGAATTATGGCGTGTTCGATGAGAGAAGGTATTTTCGTCCCGGCACTGAGCCGGTTGTCATCGAAATTAACGGTATCGCCGTGGCCCTTACAATTTGCGAGGATATATGGCAGCTCGAATGGATGGATAAATTCCTCAGCCAGACTCCTCGCAAAGATTTAATCATAAACATCTCCGCGTCGCCATTTCACGTAGGCAAAATCGACCAGAGACGAGTCATGCTTGCACGATGCGCGAAACATTTCTCCTGCGCCGTGGGATATTGCAATCTCGTCGGCGGTCAGGATGAACTCGTATTCGACGGCAGGAGTATGTTTGTAAATTCTTCCGGGCAGGTTGTAGCTATGGCAAAAGCCTTTGATGAAGACCTGCTTGTTACCGATATTACCCTCTCAGAGGGCAGAAAGGTCAGCGTCAAAACCGTAAAAGCGGCGTCAGAGTATCCTGAATCCGAGCGGACCGACCCAATAGCTGAGGTGTATGGCGTGCTGGTGCTGGGAACTAAAGACTACGTTTTGAAAAATGGCTTCAAAAAAGTCATAATCGGACTTAGCGGCGGGATTGATTCTTCACTTACCGCGGCAATCGCAGCTGATGCGCTCGGTGCGGAAAATGTCATCGGTGTAACAATGCCTACGCGGTTTAACAGCGGTGAGACGATTTCAGATGCGATAAAAACGGCTGAAAATATTGGAATGGAATTTCATACGATTCCAATAGAAGATGTTCTTGCTCAATTCAATAAGACGCTCGGTCTTGTGCAGGGCTGGAAAGACAACGGCATTGCTTATGAAAATCTGCAGGCCCGGATTCGCGGCAGCATCCTGATGTCGCTGAGCAATCAGTTTTCATACCTGGTTCTGACAACGGGCAATAAAAGCGAGACCGCCGTTGGCTATTCAACTCTTTACGGCGATACGGCCGGGGGCTTTGCCGTCATTAAGGATGTGCCTAAGACGATGGTTTATGAGTTGTCTCAATACGTCAACAAAACGCACAACAGGATGATTATTCCACAGAGCGTTATCGACAGGATTCCGAGTGCCGAACTCAGGGAGAATCAGAAAGACACTGATTCGCTGCCGGATTACGACCTTCTCGACAGGATATTGAAAGGATATATCGAAGAGGATAAATCCGCCCAGACCCTTACCGCTGAAGGTCTGCCCAAGGATATCGTCAATCGGATAATTGGGATGGTTGACCGCAACGAATACAAAAGAAGGCAGTCTCCGCCCGGTGTTAAGATTACGCCGAAAGCGTTCGGCAGAGACCGCAGGATGCCCATAACCAATAGGTATGTGCCGCTCGAACGCAAAGGCGGCGAAATTATTCCGCAGTAAAACTTCACGAAAATGGAGGCTAATATGCGGATTACATTTCAGCAGATGTATGATGAGTTTTTGCGTGTTCTGCTAAAGTATGGTTTCGAGCAGGACAGGGCAAAGCTTTGTGCCGAATTATTCACACAGACAAGCTGTGATGGTGTGTATTCTCATGGCCTGAACAGATTCCCAAGATTCATCGAAAACATTAAATTTTTTTGGGGTTAAATTATGAAGGTGAAAATCACAGAAGAATGCATCTCGTGCGGATTATGCGTGGATATATGTCCCGATGTCTTTCAAATGGGCATCCAGTATATTGATAAACTTCCCCAGTTTCAAAAATTTCAAAAATAGAGAATAATTGACAATTCATACAAAAAGCCGTTATACTACAGGCGTTTGTGTTTTGCGCCTGTAGCTCAATTGGATAGAGCATTGGTCTACGGAACCAAAGGTTACATGTTCGAGTCATGTCAGGCGCACTGAATCCCTATAAAAACAGCGTTAATCCATAACTGTAATCTTTCATCTTCTCCTGGTTAATAAATATTCGTAAGAAGACGAGATAGCAGTTCCATCGGCAGGCCCATTACGTTTGTCATGCTTCCTTCAATCCGCTCGACAAACTCATCGCCTGTTTCCTGGATAGCGTAAGCACCGGCTTTATCCTGCCACGAACCACCTTTAATATGTTCAGTGATTTGCTTTTCGGTCATTTTTCGAGGATAAACTGTAGTCGTTTCGGCGGCGACTATTTCGGTGCGGCTGCTTATTCTTATAATAGCGATGCCGGTTATTACCTTGTGAGGCTTGCTGAATAATTTTCTTGTTATCATCTCCGCCTCTTTTGCATCAGCGGCTTTACCGATAATATGGCCGTCAAAATCCACTATCGTATCGGCGCCGAGAACAATCGCGTCGGGAAATCCCGCTGCAACTTTTCTGGCCTTTACTAAAGCTAATTGTTTGGCATATTCTTCCGGCGCGATATTTTCCGCCGCGAATGATGATTCATCAACATTGGGCGGGATGACCGTAAATTTATAGCCCGCCTCGGTGAGCAGTTGTTTTCGCCGCGGCGATTTCGAGGCCAGAATTATATGAAACTGATGCTTTGACACTTTATTAATTAAAACGTATGGGATAAACTATTTTTCTGCAGAAAATAATATACTCTTTTTCTATCTGTTCAAAATCATCCCCGATATACTGCTCGAACAGTTGTGTCCCGACAGCGCGATTCCAGGATACGGTCAGAAGGATGTTTCTGTCCGCGGCGATTTTCTTGTTAATATCGCTTAACTCCCACCTGCCGTTCAACCCGTCCATAAGCAGCTTGTGATAGTTGCCAAGTCTTTTCCCGTAATTGTTTTCTCTGAGAAATCTCACCAGTGCGTATGACTGCCCGTAAAAGGCTATTATCGAATCATCATTATCCGCTGAAAGAACTTCACCGGGATTTAGCGAGATAAGTTCCTTAAGAGGTATCATCTTGTTTCGCGCAAGAGTCTGTTTGAGCGTAGCCAATCGGTACAGATTCAAATCCGGTTCAAAGTAAAATAATCCGCCTTCGCTTCTGCTGGCCTCGAAGAGCATCGCTATGCCCTCATCGAGCCAACTCGGCAGGCGATAATGAAAATACCTGCTGTTAAACTGGTGCCATCCTTCATGCCCGAGAACAGAAAACGTGCGTTCTCTTCCTATATTATATGCCACACACGCCCCGTTCAGATAATAGCGCCGGCCTTTATTTTGCAGTACACCGCCGCGTTTGGTCCGGCGAAAACTTTTGTAAAAGCCTCCCACTGTTCCCGGCTTTCGAATAGATATACGGTAAACTTATTTGCCGATGAATTTACAGGCTGCGGAAGCTGATTGTTGTAACTGCGGTACGCCGATTCCATAAAAGCCGGTATCTGGGAAAGCATTAAAGACTCCAAAAACGTTGTACGAACATCGTAATGTTCGGTCGTGAGTTTCAGCCCAGGCCCATAACTATTCTGCCAGATTTCCACCGACCGAAGTGCAGGCAAATTTTGCCTCCGCAGATACTCCATCATTAAAACTCTTGTGTCCTTTTTATCGACCGCGACGGTATTTTTATGGGATTCCCTGCGAGCGCATCCGCCCAAACAGATAAGCATTAACAGCCAGAAGCAGATTTTTCTCAGCATAAGGTACTCACATAATACTAAAAACTTAATTAAACTACATAGTTTGCGGTTTGTCAATGCGGATGTCCGGTAGTGATGGGATATATGCTAATCCAATGTTACTCTTCGGCGTGCTGGATAACGCGGCAAGATTCTATGGCACAGGACAAACCCGGGACTATAGCGGAGATATTACTGATTTCCCTGTCGCTTAACGCGTTCGCCTGCGGTTTGTAAACCAGGATAAAGCCAGGACACAAACCAAAATGCCCCAGAGGAATTGTCGCCGCTGAAATTTTGCTTAGGACAGCGGGGCTGCTCTCAAGACCCATCGCGAGTAAATCATCGAGCGAGCAGACCTTATTCGATTCACATATATTTTCAACAAGTGAGCTGTTAAAACAATTTTCCAAACGCTGTTTGTCTTCACCGGTTTGTTTATCTGTGTGCATCTCATGACTGTCTCGATGACGCAAAAAGAAAACAACCCTAACCCCGGCGATCTCTTCCTTAATCAGTTTATCCGCGATATGAAAAAGACCATCCAAATCTGTTATGCCGATGATGGATTTATAAAAAAATGCCGTGAAACTTATAGCATCCAGAGCCTTGATAAAGTCTCTTTGCGCATCGACCAGGTCGTTGCAAAGTATATCCATTTTTTGAGCCTGCTTTTTCCGCTCTTTATTAACACTCTTAACGAGCAGACGCAATTTTCCATATCGTTCTTTATAGTCCATGTGCCTTATTTTTCCTAAAATGCGACTCTATAGCGATTTACACATAGAAAATTCGGCTTAATAAAGCCCCCCTTTAGCACTTTCTGTCAGCGATTTTACTTTTTTTCTTGAGTCGGTGGGATTATATTGGTATTTTTATCGGAAGTAAGAGCATATTAAAATATTGACTCTCGTGGAGTTCGAAAAAATGGATTATCCTTCAGTATGGGTTATCATACCAGCTTACAACGAAGCCATGGTCTTGCCGGAAGTGCTTAAAGAGCTGCTCGACTGCAATCCGTCATATAATATTGTAGTCGTTGACGATGGCTCTGCTGATGACACCTTTGACGTCGCCGCCAGATATCCAGTTCATTTGCTAAGGCATCTGATTAACCTCGGGCAGGGAGCGGCTTTGGCAACAGGTATCGAATACGCCCTTAAAGAAAAGGCCGACGTTGTTGTCACTTTTGACGCTGATGGACAAATGTCCCCCCAGGATATCGGCACGCTCGTAGATAAGGTGGTAAAGGAAAACTTCGACGCAGCATTAGGCTCAAGGTTTCTCACCGGCACACCGGAAGGAATAACCAAATTGAAGAAAAAGCTTTTGAAACTGGCGACTATAATTACAAGGCTTACCACAGGCCTGAATCTCACCGATACCCATAACGGCATACGCGCTTTCAAGGCACAGGCCATGAAAAAAGTTACAATCACACAGAACCAGATGGCGCACGCCTCTGAAATACTTTCCAAAATCGCGCACAATAAACTCACTTACTGCGAAGTGCCGGTAACAATCCGCTATACCCAGTACTCCAAAGCCAAGGGGCAATCCATTCTCAATTCAATTAATATCCTTTTTGAACTGTTCACGGGAGGTTCCAAATGAGTTTTCTAATCGCCGCCGCCGAAGTAACGCAAAAAACAGGCAGTAACGGAATGACACCTATCAAAATTATTCTCATCGTTCTGCTGATTATCGTCCTGCGGGCCTTCATGGTTCAAAGGTCGCTGATTCTAACCAAGCGTATGGTTGGTTTTGCGATGTTTGTCATTTTGCTGCTGCTGGTTCTGTTTCCCAATGTCTCAACACATATCGCTAATGCCATAGGTGTAGGCCGCGGCGCAGACCTTATTTTCTATTTCGCCCATCTTTTCGTATTGCTGCTTATTGTCGGCCTGTGGCGAAGAACCACCGTCCTGATGGCCAACATTACTAAACTGTCCCGCTCCATAGCCATCCAAAACGCCCAAAAACCGCAGAGAAAATAGGACACGGATTTACACTCGATTGACAATGTCATTTTAAGACCGGATTAACCGGATAATCCTGTTACCATGTCAAAAACACTATTTTCCCTGCAATACGCACAACCAAAAACGCACAACTATTCCCTTTCCGCATCGTTTATCGAGCGACAAGTTCCAACCGAAAAAAAATTGCCATAAATTCAGTCAGCCTGAGAATGGTTAGGACTTATAAAAGACGGCTTAATGAGATTAAAAAATTGGTTGTTTCGAATATTTCGCTTGACAAATATATCCGGCAATAGTTAAATTGGGGCATTGAGGTAAGATAGGAGAAGGTAAAGACTAAGGGATTTGGTTAAAGAAGGGAAATAGATAAAATGAAGGATTTATACACTACCGGGGACGTCGCTGATATCTGCAAAGTAAGTCAGCAAACTATCATTCGGTGTTTCGATACCGGCAGAATAGAGGGCTTTCGTGTTCCAGGCTCAAAGTTCCGCAGAATTACCCGCCAAAGCCTAATTAAGTTTATGAAGGAAAACAAAATCCCGCTGGACAATCTTGATTCGGACAAAAAGAAAGTGCTGATTGTCGATGACGATGCGGAAATTGTGGAACTGATAGCGGATGTGCTTAATCGCGACGGAAGATTCGAGACGAGAACGGCGGCCAGCGGCTACGAGGCGGGAATGCAAACGCAGCGGTTTCGCCCAGACCTGATATTGCTGGACTATATGCTCCCGGACGTCAATGGCAACGTCGTGTGCAAAACCATCAGGAGCAACCCTGAATTCGAGGATATTAAGATTATTATCGTCAGTGGTGTTGTAAAAAGGGATGAAATCGACAGCCTGCTGAAATCCGGGGCTGAAGGATTCATAAAAAAGCCGTTCAACATCATTGAACTGACGAGCAAAATAACACAGGTCTTACAAATAAAATAATAACGGCGTATAACGGCTGAGAAACGCTATGTGATACGCGATTCAATATGAGGAAAAAATGTCGGAGAGACTTGGTGATGCGGCGGCTGCTCAACAAATAGAGCTTTTTATACATCAGCTCGAGGGGCTTTCGATTTTACCTGTTTCGGCGGCGCAATTTTTGAAGGTTTCCGTGGTGTCGCCATTATCGGGGTCAGCTTTGGCGGAAATTATCGAGGCGGACCCTGCTTTGACTGCAAAAATCATTTCGCTCTCCTATCAAAAGGGTGTGGATTTAAGCGAGGAAAATTTTTCCATCGCAAAGCTGCTCGAAAAAATACCAGAAAATCTCATTCGAGAAGCGTTTTTCTCTCTTAACATCCTCGAAACAAAGGCGAAGGATAAAGAGGCCGATGTGATTGAAATGAGCCGGGGGATTGTGCTTCACAGTGTAACAGCCGCGTGCTGCGCGAAAGCCATCGCAGAGGTCGTTTCGCCGCGGATAGAGCCGCAGATGGCTTATCTGGCGGGACTTATGCACGATATCGGCAAACTGTTTATCGCGCAGCAGATGCCAAAAAGTTTTGTCAGAATTGTCGAAGAGGCCAAATCACAGAACGCATCCTCGTGCGATATTGAGCGAAAGTATCTCGGGATTGACCATGCGGTAATCAGCAAACGCCTCGCTCAGAGATGGCATCTGGGCGAAGAAATAACAAACGCGGTATGGCTTGGTCATATTGATAGTGACTCCCTGCCGAAAGATACGGCGGAATCAAGACTTGCCCTGCTCGTGCAATTAGCGGATTTGACAGCACGCCAAGCCGGCATAGGTTATTCGGGAAGTTACAATCCGACTGACTCCGTTGATAAAATCGTCGCGTTACTTGAAATTGACCCGCAGCAGATGGAGCGGATACGGCATAATCTTTCCAACGAGGTTTCGCGTAAAATCAAACCAGCCGGCCTGGATTCCGAGTCACAAATAAATTACAGCGGCATACTTTTAGATGCAGCGGCGCAATTATCCAGGGAAAACGCAAGGTTATCCGCTGAACAAAGCCGCCTGCAAAGTGCAGCGAATTATTTTGACTTCGCAACGGAATTTTTATCAGCAATAGATAGCGCTGCCGGTGCGATTGATATCGCTAAACAATTCGCGATTAGGTGGCAAAAGTTTTATCAGACAGGCAATGTTTGTCTGTATCTTGCGCCTGCAAGCCAATCGCGGCTGATTGAAGCGGTAATTGTGGAAAATCAGCAGGAGAAAAAAATGGTGTTGTTAAACGCACCTGCAGAGGTTCCCGTGATACCAACAGCGATTAATAAATTCGCGGTTGCCGGCATTGGAGAGGAAAGTGACTGGCTGTTTGAGCAATTGGAAACTGAGTTCGAGTTAAGCCAGACAAAAATTGTACCGTTACTTTTCGGTAATAAAGCAATAGGTGTGATTGTTTTTGAGTTTCGCCAGCCGGTGGAATTGAACCGGATGTTTGAGAATTTTCGGACGACCGCGTCGCTGGCAGGAACAGTATTGGGGATAACACTCGGCTTACAAAAACAACAGGAGTTTGCGGAACATTTCGCAAGACCGATAGTGGCTCAAAAAATAACACCGCCGCAACCAGTTCAAAAACAGGCAGTAATTGAGCAGCGGGATATTACAGAGAATCATATCGAAACTCTGGCGGAAATGGCGGCTGGAGCGGCGCATGAATTAAATAATCCGCTGGCTGTCATATCAGGGCGGGCGCAACTACTCAGCCAAGCCGAGACGGACCCGGAAAAAAAACGAATTTTGGAGCAGATTCAGGAAAATGCCGCTGCTATTTCGCAGATTGCCGATGGCCTGCTTGGTTTCGCGGAACCGCCTGCGCCGCGGCCTACAAATACGGATATTTCGCAGATTATAGATGAGGCGGTGCAACTGGCGATGCAGAAAACAAAAAGAGAACATATCAACATCCAGACGGAAATTTCGCCGGACTGCCAGGAGTGTTTTCGCGGATTCAGCACAGATAGCATCGGCGTTAGCGAACGTGTTTTCCAATTCGGTGGAATCATACAGCGGTACTCTCGGCCCGATAAAGGTTACGGCACAAACGGATGAATCGAGTGGGTTTATTAAACTGCGGATTTCTGATTTAGGCCGCGGAATGGACGCTGAAACACTGCGAAAGGCGACACAGCCGTTTTACTCTGTTCGCCCCGCCGGACGAAGCCGCGGAATGGGATTGGCATACACGCAGAGGTTCATACAACTAAACAACGGGACGTTGAATATCGAAAGCCAGCCAAATGCCGGCACGACTGTTATTATCACCCTGCCTTTTGCTTAAAAATAGAATAAAACAGTTACAACTTGGACAGAACCGTAATATGATTAAAATTAAAGGCTTTTCAATAAGGGATTTTAAGGCATATTTCCATAAAGCTATAAATTAGAAAAAGGTAAAAATTAAAAAAGTTGACATTTGGTTTCTTTTTGATATAATATGTTTTTTGGGCTTTTTCAGTTGGATTACGAAATGGGGAAAAGTAAGCTAAAATTTCAGGAGAAAATTTTATCTATCGACGGTGATAAGACGGAACTTCCCGAAGAGCAAACTCGGGATTTCGAAGTCAAAAAGCTCAAAAGCAAATTAACTATTTTGGTACCTGCCTATAACGAAGAAAAACATATAGTAGAGACCATCGTAAGTCTTAAAAATCAGACGCTTCCGCCTGAAGAGATTATAGTTATAGATGACTGTTCTACCGACCGAACCGCAGAAAAAGCAAGGCAAATGGGAGTAACAGTTGTATGCCCTCCAAAAAATACCGGTTCAAAAGCCGGAGCACAAAACTATGCTCTGCAGTTTGTACAAACAGAGTATATCATGGCTGTAGATGCAGATACCACATTGGACTTACAAGCAACTGAAAAGATAATGAAAGTCTTTGAAGATGATTCGATTGCCGCAGCCTGCGGTTTTGTGCTGCCGCGAAGGGTAAAAACCTTATGGGAACGCGGAAGATATATTGAATATCTTTTTGCATTTACTTACTACAAACCGATACAGGATTTTTATGAGAAGCCTTTGATATCTTCCGGCTGCTTCTCCGTATATCGGACAGATATTCTCCAGCAAAATGGGGGCTGGTCAAGACGCACAATGGCTGAAGATATGGATTTGACTTGGAGTTATTATAATGCAAATTACAGAATACGGTTTGTTCCTGAGGCCATATCCTATCCCATTGAACCCCATAATTATCATTTTATGAGCAAGCAGCTGCGACGATGGTCACATGGTTTTGTGCAGAATGTATGCCTGCACTGGCGGGATTTATTAAGACACTCTTATCTCAGCTCAATTGTCGCTGTCGCTTTATGGGATTCGATAGTTGCATCATTATGCTATTTGACATTACTTCCTGTATTGGTAATAACAGTCCATCCTCTGTTTCTGTTAGGTTATATTGTTGATGCCCCGGCAGTCGCTGTGCCGATATTAATCAAAGGTTTTCAACGAAGAGAAACGATGAAAGTTCTGGCAAGTCTGCCTTGTTTTTTTGTTCTTAGAATAGTTAACAGCATATTTATGCTTAAAGCTTTATGGTTAGAAGTGATAATGAAAAATCACCTGATGATTTATGAGAAAGGGCATTGATATGACAGCGGGTCTTCCTGGTACTGGTATCGGCGGGTTATTTTATATTCTTCTTTCTTTTTTTATGCCGATATTTCATGCTCAACGCATGTTTAAAGGCGAACACAAACCGCATCATTTTAAAGCGGGGGTATTCGCTATACTTTTGTCTGTCGGCATTCTACTATCCTTATATGGCGAAGCAAAGCTTCTAACATATTTTTTCAATCGGATTGAAATACTAAATCTATTTACTATTCAGACAACAGCATTATCTAACTCCTCGGTTTTATCAGAAAATCGTGTTGCTGCCGCTATTATTCCGGCCTTGGCAGCAATGCCTTTTTTCATTCTGCTTTTACTTCTTGCCTTTCTCCAGCTTTTGCGTTTTCTTTTGTACGGCTTTAGCCAAAAAACAAAAAATCAAATATCCGACAGTGTTACAATATTCGATAATAACACAGCCGCTAATTGTGATAAAATATTATGAAACGATGTGCTTTCACACTAATAGAATTACTCGTGGTTATTTCAATAATAGCCTTATTGCTGGGCATACTCTTGCCCGCCCTGCAAAAAGTCAAAGGAGAGGCCCAAAATATCACCTGCAGGTCAAACCTGCGTCAGTATGGTTTGGCGATGTCGATTTATTTAGCTGACAACGACAGTGCCTTTCCTGACCCGCACTATTGGCTTTTTCGAAATCCTGCCGATCCTTTGATGGGACAGAAGCACTGCCAATGGCATAATAATTCACTTACTCCTGATGGCTCGCTCTGGAACAGCCGTGAAGCCCGCAAGATTCATATGTGTCCCGCATTTTATACACTATCCAAACAAACAGGCTCAGAACATCCTTATCACGATAATTCAATCCCTATTCAACCGCATTATGCTTACAGCATGAATGCTTATCTTGGATTGAAAATGTTCGATGGAGTCATGAAGATTACAGAAGTGAGTAAACCTGCAACAATATTTCTTTTTTCAGAAGAAAATATGTGGCCTGTTCCTGGATTAACAGATTCGGTATTGAATGATACGGTTTTGTTGTCACGTTATTACCCTTTTCGGCCTGAAGACATCAGCGATACTTTTGGAACTTTTCACACTACTAAAGGAGGTGATTGGACTACAGGTAAAGCCAATCTTGTTTTTGTTGACAGCCATGTGGATTCCATTCATATCGGCGTCAACAATAAAGATGATGGTTTCAAGGTAAGCTGGCCTAAAAAAGTAATCCCAAAAGACTTTTAGGTCAATAAACGGCCTGCTGAACTTGTGCAATTTAGCAGCCCCTACTTGCTGATATCCTTTTGGAGTTTGTATTCGACGCTGTCAACGAGGGCCTGCCAGCTTGCTTCGATTACGTTTTCAGAGACGCCGACCGTTCCCCAGATTGCATTTTTGTCGCGCGATTCGATTATAACACGAACTCTCGCGGCGGTTCCGGCGCGGGCATTTACGACCCTGACCTTGTAATCAAACAGATGAACATCTTTAATAGCAGGATAGAACTTCTCGAGAGCCTTACGCAAAGCAGCATCAAGAGCATTCACAGGACCATCTCCCTCGCCAACAACATGTTCGGTCTTGTCACCGACTTTGAGTTTAACAGTTGCTTCGGTGGTGGACCCGTTTTCAGCACGACGTTCAGCGGTAACGTGATACTTAATCAGCTCGAACGCCGGTTTGTAAGTACCCATTATTTTTTTCACAAGCAGGTCGAAACTGGCATCGGCGGCCTCAAACTGATAGCCTTCATTTTCAAGCTGCTGAACACGCGAAAGTATCTGACCAGCCAATTTCTTATCCTTGCTCGCCTCGGTCTTTTCGAGTTTCGCAAGAATGTTGCTGCGTCCGCTGAGTTCTGATATAAGAAAACGGCGTTCATTGCCAACGGTAACGGGGTCGATATGCTCATAAGCCAGTTTATTTTTCCGGAGGGCGTCCACATGCAGTCCTGCCTTGTGCGCAAAGGCGCTTTCACCGACATACGGCATGTTCATAATCGGGGCCATGTTCGAAATCTCAAAAACATAACGCGATACTTCCGTGAGAGTCTTAATTTTCTCCCGGCTAAGCGTTTCAAAGCTGGTCTTAAAGGCAAGGTTGGGAATTACGGCGACACAAATTAGCGTTGCCGCACCGCTCACCAAGTCCGTTGATAGTGCCTTGGACTTGTCTCGCACCGGCACGAACAGCCGCCAGACAATTCGCTGTCGCGCAATCCGTATCATTATGGGTATGAATCCCGACAACAACTCCGCCGAATTCCTTACAAACTGTGGAAGTGATTTCATAGATTTCATTTGGCAAAGAACCGCCGTTAGTATCGCAGAGAACCAGCGCATCTGCGCCAGCCTGTGCCGCTGCCGAGAGAACCTTCATCGCGTATTCCGGATTACGCTTGTAACCATCGTAAAAATGTTCCGCGTCGAAAACCGTTTCGTGGCCGTGCTTTTTCATGTGTTGCACCGACTCGGCGCAAATTTTCAGGTTCTCATCCAAAGAACAGCCCAGCACGTCTTTGACATGCAGATCCCAGGTTTTGCCGACCAATGTAGCAACAGGCACTTTGCAGGCGAGAATCGCATTGAGCGAGACATCATCGGAAACAGTGGCGTCGGCCCTGCGGGTGTTGCCGAACGCAGCGATTTTCGAGTTTTTCAGCTTGAGCTTTGCCGCCTCCTGAAAAAACTGCTGTTCCTTGGGATTCGAGGCGGCGTATCCCCCTTCTATATAATCCAGGCCAAGCTGGTCGATACATTTGGCAATCGAGAGCTTATCCTCGAGCGAAAAACTGATTCCTTCAGCCTGCATACCATCACGTAGGGTCGTGTCATAAAGCTTTATTTTTCCCATAGTTATAATGATTTATATCGATTTTCAATAATAAACCCGTCATTTCAATTATTTCAAAATTATAAACAAAGGTTTATTCTACCCTTACAAACGATTATGTAAAGGACAAAATCTGCAGATATACTACTGGACTTTATGATTAAAATAACGCATACACTCCATTTAGTGTGTCGGATAGCAAAATAGTGCAAAAATTAGACTTTAGACTTGTATTTTTGTGGTCGATTATTTGGGATAATTAAGAAAGAAGTAAGAAGTTAGAAACCAGAATATAGTGTGAAAAAAATAAGATTATCCTGTTATCCTGTCAAAACAAATTAAGGAGTGCTATGAAACTTGACCCGACAAAAATGAAGGACTGGCAAATAGCTGAGGCGGCGGAGGAATCGGCCAAACCGCTGAATCTGTTAGCGAAGGAATTAGGTCTCGCTGAGGATGAACTGCTGCCAATGGGCAGGCAATTAGCCAAGATTGATTATGCAAAGGCAATGGCTCGTTTGTTAAAGCAGACGGACCCGCCCGCAAAATATATAGATGTTACAGCCATAACGCCTACGCCGCTGGGTGAGGGCAAGACAACGACGGTAATCGGCCTAATCGAGGGGCTCGGCAAGCTCGGCAAACGCGTAACGGGAGCGATTAGACAGCCCAGCGGCGGACCCACGTTCAATATCAAAGGCTCGGCAGCAGGCGGCGGGCTGGCGCAGTGTATTCCGCTTGTGCCGCTTTCCATTCGTTTCACCGGCGACATCGAAAGTATTACAAACGCACATAATCTCGCGATGGTTGCACTAACAGCGCGTATGCAGCACGAGAGAAATTATGACGATGAGCGGCTGGCCAAAAGCAATCTGCGACGGCTGAACATAGATCCTGACCGCGTGCAGGTAAAATGGGCGATTGATTTCTGCGCACAGGCTCTTAGAAATATAAGTATCGGCAAAGGCGGCAACATGGACGGTTATCGATATGGAATCGGGGTTTGCGATGTCAGTTTCGAGCGAACTTATGGCGATATTGGCGGTATCGAACGACCTTGGCGATATGCGGCAGCGGATAGCAAAAATGGTTCTCGCATACGACAAACAGGGAAATGAAGTTACCACGGCAGACCTCGAGGTTGACGGGGCAATGGCGGCATGGATGGCACAGACGATAAACCCTAACCTTGTGCAAACGATTGAGGGACAACCTGTATTTGTTCACGCTGGGCCGTTCGCTAATATCGCGATAGGACAAAGCTCCATCATCGCGGATAAACTGGCGTCGAAGCTATCCGAATATCATATAACAGAAAGCGGTTTTGCATCAGATATCGGCTACGAAAAATTCTGGAACCTGAAATGCCGAATGTCTGGCCTGAAACCCGATGCTGTGGTAATTGTCGCGACAATCCGCGCCTTGAAAATGCACGGAGGAGGCCCGGCGGTTAAACCCGGGCGCCCCTGAGCGAGGAATACACAAAAGAACATCTTGACCTGCTCGAAAAAGGCTGCGAAAATCTCGTCGCTCATATTGAAATCGTCAAAAAAAGCGGCGTCCATCCCGTGGTCTGCATCAATAGTTTTCACACCGATACAAAGGCGGAAATAGCCCTTGTTCGCAAAATCGCTGAGCAGAATGGCGCATCAGTCGCCCTGTCGGAACACTGGCTCAAAGGCGGCGATGGCGCGATTGAACTTGCGGAAAAAGTCATCGCGGCCTGTGAAGAAAAAAATAATTTCAGGTTCCTATACGATTTGGATTTGCCGCTGAGGCAAAAAGTCGAATTAATCGCCACGGAAATTTACGGGGCTAAAGGCGTTACTTATACACCTAAAGCCCTTAGAAAAGCAAAGACTTATGAAGAAAACGGTGAGGCGAAGGGTTTCGGGATATGTATGGCCAAAACGCAGTTGAGCCTTTCGCACGACCCGAATCTTAAGGGGCGGCCCAAAAACTGGGTACTTCCCATACAGGACTTTATGGTGTATAAAGGGGCAGGTTTTATCGTTCCGGTGGCGGGCGATATTACTTTGATGCCCGGCACAGCGTCGAATCCGGCATTCAGGAAGATTGATATTGACGTCAACACCGGAAAAGTAACAGGAATGTTTTAACTCAAACTATGGAGTAAACAATGGCGGCAAGGATTATCGATGGGAAGCAAATCGCGTCGGATATACGCGAAGAGCTTAAAGCTGAGGTGACCAGGTTAAAGGGAAAAGGGGTTGTACCAGGGCTTGGTGTTGTTCTCGTAGGCGAAGACCCAGCTTCTCAATCGTATGTTACCGCCAAAGAACGGGCCTGTCATGAGATTGGTATTTACTCGGATGATAACCGGCTGCCAGCAGAAACTACGCAGAAAGAGCTTATCAGCTTAATCAATAAAATGAATGCCGACCCAAAGATTAACGGCATACTTATGCAGCTGCCTTTGCCGAAACACCTCAACGAATCGGAAGTGCTGCTAACTATCAGCCCAGACAAGGATGTAGATGGTTTCCACCCGATGAATATCGGCAAGATGGTCGCTGGCGAAAAGGCGTTTCTGCCCTGCACACCACACGGTATCATTCAGCTTCTGCTGCGAAGCGGGGTAAAGATCGAAGGCTCACACGTTGTTGTCGTCGGGCGCAGCAATATCGTTGGCAAACCCATCGCGAATATGCTGATTCAAAAATCTCCTACCGGCAACGCCACCGTAACAATCTGTCACACAAAAACGAAGAACCTCTCTTCTTATACACTGCAGGCTGATATAATTATCGCCGCCGCCGGCAGACCAAACACTATTACCGCTGATATGGTCAAAAAAGACGCGGTTGTAATAGATGTCGGTGTGAACCGAATAGAAGATAAAACTAAAAAACAAGGTTTTCGTCTCATCGGCGATGTTGATTTTGAGGCGGTAAAAGAAAAGGCAAGCCTGATTACCCCGGTACCGGGCGGCGTGGGTCCTATGACGATAACAATGCTGCTTTACAACACTATTGAATCGGCGAAAAACACGCATTCATAAAATCGGCGTAGGCGGGGGATAGATTTACATTCCTTGGGGTTTATTATAAAATATTGACTTTATTTCTTTGTAAGTGTATTATTTACTGTGTGTTATATAATACTTTTACAGACAACTTTATTTCTTCCGAAAAATTATGGCAAAAGCTAATGTTGACCCTGAAGAGCTGAGAAGATTCGCCAAGGAACTGAATCATTTCAATACGGAAGTTGAATCCCTGGTTGGCAGAGTGCGCTCAAGATTGCGCCAGCTTGAGCAGAACTGGGACGACCAGGAACAGCAGAAATTTACAGCGGAGTTCGATATGTCGATAAAGACATTGAGCCGTTTTTTGGAATTGTCCAAGCAATATGTTCCTTTTCTGGTTCAAAAGGCCAAACATATTGAGGATTATCTTGGTAAACATTAGGTACCGCAATGAGCAGCCCGGCAAGAATTGACTCTATTGAGGCGTTAAAAAATCTGCGAACATTTATCTGCAATATCGCAAGGAAAATTTCTACCGCGATTGATGACGCAGATTTTGAAATTTCACATACGCTCGACTGGCTCAAACATGACAGGTACCCCTACTGGAAAAACGAGATTAGAATTCGCAACGACCAGCTTGTGCGGGCCAAACTTGAACTGAAACGAAAACAGATACTCGAAAGCGCGATGGGCGGGGGACATTATTACACCGATGAGATGAAGGCGGTAGCTGTCGCACAGAGACGTTTTGACGAGGCAGAAGATAAATTAAAAAAAGTCAGCCGATGGATACCTGAACTGGAAAAAGAAAGTCATAATTGCCACGCTGCGATGCAGAGCCTGTCAAATTTCGTTCATATAGACATACCCAATAAAAGGGCGGAAATTGATGAGATGATATATGCGCTGGAGGCTTATATAAATGTAACATCGCCTTCCACGGCGGCGGATGCATCTATCCTGCAAAACATCGGTGATGAAATATCGGTTTCTATTATTCCAACGGATAATATACCGCCGACACCGGCTGATATGGAGCGGCTTTGCAGAGAGCTTCGACTAAAAAATCCGCTGAAAGATTTGACATCGACTCTGCCAATCGCAAAATTATCGCTTAATAAATTTAAGCACCTCTCAGTCAGCAATGAAATTATGGAAATAATCAAGAAGAATAAAAAAGATACATCTTCATTTTCGGACAATGACAAAGTGGCGTTTGACCGCTCTGTTGAAAACAGCGATTTTATTTACCTTGAAAATTTAACAGTCCCTGCGGATATGAAAATTAAATTGTATATCGGTACGGCTAAGCGGACAGGCCATGCCGACTGCTGCGTTTGCAAAATATCGGACTTTTTGATAAGTAATCCATCTCATAGGGACATTCTGTCGCTGCCGAACGGATGGTTAGTTATTCTCAAAAATAACGTTGTGGCAGCGGTCTTTAATGCCGATAATAAATTGGCTGGCGGTATGCAGCCAGAGGAAAAAGTGTAGATATTAAAGTGTATTAGAAAAAATATCGCGGTGAGATAATATATGGGTGTTCATGAAAGTTGTGCGAAGATAAAACAGTCTATCGAAGACATGAATATTGTCTGGTCACAAACCAAAGAAGTCTGGAAGGATGAAAAGAGCAGGCAATTTGAAAATGAGTTTGTTGAGCGGCTGTCCGCTGAAATCAAAAAGGCGGAATCTTCACTTGATAATATATCTCCCCTGCTTAATCGCATTCAGAGTGAATTAAAGGAATAAATGGATTTACTGGAAAACTATCTTAAACAGGAGCAATTGAGGCCTGACTACGATTATTTCGACTTGGAAGAGGCCGCGCTGCGCAATGTAATTAAACTTTCCTCACAGAGCGTTGAGCCGATAGTAAGCCTGATTGAATCCGAATATCGCACGGCAAAAGAGACGGCTGAGGCTTTATACGAGAGCATCAAAAAGGAACTCGATAATAATTACAACTCAAGGGTTTATCAGCTTTCGCAAACCGCACATGAGCAGATTGAAAAAATCCAGAAAGGGTATAACGTCCAAAAGAACATACTTATAAAACAAACCAAAGGCGAAAAGGAAAAAAGCGCGGACGATACGGAAATCGAACTTGCCCACTTTAAGGAAAATTACGAATATGAAATAATGACCGCTGACGTCGTTCACTGGGGAAGCTTAAAAAAATATCAAAATAAAATGGCGGAAATCAAGGAGTCTGTTTCCGCGGCAAAAAAGGAGCTTAATGAACTGCGTAAAAACGCGGAACAAATCCTTTCCGATTACAATGTTACGATTGACAAGCCGACCAGTGTCAAAAGTACAGAGGCCCAAGCAAAACAGGACCTGATGGAATCTTTTCAGCAGCAGAAGAAAAATGCCGAGCTTTATCTGCGCAAATTATCAAGATTGCTTTTGCCAAAATTATTTCTCGGCGTCAACCGTTATATAATTGCCGCAGTAATCTGTATAATATTCAGTATTGTTATCTGGCAGATAAGCAGAAATATGGCGTGGAAACCTTTGGAGTTTATGTTAATATTATCAGGCGGGTTAATTATTTCGATTGTGCTTCTGATATTATCCGGAAAGTTTTTGCTTAAAAAAGGTCAGTCACAAATAAAACGTAATTTTCAGATTTTCATCCATTCCCTGGAGACGGCTGAGACCATCATCGACAAACACCTTCAGAATTCGATTGAAGAAATTGAGCGTAATATTTCACAGGCCAGGGAAATCTATCAAAACGAAAGAAATGCCGCCGATGAAAAAATTGAAAAGATAAAAGCCGCCTTAGACCTGAAAAACAGGCTGCTGATTAAAAACAAAAGTGAACAATTCGGCCGTACCTTCAGGGAGATGGAAGAACCCTTTAATAAACAGCTTTCTCAAATTGAGCAGCAGAAAGAGGATGGGCAAAAGGCATATAAAGCTGAATATGATGAGAAATTAAGCGAGATTCAGAAAAATCTCACGCAAAGTACAGAGCAAATAGAAAACGAGCACAATTCCAACCGGCAGCGCCTAAAGGAATGCTGGCTTGAGAGGCTAAACATCATCAAAACGCTACTTGCTGAAACTAAAAAGCTTGACCAGTCATTATCGTACGATTGGCAAAATCCCGCATGGACACAATGGAAGCCGGGAAACACATATAACAGGATGATACGTTTTGGAAAAATCCAGGCTGATTTAAAACCTGTCGCGGCGCGGGTAAAAGAACTGATGGACAGCGAGCTTAAAGGCATTGAAACTGTTGCCCTGCCTGCGGTTTTGGCTTTTCCAAATCACTTTTCCCTTTTTATACAAACGCCGCACAAGATGAGAGATTCGGCAGTCAATATCGTCAAAACCGCGATGGCCAGGCTGTTCACCTCAGTGCCGCCGGGACAGATTCATTTTACAATCTTTGACCCTGTGGGACTGGGCAAAAATTTTGTCGGCTTCATGCACGCCGCCGATTATCAGAAATCGCTTGTCGGCGGTCGAATATGGACAGACAGCGAGCATATTCAGCAATGCCTTACCGAGCTTACGACTCACATGGAAAACATTATCCAAAAATATTTGCGCAACGACTATAAAACCATAGAAGCGTATAACCAGCAGGCTGGCGAATTCGCAGAGCCGTACAGGTTTTTGGTAATCGCTGATTTTCCAGCAAACTTCAATGATGAGTCGATACGGCGGTTAAAGAGCATTATAAACAGCGGGCCAAGATGCGGCGTTTATACCTTTATAGTATGCGATGAAGGTCAGAAACTGCCGCCGGATATTTCCGTTCAGGACCTTGCCTTAAACGGCGTCCACATAGTCTATCAAAAGAACGGTTTTGTATGCCAAAATGAGATATTTAAAAAATTTCCGCTGGAGCTGGATTCTCCGCCTTCCGAAGAGCTTTTGACTGCTCTTGTGCGCAAGGTGGGTATCGCCAGCGTTGCCTTGTCGAAAGTCGAGGTTCCCTTTGAAACAATTACACCAACTGAAAACAGCTATTGGAGCCAGGAAAGCACCTTCGAGATTAAAGTGCCAATCGGATTGGCAGGGGCAAAACGGCAGCAATATATGCAGCTCGGAAGAGGCGTCAATCAGCACATGCTCATCGCGGGCAAAACCGGTTCAGGCAAATCGACCCTGTTTCATATTATCATCAGCAACCTGGCGATGTGGTATTCGCCAGACGAAATTGAGTTTTACCTGATTGATTTTAAGCACGGAGTCGAATTTAAAACCTATGCCATACATAAACTTCCTCATGCGCGGGCGGTGGCGATTGAAAGCGACCGCGAATTCGGTCTGAGCATTTTACAGAGACTCGACGCGGAAATGACCATTCGCGGCGAAAAGTTCCGCCAGGCAAGAACGCAGGACATATCATCGTACAGGAAGACAACAAGCGAAAAAATGCCGCGGACAATTTTAATCATTGACGAATTTCACATCCTGTTCGCCGAGGATGATAGAATTGCGCACGAAGCGACAATGCTTCTTGAAAAGCTGGTTCGCCAGGGACGTGCTTTCGGCATTCATATAATACTCGGTTCGCAAAGCCTCGCAGGAACATCGGGCGTGTCGCGGAGCATAATGGGGCAAATGGCTGTTCGAATAGCCCTGCAATGTTCTGAAATGGATGCCCAAATTATTCTTAATGAGGATAATGTCGCAGCAAGGCTTTTATCGCGTCCCGGTGAGGCGATATATAATGACGCCGGCGGGCTGGTCGTCGGCAATAATCCTTTTCAGGTCGCCTGGCTTGCCAAGGCAACGCAGGATGAATATCTTTCGAACATCTCTAAAATCAGCAAACAATTAACGCTGTCGTATGAGCCTATGATTGTATTCGAGGGAAATGTTCCAGCGGATATATCAAACAATCTTCTGCTGGCAAACCTCATACAGAATCCGTTCAGCAACGATAATCCCGCCAAACAGCCGCCTTTGGCATGGCTTGGAGAACCCGTTATCATAAAGGCACCTACAGCTGTTATCCTGCCCCGACAAAATGGCGCGAACATTCTTATTGTTGGTCAGCAGGATTTCGCTATGTGCGGCGTTTTGAGTTCTGTTTTATTGAGCCTTTTGGCACAGCTTTCCCCAAAAGCAAGTAAGTTTACCATCATGGACGCAAGTTCCGCAGACTCCTCGATTCCTGGGAAATTAAAAAAGATTGACTCATTCTTCCCGCACAAATGCAGATTCGCACAGTTAAATCAAATTCCGGATATCGTATCAGAATTGGCTCTTGAGGTACACAAACGCCTCGAGGACAGCAGTTATGACAGCAGCGGCACGCAATTTCTTTTCATTTCAGGCGTGCAGCGTTTGCGTATGCTTTACCGAAAAGAAGACGACTGGAGCATCCATCAGGACGAAAAGAATATCAGTTCCGACAAACAGTTGGCGGAAATTCTCCGTGCTGGCCCTTCGGTGGGAATCCATACGATTATCGGGGTCGATACATTTAATACCATTGAACGGATTATAGACCGTCAGACTTTGCGCGAATTTAATAATCGTGTGCTGTTCCAGATGAGCACCGCGGATTCGAGCAACCTTGTTGACAACCCTATTGCCAATCAATTAGGCTTCCAGCGAGCATTATTTTATAACGAAGAACAGGGCATCCTTGAAAAATTTCGTTTCTACGCCCCTCCTGATGATGCCTGGCTAAAAAAGAATTTCCATGCTTAAGGCAACAGCGAAACTGCCAAAAGCATTGGAACTTGAACTGTTAAAGAAAAAAAATAAAAAAGGTAAGGTGAAATTATGGCAAATATAACTAAAAGAAAGCTTTTTAAAAATTCCATACTTTGCACTATCTCTTTACTAATACTATATCTTACATTTATGATTGGAAGATATTCTTGGTTAATTGAGAAACCCTCCTACTTGTTCAGTCCAAGAGAAAAGTTTTGGATAAGCAAAGCAAGAGAATTTGTGAAAGAGGATGGTTTTAGCGAAAATAAACTTAAAAAACCAAGTATGATATATGCTGTTATAGTAAATTTTAAAAATGAAACTGGTGAAAATACTGTAACAGTAACACTTGAGAAAACAAGCGGCGAACTATTAAGTTTTTCGGGAAACCAATAGTAATAATTAAATAAAAAAGCAAGGGGGGTTTCAAACTCAGCCTAAAACACCACAGTAAAATACTGTACGGAGCAGGAGGGATTCGAACCCCCGGTACCAGCAGACACACGGTTTTCAAGACTGTCGCATTCAGCCGCTCTGCAATTTGAGCTAATTTTTTATTATTTCCAGTCGCAGAATTTTTTTAGTCGCGGATGAAACCTTTGTAAGTTCAGAAATTCGCACGGGACACAGCCAGATAATCTTTTTGCTGTCAGCGATAATAAATGTTTTTCTCCGCAGATGGAGCTGTGTATGCTGTGCGGTAAGAAACTTGCCTATTTTTTTCGCCCGCATTTGGCCTAAAGGAATAAAAATGTCGCCGCGTGTGCGTAAACGCACCGTCAGTGGCAGACCGACTTTTTCCAAATCAAACCATTCCACGTACCGGCTCTTTGTAGCCTTGAATTTCTTAAAATCGCATTTGGAGGCATCCAGAACAGCCGCTGTGATATGATAGTCTCCAAACTCAGTCACGCCTGGTATATTTACGGGAACTTCGGATTGCGGCGTCTCATCTAAAAGCGTTGCCTTTTCGATAATCATTTTTCCATAATCATAATAAGCGATGAATCCGCCGGGCAATTTGTTTTTTTTGCCGGTCGTGTTTCGCCCCGATAATTCGAGAAGCCTTTCGTAATGCTCCTGCGTTAAATCTCTTTCACCGCTGCCGAGCGACGCGAGACTCCTTCGCAGCAATTCTATTTTCACCGCCGGATGCTGCGATGAAAATATTCGCAAATTCAGAATTACCCTGTTATCACCGCATTCGGCAATATCCCGCTGGAATTTATCGGTTGTGGCACAAATATCGCTGTAAAACTTTTGCGATGCCTGTGAAAGAGCGGCCAGCAGTTCCACAATCGAACCATCGGAATGCTTCTGCATTTCAGGAATAATACGATGCCGAATATAATTACGCCGATAAACAATATCTGTATTAGTCCTGTCAGAACGCCATCGAATATTCCCGTCTTGAAGATATTTGACAATTTCGTCTCTTCTGACCGCAAGCAGCGGGCGAACGAATTTGACCCCGCTTTGGAATCCTTTTGCCGGCCAGATACCACCAAGCCCGCGAAAACCCGTGCCGCGAATCAACCGCTGTATAATCGTTTCAGCGTTGTCATCCTTGTGATGTGCCGTAGCAATCACATCGCAACCGCTGGTTTTAGCGATATCAGTTAAAATTTCTATACGCAGTCTGCGGGCGGCCGTCTCAATTGAAAGTTTATTTTCCTTCGCGAAAGTTTTTACATCCGCGCGCCTCAAAATCGCCTGCACATTCAGCCTGCCCGCCTGGTCGATAACAAATCTTTCGTCACCGTCGCTTTCATCGCCCCGCAACTGATGATTGATATGTACGCATAAAAAATCCGCCTTTATCAGGCCGTCCATTTTCAGTTTATGGAGAACATGCAGCAATGCTGTTGAATCCGCCCCGCCGGAGACTGCCAATACAACCTTGCCGGCAGAAACGAAAAGCCCCTGGGACTTAATAAAATGAGCAATTTTATTTTCAAATTCGTTTGGCATTTAATATATAAAGAAAACGGGCCTGACAATCCAGCCAGGCCCGACAATTACCACTCAACTTCATCTCGGCATTACAAAAAACTATTTACCGAGTTTAAGGTCACTCTGCGTCAAATCCATAATCCGCTGTTCGGCGAACTGCCTGTCAACGGAATCCAGGTTCGGCTGCTGAACCGCCTGCTGGTAAAGCTCAAGAGCCTCGTTACGCCGTGCGAGATGCTGGTCAAGAATGAACGCCGCTTTAAACTTTGCCGGATTCTTGTTAGCCGGGTCCCACTGCCACGTTCTCTGGTAATACAGAACCGCTATCGTCTGGTCGTTAAAATGTTCACAAATTCCCCCGATATGGAACGCTGCGTCCCCGATTTTATTGCTCGTCGGGAATTTTCCGATGAGCTGACAATACTTGTGCAAAGCAACCCTTAGCAGATTATCATCTATTACAACTACCAGTGCCTTGGCACGTTTTTCCGTTCTCAATGCGTCGTCATACATATAATCTGCTTCTGAAATCGAGCTGCTCGCCTTAAGTTCCGGGCCCGCTACCGCCGCTTCGATTATATAATTAAACTGAGGCATTGCATCAAGGGCCTTCAACTCAGACCTCGCCCAGCCAAGCTTCATATTGTTGCCTGAATTGTTATAATAAGTTATCAGAGTTTCGAGACCCTGTCTGTACGCATAACGATTGACGGCCATCTGCTCGATTATGTCCGTTTCGTTTCCTTTAATATCCGCCGCCGACACCGGAACAGCCTTAACCTTCGGCGGCATAATCTGCGACGCTCCGCTATCAACCCGATAACAACCCGCCAGAACACTCACCAGCAACGCACTTACCGTAATTAAAACAACTCTTGCCATAAGGCCTCCTTTCCAGGCTTAAACCTGATTCTTCAACACAAATTTAAAATTTCCATTTCTAAATTAACATTATAACCGCTTAAAGTAAAATAGATTTTAACCCGCTCGTCAAGAACAATTGCCCGAAAAATGTTTGTTACTGCACAACGTTGATGTTAAAATAGCCATGAATTGAGAAATTTTTACATTACTGGTTCGCGGAGCAGGAAAAATGAACGATTTCGCGCGTTTTGAACAGCTTATATCCAACGGATGTTGCTGCATATCCATCGTTACTTATGAGGAAAAATACGCATTGGAGATTGCCCGCCAGGCGGCGAGAAACCTCAAACGAAATATGTGGATATGGTCTGCCTCGGAGGGAGTAAGAGACGGCCTTGCCATGCTCGATGAAACACCGCCTATCGCGGATACCGATAACGCCGAAAAGGGTCTGACCAATCTGGCTGGTTCAAAACCCGGTACTATCTGCGTTACACTCGATATCGCCGAACAGCTCCGAACCGGAAAAGCTATGCGGATTCTCCGCGAGAATATCGAACAATTTCAAAAAACCAGCCAAGTACTTGTGTTGATTGACTCCACCGATAAACTGCCCGACGTGGTAAAATCCTACGCCAGAACTTTTGAACTCTCGTTTCCAGACGAAAAAGAACTGGAAGAAATCATCCGCGCGACCGTCCTACGTATCCACCGGAAAAAACCCATCGAGGTCGGCCTCACGCGCACCGGCCTGGACGTGATTGTCCGCAACCTTCGAGGCCTTACTCGCCGACAGGCGGAACAAATTATCAGCGATACTGTAACAGACGAATATAAATTTGACGACAACGATATAAACGCCATAATCGCCGGCAAGCGCCGCGTGATTCAGCAGAACGGCCTGCTCGAATATATTCAGACGCCTCTCGACCTCCACGAAATTGGCGGTATGAAAAATCTTAAAAGATGGCTCGAAATCCGCAGGGACATTTTCAGCTCCAAAGCCAAATCTTTCGGCATAGAGGCACCCCGCGGCGTCCTGATGCTCGGTGTCCAGGGCGCGGGCAAAAGCCTCTGTGCCAAGGCAATCGCAACGGCGTGGCATCAGCCTCTATTAAAAATGGACCCCGGCACACTCTACGCAAGTTACATCGGCGAATCCGAGAGAAATCTTCGGCAGGCCCTTGCGCAGGTGGAGATGATGTCACCTGTCGTTCTGTGGATTGACGAGATTGAAAAGGCGTTCGCCTCGGCGGCAAGCCGAAGCGCAGATGGCGGTCTCTCACAGCGAATGTTCGGAACCCTCCTTACCTGGCTGCAGGAACACAAGGAACCCGTCTTTGTGGTCGCCACTGCCAACGATATTGAGGCCCTGCCTCCAGAACTGCTCCGCAAAGGCCGATTCGATGAGATTTTCTTTGTTGACCTGCCAAATAAGGAAACACGCAGCGAAATTTTCACTATCCATCTCCGCAAAAGACAGAGAGACCCCAAAAAGTTCGACCTGGCAGCCCTCGCGCAGGTCAGCGACGGTTACAGCGGCTCCGAAATAGAGCAGGCCATTATTTCATCGCTCCACGAAGCCTATGCCAATAGTAAAGAAGTCGATACCGACACTATTATAACCGTGCTGAAAACCTCCCCACCGCTGTCGGCCACAATGGCTGAAAAAGTCCAATCGCTGCTGGCATGGTCTAAAGGAAGATGCGTCCCCGCCGATTAACTCTCCCTTGGCAGACAAAAACGCCAATGCCAGTTACGGGAAATCAAAAGACAGTAAGCAAATCGTTGAAAGCAATGCCCCCAAAATCGGCAAAGCACCGGATAATGCCAAAGCGAGAAAAATTGTTTTTATAATGACCGATACGCAACGATGGGATATGGTGGACTGTTACGGCAATAAAGCATTGATTTTATCGTGAAACGGCAAAGCGGCAGCTCTATAAGAATTTTTCGCCCTGATGCTGCCTAATCAGTTCGAGAAGGTCTTTGAGTCTATGAGCCTGGTCGCGTGTGCAAACAAGGGTGGCATCGGGGGTATGGGCAACGACCATATCATTTAGACCTATAACCGCAATGAGGTGGCCTTTATCCTCGGTAACTATGATGCTGTTTTTGCAGTCAAGCAGTTCGCTTTTGCCGGCGACAACAATATTATTGTCTTTGTCGGAACTTATAAAATCCGCCAGCGCCGCGAAAGAACCCATATCGAGCCAGCGACAGTTGAGTTTTATGGCGTAAACATTTTCAGCTTTTTCCATAACCGCGAAATCAATACTGATTTTGGGCAGCCTCGGAAACCATTCCTGGAGCGTCGCCTGCTGGTTGGGACTATCCCATGCGAATTTTATTTTATTGAGCGGTTCAACTGCTTCAGGTAGAAATTTTTCGATATAAGCAAGAATGGTCTTTGCCTTCCAGACAAACAAACCGGAATTCCAGAGATATTCGCCTGAATCGATATATTTTTGCGCCGTGGATACATCCGGTTTTTCCTTAAAGGCCTCAACGGAATAAATTTTATTTTTGCAGTTGGAACATTTTATGGCAGAACCACATTTTATATAACCAAGCTGTGTACTGGCGAAGGTCGGCATAATCCCAAAAGTCAGCAGGTAATCAGGATTTTTGTTCACGAAGGTTGCGGCGTCTTTAAAGGCGGCCTGGAGCGCATCGGCTGGTTCTATAAGCTGGTCCGCCGTGACAATGGACATCGTGGCCTGCGGGTCATATTTTGAAATAACTGTTGCAGCCAGGCTGATAGCTCCAGCAGTATCACGCACAACGGGTTCGGCAATAATATTGTTCATAGGCAGTTCAGGCAGATTTTCACGGACAAGACCGGCATAACCGGCATTTGTAAGAACAATAATATTTCGTATATCAAAAATTGGCAACAAGCGGTCAAAGCACTGACGCAGGAGAGTCTGACCGTCGAGGAGTTTGAGCATTTGTTTAGGGCGTTTGGTGCGGCTAAGCGGCCATAGACGCTTGCCTTCGCCCCCTGCCATTATTATCGCGTAATCCATAGGTAAATCCTTTTTCGCTGAAATCAATCAGTTTTAATCTATCACACAAGGAAATTATTGTCAACTTTCTTCAATAGTAGAATTTATTCCGCGATTTATCCGCCGATGTCTTTTTTCGAGCTTCCTTATTAAATTATGCATCAGAAAGACAGCGCATTTTATCATAAGAGTTTTGGTTTGTCCCGTATTAAATTTGACAACAACAACGCTGCTTTCGCTCATAACAACAGCATCAAACGCGGCATAAAGAATCTGGAACTCCGCTCAACAACAAATAACCGTTTATTGGCCGTTTTTGTTTTCGATTCGCCGTCGCGCAAAGAAATCTTGGAGTTGCTCCCTGCATTGTGTCATTAGCACACCAGATGTAACTTCCAGCCTATGGTTCAGACGTTCATCCTGCACAATATTATACAAACTTTTGCACGCCCCCGTCTTGGGGTCATCGCAGCCGTAAACTAATCTATCCATCCTGCTCAATACCAGCGCCCCCGCACACATCGGGCAAGGCTCAAGCGTAACATAAATCGTACAGCCGTTCAGTCGCCAGCTTTCCAATGCCGCTGCGGCCTGCGTCAAAGCGATTATCTCCGCGTGCGCTGTCGGGTCATTGAGCTGCTCTCGCTGATTATACGCCCTGCCTATAATCTGCCCATTATGAACAATTACCGCCCCTATCGGCACATCCCCGTTCTCCCGGGCAATCTCAGCCGCCTCTATCGCCGCCCGCATATAGCGTTCATCAAGTCCTTTATCTATTTGTTCCATACTATTTTATTTTTTCCCTGTCAGCTCATCAGCCAGCTCACCAGCGTCATATACCTTCCGCAAAGCCTCAACTATCGCTTGAGAATTTACAGAAACCGCCCGCGCAATAACATCTGTGTAAATAAAGTCAAGCACAAGCGATTGAATATTGCCGTCAAAAATTATGCCGACAAACTCGCCATTGCGGTTTACAACCGGGCTGCCCGAATTACCGCCGATTATATCTGCGGTAGAAACAAAATTAAGCGGTGTATTCAAATTGAGCTTGTCTTTACAGTCGAGCCAGCGTTGAGGAAGATTAAACGGCGGTTTGTATTGATGGCTGGCCGCCCGCTCGTACAAGCCCGCAATAGCGGTTTGAAATGGAATCGACTGACCGTTTTCCTCATAGCCTTTAACCGTACCCAACGCCAAACGCAACGTGAATGTCGCGTCAGGATACAAACCTGTTTTTTCCACCGCGAACCTGGCACAGGTAATCTTAGCGTGCGCCTGCCGCTTAATCTCATCCTGCGTTTCAACAATTTTTCGCACGGCACGCGTCTGGGGATCGATTAGTCTGGCCAGTTCTATCATGGGGTCATTTGCCGCTTTTACCTCGGCTGCGGTACCAGCATAAAGTTTCTTGCGTAATGCCACGTCTTTTAACTTCGTTCCCGAAACCAGTTCGGCGACACGCTCTTGAGGCGACTTACCAGCCAGAACCTTCTGTACCAGCTCGTTGGAATACCCAATTTGCTCAACCAGCCATGTCAAAGAATCGGCCAGCTTTATCTGCTCAAAATCATTATAAATCGGCTCTTCCGAAAAAAGTGCAAATTCGAGCGATTCGAGATTCGAATCACGGTATTCACGGAGACGCTGCCCGCTGGGTTTGGGCTTTTCTTCCACCGCACGCAGAATAGTCCTGGCAATATCGAAAAGCGTACTGTTGAAACCATGGGCGTCTTCAAGCAATCGGTATTCTTTCGCGTTGCGGCCCATAACCTGCTGAGCCTCCGCGATACGGTCGAATGACGACAATAACTCTTTTGTATTGGGGTCTTTTTCCATTTCAGCACGCAATTTTTGTTCGGCTGTCTGCTTTTGTTTGATAAGCACAGGGTCGAGCAGGCCCGCAAACATTCCATTACGCGCCTTGCGGCTGTTTTGAACGCCAAACAGCATTTCCTTGGCGCGACGGGCGTTTTCGTCGTTTCTTATACCGTAAGCCAGCAGCGTTACTTCAAGATTATACAGCCTCTGCAAAGTATAAGGGAAATACTGGTCTCGCATATACTCCAGTTCTGTCACCGTTAATTGCCTGCTGGTATGACCTGGATTTCCGGAAACAAAAACCAGTTCCCCATCTTTGACACCGCCGACACTCCATCTGAGATAATCACCGACCTTGGCCGGCTCATTGTTTTCATAAGCCCTGAACAGGCTGATATCAAGGTCATAGCGAGGATATTCGAAATTGTCCGGGTCTCCCCCGAAAAAAGCGATTTGCTGTTCGGCGCAAACACGAGACGAACATCTGTGTATTTCTTATAGCAGTATAAATGATATTGACCGCCCTCGTACAATGTTACCACATCGCTGCGCAATCCGGTTTTTGCAAGTGATTCCTTTTCGATTTCCGCCATTACAGCACGGCGGGCTATAAATGCATCCTCTGCGTTCATATCGGCTTTCACCGCCGCGTTGACCCTGGCCGTTACATCCTCAATACTTATCAGAACATTCAGTTCCAAATCAAGGCATCGCTTCTCCTGGCCTCGATTGCGAGCGTGAAAACCGTCTCGATAGTAATCATGCTGGGCGTCGCTGAACTTCTGCAACGCGTCCGCTCCCACATGGTGGTTGGTGATAATCAGGCCGTCCGCGGATACAAACGAACCGGAGCCGCCGTTGTTGAATCGCACAGAAGATTTTTGAATATGCTCCAGCCACGTATTCGTCGGCTCAAATCCGTATCTATCTTTAAGCAATTGACGCGGCGGGTCGTTGTAAAGCCACATCCCCTCATCAGCGTTAACGATATTACAAATTATGATAATTAGTCCTGTTATCAGTTTGGTAAAATTTTGTCTCATATTTTTCGCCTCTTTATTTACCTTAAGATAAACTTATGCTTTCTTTCCCAATTCACCCACTTGTCCGTTCAGTTACACCTGCTTTCCAATGCCGCCGCCTGTTCGATAGCTAATTGCACTAAATATCCATCACCGCTGGAATTTATCATTTATCAACTTAAACAATTTATTCGCCATTTTGGTGTCCAGAGTTTTTAAGATTTTGTATCGTTCAATAGCTGAATCTCTGTCACCAAGCATAACACAAATCGCGCCAAAATTAAAGTGTGTTTCAACCAAATCCGGCTTTATTTTTAAAGCCTGCCTATAAGCTTCTTTCGCGTCTTCGTAACGACCGAGTTTTCCATATATACTGCCGAGATTATTATACGACGAAAAGTCGTCCGGCTTGAGTTTTATAGCCTGTTTATACTGCTTACGATTGAATTTTCCTGTTTTTATGCAGCTTGAATGTGAAAGTTTTCTGTCAGTAATGCTCTCAGTTCCGGCAAATATTTCTTTCTCTTCCGGAAAAAGCTCTCACATGCTCGCTTGAATTCACCAAACGTTTCATAGTAGCGATTGTTCAGCACTTTTTTCTTAAAAAACTTCCAGTACCGTTCAATCAGATTCAGATTCGGCGAGTATGACGGCAAAAAGATCAATTTGATTTTCGTCCCCTCGGTATACTCTTTTAACAAACGTGAACGATAATATCGAGCATTGTCAACAATGATGTAAATCCTTTTGGCCTCCGGATGTTTTGCTTCGATCTTAGAGAACAAATCAATGGTCGAATTCGCATTGATCGTGTCATAAAACCCTGTCGTTGGCTCCAGTGTTTCGATGTTAATCGCACCATTGATATTCAATCGCTGGCGGCCACAGTTGGCTTTGAGTTCTTTTTCCTTTCCCGTCTTAATCCAGCCGTAAGAAGGAATGCTGTTGTGCTGCGGGTGGGTGGCATCGGCGAAATAAATTGGGTCGTTTTGACTTTTGCTTGCCTTGATCTGTTCATATTCCTCGAGAAATGCCTGTTGCTTGATGGGGTCTTGTTTACCGGGAACATGTGTCGGCTTCTTGTAGGAAAATCCAAGACGATGCAGCAAATCGGTGACTCCGCTGACGGAGTAATGGACCACATACTGCTTGTCAATGTGAGCGATAACCGATTTGGCATCGGGGAAAATATGATCTTCGAGATATGCCTCAAGTTCGCTCATTTGATGTTCATCGAGTTTCGGTTCTGCGCCGGGATAGTTGTCATCCAGCAATGCCTGGAAACCGTCTTGCCGATACCGCTCGAAATAGCCCCGTGATGTCTTCTCATCGAAAAGAAGTATCTCGGCCACCTGAGCCGCCGACCATCCCTTTGCTAAAGCAATGACCGCTTTGACCCGGTCGGCCTGACGCTTATCACGCAACGAACGATGCAATGCCTCCAGTTCAGCTATTTTTTCTTTTGACAACTTATAATCCTTCATATACGCTGTTTATCGGACAGAAGGTGCTTTTTGATTGAAAAATACGGAATTTTTCAATCAAGAGTAGTATAAAAGCATCCATCGCTTCCTTATGATGTCCGAGCTTGTTATAGGCAATGCCGAGATTATTGCATGCCATCCACGAATCCGGATTCTTGGCAAGTGTGTCACGCCAAAGAGATTCCGTATCCTTGTAGATAAAACATTGACGATATGTCAGCGTACCTAATGTAATCAGAATCGCCACGGCAATCATGGCCGCTGCCAGTTTGCCCTGTTTATTGAGTCTAATCGCCGCACGATAACAGACCCCTGCAAAGACAGATATTATCCCGATGTCGGCAAAATATTGATAATGGTCGGCAACATACGTATAAAGAAAAGTATAAAGCGAGATAAATCCCAGCACAGGTAACAGTGTGACCGCAAAAAAAACAACGCCGGCAATTGCGCCTTTGCTGATTTTCTTTCTCCAATACCATAAAGCTAACGCTCCGGCAAAACACAAAGCAGGCCATAGATATTGTGCAGCCGCTGCAGAATCAATCTTCCACTGAGGATAACTGAAAGTCAGTTCGGCAGGCCAAAAAAGTTTGCCTACATAAAAACACAAGGCATGGCCAGCAATTAAACATCGCTCAGCAAGACTAAAATCAAGCCCGACAGACTTCGTCCCCTGGTGATGATTTTCCCACCATATCGCCAGAAGTCCCGACGCCAGGCCAAGTAAAAGATAAGGTATAACCTGCAGCCATCGTTTCCAATTGACCGGTATGTTTTTCAGCCACAATACCAGAACAAGCGCAACAGGCAATGTGCAGGCCGTACTTTTGGCCGCAAGAGCAAGGACATAAAACAACACAGACAAAATATAAAAATGCCGACAACTTCGCAAATTATGCGAACGTTCCGCAAAATTGACCCACGAAATAAGCGACAGCAATGCTAAAAAAACCATCAGCACATTTTTGCGCTCAGTTATCCACGCCACAGATTCTACATTCACAGGGTGCAGGGCGAAAATAGCCGCCGCAAACCAAGCTCCGGGTATCATTAATCGCCGCAATAAAAACCACAAAAGCAATGCGTTAGCCGCGTGAAATATTATATTTGTAACGTGATAGCCTGTCGGATTAAGCTTCCACAGCCCGTATTCCGCACGAAAGCTCGTGTAGGTCAAAGGAAAATACTGCGATGGAGAATCAGTGCTAAACCATATCCGGCAAAGCCCGTCCGGTGCATGCAAAAGTTCATTTTCAGTAACATAGCGGTTGTCATCCCAGATGAACCCCGCACGCATCACAGGCATATAAGATAAAAAGCAGGCAGCTACGATAACCACTGCTCCCGCTAACAGAAATCTGCTGTTCCCAGACGCTTTTATACTCATTCTTACATCTATTTATATTAAAGCATTATGATTGTAAAATCCTTTTTTGCACAGTACGGCTGGGTGGACGATTATCGAACTATTGTATCCACTTATCCAGTTACTCTCAACCAGTGTCCGTCATCTGTTTAGCACCTCAGTTTTTGAATGTACTGGTTATAACTTCACTCCAGCAGGTATAGTTGGAGGAAGAAAAACATGCGAGCCATGCACCTTAACTTTACGGACAAATATTTTGTCTCCACAAACAGCGTAGAGCATATCAAAATCAGTCCCGCCTAAAGCAATTACGGATACCCTGCCCCCTGGCACAGGCAAAATACATTGGTTATGCCCTTGCCAGTCCGAGGTCTGGATACCCATACGAGTAGCCGCATATAGAACACCCCTCTGGTCAACTATAACTCCATCAGCACCGCTATCATCGGCATTATCGGGAACATGCAACCAATAGAAAGGTTCACGGTTGGTAAGCGAGCCGTCACTATTAATCTGATAACTGTACACCCAATGTGAACGCCCATCCGCTACATACAGCAACCATCCGTCAGGAGAAACTGCCACACCAGTAGCACTCCGCAGACCTTTGTCGACAATTTTTTTTTCACCTTCAGGACTAACATGCCATATCTTACTTTCAACAGAATCATACGGTCCGGCAGTAACATAGAAACCACCATTGCGTAAAGTAGTAATTGCATGACCATGGAGGCCGGTAACTATTTTTTGGGCACAACCGTTTGCATCGAACATGATAAAATTTCCGGTTTGTTCCGATATACCATACAAACAGCCATTTGCGTCGGTTGACAGACCAGAGATATGTTGCGCATCACTTGAAAAATCATATATCCGGCCATCCGTTCCGATACGGTATATTTTATTAGCTAATGGCTCACAAAAAAATATTTCGCCTCGGCGGTTCACTGTAATACCGGTAATATTGGAATAATTTTGCCCAACTATTTGCCAGTTCACATTTTCAATCAGAATATCCTGTATCCGCGGTGAACCAACCCCTGCCTTCACAGGTGCAGGCCAACCTCTCCATAACCATTCCATAGCTTCCGGGAAAATATCAGTGTATTTGTCGCAGTGTTTGCCATCGCTATAACGAAACTGATAATCGTAACCAGCATATTTCAAAGACATTTCTATTTCCTGGCTGGCAAGCCACCAGTTGCCGCCATTATTTACCATATCGTTAGTACCTACATGCATGAAAACTCTCAACGGTTTAGGCTCACACTTCCGGACAAGCACAGGAAATATGTTACCACCACGAAAAGCGACAAAACTGCCACTGATACAATACACACGACGAAAGGCATCCGGTCTCTCCCATGCTGCGTTAAAAGCACAGATACCTCCGCTGGAAGACCCACCAATACAACGATTATTTCCATCTGTTGAAAGATTCAGATTGTATGTTTTTGAAATATACGGGAGAATTTCGTCCAGAAGAAAACGTGCATAACTATCACCCAAACTATCATATTCAAAACAGCGATTGATACGATTCGATGCTTCTTTGCATGTAGATTTCAAGACACCGGGCTGAATAAAAACACCAACCATTATCGGAACCTTACCGCTGAAAATCATTTTATCCAAAGCATTTGTAAATTCTGGCCGGAAACCATCCTGACCGATATACACACAGGCAGGTTTGTCAGGATTGTACTGTTGAGGCACATAAACCCAGTACTTTCGTGTCGTTCCTGAAAATATCTTGCTATTTTCAAATGAACCTTCAATAATTCTACCTTTTGGTATGTCACTGAGATTTACATCCACAGGTTTATCAATTGCCCCAAACGCAATAGAAGAAATTGACAAGTATACAAAAACAAGACTTTTCATGAGCATTTTTACATTCCTTAATTAATCTCTTCCTGTTATGATTATCAGAATAAGTTGAACACGAAATCTTTTGTTACACTTTATTTATACAAGACAGTCCTACCTGGTGAGTATGCAATATTACAAACAAAAAAGAGAATTATTTTTTTCCACTCATAAGCTTTCCAATTGTTGGTTTCATAGCTGAAGCCCAAATAGCGCAACCTTTTTCGTTGAAATGCAGCATATCAGGTATTATAACCTCTGGCCAAGTGTCCGTCATTTTAGCACCTCACTCAAATTCAAATACCCCCAAGGGGAATCGAACCCCTGTTGCCGGGTTGAGAACCCGGCGTCCTAGGCCGCTAGACGATGGGGGCGGAATAATAGTCATTAGCGGCGAGTGGATTCGAACCACTGACCCTGGGCTTATGAATCCCATGCTCTAACCAACTGAGCTACGCCGCCGACAACGCTTTTCAGCGAATTGCGTATAATCTACAAAACCTGCGATGTTATTTCAAGAGAATTTGTCCCGCCCGCAGTTTTTTAACTTCGGCATCGTAAAGCGTGCGGCTGGTGGTCAAGACATTGGCCGAATCATTGATATAAGCCGGCAGGTTTTCCGCACTGACGCCATTGACATTATAAGTTCGCACCTCCACGGCATTGCCCGTCTGGTCGTATTCGTATTTGGTCAGATTGTCATATTCATCAATACTATAATCCACCTTGCCGATGGAATCATAATGTGTCTGACTAAGAACTGTATCGCTTATCGGCGTATCGTCGAACGGGTCGGAGTCATTATCCACTATTCGGCTTGTTTCGATAACTCTGCCCTGCGAATCGAACGTATTTACTGTAAAGACATATTTATTTCCGTTCACAGTGTCTTCATATACGTACCAGGAATAATCCTGACGACCGTTTTCATCATAATGTAAGTAATGCGTATAAACCGCCGAATTTTTTTATTCAATTTTCAAATAACTTGACAATTTCCACACTTCTCTTTGCTGAATTTAATTTTCGAGAGAGAAAATCATAATCAATCAAAAGGAACTGGCATAAAACTCTTTTTTAAATAAAGACCTATCGGTCTCATATCAGCAATTTTATTCTCTAAAAGAATATTAAGCACTTTTCGGGAAACAAACCAGAAAGGCAATATATAGTAATATTCTTTTCCCTTGACAATAATCCTGTCGACTATTTGAAAATCGCCCTCAATCATATTGTCTCGCACATAAGTTAAGTTGCAAGCATCATAACTGATAATGGTTGAATGTTTTTTACACCAACTATATAAAAAAATTCTATCGGCTCTTTGTGACATAGCAGGGACAATGGTAGCAACATAGAATCGATCCTCGAATATTTTTGCTTCTGTTTTTTTATCTTTTTTATACTCTATTAAACACGGTTCATATTTTAATCCTGTAATTCCATTTGAATCAAATATCTCTTTCAGCTTTTCAGATATTACGAATCTCGTACCAAAATTCCAAATATCGTAAATTTTAGCCAAGCCCAAACTTCGTATCTTTTCTGATTTAATTCTGGTTGGTGTAGTTATCTGTGCACCATAAGGACAAGCATCTGTTTTACATGTCGGGCGATTAAATTCGTAAGTAATATGTTCGCCCCAGTTTAAAACCCTCAACCTAATATAGTAATAGTCGTAGTTACCAATTTCATCTTCATCAATCTCAATATGTCGAGTTCTGCCAAATTCATTTTTCTCGATTTTCAAAAAGTTATCAAGAAAAGTTACAAGGTCTGATTTTTTGGTTTCAGCTAAAATGCAGTCCTGACCACCTGCAGGATGTTGCAGAAGCTGTCCTTTGATATTTGCCGGCATTTTCTTTATCATCTCAGCACTTCCAAGATGGTTCCCTCCTCGCTTCTTTATTACAGGGCTGTACCAAAAGTATTCTATCGCCATTTAAAAACACCTTTTTAGTTTTTAAGTATTTTGTTGTTATCGTAATTTATTAGCTACTTTATTGAAACCATCTAATGTCCCATTCTGTACCACATAATTATACATAGCTACTCCCCATTTGTATTGCATCTCCCAAGATAATCCTTGGATATATTCATACATGTGGCTCACATTGCCATATTCCGCTGGATTTAGTTTTACCGTTTCAGGTGCGCTCTGCGTAAATGAATGAATAATCTTTAGGTGCCAAGAAGGAGGCACTGGGATAGAATTAAGCTTAGAGTGAATGGCTTCCGAGCCAAATTTAGCAATATTTGCCTGTGTTTGCTGTACAAAATGATGAATCTGTCCATTTGCACCGAGACCTCGCCAGTAATTAACCAAATCTTGAGGAGTTCTGAAGCCTTCCTGCGCAGCTTGTTGAGCAGTGATAACACCGCCACCTGTAAGATAAAGCCAAAGAGAATTTATCGCCCAAGCACCTCCATAGCCAGCACCACCAGCGACAAATCCTATCCAAAACCATTTAGTAACAGCAGAAAGCACCTGTTGTGTTGTGCCACCCTTTAGAGCAACAGACCAGCCTGCTACATTGGCTGAAATCAGGCCTGTAATAGCTGCTACTTGCAGCATTCCTGTAAGACTAAAGTCCATCATTCCGCTGGGATCAATATTGTTTATGGGGTTTGCATGAGAATATAGATATTTATGGAGAGATTGAGGATCCTGCCTGCTTCCTGAATACGGGTCAACCTGATTAAACAATCCGTTAGACGGATTATAGTATCTTGCACGATTGTAATACATCTGTGCGGAAGTATCCCACTGTTCACCTGTGTAGAGTAAATTGGTAGCTGCGGGAGTGTGCGGATTACCACCGAGCATTATGCCATAAGCATCGTAAGAGAAGCTATCGTTGACAGTATTTACATTAGATGCCATAAGTTGTCTAGTTGAACCATGTCCGTCATAGAGCAAGTATTGTGGATTGTCTGTGTTGGTTGCTTGCGCCAAAACATCATCTCCGATGATATAGCACTTTACATTCGAGCCAGTGGTTTCCGTAAAAACCTGTGCATAGCCGGTAGGATTGTAACTATCGACAAGGTATCTTGTGGTAGTACCATCAACATTTTTCGATACTCGATTACCATCCGGGTCATACTTATATGTGGTAACGCTTGCTGTTTGTGCCACGCCGCTCACATAAGGTGTTGTCGTTACTTTGGCCAGATGGTTTTGTAAATTATATTCATAAGCGACAGTCTCAATTGTCGTATGAGGCGTTGACGTTGTTTCTGTAACCTTGTTTATTAGTGAGCCGTTGTCGTTATACTGGTAATTTATCGTTGTGTCGCCTTCGCTCCAGTGGCGGCTATCAAGCTGGCTGTAAAGAGTCGCACCATTGGCTATATTCTCAAAAAAGACTTCTGCAAAATGAATGATTTTTAGCAGAGGTCGGAACGGATAAACAACGCAATGGCAGTGGAACTGATGGATTATTGCAGCATGAGTGTGAATTTTGGTTTTTTTAAGGCCAGAAGGCCTGTTTAGAGACAGAGTATCCCCGAGAGTTCTGTCTTAGCTCTTTGAAAAGTTAATCGTTCAACGTCAACTGAGACATCAGCCGGCCTTGCGTCGGTTTGGTATTTGTGCGAATGTTTTATGGCAACGCATTTTCCCGGGCTGTTTAAGCAATATAGCAGCGGCAACGCCGATAAGACTTGCCGTCAGATGAGCGATTGTCATCTGATTACGCACGGTTTTCAATGAATAGTGCGTAGTCTGTTCAGCTTCACGGTCTCCTAACCGAGCAAAGTATTGCTCAACTGATTCTCTTTGCTTGAAAGTTTCCTTAAATTCCCTTGAATCCCTTGGGACACGCGAACGTGCATCTTCAGTGATATCAATGTACTTGGTACAGCCGTAGCATTTGCCGGTATTGAAGGATGGAAGGTTTACCGGACAGGTGTTACTAAGTTTTTCAGCAGTCTTTTTGCTGACCTTTAAGGGGCAGCGAAACTTGATGCGTTCACGATTGCCCTCGGTCCATCTTCCGGTCGACCTCATTTCAAGACCAGCATCACAGATGGGACAGCCGTGAGGGCCAAAAGTCTTGTCATCTTTCTGATTTCTTGGGTTGATTGGGATATATGGGTTTCCCTTCATCTTTCCAACTATAAAGGTGTACAGGTCTCTGACATCGTAGGCCTTATCCGCAAGAAACAGAAAGCCTTTTCTGACCCTGTATCTGCGTTTGAGTTCTTTAAGCAGCTTGAAGGCAACCTGCTGGTCTGTGGTGTTGTTTGGCAGAGTTATTTCAACAAGCGATATTCCTTGTTTTGAGATTATGACATGTGTCCTGTATCCCCAGAAGAACAGCATGTTTTCCTTTTTGCCGTTGAGGACCTGACAAGAATAATAGCTCAATGTTGCAGCAGGATTTCGAGTGGGCGTCTTGGTTTTATCGGTGGTGTTTCGGGCGGGATTTTTGAGATTATTTTCTTTTGTGGCAGCCATAACAGGTTTGGAGTCAATGATCAAGGTATCAAGGCTGACTAATCCCTGTTCGATAAGCCGCTGATTTAGACGGTAATGAATTTCTTTGAGAACAGAGTTATCGGTATCTGCCAAGAAACGATAGAATTGGGATTCGTCCGGCATATTCCCGAGCGTAAAGCCGCACAGTTCCAGCAGAGGCGGATTGGCTTGAAGATATTCGATAAGCTCAGGGACAGATTTTATTTGCTGAAGATGTTTGACGATGAGTGCCTCTCAGGATGGCATGTCGTGAGTGACCTGTTCTGCCGACACCGAAGTTTCTGTCGGGCAGAATGGAAATATCGAGAGCCTGAAAGAGATAGAAGTACTTTCGCAGCAGCGATGAATTTCTGACAAGCTCCTGGAGGTCATAAAATAGTGACGTTTGAACGTGGTACATAAAAAAATCTCCTTTATTTTGGTTGTAAGTCCTTTTACTGACAACGCTTACATAATATCCAAAATGGAGGAGATTGCAAGAAAAATAATGACATAAGTCGTTATTTAACAAATATTTATGAATTTTACAAAAGGCTTTATATTCTCAAAACCATAAGGAGTCAAAAGCATAAGGTATGCGAGGAATACCGAAACACATCGGTGGAACAGACTTAAACGAATAACCGATTTTTTGGCAGGCAGCTTTGTAATTTTTCTTATCATAGGCAACAAGACAGGAGCAAGGAAAATTATTAATACTGACAGCATCGCCGCCAGATTTACTATTCTATCATATTTTATCGGTAAGCCCAATATGAAAGCTTTAAACGTTCCGATATTTCCATCGGCTCCCCTGTATGTAAATCCGCCATTACCGTTTGCATAAGCATACACCGGCCTGTCATTGACCAGCATTGCCCAGACTGGCCCATCGTGAACCTCGCTTGTCAACTGGTCGCGATTATTATATACGTAATCCGTCCGCATACATTGCCCATTAGCAGAGATGACACGTTTAGTCCTGTTGCCGACAACATCAAAGGTATATTCCTCGCTGTAACTGCCCGATGGACTGCTGCACGTTGCGGATTCGTTGGTAAGCCTGTTTAGATTGTCGTAAGTATAGGTGATATTGTGTGTCTCGCTCGTGCTGCTGGAAGTCTTTAATGTCTCACTTATCGTATGTCTCATACCGTCCGGATTCAAAGTATATTCAAATGAAGACAGCGAACCGCTATGGACAAGATTAGTCAAGCGGTTGCAACTGTCATAAGTATAATCCGCTGTTATGCCGTTGGCAAGAACTGTTACTACATTTGTTGTTTATTGTAAAACAGGTCGTAGCCCATTAGGAAAGCCATCGCAAACCAAGCTGGTCCTGCCCATGTATCCTTTTTAGATGTGTTAGTCTTCAACCATTTCTCAAGTTTTTTAGATTGTTTTGTGGCAAAACCACTGTGTTGTGAAACAGCTTGCTGCTCTATGGCTTTGACTAATAACGTCGTATCGACTTCACCGCAACCAAGCAAATCTTGGTCTTCGTCGGCAATGGCCAAAATCGGCTCTTGAAGATATCTTAAGTCCTCAGGAAACGATTTTAATGCATTTGTAAGACGAGTTTTTTCTTTTACGTTGAGACCACCATGTTTAATATTTTTTATCTTGGAACCAGTCGAAACACTCGAAGTTTTTTTTGATTGTGATGGTGGCATTAATTTTAAGCTTGTGATGATTTCCTCCGCCATGCTTTCGAAACTCTCACGGGAGCCGCCGCCCATAATGGACAACTCTACATAAGAACCTTGTAGGCGGTATAGAACTTGCCATGTGTAAAGGGTATATCCTTTGTCAAATATCTCCGACGATGTAAACAATTCCAGGCATCCCTCACCAAAGCAACATTTTCCCGATCTCTCAACTTTATATCCTTTGGGTAAAGTCTCCGGCCTATTTATCCGAGCACCAAGGAACACATCCCTAACTGCCTTAACCCCTGATGCATTAAGATCGAGGCTTATGGCAACCATCAGATTAGACTCAGGTTTCCCACGCACGAGATTCCCTCGGAACAATCGCTGGGAACGCTGCTGCCGCAATTGCTTCGGTAATTTGATATTTATTTTGTCATCACTGTATTCAACAAATTCAATCATATCAATATCTCGCATTTTTTTCCCGACTATCATAAGGGTATTGGAACTACAATGAACGGCTGTGGTGTTCCTTTCAGCGTCCATCTTGTAAATGCTCCAAGAAGTCCCCCCTGTAGGGCGTTTTCCCATGCAGGTACCGGGCGTGCCCATGCACCTGGACCGCCTTGTCTCGTGCATGCGTATGGGAACTCATCGAGTTGATAACCTGGAGGCGCCGCCGCCATCATCCATCCATATGTCCCAGTAATATATGCACGATTGAGGCCCGTTTGTGGATCGCCAGCACCATTGTATGTAAGCATAAACCATTGTGGATGTGAACTCAATGCCCAGACATCAAACTTAAAAATATCTGGAGTAAACCTTTTAATAATGGGGAACAGCTTCATTTTTGAAAGGTCTTTAACCTTCTTTCCAATCTTCTCAGCCACATCCTTAATAGCTTTCGCTACAGCCTGCGCGTTACTAGTGAGCAACGTAGCCACAGATGCGTAGCCAGCAGCAAGATAATCGCGAGACATATCATAAACCATATAGAGTATAGTTGCAACCGTAGCAACAACTAAAGTTGTTACGATATAAGGCATGGCATGTGCTATCATCTCGCAGATGACATCAGTAACTGTAAGTGTACCGACTAGCTCTCCATCTTTTCCACTCGGATCAATGACGTTCACAGGATTCGCATGGCAATACAAGTATTTATGAAGTGACTGTGGATCCTCATTGTTACCTGCGTAGGAGTCCATTTGGTTGAAGCGACCATTAAGAGGATCATAATAACGCGTACGGAGGTTGTATTGTTTCAGTGAAGTATCATAATACTCGCCGGTATAACGTAAATTTGACTGCGGCGTACCATTGTAACCGACCAGCACGCCATAACTATCGTAATTGAAAGTCTGATCCGTAATCAAGTTACCGTTGGAGTTAGTCAATTGTCTGACTGACCCAAGACCGTCACACAAGAAGTGTCCAACGGATGTGCCGTTATACTGACTAATTACATCATCACCAATAGTGTATGTGGTTCGATTAGTTCCGTCACTTTCCTCTAAGGCTTGTGCATAACCAGTGTGATTATATGCATCGATAAGGAAAGTAGTCGTCTTTTCGTTAGTGTGCGTTCCGCCGCCGCGAGGCATATCATAGCTGATGGCCTTTACGCGGATTCCTTCGTCATTATAGGTGTATTCCACGACAGCAACAGTTGTTCCCTGCTGATTGTCGGTAGTAACCTTATAGAGCTTATTTTGGAGATTATACTCATAAACAACATCCTCATAAATCGTATATGGGCTGGTTGTCTGCTTTGTGAGTTTTCGGACACAAGAACCATTATCATCATAAGTATATTCGATGGTTCTATTGCCCGTACCCCAGTTGCCTCTGGCAATCTGGCTATACTGCGATGAAGCCTCCGCGATATTCTCAAAGCATGGACATATCAGCATCATGTAAGCAAGCAATACGCACACACACTGCCGCCAGAGTATTGACCTTCGAGATTGCTTCGGCCTTTTGCCTCGCAATGACAGCAGCGAAGGCAGGAAAAACGCTATCGGCAACAGCAACATCATTGCCCTGAACAGATATTGCGACCATATTGAAGGCAATCCCATCAGGAAGGCCTTGAAACTGCCTATATCAGCTGACTGGCCTAACATTTGATAATGCGTAATCTGCCCATTGCTGGCATAAGCATAGACGGGTTTGTTATTATAAGGCAGCATAGCTGAAGGTTCCGTGTGGATTTCCTTTTCGAGTTTGTCGCGACCATCCGTATAATATTGATAATCAGTCGTTAAAGTCTGGCCGTTGGCGATAACCTCTCTGTACGTCCTGTTGCCAACGACGTCATAAGTATATTCCTCGCTGTAACTGCCCGATGGACTGCTGCACGTTGCGGATTCATGGGTAAGCCTGTTTAGATTATCATAAGTGTAGGTGATACTGTGCGTCTCACTCGTGCTGCTGGAAGTCTTTAATGTCTCACTTACTGTATGTCTCATACCATTATCGTACAATGTATATCCAAACGAAGACAATGAACCGCTATGTACAATATTCGTCAAGCGGTTACAATTATCATAAGTATAATCCGCTGTAACGCTGTTGGCAAGAACTGTATTATCACGATTACCCACCGCATCGTAAGCGTTCGTCGTTACCTCCGGCATGGTTAAAGTGCTGCCGTCACGCTTGATTGTCTTTGTCTCATACAGCCTGCCCATTTCGTCGTAAGTATATTGTACTCTGGTTATATCGTTGTTACTTAGAGCCAATACATCAGTTTGCAGATTAGCCGTTGTTGCATAAGACCGTGTCTCTGCCTTTCTACCGGTAATCTCATCAAAAATATATCTCGCAAATCCTTCCGGCGAAGAAACAACTATCGTCCTGCCTTCTGAATCGTACTCAAAGGTCGTAGTCCCGCGAGTCTCGATAATCTCTTTTCGCCGACCAAGGTCATCATAAGTATATTCGATAGTTTCTGTCGGGCTACCAGGATAAATATCATTCTGTCCGTCCTGAGGCGAGACATCGACAAACGCATACAGCTTCTTGTAATGCAACTGCCCTTTGGCGTTGTATTCAAATTTCGTGTCCTGCTTTTCAAAATCAGTTGCCCTGACAATTCTGCCGAAATTGTCATATTCCTTGTGTTCGGTCTTGGTGTCAGGCAATTCGCGGGAGGTCTGCTGGTGCAATTCATTATATGTAAAGGCCGTAGTACGGGCGTAAGTATCAATTATATTCCCGCCCAGTTCATAGATGTTGTCCCTGCTTTCGGTAAGGTTGCCAAAATTGTCATAAACATATTCATATATCGGACTTGCATTAGTAAGCGTCGTGTCGTCGTGAACTGGGCTTTCCATCGCAGCAGTTTGAGGCAAAATCACCGCGGTAAGCCTGCCGGAGGCATCGTATTCATATTCTTTTAAGTCCTCCGCTGTTAGCTGCGCATAAGTCTTTGTTGTCTGTTTTGATTCCCAAGCCTTGCGTCCTAACCCGTCATATTCAACATATACATAAGTCTCAGAATTTTGTGTAGTTTCAGGATAAGTAATTTTTACAATCCTGCCAAGGGCATCGTAATCGAAACTTGTCGTATTGCCGCTTGCGTCAGTTACGCTCTTGCGGCGGTTGCCTTCATAGAGCGTCTCTGTTATGTGTGTGCCGGTGAAGTTGCCGTTATCGTGAACGCCCGATTCGTAAATATTATAATCGAAGCCGCCAAAATCAATTTTCATAGCGGTTACGGTGCCGTCAGTTAACTTTATACCTGAGAACCTGAACTTTGGATAAGCCCTTGTTTATTCGATTGAAAATAAGCATCAAGTGCAGCAACAAAGTAAAAAACTTCGGTTTTATTCAAAAATCAGCTATTTTGAACCAAAGTATAATACTCCCCAAAAATCGGACCAGTATATAAGGTGTAAGTTGTGGTATAATTCTATCGGATTATGGATTGAGAAAGGAAGTTGTCCGGCGTCAATTATAATTTCCCTTCAACGACAGTTATTTTTACCGTTACTTCATAACACTTACCTTAGCTTATAGCCTTTAGGAGGTGCCCCCCATGGGGGGCAAAATTTCGGACATTACGTGTCCTTATTTTTCCGTCTCTGAGCTTCCTCAGCTCGGTAGCTCGGTACATTCAATTCAAGGATCACACTATGATGTACCAGCCGGTCAATCGCTGCTGCAGTGGTCATCGGATCCTTAAAGATGACTTCCCATTTACTGAACGGCAGATTGCTGGTAATCAACACGCTGCCACGTTCATAACAATGAGCTAATAAGGTAAACAGCACCTCCATCTCCTCGCGGTTCTGTTTGACATAGCCGAAGTCATCTATCATCAATGCCTCGTACTGTGACAGCTTCTTGAGCCATTTGTCCAGCTTCAACTCCTGCTTGGCTCGTAATAACTCCTGCAACATCATATCACACGTAGTAAAGTAAACCTTTTTTCCCTGCCGGGCAAGTTCATGACAGATACCACACAGTAAATGTGTCTTACCGCTGCCGGGTTTGCCAAATGCAAGAATATTCTCTGTTCTGTCAACAAATGAACCTTCCAAAAGAATTTTGACCTGCTGACGTATCTTCAACGGCATACGTTTAAAATCAAAGTTTGCCATGGTCTTTTCCATAGGAAGCTTTGAGGCTTTTACCAGCCTTGCGATTTTATTGGCTCTGCGAACATCACACTCACGCTGAGCCAATTCCAATAGATATTGTGAATAACCCATATCTTCGGCGATAGCCTTCTGAGCGAACTCGGCGTAATATTCACGGAACATCGGCAGGTGAAGTTCTTTGAGAAGGTTTACAAGCTGATTATCCAGATCATTTTTACTCATACCAGTAGTGCCTCCGCCGATTCAAGTAGACAGTCATAACTGTTCAGATCAATATCGCCAACACAAACGTCAGTGACATCCGGCGGCTGTTGTTCGGATTTGACTATTTGTTCTACCATATCAAAATCAATCGCATCTGCATGGTTGATCAGGAACCGCAAAGCTTCATTGACAGATGTCTGGCTTTCGTTGGCAGCTAATTCAAGAATTTTCAGATACTGCTTATTACCCTGCTTCATCCCATGTTGATCACGCAGGAGATCATATGCGATCCTGAACTGACTTGTGGGAAACATATCATCTTTATAGCAATAGTTCTCAAACGCCCCGGGTTTGCGAACAAGGGTATCTATAACGTGGCGGTAATTGATGTAATGACCGTTTTCACCGTGTAATCTGGGCAATACTTCAATTCTTCTTTGAGCATACCAGACTTCGATATGTTCGGCATATATTCGAACGTCAACATTTTCTCCCCTAAGCCTGCTGTGAACAGAATAGCTGTTCTTAAGAACTCGGACCGTGCAGCCACGACTTACCCTGCATTTATCCCTGGTGAAATCTTCATGCCTGCGGGTTGGCAATTGCCGCAGAACCTTTAACTCTTCGGCCAAGAGTTTTGTGCGGCCGGTATTGAGTTGGTTGAGCAGCTTTTCAAGAAACATTTCATAATCTTTCCTGCTGTTAAAATCTCTGCTTCCTCTAAGGATTAACGCCTGTTCAACAGCTCTCTTTAACCTGTGATGACGCTGCTCTATATCGCCGTTTTCATTCGGACAGTGAGGCTGGATTTTACAGCTTTGGAAACCATAATGATTCGCAAGACCCTGATAGTTAGCCGTGAATTCCTCAGGATTGCCTACCTTGTTAACCGCACAGGTTAAATTATCAGTCCTATGATAGCGTGGTATGCCGCCTAACTTCCAGAGGGCATTTTGAATACCGGCACTTAAACTTTCATAGCTTTCTGAAAAACATACCGTGACGGTTTCCCAGTTCGACAAACACAATACAAAATGGTACAGCATGTGAATAAAAGGTATGCCGCAAATGGTGATACCCAGCTTATTCATCCTGGTAAAGTCTGATTCGCACCATTGGCCGGGTTTATAGATTTGTGGAAAAAACACTTCCTGAGCCGGACCGGACAAGGCTTTCCATTGTTTTACTCGTCTCTGGAAGGTTCTTAATTCGCTGTCCTGGTATTTACCGGGATATTCACGCTGCAGAGCCTCAAAAAGCGATTTAGATTCAAGACCGGAGTTGTTTTTGAGGAATTCTTCAACCCATGGCCAATCCCCTGCAAAGGCATCCGGATGGGTGGGCCAGTCGTGGATAGCTTGGCATTGGCTGGGCAGCACGCCCGTTTTTAAATACTTGCGGGCGGTTTTAGTGCTTATACCAGCCTTGTCTGCAAGCTGATATAAGGTCTTGCATTTGTTTTTCATAGCGAACAATCTCCTTACCTGTTTGTCTTTAACCATCTGAAATCTCCTGACTTAATGAGTTTCAGATAGCATATTCCAACTTTAATTCATCCGGAACTTTTAACTGTCGCCGGAAGGTAAGAATAATTGTCGCTGATCACAGGATTGTTTTCGTCGAGTTTCATTTGAATTTATATGGGATTATCTCGATATAATACGCATTACAGTTAATTCTCGTGCATCAACCATGTGGCATTGCAGATTGTTTTGAATTGACTGGATGAGATTTTGTTCCATGCCGATGAGGCATCACTGCTATTCGACAGGGGAAATTTCCTGACGACCTCTAATCATCACAACACAAGCCGGCTTTTTCATAAAAGGCTGCCACTTCACTTCCCAAGAGTTGAGCAAGATTTCCACGTAATGGTACAACCTCTATGCTTTTAGCTTCTTTATCTTCGCCAACGGATGTTGAAATTTGCACATTATCCATACTCTTTTTCCTTACTATAACTTAACATATCCTTATTTTTCAATTGTTGGCTTTCATTATACATCTGTATAAGAATTTTGGAAATCAATTTTTTTCTGACTTCGCACTGCCAACTATCAACCTCAGATATTTTCCCTGTAACGCTAAAGTTGCGAATTGGACAACCACCACAGCAAATGGCTATTAAAGGACATTTTTCGCATTTCTGCATTATCTTCCTGATATCTGGAACGGTTCGTGACCGGTCATATTCAAAAATACCTTTTTCAGTTACATACCGACCAAGAGTAAATTCCGTCGGTGCAGTGAGGCAATTTTGCGATTCCAAGCAAGATGTGATGAGTCCATCCGGTGTAAATACAAGTTTTCGCCCTGCTAAGGATGTGCAATAGTGAGTTGCTGGTGCAAAAAGGCGAAGAAGAGAAGAAGTAATGAACTGAATCCCTTTTTCCCTGCAGCGACTAATTGCAGCCATTATTGCTTCGACATATTCGTCAGGCGTGGGCTGTTCAAAATTCTTTGCTTCGGCCCGTCCTCTCGGTGCGACCAGTTCCATATGTACAATATTTACCCCCAGAGAAGCAAGGTAATTTATGATTTCTTCCACTCTGGCAAGTGTCTCCATAGTCAGAGTTACTCTAACTCGCAACTGTGTTTCTTTGCGTACAAGGGTCTTAATTGTTGATTCAACAATTTTGGAACTATACCGGCCGTCGGCGAAAACTCTGTACTTGTTTTGTATATCGGGGGGGCCATCGAGCGAGAGCTTAACGATAAATTTCTTGTCTATGAGAAACCGCAAAACATCATCTCCAATTATACCATTTGTAGATATTATCGGTTTGAACGGGATATTTTTAGACTCAATGTCTTGGATAACATCTTTAATCACTTCAAAATTGAGAGTTGGTTCTCCCCCGAAAAATGATATGAATAATTCATCAGCATCTGAAGATACTGCATATTCAATTGCTTTGTGGGCTAACCACACAGGCATGTATTCAGGACGCTCGCCTGCGTTTGCGTAGCAGTATTTACATCTCAAGTTGCAATCTGTTGTAACTATGAGTGTGACTCTTACTGTGCGGTCAGGTTGCTTTACAGGATTCTCGAAAAAGCCTTCTTTTTCGAGTTTTGCTTTAGCCACGTCAAAGTCCATATTTGCGTTTGGTATTCTAGCGAATTTTTTTGCGGTCGCTGAATAAACCAAGTAATCGTCCTTATGAGGAAGCACTATAAGTCCGAAGGGGGGTTTTTCACCCCCAAAAAAATTTAAAACCTTATAATCAATCCCTCTTTTGAGTTTTAACATCTGTAATAAGGTCCAGTCTGTGGCCATGTAGCTAATCTTGCATGGCTTTCCGAATAATTGCAATATTTGAAAGCATGCCGCCACCCATAAAAGCTGTTTCCTTTCGATAGAGATATTCTCCAATAAACGTCTCTAAGTAGCCTTACTCTTTTCAAAAGGGTATGTGAATCTGCTGGAACGTAGGTCCAATCATCCCCCTTAACCATTTTTACAGTTTTTACTATTTTTTGGATTTCATATTCTAAGTCATCGTCGTCCACATTCAATTTATTCAATATTTCTGCGCAACTACTTTCGATGGCTTTAAACAGATTAGCGAGAGATGTCTTAAATTTAGGGTTATTAAGTTTCATGCAATTTGCAATAAAAGCCACGCCAAGCATTTTTGAATAATCGATTTTCTTCGTTGAACAAAGGTTTATTGACTCAAACTCGTTCTGTTCATCTGAATCCTGCTTTTCTCGTACCAATATCTTGCAGAAGCGGTCATCGGCATCTTTGCGGCATAATATTTCTATTGCTTGGTTGTACTCATAACACACAAATAGAGGAACATTATGAAACATTTTTGTTCCGAATTCACTTACATGTGAGATTTCTACTATGCTGTTGGGTTTTACATCCAGTCTGTTCGCAAAACACCTTAGCCAATCCCTTGCAGCACTACTTGGAAAAACGCCGATTTTCTTTCCGTTCAATAGATGAGCAAGGACAGAGTCAGTAATCCTACCGTTCTTAACTTTCAGAAGTTTCTTTTGGTAACCCTGACGGTCAGCTATGATTACTATAGGTGTTTTTTTGATAAATAGTGCTACAGACATAGGATTTTGGTTTGCCTCTTCAAAATGTTCAACAAATGTGACACTTCCACAGAGAGCAACGTCACATAGATTATTTTCTACAGCCCTTATGCTGTCTGGTGAGCCGGTTCCCTCCAATATTTTAAGGTTGAATCCATATTTTCTTTTCTTTCTGTCGATAAGATATTTTAGGTATAGCAGAGGCAGGTGTTCTTCTCCTACTTTCCAGTCCAGTCTCAACCGAATTACAGGAATATTCTTACTCTTTTTTTCCATTGCATTCCCCGTTTATAGAATAATATCCTCTTCTGGTTTTTCATGTCCCTTGACAAGCCATGACTCTAATACACAGGTTATGATATATAAGCAAACACCAAAAAAAGTCAGAGTAATAAATGAGGCAAACAATACCGGTGTTTTCAGATTTGCAATTGAAACCATTATAAGGTAGCCAAGTCCACGGTCGGCACCAACAAACTCGCCTGTTACTGCACCAATCATACTATATCCGCCAGCTGTTTTAAGTGCTACGAAGAAGTAAGGTAAGCAAGCTGGTATCCTTGCTTTTACCAATATCTCAAACGGGGTGGCTGCCATAGAATTAAAAAGGTCAAGTTTGTCACGGTCAAGCGAATGTAAACCTTTAAAAATATTTGCCAAAAGGGGGAAAAAGGCTATTAACGCTGCAATAATAAATTTAGGAAGCAGCCCATATCCAAACCATAGAATAAATAGGGGCGCCAGTGCAACTTTGGGGCTAACTTGTATAGCAACCGCAATAGGAAACACAGATGCCCTGATTATTCTGTTGTGTATGGAAAGAACTGCCAGTATAGATGCGCATACAACAGCAATCCCTAAACCTATGATTGCTTCAGCAATTGTAACCCAAAAATGTTTTGCGATGATGGGTGAAGTAACCGTTAAAGTGAGAACTTCAAGAGGATTGGGCAAAATATATTCAGGGGGTGAGAATACCCAAACTGCAATCTGCCAAATCGCAATAATAGTAACAAATCCAATAACAAAGGTTCTAAAGATAGGTACTAGTGTTTCAAATTTTTTATATTTGTTTTCTATCGAGGTGCTTTCTAAATTTTCAACCATTCTTATCGTCCTTATTACTCCAACAATAAACGAACTTCGGCGCAGATATCGTGAAATTTTTTATCATCAAGCAATTTTATACTTCTATCCTTCGGCAAGTCAACAGTTATCTCTTGCCGAATTTGACCTGGTCGCCCTGTAAATACTACAATACGGTCCGCAAGGAATACTGCCTCAGCAACGCTGTGAGTTACGAATATCACAGTATTCCCGAGTGATTTCCACATTTTCATAAGCAACTGGTGTAATCTGAAGCGAGTTAATTCGTCCAAATGTCCGAAAGGTTCGTCCATCAAAAGTAATTCCGGGGCGTAAACCATTATCCGTCCGAGTGCAACTCTTTGCTGCATACCACCAGATAGCTGCGAAGGATAGGATTCCTTGAACCCACTTAAGCCTAAAAATGCTAACGCCTCGTACACTTGAAGATTTGGAGATTTTGCTTTTTTCTTAAGGAACTCGAGAGGCAAAGCTATATTTTGTTCTACGTTCCTCCATGGTAGTAATGACGGACTTTGTGAAATATATCCAATTTTAAGATTGTTTCTTGCTGTATGGGGTGATTTTCCGGTGATTAAGACCTTTCCGTCCGTTGGCTCGATAAAGCCACACATTATTCGCAACAAAGTTGTTTTACCACAGCCAGAGGGGCCGATTAAAGCAATACGCTCCTTAGGAACAACTTGAAGATGAATATTTTCGAGAGCTTCAACGGAATTGGTTTTGGTATAATAAGTTTTCCGCAAATTTTTTATGTCAACGATTAAGTCCATTTTTTCAATACTCCACAAGGCTATTTCAAAAAATTATTAGTGAAAAAATCACTGAGCTTGATTTCTTTATCAATCAATCCAGCCTGGAGTAGAATATCTTGGGTACTCTTCCACTCATCTTCAAGTTGCAGTCCGATACCTCCAGATTTCTCTGCACCTTTTTGTATGAGAGATACAACCTCATCAAATTTTAATTTTTGATAGGTCTCATCTGCTTCTGGGTGATATTTCATAAACGTTGTAACCGCCTCGGACTTGTTTCTAATGCTTTCACTAATTGACCTTAAAGTCGCCTTCATGAATTCACGTACTATTTCGGGCTTATTTTTTACCATTTCTTCATTTGTGATTATTGCCATACTATAAACATTAACCCCATAGTCAGACATCATTATAGTATTAAGTTGATACCCTTTTGCAATTAACACGGGAGGCTGGTTAAAGCTATAACCCCCAATTGCATCTATTCGTCCTGTCAAAAGTTCTTCAGGGTTTCCTGGTACAGAAATAACGTCAATTTTGTTTATATCAATATTATTTTTCTCGCAAAAAACTTGAAATTGCTGATTAACAGTGCTTTTGACAATGGTACCATATTTCTTGCCTATCAAATCTTGAGGTTTGACAATGCCCTTTTCTTTGAGGGAATAGATACAGGCTGGGGATTCTTGCAATAGAACTGCCAGCACCACGATAGGCACTCCTTTGCTTTTGGCAATCATAGCGGTATCCCCGCTGCATATGCCAAAGTCACTTTTACCAGCACCTACTAGTTGTGCAGAAACGGTTGAGCCCTCACCCGGCTGTATTGTTAAGTCCAACCCTTCTTGTTGATAGTACCCTTTGTCCAATCCGTACCAATAAAAAGCATGCTCTGTACCAGGTATCCAATCTAACTTGAGTTTTACTTCTTGGAGCATCTTAGAACTTTGTGGAACAAGCAAAGAAACTAAAATAACAATCCCTAAGGCTACCACCAAGGAAATTACTATCCACAAGAGTATCTTTTTGCTCATGTTTTAGCTCCAATAATTATACATTATACTTTGTAAACAGATGCGTAGCCTTTCGGTTAAGCAATCTTCAGTAATAATACCTATTATCCTTCTATACTTCAAGGGTTTATAAAACTTATGTTGGTAATGGGTCAGTTATGGGTGGGAGATATTGATTTTGCTGTAAGTATTAAGGTGCTCAAGTTTATGGCGTAGGATTTCCGATAAAATCCACAGTTTGATGAGATAAGACAAACAAATCGGGAATAAACGCAGATGATTTACTGTCAGCAATGCCTTGAAAAACAACGTAAAATCGATGAGCTTCAGGAACAGATAGTTTCACTCAAGGCAAAATTACGACACAAGGAAAGGACAGCCCAAGAAGGTTTTTTCGGCTCATCCACGCCATCCGCTAAAATTCCCATTAAGCCGAATTGTCAGATAGAACACACAAATAATTGCGGCGGAGGCAAAACAGGTCATAAAGGTCACGGCAGAACCGGTGTCTGTGAAAAAGATGCGGACTATGTGCAAAGGGTTGAAGGCAGCCGATATATGCCCTGATTGCGGAAGCGTTTTGGAGAACAAAGGCACAAGACAACGAGCGGTAATTGATTGCCAGCCTGTTAAGATAAAAAAGCTTCTGTATAATTTGGAACGCAAGTATTGTCCGCGATGCCAAAAGGTAGTTGCCGCCAAACCTCCTGGTGTTCTGCCAAAGTGTTTATATTCGAATAATCTGCTTGTCTATGTGGCAGTACAGCACTATATCTATGGCAATACACTGGGTCAGATAGAAAAACAAACAGGCATCGGCTACAGCAGTATAGTTGACGCTTTGCACCAGTTGGCAGGGATATTGAAAGATGTTCCCAAATCACTCATAGAAGACTATCGCAAGGCCGCTGTTAAGCACGCTGATGAGACTGGTTGGCGGACAGACGGCCAGAACGGTTTCTCGTGGCTGTTTTGCACGCCTGATATTAGTATCTTTCGATTCCGCTCCAGCCGTTCTGCCCGTGTAGCCAAAGAGGTTTTTGGCGAAAAGCCCTTGCCGGGTGTTCTGGTTGTGGATCGCTATAACGGCTACAATAGGATGCCTTGTAAGATTCAATATTGTTATGCACATCTATTGCGTAATGTTAAGGATTTGGAAAAAGATTTTCCCGAAAACGTGGAAATCAGGTCTTTCGTTGAAGCGTTGGTCTCCCAGTTGGCTAATGCAATCAGCCTTCGCACATTAGATATAACAGACCGACAGTTTAAGCGGCAGGCAGCTAAAATTAAGAGAGCCATCATCGATATTGTTAATCACCATGCCAACCATCCGGCCATCCAGAATATGCAGGATATTTTTCGTGAAAAGGCCGATAGGCTTTACCACTGGGCCGATGACCGTAAGGTACCGGCAGATAACAATTTGGCTGAACGGGAACTGCGTCCGCTTGTTATTGCCAGAAAGATAAGTTTCGGCTCTCAATCTGAAGATGGGGCAAAAACGCGTGAGATTCTTATGACGGTATTACATACTATGCGAAAAAGATGTCCGGATGTTGTTGATGCCTTCAAGTCTGCACTCAACAAACTTGCCGAACAGCCTGATATAGACCTTTCCAAAGTTCTCCTCCGTGCCGACTCATCATAACCTGCACCTGCCCACCCATAACTGACCCATTACTTATGTTGGTACAAAATTCTTGACAGTAAAGCCCTTTGCGAGATAATATTAAAATGTTTTTTTGAGAAGAAAAGTAACTTGTTGGATTTTTATGCTGAATAAGGAGATTGTATGAACAAACCATATTTATTTCGTTTTGCTAAATCATGTCTTTCGCCGGGCCGGGCTCAAACACGACCAGATTATTTTTATGATGAAGAAGCAGATCTTGTTCGTTGGTTAAGAGAAGATTGTCCAGCCGCTATTGAGATAGAAGGGGAAAATGGCCCACAGACTAAAAAATGTGATATTGAAAAAGGCGACGATAATAAAGACCATAGGATGTGGAATTGAGATAACAACTGAAATGATTTTGATATTATCAAATAAATGGGACATTAGTGCTGATTTTGTTGTAAGCGAACTCAGGCGACAGAGTTATCCTTTCCTGCGGCTTAACACCGAAGATCTTGCATCAGGTATAGCAACCGTGGAACTCCCACAGTTGCAAATTAAGGTATCAAAAAGAGATAAAATCTATGAGCTTGTTAAGGAAGTACACGTAATATGGAACCGGCGGCCAGGAAAACCATATGATGACGTGCTTTTAGAAAATAGGCCTTCTATTGCGACACAACGATTTGTAAATGACCAATGGTATTCATGGATTGAAGCATTGCAACTAATTCCCAATGTTGTTTGGATCAATCATCCCCAAGCCAATAACGCAATGGAGAGCAAGATTAGGCAATTATGGTTGGCATCTAATATTGGTTTTCAAATCCCCAACACACTCATTTCAAACGACCCTTACAAAGCAAGAATGCACCTCAAAAAGTTCGGGGGTAAAATCATTGCCAAAGCACTTTATTCGCCGTTGATAAATGAAGAAAAAGAGCAGGATTTTTTTATATTTACCAACGAGATAGATAATATTTCAGAAAGTGATGACACCCAAATCAAGCTCAGTCCCTGTATTTTTCAGGAACCGATAACACCAAAGGTTGATTATAGAATTACTGTTATCGGGGAGACAGTCATACCAGCCAGAATTGAGTCCGAAAGTCGATCAAATGTAGCTTTAGATTGGCGAACACAAAAAGACGGTTTGAAATTTACTCATTGTACTTTGCCTCAAGAAATCGAAGACCTCTGCCGTCGCTTCGTAAAAGATAATGGGCTTTTGTTCGGAGCAATTGACCTTGTCGAATGTAAGGGTAAGTTTATATTCCTTGAGATAAACCCGAATGGAGAGTGGGGTTGGCTGCAAAAACCTAATCGCCTTCCTATAGCAGAAACATTATGCAATCTCATGATAATGAGTGATACAGAGAAGGAGAAATAAAATGGAACTTAAACGTTTACTGTTTTTGCTTTGGCCACCTTATGAAGCAGCCGTAACAGATAAAATAATCGCAGATAAAAATAGCAAAATAGCAGAGCAAGTGAGATGGGATTCAATTAAAGCAGAAATATATGGATTATTACCCGAGGACGCTTCAATCTATAAAGAGCTGGAGTTTGCAGCAAGGCAAGTGCAAGATGCCGAATCAAAGCGAAAAGAAACACTCGAAAACAAAGCTTCAACTTTTATTGCAGCTAGCGGTATAGCGACGAGTGTTATATCTATAATTCCCGCCTTATTTGCAGATGAGTGGAATATTCCAATTAAGTGCGCCATGGTCTCTGGAGGAGCATATTTATTGGCAATAATCTGCTTTTTAGTATCGGCCTATTACGCTGTAAAAGTGCGAAGAGTCGCAGGTTTTGCTCAGCCAAGTGTGGCCTCATTTCTCGATTCTATGAAATCAAACAAAGGAAGTGGCAAAAAACGTGTGGTCTTGACAGTGGCATCCAGTAAGTGGAACGAAGATCTCCTGCTACGCAAATCTAATTATTTATCAGTAGCGGAAGATTTATTTCTTCGTGGACTAGTTTTAGTTACAATTGTAGCACTTGTCAGCATAGCAGCGAAGCTTTTTGTGCAGTTAAATATGAATCAGATTAAATAAATTGTTCCTAAATTTATGGCACTTAAAGGTATTAATAAATTTTAGTGAGGTTAATATGAACAGCAGAATACAGATAATTCCTAAAGGCGGGGCAGAATTAGATTCTTATGTGGATGCAGTTTTAAGGATGGAAGAAGAGCTTTGCCGAGATGATATTACGGTGGAAGAACACAGAATTAAGTCTGTCGAGGCGGCCCGTGTTCTATTGTTAAAAATCATAGGAACGGTAGCATCATATTATATTATAAAAATTATAGACCTTCTTTGGAGGCATGAATTTTGACGATAACAGGGGCAACTTCTTGAGAAATTATCTTGAGTATGCGAGCAAAAATGTAATAATACTTACAAGGAAATTTTTGAATATTTTGATAAGGACATATATTAATGCCCAACAGAGAAACACATATAGTCGTGGGAACTTTAGCGGGCGGAGGTCTAGCAGACATACAGAGCACGGGAACAAGAACCAGCTTATTTGCTTTTAGAGTTTATAGGTGGAGGTATTACGGGTCATTTTGCGAGCCAGTTTCCTGATATTATCGAACCAGCTTCTTGGCCAGGCCACCGCCAATTTGCTCATTCGGTTGCATCTGGAAGCGGTGTTGTATACGGCTTATACAAGCTACTTGAGGAATGGGAAAAATGTTTTCGTTCAAAGGCTGAATATTATAAAAACAAAAGAAGTGAAGAGTACCTACACTGGTTTCAGAAAATTTTTTATGCAATTCTCGAAGTTCTTTCCAGAATTGCAGCCGGAGGTTTCAGCGGTTTAAGTGCCGGCTATTTGTCACATCTACTCCTTGATGGTGGCACACCAAGGGGTTTGCCGCTTCTACAGTAGGTCCGTTAAGATGCAACCAATAGATTTTTTAGGGGAAATGCGATACAAATTTAAGCAGACACATTTATGGCAATACATGGAAGATTCATTGGAATCAATAAGCATTCAGATGTACGAATCCGGGATTTGGCCGGAGCAAATCATGACGCAACAGCTTTATGGGCTTTGTTTTGTGATACAATTACAGGCATCGAAGCAGAATTAATTGTTGATGAAGAAGCTACGACAAATAAGATCCACCAGGCATTAAGCGAAACTTTGGAAAAAGCTTCTTGCGATGACATTGTTATAATTTCTTTTGCTGGCCATGGCACAAATGACCATCGTCTGGTTATGCACGATACTGTCAAAGAGAAATTGGATGACACTACAATTTCCATGACTGAAATCGCGGCTCTCTTTAAGAGACTCAAAGGCACAAATTATTCTATTAATTCTTGATTGTTGTTTTAGCGGTGGTGCCCCAGCCCGTGTACTTGAAGACAGTCCTATTTCTCGTAACTCCGATATATTACCCAACGAACTTGCAGGCAAAGGCCGTATTCTGATAACCGCATCCAATGCTAACGAACCGGCATGGGAACATCCCGGAACAAGGCATGGACTTTTAACCAAAGCTTTGATAGATGTCCTTCAGAAACCTGGGGGTAAAATTGACTTAACTGTAGCTATGAATGAGGTAATGAGCCGTGTTAAAACAGACGCAGATAGAATGGGGAAGGTTCAAACACCTGTTCTTCTCGGTTTTATAGAGGGCGGACTTGTTATTCCTACACTTCAACCAGGAAAACTATTTTACACAAAATTCCCGGAACTTAAGGGTATTAAAATTAGCTCTGATATCAGAGAACTGGCAAAATTCGGAATGCCAGAACCTGTTCTAACCGTCTGGTCTTACCAATTCAAAAATGGTCTTAATGAATTACAATTACAGGCTGTAAATGAATACAGAATTCTTGAAGGAGAATCATTGCTTGTTATTGCCCCAACCACTTCAGGAAAAACATTTATTGGTGAGCTTGCAGGGATAAAAGCCATTACCGAAGGAAGAAAGGCCGTATTCTTGTTGCCTTACAGAGCTTTGGTAAATGAAAAATATGATCAGTTTACATCGATGTATGGCAATCAGCTTAATATGAGGGTAGTCAGATGTTCCGGTGATTATACCGATCAGGTAGATTTGTTTGTCCGTGGCAAATATGATATTGCCTTTTTGACTTTTGAAATGTTCCTGAATATTTTGCTTACTAATCCTGTCTTGCTAGAGCAGATTGGACTTGTTGTTATCGATGAAACGCAATTTATTACTGATCCCCATAGAGGCGTTGTTGTAGAATTACTTCTAACCTATCTTCTGATGTCGCGCAAAAGAGAAATTACGCCTCAAATTGTTGCATTATCCGCTGTTATCGGAGGTGTTAATGATTTTGATATGTGGCTTGATTGTAAGAAGTTGGTTACATATGAAAGGCCGGTACCACTTATAGAAGGAGTTCTTGACCGCAATGGAACTTTTCAGTATCTCGATGAATCAGGTAAGACAAAAGAATCCCAGCTACTGCCTGTTGGTACGATATACCAACGCCGCGACAAAGCAAGTTCTCAGGATGTGATAGTCCCTCTGGTTAAAGACCTCTTACATAGAAATAACCAAGAAAAGATTATCATATTCAGGAATCAAAGGGGAACTGCGGAAGGAGCAGCAAATTATCTTGCTCAAGAACTGGGATTGCCTGCTGCAACAGAAGCAATAAACTTATTGCCCAGCCATGACCTTTCAAGTACATCTGAAAGGCTCAGGACTTGCCTTGAAGGTGGGACTGCATTTCATAATACCAATTTAACCCGGGAAGAAAAAGTAATCGTCGAACGCAATTTTCGAAACTCTGATGGTTTGATAAAAGTATTATCGGCCACAACCACATTAGCTGCAGGAATCAACACACCTGCAACAACTGTGATTTTGGCAGAACAGGAATTCATGGGAGAAGATGGACGGCCATTCACTGTTGCTGAATATAAAAATATGGCTGGCCGTGCAGGGAGATTAGGCTTCAATGAGAAGGGGTTGGCTATTATCTTGGCAGATAGTAGTAATGAAAGAAACATACTTTTCAGGCGTTACATAACAGGAAAACTGGAAGAAATGAAATCCTCGTTTGATCCTTCACACATAGAAACATGGATAATCAGATTGCTCGCACAAGTAAAACAAATCCCTAAAAAAGAAGTAGTGAGCCTACCCCTTAATACATACGCAGGCTACATTGCTAATAAAAAAAATCCAAAGTGGCATAATGAGATAAGTTTGCAATTAGAAAAACTGCTGGAAAAAATGACCGGTCTTGGGCTTATAGAGCAGGAAGCTGATAGCATACAGTTGACTTTATTAGGAAGTGTTTGTGGCCAATCTGCTCTTTCTTTTAACTCAGCCATGAGGGCGGTGGAATTACTTAAACTAATCTCACCAAACCAAATAACTTCTGAATGTTTAATGGCTCTGGTGCAAGGCTTGGATGAGTTGGACAATACATATACTCCATTAATGAAGAAGGGACAAAAAGAATCCGTCAGGCAACAGGATGCTGCTAATAGATATGGACCAGATATCATACGTATCCTGCAACGCTATACCCAGGGAGATATGTTTGTATATTACGCACGGTGTAAAAGAGCAGCGATATTATGGGATTGGGTTAATGGCATTCCAGTCGAAATTATTGAACAGCAATACTCTACAACTCCTTATCAGGGTAGAATAAGTTATGGAGATATGCGAACTTTTGCTGATGCTACTCGCTTTCACCTGCGTTCTGTGTACCAACTTGTTAATATAATGTTCATGGGGCAAGGGGCAAATGGAAACCAAATTGAAAATCTCTTAAAAAGACTTGAAATTGGGATTCCATCCAATGCCATAGAGTTGCTTTCTATTCCATTACCTTTAACCCGAGGACAATATCTGGCGCTACACAATATAGGGATAAGAAATTTTAAGGACTTATGGGATCTGCCCCATGCAACGATAAACGATATCTTTGGCAAACAACTTGCAGAGCAACTGGTAAAATTGAGACCTTCCAATTAATACTTTATATGTATGAATCACACACTTTCTAATGACATAGCTACTGCTAAAATGTGAATGAAAAATCACCGATGCAACGGAAAGAAGATAATCTGTTTTTCGTATAGCATCAGACACAATTCGGATTTTGAGGCATGGTGAAAACTCGATTCAGTAACCGACACAATTTACTTCCTCACCTGATGGGCCGACGTTGTCACATTAGGTTACAGACAACACAAGGTACTGCTAAGCTACTTAAATTGAAATAGTTGAGACTTAATCTGACACTTCTGTATAATCTTAACCAAAACTTGTCAGGGCGGATATCGAAATCGGTTCTATTTATCAGGTGAGTCGCGGTGTTATATATATCTTCAATTTTTATGTCTTCGGTCTTTTTAGTTGGTGAGCTATAAATGGTGTAATTTTTTCCGTCAATAGCTGTGAAAGTTTACCAATATGTTCTTCGGTTAGCATTTCGCCTTCTTGATCACCACAATTTTTGAACGCGTATCCCACGGCTTCATTTATGACTCGATTTTGTTCCTTTTGGCAAGACAATTTCTGTCCAATAGAAATTACTTTTTTAAAAGTACTTCTAATGCAATCATAAGGCCTCTTTTCATAGTAAATAGATGTCGTAATATCCTCTTTGCTAAGGGATGAAAGATTTACTTCCATCTCAATCTCGTCTCCAATAGCACGAGAAAAATCTATCTGGTCGGATTGGTGCAGCTTGTTCAGGAGAGTATGGTGTATTCTGTCCCATACTCCGGCTTCTTGTCAATCTCGTAACCTTCTCCAGCATGTCATTCCACAACCACAGCCCATTTCGGGCGGCAGATCTTCCCACCCTATACCGGTTTTGAGTACGAACAAGATTCCGGTCAGGGCATCCCTGTCCGAGACCGGTTTTCGGCCAGGATATCTGAATCTCCTTTTCTTCTTTGGTAGTATTGGTTCTATGATTTCCCATAATCTATCATCAAGTATCGGTTTTGCCATGAGTAGTCTCCTTATATTTTTGGCTACTCATGTTATCGGATATAAGGGTTAATTACCTTTCATTTTGTTAGAGGCTCTAAATCTGAACGGCATGAGCAAATCAAAAAATTTCCTATTAAGGTTATTTGTGGTAAGAAATCGATAGGCAAAACTCTTGTTGCCGTTTAAATCTATTTTGTCTTTAAGAGATTGTGTCATGGCAACTGTTTTCAGGTGCTTAAAAGATAATTTTATAAATCCATTAATTCTGTTAAACGTAAAATGAAGAAAATTATTATAGTTCTTGGAGGTTCTGTTGAACTCTACTTACATTATTTTAAACTTTTCCAGGAGGTAGAAAGCCAGTTCAACTGCATAGTAAGAAGGATAGGAATTTTTAAATTTGTTACCAATATAAATAATGCTCGTTTAGAATTTAAATTCTGCAAGAATCCTACTCGAGATAATAATTATAGGAGTTATAAAAAGTATTTGGAGGATGTAATTAAAGAATTACTGCCACCCCCAGCGGACGAGGTCATTAAAAAGAACAGTAAAATATCTATTATACTATTTTTTGGTTTTTGTGGCGCTTTTACCGGAAAAACTGGAGAAATATGCGTTCCTGAAGTGTTCAAGGAAATATCCTTTAAAACTAATTTCATCAAAAAGTCTGACATTTTTGGGGTGAAGCCTCAAAATACAACAAAAATAAAAAATCTCCTTACAGGTAAAATAATTAGTGAGAAATCGGTAGTAATTACATCTAATTTATCTCTCACGCCAGATTACGTTGAAAATGGAGACGAAGGTCTAATTTTGCTTGGAAAAAAACTTTCAGCTTATGGGGATGTTATTGACAAAGAGAGTTTTAAGATAGCTCAATGTTCCAGAAAAATCCCCATGGGCTTTATGCTTATGACCTCAGATTCTTTATACGATAGAAATCAAATGATCAGAAACAAACAGCTTTTCGAGCCAGACATAAAAAAATTTAATAAAGCTTGTATAGATTCCATCAAAGTTGTTTTGAAGGAATGAGAGATTTCCTTCTTATTATTTCTGATATAAGGTTTTTTTCATGAAGTAAAGGTATTCTTTCCACTACGTATTTTAGTAATGTTTTATGGAAACTACAATATGTACTCTTGCCTGTGACCGCTTTTCTTTTCAATATCAAGGAGCCTGGACACCCCCCTCCACAAAACCTTCTCCAGTTGCAAGTAGAGCATCCATGTATGTTCTTGATATCTCTGTAGATTCTAAAGTCGATTGGTTGATTTACCACGGAACTCAGAGATTTTTTAAAAATATTGCCGAGTAAATATTTTTTATTCCCCCAAAAATAGTCACAAGGGTACATATCTCCATTAATATCAATGCCGACCAAGGGATATTTTGAATCAATACAACATTGAACACAATTTGAAGGGGCGGTTTTAGGAGCCAGATTTATTAAGTATTTTCTGACATTCTCTATTTCAATAGTTTTCTCACCGCTAAGTTTAGCTCGAAAATACTTTTCAAAAACCTTAGTCATGCTTGCAATTAAATCTCCCTCATATGGAGCAATATTCTTGTTGCCCTGACTAACGGGACAAAAGAAAACTGTATTGATTCCTTCGCTTTCGAAATGTTCGACAATATTCTCGAGATACTTTACATTTTCCTTGGTCACAACTGTAATAACGCCAATTCCTCCTTGTTTTTGTTTGATTAAACGTAAGTTTTTAATAACATCGTCATAAGAAGGCGATCCCCCAATATAAGGACGATTCTTATTGTGCAATTCTTTTGTACCGTCTAGGCTAATTCCTATGTATACTTTTTTTCTGACCAAGAAGTCTATAGTTTCATTGTCAAATAGCGAACCATTAGATTGCATGGAAAATTTTATCTTATAATCTTTTTGTTCAGAATACGATATCAGTTCTTTAATAAGTCCAAAATTGGTCATAGGTTCACTGCCGTGGAAAATAACATATCGATCTTCCATGGGCAACTCCATTACCCTATCTATCGCTTTTTTACCGACCTCATGTGACATGAAAGATTTGTATTTTTTTAAATGTTCTACAAGACAGTATGTACAGTCAAAATTGCAGTTTCTGCTAACATTCAGTAAAACAAGTGAAACACCCTTGTACCGCCTCCGCCTACATGAATTCTTGACTTTCTTCGCGACTCCATTATCAAAAAAATCGGCTAATACCCATTTTCCGGATTCAGAACAACAAATAAACTTTTTTGTACTGAGAGTTTCTAATTCAAATATATTTTGTTTCATCTGATATTGAAGCACCTTAAGGTTTAATAACAAACGGTTCACTTTCCATAAAACTCATTTTTGCTCAAAGTTCGAGTATTAGAAGAACAGGCCATGTAATTCTAACCTGGATACACAAAAAACCGTTCTTTCAACAGAAAATGCCATCTTGGTATGTTGGAGGCCCCGCATCGTACGGGGGAGGTCCAGCCTGGTATGGTGGAGGACCTGCATAGTACGGAGGAGGTCCAGCCCTATAATGCTGAAATTCTGGGATTCCTACCAAAACTTCTACAGGAAAAATTTCTTCCGGCAAAATGACTTTGTTTTCTTTTTGCACGATAATATTTCTGATTTGCTTTTCTACCATTTTACTTGCACCTCACCAATATTAAATTGTCTCATGTTGATTTTTTGGTAAAATTCTTACAAATAAGTAGCATTTTAATATATCCCTACCCATTGTCAAGACAAAAAAACTCAAACTTAGGGTTTTTTGAAAAATATTTTAGGAGGTGACGAACAGGTTTCAATCCACGCTCCCGTGAAGGGAGCGACCGCCGCGAACAAAACCACTCCGCCGACACAGGATAAGTTTCAATCCACGCTCCCGTGAAGGGAGCGACGAAGGCCAATAGAGGTACTCTTATCGCCCAGGCTGTTTCAATCCACGCTCCCGTGAAGGGAGCGACGGGAATATCAGTACCCGCGTGAAGCACATGAAAATGTTTCAATCCACGCTCCCGTGAAGGGAGCGACATGGAAGCAATAGAGGCTGTTTTAAAACACGTGTTTCAATCCACGCTCCCGTGAAGGGAGCGACTTTGATAATCGCGGCCTTTATGTCATTGATAACGATGTTTCAATCCACGCTCCCGTGAAGGGAGCGACATTCTTATGGGAATGTTGCCTACTTTTATATTATAGTTTCAATCCACGCTCCCGTGAAGGGAGCGACTAAAGAATTACATCAACCTCACTTAAATCATAATGTTTCAATCCACGCTCCCGTGAAGGGAGCGACGGGTTGGCAGGCGAAGGAGATGTCAGATACTATGCGTTTCAATCCACGCTCCCGTGAAGGGAGCGACCCAGGACGAGACTCTTCAATACTCAAGCTGATGTTTCAATCCACGCTCCCGTGAAGGGAGCGACCCAGGACGAGACTCTTCAATACTCAAGCTGATGTTTCAATCCACGCTCCCGTGAAGGGAGCGACAGATTGATGTTGTTGTAATATTTTGTAATAAAAAGTTTCAATCCACGCTCCCGTGAAGGGAGCGACCACGCTTACGCCTGGAACGCTATAAGCTACGACTTGTTTCAATCCACGCTCCCGTGAAGGGAGCGACAGCAGGGTATCTTTGAGGAATGGGTCTGTTGTATTGTTTCAATCCACGCTCCCGTGAAGGGAGCGACGCGGTTGCTGGAGGCTTGCAAAAAGGCTTATCAAAGTTTCAATCCACGCTCCCGTGAAGGGAGCGACAGCAGGGTATCTTTGAGGAATGGGTCTGTTGTATTGTTTCAATCCACGCTCCCGTGAAGGGAGCGACGCGGTTGCTGGAGGCTTGCAAAAAGGCTTATCAAAGTTTCAATCCACGCTCCCGTGAAGGGAGCGACAGCATTCCTTGCACGTCACTTTTCTTATATCGGTTGTTTCAATCCACGCTCCCGTGAAGGGAGCGACGGGCTTATTTGGCGCGATGAGCATAGGGAATTATCGTTTCAATCCACGCTCCCGTGAAGGGAGCGACAGATTGATGTTGTTGTAATATTTTGTAATAAAAAGTTTCAATCCACGCTCCCGTGAAGGGAGCGACCACGCTTACGCCTGGAACGCTATAAGCTACGACTTGTTTCAATCCACGCTCCCGTGAAGGGAGCGACAGCAGGGTATCTTTGAGGAATGGGTCTGTTGTATTGTTTCAATCCACGCTCCCGTGAAGGGAGCGACGCGGTTGCTGGAGGCTTGCAAAAAGGCTTATCAAAGTTTCAATCCACGCTCCCGTGAAGGGAGCGACGGGCTTATCTGGCGCGATGAGCATAGGGAATTATCGTTTCAATCCACGCTCCCGTGAAGGGAGCGACCCGGCCGTGTGCCTGTCAAATAGGGTATCCAAGGTTTCAATCCACGCTCCCGTGAAGGGAGCGACGGCAAAACAATCTTCAATAAAAAGGAAAATAAAATGTTTCAATCCACGCTCCCGTGAAGGGAGCGACCTTTTCTTGTTAGGCTGTTGATTATAGAATCTGAGTTTCAATCCACGCTCCCGTGAAGGGAGCGACGTTAAAGTTTCTTCCCATCGGTCTCCACATTTAAGTTTCAATCCACGCTCCCGTGAAGGGAGCGACCAGTTTAGGTCTGGAAATGGCTGGCCTTAATGTTGTTTCAATCCACGCTCCCGTGAAGGGAGCGACCCTTTACTGCGAAATATCGAGCAAAAGCAGAATTGTTTCAATCCACGCTCCCGTGAAGGGAGCGACGATTCTGTTCACTCTTTGAAATCCATTTACAATTTGTTTCAATCCACGCTCCCGTGAAGGGAGCGACTCCGCCAGACGCACCGACAGGTCTTGATGCAAGTGTTTCAATCCACGCTCCCGTGAAGGGAGCGACCTGTATTTCGCAACGTTAATTGTGCTATTTTTATAGTTTCAATCCACGCTCCCGTGAAGGGAGCGACATGGGCCTCAGGCCAGTTCAGCTCAACCGTATCAGCGTTTCAATCCACGCTCCCGTGAAGGGAGCGACAGATGCAAGCGGTAGCGGAAAAAATTGGTTCGGTGTTTCAATCCACGCTCCCGTGAAGGGAGCGACTCTATCATTTTTAACACGCTCATCGATGAGCGTTAAGTTTCAATCCACGCTCCCGTGAAGGGAGCGACGCTGCGGGAAAATCCATCAAGGGTGTCTTTACTGAGTTTCAATCCACGCTCCCGTGAAGGGAGCGACCCGTCGCCAAGAAAATAGCCACGCTTATTACGCAGTTTCAATCCACGCTCCCGTGAAGGGAGCGACGGCTTAATAGGATGTGCATGCCTACCCAGTATGTTTCAATCCACGCTCCCGTGAAGGGAGCGACAACACACGAGCGATTAATAAAATCACAGGCAGCCGAGTTTCAATCCACGCTCCCGTGAAGGGAGCGACACCCGAACCAAGGCCGCTGGTTATTTCTGAGCCATTGTTTCAATCCACGCTCCCGTGAAGGGAGCGACGGCGTATTATTAATCATCCGTTAGCACAACATCCTGTTTCAATCCACGCTCCCGTGAAGGGAGCGACACGCGGCTTTATCGCGGCGTAGTCGAGTGGAACAGTTTCAATCCACGCTCCCGTGAAGGGAGCGACAGAATAGCCAGCGGGGTAAATCCATTGAATTATTGTTTCAATCCACGCTCCCGTGAAGGGAGCGACAGCATCGGTGGAACCTGAATAATTTTACAATCAGTGTTTCAATCCACGCTCCCGTGAAGGGAGCGACCTCCAGCTGCATCTTCTTGATCTCTTCGAAGACAGTTTCAATCCACGCTCCCGTGAAGGGAGCGACATAACGCGAGGTCTAACCGCTTTAGCCCATTTCAAGTTTCAATCCACGCTCCCGTGAAGGGAGCGACATAAACTGAGTACGTCAAAACAACACAGGGTTTGTTTCAATCCACGCTCCCGTGAAGGGAGCGACGTCTGATTTCAGGCCATTAATCAGTTCGAGTTTTTGTTTCAATCCACGCTCCCGTGAAGGGAGCGACTTCGCCCTTCTCGCTTTCGGCTTCCTTATAATCGTTTCAATCCACGCTCCCGTGAAGGGAGCGACGTTGAACGCCCTCGTTACATACCCATACAAATCTGTTTCAATCCACGCTCCCGTGAAGGGAGCGACCATTTTCGCCTCGCTTCCTTTCTCAATTCTGCTTGTTTCAATCCACGCTCCCGTGAAGGGAGCGACGTAAATCAAACGTTAAGCACAAGTGCCTTTATTGTTTCAATCCACGCTCCCGTGAAGGGAGCGACGAGAAACTGAATCTTTCCTTCTCGAATAAAACTATGTTTCAATCCACGCTCCCGTGAAGGGAGCGACCGTGGTGAGTTAAATGGATTATTACCTTAAATTATGTTTCAATCCACGCTCCCGTGAAGGGAGCGACACTGGCTGTAAAAAAATATTCACCTGTTTTTGGGTTTCAATCCACGCTCCCGTGAAGGGAGCGACGTAAACGCATGGGTGGGATCCTTTAGTGTTCAAGTTTCAATCCACGCTCCCGTGAAGGGAGCGACAAGCTCACCTGGGATAACATCAGCCCCGATTTTGGTTTCAATCCACGCTCCCGTGAAGGGAGCGACGCCCTGACGACGGTAACCAATTCGTTTTCTTTCGTTTCAATCCACGCTCCCGTGAAGGGAGCGACAATTCTCCATAATTTCACAAACTCCATTGCCGTTGTTTCAATCCACGCTCCCGTGAAGGGAGCGACCGTAAATTCGGCTCAGACTACTGCGTTCAATGTAGTTTCAATCCACGCTCCCGTGAAGGGAGCGACGGTTATAATTACACTTACCATTTCATCACAGACCGTTTCAATCCACGCTCCCGTGAAGGGAGCGACCATCAGTGTAATCCGTGATTAAAAGATTTTTCTTGTTTCAATCCACGCTCCCGTGAAGGGAGCGACTAAGGGAATCGTCCTTTGTTTTCTGCCCTTACCGTTTCAATCCACGCTCCCGTGAAGGGAGCGACCAGATACCGGCAATCTTTGCGCACCAGTCTTTAACGTTTCAATCCACGCTCCCGTGAAGGGAGCGACATTATTCGCAGGTGCGTTATTCTCCTGCTTCACGGTTTCAATCCACGCTCCCGTGAAGGGAGCGACAATAGGGGTCTTGACTTTTAAATCAATAGCTATTGTTTCAATCCACGCTCCCGTGAAGGGAGCGACCGCATCCACGTGGAGCAAAAGTTTGAACTGAAAATGTTTCAATCCACGCTCCCGTGAAGGGAGCGACCCCGGGCCATGTGTCGGTTCAGGCCAAACAATTGTTTCAATCCACGCTCCCGTGAAGGGAGCGACTCATCGCTCCAGATGTCCGAGCCGCTGAATACCTGTTTCAATCCACGCTCCCGTGAAGGGAGCGACCTAATTCGCTGAATATCTCTTTGCTTGGTGAAATTGTTTCAATCCACGCTCCCGTGAAGGGAGCGACTAATCATCCGTTAGCACAACATCCTGACCTTCAAAGTTTCAATCCACGCTCCCGTGAAGGGAGCGACTCGCGTGAGCCGTGCGTCCCCTGCGTAATCCCTCGTTTCAATCCACGCTCCCGTGAAGGGAGCGACAAGAACGTAAAGCCTCATATAATAGAGTTTTACGTTTCAATCCACGCTCCCGTGAAGGGAGCGACCGCTCTTTGCGGTTCGTCATTTCTCAAACTAAGCGACGTTTCAATCCACGCTCCCGTGAAGGGAGCGACATACCTGCCAGCTGCAATCATCCGTCGTTACGCACGTTTCAATCCACGCTCCCGTGAAGGGAGCGACCGGGCGGCATGAAATTGATTTTGACCAGGAAACTGTTTCAATCCACGCTCCCGTGAAGGGAGCGACACAGCGAACGGCAGACTTTTGGCGTTGGGCATGAAGGTTTCAATCCACGCTCCCGTGAAGGGAGCGACCTTTGGGCATGGTATATAATACTCCTGCAGGTTTGTTTCAATCCACGCTCCCGTGAAGGGAGCGACGCGTCCAAGCGTCCGCTGAGCTATTCCACTATGAGCGTTTCAATCCACGCTCCCGTGAAGGGAGCGACAGACTGAACCTGGCTAAGGAAATTGGTCTGAGACTGTTTCAATCCACGCTCCCGTGAAGGGAGCGACGGTGTAGTGACAACCTATACGCCCGGTGCCGATATTGTTTCAATCCACGCTCCCGTGAAGGGAGCGACCGTTCGCGGTAAAACTCGCAATTCACATCACAGTTGTTTCAATCCACGCTCCCGTGAAGGGAGCGACCCTATTGTAGCGGACATGATACAGATTCAGTTATTGTTTCAATCCACGCTCCCGTGAAGGGAGCGACATGGCCCTGCTGTGGTCTTTATGCTCATGTGTAACGAGTTTCAATCCACGCTCCCGTGAAGGGAGCGACCGAGATGTTCGTGCCGTTTGGTACGCCGACATAAATGTTTCAATCCACGCTCCCGTGAAGGGAGCGACTAACTCCACAAAGGCCGGGTGTTTTGACAATGCTGTTTCAATCCACGCTCCCGTGAAGGGAGCGACATCGAAAGCGATGTTTGGTTCTTTCGAGCGATATGTTTCAATCCACGCTCCCGTGAAGGGAGCGACCCACTTCAAATAATCTTGTTGCAGACCCAAACGATGTTTCAATCCACGCTCCCGTGAAGGGAGCGACATATGCCTGTAATATCAATATGTTTAGGGATTATGTTTCAATCCACGCTCCCGTGAAGGGAGCGACACAAATAATCGACTGTTCAGGAACGGCATTATGCGTTTCAATCCACGCTCCCGTGAAGGGAGCGACGATATTAACGGCGTATGCCGTGTTTGCGGCTGTACTGTTTCAATCCACGCTCCCGTGAAGGGAGCGACAAGGAGGGCAAGGCTGATGTATCGGCTTGATATTGTTTCAATCCACGCTCCCGTGAAGGGAGCGACGCGGCTATATGGTGTAAAGAGTCCACCACAGAGGTTTCAATCCACGCTCCCGTGAAGGGAGCGACAATTATTATCGATGTTGATGTAGCAAGCGAAATGTTTCAATCCACGCTCCCGTGAAGGGAGCGACTTACATCAAGGTCCTCAGCGTCCGTTAAAGCTATGTTTCAATCCACGCTCCCGTGAAGGGAGCGACTGTCCTGGATTTGGATTTTAGTCTGTTAAAAGATGTTTCAATCCACGCTCCCGTGAAGGGAGCGACGCGAATCATCTCTGAAATCTGCGTTTGTTGTATCGTTTCAATCCACGCTCCCGTGAAGGGAGCGACCTTTCCACCAGTAACGATTTCCATTGAGAAAATGTTTCAATCCACGCTCCCGTGAAGGGAGCGACCCATTATCTGCTTACTACTTATGGCAGTAAATTTATCGTTTCAATCCACGCTCCCGTGAAGGGAGCGACCTCGATCGCTTGCGGCAGTTGTATCAAGGCTTATGTTTCAATCCACGCTCCCGTGAAGGGAGCGACTTACGAGTTACGGTACAGGCAATAAACCCATTTTGTTTCAATCCACGCTCCCGTGAAGGGAGCGACTCGAAATCTTCGGTAGGCATGTTCCTATCAACAAAGTTTCAATCCACGCTCCCGTGAAGGGAGCGACATTCCGTTATCGCCTATTACAACAGCGTTAATTTGTTTCAATCCACGCTCCCGTGAAGGGAGCGACGATATTAACGGCGTATGCCGTGTTTGCGGATATACTGTTTCAATCCACGCTCCCGTGAAGGGAGCGACGGCTTAGAGCAATTTGCGGAGGCAATTTAATTATGTTTCAATCCACGCTCCCGTGAAGGGAGCGACCGTCCAAAAACTTCTTTTTCATCTTTCTTTTTGTTTCAATCCACGCTCCCGTGAAGGGAGCGACATGTCCCAGTCTGGCCACAGCGGCTTAATGCCATTGTTTCAATCCACGCTCCCGTGAAGGGAGCGACCGTCATTGCCCGACGAATGCAGGCAGTCTCCATTGTTTCAATCCACGCTCCCGTGAAGGGAGCGACGTTGGAGTTTTGCACGATGCAGTAGCAAACAATGTTTCAATCCACGCTCCCGTGAAGGGAGCGACAAAGGAACAGATGTTCTTAATAGCTGAATATTGTGTTTCAATCCACGCTCCCGTGAAGGGAGCGACTCGTTGTCGTTGACATGACTTGTAATGTATCAGTGTTTCAATCCACGCTCCCGTGAAGGGAGCGACCTTTTAGCTTATTTGATATACTTCCAGTCATCGTGTTTCAATCCACGCTCCCGTGAAGGGAGCGACTAGGTTACTTAGAAATCTCGGATGGTACTTAATGGTTTCAATCCACGCTCCCGTGAGGGAGCGACAGTTTCCGGCCGCCGCCCTGCTCGGCGTAACTGTTTCAATCCACGCTCCCGTGAAGGGAGCGACGGCGTTTGAACCAAAAACCGCAATATATTGTAGTGTTTCAATCCACGCTCCCGTGAAGGGAGCGACGAATGAAAACCTGCAGCCGAAACATGCTGAATACGTTTCAATCCACGCTCCCGTGAAGGGAGCGACAGCAGGATTTGCATAAATCTTTTGTGGTCGAAACTGTTTCAATCCACGCTCCCGTGAAGGGAGCGACACTGGCAGAAGTGTCGAGATTAAGACGCTCGAAAGTTTCAATCCACGCTCCCGTGAAGGGAGCGACCCACCAACAACAGTTATCACGTCCGATGGTTGTGTTTCAATCCACGCTCCCGTGAAGGGAGCGACTGGCTTTGTCATTGCTAACAGTATGGGGGACGGCGTTTCAATCCACGCTCCCGTGAAGGGAGCGACAATTATTATCGATGTTGATGTAGCAAGCGAAATTGTTTCAATCCACGCTCCCGTGAAGGGAGCGACAACTGCTGGAAGCGTGCAAGAAGGCTTATCGAAGTTTCAATCCACGCTCCCGTGAAGGGAGCGACGGATTAGGTGCCTGTGGGATGACAGGGTAAAACTGTTTCAATCCACGCTCCCGTGAAGGGAGCGACATTTACAGGATAAATGGTGGGGTGATTATAAAAGTTTCAATCCACGCTCCCGTGAAGGGAGCGACCCAAACAATAGGCTGACCATCACAGCGTGCAATGTTTCAATCCACGCTCCCGTGAAGGGAGCGACATTCTGCTCTCGGGGGCGGACTCGGTGCTATTCTTGTTTCAATCCACGCTCCCGTGAAGGGAGCGACAATCGCTAGCGAGGATAGAGCAACGCAGGGATGCGTTTCAATCCACGCTCCCGTGAAGGGAGCGACTTTAGGTGGGCAAACGGCGTGTCGCTTAATTATGTTTCAATCCACGCTCCCGTGAAGGGAGCGACCCTTTTGAGGACGAATAAAATGCCCGAAATACTAAGTTTCAATCCACGCTCCCGTGAAGGGAGCGACCTATAGCAAGTATTCCCACAGGCTGGCATCTATGTGTTTCAATCCACGCTCCCGTGAAGGGAGCGACCGCGAAAGAATAGCGGCGGTTACTGTTGACAAAGTTTCAATCCACGCTCCCGTGAAGGGAGCGACCCTGTGATTTTCCGCCGAAGTCCAGTATAGACTTGTTTCAATCCACGCTCCCGTGAAGGGAGCGACTATAGCAAGTATTCCCACAGGCTGGCATCTATGTGTTTCAATCCACGCTCCCGTGAAGGGAGCGACGCTTACGCCCGGAATGTAAGTTAACGCAATGGCGTTTCAATCCACGCTCCCGTGAAGGGAGCGACGGAGAAGATACCGCTGGTAGACGGTCTGTGGGCTGTTTCAATCCACGCTCCCGTGAAGGGAGCGACATACGCTTCACTTTCTTGCTATCCTGTTTTCGCGTTTCAATCCACGCTCCCGTGAAGGGAGCGACCGCTCTCGATAAAATTCGCAGTACACATCGCAGTTGTTTCAATCCACGCTCCCGTGAAGGGAGCGACGCTCGTCCGTGAGCTTTGCCACAGCCTCTTTGTCGTTTCAATCCACGCTCCCGTGAAGGGAGCGACCATCTCTGAATCGTAATCGCGACCGTTATCGATCTTGTTTCAATCCACGCTCCCGTGAAGGGAGCGACTCCGCCAGCCAGATTATCGCTCGTGTGGTTTTCGTTTCAATCCACGCTCCCGTGAAGGGAGCGACAGCATCATGGTAATCTTTTAGCAAATAAATACTTATAAGTCAATATTTGCGAAAGATACAAGGTTTGCTACAAACTTCAAGAATTAAATGTTCCCGTTTTTCTCTAATTAACTTGTCAAAGAGCCTTTATGAAATATGCGAAACCTCCGGTAAATTTATGTGTACTTGGCGTTCGCATCCACTTTTTTACATAATTAAAGGGCCCTGCGGGTCATAAGCCGGTTTAGCACCAAAATGCTCAACTCTTCGTTTCCAGTTACTTCCCAGAAAATAAAACCGCAGGCTGTCCTTTTCTTCGTTTACAATACCAATAAGTTCTTGGCGCAGCGCAGCCCATTGGGCAGGGTCAACGAGACATTCAAAGACAGAATTCTGGACTCGCTGTCCTTTATTTTCACAGGCTTTTGCGACATGCTTGAGCCGTTTTCTTGCCTCTGCCGTTTCCGTATTTACATCGTAAGCAACAAGTACCATCATAAATTCACCCCTATAGATGCAGTTTTATTTTGAAAAGAACGGCGGATAACCTTTTAAATCGCCTCTTAAATACCTTGCCAAAAGCAATGCCTGCACGTAAGGTAAAAGCCCAATCTGAACCTTTTCATTTAAGAATGGATGCGTTACCTCTTCCTGTTTTCTTTTCTGCCAGGCGATTAGAACAGTTTTCCTTGTATCATTATCCATCATGACTGCGCCGGATTCCGTTTTTTTGAAACCATCCGGTTTAATCTGCTGACGATTCACCAAAGATAAAGCCAATCTGTCTGCCAGATAAGGTCTGAATTCCTCCATCAAATCGAGGGCAAGACTGGGTCTGCCGGGTCTGTCTCTGTGAAGAAAACCGACAGCAGGGTCGAGGCCTACTGATTCGAGGGCAGATTCAATATCGTGGACGAGAATCGTGTAAAGAAAAGACAGTAGGGCGTTCATATTATCAAGAGGCGGCCTTCTGTTTCTATCTCTGAGAAAGAAGTCATTTTTGTTAGCCGTGATTAAATGGTCGAACACATCGAAATAAACCTTTGCCCCTTCGCCTTCTTTGCCGCGGAGTATCTCCAGCGGCAGATTATGGTCCAATTCGTAGAGAAGATTTCCCAGCAGGCTCGATGCAAAAGTCAGTTGTTGATTGTTTTCGTTATCCGGCCTGTCTCTTGTAGCACGCAAAAGAACCGTTCGGCAGTTTGCAACTTTGGCGATGATGACTGACTTTGCAATTTCAGCAGAGCATTGCAAATCGTCGGCCTGCCGATATTGTTCACGTCTTAAAAGGACGTTGCCACGAACCGGGCCATAAACACGAGCGAGAAATCTGCCGTTTTCAGTTAGAAATGATAAAGTAACATTTCTTTCTCCGCACAAGCCCATCAAAAATGGACTGCATGAGACCTGTCCGAAACAAACAATGCTGCCGAGGGTATGTATCGGAATGCGCAGCTTTTCTTCGCTTTCAACTTTAACAAGAACAGTATCGCCTTTTTGACATAAATAGCTTCCCTGCGTGGTAACAAATAATGTGTTAAGCAGTTGTTTCATTCTACCTCGTTAGATTCGGCCTCTTCTGGTTCTATGGTTTTGGCCTTAGAAAGATAATGCTCAATATCCTTTTCGATACCGGTTATTTCCGGCATACAGATTTCAAACAGCGAACAGCTTTTGCATTTTTTACCATACTCGGCTTTCGGTGTTATTTTGCTGTCAAGCAATTTGTGTAATTTTTGCGAGGCCTCTTTTGTCATAATACGTAAGGGTTGTGTAAATATAACATCCTGCCTTCTACGGCTTTTGCCATAATATATGGCTCCAGCTTCAATTGAGCAGTTAAGCATCTCTTCAAGACAAAATCGCCTGAGCACAAAGCTGAACCTCAAAGCTTGTATCGTGCTTTAATATCCCGCGTTTATATTCGACAGGGAAAACTTTCCAATAACCTTTTACGCCTTCAAGCGTTATTCCTTCATCGCTTTTGCGAAACTCAACGACATCAGCTACGCCCGACAGACCTAACCTGTAAGAGGCAAGCCGTAACGAACGAACTATCCGCAAATCCGCCCGCGATTCGCTGTCGGCACTATGCACATTGTCATGAATATTCCGCCCCTCAGCCGTAAAAATATTCTCCTGCCAGATGTGTTCAATATGAACCAAAGCGCATCGCCGTTCACAAAACATTAAATGCTGTAAGGCAGAAATCGCAAGCAAATTGTCTTCGGAATACATACTATGCCTCTAACCAAATGAATGTCCTGTTTTTGTCTGCTTTAATAATGGTAATACTCCGGCCATATATCCAAGAAAATCATCATAAAGCAAATTCCAAAATCTCAATTCAGGAAATCCTTCTATCGATTGAAGATCATACTTGAATTCTTTATCAAACCAGATTTGAATACTGAGTTGCTGAATTTCGTTAAAGTCTATTCTCTCATGTTTTAACATTTTTTGCTTTAAATTTTCATCAACTATTACTGTTATTGTTTTCGAGTCAATGACTTTAAAGCTTTCCGCCACTTGGGGAAATTGAAGATTACGTTCATAGGCTAATATTTCGTTACCTATTTGTTTCAAACCATCCGACCGTATTTCCCGTCTCATAGCTTCTGTAGCTAAAACCGGTCGTATATTTTGTTCAGCGAGAAGCTCTCCGAGTATGCGAGAAGATGTTTCAAATGCCCTGTGATTTACTAACAGGTCGCTATGACGTAGCTGAAAATCCCACACTGCAGAATCTTTATATTCCCCTTTTCGATTAATTCTGCCACCTGTTTGTATTAGACTGTTAAAGCTGCAACATTCACGCAAACCAGTATGAAATGAAAAATCAACACCAGCTTCAACGCAGGATGTGGCTACTAATGTCCAGTTTTTGTCAGTTTGTTTTGCAAGTCGGTTTTTAACTCTGTCCAAAGTGTTCTTCCTATCTCTCGGACATAATGCCGTGGAAAGATGCTCAACATAAGATTTCCCTTCTGTATTTCTTATTGCATCGGCGATGACAGCAGCCGACTGTACGGTATTGACAATTAACAATCTGGGGCCAGGCAGAGTTTTAAGCCAATCTGTTAAATCATCCAAGTCAACTGGGTCAGGTTTATGAGCATATTTAATCCGGTCTTCTTCATAGCTGATAGTATTTGACCTTATCTGAGAAAAAACTAACTCCGGCAGTTCCATAGGAGGATTAGAAAATTCCTCTAATTTCCAAAAACGATTCAACGAACCTGACCCAAGAACTATATGGCATCCCCAGTTTGCCGATAATTCCCTAAGCCACAACCACGCCTGTTGCCAGAGATGTGAGGGAAGTGCCGCATGTGCCTCATCGATAAATATTGCTGACCCCGGCAGATTATGTAATTTTCTTAGTGTTGCTGGATAATTACTTGCCAAAGTTTCAAAGAACTGAACCGCCGTTGTAACTACTATTGGGGCATGCCAAAGAAAAGAGTATTGTCTTAATTCGGACGACTCAAACTCTGCACGATGATGGTGAGCGGCAACTATATCTTCTCTACGCTCGTTCAATCCGACTAATGCCTGTCGATAAATGTCAACGGACTGGTCGATGATGTTCGTGAACGGTAATACAACAAAAATCCGTCTTAGCTTTTTCTTTTTTGCTACGTTCAACAAATGTGCCATAACAGCCGTTGTTTTGCCTGTTCCAACGGGACTATCACAAGCATACATATTAGGTATGGTGTCCGCATTACGACATGCTTGATATACTTCGGTTCGTAACGGCGTTCTTTCGTTTTGCTGTATTTCTTTTAGGTGTTCAATATAGGCATCAAGTAATCTTAATCGTTCACCTGCAAGCAACGGTAATCCCTTTTTAGGCAAGCCCTGATTATAATGTCTCGCGGTATCATAATGGTCAGCATCTACCAAACAAGATAGGGCTATCCGAAAGAGTAAGGAATTTCTTGTGAGTTTATTTTTAGAGATATCGCTCAAAGTATCTTTTTTTAAAGCTTTGCGGTGGATATCTAAATAATAGGATAAATTTTCGTCCGTATGTTCTATCAGTGATTTCCCATTAAATTGGGACTTCTTATCTCTTAGAAAACTTTTTGCGTTTACTTGTTCATCCGCATAATCAGGCAGGCCGGGGCGATGGTGAGCATTTATTAAGGTTGCAGCGACACCATTACGATATGGCTCTTTAAGCAAACAGGCAACACCAGCATCAACATGATTAATATGGAGCGAACCTTTACCGTCAGGATTTTCTAATACATCCTGATTTGCCTTATCAAGTTTGCCTAAATCGTGGAATTCGGCAGCAAGACGAACGGCTTCAATAAACAATTTTTTGCCACCTTGAAAATAATGTCCAGCTTCCTGAACATTTTCTTCAGATATCTTTAGGACTTCGCTTATATGCGAGCCATAATATTGCTTGGAAATTCCATATTCAGGTTTCGCACTATGGGCCAGAGGTTTAGGCATAGGCCTCCACCATTAAATCTCAACACGATTCAACCTTTTCCTTCAATTCATTAGGCAGTTCAGGTGGGACATCATATTCATCCCACGATTTTGAAGGTTTTTCAGGGTCATAGCTTTTTATGCCATCATATTTCTGCTTCCTTTTTGGTTTCAAGGCATCTATCAAAGCAAAGTCTGAACAGGAACCTATTTGGGATTTATGCTCTATATACCAAGCATGTTTAATTTCAACAAAAGGTCTGATATATGATGGATTATGTGGATATGCATAAGGAATCATTTTGAGCAATAATTCGATATCCTCTTTTGTGCATCCCGATTTTGTAGCGGCTGTAGGATTGATACAGAAAGGCATACAATAAACGCCATGTCTCACTGTTCTATATGCTAATGGTGCCATGCCAACTGTCTTATCCTTCTCCACAGGAGGATTTGTCGTTGTAAATCTTCCAATATCAATGGGCGAGATTGAAACACCCAAGCCGAACTGCGCTATTCCGGTTTTGACGGGCACTTTTCTTCCTTTTTCTAATTCAGTGTTTCCAAATATGCGCCCATCCCAGAATTTCTTTTTAAATTCTTCTTCGCCTTCCTTTATTTCACTTTTCAATCTCTGGCGGCTTTCCAATATTTCAAAATGGTTTGGTTTGCCCGGCTTAAGGTTCAGCTTCTCTTGTACCTCTTGCCAAACAGGACCCTCTTTATTTTCAACAAGACTACGTATTTTGGCCTTGAAGGAAACCGGTGATATTTCACCACGACCATCAGGTCGTTGTCTTGGATCGTTTTCTTTGTCAGGGTCGCCATTAGGGTTGGAATCTCTTACTTCAATAACCAAAAGCCCCGTTGCCCTCATAATCTTTTCATTATTCGAATCAGACATGGTATAAAACCTCACTTTCTTAAATTTAGTCGTTAATTTACTCTTTACCTATTCGCGAGAGATAACCCAAAAGCATTTGTGCCTTTTCTGCATCATTGCATCTTTCGGGTAATGGGGCATCTTCTGTAATTTTGCCCAGTTTCTCAGAAATATCCCTGAATTCATTTAATGCCCATCCTGCTAATCCCACATTTTGACTTGTATTAGCCCATGACTGATAAATCAATATTCTTTCAGCTAATCTGGCTAATCCTGTTGTTGGATTATCCATTGCTACAGCCATCGCTGCATTCCCAATTAATTGCCTTGGCATACCACTGTTTTCGCTTTTTTCTCCGGTTTGTTTTTTGTCGGCACGAACATTTCGACAGTACTCTTTGTGAAGAGTATCAGCCAGAGACATAATCTGTCCGATGAGAAATGGGGCGGTACTCATATATTCTCCTTTCTTGAGTCCAAATTTATAAAGTAATAACCCTAAAATGCTGGGGGTCAAATTTGCCTGTTTTGCACGTTTAGCAGTATCTTTGTTCCACTTAAAAGATGTATCCAAGCGATGAGAAGTATGGCCTAAAGCAAGTAATAGCGTCTTTGAATTTACGACTGCCAACTGCATTGCTCTATTGACAAAATTTTGTGCCACAAGACCTTCTTCAAGCAGCAGAACAATGCCGTCACCTATGCTGGCGCCATAGGTTTCGCTGACCTTTTCTCCATTGGCAAACCAAATTGTGTTAAGGCAATTGATTACTTCTATAGGAAAAGGAATAAGAGGATTTATCCAGATAGCCTTGTCATTGTTATTTGTGCCGATATTGATATTCATGCGTGGAATATTTTGGCAGGCATCTTGCCATGTTTTAGCAGCGTTCATGACTCGCTTTGCTTCATAATGTCTGCTGGCTAATACTTTCGTTCTGGCCTTATCAGCTTTGGCAAGTACAAAGAGGCATATCTCTGTATCGGGTCGTTCTTTTACTATTCCGTCCAAGGCAGAAACCACCCGACTTGCTGTTGCAGAAAATATTGCTCCGTCCGAATCATTACCTGGGACTTCTGCACCACCAAATAATCCAGCCAGTTCTGGCGGCTCCCCCTCAATATAAGATGGATAAGCAAATAACACACCATCAGCTATGTTTTGCCATGTTTTGCCCTTTCGTTCAGATTTTCCTAACCATTCGAGACAATCTTTCATTCGCTGACGCATTTTATTACCAACACAGAAACTTTCGGCATCAGCTTTCCCGTATCGTCTTTGACATGGTGATTCGCTGTTCATCGCCCGTAAAGTTACATTACCTAATTTGGGCAAAGAAGCTGCTGGATACTTATCGGCAGAACCATTTATCGATTGGCCGTAAGCATCAGTATCATGTTCTTGCAAACTCTCTTCAACGCCGCTACTTTCGCACATAAGCTGTGAATTAATCCACTGCTGTATCTTCTCATGATTTGCTGGATACTTATACTTAGAGCTATCAGATAACTCGAGAACGAATGAAACTTTTTTGGACATCTTGGCTGGTGAAAAAATAAGTTGTTCAAGCCATTGGATTCCTTCCTTTGGTGAGGATACTACCTTGTTCAGTACGACCTGTTCAATTTGCTCCTGCAATTTTCCTAAGCAAATTTTTTGCGATCGCTCAATCAGATACTTAATAGCAACAAAATCATCAGGGATTGCTTTGAAATAACAGTCAAGGGTTTCAGATTGTTCCTTCAGACACTTACTAATCCGCGTTGTTTCTCCGTTTGACCATAATGGCATCGATAGTTTTTTAACTTCATCTATCAGCAGAGCATCTATTTTATTATCTTTTTTAATTCTTTCTTTTAGTAATTTTTGTTTTTCTTTTGCTGTTCCGCTTTGGCAATGATAAAGAGGAAGCACGTTAAAAGCAGGAAAGGAAAAGCCATTGGCTGGTTCATATTTCCTCAATCGCTTGATTTGCTCTTTCCCTGCTATCTGTTCAATGTCAGTGACATTGCTATCGCTGTCAATCAATAAGCGAAACGTTGCGTAGTTAGGGCATTGAACATAATCTTTATGCCAGGATTCTGTAATCTCAACCCCGGCTTCCTGAATACTTTTTTGGAGTTCATAGCATTCGTTAAGCATATACGAGGATTCCTTTTTCAATTTTTGCTGGCTTATCTGGTTTATAAAATTCCGGCGACCAGTCAGAATTTTTCCCTTTTGGAAAACAAGTCTTCAACATGCTGGGTATCACAAGGTTAATATCTTCACATTTTCTTGTTTCCTGTCTAAATATTCCTACATAATCAGGAACAAATTCTTTCCACCCAAGACATGGCATATAGTGTATCTGGCTTTTTGCTAATCTTTTATTAAATTTATCCTGATATGCGTGGCCCCCGTTGGTAGTACCTGTTTGCTGGCGTTTTACTTCTTCGACTCCACGTTTAGTATAATTCGCGGGAATAGAATTTATTTTGGCATACAAGCGGTAACAGACGTCAACAAGAACAGTTGCGAGTAGCTGATAACTGCTGCCCGTTTTCATTATTTTACTTTTTCGTAGTGGCCCTCCATAATTGGTATTATACACATGATAAATTATGGGCCTGCATATCTCACATTTTATTGGAATAATCTCTGCCCAGTCGCTTAACAGAATGCTTTCGAATATTCCTTTGGCTGCTCCGAAGGTTGGTGCGGGATAACTGACAGGACAATCGCCGGTATCCGGTCGTGTCCACATGGCCGTTGGACCTGATATTTCTAATTGAACTTCATAGCTTTTATTTTCCATAAACCTCTCCAACATAAAAATTGTTCAAATATTTGCCGGGATTTAATGGGTCGGTGTGTGCGTAGAACTTGCGAAGCTCATCGGCTTGCAATCCCTGCTGTTTTTTTGTCTGTCCCATACCTAATCCAGTAAAATACCGACACAAAACATCTTGCGACAATATCCGGGAAAAGGGCTTCGGAGGGAGATGAGTTACCTCAGAGCTCGGTTCCACCCTAAACAATCTCCAAATACCACACAAAAGTAATATTGTCAATCTTTTTTTAGAAATGTTTTAGAAGTGTTTTTTTAGGCAGCTATGATAGTGGCCGCTTCTCAACTTTCTTGTAGTGATAAGCTGATGATGTTAATGGCTAATTGCATTTTCCTTTATCATTATCACTTCGCGTCAACTTTTCAATTTCCTTCGCCAATTGCAGAATTTCTGCCAATTTTGAGTCTACGCTTAAAAAATTATCCTTTTGATTCTGAGCATGTTCGCTTTCATTGGATTCCATTTGAATTTGTTATAAGTTTTTCGACATAAATACTTTCAACTGATTAGCCTACGACAAACTTTATTTCCCAAATTTCTGACTATAGCCTATTAACCAGCGTTTCGCGGGCGGGCTGCATTTTTTACGGCTATGGGTATTTTTGTCTAATATCCAGCATTTTTGCAAAAGTCCAGTTCTTAATTGAGAAGTACTTAGCTTGTAGGTTTTGAAAAATTACAAGAATTGCTTCCCTCTCTTATTCAGTTGCTTCTATTTCAGGTCATCCGCAAGTAAGAGCAGTAAAGGTATTTTTGTGGGTTAACTCACAAAGACTCAAAATTTCACCAAAATTGCGGAAGAACCGGTTTTGGGCGCCCTATGACAGCACTACCGAATCAGATTATAGGACTTCCAATAAATATTATATTCCTTTCTAAGTATTAAGCTACAAGTATGCAGTAAAATAATCAAATACCATCCACTTATAGCCGATACATTATTAATGTAATTTATGGGAAGCCATAGGTATGGATAACAAAAAGAAGAAAACGGCAAAAAGAAAAAATGTATCAGCTGATAAACATTTAAGCTATGAGATTGCTTGGCATATAGGAGCGATCGCACATAGTTATGAACATATTTCTTTACTTAATAAAATATGGCAGTCACCCTGGAAACGCAAATAAAAATAATAGCATCGGAAATATGCTGTCACGGGGCGCTTCAAATGGGCGCCCGATGACAATATGCACAAATTGTAAATTGATTATTTACAAGACTCGAGACAATTTACTATCAAGAATATGGCGAGTCAAATAAAGTTGTTTAAGCCTTAATTGAAAATCGGATAATATAGATTCGTCTTTTTCCTGATCATTCTCATTAAGGGAGTATTGAACCCTACAAGGTATAACATCATATTTTATATTGTTACTCCTAATTTTCATTTTTTCAGCTAAAGCCATACTAAAGGCTCCTTTCAATATTAACATTAGTCACTTTTTAAATTTTTCTATTATGCCCCCACCATCTTTTTATCTCATTGCTCGTATTATTCCAAGAAATGCGATAATTAATAGTAAAAGCGTGTAGCTCTTTAAATTCTTTTAATAATCCAATCTTTTTTTCGGGTACGTTGCCCAAAAAGTATTTTTCCCTAAGGTCAGAAAATCTTGATTCCATTGATGCGTCTAAATCATCTCTTTTCAGTTTGAGTAGTCCCTCATGCTCTTCCAACAATTTAACCTCTTTCATCTGCTCTACTAAAAACCAAAAAGCCTCATTTTTCTCTGGGTGAGCGAGTTCTCGTACTAATTCGACGGTGGGAAAACTTTTTAATTCAGAATTTTCTATTTTGTCAATAATTCTTCGTGCATTATGCATTAGATCATCGTGGATGTTTCTACAAGATCCCCCACCCCATATAAGAGCAGTGTTATTTGTGTCACCATTGAAGTCAATTTCCCCAAAAAAATCCATTCCTGGTGTTGAAGATATTTCATGTATGTCCATTTCTTCTGATGCCGAAACCAATGCTATCCGGTGGTCGTTTACCCTTACACTTGTTCCTCGTTGTTCAAATTTTTCTAAAAGTAGGTCTTTTAGATGTAGACAGGCATTTCTAATGATAGGCTTTTTAGTTTTCTCATATAATTCCTTTAACTCTAACTTAATAGAAGCCTGAACAATAAGAGGGCAAGTTGTCACTTTCTTCTCAAAAAAACCAATTGGGTAAGGCATGCATGGAACGCGTTTAGTTTTTGAAGTTTCAGATTTACGATGACTAGGTTTAACAATTAGCCGAAGCCAACCTTTTTCACCATTACTTAGAGATGGTTCTATCCTAAGGCTTACTAGAGTTTTTTTTATTTCTCCTGATAGTATTTCTAAGTAGGCAATATTAGATTTAAATTCATCTAAAAAATCTATTTTTGCCAAAAGAGGCTTACCTCGATAGTAAGTTTCATCATGCCTATTTCCCGGCGAAACAATTTCCTCAACTGGGGTCAACAGGATAGAGCCATCGGTGTTATGCACTGGCTCTCCTATAAATGGCCAGTTGTAAATATTATAGTCTTTGGGCATTTTCATTCTTAGATTAACAGCTTGGACTTGTATCATTTCCCCGGATAGAGAGATATTGTGATCAAGTTTTTCCCATTCACTAATAATATCAGAATAATCCTGCGCTCGTATAGCATGACGGTTTGTAAAAATGTGCAATCGTGGGGGAACATAGCTAATATTTCTTCTAGTGGTTCGTGTGATGTAGTGTTATTAATGAGAATGTCGTAGACTTCGGTTATTTCAAGCTTTTCAGGGGAATCAGGATTAATACTAAACCAAAGTTGTTCATGTAGAAAGTCAATATTCAAACATCGTCCTGGAGCAATTAATCCAATACACATCCCTTAATACCCTATCTCATAATTTTTATTTTATACTATAAAGGAATTTACTTTATCTTTTTTAAAGAGTCAACAGTTTTTTAGCTCAATCCGAAAATTTTTGAAATAATACTTTGAAGGGTATTAATTGAAACCTGCTACCGTTTTTTATCACATCCTATTTTCGTAATGGGCCACCGTAAGTGGTTTGGTAGTTGTGATAGAGAATTGAGCCACAGATTATAGGCTGGCTTCAATGTTGGCAACAGCTAACGCCTCCGGAAAAGCTCGCCAGATAAAAAGGGACGCCTCGTATTCATTGAGTTGAAACTTCGTGTTGCACACTGCTCCCATTTCTCTCATCCGAATCCGTAGCTCTTTAACTGAGGCATTCGAGTGCTTCTTAAAAATGAAAACGAGCAATGGCACCTTTGCGTTAAGATTATTGTTTCGTGGTCTTGCTATCCTTAGTTAGCTGCTCAATCTCCTTCGCCAATTGCAGAATTTCTGCCAATTTTTCGTTCAGGCTTGAAGTGTCCATTTCATTCTGGTCAGGTTCACTTTGGTCGGATTCCATTTACATTTATTTCAAATTTTCCCAAATAAATACTTTCAACTGATTTGCCTCTGATTCAAAACCTGTTCGCGATCGCTGACCGAAAAATATAAATACCAAGAATACTTACGCAACAGGAAAATGAACACATTAGTTTATCTTATCGGCGGGAAAATCAGTATAAATGCTATTCCAAGTTTACATTCATCATCTCTCGACAAAAACCCAACTGATTTAACCAAAAGTTCCAGCGCTGGCGGGGCTATCGAACATTTTATAATTTTGTCTGGTCATCAGCAATGCCCACAAAAATTAACTAAAAGTATCAAGTCCGGCGAGGGCATTAAACTTTTAGTTAAAAGAACTGGGTACTCACATGCGTAAAAAGATCATTTTTCCGGAGGTTAGAATAAAAAAATTTAGAGAAGGAAGCGGTTATGAAGTCCATCCGATTTATTCAGCCAGTTATTTTTTCTTAAATTCTTCACGCTTCGGCCATTTATTTGCAATAGCCAAACCACGCTTAACTAATTGACGACATGCTTGAAGAGCATCCCAAGGGATCAGATCAAGTTTATCCGCCATTTGCTCGTAACTAACAAACCTATCTTCTGCCATTATGTGGAATATTTTATCTTCGATACTTTGCGAAACTGCCCATTCGTCACTTTCATCACTCTCCCAACCACGACACCAATAAATATGGTTATTCCAAATAATAAAATGAGAGCGACACGCAGAGTCCCGCCAATATGATGGATATAAGGTAAGACCACGCTTACTTTGATAATAACGCCAAGCTGGGCCTGCACGATAATCCAAATTTATTAGCAAATCGTCACCACAACCACACGGACAACGAATAATAATTAATCGAGGCTTCCCTCGTTCAACAATAACAGCATCACCTCGTTCTTTCAAAAGTGACGAGGCAGCATCCCTATACTCAACTGTACCCCGCAAAGCAATTCTATTAACGCATGATTTCACTCTGAACTCCTAAGAGATTCCAACAGACGCTCTGCGATCACCAAAGCATATGCATGGCGGTTAGTTGCCAGATTTTCAAGCTCACTCTTTTTGAAATTCTCTATATCCAAACGTGCAAAACGAATGAGATGACAAGCAAGAACGGCCTTTTTCTCTTGCTCATTACAATTACAGGCTAAAACCAAATGGCGAATTTCTCTAACAGACCGTCGAAGCCATGAAAATGAACTCGGCGTCTTTTCAGCTAAAGGCGGTTTTAAGACAAAATCCTTTTCATAAATTTCATCCACAAAAAGTTTCCAATTTTCATATTCATCGTTTCGATCAAACTCATCTGTTCCAAATACAAGGCTCACTTCTATTGCTGCAAGATCAGCAGTAGCTGGAGCGTCTTTGACAGAGCAAAAATCAATAAGAATAGCATCCTTGCCACGCACCATTACATTGCCAGCATGTAAGTCCCCATGATGGGGACCAACTGTAACTTTCTTGCCTTTAATAACCTCACACAGCTCCGACTCTAATTGCACGGGTGACCATTTTAATCCCAACGTTTTGGCATTGTTACAAATCTTCCCAGAAATCTCTGCAGCTCTCGCTCGCCTTTTAATGAGTTCATCTAAAAAATCTTCCCTACTGTGTGAGCCAAACGGTTGTAACCTAAAACCTTTGAGACTATTCTCAAAAAGAGAAAAGAGTATACCTGGTCCAGTATTAGCACGAAGTACTCTTCGTAGAGGTTGAGCATCTTCGACAAAATTACCGACAATTGCTGACATGTTTTCGAAATTTACACATCTTCGTTTGTCAATATTCGGTCTAAGATAAAAAGGAATAAAAAATTCAGCATATTGTTTATAATTGAACAATTCGGTTTGGCTTTTAGATTTTTCAGAAAATTTTATAAAATATGGTAATGGCCTTGGTCCAACTACTGATTGCTTCAGTAAGGCATCAATACTAAACACATCAAATGAATCTTTACCGCCGTCCAATTTTTTCAGGTAAACATATTCGCAATCCGAAAAGGCTCGGCAAAGCAACAAATTTTTTTCTGGTGATAATTTTATAGTATCGGGCAGAATTTTTACATTGCCTTTTGGCGGACCAACTTCAAATTCGAAAATGTTTTGCGCAAGTATTCGAATGTTCTTGGAAGAAAATACATTAGGAGTATCGCTGATTTCTAACTCACGCCAAACGGTTCGAATTAGATTTAAATATATAATTGTATCATCATTTTTAAGTACATCATCTGTAATTACAGATAGATGCAAAGAATATTTGCTTATTACCGATTTCAATTTCGAAAGGCATTCCCTGATTGCACCAATTCTATTATGCGGTTCTGCAATTATAAGAGCGCGAGCTTCATTTAAAACGGTAGATGGATTATCTAATGAAGTCTTGAATAAGTGTAGATGCCTTTCCTCAAAGGGGCCTTTCTCAATCTCAAGAGATCCAATACATAACACATTTTTCCGATTTGCTATGAGCATATCTAAATCAAGGGGCTTGTTCGCAGTCTCAAGAGATTTAACATTTCGATTTGCTATGCGCATATTTAAATTTGCCGAGCAGGAATTGGCCATTCGTCACAACGGGCAAGGGCACCGCTTGTAGAACAAACAACGCAAGTGGGATGTGCTTTGCAAACAGCAGGTCGAACTGTTCCTGTTAAACCGTCATAATTAATGAACCTGGCGGAGCCTGGCACTCCAAGAGCTACATTAAGAAACATAGTTACAGCGAGGGATGCTACCGTACTATTTAACGAAATAACAGCTGGGGCGAGTTCATTTTGTCCAACAATATAAGGATCAGTTTGTCTTTCGAAATCCGAGAGCAAATCCCGTCGAATCTGTTCTGGATCAAGCAAATTACCACAGACTGTCCGGCGTCAATTATAATTTCCCTTCAACGACAGTTATTTTTACCGTTACTTCATAACACTTACCTTAGCTTATAGCCTTTAGGAGGTGCCCCCATGGGGGGCAAAATTTCGGACATTACGTGTCCTTATTTTTCCGTCTCTGAGCTTCCTCAGCTCGGTAGCTCGGTACATTCAATTCAAGGATCACACTATGATGTACCAGCCGGTCGATCGCTGCTGCAGTGGTCATCGGATCCTTAAAGATGACTTCCCATTTACTGAACGGCAGATTGCTGGTAATCAACACGCTGCCACGTTCATAACAATGAGCTAATAAGGTAAACAGCACCTCCATCTCCTCGCGGTTCTGTTTGACATAGCCGAAGTCATCTATCATCAATGCCTCGTACTGTGACAGCTTCTTGAGCCATTTGTCCAGCTTCAACTCCTGCTTGGCTCGTAATAACTCCTGCAACATCATATCACACGTAGTAAAGTAAACCTTTTTTCCCTGCCGGGCAAGTTCATGACAGATACCACACAGTAAATGTGTCTTACCGCTGCCGGGTTTGCCAAATGCAAGAATATTCTCTGTTCTGTCAACAAATGAACCTTCCAAAAGAATTTTGACCTGCTGACGTATCTTCAACGGCATACGTTTAAAATCAAAGTTTGCCATGGTCTTTTCCATAGGAAGCTTTGAGGCTTTTACCAGCCTTGCGATTTTATTGGCTCTGCGAACATCACACTCACGCTGAGCCAATTCCAATAGATATTGTGAATAACCCATATCTTCGGCGATAGCCTTCTGAGCGAACTCGGCGTAATATTCACGGAACATCGGCAGGTGAAGTTCTTTGAGAAGGTTTACAAGCTGATTATCCAGATCATTTTTACTCATACCAGTAGTGCCTCCGCCGATTCAAGTAGACAGTCATAACTGTTCAGATCAATATCGCCAACACAAACGTCAGTGACATCCGGCGGCTGTTGTTCGGATTTGACTATTTGTTCTACCATATCAAAATCAATCGCATCTGCATGGTTGATCAGGAACCGCAAAGCTTCATTGACAGATGTCTGGCTTTCGTTGGCAGCTAATTCAAGAATTTTCAGATACTGCTTATTACCCTGCTTCATCCCATGTTGATCACGCAGGAGATCATATGCGATCCTGAACTGACTTGTGGGAAACATATCATCTTTATAGCAATAGTTCTCAAACGCCCCGGGTTTGCGAACAAGGGTATCTATAACGTGGCGGTAATTGATGTAATGACCGTTTTCACCGTGTAATCTGGGCAATACTTCAATTCTTCTTTGAGCATACCAGACTTCGATATGTTCGGCATATATTCGAACGTCAACATTTTCTCCCCTAAGCCTGCTGTGAACAGAATAGCTGTTCTTAAGAACTCGGACCGTGCAGCCACGACTTACCCTGCATTTATCCCTGGTGAAATCTTCATGCCTGCGGGTTGGCAATTGCCGCAGAACCTTTAACTCTTCGGCCAAGAGTTTTGTGCGGCCGGTATTGAGTTGGTTGAGCAGCTTTTCAAGAAACATTTCATAATCTTTCCTGCTGTTAAAATCTCTGCTTCCTCTAAGGATTAACGCCTGTTCAACAGCTCTCTTTAACCTGTGATGACGCTGCTCTATATCGCCGTTTTCATTCGGACAGTGAGGCTGGATTTTACAGCTTTGGAAACCATAATGATTCGCAAGACCCTGATAGTTAGCCGTGAATTCCTCAGGATTGCCTACCTTGTTAACCGCACAGGTTAAATTATCAGTCCTATGATAGCGTGGTATGCCGCCTAACTTCCAGAGGGCATTTTGAATACCGGCACTTAAACTTTCATAGCTTTCTGAAAAACATACCGTGACGGTTTCCCAGTTCGACAAACACAATACAAAATGGTACAGCATGTGAATAAAAGGTATGCCGCAAATGGTGATACCCAGCTTATTCATCCTGGTAAAGTCTGATTCGCACCATTGGCCGGGTTTATAGATTTGTGGAAAAAACACTTCCTGAGCCGGACCGGACAAGGCTTTCCATTGTTTTACTCGTCTCTGGAAGGTTCTTAATTCGCTGTCCTGGTATTTACCGGGATATTCACGCTGCAGAGCCTCAAAAAGCGATTTAGATTCAAGACCGGAGTTGTTTTTGAGGAATTCTTCAACCCATGGCCAATCCCCTGCAAAGGCATCCGGATGGGTGGGCCAGTCGTGGATAGCTTGGCATTGGCTGGGCAGCACGCCCGTTTTTAAATACTTGCGGGCGGTTTTAGTGCTTATACCAGCCTTGTCTGCAAGCTGATATAAGGTCTTGCATTTGTTTTTCATAGCGAACAATCTCCTTACCTGTTTGTCTTTAACCATCTGAAATCTCCTGACTTAATGAGTTTCAGATAGCATATTCCAACTTTAATTCATCCGGAACTTTTAACTGTCGCCGGAAGGTAAGAATAATTGTCGCTGATCAACAGACCATACACGCCAATCCAGGGGATAGCAACTGTACTCTCCCAGCTATATTCTTGATTTTAAAATTATCGGTAATAATAACAACGCCCATATCGATCATGGGAACAAAATATTGATAGGCAAATTGGTTCAAGACGGCCCGGCTGCCGTGTGAGTCTGTGCAACAAAAAATCAAATCTGTTTTCGCAAGCAATCTTGTTATTTCGGCCTTCAAGACACTCTCATGATGAGTTTCAATATGAATCGCAGGATTTATGCGTTTGGCCCAAGATGCAGCTATAGCGACTTTGGTTTTTCCTACATCCGATGGAACTGACCCAACAACTCGATTCAAATTCGTATCTTCAATTATATCTGGATCAATGAGTAAGAAGTCGCGAACTCCTAAATGTGCGAGTTGTTGTAATACAACTGAACCCGTACCGCCCAGACCTACAATTCCTATACACATACTATTAAGAACATTTTGACCATCTTTACCGAAGGCACGAATTTGTCGGTCATATATTGGTTTTATTTCATCCCCGTGAACTTTTTCCCCAAAAATTATTTCTTCCCCTACACCCATCACTCGCAAGAGCCTATTCTGTCCCAACTCTCGAGCAAGTATGGTCTCAGGGGTCAATAACATGGTCGCATGTCTTGCTTGGGGAACGCGCTGCCGCAAAAATACTGACAACTCTTGTTCTCCCTTATCATCAATTTGAGAATAGGAATTTAGAGGGAAAGGATGTGTATGAATAAAAATAACTGACTCGCCAGAAGTTCGAGCTCTCCTGCGCAACCTCAGAAACAAATTCGGGACGCAATTGTGCGCGTTCTGATGATCGAATGGAGTATGCTTCATCTGGCGATTTGAAATATTCCTTGGCAACAATTCGAACAAGCTCACCCGACACCTCCACTGATCTTCCAAAAACTACACCGCAGTTTTCTTTATCATCTTGGAGTAATTCCGTTTTTAACTTGCAAAGCTGTTCTTTGGTTAAAACAAGTCTACTCATCGAGGTTCCTGCAATCTGCGTTTAATTACATAAAAATATGTTAACAAACTATCTGAGTTTGGATTCCAAGATGCAACATGCCATGAAAACCATAGATATGGACCGCCAATGTGAGGGATTTGATTAAGTTGTGCGTTCTGAGGCATGTTGTTATTGGCTAAACGAAGGGTAACATCAGTCCAAAAACAATCAGGTTTAGCCAGGGGATAGCCGACTGGTGCGATAAATTTTACTTGAACATTCGCTTGTGACCAGCCTTCCGACAACTCAACGCAAGGAAAGCTAACTAAATGCGAACCGTCGGGTAAAGGCTTTAACTCAGCCGTGGGAAAGTAATTTTGAAGAATTGCAAATTGTTGCTCTATGGGTGTCATCTGTTCCGTTTAGCACAAAAAAGTAGTGTTAGCTTCCTTTCAAAAGAATCTTATAAATATTCACATGTTAAGCCAAAACTTGCAGGGGGTACAGTGTAAAACCGTTTAGGCTTACCTTTTTCAAACGCAATGCTTGTATCATCATTAATCAATTCATCCTGATGTTTCCCTTGCCCTTCAAGATATAATGCGTAATTTCTTTTTGCTTCCGGTAGTCTTGATTTAATATATGCTCCGGTTGTATGTTCATCTTCAGTTTCATACTTAACTCCATCAACAAAATAATGGTATCTTTCTTCCGGTTTCATAGTCATGTCCTTATCTTTCTATTTGGGTTGTTATTCTTATTTGAGATTTCTCATATAACCTTATATATTTTCGCTCAGCTACGCCGCTGAACTTCATTTTTCAATAGAATACCAAATTTGCCATGAAAAATCAAAAATTATTACTTTTATCTGAAAGTTTATTTCAACCAAAGACATTCAGTAAACTTTCGCACTTTTTAACATAACAAACGTCATTAATAATTTACGAATATAATTTCAGCAAATCAGTTGAAATTAAATTAAGCCTGATTTTGTAACAAAAACATAATGGAAAATAAAAAAACATGTTTACACTGTCAGCACGAACTTGATATAGGAGGCGATGCCATAAGAGTTGACATAGGTGTAATCGGTATGGAGGATTTTGTGCCCATGGAAAAGACCTTGCTCTTTTGCAGTAGAGACTGCATGAAAAAGGAACTACCATGACCTGGGCCGGATTGCCGAAAGTTGGTCATAGAGCATAGTAATTTTTTTTCTACTATTAACCTAAGTTCCCGATGTTCTAAACTCTTCGATTTTTTGTAAGAATTTATTATTCAATTTAATCAACCTTTCGTTGGATTTTTCTAATTCAGCAGTTCTTTTCTGCAAATCTTCTATATCAACAAGTCTTTTTTGAGATAAGGCAAAATTGCAAAAACCGCAAATTTCAGTATCATAAGGGTTGGAGTTCTTACAGTGGAGGCATATTATTGGAGTTTTTTTAAGCTCGTAAGATTTATCCTCATTTACATCTGTTTTTCCTGCATACCCAAGCTGCATCTCTTTAACATCATCAGCACCATAATGCTGATATTCGCCAATTATAGTGCTGCTTTGGGTGTGTCCTGCAAATTTCTTTAAAACAGCTTCAGAAACATGCGGATTTTTGCCCATTCTTGTTAAAGTGGCATGACGCAGAACATAAGCAGAAAACTTGCCTTTAAGCCCAAGCTTTATTTTCAGTCTTCTAAAAAGATGAGTCACGGCACTACATGTCATTGGTTTGTTTGGATTATCCAGTTTGCAAAAAACATACTCATCATCCTTTCTTTCTCCCGGATAAGCCTTCATCCACTCTAAAAAGTAAGGTTCCGAGAATATAATCCTTATAGGCCTGTAATCTGAATTGCCGGACCCTTTTGCAATCCAGACCCTGAAATAATACCCGTTGTCGTCTTTTTTAAGATTTTGCCATTTAAGCAGCCTTAATTCGATAGGTCTGGCCTGCATCAAGACCTTCGTATGAAACAAAGAATTTATCCCGTGGATTATTACAAAGTTTAATAGCCTGGTGTATTAATTCTTCACTGGGCATTTCCTCAGGGAGTCTTAGCCTTTCCCTGCCTTTTGGCCTTTTCATTCCCCGGACAACCTTCGGATATTCCTCATCTTCACCAAACCAATGTTTGAATACCAGCCTGATATTGAGATATTCATCCTGCTTGGTTTTAATCGAAAGATCTTTCGAAGAATAAATTATATTCCAGGCCTTTGTAATATCGTCTCTGGAAGCCTTATCAAAATCCATTTCAAGCAGGTCAGCAAATTTGACCATTGTATTGTAGATCATGCTCAATCTTTTATCTGTTACAGAACCCCTTTTAAAATCAACAAATTCATCTATTAGCTCTTTGTTTCTATTCGACAGGTTCTTTCGAAGATCCTGGATAGTTATTCCCTTCGGCAGGCGGTCATATTGTTTTTTCATAACCTTTATAAGTAAGTGTTATTTAATATTTTGAACCGTTTTGGCCTATGGTATGCGTTGATTTACACTGTAAATGTATCAAATGCCAAAACGGTATTGTATTTGTATATCATTACATATATTTAAGTCTTTCTAAATTTTCTGTTATCAGCGATTCTACATGGTGAATTTCAGCAAAATTTTTTAATCCAAATCTTTTTAAATGGTAAAGCAGTTAAAATTCATAAGGACCTGTAGTCTAATGGCAGAACATCGCCTTTACACGGCGAGAGCGGAGGTTCGATTCCTCTCAGGTCCATTTTTTATAATTGACCGGGATTTCCCATTTACACTCTTAAACAACATAATTTTCTCCGTACAACATCAATAATCTTACCCAAAACACCCTGAGCGGTCAAGAAATTTCTTTTCCAAGACGGTTTGACTGGAAATTTGCACGAAAACACGTCTTTTTATGCCCAGCCTTTCTTCCAATACCTATTTTTGCACAGACCGTGACTGCCCCAATTTTCATAAACTCAATTTTTTCAGCTATTTTTAGCATTATCCAGCTCCTGATGGTATCGCCATCAATGTCAACTGCCTGATTCTGTAAAGGATTTCACAGAATAAAGCCTTTGGCACTGCCACCTCTGCCATCTGGAATATCACATATCTCGAATGCCTTACCACTTTTGCACCAATTTTTATCAGCTTCTCTTTGAGTGTCCTCAGCGACCAGTCCTTTATCTTCTTTGGCAAAGCCAAACGCCTAAGAAAATTGCCGAGATTGTAAGCCAAGGCAAATAATTGCAGCCGAACCTGATTATCAGTCAAAATCGTGACAGGAAAGCCGTGTCCAGTTCAATGCATATTTGCCTTCCTTAATCCACTGCTCTGCTGTGCCACGCTTATTATAGAACTTCACCACATTGCTGGATTTCCAGCGAAGGTTCGTAACTATAAATCCTACCCTCGGAAACAGTTCACCTGCATGCCATTCAATCTTGGCAACTACACGTCTGAGACTTGTCCCAACTGGCGGCTTGGTACTGAAAACTTTCGTAAATAACAATCGGCTTATTTGGAGGACGACCTACAGGTCGAGTCAGTAAATGCTCAATCTTGTCGTGCAATATAGCATTATCTTTTAGTCGGATGGCATATAAATAGCCCTCGGCTTCAAGATAGGAATATACATTCGGGTCTGCAAAAGCTGCATCGCCGCGAAAGAACCTGAAAATGTTATATCCACGGTAACGGTCTACAATTGGTTTGAGCACTGCTTGCCAGTCATCGGCACTGTGGACATTTCCATTGCGAAGCATTGCTCGCTCCAAATCACCAAACTGGTTAAAGCAGAACAGCGGATGATAGCAGGTGCATTCAAAGTAACCATTATAGGCCGAGCCTTCCTGATTCCCATAGGTTGGACTGACGGAACTGTCCATATCGAGAATGATAGTTTTCAGTGGTTTTCGTTCATGAATCTTGTCTACCCACATACCTGACAGATTCATCAATAGCTCAAGATTTTGTGATTGCGTCAGTAACTCTGTCTCAAATCTGCCCATCAGACTTGTAGAAGCAGCGGTGCGTTCTCTGGCTCTGCCGCCTACAACCTGCCTCATTGCAGGGTCAACAGATAAACGCTCTGCATCGTTGGTATCTTCATATCCTGCCAATCTGCTGTATATTGACTGTCTCAGCAGAGCAGTGATGTTGTGCTGAGTATTTTTGCCTTTGCGGTTGTCATAAAATTCTGACTCGCTCATAGTGGTTAGTCCAAGTGCTTCATCAAGTTCTCTGTAAGCCAGCAAACCGGCATCACTGGTTACTTGATCAGCGACAATTATTCTTACCTTCCGGCGACAGTTAAAAGTTCCGGATGAATTAAAGTTGGAATATGCTATCTGAAACTCATTAAGTCAGGAGATTTCAGATGGTTAAAGACAAACAGGTAAGGAGATTGTTCGCTATGAAAAACAAATGCAAGACCTTATATCAGCTTGCAGACAAGGCTGGTATAAGCACTAAAACCGCCCGCAAGTATTTAAAAACGGGCGTGCTGCCCAGCCAATGCCAAGCTATCCACGACTGGCCCACCCATCCGGATGCCTTTGCAGGGGATTGGCCATGGGTTGAAGAATTCCTCAAAAACAACTCCGGTCTTGAATCTAAATCGCTTTTTGAGGCTCTGCAGCGTGAATATCCCGGTAAATACCAGGACAGCGAATTAAGAACCTTCCAGAGACGAGTAAAACAATGGAAAGCCTTGTCCGGTCCGGCTCAGGAAGTGTTTTTTCCACAAATCTATAAACCCGGCCAATGGTGCGAATCAGACTTTACCAGGATGAATAAGCTGGGTATCACCATTTGCGGCATACCTTTTATTCACATGCTGTACCATTTTGTATTGTGTTTGTCGAACTGGGAAACCGTCACGGTATGTTTTTCAGAAAGCTATGAAAGTTTAAGTGCCGGTATTCAAAATGCCCTCTGGAAGTTAGGCGGCATACCACGCTATCATAGGACTGATAATTTAACCTGTGCGGTTAACAAGGTAGGCAATCCTGAGGAATTCACGGCTAACTATCAGGGTCTTGCGAATCATTATGGTTTCCAAAGCTGTAAAATCCAGCCTCACTGTCCGAATGAAAACGGCGATATAGAGCAGCGTCATCACAGGTTAAAGAGAGCTGTTGAACAGGCGTTAATCCTTAGAGGAAGCAGAGATTTTAACAGCAGGAAAGATTATGAAATGTTTCTTGAAAAGCTGCTCGACCAACTCAATACCGGCCGCACAAAACTCTTGGCCGAAGAGTTAAAGGTTCTGCGGCAATTGCCAACCCGCAGGCATGAAGATTTCACCAGGGATAAATGCAGGGTAAGTCGTGGCTGCACGGTCCGAGTTCTTAAGAACAGCTATTCTGTTCACAGCAGGCTTAGGGGAGAAAATGTTGACGTTCGAATATATGCCGAACATATCGAAGTCTGGTATGCTCAAAGAAGAATTGAAGTATTGCCCAGATTACACGGTGAAAACGGTCATTACATCAATTACCGCCACGTTATAGATACCCTTGTTCGCAAACCCGGGGCGTTTGAGAACTATTGCTATAAAGATGATATGTTTCCCACAAGTCAGTTCAGGATCGCATATGATCTCCTGCGTGATCAACATGGGATGAAGCAGGGTAATAAGCAGTATCTGAAAATTCTTGAATTAGCTGCCAACGAAAGCCAGACATCTGTCAATGAAGCTTTGCGGTTCCTGATCAACCATGCAGATGCGATTGATTTTGATATGGTAGAACAAATAGTCAAATCCGAACAACAGCCGCCGGATGTCACTGACGTTTGTGTTGGCGATATTGATCTGAACAGTTATGACTGTCTACTTGAATCGGCGGAGGCACTACTGGTATGAGTAAAAATGATCTGGATAATCAGCTTGTAAACCTTCTCAAAGAACTTCACCTGCCGATGTTCCGTGAATATTACGCCGAGTTCGCTCAGAAGGCTATCGCCGAAGATATGGGTTATTCACAATATCTATTGGAATTGGCTCAGCGTGAGTGTGATGTTCGCAGAGCCAATAAAATCGCAAGGCTGGTAAAAGCCTCAAAGCTTCCTATGGAAAAGACCATGGCAAACTTTGATTTTAAACGTATGCCGTTGAAGATACGTCAGCAGGTCAAAATTCTTTTGGAAGGTTCATTTGTTGACAGAACAGAGAATATTCTTGCATTTGGCAAACCCGGCAGCGGTAAGACACATTTACTGTGTGGTATCTGTCATGAACTTGCCCGGCAGGGAAAAAAGGTTTACTTTACTACGTGTGATATGATGTTGCAGGAGTTATTACGAGCCAAGCAGGAGTTGAAGCTGGACAAATGGCTCAAGAAGCTGTCACAGTACGAGGCATTGATGATAGATGACTTCGGCTATGTCAAACAGAACCGCGAGGAGATGGAGGTGCTGTTTACCTTATTAGCTCATTGTTATGAACGTGGCAGCGTGTTGATTACCAGCAATCTGCCGTTCAGTAAATGGGAAGTCATCTTTAAGGATCCGATGACCACTGCAGCAGCGATCGACCGGCTGGTACATCATAGTGTGATCCTTGAATTGAATGTACCGAGCTACCGAGCTGAGGAAGCTCAGAGACGGAAAAATAAGGACACGTAATGTCCGAAATTTTGCCCCCCATGGGGGGCACCTCCTAAAGGCTATAAGCTAAGGTAAGTGTTATGAAGTAACGGTAAAAATAACTGTCGTTGAAGGGAAATTATAATTGACGCCGGACAGTTACTTTTGTTCCGTGAAATTCGAGCTTCAAATTTCTATCAAAATTCACTCTTAGAGCATCCTTTTTGCTTTCACCCATTGGGTTCTCCAAATCAGAACAGTCAAAACTGGTTTGAACAGCATCCATAAGCTCTATACTATCAAATCAATATCAAATGCGCTACTTTAATATGGGAAATCCGGGATTGATTCTGATGTAAATGACTTTGAGAGTATAAGAAAATATTTTATTCCATAAGGATGCATCCAAATTGAGCTATAGAATCAGGCTACGGGACTATTTTGTCATCCATGTGTAAAAAAATGTTGATTATTTTTGCCTGTTGTGAAAAAAACTATTTTAGCTAAAATGGACGGCTATTTTACCTATTTTAACACAAAAGCTGCTTTTACGGGCTACCCATTTTGCTATTTTCAGTAAAAATGAAAAATTTTTAAAAAATTCTGATTTTCTTGTCCCATTTTTGGCTTTGAAAATCGCCCTTATTCATAAGGGGATAATATGCGCAGATTTTTTAGGTAAAAAAGGTTGCAAAAATATCCAGAATATTTTAGAAATTTTTATTGACAATATAAAAGCAGTCCGGTATGAATCGTATTCATGCTTTGGAATTTGGAAACATAAATAAATTACAAAGCCGGAGATTTTGCGGAATAATTGAATAACAACACAAATCTTTTTCAGAACAGGTTGGAAAAATTGTTTGAATTATTCTGGGAATAATAATTAAGCAGATAAACTCCGTTATATGAAAATTTGGAGGTCAGAATAATGGTTAAGAGTATTGTTTGCATGTTATTGGTATTGTTTTGTTTTACCTGTTTGCCACAAAAATGTTTCGGAGATGCAAGCGACTTATTCAACCAGGCGGATTCTTATATAAAGGCCAAGAACTATCAGCAGGCTGAAACTGTTTATAAAAGCATAATTCAACAGTACCCCGGCGCAGATAATGCTTTAATCGCAAACAGTCAGCTTGCGGTGATGTATATTTCCCAAAGAAGGAATAATGAGATAAGCGCAATAGTTACAGATATGATAGGCGATTTTCCGAATGAACCCAATCTGTCGAAAGGACTCTATGTTATAGCAAGGAGATATTCGGGTGCTCAAAATTACGCAGAGGCAAAATGGCTTTATCAGAACATAATTGCCCGCGATCCCAACAGCGCATACGCGGTCAAGTCGGCAATAGATGCGGCCAAGATAGATATATTCGTTTCGATTGAAAATAATAATGATATTAAAGCCCAGCCCGCAATTGATAAATTGGCCGCTGATTTTTCCGGTAAACCCGATGTGGCAGCGGCTTTATATTATATTGCCGAGAAATATGTCAAACGCACTAAATACGAAACAGCAAAAAGTCTTTACCAGAAGATAATCGAGCAATATCCAAACAGTCAGTATGCCGGTAAGGCTCGGTTCAATATCGCAAGGAATAACGCTATATTGCTGATTGAGGCTGGTAAGGATACAGAGGCGGATTCAGCGGTTGACAGATTAGTTGCGGATTTTGCAAGCAATTCAGATTTACCCAAATCTCTTGGGCTGATTGCAGAGAAATATCTAAAGACATCCAAGTATGTACAGGCTCGAAATGTATATCAGCGGCAGAATCAATTATTTCCCAACAATCCTGCGGTTAACGGAATGGATGTTCCCAAGGTAAATATTATGTGCCTGATTGCGGCGGGTACAACTGATGAGGCGGGGACGGCATTTAATAAGCTGCTGACGGACTATGCAGGCAATGCGGATTTGCCGGAAGCTGCGTACGAGATAGGCAGAGTTTATGAAAAGAGCCGAAAATACTCCGAAGCGTTAAGCACATACGGGCGGATAATATCTTTATCCGGTGAAAACAGCATCTATGGCCGAAAGGCACAACTTGGCATAAGCAGGGTTAATATTGCTGCGCTTATAACCAGCGGTCAGGATGATAAGGTTGCTCCGGCTGTGGATAAGATGATTATAGATTTTACCGGCAATGTAGAATTGCCTTCAGCGATATATGTTGCAGCGGAAACATATTACAGTAAAAGTTACCCCGATATCGCTGCGCAAAAGGCCGGTCTGACAAAGGCTGTTGCATTGTTTGAGAGGGTGATAAACGGATATCCGTCCCATGGTTTGACACCGCGCGCATTATGCTGTGCGGGGGATTGCTACGGCAAAATAGACGATTATACCAAGGCGGTTACATATTATCAAAGGGTGGTTAATGATTATTCGAATTACAAACTCGCATGGCATGCACTATTTATGGTTGGCCGCAATTATGAGATTATGTTGGAAAAGAAACTTATATCGAGGGCCGAGGCAATAGCAAAGATAAAGCCAGTTTATCAGCAGATTATAACGAAGTATCCGACCTGTCAGGGAGCAAAGCATGCTCAAAAATGGCTCGGTTCAAACTGAGCGGAGGTCAGTTTGAGAGTTTTGAGTTCGTAGTTCATAGTTGGTAGAAAAGAAGTATAGTGTGTAGGAGCGTGGAGTGTAGGGCAAATCAGAGAATTGGAATGAAGGGAGAATATAGAATGGGCGCGAAGAGATTATCGATTATAGTTCTGGTTTTCTGCGGACTGGTTATCATAAATCAGGGCTATGCATGTAATTTGGCTCCGACAGCGATATTATCGGCAGAACCTGATATTGTACTTGTTGATGAAACAGTAATCCTTGACGGAAGTGATTCTTATGATTCGGATGGTACTATTGTCAAGTATGAATGGGACTTTGATTATGACGGCGATGTTAACAATTTTATACCAGATTATAACGAAACAAGCAGTAATTACGCAGACGGCACATTTGATGGTATAACGACATATCCGTATGATACGCTGGGGACATATACAGTAGCGTTAAGAGTTACTGACGACGGCAACCTTGCTCTTACCGACATATATACCTGCACTATCAATGTAATCGCACCGGTATTTAATCTTACCCAGAGTAAGGAATACTGTTATATTCAGTCCGCGATTAATGAAGCGAATAATTTCGATGTTATTGAAGTTGATCCTGGAACATATCTGGAGAATATTGATTTTAATGGGGTTAACTGTACGGTCAGAAGTACAGAACCCAATAACTGGCTGACAGTAGGTGCTACTATTATTCAAGCCCAAGATGCCAATTTTGCTACGGTTTCATTTAGTAATTCCGAAGACGCTAATGCTGTGCTGGCTGGATTTAAAATAACTGGTGGCTTAAGTGGAATTGAATGTAATGATACATCTGCTACAATTAAAAACTGCATTATTATGAGCAACGGGCAGTTAAGCGATACAGGTGGCGGTATTTATGGCTGCAATGATGCATCTCCATTAATTACAAACTGTTTTATAGTTGATAATGATGCCAATTATGGTGCCGGTATTTACAGTGAAGATTCATCACCTGTTATTCGTAATTGTGTTATAAGCAAAAACTCTGCGGTCTACGATGGTGGAGGTATTTATGATGTGAATTCCACTGTTGAAATACTCAACTGCACACTTACCGACAACAATGCCGACAATGGAGGGGGGCTGTATTGTATAGGTTCTTTATCTGATCCCAATATAGTTAGCTGTATATTCTGGGATAATGAGGCAGTTACTGATGGCAATGAAATCTACAATGACGGTGCCGATCCAAACTTTAGGCGTTGCGATATAAAGGATTCGAACTTAAGTGGTAGCTGGAATACTAGTTTAGGCAACGATGATGGAGGTAACATTGACCAGGATCCGTTGTTTGTGATTACAGAACCTGCATATCCAAACCTTGTATCTCGTTGGATGTTAGATGAAACCGAAGGCGCTATAGCACACGATTCAGCAGGTGGTCATAATGGAACCGTTACCGGTGCCTTATGGGAAACAGGGATATTAAATGGCGGGATAGATCTGGATGGTGATCAGGACTATGTTGACTTTGGTGATATTGATGAGTTCGAATTTGGAGACAGTAACTTTAGCATTTCTGCCTGGTTTTATAAGAAAGGCACACATAACTGGAATGACAGTGATCCTTCAAATGGTATGATTGTAAGTAAATATAACTGGGGCAGCAACTCCAGGCAGTGGTATTTGAGCCATAATAGTGATGGCAATTTAGTTTTCTATACAAATCCAACCGGCAGTAGTGATCATGAGAATTTAGTTTCTACTTATACATGCAATAGCGGCCAGTGGTTCCATGTGGTGGCAGTCAGGAAAGGCTCAACGAAATCTCTATACATCAACTCGGTTTTTGACGTTAATGGTACTACAGAGGGAGTTGTTACTGGCAAAACCGCTCATGTGCTTATCGGCTGCATTCAAGACCCAAGTCACAGGTACCAATTTTTTAATGGTATTATTGATGATGTACGTATTTACAATAAGGCGTTATCTGCCGATGATATTAACGAAATCTTTGAGTATGGTTTAATCAGCCAGCATAATTACCCTTTGGATTATGGCTTAGTCGGTCAGTATAATTACCGTTTGGATTACAACTCGCCTTGTGTAAATGCTGGCAATCCTGTTGCTAATGTAGGTAATTTTGATATAACCAATCAGCCAAGGATATGTAATGCTCGTGTTGATATTGGGGCTGATGAATACTGCGGCGTTTACAATTCAACTCAGAAAGAATATTACTCCACCATACAATCGGCTATCGATAGCGCCAGTAACGGCGATGAAATTGTTGTGGCTCAGGGCCACTATTATGAGACGCTCAATTTTGATGGCAAACCAATACATCTTCGCAGTACCGATCCGAATGATGATGATGTAGTAGCAGCAACGATAATAGATGCAAATAACGCTTCTCTGGATGTTGTAACGTTCAATACCGGCGAGAGTGTCAGTTCGATACTGGAAGGAATGACAATAAAAGGCGGAGATGACGGGATATATATATCTTCCGGCAGTTCACCGACAATTACCAAGTGTACAATTACCGGCAATGATAATTACGGGATAAGTGTGAGTGCTACTAATTGTTCACCTGTGATTAGCAGATGCAGGATTATAAACAATACCGGTCAGCGCGGTATTGACAGTACAGGTGCTATGACATTGACCAATTGTGTTATTGCCAATAACAACACTGCCTCTTATGGATATGGTGTTTTTATTAATGGCACTACCGCCAAAAACTCTGTGATTACGAACTGCACTATCTATGGTCACAAAAATTATGGCATATTCTGCAACACAACACCCAACTTTGCCAATATCAAGAACTGTATTATCTGGAACAATAGCGATGACTTATACCAGAGCAACATTACTTACAGTTGCATAGAAGACCAGGATAATGGGACAGGCAATATCCATGCAGAACCACAGTTCATCGATTCAGATGCAAATGATTTTCATTTATGGTATTCTTCTCCGGCCATAGATGCGGGCGATCCTAACGATAGTTATTCAAATGAGCCGGCCCCCAATGGAAACAGGATAAATATGGGAGCTTACGGAAATACCGATGAGGCAACCTCAAGTGCTGATACCGATGGAGATGGGATAGCAGACCAGTGGGAGATTGACCATTATCTTGACCCGAATGATGCCAATGACGCTATCGCTGACCTGGATGGTGACGGTCTGCGTAACATCGATGAATATTACATAAACTGGGACCCGAACAGTGATGATTCTGGTTCAATATTCGGTCTTGTTCATAACGAAGCTACTGATATTAATTACCCGACCATATCTTTTGCCATACTGCAGGCAGAGAACAGTCAGGTAATCACAGTGCCAGAGGGTCATTACTATGAGACGCTCAATTTTGATGGCAAACCAATACATCTTCGCAGTACCGATCCGAATGATGATGATGTAGTAGCAGCAACGATAATAGATGCAAATAACGCTTCTCTGGATGTTGTAACGTTCAATACCGGCGAGAGTGTCAGTTCGATACTGGAAGGAATGACAATAAAAGGCGGAGATGACGGGATATATATATCTTCCGGCAGTTCACCGACAATTACCAAGTGTACAATTACCGGCAATGATAATTACGGGATAAGTGTGAGTGCTACTAATTGTTCACCTGTGATTAGCAGATGCAGGATTATAAACAATACCGGTCAGCGCGGTATTGACAGTACAGGTGCTATGACATTGACCAATTGTGTTATTGCCAATAACAACACTGCCTCTTATGGATATGGTGTTTTTATTAATGGCACTACCGCCAAAAACTCTGTGATTACGAACTGCACTATCTATGGTCACAAAAATTATGGCATATTCTGCAACACAACACCCAACTTTGCCAATATCAAGAACTGTATTATCTGGAACAATAGCGATGACTTATACCAGAGCAACATTACTTACAGTTGCATAGAAGACCAGGATAATGGGACAGGCAATATCCATGCAGAACCACAGTTCATCGATTCAGATGCAAATGATTTTCATTTATGGTATTCTTCTCCGGCCATAGATGCGGGCGATCCTAACGATAGTTATTCAAATGAGCCGGCCCCCAATGGAAACAGGATAAATATGGGAGCTTACGGAAATACCGATGAGGCAACCTCAAGTGCTGATACCGATGGAGATGGGATAGCAGACCAGTGGGAGATTGACCATTATCTTGACCCGAATGATGCCAATGACGCTATCGCTGACCTGGATGGTGACGGTCTGCGTAACATCGATGAATATTACATAAACTGGGACCCGAACAGTGATGATTCTGGTTCAATATTCGGTCTTGTTCATAACGAAGCTACTGATATTAATTACCCGACCATATCTTTTGCCATACTGCAGGCAGAGAACAGTCAGGTAATCACAGTGCCAGAGGGTCATTACTATGAGACGCTCAATTTTGATGGCAAACCAATACATCTTCGCAGTACCGATCCGAATGATGATGATGTAGTAGCAGCAACGATAATAGATGCAAATAACGCTTCTCTGGATGTTGTAACGTTCAATACCGGCGAGAGTGTCAGTTCGATACTGGAAGGAATGACAATAAAAGGCGGAGATGACGGGATATATATATCTTCCGGCAGTTCACCGACAATTACCAAGTGTACAATTACCGGCAATGATAATTACGGGATAAGTGTGAGTGCTACTAATTGTTCACCTGTGATTAGCAGATGCAGGATTATAAACAATACCGGTCAGCGCGGTATTGACAGTACAGGTGCTATGACATTGACCAATTGTGTTATTGCCAATAACAACACTGCCTCTTATGGATATGGTGTTTTTATTAATGGCACTACCGCCAAAAACTCTGTGATTACGAACTGCACTATCTATGGTCACAAAAATTATGGCATATTCTGCAACACAACACCCAACTTTGCCAATATCAAGAACTGTATTATCTGGAACAATAGCGATGACTTATACCAGAGCAACATTACTTACAGTTGCATAGAAGACCAGGATAATGGGACAGGCAATATCCATGCAGAACCACAGTTTACTAATGTAGATAACAATGTTTTTTATCTTAGGTTGGGGTCTCCGGCGATTGATGCAGGCGACCCTACAAGTGATTTCTCGAAAGAACTTTACGGTGGTGGCGGCAGGATAGACATGGGGGCTTATGGAAATACGCCGTATGCTACAATTGATAGCGATGATGACGGATTACCTGATGGATGGGAGTACACCTATTGGCCTAATGATGATCCGAATCAGCATGACCCCAATGATGACTCTGACAGCGATGGTTTCACTAATTACATCGAGTGGCTTTTCGATTATGACCCGACTGAAACGACAGTAATGCCCCTTGTACTTAACTGGTATGCTGTACCTCCGTATGTTCCATTAGGAACATCTCTCGAGATGGAATACCTGCTGAATAAAACCTCGGATGTGACAACCACATTTCGGAAGTCTTCCGGTTCAATAGTACGCCAATTTACACAACAATTACAGGCGGGCCTTACCTATGCAGATTGGGATCTCCTCGACAGCAACGGAGTAGCTGTGCCGGCAGATTGTTATAACATTATAGTAACCGCTGTTTATGTTTCAGACCCCAATGAGACGGCGACATTCAGCACTGTTGGCGGAAGTAATACATATCCACAAATTACCAATTTTGTTGTTGATAACACCGATTTTGACCCATATAAAAATATATCGGCAACAATTGATTTTGATTTATCGGGAAACGGGAAAGTGTTTTTGGAAATTCAATTTAATAATATCTCACCTGATCCCCCAAACCGTGTGTTATTAAATAATGAACTGCTCCCCACAGGAAATTATACTTATTATTGGGATGGCAGAGACGGCAACGGCAATATTCCTGCGGGAGGAGATTGGGCTGTATATTATAGCGTTCCAGTTCCCGTCAATTCTTTAGGCGTGGTTGTATATCGTGACCCGCCGCGTATAACAGAATTACGGTGTAACCAGTACCTTATAGTGCCGACATATCGTGAAGTTTCCAAAATAAGCTATACTTTATCAAAAAATGCCGAGGTTACTATAATAATAAACGATCCGGACGGCAATTATTTCAAGATGCTGCTTGAGCAAAGTGATGAATCTGCCGGTTCGCATGAGGTAATCTGGAATGGCACGGATGATGACGGGAAATTTATTTCAACAGAAGGCGTATATGATGTGGAAATCACAACTGTTGACCCCAATAACTCGGATGTCAGTTCTGTAACCATAGGAACCATATCAGCATACAGGTAAGGAATTGAATATTGAATAAAGTAGTAAAAATTTCTGTTATATTATTAACTTTATATTTAGCAGGATGTCAGGCAAAACATTCGAATAATCTTATTGCATTCTCAAGATTAACCGGAGATTACTGGCAGATATGGACGATGCAGCCTGACGGCGGTAAAGCTGTGCAATTAACAAAATCGGAATCTGATAAAAGATACCCTATCTGGACATCTAATGGTAAAGAAATTTTGTTTAGGGACAATAACAACAGGGCATATATGGTAAATTTAGCAACGGTAAAGGAAGAAAAGATTTTAAAATCCTTTGGTTATATCGGTAGTCTTGTTCCCTCGCCGGATGATAAGCAAATATTATTTGTGCGTTTTCAGGCGGAACTCCGGGATAATAGCAATCTTTGGATAGCATCAAAAGATGGGCAAAATCAAAGAATTCTGACTCGCGATGCCGGCTTACAATACGATGCTGCATGGTCTCCGGATGGTAAAGAAATTGCATACATTTCCGGGCAGGGTTATCAAAAACATAACCTTTTCCTTATAAGTTCAAGCGGGAGCAATAAACGGCAGTTAACCAATGACAAGGCAATGGAGTTATTACCAGCCATTTCACCTGAAGGCAAAAACATAGCTTATGTCTCAGATATCACTGGAAATTTTGACATCTGGCTTATGGAATTAGACGGACAAAATCCCAGACAGCTAACTGTTTACGAAGGAATTGATACCCGTCCCTGCTGGTCGCCGGACGGCAAAAGAATTATGTTTGTCTCCGATCGCAGCGGAAGTCAACAAATCTGGATTATGAATAGTGATGGAAGTAATCCTAAACAATTGACTCGATTAGCTCCAAGTATGGATCCAACGTGGCTAAGGAAAAATTAAAATGCAACAAATACGCATACTTTCAACTTTAGTAATTTTAGTATTCTTCTGTAATTTGTGCCTTGCTCAGCCAAAACAGGCAAAACTTTTAATTTCCAAGGTGAAGCTTGACCGAAAGGTATTTGACCCTTCGGCAAAGGAAACGGTAAAACTAAGTTTTGAAGTAAATAAGGCAGTAAAATGTGAGGTCGTAATTTATAATATTCTGGGAGGAGCCGTAAGGGAATTTGAAATCCCTTATGCAGTCGCCGGTGAAAGAAGTGTCGTATGGGATGGCAGAGATAACAACAATCAGCTTATTTCAGGTAAGATGTTTTTATATGTTATTCATGCCATTGCGGATAAGGATGAAAAGGCTGCCTATAATCCATCCGATAAGACAGGTGGAGAGTTGATTAAAACCCATGAATACACCTTTGACAATGCCAGCGGAAAAATAGAATTTGTTTTGCCCAAGGCATGCATGGTCAGGCTTCGTGCAGGATTAAGGGATGGTATGCTGGTAAGAACAATATACGATTGGGAACCTTTCCCCGCCGGCAGGCATAATCTTCAATGGAATGGCAGCGATGAATCGGGATGTTTTAATCTGGCAGGGAATAAAGATGTGCAGCTCAACCTAACATGTTATACTCTACCTGATAATACCATAATAATAAAAGGCAATACAGTTTTAGTCTGGAATAGTTCCAGAACAGAAATTTCAGGAAGCAACAAAAAAGATAATGTCCCATGGAACAGGAAAGGTAAATTTCTGCACTATACACATGACCCGATGCATTGTCACGAACCCTGTTTTGAGATTTCTTTTCAAAAGCATAAATCCTCTGGGGAAAATGACATTCCGATAATTAAAGGTGAGGTTCCGGTCAGGATTAAAATTGATGACAGTGATGCCGAATATATGACAAATAAGAGGTTTGAGGTTATGCTATACGTTGATGGAGTATTTCTTTACGAAATCGAAGAAGGAACCTCGCCTTTTACTTTCAACTGGAATACAAAAGGCCTTACAAAAGGCACTCATATTTTTACTGCAATTATTATGAGTTACGATGATCATATAGGGACATTAAGCAAGAAGATTATAATCGGAGACTAAAAAATGAAGTCAATTACTGTAAAATTTGTCATGGTTCTGATGTTACTTGCCTCACCTGCAGTTTTTCGGAGATGATGGTATAATACAGATGGGAGAGTTTCCTGAAAACTGGATAGAGAGTTTGATGATGGGCTGGGATGTTGCAGACCTATCGGAAATGAACATGGCGTACGATGGCGACCCCGTACAGCTTAAAAATGGCGACTATGATTTGACTGTTAAGGATTTGGTTGTCAAAGGAGGTGTTCTCGATATAGTTATAGAGAGGCGCTATCGCAGCACAAGCCGGTATAATTCACGTTTCGGCTACGGCTGGGATATGAATTATAATATTAAGGTAAGAAAGCTTCACGATGTCAATAAGCTCGTATTGATTAACGGTGAAAACCGCAGGCACGAATACACTCTTGACCCAAATTCCGACCCTAATGAACCTGTTTATGTTTCTCAGGCCGGTCTCTATGATTACATTGTCGCAAACCAAGACGGGACGCTAACTCTTGTTAAAAAACATGGAACGGAAATAAATTTTGACATTAACGGCAATCTCTCATCAATAATCGACAGAAACGGCAACAGTATTGCTTTTACTTATGATAATGGTGGCCTATTGCCAATAAACGGTCCATCGGATTATTTTGTTGGACAGGATTATGGTCTTATTGCCCAGGAATATATGCTTACTAAAATCACGGATGATTTGGACAGGGATATTAATTTTACTTATGACGCAAATGGCTTGCTTTCAACAATAACTGATTTTACAGGCAGATGCTGGACTTATACTTATGACCCCAACACAAACGATTTACTCACAGTAACCTGTCCCAACACTCCTGCTTATCCAAATGGTCTTACAACAACCTATACTTATGAAAATCATAATCTGCTTACTGCAACAGATGCCAATGGACAGACCTATCTGACCAATACCTATTATTCCAACGATAAAGTTCACCAGCAGACCTATGGCGACGGCTATTACACATTTAATTATGACCCCAACAATAACCAGGTTACTGTAACAGACCGCAAAGGCTTTGACAGAACCACTGTTTATAATAGTTCAGGTAATCCCATATCAGTTACGATTGATACCGAAGGCCTGCGTGCAACCGACCCTGCCTCCTACACCACGAAACACTGGTACAACTCCAATATGGAGGTTACAAAGACGCTCTTGCCATCTGGCAACTATGTAACTTACGGCTATGATTCGATGGGCAACCTGCTAAAGGTCGCTGCTGAGCCTAATAACGGCGAGCCTAATATCGTTACAACATATACCTATGACCCGAACTGGAATTTTATAAAAACCGTTACCGACCCACTGGGCAAGATTACGACATACAATTACGACTCCAATAACGGCAACCTTCTGAGTATTACATCTCCTACAGTTTCGACCCCGACAGGCGACGCAAACGCCGTTGTAAGCTTTACATATAATATCTACGGGCAGCCTGAAACCGTCACTGCCCCTGATAGTATTGTGACAAAATGTGAATATTACACAGATGCCAACGATGCCAATAATTTTGGTCATCTGTGGAAAACGATTGTCGATTATAACGAAACTGCAGGATTAAACATAACAACTGAATACGAGTATGACAGGCTCGGCAGAGCTATAAAGGTAACAGACAGCAACGATAATATCGCACAGCTTACTTATAATAATCTTGACCAGTTGACCAAGGCCACAGCGCCGTCGCCGTTTAATTATGTTACAAACTTTTCATATCACAAGACCAAAAAGCTAAAGACTTTAGAGCGGCCTATCGACGATTCCAATCAGGTAACAAGCTATACATATAATATCCTCGATAAGCTAAAAACCGTTACTAATCCGCTGGGATATGTAACTACAAATAGCTATGACAATAGTGAAAATCTGTCCAATATCGAGGACGCTGAGGAGAATAATACCCATTATGATTATGATGAGCGGGATTTGCTCTGGAAGGTTACCGATGCCAACGGCAACGTAACTGAATACAGCTATACACATAACGGCAAATTGGAAAAAATCAAGGCCCAGGACGGCAATGAGACAACCTACTCTTACGACGGCTTTGACAGGCTAAAAGTAATTACCTATCCCGATGATACAAACGAGGTTTTCAGCTATGATAAAAATTCCAATCTTACAGGCAAAAAGACCAGAAAAGATGAAGTAATCAGCTTCCAGTATGATGCCCTGAACCGGATGACGGTTAAAAATGGTCCTGCCGACCCGAATATCTATTACCGCTACGATATAGCTGGCAGATTATATGATGTAAATGACCTTCGCTCGGTAAGTAATGGGGGCGGGATTACTACCTATGATTATGACCGCATTGGAAGAGTTGAGCAGGTCAACGATATAGAAGGCCGTCTTGTTGATTATGATTACGATGAACGGGGTCTGAGAACAGCACTTATATATCCTGACGACAGCAACGTAACCTATAAATACGATTCGCTGTCGCGTCTGACGGAAATCAGGTATAATAACTCAATCGTGGCAAGCTATGATTATGATGAGTTATCCAGAAGGAAACTTTTGACGCTTAATAATGATACCGATGTCAACGTTATTTATGAGTATGATTTGGGAAACAGATTGACAAAGCTGACAAATAACTTAGATGGCGCCAGTTCCATTGTCTTTGAATATACCAGCTACGACAAGGTTGGAAACAGGAAAAATATGCTCGTTGACGGCAGTGAGCATATCTACAACTATGATGTGCTTTATCAGCTTACACACGTCAATTATCCCTCCGGCGCAGGCGCCGATGCGAATTACTTTTACGACAGCCTTGGAAACAGGACAAGCGTTTATAACGGCAGTACAACAACTTATACAGCCGATAGTAATGGTATGAATCAATACACATCTGTCGGCGGGACAAGTTTTGATTATGACAAAAACGGCAATTTAACCAGTGACGGGACATATACTTACACTTACGATGCTGAAAATCGCTTAATAGATGTTAATGACGTTAACGGCAATATTGCGGAATATAAATATGATTTTGCAGGCAGGAGAGTATCAAAGACTGTCGGCGGGGCAACTACAAAATATTGCTATGACGGCGATAAAATAATTGCGGAGTATGACGGCTCGAATAATCTTTTGCGTAAATTTGTATATGGTCCCGGGATTGACGAGCCGATTTTGATGATTAACATCTCAGGTGGAAATGAAACAAAGTATTTTTACCACTTTGATGGTTTAGGTTCAGTTGTTGGATTAAGCAATTCCTCTGGCACCGTTGTTGAAAGATATAGCTATGATGTCTTTGGCGAGCCTAACCGGACTTCAAGTTTAGGTAATCCTTACCTGTTTACAGGTCGTGCTTATGATGATGAGACAGGGAATTATTATTACAGGGCGAGGTACTATAAACCTTCGATAGGGAGATTCCTGCAGACGGACCCGATAGGTTACACTGCGGGTTTGAATCTCTATACGTATTGTGGAAATAATCCCTTGAATTTCATTGATACTTATGGCAAAAATTTCTTTGGAGGATTAGTTAGTTTAATTGCAGGCAATGGATTTGATACTTCTTACAATATGGGATGGAGCGAAGCCGGACAGATTGGAAAGGCAGGATTACAGGGCGGAGGACAAGGACTTGCAGCTTGGGCTGATGGTGTGATACCATTTGCAAATCCATTCGAGAATTATTATGATAGCAGCGATCCAACATTGAAGTTTAGTCAAGCGATGGGGCATGTGTCCAGAGATGCTTTGTTAGCGGCTGCTATCCCGAATATTGGTACATGGGTAAAAAACCCTCTTCTTTATGAAATTGGTTCAAAAACACTCCCAACTACTAAATATCTCGAATTAGGGCTTAAAGGTCTTAGCGCAATTGACAAAGGGCGGAAAATTATTCAGGATGCTGGTGGTTTGTGGTTGGCATTGAAGCCGGTAGGGACAAGTGCATACGCGACAACGATATTAGAAGGCGGGACTCCTGGTGCTTGGCTAACATTAGAAGCTCTTCTTGAAGGTGCAGACCTCAAATGGCCTAATTTATTCGGCGATCTCTTCACCAATCCAGAGGGAAGCAAGAAATAAAGGAATATAATATGAATATTTTTGAATTATTAACTTTTTTGGCATTTATTGTAGCAGGATATTTCTGTGGGAAACTGCTTGGGCTTTATTATGGAATAATAGGATGGGTAGTTGGTGTTGCCATCGGAATTGCATTGGCAATATGTGTATGGATTGGATTGGATAAGTTAATACGACAATGGTATAAATGGCGTCCATTCCGGCCGGTATGTAAAAAGGGTAAGTGTTTTACTCATGATTATAGATTGATTGAGTGCTCACAAATGGACATCACGTTACAATGTCGGTGTGGAACAAAATATCTGTATCGTGAAAATGAACGGCGATTTATGGAGATTCTTGAAGACGGTACCATTGTCCCATATATGAAACGAAAAGGTGCTTTTGGGCGATGGGAATTAGAAAAACCGCAAGAACACAAAGCATAGTCCGAATGAATTCAAGAATAACTTATGAGAAACGTGACAAGTATGAAAGTCATCTATTTAAAAGGATTACTCTTTTTGTTTGCGGGATTATTATCGTCGATAATTCTTATCTATCAATGTCCGACTTTAAAAGTAGTCGGATTGCTTATGTTGTCTATTTGGAGTTTTGCCAGATGTTATTACTTTGCATTTTATGTTATAGAGGACTATGTTGATAATAGATACAAGTTCTCTGGTCTTTGGTCATTTATTCATTATTTGTGTTACAAGGGTAAGTCCTAATAGTATATGGTAACTTATGCAAGTGAAAAACTGGTTGCAGACAGTAGAGTCAAGAAGTTTGACTATACCCTGTCCCCTGAACGCTGTACGCTAAATTTCTATGGCCCCGGAATTGACGAGCCAATCTGTATGATAAATATCTCCGGTGGTAATGAAACGATTTACTTTTATCACTTTGATGGGTTGGAAAGTGTAACAGCGTTAAGCAACTCTTCTGGCACTATTATTGAAAGATATTCTTACGATGTCTTTGGTGAGCCTAACAGGACTTCAAGCATCGGTAATCCGTATTTATTCACGGGAAGACAATACGATGATGAAACTGGCAATTATTATTATAGAGCCAGGTATTACAAGCCGACTATTGGGAGATTTTTACAGACGGATAAAGTTGGTTATGCTGACGGCTTGAATATGTATTCTTATTGTGGCAATAACCCCCTTAATTGGACTGACCCATATGGATTATGTAAAGATGGATGGCTTGACGGTTTTCTTGATTGGTTAAGTGGTACTTCTATTGGACCGTTAATAGGCTTTGGTCCAGAAGGATACAGTGCCTATCAGGCTTGGAGCGATTTTTCAGTAGGTTACAGCATGGCTGGTCAAGGAGTTGTGAATGTGTTTACCGGAGGAATGTTTAATAGAAACTATGGGATATTTTATAATACATTTAACAACCAATGGGCAGCTCTTGGTTATGAAAATAGTGTAAATAGTCCTGAATTCCGCAGCGGAGAGAGGGGCGGAAGAATAGGAGAAACATTTTTGTTAGGCGCCGCAGGAGCATGGGCATGGCAAGCTGTTGGGGGGCCTACAATGAATGTGTCAGTTGGAGAATTATATGGCCAAACACACATTGCATACGGAACAGGAAGTACAACATTAGAGGCATTAGGTACGGCTGGCCAGATTCAGGTATACAGCGGTGCAACTTTCACTGGTAGTGTTGCGACCATTGAGGGTATTCCTATACTCAGTTCTGGAGCAATCGCTGCTACTGAAGGCATGGCAGCTACAAATTGTCTTACAGCCGCTGGTTATGCGTACACAGTATCGGGTGGCGCTGCTGTTGGAGTAGGAATCGGTGCAGTATCATCAACGCCAATCTGGGTACCATCTCTAGTAGAGCCATAATAAAGTAAAGGATTAACAATGGGATATTATGCAATTTTTGAATTTAAGTTGTTACAGAATACTCCAATGAAATACCCTCCAAAAGAACCTTTAAAGGAGGCATTAAGGTATCTTGTAAAATAGAAATGATAAAACTAATTCATTAAATAGTCATTAAGATTAACGAGGATTTAATATGCAGAATTTCGCGATTGTAGAAGTTAAACCAATCGATGAAATTGGTTTGAAAGATTACAACATAAAATTATTAAAAGAAATAGCTGCGTTGCTCAAAAAACGCAATATAAAACTTTCTAAACAAGATCCAGTTATCAATCGTTTTTGTGCCCGATTGGTTTGTAATTCAATGGGCCAAAAGGTCTATATAAGTCTGCGTTCGTTTGGCCTACAAGAGAACCCATATAAGTCCACTTTTGCATGCTATATGTCCGAACCTTTGTGGAGAAGATTATTAAGAATTCGTTCAGAAAGACGAGATATTGCTCTTCAACAGGTATGTGATGTTGTTCATGATATCGTAAATGCTGATGTACGTTTTGTTAATGTAAAATGGATGACCTTTGCGGATTGGTGTGCATCCCCTGAACGTAAAGAGAAACTTCTATCGTCCACCAAAATTAAATCTCGACATTTAACGCGATAAATTCGGTAACATATGATAAGTTACACAGACAACGAAATACAGACACAAGACGCAAGACTCACGACGCAAGACAACAGCGTTTCCTGTACCCTACCCCCTGAACGCTGTACGCTAAATTTCTACGGTCCCGGGATTGATGAACCAATCTTAATGATTAACATCTCCGGCGGAAATGAAACAGTTTATTATTACCACTTTGATGGATTGGGTTCGGTAGTTGGATTAAGCAATTCATCGGGAAGTATTGTTGAGCGATACAGTTACGATGTATTTGGCGAACCGAACAGAGTAAGTTCCTTAGGAAATTCGTATTTATTTACGGGGCGACAGTATGACAGTGAAACTGAAAATTATTACTATCGCGCAAGATATTACAAACCGAGTATAGGGAGATTCTTGCAGACAGATAAAATTGGCTATGCCGACGGCCTCAATATGTACAGCTATTGCGGAAATAATCCAATCAGTTGGGCTGACCCTTATGGGTTGTGTAAGGATAGAAGTTATTGGTGGAGTGGTGATTTCTTATATGCTTTATCTGACTTTGGGCCTCAAATGCGTGATGCGCTTGGCGCTGGTGTAGCATTTACTACTAATGGCCTTACTTTCCATCAAATTGATAGCTGGAATGCTTATGCTGATTATCTTAAAGGACGATATGGAGCAGCGGGTACCGCATCAGAAAACTTTGGAAGCTTCTCCATGTTATTGACAGGCGGTGCGGTTGGGTTAGAGGTGCTTGGGCTGGATGTGGTTGTGTTGGGAGGTACAACTGGTGCCGCTGCATCAAATCCAACTGTACAAGAAGGAATGCAATTATGGCGGGCATGGGGAGGCAGTTCAGGCCCTCTCAGCCCTGGCAACTCGACATACTGGACAAATGTAAATCCTCAAACAATTTCTAATTTTAGTCAAGCTGCTCAGTTACCCATAGGAAATACAGGGCAGTTTATTAGTACAGGAACATTAACAAATACCGCTAATGTAATAATACAACAAGTACCTAACGGCACTGTGTATGAAGTTATTGTTCCGAATGGCCAAGTTTTAGTAAATAGTGTATCTGGTGGAGCATTACCGTGATTCTAAATTTTAATAAATGGAAAAGCAAAAAATATCTGGAGTATCGATACCCCAAAAGCAAGATTCAATTTTTATGCGAACAAAATGGTCTGCCAGAAAAAGACCTTAAAAAAGAGTTTGTTACCTTATTTAAAAAAGATATAAAGGTTTTAAGGGCATATTTGGTAAGAATAACTTTTGATTCTAAAAATGATTATCTAGTTGCTTTATGTATATTCTTGGATTCGACTACATCATTAAATCATAAACAGGTGATTCCTCGAATAAAGGAAATATCAAAAATTTGTCAAAAAATGTTACCCCAAGAAATACATTTAGAAATAATATTCCTTGATAAGGAAACTGAGACAAAAGTTTTAGAGGTATGCAGCCCATTTTATGTAAGTGGAACGGAGAATTGACGGATGGAAAATATTCCAGATTTTTATTTGGTACCAAATGAATGCGTTCCAGTTGTATACCCCATTAAATGTTGGATAGTAGGAACGCTGCACTATGAAAACAAGGATGATTATTTTATAGTTGATGTAAATCCACAAGTCATTTTTTATGACAAGAATAAAGATATTATAGAAACAGAAAAAGTAATTCTAACTGCTAGATATCAAAATGACCATATCAAGATGGTCAAAGAACGGTCTATTTTTGTAAATATATTATGGAAAAAGAATATACACCAAGATTTAAATTTATCCGGTTTGTCCTACGGAGATGTTGAGATTATTGCGTTAGGGAAAATATATCCTACTGCTAATTCTGCTTGGGAGGATGTATATAAGGCCTTTGAGCAAAAAGGGAAATATTAAACCTGTCCCTAACGAAAATTAAATCTGCAGCTTAGCGTGAAAAATTTGTTACGTTCTTTGAAAATATTATAGAGACGTTGGACAATTTTGGATTTTCGATTTCCGATTTTGGATTATGAGACTATTTTTGATAATCGAAAACCAACAAAGCCGTTTTTAATACTGAAACCGTAGTTTTCAATGATTACATTGCAGGAATGATAATTTACATTGCAGCGATGTAAATTTACATTAAGCCATTGCAGATTTACATTAAGTCAATGTAATTTTGCATTTAAGGGATGTAAATTGACATTATGCCTATGTAAGTTTACATTTGGTCACTGTAAATCAGCAATAAGCCGCTGTAAATTTGCATTGCCTCGATGTGAACTTGATTTGTTGAATATGAAGCTTGATATGTTATATATCAAGTGTGAAATACGACGGATTAAATATGAAATCAGGCTCGGCAACTGTCAAAATGACAGGAACAAAGACAATTTATTTGGACTTAAACTCAATAAAGGACATTCACAACGCCCTCGATAATAATACATGCTAAGATTATGATGAACGGGATTTACTCCGGAAGGTAACCGATACAAACGGCAATGTAACTGAATGCAGTTATACATTTTATTTAAGGGTACTAACAATGAGAAATATTATTAGATGTGTTTTATTTACAGCGATGGTAATACTTACAATTTCTTCTGTCGGCTGTAAAAGTAAAAAAGCTGACAACCAGGTTGTGGTTTATACATCTCTTGATGAGGTCTATAGCCAGCCTGTTCTTGATGCCTTTGAAAAAGAGACCGGTATTAAAGTTTTAGCGGTTTACGATTCCGAAGCGACCAAGACCATTGGTTTGGTCAATCGTCTCATCGCCGAAAAGAATAGTCCGCGAGCCGATATATTCTGGAATTCCGAAACAGGCAGAACAATTGTTTTAAAGCAAAATGATGTACTTGATAAATATGTTTCTCCCTCAGCATCCGAAATCCCTGCGCAATTCAAAGACCCGCAGGGTTACTGGACGGGTTTTGCCGCACGCTGCAGGGTTCTGATATATAATACTAATCTATTAAAAAAAGAAGATTTGCCCAAATCCATTTTTGAACTTACCGATGTCAAATGGAAAGGCAAGGTTGCGATTGCATATCCATTATTTGGCACGACCGCCACTCATTGTGCAGCTCTATTTGCCCAGCTTGGCGAAGAGAAGGCAAAGGCATACTTTGAAGCCTTAAAAGCTAATGGTGCTGTGCTAACCGATGGTAATGCCTCTGCACGCGACAGGGTTGCTGATGGTACGGTGCTGATAGCTTTTACCGATACCGATGATGCCTTTGTTGCAATAAATCAGGGAAAACCAGCTGATATTGTATGGCCGGATAAGGAAGGTATCGGTACATTATTGATACCGAACACTGTGGCTTTAATAAAAGACGGCCCTAACCCCGAAGCAGGCAGAAAGCTGATAGATTTTCTTTTAAGTCCAAAGGTTGAAGAGATGCTCGCACATTGTGAATCAGGCCAGATACCGCTACGAACTTCGATAAAGTGCCCACAGCACGTACCAACGCTTGATAAGATTAAGGCGATGGATGTTGATTATGAGAAGATAGTCGATATGATGAAAACATCGGATAGTTTCCTGCAGAAGGTATTCGTAAGATAATTGATGAAAAGAAACTATGGATTTACGCAGACATCCACCAATATTGTATATTACCGCACTGGTCATATTCCTGATTACTGCAATTTTGCCGCTTGGGTATATGCTCGGGCAGTTCCTTGTCAGCCTCATTCAAAAGCCATCGGACATAACAAATGTTCTGATTGATAGCAGGCAATTAGTACTGCTTGGCAGAAGTTTTGGGATTGCGTTGTCAAGTGCGGCGGTAGCTTTTTTAATTGGTCTGCCTGTCGCGATTATTTTGGCTGCAAAAGACCTGCCTTACAGAAGGCTGTTTTATTTCTTAGTATTGATACCTGTGCTGATACCGCCTTATGTGCTGGCGGGAGCATGGATTCATATGCTTAGTCCGACAGGATGGATTAATACCACACTGGTTAATTTATTTGGACAATCGGCTAAGCTGACCGTTTTTTCAACGGCAGGCTGTGCATTGTTAATGGGAATCTCTTTTTTCCCCGTAATTGCCATAATTGTAGCGGCAGGACTATCCAGACTTGATAGTAATCTTACCGATATTGCACGCTTATATACCGGCAGGTGGTCTGTTTTTTGGTATTCGATAGTACCGCAAATTGTTCCGCATATCATAGCCTCGATATGTCTTGTGATGATATTTGTACTTGGTCAATATGGAGTGCCCCTCGCTTTTGGGGGTAAATACTTATCCTGTTGAGATTTTTGCACAGTTCAGTGCTTTTTATGATGAAAATAGTGCTGTTGCGATTTCATTGCCTATGGTTGTTTTGGTGATTTTCCTAATTCTTTTACAGCGATGGGTAATGCGGGGTCTTGATTATGTCCGTATCAATCCTGACAGCGATTCGAAGAATCCGATAGTGCTTAATAAACACAAGTATTATGGTATTATATTACTGATAATTATTTTTGTTGTGACAATATTATTTCCTTTTATAAGTGTGATGGCAAATATCGGGAGCTTTTCAAAAATACTATCTACATTAAGTTCATTTGGCGATTGTCTGCTAACTACAAGTTTATTGGCATTAGGCGCTGCTGTTGTATCAACGGCAGTTGCTTTTACAATAGGATATCGTCTGGCACACAATCACAACCGTCTTACAAGCATACTCGATATATTCTGCTGGCTTCCGATTGCCATACCGGGATCACTAATCGGATTAGGCTTAATCGGTTTGGCCGTCAAAATACCGAATCTTCAAAAAAATGATTCGTTTGGTTTTTTACTTCTTCTTGCATATATAGGAATGTTCACGGGCTTTTCGATTCGCGTCTTCCAGTCAGCCTATAAGAGGGCCGATCCAAATATTGACGAGGCCGCTGCGATGGAATGTCACCGCTGGTACCAGCGTTTACTTTATATAGATATGCCAATTCATTCAGGCGATATAGTTGTATCGATGATTATGGTTTTTGTGCTGGTGCTGGGAGAGTTAAATGCCACAGTTCTTTTGATTCCCCCCGGCAAAGCAACCCTTTCGGTGTCTATAGACAATCTTCTGCATTACGGAGCTAATGCTGCGGCTTCTGCATTATGTCTGATAGAAGCAGGGCTTGTTATATTAGTTGTTATATCTGGTTTATTTATGTGGTCTGTTTTCAAAAGAAATTTACGATGAGATATGCAAAACATATAATGGCAGTCTTTGTTCTGTCGGCTTCGGTGATAATCCTGTTGGTGTTCGGCAGATGTAACAGGGAATCTGTTCAATCACAGACGGCAGAGCATGTTTACGCCTCGTGGGATACTATGGAATTTGACAAATGTGTGGCTGTATGGCTGATTGTTCATTTTATTGATAAAGATGCTAAGTTCGTTTTTTATCCAGAAAGTACTGAGATAACTAAAGGTATTCCTTTTGATATACCGGGCGCAGACTGGTCCCGCAAACATCGTAAATGTACTTCACAATGTATTCTGGAGACGATTAAAAACGCAGACACGGCAGTTGAAGAAATAGTTTCCATTGCGAACAGGGTGGAGCTTAATTTCTGGCAGTTGGATCGCTGGCCAGATACGCAAAAGTGTTTTTACCAGGTAAAAGAGATTATGGACAAAAATACTGACCTGATTGTCTGTTTTGAAAAAACCAATGTGTATTTTGATAGTCTGTATGCTGTTCTAAAATCCGGAGAAGTAAAAGATCCCAACAATTAAACCGTTATGATTATTTTAAGAAAGGGAAAATATGGGAGTATCTTCGACAAGGAAAGTCATATCTGTTTTAATAATGCTTTTTATGTGTGATTCACTTTGGGCTCAGACAAATTACTGCGACATACCGGATGTGGGTACGTTGAAGCCGGGCGGTGTAACGACGAATACGAGTATTATGCATATCTGGCAGGGTGCAGTCAATGGGACAGAAACAAAAAACTCAGACAGGATAACGGGATTATACGATTTTGACTTATATTATTTATTGACTTCAACTCCTTCGGATTCGAACATAGGCGATTATTTTATGCTCGCGGTATCAACACAGGCGGCTTTCGGGAATGGGGTAAGCGGAAGCAAGGTCGGAAGCTTTTTTGAATTAAATGAAAACGCCAAAGGAGACTATGCGTTTATTATCGATAAGCTGTATTCCGAATTTACACTTGCAAACAGGATTCTCACCTTTGATGTTGGCAAAATAGATTTAGAGGATTTTTTCGATGGTTCGGCGGTGGCAGGATGCGAAAAAGGCCAGTTTCTGGCAAGACCGCTATTTAAAAATGGAGCTATTCCATTTCCGGGTAAGGGGCTGGGTGTAAGAGGTTTATACAAACCAGGCGATTTTTGGTATTTTCAGGCTGCGGTTGCCGATGCCCATGGCGACAAGAGGGAAACAGGCTTCAATACTGCTTTTGGCGATGATGCTGATACATTCAGCATAGCCGAGATTGGAATTATGCCAAAATTGTTTAATATGCCGGGTACATACAGATTCATAATATGGTATGACCCACAGAGCAAATCTTACCTTAACGGGAACGGACGGACTAAAGACGATGACTGTGGAGCCGCATTAAGTTTTGACCAGCAGATATCATCAAAAACAACATTATTTGCTCGATATGGTATAGCCGACGAAAGTATTAATGAGGTTGAAGATTTTGTCAGTTTTGGAGGCCAAGTTAAAGGTTTGATTAATGGCCGTGATAATGATGTGTTCGCGGTTGGATATGCACAGGGACTTAGAAGTACAGAAGGTCTTTCAGATGAACAGGCTCGCATTATTAATCTTATAGAGACTTATTATTCCATAGCGGTAAACAGGAACATAATAATTACCCCCAGCATTCAATTTGTAATGGAACCGGGCGGATTGAAAGACCAGTCAGCCGCTACGGTCTTTGGTATAAGATGCAGGATAAAGTTTTAAAATGGTTTAAGCTTCAAGCAATTTACAGGAAATCTGTTTATGGCAAGAGTTTTGCTACAAAATGTAACAAAGATTTACAATGATAAAATTAAGGCAGTAGATAATGTTACCTTGGAGGTTAATGACCAGGAATTTATGGTTGTTGTTGGACCTTCTGGCTGCGGGAAGACGACTATTTTAAGGATGGTTGCAGGTCTTGAAGATGTCACCGATGGCAAAATCTATATTGGTGAGGCAGCAGCGAATAATATTAAACCCAAAGACCGCGATGTCTCAATGGTTTTTCAGAATTACGCCTTGTATCCTCATATGACAGTTTTTCGGAATATGGCCTTCGGGCTTAAATTGCTCAAATATCCCAAATCAGAAATTGAAAAACGTGTTTTGGAAGCTGCAAAACTTTTGGAAATAGAAAACCTGCTTGACCGGATGCCGCAAGCCCTTTCAGGCGGTCAGAGACAGAGAGTGGCTGTTGGTAGGGCTATCGTTAGAAATCCCAAGGTTTTTTTATTTGATGAGCCTTTAAGTAATCTTGATACGATTCTTAGAATAACTACAAGAACAGAATTAAAACTCCTGCACAAAAGGCTAAAAACAACCACCATATATGTCACGCATGATCAGTCTGAGGCAATGACTATGGGAGATAGAATCTGTGTTTTATCCAAAGGTGTTATCCAACAAATCGGCTCACCTCTGGAAGTCTATAACCGGCCGGCAAATAGATTTGTTGCCAGTTTTTTTGGAGCTTCGCCGATGAATTTGTTAAATGGCAGGATTCAGATGAAAGATAGTAGAAGCCATTTTACGATTCTCGGAGGAGAACTGCTTTTACCCTCACGTCTTCAGACCATTGCTGCCTCATACAGAGATAAAGAAATGGTATTGGGTATTCGACCCGAATCACTTTCACTGACACCTACTGGCTCAATAAATAATAATAGCGTAAGGATTAAAGTTGTTGCTATTGAACCATTGGGAGATAGTATGGATATTTGTATGACCTTAGCAAATAGCTCTCGAATTGTTGCTAACATCGAATCGAATATAGGAATAAATGCAGAAGAATATGTAACGGCGTATATCGATATGGAAAAGGTCCATATTTTTGAAAAAGGCAATGGTGGAAGAAATATACTATTTTCATAACATATACGGTGTAAACAACTGGAATCATTATGAAAATAGAACATAAACAGAATTGCTAAGCCAGTTTATATCTGCTACAATATTCCTGTTATAAAGGCAACCTGTTTTAGGTGCCCTTAAAGTTGCTCTAAAAATAAGTATCAAGACAGTAAAAAACCGTGTTGAGACAGTAAAGAAACGAGAGACTCTAAATCTTTGTTTTTACTAGAGTTAAATGCTAAATACAGATTTTTAACGAGTTTACAAAAAGAGGGCAGATTGAATCCCGCCCTCTCCGTTTTGATGGCCCGACAGCTGTCAAATGATCAGCGACAATTATTCTTACCTTCCGGCGACAGTTAAAAGTTCCGGATGAATTAAAGTTGGAATATGCTATCTGAAACTCATTAAGTCAGGAGATTTCAGATGGTTAAAGACAAACAGGTAAGGAGATTGTTCGCTATGAAAAACAAATGCAAGACCTTATATCAGCTTGCAGACAAGGCTGGTATAAGCACTAAAACCGCCCGCAAGTATTTAAAAACGGGCGTGCTGCCCAGCCAATGCCAAGCTATCCACGACTGGCCCACCCATCCGGATGCCTTTGCAGGGGATTGGCCATGGGTTGAAGAATTCCTCAAAAACAACTCCGGTCTTGAATCTAAATCGCTTTTTGAGGCTCTGCAGCGTGAATATCCCGGTAAATACCAGGACAGCGAATTAAGAACCTTCCAGAGACGAGTAAAACAATGGAAAGCCTTGTCCGGTCCGGCTCAGGAAGTGTTTTTTCCACAAATCTATAAACCCGGCCAATGGTGCGAATCAGACTTTACCAGGATGAATAAGCTGGGTATCACCATTTGCGGCATACCTTTTATTCACATGCTGTACCATTTTGTATTGTGTTTGTCGAACTGGGAAACCGTCACGGTATGTTTTTCAGAAAGCTATGAAAGTTTAAGTGCCGGTATTCAAAATGCCCTCTGGAAGTTAGGCGGCATACCACGCTATCATAGGACTGATAATTTAACCTGTGCGGTTAACAAGGTAGGCAATCCTGAGGAATTCACGGCTAACTATCAGGGTCTTGCGAATCATTATGGTTTCCAAAGCTGTAAAATCCAGCCTCACTGTCCGAATGAAAACGGCGATATAGAGCAGCGTCATCACAGGTTAAAGAGAGCTGTTGAACAGGCGTTAATCCTTAGAGGAAGCAGAGATTTTAACAGCAGGAAAGATTATGAAATGTTTCTTGAAAAGCTGCTCGACCAACTCAATACCGGCCGCACAAAACTCTTGGCCGAAGAGTTAAAGGTTCTGCGGCAATTGCCAACCCGCAGGCATGAAGATTTCACCAGGGATAAATGCAGGGTAAGTCGTGGCTGCACGGTCCGAGTTCTTAAGAACAGCTATTCTGTTCACAGCAGGCTTAGGGGAGAAAATGTTGACGTTCGAATATATGCCGAACATATCGAAGTCTGGTATGCTCAAAGAAGAATTGAAGTATTGCCCAGATTACACGGTGAAAACGGTCATTACATCAATTACCGCCACGTTATAGATACCCTTGTTCGCAAACCCGGGGCGTTTGAGAACTATTGCTATAAAGATGATATGTTTCCCACAAGTCAGTTCAGGATCGCATATGATCTCCTGCGTGATCAACATGGGATGAAGCAGGGTAATAAGCAGTATCTGAAAATTCTTGAATTACTGCCAACGAAAGCCAGACATCTGTCAATGAAGCTTTGCGGTTCCTGATCAACCATGCAGATGCGATTGATTTTGATATGGTAGAACAAATAGTCAAATCCGAACAACAGCCGCCGGATGTCACTGACGTTTGTGTTGGCGATATTGATCTGAACAGTTATGACTGTCTACTTGAATCGGCGGAGGCACTACTGGTATGAGTAAAAATGATCTGGATAATCAGCTTGTAAACCTTCTCAAAGAACTTCACCTGCCGATGTTCCGTGAATATTACGCCGAGTTCGCTCAGAAGGCTATCGCCGAAGATATGGGTTATTCACAATATCTATTGGAATTGGCTCAGCGTGAGTGTGATGTTCGCAGAGCCAATAAAATCGCAAGGCTGGTAAAAGCCTCAAAGCTTCCTATGGAAAAGACCATGGCAAACTTTGATTTTAAACGTATGCCGTTGAAGATACGTCAGCAGGTCAAAATTCTTTTGGAAGGTTCATTTGTTGACAGAACAGAGAATATTCTTGCATTTGGCAAACCCGGCAGCGGTAAGACACATTTACTGTGTGGTATCTGTCATGAACTTGCCCGGCAGGGAAAAAAGGTTTACTTTACTACGTGTGATATGATGTTGCAGGAGTTATTACGAGCCAAGCAGGAGTTGAAGCTGGACAAATGGCTCAAGAAGCTGTCACAGTACGAGGCATTGATGATAGATGACTTCGGCTATGTCAAACAGAACCGCGAGGAGATGGAGGTGCTGTTTACCTTATTAGCTCATTGTTATGAACGTGGCAGCGTGTTGATTACCAGCAATCTGCCGTTCAGTAAATGGGAAGTCATCTTTAAGGATCCGATGACCACTGCAGCAGCGATCGACCGGCTGGTACATCATAGTGTGATCCTTGAATTGAATGTACCGAGCTACCGAGCTGAGGAAGCTCAGAGACGGAAAAATAAGGACACGTAATGTCCGAAATTTTGCCCCCCATGGGGGGCACCTCCTAAAGGCTATAAGCTAAGGTAAGTGTTATGAAGTAACGGTAAAAATAACTGTCGTTGAAGGGAAATTATAATTGACGCCGGACAGTCAAACAAAAAAAGCTGTTTTAGCTTGAATATTGTTTCGACGCAGGCACCCATCTGTCAAAGGCTCTTTTTTTCATCATTATCAAGAAAAACGGCGGCGATGTTTTCTCCAATTTCGGTTGTTTTTTCCAAGAACATCTGACTGTCGTATTCGCAAATACACCCGAAAACATATCTAACCATAGCATAATCCGCCGTGCCGGATTTCGTGCTATTTTAGACATTGAATCTGAAATTAATTACATCGCCGTCTTTGACGATATAATCTTTTCCCTCAAGCCGTGTTTTGCCGGCAGCTTTAACAGCCTTTTCATTTCCGAACTGTTTGAGGTCGGTAAACGCTATGGTTTCAGCGCGTATAAAACCGCGTTTAATGTCACTGTGGATTTTTCCGGCAGCGTCAAGTGCGGTAGTCCCCTGCTTAATGGGCCAGGCTCGTACTTCATCTTCGCCACTGGTGAGGAAACTTATCAGCCCGAGCGCCGAATAGCAACTGTTTACAAATTTGCTCACGGCGGATTCGGAAATCCCCAGGTCGGCCATAAAATCCTTTTTGCTTGCGGCATCGAGCTGTGACAATTCATATTCGAGGTTTGCGCAGATTTCGATTACAGGGACGGTTTTATCGAACAAGCCGCTGAAATCGAATTTTTTGCCCAACTGGTTTTCACCGACATTTACGGCGATAACGACGGGTTTAAAAGTCAAAAAAGCGAGGGACTTAATCGTCTCGCGGTCAGCTTCACTCTGTACGGCTGAACTAATCGGTTTTCCGGACTCAATCGCTTCCTGAAGCCTTTTCTGGAGGGCCAGCTCAAGTTTATCCTGAGACTGGGTTTTTGTAGGCTTATTGGCCTGTTTCTCGAGGTTTTCAATGCGGGTTGTCACGAGTTCCAAATCAGCCAGAAGCAATTCGGTTTTGAGTTCATCCAAATCTCTGGAAGGATTGATGGTATCGCGGTAAATCGGCACGGCTGTATTTTCAAAGGCACGAACAACCAATACGAGTAAATCGACGGTTCGTATCTGGTTGATATTACGACGTGCAGCCGTTCGGCCGTGTTCATCTGAAAAATTAAAGCCTGGCAAATCAAGGCAGTCTATTGTGCCGGTGGTAGTCTTTTTGGGCTTGTAGAGTTCGGTAAGCCAATTAAGGCGCTCATCGGGGACAGGCACTACGGCATCTTCGATTGCGGCAACGCCAGCATGATGCGAGGCTTTTCCGCTGATAGCCGATAGAATCGTACTTTTACCGGATTGAGGCAAACCAATTAACGCTGCTTTCATTTTTAAACCTTTCCGTTATTAGTTCGTGGTTCGTAGTTGGTAGATGCGGTTTTGTGTTCCAAAGAATATTTCAGGCCGCTTAGCATTTTAGATATCTCAACAAGATGCTCTTTACACTCCACAAATATTTCTTCTGTGATATAGTTTTGTTTCACTGAAATCTGCAATATCGCTGCAAACTCATTGACATAGCCTCGCGCCATATCTAAAAATCTGCAAAAATCCTTTTTGGTTCTTGCGGTTCCTTCGGCGATATTCAATGAAATCGATACTGAAGCTCTACGTAATTGGCCGGTTAAGCCAAATATTTCATTATGCGGAAACTTTCTGGTCAATAGATAAACCTTATTAGCAAATTCAATAGCTCTCTGATAAACCATCAGGTCTTCAAACTTGAATTTTACCTGTTTTGTACTCATTCTTTTTTCCCATCTACGAACTAAAAACTACGAACTAAGAACTATATATGCTTTTCCCATAGGCATCATAGGCAACAATCGCGGGAAAATCTGCCACCTGCAGTTTTCGTATTGCCTCGGTGCCTAAATCATCATAGGCGACTACCTCAGATGAAACAATATGCTTACTAAGAAGCGCCCCTGCCCCGCCGAGAGTCGATAAATGTACCGCGCCGTATTTTCGCAATGCCTGACGAACCTCTTCACTTCGATACCCTTTGCCAATCATCGCTTTAAGGCCGTTAGCGATGAGTTTGGGACTAAATGAGTCCATCCGTGACGAAGTTGTTGGCCCCGCTGCGCCGATTATCTGCCCTGGCATAGCGGGCGTCGGACCGCAAAAGTATATGATTGCGCCTTTAAGGTCAAAAGGCGGTTTTTCACCGGCATCTAACGCACGGCATAGTCTCTGATGCGCCATATCACGGGCGGTATAAATAATTCCTGTAACGGCCACCTCATCGCCGGCTTTTAACGAACGAATATCTTCGTCACTCAGAGGCGGTATCAATTTTTTAATTTTTTCCATATTTGAGGTATTGTACCATTGTTGCGATAACTTTGCTAATCGAAAAAACTAAAAACGCGGACGAAGTGAGATAACCCCGAGTTTTAACATCTAAAAGCTTAGTCAGCGGCTTTCTGAATCGCCTCACCTCCCTTTTCTATATCCTTACCCGCCCCTTTTATGGTATTACATCCGCAAGTGCCTCATAGAGATACCGACTAATATAAATATTATAAAGATTAATTTTATTATTTTTGTCATATGCGCCTCCCTTAAGAAAACCATAAGCGTTCAGGCAGCCTTTTCAACATGGCCACCTGAACGCTCAAAAAATTAACATCTTGTCGTTTTTACTCAATGTTTTTAATAATTATCTTCTTGTTCGCTTTCTTCCTTTTCCATTTCAGTACCGCGAGGCTGACTTGTCCCAGCGCTCATCCACAACGGATTGCCCTGTGAATCACGAAGTTTAAGCATCTTGCCTTCCGCTGTGATTTCGGTAGGCATTATCACGCTCTCATTACCAACCATGGTTTTAGAGCCTGTAATGCTGATGCTTTCGCCCTTCTTGAACTTTAAACCCTGCTGCTTAATGAAATGGCTGGGACCGGCTTGAATTGTAACGGTTTGCCCCATGTCTGTCTTTACCTTTAGTTCAAGCCCCGCAGCAGCACCTTTTTCAGGATGGAAAGTTCCTACTTTTTCAATGGTACCGGTGATATTAGCCATATCTGCGGTCTTGAAGTTTTTATTGTAGCTGCTCCCTGCCTGCCACACCTCCATTGAACCGGTTACCGGTTTTTCTCCGGGAACAAATCCATAAACACTCCAGTACGGTTCGGCTCCAAAATTCTCATAAATCCTGCTTGCAAACTGCGAATCGGAAAGCTTGTAAAGCTGATGTTCCTTAATTTCGGACTCTTCAAGTGTCTTGGTTGTAGCGTTAAGTTCCGCCATACGATTGTCAGGCTGAATATTCAGAGATGTCCACGGTACAGCAGCAGTCTTTTCGCCTACCCCTGCGAGCCCACCGAACGAAACCAACCCGTACGCAATGTCGCCATTCCTGGTGTCAAAAATCACGTCTTTGAGTTTAGCCAGTTTCTCGCCTTTAGGGTTTTGGACATTAAGGCCGATTATCTCGCTGCTCGAAAAAACGCCGGTTCTCTGTCCGACACCCGTAGTTATTTCCATTTTTTCGTGCATCATTTCTGTGGTGCCCCTCTGCATAGACGGTATCCATTGTGAATAAAAATCTTTGACTTTCTGCTGAAATTCACTGCTGCTCAATTGCTGGATGTCTCGTATATCGATGGTTGGCGCCTGCATAAATTGTTCTCTGCTGATATTCAAACCGAGAATCTCCTTGTGCTCTGCCTTGCTTTTGTCAGGCAATAAATTCTGGTCTGAATTCACGTCCATTTGCCCGTAAAGGCGGGTATGCTTTGCCATTCGACCGGACCGCTCCTCGAAGGCCGACCACGGAACAGGGTAATGCTTGTCCTCAGCGGATAGAACTGCATAGCTAACCGTATTCTGACTAGCGACAAGAATTACCTCTTTTACAGAACCCAGTGTCTGCCCCTGATTATTCTTCACATGGCTTCCAATCATATCTTTGACACTCCACAAGTTGCCGATTGTACCGCTGGACACTGCTTCAGACTTTTTGGGAGCATTTCCGTCCGGTGTGTTTGTGTCCCCCATCGCAGCCTGAACTAAAAACCCCATACTCAACACGATACAAAATGATGCTGCTAATATCCATACGTTTTTTTTCGTCATTATTTTTGAGTTCATTTTTTTGCTCCTTAACATTTTCCAAAGTTAAAATCTCATACTGGCTCAACCTACCAAGGTCGAATCTTCTCAAAAGCCAAATTTATTTCACACACTGTTCCATAGGCATCCCTTTCATATTTAGGAGTATATTTTACTATTTATCTTGAACCAAGGTGCGTTTTCATCGGCTGCTTAATCATTCCCCATAAGAGTCTATTTCAGTATACGCTGATAAAAATAAACCGCTATCGGGGCATACACTGAAACATAAAGCGGAAAAATGCTTAAAAAAATGCGGCTAAAGAAAGTATGCTGGCTATAAGGTTTATTCCTGTGACAAATAATCCTCGATAAATTGAGTCCATTGCTCATCAAGCTGCTCAAGAGAGCCGAATGCTTCGGTTAATTCGCTGCGTAAATCCTCTTTGCTTCGCCTGCCCGGCTCAAATTCATAGAGCTTTGAGAAATATTTCTGTAAATCCTGTCTTCGATTTTCACAAAGAAAATGGAAAAATCCCCACGCTTGTGCGTAAACATTTATATCGGAAGTCTTTGACGGCATGCAAGTCAATAAAATGAACTCCTCCATTGGAATGAGCTTGCCTTTTTGATAAAGCCGTAAAAGCCGTTTTTTACGAATGGTGCTGTAACGCTCAACTGTCAGATACTTTGATAAACTATCCTCAAAAATCAGCGCACGGACCCTCCCCCGCCCATAGAGGATACATAACCCCTCGCTTCTGCAGTCCTGTATTGAAAGATAGCTGATGCGCGGCCTCATGTATAATTTTTACTAAACCAACGTCAGCGGTATTATTAGCCCACGCCATAACATCAACGGCACGGTTACCTGTATTTTCTCCCTTTATGGTTTTCCCGGGTTTTAAGACCACTACCGCGTTTGTTTTTGATGAATAATAGCCGCTCAACCAGGAAAGGTCCATTTCCTCAGTAGATAACGCGTAATTATTGAATGAATCGGTATCGTTGAAACATATCCATAATAATTCGTCTCGCGGGCAATAAGTCTTGAGGCCGTAGCCGCCAAAGACCGATTGAAATTGAGAATACGAAAATTCCAGCACGCCCTCAATTTTTTTCGCTTCATCAGTTGAAATACAATGAACTACCTTAAAATGCTCAGTTTTCAGGATTTGGTATGAACTGTGGGATGAACCCGCACCACTTATGTCCGCCAAAACACGTGAAAGAACTGCTTTTTCGGCGGCATTAAGTTGGCAGGATAGTCCAAAAAACGTGATTATAACAAAAAAAACACGCATACAACTTTCAGCAAAAAGCTTAATCACCCTTCAGCCTTTTGCTTATCATAGCTTGTTTCATTAGTACTTGTCAAGAATTTTGGCAAAAAAGTTATATCAGCATTTTCCAAAATTGGCCGCCATGCAAACTAATCGCTATAAGCCTTGTTCTTTTTATATAATTCGATACGGCTGTTAATATCGGCAGCAGTTTTCACATCGTTCTTACTCTTCGCAAGCTGTAAGGCTTTTTCGGCTATTTTTAAGGCGTCCTCAAACCTACCGGCAGAGGCATACGTCACTCCAAGTGTATCGAGTATTCCCGGCTGATTATAGTCGGTCTGTTTGCAGGCGGATTCCGCAAGACGCACCGCCTCGGCGGGATTGCGAAGCGATGTATCCCTGCTTGCTGCCAAAAGCCACGCTAGGTTGTTTTTCGCTTCCGCGAGGTCGGGTTTAAGTCTTACGGTTTCACTCCAGTGCTGAATCGCCTCGGCAATTTTGCCCCGGCTGTAATAAAGCGCCGCAAGCTGATTGTGTGTATCGACATCGTCAGGATTACGTTTAAGCGTATCGGTATATTGAGCGATAATCTCATCGGTTTTTTTCCGGGTGGCTATTTTATCAAGATTGTCACGGACGTCGGTCCAGTCCGGTTTCAAACGCAGGGCCTTTTTCCAATGCTCAACCGCCTTATCGATATCTCCTTTTTTATAATAGGCAACACCTATATTGTTATGTACTTCGGGCCAGTCTGCTTTCAGCTTGAGTGCTTCTGTCCAGTGCTGTATCGCCAAATCGTTTTTATCTAACTGGCACGCCGCCGCGGCGACCAAATCGTGGGTTTTCGCGATTGGTCTTGTCGGACTCATACCAGATGTTTCCTGGCTTAGGTCAACCTTTCCAGCCATTGTCTTGAGGTAAATTTCACCGTATTTTATAGCATCGTTCAGGTTATTGTCAGAGGCGATTCTGGTCAAAAGAAAATATGTATTATATAATTCCGGCCACTCTTCCAGCATTTTGTTGCAGAGTTCTTTTGCTTCTTCATACTTTTTTAAACAAGAAAGATTCATAACTTTCAGTTCACATACGTAATATTTTATCAAATCCTTCGGGTCTTTTTTAGATGCATCCATTTTAAAGGATTCTTCCGTCATATCGCCACCGACGTAGCCAAGACTTTCAAGCCGTTTTCTGCTTTGCTCATCAAGCACGATTGTGCCTGTTGAGATTTGGCCAACAGCTAATTTTGCCGCAAGCGATCTAAGCTGCCCACGCATCATAGTTGCTCGTTTGGTTTCTTTTTCGAGTATGTTATTTTCTTCGTGTCTATCGAGGGAGAGGTCATATAATTCCGGTCGGGTCGTTTCAATATATTCATATCGCTGACCTATAATCCCTAACAGCGGGTTGCAGCCGAATTTGGTCGCGGTAAACGATTCGCAATACACGCACTCAGCCGGATTCGCGGGTGTTCTCCCCTTTCCGTAATCGCAAAGCTGCCGTCCCTGCACCTGTTCAGGCACTGGTATCCCCAAATAAGTGAGAACAGTTGGAACAATATCTACAAGACTTATTACATCCTGTATTTTGCGGTGCTTAGATACTCCCGGTACTTTCATTATAAATGGAACTCTCATAGTGCTTTGATAAATGAAATACCCATGCTCTAATTCGCCGTGTTCACCGAGACTTTCACCGTGGTCGGCAACAACGATAATCAGGGTTGAATCATACAGGCCGAGACTCTTTAATTTTTCTATGACCTGGCCTATGCAGAAATCATCGTATGCGACTCCGCCAGTATAGAGGTCGTCCTTATATTGCGACGCGAACGGTTCCGGCGGATTATATTCTTTATGGACATCATAGTAATGCAGGAATAGGAAAAATGGCTTTGCTTTATGCTCATCTATGTATTTACAGGCGTACTGCGTGGCCTCATCACCTCGACGCCGCTCTGTACCGGTACCTTCTCGAGGTCCGACATACAAACGCATATCAAATTTATCGTTGTAACTTTCAAAGCCCTGATTTAAACCGAACTGAGAATCCAGGATAAAAGAACTCACAACCGCACCGGTATTATAACCATTCTTTTTTAGTATTTCTGCAAGAGTCAAATTGGATTCATCAAGCCTGTAAACCATATTATCGCGAACTTTATGATAAGGCGGATATGTGCCTGTCATCATAGAAGAGTGCGCAGGTAAAGTCAGCGCCAGCGGTGTGTATGTGTTTTCAAACAAAATACCCTGCTTTGCCAGGGTGTCGATATTGGGAGTAGTTTTACGATTAAAGCCGTAACAGCTCAGATGGTCTGCCCTGCAGGTATCGATACTTATAAGAAGCACATTTTTTATGCGATGCCTCGATGATAAAAACCATATTGCGGTGCCGAGGACAGCCAAGAGCAAAACTGCAATAATTATCAGCCTTTTTTTAGATTTCATCAGCAAATATTCCCGTATTTTATTATTTCAACTTTCTTAACCGCCGCTTTTAGCGGGTACGCTTTTTAGCCGACTCATAGCCTGAGAAAGATTATCGCTTGCGTTTGGATAATCCGGTCTTAGCCTAAGAGCCTCATTATATTGTTCAATCGCTTTTTGCAGTTTGCCCTGCCGATGAAGGACAACGCCCAAATCATTATGCGAGTCTCCGCTTGGCCCGGTCTTAATTCCAGCGCTTTTAAATACCATTTTTCCGCATCTTCAAAGCGATTATTTTCCCTGCAAAGGTCGCCTAACGTATAATAAGCCAGTATCTTATTATTTAAATTGTCAAGATTGCGCTCAATAGAGGCTATCCGCACATCCCGACATCTGTTTTTAAGATTCTCATCGGGCAAAAGGTAATAATTTATTTCATTATCAGCGCAGTATTTTTCGATAATATCGAAATACCGTTTTTTCTGCGTCTCTGTGGCGATTGAAAGATTAACCATATTTGGAAACTGATTATGAACCGACAGGCACATTTCCGCAAAAGCTATCTGCATATCGACATTAGTCGCCGCCTTTGTAACAATATTGGCACTTTCAGGCTTAAGCGTCCTTCTGCCGATTATCCTGTCTTCTACGGCGGAGTTGTTCACATACATAACTTTCGGAGCCATAAATTCAAGCAGCGGATGAGCGTCGCTATTTACCGGTGCATCCCCGCACAAAGCTGAAATATCTTCAGTCATAACTATACCATATACTAATTCGGGTGCGGAAAGTTTTATGTTTTTAGACTGCTGGGCATATTTAATATTTTTTCTGACGTTAGCCAGAGACAACCCATTATTTCCTTTGAAACCGAGCATTACGTAATCTCCAGCACGTGTTCGGAATAAGGCGTTATTTGGATATACCTCGGCGAAAGTTCCGGCTACCATGGCGAAAGCAGGCCAGTCAAGCTGGTAGGTATGTATAAACTGGGCAAATATGCCATCATCATTGAGCCTGTCTTTGGCGAGAGTGAAAAATTCGCGAGTAAAAAGGGTGGCCAGCCCCGCCATCCACGGGTTGGACGGTTCGGAAATTATCACATCGTATTTGCGGTCGGTGAGCTGGAGATGCGCCCGGCCGTCCTGAACTATGAGATTTGTTTTCGGATTTGAAAGCTCGCTGCTGTTCCACTTGTCAAAAAATTTGGATGCTTCAGCAACATCTCTGCTTATTTCAAGCACGTCAAGCCGTTCAACAGGATAACACAATACCTCGCCTGCCGTAATTCCGCTGGCAAGCCCAAGAACCATTACCGTTTTGGCATTTGAATGAAACAGCATAGGAATATGTGCCATAAGGGTTTGCGTCGGCATATCTCCATACGATGAGGCATCAGGTTTGCCGCTTATCACCAGTGAATAACTAATATTGCCAAACAGGTCATTCTCTTCCAGTACCACTGTAAAACCGGCCAAACCGTCCCTGTAAAAGACGATTTTGCTGGTCTGCTGGCCGGCCAATATATCCGAACCTTTCAATAATGCCGCCAGCCAACCTGTCCTTTTGATATCATTGACAATATTATTCATCCGATGATACCGTCCTAAAGACAGTGCAGAGCGGTTCCAACTTGGAATATAGAAACACAGCAGTAACCCAGCGATTGCCAGCGCACTGCCGGTATCCAGCTTAATTTTCGCTGCTTATTCACGAAAAGCAATATGCCCGCCAACACAAAAGCGGTAATCAGTTGTATAATAACTACTAATCTTAAACCATTTTCCTTACCGAAAAGAGGTATCAGTACAAATCCCGCGCAGAATGAGCCGAGAACCGCGCCGATAGTATTGATTGCATACGCCGAACCTATCGAATGTCCGACTCTTGAGATAGACTGCGTATAAATCTTTCCCACAAGGGGAAATGTCGCTCCAAGGCATAAAGTCGGAATCAAAAGAAAACCGAATAGTACCGCTGCTTTGGAGATATTTAAAATGGCAAAATTATTCTGAAACTGATATATGAGCTTGGCGAAAAAGAACTGGCTGTTGCCGAGAATCTGGCTGACAATCAGCGCAAATAACGCAGCGGCAATCTGTGTGTGAATCAGCAGGCGTATGGGGCTTTTTACCCTGTCTGCGAGTAAGCCGAAAATCATACTGCCAATCGCAAGACCCGTTATAAAGGTAACCAAAACTATTGTGAAAGAATATGTTGTCGGGCCTATAATCAGGCCGAGCAGTTTAGTCCATATAACCTCGTAAGCCATTGCGCAAAAACCCGAAACGGCAAAAATAATCAGTGCCGCTGCCGCGGTTCCTTTATATCCTGAAACTTCATTCTGTTCGATGAGATTCTTTTGTATATGAATTTCCTCAGCAGCGACAGATTTGGTTTCTTTTATCTTATAGCTGACCGCGATGGTAATCCCGCCGATAGCCAGGTTAATTAAAACCGCCAGTGCAGTCGTTCCATGCATGCCGAGATAATTAATAAACCAAAAACCGCACACCAGTGCCCCTGCCGCCGCCCCGATGGTGTTCAGGCCGTATAATCTACCCGTATGGCCGCCGAGATGAGATAAGCTCGTTACGTAAAACCTGCACAGTATCGGCAGCGTCGCTCCCATACAGATAACCGGGAAAATCAGGAGTATGCTGCAAGCGGCAAATGTCAGGAAATTGTAAATAATAAAATGCTCGAAAAGCCGGTTATACACCACCGCGTATAAATGCCCGAATCCGGCTAAAAGCCCCGCGAGGATAAGGCAGTAAAGTCCTACGGCTATCTCAAGAATACCGTAAAGCCTGACAAGTTTCAGCGGGTTTTGTACCTTGTCAATTTTCCTGCCGGCGATATAACTGCCTAATCCCAATCCTGCCATAAAAACGGTCAGGATGATACTTACCGCAAAGGGCGCCCCGCCGATGATTCTGACAATCATTCTTGTCCAGAGAATCTCATAAATCAGTCCGGTCATACCGGAAAAGAAAAAACAGACCTGAATAAGGGGCGCTATCGACATTCCTGCCAAAAATTTGTTTTTGCCCATCATTTAATCCTGAATAACGTTATTTAATTTTTTATTAAACGCTGACAACCCAATATAACAAAAATGACGCCGGCTTTCAATCGCAAAAAAAGGCTATAAACGCCGTGCACCCTATTACCCGGAGAGAAAAAAAACACTAAGATTTATCCCGCCAAGGTGCAAAGACGCTAAGATATTTTCATCATGGATGACACGGATTTTTATTTCATCTGTGTAACCTGTGTAATCCGTGATTAAATATTCTTTCTTTTCTTTGCCTCTTACGCCTTCGCTGGAAACCTTTTCTTTTCTTCGTGCCTTGACGTCTTCGTTGTTGCCTTTAAAAATAAAAAAGGCGTCCTGATTTTTCAGGACGCCTTTTCATTTTACAAACATTCGGTTTTTGGCCGCGTCTATTATTTACGACGACGCAGTAACAAACCGCCAAGACCGAGCAAAACAATGGTCATTGGTTCCGGAATCTGTGCTACATATAGCCTGCAAATCGCCAAGGTCACCCTCAACCATCGCCAACCATGCATCTTCGTTTCCGCCTGGGTAGACGTACAAGCCTTCACGATACTCACTTAAAGCCCTGAGTCCGAGGTTAACGTTAATCAAGCCGCTTGTGCTGCCCTTTGCAGTTAACTGCAGATTGTACACAAGCTTCACGCCAGCAGAGCTTGTCGCTGATGTACCGGACAAAGAAACTGCTGTTATCTTTGAAAAGCCCGTGGTATCTGTTACCGCGGTACCGCCGCCAAGGCTCGCATCGAATTTTACAACTTTCGTCGGCACAACAGCGATTGTGCTCGTGCCGTCGGCATGCAGCGTAAAGTCCATGCTCGATAACGCATAGCTATAATAGGCTATCTCAGGGTTCCAATTCAACATAATCTTCAAATTGATGGTCTCACCATCATTCAATCTGGAGCCTGATGTAAGGCCCGTGTGTGTCGCGCTTCCAACATCGTCAGTTGTTACCTTAACAATCGACGCATTGGTTACCGAGACCAAACCAAGAACCAACAATAAAACCAATAACTTCTTCATAGAGTCCTCCTGTTAAATCATCACTACTCTCAGAACCATCCTCCACGCAAGGACATTTTCTTCAAGTAATAAACTCATTTTACAATGTTTTCCTTAATTCTTAAACTTTTTTCCGACATTACGGGACATAGCTCTCAAATACATGGTTGAAGTCACCCAATGGTGAGCAGTCCGCTGCAACACTCTTGCCAAAGCTTGTTCTGAACAGCGGCCAGTCAATAGTATCAATGTGACCATCATGGTTCAAATCGCCGCAGGCATTGGTTACATAATTTGCTGCCGGATAATCTTTTCCAAAGCCGTTTCTAAATGTTGGCCAGTCAACGGTATCAACATCGGCATCGTTATCAACATCGCCATGACATTGAGTCGCAGAATCCCAGCAGGGTGGATACCACCAGCCAGCGCTAGGAGCAGGAACGACGATTGTCGCACCGGTCAGGGTCATTGTTGTGCCGCCTTCGGCAACTGCGCCGCCGCGAGCCGAATTACCGGAAACTATTAATTTCGCCGGTAAACCAGTAACCTGGATTTTGAACAGCGTCCCGCTCTTTGCTGGAGCATTTCCTACTGTGTACAGGGCGCCCTGTTCGGTCGTGATACCATGCGAGCCTAATCCTGGCAGAGGTGAGCCTAAATCATCACTGTGGGCAACCGGGGTGTAATTTGCATCGCTCCAGTTCGGGCTGTTGGCATCGATGTACCTGTGGAAATTCCCAGGGAATATGCCATGACCCTTGCTGCCGCTGGTGCATTCACCCTTGAAATAGTCGCTGATGGCGGTGATTGTTGAGCCGCTGTTGACATCATTGATGTCCAGCGCAATCGCAGAGACATTGGCATCGGCTGTGTAGTTTATCGCAACCCATCCGCTGCCCAGGCTTGAGCCTGTGATGGTCAGGTTACTCGCCATGGCCGGAACAGCCATCGCAATAACCGCCAAAACCACTAATTTTTTCATAATCCAACCTTCCTTTCTTAACTTGTCTTTTCTTCTTTCTTCGCGGAACTCATCGCGAATTCCGCCATACTGTTTGGTTTCTTTTACTAACACCCTCCTGACAGAGAAACCTGCTCGGCTTTTTTGTTCAAAAATTTCTATATTTAGACACCTTTACATGGAAATTCTAAAACAAAAAAACGCCTTGCCCGCAGGAGCAGTTCAAAAACAATCTTTTATTTCTCCGTCCTCCTTTCACGCCATTCGGCGAATCAAAGGTTTTTCACCTCTATAACTTCAATATTCCTAATGAAAGCTTATTTCAATTTACCACAAATCTATCAGCTAATCAAGCGAAATTTCGCAAAATTTCAAAAATTTTTAAAAAAAATACGATTTTTCCTTAATGTCCGCAAAAAACAGAAATTGCGGCACAGCCGCGAAGATTTGGAAACTTTATCTATGCTGTGTTAAAATAGGTAATCTGGACACAGCGTAAAAAAGTGTAAAAAATTGTAAATTTTTGTAAAAAAATTGATTTTTTTTGTCATTTTTTTGGTTTTTATGCTATTTTTTGAGGGAATATGATGCCTCTTTTTTTGCAAGGAAGATTGTTTTTTGTCAGGATGGCCCTGTTATTGGCGGTTTTATTGCTGATTGTGGTCGGTATGGCGGCTATTTACGCTGTCGGCCACCCCGCCGAAACAACCTCACAAACCAATAAATGGGCGAATTTATGGCAAAAACAGGCCTTTTTCGCTGTCCTCGGCGGCATTGCCTTTTGGCTTATTAATCTTGTCAATTATCGCCGTTTCGGCCAGATTAGCGGCTGGTTATACGCATTTATACTATTATTACTGGCACTTTTGCTGGCGGGACACGTCATGAACATACCATTTATACCCCTGATAAAAGGCTCAATTCGATGGATAGATATACCCGGTCTGCCCGATATGCAGCCTTCGGAATTCTGCAAGGTTGTGTACGTTCTGGCGCTGGCGTGGTACCTGCGTTATCGCAGTAATTATCGCAGTTTTACCGCCCTTATAGGACCTTTTGCCCTGACACTGCTGCCGATGGCGATGATTCTGCTCGAACCGGACCTCGGAACCGCCCTTCTTATGATGCCGATATTCTTTGTAATGCTCTTTATGGCAGGCGCGAAAGGTAAACACCTTATTTTTATCATTCTACTGGCGATTTTAGTAAGCCCGTTTCTGTGGCACAGAATAAACCCTTATCAGCGGGCCAGGATTAGCAGCGTCCTGCTTCAAAGTCAGTGGATACGCCAAAAAGCAGTCGAACACCCGAAATTCGCGGAAATTCTTATTGGCAAGGGCAAAAAATTCAGTCCCAGCCAATGGGAACGCGAGGAAGGCTATCATCTGATACGCTCGAAATACGCCATAGCCTCCGGCGGGCTGACGGGCTACGGCTTTCGAAAAGGGCCTTTCATTAAATATAACTCTTTTCTGCCTGAACGGTATAACGATTTCGTTTTTGCCGTAATTGCACATCAGTGGGGCTTTATCGGGTGCGAGGGATGCTGTTTATCTATGTAATTATCATTATTTGCGGACTGGCAATCGCGGCGAACAATAACGACCCGTTCGGCAGGCTGCTTGCGCTGGGGATAGTAACGATGTTCGCATCGGAGTGCATTATTAATATCAGTATGACCATAGGCCTTATGCCGATAACGGGGCTGACGCTGCCTTTTGTCAGCTACGGCGGCTCAAGCCTGCTGGTGAATATGATTTCGGTGGGACTGCTGAATAATGTCGGCAGGAGCAGGCTTTTCACACTGGTACCAAAATGATTAACGTCGCTGTCTTGGTGATTTTATTTTTTGGGCAGTTATTTTACCGCCTCTAAGCATAAAGGCTCTATCTGATAATATTGGCCTATTAAATCATGAACATCCTCAAGGACTTCACGGCCTGCAGAATTTGCTTCCAGACCCAAAAACTGCACCAAGGCAAATATTTTTCTCATCTGCCGTAGTCGATACGTTTCTAATTTGCGCATTGAATTTAGCTTCCTTTTCTATTGACGGCACCGCCAAATCCAACTGCACAAACCGGCCTTTCTGGAAATTTGTTTTTCCCTCAGTCTCAATCGCAATCTGGACGCCGTCTTTGGAAATATCAACGAGAGCAACTTCCTGGCTGAGGCTGTCTTTCGACACTTCCCGATTAATATTTCCGTACTCCGAATATGTTAATGTCAAGTCCATCCTGACCTTTTTCGGTATATTCAAACGAGAATAGTTTCTCCTTTGCGGATGCCTGCCGCTGTCCGTAAAAGTTATAATTCCGCCTTTATCCTGGTCGAGCCACGGCTCCAAAGTGACTATATCCTTTACGATACCCTTAAATATACTATCAAATCCATAAGTTATAAAAATACCTCTTACCATGGCATTAAGCTTGCACAAAATAAATCGACCGCCAACATCGGTTATTACTTTTTTTAATTTCACGAGCTGACAAAGTGTCGTGCAGGTAACTGTCTCTAAACGGCTTAAATCCAATATGACCTCAGAGGCCTTTCTATGATTTACAATGTCAGTTACCGTCTGCAGTTCATTGACCGTTTGCGGTTCAACAGGCAGTTTGACAATTAAAGAACTTTTTTCCGCTTCTTTTTTCCCCATTTTTAAAAGCCCCGAAATTATTTGGTCGAACCGGCCATATTTTCCAACAATAAGTACTTACTTTTCGACAATATTATAGGATGACTTTATACGTAAAATTATGAAATTTATATTTCCGGGGCTTTCTTAACCATATCGGGCTGAAAAACGGCGGATTTGTCAGTTTTGGCTGGTTTTGATTGAGCCGCTCAGCTCAGCCAGTTCCGGGGCTTTTAGGAGCCAGACGGTAATAACAAATGAAACCATGCCTGCGGGGACGCATGTCGCGACGATAATCCAGTTTCGCACGTCGCCGAGTTTCCAACGCAGAAGATAAACGACAGCGGTCATTATTACGCAGCCGCAAACTGTTCTGGCGAAACTGGCGGCGAGTTTTCTTCCGCCAAAGAGTCCGAGTCGTTTTCGCAGGAGGTAAATTAAGACTGCGGAATTAATGGTGAAGGTCAGGGCGGTAGAAAGGCCAAAAGCACCGGCACCAAAGCCGGAGAATCCAGACCATAGTCAACAGCATTGTAATATTTACAACGGCCATTGCGCAGGAGACTTTTAACGGGGTGGTGGTGTCCTTGAGGGAATAAAAGGAGCGTGCGAGAATCTGATAGGTGCAGTATGCCCACATTCCCATCGCGTACATTTGGAGAATAAAGGCGGAGTTGGCGGCGTCGGCTGGAGTAAAATTGCGGCGGGCGTAAATAAGTTTCATAATGGGTTCAGCGAGAATGAATAATCCCACACCGCTGGCCATACCTTCCATAAGAGCAAGACGCAGGGCGCGGTTAATGCTGTCACGCAGGTTGACGATATCGTTTCGTGCGGCGTAGCGGGTTAAAAGAGGGAAAACGGCGACACCGAGTGAAATGGCCAGCACACCCATCGGGAACTGATAGAGGGCACGTGCGGCGTTAACACGGACGATTACGCCTTCCGTAAGAGGCCTGGCGAGAGTCAGACCTAAAATGTGAATTTCTTTGGCTTGTTCGGTGATGGTCAGATTCCATGCGATTATAGTGGCGATGAGTTCGGAAATCTGCAAAAAGCCCAGACCGAGGAGTACGGGGGTGAGGAGTTTGAGTATTTGTTTTATGCCGGGTTCGATAGGTTTAAGTCGGGGGCGAAATTTGAAGCCGCTCTTATGCAAAAGCCATAAAACCGCTGCCAACTGAATAATACCGGAGAATATTACACTTATCGCGACTAAAATTAATTTGCCGGGCAGGTTGTCTTTCATTATGGGGGTAATCCACCAGGCGGTGAGAATACCAAAGCCGCTAAGGATAATCGGTGCGGCGGCGGGATATGCGAAATGACCTTTACCGTTCAGGGCGGCGGAACCCAAAGCGAGCAGGCAAACCGTAACCATATAGGGGAACATAATCGCGGCAAGGGTCATCAGAAGTTTTCGGTCCTCTGGTCCGGGCAACAGAGCGATAATTACAAAGACGATTTGGACGAGAACCATTATGACAACGAGCGTGACGGCCAAGAGAGCCATCGCGTTGGCGAGAAGCTTAGCGGCTTTTTCAAAACCGTTTTTTTCGTTTGTCTCTGTGAAGACGGGGATGAAAGCTGAGGATAAAGCGCCTTCTCCAAAAAGCCTGCGAAAAAGATTGGGGATCTGAAATGCCATACCGAAGGCGTCAGTAAAACGGTTGGCGCCAAGGGAGGTAATGGCCATGTTGTAGAGCATGCCGAAGACGCGAGAGATAAGGGTGATACCTGCGACTAATTTAGCGGCGGTAAAGAAATGCTCGCGTTCTTTATGCTCCTGATTTTTCTTTTCATCCATGATTAGAGGTTATTGAGCCGACTGAAAAACAATAAAAGCTATTTCCTCCGTGAAAAGCCGGAACGTCTGAGTGACTGTTCTGATTTTTTCCCGACCAGCTGCTGATTCTGCTGAAGTATCTTCATCGCCTTTTGGACATCTGCGACTTTGAGAACGCCTGTGGTGCGTCCGCCCTTTGCGCCGGCGGTGCAATAGGCGTAGGAAATATTTATATGGTTTTTGGCGAGCTTTTCGGCGGCATCGGCAAGCGCACCGGACTCATTGGCAAGGTTTAGACACAAAACATCGGTTTCGTTATAAGGCATATTGAGTTTGGCCAGCACTTCCTTGGCGTGTTGAGTGGAACCAAAAATGACGCGCAAAACGCCATGCTCCATCGAATCCATAACAGTCATCGCGACGATGTTGATTTTAGCTCTGGCGAATTCGCCAAGAACCTGGGACAGGACGCCGGGTTTGTTAACCATGAAAATCGAAAATTGGGTTGTGATAAACATAATTCTGCCTTTCCTAAATAACTATCGTCCAAAACATTTTCCAAACTTCTTCTTATTTACACAAACTAAATCAGTCAGTTTAAATTCCTTTTTTTGTTTTTAATCATCGGAGGACAAGGCTTTGACGGCGGTGCCCTTATCAGCAAAAAACCTGAACATTTTATCGAGATTTGTAATTCTGAAGACCCTGTGCAATTGGGGATCTATCGAACTTATGACAATTTCGGCTTTATATTCATTGAGGCGGGTTCTGAGGGCAAGAAGCATACCGAGAACCTGAGAGGAAAAAAACTTTACTTTTTCGAAGTCAATTATCATTTTTTTAGGACGATGGTTTTCGACAAAAGTATTTATGTTTTTCGCAACCTCCGCTATCCCCTCTGTGCTGCTGATAGAAGTAGCGTTAAAAGCCACGATAGCAAGGTCATTGCTGCCGGTAATTTCCACGCCTACTTTTTCGCTCATAATATATTGCCGCCTTCGTTGTCTGTCTCTAAAGTTAATTATCGCAAATATATATGGCTGAGGCAAGGGTTTGTTCATTTTTTTCCTTTCAGTAAATTCTGTCTGAGTCTGTATATATTTACCAATAGTAACGAAGTCGAAAGCATGAATTTCGATCCGCCTTCGACGGAGAAACAAATCAAAGATTCGCCGCGGCGAATTCAATTACCAAAATGCCAAAACCCAAAACAATCTGTAACATCCTGTAAAAAAACGACTTATCATAAAATTGCCTCAAATTTACTCAAAAAACAAGGGGTTAAATGCTTATGTAAAAAAATTAACATTTTTTCGTTGACAATTCAATGATAATCGTTAATAATATTACGTTAGTTAAGAAATAATTTAAGTATTACCTTGTTAAAGGGTGAAACACATGCTGCAAGATAGTATTAAAAAAAATGAGCGATACCTGCGTTTCTGCGCCAAAGTAGCAAGGTTTGGAGGGATACTTCTCGTTATCCTTTTTGTCATATACATAATTGGAACATTATCCGCAGTATTTTTAGGATACGGGCATAAGGAAGATTTAATCAAAGTTTGGGGATCATTTTATATGATGTCTTCAATAATATTTGCAATATTTTCAGTTATGTTCTTTTTCGGTGCTGCACAGTTTATAAAATATCTTCTTGATATTGACTACAAACCTAGCTGGATAATTCGAAATTGCGACAAGCTTATATATCTGTTTGTCATTTATAATATTTTTAATAATATTCATTATTGAGACCTCTGAAAAACCTCACATTTTATTATTCTCTTATATTTTTGCTTGAAGTGCTTCGAAAAATTATTTCGATACACCGCAAAAACTGTTTTCTCGCCTTACCAAAGGATTCTTTTATGCCTTTGGTATACCTTTTTGTCTGCTCATAAAGGTCGTGTGCCGTTATGCGGCAATACTCACCAAGCTAAAACTCCTTTTCCAATTGTACGCTATCACATGTAACCCAAAATCCAACGCGTTTCGCCTCATACCTCGGTATCGAGTCCTGCCGTAGCCGGTATTCTTCATCCACGCAAACGGATGTTCAACCACCGCCCGAATTCCGGCAACCAAACGGTTATGCCATTTCTGTGCATGCTGTCAATTCCTTCTGGCCGCGAACTCGTTTTTCAATAATGCCGCAGAAAACGCCGCGTTCTTCAAGCCCGGCCTTGCGGTCTTTATCCATATATGCACTGTCGGCCCAGACACTGTGCTTTTCATTTTCAACAAGTTCGTCGATATGTTTGCTGTCATGCGTTGAGGCGGTATCGAAACGATAATCCTTTATCATGCCGTTACGGTCGGTGGCAATATGGCCTTTATAGCCATGATATACGCTGCCATGCTTTTTCGTATAGCTTGCCGCCTTGTCTTTGGTGCTGGAAATGCCGTCTTTGGCCGTTCTGCCGCGAGGAGCCTCTATTATGGTGGCATCAACGCAGGTGCCTTCTTCAAGAATAACGCCGCGAATTTTGAGTATGGCGATAGTCTTTTCAAACAGCGTGGCAATATGGCCGTTGGTATTGAGACGCTTGCGAAACTGCACAAACGTGGTTTCATCAGGGGCTGCCTGCTCCATCTTAAGGCCGACAAATCGTCTGAACGATATACGGTCACAGAGCATCTCTTCGAGCATCGGGTCGGAGAGGTTGAACCACTTCTGGAGCATCATGCACTTTATCATCATTACCAGCGGATAATTGGAAGCTCCGCCTTTGTCGGTATTGTTCTTGTACATATCCCTTAACGGCTCGGCAAGCTCGTTCCATGGGATAAGCTGGTCGCATTTGCGGAAAAATTCGCGGTGCGACGACCGCCGAGATCAGAGGTTAAACTGTCGAGAAATGTGGGTTGATTGCTTGTGCGTTCCATTATTTTTGCCTCCATGCAATAAAATTGACTATTGAATGGACGCATTATATCATATCCGCTGATAATTGCATTAATGTTTTGTAAAAAATGCATAGTTTTTCAGAGGTCTCTATTATCTTACATTAAATAAAGCGATCATTAATTCTCATAATATAGTTCATTGGGCATCAATGGCTCAATTTGGAATATTTGCCATTGTAAAAATATTGCTTTGGATTGGATTGGCTTTTATTCTGAGAGAGGTTATATCTATCATAGATGAATCCAAAACCACTGTGTGAGGTTATATTATGATTCGTGTACGTATTGATTACCTGCTGTTAGATCGGCAAATGAAACTAAATGAGCTTTCCGAAAAAACCGGCCTGGCCGTTAACAATCTTTCGATTTTAAAGACCAATAAGGCTCGCGCAATCCGATTTTCAACGCTTGAGGCAATCTGTAAGGCCTTGAACTGTACGCCAGCGGAGTTGCTCGAATATATCCCAGATAAGAAGGAATAAATTTAACAGCCGCAAGAATTTAAGCACGAATACAAGTCGCATCAAGAATCGCTCGCACATTATGGGCGATACTGGACTCGAACCAGTGACCTCACGGGTGTGATCCGCACGCTACCGGAATTTGGAAGTCATCGCCCTGAAAGCACTTACAACTATTTGCCTTCCATAAGTTCTTTATAATCAAGAGGATACAACTTATTTCATCGTACTTCATTGTATCACAACTTATCTCGTTGTTTCTCATTTTCCTAGTTTTTTCTTGCATTCTGTCTAAAAACTGTCTAAACTTTTTTCTATGACTGGACGGCGTAAAAAACCAAGGTTGCGGATCGACGGGGTGTATTATACTACAAAGATATATACACCGGAAGGGAAAAGGACAACCCTCAGCTTTGGGCATGTCGATGACCGGCCAGAGGCTGAAGTTCGTGCTGTTTTTGCGAAATGGTTAGAGCTATTTGAGCGTCACCCCAAAAAACTTCTTTCGTACGATAATCCGTATGAAGGTGTTGAACGCATCGTGAGTCCCTCCAGTGTGAGTAATGTAGGAGACTTGATGCAGAGACACCTACAATGGGCCACAAATACCCTGAGAAAAACAAGGGATGGCCTGGATAATCCGGATTTGCCCAAAATACGTCGAGCTATAAAGTTTTTGGAACCATATTCAGACTGGCCAATTGACGACTTCGGTCCGGATGAACTAAGGGCGGTACAGAAGACGCTGCTTGATTCTGAATATAAAGCAAACAAAACAACAAAGCGTTATACGCGGCGAGGAATAAACGACACGATAAATTGCATCAGAACAGCGTGGCGATGGGGGTTGGGAAGAGGGCTTGTAAAAATTGAGAACGTTGAGGTTCTAAAGGAAATCAGGCCGCTTAAGACCGGCCAGGATAATGTGCATGAAAATCATCGGCGGGGAATAGTTACCGAGAAAGAATTCCATAAAGCGATTAAGAAAGCCAATCCCGTTGCGGGGGACATGCTTAGACTTATCTGGTTTACGGCAATGCGCCCCTATGAAGTCTGCGATATGAGACCATATGACATACTCACCGATGACAAGGAATGCTGGTTATATATACCCGGGCGGGACAAATCGCCTATAGGGGACCATAAGACAGCAAGATTTGGCCGCATCAAAGTGATACCTTTGACAAAGGCTGCCCAGAAAGTTCTTAAGCCGCGGATTAAAGACTTTTCATCAAAGGATTATGTGTTCAAGCCGCAGGAGGCTGTGAAAGACATGGAACGACTAATAGTGAAAACCAGGGAGAAGTATGATCACAACACCTTATGCCGTGCCTGCAAAAGAGCATGTGAACGTGCAGGTGTTAAAGAGTTTGTGCCCTACGATCTCCGCAGAACTGTTGCCACTGGCACGCGGGCCTTGTTAGGCAAAGAAGCTGCCAAAGTGCTGCTGGGGCACGCCAAGACTGACACTACAGACATTTACCTTTTAGAAGAGGTTCAGGAAGCCATAAAGATAGCAAAACTCATAGATTCCAAAACATGAACTGAGGGAGAGACCTACGGATTAGAAATCCCTAAGTCTGGTCATAAGTCTCTTGTTTTCAAGGGCTTACTGGCGTTTTTTGAGTCAAAAATAAGGGTTGCACGTGACAATCCACTCAACTAATCCATCACTAACAACCCAGTATTCACTGCTCACTGACGAACTCTTAAGAGCAAAAGAGTTATGCTACAATGAAAGGATTTCTGTTTTAATGACCAAGTTCGCACTCGTTAGAAATTGGAGTGGACTATTAACATGGGAGATAAAATGAATATCGAAACAAAATCATACCCGGATCTGCTGACGGAACAGGAGTTGATTGAATATCTGAGGATGTCAGAGGTAAGCACATCGAAAAATCTAAAAAGATCTGTCCAATATCTTAAATCTTTTAAAGAACTGCCAAGAATTAATATATGTCGCTCAACTCTTTATCCATTAAAAGCGATACGTGAATGGGTTGACAAGCAAGTGTATATTACATAAATTTGAAATGCATCAAGGCTGGGAATATCAATTTTCCAGCCTTTTTTCAGTTTCAAAACGACATCTCGCAGGAACTTGAAGGAGCAACGGTCCGACGCATAAGCACTACCAGAATTTGATTTTAAGTAAAGCACCTCATTTATTTGGGTCACAAATAATATACTATTTTTTGTGACAACATCAAGAGGCAAACTTTTCCCCTAAAAAACAAACATATCCGCAGTCAGTTCAGAAAATGTGGAATTTGAATACATGACGGGATTCTTGCAGAAAAATGCTTTCGTCGGCAGATTTTTACTTACAAAACGGCTAATTCTCTTTAAACCACTTACAGAAATTACGGGCCAAGCCTGTTATTTTCATTTTTATGGAAATTAAAAATAGCCAGGGGGTGGTATTTTCCAAATGTCCTCTCTTATTTGGAAATTTGCCTTCATTCAAGGTTCTTGAATGTTTCATTCATTAGCCGGAGTGATTCGGTTAGTTTAAATGTCTTTCGTTCACCAGGGGCCAAAACATCTATCAACTCAGCTTCTATTCTTGAGTTCATATCTGCGATTTCATCCTTAGAACGCCCCATATTTACCCTGTATTTTGCAAGGTCTGACTCGAAGCCATCTTCGGAAAGTTTCCTCTTAAATAGTTGCCACAATTCTTCATCCTGAAAATCAAAGCCGGCTTTTATCAAAAAACTGATGTCGTAAAAATCTCTTGGTGCAATTGTAAGACGTGTCGCAGTAGCCCTCATCTTTTCAGCAACAAGCTCCTTCAATGCTAAACAGTTGACATATCCCCCATCAAAGAGTGGTTCTTTAGTAAATGGATGAAGAAATTTATGACTGACCTTTTGCTTTGAAACCGGGAGAATGGGATTGAATCTGAGACCAATTTCCAGTTTTATCGATTGCTTATTGCCCAGCACAGTTGAATCATAGTCTGCGTAGAAGATATATTGTGATGATTCATTACGACCGGTATTATCAATATCATCAATCGTCATGCCATATGAATTCACATAAGATAGGATGTTACCTTTAATCGGCTTAATTAGCTTTCTTTTATCTACCCTGGGTAGTTTTTCGGATGGGAGCTGCATTATAAAATCCAGATCTTCGCTGAGGCGATAGTATGAATAATAAATTTTATTCAGGCATGTCCCACCCTTGAAAATAAGGTTCTCACTTAACCGCTCCATTCCTGAAAGAACTATTGTGAGGTAATAATCCTTTTCCAACAGTAAAAGCGGGAATCCCGTTTGAGCAGAAGTCGCCTCAAGAACCTTTAGAAAATTTTCCTTATCATCGTGAAGCATCTATAATAACTTTCCATTTATTATCAATCGTTCCTTTTCGTGATTTTGAGCCATACAGAGTAATCAAAGATGTATTTTTAACGCTCTTTTCCAAGGGAGCAAGAATCTTTTTTGAGACGCCGGATTTATCCAAAATAAAACCTAACCTTTTTCGAATCGAAATTGCCGGAAAAGATACGGCATATTTGATTAGCTTCTTAATATCAGTCTTGCCGGAAGAGGTTTCTTGCTCCAATATTTCAAAGGCCTTCTTAAGACCACCAACGGGATCAGGAAAATAGATCAAATCAACCAGTGTTCTTTCCCTGTCGCTTACAATTATTTGCGAACCTGAAATTTTAATATTTTCAAGGCCATACATTCTCTTTGGTGAGATTTTAATCAACTTAAATGGAATCCCGCAGATGGTACGTTCCCGTTGGCGTGATGTGTTAAGAACATAAACAGTTTGAAAAATCTGGTCTGTAAAACCGTAATAGTTGTACATATTGGAATATCCAACATAGTAATTACCCTTGGGGAAAAGTATAGGCGGAATCAGGAATTCATTTATTCGAGCACCGGCGGGTCCAGCCTCAAGAGGCGAGTAATAATAAACTCCCTTTGTAATTGGTTTTAAAATATCCTTCTTCTTAAGCTTATATATAATCTGACGTACCAGCAGCGAATTGCCAAAAAGCATTTCGAGCCGCTCTTTAGTTATAACAGTTGTCTTCTCGTAGGACAGACGAGCAACAACCTCTGACTGTTTTGGACCTAACTGTTTTTTCATTGTATTATTATTTCCTTATTACGCCAATATGACGTATATCGGAAATATTTATACAGCACTTGAGATTTAAAGTCAAACACAAATTTATATAGAAATCACGTTTTTTTGATGAAAAACAACGATACTAAAGCAAAATCGAGGATTTCTAAGGCACAAACAAACGTCATGGGTTCTTAACAATGTTGAGGAGTTCGTCCATCGTGTGTTTGAGCCTGGTAAGTGTCGCTTTTTTAACAAACGGAATAAATTCCTCAATTCCTTGTATTTTACTGGCAACAACCTTTGCTGCCAGTGTCCCCATTTGATGATCGGTAAAACCTTCACTGACTTTTTTGAAGTATTCTCCGCGGCCAAGCCCAGGCTCTGGAACATTTCCGAAATGCTTCGATAGTTCTTTTTGAACAATTTGACTCCATTCATCGATTCTCAGTTCATCAACTGCTAATTGGGCTTCCACGACCTGCTTAGTTATTTTGGAGCTATCGTTATTTCTACCAATTGCTAACAAATCGATTACCTTTTTTAATGGCCATTCGTATGGGTTCTTTTCAGCTTCCTCCATTCTCAGATGCCATTCATTAAAAGACTCGGTATAATAATCCTGCCTGGATTCTACCGAAAAAAGTTTGCTGTCAGGAAAAACAACACAGGTCAGCTCTCCGCCTCTTACCACACCTGTATCCAGAGCGAACAATTTATCCGTAACTAACTCAACTTTGGGATATCCAACATGGCCTATACACACGGCTTTTTTAAAATTTGTTTTGTAAAACCAGAGAGGGACGCCATTTTCATCGAGAGGAATATGAACTTTGGATCCTCCCACCGCACAAGTAAAGTAAGCATCCTGCTGCAGCAGGGACTTATCCGGGTCAAGTTGTGCATGAGTAATGATAGCATGTTCTGTTTCAATTACTGCAGGAAGGCTTTCAAGGTACTCTGCCCAGATTGGCTGTTCTTTCGGATTCAGCACTGATAGACTGTGTTTCTGGCTCCATGCCGGCAGCGAAGTGCCTCTTATTGTGCCTGCTACTCTTCTTTCATGGTTGCCAAGCACACTGTATGCATTTAGTGTCTCTTTGAAAAATTCACAGACCTTCCAGGATTTCGGTCCGCGATCCAGCATATCACCCACTGAAATCAGAACATCTCCCTTAGCGAATCCAACCAGCTTAAGAAGCTGTTCTAATTCATCAAGGCAACCGTGGATATCACCAACTACTATAGTCCGTGAATATCTGCCATCAATTTTCCGGTAATTGTTTTTCATTAACTTAAACATATCCTACAGTACGTAAAAAAGAATTCAAGAAGATATAAAAACCTGAATTTCGAAAATGGAAACAGATTCCAAGGCGGTATTTACCAGCAGTTCTCTGCAAAATCATCTGCATCAAATGCCATGTGTTCTTTAAGTTTTTCCATGACCTCAAAAACAATTGGGCAGGTAAGCGTACGTTCGAGCATCGCCATTGTGCGGGTATTGAATCCTGCTTTTTGCAGATATGGGTAATCACGGTAATTCTGAGGCCGGGCCTGGTAAATAGTGCATTTTTTGTCTTTTAGGAATTGGCATGGAACTTTCTTCATCTGCCAGCAAGCTGGTTCCTCATCATCTTGAACATATTCAAGATATGTGTCCTGCAATTGCTTGACGGTGATCTTTAACTCTTTTGCCAAACATTCCTGGTCTTTGGCTGAACCACCGACACACAGATTTTCAGTCCGAAAAAAACACTGTAAGCCCTGCAATTAAAAGGTTTAGTTCGTTTTTTGGCCCAAAATGAGACACTTTAGTTACTCAACAGTAACCCGATTTCTTGAAGCTTATTTTTATTTTTGCCGATTATGAAAATAACGTTGTTGCTTATTTTCATTTTTCTGTTATACTTTTTGGGTTATGGCAAAGAAAAAAGCTCCAGGAAAATATGTGAAATGCACCGGTTACGAAGCATTCATTCCGAATCCGCTTCCGCCGGAGATAGACTGGACTGGCCGGTTAATACGTTCATTGTCCGATGCAGACCGCCTTATAGGCCAATTGTCCGGAGAAGGGAAAACAGTTGCCAAATCCGCATTTGCTTATACGCCCCTTTATAAAACGTGAAGCTGTGCTATCCAGCAGAATCGAAGGCACACAGGCAACATTAGGAGAGTTGCTGGCCAGTGACGCAGGGGCCGTAGTTAATCGCAGTCCCGATGACCTTCGTGAGGTCGGCAATTATGTAACCGCCCTGGATTACGGAATCAAAAGACTAAATACTTTGCCATTGTCGCTCAGATTAGTTCGGGAAATACATGAGAAATTGATGGAAGGTGTACGAGGCAACCATGCCACTCCTGGCGAATTCCGCAAAACACAAAATTGGATCGGTCCTGCAGGTTGTACTTTACAAAATGCTACTTATGTTCCTCCGTCACCAGATTTACTAATGGACTGTCTCGGAACATGGGAACAATTTCTTCATATTCAGACAATCCCTCCATTGGTTCAGGCAGGATTGTTGCATTATCAATTCGAAGCTATTCATCCTTTCCTGGATGGCAACGGTAGAGTGGGACGCCTTCTGATTATTCTTTTCTTGATTGAGCGAAAAGTGCTTACGGCACCCTTGTTGTATATAAGTGCTTTTTTTGAAGCCACACGCAATGAATATTATAGTCATCTTTTGGCTGTAAGTCAGGAAAGCCAATGGAATCCATGGCTTGAATATTTCCTCAATGGCATCGCAAGAATGTCTGAAGATGTTCTGAGCTGTGCTGAAAAGATTAATTTGCTGCTTCAAAGCTGGAGAAAAAGAATCGCTGGTGAAAAACCAAAAATTCTATTGGATGTTATTGAGTTACTTGCTGAAAATCCCTTCTGGAACACGAAAAAGCTTTCTGAACGTCTACAGGTTGCTTTTACTACGGCACAGCGGGCGATTAATGTGCTGGTTGGACAAAAGATACTTTCGCAAGTGGACAATGCCCAAAGAGACCGTGTGTTTTGTGCTACTGCTATAATGAAAATTCTTGATGAACCGCTCAAAATCAAGCCGTAATTTCATTAAGTGTCACTTTCTGTAATACGTGAATTGGACAGGTCAGAAAAGAGGCTGAGTCCGGCAAATTAAGTCTTGGCTATTCCACTATATATTTAAAAACATATTCATAATTTCCTTGAATTGTTTGCTACCGCCTGCCAAATCTTTTTCAGCTTGTTGAACATCCTTTAAAGTAGGTAGCCCTTCTACCTCAAGCTGACATGAAAATCCGATTTCCTTCCCAACCTTAGCTAAAATGCTATTTAGTTGTTCGAACAAATGATCACGGAATTCAATTTTGAATTTTTCGAATTTTAGAAAACGGTACAAAGTATAAAACTCCAGCACATTTTCACTATAACTATATCTTGCATTCCATCCAATACCTTTAGCTGCTTTTGCAAGAGCCTGCTCTCTCATCAAGTAGTGATAAGAACTATCAAAAGGAATGTTTCGGGAGTTTCTCGGATCTGGCATAGCAAAATCAGGAAGAAGAAGATCACTTAAATCAGACAAAGACTCTATTATTCTTGGCCAATTTTTTTGAATACTTTTGGGCAAGGTAAATACAAAAATTCTTTCTGGGTCCAACTCAATAGAAGTTGGGACATGTCTTTCTTCTGCCACATCGGCAGGAATGACTTGAAAAATTTTCCTCCAAGAACATCTTATGCTATTATTGGGAATGTGTGATAACTCAAAAGATACAATGTTATTTTTATCCTGATCGCCATAATAGTAAACTATCTCATATTCCGATTTTCCAAAATACATAACCTCGTTTGCACAGCGTCTTATACACTCAGCTACTACATCTGTAAAGTCTCTATAGTAATCTCTGTGTGAAATGGCAGAGGTAATTAACTCTTCAGTGTCCTTAGTACCATTTGTAAGCGTAATCAGAAAATATTTTTTTGGTCCAGAGCAGTATGGAATTATAGCATTGTCAATATCCTCTGTTAACATGTGGACATAAGATTTAGGTATAAGAACTTCATCTTCACCACCTGTATACCAGGGGTTGAACCAAACTGATCAGCGACAATTATTCTTACCTTCCGGCGACAGTTAAAAGTTCCGGATGAATTAAAGTTGGAATATGCTATCTGAAACTCATTAAGTCAGGAGATTTCAGATGGTTAAAGACAAACAGGTAAGGAGATTGTTCGCTATGAAAAACAAATGCAAGACCTTATATCAGCTTGCAGACAAGGCTGGTATAAGCACTAAAACCGCCCGCAAGTATTTAAAAACGGGCGTGCTGCCCAGCCAATGCCAAGCTATCCACGACTGGCCCACCCATCCGGATGCCTTTGCAGGGGATTGGCCATGGGTTGAAGAATTCCTCAAAAACAACTCCGGTCTTGAATCTAAATCGCTTTTTGAGGCTCTGCAGCGTGAATATCCCGGTAAATACCAGGACAGCGAATTAAGAACCTTCCAGAGACGAGTAAAACAATGGAAAGCCTTGTCCGGTCCGGCTCAGGAAGTGTTTTTTCCACAAATCTATAAACCCGGCCAATGGTGCGAATCAGACTTTACCAGGATGAATAAGCTGGGTATCACCATTTGCGGCATACCTTTTATTCACATGCTGTACCATTTTGTATTGTGTTTGTCGAACTGGGAAACCGTCACGGTATGTTTTTCAGAAAGCTATGAAAGTTTAAGTGCCGGTATTCAAAATGCCCTCTGGAAGTTAGGCGGCATACCACGCTATCATAGGACTGATAATTTAACCTGTGCGGTTAACAAGGTAGGCAATCCTGAGGAATTCACGGCTAACTATCAGGGTCTTGCGAATCATTATGGTTTCCAAAGCTGTAAAATCCAGCCTCACTGTCCGAATGAAAACGGCGATATAGAGCAGCGTCATCACAGGTTAAAGAGAGCTGTTGAACAGGCGTTAATCCTTAGAGGAAGCAGAGATTTTAACAGCAGGAAAGATTATGAAATGTTTCTTGAAAAGCTGCTCGACCAACTCAATACCGGCCGCACAAAACTCTTGGCCGAAGAGTTAAAGGTTCTGCGGCAATTGCCAACCCGCAGGCATGAAGATTTCACCAGGGATAAATGCAGGGTAAGTCGTGGCTGCACGGTCCGAGTTCTTAAGAACAGCTATTCTGTTCACAGCAGGCTTAGGGGAGAAAATGTTGACGTTCGAATATATGCCGAACATATCGAAGTCTGGTATGCTCAAAGAAGAATTGAAGTATTGCCCAGATTACACGGTGAAAACGGTCATTACATCAATTACCGCCACGTTATAGATACCCTTGTTCGCAAACCCGGGGCGTTTGAGAACTATTGCTATAAAGATGATATGTTTCCCACAAGTCAGTTCAGGATCGCATATGATCTCCTGCGTGATCAACATGGGATGAAGCAGGGTAATAAGCAGTATCTGAAAATTCTTGAATTAGCTGCCAACGAAAGCCAGACATCTGTCAATGAAGCTTTGCGGTTCCTGATCAACCATGCAGATGCGATTGATTTTGATATGGTAGAACAAATAGTCAAATCCGAACAACAGCCGCCGGATGTCACTGACGTTTGTGTTGGCGATATTGATCTGAACAGTTATGACTGTCTACTTGAATCGGCGGAGGCACTACTGGTATGAGTAAAAATGATCTGGATAATCAGCTTGTAAACCTTCTCAAAGAACTTCACCTGCCGATGTTCCGTGAATATTACGCCGAGTTCGCTCAGAAGGCTATCGCCGAAGATATGGGTTATTCACAATATCTATTGGAATTGGCTCAGCGTGAGTGTGATGTTCGCAGAGCCAATAAAATCGCAAGGCTGGTAAAAGCCTCAAAGCTTCCTATGGAAAAGACCATGGCAAACTTTGATTTTAAACGTATGCCGTTGAAGATACGTCAGCAGGTCAAAATTCTTTTGGAAGGTTCATTTGTTGACAGAACAGAGAATATTCTTGCATTTGGCAAACCCGGCAGCGGTAAGACACATTTACTGTGTGGTATCTGTCATGAACTTGCCCGGCAGGGAAAAAAGGTTTACTTTACTACGTGTGATATGATGTTGCAGGAGTTATTACGAGCCAAGCAGGAGTTGAAGCTGGACAAATGGCTCAAGAAGCTGTCACAGTACGAGGCATTGATGATAGATGACTTCGGCTATGTCAAACAGAACCGCGAGGAGATGGAGGTGCTGTTTACCTTATTAGCTCATTGTTATGAACGTGGCAGCGTGTTGATTACCAGCAATCTGCCGTTCAGTAAATGGGAAGTCATCTTTAAGGATCCGATGACCACTGCAGCAGCGATCGACCGGCTGGTACATCATAGTGTGATCCTTGAATTGAATGTACCGAGCTACCGAGCTGAGGAAGCTCAGAGACGGAAAAATAAGGACACGTAATGTCCGAAATTTTGCCCCCCATGGGGGGCACCTCCTAAAGGCTATAAGCTAAGGTAAGTGTTATGAAGTAACGGTAAAAATAACTGTCGTTGAAGGGAAATTATAATTGACGCCGGACACCAAACTGTTTGTTGTGACGAATAAAGTGTTTTGTAATTATTATTTTTCATTTTTTAATGTTCATTCTCAGAATCTTTTGACTCCTCGCGTTTCAAAGTATCGAGAAAATTACTAGCTCTCTGTGGCAGTTCCAAATCCTTAGCTTCGGCTCTGTTTCTAATGTAAACCGATAGAAAAATATCGATGGGATTATCCATAAAAAAATCACTTCGTGAAATTACTCTTATCAACGGGCTTTTATGCAATTTATCCTTTCTCCCTTTGTGGTAACCGTAGTAAAATCTATCTTCCAGGATACCCCTTTCACGAAGTCTACGCATCGTATCCTGTTTCCAAGATGTTCTTTTAATATCGCCTGAAAATAAAGCAAATTGAGAATGCCGATAGCTAACGGTCGCATAAATCTGTTGGCATAATTGCTTTTTATCAGGTATTGCCTCAAAATATTTGTTCCAGACGCTACTTACTGTTTGCCAAAAATTCAAATCATCTAATTCGCTGTATATTTTTGCAAAACCCGAAAGTTCAAGAATGTCCAAAAGCGGTTCTGATATAAAGTTGACAGCCTTTTCGAGAGGATAATACTTAAGTTTTTCCTTAAGTCGCTGTTGAGCTGAGGGAAATACAACAAATAGCAGTGGAAATAACTGCGCAAAAAAGTCTTTCGTTACCAGATGCCATCGCACCATAACATTCGTTTGCAATCACTGTATATCCATGGCCAAAAAAATCTGGTAACTCTTTTGATTCTGGTAATGTTGTTAGATATGGCAGCATTTCAGAATATGTGATAACAATTTTTTCCCTGATGGAAAGACATTTTTCGTTAATCTCCTTCCACTCAATTTGTGGCCAAGGTATGTCATCAACTCGTCTTAAGCTTTGAAAACCGTTTATATTTTCCTGAAGAGTAGCAAAGTGGTATCTATATTTTTCACATGCTTCAAGGCCCCGATCAATGACTTGAACTGCACTTGCATAAAATTTTTGCTTAATCAACCTATTAGCTTCTTGCTCAAAGGCTATTTCTAATTCCTGCATGAGAAGTTCAATTTTAGTCTTTATACATTGGATCAACGAAATAGCAACAAGCTGTTGTCTATACCATATAGGGCTAATAAAATTCCCTTCTACCTTATATTCAAAATGTAACCCCTTGTTAATAAATTCGATTTGTTTTATGACCTCTCTGGGGAAACTTATGTTGTACACACTTTTATTTTTATTCCATTTGATAGAACTAATTGAATCCGTAAGACTCTTTGCATTAAGTTTTTCAAAACTCCGAGATAGCCCCAAAACCATGCTAATTAAACACAATCCACACAAATCATAGATAGCAAGATCAAAGGCAATAGTTTCTGCTTTCCAATCAGACTTATCTAATTGTGTTTCTGCATTCCTTTTTTCAGTAAAATCAGAAACACAGCTACGAAAGGTATGCAACAATTCAAGCCCTTCCTGTATGGCCATTTGATAGCCAAATTCCGTAAATACATTTTGTGATCTCGTTAAAAATTCAACAATGACCCGTGACTTGTTCTCATCCTTAATTATTTTTATAATTTCTACAAATATTTTCTGTATCTGTTTTTCAAACCATTGTAAATCTGGCACCACCTTTGGTTGCAATTGAGTACTTGTTTGCAATGCAATACTTAATTGACTGTAGTCTGTCCGGCGTCAATTATAATTTCCCTTCAACGACAGTTATTTTTACCGTTACTTCATAACACTTACCTTAGCTTATAGCCTTTAGGAGGTGCCCCCCATGGGGGGCAAAATTTCGGACATTACGTGTCCTTATTTTTCCGTCTCTGAGCTTCCTCAGCTCGGTAGCTCGGTACATTCAATTCAAGGATCACACTATGATGTACCAGCCGGTCGATCGCTGCTGCAGTGGTCATCGGATCCTTAAAGATGACTTCCCATTTACTGAACGGCAGATTGCTGGTAATCAACACGCTGCCACGTTCATAACAATGAGCTAATAAGGTAAACAGCACCTCCATCTCCTCGCGGTTCTGTTTGACATAGCCGAAGTCATCTATCATCAATGCCTCGTACTGTGACAGCTTCTTGAGCCATTTGTCCAGCTTCAACTCCTGCTTGGCTCGTAATAACTCCTGCAACATCATATCACACGTAGTAAAGTAAACCTTTTTTCCCTGCCGGGCAAGTTCATGACAGATACCACACAGTAAATGTGTCTTACCGCTGCCGGGTTTGCCAAATGCAAGAATATTCTCTGTTCTGTCAACAAATGAACCTTCCAAAAGAATTTTGACCTGCTGACGTATCTTCAACGGCATACGTTTAAAATCAAAGTTTGCCATGGTCTTTTCCATAGGAAGCTTTGAGGCTTTTACCAGCCTTGCGATTTTATTGGCTCTGCGAACATCACACTCACGCTGAGCCAATTCCAATAGATATTGTGAATAACCCATATCTTCGGCGATAGCCTTCTGAGCGAACTCGGCGTAATATTCACGGAACATCGGCAGGTGAAGTTCTTTGAGAAGGTTTACAAGCTGATTATCCAGATCATTTTTACTCATACCAGTAGTGCCTCCGCCGATTCAAGTAGACAGTCATAACTGTTCAGATCAATATCGCCAACACAAACGTCAGTGACATCCGGCGGCTGTTGTTCGGATTTGACTATTTGTTCTACCATATCAAAATCAATCGCATCTGCATGGTTGATCAGGAACCGCAAAGCTTCATTGACAGATGTCTGGCTTTCGTTGGCAGCTAATTCAAGAATTTTCAGATACTGCTTATTACCCTGCTTCATCCCATGTTGATCACGCAGGAGATCATATGCGATCCTGAACTGACTTGTGGGAAACATATCATCTTTATAGCAATAGTTCTCAAACGCCCCGGGTTTGCGAACAAGGGTATCTATAACGTGGCGGTAATTGATGTAATGACCGTTTTCACCGTGTAATCTGGGCAATACTTCAATTCTTCTTTGAGCATACCAGACTTCGATATGTTCGGCATATATTCGAACGTCAACATTTTCTCCCCTAAGCCTGCTGTGAACAGAATAGCTGTTCTTAAGAACTCGGACCGTGCAGCCACGACTTACCCTGCATTTATCCCTGGTGAAATCTTCATGCCTGCGGGTTGGCAATTGCCGCAGAACCTTTAACTCTTCGGCCAAGAGTTTTGTGCGGCCGGTATTGAGTTGGTTGAGCAGCTTTTCAAGAAACATTTCATAATCTTTCCTGCTGTTAAAATCTCTGCTTCCTCTAAGGATTAACGCCTGTTCAACAGCTCTCTTTAACCTGTGATGACGCTGCTCTATATCGCCGTTTTCATTCGGACAGTGAGGCTGGATTTTACAGCTTTGGAAACCATAATGATTCGCAAGACCCTGATAGTTAGCCGTGAATTCCTCAGGATTGCCTACCTTGTTAACCGCACAGGTTAAATTATCAGTCCTATGATAGCGTGGTATGCCGCCTAACTTCCAGAGGGCATTTTGAATACCGGCACTTAAACTTTCATAGCTTTCTGAAAAACATACCGTGACGGTTTCCCAGTTCGACAAACACAATACAAAATGGTACAGCATGTGAATAAAAGGTATGCCGCAAATGGTGATACCCAGCTTATTCATCCTGGTAAAGTCTGATTCGCACCATTGGCCGGGTTTATAGATTTGTGGAAAAAACACTTCCTGAGCCGGACCGGACAAGGCTTTCCATTGTTTTACTCGTCTCTGGAAGGTTCTTAATTCGCTGTCCTGGTATTTACCGGGATATTCACGCTGCAGAGCCTCAAAAAGCGATTTAGATTCAAGACCGGAGTTGTTTTTGAGGAATTCTTCAACCCATGGCCAATCCCCTGCAAAGGCATCCGGATGGGTGGGCCAGTCGTGGATAGCTTGGCATTGGCTGGGCAGCACGCCCGTTTTTAAATACTTGCGGGCGGTTTTAGTGCTTATACCAGCCTTGTCTGCAAGCTGATATAAGGTCTTGCATTTGTTTTTCATAGCGAACAATCTCCTTACCTGTTTGTCTTTAACCATCTGAAATCTCCTGACTTAATGAGTTTCAGATAGCATATTCCAACTTTAATTCATCCGGAACTTTTAACTGTCGCCGGAAGGTAAGAATAATTGTCGCTGATCAGTCGGGCTATTTTCTCCTCCAGCTTTCGTTCGGCGACTACGAATTTCCGTGCTTGCTCCGCCTTTTTTTCGGCATAACTCGTGTCCAAATCCCCACGCCTGCCAAGCATAGCAGCTTCAATCTGCTGAGCTATCACAGGACCGACGCTACCAAGGTCTTCGCGGATAGCGTCCACTTTTAAAACCGCCCTCATCAGATATTCATGATCACCATTGATTTGGCCGACCTTGATACCTTTAACATCACCATTTTGCTGGAATCCTTTACCTACAGGATGCCAAATGAAAACTTCCGACTCCTTTTGTCCATGGCGATCTATACGCCCGTTGCGCTGCTCCATCACGTTCGGATTCCATGGGATTTCGATGTGTATGAGATAATTACAGTGGTTCTGAAGGTCTATACCCTCGGAAGCAGCATCGGTAGCCAATAGAATTCGAACAGAAGAAACATTTGGATGTGCCTGAAAAGCCGCCTTGATACTTTCACGATCTTCCGGTTTTATACTGCCATGGAGAATCATCAAGCGATCTCCACCGTATCCGTGCGACGCAAGAATCTCATGCAGCCAAACATGTGTTGCACGATATTCAGTAAACAATATTACACGCTTATCGTTCCATCGGCCATCTGTCTTAAGGTGTGACTCAAGCCATTCGAGAATAGCTGCAGCTTTTGAATCCGCTTTGTTTTTGGATTTTTCAGCCCAATTAGTCAGCTTGTCGAGCATCTGAAGCTGATCTTGTTCAAGCGGGACGTTAAAACCGCCTGCGACTTCGACAGCTTCGTGTTGAGCCTCTTCTGCCAATGCATCATTCGAAAAGTCTTCCTCGGCTTTTAAGATGGCTTTGCGAAGAATACGTTCATCAATGGTTTGCTTTTGGGCTTTCATTCGTTTTGCTTCAAGGCTCTCTTGGTGCTTCCTCAAAGTCATGGCGAAGGCCAATGGTGAAGAAAAAAGTCTTTTCTTGAGCAAAGTGTGCACGAAATCCGCGCAATAACTATAGCGTGTCCCACGAACACTCTCGGAACGGCTCTGTGTGTATTTCTGAAGAAGAGAGTGAATTTCACGTTCTTCCGCGGAATAATCGACTTCAAGGGCCATAATCTTACGCTTTGGAAAAACTGGTTTTCCTTCGGCATCTATAATATCGCTTTTCAGACGACGAATCATGACTCGTTGCTTTTGCTTTTCATCCGGCATGACAGTTCTGGCAAAACGCTGATCATCCAATAGCTCAAGTAACGATGTGAATGATTCCTGATATCCATTATGCGGAGTCGCAGTTAAGAACAATCGATGATTAAAATGGGGTGAGAGAGTTCGAATCAAACGAGTACGCTGGCTTTCCAAAGCATATAACGCGGCAGCAGCAGGAGCGACATTATGTGCTTCGTCAACAACTAATATATCAAATTTCCTCGGATAAGTGATGTGCGGCGAAAGGATATCTTTGAGCAATCTAATGCCTTCACCGCTCTTCATCCAATCCATCGAAGTGATCAACCGTGGAAAAGATGTCCAAGGGTTTGCATGAATTCCACGTTCACGTCGTAATTGTTTGATATATACGGTATCAACGATACGGAATTCCAAACCAAATTTTTCCCACATTTCTATTTGCCACTTGACTTGAAGCGAGGCAGGACAAACGATAAAAACGGTGCGAGCTCGATGACGAACAAGAAGCTCTTGAATTACCAATCCAGCTTCGATTGTCTTACCCAATCCGACATCGTCCGCAATGAGGAGATTGACACGAGCCATATCTACTGCACGAACCAATGGATCCAATTGATAATCTTCAATTGTAATACCGCTTCGGAAAGGAGCTTGAAGAAAAGATCTGTCCGCATTGGTTACTGCCCCCCAACGAACAGCGTCTAAAAATGCCTCTTGTCGATCATTGGAGTCCCATCCACTAATCTGTGGAAGTCCAGCTTTTTCCAATATTTGACACCAGGTTCTAATTGCCAAATGGTCCGAAGTTCTTCACCCAAGGAGTCCTCATCAATTGAGGTCATAGACACAAGATGCTGGTCTCCGTTAGTACCAGATTTAAATGCGGAAGCTTGAACATCACTCACAATCCATTGCCTTCGTCGAATTTCAATCAACTGACCGGGTTCAGGAATTGATGAGAATGCTATATTATTTTTAAGCAAGTTATTCATGCCTTACCGCTAGATTTACGTTGGACTTTCCTGCTATTATTTTTGCTGTAATTCAATACATGCTCAATGATGCTTTCCCCGATAACTTCGCCAAGTTTTACAGGAACTGCATTGCCGATCAAGCGGCCAATTACTTTGCGATGGATCGGCTCTCCTTTGCGAACAAATTTATAACTCTTTGGGAAACTTTGCAAGATTGCCCCTTCTCTAAGAGAAATGGCTCTATTTTGTTCTGGGTCCCAAAACGGCCGTTACCAAAGCCATAAAATTGTGTTGTTATTGGTAACCGTCCGACCAAGTACATATTGTAAATGCTGATGAGGTAGGGATAATCGTTTTTGGTTTTGAGGTTTATTTAAGGAACAAAATCATGAGCGATAATGGTAAAGTCACAAAAGCGGACCAGACCGAGTTCTGGAAAATGGTTTTGGAAACATACAAATCAAGCAATCTGTCAATTCATCAATTTTGCAAACAGGAAGGTCTTCACGAATGGGCATTTTACTCTTGGCGTAGAAAGCTGGCAGGTCAGCAGCCTCAAAAATTCGTTACTCCAACAACACCAGATAATCCGGCATTTATCGAAGTTCCCGTCATACGCCCAAAGCCGCAGCCATTGGAACTTATACTAAGAAGCGGTCATATACTGAAAATACCCTCTGACATTGACCAGGGCACAATCAATAAGGTTTTCTCTGCATTAAAGGAAACACAGTTGTGCTGACTTTACCCTGTTCGGTACGTATTTTTGTCTCTGTTGATCCAACTGATATGCGTTGCAGTTTCGACCGTCTGGCCGCGATGACACAAACTATTTTAGGGCAGGACCCTTTAAGCGGTCATCTGTTTGTATTTTTCAATCGTTACCGCGACAGATGCAAGATACTATTCTGGGACAGGACGGGGTTTTGTCTATGGTACAAAAGGCTGGAAGAGGGTGTATTTCGATTGCCGCATCATTCTTCAGTAAAATGTCTTGAGATGGATTTGGCAAGGCTGACGCTGGTTCTCGAGGGCATAGACCTTTGTTCGGCACATCAGCGAAAAAGATTTTCAATTGGAAACGGCATATTTTGATAATCTCAAAAAAAATATTTCACTTTTTTTTGAATATTATCATTATTTCTCTTGACATTATCCGATTATATGATATATAGGAGTCATCGTTACGGATAATGATGTAGAAAAAAGCTTTAACGGAATAAATGATTACAACAAACACACCTATTACAGAACTGCCCAGCGACGTTGAAACCCTCAGAGAGATGGTTTTAAAACTGTTGGCTAATGTTGACGACCTCAATCAGCAGCTGGCCTGGTTCAAGCGTCATGTATTCGGCAGAAGGAGCGAGAAGCTTGATCCTGCCCAGAGGCTGCTTTTTGAGGGTCTTTGTACAGAACTTGAGTCGAGGATTGCGGCAGAACAACAAAAGGCTGATGCATGTGTTGAAACGCCGAAACCAAAGAATGCCAGTCATCATGGCAGACGTCCTTTACCTGAGGATTTACCCCGCCAGCGGATAGAGTATCATCCCCCGGAAGAGGAACTTATCTGCCCATCCTGCGGAAAAGAAAAACAGGTAATCGGCGAAGAGATAACAGAGCAGCTTGATTATGTGCCTGCATCATTTGTTGTTCGTCAGCATGTGCGCATTAAATATGCCTGCCCTGACTGCAAAGAAAATGTATCCATAGCAGAACTTCCTGCATTTCCCATAGAAAAGGGTCGTCCCGGGACAGGACTGCTTGCTCATATAATTACCAGCAAATATACCGACCACCTCCCGCTTAATCGTCAGGAGAATATTTTCGGTCGGCATGATGTGGAAATCAGGCGTTCCACTATGTGTGACTGGGTAGGGCAATGTGCCGGTCTGCTTGAGCCTATCGCCAAAGAAATGAAGAGGCAGTTGTTAAAATCGCCTAAGATTCATACCGATGATACGACCATCCCTGTTCAGTGCAAGGATCGTAAAAGCACTTATGACGGTTATTTATGGGTATATGCCGATATGAGTGATAATGTTGTGTTCGATTTTACACCGACACGATGTCGGGATGGGCCTATCAATTTTCTGGGGAGTTACAGCGGATATATACAGGCGGATGCATACAAGGGTTACGACAAGCTCTTTGCCGAAGGCAGATGTACTGAGGTAGGCTGCTGGCGCATTGCAGGCGCAAGTTTGATGAGGCTATTGAGACTGATAAGGAGCGAGCCGGGATTATGCTCGCATTGATAGGCAGTCTCTACGATGTGGAACGTGATGCAAAGAGACGTAACCTTGACGCTGACAGTATAAAGTCACTGCGTCAGGAAAAGAGTAAACCCATTCTCGAAGAGATTCGCAGAGTCATTGATAGCTGGTCGCTACAGATTTTGCCGAAGAGTCCAATTGGCAAGGCGATAAATTATGCACTTGGTCAGTGGAAAGCATTAAACAGATATATTGAGAACGGAATCCTTTCGATAGATAATAATCTTTCAGAACGGATTTTAAGAATGGTTGTTCTCGGGCGTAAAAACTGGCTGTTTGCCGGCAATGAGAACAGAGCCAAAGGGCAGCGACCATATACAGTCTGGTTGCAAGCTGCAAACTAAGTGATATTGACCCATTCGTATATTTCAGGGATGTTCTTGAACGTGTCAGCACGCACCCCAACAGCCGGATTGCCGAACTGACACCTCCAAACTGGAAAAAGCTGTATTTCAAATCTGTCACAGAAGCAAACCCAACTCAAAACAACTAAACGACAGCCCCATTCTTCGTAAAAATAAATTTCACTTGTGTACTATCCGCAACCTGTAGTTGGTCGGACGGTTACGTTATTGTGGGTGCAGGTTCGTTCCATACCATACGTCCATAAACACCAGAATAGGTTTTTCCTGATTTTTTTTTGTGGCATTTTGCAACTAATTTTGAATCCCAATCTCGCCACGTGCCTCCCTGCCCAGATGCTTTAATACGTTGCAGATTGATTTTAGAAAGTGCACTGGATTGATGCATGGGATCCTTGTTGAAAACTTTGCCAGCTGCTATAGGATGCAAATTAGCAATAGCATTGCGGACTGTTTTTAGTTTTACACCTTTTTTGGGGGCACGCATTTGAATATGGCCTAATTTGGAAGCCAATAACACAAGTCTTTGTCGTTGTTGAGGTAGTCCGTATTCTAAGCAATTGACAATACTATAGGTTACCTTGTAACCAGTATTTTTAAGATTGGAAACAAACTCGTCGAATATTTCATGTTCTATCAATCCAGGAACATTCTCCATAGTTACAAGTTCAGGAGATAACTCTTTTACAAGTCTAGAGAACTCCAACAACAGCCACCAGCGTTGATCTTCAGAATCAGCTTTTTGATTATATTTAGAAAATGTTTGACAAGGTGCACATCCTGCTAGCAAACGGATATTGCCGGGTATGAATACAGATTCTATTTCTTCTGCTTTAACCTCTTGCACAGATTTTAATAGAAATGCAGCATTGTTGTTTATTGTATATGGATACTCACAGGCAGGATCTATGTCTACTCCAAGCCGAACGTTAATTCCTGCTTTTTCCAAACCTCTTGTTAAGCCACCAACTCCACAGAACAAATCTATTGCAGAAATTTTCGTTCTATTCTTAGATTGTAATATCGTTGACTTATGTTTGCATTTCACCATAATTCTTTTGGTGTCCTTCTATGTAACAATTCAATCTACATTGCAACATAATATTTATGAAAGCAGTATGGATATATTTGCCTTTGAATTTTTAAAAGATTCTTCATTTTCATATTCACAAATTACTTCATCAGAAATTACAACAAGATGTCCATCATTACGACGTATTAGCACAAGCCATATATTGCCTCCAGATTGCTAATATCGTCATCCCAAAGCATCCGCAATCATTTCAGCCTGTTCTTCATTCATAAACATTCTCCTTTCGCTATAAATCCAGTAATCCACTATAAATGACAGTTGCCTATGAATCCAATGCCTTCCCTAAGCAGAAATTATTTCCATAACCCAAGTATTTTACGCACATTCTTCTCGCCTCATCCCAATCGTAATCGGTGCCATCGCTCATGACTTTTGTAACCGTCCGACCAAGTACATATTGTAAATGCTGATGAGGTAGGGATAATCGTTTTTGGTTTTGAGGTTTATTTAAGGAACAAAATCATGAGCGATAATGGTAAAGTCACAAAAGCGGACCAGACCGAGTTCTGGAAAATGGTTTTGGAAACATACAAATCAAGCAATCTGTCAATTCATCAATTTTGCAAACAGGAAGGTCTTCACGAATGGGCATTTTACTCTTGGCGTAGAAAGCTGGCAGGTCAGCAGCCTCAAAAATTCGTTACTCCAACAACACCAGATAATCCGGCATTTATCGAAGTTCCCGTCATACGCCCAAAGCCGCAGCCATTGGAACTTATACTAAGAAGCGGTCATATACTGAAAATACCCTCTGACATTGACCAGGGCACAATCAATAAGGTTTTCTCTGCATTAAAGGAAACACAGTTGTGCTGACTTTACCCTGTTCGGTACGTATTTTTGTCTCTGTTGATCCAACTGATATGCGTTGCAGTTTCGACCGTCTGGCCGCGATGACACAAACTATTTTAGGGCAGGACCCTTTAAGCGGTCATCTGTTTGTATTTTTCAATCGTTACCGCGACAGATGCAAGATACTATTCTGGGACAGGACGGGGTTTTGTCTATGGTACAAAAGGCTGGAAGAGGGTGTATTTCGATTGCCGCATCATTCTTCAGTAAAATGTCTTGAGATGGATTTGGCAAGGCTGACGCTGGTTCTCGAGGGCATAGACCTTTGTTCGGCACATCAGCGAAAAAGATTTTCAATTGGAAACGGCATATTTTGATAATCTCAAAAAAAATATTTCACTTTTTTTTGAATATTATCATTATTTCTCTTGACATTATCCGATTATATGATATATAGGAGTCATCGTTACGGATAATGATGTAGAAAAAAGCTTTAACGGAATAAATGATTACAACAAACACACCTATTACAGAACTGCCCAGCGACGTTGAAACCCTCAGAGAGATGGTTTTAAAACTGTTGGCTAATGTTGACGACCTCAATCAGCAGCTGGCCTGGTTCAAGCGTCATGTATTCGGCAGAAGGAGCGAGAAGCTTGATCCTGCCCAGAGGCTGCTTTTTGAGGGTCTTTGTACAGAACTTGAGTCGAGGATTGCGGCAGAACAACAAAAGGCTGATGCATGTGTTGAAACGCCGAAACCAAAGAATGCCAGTCATCATGGCAGACGTCCTTTACCTGAGGATTTACCCCGCCAGCGGATAGAGTATCATCCCCCGGAAGAGGAACTTATCTGCCCATCCTGCGGAAAAGAAAAACAGGTAATCGGCGAAGAGATAACAGAGCAGCTTGATTATGTGCCTGCATCATTTGTTGTTCGTCAGCATGTGCGCATTAAATATGCCTGCCCTGACTGCAAAGAAAATGTATCCATAGCAGAACTTCCTGCATTTCCCATAGAAAAGGGTCGTCCCGGGACAGGACTGCTTGCTCATATAATTACCAGCAAATATACCGACCACCTCCCGCTTAATCGTCAGGAGAATATTTTCGGTCGGCATGATGTGGAAATCAGGCGTTCCACTATGTGTGACTGGGTAGGGCAATGTGCCGGTCTGCTTGAGCCTATCGCCAAAGAAATGAAGAGGCAGTTGTTAAAATCGCCTAAGATTCATACCGATGATACGACCATCCCTGTTCAGTGCAAGGATCGTAAAAGCACTTATGACGGTTATTTATGGGTATATGCCGATATGAGTGATAATGTTGTGTTCGATTTTACACCGACACGATGTCGGGATGGGCCTATCAATTTTCTGGGGAGTTACAGCGGATATATACAGGCGGATGCATACAAGGGTTACGACAAGCTCTTTGCCGAAGGCAGATGTACTGAGGTAGGCTGCTGGGCGCATTGCAGGCGCAAGTTTGATGAGGCTATTGAGACTGATAAGGAGCGAGCCGGGATTATGCTCGCATTGATAGGCAGTCTCTACGATGTGGAACGTGATGCAAAGAGACGTAACCTTGACGCTGACAGTATAAAGTCACTGCGTCAGGAAAAGAGTAAACCCATTCTCGAAGAGATTCGCAGAGTCATTGATAGCTGGTCGCTACAGATTTTGCCGAAGAGTCCAATTGGCAAGGCGATAAATTATGCACTTGGTCAGTGGAAAGCATTAAACAGATATATTGAGAACGGAATCCTTTCGATAGATAATAATCTTTCAGAACGGATTTTAAGAATGGTTGTTCTCGGGCGTAAAAACTGGCTGTTTGCCGGCAATGAGAACGGAGCCAAAGGGCAGCGACCATATACAGTCTGGTTGCAAGCTGCAAACTAAGTGATATTGACCCATTCGTATATTTCAGGGATGTTCTTGAACGTGTCAGCACGCACCCCAACAGCCGGATTGCCGAACTGACACCTCCAAACTGGAAAAAGCTGTATTTCAAATCTGTCACAGAAGCAAACCCAACTCAAAACAACTAAACGACAGCCCCATTCTTCGTAAAAATAAATTTCACTTGTGTACTATCCGCAACCTGTAGTTGGTCGGACGGTTACTGACTTTTATAGCAATGGCTAAATGATGTTGGAATATAATCAATGCGCACTGGACACACAGGTCATATGGCAAATGTTCTGTTTTACAGTATTCTGCCGCTATTGTTCTTCCATGCCTGGGCTGCTGTATCCTGTTTATGATAAATGGCTCGCAACCAGACCCATCAGCACCGTTGAATACTATCTTGTCATCGGTAAGTAGTGGTTTACCTTTTCCCTGTGCGTCGCCAATGGGAGCCGTGAGCGATTTAAATATCTTTCTGCAGTCAGCGACGGCATCAGCAAAAGGTTTTGCTGACAATTCGACATCTCTTTGCCAATAATGTGTCCAGCCCATAAATCATTCTCTTAAAATTTAACTACTAAATTCTTAAACATAACTTTAACTATCCTTTAGATGAAGCCTTGTCAGAACGTACCCATTTATCAATTTCTTTAACTTGAAACTTCAAAAGCCTACCCACTTTATGTGCGGGCATTCTTTTCCTGGCAACCCATTTATAAACAGTGTCTTTCTTTACTCCCAGATGCTCCGCAATTTCGTTAACGGAAACCCATCTTTCAACCATAATTGTTCACCTTTCATGACAGAGGTAAAAAAACGGACTGTTGTTCAACAGAATTTAATCATATGGCTTTGCTGAAGTCAAGTGATTAATTAGGATGACATAGTACGAGCTGGAATTAAGCAACAAACATTTTTGGCATTCCAACTAATGATAAAACAAGGACTTATAACTTTTTTTGGATTTTCTCTTGCGCTTGCTCTTCGTTTTCGCTACGCTGAAGTTGATAAATATTAACTTTTGTGAAAGGGCAAAATTATGAGCTTAGGAATCAGAAAAATTATTGTGATCTTGTTAATCGGGTTGATCTTCCTCGCTGGCAACATTCTGCTGGTGGCTAACTGGTTAAACGAAAAAGGTGTTTCTGAAAAAGCTAATTGGCTTCGGGAAAATTTCCTTACAGGTACCGCTATTGCTGTTATAACAGCACTGCTTATTTTGCTGGTTAATCCTGTCAGAGGAAAACTTGGTTTTGCTCATTGCTGTCCAGTCTGTGACAAACGGTTATTAGGAAACCCCAATTACTGCTCTGAATGTGGCAGTAAAGTCGCTTAATTCCAATTCGTGTTTTTAGCTCAAAAATGAAGGTGAAAGTGAGCATCGGATATTTGATCCGAAGTTCTTTATTGGGGCTACTCAGAGTGGAAAGATAGAGCAACGGACATTCAATCCGCAGGTCATTTGTAAATCTTGATAGATATCTTTCCCCTGAATTTTGCGACAAAACTATTCACCTCGGTCTAATATTACGAAAACAAGCAATGCTGATTCGTATCTGGGTATAATTTGCCTTGCCCTTTAGGAAATCAAAAATGGGTTTCATCCTATCGCTGCCAATTTGCTTTACAGCCTCTACGATAAGACCAAATGTTCGCTCATCAATCCATGGATATGGGCTGTCGATTTTTTGCTGTTTAATGTATTCAACCAGGTATTGAGTTGTGGTCGATTCTGCTCGATTGATAGATTTTGCTACTTTTTTTATAGAAAGTTTCTGCTCGAACAATTTGAAGGCAAGCTGTCTTGCCTTGCTCAAATTCGAAGGCATTTTTGATTTGTTAAGCGGCAATCTGGCTGAAACTCTTTCCGGATTTACACCAATATCCATCTCCAGTGAATTTGCCAGACAGTAATCTTTAATAGCGGCAAGAACAACTTCACCATACTGTTGGCATTTTTTCTCGCCTACTCCCTTAACTTCCAGAAAACCTTCAAGCGTGGAAGGCCTTCGCCTGGCCATGTCTCTCAGTGCTGCATCGCCAAAGACTATATAAGCAGGAATCTTTTTTTTGCCTGCAATAGCTGCCCGCAATTTTCGCAAGGCTTCAAATAGTCCCTTATCAACACCATCCCATGAATCTGCGGCAACCTTTGAGACTTCTTCTGTCTGTCTTTTCTGCAGGTTTCAACAGACGAGGTGTTTCCTTGCCTTTTAAAACGTCCCAGCCCTTCTCGGTTATGTTCAGAACGTTGTATTCGCCGGCTTTTTCAATATAACCCTGCCCGGCAAGCTGTTCAATCCAGTCATGCACAGTGTGTTTTGAATAGTCGCTAAGCAGGCCGTAGGTACTGAGCTTGTCATGGTTGTTTTCTGTTATTCGCTTATCTGTCGAGCCAGTCAGTACCAAAGCAGTGTAGCCGCCACCAAATCGCTGGTCGAGGCGAACAATGCACGACAGGATTTTCTGGGCAGTTACTAATGCATCATCAATGCAGTCCAGTTCACCAAGACACATATCGCAGGCGATGCAGTTATCTTTATTAAGGTTCTGGCCAAAGTATTGAAGAATCGCCTTATGCCTGCATACTCCGCCGGTGCAGTAGCTGTACATTTCGCCGAGCTTGACCATAGCGATCTTTTGAGCTTCAGCCGGCATATCGCTCATCAGGCTTTTCCAGATACCGTAGTCACCGCCTGAATAGAACAGGCAGCATTCAGCCTCAAGACCATCACGACCTGCCCGGCCGCTTTCCTGCTGATAATGCTCAAGCGATTTTGGCATACCCGTGTGAATGACATATCGCACATTGGACTTATCGATACCCATGCCAAAGGCAATGGTAGCTACAATGGTATCAACCTTCTCATCGATGAATGCCTCCTGATTTGTCTTTCGGTCTTCGTCATTCATGCCGGCATGGTATGGTGCAACGCTGTAGCCTTGGCCTTTCAGTTGAGCACACATCTCATCGACATCTTTGCGCCGGATGCAGTAGATAATGCCGGATTCGCCTTTGTGCCGGTCAAGCACGGCACAAACCTGTTTTATTATGTTCTTTCGTGGCTGGACTTTATAGACCAGATTCGGCCTGTCGAATGAGCCAATCAGTATTTGCGGGTTTTTTAAGCCTCAATTGCTCTGGCAATATCGTTGCGAACCTGTTCGGTAGCGGTAGCGGTGTAGGCAGCAATGGTAACATCAGGGAAAATCTGCTTTAATAATCCCAGTTGGCGATATTCTGGTCGAAAATCATGTCCCCACATACTGACACAATGGGCTTCATCAATAGCGATAAACGATAATTCAAGCTTTCGAAGAATCTCAAGAAAGCCATCTGAAACAAGCCGTTCAGGAGATAAGTAAAGAAGTTTAAGCGTTTTATTGTGTATCTTCGCGATGACATCTCTCTGCTCACCGGATGAAAGTGAACTGTCAATACGCGCAGCAGGAACACCGCATTCGGTCAATGCATCAACCTGATCTTTCATCAGAGAAATCAGCGGTGAAACCACAACGGCAAGTCCCGGCATAGTCACAGCCGGTGCCTGAAAACAAAGCGATTTGCCTCCGCCTGTCGGCAGAACCACAATCGAATCCTGCCCACGACTGATACACTCCATAGCCTGTTTCTGCAGCGGCAGGAAACTGTCATAGCCCCAATATTTACCTAATGCCTTTTGAATATTTTCCATCATAAATAATGTACTCTTAAAGATCAGTTTTAACAGTTGTTGTGTTTTTAGGTCGGATTAGCTCCAGAGCTTCCAGTATCCCATCTCCAAATACACAAACCGCCAAGTTCAGGCAACTGGTTACGAGTCGTACCTGTAAGCAAAAGAGTTCCCTGATCGAATGACAGGAATACTTGTTTATGCAAATCTGTTTTGCTCATGGGGCCGTATCATAACATCAAACAGCCCTTTTTGCTATATTACGAAGAGTTCTTACCAAAAAAGTGAAACTATCGGTAATTAGCTGCCGCTATTTACAGTGAAGCAATAATCCAGCAATTTGAAAACGTAAAACTAAAGGAGTGGCCCGTGCCAACAGAACTGAAAGAAAAAGAATTCGATATCCTTAAAGCGGCGGCAGAATACCGGCTTCTCACTGCAAATCAGATTGCGATACTTTTGGGCAGGAATAAACAGTCTCTCAGAAGAAAATTAAGTGAGCTTGAAAATCAAGACTATCTGCTGGTACAGTTACACGAATTAGGCCGCAGCCGAGGTCGGCCTGATAGACTATTCAGCCTTACAGACCAGGGAATTAAGTTACTTAAATTGCAAGGTATTCTTGCCGAAAAAATACCTTGTGAAAATATACTGGCTGAAAGTATTTCAACTGTTGACCATCAGTTGATGATGAACTGTTTCAGGATTCATTTGGTCTATCTGGAAAGAGTTGTTAAAAGAATCAAGGTTCAATTCCTATCCTGTAATTCACCATTTCTGCCTGTAACCGAGTCTGGTTATTGCTTTATAACAAATTTCGTGGCCGATGCCGCCGGCAAACGAATGTTCACTCCTGACGGTGTTTTTACAATAACCGATACTATTGAAGCCAAAAGTCTTTTGTTTTTCCTTGAGGCAGACTGCGGTAGTGAGACCCTGGCGAGTCCGGAAAGGCACATCAGAGACATTAGGCAAAAGATTGCAAATTACGGTTCATACTTTGACAACCTGGGCTATAAAAGATACGAGGAATTCTGGAATTGCAGGCTGAATGGATTCCGGCTGCTGTTTCTTACCAATGCCTTATCAAGATTGAATAACCTTTGCAGACTTGTTCGCGAGATGCCGCCTTCTGATTATATCTGGCTGACCCAAAGTCAGGCCATGTTCAAGGAAGGTGTATCTGGCAATATTTGGATTCGCGACGGCAATATTGAATCTTCCAGGCAATCTATTTTGGGCTCGCTATGCTGCCAGGCACTGCCTCCAGAATAGATCATTTCAACTTCATTTTAAATAGTCTTTTCGCCCCTTCAGGTTCTTAATTGTTTTGGGTATCTTACCTGAGCCCAAAAAAAGTCTCTTAATTGGCAAAAAAGTACCGTAATTCGCAGTAAAAAAGTCTCCTAAATCGGCCAAATCAGCGAAAAAAGTATCTTAATCCAGGGTGCAGCATAGTAAAAAAGTACTTTAAATCAACTAACAAGCCACGAATAACCCTATTTATTACAATGGCTTATGACCGGTATCCTAAATCGACTATATATAAAAAGATACTATTTCAATTACAAACACAAGCAAAGTCATATACAAAGCCAATACGACCCGCAGACCACATGGAAAAGCTATACCCAAGCGTAAGTGGACGGGGGGCGGGGGTCCGCGAAGCTCCTTTTTATTATTTACTGCCAAAATTCTTGACTGCCCTGACTATCCAATTTGCGTAATCGGGATCATAACGACCAGACAGTTCAATCGCCAATAAAAGGCCAGCTTAATGAATCTTTTTGCGTTTCTACTTAACAGGATAATCATTTCATTCTGCCTTTCGTGATTCTGCTGAAAAGCGGATGTAACATAATTATTTGGCTTTTTTCTTTGCTTCTTCTGGCTGTCGCTCCGGCCCACGCAGACCCTTTATCGTAAATCTTTCCCCGCCTGCGGGCGGGGTCGGCCTTACGGCCTAAAGATTTATCGAAGGGTCTGCTAACGGGCCTCCGCTCTCTGTTTCCGGCGGTTCACCATAAAGTGGGTGAACCGCCCTTAAGCAGTTTACCCCGGAGGTAGTTGAAATGAATACATACAAATTGAAAGACATAGTCGGTTACATTCGCAGCTTCGGCAAGTTACCAATGGACGTGTACGGTCAGAGGTTATCGGTTGAGCAGCTTATGGAGTGGTTTGGTCTGGCTGAAAGTCTCACAGTTTATGAGCAGCAAAATGTCAAAATTGAACTGGCCTTGATGATAGAATCGGAGTTGTACATTGAGAGTGTTAAACAGGCTGAGCAGTTGAGTGCTTTTTCGTAGTTTCTTTTTTTTGGCCGCTCCGGCCCATGCAGACCTTTTATCGTAAATCTCTCCCCGCCTGCGGGCGGGGTAGGCCTTACGGCCTAAAAATTTATCGAAGGGTTTGCTCTACGAGCCTTCGCTTTGCTGTTATTGTCGGTTCACTAATAAACAGGTGAACCGCCAATGGAACGGTGCAGCTCGGAGGTACGAAAATGTGTATAGGAGCAGATGAAGTTAATCCGCTTTGCGATGAGTGCTTTGCGAAATTGAAGTATCTGAAAAATGGTGAGGAATTTGAACCCTGCGAACACTGTAAGAAATCTCTGGAGCATTATTGCGAATGCTGTATGACTTACAAAAAAGACGAGATGATGGAAAACGGATGCTGTAAAAAATGCAGAGGTGAATAAAAAACACCTGGCTTACGTTATAATCGTTTAATTCCGCCTTTCGTAATGACTTGCCGAAAGGCGGAGTTGATTACAAATGAAGAAAAAATGGTGTTATTGGTGTCCTGTGAGATTGAGCAATCCTGGAATTTTAGATTTTTGCAGTGGACCGTGCCCTGAAGAAGCATATGTTGAGGTAAACAAGTAAGTCAGTTTTTTTAATACAAAAACCAAAAGCTTTTACGGCTTAAACCCCTTTGGTTTAAGAATCCTGCAAATAGTTGATTTTTTCGAAGTTTCGGGGGCGGGCCGCTGATTTACTCCCTAATTATGATTTTCGGTTTTCAATAATACTGCTCGAAGGCATTCGAGCCTATCTATTTTTCTGCGGAAAACCGTAAATCATTTACGGGATTAAATCACCAGCCCCGCTCCAGCCAGAAACTTCAAAAAAATCAAGGCCGTGCTTCCGCCTTCTCATCTAATAGGGAGAGCCGGTATTTATAATAAACAATTTTACACCGGCTGCTTGCTATTAGGTTCGAAGGCGGACTCCACGGCCTTTTTCCTTCCCCCTCCGTCTTTCGCAATAGATTGTCGAAAGACGGAGGTTGTTTCAGATGAAAAAAGAAACAAAATTTGAAGTGTATGAGGATGTAGAGGTAGCTGAGTCGCCGCTTCTCAGACGCAAACGCAGCAACAGATACGGCAGCATACCAGACCTCGATAACGAGGACTTAATAGAGCCGGCAGAGATTGAAAGGATATTTATGAAGGAGGCTTTCGCCCCTATACTGGCTTTGCCTGTAAAGACCCGCAAAGGCTGGATTAGACCGAATGTCGATGAGGATGGTACAATCGAATTGGGTGCTTTTGCAACGGTTGATTTTGACAGGTACGTAGATTTTGACAAGGCATTGTACAAGGCAGAAAAACTCAAGGAAGAGCTTTATAATGAGCGGCTTATGATGGAGATGATAAGCGAGAAGATAAAAACCAAGGCAAAGTACAAAGTGATAAAGTATGTTTCGATGGGCATCATTGATGTCGATGACATCAATGACGTTAATATGTACTGCCTGGCCAAGCGGTGTCTGCGGGCAAGACGGTTGCAGCGTGAGATTGCAGAACTTCAGGAGCAAAGCAGGAAGAGACGCCAGGCAATGGCAGAGAAGTTTTTGGAGTCGCTGGATTAGCGACTCCGGTTTTTGCTGCATCGGTTCACTATAGAGAAAGTGAACCGACTCAGCTTGGTTGAATCGGAGGGATTGAAATGAACATATACAAAAAGCAGGACATCGTTGCCTTTGTACGCAGACAGGGAAAGCTTCCTACTGACCAATTCGGCCAGATTTTATCTGTGGATGACCTTATGTCGTGGTTTGAGCTGGATGAGTGTCTTAACCGGTATGAGCAGGAGGTTATCAAAAAAGAGCTGGCTGCACTGGTTGATGCCGAGCAGGCTTTGGAGAAGCTCAAGCTGATGGAATTGGCTCGCACAAATATGTCATCGTAAACTTTCCCTTGTCATGCTCCGTTTTCGACGTTGGGCTGCTGCCGCCGATTGAAATCGGCGGCTTCTTCCCAACTTTCAGGGGGCCTGCGGCCCCCTGACCCCCATTTGAGACCTCTGAAAAACTATGCATTTTTTACAAAACATTAATGCAATTATCAGCGGATATGATATAATGCGTCCATTCAATAGTCAATTTTATTGCATGGAGGCAAAGATTATGGAACGCACAAGCAATCAACCAACATTTCTCGACAGTTTAACCTCTGACCTCGGCGGTCGTCGCACTGCTCAATTTTTTCAAAAATGCGACCAGCTTATACCATGGAACGAACTTGCTGAGCCGTTAAGGGATATGTACAAGAACAACACCGACAAAGGCGGAGCATCGAATTATCCACTTGTAATGATGATAAAATGCATAATGCTGCAAAAGTGGTTTAATCTTTCCGACCCGATGCTCGAAGAGATGCTCTGTGACCGTATATCCTTCAGACGATTTGTAGGCCTTAAGATGGAACAGGATGCACCTGATGAAACTACTTTTGTGCAGTTTCGCAAGCGTCTTAATATAAACGGCCATATAGCTACATTATTTGATAAGACTATCGCCATACTCAAAAGTCGCGGCGTTATACTCGAGGAAGGGACCTGTGTTGATGCCACTATAATAGAAGCGCCTCGCGGCAGAACTGGCAAAGACGGTATTTCCAGCACCAAAGACAAGGCGGCAGGTTATACGAAAAAGCGTGGCAGAATATATCACGGCTATAAGGGCCATATTGCTACTGACTGTAACGGCATGATTAAAGACTACCGTTTCGATACCGCCTCAACCCATGACAGCAGGTATATTGACGAACTTGTCGAGGATGAGAAGGACAGTGTCTTTGCTGATAGTGCATATATGGATAAAGACCGAAAGGCAAAACTGGAGGAACGCGGCGTGTTCTGCGGAATTATTCAAAAACGAGTTCGCGGCCAGAAGGAATTAACAGCCTCACAGAAATTGCATAACCGTCTGGTGGCGGGAATTCGGGCGGTGGTTGAACATCCGTTTGCGTGGATGAAGAATACCGGCTACGGCAGGACTCGATATCGAGGTATGAGGCGTAACGCCTTTGATTTTGGGTTACATGTAATAGCGTACAATTGGAAAAGGAGTTTTAGCCTGGTGAGTATTGCCGGATAACGGACAAAGCCGGCGATAAGTGTACAAAAAGATATACCAAAGGCATAAAAGAATCCTTTGGTAAGGCGAGAAAACAGTTTTTGCGGTGTATCGAAATAATTTTTCGAAGCACTTCAAGCAAAAATATAAGAGAATAATAAAATGTGAGGTTTTTCAGAGGTCTCATTTGTCAAATTATGATTTCTTTAAGATTTACTGAAAAGTTTATAAGCTCGCCAAGACCCTCTTAACACAATGGTGGTAAGAGGGTCTTTCACGTCAGATGAAGGATACCCGAGGTAAATAAAATGAATGGACAACAAACACCCATAGCCAAGTTTCAGGCCGGTCAGGTCTCAGCGGCTCTTTGGGAAAACCAGGTGGAAATAAAGGGCAGAGCCGTCACTCTGTTAAAGGCAACGGTACAGCGAAGATACAAGGACAGGGACGGCAACTGGCAGTCTTCGGGGTCGTTTGGCAGGAACGAAATACCGCTGGCTATCTACTGCCTTCAGAAGGCATTTGAGAAGATTATCGAAAACCAAAAAGACAAATCTAACGGAGATAATGTGGAAGAGATTTCGATGGTGGAGTGACAGTATGAAAGCCCTCTTCTCTCGAATGCGAAGAGGGCTTGTCGCTTCTTATAACAAGTCGAAGGTGAAAAAATGGAAAAAAACAAAAAATGTCAATGAAGCCAGCCCACGGGCTTTACCTGTAGTTTTGTATAAGGGTGAGCAGTATTTTGCAGACCTACAGCTTAACGAATTCAGGCCTGTTCAGGGACTATTGGAATCGATACCTTTTGACGGTGAAGAAGGCAGGATTATGTGCAGGGATATCGGTGTAGTTATCTGCAAAAGTTGCGGAATGAGTGCGATTATTTCAAAGGTTTTTGAAGAGAAACAGCTTCGATGTATGCAATGTTTCAGCCGTGAGCTTGCACCGTTGTATGAATAATAAGGAATTGTAACGCCGGCGGTTTTGCGGTCAATCGGCCCAACCGCCATATTATTACGGCAAGGATGGAGATGGGAAAAATGCAAATGGAAACAAACCAGATATCGCGGGACTGGACAATCCTGCACAACGGCAGAAAATTCTATGTGAACTACACTGACAGCGACGGCCAGACACTAGCATTGCTCAATAGAAATAACTGGGAGGTTTTAGAAGAAACTGATGAGGGAACAGAAGAACTGGATATGTATAGCTTCAGCACCGACACACTGCAGCGAAAGAAAGCCGTAGAGGAGAATATCAGACTCGCTGAGGAACTGATAAAATTCTGCGTCAAGAACTGGGACAATAAGTTTATGCAGGAAATAAAGAAAGAGATGGAACAGCAGCTCAACATTCCTTAATTCAGACAGTCCTCACAGACTTGGCTCAGCCATTTTTCAAACTCGATGCCGGCCACGATAGACTCTTTTTCCCCGGGGGCGGCCCTTGAATATTCTCTGGACAGTCTGGCCGCTCTATTGTCGGAGTTCTGCTGCAGAAGCCGTAATATTTGTTCTTTCATTTTTCGCATAATAGATCACCGGCACAGGGAGAAGCCATTTACTTTATAAATCTTTTGCAGATTTGCCGGATGCCTGGTTTTTATCCTTCAGCAGCCACCTGGCCATCTTATTTACCGGTCAGTAGCAACGAAAACCGGAAGATTTAAATACTCGGGCGTATTTACTACCGAAAAGGAATAATTTAAAAGGTGGTAAAATGGATGAAATCGCTCTGGCAAAAGGCCCCGTCTTCGACGTGGGATATGTACCGTATTTTTACCAGTCAGGAAAATTTCTATTCTATAGTCTGCCAGCCAAACCCCCAGTAAGAGAACCATTAAATCAAGCGTACGCCCGGTATGATTTTACCTCCGACATAATGTCTAAAAGGAACTGGCCAAGACAAACAACAGTAGAAGATATTATCAGCAGAGGCTATTTCGCTGCTCCGCAATCCGAGCCTGAGATGGCAATCATTTCTGATAAAAAGCACACCTCAAAACTTGGTCTTGATGATGTAATCAGCCAGGTAAGAAACAGATACCAGATTTACGAAAAAAACATGTACCAACTCGAATTGGGCAAGTGCTATGCGCTAAATTCAATTTTTTCTGTTGAGGCTGATCGTGGCGGGGTGAGAATGAGCAGTCGTGAAGCATATAGTCTCAGCAAGAGTCTGCGAGAGTTTTATGAGCAGCAGCGTGATGAACGAAAAAGTCTCTGGGCTGACGTTTCAAAACTGAAACTTCTATTGCCGGAACAGGCACAAAGCTATCTTTCCTCATACAGGAAGCTGTCGATTTTAGATGGTCTGGAAGGTGATGAACCTTGATGACAAGAGTTCAGGAACTATGCCGCAAGTTAAAGCCTGTTTTAGGCAAAAAGATAGATCGCTTATGGAGAGCCTATTTATCTGAATCAGACCCCGGGGGCAAGGCCGATGTCGAACAGACACTGGAACTTCTGGCGGCAAAATATCTGGGTACAGATTTTGAATTCGACCGCTCGCCTTTCACGCCGCCGCCAAAGGAGTTTGCTGCAGCCGGGGATATTGAGCTTGGTGCCGTCTCCTACGCAAATAAGAAGTTGTATCCCTTCTTTTTCAAAAGCAACCGCCTGAAGGAACATATCCTTGTAGCCGGCAGGAGCGGCTCTGGCAAGACCAATCTTACATTCGTGCTTATGCAGGGCATTATGTCCCGCGGTATTAAGGTACTCGCCCTGGATTGGAAACGAGGATACCGGGACCTGATGAGCCTCTATCCCGAACTTCGTGTTTATACCGTTGGCAGAGACATATCGCCATTGCGGTTCAATCCTCTGATACCGCCTGCCGGCTGTGAGCCTCATATCTGGATTAAACTTATTGTTGATGTTATTGCCAATTCATATCTTGGCGGAGAAGGTGTCATCAGCTTATTAGTTGCGGGACTTGACCATTTGTACCGCGAGGCCGGGGTATTCGATAAACAGCAAAATCGATGGCCGACAATCCAGGATTTACTTGTCTGGCTAAAGACAGGGAAGCTCAAAGGCAGGGCTGCAATGTGGCAGGCCTCGGCGGAAAGAATACTGCTTGCAATGACTTATGGTGAATTCGGGGCAGTTCTCAATACCCAGGACAATAGTCACGTTGCAGAGCTTTTGAATTGCAACGCAGTTCTTGAAATGGACGGACTATCCGGTTCTTCAGATAAAACAATGTTCTCGGAGGCACTGACGTTGTACCTTTACCGGTATCGTCTCGCACAGGGCCCGCAGGATAAGCTCACTAACGTTATCATCCTTGAAGAAGCTCATAACCTGCTATTGAAGAAGTCATCGGAATCAAAGGAATCTATTCTTGAGACATCTATAAGAATGGTAAGGCAGTACGGATTAGGTTATGTCTTTGTAGATCAATCGGCGAGTCTTTTATCTAAAGTTGCATTTGCTAATAGTTACGCGACTATTGCCCTGAGCCAGAAGCTTCGCTCAGATGTGCAGGAAATTTCGGGGGCAATGAATCTTACGGATGAGCAGAAGCAGGCATTGAACACGTTGCCTATAGGTACCGCTGTTGTCAGGCTGGCCGATGAGTACCCGGAACCATTTGTCGTTAAAATCCGCCGTTGTCCGATTAGAGAAGGCTGCATCTCGGATAAGGCAATTAAAGCCAGATGGGGGACTAATTACACCGATACCGGCTCGAATAGTTTTATACAGGCTTCTTGTGAAGCAGTTCCACCTGTTCTGTCCCCTGATAAAAATGAAAATAAACGGGAAACAATCAATACTGAAAATAATAAAGATACCCACCCACCATCCCCCAGTATAGCAGAGAATAAAAAATCCTCTGCTATAGTTACCAATCCACCAGTGAAAGAGTTGAACCGTGAAGAGATACGGTTTTTAGCCGATATAGCGGTAAGGCCACTATCAACAACCGTATCCCGCTATCAGCGGCTCAACCTTTCCCGCCGTCGCGGCAATGCCATCCGCCAGCAGCTCGCAGCTGCCGATATTATAAAACCTGTCACTATAGCTACCCGCTCCGGGCAGGTTGTATTATATGAACTAACGTAACCGTCCGACCAACTACAGGTTGCGGATAGTACACAAGTGAAATTTATTTTTACGAAGAATGGGGCTGTCGTTTAGTTGTTTTGAGTTGGGTTTGCTTCTGTGACAGATTTGAAATACAGCTTTTTCCAGTTTGGAGGTGTCAGTTCGGCAATCCGGCTGTTGGGGTGCGTGCTGACACGTTCAAGAACATCCCTGAAATATACGAATGGGTCAATATCACTTAGTTTGCAGCTTGCAACCAGACTGTATATGGTCGCTGCCCTTTGGGCTCCGTTCTCATTGCCGGCAAACAGCCAGTTTTTACGCCCGAGAACAACCATTCTTAAAATCCGTTCTGAAAGATTATTATCTATCGAAAGGATTCCGTTCTCAATATATCTGTTTAATGCTTTCCACTGACCAAGTGCATAATTTATCGCCTTGCCAATTGGACTCTTCGGCAAAATCTGTAGCGACCAGCTATCAATGACTCTGCGAATCTCTTCGAGAATGGGTTTACTCTTTTCCTGACGCAGTGACTTTATACTGTCAGCGTCAAGGTTACGTCTCTTTGCATCACGTTCCACATCGTAGAGACTGCCTATCAATGCGAGCATAATCCCGGCTCGCTCCTTATCAGTCTCAATAGCCTCATCAAACTTGCGCCTGCAATGCGCCCAGCAGCCTACCTCAGTACATCTGCCTTCGGCAAAGAGCTTGTCGTAACCCTTGTATGCATCCGCCTGTATATATCCGCTGTAACTCCCCAGAAAATTGATAGGCCCATCCCGACATCGTGTCGGTGTAAAATCGAACACAACATTATCACTCATATCGGCATATACCCATAAATAACCGTCATAAGTGCTTTTACGATCCTTGCACTGAACAGGGATGGTCGTATCATCGGTATGAATCTTAGGCGATTTTAACAACTGCCTCTTCATTTCTTTGGCGATAGGCTCAAGCAGACCGGCACATTGCCCTACCCAGTCACACATAGTGGAACGCCTGATTTCCACATCATGCCGACCGAAAATATTCTCCTGACGATTAAGCGGGAGGTGGTCGGTATATTTGCTGGTAATTATATGAGCAAGCAGTCCTGTCCCGGGACGACCCTTTTCTATGGGAAATGCAGGAAGTTCTGCTATGGATACATTTTCTTTGCAGTCAGGGCAGGCATATTTAATGCGCACATGCTGACGAACAACAAATGATGCAGGCACATAATCAAGCTGCTCTGTTATCTCTTCGCCGATTACCTGTTTTTCTTTTCCGCAGGATGGGCAGATAAGTTCCTCTTCCGGGGGATGATACTCTATCCGCTGGCGGGGTAAATCCTCAGGTAAAGGACGTCTGCCATGATGACTGGCATTCTTTGGTTTCGGCGTTTCAACACATGCATCAGCCTTTTGTTGTTCTGCCGCAATCCTCAACTCAAGTTCTGTACAAAGACCCTCAAAAAGCAGCCTCTGGGCAGGATCAAGCTTCTCGCTCCTTCTGCCGAATACATGACGCTTGAACCAGGCCAGCTGCTGATTGAGGTCGTCAACATTAGCCAACAGTTTTAAAACCATCTCTCTGAGGGTTTCAACGTCGCTGGGCAGTTCTGTAATAGGTGTGTTTGTTGTAATCATTTATTCCGTTAAAGCTTTTTTCTACATCATTATCCGTAACGATGACTCCTATATATCATATAATCGGATAATGTCAAGAGAAATAATGATAATATTCAAAAAAAAGTGAAATATTTTTTTTGAGATTATCAAAATATGCCGTTTCCAATTGAAAATCTTTTTCGCTGATGTGCCGAACAAAGGTCTATGCCCTCGAGAACCAGCGTCAGCCTTGCCAAATCCATCTCAAGACATTTTACTGAAGAATGATGCGGCAATCGAAATACACCCTCTTCCAGCCTTTTGTACCATAGACAAAACCCCGTCCTGTCCCAGAATAGTATCTTGCATCTGTCGCGGTAACGATTGAAAAATACAAACAGATGACCGCTTAAAGGGTCCTGCCCTAAAATAGTTTGTGTCATCGCGGCCAGACGGTCGAAACTGCAACGCATATCAGTTGGATCAACAGAGACAAAAATACGTACCGAACAGGGTAAAGTCAGCACAACTGTGTTTCCTTTAATGCAGAGAAAACCTTATTGATTGTGCCCTGGTCAATGTCAGAGGGTATTTTCAGTATATGACCGCTTCTTAGTATAAGTTCCAATGGCTGCGGCTTTGGGCGTATGACGGGAACTTCGATAAATGCCGGATTATCTGGTGTTGTTGGAGTAACGAATTTTTGAGGCTGCTGACCTGCCAGCTTTCTACGCCAAGAGTAAAATGCCCATTCGTGAAGACCTTCCTGTTTGCAAAATTGATGAATTGACAGATTGCTTGATTTGTATGTTTCCAAAACCATTTTCCAGAACTCGGTCTGGTCCGCTTTTGTGACTTTACCATTATCGCTCATGATTTTGTTCCTTAAATAAACCTCAAAACCAAAAACGATTATCCCTACCTCATCAGCATTTACAATATGTACTTGGTCGGACGGTTACATCTCAAGTGACTGAACCAGCTCGCCTTCTATTTTACTTTCTTCATTTGTATTATTCATATAGTTTGCTTTTCATGAGCTTCGATTTACCTTTTAATTGCCGAAACAGTCTTTGGTAATCAGATTTTCTCTGGCTTCATAATTCGGAGGAATACCAGGTTCGGTTACAGGTTTCTTTGATTCAATATTTTGGGCCACTGCAAAATTAAGTTCAAGTATATGTGCAAGCAAATCATCTTTCATTGAAAAACCATACGCATCGCATACGGCTTCATCGAGGGCGATATGTGCATCCTTAAGTTCATTCTTGCCCGGTAATTCTAATGTACGATATAAGGCACGAAGCCCTCCTCGCATTTGTTGGCGAGCAGATTCTCGAATGCGTCTGATTTCACGCCCAGCCATAGCAATTCTATTGATTTGCTTTGTAGTGGTATCCTGAGGCCAAGGGAATGTGTCAAAGACAGACTCAGCCGTATATGTATAATCTGCTTTTAATTTTGCGCATTTACTAATAAACCATTGCCAGTGAATATTCGATTGCAATATCCCGAAACTGTAATCATCATCAAAAGCAAATGTTTGTAATGCATCGGCAGGAACAATGCTTTTACTGACAAACATAAATATAGGGCGTTTTGTTACACGTGAGCAAACAATATAACGACCATGAAGGGGGGCAATTACTTCAAGCCGTTCTCCTCTGTTTCTCCAATGCATCCACCACTTCTGTAAATGATTACGGTGTGCCTTTTCATCCTTGTCCTCTTTCTGTGCTTTTTCTTCAATAGCAGGAAGCACAATATCCCGTATTCGTTTGAAGGCCCCCTTGAATCGCTGCGCATCGAGCATTGACATCTCCTGAAAATCGATAACGAAACGTTCCGGTTTGCCATCACCTGACACTAGTTCCCGTCCTATCAAATAAGGAAATATAACGCTAGTAGAAGGAGGATCTTGTTTTATCAACATCTGTTTCTCAATAGACGAAAGCACAAAGCCTTTGTTATAGCCGGTCGTAATACCTTGAAAAACCCGTTGTGGTGTTGTATTACATAGCAAAACTTTTGCACTTCCGAGGTCGGGAGTATCCGAAAGCGCCGAATTTATGAATATACATTCCCGATATGATAGTTCATATGTGCGCAATATGTTGCCATTATGTCTTCTACTCGAAATAGGTTTTGAATCAACTTTAAACCACAGTCGTCGTTTTTTAGGCAATAATTTTGGGTCTTGTGTTTTTACCCAATTTGCAATTGACACATGGACATTAGCTTCACCTGACCACGGTTGATTTTCGACCGCTTCAACGATTGTGCCCGTTTGAGCAATATGGTCAAGACCTCCAATTCTTGATTTATTATTGCGAATATTCTGTGTACCAACAAGGCCAGCACGTCCGCTGAAAAGATTATCCTGCGTACATTGTGGTAAATGATCATGAGCCTTTCTGAACCAATATACACAAAAATCAGCCATTCCCGGTATTTGAGGATAGGCCTTGCGTATCTTATTTACATATACTGAACCATGTTCTGGTTTAAGCTTCTTTGCACCGAGGAAAGGAGGATTTCCAATTATCACATCTACTTTTGGCCATTGCACAGGATTACCGAGAGAATCGATCAATGCATCGGCAGCAAAGAAATTAGAATCAAGATTATCCAGCGGTAGTGGTCTCTCATTAATATGCAGTTCGTCAATCGCTAATTTACGGGCGATCATCATTGTTACTTTTGCTAACTCTACCGCAAATGGGTTGATGTCAATGCCATAAAACTGTCGTGCTGTTACCAAACCTAATACACCCTGTCCTGCAGCCTGCTTTGAATCTAATTCGTTCATTTTTTCATAAAGATGCCACTCAAGACGTTTCAACTCACGATATGCGATGTATAAGAAGTTTCCCGAGCCGCAGGCAGGATCGAGTACTCTGAATTCATGCATTTTGTTTTGTAGTTCACTAAGACGTGCCAGTGTTTTTGCTGATTCAATCTGCTCCCGCCATGGCTCAACAATAGTAGGGCCGACAATTTTCATAATATCAATGGGATTGGTAAAATGTGATCCAAAAGGTGACTGTAGCATAAATACCGGTATATTTAAGGAAATCTTGGTGTCTTAGCCGATAAAACTCCTGGAAGAACAGAAATAAACTGAATTTTTCAGGAGACACGATTATGGCTGGGCCAGGTGAATATGTATCGGATGTAACGGAAGGTATTACGTGTGTTAAAGATTTACCCAAAGCTAAAATCAAACGACTTTCACGCACATACAAAAAGCGTCCGTGCCCCTATTGCGGCCACCCATCCTATCGGGACAAAATATTCAGACGAAAACTGCATGACCTCGGAGACTTGGCTGGCAACCGTCCAATCGACCTTTGGGTCAGTTATTCACAGCACTGCTGTTCAAAATGCAAGAAGTACTTCAATGCCGACCTGTGCGACCTTGCGGATCCCGGCTGCCACTATACCCGCCGGGTTGTTCACCTGGCAGTGCGATTGGTTGTGGAAGACGGCCTGCCATATCGGCCGGCATCCTGGCACTTATGGCGAGATCATCGGGTTTTCGTCCCCTGGGCTACAATTCAAAACTGGGTTGAAGCGACGGGGGGAAAAAGCTGAGAAACGAATTACTGCTGAATACCTTGATGGTGTTCTGACTGATTTCTCCGGTTATATCGCGGCGGATGAATTATATGATGGGCCGTTCTGTGTATTGTCCATCGTGGATAACCGCACGTTCAAACGGCTCATTTACGATGTTCTTGACCATAATCCCACCCATGAAGATATGATAAACTTCTTTCGTCGGTTCCGTACGGAACTGGATCAAAGAGGTCTGACACTGCTTGGTGTTACGACCGATGGCTCGCCGTTATACCCGGAGCCGCTGGCTCTGATATTCCCCGGTGTTGCCCACCAGGTATGTGAATTTCATGTTCTCAAGGAGATCAATAGAGAAATACTCAAAGCTGTTACGCGGGTGCGACGAGAACTCAAAAAGAAGCTGCCCAAGCTGCAACGCGGCCGTCCATCGTCCTCGACCGCGAGAAAAGCGGCATCTCGAAAGAAAAAACAGACCGATGAGATTGCCGATTTGTTTGAGCATCGACACTTGTTTGTGCAGCATTCGCTCAGTAAGGCAGACAAGAAGATATTCTCACGTATAACGCGAAAATGCCACAATCTGAAAAATTTACGTTCGATCATGGATCAGGTCTACAGACTCTTTGATCGCCGTTGCCGCACGGAAACAGCCTTGGAAAGGTTGGCTGTCTTGCGCCGCCATGTTCGACGATTCAAAACGTTGGGTCAAACTCTTAAGAAACTATTTACGCCGAATATTGAAAAGGCGTTGACCTTTCTCGATGATTCACAACTGCCATCGACATCCAACGCGGTTGAACGAGGTTATCGTCGTCATCGAAAGATGCAAAAGAGTGTCTATAGAGTGCGAACTCAAGACCATATTAGCCAGCGTGTGGCCATTGATATGCAGCGTGACGAGCAGTCCCAAGGCCGTTTACAAACTATAACAATGCTTCATAATGAGAGGACTGGAATGGTATGTTGCCGGTAAAGATGCTACAGAGTCTCCAAAAGCGTGTCTTTCTTCTTTATCAAGAGAATGCTCAAATAACGTACCAAAAATTTCCGGGCGCACTTTTGACCAATCTGCCTTCGATGCATGCTTAAGCAGATAAACTTCATGCTCATCTAACTCAATGCGGGCAGGATGAGCGAAAATTCCGCCATTGAAATAATCAACCCCTTCAAAACGCCCTCCTGCTGTTTTGCCCGGTGTGTTCATTTCAACAAAAAGACCGCCTATAAGATCATAGCAATCTTTGGGAGATTTACAGTCATCCAGCAGTCGCGATACCATATACTTTTCGAGAAGACCAATATCTTCACTAAAAAGAGCCACCAGCATTTGCAGAATAAAATGCTGTGCCAAATTTCGATCTATTTTGCGGCTTACAAGCCTATTAAAACATGCAGCTAAATGATCGGCAGCTTCTCTGGTCACCGCTTCATGATTATTACCAAAAACCGGTTTTTCTTGCGTTGGATATAGAAACGCAAGCGGGCCATACCGTTCAGGTAAATCTTGAAGTTTAATTGTGTCAACAGGAATGTCCATCTGGGTATTAAAATCATATATCCAGAATTCATCGAAATTGCATAAAACGACATAACGAGGACGGTCTGGAACAAGTCGTACCCAATAGTCAAAAGCTTGTCGATAGTGACGGGTTAAATCTTCGCCCCGTTTTTTCATTTCAATTATTAAGAGAGGTTTCCAAACATAATCAGCAAATGCAGTACCGCCGCCGTCCGCTTTATTTTTTCTGATGCTAAATTCGGGATGCCCCCCCACTTCGAGGATACCTTTTTGAGAAAATGCTTGAAAAAGACGATCGAGAAATATCTGCGATTCGCCTTTTTCGTAGCCTTTAATATGTTGATTAGTCCACGTGACAAATTCTAATAAACGTTGCGACCTCGCTTCATGCATTTCTCAAACCTTCACCTTACGCATTTTATTTTTTATATCTCTGCTCATTCCCCAAAGTGGTCAATATATTCTTGACGTATTACGTCCATAGGAATATCGGTTTCTTTAAGTTGAGACAAATTTTGCCTGAATTTTACAAAGTTGTGGTGAAAAGGCAAGGTAAATCTGCGGGAACGGCGGTAAGGCCCACCGGCACAGGTCATGAAAAATCCCCTGCCCACAGGTGGCAGGGCTAACAGTTTTACAAAAAATTAATAAACCGTGAGGATTGACAACCGCTGTTTGGGTGTGATATACTGCAAAATTCCGTTTTTTTAAGGTAACTCAACGTGCCGGTGCAGCATAAATTTAGAGCGATTGCGTATAATTTTTGTTATGACGAAGTCATAATTATTAAAGACTTCTGCAAAATGAATGATTTTTAGCAGAGGTCGGAACGGATAAACAACGCAATGGCAGTGGAACTGATGGATTATTGCAGCATGAGTGTGAATTTTGGTTTTTTTAAGGCCAGAAGGCCTGTTTAGAGACAGAGTATCCCCGAGAGTTCTGTCTTAGCTCTTTGAAAAGTTAATCGTTCAACGTCAACTGAGACATCAGCCGGCCTTGCGTCGGTTTGGTATTTGTGCGAATGTTTTATGGCAACGCATTTTCCCGGGCTGTTTAAGCAATATAGCAGCGGCAACGCCGATAAGACTTGCCGTCAGATGAGCGATTGTCATCTGATTACGCACGGTTTTCAATGAATAGTGCGTAGTCTGTTCAGCTTCACGGTCTCCTAACCGAGCAAAGTATTGCTCGACTGATTCTCTTTGCTTGAAAGTTTCCTTAAATTCCCTTGAATCCCTTGGGACACGCGAACGTGCATCTTCAGTGATATCAATGTACTTGGTACAGCCGTAGCATTTGCCGGTATTGAAGGATGGAAGGTTTACCGGACAGGTGTTACTAAGTTTTTCAGCAGTCTTTTTGCTGACCTTTAAGGGGCAGCGAAACTTGATGCGTTCACGATTGCCCTCGGTCCATCTTCCGGTCGACCTCATTTCAAGACCAGCATCACAGATGGGACAGCCGTGAGGGCCAAAAGTCTTGTCATCTTTCTGATTTCTTGGGTTGATTGGGATATATGGGTTTCCCTTCATCTTTCCAACTATAAAGGTGTACAGGTCTCTGACATCGTAGGCCTTATCCGCAAGAAACAGAAAGCCTTTTCTGACCCTGTATCTGCGTTTGAGTTCTTTAAGCAGCTTGAAGGCAACCTGCTGGTCTGTGGTGTTGTTTGGCAGAGTTATTTCAACAAGCGATATTCCTTGTTTTGAGATTATGACATGTGTCCTGTATCCCCAGAAGAACAGCATGTTTTCCTTTTTGCCGTTGAGGACCTGACAAGAATAATAGCTCAATGTTGCAGCAGGATTTCGAGTGGGCGTCTTGGTTTTATCGGTGGTGTTTCGGGCGGGATTTTTGAGATTATTTTCTTTTGTGGCAGCCATAACAGGTTTGGAGTCAATGATCAAGGTATCAAGGCTGACTAATCCCTGTTCGATAAGCCGCTGATTTAGACGGTAATGAATTTCTTTGAGAACAGAGTTATCGGTATCTGCCAAGAAACGATAGAATTGGGATTCGTCCGGCATATTCCCGAGCGTAAAGCCGCACAGTTCCAGCAGAGGCGGATTGGCTTGAAGATATTCGATAAGCTCAGGGACAGATTTTATTTGCTGAAGATGTTTGACGATGAGTGCTCTCAGGATGGCATGTCGTGAGTGACCTGTTCTGCCGACACCGAAGTTTCTGTCGGGCAGAATGGAAATATCGAGAGCCTGAAAGAGATAGAAGTACTTTCGCAGCAGCGATGAATTTCTGACAAGCTCCTGGAGGTCATAAAATAGTGACGTTTGAACGTGGTACATAAAAAAATCTCCTTTATTTTGGTTGTAAGTCCTTTTACTGACAACGCTTACATAATATCCAAAATGGAGGAGATTGCAAGAAAAATAATGACATAAGTCGTTATTTAACAAATATTTATGAATTTTACAAAAGGCTTATAATTATTAAAGACTTCTGCAAAATGAATGATTTTTAGCAGAGGTCGGAACGGATAAACAACGCAATGGCAGTGGAACTGATGGATTATTGCAGCATGAGTGTGAATTTTGGTTTTTTTAAGGCCAGAAGGCCTGTTTAGAGACAGAGTATCCCCGAGAGTTCTGTCTTAGCTCTTTGAAAAGTTAATCGTTCAACGTCAACTGAGACATCAGCCGGCCTTGCGTCGGTTTGGTATTTGTGCGAATGTTTTATGGCAACGCATTTTCCCGGGCTGTTTAAGCAATATAGCAGCGGCAACGCCGATAAGACTTGCCGTCAGATGAGCGATTGTCATCTGATTACGCACGGTTTTCAATGAATAGTGCGTAGTCTGTTCAGCTTCACGGTCTCCTAACCGAGCAAAGTATTGCTCAACTGATTCTCTTTGCTTGAAAGTTTCCTTAAATTCCCTTGAATCCCTTGGGACACGCGAACGTGCATCTTCAGTGATATCAATGTACTTGGTACAGCCGTAGCATTTGCCGGTATTGAAGGATGGAAGGTTTACCGGACAGGTGTTACTAAGTTTTTCAGCAGTCTTTTTGCTGACCTTTAAGGGGCAGCGAAACTTGATGCGTTCACGATTGCCCTCGGTCCATCTTCCGGTCGACCTCATTTCAAGACCAGCATCACAGATGGGACAGCCGTGAGGGCCAAAAGTCTTGTCATCTTTCTGATTTCTTGGGTTGATTGGGATATATGGGTTTCCCTTCATCTTTCCAACTATAAAGGTGTACAGGTCTCTGACATCGTAGGCCTTATCCGCAAGAAACAGAAAGCCTTTTCTGACCCTGTATCTGCGTTTGAGTTCTTTAAGCAGCTTGAAGGCAACCTGCTGGTCTGTGGTGTTGTTTGGCAGAGTTATTTCAACAAGCGATATTCCTTGTTTTGAGATTATGACATGTGTCCTGTATCCCCAGAAGAACAGCATGTTTTCCTTTTTGCCGTTGAGGACCTGACAAGAATAATAGCTCAATGTTGCAGCAGGATTTCGAGTGGGCGTCTTGGTTTTATCGGTGGTGTTTCGGGCGGGATTTTTGAGATTATTTTCTTTTGTGGCAGCCATAACAGGTTTGGAGTCAATGATCAAGGTATCAAGGCTGACTAATCCCTGTTCGATAAGCCGCTGATTTAGACGGTAATGAATTTCTTTGAGAACAGAGTTATCGGTATCTGCCAAGAAACGATAGAATTGGGATTCGTCCGGCATATTCCCGAGCGTAAAGCCGCACAGTTCCAGCAGAGGCGGATTGGCTTGAAGATATTCGATAAGCTCAGGGACAGATTTTATTTGCTGAAGATGTTTGACGATGAGTGCTCTCAGGATGGCATGTCGTGAGTGACCTGTTCTGCCGACACCGAAGTTTCTGTCGGGCAGAATGGAAATATCGAGAGCCTGAAAGAGATAGAAGTACTTTCGCAGCAGCGATGAATTTCTGACAAGCTCCTGGAGGTCATAAAATAGTGACGTTTGAACGTGGTACATAAAAAAATCTCCTTTATTTTGGTTGTAAGTCCTTTTACTGACAACGCTTACATAATATCCAAAATGGAGGAGATTGCAAGAAAAATAATGACATAAGTCGTTATTTAACAAATATTTATGAATTTTACAAAAGGCTTATAATTATTACTAAAAGGAGAATATAAAAATGGCAAAGAAAATGGTTTACTTTTTCGGCGAAGGCAAGGCCGAAGGTAACGCGAAAATGAAGGAGCTTTTGGGCGGCAAAGGCGCAAATCTGGCCGAAATGGCCAATATCGGCGTGCCTGTTCCGCCCGGTTTTACAATCACAACGGAGGTATGCACACATTACTATCAGAACAAAAAAACATCTCCCAAAGGGCTGAAGGAAGAAGTCAAAAAGGCGATGGAAAAGGTCGAGAAAATGATGGGCAAAAAATTCGGCGACCCCGAAAACCCGCTTCTGGTTTCCGTACGTTCAGGGGCAAGGCGTTCGATGCCCGGAATGATGGAAACGGTTTTGAATGTCGGCCTGACCGAAAAAACCATACCCGGCCTGATAAACAGAAAGCGGCGACGAGCGATTTGTTTACGACGCATATCGCCGGCTGATTATGATGTACTCCGATGTCGTGATGGAAAAGGCCGCCGGCATCGAGCCGAAGGATGACAGGGTATCCGCAAGCAGCTTGAAAAGATTATGGACGAGCTGAAGGAGAAAAAAGGCTATAAGAGCGATACCGACCTGACTGCCGAAGACCTTAAAAACCTTTGCGAATTGTTCAAGACAAGCGTTAAAGAAGTTCTGGGCAAGGATTTCCCCGATGACCCCAATGAGCAGTTATGGGGCGGCATTAACGCAGTGTTCGCATCGTGGAACGGCAAACGCGCTATCAGCTACCGCCGGATTGAAGGCATCCCGGATGAATGGGGCACAGCAGTCAACGTTCAGACGATGGTCTTCGGAAATATGGGCGAGGAATCGGCTACGGGCGTGGCGTTCACGCGTAATCCCGGCAACGGCGAAAATAATTTCTACGGCGAATACCTGATCAACGCACAGGGCGAAGATGTAGTCGCGGGTATCCGGACACCGGCTCCCATAAACGAGTATTCAACAGTCCGAACATAATAAAGAATCTCGTTACACTCGAAAAGGAGATGCCGAAGACTTTACAAGGAATTGTTCGCCATTCAAAACAAGCTTGAAAAGCATTACCGCGATATGCAGGATATCGAGTTCACGATCGAAAAAGGCAAGCTGTTTATGCTGCAGTGCCGCATCGGCAAGCGCAACGGCCCGGCGGCGGTGCGAATGGCAATGGATATGCTGAAGGAAAAGACTGATCAAGAAGGAAGAGGCTGTAATGCGGGTAACGCCTGCGCAGCTGGATGAACTGCTGCACCCGATTATCGACCCGAAGGCTGAAAAGCGTCACGAACCCCGATAGCGAAAGGTTTACCGGCGGGTCCGGGCGGCGCAACAGGGCAAATCGTATTCTCCGCCCACGATGCCGTTAATGGGCAAAGCACGGCAAAAAAGTAATTCTGGTTCGCGAAGAGACAAATCCGGAAGACGTAGAAGGTATGCGTGCGGCGCAGGCCATTTTGACCGCTCGCGGCGGTATGACCTCGCACGCGGCACTTGTCGCTCGCGGCTGGGGTAAATGCTGCATCGTCGGCTGCAGCGCATCTGCATGTCGAACACGACAAAAAGGAAGTTACACGTCGGAGGTAAAATTTCAACGAAGGCGACTGGATTACGCTCAACGGCACCAAGGGAAACGTATATGATGGCAGCTGCCTATGATTGACGCGGCAGAGAATAAACTTCTGGCCGATTTCCTCAAGGTATGCGATTCAATCAGGAAACTCGGCATCCGCACAAATGCCGACACACCCGAAGACGCACAAAAGCCCGCTTGTTCGGCGCAGAAGGCATCGGCCTGTTCAGAACCGAACACATGTTCTACGGCAAAGGTTCCGATGAGCCGTTGTTTATCCTTCGCAAGATGATTGTTTCAAGACACTCGAAGAACGAAAGAAAGCCGTCGAAGAACTGTTCCCGTATGTAAAAAAAGATATTAAGGGCACAATAGAGGCGATGGACGGTCTGCCGGTGGTGATTCGTCTGCTTGACCCGCCATTGCATGAGTTCGTGCCGCGCAATCAGGATAAACTCGAAGCAATTGGCAAACGACCTCAATATCAGCATGGATGAACTGTCCAAACGTGCCGACAATCTGCACGAGTCCAACCCGATGATGGGACATCGCGGCGTTCGCCTCGGCGTTACTTATCCGGAAGTCAGCGAAATGCAGATTCGCGCGATATTCGAAGCCGCCGCGGAACTGCTCAAGGAAGGCAAAAAGCCGTATCCTGAAATAATGATTCCGGTTGTCTGCGACGTAAAGGAACTCAAGAATCAGCAGGCCATTGTGCAGAAAGTTTACAAAGAGGTTCTCGCAAAATACAACCTCAAGAAGATTAAACACATGTTCGGCACAATGATTGAGATTCCGCGCGCGGCCATCGTGGCTGACCAGATTGCCGAAGTTGCCGAGTTCTTCTCGTTCGGCACCAACGATCTGACGCAGATGGGCTTCGGCTTTTCTCGCGATGATATCGGCGGCTTCTTGCCCGATTACCTCAAAAAAGGTATTCTGCCAGACGACCCGTTCCAGACCATCGACCAGCAGGGTATCGGCGAGCTGATAAAGATCGGCATCGAGCGAGGCACGCAAAGACCCGCAAAAACCTCGAAGTCGGCATCTGCGGCGAACACGGCGGCGAACCAAAGAGTATCGACTTCTGCCACAGCGTCGGGATGGATTATGTCTCCTGCTCGCCTTTCAGAGTGCCTATCGCACGATTGGCGGCAGCACAGGCCGCTGTGGTAAATAAATAAAGAGCTTTTGTATAAAAGTTCTGTTGAACGATAACGGCTGTGAGCCAATAACTCACAGCCGTTTTTATTTCTACTCTCTACATCTAAAAAATTACAACTTCAGTTCTGTCTGCAAAAAAGCGAGGTCTTTATTATGATTGATTTTAAAGAGCCATTTCAGCTTATGGACGGTCATTGCGTCAAGGTCTATCAAAACAGGGCCGTGCCGTGTAATAAGAATATTAGTGTGCTTCAGGTCGCCGTGAGATATGCGATATTTGCTCAGCCTGTTGATTAATTCTATGACATCGCTGAGGGCCTTACTCTTCTGCTGACTGCCTATGCTTTCATCCCGTAAAAAATCATAAAGTTTCGGGGCCTCAACAAATTCCGTAACAAAATAAGACTTCCATATCAGCGGCCCTTTATACTCTTCTATAAAAGCCAACGGCCTCGGCGTAGCCGCGCCAAGCATACCCAAACGATGGGCATTCAGCCAGCACCGCCTCGCGCGGGAATGCCTGATTGTGTGCCGAAAAGAATGAATCAAATTTTTATGATTAAACCTTTTTACCACAATATCCTTACCATTCCACATCAGTCGAGAAACATAACAGGTGTTTCCGTCTTTAAGAATCGAGCCTGCATCCATTAACTTGTCTATTTGATTAATAAAATCGATTCCATCAGCATCCATTAAGAAATCCGCCGCGAAAACGGCAAGACATCTGCCGGTTTTGATTCTGACTTTCCTTTTGCCCGTACGCATACATTTCTTTAATTGTTTTCTGATGGCCGTTTTGGTGTGTGCCGCCGCCTTCCTCTCCAAAAGCAGTATATCTTCTTTATCAAAATGCCATCCGCGACATTGTGCATATTCCTCAGAAAGCTTTGAAACCGAATGTGGGTTTTCCGCCGGCAAACCCATAACCAGCCATGCCAGATGCGAAATACTCTCTTTCCGCGACAACTCCCCGGAATAAAACTTCACCTGCCCGGGGTCGATGGTAAAAACCTTGTCATTTTTCAGCAAAAAATTCCCAAGATGAAAGTCCTTTTGCAAAACCCCCTTTTGGTGCTGAGCAGCCATTTCCCTGCAAACCAAAAGCAAGATATTAAGCTTTGCCTCGGGACTTTTCATTCCGAGAAAAATATCAATCGCCGGCAGTGAATCCGATACTTTTTCTTCAACCAGCGCCCAATACCCATCGCTTGTTTTTCCGCAAAACAGCGGTTCAGGCGAATTAAGACCCCGTTTGCGCAATTCGTTCAATCCCCGCCATTCTTTTTTGAGATGAAGCCCCGCCTTTATTCTATGACGAAAAACCTTAACAATAACAGCTTTATTATTCCATACTGCGTCATAGACCTGCCTTACCCCATGAATATTCCGCAGCAAGGCCTTGCAATACAGGCGCTGCTCTTGCGTCTCCTCGCCGCAAACAGGTTTGATTAAAAGCTGATATGAAAATTCAGTCATATTAAAAGATTCTAAATGCATTTTAAGCTTTGGTTTTTGAACTCTCAAACTGACCATCCGTCAGTTTGAGTATCTTAACCGGCCATTATCTGCTTTTCATATAAACTCTGATAAAGCTCACAGCTTTTGCTCAATTCCGCGTGATTGCCCTGCGCAACAATTCGGCCGTCATTCATCACAACTATCACATCGGCATTGATAATGGTGCTGAACCTATGCGCTATTATAAAACACGTCCGCTCCCGCATCATTTCCTCAATAGCTTTATGAATCTTAGCCTCGCTGTCCGCGTCAACCTGGCTGGTGGCCTCGTCAAAAATAAGTATCGTCGGGTTCTTCAAAATCGCACGGGCGATAATTATTCTCTGTAACTGCCCGCCGCTAAGCCCTGTCCCCTGCTCTCCAATCATTGAGTCATAACCGTTTGGTAATGGTGCGATAAACTCATGGGCATACGCGCGTTTTGCCGCATCAATAATCTGCTCTCGCGTAGCATCCAGCCTGCCGTAGGCGATGTTGGCCGCTATCGTATCATTAAATGTCACCACATTCTGGGTAACCATCGCGATCTGGTTTCGCAAACTAAAAAGCGTTACATCGCGAATATCTTTGCCGTCTATCAGGATACTGCCGCTATTCGGGTCATAAAACCTCGGAACTAAATTTGCCAGCGTCGTTTTGCCTGAACCGTTAGGTCCTACCAGTGCAATAGTATGACCTGCTTTAACTGACAGATTTATTTTTTTTAACACGGGCCTGTCAGTTTTGGGATAATTAAATAAAACATTCCTGAATTCTATGTTCTTTTTCAGCACAGGCAGTTCAGCTGCGCCAGGTTTGTCTATTTCAACCGGCTGGTCCATAAGTGCAAAGACTCTGTCCGAAGCGGCGTTTGCTTCCTGAAGCTTGTTCCAGATGTCGCTTGTTTTTCTCGTTGCTTCAGCGGCACAACCAAGGAAAACCAGCAATGTCAAAAACGATTCACCCTCAATCTTATTTTGTGTAACCCACTGAACGCCCGCTATTAATGCGGCAAAAGCCGCTCCCATTCCCAATACTTCCAGCACAGGCATCGTAGCGGAATCAACCCTTGAAATCTTAAGCAGTTGTTTCAGCAACTTGTTATTAATCTCTCTAAAAGCAGACTCTTCATGTTTTTGCTGGTTATAAACCTTTACCACTTTAAGACCGTTCATGGTATCCTGAAGTTTAGCAAGCAGCTGGGACCATGCCATCAGAGATTTTTTTGACGCCTTTTTCATCTTCTTACCAAGTAAGGCCACGGCCCCGAGCACCAGAGGCGCACTGGCAATAAATATGACTGTTAATTGCCAGTTAATAAGCATTGCCGCGGCGAGGAAAAAAGTCGCATTTAAAGGCTCTCTCAGGGCCTTACCAAGCATAATTTTTACGGCCTTACCCATCGCGGCGGTATCGCCTATAAGGCGGCTTACCGTGTCACTAGGCCTTTCGGTATTAAAAAAACCTATCGGCATATACATAACATGCTTAAACGCGTCTTCACGCAGACGATTTATTCCAACCTGCACTACTTTCTCCGCCAGATAATCCTGGCAGAACTTCGCAAAACAGCGAATTACTGTAACGATGCCGATTATCGCTACAATAAAGATAATATCCTTCATTTTGTTATTCTGATTTTCACTTCTCGGCAGGAAACTTATAACATACCGCAATTGACTGCTAACCCAAGTCTTGAGCGACCATTTTATTTTTTCAAAGATATTCCAATCTAAACTCTCAATAAAAGCTTTATCCGAAGGGCTGTGCAGCGTCAAAACCGCATCCTGCTCTGGGCTGTTTCGTCTGACGTGTACGGCGATTTCATTCTTGCCAGTTGCGGCCAATTCTCTTAATAAATCAACAGAAACTGTTTTTTCAATTTGTGTTCCTGCCTGAATCGTTCCAATTCCGACTATCCTGTCAAAACGCGCAAAACCCGCTTCTCGGGCCAAACCTTTTTTCTGCACCCCGGTTAAGATAAGCTCATGCACAAAATCTTTTTCGTTGTTTTGGATAAAATCTTCCATATCAGGCACATAAAAAGACACCCCGTACTGCCATTCGCAGGTCTTTCTATCAACCCAGCCGTGCAGACCTTCCTTGCCCATCATGACTTTCATCAGGGGGATAATTGTCATAAAGCTGAGCGACAACAGCATCGAGACAACTATCACACTCAGAACGACAACGATAATCCTTGGCCACTGAGGCAGGATATACGCAAACATCCGTTTAAAGGAACCCATCAAACTTATCTCCAGCTTCTTTTAAAATTAAACCTTAGAACGATAGCATACTATACCCAACAGGTCAAGTAATATGCCCGCCTGTGAGGGGTTTTCAAATGTATTCAACCTACTATTTCACGATACTGCACATTAGACAATGTATGTACTGGAAGCCGTTGTGCCGCCGTGTCCTGTCCAGTTGGTATGGAAAAACTCTCCTCGCGGCTTATCAACTCTCTCGTAAGTATGTGCACCAAAATAATCCCGCTGCGCCTGAAGCAGATTGGCGGGCAGCCTGTTATGGCGATAACCGTCGTAATATGCCAAAGCCGCGCTGATGGCCGGCATGGGAATACCAAGCCCAACCGCCGCCTTAACAACACGACGCCACGAATCCTGTGCCTTTGTAACTGCCTTTTTGAAGAACGGGTCTAGCAGCAAATTAACAAGACCCTGATTATTATCGAATGCCTCTTTTATCTTCCCAAGAAATGCCGAGCGAATAATACAGCCGCCCCGCCACATAAGAGCGATACCGCCGTTATTGAGATTCCACTTGTATTCCGTCGCAGCCGCCCGCATAAGCTGATAACCCTGCGCATAACTGACAATCTTTGACGCGTACAATGCCTGTTTCAGGTCATTAAGCAATTCCTTTTTGTCACCATCAAATTTCGTTTTAGGCCCTTTGAGAATTTTCGACGCCGCAACACGCTCATCCTTAATCGCTGACAAACACCTCGCAAAAACCGCCTCGCCTATAAGCGTTAGAGGCTGCCCAAAATCAAGTGCGGCTATTACCGCCCATTTTCCGGTCCCCTTCTGGCCCGCTGTATCGAGAATCAAGATCGATGACCTCATTGCCCTGCTCATCCTTATAGGCAAGAATATCCCGTGTTATCTCGAATAAGATATGAATCAAGCTCACCCTTATTCCACTCGGCAAAAACCTTATGCATCTCCTGGTTGGTCATCCCCAGACCTTCCTTCATCATTTGATAGGTCTCGCAAATCATCTGCATATCGCCGTACTCGATGCCGTTATGCACCATCTTTACGAAATGCCCCGCGCCATTTTCACCGACCCAGTCGCAGCAGGGCTGGCCGTCATCGGTATTTGCGGCAATCTTCTGGAATATCGGCTTTACCGCGGGCCATGCCTTGGGTGAGCCACCCGGCATAATCGACGGGCCAAGAAGAGCGCCCTCTTCGCCGCCGGAAACACCAGTCCCAATATAAAGTTTACCCTTACTCTCAACATAAGCTGTCCTGCGAATAGTATCAGGAAAATGACTGTTGCCGCCGTCAATGATAATGTCTCCGTTTTCAAGAGCGGCAGCACCAGCTCAATAAAATCATCCACCGCCTGTCCGGCCTTAATCATCAGCATAACCTTTCGCGGCTTATTCAACGCACCTGCAAGCTCTTCAATGGAATGACAGCCTATGAGATTTTTATTCTTGCCTCTGCCGTTAATAAATTCATCCACCTTAGATACCGTACGATTAAAGCATGCCACCGTAAAACCCTTGCTTTCCATATTCAGGATTAGATTTTCACCCATCACCGCCAAACCAATCAAACCTATATCCGCCTGCGGTGAGCTTGCCGAATCTGCCTTACCCATCTTGCACTATCCTTTCAATTATGGTCGTTTACTGCCTTGGGGTATATCTTGACTGCTTCAATGTCTATTTATGTCATTCCAAACCAGATGAAAACAAAACAATATGTTGCGCTAAAAACATCCAGAAATCAAGCGGCAAAATTGGGCCTTTTTACTTTTTACATTTTGCTTCTTTATTTTCCTTCCGGGATACTCAGTATAAAACCGTTAGACAGCCTATGCAGCATTTCGCCCGCGTGATGCACAACAAGTATCTCCTGGTCTTCCCTATTCTCGTAATCCTCGATATCTATCGTCCGCCGCCAAGCGTATCCTGTTATTATAAAAACCTGAAAAATTCTCAACTGACCAATTTATCGCTAACAATCAATATAAGCTATATAATATCAAATCCAATAAAAATAGCATCCTGCTTTCGGCGGAATTCCATAATTTTACATTTTAACCTTTGATTTTTGAACTCTCAGACTGACCATTTGTCGGTTTAAGTCATGGATAATTTGCACTTGCCTTTATGCGTGGTTACTGCTATATCTTTATACAATGACATATTTAACGGTACCGATAGCAGCGAAGGATTTAGAGCAGGCAGTCACGCAGATAAAGGCCGCGGCGGCTGGCAGGGCTGAGATGCTCGAACTGCGAACGGATTATCTCGAAAATCTAAGCACAGAACTGGTGAGAAAATTAATCGTAGAGGCCAAGGGCATCTGCGGCTCGGTGCCTTTGATAGTAACCTGCCGTGACGTTCGCCAGGGCGGGGTAATAGATTATCCGCTGACATTGCGAATCGACGTGTTGGCTGAGGCATTAAAGGCAGGCGCGGAATACGTGGATTTTGAATATGATAATTTTCTTGCGCCGACAAGCCGGGGAAAAATAAGAGTTGCCAAGTCGCAGAGTTTGAAAGGCAAACTGATACTCTCGGCGCACAATTTCAGCGGCAGGCTCCCAGATATGTCAAAGCTTTATCGTCATATCCAGACGCTGTACCCGGCGGCGATTCCAAAACTCGTGTACACAGCAAACCACATTAACGACTGTTTCGATGCGTTCGATTTGCTGCACAAAACAAGCGGGGAGCGAATAATTTTCTGTATGGGCCAGGCCGGCCTTATAAGCAGAATCATCGCGAAAAAATTAGGCAGCTTCGTTACTTTCGCTTCGCTCGATGACGACACCGCGACCGCGCCGGGGCAACTTACCATTGGCCAATTTAAGAATCTTTACCGCTATAATGACATAAAACCCGATACCGAGCTTTATGGGGTAATCGGCTCGCCAATTGCCCATTCGCTGAGTCCGGCGATTCACAACGCCTGTTTCGTCGATGCGGGGATGAATAAGCTGTATCTGCCGCTGCTGGTCGAAGGAGGCAAAGAGGAATTCGAGCAGTTTATGAAAAACGCGGTCAACCGGCCGTGGCTGAATTTCCACGGTTTGAGCATAACGATTCCGCACAAGGCGAACGTTTTGGATTACACGCGGAAAATGTACGGCTTTATCGAGCCTTTGGCAGACCGAATTGGGGCAGCAAATACCCTTTTGCTCAGCAGGAACGGGAAGTTCAAAGCCTATAACACCGATTACAGCGGCGCACTGGACGCGATTACCTCGGCGATGAAAATCAATCGCGCTGACCTTAAAGAAATATCCGTCGCGGTCATAGGTGCCGGCGGTGTCGCAAGAGCCATAGTGGCGGGCCTGAGCGATGCCGGCGCCAAAATCAAAATTTACAATCGCACAATTGAAAAGGCGCAGTCGCTTGCCGCTGAATTTCACTGCGAAGCCGGGCCGCTCGAAGACTTGCAAAATATGGACGCCAAACTGCTCGTGAACTGCACAAGTATCGGGATGCACCCGGAAGTTGAAAAGAGCCCCATTGCGAAAGAGTACATAAAAAAAGGGATGGTTGTTTTTGATACGGTTTATAATCCCGCTGAGACACTGCTATTGAAACAGGCCAAAGAAGCCCACGCCAAAACAATCGACGGACTGTCGATGTTCGTCAACCAGGCCGCCGAACAGTTCAAACTTTTTACCGGCAGAGACGCCAATACAAAACTTATGCGAAAAACAGTTGCTAATTGCCTCACTATGGCAATATAATTAACCATTGATATGTCTTTAGGCCAGATAATACGAAAAAAACGCGAAGCACTGCATCTGACTCTCGATGAGGTCAGTGAGGTTGTGGGCTTTTCCAAGCCCTACCTGTCAACTATTGAAACGGACAAGGTAAAGAATCCTCCGAGGGATGAACTGCTGATAAAACTCGAAAAGGCCCTGCAGTTCGAGCCGGGACTTTTGCTGCACATCGCTCACTTGGAAAGGCTTCCTTCGGATATCAGGCAGAAATACGAATCTGTTGAGGCCGAGAACCAGAAGTGGCGGCAGTTTATTAAGAACCTTGTTGATACAAAAGATGAGTCCGGGCAGATTGACAGCCTTCTGGCTAAAAGCGATTTGAATATCGGGCCGAAAGAGTCAGTTTTGTCGCCCGGCAGTTTGGTGCCGGTAATAAACAAGGTTTCCGCGGGTTATCCGACCGATTTCGACGACCTTGATTACCCGGTGGGTGTGGCCGATGATTATGTTCGCTGCCCGGATTTGCACGACCCTCATGCTTTCGCGGTACGCGTCGTGGGGGATTCGATGGAGCCGAAATTCATCGAGGGCAATATTGTGGTTTTTTCTCCGGCAGCGGAAGTTCATAACGGCGACGATTGTTTCATCAGGTTTACCGCACCTCACGAAACAACATTCAAGCGGGTATTTTTTGAGCCGAACAGCACCGTCCGGCTTCAGCCTCGCAACGAAAAATATCCACCGATAATTACCGATGGAAAACGCATTAACGGCCTGTATAAGGCGGTAATAAAATACGAAAAGTTGTAATGACCTTTTAAAAAAGACTTGTGGAGGATAAAATCATGACAAAGGGCATTGTGGTTTATTATTCCCGGAGCGGAAACACCAGGCAAATGGCGGAATTGATTTCGCAGTCAATGAATGAAACAGGCCTGCCGACAGAATGCAAATCAGTCGAAGATGTAAAAGCGGCGGATTTGCTTAACTACGAGGCCATCGTTACAGGCTCGCCGACTTATTACGGCCAGATGGCGGCACCTTTGAAGCAGTTGTTTGACGATTTAGTCAACAATCATGGCCGTCTCGACGGGAAAATAGGAGCGGCTTTTACCAGCGCCGCAAACATAGGCGGCGGAAACGAAACAACCATTATGGGAATTATAGAAGCTATGCTTATTTCCGGTATGGTTGTCCAGGGTGACCCGATGGGCGACCATTATGGACCTGTTTCAATCGGCAAGCCCGATGACAGGGTCAAAAAGCAATGCCGCCGCCGCGGAGCAAGAATTGCCGAACTTACAAAAAAGCTTTTCCCCTAAAAAACCGGCATATAAAAAAATGCGTTTTTTTCATAAAAACAGCATTTTTCTTTGACAAACGCGTGAGTTGAGGTTAACTTTTCAATAAGTGTGAACCAATGTAAAGCTTAGTAATAGATAATTTCTGGAGAATTATAAAATGCAGCAGTATGAAACTCTTAAGACGTTGGTAGCTGAAATCGAGGCTGATATTAACAAGGCCGAGGGCGGAAACAAGGCCGCGGGGACACGAGTTCGCAAACAGATGCAGGAAATCAAGAAGGCGGCACAGGTTGTCAGAAGCGCCATTCTTGAAATTCGCTCTGCTGAATAAGTAACCGCGACTACCGGTTAATCTTTATTTCTGTTGTTGATTTAACTTGATTGCGGCACAATAGTCGCAGCTTGTGAAGAGTTGTTGTTTTATTGACCGTATAATTATAGAAATTTTTTATCAGGATAGAAGATGCCCCCATCATTATTGTTTGATTTATCGCAAATAAACCTCGACGCTAAACCTGTTTTGGATAAGCAGACTATATGCAACGTAAATCCGCAAAGCTTTGAGATGCAGCAGCTTGACGGTGTTCTATGGTACGATAAGGCTAAATTCCTGATATTAGGCTATAAAGATGTAACCGAAAATGAGTTCTGGGTTCGGGGACATATTCCGGGAAGACCTTTAATGCCTGGTGTAATAATGATTGAGTGCGCGGCACAGCTCCTCAGCTTTTTTGTAAGACATGTTTACGAAGTCAAAGGCTTCATCGGTTTTGCCAGCATAGATTCAGCCAAATTCCGCTCAACTGTTAAGCCGGGACAAAGATTATATCTGTTGGGATACTTAAGTACCTTCAAAAGCAGGAAATATACCGCCTATATTCAGGGTGTCGCCGACGGGGTTATGGTCTTTGAAACAACCGTATCCGGCATGCAGGTATAAGCAGCTTCGGTTTTAACAACCGGTTATTCTTTCCTGCCGCCTGATGGAAGCGGCAAGCCGAGTTCGGCGACGACTTTTTTCATATCCTCCCAGACGCGTCTTCGATTTTCATCAGAATAATTTCTGAGAAGATACGCCGGATGGTATGTCGCCATAAGTTTTATCGGTTTGCTTCCTATGCCGGTGTGGTATTCGTGAAAATATCCCCGCAGCCGCCCTATCGCCTCGTTGCTGTTGAGCAGTGTTCTGGCCGCGTGAGCGCCGAGTGCGACAATCATCTCAGGATTAATGGCCTCAATCTGTCGTTGCAGGTAAGGCATACAGCTTATTATCTCTTCCGGCTTGGGGTCGCGATTATCCGGCGGACGGCACTTCAGAACATTGCAGATATAAACATCCTTGCGTTTAAGCCCGACGGCTTTGAGTATGTTATCAAGAAGCTGCCCCGCCCTGCCGACAAAAGGCCTGCCCTGAGCATCTTCATCTGCCCCCGGGGCCTCGCCAACAAAAACTATCCGGGCATTAGGATTACCCTCTCCCGGCACAGCGTTCTTTCTCGTCCCACCAAGAGTACATTTGCAGCATCTTCTTACTTCCGCGGCTATTTTTTCAAGTTCCGCCGCCGCGTCGATATTCCTCTGTCCGCCCTGCTGCTGAAGTTCTACATTTTCTTCTATGTCCGCCTGTCCGTTTTGGGGTTCAGTCAAATTCCTCGCGGGTTTTTTTACTGAAAAACCGCCCGTAAAAAAAGTGTCCATCTCCAAATGCTGCCTAACAGCCTTTTCAATATTTATTTCTTTCTTCATAGGCGCAATTTTACTTACATAAAGGCGCACACACAACAAAAAACATCTTCGCCACAACATGAAGTGAAAAAGGCGAGGTGAATCTCACCATGCAAAACTTGTGTCTTGTGGTTGCCCGTTAATCCGAACGTGACTGTCATTGCGAGGATCGCAACGACAAAGCAATCTCATACATTACCTACATCCTGACCCCTAACCCCTCATCGCAAATCCAAAATCAGCACTTTTTCCTTGCCCTTTCCCCACAACTCTGTAAAATTCAATCAAATTTGAAAATTGAATAAGTACTGATTTTTGGCGTTCCAATCGAAATCGCGAAAATTCGAAATGGAAGAACGCACACAGAGTCAGTGCCCCGTATGGGGCACTGCTTGCGTGTCTTCCATAGGCTTTCGCGAGCCTCGATTGGGCACGATGTAGCGGTGCCCTTTTTTATTGCGCCGCTGCTAAAGGGGCAATAAATGACAAAGGAAGCTAAGGCCAGAATCAAGATAAATAAACTTCTCGAAGAAGCTGGCTGGAGATTTGAAACGGACAAGATAGGTCCTGCCAATATTCGGCTTGAGGCTGGCGTAAAATTTTCTGAATTAGGTGATGATTTTGAGAATGCAGAAACGCTTGATAAACGCCGTGGTGCGATCGATTTTCTGTTGCTTGATAAAGACGGAAGGTCACTTGTGGTTGTCGAAGCGAAGAAAGAGTCCATCGAGCCTCTGTCTGCCAAAGAGCAAGCCAAAAATTACGCACGCAATGTAAACGCTCGATTCATTATTCTTTCAAATGGGAATATCCATTATTTTTGGGATACTAAACACGGAAATCCTGAAACTATTTCACGTTTTCCTACGCAAGATTCCATTACTCAGTATAAGTCCTATACACCGAATCCCAAAGAACTTGTGGACACTCCGGTAGATGAAAATTATATTATGGAATCACAAATGCCGGGCTTCGCTCGAGATCCAGCTTTTCAAGATGAAGCTCATCGCCTCGCATTTCTTCGAAATAACAATCTAAAACAAATGCGCCCATATCAAGTGCAGGCAATCAAGAGTTTACAGGCAGCCGCTCGAGAGAGTAAAGCCCGTTTTCTTTTTGAAATGGCAACGGGAACAGGAAAAACGCTCATTTCCGCCGCTGTTATTAAACTTTTTCTTAAATCAGGCAACGCTCGACGAGTCTTATTTTTAGTTGATCGCCTTGAATTAGAAGTGCAGGCACATAAAGCATTCAGGGCTTATCTCGGACGAGATTTTACTACTATGATTTACAAGGACAACCGCGATTCATGGAGCAACGCTCAAATTGTTGTTTCAACCATTCAGACTTTTCTCGCTGGGGATCGTTATAAGAAAGAATTTTCTCCGACCGATTTTGAATTTATAGTCTCTGACGAAGCGCATCGGTCTATTGGTGGCAATAGCCGTGCGGTATTTGAGTATTTTGTTGGCTATAAACTTGGGCTTACCGCTACGCCAAAAGACTATCTAAAAGGTTTTGATTCAGAAGACTCGGATACTCAACGCGAGTTTGAACGTCGGCAGCTTCTTGATACATATAAAACATTTGGTTGCGCTTCTGGAGAACCGACATTTCGATTTTCATTATTGGATGGTGTCCCTAAATATCTGGTTAATCCTGTTATCGTGGATGCACGAACTGAAATTACGACACAGCTTCTCTCGGATGATGGCTATGCCATGCATACTACCACTGAAGAAGGAGAATCATTTGAGGAAATTTTAAACGAACGCCACTATGAGCGGAAGTTTTTTAACGAAGAAACAAATATTGCCATGTGCAAGGCATTTATGGATAACGGATTGTTTGACCCGATCGCTAAAATGTATGGCGTAGAGCTTTTTGGGAAATCTCTTGTCTTTTGCGTATCACAAAAGCATGCTGCGCGAGTTACAAATATTTTGAATAAATTAGCTTTTGAGAAATGGCCAGCCCAATACGGTAAATCTGATTTTGCCATGCAGGTTACATCATTAGTACAGGGCGCACAACAAATGACGATTAATTTTGCCAATAATCTTCTTGGCGGCAAGGTAAAACGTCCGCAAGGATATGATTCCAGCAAAACGCGCGTTTGTGTGACAGTCGGCATGATGACGACCGGATATGATTGTCAGGATATATTAAATCTTGCCTTAATGCGCCCGGTCTTTAGCCCTTCCGAATTTGTGCAGATAAAAGGCCGAGGAACCAGAAAATATCTTTTTGAATATATAGACTATTTGGCAAAAGAGACCCATACCGCGTCAAAAGAACGATTCAAATTTTTCGATTTCTTCGCAACCTGTGAATATTTCGAAAAAGAGTTCCGGTATGATGAAAAAATCGCTCTGCCTCAGATAAAGAAAGTTTCTAAAGAAATCACAGATGAGACAGGGGCTGGTCAAAGCACGGAAACCGAATATGTAGATGAGGATGGAAATAAAGTATTTAAGGGAATGATTGATTTGGCTTCTCCCGATGCGATTGAAACCATCTCAGAAACTCCTGTTGGCGCAGAATGTATGCGTATTGACCGCGAAGGATTTAAAAACGCGGTGGCCGAAGATGTAGTCGGAAACTCTGAGCTTAAAAATCTCTGGGATAACGGCGATGTTGTCGGTGCGGAAGAATACACTAAGAAACATGTTTTTGAAAAACCGAAGTATTTCCTCAATCTTGAGAAGATCCGTAAGGTATTCCATATAGATCGCCGTATCTCCGTTAGGGAGTTTCTTTTAGTTGCGTTTGGCAAGAAGGACGGCTTTGAAATGAAAGATGAGCTTCTTGAATCAGAGTGGCTTAAGTTCCAGGCGGTTAACTCAGTCGATATAGCGCATTATGCGGCTGTCAAAAGTTTCTTTAAAGCTTATATTGTTGACGATGAAGTCCGAGAAATTGTAAAGAATAACACACCTGCGCAATTTAATTTCTGCCCATCTTACGGTTTTGATGAATACCAAAAATTAAATAGTTACAAAACAATCGTTCCGACATATATCAAAGACTATGTGTCCTTGAACACATTTATGACTTAAAAAGGAAAATATGCTAACTCCACAAGAAACCAGACGCCATATTGATGCCGCTCGGCAAGTGCTGGTGGGTGTTGTTCCGAACCCATCTTCTCAAATAGACCAAATCACCAATGCTCTTATTTATAAGTTTATGGATGATATGGATCAGTCGGCTATTAAGGCTGGTGGCGATCCGTGTTTTTTTGTGAAGGATCTCGAACGATATGCATGGACACGCCTTATGGATTCCCGCTTAGGCAATCAAGAGCGTATGAATCTCTATTCAGAAGCGCTTTTGAAATTTTCCGAAGCCAAACAGCTACCTGAACTCTTTTGCAGTATCTTTAGGTCCGCATTTTTGCCCTACCGCTCACCTGAAGTGCTCGGACTATTTTTAAAGGAAATAGACTATTTCGATTACTCTCACTCTGAAGAACTGGGTAATGCCTATGAATATCTGCTTTCCATTATGGGCAGTCAAGGCGACGCCGGGCAGTTTCGCACACCGCGACATATCATTGATTTTATTGTTGCGGCAGTAAATCCGACCAAGGACGATAAAGTGCTTGATCCCGCCTGCGGTACAGCAGGATTTTTAATAAGTGCTTACAAACATATTTTAAAACAGCACGACGGTAAGAATCCAGATGGCTCAAAAAATGAGGAAAAGCCGCTTACTCCAGATCAGAACCGCACGCTTATGAATAATTTTGAAGGTTATGATGTTGATCCGGGAATGGTGCGCATTTCGCAGGTCAATATGTATCTTCATAATTTCAGGAACCCCAAAATATACAATTACAACACGCTTTCACAGGATGAGCGTTGGGCTGATAAATTCGACGTTATCCTTGCCAATCCACCGTTTATGTCTCCTAAAGGTGGAGTAATGCCACATAATAAATTTAGTGTTAAATCCAGTCGGTCTGAAGTTCTTTTTGTTGATTACATTATGAATCACCTCCGTCCAAGAGGACGTGCAGGTATCATTGTTCCGGAGGGGATTATTTTCCAATCGGGTAAAGCGCATACACAACTTCGGGAAAATCTTATTGCTGATGGATTATATGCGGTAGCTTCATTGCCGCAAGGGATATTCAATCCGTATGCAGGAGTAAAAACAAGTATTTTATTTTTTGACAATGAGATTGCGAGGCGGTCTCGGAATATTTTGTTCGTAAAAATTCAGCATGATGGCACTGATTTAGGCACGCGAAAGAAAATAACTAAAAAGAACGATTTACCAGATGCCATTAAAGCAATAATCGCTTTTAGAAAATCAATTTTAGAAAACTCCGAATTTCAAAATACATCGATAGCTCATGCAGCTCTAAAGTCAGTAATTATTGAAAGTGGTGATTTTAATCTTTCGGGGGATCGTTATAAGATAAAGAGTATTGTTGAAACTGGCAATATTCCACTAATCGAATTAGGTGAGATATTGGAAAGAAAAAGCCTTCGGGCCGGAGATTCTTATTCTCAATATGAAGTCTACACAATTTCATCCGCAAGAGGAGGTTTTGTTCCACAAAAGGAATATTATTCGAAGGATATAGCCTCAGATGATAGATCTAATTATAAAGTCGTGCAAAATAATTGGTTTGGTTATCGTCCACCCGGATTAGATATTGGCACAATCGGATTAAATATAACTGGTAAGGACCTAATAGTAAGTCCTCTTTATGAAATCTTTACATTGAAAGAAAGTATCAAATTATTGAGAGAATACTTATTTTTGCTTTTCAGAAGTGAAAATTTCAAAGATATTGTTAAGCCCTTAATGCAGGGAGCGGCTCGACCATTAGTTAATTGGGATACTTTTTGCCAAATTAAAATCCCCCTCCCTCCGCTTGAAATTCAAGACCAAATTGTGGCAGAGCTGGATGGCTACCAAAACATCATCTCTGGCTCTCGACAAGTGGTCGAAAACTGGAAGCTAAATATCGACATTGATCCTGAGTGGGAGAAAATAAAGTTGGGAGAAGTGTGCGAAGTAAAGTCTGGTGGAACCCCAAGCACAAGTGTTCCAGAATACCATGAAAATGGAACAATACCTTGGTTGAAATCTGAGGTTTGTAAAGATGAAATTCTTAGAGAACCAAAAACATTCATAACAGAGATAGGCGTAAATAATTCGTCTGCAAAATGGCTTGCCGAAAATACAACATTAATAGCTTTGGTTGGTGCTACGATCGGGAAAACTGCATTTTTAACATTCAAGGCCACCACAAACCAAAATATTGCTGGTTTATATCCCAAGAATATAGATCAACTTGATCCCTATTATTTATACCTTGCAAGTCAAACTCTTTATGATGCTTTTATGCGATTAGGCGATGGTGGTTTCAAAATGGCAAATCTATCTTTTATTAAAGAACTTGAAATCCCTTTGCCACCCCTTGAAATCCAAAAGCAAATCGTGGAGAAGATCGAAACTGAGCGTGTGTTGATTGAATCGGCTAAGAAATTAATCGAGATTTACGAGCAGAAAACAAAAGACGTTCTTTCTAAATTGTGGACTGAATAAGTATGTATGAAGATGCCCAAGAAATATTTGATTATTTGCCTATCAACAGAAGTAAGCCAGAGGCCGATTATATAGACCATCTTTGGAATGCGTTTGTTGCCCTTGACCAGACGGATAACGGGTCAAGGCCATTTATAATGATGCCTTTCCATCTGCTGTTTATGCTGGCGATTCAATATAAAAGTATAAGAATTGCGAAGCTATTCCCCGACGCGACAAATTTATTTTTCGCAGGTGTGGGCGGGAGAAACAAAGATACATTACTGAATCCACTAAGGTCAGTATTCGATCTTGCGTTAATAAATGAACGGACTATTCCAGAGGTCTTTAGGCTTATCAAGCTGGATAAAAGCAAGGCCAAGGAAATTAAAGACTTAATTGATAAAAGGAATAATAATCTCGCTCATGCTAAAGGCGGTATTGAGCCAGAACCAGACGAGCGAATTGAGCAATATCTCGATGCGTTGCGAACTTTACAGCCTTGCTTGATCCCATATAATGACCAGCTTGCTGAACAATGGTTGAATGAAAAAAGCGAAGAGGATGATTTAAAAGAGTATGTTGATGCGCGCTTGCTGGATAGTCAGTTATGCCCGGCAGATTTCAAGTCAGGTATACTTGCAGAACGCTTCCAAGCCGCCTTAAATGCTTGATTAATGATTTTAGAACCCCCTCGCTTCACGCTTCACTTTCTTATTCCGGCTTCTGGACTTCAGGCTTCTTTTTTCTCTACCAACTATCAACTACGAACTATGAACTATTTTTACCTCATTATCCAGCTTTTGCTCTTAAAAACGAGCTTTGCGTCTGAGCGAAAGGTCGGGTCGCCGCCGAGAGAATAATTTAGTTCGAGGGTCTTTCTGAGATAAATCTTTTCCGGATTTCCTGCCTGGTCTTTGGCGAGCGGGCTATCTATAACGGCGGTTTCATTGCTCAAGCCGGAAAGGAACAATTTTATTCCCTTTGCGGCGGGGTCAAAATCATGCCAGACAATCGCGATATCCTGGGCGTTGTCGTCGCCCTGGAGAATTTTATTTCCTTTTTTTTCGAGGGATTCAAGAAGCGGATATTGGCCGCGATGACGTTTTTTTATCTGCTCAAAAACGGCGTCCGGTACGAATTTACCCGCGGGGATAATTTGGTAAGTATCGGTCATGAGTTCGCATTTCGGATAAAAATCGGCATCACGGCCGGTCTTGTTGGTCAGGGTTACAATCAGGTACCAGAACCGCATTGGGTGTTTGTCGCCGGGCAGTTTTATTTCTATCTGCTCAGGATTCTCGTATTTTATGTTCAGCGTCCACTGGTCGCCGGTCTGTAACATCGCGGGCTCGGGCGCAGCCACGCATAATGCGCCGCCCACCAAAGCAATCAAAATTACCCAATATACCAAACTTTTCATATAAACCCCTGACAAAGGATAACCCAAATTAACATCTGCCTCGAACATATATTATAACCTAAAACCGCTGAAAAACCAAGCATATTTTACATTTTTGGCAGTAAAACTTATTATATCATCAGCTTTTCGTCATTTTAAGGGTAAATTTTTGCATCGACCCATAATATTTGACATATTCTCTAAATTCAATTAATATAAGCGGTTATGCAAAAAGAAGACAGGGCCATAAATATATTGGGCATAGAGACGAGCTGCGATGAGACCGCCGCCGCAGTGGTTACGGATGGTAAAATCATCCGCTCGTCTATCGTAGCGTCGCAGACCAAACTCCATGAAAAATACGGCGGAGTCGTGCCTGAAATCGCATCGTCGCCCATATTGAAAAAATATACCCCGTAATAGCCGAGGCACTGGCTAAGGCGGAAATGGCCGAAAAGGACATCGACGCGGTCGCAATCGCGAATCAGCCCGGCCTGACGGTCGCCCTGATTGTCGGTGTTACAGCGGCAAAAACGCTGGCCGTTGCGTGGGAAAAGCCTTTAATCGCTATCAATCATTTGCACGCTCACATGCAGTCTGCCCTATTGACCGATGAAACACTTGAGTTGCCCGCGGTGGCTTTGATTGTTTCAGGCGGGCATACGAGTCTTTACGATTGCCATTCGCCGCTGACACCAAAACTTCTCGGCTCGACGATTGACGATGCCGCCGGCGAGGCGTTTGACAAGGTGGCATCAATCCTGAACCTGCCCTACCCGGGCGGGCCTTCAATAGAAAAAGCCGCCAGAAACGGCAATTCAAAGGCGGTGAAATTTCCCGTCTCGATGCTGGGGAAGGATTCGCTGGATTTTTCTTTCAGCGGCATAAAGACCTCTGTCCTGTATTACTGTCAGGGTCAGGATATGAAGGGACACAGCCGGGTTGAGACAATGACGCCGCAGGAAATCGCTGATATAGCGGCGTCGTTTCAGGCGTCCGTTGTTAATGCCCTGGTGCGAAAAACGGAAATCGCCGCTGAGCGCATCAACGCCAAAACAGTATTGCTCGGAGGCGGCGTGGCGGCAAATACCGCCTTGCGAGAGGCGATGAAACAGATGTGCGATGAGGCCAGACCGCCTTTAAAACTGCTTGTCGCGCCGAAACACTATTGCACTGATAACGCTGTTATGGTAGCCTCATTGGCGTATTATAAATTCAAGGCCGGTCTATTCGCGGACATGAGCCTTGAACCAAAAGCTAACGGTTAAAGTATAGGTGACTGAATAATGCAGCCTCAGCAAATTAAAAAACTGTTACAGCAGGTTAAAGACGGCAGTATCGATATCGATAAGGCCATCGAAAAACTTCGTCATCTGCCGTTCGAAGACTTGGGGTTCGCCAATGTTGACCATCATCGCCAGCTTCGCTGCGGCATGCCGGAAGTTATTTATTGTCCGGGCAAAACCACGGAACAGATAATCGAAATCTTTTCGAGCCTCGCCGCCAGGGGCAATAATGTCCTGGCCACACGCGCCGAACCGGAAATATTTAAAGCCATTGCCAAAACTAAAAAATTCCCGCACCTTCGCTATGAACAGCAGGCCAAAGCCATTATCCTTGAGCAGCAAAAAGTTAAACTGTCCCAAAGTGTAATACCGATTATAACCGCTGGAACTGCTGATTTGCCAGTGGCCGCCGAAGCCAAAGTTACAGCGGAAATTATGGGCCAGCGGGCGGAAATCGTCTGCGATGTCGGTGTGGCGGGCCTGCACAGGCTTTTAGGAAAAATTGATAAATTCAATAACGCCAATGTCGTTATTGTAGTAGCTGGTATGGAAGGCGCCCTTGCCAGCGTGGTTGGAGGACTGGTCGATTGCCCCGTAATAGCCGTTCCCACAAGTATAGGCTACGGCGCAAGTTTTGGGGGTGTAGCGGCTCTTTTAACAATGCTAAACAGTTGCGCATCAGGGGTAGCGGTGGTAAATATCGACAACGGTTTTTCCGCCGCAGTCATCGCCGCCGCCATCAACAGAAAAATAGATAAAAATTAGACACGGTTTAACACGGAATTTCTTAGACACAGATTAGCACCGATTTACACTGTTTAAAAATATTAACCGCTCAGGTCGCAAAGATATGGGAAAAAATAATAAGTCGGAAATAAAAAACGGCGGGGTGGAGGTGCGGAAGCCGTATCTGAAAAAAGACGGGACTCGCGGCAATCTGGAGGTTTGGATTGTCGATGGAGCGTATATACGCGGGCATATAGATGAGGAATTTACGAACTTCGGGCAGCATTACCGTTATAAATATATTCCGAAAAATGAACTGTGGATAGACGCTGAGGCGGAACACGATGAGAGGAGATTTTTTATAGACCATCTTTTGGTTGAGCATCGACTGATGGAAAAAGGGGAAAGTTACAACAAGGCACTGGCCAAGGCGGACTGCGAGGAGCGCAAGGAGCGGCGGCGGGCGGGCGATGTCAGGCGGGCGACAAATAACGGTAAGGACCTGCCGGAAGGCAAAGCGGTTCACGAGCGGCTGTGGAAGACGCTGGAGAACGGTGTGCAGGTGTGGATTGTCAACGGCAGGAGCGTGCGGAGCGTTTTCGATATTGATTTTACCGCCGGCGGCCATGACCACGTTTATGAGTTTGTGCCTAAAAATGAGGTGTGGATTGACGACGACATAGTTGAGCAGGAGCGAGGGTATGTGCTTTTGCATGAACTGCACGAGCGGAATCAAATGGAAAAGGGGCAGCCTTACAGCAAGGCACACGCGGAGTCGAGTAAAGTGGAATATCACTGTCGCCATCATCCTGATGAATTGCACGATGCACTTGTAGCGGAAGGCTGGGCGTAGAGCAGGTATGTCTAACTTTCAACATCGAACATCGAATGAAAAAAATAACCGCCGAGGCTGCATTTAATTTTAGATTTTGGATTGCCGATTTTAGATTGAAAGAGCGTCGTTCGTCTCTTGTCGTTCATATTTTGACGCTTCACGAAATACGCTTCACTTTTTTTCATCGGTGTAATCAGAAAAATTTCCTGACGTCTTTGCGCCTTGGCGGGAAATACTGTAAAATGACATATTATGGGGCGTTAGTTGTTAAGATAGGCAAGATATTTGGTTGTTTCGGCTAATAAAAACATTAAAATAAAAATTTTGAGGTTTGATATTGTTTTTTGTATTGACTAATTTTGATAGTTGAAGAAAATACTGGTGTGAAAGTAAGGTTTAAATAAGAGCATAAAAATATTAACTTTTAAATCAGCGAGGTCAAAAAATGAAACTTGCAGATATACAGAAAAAAGCCAAAGGTTTAGGCATAAACGGCGAAAAGATGCAGAAGACGGATTTAATTCACGCCATACAAAGTGCTGAAGGTTATCCACAGTGTTACGCCACATCAAAGGGCAAATGCCCGTACGTAAAATGCTGCTTTATGTCGGATTGCCTGAAAATAAAATAGTCTGTTTTACCACGGGGTTCACGCAGAACGCGGAGATATTTTAATTTATACAATCATTCTCTACCGTCTTTAAGTCTTCTGCAATTGAAAGCACACAAGTAGTATAGGTTTTTAATTAATTCAAAGCAGGCTTCGGAGTTAAACTGCATATTGGCGGGAAAGCAAATCCTTTACATTAAGGCGGGGGTTTATTAGAATTAAACGGCTGTAATATTTGGATGATTCAGCTTTTTTTTATTTTTGAATAATTTTCGGAAGGCACAATGACGCAAGAGCTTTCAAAGGTTTATGAACCAAAGATGATAGAGCAGGCGGCGAACGAAATCTGGTTTTCAGGCGGATATTTTCACACGGAGCCGCCGGCACGCGGCGGAAGGCAGGCCAGGAGCTATACGATAGTAATACCGCCGCCAAACATCACAGGGGCTTTGCACATGGGTCATGCGCTGAATAATACGCTGCAGGACATATTGATTCGGACAAAGAGGATGCAGGGTTTTAATACGCTGTGGATGCCGGGAACAGACCACGCGGGTATCGCGACGCAATCTGTGGTGGAGAAAAGGGCGTTCCAGGAGAGCGGGCGGACGCGTCATCAAATCGGCAGAGAAACGCTTGTTGGAATGATATGGAAATGGCGAAACGAATACGGCAACAGGATACTCGAGCAGCTCAAGGGAATGGGGGTAAGCTGCGACTGGCAGCGCACACGCTTTACGCTGGACGAAATGTGCGCCAAGGCGGTGCGGCATACATTCGTTAATCTGTTTAAAGAAGGTCTTATTTATCGCGGCAAACGCCTTGTGAACTGGGACCCGGCGCTGCAGACCGCGGTAGCGGATGACGAGGTTGTGCATAAGACGGTAGCGGGCAATTTTTATTATATCAGATACCCGTTTGCGGACGGGAAAGGGCATATAACGGTAGCGACGACTAGGCCTGAGACCATGCTGGGCGATACAGCGGTGGCTGTAAATCCCAAGGAGCCGCGAGCGAAGGAACTCATCGATAAAATGCTTATACTGCCTTTAACGGACAGGAAGATTCCGATTATCGCGGACGATTATGTAAAGCTCGGCGAGGGAACAGGGTTTTTGAAAGTTACCCCTGCCCACGACCCGAACGACTATGAAATCGGGCTGAGGCACAATCTTGCGATGATAAATATTCTGACACCGGACGCGAAGATTAACGAGAACGGCGGGAAATACAAAGGCCTTGACCGATATGAGGCCAGAAAGGCTGTTGTGGCGGATTTGGAGGCGATGGGGCTGGTTGAGAAAATCGAGCCGAGAGAGCAGGAGGTTGGCCACAGCGACCGAAGCGGTGTTGTGATTGAGCCTTATCTTTCCGACCAGTGGTTTGTCAAGGTTGAGCCGCTGGCGAGAAAGGCTATTGAGGCTGTGGAAAGCAATGAAATAAAATTCCATCCTGAGCGGTACAAGAGGAGTTATCTCGATTGGCTGTACGGAATTCGCGACTGGTGCATAAGCAGGCAGCTCTGGTGGGGACATCGGATACCGGTGTGGTATTGTCAGGAATGCGGACAAATCAATACCGGAATTGAAGACCCGGTAAAATGCGAGAAGTGCGGTTCTGGAAAGCTGGTACAGGACGCCGACGTTTTGGATACGTGGTTTAGTTCTGCCTTGTGGCCACACAGCACGATGGGCTGGCCTGAACAGACGGAGGAATTGAAATTTTATTACCCGACAAATACGCTGGTTACATCACGCGATATTATTACACTGTGGGTTTCGCGAATGGTGATGATGGGGCTGCATAATACCGGCAGGATACCATTTACGGACGTTTTTATTCACGGCAAGATTCTGGACGGTAAAGGCGAAACGATGTCGAAAAGCAAGGGCAACGGCATTGACCCGCTGGATATTATCGAGACTTACGGCGCGGACGCGATGCGATTCAGCCTGGCGATGATGACCACTGAAAGCCAGGATATGCGGATGCCGGTGGCGAAGGACGACAAAGGCAGAAACATAAGCGAGAAGTTCGATATAGGCAGAAATTTCTGCAACAAGCTGTGGAACGCGTCGCGATTCGCGATGATGAACCTTGATGGCATTGAGCCGGAGAAATTCGATAAGGACAAACTTGATATAACAGACAGGTGGATTCTTTCCCGGCTGGCGCAAACTATCGCCGATGTTACCAAGTCCATAGATGAGTTCAAAATCAGCGAGCCGCTGGTACAGATTTATAAATTTTTCTGGAATGATTTCTGCGACTGGTACGTGGAGTGGGCAAAACCGCGGATAAGAGACGAAAAGCAGAAACCTATCGCTCAGAATGTTCTGGCGTTTGTGCTTGACCAGATTTTACGAATGCTTCATCCGTTTGTGCCGTTCATTACGGAGGGCATATTTCAGAAGCTTAACGAGATTACGCCAATAAGAGAGTTAAGAGGTCTGGTAAAGGCGTCGCCGGCAAAAGCGATTGTGGTTTCGCAGTGGCCTGCTTCGGCGGATTTTCTGAAAAATGAAAGTATTGAAAAGCAAATCAGCCAAATACAGGCGATAGTCCACAGCATACGCGATATTCGCAGCAAGTACAATAAGATGCCGGCGGAAAAACTGGCAGTTTCAGTCAACGCGGCAAATGAGACGGCGGAGGCGCTTAACGCCAATTCGCATCTTATCAGTCAATTGGCCGGGCTGAGTGAATTTACGGCGGGAGCGAATATTGAAAAGCCTGAAAACGCGGCAGCGGCGATTGTTGAGCAGATACAGCTTTACGTTCATAACGTAATAGACATCAAGGCGGAGCGGTATCGGCTTGAAAAGCAAAAACTCCAGGTGGAAAACGCCAAAAAAAGCATAGAGGCAAAACTGAATAATGAGAATTTTATCAAGAGAGCCAAGAGTGAAGTTGTGGAGCAGACAAAGGCAAAATTAGCGGAACTTAATGAGCAGATAGCTACAATCGAAAAGCATCTTTCAGAACTTAGCGGCTGATTTTCAATGAAAGGTTGGTGAAAAATGGATGTGGAAGTTGAATTATCACGAATAGTTATAAATGAAACATCCGACCAGCAACTGATAGTGCTGAAAGAGCGTTACGGTGAGCGGAGTTTTCCTATTGTTATAGGGATAGTTGAGGTTTTCGCGATAGACCGGCGTTTAAAGGGCATCAAGTCGCCGCGACCGATGACGCACGATTTACTGGACAGCATAATCAGGAGTCTTGGGGCTAAAATAAATAAAATTGTGGTAAATGACCTTCGCAACCATACTTTTTTCGCGAAGATTTATCTTACGGCGAATGAGCATACTTACGAGATAGATTCACGGCCATCGGACGCGATAGCACTTGGGGTGGTGTCAGATGCGCCTATTTATGTTGCGGAGCATGTTTTTGGGAAAGCTTCTCAGTAAAAAAACCTGAAATAATCAGCAAAGCCACCCCGATACAGAGAATGGAATCTGCAACGTTGAAGGCGGGCCAGTGATGGCCTTTGTAATAGACGTCGATGAAATCACGTACAAAGCCATCATTAAAAATTCTATCGTAGAGGTTTCCACAGACGCCGCCGGCAAAAAGAGCAAGTGCGATATATACGAGTTTATTTTGTATTTTACCAAAGAGAAATACACCGATAATAGCAATCAACGAGATAACCGAGACGGCAACGAGTAAAAACCGCTGCCCGGAGGCGAGACCGAAAGCTGCGCCATCGTTAATCGCCACAACGAACTGCAAAAAATTATCAATAACGGAAAAAGTTTCGGATGGATGGAGCCATTTGAAAACGGCGGCTTTAGTCCATAAATCAAGCGTTACCCCAGCAATTATTGTTAACCAGAAAATAAGGTGTGCTTTTATACAGGGGAGTTTGACGGCATTGGAAACAGACGAAAAAACATAGCCCTGGTCGGGTTGGGCTTTATCCTGGTAATCGTGTAATTCAGTCATAAGAAATTTGTGTAAATTAAAAGCAAAGATGTTATTTGCCTGATTTTGAATATTTCTGAATCAAAGCAAGGAGTTTACTTTTTTCGGGCTGGTCGGGTTTAATTTCGAGAGACGAACGCCACTGCTGAATGGCCTTTTCCCTGAGGGTTTCATCAATGGAACCGTCGGGTTTTTTGGCTTTGAGCATATAGGCAACGCCAAGCCCTCGCATCGCATCATAATCCTTATTATTAACCTCGATGGCTCTACTGTAGTTTTTTATCGACTGGTCAATGTCGTTGAGTTTTAACCAGCAGTAGCCAAGATACTTAAACGCATCGTTATTGGCGGGGTCAATCTGAACGACGGAATCGAGGAGTTCTTTGGCGGGTTCATTGCTGCCCTGACGGAGGTAAACAACGGCCAGCGCCATCATAGTCGCGGTGTTATTGTGTTCAAGCTCAAGGGCGCGTTTGTAATAAGTGATGGCCTGATTATGGTCTTTCTGAGCCTCGTAAATATCGCCGAAAAGTTTGGGGAGTTCCGCCGAATCAGGTTCAATCTGTTCGGCCTGCTTCCCATAGGTTACGGCAGTGTTGTAGTCCTTGATTTCGGAATAGCATTTGGCGGCATTGATATGCGCGTCAAAATTGGCTGGTTCAAGCTCGCAGGCCCTATTATAAGCATTAGCCGCCTGCTGGAATTTGCCCATAGCCTGATATGCTTTGCCGAGCCCGAGAAAGTCTTTGAAAGACCAGGGATTGAACTCCGTTGCCTTCTCATAAGAGACGGCGCTCTGTTCATATTTTTTCATATCCTGATAGACTTCGCCCCTCATCGAATATGCCAGTGAAAATTTTTTGTTTATGTCGATAGCGGCGTTAAGGTCTTCGATGGCTTTGTCGTTTTCGTTAAGTTCCCTGTCCCTGACGGCGTTAACATACAAATCGACCGCCTGCTGCTGTGTGGCACAGCCTGCACCCAAAAGAGTTATACCCATAAGAATTGTAAATATTACTATGTGCACCATATTACCGGGTACCATGGCTTTCCCTTTCGATTATAAAGTCAATTCTAAAAACCATTTAGATTATAGCAAATAGTCGAAAATTGTCAAAAAGATTTATAAATGGAATTCAGACGGGGGTGCATCTGCCGTTTGTAGGTAAATCCATTTTTTGTCATTGCGAGCGAAGCGAAGCAATCTCATAGCCCAATCAGCATAATAGATTTCCACGGCCTGCTTCGCAGGCCTCGCAATGACAATGGGGTGTCTATTTCTACCTACAAACGGCAGATGCACCCTTCAGACGGCCAAGGAGCGTCGCAGAGGCTATTAAAGCAGGGATGTTTTTTCTGAAGATGAAAGAGGACTTGTTTTTCCTTGACATTTTGCAAGTGAGCCTGTATTTGTCAAATCTTTGTTGTTAAATTTTATTTTGATAATGGCCGATAATAACAGCGGCTGAAAATTAATTATGGCAAAATCCTCATCGAAAAAATCGCTGGTAATAGTAGAATCGCCTGCAAAGTCGAAAACGATAAATAAGTATCTCGGCTCGGCGTTTGAAGTAATGGCGTCAATGGGTCATATACGCGACCTGCCCTCCAAAGGGCTAAACGTTGACATTGAAAACAACTTTGCGCCAACTTATGAGATAATGCCAGGCAAGAAGCGTGTGGTAACAAGTCTCAAGGCTGCGGCGAAAAATTGTGACAGGCTTTTTTTGGCGACTGACCTTGACCGGGAGGGCGAGGCAATCGCGTGGCATCTCGCCGAGATACTGGGCGTGCCTGAAGAAAAAATTTATCGCGTGATTTTCAACGCAATAACAAAACAGGCAATAGAGAAGGCATTTTCTGAGCCGGGCAAACTCGATATTGACAAGGTTTACGCTCAGCAGGCCAGACGAATCCTCGACAGAATTGTAGGCTACCAGATAAGCCCGCTATTGTGGAAGAAAGTTACCAAGGGCTTGTCCGCGGGCAGAGTGCAATCTGTAACAGTAAAATTAGTAGTAGAACGTGAAAGAGAAATACGCAATTTCAAGCCCGTTGAATACTGGTTGGTACCGGGGGTATTCACAACCGACGTGCAAGCCAATTATATTCAACAGTGGGCTGGCTTTATGGTTTGCAAGAACAGCAACGAAGGCGGACCTACAATTTCTGAACAGAATAAATGGCTGTCGGAGCATAACAGCTTCAAAGCGGAACTAAGTAAAATCGGAGATGAGAAATTCGAGGCGTCGAACAAGGAACAGGCCGAGCGAGTCTATAACGCGTTAAATGGCGCGGAATTTAAGATAGCCGGCCTTGAAACAAAAGAATCATCGTCGCGCCCTCTGCCGCCGTTTATAACGTCCACATTGCAGCAGGCCGCCGCGAACCGGCTGGGATTTTCAACAAAGAGAACGATGAAAATCGCTCAGGAATTGTATGAAGGTGTGGACCTTGGGTCGATGGGTTCCCTGGGCTTGATTACCTATATGAGAACTGACAGCACGCATCTTTCTTCGGAGGCGTTAACAGAGGCACGCAGTTACATCGAGAAAAATTTCGGAGGGCAGTATCTCCCTGAAAGCGCCAATTTTTACGCATCGAAGCAGCATGCTCAGGAGGCTCACGAGGCGATTCGCGTTACAGACCCTGACCTGACGCCGGCGGATATAAAATCGTTTTTGAGCGATGAACAGTATAAGCTTTACGATTTGATATGGCGGCGATTCATAGCGTGCCAGATGTCCGCGGCAAGATGGAATGTTACGAATGTTAATATATCAGCAGAGACAACAATCGGGCGATGCTGGTATCGAACAAGCGGCAGAGCGATGATATTCGACGGCTTTACGAAGGTTTGGTTCACATCTTCAGAACAACAGGAGCTGCCTTCGATGAAAGTCGGACAACCTCTGGGAGTTGTGGATATGCACGCGGAGCAGCATTTTACCAAGCCCCCTGCTCGATACAACGAGGCATCGCTTGTAAAGGCACTGGAAAAAGAAGGCATCGGGCGACCAAGCACTTACGCTTCGATAATAAGCACGATACAGGACCGCGGTTATGTCGAGCAAAGAGATAAAAAGTTATACGCCACCGACTTAGGGGAGATAGTAACCGATAAGCTCAATGAGTATTTTCCAAGGGTAATGGATGTCGCATTTACGCGTCACATGGAAGAGCAGCTCGATAAAATTGAGGAGCAGCATCTCGACTGGATAAAAGTTCTGGAGGAATTTTACGGACCGTTCAAAGAAAACCTTGATAAGGCATCTGAAGAGATGAAGCACGCCAAAGCGGAGCTGACACCGAGCGAGTATAAGTGTCCGAAATGCGGCAAGAGTTTGGTTTACAGGTTTGGCAAAAACGGGAAATTTTTAAGCTGTTCGGGTTACCCGGAGTGCAAATTCGCCAGTCCGTGCGATAAGGAAGGGAAAATAAGCCAGGACAAAGTAAGTGAACATAAATGTCCCAATTGCGGCAAGCCTATGCTTGAAAAAAGGGGCAGGTTCGGCACATTTTTGGGCTGTTCAGATTACCCGAATTGTAAAACGATAGTTCGCATAGATAAGCAAGGGAACATAATGCCGCCTAAGCCCCCTGCCGAACCAACAGGTATAAAATGCTACAAATGCAAAAGCGGAGAACTGGTAATTCGCCAAAGCAAAAAGGGGCCGTTCCTTGGCTGCAATAAATTTCCGCGATGCAGAACAATAGTCAATATAAGCAACATTGACAAATTAAAACAACTTCAGTCAGAAGGCAAATGGCCCGCCAAAAATGAAGATGAAGTCAACACAATCCTGGGGAAAAGTGATAAAGCCAAAGGTACGGGGCGGGTTTCCAAAAAAAAGAATGAAAAGATAAACGAGCGTTAAAAATCGAAAAGCTGGAAGGCGGGGCAGCCATCCAGCTTTTCTATGAGTTTTGCCATAAATACATTATGGCTCTGGGGAGGATAATTTCAAATTTTACAAGTTACAAACCATCTTTCGGTATATCCCATGAAATATTACAATAATTACTTTTTGTCTCTGCCCCGAGCGGCAATGAAACCACCCAGAATCAAAATGAGCGCAGTAGCCGGCTCCGGAACAGGGACAGGAAAATCATCGTCTGTAGGGATTTCGGGAATATTTTGTCCCCCGCCGCCGCTACCACTATCACCACCACCGCCGCCACCCAAAGCTCCCCCGCCGGCATAACCAGGACTTGGAATCAGACCACCACTTGGCTGGCTGGTTATCAAATCTGACGCTTCAAGGTAGTCATATTGCACCCGCGAATACCGCTATTATAATCTTAGGATTGTCCGCATAAGCGGTCGTATTATTGGCCGTCGGGTCCGCCACGTCGCCGAGCCAGTAAACAAACTGATAGCCTGGTTTTGGAACAGCGGTCAAGGCAATCTGGCTATTAGTCCCAATTTCGTGAACTCCTATACCCGGAGTAACCGAGCCGCCATTAGCTGGTGTTTGCTGAACTAAAACAGCGATATTACCCGCTGTGCAATAATTTGTGACAGATAATCCTATGACAAGAATAGCCGCCGCAAAAATCAGGCTTTGCCGTTCGACAAATAATCCCTTTTTACTTTTCACCGCATTACCCTCCAGGTACAATTACCCATTAAAACTCATATTTTTCATACCCCTGTGTTACTACCAAGCAATAATATCAGTAACACAAACCATCTTAATTTACTCTTAACAGACCACATCTTCGGCGTATTGCCCCATACGTCGAATGAGCAATAAGTATTATTTCTTCTGTTGAGTCAGAGTTTCACTTTTTGCACTTGGTACTGTGTTTGAGTTTTCTACCCCGTTAGATGGACTGGTATTGGCAGAATAATCCCGAGATTTTCTGCGCCGAAATAACAAAACCGAACTTCCCAAGCCCATCAGCGCCATAGTAGCAGGCTCAGGATTAGGTACAGGTGCTTCATCATCAGGGGTTTTTTCCAATGTATAGGCGCCTACAACCCAATCATAATCGCTTCTCAGCAGCAAGAACCACGAAGAGCCTTCGGCAATTAATGCGCCATTCTCAAATTCCCATACCGCCCTTGTAGATGAGGGATTAAGATAGTTATCTTTCGGGCTTACGGACGAGCCGGTGCCGTCGTCATGCGCACCAATATTCGCACCGGAAGCAACCGCCTCGTTGTTAAGACCGAATATCGCAAAATACTCAACCGGATTAGTGCTTATATTATCTGAGAATATCTGATAAGCATAAACAAACCTGCCCGTACCAGGAGCATCAAAGCCGTCTGTACCAACAAATTCATCGGGATTTGCAACGGTATCATAAACAGCAAAATCAATTCGTCCGCTTATATTACCCGCAGCTGTCGGAACAGAATAATGCGAAACACCCTGATAATGGGAGCTATACGGCAAAAGCTCCGTTGTCGTCGCGGTCGCGTCGTTTATCATAAAAGCAGCGGCAATCAACACACTCAGCAATATCATCCTCATTTTCCAACCACCTTTCAAAAAGCTAAAAACATTCCATTTCAAGTCTTTTAGCTAAAGACAAGTTTTCTTTCATCACCCTTAAAAAATATATTTTTCAGACCTTTTTTCGTCTGCGAATCAGCGCAGCCAGGCCTCCTGCCGCAAGCAGTGAAATTGTTGCAGGCTCCGGCACCGGTGTAAGTAATCCACTTAAGTGAGTCGGACCAGTGCTCGCAGTCACACCCGCATAATTCGGAATTCCAATGGAATCAAAACCAAACAATCCGCCACTACCGTAAGTGTAGCTGTAATTACTTGCAAACCACAGAACCGCAGAGCTCGCGTTATACGCAATAGGACTGGTGAACGACCCGTTTGCGCTAATCATAGTATTAACAACGCCCCAGTAAGCGGAATTCACTCCGCCGCCGGCATCACTTAAAGAATCGACATTAGCTCCGCTTTTCAACTCAACAGAAAAGAAACTGATTCCAATAGTTGAGTGATTATTTATTTGATAGGTGTACACATACCTGCCGGCAAAATCACCGGAAGCGTATCCATAAACATTACACACAACATCAGCAGTTCCACTTGCACCAAGGTTAAAAGTTTCAGTATGGGCAGCCTGAAGCGTCCCGCCAACCGGTACAGGAGTCGCAACAGCACTACCAACAAGAATTGTCATAATCAGCAAACCCACTAATCTCCGCATTTTGTATCTCCTTAAAATAAATCCTTTCCACGTAATTCCTTTACAGTTCGCATTAATTACTCTTAGCCCCAAAACTCAATTTCATTACTGTTTTTGTGTTTAACAGCCGCCCTGCTCAGTTACACATGCCATAACAAAAGACAGAGCCGCAGTTAACAACACAAAAAGAATATTTTTTGCCCTGTTAATCATAAACCTTAATGCCTTCATTTAATGACCCATAAGCACGCTCAAGCCCACTGCCATGCGCAGACCATCACCGCAATATTATTATTTGAGTTTCCTGCTTAATGAGTCTTCCTCCGCCCCTATCAAACAACGGCGGCATCACTGCCTTTAGATTGTTTCTGCACATCCCGCACTTTTCCCGAATGCGAAACATGCAGAAACACTATCTCTGAGCTTTCTTTACCCCAAGCAATTAATTCATCACACATCCAGCAAAAAGTTACAAAAGAAGCAAAAAGCCTTGTCGAAAAATAAACAGATCTAAACTTCCTACTGTGAGTTTTCTTTTCAGCCCCCAAGCTGATATGCGTATTAAACCATATTTATATTCAAATGTCAAGTGCTTTTTTAAGATTTTTAAAAAAAATTTCGCGATGCAAAATTACAAATCCCGCCGCATTAAAAAAAACACGGCAAAACACCGTTAAAAAGCACTTATCATCCTATATTATAGGGCGATAAATATATTGAGTTTTTTCAAAAAACAGCCTATTAAGAACAATCTATGCCCTAATTATTCTATAATTTTCGGCAAAATTTCACTTTGCGAATTGCTCTATCCGATACGAGTATTATGGTTTTCTGGCTATTTTTCTTATAGGTCTATCCTGAACAAAACGGCTTATATTCCTGATAGCCTGCTTAAGCCTCAGTTCATTCTCGACAAGCGCTACTCGGACATACCCTTCGCCGTTTTCGCCAAAAGCCCTTCCCGGAGAGAGGGAAACTTCGGCATATTCCATCAAATCCATAGCATATTCAATAGTTCCTTTGCCTTTGAGATGCTCTTTTGGTATTTTTGCCCAGACAAACATTGATGCGCGTGGTTTTTCGACTTCCCAGCCGATTTTCGCAAGGCCTTTGCAGAGTACATCGCGTCTGGCCTGATAAATCTTATTTTGAGCAATCATATCAGCTTCACAATGGCGAAGGGCTATTATGCTGGCAATTTGAACCGCCTGGAAGATACCGTAATCATAATAACCTTTAACCGTAGCGAGGTATTCAATCATTTTTTTATTTCCAGCGGCAAATCCGACCCTGAAACCTGCCATATTATAGGGCTTGCTCATAGTAATAAATTCAACGCCGACATCTTTACGCGCCTTTGACGGAGAGAAAACTTGGCGCCTCATAACCGTCAAAGCAGGTTTCTCCGTAAGCAAAATCATGTATAATGGCGATACCAAAACGCTTTGCCAGCTCGACCACCGGCTCAAAAAAACCGCTATCGACAGTCATCGCGGTTGGATTGTGCGGGTAATTAAGGATGAGCAATTTGGGCTTTGGGAAAATATGTTCGCAAACGTTTGCGATAGTTTTAAGAAACTTCTCGTCATTTCCGAGAGGAACTGTTATTACGTTTGCTGCCGGCCAAAACAACCCCATAATTATGGATTGGAAAGGCCGGGTCGGGAACAATAGCCGTATCGCCTGGGCCAAGCATAGCCAGACATATATGACTGAAGCCCTCTTTTGAGCCGAGACAAGCCAGCACCTCGGTATTGGGATCCAGTTCGACATTCCATTTGCGTGCGTATTTTTTAGCTACTTCTTTACGAAGATTAAGAATGCCCTTGGAGGCGCTATAACGATGGTTTCTGGGGTCTCTGGCAGCTTCGCAAAGTTTATCTACCACAATTTTCGGGGCAGGGTCGGTAGGATTGCCCATCGCCAAATCGATAATATCGGCACCAGCCTGACGTTTTGCCAATTTTAGAGCATTTAACCTTGCAAAAAGGTACGGCGGCAGCCGGGTAATTCTTTGAGCCGGTTCTATTTGAAAATCTGTCATTTCGTATATCCTGTAAAATTATATTAAATCCTTTTTATACAATCGGACAGTTTACACCGATTTGATGAATTTTCAAATCATTTTATTTATGAAAACATTTGACAGGGTTGTACGCGTGGACAAGGAATTTTTGAATAGAATTCTAATCTTTAACGAAGGTACATTATAAAGATAACCCTTAGGAGAGTATCTAATCAAGATTAAGGAATTTCCCTATTTGTTTTACCTTCAGTTGAAATTAGGATAGATAACATCAATGAAGTTAATTCATTGTTTTATATAAAAGTTTTGGTTTTACAGAAATGTTGGTATTCAAGTAAAAGGAGAAAATGTATGAAGAATGATAATTTAAGAGCAGTGTTATTTGTCGCGTTAGTGCTTATCGGCATCACAGTACAAACACAGGCGGTGCAGACCCCATTGGCTGGCAATGCGATTCCACAATTTGTGGATCCGCTGCCAACGCTCAGCTTGGCGGGAGGCCCTATTGATACCATTGTCGCTGGCGGCGGCGAAATAGAACTACACATGCGCGAGTTCAAGGCCAACGTAATGCCGTCCACTTTTGTCCCTGCGACGGGACCGGGTACATATATGGGAACCTGGGTCTTTGGGTACATCAACGGGCCGACGCCCCCCGCAACTACTCGCGGTACCTACACCGGCCCTGTTATCGTGGCAACTCGCAATGTCCCAACGCAAATCAGATTCGTCAACGATTTGGGCAATACCGCCACGACTAACGTATCACTGTGGAAAGAAACAATCGATGGTGCTACCGACCAGACGCTTCACTGGGCTGACCCGCTAAATGGAGAAGAGAACATGTGTAATCACATGATAATGCCGATGATGCTCCCGACGATGGGCTGCGACCAGCACTACGCCGGGCCAATTCCCGCAGTTCCGCATCTGCACGGCGGATATGTACCTCCGACACTTGATGGCGGCCCGGACGCATGGTTTACCAGTGATGGTGTTTATCACGGCCATGGGTACTATACCCATCCTAACGTGCCGGCTGATGGCAATGAGTGCGTCTATCGTTATCCCAACTTCCAGGAGGCTGCACCTGTATGGTTTCACGATCACCTCCTTGGCGGCACACGAATCAATGTTTACTGCGGGCTGGCGGGCGGCTATGTCATCGTAGACCCAAACCTGACATTGCCTGCAGGGCTTACATCTGTGGGATTGGGTACTGATCTGCTCATCCCGCTGGTAATCCAGGACCGCATGTTCGACATCAATGGTCAGCTCTTCTTCCCGAATATCGGCATCAATCCCGAGCATCCGTACTGGATTCCGGAGTTCTTAGGCGACACTATTTGTGTGAACGGCAAGGTATGGCCGTTCCTGAGCGTTCAGGCCAAGCGATACCGATTCTTGATCATTAACGGTTCGAACGCCCGGCCATATGAGTTGTTCCTGATAAACCAGGCAACGGGTATCATGGGCCCGCCCATTTGGCAGATCGGTACCGACGGCGGTTACCTTAATACGCCTGTCAAGATTGATCCGGCCCTTAAACAGAAGCTGGTGCTTCTGCCTGGCGAACGTGCTGATATCATCGTTGACTTTACCGGACGCCAGGGCCAGACCCTGCTTCTGCGCAACACGGCCAAAGCTCCATATCCCGGGGGAGCCCCTGTCAACGGAAACACCACGGGCAAGATCATGCAGTTCCGCGTTATACCGGCGGTGGGTGCGGATACTGGTTACAACCCGGCTACGCTGGCGCCAATCAGGACCGGAACGCAGACAATCAAACCGCTGGTCAACTTCCCCGCCGGCACACTGGGCGCGAATGTGACGGTAGCAAATAACCGGCAAATGACGCTCAACGAGGTCATGGGGATGGCGGTCAAGGTAGGCGGGGTCAAGTATCCAGGCGGACCGCTGGAGATACTGGTCAACAATACCAAGTGGAGCGGCGAGCAGTCAGACGGCGGCGTTACGCGCGGACTTCACGCCGATTCCACTCAATGGGATCACAACCTATTACTCCGAACTTCCGCAAGAAGGCACCACCGAGGTCTGGGAGATAATCAATCTCACTGCCGACACGCACCCGATGCATACCCACCTGGTGCAGTGCCAGCTCCTGAACCGGCAGACGTTTAATGTTAAGAACTACACCGCGGCGTATAACGGGGCGTTCCTAGGGTCGACTACCATCATCGACCCCGCCACCGGTCTGCCGTATGCGCCTGGCAAGTACATCCCCGGATTCGGCCCGCCTCTGGACTACAACACGGGTAATCCGAACGCTTTAGGAGGCAATCCGGATATAACGGCGTTCCTGACAGGTCTGCCAATCCCGCCGGCGACCAACGAGGCTGGCTGGAAGGACACTATGCAGTGTCCGCCTGGAATGGTCACGCGGTTTGTGGCTCGCTTTGCCCCACAGGACAAAGACATAACTGCAACTGACTTGAATTTCCAGTTCGACCCATTTGCGCTCGGGTACGGGTACGTCTGGCACTGCCACATAGTTGACCACGAGGACAATGAGATGATGCGGCCATACGCGGTTGATCCCAACAACAGCGCAATTAGGACTTACGTTCAGGGCATAGACTATTGAGTTGATGCCATAAATCACTTTGTCAAAAGTTTGTGAAAGTATAAAGGGGTCGCTCTTGGAGCGACCCCTTTATCAATAACAGGTAAATTTAATAGCCTGAATTAAATAATTTATGGGGCGGATTTAATGAGAGACTACGCTTGAAATTTTAAATACAGGCATGAGCATGGCAATGGCAATAGTTCCGATGATAGTACCGAGGGCTGTTATCATCAGCGGTTCGATGAGAGTCATAACACTTTTAATCGAGCCTTCGAGTTTTTTTTCATAAAAAATTGAAATCTTATCACTGACATCGCCGAGTTTACCGCCCTTTTCACCGGCCTTAAACATCTGCAGGATTCCGGGAGCGATTAAGTTACGATTTGAGGAAACACGAATAGCCTCAGACAACTGAAGACCGTCGCGAATTTTTTTGTCCACTTCGGCCCAGAGACTTTTAAAGTAATAATTGTCGGTGGAGTTTTGTATTACCTCGATGGTATCGAGGATGCTTACGCCGGTATTTAGCATTGTTGACATGATTCGCATGCTGCGCGTAATCACCAAATCAATAAACATAGTTCCAACAACCGGCAGGCGTATTTTGATAAGGTCTATCACTTTTCGCCCATTTGACGACCCCATCCATGAATATACAACCATCGCGATAACCATAAGTATTGTCATCGCAACAGTCATTGACTTTGCATCACCGAGAAACCTGCTGAGGTTAACCAAAGCCTGGGTCAGAGCAGGTAAAGCGACTTCCCTGGATTCGTAGATTTTGATAAATCTCGGTAAAACGAAAAGCATCATTACAGCGACAGCGACAACGGCCATCACCGCCATTATTATGGGGTATGTCAAGGCGCTTTTAACTTTCTTTCGCGTTTCGTATTCGAAGTTCAGATAGCCGCTAAGAATGTTGAGCATATCTGACATTCTGCCGGACATTTCCGAAGCTTTGACCATGCTGACAAACATAGTGCCAAAAACTCTTGGGAAAGAGGCCAGCGCCTTTGAAAAGCTTTCACCATTTTTGACCGAGTCGGCAACATTATTGATAATTTCGGACAAAACTGAAACGCCCTGCTTTGTTGTCATGCGCGATTCGGCAATAGAGTCAAGAGCATCGCTTAGCGCGACGCCGCTATCGAGCATAACCGACAACTGTGTGGTGAATAATATTAAATCGGCCTGCTTCACTTTAGCGGTATAAATTCCCGGATTGCTTGAAACAGGTTTAACATTGTTAGGGAAATTTGCAGTTTTTCCCCTATCAGGTTGTTTCATAGAAATATCTTTAGTAACTGTTTTTGTCGCAAATGGGGCCATTTATACACCTCTATATTTGTCCAAGGCTATAAATCAGCCTGGGCGGTTCTCAATACTTCCTCGATAGAAACGATACCTGCTTTGACTTTTTCAACGCCATCCGACAATAAAGAAACCATGCCATTTTCGATGGCCTTATCGCGTAAGTTTTTTCAGTGCTCGCTTTTTCGCTTATCATTTCGATAATTTCATCATTAGGCACAAATAACTCGTGAATAGCAATTCGGCCGGTGTATCCCGTATTTCGGCACTTTTTACAACCTGTGCCGTGATAAAATTTATTAATCTGCCCCCCGATTTTTTCTGCTATTTACCTTAGCTGCAAGGCGGTTCATATTCAGATTTACAATTCGGGCAGACTTTACGCACCAGCCGCTGAGCCAGAACGCCGATCAGCGAAGCGCTGACCAGATAAGGAGCAACATTCAAATCCATCAGTCGCGTTACCGCTCCCGGTGCGTCATTGGTATGCAGCGTCGAAAGCACCAGATGGCCTGTCAGTGCCGCCTGAACCGCGATATTGGCGGTGTCCTGGTCGCGGATTTCACCGACCATAACTATATCTGGGTCCTGCCTGAGCAGGCTTCTCAGAGCAGTAGAAAATTCAAATCCTGCGATAGTATTAACCTGAAACTGATTAATATCCGGCATATTGCATTCCACCGGGTCTTCAACGGTGCAGATATTTACCTCATCGCTGTTTAATTCGGTCAAGGTGGCGTAAAGTGTTGTGTTCTTTCCCGAGCCGGTTGGCCCAGTAACCAGGATTATGCCATCGGGAGAATGTATAATTTCTCTGAACGATTGAAGATTGCCGTAAGAGAATCCAAGCGACTCAAGATTGAAAATTATTTTTTGCGGATTTATAATTCTTATCACAACTTTTTCGCCAAAAGTGGCGGGCATAACAGAAACACGCAAATCAATAGCTCTGCCTTCCATCAAGACGTGTATGCTTCCATCCTGCGGCAGCCGCCGCTGTGCAATATCAAGTTCGGCCATAATTTTGATTCTTGAAACAAGGGCGGCATGCATCTGGTAAGGCGGTCTCATCTTTTCGTACATTCTGCCGTCAACTCTGTACCTGACACGCAGTTTTTTGTCGCCCGGCTCTATATGAATATCACTGGCGTTTTCGCGCACGGCATTATAAAGCAGATAATTGACGAGTTTTACAACCGGGGACTGCCCCGCAATCTCTTCAAGATTACTTATGTCTTCGGCGATATTTTCTATCAGCGTAAAATCATCAAGGCTGCCGTCATCAATAATATCGTCGATAACAAAAACATTAGCGGCAGGTAAATATGTCTGGAGAGTAGCTTTTATGTCCTTGGCTGTTGCGCAAACAACCTGGACTTTGCACCCGCTTACGCGTTCTATCTCATCTATTAAAAAAACATTTGTCGGCTCGCTTACGGCAACAGTGAGTGTATTATTGACCTTGAACAGCGGAAGAACCTGATGTTTTTCAAGAAATTCTCTGGGCAAAACCTCAAGGGCTTTCGCATCGCATATTTTAGGACTAATCTGGGCATAGGGCACCCCATAAACTTCCGCCAAGGCCTCGGCAATCTGATTTTCGGTACAATACCCCATTTCAACCAGAAGTTCACCGAGCAGTTTACGGTGTCCCTTGCTGGCCTGTTCGGCAAGGGCATTTTCTATCTGTTCAGCAGTAACCACACCGTGAGCAATAAGCAATTGCCCAAGCTGAGTTTTATGTTCTACTGCTATTCGTCCCATTTTTTTTCTTTCCGCGGTTTTCCTGAAATTTCAGTGAAAACGGCACATTATTTTTACGCAAAACTTTTTACCGCCTGAACTAATTCCTCATAATGGTCAAACTCATTGGCAAGGCGCGTTATATCAAGAATTTTCATACAATTTGCATCGAGGCCAGCCAGTTTAAGCTGGCAGTTGTTCTGATGACAGTAATCTCGTCGCCCAGAGCAATTGTCCCAGGCCCTGGCTGTCAATAAAACCTACACCGCTCATATCGAGAACGATTCCGGATTTACAGGCAGCAATAATGCTGTTAATTGAATTCTGGAACATCTCTACAAAATCGCCATCAAGCTCGCCTTGTAATTCCATGACAGTTACATTGTTATAATCCTGAGTTTTGATTCTCATCTGACTAACGCTCCTACGGCAATTGCGCCGTATTTCGTAAAATCCGTATCGCTATAACCATTAATAAATCCTCCCTGCAGAATATTCCAAAGATAATGCACATCACTGTTTATGAATACTAAACCAACTTTCTCATCAAACTGTGTACCCAAACCATCCTTAATCTGCTGAATCGCGTGCTCAACAGACATAGCTTTCCTGTAAATTCTTTCGGATGTCATAGCGTCAAAGCTGTCCGCCATGCCAACAATTTTTCCTAACAGCGGGATTTCAGCAGCGATTAGGCTGTTAGGGTATCCTTTGCCATCCATTCGCTCATGATGACACAGCACACCTGGCACAATATCCTGCATCTGCTTTATGCCGCTGAGAATACCCGCTCCGATTGAGGGATGATTTTTAAGCTGCTTATATTCTTCCTCAGTCAGTTCTCCTTTTTTTCGCAATATTAATTCGTTAACCCCTACTTTTCCTATATCGTGGAGCAAGCCCGCCAGATAAACCTTTTGTATATCTTCTTCGCTCAGTGGTCCGTCGTACACATATCTTTCCGCAATCCATTTAGCTATGAAAGCCACTCTCTCTGAATGACCGCGAGTGTACTGGTCTTTGGCATCAATACTGTTAGTCAACGCTTTCAAAGAGCCTATAAATAATTCCTTGAGGTCGTCGAAGAGTCTGCCGTTTTCAATAAATACGGCGCAGCCGTTGGCAACCGAATTAAAAAGTTTCGCGTCCTGAGTGTCAAAATCCAGTTTACCAATCCTGTTTACCGCAATCATAAATCCTGTTATCCTGCCGCTTTTCAACCCTTTTTCCGAGAGTCTCAGGCTGCCTTTGCCTTTACCGAATAGCGGCACGGCAATAATATTTTTTATGGAATCAGGCCATTTATATTTGAATGGGGCATCGACTTCGCTGTCTAACAGCGCATCTTTACCCTGATTTATCTCATTAACCAGTCTGCTGTAGAGCGTGCAGGCCATGTGGCTATCTATATCAACCATTCCGGAGCCAGCCACCAGGACAAACTTTTTTTCCTCTTCTATTGTCTTTTCAAGAAGTATCGCAATACCCTCAACTAAAACAATATCAGTCAGGCTGTCGCAGGCCATCTGGAGATAGCCGGCATCTGATTCATTCACTTTCATATTTGAACTGAGTTTGTGAAGAAGAACAAGTTCCTCATACACCTGCGCCAACTCAGTACTCACCGTTTCGATTTGCTCTTCGTTCATCGAATCGGATTGAAATTTATCGGCGAAAGAAGCCAATATTTCACTCAGCGCATCGGGCAAAAGATGTCTCTGCGTTGATTCAAATTTATCTTCAGCGGCAGAATTTACGCCCATATCAATCATCGCCACATACTCCGGCAGGTGATGAGCCCGATACAGAATTACAGCAAGAACAGCGTTTTGCTCATAAAAGCGGCAAATATCATAATCACCGCCAAGTGCATTTTTGGGGGCATCGCAAGCCAAGATTCTCAGGCTTAGTCCGGATAATTGTTTAACATCACTTTCAAAGCGTCCGCCGCCGCTTAACAAAACCAGTTCACCGCTTGTATCAAATACGGCAAAATTGGCCTGGAATTTGTTAATTTTGAGGCCAAAACACTTTAATTTATCGGACTGTGATGCTTTCAAATTTTTCGCAATAATATCCTGCATAGTTACCTTTCAGATGGTGCTTATCGATATAATTATCGATCATTTATGCGCAGCTTATGACCTTTTCATGTAAAATATCTTCAATGTTCCTTAATAATTCTTTGGGACTAAACGGCTTACTTATACAGGCAGAAAGCCTGAGTTCCTGCTGCTTTTCCCTGTCCACGGCAAAACTTCTCGCGGTCAAGAGTATCACGGGTATATCCTTGATATTTTCCGTGAGGCGGATTTTAGCCACAAGTTCCAGCCCCGTCATAACAGGCATCTGGAAATCCGAAACTATGATGTCAGGGTTTTCCCTGCATGCCAGCTCAAAAGCTTCCGCGCCATTTTCAGCAGTTATAACCTCATAACCGTTGTTTCGAAGTTTTATCGCCACAACATGAACAATATGTATCTCATCATCCACAACTAAAACTTTTTTAACAGTCATTTTCTTTCCTCCGATATTAATTAAACACAGCCATGATTATATAGGACTGTAAAATCATTATTTACCAACACCATTTTCCGCCCCTGCCGTTGCGAGGGGCAATTCAAAACCGAACGTACTGCCCAAGCCGACTTTGCTTTTGACAAACACGCGGCCATTATGGACTTTTTCGACAATTTGTTTAACAAGATTAAGTCCAAGACCGGTACCTTTAGCGACATTTTTATTTGCCTCAACTCTGTAAAACTTTTCAAATAAATTTGGAAGTTCATTTTCAGGAATTCCTACTCCTGTATCTGTTACACTGAATCTCGCAAGCTGGGCGATTTCATCGACTTCATTGTCAATTTTTATCGAGCCTCCCGGCTTGGTGTATTTGACAGCGTTACTGAGTAAATTGACAATAACCTGTGAAATCATATCTTTATCGGCATATATCTGGCCGAAAACAATTACATCTTTTCCCTTTTTTTCCGCATCGCCCCAGGAGACCTTGATATTTTTCTCATCGGCATAACCCTTTATCATCTGGAGTTGCTCCTCAATAAGCATCGCAAGGCTGACAGGGGTTTTTTCGACTTTAATCAAGCCGGATTCTATTCTCGAAATATTCAGGATGTCCTCGATTAAGCGGCTCAATCTTTTAGCCTGGTTCTGGATAATGGAATAAAACTCTTTTCTTGTTTCTTCGTCGTCCGCCTCGCCATCGGTAAGCATTTCAGAATAAGCCATAATTGAAGCAAGCGGCGTCTTCAATTCGTGCGAAACGTGACTTACGAAGTCGTTCTTCATTTGCGATATTTCCTTTTCCCTGGTTATATCGTGCAGAACGGCGACAACTCCGCAAATACGTTCCTTGACTTCGTCGCGCACACACGAAACAAGGCAATTGAAAATCTGCCCGGTATGGAATTGAATTTCCCGCCTGGCGGCGAGTGTCTTACTCTGCCTGCATTGACGTATGAAATCCAGAAGCTCATCGGCGTAGGTCAATTCACCGACATTTTTAAGTTGTGAGTTTTTGAAATCAAAACCAAAAAGTTTTCCTGCCGTCTCATTGGCTACGAGCAACCTGTCATATTCATCAACAACAAGCACGGCATCGCAGATGCTGTATATAATCGCATCGCTGTTCCTCTTCTGCTCCCGCAAAAGCTGAACTTTAATCTGCGAATCCCTTATCTGTGTCTCAAGTTCCTCAATGTAATTAATGTTGCCTTTGAAACGGTCGTTAATCGCTTCGGAAAGATTTTTAATCGCAGGGTTACTGTGTGAGTTAACAGACAACGATGATTTACCGTCCTTAAGTATTTGGGTTATAGAGGCGACCCCATCCGCACTGTTCAACCAATAGCGGCTAAGCCAGATCGCCCCTATAGCCTCGACAGCAAGCAGCACAGAGGTGAGCGAATACCATATTTTCCCTGAACCTGAATATCGCCACAGGTAAAGACTCCCGATGAAAAGGCTCATAGCGACGATATCAAGTCCCAAGGCTATAATAATCGAATCAAGTTTTCTGTTTCTAATTCTTTTCACACTATACTCTCTCTAATTTTTAACAAGCCAGAGTTCCGTTTATCTCCTGAGCCATTTCTCGGTATCAGGTTTTTCGACCTGTTCGACGACTTTTCTTTCTATTTTTGACGCTGCCACAGGGTCAGTTTCGGCAAGAATTCTCTCTTTGAGCCTTATGGCCTCGGTATATGTCGGGCGAAGTTCAAGCACTATGTCCAATTCATGGAGAGCTGCCTGCTTGTCGCCTTCCAGATAATATCTTGCGGCCTTTGCATAGCGGTCATCGGCGAGTCTACCCCTGCCAATCCACTGCTCAGCGTTCTTGGCCCCGTTCATTTTTCGGCTTATATCCTCGGCTCTGGCTAAGCCATTGAGCTGGTTCGGCTCACTAATAATATGCGGTGTGAGCAGAACAATAACTTCCTGGCGTTTGTTTGAATCACTTGTGCCGCGGAACAATGCCCCCAGCAGCGGAAGATCGCCGAGTAAAGGAATCTGCGAGCGCGTAGTTGTTACGGCATCTCTGAAAAGACCGCCGATAACGACCGTCTGTCCATCCTTAAGCATTATATTCGCTGTGAGTTCAGCGGTAGTTTCAGTAGGAATGCCCTCCGAATCGACAGCACCGGAACTATCCTTAGGATATATATCCATTCTGATGTAACCGTCATTAGCAATGTAAGGCCTGAAAGAAAGCTTTGTGCCGGTATCGAGAAATTTTACCTCTCCAACAGTGGCCTGACCTGTATCGGAAATTGTAGTCCTGTCTCTGTAGCCGATTTTCTGGCCAATAAATACCGTTCCCATCTGTTTATTCAGCGCCAAAATCTTTGGGCTGGCGAGAACGGTTATATCGGTAACAGATTCCAGCGCGGTTATAAATGCCGACATATCTCCGCTTGTAATACCTACACGCAGACCATTGAGATTAGTTGTAGCAAAGCCGGCTTGTTCAATTGGAGTTCCGCCCGTACCATTGGCAATTTGTTGTATCGGAGATGTTGCAGTGGTGCCCCCTGCTGACAGTATCACCCGATACTAAGTCGCCTGTTGCGGATGAGCCTATCAAATTAACTCCATTAAGGAGATTCCAGTCAACACCGAGTTCCATACCTTCGGTCAAAGTCGCACTTAAAATGGTAGCCTCAATAAGAACCTGCTGAGGACGAACATCGATTAGCTTTATAACATTTTCAGCTTTTGCAATATTTTCCGGGAAATCAAACATAACGATGGTGTCATACTGAGTTAAGGTGTCACCGCCGACCGTTCCGCCAACCGAACTGCCGCCTGAACCGGATACACTTCCCGCACCAAGTGAAATCCCTTTTTCCGCTGGCGAACTGGCATTAATCGTTCCACCCTGACTCTTTACGGGGTTAAGCATTTTGGACGCATCAGCGGCGCTGACATAGTAAAGCGTGAAAACCTTGTGCGTCATCCGCGACTTGTCCTCTTTGATGGCCTTATATTCCTCAGCGGTATAAACTCTGATGAAGTTGCCTTCCTCGTCATACTTGAAGTTATAACCGAGGATTGAATCAAGAGCCTCCTTGAAAGAAACGTTATAAAGGCCGCCGACTGTAATATTGCCGCTGACCTTAGGCGAAGGCACTATATTCTTTTGATACTTAACCGCCAGAAACCGTAAAGCGTCCCTGATGCTGACATCTTTTTTGAAAGTGATTGACTGAATTGAACTGTCAGCCGAACCGGCGGCGGCAATACTGCCGATGCCTTCGTTAGCATCAGAGCTATTCGCGTCCTGCCCCGCAGCTACTGCAGCAAATATCAGAGCAAAAACAATCCCCGAAATAACAAAATTTTTACCTTCTAAGAAATCTCTGTTCTGTTTTTTGTCCATACACATAATTTAGCTCCTTTTCAAAATTAGTTTGGCAACAACACTATGCCAAAACAAAATACTATTTTTGTTTAATTAGCGATTTCAACCGTTTGCGCCAGCTTTAAAGCTATTTCCATTTTTCCACATCTAATATGTACCTCATCAACACCAATTTTAATTACTTCACAATCGTATATATCAATACCATTCTTAACAGAGAACTTATCACCGACATAATACAGCCTGTCGTTGATGAAAGCCTGTGACTTTGGCCCGAGTACGACGGCCTCGAGCTTTAATTTATCGCTAACCTGCCCGCTATAAGCCTGACTGTTATTGTCTGCAGCAAACCCTCTGGTGTCGCTGCCATATAAAGATTCTTTATTAACAGTGAAAAAATCTCTGGTAAGTTTATCGTTACGTCCTTTAATCTTAGGTAATTCCACATAAGTTATTTTCAGAGGCTGTGAGACAGGCGCCACAGCGGCTTGTGTCTGAGCAATTAACGAAGCTTCAGAGGCATTTGGCCCTTTCCCACTGAGGATTCGTATCCACATAAATACCATCACGGATACCAGGCAGGCAGCCATAACAATCTTTTTCTTTTCGGCTGCTATTCGCCCCTTAAGCCCATTAATGGTATTTTTTATGTCTCCAGTATTTGATTCCATATTACCTATCCCCGACTACCCAGCGGTTTATAATAAACAACAACATTTGTCCTCATACTCACATGGCCACTGTAATCGTTCTGATTTTCCAACTCTACCTCATCTATGCGGACCAGCCTGTCCAATCCCTGCATCGATTTGTAAAACTCAAATAACTGCAGGAGCTTTCCCTGGCATTGCATACTGACGGGAATACATTTTAAACCGCCGGCATCCGTTTCCTGTCCCGGTTGAATAAGCTGGCCTTTAAGGTCAAGGCGGTTCATCAAGTCAGCTATCTGCTGCATAAATTCTCCGATTTGTCTGTCAGACGGGATATTCGCATTGTACTTGCCTATATCAGCCTGCAGTTTCGCAAATTCCTCTTTAAGTTTCGGCATTTCTGCGACTGCTTTGGAAGCTTCGGCTAATGCCGCCTGCTGCGAGGCTTTGCTGCACTCCACATCATTAATCTTTTTATGCAAAGGCCAGCATCTAAACAACAAGGCGCCTCCGACCAGTACGAAAGCCATCACACAAATCAATATCTGTTGTTTTGCACGAAATAACATCCAATACCTTTCTAATTCACAACACTTACACTTTGAGTTTTAGCTGCAGGGCTTTGCGCATCTTCCCTGTAATTTTCAATATAACCGCTTATTTCAAACTCGCTGACGCGGGACATGTCTGTTCCCGATTTATTGGCGTCAGTTTTGTTTTCCATATTCCTTGAAAACAGCGGTAAAACTCGCCAGAAATAAGGGGATTCCTCGAGCCTGCATATTAATTTTGCGACTCCGCCGGCATCGCGGGCCATTCCACCTAAAACAACTTTAAACCGCACCGGACCTGTATATTTTGTGTCGCTGCCCACATTTTTGACGGTTCGTACCGCGCCGGAAACATCAGACTTATTCTCGTTTTGCTCAAACTTTTCAGCCTTGAACTCGAGTTTGCCAAGCGTTATGTTATCGTCGACTAAAAAACTCGTTTCAGCTAAAACACCGGCAATATCAATTTTCGTCTTAATATTATCGAGTTCGGACGCTTTTTTCCGCAGTTGGGATATTTGTTTCTTCAGTTCTGCATATTCATTCAGCGATTTCTGACCCTGGGCATACAGGGACGACTTTTTTGAAATATCGGCGGCGGCCCGCGAGATTGAATGCATGGTAAGACCATTCCAGACCACGGCAATTGAAAATATGCAGCCTATAACTATGTATTGAGTCGTATAGCCTGCCTGCTTTCGCCTGCCGCTTCTGTACCATTCAGGAAGAAAATCAATCTCTTTCATAATTTCACCGTGTTTTATTTCACAGAACAAGTCTCAGGCATTGCGGATTTGCAAGCCCTGGACGTATTCACGCCTTTGAGAGCAAGTCCTGTCGCTAATGACCATTCACACAGCAAGCTGCGTCTGTTACTGTTTAAAGTTACATTGGCGATATTACAGCCCCTTAATGGCTGGCCTGCCTCTATTCCAACCGTTAATTGTCGTTTTAAAACATCTGTCAGAATATTATCGTAAGCCTCACCGCCGCTTAGTGTAGCCCGTTCTACCCGCTTACCTCTGAAGGTTACAGTGTAATATCTAAGGCAAAGTGATATTTCCCTGGCCAGTTCTTCGGCCGTACCGACGATTGAATCAACTATTACCTGTCGAGTTGCCGCATCGAGTCCCTGTTTATTGCTCGCGATAACATCAGGGCAATCCCACGCAACCTTATCGTCGGTTGCCGCTGCCGGGAACGTCTGCGGCTGCTTTTCGGTTCTGAGCGTTGCTCGCAGCATTTCAACTTCATTGAGGCTTATACCAAGTTTAGCCGCAATCTGATGGTTGAATTTTTTCCCACCGATTGCTATTTGCTTGATAAAGCAAATTTCATTTTCACGTCCAAAAATAACTGTGGTATAATGATATCCAATATCTATGAAGACACCCGCTATTTCATTGTCTTCCTGCCGCCTGTGAAATCTCTCGAAACATCTGAACAAAGCACATGGAACGGCCTCTATCGCAACAGGCTTAAGCTGCGCCTGTTCAAGAATATCGATATGATTTCTTATGGCAGCACCCTTTACGGCAAATGCTATCAGTTCATTCTTTACTTCATCCCCGTTCCTTACAGTGCCCGCAAGAATATAATTAACAGCGTCCTCTTTCAGGTCCAAACCAAACCGCTGCGAAATTTCCTTGTTCAGAACATCTTCCATTGTTTCTGTTTCCATCTCCGGCAAACGGAAACCAGTTATTATCACATCCTCGCTCGGCAGAGACGATACAACTTCCCTTCCGATGAAATTACCGTCTTCAACCATTTTGGTCAGGGCTGAAATAATCCGGGTTTTTCGTGCATCGGCATCATCATCACCGTTATCACAGGCTATTCGAACCTTATCGGCAGCAATGACACTTATATCATCTCCAGCCGCGGCAAGTTGAAGCATCTTTATGGAGTGGTTTCCAATGTCCAATCCTATGGGCTGATGACTGCAATTTTTTAGCATCCAGTTTATCATTTATGTAATACCTATTCTCAAATTATCGAAATATATCCCGTAACAGGCTCTACCCTAACAGTTATAGTTATCGTCCCCGCCCGGAGTGTAATAACTCCGCTATTGAGGGGATTTCCGCTGCCATTGTAAGGACTCCCGAGATAATCAAATTTTATTCTGGTGGTTGAATCAAAACTTACGCTGTTAATATCAACTTTGCTCAGTCTGCTGTCGTTCCGTAAATTCACAACATAAGCGGCCCCTCCATTGAGGGGATGCCCTATTACGCTGCCATTCTGGTCTTTTATGCTGTAGGTTTCATTTGCGGTATCAAACTCAACAGAATAAAGCTGTCCTGTGGTAATAGCCATACTTTTGGCATACTCGAGGTCAGCGGCAATCATATTGGCGGCACTTTTAATCTGCATATTGGCCGCGGAACCAGCCATTGGAATCGCCACCATCGCCGCAATGGCAAGTATCACAACAACCACGAGGATTTCTACAAAAGTAAAGCCTCGCTTAGTCATTTTTCCTGTGACTGCGTTTTTGAAACAGCGAATATTCACAGTCATAAATTGTCGGAACCTTTCCATTGCAAACATCCTTTCGCTCCCGCTGAGCGGGGGTTTAGACATAGTATCGATTTTGCCATATTGATTTTCGACTCCTTTTAATTGAGTCTTAACCTCTATTAAGGCACATGCACAATTGATAACGTCCGGTAACATTTTCGCTGCCGGAATAAGATAGAGACTATCAGATTTGCTGAATGTCCCGTTAAACAACGGCCCGGCAATTAAAGTGTCAAATCAGTATCAACATGTCGATTTTCTTAAATGGTAATCAGCACAACTGATACAATCATCAAAAGATTTGGATTGCGACTGCCCTTCTATAAATGGTCAAAACAGGTTCAATCCTGTGTTATTGTCATTATCAAATTACTTCGTTTTTTTTTCAAAAATTTTATCTAATGCCCTATAATTATGGTCTCGTAATACTTTTGTAAAACGCCCCCGCCGCGGGTGTCCAGCGTTTAGATACGCCCGCAGTCGGCCAGACCTGTATCGCCGCAACTGTTGGAGATGCGGTAACGGTTACTGAACAGAAAGATGTGTTTTTTATCCCATCGCCAAGAACATATAAAGCTCCAACTACGCTGATACGTTCGTTCCATTTGTCCTTCATATCAATGTGGCAGCCCACCTGAACATAACCTGTTACATTAAGCCTTGCGGCTATACCCTGGCCTGTCAAAATATTTCCTACCAAAAGAGCGGGGAAGTTTTTAACAGCGGTGATAGCAGTGCTGCTTGAGTCGTTCATCTTTAAATCGTTTGAGACTACAAGCATTCCTGTTATCTGCACATTGCCGGCCAATTGCAGGTCTCCGCTGCGATAATAGATGCCGGCCGGATTACTCGGTGTGGGTCCCAGTGTGATATTCTGGAGCGTATCCGAGCCAAGAACCGTAACAAAATATTTGGTTGAACCGATATAATAATACGAACTGTAATCAGGTAAGACCGGCAGATTTACAGGGGGAGCTGTATAATTCTGATATTTTTGTCCACTGACAGAACCCCAGCCGGATATGATGTTTATAGTATTTCGAGAGTAGACATCGCCGTAAATCGTATTGTATATGTTAAGGGTATCGCCGCAATATACATCTCCCGTTATGGTAACCTGTGAAGGTATCGCCTGTGAGGCTCCCTGCCAATAACCGACGCAGGGATTAAACCGTAATTCGGCATTTAAGCTACTGCCGCCGATTCTACTGCTGCCCTTTTCTCTGTAAGCAGTGCAACTTATGCGGAAATTGCAGTAATTGTTTTTAGTTACGCTGACATCATAATAATCGCTGCTGCCGGCGACAAGCTGCTGCCTCAAAGCTCCGGTCCAAAACTCTGAACTGACATCCTGCGGATTGAGAAGCAGTCCCCTGGCGTGTTCGAGACCCGAACCAGCCAGATAATCCATTTGCGTTCTAAGAGCCATATTTGCGCCGCAATTCAGTTCAGCGCTGGATTTGGATAAAAACCCAAGCGACAGGACGGCTATCGCCATTACGATAAAAAGAACTATCAGTAATGCCGCACCTTTTCTACATATTGTATTTTTAGGATAATCCATAACTAATCGTCATCACTGCTAACAATACTGCCGCCGCTAAGGAGGTTCCCAGCCCAGCACCTAAGAGCGGCATTTACCTGGTATTGCCTCGAAGTGCCATTTTCGAGAACATTAAACATAATACTTACAAATTTGGTGTCCGGCGGCGCAACATCCAAAGTATATAAAACATTGCTGGCCTGTGGTACAATTTGCGTAACAGTCACCGTGGCATTGTATGCAAGCCACCAGTTTGACGCATAAGCCTGAATAGCACTTAACTGTATTACCGGATTAGCCGCCGAATAAAACGTACACAACCATAAATGGTTCTTTGCTGAGCCTCTCTCGATATAAGCCAGTTCATTAACATTTATCTTATTATTTCCGTTATCGTCAGCCCGCCAGATAACCAGGTCATTGCCGGGGGTTGCGCACACGAGCTTACAGTTTCTAATCAATTCATTAAGTCGCAGCGTTGTATAGCGAATATGTGTCTGTTTAAGGCTGCTGTCATTCGTTGCGTCGTTGGCTGCACCCATAGCATAGGCAAGCGTAGCAACGGCTGTCAGGATTACCGCTGTTATCACCATCGCTATCAGCAGTTCAGCCAGCGTCAAGCCGCCGCAATTAAAACCAAACGATAATTGTTTAAACCTTCGCATATTTTATTTACTTATGAGCCTGTTAACTTCGGCCATTTGGCGACCCTTGTAATACACCCGCACTTTGGCAAGAATATATTTGGCGGTACCCGTGCCGCTTTCCTGAGTGACATATACAGACTGACACACGGCGCCGCGGCTGAAAAAAGTATAATTGCTATCTGAAAATACGATGCCCCTCGAATCTTTTACCTGCCCCTGAGATTCGGAGTAGCCGTTATAGGTGCCTATAACCTGGCTAAACGGTGTTTTTATAATGCTCTCCATCAAATCAGCGGCAAGTTTTGACGCCAAAGTTCGACGTTCCCCCTCGGCCTGCGACATCGCACCGTTTGCGAACGGCAGCACAACACCCGCCGCGGCGATACTCAATATCACTGTCGCTATCATCGCCTCAGCGAGAGTAAAAGCTTTTCTATTTGCAGGAAGATTATTCATTTAATACCTGGTATTTTACAAACAAAGGGCTGACATGCTCTCGGCAGTTGCCTACGCATCATCAGCCCTTATTCACCATCCTCCACTTGGCAGATTAACTGCCATAAACACGGCCTGTAAAAGCCGCGCCTAATTCATCCTTTTGTCTTAGAGAGTGTTATGTGCTTCACCGTTGGTTGTGCCACCATCACCTGCGTTAAAAGTAGCAGACTCTATGCCGTTCGCGTCTGTAGTAACTACATATATCCAGGCTGAAGTTCCTGATGCTGCTATTGCAGCGTTGCCTGTGAACGGATTAGTTGGAACTTTCTGAAGATATTTCCCTGTTGTAACCATTGCATCTTCAAAAGATGCCAATACCGGATAAATATCATCGTGCTCTATCTTGTAAAGCTCGAGCTGACACCTTACCGTTTGAAGATTGGTCTTTAAGGTTGCCAATTTGGAGTCGCTGCTGGCATTGCTGAACTGCGGAATCACTATCGCAGCGAGAATGCCCAGGATAACGACTACTATCAGAATTTCCACTAATGTAAACCCTTTTCTTGATACCATTGTTTTTCTCCTTTTAAAAAATTTTTTGTTTACTTGTCTGGAACAAACTACTCAAACTTTTCACAACTCTTACAAGCCCTATGTCGGCTTATTTGACGTACTGCTTAAAATCTTTAACTTTTTTAAACTTTAATCCTCCTTTTGAGATATTCAGAAATAAATTTTTGCCTTGTCGCTGATTTCATTTCAAATACATGCAATTTCAAAAAATCAATGTCCGAGAAAACTTCCAATTTGAATGCCCTGGCGTAAACAACAGGCATCTAAGGAAAAATATAGAATATAAAATCCCACCTGCCAAATAATAATCATACTTTTACGATTCTCGAGCCGCCGGAAGCAGATTATTTTGGTAATTTGAGTTTGGAATTTTGAATCTGTTTAGGATTTAGTGCTTAGGATTTAGAGTTATAGGACTATATATGACGGCAAATTTGCAATATGTATCTCTCTTTTAGTCTGGCCGGCATGACAAAGTCCTATATCGATATGATTTACATTTTTCAGCACACCGGCAACTCTGTCCGCCCATTCAATCAAAACCACGGACTGCGGATAGCAGAAATCATCGAAGCCGAGCATTTCAAATTCCGCCTCTGAGCTCAGGCGATAAGCGTCTATATGATAAATCTCCACGCGGCCGGAATATTCATTAACTATCACAAAAGTCGGACTATTCACCTCTTTGCGGTCTTTAGCGCCTGCGCCGGCGGCGATGCCTTTAATCAGATGCGTCTTTCCGCTGCCCAGCGGTCCGCAGATTCCGATTATCTCACCGCCTTTTAACTGCTCACCGAGTTTACTGCCAAGCGCTATCGTATCATCAACAGAATTAGAGATAAAATCAAATGTCATAAAATAACCATTTATTATTTGAGGTGGTCATATCCCCTCGGTTTTAAATCCATTATTTTTCCGTCAGCGGTTTTTATCTGCAATTTGCCGCTGTCAGTAATAATTCCCACATACGTAATACTCAACGGCTCACCCCATTTTTCCAGTAACTTTTCACAATCTTTTTGCGAAAGGCTAAAGAGCAGTTCGAAATCCTCTCCATCGTTTAACGCTGAGCCCAGCGGGTCTTTCATTTTCTTAGCTGCCCGCGATATTGGAATCCGCTCGGCATATATAACGGCTCCAACACCACTGCACCGGCAAATCCTGTTAAGGTCGGTACTCAGTCCATCGCTTATATCCATCATTGAATTAAGTTTCACCGTTTGCGCAATCTTCATCGCCTCTAAGACTCTCGGCTCAAACCGCAGGTGCTTTGCGAAAACCGAACCGCCAAGAGAGCCGGTAACACAAATACAGTCGCCTGTTTTGGCCCCTGACCGGCGCACAGGTTCATTACCCGCACAGACGCTAATCATCGCGACATTAACAACAAGTTTCCCATCACTTTGCCACTTTGTGATGTCACCACCTACCAGCGCACAGCCGTACCTGTCGCCGGCCTGTATAATCCCGGAATGCAGCTTTTTCAGTTCCGCGGTTCCAAAATTCTTCGGAAGCCCAACTGATACAACTGCCGCGACTGGTTTTGTCGCCATTGCGGCACAATCGCTCAGACTGGCGGCCATAGACTTGTAGCCGACCTGTTTAAGCGTTGCTTTTCGCAAATCGAAATGGACACCCTCAAGCAGTATATCCGTGGTAATAAGAACAGAGTTGCCGCCGATGCGGATTTGCGCCATATCGTCGCCTATACCGATAGGGAAATCTTCCGCCGACAGTTTTCTCCGGCGGGCAAACCACGATGTTATCGCGTCTTCTCCGTTACTCATCGCTTCGCCAATCTTTTCCGCCAAAACAATATTTGTTCTTTAGCCTGCCGGCCCCCTGCTGAACCTTGCGTAACATATTTGCTCACAACATTGGCGGCTCCGAGGTGTTTATAAACATCACGTCCGATGGCCTCGGAATACTTTTTAAACTCAGCAAGGCTCAAATCAGAAAGTTTTATGCCCTGCTTTTCACAGGCAGCAACCAGACACCCAACAATTCCGTGCGCCTGGCGAAACGCCACCCCCTTACCCACAAGATACTCCGCCAACGATGTAGCATCTAAAAAGCCTTGCTCAATATTATATGCGATTTTGTCCACATTAAACTTGGTATTCGCGACAACGGCACAAGCCATATCAAGCGAAGCGTTGACAGTATCACTCGCTGAAAAAACGTGAATCTTGTCTTCCTGCAGGTCCCGATTGTAGCCGCTTGGCTGAGCTTTTAGAATCGTCAGCATCGCAACTAAATCGCCATAAACAGTCCCTGTTTTGCCGCGAATCAGTTCGAGCATATCGGGATTACGCTTTTGCGGCATCATACTCGACGAGGTACAGAACTTGTCATCGATCCGGATAAAACCAAACTCGTTCGACGCATAAATAATCCAGTCTTCCGCCAGCCGGGAAAGATGCGCCGCAACAAGCGAACAATCAAAAATAAATTCCGCACAGAAGTCTCTGTCGCTGACAGCGTCAATACTGTTTCTGCTTACACATACAAATCCAAGTTGCGATGCCGTGCTGTTGCGGTCTATGCGCAATGTTGAACCCGCTACCGCCCCGCTACCCAACGGGTGAAACATTAAGCAACGCCTGACAATTACCCAGCCGGATATAATCCCGCTCGAACTGCTCCACAAAATTGAGCGGATGCGCGGCGATAACTATCGGCTGCGCTCTCTGCATGTGCGTATAGGACGGCATTACATCTTCGGTATATTTTTCCGCTAAACACAAAAACGCCTTTTGCAGACAAGAGAGCTTATTTCGCAAAACATCAATCTGGTCCCGCATCCACATCCGAATATCAAGAGCCACCTGGTCGTTTCGGCTTCTTGCGGTGTGCAGTTTTTTGCCCGCCTCGCCAATTTTTTTAATAAGTGCCGCCTCAATCGCCATGTGAATATCTTCGAGCGTTTTATCAAATTTGAATTTGCCGTTCGATATCTCGCTCTCGATTTTCAGAAGCCCTTTTTTTATTTTGCCGAATTCAGATTTGGTAATCAGCTTCTGTTTTGCCAGCATCTGCGCATGCGCAATTGAGCCTGCTATATCGTACTTATACAGGCGGCGGTCATAAGACAGCGACTGCACAAAATCGACCGCAAGCTCATCGGGCTGTGACATAAGCCGTTTTTCCCAGCTCTTTTTCGTTTTAGCCATTGTATCTGCTCCAAAAAAGCGGATTATTTCGTTTCCAGCAAAATCATACGCCCCGCAGCGCGACATGTCAAGAACAGGGTTACTGTTCAACAGTCGAAAGTTTCTCCCAGCGACTGTAAGCGTTTGCAAGCTCACTTTCCAACTTTTCCAGCTCCGCCGTCTCCCGGGCGATTATTACACCATCCTGTTTATAGAACGAAGGCCCTGCCATTTTCTCATGTAAAGATGAAATCTGCTTTTCAAGCTTCTCTATAATATCGGGCAGTTTTTCAAGTTCACGTTTTTGCATATAGGTAAGCTTCGGCGATGCCGCCTTTTTAGGCTTTACCCTTTTTTCCTTCGCGGCGGCCTTTTCCTGTTTTACAGTTTCAGCTCCGATATTTTTCCGCTGATTCAGCATGTCATCATAACCGCCGGCGTATTCTCTTACTCTACCGCCATCTTCGAATGCAAGAGTGCTTGTAACAACATTATTAAGAAACTCCCTGTCGTGACTTACAACAAGCACCGTACCGGGATAGTCCAGAAGCATATCCTCAAGCAGTTCCAGCGTCTCAATATCAAGGTCATTTGTCGGCTCATCAAGCACAAGCACATTGGACGGCCTGGTAAATACCTTTGCTATCTGCAAACGGTTGCGTTCCCCGCCTGAAAGATTTTGATGCGGGCAATTTTACCTTGTCCGGCTCAAACAGAAAATCCATCAGGTAATTAATAACATGTTTTTTCCTGCCGTTAATTATTACCGTGTCGTATCCCTGCCCGATATTCTCTATAAGACTCTTTTCAATATCCAACTGTCCGTGAAGCTGGTCAAAATAAGCGCATTGCACATTCGTACCAAGCTTAATATCACCCTCTGTCGGTGCGATTTCTCCGAGCAGCAACCTGAGCAGTGTCGTTTTACCTATTCCGTTAGGCCCGATGATACCAATCCTGTCACCTCTGAAAATAGCGGTGTTAAGGTCGCGAACCACCGGTAGTATTTTCACGTCCCTGCCGTTATCATACGCAAAACTAACCCCCCTGGCTTTAACAACAAGTTCGCCCGACCTCTGCGCCTCGTTTATCTCCATTTTCACCAGCCCATCCACTTTACGTCTCTGGCTCTGCGCCTGTCTCATTTTTTGCAAAGCCCTGACGCGTCCCTCATCACGTGTTCGTCTTGCTCTTATTCCCTTTCGTATCCAGCGTTCCTCTTCAGCAAGTTTTTTATCAAACTGGTCCCAATGAATCTGCTCTGCCGCTAAAAGCTGTTCTTTTCTTTTGAGATACTCGCCATAGGGACATTCCCAGTTAAATAACCTGCCGCGGTCTATTTCGATAATCCTTGTTGAAATCTTTTTCAGGAATTTTCTGTCGTGCGTAACAAACAGCAGCGTCTTTCCGCAACGCAGCAAAAAATCCTCCATCCAGTTTATCGCCTCGATGTTGAGATGGTTTGTAGGCTCATCAAGTATCAAAATGTCCGGTTCTGCCGCCAGCGCCTTAGCCAGCAATACCCGGCGTTTAAGTCCCGCCGAGAGTTCACTGAACTGTGCATCCGCGTCAACCGAGAGCAGCGATATAACAGTTTCAACAACGTTAAGTTTTTTCCAGGAATTTGCTTTTTCCAGCTCGTTGTGAAGCCGTATCAACTTCGCGTTAGCGTCATCGCTTTCATCAGCCTTTTCGTGGGCAATGCTGTGATATTTAACCAGCAGTTCCCACGCCTCTCCCAGCCCTTCCGCAACAACATCGAAAACCTTGCCTTTTACCCGCTGCGGAACAGACTGATTGAGCATTCCGATGCGAAGCTGAGGCTGACGCATTATCTCTCCGCTTTCAGGTTTTAACTCACCTTTCAAAAGCCGCAAAAAAGTCGATTTGCCGCATCCGTTTCTTCCCAGCAGACAAACCCTCTCCGCCGGCTCGATTTGAAAGTCAAGACCTTCCAGCAGCGGCGGCCCGCCGAAACCAAAATTTACATCTCGCATCGCGATAAGCGGCATAATCTACTCCATAAATTAATACGTCAAAACCTGCAACTGCTATGAATTTGAGCCTTGAAGGGATTTTACCGCCCAGCGAAATTTGGCCGATGCGCTGCGAGGATTTGAGATAATTTCTTTGGTTCGCGGTACAATTGGATTTTTGGTCGCTGACTGGTATATGCCATTTCGAACACCATCACGAAACGAGTGTTTGACAAGACGGTCTTCACCGCTGTGAAAGCTTATTACACCGATTCGACCGCCAGGACGCAGGCAGTATGGGGCAACTCTTAAAAGTTCTTTTAAGGAACCGAGTTCATCATTGACCAGTATGCGCAGTGCCTGGAATGTGCGGGCAGCAGGATGTAACGAACCGAATTTTGCGGCGAGCTGCTGCTGTCGCCATGTTTTCGGAGTCAGTCCCTTGACGCCGAAAATCAAGCGAACAAGCTGTGAAACCTGCGTAATCGGGTACATGGCACGCTGGATTACAATCCTGTGGGCGATTTTCTGATAGTCCGGTTCATCGGACAACTCCCAAAATGCTTTAGCCAGTTCTTCTTCGGAAAGACTGTTGAGTAAATCCGCGCCGGTTTGCTTTAGCCGGTCGTCCATACGCATATCGAGAGGACCTTTATGTTTGTAGCTTATCCCGCGAGCAGGGTTGTCTATTTGCATGCTCGAAACGCCAAGGTCTGCAAAAATAATGTCATAGCCGTCGATGTTTTCTTTGCTCAGCACATTTGCAATACCGGCAAAGTTGCTGTGATAGAAGCTCGCAGAGATACCCTCTTTGCTGAATCGGCTGCGAGTACGTTCTAATTCAGTGTTATCAACATCGAAGGCAATCAATTTCCCAGCGGACCCTATGCGCTTTACAAATTCCATCGCATGACCTCCGTAGCCGACGGTGCAGTCAGCAACAATTTCACCGGGCGAAGGCTTCAGGCAGGCTAAAACCTCTTCTGCTAAAACGGGGATATGAGTGCCGACCGGTGTTTTGCCTTTTGCTCGCAGATGGGCTTCTATATCGGGGTGAGCCGCGATATTGTGCTCTTTATATTTTTCCTGATATTTCTTTGGGTGGGTACCACGGTATCTCTGTCGCCGCTGCCGCTTTATAGGCGGCTGATTGTCATTGTCAGGCTGGTTCACACTAATTATTGGCATATCTATTCTTAATATATAATTTCGTTCAGATTAAAATTTACACCTATTCACGGCAGAAATCAATAGAGATAATTATATGTTTTTGGTTTAATAACAATGCGGCAATAAGTTATAACCTTAAAAAGTAAATTAGTACAAAAGAGTATATTACCATATATGCGTAAGAAAAAACATCCGAACAGAAAACATCTGCCCAAAGAGCTGGAAATACTTTACGAAGATAAAGATATCCTCGTGGTGAACAAACCGGCCGGCTTATTGACCGTTGGGACGGAAACTAACAAACTTAAAACGGCTTATTATATTCTGACCGATTATGTACGAAAAGGCAGTCTAAAGTCACGAAATAGAATTTTCATTGTTCACAGGCTTGACCAGTGGACCTCCGGCGTGCTGGTATTCGCAAAAAGCGAAGAAGTTAAATTACGTTTGCAGGCCCAGTGGAAAGACACCGAAAAGAAATACATCGCCGTAGTTCACGACAGGTTGGCTGAAAAACAAGGGATTATCACCTCGCATCTCGCGGAAAACAAGGCTTACGTAGTCTATTCCACAACTGATACCACAAAGGGTAAACTCGCGCATACAGCCTATAAGGTGATAAAAGAGACCACCCACTTTAGCCTGCTGGAGATTAACCTTTTGACCGGCAGAAAAAACCAGATACGCGTACACATGGCGGATAAAGGTCATCCCATTGTGGGCGATAGAAAATACGGCAAAGCCGCCGACGGATACAAACGTTTAGCCCTTCATTCCAAATCGATTTCCTTCGCACATCCGGCAAACGGCAGGCGGATGACCTTTGAGGCTAAAGTGCCTAATTATTTTAATGAGCTGCTTAACGGTATCTGCCATTGGCGGCAATGAAATTAAAGAGGTATTACTATGAAGATAGTTGTAACTGGGGCGACCGGATTTATAGGTAGAGCCTTATGCAATTCTCTGGCCAAAGAAAATAGTATCACCGCTCTGACACAAAATCCGGAAAAAGCTGCCGCTCTTTTAGATAAGACTATCAAAATTATCAAGTGGAATACTAACCTTCTCGACGGCTGGGAAAAATCTATTGATGGCTCAGACGCCATAGTCAATCTCGCCGGTGCGAATGTGGCTTTGAAAAGATGGAATAAAGAAGTAAAAGCCGAAATCCTGAATAGTCGAATGAATTCTTCCAGAATTCTGGTTAAGGCGATAAAGAATTCAAAGGTAAAACCTAAAACCATTATTACCGCTTCCGCAATCGGCTTCTATGGTTCCAGAGATGATGAAATACTGGACGAGGAATCCAAAGCTGGTGATGGTTTTCTGGCAGGAGTCTGCAAAGATACAGAAGGTTATTCAAGAGAATTTGAGACTCTCGGTTTAAGGACTGTTGTGATACGCACGGGCATTGTTCTTGATACCAGCGGCGGCGCACTTCCAAAGATGATAACGCCGTTTAAGTTCTATCTTGGAGGGCCCTTGGCTTCTGGTAATCAATGGATGTCGTGGATTAGCCTGGCAGATGAGATTGGCGCTATTAAGTTTTTAGTCCAAAACAATGCCTTTAAAGGAGCCTTTAATTTAACTTCTCCTGAGCCGCTGCGAAATCGTAAATTTATGCAAATTTTAGGCTGCGTATTGAAAAAGCCCTCTTGGTTGCCAGTTCCTGCTTTCGCACTAAAAATAATATTCGGCGAAATGGCGAAAGAATGTTTCTTGACAAGCCAAAGGGTTCTTCCTAAAAAACTAATAGATGCCGGATTCAAATTCCGATACGCAGACTTAGAAAGCGCTCTCTATAAATAAATTATACTTAATCCAATTCAACAAGCTCATAATAAGGCGTCCCCAATCCTATACGCTCAGCATGTTTTATCTGGTAATAAGGATTAAGCTCTTTTCTGCCTATAAGTTTGGCCATTGTGTTACCACCTGCTTTTTCGACCATATCTATCGCGGCCTTATCTATTGCCACAGGGTCCGTCGAAGCAAGTATGCCAATATCATCGACTATTATAGGCATGTTTTTCTTATTCATACAGTCGCACTCATCAGTAACGGAGATTAAAAAATTAAAGAACGCGATGCGACCCTGCTTGCCATTTATAACGCCCAGAGCATGCTCAGCCATATTTTTTCTGCAGCATTTCATCTTGTGCGCCCCAGTCATATTTTACCGCGTCAAACCTGCAAACAGCCACACACTCAGCACAGCCTATGCATTTGTCCTTATCAATGTGAGCCTTGACATCATCGATTGTAATCGCATCCGCGGGGCAATGTTTAAAGCATTCTCCGCAGCCTGTGCAGTTATTTTTTACCTCAGGCTTTAACGCCGAATGCTGCCTCATCTTGCCCTTTCTGCTGGCACAACCCATACCTAAAGTTTTCAAAGACGCAGCAGCGCATGTGGCAATATGTCCTGTCATGTGCGCAATTGAAAGAATCGACTGACATCGCACAATATCGGTCGCGATAAAAACCTCTTTATTGAGTTCGCCGTTAATCGGTACCGCTGTCTCGGCAACGCCAAACAATCCGTCCGGAGCAATAAATGGAATTCCAAGACCCGCAACATCAAAACCATGTTCGCTCGCCAATATAGCATGGTCAATCGCATTATGCCTGCGACCTGTATATAAAGTACTCGTATCAGTAAGAAAAGGCTTTGTTCCAAGCGAAAGCAAATCTTTGATAAGGCCTTTAATACATCCGGGCCTTACATAGGTATTGTTTGGCGGCTCGCCAACATGAATTTTGACAGCTGTGAAATCACCCTTCTGAAAACATTTCGAAAAGCCAGCCTCCTTAAAAAGCATCTGGGCTTTTTGTGAAATCTTCTCCTCACCTTCCTTAACACTGGCTCGGATAAAAAATACTTTTGATTTCATAAATAAATTCCTGTGTAATTTTCTTTATACCGTCAATTATATCATTATCTGAAAATTTTCTTTGAATTGCAACAGTTTGTCCCTGCGAAAAATATCCTTATCCTTGTAAGTAAAACCTTATGAGAACTCATCAAAAATCGCCTGCACGCTCGGCAAAAGCCTCAAAGAAGTCTTTCAGTATGATGAAAAATAAGCAACAAAATACAGAACTCAGTAGACAGAAGGCAGTAGGAAAAAATTTTCGATTGCCGGTTCCAGCTTTGGCACTGAAAATAATGTTCGGTGAAATGGCGAAAGAGTGCTTTTTAGCAAGCCAAAGGGTTCTTCCAAAAAGACTCGTAGATGCCGGATTCAAATTCCGATACACCGACTTAAAAAGTACGCTCGATTCAATCTGCACCAGATGCACCAGTAATTCTCTATTAATTATAAAATTTACTCATTTTTTGCTTCGCGATAGGTATAGAAATATTAATAATAATAGGAAATCTCTAGTGCAACTGGTTCACCAAACCCTGATAAACCCATTCACAAGTTCCAGTACCAAGGCTTTTCGCTCAATATTCGGGAATAACCGCCGGACGTAAAAAAGGGTTCCAGCCCTCATTTTTGCCCTAAATGAAAAAAAATTAAGAAAAAATGTAAAATCTACTTGACATTGAGTATATCATAGATTACATTATGTATGGTGCAACAGACATTAATAAATAATAATATTTTGGAAAGGAATAAAAAATGAATAGGCGGCAAAAAATAGCGTGGTTTAATTTGGTCGTAATCTCGCTTGCTTTAGGGCTGAGTACAGCAGCATTTTGTGTGTTATACTTCATCTTCAAACTGCCCGCACATCGAGCGGCTGGCGGATTTGGGTTCATAGGGATTATGGGGTTAGCAGGATTAGCTCCAGTTTTATTCAAGAAAGATAAGAATAAGGTGGAGTTCGATGAGCGGGATATGGCGATTAATCGCAAAGCAACAATAATCTCATATACAATCTTTTGGGTTCTATTCGTCGCAGCGGCAATGGTTCCGTGGTTTATCATAGGGCCGTTTGGAACGATTACGGTCAATTATCTTCCGTGGATGGTGTGTGGCGGAATGTTTATAGTCACAAGCGTTCAATCGATAGTGATTCTCGAGGAGTACGGCTGGAAGGAGAAAAATAATGAATAGATTACAAAAAGAAGCCCTTGGGAATTTGATATTGGTAATATTTATTTTCCCCTTCACAGCTTTACTAACTTTTGTAAGCATAAAAATACACGGAAGACCCTTATCTATAGAATTGGTCACACAAATCCTTTTTATTTCCACAATGCTTTTTACAGTGGCAAACGCAATTCAACAGGTTCGTTCTGTTTTTCGAAAGCGAAAAGCAGATAAAGAGATTTTCTTTGATGAGCGTGACCAATTTATTGTCCATAACGCTTTACGACATACATATTATGCGATTTGCCTTTTTTTAATCGCAGTATATATATTAATGTCTCCATACTTTGGTGAAAATATAACAATACCATTTTATATTTTGCCGCTGGTTATATGCGGCATTGCCATCACTGTTATACTTGTTTATTCAATTTCCATTTTGATTCAGTATGGCAGAGGGGGTAAAGATGTCTAAAGATAAGATAATAAATCAGATACGTCGGCTGCGGTTTGAGAATGGGGAGATGACACAGCAGGAGTTGGCGGATAAGGCTGGGGTAACGCGGCAGACGATAATCGCGATTGAGGCTGGAAATTATTCGCCCTCGCTGACGCTGGCGTTTAAAATCGCTCGTGCGTTTGCTAAAAGCCTGGAAGAAGTGTTTCAGTACGATGAAAACAGAATACAGAATTCAGCAGACAGCAAACAATAGAAAAGTTAGTAGTTCGGAGTTCGTAGTCGATAGAAAAAATATTATTCGCAAATTTTAGCAGATAAAATGTGGGGTTGCGACTTTGCCCCTGCAAATCTGGATACCTGCTTTCTCAGGTATGACAAATAATATACTTAGAAGTCTTTGTCTGAGCTGCCGTAGATGAAGCGGAGTTCGCCGAAATTGGGGACGATGGCATAAGGGAATTTGGGGGATGGTTTGAAGCCGCCGGGCCAATAGACGAACATAGCTTTTCCTACGAGGTACTCGCGCGGGACAATTCCTCTTGGATATAACACGCCATGATTTCCTCTGCCCTGTTCGGACCAGAATCTGCTGTCACTACTGTTGGGGCTGTTGTCACCGAGTGCAAAAAATTCATCAGCATTTAGCTTAAGGGGATTTCCCTCGGCCGCCCTGCCCCTGCCGCCAGGGTCGGAGTCCGTATAGTATTCATCCTTGAAAATCGCGATATGCGATAAGGCGAGTTTGCCTGCGCCAAAGATTTTGACCTGCGGGGAAATGTCGTTTTTTCTGGCCCGCTGCGTCGGGAGTGCGGCCTAAATCCGCTTTCAAAACATCTTTGCCATATTCGAGAACAAGTTCATGGTCAACATTAGAGAACTTCAATAAAGCTGGTTTATCAGCGGCGGTCAATTCGGTTAGCTGTTTATCAACCAAAACAGTTTCACTGTTATCGGAGATTTTCGAGATAACCATTTTGCCGGAAAAATCTACCCAACCTTTATAAACGGTTTGGTATTTGCTGAAGCTTACGCCGATGCACCCCTGCGAAAGATTCGTCCTCACATAAAAGCGCGTCATTAAATCGCTGCAATACGGCAGCTCTCCGATTCTATCAAGACCATTGTAGGGGCAATCGGCTTTAAAACCATTTCCAGCGGAAGTGTCGTATGCAAAATAATTGATTTTGTCAGGGTTGCTCTCAAGACCGCATAAGGCCGGATTATCTTTAACAAATTGCCAATCTGAACCAGCGAAATCAAAGGGCTGTCTCCAAATATGGCCGTTAAATATGCCCTGGGCCGGTCTTATCGGCTGATAATCGTTGTTGTAAACCACTCTCCAAAGCTCGTTCTGAACTTTGGGCGGTTTTCGGCTGATTTGGCCGTTGATATAAACATCTCCATCGATTATTTCAACGGTTTCACCCGGCCGACCAATCAGCCGTTTTATGAAATTTATAGTCGGATTAGTGGGGTCTTTAAATACTATTACATCCCATTGCTTTGGCTCAAAGAATTGATATATGCACTTCAGGACAAGTATCCTGTCGCCATTCGAGGGGGCCATTTTTTCGGGAGCTTGCTGATACTTTCTATCAGAATTTTGATAATAGCCGCAGCTTGGGCAGCGTGTCCTACCGACGGGAACATCCTGACTGGGAATAGTGTCTGTCGGCAATCCAAATCTTTCCGGAATAAACCCAAAGTTGTATTTATAGCCGCATTGCGGGCACCGCAAACGGAAATGTGCGCCCATAAGCGTATCAGCCATACTGCCTGTTGGAATCCGGTACGCTTCCATAATAAAGGCCCGGAAGACAAACGCCAGTATGAATGCCGTTATAAGCCACTCAAATGTGTTCGCGACTTCGGATATCCTGTCTTTTCGCACGTTTTTTTCATCACCTGTTTTTTCTCTTTTGCCCATATAACCTGCCGAAAAATATCCTTTCGCTGCGCTAACAAATTCTACAGAAACAATCTAAAACTATTATTATGCTGAAAATCTCTTAGCTGGTCAACAGACAATTACATATTGAGGCTGTTTAAACATGTTGAAGATTAAAAAAAACAGCAGCAAAATCCTTGCTGCGATACCCATAACATCTTGCCCTAAAAGAAGTTATGTCATTTTATAGTCCTCAGACATATACCACAGCTATTTTAGATTCGCTGAAAAAACAATTTTCCGGCGGCAAAGTACTGCTGCAGTTTTGTAATGTCGAACACGTTATACGGATTTGGTTTTCGCATCCTGGAAGAACGATTATCAGATTTTTCTTGAAATAAAAAAGTTTTTTGTTAAAAAAACTCTTGTCGCATAGAAGTCTTTATAGTATAGTAACTTGTGTATATGAAGAATTGTTTTGCAAGCGAGATGGTTAGTATTCACAACGCCAGTTGTTCTGGCGACAGCGAGGGCCTGTTTTTGAAAAGTCTTTTCTTGAAATGAGGAAGAAGCCTATGTCAACAATCACAAAGAAGGAACTAATTGACCAGATTGCCGAAAAAACACAAGCCAAAAGAATTCTGGTCAAAAATATAATCCAGACGTTTCTTGATGAGATAACTGAGCAACTGCGTAAGGATAACCGCCTGGAATTCCGCGATTTCGGCGTATTTGAGACACGAACCAAAGGTGCCAGAGTCGCACAGAATCCCAAGACTCTTGCGAGAGTTGAGGTGCCGCCGAAACGTACCGTTAAATTTAAGATGGGCCGACTGATGAGAGACAATCTCTGTTCTTCAGTATCGCAATCAGCTAAAGGCAAATAGATTTTATTTGGCAGATGTGCCGCGACCATACACTGAATGATAAAGGTAATTCGTTTGCGAAGATTGGTGGCGCGGAGGGAAATATTTGTTTTATGACGATTGTAGTTAAGGAGTAGTTTATGTCAGAGGGAACAGTTAAATGGTTTAACGCGCGGAAGGGATATGGTTTTATCGCTACCGAGGATGGCCGCGACGTGTTTGTACATTATGCGAGCATTTCAGGTGACGGTTACAAAACTCTGGCCGAAGGCGATATAGTCTCTTTTGATATTGCCGAAGGCGAAAAAGGCTTAAGAGCCGAAAATGTTATTCCTACAAAACCGGCTCCCAAAAAGAATGCCGCCTCGGAAAATAAGTAAAAAGTTTATGCGGTTTTCACCTTTTTGTTAATTACTGCATTTTACGGCAGCGGAAGGTAAACGCTGTACTGGTAAGTTTTTGCAAAAGGTTTTAGTACCATGATTGCGGCTGATTATAAGTCGAGTCTGGATTGTAACGTTCTTGTTCTGAACAAACATTATATGGCTGTTCGTATAGTCGGCGCCCGGAGGGCATTTTCACTTCTGTGCCGAAAACTTGCCGAAGTCGTTTCTTACGAGGAAGGTGTTTATTCGGGGTATGACTTCAATGACTGGTGCGAGGTAAGTCAGTTTAAACGAAATTTTGAACCGGACGGCAATGACTGGATTTCGACGGTCAATTTTTATATCGCGGTACCTCGAATTATTCGCCTGTTATTTTATGACCGACTTCCACAGGCAAAAGTAAAATTCAACCGCCGCAACATTTTCGCACGCGACAGAAACTGCTGCCAGTATTGCGGCAAAAAATTTCCCACCAGCGAATTATCTCTCAACCATGTAATCCCGAGAACTCTCGGCGGAAAATCAGACTGGGATAATATGGTTTGCGCCTGTGTGGAATGCAACGCCCTAAAGGGCGGGAGAATGCCAAGAGAGGCTGGTATGGCACTTATCGCCAAACCAACCAAGCCTAAACACAATTCGCTTGTGCATATTTATCTTGGCCATGAACGGTATCATAGCTGGAAACAGTTTCTCGACCACGCATACTGGTCTGTCGAACTGAAATAGCCAATAAGTAAATATTCTACCTCTGCGGCTTATTTTTGTATTTTTAATTTCAAGTTCGCCACATCGAATCTTCGATTTCATTATGTGAATTTGTTTCATGCTTAAGATTTTCCGCGCTTCGTTCCCCGCTCCACGCTACGAGCCTTTTCTTACCACACTATCCATTTCAAAATATAAGGCGTATAAAATTGCGACCCACACAAATTATACCACGCTGCCCAAAACGATATTATTGAAACCGCGATAAAAACATACACCGCAAATTTCCTGCAGTAAACCCCAACCAGTATCCCCGCCAACACCTTAGCAGCAAATCCAACCAGCGGCCCCAATATTGGCCCGAATATCTCCGACACAAACCGAATCGCCGGATGCGCCTCTGCCTCCGCTCCTTCCCTGAGCATAAATACGATGGTAGATAAACTATCGCAAAGTATCGTGATAAAAAATATAACTAACCACCACCAATACCTCTCCCATAAATTCAGCAGAGCGGCCTTCACTGTTTCAATTTCTCTTTTCACACCTTTCAAACCCTTCATACTTTCTTCATCAATGAACATTTTTAATTTTTTATCTGCATTTTTTATTTTTGCTTTTTAATATTTAATATTCCTTTCACATCCCCGCCGATTCCACATAATAAACATATCCATTTTCATACTTCATATAAGCTTTTTGGGAATTCGAAGGATTAGGGTCATAAAAAGTACCTTCCGAAGTATCACATGGATCCCACCACTTTTTTTTAATATCACTAAACTTGTATCCCAACCATTTCCTTTTATCTTCCGGGGCTGGAATAAACTTTAATTTCTTTTTAAAAGCCTCGAATTCGTCTTTATCGATTTTAGCCTTAAGAAAATAACAAAAATCCGGTGGAAAAATTATATTCCATGTATGCTCATGTACCTCCGTCGCCGAAACCGGCAGCATCATCCTCGCATTTTCTTCCCCAAAACAATATGGATACACCTTAATAAAAATAACACCAAAAACCGCTATCGCCGCAGCATAAAGCAAACCCAGAACACATAATACTATTATCAGCTTCTTTTTATCTATCTTCGCCTTCATATCTCTGCCCTTTTTAAAGCTCTTTTTTTATTGCGGCAACAAACCTGTTAAAATCTTTTGATGTACCTAAGACCACAATAACTCTATTATCTGAACCTCCTAAAAAACTATGTTCAGCCATTTGTTTAGGGTCGGTAACTTCTTCAAACCATGCTGTCATCGGTGAGCCGTCCCCAACAGCCTTTTGCCTTCCTGCGCGGACACCAGCCTTGTCGATTTCATCATGCAATCGTTCAGCCCCTACGCCCAGAGTTTCAAACCAATCACTATTTCTGCGGACTAATTCCTCAACTAATTTTTTGACGGAATTACTTAAAGCAATTGATTGATCAAATATTAATATAGAAACATCAAATTCTTCTTTTCCCCAAGGCAGTTCTCCTAAAGAAAGTCCTTCAGACCATTCGCATATATAATAGCGGCAATATTTGCCCTGTAATTCAACACTCATTTTTCAACCTTGAATTATTTTCTGAATGCTACGGATACCATACTCATTTCCATCACAAAACCACATCATGATTTTATCTCCATGCATAGACTCTGTCCAGCCGTTAATATTTCTTGCCTGCCCTGCGCGGCTCCCCGAGCAAAGCAGGGTGTCCTTTTCGTGGCTATTTTTCATTCAATGTTGGAAGTTCTTTCATTTTAAAGTATTTCTCCCAGAATAAAAATAGGGACAGCCACCTATTATTTCCACGGCATTGGTTTCAGACCGCCGTTAGCAGAGAAGCCAGTTCGTCAGGGGCTGTCACCATTGAGTCGTGCCCCGCCTCTATGGTCGTGAACGACCAACTATTGTCACCACTTATCCGGTTATGGGTAGGGACGAGCAAATCATAGAGCGGTTTGATAGAAGCAATGTACGTGCGATTCAGTCCATTGCTCCCAGAGTTCTTGAACGTGAAGGCCCCAATATACGTCCCGACTGGCATAGGCCGCAACCGCCGCTGCAGCCAAGCCACGTCCGAAGGCTTGGTCACCGCAAAGGCACTGGGCGGAGGTGCAGGAAGCGCTATACCCTTACCCTGTTCTCACACCGACTTCAATCGTGATTCACGTGCCTCAGGAGGATTAAAGCCGGCCCAGCTAAAGGATGCGCCAGGCGACATATCAGGTGGAACACTACCATCTAAGTAAACATACCGAGACACGCGCCCCCGGAGTGTGTCTGCGACACCAGAGATCACAAAGCCGCCATAACTATGTCCAACGAGAACAAAGTCGTTCAACTCCTCAGTTTCAATCACGGAAAGGATGTCTTCCACATGGGTCTGCAGCGAAATGTTCTTGGAGAAGAGATGCTCGCGATCCCCTAATCCGGTGAGGCTTGCGCAAAAATCTTGTGCCCGCGAGCCCTGAGAACATCGGCTACGCGACGCCAGCACCAGCCGCCGTGCCACGCACCATGCACCAGGACGAAGGTGCGGGGTTTGTCGGTGACGCTTGCGATTCCGGCATTGCCCGCCGCGGTCACAACACCCACCGTTGCCGCACTTGACGCCTTTAGAAAACCTCTTCTTGTAATCATGCCTCTGCCCCTATCAAAAATTCCGTCCTAATTACAAGGACTTATATAAAATTCCCCGTTTCTATTTAGATTAGTCCTGTAGGGTGGGGTCATTACCCCACCATTTTTTTCAAACCTTTCACACTTTCACACCTTTCCACGCCCCAGAACCTCACCACAATTTTACCCACGGCCTAATAATTTGTCCACCAGCAAATTTATTTCCACTTTCCCCAATCCCAAACCTGTGGTGAGCCTGCCGAATGATCGAAAATCCTATTTGTGTCTTTCGTACCACTTCGTTTCTTCGTTTTGAAAAAATCTGTGTCCATCTGCGTTAAATCTGTGGTTAAATAATTTTTTTTCTCTCAGCGTCTTTGCGTCTTCGCGGGCAACAAAAAAAGTCTTATGTCTTGGGTCTTTTAAAAATCTGTGAAAATCTGCGTCAATCTGCGGTTAAATAAATATTTTTACTTCTGTGAAATCAGAGTAATCTGTGGCTGATTATTTTTGTTTTTCTCTTTTTATAATTTGCTTCGTGCTTCAAAATTAGTGCTTTTCCCGTGCTTAATAAATCTTTTAATCAGCGACATCAGTGTAATCGGTGATTAAATATTCTTAGATTCTTCAATCCAGAATTTCGCCAAGGCAATTAAGCAGAGTCGCCTGGCATTTCATCAGCTTCCTTCTTGAATTATGCCCGCTGGGTATCAAAACGCAATCAATATCAAGAGCCTTAGCGACCTCGAAGTCATGGCAGGTATCCCCGATTAGCATCACATCCCTACTGTGCAGCCCAAGTTTTTTCATCAAAACCCTGCCGTTTTCAACCTTGCTTTTCGCGTAATAATCATTCAACCCGACAAGCCTTGCGAAATAATGCCGCAGAGCGAAAAAGTCTATAATCTCTTCGAGCATTTTCTGCTGATAAGCCGTGAGAATCGACTGCTCAATCCCGTTATCCGCGAAGTATTTCAAAACACTCTCCGCGTCATCCTGAAGCCTGCACTCGAACCGCTTCACATCATACTGTTTTATGTAATCGTCCGCTATCACCTCAAAAGGCTCCCTGTCAAAATCAAAGCCCAGCTTCTGATAATAACTTTTCACCGGAAAATCAAATTCCTCCGCATACTGCTCAAGAGTTACCGGGGGCTTTGCGTATTTTCGCAGAATATTGTTGAGAATCTCCACGCACAGCCGCGCATCATCGAGCAGCGTCCCATTCCAGTCCCAGATAATATGCTTATATTTATTTAACTCTAAACCCATATCTTTTATAAATCCAATTTCATTCGGTTATTTATTTTGTGAATTTTCTTTTATTTTAATTTGTTTCGTACTTCGTGCTTAGGATTTTCCCAACTTCGCTTCACGCTTCACGAGATACGTTTCACTTAGTTAAAAGTTTCGGTTTTTCTTTTTGCAGCCATTTAGGCAGTTGCTCTCTTGTAACTTCTTTCCACAATCCCTTTTTGTTCCGCCGCGCAGCAACCTCCAGCTGTGTATATTTATAATAAAAGCTATGCCTGAATTGCAAATAGGCATACGCATACCCTTCGGATATTAGAATTTCATTAAGATACGTTCCATCGGGCAACTGAATATATGCCAGCAGCCGGTTATATTTGTCCCGCGTGTCGCTGATGGTATCGAGATAAATTTTGACCGGATTTCCCAGCGCTTTTGTTTTTGCGTATTCGGTTGCTTCCGGCCCGAAATACATAACACCAGTATTGGGACTTTTCGTTTCCGGCGTATCTATTCCAATCAGCCTTATTCGCGTGCTTTTGTGTTTCCCGTCAGGTATGTCAATATCCAGCGTGTCCCCATCTACGACCTTAACAACATAAAAAGTCTTCTCGTTGTATTTTTCAAAATCGCCGCTTTTTACCTGCTCAGCCGAAGATTGAGCAGGTCGAAATTTTTCGCTGACGAACGAACGATCAAACCAGACAAAAATACTCGACAAAATCAGGCACAGAACTAATACCGCAGAGCGGCTCCGCCTGCTCATCGCATAACCTGTTTTATTCCTCTTCAGCATAATCAATTAACCACGAATAACCACTATTTAAAAAACAAACCACAGATTACACGGAGAAAGCAAAGATTAGATAAAATCAAATCTGTGTTTATCTGTGAAATCTGTGGCTATAGCAATTAAAGAAAATATGTAACCTTACACAGTCCGGTTGTTAAGAAGTAGAGCAACTTTGCTAGATTCGTAGCCACTACTTATCCGCAAAAATTAGGATAAGTGGTACGGCTATACTTTTTCTTGCATTGCTATAAATTTATTTTCCTCTGCGGCGAAATTACTTCTGTTTCTTGCGCTTATCCGCAGGCTTATCCAGCTCGAATGCAAGACAAACCGCCTCAAGCGCCTTTTCCGCCTGGTTCTCGTCGACGATACAGCTTATCCGTATTTCGCTGGTCGTTATAGAATCAATATTCACCTTTGCGTTCGCCAGTGCGCCGAACATCTTATCGGCGATACCATAATGCGACCGCATCCCGACGCCCACCGCAGAAACCTCCGCAATATCCTCTCGAATAAAAATCTTTTCGCATCCGATGTCTTTTTTGATTTCCTCGACAGCCTGTTTGGCCGCCTCCAGGTCAGATACGCCGATTGTGAACGACAGGTTGGCCTTCTCTTTGCTGACCTCGGTCTGAATTATGTCGTTAATAATCACCTTCGCCCTGGCCAGGTGCGAAAATACCTTCGCCGCGTTGCCTGGCTTGTTATTAACGCCGTTAAGACCTATTTTCGCCATCTCTTTTTGAATCGTTGCGCCCGATACTACTATATCTTCCATTTGTGGTACCTCGTGAGTTATTAATGTTCCTTCTATTTCTTCACTACTGCTTCTTACGTGAATTTTAACGTTATATTTTTTCCCGAACTCTATCGAGCGGCCATGCATTACTCCCGCGCCGAGGCTAGCCAGCTCAAGCATCTCATCATAACTTACTTCTTTCATCTTGACAGCTTTTTTGAAGATGCGCGGGTCGGTCGTATAAATACCGTCAACGTCCGTATAGATTTCGCACTCGTGAGCCTTCAGAGCCGCCGCGATTGCAACCGCCGTCGTATCCGAGCCGCCTCTGCCCAGCGTTGTTATATTCTCGTTCTCGTCTATGCCCTGAAAGCCCGCGACCAGAACCACTTTGCCCGCGTTAAGTTCCTTGCAAATTCTTTCCGTCCCGATGCTCTTAATCCTCGCCTTTGTATGCACGCCGTCCGTCATCATCTTTATCTGACCGCCAGTGAAACTGATGGCCGGATAACCCATCGCGTCCAGCGCCATTGCGAAAAGCGATACCGTTTGCTGCTCGCCAGTGCTGAGTAACTGGTCCATTTCCCGCTTTTGGGGATTAGGATTCAATTCCTTGGCGTCTGCAATCAGCTCATCCGTCTGATGACCTCTGGCTGATGCGACTACCACAACCTGATAACCTTTTTTTACCGCATCGATTACGCGTTTTGATGCCCTGCGGATTTTCTCCGCGTTCGCAACTGATGTCCCGCCAAATTTTTGTACAAGTATTGCCATAATTCATCCTAACCAAACGCTTAAACTTTTATACCTTTCAACTCTTTAAGAAATATTCCATTAATTCGAAACCTTTGTCAATTCTTATCCCAGACTCAACAGCGTTGGCCTCGCTGAAAGGCAGATTCAAAATACCTTTCACGCCCGTCCCAGCCATCGCAAATGGAACCGCATCCGCCGAGTGAGCGCAGCTCTTTACCGGCGTAGGATGGTCCGGCGCAACCAGTATCCGCCAATTTTCATATTTCCGCATCGCCTGATATACCGGACCGACAATATGTTTATCAATCTGCTCAATCGCCTTTTTCTTCAGCAATGCGTTGCCGCTATGCGACGCCTCATCCGGCGCCTCGATATGCACAAAAACAATATCGTATTTCTCCAGCGCCTCTATCGCCGCCGCACCCTTGCCCGCGTAATTCGTATCTGTAAATCCCGTCGCCCCGGGTACATTTATCAACTCAAACCCAATCAGCTTCGACAGCCCCCTGACCAGGTCCACAGCCGTAATCGAAGCGCCCTTCAAACCAAACCGCTCCCTGAAACTGTCCATAACAGTTTTTCTGCCCTGTCCCCAAAGCCATATCGAACTGACCTGATTTTCATTGAGGTCTCTCCTGACCTTGTTGATTTCATGCTCCGCGAAAAGCTGCTGCGATTTGGCCATCAGATTTATCAGCACGTCCGAACCTTTCCCCCGAGGCAGTATCTTCTCCACCTTCGTCCCAATATAGTCGTGAGGCGGATAAGTATGAACGTCAAAATCCGCCCCATTAAACACCAGCAGATGCCGATAACTTACACCCTCATAAAAATGTATACTTTCCGAACCAAACAACTCGTTCAGGTCTTTTATCAGCCTGCCGCCTTCCTTCGTGGAAATATGTCCCGCGCTGTGGTCGGCCATCTGACCATCCGCAAACGTTACCATATTGCACCTGAATACCCAATCGCTCGGCGACAATTCGATATTCATCGCCGCCGCCTCTATCGGTGCTCTGCCCGAATAATACTTTGCCGGGTCATAACCAAGCAAACTCATCTGCGCCACGTCGCTGCCCGCCTCCATATTCGCCGGCACAGTCTGCACAAGCCCAAGCCTGCCTTCCATACTGATTATATCCATATTTGGAATCTCAGCCGCCTCAAGTGCCGTCTTATTCCCGAATTGTTCGAGCTTTTCATCCGCTGCGCCGTCAGGAACGATGATTACATACTTACTGCTCAATCTCCGTCCTCCTCGGGTATATCCACTATCCTTATACACACAGGCTTGCTGCAAACCGTATTCAATTGACTTAGCCGCTTGATTGCCGCGCCTACCTTGCTCTCCTTGTTCGGATGCGTCGTTATAACCGCAGGAACCGTATCTTTAGGCCCTCGCCCCTCATGCTGCAAAACCCCCGATATGCTTATCGCGTTATCCGCCAGAATCTTGCCTATCTGCGCGAACACTCCAGGCCGGTCTTTCACCATCAGCCTGATATAAAACCTGCTCAAAAGGTCACCGATTTTTTCTATCTTCGCCTCTTTGTTAGGCCGGATACTCAACTGGTTAAATGTCGTCCTCGAATTGCCCATCGCAACATCAATAATATCCGCCGTCACCGCGCTGGCCGTCGGCATCATCCCAGCCCCGCGCCCGTAAAACATAACCTGTCCCACCGCGCTGCCGAATATGCTCACCGCGTTAAACGCTCCCTTTACCCGCGCCAGCGAATTTTCCTTCGATATAAAAGATGGATGCACCCGCAGCGATATCATTCCGTTCTCGTCCCTTTGCCCGATCGCCAGCAGTTTCAGACGATACCCCATCTCATCGCCGTAACGAATATCGTCTTTCGAGATTCCCTCTATCCCCTCAACAAAAATATCTTTCAGCCGGATTTCATACCCGAAGGCTATTGATGCCAGTATCGCCAGTTTGTGTGCGCTGTCCCCGCCGCTTATATCCAGCGTCGGATCCGCCTCTGCGTACCCTTTCTTCTGCGCAGCCGCCAGCACCTCTGCGAAATCCAGACCTTTGTCCGTCATATTCGAGAGAATATAATTACACGTCCCGTTCACAATCCCGTAAATCGCGTTTATATTATTTGCCGTCAGCCCCGTCCTGATTGCTGATATAATCGGTATCCCGCCCGCGCAGCTCGCTTCGAACGCTATGCACTTCCCTTTCCGCCTCGCCGCCGCATAAAGCTCGCTCCCGTATTCCGCCAGCAGCGCCTTATTCGCCGTTACAACATCCTTGCCCGAATCCAGCATCTTAAGCTGAATCTGCTTGGCAACCCCCGTCCCGCCGACAAGTTCAATCCCGATTTCAATACTCTTATCTTTCAGCAGCCTGTCTAAGTCCGTTGTTAACAAGCCCTTAGGCAGATTTATTAGCCGAACCGACTTGGTATCCTTATCCACCACGCACGCAAGTTCCAGACGTATCCCGGTCTTGGCAGCTATAGAATCCGCCTCTTCCAGTATCAGCTTAGCCACACCGCTGCCAACCGTCCCGAAACCAACCAGACCTACCTTGACACTTTTTTCTGTCATAATTTCACTAATTTTAAATTTTTAACTTTAATTTTTACATTCCCTACGCTGCGGGCAGTTAATTTAACGCAAAAACCGCCCTGTGGTCAAGCAAAAACCAGCCAATATTCATTATAAGTTCCCCGAATAACCTCTCCCCCGTGTATCGAATGACATTTAGTTTACCACGCCGATTTATTCGGGAGGTTTAATCTGCGAAAGTTATTGAGCGTTCTTTCCCTTCCCCCGCGAAACACTACGGATGAAACCGGTAGATGGAGTTATTTGGGGAGCTTGGTCAGCGACCACTTTTTAGAATCCCAATTATATTCGAAGACCATATTCTTAGGATTTTCATATGACCCATCAGGAAATGATGCTCTTACAGAGTTTACATCCCATATCAGCTTTGCATCTCTTTCGCGGAAATGCATACTATCTGCCTTCGTATCATAAACGATTAATGCTTTTTTAAAATCGAATCCTTCAGATACTCCATTAAACATTATGTAATTTTTCGTTTCCCATCTCGTCCCTAAGGAGAACAATGTTAATTCGTATTTTTTATCAGGTGAGCAATAAGAATGGCCGCCTCCACGAGTATTAACCATTTTCCACAACCAGCATAGTATTACTGTCACAAGAGCTGTAATGATGATAATCCATAACTTCCCACTGAAATGTTTTAAAAACATTCTTTTTCCTTTTAATTATTCTGTCAGCGACTAAAATTCGATTTAAAATCAGAAACGGCTTTAATATGCCGTGGGGTGGTGCCGCAGCAGCCGCCGAGGATTTTTATTCCTGCTGAGTAGATTCTTTTGGCGGCGTTGGCGAATTCTTGCGGGGTAACTTTGTACTGAGCTTTGCCGTCAATTAATTCGGGCAGGCCCGCGTTGGGTTCAGCGAAAATAAGTACATTCCGCGGCAAAGTCTTTGCAGTCGAAACAAATTTTTCGGCAAGTTTAACATAATTATCGAGCGAAACTGTGCCGCAGTTAAAACCGACGGCATCGACATCCATCGCGCCAAGTTTTGAAACGGCTGATTGAACACTAACACCCATCATCGTTTTGAAATCGTCGCCGGCGGTATCAAAGGCCATTGACACAAACAGAGGCAAATCGGAAACAGACCGGACAGCCTCAACCGCCAAAACAGCTTCATCAAGAGCGGTCATTGTCTCGATGCTAAAACCATCTACGCCCCCTGCCATGAGAGCCTGCGCTTGCTGCGCAAAAGCGATTTTCAAATCATCCTGCTTTAAGAGTCCCAGCGGTTCGAGGAAATCCCCACTGGGGCCTATGTCGCCAAGAACATATTTTTCGTTGCCGGCGGCTTTTCGCGCAATCTGCGCACCTGCGATATTTATCTTGTCAACCATTTCGGAGAATCCATGCCTGCCCAAAGCGTATTTATTAGCGCCAAATGTGTTGGTCAGAACAGCATCGCTGCCGGAATCAAAATAACTGCTGTGAATCGCGGAAATAATTTCAGGCGATTCGATATTGAGATATTCGTTGCATTTTCCGGGTTCGATGCCGCGAGCGAACAACTGCGTTCCCATTGCACCATCGAGTAAAAACAAATCCTGCTTAATACGGTTTCTTAAATCTGTTCTGTTCATAGATAGACTCCGATTATTTATTCGCGTGATTGTTCAATTACGTTGCCGTCCACAACTTCCATAATATGTTTAAAACCCTTCGGCGGCGGTTTCTTGAAAAGAACTTTAGCCTGCGCAGCGTTTATATCCGTCGCTGAGGTGGAGTTCAGGGTAATAGTAAATGAATCCTTAATATGGCCGTCCGCGGAAGCGGCAATTTTTATATACGACGGTATAAAAAAATTCTCGGCGGCTTTTTCGTATTTGCCCATCTCGGCAGTTAGTATATTCTTCCCGTTCGCGTCGAAATATTCAATCTTCGAAACTTTCCTGTCGCAGTTATAGACATATATTTTCTCAAGGGTTGTTCCGTTTTGGGTTTTTGTCAGCACATCAAATGCGCCCTGGTTTGAAAGAGACCAGTTCTTCTCAGAATCCGCTACGATAAGCCCGAAAGCCTCAAGCAAAATCCGGGGATTAATTTTCAAGAGTCCCAGGCTGTTCTGCTGCGACCACCTGCCCCACCAATAGCTGCTAATATCTTTGTGCCTTATAGATAGCCAGAACTCATCAGCATTTGAACCGAGAACAATTCCCTTCGGGTCAAAACCAACGTCTCCCTGCAGATAAATATTTATCGGAGGACTGACCCATATTTTAACAGCGAAATTTTGTTTATCCTTACCGTTAAAGTAGATACATCGGCCGTTACCTCTCCACGACACAGCGTTTTTATAATTTGTTTTCAATGCGGATAAGGCATCTTCAACAGATGCGGCACCGGGACAAACTTTTGCGGACTTACGCATCTGCGGTGCACAGCCAACAAAAAACAGCATTATAACCACTAAAACAGAAAGAGTTTTGAATTTTGAGTTTTGAGCTTTAAGTTTATTCTGTATCATTTGTATTATATGTCTACCTGCAATATCAGACTTACCTGTGACGACAACTGCTCAATTTTTTTCTCGTCGAGGTGCGGATTAACGACATCGACAAACCTGTCCTCTCCGGTAACTTTCAAATGCCATATTTCCGTGTCGCTTTGTGTCCTTGATGACTCATACTTGAGACGTCGTTTCCGCATTAAAATCAGCATCAGAACAAAACGGAAGTTCAGCTTTTCGGGGTCAGTTTCTTTTTCAAGTCTTTCAAAAAACGCTATCAGCATCTCGTCATCGACGAACATCTGCTTTTTTTGATTCGGCTGGGGCAGTTTAGTTTTCCAGTGACAGAAGACGGCAGGCTTTCCCCGCTGCCAGTAATCCGCTGAAAAATCACGCCGCACAAGTCCCTGCTCCGTTTCCACGAGGGCGGCAAAATATTCTTCGCCGTATTCTATCTTTTCACCCGTCCCGGAACATTGTCCGAGAGGCTTGTTAATTTCCCATTCGTCCATCTTTTATTTCTTCTCTATCCTTATTAAATTTCAGCCATTGCTCCATATTCTGCACGATTTTAGGCCCAATGCCCTTAATCTTTCTCAAATCCTGCGAGCTTTGAAATACAGGACTGTTTCCATCTTTATCGGCATGCTCCTGTCGATAATTCTCTATCGTTTTAGCCAATCCAATTCCTATTCCCGGCAGCCTTACAAGACTCGCCACCGGAGCGTCATTAGGATTGATTTTCTCATCCAATTGAATACTAATCGCCTCTGGCCGCTGAAATCCTGAAGCAGAAAAATATATAGAGAAAAGCACCGATATAAACACCGAAATAATAAAGGCAGACGATTGTATTTTGTCCCGGACGATTTCAGTTTTTTGATTAAAATTGCCGCCTGCCATATTGCACACTTAACGGCTGAATATTGCTTCGTGAAGATTTTTCAATACCCTGAAAGACTTCTTCGACGCCATATCTTTAGCCAGCAAACCGCTGTTAATAAAATTATTATTCTCGGTGTCAGCAAGAGCCGAATATGTTACCGAATCGACAAACGGCTTACTGAACGCTATTTTATAAAACTCATCAATCCACTGCTCCTGGCGGTTCTGATTCCACTCTTTCAGCCAGACGCCGGAAAGACCATCGCATTTTGATTCCACAATTTCACTGGGCACTTCGACCTCTGTGATATGCAGAGGCTTTCCTGCCGCGCCGAAATTATCCAGAATCGCCGAAATCTGCATCATATCCCGTGTGTATATATCGGCCTGGTTTTTATCAAAACGCATCAGCAGGCTAAAAGCGTCAAAATTGATTCCACCCTGCATAATCATATCCATATATACAAGCGGCGGCAGAGTAGACGGCAGGGAGGCAAAATATTCCCCCCAGGGATTACTTACTTCGACAATCTTGAATGCCTTTTCATTGGCGGCCTTGGCGGCCATGTTCGCCGCGCGAGTCATCTCCAAGACCTGCTCAAAATTAAAACCAAACTGATTAAATATATTGAGCCCGCTTATAACCCGCCACATTCGGATGCTGCCGGTGTATCGTGATATTATCTTCAAAATAAATCTGTACGCTGCCTCACGAACCGTTTCAAATTCGCCTCCGCTTTCCAGTAGCCACTTAGGAAGATACTCCTGTGTAAAACACAACAAAGGCCCAGCGCAAAGGACAACTTTCTTTTTAGCAAGTGCCTCTATACAGGCGTCAATACCTGCAAAATTGTATTTGTCTTTCTCAGGCTCAATTTGTGCCCAATTAACTGGAATAGTCATAAACCCAAACATGTCAAGCAGTTTCTTGAGATACCTGGCATCTGCCAACAGTTCCGGGTTTACTTTGCAACCGAGGCATCCCCTGCCGAACCCGTGATTCCTGACCCTCGTGTTGAAAACAGTTTCAGCCTGGTTTACGGCAAGCTTTTCTGAAAAAACAACAGCCTTTTCAAGAGACTCATCTGCCAGCATCGAGGCCTTGGCGGAGTCGCCGACATTCTGAATCGCCTGAATGAATAAATCCTGTGCCTGCCTTGAGATTTCCCCCAATTCCTCAGTATCGTTGAAAAAAGCCCAGTCCTCCCGCTTGGTAATAACCTGCATCAGTTTTGCCCTGGCGATTTCGAGGTTCAGATTGTAAGGCTGCTCTCTGTCAGGCAGACAGGTTGTGGGCAAAAGGGTTTTTGAGCCGTTGACCGGCCATAAAAGCGCAAGACCGGATGTTTCCATACTCGGTTTTTTACATTCGATTATTCCGTTTTCAAATGCAATTTGAACACGACGAATCGCAATACCGTTTGTCCCAAACAGGTACGCACCGCATAATTCAAACTTTTCAAACAGCCTGCCGTTTTTAAAAACCTGAAATTTCACTCTTGGCCTCTAAACTAAAAATAAATTTTTAACCTAAGCCATTACCGTATTAACATAATATAAAAAGTTAGACGCTTATTATAACTATTTCGCCCCCGAAAGCAACCCCAACTTTAATATACCAACAGCGAAGGCGCACTCGCCATACCGTTTGCCGTAAGTTTACAGGAAGAAAAGCTTGTATTCTTCCTAAGCTTAATGATATAATATTTTACTAAGGTCAGGATGTGGTGCAAGCGTGGGGAGGAAATTTCACCTTTGTCCGTAAACAACGGACATGAGGGATTTGATTTGCTTAGAGAAAAGGGGATAACGATTTATGATAAGACAATTTATTGCCGGCAGTTGCTACTCGTATATTTTAGGTTCAAACGATGAAGCCTTGATTATTGACCCTCACATAAGTTTACTGCAGGACTACAGTAAGTATTTAACGAAAAACAAGCTTACTTTGAAAAGCATCGTCGATACACATACTCATGCCGACCATTTTTCTTTAGCCGCGGTATTAAAGAAACAGTTTAAGGCCCAGGTTTTGATGCACGAAAAGGCCATATCGGATGTTGCGGACAAGCGGTTAAAAGATAACGACCGGATTAATATAGGCAGCAGTAGTGTTAAGGTAATGTATACCCCCGGGCACACAGATGACGCGGTAAGTCTGTATGGAGAAGGCAGATTGTTCTCTGCGGATGTGCTTTTAATCGGCAGTGTAGGCAGAACAGATTTCCAAAACGGTTCGCCTGAATCTATGTTCGATACCCTGCAAAAATTAAAATCTTTACCTGATGAGACTATATTATGCCCAGGGCATGACTATCATGAACAACGGACGTCAACCATAGCTAAGGAAAAACAAACTAATCCGTTTTTAAAAGAGGCAGACAAGGATGCTTTCGTCAAAAATATGCGGTCAAAAATAATTCCAAAGCCTTTCAACATTGATAATATTATCCGTGTAAACCAGAAAGGGGAGGCAACATCTCTCGAGATGATTTCTCCCTCTGATGCTTCATCGCTTTTAAAACAAAATCCACAAGCCAAAATTCTCGATGTCCGTTCAGCTATGGAATTTAATCAAATCCATATTGAGCCTTCGATTAATATCCCGATAGATATGCTTTCTTCTAAATTTGATGAGTTGAGCCAGTCAAAACAAAGCTATTTAGTTCTCTGTCATACCGGCAACCGCGCCGCTATGGCTGCCGATATGCTCATACAATCGGGAATTCACAGCGTAAAAGTAATACAGGGCGGTATCATAAATTGGCAAAAAGAAAAACTTCCCGTCATTAAAGGTCAGGGAGGAATCTCACTCGAACGCCAGGTAAGAATTATCGCGGGTTCCCTTGTTTTGCTCGGTGTAATATTGTCCTTCCTGTTGCATTGCGCATTTATTTTTATTTCCGTCTTTGTAAGCTGCGGCCTGATTTTTGCCGGAATTACCGATAATTGTCTTATGGGTATATTGCTGATGAAGCTTCCTTATAACAAAAAGCTGTATAAAACCAAATCAGGCGGCGGAACCTGTTCGATTAGCTAAATGCGGTTTTTCTGTTTTTGCAATAGAGCAGAATGTCGATGAAAACCATCAGGGCGTTTAAGAGATAGAGATAAATCACACCGTCAAGGCTGTAAAGCAGTTTATTAAAAATTCCGGCTATGTATCCGATTTCAACGATTATCAGAAATATGAAGCTCTTGCCGGAAGTGGTTTTCGATTTCCACGATTTATAAATGGAAAAAGGCCACGCCGCCCCAAAACAGACCAGCATTATAATCTCGTAGATACTCATTGAATCAGTCTTTAATGCCGAGGTCGTCTTTGGTGATGATACTCTCGAATTTGTAGCCTGCCGAGGTGATGTTTTCACCGGCGCCTTGTTTGCGGTCGATGACAGCGACGATTTTTTTGACTTTAGCACCAGCGGCTGTAATTATTTTAGCCGCTTCGAGAACCTGTCCGCCTGTGGTGGCGATGTCCTCGACAAGCAGAACGACATCACCCGATTTCATGACACCCTCGACCATTTTCCCCGTGCCATAATCTTTTTTGCTGTTTCGTATAATTATCCAGTTTTTGTCTGGCTGCCATCGCTGTAGCCGCCGCCAAAGCAATTCCTCCAAGTTCCGCCCCGGCTATCAGGGTAACATCACCGGTAACGTGTTTTGCAAATTCTTCGCCGAGAGCCTTGAGTATATCCGGGCAGGTCTCGAACAGATATTTATCGAGATAATATTTGCTTTTCTTTCCGCTGCGAAGAGTGAAATCACCTTCGAGGTAAGAAGTCTGTTTGATTCTTTTAATCAGTTCATTTCGTGTCACGATAGTAATCCTTTTAGACTTTTAATTCTACTTTTCTATTCAGCACCATACGATATTTTTTTCGGATTGGCGCGACGATGTCCTTTATAAATTCATCGACCTGCTGCGGGGCGCGGCCGACGTAATCTTTCGGATTAAGAACATTTTTGAAATTGACTTTACGCAAAAGCTGGGTCGGCTTTAAGCCGTTCGATAAGGTCGTTGGGTTTGCCAAGCTGTTTTACCTGTGCGGCGGCGGCCTGATGAGTGCTGCCTGATTTTTTCGTGCAGTTCCTGACTGATTCCCGCCAGCCTTGACTGCTGCCATCAAAATATTTTCAGTCGCCATAAAGGGCAGCTCCGCCGAGACGTGTGCCGCGATTACTTTCGGATAGACCACAAGGCCATCGAGGACGTTGATAAGAATCTCGAGAATGCCGTCGATAGCCAGAAATGCCTCGGGAATAACTAATCTTCGATTTGCGGAATCGTCGAGTGTTCGTTCGAGCCATTGTTCAGAAGCGGTCATATTCGGGCTTGTCGCCAGACTAATCACGAATCTTGAAAGGGCTGTAACTCTTTCGCATCGCATCGGGTTTCTCTTGTATGCCATTGCAGAGGAACCGACCTGCGATTTCTCAAACGGCTCTTCGATTTCCTTGAGGTTCGCCAGCAGCCGCATATCGTTGCACATCTTATGAGCGGACTGCGCGATAGATGTAAGTGAGTTCACGACAAGCGAATCGATTTTTCGCTGAGTACGTTTGCCCTGTAACCGCACAAATATTTTTGAAACCGAAAGCAGATGCAACAAGCCTGTCAAGCTGTTTGACCTTGTTATGATTGCCGTTGAAAAGTTCCAGAAACGACGCCTGCGTGCCAGTAGTACCTTTTACTCCGCGAAAAGGCACCACTTCGAGTGTTTGTTCAAGCTGTCTCAAATCCATTGCGAAATCATAGCACCACAGAATCGCTCTTTTTCCAACCGTCGTTAGCTGAGCAGGCTGGTAATGTGTAAAACCAAGGGTCGCCAGCGAGCGGTTTTTTTTCGCAAAACCTGCCAGCACATCAACTACCGACGCGAGTTTTGCAGCAATTAACTGCATCGCCTGGCGAATGATTATCAAATCCGCGTTGTCGGTTATATCGCAACTTGTCGCACCAAGATGAATGATGGAAGCGGCTTTGGGAGCAGCATCGCCAAAGGCGTGGATATGGGCCATTACATCGTGCCGAAATTTTTTCTCATAATCAGCAGCCTTTTTGAAATCTATGTCGTTCAGATTTTTCGCCATCTGATCTATCTGGCTTTGTGAAATATTCAGCCCAAGTTTTTTTTCAGCCCTGGCCAGTTCCAGCCAAACTCTTCGCCACAGCCCGAATTTGTGCTGCGCACCAAAAAGTTCAGCCATTTCCTTTGAAGCATTCCGCTCTACTAGCGGACTTTGATAAATTGTATGTTCTTTAGTCATTGATTTTTTCCTGTCGTTTGGTTAGTAAGTATTCGATTTCGTCAATATCATCTTTTTTGAGTGGCAAATCCGCTGTTGGTGCAGTTTCCTGAATCTGATTGGGCTTTCTCGCCCCCACGATGGCGGCTGTAATTTCAGGGTGCCGCAGAACCCAGCTAATCGCCAATTGCGCCAAAGTTATGTTATTGCGTTCCGCAATTGGACGCAGTTTTTCAACGAGTTCGAGCGTCGCGGAAAACCGCGGCTCCAAAAAATCAGGATTTGTTTTGCGATGGTCGTCATCGGGCAGATTCGCGAGAAGTTCCTTTGTGAATTTTCCCGTAAGCAGACCTCTCTGCATTGGGCTGTAAGCGACTACACCGATTTTATTTTTCTCGCAATAAGCGAGAACCTCTTTTTCAACTTCGCGATGAAGCATACTGTACGGCGGCTGAAGCGAAGCAACCGGGTAAATTTTCCGCAAACGTTCCATTTGACCGATATTGAAATTCGATACCCCGAGATACCGCACCTTTTGTTCTTCAACCAGTTTTGCCATTTCCTCCCAGGCGAATTCAATTCCAGAATCGGGCTCAGGCCAGTGAATTTGATAAAGGTCGATGATGTCAGCACCAAGACGCTTTAGGCTGGCGTGACATTCCTCGCGAATGCTTTTGGGGTTAAGGCAGTTTACCTTTTCTCTTTTTTTATTCCAGAGCAGGCCGCACTTGGTAGCGATAAAGGGTTTTTGCTTTCTTTGTTTTAGCGCTTTACCGATAAGTTCTTCGGAATGCCCCAGACCGTAAATTGCCGCCGTATCAATCCAGTTGATTCCCAAATCCAAACCAGCATTAATGGCAGCGACCGCCTCATCGTCATCCTGATGCCCCCAGCCATACTGCCACGGCCCGCCGATAGCCCAGGTGCCAAGGCCGATGACTGTAAGGTTTAAATCGGTATAACCTAATTTTCTTGTCCGCATAATGTTAAGCCTAATAAATTTCGACCAGTCCGAGCAATAGCATAGTAAGATTTTAGCGGTTTTTCAATAGTTTTGTGTTTTTCTTGAAATTATGAGGAATTGCGTTTAAACTTTGCGCAAAAATATCAAATATTGAAGCGAGGTTCTGATGGCAAAAGGCAGGTTAACACAGCAGGTTAAGCTGGGTGTATTACTGATACTGCTCTCGGTTTTCTTTTACGCCGTGCATTTTCTTATCTTCCGGGACTTTCATAATATGATGTTTTACCTCGTTGAGGATATCGCTTTTATCCCTGTTAACGTTTTGATTGTAACGGTTATTATCCACCAGGTGCTAAGCTACAGAGAAAAACGGATAATGCTTGAAAAATTGAATATGGTTATAGGGGCTTTTTTCAGCGAAGCCGGCACAGAGATGCTCAGATATTTTCAGGGTTTTGACCCGGACAGCAAAGATGCGTCACGAAAACTTATTATAACCGATAAATGGCAGCCGAAGGATTTTACAGATGTTGCCCAGACGCTTGAAGGACGCGATTACAGGATTAACAGCAAAGAAAGTGACCTCGCTGGACTGCGGAATTTCCTGATACATAAAAGAGGATTTTTTCTCAGACTGCTGGAAAATCCTAATCTGCTTGAACATGAATCGTTTACCGAATTGCTGCGTGCGGTGTTTCACCTTACCGACGAACTTGCGCACCGAACCAGTACCGATTCGCTTCCCGAAAAAGATTATGAGCATCTCAGCGGTGACATAAAAAGAGCCCATAAGCTTTTAATCCACGAATGGATTATGCACATGGAGCATCTTAAGGAAAATTATCCTTATCTGTTCTCCCTTGCCGTCAGGACAAATCCCTTCAATCCCGATGCGGCGGTGGAAATAAAATAAAATTGGGATATCAAATACAAGGGTTTGAATTGCATTTGGACGCTGAATCGTTATAATGTTCACATATTTAACCATGGCAAAAAGGTATTAATTTACTGATGGAATCAAGAAATAATATAGGCCAAAAGCTGAAAAATCTGGTGATAGGACAGTCCCGCAGCCCGAAGGACAAAAGGATTTTTCATAAGCTTTCGCTAATTGCGTTTTTCGCGTGGATAGGACTCGGAGCCGACGGCCTGTCGTCCTCGTGTTACGGTCCGCAGGAGGCGTTTCTTGCGCTGGGCAAGCACCCCTGTCTGGCAATTTTTGTCGGTCTTGGAACCGTTCTGACAATATTTGTCATAAGCGCAAGCTACTCACAGATTATAGAGCTTTTCCCGACCGGCGGCGGCGGTTATCTTGTGGCAAGCAAATTATTGTCACCGAAACTCGGAATGATTTCAGGCTGTGCGCTTCTTATAGACTATGTTCTTACTATTTCTGTTTCTATAGCCAGCGGTACAGACGCGATATGCAGTTTCCTTCCGCAGCAATGGCATTCGTATAAACTTGTCTTCGCTATGAGTGTAGTAGTGATAATGGTAATTATGAACATGCGAGGGGTCAAGGAGTCTGTAGTTGTTTTGACGCCGATTTTCCTGATTTTTATTATTATGCACCTTTTTATAATTCTGTACGCTATTTTTACACATATACCAGATGCCGCGACATTGGCGACATCCACAAAGGCCGACATTCACAGCGCTGTCTCTGAACTCGGTTTCTGGGGAATGGTTTTTTTGATACTTAGAGCATACGGCATGGGTGCAGGCACTTTCACGGGGATAGAAGCGGTCAGCAACGGCATTCCGCTTTTACGGGACCCAAAGGTGCAGACAGCCAAATATACGATGCGGTATATGGCGATTTCTCTGTCCGTTGTGGTGCTCGGACTTATAATTTCATATCTGCTTTTTGAACTCAAACCGCAGGAGGGAAAAACGCTCAACGCGATTTTATTCGAGCAGATTACTAAAGGCTGGGATAGCGATTTACGAACCGGTTTCATATTTGTAATTCTTGCTTCTGAGGCGGCAATTTTGTTTGTGGCGGCACAGACAGGTTTTATGGATGGTCCAAGAGTACTTGCCAATATGTCGCTCGACAGGTGGTTTCCAAATAAATTTTCCGCGTTGAGCGACAGGCTGGTTACTCGAAATGGCATCCTCATTATGGGTATATCTTCCATAGTGATAATGTTCATGACAAAGGGGTCAGTTCTGCTTCTTGTGGTTCTTTACAGTATAAACGTTTTTATTACATTCGGACTTTCGCAGCTCGGTATGGTTCGCCACTGGTGGCTCTCAAGAAACAGCGTCCCCACATGGCACAAAAAACTGTTTATTAATGGGCTTGGCCTAGCTCTGACAGCATTCATTCTCATAACAATGATTGTAGTCAAATTTGATGAAGGTGGATGGGTGACGCTGCTGATAACAGGCTCACTTATAATATTGGCGCTGCTGGTAAAACGCCATTATGCCAAAACATCACTGCTTCTTAAACGGCTCGACGACCTTGTCAACCGAGCGGAATTCAAAGACCTTGACACTATTTCTGCCGCGGATGAGTCCAAACCTGGGCCGCAATATGACCCCAGCGGCAGAACCGCTGTTGTTCTGGTAGGAGGCTTTAACGGTACAGGTCTGCATACCGTTTTTACAGTAATGAGGCTTTTTGGGATGACTTTCAAAAATTACGTTTTTCTTGAGATAGGCGCAATAGACGTCGGAAATTTTAAGGGCTCGCAGGAAGTGGACCATCTGTTTCAGAAAGTCAATGATGACCTTAAGCGCTACGTCAGACTGATGAATAAACAAGGCTTTTACGCGGAAGGCATTTCAGAGGTAAGCGTTGATGTGGTAGATGAAATTGCTCAAAAGGCCCCCGAAATTATGACACGATTCCCTGACGCCGTATTTTTCGGCGGCCAGTTGATTTTTCCGAACGAGTCATTTCTTCTGAGACTTCTTCATAACCAGATTGTATTTTCTGTGCAGAGAAAGTTATACCAGTACGGTGTGCCTTTCCTCATATTGCCGATACGCGTTTACTGATAAAATTTAGATGAATTAGAGACAATGGATATAAGAAGATTGCTGACATCATGCTTTGGAATAGGATGGCTGCCGCTGCGCCTGGGACATGGGCGTCACTAGTGCCTTTGGGTATTTTCGCATTGCTGAATTATTGCGGCGTATCAGCGGGAACGATTTTAATTGTGATGATATTTGCTGCGGCGGCGGCTTCTGAAGTATGTATCTGTTTCGCGGACGCGGCAATAACAGCGACAGGCCAAAATGACCCGCACGAGGTAGTCATGGACGAAGTGGCAGGTCAGGCGGTAACATATCTAACAATCGGCAGTGTAATTATCGGGCAGCTTTGGGTTGCGGCAATTATGGGGTTTCTTCTGTTCCGGTTTTTCGATATTGTTAAGCCTTGGCCAATCAAAGAGATAGAGAAAGTGCCGCGAGGCTGGGGGATTTTATGCGACGATTTGGCGGCAGGTGTTTATGCCGGCGGTATGCTGATAGTATTCTATGAAATTGGGATAATTGGATATCTCGGCAAATTTTTGTAGCGGTACGGCAAAGAATTGCAAAGTTTAGCGGAAAAAATCTGTGCAAGTTGATATTTAGGTGTATAATAGTATCGTTGTTGAATGATGTTGAAAATTTTATATTTGCCGCCGATGGATAAAATTCGCGACGGCAAATGGAGGCTTTTTTAGAAATGGCATTAGAAAGTTTTGCTTCTCTGTGTGATGACTTCTATGTTGATATGTATGTAAATACGGAACTTGACCTGCCTACACAGCGAGATACTATCCTGGCGTTCTTCGAGAGGGTTCAAAAACAATACCCTTCAATGGGCAAATTCTATCGCGGCGAGAGCAGCGATTATTGTCTTGAGGAAGATTCGGGCAGCGGTCATTATCGATGGGTAAGTCTCGAAACGGAACGAATCGGTTCGGGGGTAGTCAATCCTTCGAGCCTCGAAGAAGTTTACACGCAGGATAAGATGATACTCGAAATCATGCCTTATATGCTGGGGGTAAGTCATCTCGATATTGATGCGCTGGATGTAACGTTCGCTATGGATTTCGATTATTTCGGAAACCATGACGAGATTATCGCCGACGCCTTTTTCGCGTCCACAGCCTTCGGAAGCCTGCTGGAAATACCATCAGCCAAACCGGTAAGTTTTTCTCCAACGGTGGTTGTGGCTCTTTCGGACGACTGCCAGACGCAGGCCAGATTAAGCATTGAGTCAAAAACAAGCTCTTATGAACAGGGAAAGCAAAAATATAATCGCGAGGAAGCGATAAGCCTGTCATTTACGATTCGCCAGTACCCGCCGGGCAATGAAAAATTCGACGCCATGCGCTCATTCGAAAATCAATGCCGTCTCGCCGAAGAACTGATGGCCGAAAAAATAGTCCCCAATTTCGTCAGACCCCTAATCAACGTCATCGCCGAAAAACGTTTAAGATAGATGATTTTCCTTATCCGGATTAGCCCCAGCACCCGCGGCTGGGGCATTAACTGTCTCTTTTCTGCACGCTGTCCCTGTCCGCTGTTCGCTGTACGCTATTTTTTTGTTGTATTAATCTCGCTAATTTGTATAATTAGCCAAGGGGAAATATCGGATGCGGAAGAATATAAGAAATGATGCGAAATGAGTATGTTGTCCCCAGATTTTAGAATAAGATATACCCGAAAGGCTTGGATTCTAACATAAATAAGAAAACGCAAAATAACTCAGTGTTCGCTCGAATATGGAGAAGTATACTGCTTACGATTGAGTTTTCCTGTTTTTATGCAGCTTGAATGTGAAAGTTTTCTGTCAGTAATGCGCTCAGTTCCGGCAAATATTTCTTTCTCTTCCGGAAAAAGCTCTCGCATGCTCTGCTTGAATTCCCAAATGTTTCATAGTAGCGATTGTTCAGCACTTTTTTCTTAAAAAACTTCCAGTACCGCTCAATCAGATTCAGATTCGGCGAGTATGACGGCAAAAATATCAATTTGATTTTCGTGCCCTCGGTATACTCTTTTAACAAACGTGAACGATAATATCGAGCATTGTCAACAATGATATAAATCCTTTTGGCCTCCGGATGTTTTGCTTCGATCTTTGAGAACAAATCAATGGTCGAATTCGGCATTGATCGTGTCATAAAACCCTGTCGTTGGCTCCAGCGTTTCGATGTTAATCGCACCATTGATATTCAATCGCTGGCGGCCACAGTTGGCTTTGAGTTCTTTTTCCTTTCCCGTCTTAATCCAGCCGTAAGAAGGAATGCTGTTGTGCTGCGGATGGGTGGCATCGGCGAAATAAATCGGGTCGTTTTGCACTTTTGCTTGCTTTGAGTCTGTTCATATTCTTCGAGAAACGCCTGTTGCTTGACGGGGTCTTGTTTACCGGGAACATGTGTCGGCTTCTTGTAGGAAAATCCAAGGCGATGCAGTAAATCGGTGACTCCGCTGACGGAGTAATGGACCACATACTGTTGATCAGATATGAGCGATAACCGATTTGGCATCGGGGAAAATATGATCTTCGAGATATGCCTCAAGTTCGCTCATTTGATGTTCATCGAGTTTCGGTTCTGCGCCGGGATAGTTGTCATCCAGCAATGCCTGGAAACCGCCTTGCTGATACCGTTCAAAATAGTCTCGGGATGTCTTCTCATCAAAAAGAAGAATCTCGGCCACCTGAGCCGCCGACCATCCCTTTGGATAAAGCAATGACCGCTTTGACCCGGTCGGCCTGACGCTTATCACGCAACGAACGATGCAATGCCTCCAGTTCAGCTATTTTTTCTTTTGACAACTTATAATCCTTCATATACGCTGTTTATCGGACAGAAGGTGCTTTTTGATTGAAAAATACGGAATTTTTCAATCAAGAGCAGTATAAATATCAGACATTGTATGGAACTGTGTGTTTCCTTCTAATGTACTTATTCCTTCTATATTATGGTACCGCCTGTGTTTTCTTTATAAGTGCATTATATGAACGTGGGAAAATGTGGCCGCCTTTTCCAGTTTTTTTAATCGTAGGTCTAATTATATCGGCATCATCACTGCTTGGTAAAATGTTTTATACTTGGCGACGAAATGTTCGAGAAAGAAAAAAAATCGAAAAAGAATAGCATCTATTTTTGCTGTCTGTCCCTAACAAATATTCCATCCGCGGTTTAATGCGGCAGATTTGTAAAGTTCTTTGATAATCGGCGTGGAACGAACAGAGAAGTGAAAAAATGAATAGTGAACAGTTTTTCCTTCGTGTTTCTTCGGAGCTTTGCGGTGAACCTCTGTTTCCACTATCAAAAACACGGTTTTTCGAGCGTTGCGTCCGATATGTCGAATTTAATCCGTCACATATGAAGCTTGATATGTTTCTTGTCAGGCTATATAATTAAATCAAGCTGACTGATTATGACTTGTCATACCTGCGAAAGCAGGTATCCATTCGTAAAAATGGATTTCCGCTTCCGCGGGAATGACAAGAAAAGTGTAAAATGACATCTGGCGATAATGTTATGTTTAACATAAGATTATACAAATCCGCCGATGGCGGGATCAAAAAGCGTTTAGGTTAAGTGATTATTTGGAAAGGAATGCATTATGGCCATAGAGGCGCCGGTTAGCAAGTTCAGGAAGGACAACCTCAAAATATTTATCGTCGGTATGCTGGTTTTGGGGGCGTGGTGCTTATATGACGGGTATTTCAATCAAAAATGGATAGCCGAGCATACAAACACTGACGGCACGCCACAGACGTATTTAACCGTTAATCGACAGGCGCCGTATTATTTCACCGTCGGAGTCATAGCGCTGGGCACATACCTGTTAATGCTGAAAAACAAAAAGATTATCGCTGACGAGAAGGAACTGATTATCAGTGATAAGAAGAAAATCGCCTACGAGTCCATACAGAAAATAGATAAAACCGATTTTGAGTCGAAAGGCTTCTTCGTGATTACATACACAGACAGCGGGAACAAGGAGAGCAGCCTAAAAATAAGTGACAAAAAATACGATAACCTTGAGGCTGTCTTAAAGGTCCTTGTAACAAAAATAAGTTGAAATTACTAAAATAATGCATAGAATGTTCGTGGTTTGGCCGCAATAAGTTACGGTTGTAGTTTGTTGCGGTTTATTTTTGGAAAAATTCTTAGAATTGGATAAATATGAATTGCTGCATAACAGGATTACAGTGGGGTGACGAAGGCAAGGGTAAAATCGTTGATATTCTGGCGGAAAAAAGTGATATCGTGGTCAGATACGGCGGCGGCGCCAATGCCGGCCATACAGTGGTAATAGACGACAAAAAGTTTGCCCTTCACCTGCTGCCAAGCGGCTCTATAAGACGCAACACCGTATGTGTAATAGGCAACGGCGTTGTGCTTGACCCGGAATGCCTTCTCAAAGAGATTGAAACGCTGGCCCAAAGCAATATCACATTAGGTGGGCGGCTCTTTATAAGCGAAAATGCCCATGTCGTGATGGATTATCATAAAAGAGAAGACCAGTTGCGGGAAGACTCGCTGGGAAAAGATAAAATCGGAACAACGATTCGCGGGATAGGCCCGTGCTATGCGGACAAAATAGGCAGAAGCTACGCCGTGCGGATGGACGATTTCAGAAATCTCAAAGAGCTAAGAGCAAAGCTGAAAACTATCGTTGAGTACAAGAACAAGATTTTCGCCGCTCTTTACAACGCTCAGCCGATGAACGCCGACGAGATATTCGAGAAATGCAAACTTTACGCGGATAAGCTTCTGGTTTATACGACCGATACCACGGAGTACCTGCACAGGGCAATATCCGAAGGGAAATCGATTCTTTTCGAGGGCGCCCAGGGTGCGCTGCTGGACATCGACCACGGAACATTTCCGTATGTAACAAGCTCGAACGCCAGCTCACTGGGTATGCCGGCGGGGTGCGGGGTACCGGCGAAAATGGTTGATAAATATTATGGAGTGGTAAAATCCTACACTACACGAGTAGGCTCAGGACCCTTCCCTACCGAACTGGATAACGAGATCGGTCAATATATAAGGGACAAAGGTCATGAGTACGGCACAACAACGGGACGTCCCCGCCGATGCGGATGGTTTGACGCTGTGGCAGTCTCTTATTCAGCAACCATAGGTTCGATAGATTGTATAGCATTGATCCACCTCGATACGCTTTCAGGGCTGAAAGAACTGAAAATCTGCAAGGCCTATGAAATAGACGGAAAAAAGACAACTTTTTTCCCCTCAAATTCGGCTAAGCTGGCGATGGCCAAATGTGTTTATGATACAGTCCCCGGATGGGACGAGGATATAACCAGCGCGAAAAAGTTCGGCGACCTTCCGGTGAATGCACAAAATTATGTGCTTTTCATCGAGGAACTCATAAAAAAGCCTGTTACAATTATAGGTGTGGGGCCGAAACGGACACAAACTATATTCAGATAAACATGCACTTTACGGAAAATAAAATTGCAAAGAAGCAACGCAGGAAATCTTGAAAAAACCGCCGCTCGTCTTGGAATAAAAGTTGAGCAGATACCTCGTAATATCGCCATAATTATGGATGGCAACGGTCGCTGGGCTCAAAAAAAGGGCCTGCCTCGAATGGAGGGGCATCGTCAGGGCGGTAAAACGGTTGAAAGAACTGCGCTGGTCGGCGTTAATCTTGGCATAGAGTCGATGATAATCTATGCTTTCAGCACAGAAAACTGGAAAAGGCCTAAAGAAGAGGTCGATGCCCTGATGAGTCTTTATACTCAGTACTTAGTCGGCATCAGGCCGATGATGATGAAAAATGATGTTAAGCTGCTTCACATTGGAAGGACGGACGGTCTTCCTGAGAAACTGAAGGTTGAACTTAAAAAAAGCATGGAAATGACCGCTTCTAACCGCGGCATGACGCTCGCTCTTGCGTTGAATTACGGCGGAAGAACCGAAATAACCGATGCGGTTCGCAAAATCGCAGAGAAATACAAACAAGGCAAAGTGAATTTCGAAGAAATTAACGAAGACCTCATCGGGCGGCATTTATATACGGCGGAATTACCTGAGCCTGACCTTTTAATACGCACCGCGAACGAGAGAAGAATCAGCAACTTTCTGATATGGCAGATTTCTTACAGCGAATTTTATGTTACGGAAACGCTTTGGCCTGACTTTAAAGGTGAAGATATGGAAAAGGCTATACTGGATTACGCACAAAGACAGCGGAGATTCGGCGGAATAAACGTGTAGCCGCGTAAAGCGCTACTGAAGCAGACCGCGATTGCAACTTATGCTTAAATACAGATTATTCTGGGGTACTTTAATGACGCTGGTGCTTGTCGCCATAGTCGTTTTCGATGGCTGGCTGACGGTTCATTGACCTCTTCGGCAGCAGATGATAAAAATGTACGCGGAACGATTTTCTGCGTTCTCGTCGCCATGCTGGTAATTCCCGGGCAGCTTGAACTGTCTAAACTGGCCGGCGCCAAAAACCTGAAGATTTTTATCGCGATTACGATTCCGGCATCAATTTTGGCCGCAACGGCATGGTATTGGGCACAATTTACGAAAATTCCGCCTCAGGTATATCTGGTTTACCTGCTTATTTTCACATTATTCGTGCTTTTTATTTACCAACATTTCCGATACGGCACCAACGGAGTAATCAGTAACTGCGGGGTAAGTTATTTATCAGTAGTTTATCTTGGGCTTTTGACCGCTTTTGTGCCTGCCATAAGGATTGATTTCGGAATCAAACCGCTGCTGATGTTTATTTTTGTTATAAAAGCCTGTGACATAGGGGCTTACGTCATAGGAAGCATGTTCGGCAAACACAAATTTTCGCCTAAAATCAGCCCGAAAAAAACCTGGGAAGGTATGGGAGGCGGAACGGTTTTGGCAATAATAACAGCTATCGCTTTTTCTGTAATTTTTGATATAATGAAATGGCAGATGGCGGCTATTTTCGGTTTTGTGTTCGCGTTCATCGGGCAGCTTGGCGATTTAGCAGAGTCGATGATAAAACGCGATGCGGCACGAAAAGATTCGGCAAATGATGTTCCTGGTTTCGGGGGGATATTGGACGTGATAGATTCGCCGCTTTTAGCGGCTGTGTTCGCGTACTTGTTTTTTAGAATGTGTTGTTAATGACAGGGAAAAAAATTGGAAGTTACCATACAACTTGACCCTTCTCATCGGGCAGCTTGAACTGTTTGGCCAATCGGACAGACATCTGCGTCTTTTGCGTCAATCATTAGGTATTCAGCTCGCTGCACGCGAATCAAACCTGGTAATCAGCGGAAAAGAAAAGGATGTCAAAAGAGCAACCGAAATTATCGACAGGATGCAAAAACATCTGATTAAATATGGAGTGCTTAGCGAAAATGACGTGAAAGATTATATCCTTGAGGGCGAGGCAGTTACGGAACCCCAGACAGCATCGGCTATAAGCGTTTATTCACACAAAAAGGTAATAGAGCCAACAACAAAAGGCCAATTAAGGTACATTGAAACGATGCTGGCGAATGACCTTACGTTTTGCACGGGGCCCGCAGGAACAGGCAAAACTTACCTGGCGGTCGCGGTCGCTGTTTCGATGCTGAAAAGAAAACAGGTCAGAAAAATCATACTTGCCCGGCCTGCGGTTGAGGCTGGGGAGAAGCTCGGTTTCCTGCCAGGAGATTTGCAGGCGAAAGTGAATCCTTACCTTAGCCCCCTCTTTGACGCCCTGGGCGATATGATGGACTTTGCCCACATGCGAAAGCTAATGGAGATGGACATTATCGAGATTATTCCGCTGGCGTTTATGCGGGGAAGGACATTGAACGAAGCTGTAATAATATGCGACGAGGCACAAAATACCTCAACAATGCAGATGTTAATGGTCTTGACAAGACTGGGCCGAGGCTCGAAAATGATTGTTACCGGTGACATAACGCAAATTGACCTTGACAGCAGGCAAACAAGCGGTATGGTCGAGGCAATCGAAACTCTAAGACGAATCAAAGGCATAGGCTGTGTGGAACTGACTCAAAGTGACATTGTGCGACACAGGCTTGTACAGAATATTGTTCGGGCTTATAAGAAAAAAAGAAACAGTAAAAAATAAATCAGTTCCTGTTTGCCTTATTAGTGCCCGAGTTATAGAAAATAAAATGAAAATATGGTTTTTAAAAAATACCGGTTCACAGCGAACCGCCATAAGAAAAAATGGCGGTTTGGAAACTTCTCTGCCGTCAAAGCGTTTCATAAACACCGATACGGTTATATCGAGTATTTTGTGGATTATCTTCGTTGCTCTTTGCGTACCGATACTCGCATTCGAAATCATTCAAAATGCACAATACGTTCAGTTAATACCGCTGACTATTATCGTGATACTTATTTCCGCAGCGGGCGGAATATACATTCATCATTATCAGGGGCGAATCCTTACCAACCACACCAGAAGCGCAGCTTTGGCAGGACTGTTTTTGGCATTTATAGCTATAACAAAGATGGGTATATTGATATTTAGTGAGTCCAAATACCCGTTTTATTGGGCAACCGGAACTTCTGCTGCAGTGGCAATTATTATGATGCTCACATATAATCAACGCTTTGCGATGGGAATGAGCATATTTTTCTGCCTGTTTGCCTACTTTGCATCAGGGGCTCAAACTGATATTAATTTATTGCTGATAATGGTTGCCGGCGCACTGACCTGCTGTTTTTCATTGGGCGAAATTCGCACAAGAATGAAACTTTTGGAGGTAAGCGCAATTGCGGCGGGAGTGATACTTGTAACAGCGGTCGCATTAGGATTCTGTGCCAACACTTCTACTTCTGATATTTTTATGCAGGCCGGCCGCCATGCGGGTGCAGCTTTTCTTGTCGGTTTATTAATACAAGGTCTGCTGCCGCTCATAGAAAAAGTTTTTCATATAGCGACAAGTATGACACTGCTGGACTACAGTGACGCCAACCAGCCATTACTGAGGAAGCTCGCGATGGAAGCGCCCGGCACGTTCAGTCACAGCCTGCTGGTGGGTTCAATCGCGGAAGCCGCCGCGGAATCAATCGGGCGTAACGGGCTGCTGAGCAGGGTAGGTGCATATTATCACGATATAGGAAAAATCAATAAGCCGGCGTATTTTATTGAAAACCAGGCGGGCATGACCAGCAGACACAAGGAAATCTCACCGACAATAAGCCAGCTTGTGATTGTCGGACATGTTAAAGACGGAATAGAGCTGGCAGACGAATACGGCCTTCCGGCGGTATTAAGGCAGTTCATAGAAACGCATCATGGAACAACATTGATTGAATACTTTTACAATGAAGCCAGGAAAAAATATGACGACAGTCAGCCTCCGATTTCGGAAAGCGAATTTCGTTATGCCGGGCCTAAGCCGCAGACCAAAGAGGCGGCGATTGTTATGCTGGCGGATTCGGCTGAGGGAGCCGTCAGGGCATTGCCTGAAATAACTCCCACTAAAATAGAGGCGGTGGTTCATAATATGGCAATGAAACGCCTGCAGGACGGCCAATTCGATGAATGCGAATTAACCCTCGGAGAGTTGAGCCGAATAGAGGCGAGTATATCTAAAACTCTCGCTGCTCATTATCACGGGCGAATCGCATATCCCAAACAGCTCCCCTCAGCGGAAGAAATGAATAACCCATCTAAGCAAAATGATGTGAAAAACGCTTAAAGATTATGGCTCGTGAAAAACAAAATTCAGGTATCCGCATAATAAAAAGATTTGAAAATATAGACGTCAGCCTTCCGAAACTGAAAAAGCTGATAAAAACTGTACGCGAGAGATTCGGGAGCTTTTACGGGCCGCACACGAAATATGAAATCGATATTGTGATAGTCGATAACGTAGAAATCCTCAAAATAAATAAACAGTTTTTAAAACATAATTCCATTACGGATTGTCTTAGCTTCGATTTGTCGGAAGACAATACAAAATCTGTCAAACTCTTCGAAGTCATAGTAAACGGTGAAAAGGCAGTCAAGGAAGCCTCCAAACGGGGGCATTGTGCCGAGGCGGAACTCGCCCTTTACGCAATTCATGGGCTGCTGCATAATTTCGGGTTCGATGATTTACAGCCTAAGAACGCGAAAAAAATGCACACCGTCGAGGATGAGCTCCTTAAGCAAATGAATTTTGGGATTATTTATAACTCAAATGCTGACTAAGGATAACGCAATTTGCATACGTACCGTCGATTACTCGGAAACGTCGCAGGTCGCCACTTTTTTTTGCAGGGCAACGGGTAAAATTGATGTCATAGCTAAAGGCTCGAAAAGACCCAAATCGGCTATTGGCGGCCCTCTCGAAATATTCGCAACGGGACAGATAATGTTTTCCGCCAAGGAAGACGCGAAACTCGCGACGCTGACCGAATTTGAACCGCAGCCAATTCTGAGCCGGCTTAGTAATAACCTTCTTTCATTAAACTGCTCCCTCTTCGCAGCGGAACTGCTTGGCTCGCTGATGGATGATTACGACCCGCATCAGGAACTATTCGATTATTTTCTGCAGTTTCTTGGGAACATTCAGGATTGCCCTGACAGACGGCAGGCTATCGGTTTATTGATAGTTTTCCAATTAACTCTGCTCAGAGAAATCGGTATCCAGCCTGTCTTGAATCGCTGTGCCAATTGTAAAACGCAATTCGCACAACGCACGAAACATTACGAGGTTTATTTCAGCAGTGTCGCCAATGGCCTTATTTGTAAAGACTGCGAGGCCAATTTTACTGACAAGATTAGATTAACAAGAGAGGCGGCGAATTGCCTTACCGATTTGAAACTTATCGGCAAAGCGGATGAAAAAACGCTGAACGAAATCGAGAAGATTTTAGTTTATCACTTCACCGCCCTGTTACACCGCCAGCCCAAAATGGCAAAATACGTACTTGCAAAAATTTAGTTACAAAAAGACAAAAAGGAATAAAAATTCAAACTGTATAAAATACAAATGTTATATATTTTTACATTCTAATTCCTATAGTGTTCGAAGTGCAAATACACTCCTGGCTGAATTTTTGATAGCTTTCCTTCTTGAACCTGATAAGCTTCATTGGGCGGACATACAATTAATTCCCAACCAACCTGCATAAAACCTGAATTCCAACTTAACCAGACTTTGCGTACGCCTTCTTCTTCTTTTACTTCGACATTTTCAGGATGAAATACTTTTATGGGCTCAGGTATGTCAATTCCATTCATTTGAAGATAAGGGACTTCAACATTATGTGCCCATGTTCTAATTACATCATAGTCTTTAATAAAAGAATAGTGGATAAGTAACCCAGCAAAAGTAATATTATGCCACAGACAAAAAATTAAGTACAGAATAAAGCAGCACCCCACTTTGCTTAGATTGAATAAGACCTTTTTTTCTTTTTTGAACAAATCCCTAATGAGTTTAACTATAGAAATGATGAAAATAATGAAAACAAAAATACCAAAGAATGGCAGAAAGACGTGGGAAAATAAAACAGCATAAGGGTGAATTAATCCTATTACAAATGGCACCAAAAGTACACTTATATCGACTAAAATCAAAAATCGCATGTTTCTGTAAATCTGATACAGCATATCGTTGCTCCCTAAATTTACTATACGCCTACTGGTTTTCTTCGAAGAGTTCGGGCTGGTCTGTGGTTTGTTTTTTGTTGTGGTATTTGAGGCTGAGGTGGTCGCAGGCGGTTTTGGTTATTTCTCTGCCGCGTTTGGTTCTGCGGAGAAAGCCGATCTGGAGAAGGTATGGCTCAACAACATCTTCGAGCGTGTCTCTTTCTTCGCCGAGTGTGGCAGCGATAGCTTCGATGCCGGCTGGCCCGCCATCATAGACATTGGCCAAAGCGCGCAGAACAGCCCTATCAAGTTCATCGAGACCGAGAGGGTCAATCTGCTCCATTTTCAGAGCGTTTTCGACGATGGCAGAGCTAAGGATGCCTTTACCTTTGACCTGAGCGTAATCGCGGACGCGTTTTAGGAGCCGGTTCGCGACACGGGGTGTGCCGCGAGAACGGTCGGCAATCAATTCGAGAGTGCCGTCCTCGCAATGCAACTGCAATAAGCTGGCGGAACGACTTAGAATGGTTTTCAATTCTTCGGTGGAGTAGAAGTCGAGATGATATAACATTCCGAATCGGCCGCGAAGTGGGGCGCTGAACAGGCCTGCACGGGTGGTCGCGCCTATCAGTGTGAACCTTTTCAGGGGGAAGTTTATGGTCTTGGCGTGCATACCGCTATCAACGGTAAAATCGACTTTAAAATCCTCCATCGCGGGATAGATAAATTCCTCGACGGGGGTACTGAGGCGATGAATTTCATCAATGAAAAGTATGTCGCCGGTGCTGACGTTGGTCAGAAGTCCCATGACGTCGCCCTGTTTGACCAGGGCTGGGCCGGATGAACAGCGAATTCTCGCGCCCATTTCGTTTGCGACGACATTGGCGAGGGTTGTTTTGCCTAAGCCCGGGGGGCCGTAAAAAAGGATGTGTTCGAGTGGTTCGCCGCGTTTTTTGGCGGCGGCTATCGCGATGGAGAGTTTTTCTTTGACGTTGGCCTGCCCGATACATTCGCTGAGGTTTTTTGGGCCGCAGCGAGATATTGAAGGCTTCTTCCTGCTCGTTAATGTTTTGTCCGGTTAAGTACTCTATCAATTGCCATAATAAAATCAAATTTTTTTTTATGCTTCTATTCCTTGTTTAAGTCGATATACCAGCGGGACAAGTTCTTCGGCGGATTTAATGTCGGGTGCCTTTTGCAGGCAAGCTCAATAAGTTCCATCGCTTCGTTGCGTTTTTCGCCCCAGGCGATAAGTATTTCCAGAGCTTCGGCCTGGAAGGGTTTGAAGGAGACCCCTGTTTGGCCGGGGGCTGTGCTTTCTGCAAAGGACTGGAGCTTGCCTTTTAGTTCGGCGATAATCTGCTGTGCCATTCGCTTGCCGACACCGGGGAGCGTTTGCAGGGTTTTATCGTCGCCGTTTTCAACGGCCGCCGCGATAGTGCCTATGGGGACACAGAGCGCTTTTAGAGTTTTTTTGATGCCCATGCCTTTAACGCTTGTGATTTTGGTGAAGAAGTCTTTTTCGCCTGTGTTTAAGAAGCCGACCATTCTTGGGATGAGGTTACCGCCGCCGAGAGAGCCTTCGTAATATTCCATCGTGCAAAGTACGATATCAGAACCGACGCTGCCGGCAAAGAGCGCTGACGCAATAACCTGGCAGCAGGACTTCATAGCCGATGGGTCCGACCTGGATAAGGGCGTTGTCGGTATCGAGCTTAACAAGTTTTCCTTCTAATTTCGCTATCATAAAAATACATTGTAGAATATTCCGCCGCGGGCGAACATAAAATTTTTTAATCGCAGCTTATTCTAAAATAACGCGTTGTTCAGGTCGTCTATCAAGTCCTCAGCGTTTTCTATGCCGACAGCGAGCCGAATGAGGCCGTCTTTTATGCCAAGCGACAGACGTTCTTTCTTTGAAACAGCATAATAACTTATGGTGGCCGGATGCGTGATGAGCGATTCGACGCCGCCGAGACTTGGGCCTATATTTATAATTTTTAAACGGCTCATAAACTTCAACGCATATTGTATATCATCCTTAACCTCAAAGGTAACGACACCGCCAAAACCTTTCATCTGTTTTTTCGCAACGTTATAATGGGGATGACTTTTCAGGCCGGGATAATAGACACGTCTGACTTTTGGATGATTTTCGAGAAACTCAGCGATTCTCTGACCATTTTCATTATGACGCTGCATACGCAGTTCGAAAGTTTTAAGCCCGCGAATAAGCAGGTACGATGGATGGGGGTCAATGCAGCCTCCGGTTATTTTCAGATACTCTCTTATAAGGCTTGTAAGTTTTTTTTTGCCCAGCACCACACCGCTGAGGATGTCGTTATGCCCGCTGAGATACTTGGTGGCGCTGTGTATTACCAGGTCGATTCCGTATTCGAGAGGCCTTTGGTTGTATGGCGTGGCAAAGGTGCTGTCGGAAATCACCATAACGCCCGTGCCTTTGAAAATATTCATAAGCTTTTCGAGGTCCATAATATTCAGATAAGGATTGGTGGGTGATTCAGAAAAAAAAATGCGGGTGTTGTGTTTTACGGCTTTTTTTATCGCCTCGTAATCGCACATTTTGACAACAGTGCATTCGATGCCGAACCTGCACAGGCATGTGCGGCAAAAGTCGAGCGTCCTCTTGTAGGCGTCATCGGTAATTACGATGTGGTCTCCCGTCTTGAGCAGTGAAAAAAGGGTGGTAGTGATAGCGCTCATGCCTGACGAGAACAGAACCGCGTCTTCGGCGCCTTCGAGCGCAGCAAGTTTACCCTCCGCGGCGACCTGTGTGGGGTGGCCGTATCGCCCGTATTCGTATCTGCCCGCCGTTCCTTTCGGGAGTTTTTTTATTTCCTTGATATTTTTGAAAATGAATGTGGATGTCTGAACAATCGGGGTCGTTATCGCACCATATTCATTGTAGCGAATCTCGCCGGAATGGACGGCTCTTGTCGAAAAGCCCGTCTTTTTTTCTTTCTTCATTACAGCCTCTCAATAAAAAATAAAAATATTAAAACAATAAAATTATCACTTCAGCAAAACAGTTTCCTTCGAATTGGCGCAGCATAAAGCTACGGCGATGGCATCGGCGACGTCGTTGGGCTCGGGTAATCGCGACAGAGACAGCAAAGTTTGAATGGCTCTTTGAATCTGGCCTTTGGAGGCTCTGCCGTTACCGGTAACGGATTTTTTGATGCGTGTCGCGTTAAAGCTTCTGACCTCGGCATTTGCCATGGCACAACTCTGCAGTATAACACCTCTTGCGTGCCCCATCAATATCGCGGTTCTCGGGTGGGCATAGTGCGAATATAATTTTTCGACGGCCACGATGTCGGGCTGAAATTTCTGGAGGAGCTGTGTTATGTCTTTGGCAATCTGGTTTAGTCTTAATTCTATGGCGGTACCGCTGGAGGTGCGGAAGACACCTGCTTCGATAAGTTTTTCGCCTAACAAGTCGGCTTTCAGGCAGGCATATCCGCAGACCTGCAACCCAGGGTCAATACCGAGAATTATCATTAAGATTCCTCCCTGGGTTTAATCCTGTAACCTCCGCCTGTTAGGTCTTCGACTATCCAGCCTTGGTTAAGAATTTCCGACCGTGTTGCATCAGCCAATTGCCAATTCTTTTCGAGTTTCGCTCTTTTTCTTTCCTCCGCGAGTTCAATTATCTTTTTCGGTACTTCTTTTTCTACAGTTTCCAAAACTCCTAGTACCGAGTCGATTTTGACGATAGTGTCGAGCATTGCTGAGGCCTCTGTCGAATTCATATCGTCGATTTTGTTAACCTCGCGTATAAAATCAAAGCAAACAGAAAGAGCTTTTGAAATGTTCAGGTCGTCGCAAAGGGCCGCGTCAAACTCGGAAAGGCAATTAGAGGCGAGTTCCCGCAGGTTAGGCCTGACTTCACCTGATTTTGTTTTTTCGCGCAGGTCGGTCAATGTCAGGACGCATTGCTGAATTTTATCTATCGCCTGCTGGGCGGCTTTTATGCCGTCGAATGTGAAATTATAGTTTTGGCGGTAATGTGAAGAGATAAGGGAATACCGGATAGCGTTTTTCCTGAAACCCTTTTCGATAAGTTCCTGGATTGTGTAAAGGTTGCCTTTGGATTTGGACATTTTTTCGCCGTCGAACATCAGGAACCTTGTATGGAGCCAATAGTGGACGAATTTTTTTCCGCTGGCGGCCTCGGACTGGGCGATTTCGCACTCGTGATGGGGGAAGATGTTATCTTCGCCGCCGGTATGGATATCGAATTCGGACCCCAGATATTTCGAACTCATCACGGAGCATTCGATATGCCAGCCGGGGAATCCTCTGCCCCAGGGGCTGTCCCACTGCTGAAGGTGTTTTGGGTCGTGCTTCCAGAGGGCGAAGTCCTGCGGATTTTTCTTTTCCTGATTGATTTCGATTCTTGCGCCGGCGTTTAATTCGTCGAGGGTGTTGCCGGAAAGCCGGCCGTAATTGGCGAATTTGGTAACATCATAATATACATTGTGGTCGACAACGTAAGCGTAGCCTTTATCGATGAGAATCTTAATCATATCAATCATTTCTTTGATATGTTCGGTTGCTTTTGGGTATTTATCGGCGGGCTTTAGATTCAGGAGGCGGCTTGCCTGCAGGAACGACTCCGTGTAGAATTTTGCGATTTCAAGCGGGTCTTTCTTTAGCTTTTTTGCCGCCTCTTCCAATTTATCGGCACCCTGGTCGGCATCATCGACGAGATGGCCGACATCGGTTATGTTCATAATATGGGTAACTTTAAAGCCTTTGAATTCAAAGAATCGCTTTAATAAATCCGCGACGAGAAAACTCCTGAAATTTCCAATATGGGGGTGTGAATATACGGTCGGGCCGCAACTGTACATTCCGACTTTGCCCTGCTGCAGTGGGATAAAATCCTCAACTTTACGTGTTAGCGTATTATAAAGTCTTAAGCTCATATTTTCTTTCCGACACTAGTTAACACTGATTTACACTGTTTTTTATTAGACACGGATTTACACAGATTAACACGGTTTTAAATTTAAGTGTCTTGATGTCTTTCCACAAGTTTAACTATAAGTTTTTGTATCTCATCCCAATAATTCGTATCATCAATTTCTACCATGGGGCCTCTGCTGGAATAAAGTCGGATTTTGTGATGCTTAGATTCCAAATTGACTTCATCTTCCGACAAATCGAATTCAACTAACAATTTTCTTTTACGGAAACGAATAGCCGCTATATTTTTAATGTCGCGCACTCCGATATAGTATTTGACAGGATTAAATGTAAGCGTATTTTTAATTTTGAGAAAGCTTTTTTTAAGTTTATTATAAATATCATTTACGTTTTCATTACAATCTTTGAGATGAAATTCTTCACTGTATTGGGATGAATCAACAGATTGCATGGCGGTAGCAGATTCGACTGCATCGCCAAATTCCAGATTTTGAGATGGTGGATTTGCTAATATTATATTTTGGTTTTCATTTTGGAAGTGATTGATAATTTGAACTTTAACCCACTTTCCCCATGTATCTAAGCGATTGTTCATTTTTTCTTCAATTTCATGTTTATAGCCGTTAATAACAATCAAAATATTTTGACTATTCTCCAGAGTGTCTTTCAGAAATCTATAAATTTCTTTTTGGCCAATTAGTTTTTTGAGTTTGCTTTGTAAAGAGTCATCTCGCCTGATAATCGAATCTATTTTTTCTGTTAATTTATTTCTTTCATGAATATTGCTAAAAAAATCAAAGAATTTATCTATTTGAGGATAAATATGTGAGCGGAAATCATGATTTTGAAGCTCAACTTCTACAATGTAAAATTGAGGATTTTCCAAATCTGACAGGTTTATTAATACTCCGTCAGGTATAGTTCCACCAAGTGAAGAATTTTCTATCCGATGTTTTATGTCGATATAAATAGAGTTTGTGCCAAATATAGTTTCAGCGTTATCGAGTATGAATTTTTCAAATTCATCTTCCTTGTGATAGATTATCTGTTCGCAATTTTGTCCATTTAAGAAAATGCTTACGTCCATTATTAGTCATCCTCCACTGAATCGTAACCGAAGATTCTGCGTTTTATTTTGACGGATTGGCCGAAGTTTATCAACAAGCCGACATTTATTCCAGTAGCTTTCAGATAGTTTACCAATTGCACCTCGTGGATAGGTAAAAGTTCGCTTACGGCTTTTATCTCGATGATAATTTTGTCGTCAACAATCATATCAGCGAAGTAATCACCGACTACCTGTTTATGATAAAACACTTTAAGCGGAACTTCAACGTTACATTTTATGCCGTTTTCGCGCAATTCAATTTCAAGGGCGTTGCCGTATACCTTTTCAGCGAAACCATAACCAAGAGTTTTATGTACCGCATAGGCCGCAGAAATGACTTTCTCGGATAACTCTTTATGTTTTAAGGTTTCCATATCCACTCTTTTTATTTTACCGTGTTAATCTGTGTTAATCCGTGTCTAAAAATTCCTGTGTAAATCCATGTCCTACAAAGTACGTTTATATTTTCTTTTCAGGAGAACGGCGGCGGTGGCGGCGATGGCCTGGCCATTACCGATATCGCCGAGACCCTCGTTGGTTTTGGCTTTCACATTGACGGCGTTAAAATCTATGCCTAAAAGGCTGGCGATACACCGTTTAATCTGTCCCTTGAAGGGTTCGAGCCTGGGCTGCTCGGCGTGTATTATTAAATCGACATTGACTATCACCCAGCGTTTCTCTTCGAGCTTTTCCTTTACGCTAAGCAACAGGCCTTTACTGTCGGCGTCTTTGTACTGCGTGTCGGTGTCGGGGAAAAATGTCCCTATATCGCCTAACGCGGCGGCACCGAGCAGAGCGTCGATAATAGCGTGCAGAACAACGTCACCGTCGCTGTGTCCCAGCAGGCCGAATTGATACGGCACGAGGACTCCTCCGAGCATAAGCTTCCTGTCGGCGGTCAGCCTGTGAATGTCTGTACCTATACCGGTACGATACTCATGGTCGTGTTCTTCAATCACAGTACACCCTTTGTGCTTGGAATATCCTTGCCGATGATTTTGACGGCCATCGCGAGAGCCTGACCAATCGCCTTAAAAATGGCCTCGGCTATATGATGGCTGTTCGTGCCGTACGGAACGTTAATATGCAGATTGAATTTGCCTGCGTTCGAGAAACTGCGGAGCAATTCCTCGATGCATTCGACATCGAAGTCACCGATTTTAGCGGTTTGGTATTCGACCTTGTAAACGCAGCTGCTTCTGCCGGACAAATCTATGGCGACATTGGCAAGAGCGTCTTCCATAGGTACCGAGCTGTTGCCGTACCGGGCAATGCCTTTTTTATCGCCAAGAGCATTATTCAGACATTCACCGAGACAGATCGCGATATCCTCAACGGTATGATGAGCATCGACATTGAGGTCACCTTTGGCTCTTACGACTAAATCGATTTTGCCGTGTTTGCTGAGATGGGTGAGCATGTGGTCGAGAAAGCCGATGCCGGTATCGATACGGTATTTGCCGATGCCGTCAAGATTCATTTCAAGCTGGACGTCGGTTTCGCTTGTTTTTCTGTGTATTTTAGCGGTTCTGTTTTTCATAAAAATATCCTTATTTTTATAATATATCTTTCAACGCGGCGAGGAGTTTATCGTTCTGTTGTTTTGAGCCGACTGTTATTCTTAATTTATCGGTCAAACCGGGCAGATCAAAATACCTGACATAAATATTCCGCTGGACGAGTTTGTCATAGACTTCGGCAGCGGAACAATTTTTGCACTGCGCAAGGACGAAGTTCGAGGAGCTTTGAGAAACGGTAAGGCCGAGATTGCGAAGTTCCGCGGTGAGCCTTGCGCGTTCAGTTTTTATTTTTTCAACATTTTGGCGAAGATACTGCTGGTCGTTTATAGCGGCAGTGGCAGCGGTAATGGCAATCGCATTTACATTGTAAGAATCCTTGACCTTCATAAGGCCTTCAATCAAAGCTGGCTGGGCCATCGCGTAACCAAATCGCAGGCCAGCCAGAGAGTAACCTTTGCTCATAGTGCGAAGAACTATAACATTATCGAAATCCCTGACCAGGCAGGCGCAGTTGGCTTCGGCAAAATCGACATAAGCCTCGTCGATGAGCAGGATGCCGGTAAGTTCATCGGCAAGCGAAGCGATTTCCGAAACGTTTATAAAGCTGCCGGAAGGGGCATTAGGATTGCAGAGGATAGTTAACGCCGCCGCGGCAGAAGCTAATTTGGCCGGCAGGTTGAATTCGGCGTCGAAAGGTATTTCGATAGTTTTGCAGTTTTCGAGTTTGGCCAGTACGGGATAGAGCGAGTAGGTCGGGACTGGGTATGCCAAAGGCCGGTTTTCATCGCAGAATGCGCGAACGGCGATTGAAAGCAGTTCATCTCCGCCGTTGCAGCACATAATATTTTCCGGCAACAGGCCGTTAATTTGGGCAGCAACCTGACGAAAGACGTCCGCCAGCGGGTCGGGATATCGACGAAGCTGCTCAGGGGTTATCTGAGTGATAACCTTTAATACCGCAGGCGAAGGCGGATAGGGATTCTCGTTGGTGTTCAGCTTGACTACATCGGTTTGTTTCGGCTGAAAACCCGGCGTATAACCCTCGGTTTTTTCGACGTTTTCACGAAAATATCCCATAGCGATTCCTGTAATTTTAACGGTTTCAGATTATAAGGGTATTTCGGCAGAAATAAAAGACCTTTTTGACATTATTAAATTAACCACAAATCCGTAAAAGCAGGTTTCCCGCTAAGACGCAGATACGCAAAGAAATGATAGAGGACAAAAGACTGATAAGCATTGAAGATGCTGAGAGGATTGCTTATAATGTTAGAAGTAGTCTTGTCTGGCGTTTGAACTTTGTTTCAGGTTTATATGAGAGAGAAAGATATGACTTCGAAAGTAAACGCTGTTTTTAGTGGGGTACGAGGGTTCATCCTATTAGGACTGTTTGTCATTGTTGACTTTTCCCGAGCAATGGCAGGATCGATTCCTATGCCTATCGAAGTCAATTTGGATATGGCACGATATGTCGCTATAGGCCGGATAACTCAAATTAAGGAACCAAATGTTCCCAATGCGGATGGAATACGATGGGGGCAGGCAACGGTCGAGGTCAATGAAGTTCTTAAAGGTCCTCAGGCGAAAACTATCAACTTTCGTGTTGCTACGGAGGTCAGTAAAAATTATGGAGGTTCCAGTCCTCCTCGTACCCATAGGGCTGGTGATTCCGGGATTTGGCTGATTGATGCCACCGGCACAGTCTCACATTCGTTCGGCTTACTCCCCGAAGCTCGCAAGATGTATATTAAGCAGATTCTTAAGACGCTTGAGGAGAGAAGATGGTCAGAACCTGTTAATGGTCTGCGAGCCTGGGCAGCAGTTGTATATCCGGATTATAGCGAGAATCTGGACAATCCCAGCGATAATCCTGTAATTATTTTTGCAGTGAAGAATGTTTCTGATGCGGACATCTTTGTTCCGGCTGAATCCCAAACAGACTTTATTACCGCGACTGTTGTGAGTCAGGATGGTAAAATATATGATTGTGTTCTTGGCAATGTGATGTGGCGAAATTCCGAAACTATATTTTGCCGTAAACTACCTGCCGGAGGGACGGTCTATCTGCACCCTGGATATACATGCATTAACCTTGCAAGACAGGATTCCTATCCAGAGAAGAGAGATGGATTGCTTCCGGGAAAGTATTCTGTAGTCATCTGCTGTAAAAATGAGAAAGAAGGCGAAATCGCCGATGTCCATGGCGGAACGAAGCAGGTATTGGCATGGAAAGGTGTTTTGAAAACTCCACCTGTTGAGCTTGTGCTTAAACCAGAGAAGAAACATTAAAAAAATCCCTGAAAAGGTATAATATGAATAGCGGTATTTCAATTAAATCTTTTGTGGCTGGGAGAATGAAATGATTGTAATTCGGACATGCTGGTATCTCTGTATAATATTTCTTGCGACGTTTGTGTGTACATCAGCAATCACGGTTGTTCCTGATAAAGAAAATGAAGTAGCTATAATTATGCGGATTTTTCTTATCCTGAGTATTTTAGCCGGTATCGCAGGGTTGCTGCTTCGAATATATTTTAAGAATCATCCTGAAGCCGTAATTTTCAAATCAAAGGTAGTTTCAAGATTTTGCATAGGGATTTCCATTGCTCTGACGCTGATATTTCTGTTATTTGTGGTTGGATGAGTAACAACTCCGCGATAAATCGCGGGGCTAACTAACTATACCCTATACCCTGTCCCCTATTTCTGGCAGTAGTCGATGAGGCGGGCGATTTCGCTTCGAAGGTCTTTGCGGTGGACAATCATATCGACAAAGCCGTGTTCGAGCAGAAATTCCGCGGTCTGGAAACCTTCCGGCAGTTCGACTTTTATTGTTTCGGCAATTGTTCGCGGGCCGGCAAAACCGATTAATGCCTTGGGTTCGGCTATGATAATGTCGCCCAGCATCGCGAAACTCGCCGTTACGCCGCCGGTAGTGGGGTCGGTAAGAACGGAGATAAAAAGCCCCCCTGCCTGGTCGAATTTGGCGACAGCGGCGCTGGTTTTGGCCATTTGGCCGAGCGAGACGACGCCTTCGTGCATCCTGGCCCCGCCTGAACAGCATATAGCTATAAAAGGGAGCTTTTCTTCAATGGCTTTATCGACGGCGGCACAGAATTTTTCGCCGACGACGTCACCCATCGAACCCATCAGAAAATTCGGCTCCATCACGGCCAGCATAACCCCTCTGCCCTTGATGAAGGCCTTGCCGATTCGTATGGCTTCTTTTGAGCCGCTTTTTTTCTCATCGGCCTTGAGACGCTGCTTATAGGTCGTGCCTCTGAACTTGAAATCGAGCGGGTCGTTGGCGGTCAAATCGCTGTGCATTTCCTGAAATGAACCCTCATCGACCAGATATTTGATACGGGTAACAGCATCGATGCGGAAATGATAATCGCATTTGGGGCATACGTTAAAGTTCTACTCGACCTCGCTTTTGTAAAGCATCTGCTCGCATGCAGGACAACGCGTCCAAAGCCCGCCGGCATCTCCTTTCGGGGCTTGAGCGAAAAACCATTCCATTTCGATTTGTTTTTAGCCATAAGTCGTCATTAGATATTAGCAAAAATTCCGGGATAATGCCACGAAAAATTATGACGCGGCCTTTCTTATGGCCTTTATCGCAGCGACGGTCGGTTTGGCAAAAATCGCGTTGCCGGCCACAAGGGTATCCGCCCCATAGAGCAACGACCTAGGCGCAGTGTTAGAGTCGATGCCGCCATCAACTTCGACACGGATATCGGGGCCGACAATTTTTCTTACTTCGGCAATTTTTTTCGCGGCCTGCAGGCATAAATTTCTGTCCGCCAAAGCCCGGATGACCGTCATCACCAGAATCATATCGCAAAGCGGGGCAACAGTCTTCGATTGCTTTGACAGGCGTTTCTGGATTTAGACATATCCCGGCGGTACAGCCAAGGCCGTGCAGTATCATCGATGAGTTTCTCGGGCTCATCGGTAACTTCGATATGAAATGTTATATGATTAGCGCCGGCTTCGACGAAATGCTCGATATATTTGCAGGGTCAGTTATCATCAGGTGAGCGTCGAAAACAAGTTTGCTGTGTTTGCGAAGTTTGGCGACAACCGGCGGGCCGATCGTGATATTGGGAACAAAATGGCCGTCCATAACATCAAGATGAACCATCTTCACACCCGCTGATTCAATCTGGGCGATTTCGTCAGCCAGCCTGGCGAAATCAGCGCTGAGTATCGACGGCGCAATCTCAATTGTACCTGGTTTGGGCAATTTCATTTAAAGTTTTCTATTTATTACTTTTCGTCCAGGATTTCGAGGCAGACGAATTTTTTGCCTTCGAGAAATTCCAGGCTCGCTCCGCCGCCGGTTGAAATATGGCTGACCTTGTCTTCCAGGCCGAGCTTCTTGATGGCGCTTGCGCTGTCGCCGCCGCCGATAATGCTTCTTGCACCTTTATCGGTCGCGTCTGCGACCGCCAGAGCGACAGCTTTTGTGCCCTCATCAAAAGGCGGCATCTCGAAAACGCCCATCGGGCCGTTCCAGACGATCGTTTTGGCGTTATTAATCTTTTCAGCGAAAAGTTTGCGGGTCGCCGGGCCGATATCCAGTCCCTGCCAGCCGTCTTCGATATCGCCTGTGACGATCTTGTTCTCTGCGCCGGCCTTGAATTCCTTTCGCAACAACCGTATCGACAGGCAGAACTATCTCGCAGCCTGCTGTTTTGGCCTTATTAAGCAGTTCATTGGCCTTGGCAGACAAAATCATCTTCGCAAAGCTGTTGCCGACGATTTACCCTGGCCTTGAAAAATGTATAGGCCATCGCGCCGCCAATGAGGATGCTGTTAACTTTGCTAATCAGATTTTCAATCACGCCGATTTTATCCGAGACTTTTGCCCCGCCGAGAATCGCCACAAAAGGCCTGACCGGATTGTTGACGGTATCGCCAAGGAATTTCAGTTCCTTCTCAATCAAGAATCCGGTTACGCGGGGTTTGCCCTTCATCAGTAACGGGCACAGTGTACATCGAGGCGTTGTCCCTGTGAGCAGTGCCGAATGCGTCATCGACATATACATCGCCCAAGATCGGCAATCTGCTTTGCGAAATCATCTTTTGCCTTGCGAAGATTCGGGTCGTCCTTGGCCTTTTTATCTTTGATTTCTTCTTCCTTGTGGAAGCGCAGATTTTCAAGAAGCATGACATCGCCCATCTTCAGTGCGACTGGCTTTGGCCTTTACATCAGGGCCGATGCAGTCATCGGCGAAAATAACTTTTTTGCCCAGAAGTTCCGACAGCCTTTTTGCGACGGGAGCCAATGACTCTTCCGGGTTTTTTTTGCCTTCCGGCCTGCCAAGATGACTCATCAGAATTAACGCGCCGCCTTTATCGAGAACGTGCTTTATTGTCGGCAGCGCCTTTACGATTCGGTCGTCACTTGTGATATTGCAGTTATCGTCGAGCGGCACATTGAAATCGCACCGCATCAAAACCTTTTTGCCTTTTACGTTAATATCCGCAACTGTTTTCTTGGCCATATTTTATACCCGCCTTTCATAATTATATAAAATAATTCCACCGCAGAGCATCTGGCACGGCCTAAAAAGCTGTGCCAGAACCTCTGTGGTTTATACTTACTTTACAGTTTTGCCAGCTTTTCCATAATGTCAACAGTGCGGTTCGAATAACCCCATTCGTTGTCATACCAGCTTATCAGTTTTACCATGTTGCCTTTGACCATCGTCAACAGCGAATCAAAAATGCTCGAAGCCGGATTATTAACAATGTCACTGCTGACTATCGGCTCGTTGCAGTATTCGAGAATACCCTTCAACGGGCCTTCGGCGGCCTTTTTCACGGCGGCGTTGACTTCCTCTACCGTTACCTGCTTTTTCAGTATTGCGACCAAATCAACAACACTGCCGACTGGAAGCGGAACACGAACAGCGAAACCGTCCAGTTTGCCGTTCGAGGTCAGGAATGACCTTACCGATGGCCTTTGCGGCACCGGTGCTGGTGGGAATCATGTTCGCAGCGGCGGCTCGTGCGCGGCGAAGGTCCTTGTGAATCTGGTCGGCAACTCTCTGGTCATTGGTATAAGCGTGAATAGTGGTCATCAGGCCGCGTTCAATACCGAACGCATCATTGATAACCTTTGCTAAAGGAGCCAGGCAGTTTGTCGTGCAGGATGCGTTGGATACACACTTGATATTCTTAGTCAGGGTCTTGTCGTTTACGCCCATAACTATTGTCGCATCGATGTTATCTTTTGCGGGTACGGTCAGAACAACCTTTTCAGCGCCGGCTTTGATGTGGTCGGCATAACCGCCCTTTGGCGATTCCGCTGATACGAATATGCCGGTTGACTCCACAACAACCTTAACGCCCATAGCCTTCCAGGGCAGTTCCGCAGGATTCTTTACCGCCAGAACCTTGACGGTCTTGCCGTTAATAATCAGCGCATCATCCTTTGCCTCTATGGTGCCGTTCCATCTGCCCATGACCGTATCGTATTTGAACAGGTGCGCCAGACTCTTTGCGTCAGACAAATCGTTTATCGCAACCAGCTCCAGACCGCTGTTTCTCTGGAAAATAATTCTTGTTACAGCTCTGCCTATTCGACCGAACCCGTTAATCGCAACTTTTGTCGCCATTCTACTTCTCCTTGTTTTTAGTATTATAAATAGGGTTTTTTAGTGTTTAAGAACACACGGGTTTATTACTTTATTGACAAACCCCCCGGTTGTCAAGAACTTCTTACCGCCTTGCAAATATTTTAACCACAAATAAACACGAATAGACACAGATTAACGCGGTTTTTTTGACACGGATTCACACCGATTTACACTGTTTAAAAAAAATTATTATCAGCATATCGTAAGGTGAAATTTTGACCCCGCCCTACAAAACTGACTGTACGCTATAAATCCTGTTATCCTGAAATAATCTGTGTAAATCCGGTTTCATCAGCGGACAAAAAATGAAATAATTCTATGCTTGCCACAGATTTTATGTAACATATCGGTCTGCGGCGCAATTATATTGGCGATAATGGCTGGTACTATGGCTGAAACTGAAAAACAGATAAATACCGATGACCTCGTCCTGCGGGCCGCAGCGACGCCGATGCTCTCGGACAGCTTTATGAGCTGTACTACGAGCCGATATACCGGTTCTGCGTCCTGCGTGTCTTCAACAAAACGACCGCTGAAGACCTGACCTCTACGGTATTTCTGCAAGTGGCACAGAGTATCTCATCCTTTACCGGCCGGTCAGAAAGCGACTTTCGCAACTGGGTTTACGCCATAGCCGCCAACCATATAAACGCCTATATCCGTAAATCTTCGCGAAGAAAAAAACTTCTGGCTTTGGCCTCTCAGAATTTCAACGGTGAACATATCGACCCGCCCGCGGACGCGCAGCCGCCAGCCTGGCCACAGGTTTACCAGGCCATTATGAAGTTAAAACCCAAGCATCAGACCATTGTCATACTAAGGTTCTTTGAAAATATGGATTTTGTTGAAATTGGAAAAATTATTAACGCCAGACCGGAAACCATGCGTGTCTCGCTGCACAGAATCCTTAAAAAATTGAAAAGCCATTTACAAAAAATCGTAGATGCAGGAGCATAAAATGTTCAATAACGAATCAGATTTCGAAAAACTCGTCGCCCGGCTGAATATCAACACTTCGCCTAACCAGACACATAAAGAGACCCTGCGCCGACAAATGCTCACCGCTTTTGATGAATCAAAGAAACAAGGATTCTCCCGCACACCAATCCGGCTAACTTATGGGAGAACGATTATGAAAAGTAAATTAACAAAACTAACCGCTGCGGCAGTTATAGTTATCGCGGCAATCCTTTCAATTAACGTTATAGATAGAACCACTCCTGCCGCTTTTGGCATTGAACAAGTTATTACCGCCTATAACTCCATCCACTTTTTGCACGTAAAACAGTTTAGGCCTAATGAAGCAGAGCCTATCGAATCCTGGATTAAAGCCAATGAACAGGGCCGCATTACAAATGCAAGATACTATCTGCCTGAATATGTGTCACCAGAAGATGGCGCAAAACTTGTTACATGGACACCACAAAAAGCAGAATTGTGGTTTAAAAGAAAAAATAGTTACCTTATTTTCCAAACCAAAAAGGTTGAAGCTATGATGAAACCTCTTATAGCACAGTCTCAGCCTAAATTAGTAATGAAAAAACTCATTGAAGACCAAGAGGCAGGAGTTGTCGATGTTAATATTGTAAAACCTCAGGCTAAACAGGAACCAGCAACAATTACAGTGACCTATAAATCCAAACCCAAAAAGGAAATTTACTACATAGACCAAGCGACAGATTTGATCACTCATATTGAATTTTTCAATATCAAAGACACTCAGGTTGTACTGGTTTCTACAACAGAATTTTATGACTACAACGTTCCAATAGATGAAAAGATGTTTTCCATCAAAGATGAAGTCCCCAAAGAGGTAACCGTGGTTGACCAGCTTAATCAGCTTATTGGAATACCCCAGGGCAACATGACTGATGAACAAGCAGCCGCGGAGACGGTTCGACAATTCTTCCAGGCTTTGATTGACAAGGATTACAAAAAAGCAGGGTCGATATTCTCAGGCGTATCTGAAGAAAAAGCAAAAGAATATTTCAGCAAACTCAATGTTACCGCAATCCTTTCAATCGGTACTCCAACACCATATCCAAAATGCGGACCTCATAGTTTCAAAGTCCCTTGCGAATTGGAAATTACTACTCCTGATGGAAAAAAGACCAATTGGAAACCTTACGGACCATTCACAAGATGCGGAGACGATGAAAATCATCCCGACCGCTGGATAATTCATGGCGGGATTTAACAAATTATAATTACTGTTTGATGAACAGCAAACGGCCGGGTGTTCTTCGCTCGGCCTTTTTTATTATTTTTTAACTGCCGGACTTGAGGAGAAAAAGCGAAACCGCACAAATGTCAAAGCAGTTCTTTGGCCTGTTTAAGGAGAACGCCTAACTTTGCTTCCACTACGTTCCAGACAGTACCGGGGTCGAGACTATCGTAACCGTGAACAAGCACATTTCTAAATCCTATTATGTTCCGATGCTCTGATATTTTTTCTGCTGTTTCCGGACTGACGCGGTCAAGTTGAAGCATTGCCTCCCCGATAATCTGAAGTTCCCGTTCGAGTGCAGAGCGAAAAACCCTGTCATTTTTATAATTATCAACAGTTTTATCTTTGGTAAGTTCGAGAATAAATTCGCAGCAGTTGACAATATCATAAAGATACTTCTCTGGATTACGAAGCGGCATAGATTTTTCTCCTTGTGCTATTGACCGATTCAATAAAATAAGGATTTCTCAACCCGCCCGGCTCGACAAGGTCGATTGACCGCTTAAAAAGCCGCTGTAATTCATTAAGCAGTGAAAAGAAATTATCGAACCTGTTTTGCCGCACACTGCTGTCAAATTCCACCAGAAAATCGATATCGCTTGTCTTTTCATTAAAATCATCTCTTGCCGCAGAGCCGAAAACGTCTAACTTCGCGACGTGGTATCTTCTGCACAGCTCAATCAATCTATCTCTATTCTGTTCTATGATGGCTGTCATATATTCGCCTCTATAATTTTGGAAATTACGATTTTAATATTGTCCGACAAATCCAAGGCATTGTCAAGCATTTTAAAAGCCGGACGAAATCCTCTCGGCCTTTTTTATGCACATAAAAAATCTGTGCCCATCTGCGTCAATCTGTGGATATAAAAATATTGTTATCTCTGTGTTTCTCTGTGCCCTCTGTGGCTATACTTTGTTTTGAATTTTATTTCTTGGGTTTTAGCAGGCCCTTGAATCCTTCTATGACTCCTGAGCCAGCATCTTTGCCTGATTCGAGAATCTTTTTGCCCATTTCGCCGGTTTGGCCGAGAACATCTTTCATCGGGCCGGTTATACTGTCCGGCAAAAGCCCGGTACCCTGCTTGGCGACGCCCTCAGCAATAGCCACCAGCACTTTGGAAACCAAAGTCCCTATGTCAAGTTTGTTATCAGCGCCGAGATTTGTCATCTTGATGGTGTCTAGATTCATTGTAACATTGCCCGTTTCCCCCTTTAGCGGTATCATATTAACAGTAACCTTGGTGCCGGTGATTTCAAGGTCGTCAATGACCAGTTTTTTGCCAGGGGCCTGCGGTTTAGCCTGCGGCTCAGGCTTTTCTTTTTCACCCTTAGGCAAATTTTTCAGTATTTCCTGCAGATTGGTTGATAGCCCCTTCTGCTCGATGGTCAGATGCGTTTGGTCAAGCTTTATCTCGCTAATTTTTATAGTATCGCTCAGCAGAGAGCCGATATTAACACCCACGCGGACATCGCCCATTTCGAGAAGGTTTTTATTTTTGTAACCAGCCGGATTTTCGATGACCAGCCCTTTAAGCTCGACGGAGCCCTTAAGAATTGAAAGTTTCACATCATCCAGATGCACAGGGACACCCAGCACTTTCGATGCCTCCGACACGACAGCCTTTCTGATAAGCATATTGCCGAACAGATAAAAGCCGACAATCGCCACAATCACAAGAGCCGCAACAGCGATACCCGCGATTTTCAGAATTTTCTTCTTCATAATTTAATCTCCCAAAATTTTTAATAATAAAAGTCTGGTTACATAAAATCAAAACTTCCAGTTTCGTAACTTTATCGACCCTGTCATTTATCACCTACTGTTTGCGTTATCCGTGTGTACAAATATTTGTTTATGGTGTGACTAATATTTTGGGAATCGTTATATTGAAAAATACCACCAGGAACAACATATATCTGAAACAAAGTGCCGTCAGGGCTGTTTAGCAACGGATGATTATCAGGCAACTTTATTATCGCTCTTTTATCCGAAACGGATGGATTCACTGCGGTTTTGATAACAACATCGTCAAGAACAAATAAGTCACTCTTTGCAGGTGTGACTGATTCTGCCAAGATACTTTTGTCAGAACGATGTTCAACAACACGCCCTTTAAAAACTAAAATAGCACCCTCGTTATTTACTAAGGAACCTGTCCAAAGCGATGGCCAGAAGGGTTCATTCCACGATATTAGCCGATCTTCTGCATCCGCATTCGGAACAAAAGACACCATCGCACAATTATTTGCATCACTATAATAATACCTAGAACTTTCGATGCTAATATCCTTTCTTTGCGTTTTGCCCAAAATAAATTCTACTTGGGCTATTGTCATATTAATTTTAAGGTTTTTCCACTTGTCAGGATTTTGCCATTTTTCTACGCAATTTACATTAACATCAGCAATAGCAACCATATCCTGAACCCGATTCCAGTCCGGTTGGTTAAAAAATTGCAAGCTGAATTCTGGTAGTCGTGTTTCATTCTGCAAGACCTTTATTCGTCTTATATACCCATCATTAAGATTTTTAATGGAGGTCTCATAGGTATCTTCTATTGTTTTGTGTCCAGCAGCAATTCGTTCTTGCTTATCTGGCGGGTCCTTCCACGCCCCACCAAGATGCCGCACCTTAGGCACGCTAAAGTTGGCAATAGCCCGATCTCTTATTTTTTTCTTTTTGTCTATCGCTGCGTCCAGTACTTTCTTTTGTTCATTAATTAGTGCGTCCAGGCTTTTTGCCTCAAAAAATAATATTCCGTTTCGAACACCTCCGACATCGGACAACCCTATTTTCGTCGTGACTGTGCCATACCGATCTTTAACTTTAAGGCTCTCACCGCCTTTCTGATATTTAAAATGTGGTTCTGAATTATCAACTGGCAAGTCCTGATAAAACCAAATACATTCATGTGATCCATTTTGTTTCAGTTTTGGTCGTCCGAGTAAACTATATACGCTACTCATGCTCATACCCGGCTTGAGTTTTCTCCAATTACTTATATCAGCCTGTTTACATTGTGTTACGGTTATATCAGATTTTGCTGATTCGATATTATTCGATCCTAAAGAGTTATTGTCAACTATTTGCGAATCTGTTTGGCATTTAGCAGACTTAGGAGGAAATATGGAGAGTAAGAGCAAAAAAGTAAACATAGCTATAATACGATAAGTATGATTATGTCTTCCCATTTTTTCTCCTTTAATTTGACGTTTTCTATTTCAACACTTTGCTATGCAACATACCGTTTAATTTTGAAATAATATCAAAAACTTTCTTAAATTACAAGTATCCCAATAAAAAATTTATCACGAAGTATTGGAGCCATAATAATACAAAAATTAAATTTCTCGTGTCGCTTACGTTTTATCAAATATTTTTGAGCAAACACACACTATAACTCCTGTAATAATTCTGCGGCGTTTAGGACGCCTGATTGCCGCTGGCGGACCTGCTCGACAAAGGCTTCGAGCCGTGTGGTCAGCGTCGAATCTTCCTGCCCGTCGAAACTCATGTTCAGAATCGGCATATCGCCGCAATCGGCGCTAAGGCGGATAGTCTGCGTGCTGACAATCGTCGAAGGCATACACGTGAACGGCATGACATTGATGACCCCGCCGAAACCCTGATGATGATATTCAACAGTTTTGCCGATGCTGAGTATCGCTTCGCCCTCGAAAGACTCGTGCATATACGGCTCAGCCAGCCGGATTACATCTTCCACCGGCTGTTCAGCCAGTCTGCCAAATTTTTTCTCCAAGTGGCGCGGCCAGCTTTTTCTCGATATTGTGCTGGAAATAATTTTGCACGATGTTATTAGCCAGCAGTGCGTAATATTCATCGCTGCGGCCGGCATTGTTCTTCCGCGTATAATTGGTATAGTAAATCCATTCTCCGACAGAGGACAAGATCGCAGGCGGCTCCCAGTTCTTCGAGCCTGGCAATTATATTGCCGTTGGCGAAAGGATGACTGCGGACATAAATCTCACCGACAATCCCGATTCTCGGTTTTTTCGATTCATAATTTAATTCTATTTTTGAAAATTCATCAGCAATCTCCGCCATCAGCGCCGCACTTGTGCGATAGCGACGTATTATTTTCAACCCCGCGAATCCACTTATCCATCGCCTGCTGATAAATCCGCTGAGCCTTGGCGGCATCCTTGGCAAAAGGCCGGATTCGCATAATAAGTTTACTGAGCAGGTCGATACCGACTGCCGCTATCCAGACATCCTTAATAAAATTTCCATGTGCCGAGCCGTTAAAACTTCTGACAAAATCCCTGTAAAAATTGCCGTCCTGGTTCGGCGAAATGATAAGCAGCTCCTCCGCACCGGCGTACTTTAGAACCAATCTGTGCATACAGTTATACATTCCGAATCTGCACGGCCCGATGCCTCCGGGCATAAAAAACGCGGCTTTACTCGGCTGGGTCTTTTTCAGTACGCTAAGCATATCGCCCGCGGTGATCGCGCATGGGAGACATTCTTTGCCCGTGGTAAACTGCCTGCCCCGCATCAGAGTATCTTCATCTGCGATCGGCATCACTTCGGCAGATTGGCCATAAGCCCTGAAACACGCCGCGATACCGTAAGCGCAATCGCCCATATACGGAATATATAATGTACGCTCGCACCGCCACTACACCGCACTGTTTGGCAACTGCCGTCTTTTTGCATACTCCTCGCCACTTCGATAATGTTTGAGACTTTCGAGAAACGCCTCAAGACGGGTGATAACGCCCGCGTCAGCGGAATGCTCATCAAGCTCAAGCTGCAGGCACGGCTTGTCGGCCATAATGTCCTTGAAAAATGTCAGAAGAAACGAATCAGGCCCGCAACTGAAATTGGAAAGATAAATCGCGAAGAGTCTTGGGTCATTTCTGATAATTTCGGCGGCCCGCAGAATTTTGCTGGCCATAACTCCAGTAAACAGAACCTTGAATCGAAATTCGTCGCTGATTTTGGCAGCGTCGAGTATCGAGCATCTCCATCGGCATTATTTCCACACCCAGTTCCCGCAAGCTTCTTAGACAACTGCAGATTTATGCCCTCATCGCAGCCGTTATATGGCCGCGATACCAGCACAAAAAGTCTTTTATCTGGCCCGATTCTGCAAGTATTTCCCTGCCTTTATCTTTCAGCGAACTGCTCAAAATCCTCCTGCGCGGCAAATGCCGTTTTTAACAGCCTCGCGAACCAATGGCGACTCGAAATCCCAAGTTCCCCGCCGATTTCAGCGAAACCTTTTTGCTTCAGCCTTTCGCCCTCGCCGAGCCTAAGCGGCACAGTGAGAATTTTTGTCTTGCCGAGTTTGTCCGCAAACGCGGTTTTCACCTGGTATGCAAACGACTGAACATAGGGACATAACTGATTGTGTTTGTTATTGGAAACTCGCCGCCACCGAAACAATGCTCGGAAGAAAGATATAATCAGCTTTCTTTTCAATCAATTCAGCAACATGCCCATAACCGACCTTGACCGGAAAACAAGGCTGAGCGGTAACACATTCGACGCCCATCCGGATTATTTTCTTGGTCGGTCCGCCCCGGAAATAACAACATCGAAACCAAGTGACTTTGAAAAATCGCGAAAACAGCGGCAAAAGCTGCCAGTTTACCAGCGCAAGCGGAATACCAATAGAGTGGCATCGCCCCGCCGCGACTATCGGCTTTCTCATCAATACCGGCACATTCAAACAACTTTTTCATCCGATATTCAAAAGCGTCCTCATCGTGTACTGCCGTTTTTTGCTCTGCCTTTTTCTTTAAATTATACCTGTCACAGCGCGAGCCGTAATACAACGGCTCCGAACCAGGCATCTGCACTTTCTTAATCTCGCAGTGGTTAGGGCAATGTTCGCACGTAAATGACTCAACGGTATAATTGACGGAAATAAGATTTTCAAAACCTTTGAATCTGCTTTCGACCTTTTGGTTCTTTTCCAGCGCCAGTTTCTTCATATATTCCGCCGCGATAGACGCCGCGCCGAGAGCGCCGGTAACCTCATGATGGTCAGGCACCATAATGGGTTTGCCGGTAACAATCTCAAACGCCGCCCATACCGCCTTATTAAACGCCGTCCCTCCCTGGAAGCAGATATTGTTGCCGATTTTGCGTCGGCCGACAACGCGATTAAGATAATTGGTAACAATCGAATAGCTCAGCCCAGCCACAAGGTCGCTGGTCTTGCGCCCCCTGCTGCTGATAGTTGAGCATGTCGGATTCCATAAACACTGTGCATCGCTCGCCGAGTTTTAACGGCGCTTTGCTTTGAAACGCCAGATTCGCAAATTCATCATTGATGCTTATGCCAAGCCGCTGCGCCTGCTCTTCGAGAAACGAGCCGGTGCCTGCCGCACAGGCATGGTTCATTTCAAAATCGACAACCACGCCGTTTTCAAGCGAGATATATTTGCTGTCCTGCCCGCCGATCTCAAATATCGTATCGACCGACGGATTGACAATCGCCGCCCCGGCGGCCTGCGCGGTGATTTCGTTGATGACGGTATCTGCGCCGATAAAATCGCCGGTCAGATATCTGCCCGAGCCGGTCGTGGCCGCGCCGCATATCCGCACCTTGCCCGCGACAACCTGTTTTACCGACCACGTCAAGCCCTTCCTGCACGGCCTCAAGCGGTTTGCCCGCCGTCATTACATACGCCTTGGCAAGCACACGCTTCTTGTTATCCATCACAACCACATTGGTGCTTATCGAGCCGACATCAACACCCAGATATGCGTTCTACCGGCATTGTAACATGCGTTTTCCAGAAATTCGCTCATAGACAGGGCTTTTCGGCACCGGCAATTCGGCTGACGCAAAGGCTCCCTGTCGACAGTTGCGCTTGTTCAGTGCAGAACCATGCTGATTGCTAAGATAATCACTCAATCTGTTTAATCGGATTGTCTGATTCGGTTTACTGCCGCTCTTTGCCGCAAGCAAGTACCGCGCCAATAGCGCCGGTAAAACAATGTATGCTCCGGAACGATCAAGCTCATCCTGCCCAAGCTCAAATACATGTTCAATGCCCGCACAACACCGGCATTTGCCGCGACACCGCCGGTAAATACGATCGGCTTAACAAACTCCCTGCCCACAGCCTAGATTACTTTTAAGATTTCTCGCAAGGCCAGGCACACAGCCCCGCAAGAATATCACTCATCGGCGTCGCCTGCTGCTGAAGATGGATCATATCGCTTTTGGCAAATACCCTGCATCTGCCCGCGATGCGCGGCGAGATTTGTACTCTCAACGCCAGCCTGCCGAATTCTCCTTCGATATTGATTCCTAACCGCTGTGCCTGCTGGTCGAGAAATGAGCCGGTTCCCGCGGCACAAACCGTATTCAGTGCAAAATCACGTACTTTGCATTGCCCGTCCCGCTGCGAAAGAAAAATTAATTTGCTGTCCTGTCCGCCCATCTCGATTATCGTGGCCTGCTTCAAATGCGGATAAAGGCTACATATCGCCGCCGCTTGGGCGGGAACCTCATTCACAAAAGGAATATCAAGCAGCTTTGCAAGATAACGTCCCGCCGTCCCCGTTACCGCCGAAAAAACCACGTTCAGCGGATTTATCGTTTTAAGAATACTCTCCAATTGCCTGTAAACAGTCTCTATTGGCCTGCCTTTTGTGCGACGATAATCACATAAAATGACCTCGCCTGACTCATCCAGAACAGCTATGTCACTGCTGGTTGAGCCAATATCTATCCCCACGCGGAGTTTATGTCCCCCGCTCCCAGAAAAGTTACTATACTGCTTATAATGGCCGCTTCTGCTTTTTGCTGCTCGCTTTATATCTTCCATTATCCACCTCAAGCAAATATTTTTTAGAAATTTTATTCTAACAAAACGATACCGATTATTCCATACCTTTTTTAAAATTATCACAAATTATGTTAATACCAATATGGTATATATATAAACAATTCGTATGTCAACTAAAAAATTTTATTTTTTTAAAATTTTTTTCTAAGGAAATACCTTATTGACATTTATTTTAACATTCCTATCATTCATAAAGAGTAGTTTTACTGGCTGCAATTGTGGTTTGCGCTGCGGTGGAATTATAGTTATGGGGCAGATGCGTAGAAAAATTTGTCATACCTGCCAACGCGGGTATCCGGGAAAGGTGGGGTTGTCACGCTGGAAGAATACGCCTGGATAAACCACACCCTAAAAAGCTGGATTCCCGCTTCCACGGGAGTGACAATATAAAAACTGAAGGAAGGGACATCGATATGACTGCAAAACACATTTTTGTTTTCCCGCGACACGATGCAAAGCTTAACCACTTGTATGACCTCGCTTATAATTTATGGTGCATCTGGAATTTTGACGCTCTGAACCTCTTCTACAGGATAGACGCCCAGCTTTTCAGAAAAGTACGTCATAATCCCGTCAGATTTCTGCATACCCTCAGCAAAGCAAAACTCAACGCACTGACTAAAGATAAGGAATTTCTCTTCGAGCTTGAGGAAGTATGGAACAAATTCCAGGACTATCTGAAATATAACAGCTCTTTGGTAAAAGACTTATGCGATGAGCAATGCAATATTGAAAAGGATGAATCCATAGCTTATTTTTCGATGGAATTCGGCCTGCACGAATCAATTCCGATTTATGCCGGCGGTCTCGGTATCCTGGCCGGCGATTTCCTCAAAGGCGCTCAGACATTGACCTGCCTCTTGTAGGTATAGGTCTGCTGTATAAATTCGGCTACTTCACCCAGCAGATAGACCGCAACGGATATCAGCGGGAAATTTTTTCCGAATTCGAAAACCATCTTATCCCCCTGAGCGAAATATCTACGCCCCAGGGCGAAGAGGCCTATATTACAATCCCCATGCTCGGTGAGCAGTTAAAAATTAAACTCTGGAAAATTGATATCGGAAAGTCAAAAGTGATACTCCTCGATACCGACCTTGAGGAGAATCCTCATCAAATGCAGGACATCACAAACGAACTCTATGTCAGCAATAGAGAAAAAAGAATTCAGCAGGAGCTGGTTCTCGGTATCGGCGGACTCAAAGCACTCGAAGTTCTCGGCATCAAGACCTCTATTTATCACCTAAACGAGGGACACTCCGCCTTCACCATAATAGCCAGACTCCAGGATTTGATGCTAAACAAAAAACTCTCATTTCCCGAGGCAAGGGCTGTCATTAAGGCTTCAACTGTTTTTACCACACATACGCCTGTCATTTCAGGAAATGAAAATCTCGGTATGGACCTCGTCAAAAAGTATCTTCAGCCAATGCTCAAACAAATCGCCGTTGACTTTGAGCAAATTGCCAAACTTGCTATCGCAGACAACAATCCGAACATTTTCTGGCTCCCGGCGCTGGCGATTAATTTCTCAAAGCATATCAACGGTGTCTCAAAACAGCATTCTCAAATAGCCCAAGCTATGTGGGCTGGAATTTTCCCGCAAAAAACTCTCGCGGAAATACCCATACACCCCATTACTAACGGCGTTCACATCTCATGGATAAGCGAACCATTCGCCGAGCTTTTCAACCGATACCTCGGCCCTGAATACATCCACTGCTCAACAAACACCAATGTCTGGGAAAAAATCTACACTATACCCGATGCCGAACTGTGGGAGGAACATCGCAGAAATAAAAGAGACCTCATCAATTTCGTTAAAAGAGAGTTCACACAAAAAAAACCACTCGAAGGTTACGCCAAAGCAGGCAAGTTCACTATCAGCAGAATGCTTAACACCGATTATCTTACCATCGTTTTCGCCAGGCGATTTGCCGCTTATAAAATGCCCACACTTATTCTGCAGGACAAGGAACGGCTCATAAAAATTCTTACTAATCCCCAAAAACCGGTACAACTGATTTTCGCCGGGAAGGCTCATCCCGCTGATGAACAATGTAAAAATTTTATAAAGGAAGTTATAGACTTCGCCAGGGAATCGGGACTCCAGGACCGGGTCATTTTCCTCGAAGATTACGATATTAATACCTCGCGTCATCTTTGCTGGGGTGCGGACGTCTGGCTGAACAACCCAGCTCGTGACATGGAAGCCAGTGGCACTTCAGGAATGAAAGCTGCGATGAACGGAGTCCTGCAGCTAAGCACTCTCGAAGGCTGGTGGATTGAAGGTTACAACGGAAGCAACGGATGGGCTGTCAGCTCTGACAATTTATATAACGACGCAGACCCCCAGCACGCCGTCGTCGCCGACCAGTTATACGACATCCTCGAAAATGAGATTACAGGCCTGTATTATTCGCGAAACGACGCCGATACCCCTGAACTCTGGGTCAAAATGATGAAGGATTCTATATATTCCACCTGCCGCAACTTCAATATCAATCGCGTCTTGTGCGACTACCTCAGGCAATGCTACATCCCCGCCAAAAAAGAGCTGGGCATTATCTCCAACAATAATTACAAGCTGCTAAAGGCCGCTTCCGATACCGAAAAAGAGGTTGTTAAACACTGGAGCAAAATAAAAGTGGCCTCTTTTACCACCACTATGGATAAAAAAGACCATATTATCGAGGGACAAACCGTCGACATCGAATGCGGCATTCAGTTCAGCGACGCCTCACCGAATCTTTTCGTGGTCGAGTTGTTTTACGCCTATGACACCCAAAACAACTATAAAATACTGCCTATGAAACTGACAAGAATACATGGCGACATTACATACTATAATTACACTGTTCCCATAGAAGGTTATGGCCCTCAAAGTCTCAAAGCCAGAATTAAACCCGCCAATCCTACCGTTCTGGATATGCACCCTGAACTCATAAAGTGGAACGATTAGGCTGCAAAATATAACTTTGGGCAGATGCGTCCCAGCTTATCCGCTCCGCGTATTTCTGCGCGTTCTGTAAATATTGCTCCCTTTTAACCTGTGTCAGAGGTAAAATCTTAAAAATTTCATCCGCGTGTCTCTCGATGATTTCATTTTCCATGGCTGTCCGCTGAGATATGTTTAAGTTTTTCAAATCTGTAACACTCGTGTTTTTGCCGGCCGCGACAAAATCCAATATGTAAAAAGGTTTTATCACAGCGTCTTTATACCTGTCTTCCAGAAACGCCGCAGCTCCGCACGAAGACGATAAGACTGCTATTCCACCGAACGGTATCGTCTCTATCTGCGCGATGCCGAAAGGCTCATAAACCGAAAAACCAAACTCGGCGTCCGAGGCGATTCGCAAATCGTCAAACTCCGCTTCGTGGGGTACTCTCTTGCCGCACCGTATCTTATCGAATCCGAACTGGTTTATGAACACCGCCTTTATAGCTTTCGAGCGGGCATTAAAAAGCTGTATATAGTCGTATATATCTTTCTCGCCCCCGACAAGGTCAGGCCAGCCTTCGCGATGCAGTACAGGCCAACCGTATTTATCCTCCATTTCACAGACCTCCGCCGGCGAACGACCTGTTGCTATCAATGTTGACAGCAGAATATATGCCCCTTTGAGATTATGTGCAGCAAAAATCTTATCGAGATGATACAATAACGTAATATCACGCCAAATACCTTTGCTGCTGACTAATCGAGTAACATGCGTGAATATCGCGTCAGGTGTGAAATTAAACAGCCTCTCAATATATCTCTCTATGTGCCACCCGGCTTTCCTGTTTATGCGAAAAATTCACACTCCTCGCTGAAACGCCGTTATAAACAATTTTTATCTTCCCAGGCGGTGTGTCCGGCACAAGAAAATAATATTCTTCCTTCACATGGTTGCCCACCGCGAATATACTGTCGAAATGTACCGCCCTTTTTATTAGTTCGTTGCGGCTGTTAAACTCCTGGCTGCCGAATACCTGCTCAAGTGTCTTGCCGCTTTTGCGAAGAATATTATAAAACGATATGTCGTGTCCCTGATGATGTTCTACTATCGACCGCGCCGTTGCAACCTCGTGCGCAATAAAAATTGTCGGCTCTTTTTTCCCCGACAGAATAACAGACAATGCCGAAGGTACTCCCATATACTCGTGCGAAAAATGAAAATAATCAACGTTGCTGCCGTACAACTTTGCAAGTATTTCCTGATATGGAATTGCTATCCTGACATATTGCTCATAATCCCAGTCCTTGTCATACAACTGCGAGTTAATGCCGAATTTTTTCCATAGCTCGTATTTGAACTTGTCAACATCTCCGCGACCCATTTTGTTTATCCCGATGTTAATAACATCGACAACGTTATGCTTCGATATATCGAATTCGCTCACAAGTTCGCACCGGCCGTAAACGATATCCAAGTTGTATTTTTTGACTATCTCGCCAAGAATATTGCCATAGCCCCCCGCGTCATACTGGTTATGGCTCGAATACAGAATCTCTTTCAGCCCCCCGAAGTGCGAAAAAGTATCTGTCGGCAATTCAAACAGCGGCCCATAAAAAACCGTCTTGTCGTAATAATCTTTATAAGCCTGGAGTGTACATATCCCGCTGAGAACTGCCCCTATCCCGCCCATTTTTCTCGCCGATTCGTGCGTAATGTGTACTGCTACTTTCATTTACCTGTTATCTCCAAAATTCTTACGCTTCTTCCCATGCCCTTTGTCCACCCCTATCAGAAGCATCAAAGAAACCGCTTCCAATCTTACTCCCAATCCCCGCAAAATAAAAGTTTTTTTTCAAATAATTTTATATTTAGGGGATAGGGTAGAGCGTTCAGGTGGTAGCTGTTGCACCACGCCACGATGCACGCTGGTTAAAGATTTTTCATATTCGCCCAGGCGTTTCGCAATTCAGTGATATTTCTACTGATACTGACAATGCCGACGATATTACCGGAAACGTCCCGCAGAGGTACTTTTATCGCCAAAAGCCACATCATATTGCTGCCGGGAGCGATCGAGGCCTCAACTTTGTTAATCAGAGGCTCGCCTCCCTCGATAATTTTCTGCTCATCCTCGAAATATTCGTCGGCCAGCTCTTTCTGGTAAAAATCATAATCAGTTTTGCCAATCATCTCATCGGTTGTCGCGGCTTTTACATACCGTGTCAGCGCGGCGTTGGCGATAAGATATCGGCCATGAATATCCTTTACACAAATATAATCCGGCATACTGTCAATCAATGTCCGCAGCAAATTACGCTCATGCGCAAGCGTCTCTTCGGCCCGCTTGCGGTCAGTAATATCTCGAATACTCGCGCGATAACCCTGCGATTTGCCCTTCTCGTCATAAATAGGCTGCCAAGACATATCGACACAGATTAGTTCGCCGCTCTTGCGATACAGGCGGAATTCAAACTCTTTGCCCGTGTCCGCGCAACGCAGATTTCAGCGCCCTTGCGACCTTTTCGCGGTCAGCTTCGTAAACCATCGGAATCAAATATTCAAGACCCATAAATTCCCTGATGTTATAACCTGTAACACGCTCAATCGCGGGATTGGTCCACAGAGGCCTGCCTCCAGGCCCAACCCAAACCTCCCAGAAATAGGTGTAATCCGCGATTGCGCGAAAACACTGCTCGCTCAGCCGCAGCGCCAATTCCGAACGCTTGCTCTCCGTAACATCATTATAAACCGCTACCACATCCCCGCACGGCAGCTTATACACATAATTCTCCCGCCATCCGGACAGCCTGTCGTCCTTATAAGTCGCCACTGGAAACTGCTCCGGCGTGCCGCTCTTCCAAACCCTCCGCAAAACCGTCAAAAGCCCGAACTCCTCAACCCCTGGAAAAACCTCGGTAACTCTTTTACCGATTACATCTTCTTTCTTGACCTTCTCAATCCGCTCCGCAGCCCGGTTAAAATCCCTGAAACCTGAACTTTGTTTAAGCTGTGATGCAAAGAAATTCTCTAGGCTGGTAGCTGACGTTTTCGATTTTGAGCGAAGGCTTTTTCGGCAGTCTCGTATAGGCTATAAGGCCGGCTATCAAATGTGCCAGAAAGTTGATCGGGCTGCGGTGACGTGAATGTTCGATCTGACAGACATTTTTGAGTGTGTCATTGACCGTTTCAATCAATGAACGCTTTCGCAGCAGGATTTTATCCTCCAACTCCATCAAACGGCATTTCATATTTGTGCGCATATTGGTTACCAGCTTAATTCCCTTGGCCAACAGTTTTTCAAACAGGCTCTGGCTGATGTAACCCTTGTCGCCAAATAGCTTTCCGAACAGGCCGTCGGCCATTGTCTCCACCGTGCTGCGATCATCGACATTACCTGCTGTCAGGCGGCAGCCCAATAAACCGCCGCGGTCATTAATGATCAGATGCAATTTAAAGCCAAAAAACCAGCCCATCGTTGTTTTACCTATTTGAGCAAGCCCGTCGAAAACACGGTTGCGGCTGATGCGTTTATTATGACAGACTTTAAGTGCGGTGCTGTCAATAAAAGAAATACCCGTGGGCTCATCCATGCCATCGGTTTGCAAATATACAAGCAGCGGGATTATTGCCCTTGGTATCAGATAAACAAAGCGGTCGTAGCTGACCATATCGGGAAAATCATGGCGGTGATGGGCAAGAAGGTAGTGATAGAAATCCTTGAAAGTGCGATAGCCGCTGGTTTGGAAGGCAATAAGAATAGTCATGATCTCGCTGGTACTTAAGTTGCCTTGCCTGTTGCGTTTACGTGTTCCATCTTCTATGAGGTGCTTTACATACATTTTTTCAAAAGCTTTCCAACAATCATCGACATTCACAAATAATGTGGTAAAATCCGCTGTCATACGGCCTCCTTGCCTGCTTGGTTAATAATATTTACAAAACTATTATTTCCATCGGCAGGTTGGCCGTTTTTCTTGTATCCTTATCCAAAGTTCAGGTCTGAAGATAAAATCCTGGCCGTCGTCAACAGCCTCATAAACAGCTACACCGCTGCTGATGCTGTTAAACAGCCCGTCATATCGGCTTTGATATATTTTCAGTTGCTCTTCAAGTTGTCTTCGCTCGTTGTCTTTTTGCCCAAAACCGCTATCAGGCAATTTATCCCTATTATGCCCTTCGGCTCTTTGCATATACCTTTTCCTACGGTTTGCCTTCCATAAGGCAACTATTGTTACAGACTATATTTATCACTATCTTACCACCGTTGCTATAGTTATACAAGAACCTTCACTGCTGAATCTATATAGGGATAAATCGGTAAAAAGTAACAGTGAATTTGCTGTAAAAATGAGGCCCCCCCCTATCCGCGAAAATATTGGTTTGAACTCGGGGATAGGTAAAAATCTGTGGAAACTTAAGGACATAAAGCAGACTACCGGCCTGCTTTAACATCATTTATAGCCTGGTCTGCCGCCTGGCGTATCTCCCTGTTGTCATCGTTCACGCGAACCTCTTCGAGTATCGGTATAACCTGCGGATTTTTCGATTTGCCCAAAGCTGTTACAGCTTCGCGGCGCAAATCCGGGTCGGTGTTCTTTGTCGCGATATTTCTCAGCGTATCTCTGACCGTGTCATCAAAAGTCAGGCCTGCAAGGTCAACGATGGCTTTTATCCTGCCGGGTTTATCCGCAATCTGTGCCTGCTTGATAAGCTCAGCCTTTCTATTACGCACATATTCAAGAAATTTTTCATCTACCGTGGCTGGAGCGGGAGTAACCTGTACCGGCGCAGGTGTCGGATAGGCAACAGGCGCAGGCCGCTGCAAAACAACAGGAGCAGCCACGACTGGCGGCGGCGCGACATATACAGGCCTTTCAATGATAACAGGGGCAGGCTCGACTATTACCGGCGAATAGTACCAGCCAGGCCAGTAATGATATGAAGGCCCATGCCAATACGGATAATGGGAATAATGCGAATAATACGGATGATAACCCATACCGAAGCCTACGCTGACATGAACTGAGCTGTGGCCTCCCGCAAAGGCCTGCGGGGCTACCATTACGCTTAAATTAATCAAAACAGCCGCTATTAATGTGTTTATTAGGGTTTTCATCTTGATACTGCCTTTCTGTTAAAATCCTTTTTATACTTTACGTTTTTATAATACCCTTGTTCAGCTTTGTCAATTCTTATCGCTTTTAGTTATATAGTTATTCATCCGGCCGGGTTTATTCCCTGAAAAAAGTTTATCCAAATTATGCGCAAAAATGAGCATTTTTTTCGAACTTTTTAACACTTTTTGAGCAAATCTGAGCAGAAATCATCACGTTTTGAGCGAAAACTGATAGAGCAGAAAAAACAAGAAGATTATGGATAGTATTACGAAAGCATGAAAAGTTTTTTGCATAGGGGAGGCGGTACCAAAAAGAAGAATAGATAATAGTCCGCTTTGGCTGGATAAAACCATCCCCCTGGTATCCTCCTGCTTTTATGGTTTAAAGGCCGTATGGAATGTTAGCTGCGGCGAAGTTTGGCGGCAATTGCTGCGGCTTTGCGTGCACGCTCTCTTGCCTTACGAGGGGCATTGGCCGCATGCGTTTTAATTTGTTTTTCTCGTCTTTTATCTTGTTTATCTCTACGTTTTCCCATGAAAATTTCCTTTCAGTACTTTTACCAAATCTGTCACGACTGTGCCAGGTTTTATGGCAAATAAAGCATTTTCAGTATTATTACAGCCTGTCTATAATAAATATCCTCGAATTGTAAGCGCCAGGCAGGGCAAAAGCAATGAACTTTTTCGGGAAATCGAAATCTTAAACAAAAAAATAGCCACGAAAAGACGCAAAAGATACAAACAAATTAACCACGAATGAACACGAAAAAACACGAAGAATATTTTAGCCACAGAGATCACAGAGGGGACGGAGAATTTTGGATTGAAAGACAAAAAGGCTGGACAAGATTCATAAATGCGGTAAAATTATGATGCGGATTTTTAGCGGGAAAGGATTGTAAGCAGTGTGGCTTAAGATGGAGATTAAGGAGTATGGGGTTGCCAGATATAGACGGAAGTAATTAATATGAAAATTAAGAAGATACATTTAATTATCCTTATTATCCTTGCAGTTTTATTTGGTGTAATCTTCTTTAGCAATTTTTTACATGTTGGGAGAAGATATGGCCAAAAGATTGAGCAAACGAGTAAATTCAGATATGCGATTTCAAAAAAACTTAATCAAGTATTCTTGCAAACAGGAAAATACCCTGAGCAAGTTTCTGATATTTTGAACGAAATACCTCATCCTGATTTTACCGTAAAACTCCAGTCTTATGTTTGCGATCTTAAGTCTTACAAGATTGTTGTTATACTTTGTTTTTATCAATCGGAATATATGGAAATAGAAGAGAAGGCAATCAATAGCGAAATTATTTATTCAAAATTTGATTCTTTGGATTCTAATGACATTATCAATCCCAGAAATTAATTCAGGCAGGTGAAAGAAAAATAAAAGGTGGGGTTGTGACCCCACCCTACGGGACTAATTTGCTGCTGGACAAGGTTCATAAATGCGGTAAGATTATGGTGCGGATTTTGAGCGGGAAAGGATTTTAAGGAGTGCGGCTGAAGATGGAAATTAATGAGTATGGAATTCGAACAGGGAATTAAGTATGGCGTCTCATGAATTCCACGCCTATTAATATTTGGAGGTATTTAACTATGCTTAAAAACTTAGCATTGACGAAAAAAGATTTTTTTATGCTGCCCTTATTAATTATGCCGATGGTAAGTCTATTAGTTTTTTATTACCTTTATGGTGATAAAAGCTTGATTGTTGAGCCAATTCTTTTTGTCCTTCTTCTTTTGGCGGTTGCATGTGGAGGTTTAAGACTTTTATTTTTGGGTTTGATAGCTTTTCATAAAAAGAGGAAAATAGGGAAAAAACTAGAGGATACATCATTTTATCTGGCGTATTTAGGGCTATTTGGACTCACACTTATTCTTTGTGTTGATGTACCTCGCCGTGGAGGTACCGATGCACTAATCGGTGCTGCATACTTTTACCTGCCTTTCTATGCAGGTGCTTGTATGATAATAGGTTACATTATAGGTTGGGTTATTGAACTTCTATTTAATTTAAAGTTTCCCGATTACCGAAGGTAATATAGTGAGAATATTAGAAAAATTGCAAACCATATACGACAACACCATATCATTTATATTTTTGCTATTGCAATTTTGATTTTAAATAAATAGGGATAGGCAACTATTTTTGACTACTTATAATACTCCCCGAAAATCAGACCAGTATATAAGGTGTAAGTTGTGGTATAATTCTATCGGATTATGGATTGAGAAAGGAAGTACGAATTATGACACAACATCGACACTTTGGCAAAGATTTCAAGGCAAAAGTTGCAATTGAAGCCATCAAGGGTGAGAAGACCCTCAACGAGATAGCCTCTATGTATGAGGTTCATCCCAACCAGGTCAGCCAGTGGAAGAAGCTGGCCCTTGAGAAGCTGCCCGAGGCAATGGCTGACGGCAGAGGCAAGGATGTTCGTCAGAGCCAGCCTGTAGATGAGGAAAAGCTTCATCAGAAGATAGGTCAGCAGGCTATCGAGATTGACTTTTTGAAAAAAAAGTTGCGTCAATTGGGACTGCTCAACGAGTAGAAATGGTAGAACAGAACAATAGACAAATCAGTATCCGCCGGCAGTGCTGTCTGCTTGATATCAATCGCAGCAGGCTGTATTACCATGCAGGGTCTATCTGATCAGGAGAATCTTAAAGTAATGGACTTGATTGACAGGGAGTTTACCGAGCATCCTTTTACAGGTATCGACAGGATGGCAGAGTTTTTATACAGGAAGCACAAGCTTGTTGTCAATCACAAGCGAGTTCGCAGGCTTATGCGTAAAATGGGTTTAATGGCCTTATATCCCAGACCCCGCACAAGCTGTCCTGCTGCTGTTTATATCAAATATCCCTGCCTTTTGAATACGATAGCGATAGATGCTCCCGATGCGGTCTGGTGTTCGGATATTACGTACATTCGTCTCAAAGGCGGCTTTATGTACCTTGTTGCGATTATGGATTATTTCAGCAGATATGTATTGAGCTGGTCGGTATCGAACAGTCTTGAGTCTCTGTTTTGCATAGATGCACTGGATGAGGCGTTGTCGAAATCGAAGCCTTTAATTTTTCATTCCGACCAGGGCAAACAATACGCCAGCACAAAGTTTTTGGATACGTTGAAGGCAAGTGAGATTCAATATAAGTATGAGCGGCAAGGGTCGTGCGTTTCGATAACATCCTGGCGGAGCGATTATGGCGGACGGTGAAATATGAGGAGGTCTATTTGAAGGAATATAGCGATGGGCATGATTTGATAAAATCGCTGAGGCGGTATTTTGATTATTACAACAATGACAGGCCGCACAGCAGCCTGGATTACAAGACACCTTCGGAGGTATATTTTAAGGAGCTGCCCGCCGATTCGCTTCGCTGCGCTTGCTTTGGAGCTGCGCTACGCGAATCGGCTGACACAGAGAAAATCGGCACAACTTACACCAAATACAAGGACAAAATTGGTCTTGACAACGGGTAGGGGTTCAACTATAAGCAATCAGCTAATCGCTTACGACTAATTTGCCGCTGGACATTGATTTTATGAGTGGTAAGATTGTGAGGAAGTTTTTGAGCGAAACATAAGCACTAATTCCGAAGCACGAAACAAATTAAAAAGGGGAAAAATCTAAAATAAAAAATGCTGCTGGACAATGCTTGTATGCGTGGTAGAATTGTGGTTTGGTTTTTTTAGCGAAGAATAATTATATTGAGTACAGAGGATAAAATATGATTAATATTTTTGTAATAATCGTGGTGCTTTTTTCCATAGTCTGTGGCTACTATGGCGGCGACTTTTTTTCTGTTTATTTTGGTGTGGTAGGTTGGATAATAGGTTTTCTTGCAGGTTTTTTATTGGCGGTGTTGATGTATTATTTGGTAATGCGTTTCTTGAATAAATGGGACCAAATCAGTCGACGCAAAAAACGTAAACGTGTTTCTGATAAATAAAGACTTGTGAAATGTGACAGGAAAGATGACTTTTATGTTTTTTTGTAAATGAGGAATGGAATAATATGGCAGTTATGAAATTGAAGGCTAAGACGCAGTGCAGGTATGATGTGGTTTCGCTTGGGGAGGTGATGATTCGGATGGACCCGGGGGATAGCAGGATACATACGGCGAGAAGTTTTAAGGTCTGGGAAGGTGGAGGTGAGTATAATGTGGCCAGAGGGCTGCGGAGGTGCTTTAATCAGAGGGCGGCTGTTGTGACGGCTGTGCCGGATAATGCGGTGGGCAGGCTGCTGGAGGATTTTGATGCTGCAGGGAGGAGTTGAGCTTGAATATGTGAAGTGGGTGCCTTTCGATGGTATCGGGAGAGATACGAGGGTGGGGTTGAATTTTACGGAGAGAGGTTTTGGTGTGCGGGCGGCGCTTGGGTGCAGCGACCGGGGGCATTCGGCGGCGGCGCAATTGAAGAAAGGCGATATCGACTGGGAAAAGATTTTTGGTAAAGACGGGGTAAGGTGGTTTCATACGGGGGGAATATTCGCGGCGCTATCGGAAAGTACGCCGGAGGTTGTGATAGAGGCGGTGACGGCTGCGAAGAAGTACGGCACGATTGTTTCGTATGATCTTAATTACAGGGCATCGCTGTGGAAATCGATTGGCGGCAAAGAGAAGGCGATGGAAGTGAACAGGAAGATCGCGCCGTTTATCGATGTGATGATGGGCAATGAGGAGGATTTTACGGCGGCGCTGGGGTTTGAGGTTGAGGGGCTGGATAAGGACTGTTCGAATCTGGATACGAAAAATTTTAAGAAGATGATAGAGCGGGCGGTTAAGGAGTTTCCGAATTTCAAGGCGGTGGCGACGACGCTGAGAAACGCGAAAACGGCTTCGATAAACGACTGGGGGGCGATACTTTATTGCGACGGGAAATTCTGCGAGGCGACGCTCAGGGAGAATCTTGAGATTTACGACAGGGTAGGCGGTGGGGATAGTTTTGCGTCGGGGGTGATTTATGGCTTTTTGGCGGATAAGACGCCGCAGGAAGCGGTTGAGTATGGGGCGGCGCATGGGCGCTGGCGGATTTTCTGCCAACGATAACAATCAAGGGTAAAGATTTTGCCAACGAGATAACCAATTTCAATATTAAGCGGAGTGATCTGCGAACAGAAGCGGGTATTACCAAAGAACATGTAAAAAATAATCAGGAGGTTAGAAAACTTCTTATCAAGCGAAATATCAAACCGGAGGAATTGCCGCCGGCGGAAGATGTAAAAAAGGTGGAAAGAAAACTTGTCTCCGAACAGAAGAAACTGGTAACCAAGGCAGAGCCGCTGGATACAGCATACGAGAACATCATAAAACCGTAAATTTATAGTCAACGTGTCAGGGAACGGCTGGGTATGCTCATTAAACCATCACAAGCCGATAAAAAAAAGCAGTCGCGGTTGTCCACGACTGCTTTTTTATTTCTTCTTCAGAATTAAAAATACAGATTCTTACATTCCATATAGCGGCTTAAGTTCTTCTGGTCCTGGTACATGGAAATACTGTTCGCCCTTCGGGGCGATATAAACATTGCCAGAACGGCGAAGAACCACTGGTGTAATCGAACCATTGCTGTTGGTAATGTTTACGACCACCGTATTTGCCTGTTCCTGAGTGGCCTCCAATTGTCTTTTTGTTTCTTTCTTGTCTCCTTCGTTGCCAATCAAATAACCGCCGCCAGCACCAACGGCCCCGCCTATTAATGCACCTTCACCTGCATGATGGCTGCCGCCGATAGACAGTGCCAACACCAGCACCTCCCAAACCACCGATAAGGGCACCGGTCTGGGCCTTGTTTTCACAACCCGGCACAAACACAAAAGACACACCCAACACAACAACAACTGACGTCTGCTACCACTTTTCGCAACATTTTTTTATGCCTCCAAAAATTAAATAATTTTACAAAAATCCTGCTATATATTATGCACCCTTACATTTACTGTCAAATTAAATCTTTGTTCGCACGAGCCAGGCAAATCTGAGGTTAATTTCCTTGCAATGCAGGCCTGTTTTGTGTAAAGTACACGGGAATTTTCTTTTGGGCGATTAGCTCAGTTGGTAGAGCAGCTGACTCTTAATCAGCGGGTCTCGCGTTCGAGTCGCGAATCGCCCATTTCAATTTTTGGGGGTGTCTATAAATGACGATTGGTCTTAATTACTGCTTAATCCTTTATTTTGTACCAGCTTAGCGGGAGCGTTGCCGCCCATTTTCCCCATCCCTCCACTGTCGTTGACTGTGCCAAAGACAGACAATATGTTACTATCAGGGTACGGAAGTCTTTATAAGCGGAACTTGGACTAAAAGAACTTGGCGAATTTACTGTTTCAATGATTCGGATTTGATTTTTGTCAGGGACAGTGGTTTGAATCCCGTTCTTTCCACTATTTTACGATTTAATGTCGGACTATTTATCCTATAATTAGGTTTGTGAAAAATTAATTATTTTCTCCGCTATGTCGGATAATGGAGTTATTACCTCCGCAGCGCCTCGGGCGATAGCTTCCTTGGGCATGCCAAAAACAGCACAGGAATCCTCGTCCTGAGCAATAGTGCGAGAGCCGTTTCTTCGCATGTTTAACAAACCTTCGGCGCCGTCGCTGCCCATACCTGTAAGGATTACTCCGACAGCGTTTGGCCCTGCGAATTTGGCTACTGAATTGAACATAACTTCGATGCTGGGCTTTTGCCTGCAAACGAGCGGGCCATTTTTAATTGTAACATAGTATTTTGGACCTGAACATTGCAGGAGCATGTGAAAGCCTCCCGGTGCAAGCAGAACCTGGCCAGGTATAACGCTGTCTCCATTCTGAGCTTCCTTGACTCTGACCGAACATTCATGGTCCAGACGCATAGCGAATGAGGCTGTGAACTGGGCCGGCATGTGCTGAACGACCAGGGTTGGTGGTGCATTTTCAGGAAAGGCGGTTAGTATGCGAGTGAGAGCCTGGACGCCACCGGTCGAAGCCCCGATAGTGATTATCTTATTGGCCTTGTTAGTCATACAGAGTCTTCCCGGCGGCAAGGAACAAGGACCCTGTCTCATTATGGATTTGTTTATACAAACCTTTGAAGCCATTCTTATTTTTTCACCGAGGAGTTTGCCAATATCGGCTATGTTGTCAGCGGCACCCGGTTTGCAAATAACTTCCATCGCGCCGGCTTCAAGTGATTCTATTGCGTTTTTACTGCCTTTTGGCGTTACGGAACTAAGCACGATAACCGGCATCGGATTTTTTTTCATCAGTTCCTTCAGGAAAGTTATACCATCCATTCGCGGCATTTCGATATCGAGGGTCAGGACGTCCGGTTTCAGGCTTGCTACCTTATTGAGTGCTATATAGGTGTTCGGGGCGGTTCCAACAACTTCAATTCCATACTGTTGATTCAATTGCTGTTGCAGTATCTTTCTTATCACAGCCGAATCGTCAACTATCAGAACTTTGATTTTTTTGCTTAAACCTGTCACGGTTATATTTTCTTTTCCATGTTGTTTGATTTAATTTTCACTTCTCCGGTTGATATATCCAGATACATATTGCGAGGGACGGAGCCGCCTACGTCGTTTGCGTTTATAAGCATACGATTTTTCCATAATATCTGCCGGATAGCCAGAAGATTCCTTTTGCCTATATCAAATCCTTTGGGGCTTATATCCATAATTGCACCGCCTGCTATTTTTACCTCCATTTTTTTCCTTTCGGCTCCAATTGTGAGTATTTTCTGCATCAGGATTTCAAAGCCGCTGTCGGACAAACATCAACGGTTTTTCCCTGGCCCGGTCTATATCCATTTTTGAGCTCGGGAGTTGATAGTGCAGCATTCCACCTACGTGATTAAACGGGTCATAGAGACAGACGCCGACACAGGAACCCAGAGAGTACGTCGTTAAAATATCCTCCGGATTTGAGCTTACTCTAATATCAGATATACCCACTACTAGACATTTTCGGCATATTTTAATCCTATGGCTTCCAGTATATAGTTGGTTTAATATAATGAAATTTGTGTTCAATTCCCGTTAATGATTCCGAATGGCCTGTAAATAAAAGCCCGCCTGAATTCAGCAGGTCCCAAAAACGATTTACCAGTCTTTGCTGAGTTTGTTTGTCAAAGTATATCATCACGTTGCGACAAAAGATGAAATCGACGGGGCCTTTAATGGGCCATTGTTTTATCAGGTTCAAATACTGAAAGATTACAACTTTTCTCAGGTTTTCATTTACTTCGAATACTTTTCTGTTCTTTATTTTATGAGCCGTCAGATATTTGTCTTTGTATTCTGACCAAACGGGGATTATCCTCTCTTTTTCATAAAAACCTTTGCGGGCGGTTTCAAGCATTCTCGTTGAGACGTCAGTAGCCAGGACTTTTACGTCCCAGTCGCCTAATTCCCTGGTTGTTTCAATGAGGGTAATTGCTATTGAGTATGGCTCCTCTCCCGATGAGCATCCCGCACTCCAGGCGCGAATCCTGCGATTGCCGTTTTTTTGCTTTTGTTTCGCCAGTTGAGGCAGAAACTCCTTCTGCAGGTAGTCGAAGTGCTGCTTTTCGCGAAAGAAACTTGTCAGATTAGTGCTAATAGCATTAATAAGTTTTGAAAATTCTGTTCCGCTCTTATCTTCGTGAACGTGTTCCATATATTCGGAAAACGTGCTGAAATTTCCCTTTCGCAATAATTTTGCCAGACGCGCGCGCACAAGTTCCTTTTTACCCTCATGCAGATTAATCCCGCAGTGGCTGTGAACAAGGTTGCTGATTTTGCGAAAGTCTTTTTCGCTTAAAACCAGCTTTTGCATTGTTAATGGTTGTATCATAAATAAATCACAAAAAAATTAACTCCGGGATATTTTCATCAAACCTGGGACATCAAGTATTAAACTGACCTTACCGTTTCCCATAATTGCCCCGCCGGAAATTCCTTCAACTGTTCCCAGGCTGTCACCGAGGCTCTTTATCACTACCTGCTGCTGACCTAACAGTTCGTCAGCCGCAAGACAGTATTTTTTATTTTCATCTTCTACGATAATCAGCAGCGATTCAGTGAGGTTTTCAGAAGCCGGAGTAATGCCGAATAATTTATGAAGACGAATAATCAGGAGCAGTTCATCGTCAACAATTGCCATTTCTCCCCTGTTGCAAACGGAGGAAAGCTGTTTTGTGTCCGGCCTGAAGCTTCGTATCACTGAGTGCGTTGGGATAACGTAGCAGTCTTTGCCTACCCGGACAATTTGACCGTCAATTATCGCCAGGGTTAACGGCAAAGTGATTGTAAAGACGGTTTCCTGACCCTCTGTGGAGCTGATATCGATTTTGCCTTTTAATGATTCGATGTTCTTTTTGACAATGCTCATACCCATACCGCGCCCGGATACGTTTGTTACCTTTTCGGCAGTCGAAAGTCCGGCGCTGAAAATTAATTTATAAATTTCCTCATCGGCAAGTTTGGCGTCTGCTTCGACAATGCCGCTGTCTATCGCTTTTTTAAGGATGAGATTTTTATCAAGACCTTTGCCGTCGTCTCTGATTTTGATAAAGATTTTGCCGCTGCCGCCGAAAGCTCGCAGTTCTATCGCAGCGGCGGGATTTTTTCCTGCTTCGCGACGCTGCTGCGGCGATTCGATACCGTGGTCGATGCAATTTCGTATCATGTGAACAAGCGGGTCGGCAATTTTATCCACAATGGTGCGGTCCAGTTCTGTCTCTCCGCCAGAAGTGATAAAGTTAACCTCTTTGCCATCTTTATGTGAGAGGTCTCGAACCAATCTTGCCATTTTTCCAAAGACTCTGTCTATCGGAACCATTCGCATTGCCATTGACAGTTCCTGCAATTCCCGGATTATCTTGCCCTGATGTGCTGTTTTTTGAATCAAACTCTGGCTCTGACCCGGTGTCGAATTAAATTCCTCTGCCAGCATTAACTGGGCGATTACCAATTCACCCACCATATTTACAAGGTTGTCGAGGCGTGCGGTTTTGACCTTAATATTTTCGTCTATGTCCCTTGTGTAAACCGTATCGGAATACTGCTGCTCTGTTGGCTGGCTGAGTATTTGTGCCGATTCCAAGTTTTTGTTTGTTCTTCCGCTTGTCTCTTTGAATTCGGAATTATTTTGGGAGTCATCAGAAGTTCGTTTTTCCGCACATGCCTGTAATTTCGCAAGTAATTGTTCCAGGTTTTGATATGGGGATAAAGCTTCATTGGTTTCCCCTGATTTTTTAAGCTCAGCGACCATTTTTTTCATCGCGTCGATTGATTCAAATACAACGTTAATATTTTCCCCATCCAAAGTAAGCTCTTCTTTGCGGGCGCTATCGAGGAGGCTTTCTGCCAGATGAGACAACTGTCCTATATTATTTAAGTTTAAAAAGCCGGCAACTCCCTTTATAGTATGAAATGCCAGGAATATCCTCTCTATCAGTTCTTTGTTGTGCGGGTTGTTTTCGAGTTCAAGCAGGGCGGCTTCAGAATTTTCTATGTGTTCATTGGCCTCCGCGATAAAATCAAGAATCAGAGGTATATCATCTTTTTTAATCGCTACAATATCCTGCGATATATTTTCGCTGTCAGCCTGACTGGTCTGATTGATTAAATTCTGAACTTGCGTAATCGCGTTTGATATTTCCTCTATCGATTTGGCAGTTTTACCGGCCTCATTGCCGGGTATTTTCCGCAAAACTCCTATTGCGTCACGGATGCTGTTCCCGGCCTGTTGCAACAATTCAGCGGGGTATTCGTGCATCTGGTCGATTGCACTGACTATTTGATTACAAGTCTTTTCCAGGTTTGTAAGTTCCGATAAGTCTGTCGGGCTGACAATGTTTATTGCCAACGCCGCTTTTTCCAGCAACTCAAAAATTTTATCGGTCGTTTGCATCTATTGCCTCTGTATTACAAATAACTCTGCTCTTGACGCTTTTTGGGGTTAAAAATGCGGGTTAAGAAAGTTAATTCCGTGTTTCTCTGTAAAGCAATGAAAGTTCGGCGATATGTTCATCCTGGATATTGACTTTGACCAGGAATCTTTCCGCGCCATCGCCGAGATTATTTTTGAGTTCCCTGCCGGTGGTTACCGAAGGTATGGAAACTTTCAGTTTGCCGACTTGGTCCTGTAAAAGCGATTCTATCTTGCCCATAATCATATTTGTGATTTCACCAAGTGCGTCACATATTTCATTATTACTGAGCGATTTATCAGGTTCCGTTCCGAGCATAGCTGCTGCAATATCATTTGCACAGGAGGTGCTGCAGCAAATCCCGATGCACCCTTCGATGTTTCCTTCAAAAGTAAGAGTGCCTAATAAGGCGTCGCTTTTTATTTCCTGCTCCGGTTCGGAAGATTCGTCAAGGTCCATAAATATCATTGTTTCGAACACTTCTTTTGCGCTGTCCAGTATAACTTCTTTGAAACTTACTGTATTAATCATAATTAAGTCCTTAACTACTGTTTATCGTATTAATACAAATCGTCAGGACGGCATTACATAAATAACGAAAGCTTTTCCTGAAATTTTTCCGGTGTGAAAGGCTTTGTGATATACCCGTCGGCGCCGTCGGCGATAACATCATCGATGCAGTTCTGGCAACTCTCGGCGGAAACCATTATTATCTTGGTATCCGCACAGGATGGTATTTCTTCGCGTAACTTTTTTACCAGTTCCACACCGCTCATTCCAGGCATGTTTATATCGCACAAAATAATATCAACAGGTTCTGTTTCGAGTTTTTCCAAAGCCTCAACTGCGCTGCAGGCTTCTACCATACGGCTAAAGTCCAGGCCACACATTGAAATAATACGTGTTATTATTTTCCGCATTGTTGTTGAGTCATCCACAACCATTAATGACTTAGGCATAATTTTCATCCTATTATTTTAACGTTAACTATTTCGCATATCCTTCTATCGTTCTATCGTTAAATATCAATCCATGCTTTAAAACTTTCTGGTACCAAAGATTGTTTATCTGTCCTGTATCCAAATAAAGTGATTTCCAGGTTAACCGGCAGTTGGAAAGTGACGAAATACTTTTGAACTGTTGTTTATAAAATATCTATAATTCAGGCAGCATGTGTTTTATCAAAGATTGGCCGGCTAATACTTGAATTATTATCGGCACAAAGCAATGTACTTAAAGGAGCAGTAATTATGACTGGGACAAAGAATCAAGCCTTGCAGTCTTATCAGGGCGAATTAAGCGGAAAGGATAAATATCTGACCTTTGCTCTTGCCAATGAAGAATACGGCATAGAGATATTAAAAGTGCGTGAGATTATCAGATATGCGGATATAACAACTGTCCCGCGGACACCAAATTATGTAAAAGGCGTAATAAATCTGCGGGGACGTATCATACCAGTTATCGATCTGCGAGCTAAATTTGGATTGGAAAAAGTCAATATAACCAAAGAAACCTGTATCATTATCGTAGAAATAACCAATGGGAGCCGAAAATTCAATACCGGCATTATGGTCGATTCCGTACAGGAGGTGCTGGATATAACCGGCGACAGTATCGAGGAATCGCCCCAGTTCGGCTCTTCTGTCAATACAGATTTCATATTAGGCATGGGCAAAGTCGGCGAATCCGTGAAAATACTGCTCAATATCGACAAAGTGCTTGACAACAGTGAAATTGAAAAATTAGCACAAGCTTAGCAAAGAAAAAAGCATTCTATAAAAAGTATCTGGCAAATAGTATTTAAGGAGAAAAAAATGAAGAAGCACATAAAATTGAGAACAAAGCTGATAGGCACAGGCATACTGGTAACAATAGTGCCATTGTTAATTGTATCAGCAGTAACATTCATAGGAAACCAAAAAATGTTTAAGGTTGCAGAAAAATCAGCTACCGAACTTTCTTATGCCGACCTTAACCATATGGTTGAGAACATATACGGAATGTGTGCTAATCATGCGGAGTTTCTAAAACAGCATATGAACCGGTGTCTTTCGGCAGCTCATGAGATTCTTTTAAGTAAAAATGAAATATCCGAGTCCAACGCAACGGCAAACTGGGAAGCAGTTAATCAGTATACCAAGTCTTCAACAAAAATTGAGCTTCCGAAAATTATGGTCAGCGGCGAGTGGCTGGGCCAAAATACCGATATCAGCAAAAAATCCCCGATTGTTGACACGATATATAACCTGACTGGAGCGACCTGCACAATTTTCCAGCGAATGAATAACGCAGGTGATATGCTGCGAATCTGCACTAATGTGCCGACAAAAGACGGCAAACGGGCAATAGGGACATATATACCGAGAACCAATCCGGACGGACAAGCGAATCCTGTTATTTCCGCGGTGCTGAACGGAGAGAAATACAGCGGCAAAGCTTTTGTTGTGGACCAATGGTATATTGCGGCATATGAACCTATTTTCAACAGCAACAAGAATGTAATCGGCATGCTCTATGTCGGTATTCCGCAGAATAGTACCACTACTTTGCGAAAAGTGATTATGAATTTAAAAGTCGGAAAGACAGGTTATGTTTATGTCTTGGATTCAACGGGACAGTATGTTATTTCCAAAGACGGCAAGCGTGACGGTGAAAACATCTGGGAAACCAAGGATACAAGCGGAACGCTTTTCATTCAGGAAATATGTAAGAAGGCATTGGCTCTAAAGCAGGATGAAATAGCCGAACAGCGATACCCATGGAAAAACGAAGGAGACGAAACAGCCCGTGAAAAAATTGTGCGTATAAAGTATTTCGAGCCATGGGACTGGATAATCGGGGTCGGTTCATATACTGATGAGTTCTATGAAGCAATAAACCAGACTACTGCTATAGGAAGACAGAACAAGTTTATTCTTTCCATTGTCTGCAGCATAACATTAATCATCGCCATACTTATCTGGTGGTTTATATCCAATGGGCTGATAACAAGAATTACCAAAGTTATCAGTCAGCTTGTCGATGGAGCTGAGCAGGTGGCTTCGGCATCCGGCCAAGTGTCCGCCGCTTCCCAGTCATTGGCAGAAGGCGCTACTGAGCAGGCGGCAGGTTTGGAAGAGACATCGAGCAGTCTTGAAGAGATGTCGTCTATGACAAAGCAGAACGCCGAGAGCCTCAAAAGGCCAATGTTTTAGCTGCTGAGGCTCGTAAGGCAGCAAATGAAGGCACCAAAGCTATGAGCAGAATGAACCAGGCTATTGGGCAGATACAGCAGGGTTCGAATGAGACTGCCAGGATTGTCAAGGTAATTGATGAGATAGCGTTTCAGACGAATCTGCTTGCTCTTAATGCCGCTGTCGAAGCTGCCCGCGCAGGCGAGTCGGGCAAGGGTTTTGCGGTTGTTGCCGAAGAGGTTCGAAATCTTGCGAAACGTTCGGCGGAAGCGGCAAAGAATACTTCAAATATGATAGAAGAATCCGTAAAGAACGCTAAAAGCGGCGTAGATATAGCAAATGAGGTCGGTAAGGTGTTTAATGAGATAGTGACGGGGATTGGTAAGACGACCGACCTTGTAAGCGAAATTGCAACTGCGTCACAGGAGCAGGCACAGGGTATCGACCAGATTAATACCGCCGTAGCGCAGATGGATAAAATCACGCAGCAAAATGCGGCAAATGCCGAAGAAAGCGCAGAGCCTCCGAAGAACTTAGCGCCCGGCGGAATCGGTGAAAGGGGTAGTCGATGAATTGCTTGCACTTGTATGTGGCCTGACGAAATCCGAGGACGGATTAGATAACTCAGCAAAAGGCCATCACAAGACAGGCAAAAGTTCAGGTAAATGGTCGATGACCGACCATCTCTTTCACGACATAATTGATAAGAAAGCGCAGAAGCAAAAAAACGTCATGAGCGATAAGATAAAAGTGAAAAAAATTATCGCCGGTGATGATGGAGATTATGACAAAGAAGGTTTTAAAGAATTCAACTCCTGATATTTGGGTGGCTAGATATGATAATGCCCCAGTCCGGCCAAGCCAGGCTGGGGCATTTTTAATGGATACCTGCTTTCGCAGGTATGACAACCCAAAAAGATTGTATTCTACAAAGCACTTTTAAAACTCAAAACCGTCAATTGCTCTGTGTTTCCACAGCAATAATTCACCCAATCCAAGCAGCAAAAGCGTCGCTATTTCAGGAAGCCAAAGCCCGACAACAGTCGCTCCGAACGAATGTGAAGAGCCTGCTAAAACAGCGACCGCGCAGCGGTCTTCAATTTATTGAAAGAAGGCGGGGTTGCAATCGCACCTTACAAAACTTTTAGCGATATTAGACCGCTTCGCTATCAGCGACCAAAATGCAGTTTTTCGCGAACGTGTACAAAATAATTATGTGTTCTTTACACAGAAACAACTAAATGCTTTTTAGGAAATAGCGGCCAATCTTCTTTATGAAGTTCAACTGTTCTTTGAAAAGCCTCAACGACGTCCGGGTCAAAATATATACCGGAGTATGCATCAATTTCTTTAGCCGCAGCCTCTTTCGATTGAGCATTGGAATAAATGCGGTCGGAAGTGATTGAGTCAAAGGTGTCAGCTACCCTCAGAATCCGGGCGCCAATAGGTATCTCTTTACCTTTCAATCCGCCCGGATAGCCGGTGCCATCGTAGTTTTCATGATGATGTTTAATTATACTCAGCTCATGTTTAAAAAACGTAAGTGGGGCTAATATTTTCGCGGCCGCTTCAGAATGTTTTGTAATTATATAACGCTCCTGCTCAGTTAACGGCGATGTTTTTCCCAGAATATTTTTAGGAATGCTTATTTTACCAAGGTCGTGCAATAAAGCGGCGGTATGAATGCGTTCAATCAGCTCTGCGGATAAGCCCATTTCTTCGGCTATCGCAACAGCATAGATTTGTACATTATCGGCATGATGAAGCAGATAAGGGTCATTCAGGGCCAAATCTATCGTTTTGGCAAACGCCGATATTGTTCCTTTGGCGTGTGATTGCAATTGTCTTGCTAGGGACGAGACTTTTGCCTGCATTTCCCTGTATTCCCGGCTTTCCGACTGTTCCAAATCTTCGTCAGGATTTATCTGACTCCAGCCGATAACACAGTTTCTCCCTCTTTTCTTGGCGGCATAAAGCGCCGCATCTGCCTTTTCAATAAGGTCATTTGAGTCTATAAAGTTATTCGGGTCAACACTGACAAAGCCGATGCTGGTAGTAACGGATACACTCTGGTTAGAAATTTTCCATTGCCATCGGTCAATAATACTTCTCAATCTCTCGGCTGCCTGAGCGGCTTTTTCGAAAGATGTCGCGGGCATCAGGATGATAAATTCTTCGCCGCCATAACGGGCCGCCACATCGAGCGGGTAAATATTTTCCTGAAGAATTTTTCCCATTTGCTTCAAAATTGCGTCACCACCGAGGTGCCCGTAGGTATCATTTATGCTCTTGAAATGGTCAAGGTCTAATATCATTGCCGATAAGTCATTGCCGCTTATCCTGGCCTGCAGTATTTCGCGTTCAAGTATATCAATAAAAGACCGGCGATTAGCCAAACCTGTCAGCTCATCTGTGTTCGCCAGAGAAAGCAGCTTTTCCTGCATTTCTATCATTTGCAGTACCAGGCTGATGCGTGCCATAAGTTCACCCTTATTAAAAGGCTTGGTGATGTAGTCAATGGCCCCCATCTCCAAACCTGCAATTTTGTCACACGGCTGGTCCTTGGAAGAAACAAATATAACCGGAATTGAGGATGTGCGGGTATCTGACTTTAGCCTTTTGCATGCCTCGAATCCATCGATGCCTGGCATCATAATATCCAGCAGAATTAAATCGGGATGCTGATTTATGGCCAGCTCTATTCCCTGCAAAGCATCAATAGCGGTAAGAGCTGATAGTCCCATTTGTTCCAGATGCGTTCTGAGTAAAATAAGATTGGGCTGATTGTCGTCGATAGCCAGTATTTTTCGCTTTTTTTTACTTTCCATATATTTTTCCGACTTAAGTTGCTGCTGATAATTCCTTTTTAACTGTTTGTTGTTTTGCTGTTTCAATCCAATTTGGTTTTGACAGGAATGAAACGAGCTTTTCGAATTCATTTTTTACATCTTCGAACTGCGACAAGGCGGTATTGATATCTTTGTTCCTGCCGGCACATTCAAGGTTATAGACACATTCCCGCAAACGGACAGCTCCTATGGTCATAGCGGAACCTTTTAACTTATGGGCATAAAGCTGGACATCCTGTAAATTTCGGGCTGTCAGGGCCTGGGCGATTGACTCCATGGTTTTGGGGTCATACTCTATAATTGAATCTGCGATTTCCTTTATTATATCTTCCCTGTCACAAATACTTGTTACTACCGACCAGTCAATCAAAGTCTCACATTGTTCCAAGTCTGCTGATTCTTCATCGCAGGTGCATCGATTCGGCTGTGCATTTTCAGACCCTGTCGAATCGTGTTTTGATTGCTGAACACAAGTTGCCGCCGGCAAATATTTACAAATCGTTTCGTACAGTTTCTGCCGCTCTATCGGCTTACTTAAATAGCCGTCACAGCCGGCTTCCCTGCATTTCTCTTCATCACCTCGCATTACATTTGCAGTAAGTGCAATAATTGGAGTTTTTATGCCTTTTTTTCGTATTGCTTTTGTCATTTCATAGCCATTCATATAAGGCATTTGTATATCCGTTAATATCAGGTCAAATTTCTGAGCAGCAGCTTCCTGCAGAGCTTGTCTGCCGTCTCCGGATACCATTACTTCAAGTCCCATTTTTCCAAGCAGCAGTTTAATCAGAATCTGATTAGAGGGATTGTCTTCGGCCACGAGAACTCGACCGGAAAATATATTGTTTAAATTGACATTTGAGTCTTTTGTTGCAATTTCTGCTTTACTTACGCTGTTTTTCTTCGCATCTGGTTCAACCATTACCGGTATAATTAACGAAAAAACAGAGCCTTGCCCCCGTGTGCTTTTGACGGCTACCGTCCCACCCAGAAGCTCTGCAAGGCATTTGGTAATTGCCAGTCCCAGTCCGGTTCCCCCGAATTTACGCGTGGTACTGTTCTCGGCCTGCGTAAAAGCATTGAAGATTAACTGGTGTTTTTCCTGGGAGATACCGATGCCCGTATCTTCGACGTCGAAACGGATTAAAGGTTTTTCTCTGCCGGGTTCCAGCGATATTTTCAGATATACGTGTCCGCTTGATGTAAATTTGACGGCGTTATTTACCAGGTTAATAAGGCACTGACGCAGTCGGTTTGAATCCGTGTAAATTTTGGCGGGTAAATCCGAGTTCCTTAATACCGCCACATCTAATCCTTTTTCTTTCGCGGATAAATACATCATGGATTCGATATCATTAACTAATTCATCCAGAGAACATTCGGTAATCTCTATTTCAAGTTTTTTAGCTTCAATTTTTGAGAAATCGAGAATGTCATTCAGCAACACCAAGAGGTTTTTGCCGGATTGACAGATTAATTTAACGTATTCCTGTTGTTTGTCCGTTAATTTTTCATCAGCGAGAATTTCGCTGAACCCTATTATGGCATTCATTGGCGTTCGTATTTCATGGCTCATATTTGCGAGAAATTCGCTTTTAACCTGGTTAGCTACTATTGCTTCCTGCGCCATCAGGTTAGCCCGTTCTATGGCGGCTTCGAGCTGCTGATTGACCTGTTCTGTTTGAGTACGCGCCAGCTCGGCCTGTTTTTTTGCCTGCCTGTGCTCGGTGATTTCATTTTGCAGCCTGGTGTTGGCTGTTTCCAACTCTGTCAGTGTATCTTTCAGCAGGAGCTGGACTCTTACTTTTGCAACTATTTCGTCTCCGTCAAACGGACCAGCTATATAATCATCCGCACCAGCCTCGTAAAATTTTAACGGTGACAGATTTGCTTCTTTTCCTGAGACAATAATAACCTGGACAAATTTATTGCTGATATCGGATTTAATATTTCGACAGATTTCATAACTGTTGACGTTTGGAGACGTAACATTAAGCAATACCAGGTCGGGTCTGAATTTTGAAATTTCATTTATGCAATCATGACTGTCGTTTGTGATTTTCAAGTCGTATTTATCGTGCAGTGTTTCACGGAGAATAACCACGCCTGCGTTTTCATTACCGATTATTAATATTCGCTTTTTTATACCGTCTTTCATAAAATGATTCTGCAATTAATTGCAGGCGATAACACCATAATCCTTTGGAAATATCACTATTTATAGAATAATCGGCAAAATCATAACGACACTTTTTCCGGGCAGCATTTGTATCCAGGAAAATTGATGCATCTGCTGTTATGTATATTAAGTCCGAAGCTTTTATCGGTCGTTGCGCAACTGCATGAAAGTATTTGTAATGTAGCCCATTTATTATCGGCACCATAAGCTGTAGAATTGAGGCGGAATATTAAAATCCATAACTAATGTGAAAAATCTGAGACTATAATAGTCGTCCCTGAAAAAGTAAGTCTCAATTTCAGGGACGACTATATAGTACCCATTTTCCTTAGAGGCATGCTCTGGTATGAGGGAATCGGCGTTTGAACCCAGTTTGAGCCCAAAAAATCCTTGATTACCAGGTCTCTTAATGTTAAACTATTCAGATATGAGCATTAGAGAAAAAGATACAGGTAATCAACATAAAGGTGGTGTTACTAATTACCGAAAATCTGAACTTACCCACAGGGTGATAGATGCCATTTGCGGCAGCAATACAAATAGAACTGAACCTGTATGTGAAATATGCAGGCAAAAGCATCATCCGTTAGTGCCTTGTTTAAAAGTGGAAGCGGTCGCGAAACCCGCCATCAAGCCCTCGATAAATTCCGGCATGGAAACAGCGAATAATGCCCAAAGTGCACAAGAGGCTCCGTGGCGGCTTTTAGCACAAGCGGAACAGAAGGCAACGAGCTACACCAAAAAACTTTCAAAAGTAAGAATAGCGGCAGCCAAACGTTTAGCGAGGGTAAAATCGGAACTGGAGACAAAAGCCAGAGACTATGCTGATTCTGTAATCAGAGTAAAATCTGAAGCTTTGGAGTCACTGGCAAAACAAAAAGAAGAAATGGAAGCACAGGCCGCTGAGACAGCAGCTATGATTAGGGCGGAAGCGGAACAAAAAATTTTGGCTCAATGCGCAAAATCAGAAGAAAAAATCAGGGAATACCGTACTTTACTCGACCAGGCACAGGCTGGCACCGAAGATAAGCTGAATACTATCAGTAAGGAAAAGGGCGAACTTGAGGAAAAGTTGAACACCCAAATCGAAGCACGAAATAGATTAGAAGTTTTAATAAAGCAGGAGCAGGATGCAAGAGCAGATAGTGAGAAAAAACTTGACGCTTATCGCCAGCGAATAACTGAAATTGAAAAACAGATGCAGCTCGATGAAGCCCAAAAAAATGTCAAGGCAGAATCTTCACAGAAAATAGAAGTAGAAATACCTGGAACCGCGTCTGCAGAGACACGGATAGCGGAGCCGGCGAATACGGATGTCAAAACTGGTACGTGTGAATGCTGCGGCACGAGCAATATTAAAGAAAGGAATTTGGTCAGAATTGACTCGGGTCAACTCTTTTGCCCGGTTTGTTACGAGGCTTTAAAGGGCAGCTCGGTTTCCTAACGCGTGCGGTTCATAGACTCGTTTCAAATTCAAAAGTTTTCCAATTCTATGACCATTTAACCGGCATTTTTGCGAAATGTTTTCTAAAATCAATCCGGTAAAATTTGTGTTTTTTTGAATTTCTTGATTTACAAGCTGAAAGTATGTATAATCCGGCGAATAGTTTTGGAAGCATTTTTGAAAGGAATTAAAAATGAATCAAAAAGTTGTACAGGCGATTATCGCAATAGTCGGACTCGGAGTCGGTCTGACACTTGGTGTAATGATTGCAAATTCAAAGGGCAAAACAGCGATTGCCGATTTGCAGTCAAAACTGGAGCAGTCAGAGGCAGCGTCGCAGGAAAAAATCCGTAATTACGACGCCACTGTAAGTCGATTAAACAATGAACTGCAGCAGGCCAAAGTCGAGCTTGAAAAACTTAGTTCCCCAGTCGCACCAACAGCAGAGGCAGCGACCGCCGCATCAGGCGACAACTCTATTCCAGGCACTGTAAAGCTATACACCGTAAAAAATGGTGACAGCCTCTGGAAAATCGCTCAAAGTCAGCTTGGTGATGGCAATCGTTTCAGGGAAATACTCAAACTGAACCCCAATATTTCCGCTAACGATAATCTCGCTATCGGCACCAATTTGAAAATTCCGGCTAAATAAAAACTTTAATCTGTTTAATTTATAAGCAGATATAATCGCCAGTTGGGTTGTGTCTCAACCCCATTGTGAGTTTTTTGTCAACCGATATTGGTGGATTAACGACTCTATCCTAACCATTTTTAATTTATGTACTTAAGTTTTGATATAATATGAAAGTTTTGGAAAATATATCTGAACTTGAAACGATAAAGAAACGCAGCATCCTGAGCATCGGGAATTTTGACGGCGTTCACACAGGCCACCGGGAAATCCTGTCAGCGGCGAAAAAAATCGCTGTTGAAAAAGGGGTGGAATTAACGGCGATGACATTTGAGCCGCACCCTGTGGCTGTTTTATATCCTGAAAGAGCGCCAGGTGTATTGACACCCCTTGGAATGAAAAAACTTCTGCTGGCGGAGAGCGGCGTTGACTGTCTGATAGTGTTAAAAAGTACGCACGAACTGCTGAGCCTTTCACCATACGCATTTTTGAAGCAGTTTCTGACCCGAAAAATCCAGCCGCAAACGGTAGTCGAGGGCGACGATTTCAACTTCGGAGCAGAGCGCAGCGGCTCGATGCAGACACTTCAGGAAATGGCAGGCAATAATGGTTTCGATGTCGTCATCGTTGCTCCCAAGGAAATCCGGCTTTCGACAGGGCAAAAAGTCAGGGTTTCAAGCACGATAATTCGCTATATGCTCGAAAGCGGTCACGCGGTCGACGCGGCGGCGGCACTGGGCAGGCCATATCGCCTCACCGGCCTGATTATTACGGGCAAAGGCAAGGGAAGACAACTCGGCTTTCCAACGGCGAATATGCAGATACCCAAACAGATTATCCCTGCCCAAGGGGTTTACGCAGGCTTAGTTGAAATCGGTGAAAGCTTCGAGGCGGCCTGTACGCATAATGAAAAGATACCGGCGGTTTTCAGTATTGGTCAGGCCAGAACTTTCGGTGAGGAATACCCGCTTTTGATAGAAGCGCATCTGCTTAAAAATAACATAGGGAATTTGGCGGGAAAATGGATGTCGATGGACTTTCTCGAATACCTGCGCAGCCAGCGTAAGTTTAAAACTGAAAAGGAACTGAGCGAGCAGATAGCCAAAGACTGCGAAAAAACCAGGCAATTCATACAAGATATCTAAGCGGAAATTGTATTTGCAAAATTGTCTGGTTTGGTTATACTTATAGCGTTAATCCCCGCCCTTTTTTGAAAGGATGCAGAAAATGTCGCAAAAGGACAGCGATATACAGAAAATAAAAGAGTTAATCGACATAATGAAGGATAATGACCTCGCTGAGATTGAAATTCAGCACGGCACTGATAAGGTTTTGTTGAGGCGTTCCGAGCCTCATCACAACACGATGGTAACATCAATGCCGATGATTGGAGGGGGTATTCCGGCTATGCACGCGGGTGCTGAAGCGGGCCACGGGATAAGCAAAGCAAATTCCCCTGAGAGCGAAAAAGGACTGTTAGAAATAAAGTCCCCCATTGTCGGCACATTTTATTCTGCGCCGAGTCCGGATTCGGAACCCTATATCGAGCAAGGCTCACAGGTCAATCCCAATACCGTAGTCTGTATAATTGAAGCGATGAAGGTGATGAATGAGATAAAGGCTGAAACCAGCGGCACAATCACCCAGATACTTGTAACCAACGGCCAGGCGGTGGAATACGGCCAGGTACTTTTCAAGTTTAGGCCAGAGTAAAATTTAGACGCGGATTTACACAGATAAACACTAAAAAATTAACCTAATTTAACTATGTTTTCAAGAATCCTGATAGCAAATCGTGGTGAAATAGCATTGCGTATCATACGGGCTTGTCATGAGCTTGGCGTTGAGGCGGTAGCGGTCTATTCGGAAGCGGATAAAGACGCCCCCTATCTGAAACTTGCCGATGAGGCCATTTGTATAGGCCCGGCCCCTGCCAGTGAAAGCTATTTAAATATCGCGCACATCATAAGCGCCGCGGAAATTGCCGACGTTGAGGCGATTCATCCGGGTTATGGTTTTCTGGCAGAGAACGCACATTTCGCCGAGATATGCAAAGACTGCGGCATAACTTTTATCGGGCCGCCGGTTGAAGCGATGCGGCTGCTCGGCGACAAGGTACAGGCACGCAAGCTCGCGAGCAAGACAAATGTGCCTATTTCACCCGGTTCAGACGGTGCAATCGAGGATGAATCCGAGGCGCTGAAACTCGCTAACAAAATCGGCTACCCGGTAATGATTAAGGCTGCCGCAGGCGGCGGCGGACGGGGAATGAGAATCGCGCATAACGACATCAGTTTTCGTCAGGCTTTTAACGCGGCGCATACCGAAGCGGCGGCAGCATTCGGCGACGGCAGAGTTTATCTCGAAAAATATATCGTTGAGCCGCGGCACGTCGAGGTGCAGGTGCTGGCGGACAAGTTCGGAAATGTTGTGCATTTTTACGAAAGGGACTGTACCATTCAGCGCAGACACCAGAAGATGATTGAGGAGTCACCGTGTCCGGTACTGGATAAACGCACGCGCGAGGAGCTTTGCCAGTCAGCCATCAGAATTATAAAAGCCGCCGACTACAATAGCGCCGGAACTGTCGAATTTCTCTTGGATAAAGATAAAAACTTTTACTTCATCGAGGTCAATACCCGAATCCAGGTCGAACATACCGTTACAGAGATGGTTACCGGCCAGGACTTAATCAAGTGGCAGCTCAGAATCGCCAACGGCGAGAAGATAGATATCAGTCAAAGAGATATAAAGCTTGACGGCGTCGCCATAGAGTGCCGCATTAACGCCGAGGACCCTGCAAATAATTTCTCGCCTTGTCCCGGCACAATTACAAAATATATTCCCGCCGGCGGCCCGGGCGTAAGAATCGATACACACGTCTGCCAGGGCTGGACCGTTTCACCAAACTACGACTCAATGATTGCCAAACTAATAGTGCATCGCCCAACCCGCACCGAAGCGATTGCCACTATGAAAAGGGCTTTGAGCGAATTTACCATTGAGCCGATTAAAACAACCATCCCAGCCTGCCTGAATATTCTTTCGCACAACCTCTTTGTCAAAAGCAAAATCGACACAAGCTTCGTCGAACGAAATTTCTAAATTAGCTACAGATGTTTCTTAGACACGAATTAATATGGATTAACACTGTTTTGTTACATCGACACTTTTTCAGAAACATAGGCTGCACAATTGGTCTTCTATCTGAACATAAAATTTAGATTTAAACTTGCAGAAATGCTTTATCGGATAGGTTTCCTTTTCCAAATCAGGTATATATTTAGTCGCTGCCCGCAGGTCGAAAAGAAAACACATTTCACCTGTCTGCTGAGATAACGCATAGAATGTACCATCTGCTGTACGTATCCAGATTAGCTGGTCATTTAAGACATAGGGTTCGGGTGACCATGTCGCATTCCCTTTACTAAAAGGCACATTTATTTCCCACAGCCACTCACCAGATTTAAGATTTATAGCTCCGAATTTATACCCATCATAATTGTCGTGTTTAGTTTGCATAAAAGCAATTTGGTTATCATTGATCAAAACTTTTGAGTGAGCATTTATATCGTAAGCATTTACAACAGACCAATTGGACAAATCGAACATAAGTAGTCGTCCCTGAAAAATAATTTAACTTTTTTGTATATAAAGGCTTGCAATTTAAAAATCTGGCGCTAAATTGCAGGGAAATGATATTTATTATTAATTTCCTTGCAAAACATGGAGGTTTTTATGCAGCCTAAACAGCAAAGCAATTCCCAGTCAATGTTATTCACCTCGAAGCTGGAGCAGATACTAAACGAGCAGCATCCTTTATATAAACTGGCAAATATCATCATCTGGTCAGAGTTTGATGCCGCCTTCGGTAAACTCTATGATCCGGGCTTCGGCAGACCAGCCAAACCCACCCGCCTTATGGCAGGACTTCATTATCTCAAAAGCGCATATAATCTCAGCGATGAGTCTGTAGTTGAGAGATGGATAGAGAATCCTTACTGGCAGTATTTTTGCGGAGAGCAATATTTTCAGCATGAATTTCCGATTGACCCAACCAGTATGACCAAATGGCGTAACCGGATTAAGGACGCTGGTATGGAAAAGCTGCTTGAGCAGACCATAAGCGCAGGCCTTAAAACCGGCACAGTTAAACCGCATCAGTTAAAAAAGATAGTAGTCGATACAACGGTGCAGGAAAAGGCGACAGCCTTTCCGACCGATGCACGCCTTTATCATAAGATGAGAATAAAGCTTGTCAAAAAGGCACAGGATAATGACATAGAACTTCGGCAGAGTTATCAGAGGGTAGCCAAAAGGGCTTTTGTTATGCAGCACAGATTTTCACACGCCAGGCAGTTCAAAAAAGCGGATAAGCAATTAAGGAAACTAAAGACCTGTCTGGGAAGAGTTACAAGGGATATAGAGCGTAAGATATTGCAGAAGCCTCAATTGCAGCAGGAGTTTTCAGAATTGCTCGATATGTCCAGGATGTTATTATCACAGAAACGGGACAGCAGTAACAAGCTATACAGTATTCACGCGCCGGAGGTTAACTGCATAAGCAAGGGCAAGGCACACAAGAAGTATGAGTTTGGCTGTAAGGTGGCACTGGCGTCTCCCGCTCAAAACGCCTTTGTAGTCGCAGCGGTTGCTTTTGAAGGGAATCCATATGATGGACATACGTTAAAAGATACACTCTCCCAGACGATGAAACTGCTGGATAAAAAAGGTTTTGAAGATGTTTATGTTGATGATGGGTACAAAGGTCATGGCTGTGGAGATATTGCGGAGGTTCATATCGTCAAAAGGGGCTGGCGAAAGCTGCCGAGAAGTATCCGAAAGTGGTACAGCAGGCGAAGTATGATTGAGCCTGTGATAGGACATTGTAAATCTGATAACGGTCTGGACAGAAACTACCTCAAGGGCGTCGAAGGCGATAAGGTTAATGCGATATTGAGTGCTTGCGGGTTTAATATCCGCAAGTTGCTGCGGAAAATTATTTTTTGGCTTTGCCGGTTTATTCAAAATTTGGGGCTGTCGGCAGAATTTGCCCAGCTTACATATGCCGCCTGAAACTGAAATCTACTTTTTCAGGGACGACTAATTACTGGCTGTTTAGTTATCAAACACTTGCAATTCTTGTTTTTAGCTCAAAAAATGGCTCCATGTTCGACAAAGTGTTGTACGTAGCCTTGAAGACTTCAAATCTGAAAATTGCAGTACCAGATGCACTATGGGAGCATGACGCCAGACTGCTGGAAAAGTTTTTTCATTTCATGCTTAACAGTAGTTGGGTATTTTTTTAGGTATTTCTGAAGCATTTTTAAATCCAGGCGGTTTAGATTTCGAAATGTTACAATATTAGATGGGCAAACACCACGCTTTCGGCACAAATAAACGAAATCAGCCATGGCCTGTTCCGGTGAAACAATCGCATTTTCCTGCGGATATGAATAGATCGAACCGGCGACACATACAAAGACTATCCGCCCCAAAACTGTAACCCGTACTCTTGATCGATTATGCCTATGATTCGTAAAACACGATATTTCTGTCGGCACCTGAGTAATTAACTGATGCCGGTAAAGAGCATACATTCCAGTAACATATGCCGCTGGATCGATAGAGGACACAAGATATTCAATCCTGACCGACTCTGTCAGGCCATATCGGCCTTTGGTATAACGCTGTATGATCCCGCGTTTTACTAATCGCGAAAGTGACACTTTGAGAGATTTTGTGTCCTGCGAAGAAATGTTAGACAATTCGGTTACCGTAAAAACAACTTTACCATATCTGTCTCGCTGCTCCTGCAGAATTTTCTGCCAATCAATTGTTTTCATTGGTCTTCTCCAGGCTGATATATCGATTCAATATGTTCATGACTGCATCGAGAACCATTTTTCCGCCGCCGGCATCATTAAGTTGAGCGGCTGCTTCGGCATCAAGTTGTGTATCAATCACTTCCTGTATAGCCTTGGCATGGTAATCCGAATTTTTCCGGAGGTCGCGTATTTTTTTTTCAAGGTCATTATTATTAATCCTTAACGCCTGCAGCTTTGATTTCAGCCTTTCAGCTGCATCGGAATGAAAGCGATCCTGAAAAAGAAATACATCTAAAATATCGCGATGCATCAATGTTATTCTGCCAAAAATTGCAATAACTTTACTTTCAATCATGTCTGCTTCTGAAGCTGTCGCATATATCGTTCCCCCTACAGTACGAACTTCAATTTGATCCGCGCATTTAATGCACGTCACTTCAACAGGTATTTCTATTTGGCTGTATGGCACACCATCTTTCCAGAAAGAGAGGTCAACAACTCGCACAACCGGAGAATCGGTATCCGGACCACTATGTGCGACTGACATTTCCAGAATAGCCAAGAAGTCTAGATACTTCTAAAAGTAAACCGCTTCTGAACGAATCTATAAGTTTTCTTTGTTTTTCCTCAAGGTCTCCATCCCAGTGATAATCAATATCGTTTGAGATGCGAACGCTGGCGTCCAGAAAGCGATACCTGAATCCACCGATGAGGGCCAGATTGCGTCCCACAGGATGCGTTGCTACATGCCTGGCAATGATCTTTTGGATGGCTTCTACTTCTTTCCGTTTATCAGGTATCATTGGTTATTCCTTAAAACACTTTACAACATAAAAGGTATATTACAATATTGCGTAACAAATGTCAACATTTTTGTTAATATTTATTACCAGGAAGATTATCGCCAGAATACTAAACTCCATAGGGTTTCAAGTAACCGGTCGAAATTGATAGCAGGTGAAACAGTATTGGCAGTCTGCCTTAAAGAAAGTTTCAACGCTACTCCAAGAAACATTAAGACTTGAAAACAAAAGGAATCACATGAGCCATTTGCACCAAAATTTGCACCAAGCATGCACTTTTTGCCCTCGGTACGCTCTCGGCTGCATCTCGGCCAGCTTCATAAGTTATTATTTGACAATCATTAATCGTTTTGCTATAAATACTTACGTAACGCCTGTTCGGGTTTCTAAAACTTCATTAAATCCTCATTATTTTGTAAATAACGCAGATTTCAGCACTTAGCAAGTGGTAAATATCGTATGTAGTGGTAGATATTGTATCTTTTGGTTGTAGAACGGTTGTAGGATTTTGCCGAGTGACGCACATCATATCCTTCAAAAAACATGTCCCATACGGCATTTTTATGAGCAACGGATTTTCAGTCCGAAACTCATGTTTGTAAGTGTTTGTGAATAAATGGTTTATACTTGTAAAATAAAGACTTATGATGCTGACCGAAGCACAACCGAAGCGTAACAGTAGCCTAAACGTGCAGGTCTGTTGCAAATTCTGTTGCAAATCGACGGCTCGGATTAATCCTTTTTAAAGAATAATAGCCCGACAGGACTCGAACCTACGACCTCCTGCGTGTCGAAAAGGCGCTCCAATTTTAACGCCTTGTCAACTATAGACTTAAGTGGGCTATTTTAGCGTATAATCAGACTGCATACTGGAAACGCACTGGAAACATACTGGCGACACACTGGGAACCCACTAAAGATTTACGCTATATTTACGCTCAAAACCGGTTGTGTGTAAAACTGGTTGTAAAGGGCGGCAAAATGTGGCCATAGGTTTCGGCCTTTTAAAAGGGGTTCGTTGCTTCCTGGCCGTTGTCGACAGTATTTTGGGTGGTTTTGCAGGAGAGGGAAGGGTGGCAAAGCAGTCGAGGCTTTAAGAACAGCTATTTCTGAAGCGTAAGTCAATAATTGCTGATAGATTAATTCTTGGATGACTTTTTACATGGTACGGGTTTTCAGCTTTCGGTTCGATTGTTCAGGCGAAGTTACCTGCTGATTTTGCCTGCCAAACTCTATAAAATTGTCAAAGAACTTAACAAATTCACCGCTTTAATCCGCGGATGGAATATTTGGTAGGGACACAGGTGCTTTTTGGCGGATACCGATCCGGCATATCCGCCCATTGGGCTCCGGTTCGCAAAATCCAGAGAATTCCATTGAGAACATCTCTTGGATTTTGTGGTGGTCTGCCTGATTTTCCTGGCTGTGCTTTGGGCTTCGGAATGAACTGGGCAATCCGTTGCCATTGTTCGTTTGTAATGTCCATAGACCATATATCGGCATCACATTAACCCAATATTTGAGGTTTTGGGATAGGTTCTAGTAATTTTCCAACAAACAAAAAATATCACTCAACATTGATTTGTATTCTATACGTTCTCAAAAGTGTAGCTATTTAATAACTTTGGAGGACTTTTGTAATATTTTGTCGACTAATCCGTAGTCAACTGCTTCTTTTGCCTCAAACCAAAAATTACGATCACAATCTTTTTCTATTTTCTCGACACTTTGCCTAGTATGTTTTGCCAAAATGTTGTATATTCTATCACGCAATCGCAATATCTCTCTGGACTCAATATCCAGGTCTGTAGCGGATCCCTTCATCGCCTCTAATAACAATGGTTGGTGTAAAAGCACTCTAGCGTTCGGCAAAATAAATCTTTTATTGGTTTTCCCGCCAGCTAACAGGATAGCCGCCATACTTGCTGATTGACCGATGCAATAAGTTACAACATCACAATGCAGAAATTGCATCGCATCATAAATTGCGAGTCCTGCAGAAATCGAACCACCAGGAGAATTTATATAAAAATGAATGTCATTCTTGCCATTCTCATTGCTCAAAAACAGCATCTGAGCGATAATCAGATTTGATGTTTTATCATTAACCTGCCCATCTAGAAAAACTATTCTGTCTTTCAGCAATCTTGAATAAATATCATATGCATGCTCAATTCGACCGGTTTTTTCAATTACTATGGGGACTAAGTTTTCATTAGTTACCATGTTTATTTTTCCTCATTTGTTAGTAGTGGTGGCGGTATTCCCTTATAACTGTTGTTCACTTGATCAGCGACAATTATTCTTACCTTCCGGCGACAGTTAAAAGTTCCGGATGAATTAAAGTTGGAATATGCTATCTGAAACTCATTAAGTCAGGAGATTTCAGATGGTTAAAGACAAACAGGTAAGGAGATTGTTCGCTATGAAAAACAAATGCAAGACCTTATATCAGCTTGCAGACAAGGCTGGTATAAGCACTAAAACCGCCCGCAAGTATTTAAAAACGGGCGTGCTGCCCAGCCAATGCCAAGCTATCCACGACTGGCCCACCCATCCGGATGCCTTTGCAGGGGATTGGCCATGGGTTGAAGAATTCCTCAAAAACAACTCCGGTCTTGAATCTAAATCGCTTTTTGAGGCTCTGCAGCGTGAATATCCCGGTAAATACCAGGACAGCGAATTAAGAACCTTCCAGAGACGAGTAAAACAATGGAAAGCCTTGTCCGGTCCGGCTCAGGAAGTGTTTTTTCCACAAATCTATAAACCCGGCCAATGGTGCGAATCAGACTTTACCAGGATGAATAAGCTGGGTATCACCATTTGCGGCATACCTTTTATTCACATGCTGTACCATTTTGTATTGTGTTTGTCGAACTGGGAAACCGTCACGGTATGTTTTTCAGAAAGCTATGAAAGTTTAAGTGCCGGTATTCAAAATGCCCTCTGGAAGTTAGGCGGCATACCACGCTATCATAGGACTGATAATTTAACCTGTGCGGTTAACAAGGTAGGCAATCCTGAGGAATTCACGGCTAACTATCAGGGTCTTGCGAATCATTATGGTTTCCAAAGCTGTAAAATCCAGCCTCACTGTCCGAATGAAAACGGCGATATAGAGCAGCGTCATCACAGGTTAAAGAGAGCTGTTGAACAGGCGTTAATCCTTAGAGGAAGCAGAGATTTTAACAGCAGGAAAGATTATGAAATGTTTCTTGAAAAGCTGCTCGAACCAACTCAATACCGGCCGCACAAAACTCTTGGCCGAAGAGTTAAAGGTTCTGCGGCAATTGCCAACCCGCAGGCATGAAGATTTCACCAGGGATAAATGCAGGGTAAGTCGTGGCTGCACGGTCCGAGTTCTTAAGAACAGCTATTCTGTTCACAGCAGGCTTAGGGGAGAAAATGTTGACGTTCGAATATATGCCGAACATATCGAAGTCTGGTATGCTCAAAGAAGAATTGAAGTATTGCCCAGATTACACGGTGAAAACGGTCATTACATCAATTACCGCCACGTTATAGATACCCTTGTTCGCAAACCCGGGGCGTTTGAGAACTATTGCTATAAAGATGATATGTTTCCCACAAGTCAGTTCAGGATCGCATATGATCTCCTGCGTGATCAACATGGGATGAAGCAGGGTAATAAGCAGTATCTGAAAATTCTTGAATTAGCTGCCAACGAAAGCCAGACATCTGTCAATGAAGCTTTGCGGTTCCTGATCAACCATGCAGATGCGATTGATTTTGATATGGTAGAACAAATAGTCAAATCCGAACAACAGCCGCCGGATGTCACTGACGTTTGTGTTGGCGATATTGATCTGAACAGTTATGACTGTCTACTTGAATCGGCGGAGGCACTACTGGTATGAGTAAAAATGATCTGGATAATCAGCTTGTAAACCTTCTCAAAGAACTTCACCTGCCGATGTTCCGTGAATATTACGCCGAGTTCGCTCAGAAGGCTATCGCCGAAGATATGGGTTATTCACAATATCTATTGGAATTGGCTCAGCGTGAGTGTGATGTTCGCAGAGCCAATAAAATCGCAAGGCTGGTAAAAGCCTCAAAGCTTCCTATGGAAAAGACCATGGCAAACTTTGATTTTAAACGTATGCCGTTGAAGATACGTCAGCAGGTCAAAATTCTTTTGGAAGGTTCATTTGTTGACAGAACAGAGAATATTCTTGCATTTGGCAAACCCGGCAGCGGTAAGACACATTTACTGTGTGGTATCTGTCATGAACTTGCCCGGCAGGGAAAAAAGGTTTACTTTACTACGTGTGATATGATGTTGCAGGAGTTATTACGAGCCAAGCAGGAGTTGAAGCTGGACAAATGGCTCAAGAAGCTGTCACAGTACGAGGCATTGATGATAGATGACTTCGGCTATGTCAAACAGAACCGCGAGGAGATGGAGGTGCTGTTTACCTTATTAGCTCATTGTTATGAACGTGGCAGCGTGTTGATTACCAGCAATCTGCCGTTCAGTAAATGGGAAGTCATCTTTAAGGATCCGATGACCACTGCCAGCAGCGATCGACCGGCTGGTACATCATAGTGTGATCCTTGAATTGAATGTACCGAGCTACCGAGCTGAGGAAGCTCAGAGACGGAAAAATAAGGACACGTAATGTCCGAAATTTTGCCCCCCATGGGGGGCACCTCCTAAAGGCTATAAGCTAAGGTAAGTGTTATGAAGTAACGGTAAAAATAACTGTCGTTGAAGGGAAATTATAATTGACGCCGGACAGTCTTCTTCGCCCTCTTAACACTCATATGTTTTCGTCCTAAATAATCATCAGTTTGAGTAAATCAAGCTCATATCCAAATATTTTATGAACCATTTTTACTTCATTGCTATTTAACAAGATATTGCTGAATGCTTATTCCCAATTTTCAGCTATTAGCCTTTAGTTACAAAGAATCACTTCCACATCAAACTTTACCCCACCGATTTCTTTGATACCGTTTAGGTCATAAAAATTGTTTTTATCACGAGTTTTATTTTGAGGGTCAAAAATAAAACAGAAAAGCTTTTTGACTCTGTAGCATCTTTACCGGCAACATACCATTCCAGTCCTCTCATTATGAAGCATTGTTATAGTTTGTAAACGGCCTTGGGACTGCTCGTCACGCTGCATATCAATGGCCACACGCTGGCTAATATGGTCTTGAGTTCGCACTCTATAGACACTCTTTTGCATCTTTCGATGACGACGATAACCTCGTTCAACCGCGTTGGATGTCGATGGCAGTTGTGAATCATCGAGAAAGGTCAACGCCTTTTCAATATTCGGCGTAAATAGTTTCTTAAGAGTTTGACCCAACGTTTTGAATCGTCGAACATGGCGGCGCAAGACAGCCAACCTTTCCAAGGCTGTTTCCGTGCGGCAACGGCGATCAAAGAGTCTGTAGACCTGATCCATGATCGAACGTAAATTTTTCAGATTGTGGCATTTTCGCGTTATACGTGAGAATATCTTCTTGTCTGCCTTACTGAGCGAATGCTGCACAAACAAGTGTCGATGCTCAAACAAATCGGCAATCTCATCGGTCTGTTTTTTCTTTCGAGATGCCGCTTTTCTCGCGGTCGAGGACGATGGACGGCCGCGTTGCAGCTTGGGCAGCTTCTTTTTGAGTTCTCGTCGCACCCGCGTAACAGCTTTGAGTATTTCTCTATTGATCTCCTTGAGAACATGAAATTCACATACCTGGTGGGCAACACCGGGGAATATCAGAGCCAGCGGCTCCGGGTATAACGGCGAGCCATCGGTCGTAACACCAAGCAGTGTCAGACCTCTTTGATCCAGTTCCGTACGGAACCGACGAAAGAAGTTTATCATATCTTCATGGGTGGGATTATGGTCAAGAACATCGTAAATGAGCCGTTTGAACGTGCGGTTATCCACGATGGACAATACACAGAACGGCCCATCATATAATTCATCCGCCGCGATATAACCGGAGAAATCAGTCAGAACACCATCAAGGTATTCAGCAGTAATTCGTTTCTCAGCTTTTTCCCCCCGTCGCTTCAACCCAGTTTTGAATTGTAGCCCAGGGGACGAAAACCCGATGATCTCGCCATAAGTGCCAGGATGCCGGCCGATATGGCAGGCCGTCTTCCACAACCAATCGCACTGCCAGGTGAACAACCCGGCGGGTATAGTGGCAGCCGGGATCCGCAAGGTCGCACAGGTCGGCATTGAAGTACTTCTTGCATTTTGAACAGCAGTGCTGTGAATAACTGACCCAAAGGTCGATTGGACGGTTGCCAGCCAAGTCTCCGAGGTCATGCAGTTTTCGTCTGAATATTTTGTCCCGATAGGATGGGTGGCCGCAATAGGGGCACGGACGCTTTTTGTATGTGCGTGAAAGTCGTTTGATTTTAGCTTTGGGTAAATCTTTAACACACGTAATACCTTCCGTTACATCCGATACATATTCACCTGGCCCAGCCATAATCGTGTCTCCTGAAAAATTCAGTTTATTTCTGTTCTTCCAGGAGTTTTATCGGCTAAGACACCAAGATTTCCTTAAATATACCGGTATTTATGCTACAGTCACAGCTTTTTTAACCATTTGCATTGATAATAAGACTGAATGTCAATTTTAAGGTCGTCAATAAATGTGCGTTCATTTGCATCTGAAACCTTGATCATTTTAACCTCTATCAGTATGCCTTCTTCTCTTATTATCAAATCTATTTTAGAGGAACTTACCCCAACTCTTGCAATGGGATCTTCTTCTTTTAAGGTCGGGAAAATAGGTTTGTATGTAACATAAAGAATATCTTGCACATCATATTCATCGTTAATATTAAAAACCTCATGGTTTTTACGCCTATTCATAGTTATTTTTTTTACCGAATTTCCAAATTCAGTAAGAGCGCACCTAACAAGCGTTGCGGCATCTTTGTTCAGATACTTAGTTCTTAGTAATGAATATTCCAAGTCTTCCAAAATAATTAAGTCTATGACATCATCTACTCGGTTTATGAATTGTTTTATGCTCTCCGTTATATCAGTGTCATGTTCAGGATTTAAGATCTTATACAACACCTCTTGAATGTAATCAGAACGGAGGGAAATGCTATTCGCCAATTGTTTTGTCATGCTCGGCTCTATTAATGTAATAAAATATTGCGTTTTATTTGAACTGGCATCAAATTTTGTGTCAAGTTTATCCTTGAAGAATTCTTTTTTTGCCAAATATAGCCCGCATAATTTATATACACTGTCATCAACACCACCAACTCCTTTTATGGTTGGCGATCTTAACAGCATTTCCGCAACATTATCATCTATCACCTGTCCTTTATAGCCAGCTAACGCATACTGCTCTTGAGGTGACAATTGAAATTGCTTATCTGCAAGTACAGCTTTATCCCTAAGATAATAGTAAGCAACCGCTTGGATGTTTTCATCAGAAAGCAATTTGCTTCGCTTTTGCTTTAATATTTCGGTCAAATAAACCATAACTTATCACTCACATATTTTAGCCGATCATAATCCCAGCCCTCAACTTTTTTAAGTTCATCCAATACCTTAGCCATCAATGCTGGGTACATGATCGTAACGGTTCGCTTTGATGGAATATAACTTCGATGGGATAAATGGGAGAACCAAAATATTTGTTTAGCCAAATAAAAGAGGCTTGTAAAAGTTGATCGTTTATCCAAGTCAATTTTTAAGGGAAGACAACTCTTTCTTACAAAGTGTAAAAGTGCTGAATTCAAGCCAAGTTTAATATATCTGCCTTGAATAATGTCACTATTCCCATTGTTATTATATAATCGAAAATTATGGCCATATCCTAAGTGCACTAAAGCGTATTCGAAATCAAGCTTAGAAAATCTCTCGATAACCTTATTAATTGCTGTAATCTCATATTCTTCGCTCGCTGTCTTAAATAAATGAAAAATGAGCCGAAATTTTCCAGTGGGTGCCATACCCCAAACGAGTTTAGACAGCGTCTTATAAAGATATTCTTCAAGATGTTCGGCATAATTATCATAGGTCGAAAGAGGAGAGCAATCTCCCATTATGTAACGACCGTCATTGTGAAAAACTTGAGCTATACCCAATATGTGTTTTCTATCCTCACTAATTGTCGAGCCAACTCCAATTACCAATTCTTCTCGAATTTTTTCTTCTCTCTCAATTGTCCACGCGGTTCCACCAAGCTTAGCATAAATATTCAAAGAGATATTGGTTAGTACTGGTTTTAATACCCTAGGGCGGATTGTTTCTATTTGAATATCTTGTGTAGGTATGCCTATGCCGATAAGTTTTGCTTTGCATACATGATAAGGAGAGACTTGCTCAGCCAGTTTTTCATCGCTTAGACTTACGACTATCAAAACGACATTGCATTGCTGTAATTGGTTATCATAAATCGCTTTCTTGTAGTCAGATATGCTCCTGTTGCTAATTATTACAGGTACATAGCTAATTGATTTCACATGAAAATCATCTTTTATACTCTTACCCAATTGTTTTAGGAATATTTCCGACTCACCTTGATATTCTCGTGGACATATTAAGCCCAGTTTGATGTCCTTGTTTTCATATAACTCATATGAATAAGGCTTATATTGTCTGACCATTTCATCATAGAATTTCAGACCGTTGTTATTTTTTCTATTACTGTAGAAGTAACGAACAGGCTTGTAGATGATTTCAGATTTAATTGCTTCATTTTCAAAAGGTAGAAATCGCTTCTTTATATCAGAGATTTGAATTTGATTCAGAATCCTAATAGAATCACGCCGTTGTTTAATCCAAGAATAAAATTGGTCAATAGTTAAAAATGCTTTTGTATTTGTGCCTTCAGCATCAATTACTTGATCATACTCTGCCCTCTTACCTGTCGCTTCAAGAAATCTCTTGAGGGATTGACGGTTAGCATAAATTGTTGTTTCAGTACCTCGCAGTCCTGTAGTATCAATACTATTCTTTTCAAGTTCAGCTTTAGACCATATGAATTTGTTTTTAAGGGATGTAGAAAGCGAAAAGGTGAATATTATTTTTCCATTTGTTTCAAAAAAGAAGGGAGATAAGGTGACTACACGGTTTAATTTCAGCCCTGGTATTTTATCAAGAAGCAAATCTTTGCGAGATTTTATATCCCATGAATTACTAAAACGATCTTCATCAATATCATGAGTATTCGACTTTTGCAAATATGAAATAATCCCAGTTGCAATTAACCTTGAGAATACTTTCGGATGTGTAGATGTCTTTACTAACTCTTGCTTTGCCTTCAATTTACTGGGGTGGTCGTTAGTGGGCCAAAGAAAAATCTTGTTGTTATAACGATAAAAATAATCATCGGGATTACCTTTACGTAGTTCTGCATAAGCCTCTTTAGTTCCATAATCATTATAATCGAGGTAACCCAATTGTGTTTCATTTGAAGCCAATTCTACTTGGTAAACATTTAAAAATAGACCGCTCATTGTTTCTTACCTAAAGTCTCAACTTTATTCTTTCAGTTTTCAATTCTTTGCACTTTAAAAATTTTTAACAATTCTGAAGGAATTAAGATAGTTCATTTATCAAAAGTCCTTTAATACGCCCCAGATGTATGCTCCTACGTTTGTCTTTATACAAACATAGTAATTTACCACACATTCACACCGATGCAAGCAATTTCAGGGGTTAAAAGGGAATGAGTGTGAATACACTTTACGCTTCTTCACTTTCTATCGGTTCATCGAGCCAATCAAACACCTCAGAGCCTAGCTCAATATCAAACCATTCGAAGAAGTTTTCAAATGACCGGTTTTTAGGATAGACGCTCTCATCTGTCCACCAAGCCTGAAGCTCCAAAAGCCAAACTTCATCATAGATTTTTTTGATATAACTCCTGGCATCTTTGGGTCTATCAAATTCTGGGAGTAAAATACAAGTTGGGTCTGAGCGTGCCTGCTCCAAAGAAATTTTAAAATCTGAACCTGGGTCTGTTGAATTTATCCAGTTAATAAATGGTTGCTTGGGCTTTATGATAGCAATTGAGCGGTTGATTAACTGCATGATTTTTCCTTATTATAGTTAATTATTTGTCGTTGCTTCTCCAATATTATACCATCCTCATCCTATCACACATTCTCCCCAATGCAAGCAATTTCGGATACCATATAAATGAATCGTATAGCTCTTTTTTGCCTATTAGGCTGTAAAGCGGGTGTGGTATAATAGGAATATCACACACAGAGCATACCCATCATGGCTTTTTTGTAGCTTTGACCCTGCTCCGGCGTGAATTTCAGGGTATATGTGGCAGGATAAAATGCTATGGCGAAGAAACTGAAGAAAAATGGCAAATTCAGGAGAGACCGGAATAAGCTAAAATATGAGGCTTTCGTGGCTTGGATAGCCATGCCGAAGCCGCTCCGTGAGCCGAAAACCCAAAGGGAATTCGCTGAAAAATACGGAGTGGATGTCGGGACACTTACCGATTGGAAAAATAACCCACAATTCTGGCAGGCCGTCCACAGAGAGCATCAAGGGTGGGGAAAAGAAAAAACTGGTAACGTAATAGCGAAAATGTATCAGAATGTCATGAAAAGTAATCGGCCTGAAGACGTCCGAATATGGATAGAATACTTTGAGGGCTTCGCTGACAAGATAAACCTGTCCGGTTCACTGGCTGTCGATAACCCACTGTCAAAACTCACAGACACGCAGTTAGGTGATTATATCCGGAAGCGGGCGAAGATTCTGAAGATATTCAAAGAGATATAAAGCTAAAACGTAGTTACTCCGGTATCCGTACCCAAGCCAAGCGGATTCTATATCAATACAGTTCCCATTGCTCTTGCTTTCATCAGGACGATAAACTATCAAAGGTAGATGGGCGAGGAGGGGATATCTTGCCATGATAAGGACTTTGGGGCTGGGGGGAAGGAAGGTATTGCGTTTGATGGTTTATGTCATTCGACTAAATACCTCATAGCGCTGTCATATTAGGCAGTAGGAGTATGTCATTTTTCCTTGTTGCGAACCGCATTATAAGCCTCGGCCATCTTCTCAGTCGATGGCTGTAAATACACTGAAGTCGTCTTTAAATTTTTATGCCCGATTTGTCTTTGGACAACTGGCAAGGGTATGCCTTTGTCGACCACGTAGACCATGCAGTGAGTGTGCCTCAATGAGTGCGGCGTAAACATTTTCAGATTTCTGCCTAAACTATCCTTGCCATAGACCTGTTGTAAGCCGGCTTTAGTAACATAATGCTGAAATATCTGCCTGATTCTGTTTGGTGTATATGGCTTATTCCAACGTCTTCCGGGGTGAAATAGGTATGCCTCCGGTATTCTTACTCTATCCTTTCGCTTACTCATCAATCCTTTCTGTTTTAACATGCTCATAATTTCATTGGTCAAACCTTTGGGTAGATAGCTTATCCTGGCATGTTTTGTCTTTGTGTTTTCAACAGGAAAGAAAACAGTGCTTCTGCTGAAGTTTAAATGTTTAACCTGAATCTTTACAAATTCTCCGACTCGGCAGCCAAGTTCATAGATTATCTCAAACATCAGCTTGTGTTTATAGTTGTCAATACTGTCAAAAAATTGGGCGAGTTCCTGCGAATTGAGATACCTGATGATTTCTCCGAAACGTTCATATTTCTTCGATGTTTTCTTTTTTCCAGTTGTAGGAATTGTTTGGTCTTCCATCTTTTTCCCACAAATGTGAAATCTCGTGAGTTTATAAATCTTCTTCTCGGACCCTGATGACCGAAAAGTTTATAAACTTCAAAATCTTAATAGATCCGAAGGTTACAAAAATTCAAAGCTCACAAAACCAGTTAAATCCTGATAAATGCTTATACACTAAAAAAGCTTAACCAGGAAACAAACCGGTTTTTTAAAAACTTGAATTTTTACAAAACTTTAAAATCGGCTTATTACGTCTGGAAGCAAGGTATTTCAGGCAGATTAGCCGTTTAAAGACATAATCCCGCAGAAGGATTTCTTAGCTGTTGCTTTCTAAAATTATATTTTCTTGGCAAGTATAATACGACTCCGAAAAATTATTTCTCATCTCATTATTTCCCCGCAGAATCTCATTTGCCGACGGCATTTCCCGCTGATGCTGATTATTAAACAACGGCCTCGTATCAGGTCTGCTTTATTAAATCGCTCCTCTAAAGAGTCGCCTTTAAAGCGCCTTCACTTGGCCTTGTGTATACTGCATCAGCAAAAAGGTTATAAACTTCCATCTATTAGTACGATCGTACTGATTGGTATTAACCAATCGATAAGGAATAACCGGAACATGTCAAATAAACCAGAACAAGTCTTCAAGGTAGGTGCTGTCAGAGCAGCTGTCTTTAGAAACACAATTGAAAAGGCAGGCAAATCAATTCCGCTGCCCAAGGTTGTTATCGAGGTAAGGTACAAGGATAAAACCGGCCAATGGAACGGAACCAATAGCCTGAGTATAAATGACCTTCCTAAGGCCATATTAGCACTGCAGAAGGCTTATGAGTACCTTATGGAGCATAAAGACTCAGTGCAGCCCGGAAATAGCTTTACGCATGAAGAACTCGATTAGAGCTGCTCTAACAACATAATTAGAAAATCAATTCGTTTAATTTAGATGTTCATGTCTTATAGTTTGAAACAAACACATTTCCAACAATTTTTTAGGAGAATTTTTATGCAAAACGAAAATGAAAGAATATCACAATTTATCAATCTTGTTGCGCCGTTTGTCTGTGTTATTGTAAGTACAATGATACGAATACTTGGCTGCCAGTTGAGTCATCGCAAAAGCGGTATAAATACTGTCTTTACCATAAAGGCAGGTGATAAAGAAATTGAGCTTTACCTGCAAAATCTGCTCTTTGAGATAGTTACAGTCGATAGAGACGCAAAGCCGCTTGTCTTTGATGAAAAAATTCTGGAACCCGAAATCTTTCTGGATAAAACCTTTGGAATTGTGGCGAGCAAATTAAAGGTGCTTTTGTATCTTCTCTCGGAAGAGGATGCCGAATCTGCCATTAACAAAATTACTCAGGATTCAAAAAACTATGAGCGTATTCGAATTATACGCTTTGATCGCAATCCTCAAAGGCAGGATAATCAGTAAGTAACAACAATTCAATTTCTAATAGTCAAAGCACATTTGTCAACGTCTGCAGGTGTGCTTTTATTTTTTAATCACAATTTTTATTTGGGAAAGGCAAGGTGAAATTATGGCATGGCGACCGAATGAACAATTTATTGAAGGTGAATTGGATAACACAGTCCCTGGTAAAGTGACCGGCTGGATGAAGTTCGCAGGTATGGATGAAAATGTTGTATTTGATTTGGATGGTGACTTTCATAGAGACATCCGCGGATCGAAAATCAGACTTCAAGGTAATGGAGAATCTGCAAATCCTGAAGAATCGGCAAAATACCTGGATGGCTTTTCAAAACTTCAAAAAGGCAATGTCGGTGATATGACTGCAGGAAGAGAGCCGGCAGATTATATCAAAGGTTATGTGTATCTGGAGTGGTACAGCGAGGATAATGGCAGGGTTGTTATTGAACTTGAGCCGGATCAGGTGGAGATTTTAACACCGCCGATACCTGCCTGTGAGTCGGACCCTGTCAATAGAAAACAGCAGGCTGAAAATATGGCTAAGTTCCTGTGCGGTATAGCGGCAGCATGCGGCATCCCGGAAGATCATGCTATAACAACGGCGGATACAGGAGCTGTTGAGCGGGCAAAAAAAGTTTTAGCCAATGACAAAATAAGGGGTATGAAACTTTTGCCGAAAGAGATCCGCGAACAACTGCCACCGCTTTATTCTCAGGACGGCAAAGGTGGTAAGGCTGTTGTTTATGCAAAATTCTTCACCCCGGATTCAAACTGGACGTGGTATGTACTTTGTGGAGAGCCTGTTTTAGACGATAGAAAAGAAGTCGATTTCAGGTTTTTTGGTCTTGTTGACGGCCTTGAGAAAGAGCTTGGCTATTTTATGCTCAGTGAGCTTGAAGAAGTAAGAGGGCCGATGGGACTGCCTATTGAGCGTGACCTGTTCTGGAAGCCAAAGACACTTGCTGAAATCGCACCAGAGATGTTCAACGATAGCAACTTCGACGAGCTTAATCAAGCTGAGAATGGGGGTGATTAGTATGTTTACAGATGTTCAGTTTATGACCGCCAAGGAAAAACAGCTTGTGCTAAAGAGCTGGGAGACATTTTTACAGCATGGCCTCAAAAAGGAGCATTTTACCAAACGTCTCTATGACCATCTGCGCCTGCATTGCGGGTTCATAGCACATTTTAACATACACGGCTTTTACTCAACATACTTTGAGGCAGGCCAGGATACGGAAAGGTTTTTCGAGCATTTCTGTCACTACTCAGCCCTGAATTATGGTGCCAATATCGACTATGACGACCTCAATACCGCGATGCGAAAGGTCTATAGTCAGTATAAAGACGCAATAGCTGTGCAGGCTGAAAATGACATTGATAACAGGATTAACTCACTTGAAAGCTGCGTAAAGCGTGCCAAAGCTGATAGAGTTTTTGCAAAGCAGCTGCTCGACAAAGTAAAGATTCAGGAAAGGGGCTTATTATGAAACTGTATGAAGTAAGAACAACCGAGTATAACGGCGAGCAGGAGTATTCATTCAGCCATTTACTTACTGCCAGAGATTTAAACCATGCAAAGAAAATCGCAAGGAAGTATTTTGAGCACTGGTATCAGGATGATGAATCAAGACACTCAACACAAGATCCGGACAGCTTTGAATTTATAGATGGCAGTATAATCCTTCGGATTAAAGGCGTTTCTGAAACAACTCTGGAAAATTGGCTCAATGAACAGATTGAACTTTACAGGGTTACTAAACTGCCCAAAGACAAAACACCATGCAGAAAGTGCACAAGGTTAATAAAAGCCTGCGAATATATACTTCATTGTCTTGACGTCGGCGGTGAGCGGTCAAGACAGTTCGCAGATGAGATTACATACTTAAAGACAATTTTGAAGGAGGTCCGCAAATGATTTACAAAGTCTGGATACAAATTGAGCAAATCGATGAAAGTAGAGACCATTATGTAAATATTGGCCTGCCGTATCAAGCCGGTGTGTTTGATACTGAAACCGAAGCGGCAAATTTCATTGAAAACGAATTGCTGGCAGGCATTCCCGATGAAAGCAGCTGTAGTGGAAGGCATTGTAAAAACAACCTTGCCAAAACGAAGATGTTAAAAACCACAACTATCAAAGAACAGTGTCCTGATTGTACTCCTGTCGAGATAAAGGTAAATATCTTATCTGAGGGCGGTAAAATCTGGATACAGCCACAGGGCTATGGAGAAAAATGTGCTTTAGATGGCCACGGATGGCCTGTCGGTATCGAGGTTTGGCAGGGAAGTCTTAGATTAATAATCTTTGATAATATTAACAGCGAAGAACCGAGGATTATAGGCCTTGAGAAAGCCAGAGAATCCTGCCGGTGTAACTGCATGGATTATTGTAAAGCGGCGGAATACCTCGCAGGACAGGGACGTAAGTTTTTTACAGGTCCCATGAAGGGAGGGCTTTGGAATGCCCGATGTCTGGATGCCTGCATAATGTCAAAAAAACAAGATGACAAAGCGGCATATGAGTTTTTACTTGGTTTCGGTGATAAGTACATCCGGGATTTGCCTGAAGATAAGAAGCTGCAATGGCAAATGATTAAAGACGCCTCTGCGGCGCTGTTAAAACCTGCTCAATCCATCGGTAATACAAATCAAAGTAAACAGTAACACGTCAAGTAACTGATTCAACAAGGCGCTATTTGATTAGTGCCGCAAACACATCATTAAAATTCAAAAAGAAAGGAAAAATTATGTTTCATCCTAAACACTATGGACTCAGTCCGCCAGGACATATTTTAACGTAAAAAACAAGAACCAATAATAACTTAAATTAACAGAAGGAGATTTACAATGGCTACAGAAAATACAAAGATAAGAACGGCGTACAGGCAGGGTGAATTGCTGTTTGTACCGGTCGATCCTGTTGAGCTTAAGGCTCTGGAATATGACGAAAATGAGCAAAAGTATCCCTCGTGGAAAAAACTCGGCAGTAATGTGATCAGAGAAGGTGAAGCTACAGGCCACAAGCACGAGGTTATTACACAGGCACCTGGCGTTGCAGCTATCCTTGCCCCTGCAAATCAGTTTATAAGAGGATTGGCTGATATGGCTGCTATAGGAAGTGAAGACAGGATGCTAATCGCGCAAAAACCGGTAGAGATAGTTCATCCTGAACATAGACCACTGAACCTTCCTGAGGGCAGTTACCTTATCATTATCCAGCGTGAGTACGATGAGGTAAAGGCCCGGCGTATCATTGATTGATTCAAAAAGGAGGTGAAGATTTATGTATCTCGTATCGAAATATGCAGGTTACGGCAGAGGCCTTTGGTTCAGTGTAGACGACGGCAGCGCGGTTATCAAATTAAAACACCAGGAGATATATCTTAAGGTTCAACATGGCCAGATTATCCAGCAGACTACCACAGTAAAAGATAGTTCTACAACCTTGAAATACGGCAAAGAGCGCACAATTAAGGATTCCGGAAGGATTATCAAGCAGGAGTTCTTTGAGCCTGGAACTTTACAGGCCATTAAAAGGGGTGGTCTTTACAAGAAAGAGATGGATATACCTTTTTGCGGAACCAAAGGGACAGTAAAGTGTTTTTCAACCTTAAGCGGCGCACGAGGCAAGGAAATCTTCAGGTATGACAACCAAGTAGAGGCCTATAAGGCGGCTATATGGCGAAAAAAGTTCATCTTAAGAAGGCCAAACGGCAGGTTATGGGCACAAGTTCATGGCAAGGTGTTTTTAAACTACCTTTCCATTGCAGAAAGATTGAACCTTAAAGAAAGTGACCTTGGCTTATTTGGTATTGTGCGGCAAAGTAAATGGAGTTTGACTGTCTATGACACAGATGGTGTAAAGGTTATTACCCAGGGCAACGTCAAAGACCGCCAGAAGCAGGGTAAATGGCTCGAGCGCGGCAGGATAGTTTATTACCTCTCAGGAGTGCGTGTCAGTCCCGGGCTTTATGAAGAATCCCCTGATAAATGGAACGCCTATGAGGTATTAAAAATTCCCAATGCCCAACTCAGGTGCAGCCTTTTAACTAAAATGGGTTATGACAAGCTGATTGAGAAGATAAAGCCCAAAGTAATAGAAACCTCTGCTGACGGTGGAGAACTTCTGGAGATTAATACTCATACTTCTGACAGGGATGATAGGGGAATAGACAATATTATGAGGATGATAAAGGTCATCTGTCCATCTACAGGACAAAAGTATATATTAAGAGTACCGCCGGACATAAACAGTTTTGAGCAGGCAAGACAGTGGGGCTTTGGATTTAGGCAGGAGGGCCTTGAAGCCGGTGCCCGCTTTAACCTTGTTAAAGAGACGTAAAAAGTTTTAGCCATATCACATTTGAAACAAGCCAACTTACCGGAAAGGAAAATCATTATGCAAAATAAGAGATTCTGCGCCCGCAGTCCGCCTTGGATAAGGCTTTATGCAGGAAATTGTGTTTAACGTAAAAAAGAAAATATCAACCTAATTAACATTGAAAGGAATTTAAGATGAAAATACTATGGATAAATAACGATGGTGCAGGTTACGCAGATTACATCGACATTGCCGAGAACACAACAGTCGAGCAGTTTTTCAAAATCAAGATGTCAGGCAAAGAGGCGAGTGACTTTATGATTCGCGTTAATCGCCAGCCTGTGGCAAAGGACTATATCCTCCAGGAAGGAGACAGGATAACAATAACGCCAACCAAAGTTGAAGGGGCATATATTTAAGCTCCAAGACATCTATTAAACAGGGCATCTGTTTGTCTTTACGTCAGGCAGATGCCTTTTTTTGAAAGGGATTTTGTATGAAAGATATAAAAAACTTAATCAGTATTGCAAACTGTCTTACACAGGCGCTATTGGAATCGCGGAATTGTCGATATATTGAATTATTGAACCAGCTTACTCCTGCCTCTGATAAGCTCAATGAGATAGTCAATGAATCGCGAAAGCTTGCCTTATCCTTATCACACAACTGGTCTTGTGCCGCTGATTACTGCTGCAGCAGCATTAGCAGGTTAACTAATGACATTTCGTATTACATCTCGAGGTTAAAATTATTTGCCGAGAAACCCTGCGAAGATATTCCAACTTTGGCTGCTATTGTTGAAGATTTAAAGCAATTGGAGCATGAATTCGGCAAGTTTGATTTTGATAAGAAGGAACAGACGCTCTCTGTTATTACTGGGCCTGTAACATTAGAGGATATTTATCTCGGTGCATTCAAGATTGAGCTTCATCTCAAAAAACTCTCAGAGCTGTATAAAGACAGCCCCTATTATTGCATCGCTCTTGATCCGCATCCGGCTATGACATCAGAAGAGATAACTCATCCCCATGTAAGTTCTGAAAGGCTCTGTGAGGGTGAAGGCTGTGCCGCAATAAGAGCAGCCCTGGAGCAGGGAAGGTTATGTGATTTTTTCACACTGGTAAGAAGTATCCTCAATACATACAGTCCTGACAGTCCGTATGTGTCTTTGTACGATTGGGACGGGGTTGCCTGCTATGGATGCGGGTATGTCTGTAATAGTGAAAACAGCTACTATTGTGAATACTGTGACAATACATACTGCGAGGAATGCTCTACTTACTGCCGCAGTTGTGACCAGACAATGTGTACCGGATGTATCGAGCAGCTGTGAAATCTGCGAGGAACGTGTCTGTCCAAACTGTATTTGCAAATGCTCAGAATGCGGCATCTCGTGTTGTCCATCGTGTATTGAAAATGATTTATGTGAAAACTGTAAAAAAGAATTGGAGGCCCAAAATGAAGAATCAGGAAACCAAACAGGAAGTACAACCGAAAAGTCTAACACAGACCAACCCGCAACCGATACCCCCAAAATCAAGCTTGCAGGCTAGGAAAAACAGAAGATTAGCCCTGAGATTCAGTCCGACTGCCTGGGCAAAATTATTGTATTTCAGGGATAAGTCTGCCAACGAAGTAGGCGGATTTGCCGTAACAGGGCCCGATGACCTGCTTTTGGTTACTGACTTTATTACAGTAAAGCAGGAGGTAACATCGGTCAGTGTAAAATTCGACGATATCGCTATCGCCGACTTTTTTGAGCAGCAGGTTGACCTCGGCAGAAAGCCGGAGCAATTCGCGAGAATCTGGCTGCACACGCATCCTGCCGATTTTGCTGAGCCGAGCCTGACAGATGAACATACTTTTGCCAGGGCGTTTGACAACTGTCAGTGGGCTGTAATGTTCATCCTCGCAGAAAACAATAAATCATATGCCAGGTTGAGCTTTAACGTAGGTCCCGGCGGACAATTGTTAATCCCTGTTGAAGTTGATTACAGTCAGGATTTTGGGGCAAGCGATAAAACAGCATGGGATATAGAGTATCAGACCAATGTTAAGGCAGTTAGCTGGTCAGGTGAAATCGTTAACAGCAAGGAGGAACAAGCACCCGTAAGGATGGATTTTTCAGGTTCTGCCCTGCCTTATATTTTCCTCAACGAATTTGAAAAACTCGAACCTCCTGAACGTCGGATTGTTATGGACGAGTTGGCAGAAAGACCTGACCTGTGGGATGATGAAAGCGAGGTGATGTTCCTATGACACCAGAACAGATAAAAGAAAAATACAGCCGACAGAAAGATATTGTTCCCGCAGAACGAATTGCCGAATGTAAGGCTACTGTAATCGGCGTTGGCGCAATTGGCAGACAGGTAGCGGCACAGCTTGCAGCTATTGGAGTACCTTGGATGCAGCTTATTGACCACGATATCGTCGAAGAAAGCAATATCGCAAGCCAGGGGTATTTTGAAGATGATTTACAGCGATTTAAAGTTCATGCTACCGCGGATATATGCCAGCAGATTAATCCTCACCTTGAGCTTCATACAGTCAATGAACGCTTTAAAAGAGCTATGAAGATTGGCAATACTGTCTTTTGCTGTGTCGATTCCATTGAAACGAGACGCCTCATCTGGGATGCTCTAAAGGACAAGGTGAATTTTTTCAGCGATGGCCGTATGAGTGCCGAGGTTTTGCGAATACTGACTGCATGTGATTTGAAATCACGAAAACATTATCCTACTACCCTGTTTGCCGCTAACGAGGCTTTTGCCGGTCCCTGCACTGCTAAAACCACAATTTACTGTGCCAATATCGCGGCGGGTTTTATGCTGGCTCAATTTACAAAATACCTGCGAGGATTACCTATTGATTGCGATATCCAATTAAACCTGCTCGCCTGCGAATTAAATGTTGGTACTGTCAGCTGATAAAAACTTGTCTTTGACTCTAATAAACTTCTAAAAATCGGAGGTTAATATTATGGCTCAGAAAAACACAGATGAAAGTAAAATAATGACATTAGCGCACTTTGAAAAGGTATTAGCCGCACTTGGCAAACTGGTTGATGATGATTTTGAGATATGGCTATCCTGTGATGAGGAAGGAAATGAGTTCCTGCCCATGTTAAGAGATTTGCAGCTTAGCCTGAATATTGATAAAACCGCAAAAAGGATAATATTCTTTCCCTCACACAGATAACATATATCAGGTATAAGAGAAGTCAGATGACTTCTCTGCTTTTCCTCCGCGGCTGAGTTTTCTGGCCGCGGTTCTTACACCTCTTAGCGGTAGCTCTGTCAAACAGATGTATGACAACCTGGTAACAAATCGGGAGGGAATCATTTCCAAGCCGTAAAATCGTTCTCTTATTCCTGCATGGTGTTTTCATAAAAGAGCTTACGAGTCGTCAATAAATTCTCATGAATATTGTTTCATTGATATACAAAGCAAAATGTGTATAATAAAAATAGCAGACGAGATAACCTAAATGCAGCTTTAATTTTGAGGATTTTTGCCTGTGGATATTAACAAATTACAGCTTGAACGAAAAAGAGATGAAATATGGGCAATGGCCAGAGAGGATTTGGCATTATTTGAGAAATTTTTCAATAAAGAGACTTCTGAGTCCGAAGCAATGCAAGTAGCTGTTATAAGCATAGAACTTATAGCCACTGAATTATACGTTTATCAAGATGAGATTGAGAACATCAGCAAGGAACTGTTGGACTTATACAGAGATGAAATAAACAGTGGTTCTATAGACACTCTCAGGTTCGTCAAAGAACAGAACAATATCATAAAGAATAAAATTCTGAATGTCGGCAAGGCCGAAAAGACCAAGGAAGAATTACAACAGAGTCTTGACAATATTAGAGACAATATTGCCAATATAAGATTGATAACACTCTTTAACATAAACAAGTACAAAAATACTATCTTTAAGATATACAATGGACATATCGGCGAATCAAGCTATGATGGTAAAGTTACAGAAGAGGAGCAGGCTGCGATAGCAAGATGTCAAGTCTTGGCACATCTGCTGCTATTGCTGAAAGATGCAGAGATTCAGTCTTTAGATGGCAGTTGGTTTGAATAACCTTCCATAGGTCGCAAGCATACCATTCAAAAAACCATTGTTTCAATGTCAGTGAGTATATGATCATAGTATAAAATGTCCGATGGACGGCAAACGGATATATAATCAAGTTGCGCTCGTATGAAAACTTCCACATAATATCGGAAAGGTATAATCCCAAAAATATAAATAGTATCGCTACCAAATTTTAAAATGGGCTTACCAATAAAAAACAATTCTTATCACAGGAAAACAAAACAGGTAATCATGGTTGTCATTGTGGGCTTGATATTTATACTGACCGTAGTTCTAATATTAAGGTTCTTGGGAACAGGTGCAAGGGAGGACAAAGAGTTAATTGAGAAAAGTAACTCCACCGCTTCGTTCGAGGAAGCAAACCAGCTCAATATGGATATAAAGCTTAATCAAAAAGCCGGTAGAAACCAAACTTATGCAACCGAAGATATTTTGAATTTCACTGATCCAAAGATTTGTGTTCAAAAGTGGCGAGAGGATTTAATGACGATGGAGGATGCACTGTATTGTATCGACAGGTATATGGAGTATTCAAAGTATAACAACAGCTCCTCACAGAAGGCAAGCTGATCAAGCTTATTTTCCCGGATTGATTATGCAAGCACATGAGAACCTCTGTATACGCCAAAATTACACATAAGAAACATTTTACAAAATATATTTAAGAACCTCGTATATTCGAGTATAAGAAAGCTTAAATACTTCTTCTGCGTTATCATTTCAAAATGACATTAGAAGATAAATCATACCAGCAAAAGAAGTCTGAGTTTTTGGAAGAGATCTGCGACAATACCAGGGCCATAAGGAGGGTCACTAATCGTATATTGGACCATCTTCATGAGTATCATGCCACAGGCCAGGATAATGGCTTAGAAGATTATGACCCGGATGCATTCAGTTGGAAAGATCTGGATAATAATGATGATATGTACAGCTGAGGCCGAAAAGTTTTTATAGTTCAAACCTGTTCTTGTCTTATGAAAACCGCAGAGCTTCAAAAATCTCTCCGTTATCTTGCTGAACTTATGGATAACATGAAAGCCTTAATTGAATGGCAAAGGCTTAAGCAAATTGAGGCTTATTGTAATCGAGGTAGTTCACTTAGGTTTTATGATTCAACAGGTGAGCAGCTGTTTGATAAATACAACGATTTTTTATTTGAAGCTAGTTGGCTTAGAAAACAATTGCGCAGGTACAAAAATCAGATACCGCCAAAAGAATTCCAATCCATGACCTCTCAATTAAATAAACTTCTGGCGAAATTATATTATCTTGGGACCGAGGTGAGAATCTATTAAAATGGCATGGTTTGCTAACTTGTTCAGGAAAAAAATCCACAGAAGGAAAACACGCAGAGCCATAAATTATTTAAAAATGTCGAAATTGCAGATGGATATTGAAATCCTGTCTGATCGATTAAATACGGTAGATACCCTGTTACAGAGGCACGATAAGGCCATCAAAGGGCAATGGAAGGTAATTAACAGTCACTCAACCAAACTGGCAAAGCTCGAGGAGATAGCAGCCAATCCCACGATTAAACCGGCTACTGAGGCGGCTAATCAATTTAATCGGCTAATCCAGGCGACCAGACAACCGTTCAATCAACAGGATAAGTTCGATATCAACCAGTTCTCTCAGCAGGAAAAAAAGATTTTAGCAGTGTTTTTTCAAAACAAGGATATTGCTCTTTCTTATTCCGATATAGCAAAGACCTTGGGCAAATCCCCAAACACAATAAAAAACGAACTCAGGCAGATTACCATAAAGGCAAATCTCTTTGATTACACTATAAGCGATGAAAACAGGAAGCGATTCAAACTCAAAGACAATCTGCGAATTGAAAATTACCTCAATATAGCTGCCTAAACGACTTACCAGTCAGGCCTAATCAACCAAACCTTATCGTGCAGGCGATTTTACTCGATCAGACAGTTGGCCAAACCGCTGCTGCCGGCAAAAGTAAAACCATCAGAAAAAGTGAAGGTTTGCTATGTCATTTCTTTTTACACACTACATCTGTGAATTTGGCATCTGCAGGAAACTGTTGATAATCGTTTTACCGAATATCTGGCGGTGTCGTTTGTTTTTGAGTTTTCAGGCAGAATTATTTATTCTGGCAGTTTATACGCATAGTGAAGTTTACGATTAAAAACCAATAAATTTATAAATCCTTATCACTTTAAATGTTCAGGACAGTTTACACGTACCATGGATATCGAACAATACCTCTCTGAAAAGCAGAACCAGATCAAAAAAAGCACTGAGCGAATAAAATATTTTCACGTCTTTGACTTTAATTTCATACCAGATAAACCGCTCATGAGGAAAGAGGTAAAACCAGTCATAGATGCATTATTAAGGTATCAGCAGACAGGTATCGCCAATAATGTCCTCATCTTAGGCTCAAAAGGTTCAGGCAAGAGCCTGCTGGCCAGGTACCTGATGAGAATAATGGCAAACACAGAAACTCTTAATTTTCTCTATGTCAATTGCAGGCAGTACAACACAAGCTATAAAATCCTTGCCTATGTACTCCAGACAAGACCGCGGGGCATAGGTTTAGATGAGTTATGGCAGAGGTTTACCCGTATCTATACCGCCAAAACCATCTTTATTCTCGATGAAATTGACCTTATCAGCGAAAAGGACAAAAATAAGGATATCCTTTACCTGCTTAGTCGCTCGACCAGCAATTATATGGCCATTCTTTTGAGTAATAACCCAAAGTTTGCAAATACCCTTGACCAGTCGATTATGAGCACCTTGCAGCCTGAAATCATCCATTTTAGCAGTTATAATGCTGCGGAAATACAGGATATCCTTACAGAACGAGCAAAGGCAGGCTTAAAAACAATACCAAAACCACAGATAAGCCAGATTGCCGCAATGACTGTAAAAAATACCAATTCTGATGTGCGGGTGGCAATAAAGACATTATACTCATGGGCGATGGAGCCTAAAGTTGAATTACAGATGCATTTTGAAAAGGCAAGGCGGGATATTATGTTTGATGTGGTAAAGGATTTGAATGACAAAAATCTGCTGATGTTAAAAGCAGCCATGTCGTATCCAGCCGGTTACGTAAAAGATATCTACCAGGCCTACAGGAAAATATCTGTCGACTTTAATGAAGAGCCGTTCAGCTATATGCACTTTTATTCAAACTTATCTTATCTTCAAAGCCTGGGCCTGATTATCCTCATATCAACAAAGGTTTACCGGACCCATACAAACCGGATACAGCTGACATTTGATCCGGAGATTCTTAATTCAATATGGCAGCCTCGATTTGAATGAACCATTTTTCTGCGATACCTCAAAACCAAAAAGTATATAAACTCCAAAATCATTCTATTACTACTTAGGAGTTACAAAATGATGCCGAATAAAACTTATGAATTGAGGAATCTGTATTTCCAACAGAGTCAGTACTCTGTTCCGCAAGCCAGATAGCTGTGACTACACTTCAATACTTCAATGGCCTAAGAAGGGTTATTTTGAAACATTCAAGCCCGATGCTGATTTGCTGCAAAAAGCACTTTCACCTTTAGAGAAGTCTGTCAGTAACAGCATAGCTGACCAGGTATTCGGTAATCAAAAGCAGCTTGAGTATCTGGGCTTAAAGCATTTGGCAAATCTTTTCTATGAGCGATGCCAGCTTCATAAACAGCACATTTATGACATTGACCACCGACATCTTGCAAATACAGGAAAAGAAATTCGGCGTTGAAATTAACCATACTCCTGAAAACGCCAAGCGGCTTTCAAACCTTGAAGGCCAGTTATTACAGCTTGAGCAGCAAAGAAGGGATGAAGAGCTTGCCTTCTGGAAAGACACAGCCGAACTAAGAGAAAAACTATTTGAAGGCGCTGCTGCATATAAAGATGCTAACACAGCGTCACTCGGTCTTTCGCAGATGTGGAGGCTGACTATGACAGATAACACAAGTTCTGTAAATGTACGGCAGCTTTGCCTGCAACTAAAGCCTATTTTCGGCTCAAAGGTTGATACAATCTATTCTGCTTACCTGGCAGAAGATGACCAGGGTAAAGAACAGATCGAGCATTATCTTCAACTGTTAACCGCAAAATACCTGCCAACCAAACTGGGACAGGTCGAGGCAGTCCTTCTGCCGCCCCTGAAAGAACAGGCGGCAGGTGAATATCATATTGGCACAGTTGAATATGCCGGGAAAGATATCTGTCAATTCGGCCTTCGGGAAGATGAATGGATTCAGCATACCGCTATCCTCGGCAGAAGCGGTGCCGGGAAGACTAATATCGGTTTTTTGATACTTCAGCAGCTCAAACAAAAAGGAAAACCGTTTTTGCTATTTGACTGGAAAAGGAATTACAGGGATTTACTTTCTTTGCCGGAATTCAAGGATGTAGAGGTTTATACCCTTGGCAGAAACATCGCGCCATTTAGATTTAATCCCCTGATTCCGCCGCAGGGCACAGATCCAAAGACCTGGTTAAAAAAGCTAAATGAAGTAATCGCCAATTCGTATTGCCTGGGAAACGGCTGTTTATTTTTACTTCAACAGGCTGTCGATACTGTCTATGAAGAGGCAGGTGTATATGATGGTACTGTTGAAAAATGGCCTACATTTAAGGATGTTTTGATTAAGGCAAGGGGTATGGATACCCGTGGCAGAGAATCCGGCTGGCTATCTTCGACATTAAGGGCTTTGGCATCGCTCTGCTTTGGTGACATGGATAAACTGGTAAATTCAAATAATAACAAAAGCATTGACCATATCCTTGATAAGAACGTTATCCTGGAACTCGATGCCCTAACACAATCAGATAAAACTTTTTTTATTCAGTCGGCTATGCTTTATCTGCATCATAAGAGAATGACCGAACAAAGAAGGGAGGATTTCAAGCATGCAGTTATCATTGAGGAGGCCCACCACATCTTAAGTGATGAGAGAAGGTCTCTTGTAGGGGGGCAATCTGTTATGGATATAATATTTCGTGAGATAAGAGAGTTCGGCGAAAGTTTAATATTGCTCGATCAGCATCCCTCGAAAATATCCCTGTATGCCCTTGGGAATACCTATTGTACGATCTGCATGAATCTAAAACACAAAACCGACATCAATGCCGTGGCCCAGTGTATGCTTTTGGATAAAGAAAAGGATATCTTGGGCTCACTTGATATAGGCCAGGCAGTTATAAAACTTCAGGGCAGAATTGCCAGGCCGTTCCAGGTCTCAATACCGCTTTTTGCAATTGAAAAGGGTAAAATCTCGGATACTTTAATAAAAGAGCATATGCAAGATATTGCTCCGGCAGAGCCCCAGGAGGATTTTCGTCTGCCGGCCAGGACAGATGAAAATATTAATATATCGAACAATAAAGTCAACTTGGCTGAGAGCATGGAAAAGGCTTTCTTGCAAGATGTTCAAAACTACCCCGACAGCGGGATAGCCCTCAGATATAAACGGCTGGATTTGTCAGTTAGGCAGGGTCAAAGACTAAAAGCCCAGGTTTTGCGGCAATTGCTCATTGAGCAATCTATTGAAACTACTAAAACCGGCAGGAAGATATCCATCCATCTGACTGAAAAGGGCAAAGCAATATTGTCTGCCTGATATCCTATACCCTACGCCCGGTAGCATATGTTTATTTGCGAGCTTCGATAAGACAGTTTTTATATCTCAGTAGTATCAATACTTTAAGCAAAGAGAGTGCATTTTACGCGTCAAATCGATCGTTTAAGGCTATGGTATTGTTTATTGTTTTTGGTCTAGCATACCGCCGACTATATCGATCGTTCTCGCTTTGTTACAGCTATTAGAAAACAATTGCCTTTATAAATTTTTCTCACTACTTTCAAGTAATTATACCCTCAAATCCAACCACTTCACATCCCATTATCTCTTACGCATAAACTTCACATACACATCCGGCATATCTTTAAACAGTTATATAGTATTTATACCGGTTTAACATATTATTGACACGGCCGGTTATCTCTAATATAATTTGTTGAAACTCTTGCGGTATATTATAGTAAACTTTCAGGCAGATACATAAAACTTAAGGCCTCAAATTATGGTTGAGACAGTTTTGAGATTAAGAGCCTATCCGAATAACCCCTAAATAGCCGATATAAACAAAGGCAAAGGTGCCTTTGAAAGGATTCAGAAACGGAAAAGCAGAAAACAAAAAGTAGATACAGGATTTCAGACGAATTATGGGAAAAGATCGAGCCATTGATACCGAAACATACGAATACCCATCGTTTTGGCGGTGGCAGACCAAGAGTGCCGGATCGCAAGGCAATGGACGGGATTCTTTTTGTGTTACGAACCGGCTGTCAATGGAACGCCTTGAATGAAACCGGCATCTGCTCAAGCAGCACAGCCCATTCACGATTTCAGGAATGGACAAAAGCCGGAGTTTTTCTGAAACTATGGAAGATAGCTCTGGAAGATTATGATGAACTGAAAGGTATTGACTGGTCGTGGCAATCGATGGATGGCGCCATGACAAAGGCCCCGCTTGGCGGGGGAAAAAACCGGCCCAAACCCTACGGACAGGGCTAAAAAAGGTGTTAAACGCAGTTTGCTTACCGAAGGCTCTGGTGTGCCGGTTGGTCTTGCGATTGATGGCGCTAATCGGCATGATTGCAAAATGACAAAGGCTACTATAAAAAGTATTCCGGTCAAACGGCCAAAGCCGACTAAAAGGAAAAAGCAAGGTATGTGTCTTGATAAGGGTTATGATTCTGGTGAGGTACGAGACTTGGTGAAAGAATTTGGCTATACCGCTCATATTCGTTCGCGCGGCGAAGAAGCACAGGCGATTAAACATAAGACCGGATTCAAGGCTCGCCGCTGGGTTGTAGAGCGGACTCATAGCTGGATGAACCGCTTTCGCCGCATATTGACGCGTTGGGAAAAGAAACCTGAAAATTATTTGGCTCTGCTTCATTTTGTCTGTGCCGTAATTACGTTTCGTTGTGCAGGGTTATTCGGATAGGCTCTAAGTCTTGTTGGGAATTTTTTCTTCTACTGGTGGTTATTGACGAAATCCTGCCTTTTGAGGAGATTGCCGATACTAAGGAACTCATCAAACAACATATTTCCGCAAGGTGTGGTCTCTGTTATTATAGCTGTTCGTAATGAAGCCCCAAATATAGTTAAATGTGTTCAGCAATTTACAAATTTACAGGCTGTCCGTCAAATAATAGTAGTTGACGATCATTCATCTGATAATACTATGAATATTTTAACCAGTCTGGCTGGCCTGAATCCCAAACTTACTGTTTTATCCTCTCCTTTATTGCCGGATGGATGGACGGGGAAAAGCCATGCTCTGTACTGCGGCTCACATAGTGTTAATACACCATATATTCTCTTTACTGACGCCGATGTGGCTATAGATGAGGCTACAATGAACGCCGCGGTAAGACAAATGGAATTTAGCGGTTTGGACCATCTTAGCGGCCATTTCAAAATCGAGTGTGTTTCTTTTGGCGAAAAACTTTGTGCGCCGGTAATGGCTGTAAGTTCGTCAATCTCCTTGTTTCATGCCTCGGCCGGGCAGGGTGCCGGCACCGGAGCTTTTAATCTTGTTAAGACGGATTTTTATCAGCGGATTGGGGGTCATTTGCCAATAAAGAGCGCTATTGTTGATGATGTCTCTTTGGCGAAACTCGTCAGGCAAAAAGGTGGACGTAGCATGTTTTTTGACCTTTCTGACGGTATTTTGGTAAGGCTATTCTCCGGAATCAGTGGTTTTTGGGCAGCTGTAACACGATCTTCTCAGGCGTATTTAGGCTCTGACCTGGCAATCGGTATTTTAGGGGGTATCGGTGTATTTCTGGCGGCTATTTTTACAGTGGTGATCAGCGACAATTATTCTTACCTTCCGGCGACAGTTAAAAGTTCCGGATGAATTAAAGTTGGAATATGCTATCTGAAACTCATTAAGTCAGGAGATTTCAGATGGTTAAAGACAAACAGGTAAGGAGATTGTTCGCTATGAAAAACAAATGCAAGACCTTATATCAGCTTGCAGACAAGGCTGGTATAAGCACTAAAACCGCCCGCAAGTATTTAAAAACGGGCGTGCTGCCCAGCCAATGCCAAGCTATCCACGACTGGCCCACCCATCCGGATGCCTTTGCAGGGGATTGGCCATGGGTTGAAGAATTCCTCAAAAACAACTCCGGTCTTGAATCTAAATCGCTTTTTGAGGCTCTGCAGCGTGAATATCCCGGTAAATACCAGGACAGCGAATTAAGAACCTTCCAGAGACGAGTAAAACAATGGAAAGCCTTGTCCGGTCCGGCTCAGGAAGTGTTTTTTCCACAAATCTATAAACCCGGCCAATGGTGCGAATCAGACTTTACCAGGATGAATAAGCTGGGTATCACCATTTGCGGCATACCTTTTATTCACATGCTGTACCATTTTGTATTGTGTTTGTCGAACTGGGAAACCGTCACGGTATGTTTTTCAGAAAGCTATGAAAGTTTAAGTGCCGGTATTCAAAATGCCCTCTGGAAGTTAGGCGGCATACCACGCTATCATAGGACTGATAATTTAACCTGTGCGGTTAACAAGGTAGGCAATCCTGAGGAATTCACGGCTAACTATCAGGGTCTTGCGAATCATTATGGTTTCCAAAGCTGTAAAATCCAGCCTCACTGTCCGAATGAAAACGGCGATATAGAGCAGCGTCATCACAGGTTAAAGAGAGCTGTTGAACAGGCGTTAATCCTTAGAGGAAGCAGAGATTTTAACAGCAGGAAAGATTATGAAATGTTTCTTGAAAAGCTGCTCAACCAACTCAATACCGGCCGCACAAAACTCTTGGCCGAAGAGTTAAAGGTTCTGCGGCAATTGCCAACCCGCAGGCATGAAGATTTCACCAGGGATAAATGCAGGGTAAGTCGTGGCTGCACGGTCCGAGTTCTTAAGAACAGCTATTCTGTTCACAGCAGGCTTAGGGGAGAAAATGTTGACGTTCGAATATATGCCGAACATATCGAAGTCTGGTATGCTCAAAGAAGAATTGAAGTATTGCCCAGATTACACGGTGAAAACGGTCATTACATCAATTACCGCCACGTTATAGATACCCTTGTTCGCAAACCCGGGGCGTTTGAGAACTATTGCTATAAAGATGATATGTTTCCCACAAGTCAGTTCAGGATCGCATATGATCTCCTGCGTGATCAACATGGGATGAAGCAGGGTAATAAGCAGTATCTGAAAATTCTTGAATTAGCTGCCAACGAAAGCCAGACATCTGTCAATGAAGCTTTGCGGTTCCTGATCAACCATGCAGATGCGATTGATTTTGATATGGTAGAACAAATAGTCAAATCCGAACAACAGCCGCCGGATGTCACTGACGTTTGTGTTGGCGATATTGATCTGAACAGTTATGACTGTCTACTTGAATCGGCGGAGGCACTACTGGTATGAGTAAAAATGATCTGGATAATCAGCTTGTAAACCTTCTCAAAGAACTTCACCTGCCGATGTTCCGTGAATATTACGCCGAGTTCGCTCAGAAGGCTATCGCCGAAGATATGGGTTATTCACAATATCTATTGGAATTGGCTCAGCGTGAGTGTGATGTTCGCAGAGCCAATAAAATCGCAAGGCTGGTAAAAGCCTCAAAGCTTCCTATGGAAAAGACCATGGCAAACTTTGATTTTAAACGTATGCCGTTGAAGATACGTCAGCAGGTCAAAATTCTTTTGGAAGGTTCATTTGTTGACAGAACAGAGAATATTCTTGCATTTGGCAAACCCGGCAGCGGTAAGACACATTTACTGTGTGGTATCTGTCATGAACTTGCCCGGCAGGGAAAAAAGGTTTACTTTACTACGTGTGATATGATGTTGCAGGAGTTATTACGAGCCAAGCAGGAGTTGAAGCTGGACAAATGGCTCAAGAAGCTGTCACAGTACGAGGCATTGATGATAGATGACTTCGGCTATGTCAAACAGAACCGCGAGGAGATGGAGGTGCTGTTTACCTTATTAGCTCATTGTTATGAACGTGGCAGCGTGTTGATTACCAGCAATCTGCCGTTCAGTAAATGGGAAGTCATCTTTAAGGATCCGATGACCACTGCAGCAGCGATCGACCGGCTGGTACATCATAGTGTGATCCTTGAATTGAATGTACCGAGCTACCGAGCTGAGGAAGCTCAGAGACGGAAAAATAAGGACACGTAATGTCCGAAATTTTGCCCCCCATGGGGGGCACCTCCTAAAGGCTATAAGCTAAGGTAAGTGTTATGAAGTAACGGTAAAAATAACTGTCGTTGAAGGGAAATTATAATTGACGCCGGACAGATCGGGCTGCGGTGACGTGAATGTTCGATCTGACAGACATTTTTGAGTGTGTCATTGACCGTTTCAATCAATGAACGCTTTCGCAGCAGGATTTTATCCTCCAACTCCATCAAACGGCATTTCATATTTCCGCGCATATTGGTTACCAGCTTAATTCCCTTGGCCAACAGTTTTTCAAACAGGCTCTGGCTGATGTAACCCTTGTCGCCAAATAGCTTTCCGAACAGGCCGTCGGCCATTGTCTCCACCGTGCTGCGATCATCGACATTACCTGCTGTCAGGCGGCAGCCCAATAAACCGCCGCGGTCATTAATGATCAGATGCAATTTAAAGCCAAAAAACCAGCCCATCGTTGTTTTACCTATTTGAGCAAGCCCGTCGAAAACACGGTTGCGGCTGATGCGTTTATTATGACAGACTTTAAGTGCGGTGCTGTCAATAAAAGAAATACCCGTGGGCTCATCCATGCCATCGGTTTGCAAATATACAAGCAGCGGGATTATTGCCCTTGGTATCAGATAAACAAAGCGGTCGTAGCTGACCATATCGGGAAAATCATGGCGGTGATGGGCAAGAAGGTAGTGATAGAAATCCTTGAAAGTGCGATAGCCGCTGGTTTGGAAGGCAATAAGAATAGTCATGATCTCGCTGGTACTTAAGTTGCCTTGCCTGTTGCGTTTACGTGTTCCATCTTCTATGAGGTGCTTTACATACATTTTTTCAAAAGCTTTCCAACAATCATCGACATTCACAAATAATGTGGTAAAATCCGCTGTCATACGGCCTCCTTGCCTGCTTGGTTAATAATATTTACAAAACTATTATTTCCATCGGCAGGTTGGCCGTTTTTCTTGTATCCTTATCCAAAGTTCAGGTTTTAAATACTTTACTTTCATAAAATTTAAATATTCTCGAAACTTTACCATCTGATAAACTCAAGGCAATAAGATTTCCATTTATGTCAATAGTCAGTATCTCATTGTTTTAAGACCACCATATCAATGGACTTTCCAAATATTTATATTCAATTTGCCTAACCTTCTTTCCCGTAACTCGGTCAAATAAATAACAATATCTATCTGTTGCAATACATACTAACTTATCTATAAAAAGAAATTCGCTGCTGCTATATGTGTCCAGTTTTTTCTCCCACAGCAAAGAACCGTTCTGAGGATTTATGCAACATATTTTGCCTTCATTGGTTATTATATTCCAGAGGTCGCCATAAAATAAGTCTTCATGTATAGCAATCCCGCGAGGATCCATATCTACTTTTAAAGTCCATTTTTCCTCGAACTTATTGTCGCTATAACATCTAAATGAATTGTTTTGAATCCCCAGCGTTGTATTGCGATAATGTGAGCAAATAAGCATATTAGAAAACTCAACTGATTCAAGTATCTTCAACGGGAAGTTGTAATAAGCATCTATATGTAATTTATCGCACATGTTCTCTTCTTATTCGGTATCTTCAAGATACCATCCAATTTTTCTTTAATATCGCTATACAATAAATATTTCAAAAGCTTTTTCACCCCCAGGCGAACCTGCGGGCTAATCTGTTTTATTGTGGCGGCGAACATATTCAATCTTTTGTTTGAGTTGTTCTTCATTGAAGCAGAACCGCTTATCAAAGCCGCGCGTCCATATCTGTTTTGTTAAACCAGTTTTTTTCAGGGCGCTGGTCGTCACATTTTTATATCGAGACACCGTATTCTCTATCGATTCAATGCCCGAACCAGTTACAAGATGAACATGGTTTGAGTAAACTGTTAATGCCAGTATATGCTGCCCAATTCGCTGAGACTCCTTAAGTATAACATCTTCGACAACTTTTTTCTGTTCCGCAGTCAATCGAACTGCCTCAGATTTTTGCTGTTTCCTGTTTGCCTCTTCGAGATTTGCATCCGCCTGTAATTTCTTGCCATCTCGTACATATCCTCTCATATCGCCTTGAAGCCATGTCCCGTAAGTCGTCCATGTTATCATATACCCAATCATTTTTTCCATAAGATAATGGTATCTTAGAAATTGCGAAACACAAGTTTAGCCCCGAAGCCTGCTTCGGGGTTGTTTAGCCCTCAAGCCAGCTTGAGGGTTTATCTCATTATTCACCCGCAGGCGGGCCTGCGGGCTAAACAATCAAATGTAACGGTCATTTTTCCAGTGCGATTAAATCTTCATAAGTTTCACGTTTTCGGATGATGGAAAACTTGTCACCGTCAACGAGGCACTTCCGCGGCGCGGCCGCGGGCGTTATAGTTGCTGCTCATACTAAAACCATACGCCCCTGCGGTAAAGACGCAAAGCAAATCGCCGCGACCTACGGGAGGTAATGCCCTGTCTTTGGCAAGAAAATCAGCTCCTTCGCATATCGGCCCAACCACATCAATAACCTCAGTCCCCGGCAACTGCAAATCTTTAGCACGATGACTCGGAATGAATTTTTCAGGAACATCGGCAGGCCAGATAAAATGGAATGCCCCATATAACGGCGGACGAATCAAATCATTCATACCGGCATCGACGATGACAAACTTCTTTTCGCCGCCTTTTTTAAGATAAAGCGCCTTCGTCAGCAGAATCGCGGCATTAGCAGCGATACTTGCCCCGGGTTCAAGAATAAGTTTAAGATTTTTCCCTTTTAATAAAGGCACTATCACGGCGGCATAATCAGCGGCACTTGGCGATGTGCCCGTTACATAATCCGCCCCGTATCCGCCGCCTATATCAAGGGCTTCGATTGTAAAGCCGCTGCGGCGTAGTTTTTCAATCAGGGCAAGGATTTTTTGAATCGCCTCAACATACGGCTCAACCGTATGGCCTGCTGAACCGAGATGGATATGGATTGCGCACAGATGGACATCACTGTTTCTTCCGTAATCAGCAAAAACCTTTTGCGCCCGTTCGATATCAACTCCGAACTTCGTCTCCTTCTTGCCGGTCGTCGTGTATGCGTGCGTCTGCGGGTCAACATCCGGATTAACGCGCAAAGCGGCTTTCGGCAGTTTTTTAAGACCAGGGCTTTTCGCAAGGCCAATGAGATTTTCGAGTTCCGCCTCCGACTCGATATTGAAATAGCCTATATTGGCATTCAGTGCTTCGCTGATTTCCTTATCGGTTTTGCCTACACCCGCATAAACAACCTTAGATGGATTTACCCCCGCCTGCAAAGCCCGATACAACTCACCCCCGCTGACTATATCGAAACCGCTGCCGCCTGCGCCATGAATTTTAGAATATTTATATTTCCGCAGGCCTTGACGGAATAGCAAACCATCGTATCAAGTGCCTCGTAGGCCTTGTGTACCTTCCCGAGATGCTCTAAAAAAGTGGCTTTGCTGTAAATATACACCGGCGTGCCGACTTCGGCTGCGATTTTTTCCACCGCCACATCTTCCGCGAATAACTTACCCTGTCTATAATTGAAATAATCCATATCTTTACTCTCACTATTGACTCAGCCTGTATCTGACGTATAACAGCCGGATAGTATAAGAGTTTTTTTTTATAATTTCAAGAAATAGCCAATCCTTTTTCTAATTTCATTTCCCCATAAAAAACGGAAGGCTTCATTATAATAATGAAGCCTTCCATTTTCGCTAACATGTTGTGCCTATCTCTTTTTCTTCTTTGCGACTTTCTTTTTCGCTACTTTTTTCTTCGCGACTTTCTTCTTTGCTGCTTTCTTCTTTGCCATCTATTGTCTCCTTTCGACTAATAAATTTTTCTTTCCATTTACTTCGTTAATAGACGTCAACAACTATTCATTTGTTTTATCGTCCAAAAGTTTGCAAATTCTTCAAAAAAAATTTGCAATCGGCGTTTTTATGACACCTGAAATCACGATTGCATACTTTTGTAACAATATCAAACCGCTTGATTTGATGAGACTAATAATTACTAAAACTTAATCACACAAGTTAGGAAAATAATTACTGGTCTTTCAGGTATATTTTAAATAGATGTGTTATATTTGTGTTATACGCCTTATACGCCAAGTTTAATTAATGCCGGAAAATCGATTCTGTGTAATGAGATGACTATTAAACTGATGATGCCTTATTTTTACACGCGAGCCAAGGCGGGAATTTTTATGAACAAATATTATTTAAAAAATATTTTTTTGTTTGCTAAAATTTTTTAAATTATTTTGCATAATTTATATTATTAGCGTTTAATTTATTCACGGAATATTTTTATGGATAAGAAAATAATAGCTCTGTTCGGCGGAACATTTGACCCGATTCATCTCGGTCACACCGCTATCGCTTCCACCGCCGCTGAGTACATCGGCGCAGATAAAGTTATTTTTATTCCCGCGAAACGCTCGCCGCTGAAAACTTTATTCCCACAGGCCGGCGACAACGACCGCAGAGAAATGATAGCTTTCGCAATCGCTGATAATAAAAAATTTGAATTGAGCGATTACGAATTGAATAAGCCGACACCGAGCTATACTTTGGAAACAGTAAGATATTTCCAGACAGAGTACGGCGGCGGCACTTCGCTTTACTGGCTTATCGGCGCTGATTGTGTAAACGAACTGCCATATTGGCATAGAATCGATGAACTGATAGACGAATGTAAACTATCTGTAGTGTACAGGGCGGGCTGCGAAACACCTGACTTCTCAAATTTCGCCGACATCCTGGGCAAAAGCCGCACAGAAAAACTTCAGCAAAACATCATTCCCACGCCTTTGATTGATATAAGCAGTTCGGAGATAAGAAAACGACTATCATCAGGACTCGATACGGAAAACATGCTCCATCCCGCGGTCACCGAATATATCCGAAAGCACAATTTGTATCGCTCCAAAATCAAATAAGCAAGGCGGCTTTTCGAGATGCGAGTGACGAATTATTCGGCCTTTAATTCCCGCTGCATCAGTTCAGCAATAGCAATCCGCACAGGCTTATTCTCAAACAGTACATGGTAAACCGCCTCAGTGATAGGCATTTCAACGCCATAACGTCTCGCCAGTGCACAGACCGATTCGCAGGTAGCCGCTCCTTCAATAACCGATTGGGTTACCGCTTGAGCATCTTTTACGCTTTGACCCTTTCCTATTCTTTCACCGAACGAACGGTTTCTCCCTTTTGGCGATACGCAGGTTGTAACAAGGTCGCCCAGTCCCGTTAATCCCGCGAATGTCTCAGGCTTTGCCCCCATCGCGACGCCAAGCCTGGTTATCTCCGCAAGCCCCCTGGTTAAAAGACCGGCCTTGGCGTTATCGCCGGCGCCGATACCATCGAGAATTCCCGCCGCTATCGCGATGACATTTTTCATCGCGCCGGCCAATTCGACACCGACAACATCGGTATTGGTATAAATCCGCAGCCACGGCATGTTGAAAGTTTGCTGAATTTTTTTGGATAGTTTCATATTGCCGGAAGCGATACAGGCTACAGCCGGAAGTTTTCTCACCAGCTCATCCGCGATGGTCGGCCCGGAAAGAACAATGTATTGCGTTTCATCGCCGAGAATATCGGCTAAAATCTGTGTAGGCGTCAGCAGCGTATCATTCTCTATGCCTTTGGCGACAGAAACAATCGGAACATTCTTAGGCACATAACTTTTCAGCCTGCCCCAGATGCCTCGCATATATTGGCACGGCACCGCTGAAACAATTAAATCCGCCCCCTTCATTATGTTCTTATCATTCGTCTCAAAAACAAGCGACGCGGGCAATTTATAACCCGGCAAAAACTTTTTATTCTCACGCACCTGCTCAATCTCTTTCAACTGGGCGGCATCATAACCCCACATCCGCGTTTTTATTTTTTTCTCGCACAGCAAAATCGCCAAAACGCTGCTCATCGCTCCATCACCGATTAAAGATATATTTCTAAACATGTTTTCCTTCCCTGAATGACTGTCCTTCTTCAATTAATTATTTCAAGATTATCCGGGCGAAGCCTTTTGAGTTCAGTCAACTGGTTTCTGCCGAGTTTGGCGATGATTATAACATTATTGTCGGCATACTGCTCATCAAGCACAGTGCAGTTGCCCCGCAAAAAACTCTGGATTTTGCCGTTGGACTGGCTCGTTATAACTCGCAGAGCAACTTCTTCACCTCTGTATTTATCAATAACGGCGTTCATCAGCTTTTCCAAGCCAATACCCGTTTTGGCGGATATGCAAATCGCATTGGGATAAAGGGTCTGGAGAATTTCAAAATCGCTCATCTTCCTGACGACGTCAATTTTATTAAAAACCTCAAGCACAGGTTTAGAACCGCAGCCTATTTCCGCAAGCACTTTTTTTACCGATTCGATTTGCTGAGCGACCTCAATATTAGAGACATCTATAATATGGAGCAGCAAATCGGCATTTACCGCCTCTTCGAGAGTCGCCTTAAATGACGCGACAAGCTGATGAGGAAGTTTCTTCACAAAACCCACGGTATCGCTTAAAAGCACATCGACCCCGCCATCGAGAAACCATTTCCTGGTTTTTGTGTCCAGCGTCGCAAAAAGTTTATCCTCAACAAACGCGCCCGCATTAGTAAGAGCGTTTAACAGGGTGCTTTTGCCGGTATTGGTATAGCCAACCAGGCACACCTTAAACATTCCGGTTCGGCCATTTATCTCGCGAATTTTGCGTTTGTCAATTTCCTGCAGCTCTCGCTTAAGCTCGGCAATTCTCTTTTGAACCAAGCGGCGGTCAATCTCAAGCTGCTGTTCACCAGTACCCCTTGTGCCGATACCGCCTACGGCACCCGCACCGACACCCCCTGCCGCGCCGGTAACAGTGTCGAGGTGCGACCACATTTTTGTCAGACGCGGATATGTATATTCAAGCTGGGCAAGGGAAACCTGAAGCTTTGCCTGCTTAGTTTTGCGCACGGGTGGCAAAAATATCGAGAATCAATTCGCTGCGGTCTATGACCTTGACTTGTACAATCTCCTCAAGCTCGCGAATCTGGCCGGGCGAAAGGTCGTTATCGAATATCACGACATCGGCATTGAGTTGTTTAACGCGATTTGCCAAATCCTCGGCTTTGCCTTTGCCAACATAAAAAGCGGGATTGGGTTTGCGAATCTTCTGCTGCACCCGGCCGGCGACTATCGCACCTGCGCTTTCGGCAAGTGCGGTAAGTTCAGCCAAATTATCGCCCCTGTCACCGCCGAGCATGGCCGCTACCAAAACGGCACGCTCTTTTCTAACCATTAACGAATCGCGTATTTCTTCCAAATAATTTCTCCAAACCAAAACATAATCAATTATATCATTTTATCATAATCGCCCGCAACACGCAACCAAACCGCAAAAATCGCCGATTTTGTAAGTTTTTTTCATAAAAATCCGCATTTTCAGACTAAAAAACGCATCTGAAATATTTTTGCTTGAAAATATTTGCGGCTTATGGTATTAATATTTGTTTTAGCGGTTTGACAAAGTCTATACGAGTATTATTGAATTTGGTTTTGAAAGGTTAATTTTGAATGTTGAAAGTTAAGTCACGTACGGGCGAATCGGTTCAGCAGATGATGAGGCGTTTTAAGAAGTTATGCGAAAAGGAAGGTCTAATCAGGGATATCAAACGCAACAGCTACTATGAAAAGCCCTCAGAGGTGAATCGCCGCCGGAGCCGCAAAGCGATACGCACGGCACAGATACTTTCCAAATACGGCGTATAAGTCAGACCATTGAATTTACAATAGGTTATGATACGGATGGGCATAACAGTCCATCCGTGTTTTTATTTCCATACCGCTGCACAGTTCAGTAGTTTTTCTCAAAATATTTTTAGTTTTTTTAAATTTTAATCTTGATATTTAGCTATACTGCTATATAGTATACTGCAAATAGCATATTAAAAAAGAGGTGTGGAGTGAATCTGGAAAACTGGCAAACTCAGCTTCGTAAAGGCCTATTGGAACTGGTCGTTCTGAATATGCTGAACCACGAGGTTTATCACGGCTATGATATGGTGCAAAGTCTTAAGCAGATTCACGGGCTGAAAATCCGCGAGGGGAATATTTACCCGATTCTGGCGAGACTTCAGGAGGATGGGCTAGTAAAGAGCTACAGCGAGGCGTCGGCGGATGGGCCGCCGCGAAAATATTTCAATCTTACTGACGCAGGCAGAAAGGCCCTTAGCAATATGAACACGCACTGGGAGCAGATTACCGAAAGCATCCAGATTATCCAAAAGGGAGAACATAAATGACATCTGAAAATAAACAATGGCTGGACTTGAAGGAAAATTATCTTAAGCAGATAAAAGAGACACTTTGTGCGGCGAAGCAGGCGGACGGAGGGGAGATTATTGACAATGTCAGTTCGCATTTGGACAGGCGGTTCGCGGAGCTGAAGGAAGAGGAGCGGACATGGGAGAATTTTCAAAAGATTATCACGGAGATGGGGCCGCCGAGCGATTACGCGGAGCTGCTTATTTCAGATGCCTGCGCGGCAAAGAAAGGCAGCGGTAAATATTTTATGCGGGGTGTTCTGGCCTTAATCGGAATCGGGATTGTGATTGGAGGTTTATGGTGCTTATTATCTTACCGCAATAAGCCGGTTACGCCTGAGCGATTCAGGGAAAATTTTACCAGAAATATCGCTGGATTTAATATCGATACCGCGACGTTAAAGGATGTTATTAAAAGTTTCGGCGAGCCGGTCGAATATATATGGGGCGAACAGACTTTCAGTAAAAATAATCTGCCGAATCGCTATGTAGCTATTTATCCGTGCGGATTTCGTGTTTTCATCATGGATAACCAGATTGTTGAATTGAGGCACGAAAGCCCAGGCGACGGATATGTGTGGAAGGGTAAACTTAAGGTCGGTTCCTCGCTCGATGAAGTTATTAAGGTTTTAGGCGAGCCGGAGCAAACCGTTACAGGCCAGAAAAACTGGTTTACTGACGACATTTTGTATAAGGATATCGAAGGCAGACCCGGCTATTGCTACTACGCGAGGAAAGACCAGAATATACGACTTTTCTTTATGGACTACAAAGTATGCGCTCTTTATATTACCCGCAGCGATTACAATGACCATTGATAAAACATTTTTTTTAAGGAGCCTAAAAATGAGACGCGTAAAAAAAACAGATTTCAGAATACCGGCCGCTCTTATTTTTGTGATGGCCATTGTCTCGGTAACGGTGGCTGATGTTACGCTGCCCGCTTCGATATGCGATAATATGGTACTGAAGCAAAATACTGAGATAGTGATATGGGGCTGGGCCAATCCAGATGAAAAAGTAAGCGTAAAAGGAGAATGGAGCGATACCACTGTTTCTACTGTAGCAGCTAAAAACGGGCAATGGTTGGTTAAAATTAATACCCCTTCCAAGGGAGGGCCTTATACTATCGACATCAAAGGAAACAATCACATTGTACTGACAAATATTTTTGTCGACAAGGCCAAGGCAGTCTTCAACCAATCGAACAAGAAAAAAACAAACGTCGGCCAAAAAACTCAGGAACCGGAACAAAAAGATAAATCAAACGCGGCAAATAAAACTTCGGATAACACACTTGCCGCAGGAAGCACGATTGTTAATAACAGAACAGCAGGTGGTTCCCCATTTGATGATCCCGCGGTTATTGGAGAGTGGAAAAGCGTTGATTTTGTGCGCGAGATTGGTGATTTTAATCCGGCCAAGAAAAGCTGGCAAGGAGACTTGTATTTGAAAGAGCTTGTATTTTTCCCAAATGGAAAAACTTTTAAACCATGGTGGACATGGACAAAAGGACAGGTTTATCATTCCGGCAGTAAAACAACAGCCAGGTACGAAATTAAAAATATAGGCGGCCAGACGTATATGTTCTTTGAATGGATGAGCGGCGACGTAGTATTTCGACACCAAAAACCACGGTATTATGTTTTGAAAAAATCTTAGATATTCGGCAAGATTAAGACCATCCTGCAAAATTATTAAAGAGTGTATATGAGATATATCGCTAATAAAATGAGCGGTTTTACGCTGATTGAACTGCTGGTGGTGATATCGATAATCTCGCTATTAATGTCGATTACTCTGCCTTCCCTCAGCCGGGCAAGAGAAATGGGTAAGCGGATAGACTGCCAATCGAATGTGAGGCAACTTACGCTTGCCTGGCAGATGTATGTAATGGATAATGACGAAAAGCTTTGTTCTTCCGATACGTGGTTTAACAACGACTCTTACGGACTACCTGATTACTGGCGCAGGCATGAGCCGTCATGGGTAACTGACGGTCCAGACCGTTATAATGAACCTTTGAATTATATCGGCGGAACAGAGACGGCTATAAAAGACGGGGTACTTTGGCATTATGTTAATTCTCTAAAGGTATATAAATGTAAAAGTGACCGAACAGGTGTATTGCGCAATTATTCTATATCCTCGGTTATGAGTAAAAACGATATGTTACCAGATGAGGTATATAATCGTCAATTTGCTACAATGGGTGACATTAAGGGAACTTCGAAAGAAATGGTTTTTATTGATGCAGATGTTTATTCTGGCTGTTTGGCGGATGAGCCATGGCTACACGGTTCTTTTTGGCCATTCAATGTAATAAAAGACCCTTGGGTGCCGGTTTGGTGTTGGCAACAAGGTCAGAGTATAACAGCAAGGCATAGCGATGGCTGCAATCTGTCTTTCGCAGACGGGCATACCGAATTCCTGAGGTGGAGGGACAAGAGAACAGTTAAATTTGCTAATTCTAATGTACAATCGAGCAACCCGTCTGACACCATCAACAATGAAGATTTTGATACTATAGTAAGGCTATTGTGGGGAAAAATTAAGAGGCCGTATTGATGGGAAAGAATATAGAATGCGGATAGCAAAAAAGATATTTACCGGTTTTACGCTGATTGAACTTTTGGTGGTGATATCGATAATATCTTTGCTGATGTCGATTATGTTGCCTGCCCTTAACAGGACGCGGGAAATGAGCAGGCGGATAGACTGCCAGTCGAATTTAAGGCAGCTTACTCTTGCATGGCAGATATATGCAACAGATAATGATGAAAAGCTTTGTTCGCCAGAAACGTATTGGAATAATGATAATTATGGTTTTTTGGATGGCCATTCTCAATACAGGGGTGGAAATTGGGTTGCAGATGGTGAGGATTTACATGATCCTTGGGCAAATGCCATCGGTGGTACTGAAATTGCCATCAAGGACGGCATTTTGTGGCATTACCTGAATTCTGTGAAAGTGTATAAATGCAAAAGTGATAAAAGTATTCTCTTGCGAAGTTACTCGCTATCAAAAACTATGGGATACCAATGGGGAGACTTTTGCGGAATAACGCCGTTTAAGGCGTCAGGTAATATTTCAAGGGCTGGCGAAAAACTTGTTTTTATTGATGCACAATCGACGCATGAAATTCCCCCTGTAACTATAAGTGTATGGCTGGTAGGTGGTTTCATAGCTGTAGATATAACTTCAGTAAATCCGATATGGTATACGCCGGGATTTTGGCATGGGATAACTGCAAGACATGGCGATGGATGTAATATAAGTTTCGCGGATGGACATACAGAATATCTAAAATGGAAAGACCAAAGAACCGTTGATTTAGTAAATCTCAAGATTAGCGAGGAAGATGCTTCGAAGGACAATCCCGACTTAGAACGAATGATTAGCTTGTTGAAAGGGCGCTAATACAATTCTTATATTATGAAAATATTTAAGGATAAGCATATGCCGGAGTGGAGATACATAAGATACGATATTGTGGAACGATGGGAACGGATAACAGAGAGGCTGCGTTCGCCGAGGGAATGGGTTAATCGGCAGAATCCGAAAGTTATGCTGGGTATAGCGGGGTTTTGCTTGGTAATTCTTGTTGTAATCGGTATCGGCCAGTTAAGAGACGGTAAAGTAGTGACAAGGGTCGGAAGCAGCAATAATAAAAGCTGGTTTTATGACCTCAATACGGGCAGACTTTTTACGGAAAGAAGCGATAAATTGCCGCCGTTTGAGGTTTCATCGGGGCCGCTGGCTAATGGTGAACCGGCAGGAGTCAGGGCTTATGTATTCAGTTACAGCGACCAGCCAAACGACAGTAACCGTTTTATCGGTTATCTGGAAAAATTGACGCCGAGAGGTAAAGAGCTTATGGCCACTTTTTTAAAATCAAGGAGCAATTTAACGAGAGAAAGCGTCATAGAATTGAGCAGGGAAAGGCTTGTCCGCAGCGTTGAAGGCAAGCAGTGGTTTGCGTCGGACAGCAACGAGGGCAAGGCTGTGATTAGTAAGGGATTTTCACCGAACAAAAAAGGCAAGAAGCCGCAATTTGTTTTGCCGGAATAGCGTAGATTCCCGCTTTCGCGGGAATGACAAAAAATGCAGGCGAACAGAAGAAAAAAGATTATGTTCTAAGGACAGCGCCGCCGAGGTCCTCTTCTTCTTCCTTTTTATGGCTGGGCATTTCAGTTCTGAGCTTTTTCATTTTGGTCATAGCCTTATCCTGGAGTGCACCTGGCTGACGGCCTTTATCGAGCATTTCCTCGAGGCTGATCCGGCCGGCGTCATAGAGGTTCCAGAGATGCTCATCGAGAAGCTGCATACCAAGTTTTTTTCCGGTCTGGATGCTCGAATCGATACGGTAAGCCTTATTTTCGCGGATGAGGTTGGAAATAGCGGGTGTAACGACCATAAATTCGTAAGCGGCGACACGGCCCTTTCCAGTCATAAGGGGGCAAAGCGTCTGGGCGAGAACGGCGATTAGGTTGGTGCTGAGCTGAGTCCGGATTTGTTCCTGCTGATTGGGAGGAAACACATCTATAATTCTGGTTATGGTGCCTGAAGCGCTTGTCGTGTGAAGGGTGCTGAAGACAAGGTGACCTGTTTCGGCAGCCCTGACGGCGGCTTCGATTGTTTCGAGGTCGCGCAATTCACCAACGAGGATAACGTCGGGGTCCTGTCTCAAAACACGTCTTAGTGCCTCGGAAAAGCTCGGGACGTCGAGGCCGACTTCTCTCTGGTTGATAATGGATTTTTTATGGCTGTGGTAATATTCAATAGGCTCTTCGACGGTTACAATGTGGCGGTCGAAGTTTTCGTTAATGTAATTAATCATCGAGGCCAGGGTAGTGGTTTTACCGCTGCCGGTAGGGCCTGTAACGAGAAACATACCTCTGGGCCTGCGGCACAGCGCGGCGCAGACTTTGGGCAGACCTATTTCCTCGAGGCTCATAATTTTCGAGGGAATCAGTCGCAATACTATGGCGATGGTACCCTTTTGTTTGAAGACAGCGACACGGAAACGCGCCATATCGCCAAACGCGAAACCGAAGTCGGTACCGCCCTCTTCCTGGAGTTCCTGCTGATTTCTTTCCGGGGTTATGCTTTTCATCAGGCCGGATGTATCGTCAGAATCGAGCACCTTTGTTTCCAAAGAGCGCAGCGAGCCGTGAACCCTGAATACCGGAGGTTTTCCCACGGTAATATGTATATCAGAGGCACCCTGCGAGACGCAGGCGTGCAGTAAACGGTCCATATTAACAGTTGACGCCATTGTAATATCCTCAATAACTTATCTAATCTATAACTGTCCCTTCCACCTGGGCGATAGCGGCTATCTCGTCGGGGGTGGTTGTTCCTTTGAATATTTTAAGTTTGCCATCGCTTAAAAGTGTTCTCATACCGCTCGCGACGGCGGCTTTTCTCAATTCGGAGGTAGTGGCCTTTGAGAACGCCAATTCTCTGATTTCGTTGTTTAATTCAAGCATTTCAAAAATACCGATACGACCTTTATAGCCTGTTCCATGGCAAATGTTGCAACCGGCACCCTTATATACTGGCCTGTTTCTGATATCATCAACGGTGATGCCGAGCAGCCGCAGTTTATGAGGGTCGGGGGCCTTATCAACGGTCTTGCAGTTTTTACAAATGACCCTGACGAGTCTCTGCGCCATAATAGCCTGAATAGAGCTGGCGACCAGAAAGGGTTTTATGCCCATATCAATAAGACGCGTGATGGCACTAATGGCGTCATTGGTGTGCAGGGTACTGAAAACGAGGTGACCTGTAAGCGCGGCCTGGATGGCGATATCCGCCACGATACCGTCTCGAATTTCACCGATGAGAATAATATTCGGCGCCTGTCTGAGCATGGACCTGAGGATAGCATCAAAAGTCAGGCCGATATCATCTCTAACCTGGCACTGGTTCATACCGGCAAAGTTATATTCGACGGGGTCTTCGGCAGTAATAATTTTCTTATCCGACCTGTTGAGTTCCTGCAACGCGGCGTAAAGTGTTGTGGTTTTACCGCTGCCTGTAGGTCCAGTAACAAGGAAGATACCATTTGGTCTTTTGATTATACGCTGGAATCTTTCGTAGTCGTCATGCTCAAAACCGAGGGATTGAATACCGATATTTACTGCGTCAGGGCGCAAAATTCTCATTACGACACTTTCGCCGTGACTGCCCGGGAGGGCCGAGACACGGAAATCGATATCCTGTCCGGCGATATTGCGTTTTATTCTGCCGTCCTGCGGGAGACGTTTTTCGGCGATATCCATACCGGACAAAATTTTAATACGTGTAATCATGGAGGCCTGCATACTCTTGGGGATATTATCTTTTTCAAGGCAGACACCGTCAACGCGGTATCTTATTCTGACCCTGTCAGCCATCGGTTCAACATGAATATCGCTTGCCCTCATGTGATAGGCGTTATCAATAATTAGGTTGACGAGTTTCACGATGGGTGCATCATCGTCACCGGCGGCCTGTGCCTGAAGTGCAACGGCCTGCAACTCATGGCCTGCTTCGGCAAGCTCGGCGGCAGTGGCGTCAATACTGTGTTTCAGTTTGTCATCATTCTGTGTTTTGACTCTATCAAAGGATTCCTCGATATAGGCGCGTATTTTATCGGAATTTGCGAGATAACAATGGGGCTCGGTATTGAGCCTGAATCTGATTATATCAATGACTTCAAGGTTGAGGGGGTCGCCGATAATAAGTTTGAGTCTGCCGTCATTCATACCTAAAGGCAGGACATTGTATCTTTTGACAAGGTCCTCAGGGACAAGCTTTGCGGCTTCGGGCGGAATAGTGGTGACGTCGAGATTTATGTATTCAAGGCCGAATTGCTTGGCGATAACCTGAGTCAGGGTTTCTTCGTCGATGAGGCCAAGCTCGAGCAAGACCTGTCCAAGACGTTTATTATTGGACTTAGCGGTCTTAATCGCTTCAATAAGCGGTTCCTTCTCAACTAAGCCCGCCTTGAAGATAATCTCACCTAATTTTTTGCGTGATTTAGCCATATTCCACAATTATTTTCGGTATTATGTCAATCTGGGTAAAGTCTAATTATAGCATTATTTTGTGAATAAGTCAAATGTTAGAGTTTTAGGCGGAGCATATTCAAAGCAGTCAGGGCGGCACGAAATCTTATAAAGTCTCTATCGTGTGAAAAAACAAAGCAAGCGGTTTGGCAACCTTTTTGCGAATCTGAAGAAATATATACCAGTCCGACGGGTTTTTGTTCGTTACCGCCGCCGGGACCGGCGATTCCGGTTATTGCGAGCGAGAAATCAGCAGAGGCTTTTTTTCGGGCATTTTGCGCCATGGCCTGGGCAACCTGTTCGCTTACAGCGCCGTATTGCTCTACCAGGTGCGGGGGTACGTGGAGTTCATGTATTTTGGCCTGGTTGCTGTATGTAACCCAGCCTTGGAGGAAATATTCGCTGGCGCCAGGAATATCGGTTATCAGCTTTGCCAGCAAGCCTCCAGTGCAGGATTCCGCTACGACAAGAGTCTTGTGCTGGGCAGCGAGTTTTTGGCCGACGACCTCTGCAAGGGTCTGGTCATCTGTGCCATAGATAAGGTCTCCGAGTATATCGCGGAGGGTTTTTTCGTCTTTTTCAGCCATTTGCAGGGCGGAGTTATGGGTCTTTGCGGTTGCGATGATATGAAGGGTTACAATGCCGTATTGTACGGTACAGTTGATTAATGGATTCCTGTCGCGATGCATAAGGGAACCGAGCGATTCGGCGATAGTTGATTCACCAGCTCCGAAGCATTTCAATTTTTTGATAACCACCGCCTGACCGGCAGTGAGTTCTTTGAGTCTGGGCAAAACAGTTTCACAGAACATGGCTTTCATTTCGGAGGGGACGCCCGGCATAGAGGCAAATATTTTATCTTTTGTTTCCGCGATAACGCCCGGCGCGGTTCCGAGATTGTTGGAGATAGGTTTTGCGCCGGCGGGGATACACGCTTGAATTCTGTTCATTTCGGGCATTTTGATGTTTCTGTCAGCGAAAATTTTTTGTATTTTTTCAAGCAGTTCATTTTGCAGAACCAATTCCACGTTAAGGAATTTCGCGAGGGCATGACGAGTCAAATCATCATCGGTAGGCCCCAGCCCCCCTGTTACAAGAACGATATCGGCATCGATGGAAGCATGATTAAACGTTTTTACAATTTTTTCAATATCATCACCGATGACATAAACGCTGACGACGGGTATGGAGGCGGATAAAAGTTCGCGGCTAAGCCAGGCGGCGTTGGTATCCACGGTCTGGCCGCTGATGATTTCATTACCTATACTGATGATGGAAGCTTTTTTCATAGGTTTAAAACTCTATAAGGGCTTTGACGACGCCGTCGCGATATTGAGCGACCAAATCAAAAGCCTGGCGGGTTTGGTCAAAACTAAATCTGTGGGTTATCATAAAGTCGGCACGGATTTTTCCGGAGGCCAGCAAATCAATACACTTTTGCGTGCAATGGTTTTGCCTTCGCACGTTTACGATGGTAATTTCTTTTCTCCGGGTTTTATCAATGATAAATGAGATTCGTTCCTCTCGCGGGATACCTATAAGCATAAGTTTACCGCCGGGTTTGAGCAGTTCGATGGCCTGGTCAATGGCGTCCTGCTGGCCGGCACATTCAAAAACAGCATCCATACCGCCGGACTGACGGCTGATAATCTCTTTTACTATATCCTGTTTATTCGGGTTTACCGACCAGACGGCGCCGCCATTTAGGGCGATTTCAACACGGGCATCAATTTTATCCGTAACATAACAGGAATTTATGCCTTGCGATTTTGCGGCGAGCAGGCAGCTTAAACCGATGGGGCCTGCGACTAAAACAGCAACGGCTGCATCAGGGGGCAAATTGGCCTGTTTGACAGTGTAAACACCTATCGCGAGAGGCTCACATAAAACGCCCTGTTCGAGAGTAATTTTGTTACCGACAGGCAGACAGCACTGTTCGGGCATAACGAGGTATTCGCACAGGCAGCCTGCAATTTGGCCCGGGCAGCCGAGAAATTTCAGGTTTCTGCAGGTATTTTCCCTGTGCTGGCGGCACTGGTCGCAATTATTGCAGGAAATTGCAGGCTCAACAACAACGCGGTCGCCGACCTTTACGATTTTGACGGCCGGGCCGACAGATTTAACTGTCGCGGCGCATTCGTGTCCGACAATGAACGGATATTTTACGACCTGCGAACCGATTTTTCCGGTTTCATAATAATGCACATCGGAGCCGCACACACCGACTTTTTCGATTTTCAGCAGAACATCGTTATCATTTTTTATGTTCGGTTCAGGCAAATTGCGGATTTCCATCTGCCTGATGCCTGTCAGCAAAGCCGCTTTCATAGCGTTTCTCCGTAAATATATAATTTTTCAAGCAGTTAGAGTAAATCCATTGGTTTATTATGTCAACCAGTAAAACCCCTGTAGAGTTGTCTGTCGCGTAAAAAAAAATTAATATTTTGAAAAATTTTCCTTGAAATAACAGGTTTTTATGTTACACTATTATTGATGTGTGTCGCAGTTGGTTTTAACGCGAATATCGCTTCGCGGGAGGAGTTGGACAAACACTCCAAATAATTCTTAGATAAAACTGAACTTTTCCGCGACAGGGGACGTAAGATTTTCGTAATGATAACGATACAACGGGCTGGGGTTCATACTCCTCTTCCTCCCTCCCAACCTCAGCCCAATTTTTAAAATAGAAAGCTCTATTGGAGCTTTTAAGAACTTGAGCTGAGGCCTAATACCTCCTTCCTTCCTCCTCCTGGCCTCAGCTCTTTTTTTGTTTCCAGCGGGAACAAGCCTGTAAAAAAAAGGGAATTTTCCTGCCAATCATCAATTTTGGACATCTCTTCTGCAGCCCCCTCAGATAATTGCTCTGGAAAATGGATGTTGTGAAGTGAGCCGGGAAATTATAAAATACATTTTTTTCAGGAAAGGATACTGTATGGGCAAAAGTCGTGATACCAAAAAAGATGTAAAGAAGAAGGCACAAAAAACATTAAAAGAGAAACGACAGGAAAAGAGATTAAAAAGAGCGGGCGGAACCATATAAACAGCATGAGATGATGCGTTTATGGTCTAAGGAATTCGGGATTATAATAAGGCGGTACTGAAGTAGCGTTCGGCGCGGTCGGGGAGGACGGTTGTGATGCTGCCGTTAATTTTTGTGGAGAGTTTTCTGGCAGCCCAGATGTTTGCGCCGGAGCTGATGCCGACGAGCAGGCCGTAATCTCTACCTAACTGCCTTGTGGTTTTGATGGCGTCATCGTCGCTTACTTCAACAACCTCATCGACAAGGGAGACATCGAGTACGGCGGGAATAAAACCATCGCCGATACCCTGAATCTGATGCAGGCCAGGCTCGTGACCGAGCAAAGCTGAGACGTTTTTAGGTTCGACGGCAACAATTTTTATTTTGGGGTTTTGCTCTTTTAAAAACTTTCCGACGCCCTGAAGTGTTCCTCCGCTGCCAACACCAGCGACAAAGCAGGCTATGTCGCCGCTAGATTGGCGCCACAATTCGCGTGCGGTCTGTTCGTAATGGATTTTGGGATTGGCGGGATTTTCAAACTGCTGAGGCACGAAAACCTTCGGGTCATCTTCGGCCATTTGTTCGACCAGTTTAACGGCGCCGGCTATACCCTGCTCATCCGGAGTAAGTACTAATTCGGCGCCGAGGGCTTTGATGAGCTTTTTACGCTCCTCGCTCATTCCGGCGGGCATAACAATCCGCACCTTGTACCCCATCAAACGGCCGACAAGAGCCAGTCCAATTCCGGTATTTCCGCTGGTTGGCTCAACAATAATAGTATCAGAATTAAGCTTTTTATCGCGTTTCGCGGCCTCGAGCATGGCCAAAGCGACCCTGTCCTTGATACTGCCGCCAGGATTGAGGAATTCGGCCTTGGCAAAGATTTTTTCACCTTTAAGCTTTATCAAAGGCGTATTGCCGATAAGTTCAAGAATATTATCAGTCAGCATAATAATCCTTTGTTTTTTATGAACCTTACTTGTAAAAACGCGACAATTTTGTGATTTTACTGCCGCCAAGCGAAATATACAAGTAAATGCCAAACTTTTTGATTATAAAGTCTTTTCTTTTTATTATTTTATTGTATAATGATTAAAGAAATACTATGAACATAATTTCATAGTGGCTTGTATTAAATAATGAACAAGCTGGGCGTATCACACGCTCAGTTCGGAGCCGGGTAGTTCGCACCTCCCTCCGCAACCCGGCTCCATTTTTTTTATAGCATATCAATAACAATTTGCGCTGTCTTTTCAGATGCGCTGCCCTGCGCTAACGGTTTTACCAATTGAATAAGCTCACGGCTGGTTTGAGTAAGCTTATTCCTGTCCTCCAAAAGCCGTTCTATGGAATTTGCTACAGGTTCAATCGACTCGAAGTACGGCATAAATTCAGGGACTAATTCTTTCCCCGCAAGAATATTTACAAGCGAAAGGTAACTGGTATTTATAATATGGCGACCGATGAGGTTCCAGAGGGTTTTACTGGACTGATACATTACGACCATCGGGCAGCCCGCGGATGCGACCTGCAGCGTGGCGCTGCCGCTGGCGACAATGGTAAAATCCGAATTACGCGCGGTTTCCAAAACGGAGTTAATAGAATAGCCGCTTCTAAAACCGACAGTTTGAGTTGATTTAAGGAGCCGCTTTTTTTCCTCATCAACCGCAACAGTTACAAAGGAGGCGCCAGGATATTTTCGCTTTATCCGGTTCGCGATTTCCTGCATTGGCTTCCACAGCGATTCGATTTCGGCGATTCGGGAGCCTGGCATCATCGCAATTTTGACATTTTTAGGCTCAAAATTACCATAATTTTTTGTATAATCGGAAATTCTCCCGCCAGCTTCATCGAGCAGCGGATTACCTACAAAAACAGCCTCAACGCCTCTTTGTGAAAACCAGTCCTGCTCAAATGGCAGAATACAGCAGAGTTTGTCGCAGGATTTTTTGAGTTTTTTGATTCGCCAGGGCGCCCATGCCCATAGCTGGGGAGCAACATAGAACAGAGTTTTGATGCCGGCTTTTTTTGCGGCTTTGGCAACATGAAAATTAAAAGCCGGCGAATCGCAGAGAATAACCAAATCAATTTTATTTTTTTTAAAATAGCGTTTTACTCGGTATATCAGTATGCAAAAACGGAGTATGTGGCTGAAAGCTTTATAAATCATAACAGCTTTTGCGACGGTGTTTTCGAGAAGCTCACAGCCCGCCTTTGCCATGGCGTCACCACCCAGGCCGGCAAATTTCATCTCGTAACCACTTTTGTTCAAAGCAGTTATAAGATTGGCGCAATGAATATCCGCGCTGGGTTCAGCGGCACTTATAAAAATGCGATAAATTTTTCCTGCTTCGGCCATAGAAAATAAGAAACCCTGATTATCAAACCATTAAAAAAGGTATTATCCGCATTTTTGTGGTGTTTAACAAGAATTTCTTTGGTGACTCAAGTGGAAAAAATACGCAATCCGCTAAACCTCAAATTGATTTTGTTTTTTTCAGCAGATGCCCAATTTAAGTATTGACGAATCCTGTATATAATTTTACACTAATACCCAATAAGAAAGAAGGTGTGTCAGTTTACTCCTGTTTAGTTATTTTTTAAATTATGAAAAAAATACCAACTGTTATATTGCAGATTCCGACAGCTTCAGGATATACCAGGGGCATTCTTCAGGGCATTGCCAAATATGCCGCTATTCATGGCCCATGGAATTTCTATGCGGAACCCGGGGGGTGGAATGAACTGTCCCTTAAGGATTATAAAGACGCTGACGGTATTATCAGCCATACCCGCGGAAGGTGCATAATTAAACACGTAGCGGAACTGAATCTGCCGACTATTTTTATCGCCACTGAAGTAAAAGGCTATAATGTCGTCACCCTCTAATTCCGAGACGGCAGGCAAACTCGCCGCTGAATATTACCTCGATAAGGGTTTTAAAGAATTCGCGTACTGCGGCGTTGACCAAAAGGGCTTTTACTGGTCGCAAATACGAAGTAAGGCCTTTTACGAAAGACTTACAGAGGCGGGCTTTCAGGCACATGTTTATAAACAGCCGAATCTGAAAATGGAGCTTTCGGAAAAGATAGAGAAAATGTTTATCGCCGACTGGCTGAAATCTCTTCCCATACCAGTGGGATTGATGGCGTGTAATGATAACCGCGGCAGGCAAGTGCTTGAGGCGTGCAGAGTCGCAGGTTTAAGAGTACCAGAAGATGTTGCCATCCTCGGCGTCGATAACGACGAAGTTATTTGCACATTATGTTATCCGGCACTTTCAAGCGTAAATTTTAATACTGAAAAAGCGGGATATGATACCGCCGAAATGCTTGATAAAATGATAGCCGGCAAAAAAATAAATCCCAGCAGGATAGTCGTTGAACCCACGCATATTGTAAGCCGTCAATCCACGGACACTCTTGCCATGGCGGATGAGGAAGTTGCCAAGGCATTGCGTTACATACGCGAAAACGTTCAGCACAAAATTCTTATTGATGAGGTAGTAAACGCCACCACAACTTCACGACGTCAGCTGCAGGAGCGATTCCAGAAAATCATCGGGCATTCGATTCTCGATGAAATCAAACGCGCCCACGCCGACCATATTGCACACATGTTAAGAGAAACAAACATGTCGCTGTCACGGATTGCCAGTACCTTGGGCTTTAGCAGCATATATAACCTCTCACGGTTTTTCAGGCAGGAAAAAGGTGTCAACGCTTCAACGTATCGCAAGAAATTCGGCAAGGTATAACATGTTGCGGCCTTTAGCCGCTAAAAAATACGAAGCACTAAACAAGTAAACCAGTTTTACAGGGAACAGGCAAATGAAAAAACATTATATACTGTTGCTTGGCATCGCGGTTTTTTGTATTACAGGATGCCAAAATTTTGAAAAGGATACTGTTACTCAGGTTTCGACAATAGACGCGCTTCTGGCTGGATTTTATGACGGGCAGATAACGCTGAGAAATCTGAAATCCTACGGCGACTGCGGGCTTGGAACTTTCGACGGTCTTGACGGTGAGATGGTTCTGCTTGATGGCACAGTATATCAGATTAAATCGGATGGCAGAGTTTATTTCCCGCGGTCTGACCAAACGGTGCCGTTTGCGACAGTGGTAAATTTTCAAAAAGATTTGACGATACAGCTGTCGGACAAAACTGATCTTTCGGAACTCGAAGAGGAGGTGAATAAAAAAATCGCCAATCCAAATATTTTCTGCGCTATCAGGCTGAAGGGAAAATTTTCAAAGATGAAAACTCGAAGCGTTTTTGCACAGCATAAGCCGTATCCTCCTATGACTGAGGTAACGAAAAATCAGCCGGTTTTCGAAATGAGCGATATTTCCGGCACAATCGTCGGCTTCCGGATGCCTGCGTATATGAAAGGGATAAATTTTAACGGACTGCACCTTCATTTTCTCTCCGAAGATAGAAAATCAGGCGGACACATATTATCCTTTGAAATGGAACAGGGAACCGCTGGGCTTGATATTGCAAACCGCTTTCTAATGCTGCTGCCCAATGACCAGGGCGATTTCAGCAAACTTGACCTAAGCCGGGACAGAACCGCCGAATTAAATAAGGCGGAAAAATAAAAGTGTTTGGATGGGGGGATTTAATGGCAATGTTATCTATATTTGACACAAGGGTAAAAAAAAACGCGGCAGTTTTGCTGCTGATAGTCGTTGTGAATCCGGCACAGCAGTGTCTCTATGCCAAACAGGATATTGTAATCGATGGTGTGTGCGAAGCCGCCCTTGATTTGCCGCGAATTTATTTTCTGCTAAAACACAACAAAAACAGCCCGGTGATATGCGGGCCGGACGGATTTACCCCTGCTTACGCGTTTCTCGATACGGGGGCTTCGGGCATATTGCTTTCACGTGAAACCGCTGAGCAGTTACATATAAATATTGACCCCAAAGCCGCCTTTGCCGATATAGGCGTCGGCGGCGAAGAATATTTCAATGTGTCCGAACCCTTGTACATCGGCCTTGCATCCTACGAAACAATCGAGCCTAATAACCAGAAAGCGTATAAAATGCTTGGGCCTGCGAGATTTCAGGTTAAGAAAACTTATGCCGGCCTGCTAAGCGAACCCATGGACGTTGTCGGTACGCCGGTTATGGCCGGTCGGGTCGCAGTGCTGAATTGCGGCGCCACAAATTCGCTTGAATATTTTGCCGCTGATATTAAAAATCCAGGCGACCCAGCTATTCCAAAGGTTGATTTTGAAGTGGCGATTAGATTTGAAAGATTTTGTTGACCCGCGCAGTCCCCAGCATATTCCGCCTCTGCCCTCCCTTGCCCGCAATCCGGTAATAGATAAAATCAATGTAAGTTACAAAGGCAAAACATCGGTCGGCACCTGGCTTTTCGATACAGGGGCATCTATCAGTTTTATTTCTACCCCGCAGGCGAAAAAGCTGGGGCTTATGGATAAAGACGGCAGAGTCCTGGTTAAACAGGATTTTTCTCTTCCGATGGGCGGTGTGGGCCAAATGACTATGATTGCCGGTTTTCAGGTCGATTCGATAGCGATACAGACCGTCTCCGGCAACAAGCTGATTTTCAGGAATGTCCGAATCGGGGTCCATGATATTAAATATTCTGACCCGAACAGCGGCAAAAACGTTATCCTCGACGGTGTGCTGGGCAGCAACTTTTTATGTTCATCGGCTAAAATGGAAGGCATTTTACCCGGGGAAGTGAACAAAACTCCGTTCGATAAAGTAGTAGTGGATATGCAAAAAGGCCGGTTAGGGTTTAAAATGAGAGATGATTATTAAGATTCATTAGCTAAATGTCATTTTATCTGACTCTGTAGCATCTTTACCGGCAACATACCATTCCAGTCCTCTCATTATGAAGCATTGTTATAGTTTGTAAACGGCCTTGGGACTGCTCGTCACGCTGCATATCAATGGCCACACGCTGGCTAATATGGTCTTGAGTTCGCACTCTATAGACACTCTTTTGCATCTTTCGATGACGACGATAACCTCGTTCAACCGCGTTGGATGTCGATGGCAGTTGTGAATCATCGAGAAAGGTCAACGCCTTTTCAATATTCGGCGTAAATAGTTTCTTAAGAGTTTGACCCAACGTTTTGAATCGTCGAACATGGCGGCGCAAGACAGCCAACCTTTCCAAGGCTGTTTCCGTGCGGCAACGGCGATCAAAGAGTCTGTAGACCTGATCCATGATCGAACGTAAATTTTTCAGATTGTGGCATTTTCGCGTTATACGTGAGAATATCTTCTTGTCTGCCTTACTGAGCGAATGCTGCACAAACAAGTGTCGATGCTCAAACAAATCGGCAATCTCATCGGTCTGTTTTTTCTTTCGAGATGCCGCTTTTCTCGCGGTCGAGGACGATGGACGGCCGCGTTGCAGCTTGGGCAGCTTCTTTTTGAGTTCTCGTCGCACCCGCGTAACAGCTTTGAGTATTTCTCTATTGATCTCCTTGAGAACATGAAATTCACATACCTGGTGGGCAACACCGGGGAATATCAGAGCCAGCGGCTCCGGGTATAACGGCGAGCCATCGGTCGTAACACCAAGCAGTGTCAGACCTCTTTGATCCAGTTCCGTACGGAACCGACGAAAGAAGTTTATCATATCTTCATGGGTGGGATTATGGTCAAGAACATCGTAAATGAGCCGTTTGAACGTGCGGTTATCCACGATGGACAATACACAGAACGGCCCATCATATAATTCATCCGCCGCGATATAACCGGAGAAATCAGTCAGAACACCATCAAGGTATTCAGCAGTAATTCGTTTCTCAGCTTTTTCCCCCCGTCGCTTCAACCCAGTTTTGAATTGTAGCCCAGGGGACGAAAACCCGATGATCTCGCCATAAGTGCCAGGATGCCGGCCGATATGGCAGGCCGTCTTCCACAACCAATCGCACTGCCAGGTGAACAACCCGGCGGGTATAGTGGCAGCCGGGATCCGCAAGGTCGCACAGGTCGGCATTGAAGTACTTCTTGCATTTTGAACAGCAGTGCTGTGAATAACTGACCCAAAGGTCGATTGGACGGTTGCCAGCCAAGTCTCCGAGGTCATGCAGTTTTCGTCTGAATATTTTGTCCCGATAGGATGGGTGGCCGCAATAGGGGCACGGACGCTTTTTGTATGTGCGTGAAAGTCGTTTGATTTTAGCTTTGGGTAAATCTTTAACACACGTAATACCTTCCGTTACATCCGATACATATTCACCTGGCCCAGCCATAATCGTGTCTCCTGAAAAATTCAGTTTATTTCTGTTCTTCCAGGAGTTTTATCGGCTAAGACACCAAGATTTCCTTAAATATACCGGTATTTATGCTACAGTCACTTTTATCTGCTTATTTTACTGGTATTTATCTCCAAACCCCATGCTGTTAGGTTTATAAAAAATCCGTGCCGGGTGAGCAATTTAAATCTTGACGTATAGCTCTATTTATGAAACAATGCAATTTTTAATTATATTAATGTTTTTACCCAAGAAAGGATAAAAAAATGAAGAAGTATGTAGCACTGTTTCTGGTGACAATATTTGTTATTGGTTTTATGGTTGGTTGTCAGCCGAAATCCACGAACAAGGCTTCAGCCGTTACAAACGCTACCGGAGAAGAAGCTGTAATTAAACCTGCTCCTGAGCCTGTCGAAGCCAATGTCGAAACAGCTAAACCATGTGCCAAAACCGAAACTGCCAAACCATGCACAGCCAAAGCCGATGTAAACTGCCCAGCCAAGGTCGGCACTACTTGTACGGCCAAACCGGCCACTGTATGCCCTGCAAAGGCCGAAGTCAAAGCCGACGCCAATTCAGCCACTCCAGTGCCAAGCGCCAAGAAAGAATCCGCTGATGTCAACCCAGCTCCTGCTAAACCTGCCGCTGCCGTTGCGGAAGCAAACAATGCGGTGGCTGTTACGGTCAACGGTTTTGTAATTCATAATAGTGATGTCGAGAAACTGATTGCACCGAGTCTTGAACAGATGAAAAAGCAAAATCCCAATGTCCCGCCGCAGTTTATGGACCAGTACAAACAGTCTATGATGAAACGCGCTACAGAAAGTTTGATAGTCAACCATTTGCTGGATGAAAAAGTCAAAGCCGCCAACATCACCGCGGATGCGAATGATGTTCTTAATTATATCAAGGAAATTGCCGCTCAACAAAAAACGCCTTTGACTGTTGACGAGCTGAAAGCTCTTATTGAGGCCCAGGGTAAAACTTTCGACGAGTGGAAAAATGAGATGCAGTTCGATAGAGTAGTTCGTTATCAGAAACTGATGGATTCACAGTGGGCAGGCAAAATCGACGTTAATGAGGCCGATGCCAGAAAATATTATGACGAGAATAAGAAAATGTTTGATATGCCTGAACAGGTCAGGGCAAGCCATATTCTTATAAAGTCCGTTGAGGACGCCAATAATAAAGACCCCAACGCAGCCAAAGCCGTTGCCAAGGCAAAAGCTGAAGACCTTCTAAAGCAGATTAAAGACGGGGCTGATTTTGCCACTCTTGCAAAAGAAAATTCCGTATGCCCGTCGGCGGTACAAGGCGGCGACTTGGGCTTCTTTGAAAGAGGGCGAATGGTGCCTGCTTTTGAGAATGCCGCCTTTAAGCTGAAAGTCGGAGAAAACAGCGACGTTGTTGAAACACAATTTGGTTATCACATTATAAAAGCTACCGACCATAAAGTTGCGGAAACAATTGCTTTCGATAAGGCTAAAGACGATATAATCAAAGAACTTACTCAGCAGAAACAGAGTGAATTCGCGAAAAATTATATCGAAACGCTTAAAAAGGAAGCAAAGATAGAATATCCGCCCGGAAGAGAGCCATTGCCTAATAATCCTCCAATGGGAATAAAAGCAGCACCAGCTCCGAAAAACGCGGGCGAAGCCTCAATAAAATAGATGTGAACGCGGATTTGAAATTGTAAAACAAAATCGGCTGGCGGAAATTATTCTGACCAGCCGATTTTTTTATTGTAATTTTTCCCTACAAAACTTAACCTGATTAACCACCTACAAACTCATTTCCGACTTTTCTTGCCCGCTCGGGCTTATCCAAATTGATTCCGATGGCAAGGCCGATTTCAACAAGCAGATTCCAGCCGGCACACAGATACACGTAAGGCGATAATTCGCCTGCGTTCGGCGTTTGAATTGTCTTAAATGACGTTGAGCGGTTCGCGATAGAAATAACCGTCAACCCGACACCATCAACCAAAACTTCTTTAAACTTGCCGAGTTCTTCTTCAATGGGGTCAACTACAAAAACAATATCGCTTGGGTCCATAACTTCCTCGATGCCATGAACAGCATATGTTCCTTCAAGAAAATCGGATTTTCTGCGAGTGATTTCATTGGTCTTCAAAGTCAATTCTTCCGCTACTCCGTCATTATAGCCTGCGAAATAAATGGTCTTTGCGCCAATGGCCTTTTTTACGATATCACCATCTATCGGCAGCGTAAGGGCTTTTTCAAGATAGCCAGCCAGGACGGCACATTCTGCGCCAAGGTCTTTGCCCTGCAGATTCCACAATATTGATTCATAAAAAAGTGCCTGCTCGATAACGCTCTTTGTAGCGGCTACAGCTTGTTCCCATCCGCATTTCAAAACCCATGTTTTTTTGCATTCCTTTTCAAGCAGTGTATCCGGATTTGCGCTCAGTCCGAATCGGCGGCCATTGCCTATTGCTGCCAGTTTCTTTGCCAATAGAACAACTTCCTTTGTGCGGCCTGAATTTGAGGCAAGAAATACCGCGAAATTTGAAAGATTATATTCGGCTGACTGTCTCGAACCATCAGTAGAAATATTTAAGCCGAGTCCCCACTTTAAGTTTTTACGCACCATATTCTTGGCTGGAAATATTCTGCTTGACCCTTCTCCTGTCAGCAAAAGCTGGCCGGCAGCTTTAATTTCCTTCGCGACTTCTTTTGTCTGGCCGGCGTCAAAATTCTTTACAACTCGAACTACATCCATCATCTCCTGCACCAACGCGTACTTCGCATACTTCTGATCTTTGAGATTCATTTTTTGCCTCCTGAGTTATTTAGTTGTTTTTGTTAACTTCTTTTCCGGATTCCTTCCACCATTTTTCTAAAGTCCTCAGTTTCACCCCTGACCTGTTTAATGAAACTGTTATCATCGATTATTCCTATTGCGGCCAGCATTTCTTCATTATTTCTGAATGTTGCCTGTCTGAATGGATTATCATAATCCTTCTTTCGTGATTGATATACCTGTTCGCTTACAAACTGCTGAATTCGTACAGCATTATCCAAAGCAGCAAACCACTGTTCTTTTGTTAAGTTTGATGTTCCTATCAAATCACACAATGTTGCGAGTGAATGTTTCTGTTTTTGGAATTCATATTCAGACCAGAGTTTGTTATATCTTTCGTGTATTTGCTCCCATGAATTCAGCTCTCCAGAGCCGATATCCGCGCGAAGCTGGTCGAGGTCATTTTCAGGCATAAGTTGGCCGCCGATATTTACCCACCTGCTCTGGCGTGTTCCCTTAAGCTCATTCGCCATAGATGCAAAATTCGCATTCGGTCTTGCATTTAAATAATTTAATAAATTTCTTATTGCATAATAAAGCAGCATGTCACCATACGCGTTATATCCTTCAGCAGCCTTTACAATAACAACTTTGCGGCTGCTCTTTTCCATATTCTCACCAAGAACCTCCAGCTTACTGGCTTTCTGAGAATTATTCACCAAAAGATCTCAACCGATTTTTGCAAGTTCATCACCACTTAGCTTGTCGGCTTTATTCTGCGCAGACAGGCTGGCTTTGGCCGTCCAGATTTCGAGCAGCCTTCGGCCCGCAAAAATCTCCTCTGCGGTATCCGGCGCAAGAGCATCAAATTCAATATTTTGAATTTTCACCTTTCGCTGGTCGCGAGTCTGGAATTTCCATGAATTTCTGGCAAGGGCATACATATTATACATCCACCAGAACGCCGGCATTATTTCAAGCTGGTCCTTGGAAGTATTATTATTGAGAAGCCCGAAAGGAAGCTGTATATTCAATTCGGTTGGGTAATCGCCCTTTGATAAAAGCGTAAATGACACGAATCTGCTCGAATGTTTGATGCTTACGCACAAACCTGGCCAGAAACCCCTGCCGGCCTGCACTTCGTTATCGTTTGCCCGGCTGTTATGGTTCGAGCCGATAGTCGCGCCTGCCGCCAGATTGCTCTGTCCCATCACAACAGAAGCAATCAAAAACGAGTTGTTGTGATGCTGCTCGTGTGCCGGGAATATTAAATTATTCAAAACCTCGCAGCAAGAAATCGTCGAGTTGTCGCCGAGGAATGAATGTATCAGCCGCGCGCCGTATTTCAGATTTGAATTGCGGCCAAGTATGAATCGCACAGCCTTGCATCCGTAAAAGATGTGGCAGCCGTACCCGATTATGCCGTTGATAAGCTCTACGCCTTCGCCAATCTGCGTCGGTTCATCCTTCGAACTGTTAATTGTCAGATTTTTTAGCTTATTTGCCCCTTTTATATAACAATGCTCACCTATTTTAACATCTTTCAAAATCTGGCAGTTTTTTATCACAGTCTGGTCACCAACTATGCCGTAATAGCCGCGGCTGGAGTTGAAAGTGTTTTGAGTTATCTCGGCAAGCTTTTTCTGCAAAGCCGAGTCGTCGCGATATTTTGCCCAAAGATATGCATCGGCTGTTATCATCCCGTCAAAAGGATAAACACTTCGGCAGCCGGTTTCGTTCATTATATCGAGCTTAACACGTAATTTTTCAGGCTCCCCTTCCTTTATTATGCCGTTTCCGAACTTAGCGTAGTTTGTTGTGTGCATTTCGTCGATATTCGCCAGAATGCACCGGTTACCGATAATATAATGAGCTATATAGCTGACATTATGGATTGCCACATCATCGCCAATATCGCAGGATATAATCTTGCTGTCATACATTCCTGCAGGCAACTGTAAATCGTGATGCTCAAGGATGACTTTTCGCAAACGCCCTATTCTTACTAATCCATAAAAATCGCAACCGTGAATCAAATGCGGATCAAATTCATCACTGACAAGGATATTATCCCAGCTGTCAGCAGTGTTATTATTTTTCACAAGCGACTCTACTTCATCAGCCCGAAGATTTCGCCATTTCTTATCCGGTTTGGAAATCTGCGTATTACGAAGATAATATTCATCTTTACCTGTGGGGAGATATTCTTTAGGTATAAAATTTTTCCCCATATTGTCAGGTATTAGTATCGATACAATATCCATCCTTAACTCCTTTTGCGGGGTTTCCCGTTTAAATCTTTTCAGCTACGCCGCTAAGCCTCATTTCTATTCAAACGACACTATTTTTTCTCCTGGTTTCAAACAAAAGCAGAGTCGGCCGCATGGATTCTCAAATCCTGGGTAGAGTTTTCAAGCCTAAGCTGGTTCATAAAATGCTCCGCGGCATGAAGCCTTTCTTCCGCCATTCTGCGGACTGATTCAAATCTGAACCCTTCTTTGAGGCGGGCATGCCAATACATATATTCCTTTCGCTTTTGCCAGCTCCTGAGCATATCTGCGATGTTTCTGCCTTTGACAATACACCGCCTGATTTCATTGTAAACCCCGACCGTCCCCATATCATCCAGATTGCGGGCGTCTGAAAGTATCATAGCTTCGGTCAATTTCGTCGAATTGACGCCGCTTTCAGTGATAATCCGGTTTATCTTTTCGATTTTCGAGCTGTCAATAAGCCGGTGCAATTTTTCCACAACTACCTCGGTTGAAAAATCCAATAGCTCCAGCAGGTTAGAGTCCGCCGCTGAGTAATTTATATTTTCGGCATCGCCAATAAGCTGCCTGGCAAAACCGCTATTGCTGAAATATGACGCCGTCATCAGGCAAAAATGGTCTATCGGGGGATTTGCCTGAGCTAATTCAGGAAGCCGGCATATAAATTCGACATTGCGAACCAATCGCTGTGTGCAATCCCATAAAAATACATCACAACCCCCGCCACGCCGCGGCTTAATCAAAGATTCCCTGGCAAGGTTTATCACACTATCGAGGTCGGACATAACTTTTTCCCTTGAAATTCGCACTTATCAAACCAACATCTTGTAACACAGCGTCCCCTTCCAGTCAAGCGATTTTTAAGGTGAATTTTTAAGGTGAATTTTTGGGATAGCCTGGAAAATTAGTATTTTTTGAACTTTGTGTTTGATTTAATTTGATTTAAATCCATATCAAGTGGTATCATGCTCGAATGCGGAATACCCCGAAAGTCGTATTACAGATAGAAACGTCGCGTGCTTATGGTCGAGGTCTTTTGCACGGCATTGCCAAATACGCCCGTATGCACGGTCCGTGGATATTCTACAGGGAACACAGCGGCCTCGAAAAATCGCTGCCCAAACTTAAAGACTGGGGCGTAACAGGCATTATTCTACGCGACGCGAGCAATATCGAAAAAATAGTCTCAGGAAACATACCCGCCATCTTCGCCATACACATGGAAGACAAAGATAAAATGCCGCACATGCTTCACACGGTCATAACCGATGATGACGCGATAGGAACACTTGCCGCTGAACATCTCCTCGATAGAGGCTTTCAAAACTTTGGTTATTGCGGTTTTGACGAAACACAATGGTCAAGAGCTCGCGGAAATGCCTTTGGCAGGCGGATTGCCAGGAATAAGTTTGAAACCCATATCTATACGAGTCTGACAAAAAAACATTCCTGGAGCGAGGAACTCGCTTCCGTGGCTGCGTGGTTAATATCATTACCCAAACCTGTTGGTATAATGGCTTGTAACGATGACCGCGCACAGCACATTCTCGAAGCGGCAAAGATTATAAACGTTAAAATACCTGAAGAAGCGGCCGTGGTTGGGGTTGATAATGATGAACTGCTTTGCGAGCTTTCCGACCCCCCGTTATCGAGCATAGCTCTTAATACTGAAAAAGGGGGCTATGAAGCGGCGGCTATTCTCGATAAGCTTATGGCGGGCAAACATATTAAAGGGCGAATAATATCAATCGAACCAGTCAAAGTTGTAGTCCGGCGTTCAACAGACATTTTAGCTGTAAATGACGATGAGGTCGCAGCGGCAGTTGAATATATCCGCAACCATGCCAGAGAAAAAATCCTTATAAAAAATGTAGTTAACGCGACAACCACCTCCCGGAGGAATCTGCAAAAACAATTTCGCAGGATATTAGGTCGCTCGATTCTCGATGAAATCAAACGTGTCCACGCTGAGCATATCGCCTATATGCTGACCGAAACAAACTTCTCTTTGTCCTATATCGCCGAGTCTCTTGGATATAACAATATGTACAACCTTTCACGGTTTTTCAGGGAGGCAAAAGGAATTAACGCCTTAACATACCGCAAACGCTTCGGTAAAATATAATAGCGGAATTCTGAGATTCTACTTAATTGATTCGCAGAAGCATTGCATTGGGGCCGCATTTTTGTTAATATGATATGTTTGATAGTTTTTAGAATAGATAACAATGAACACCGAACATATACGAAATTTTTCGATAATCGCGCATATCGACCACGGCAAAAGTACACTGGCCGACCGGATACTTGAAATCACTGGCGCTGTCAGTTCACGCGAGAAGAAAGACCAGCTCCTCGACGATATGGATATCGAGCGTGAACGCGGCATCACCATCAAGGCCTCCGCGGTAACTATGAACTATGTTCACGATGACGTTACATATATGCTGAATCTCATCGATACGCCAGGTCACGTGGATTTCCACTATGAAGTTTCACGCTCTCTGGCGGCCTGCGAAGGCGCGCTTCTGGTCGTTGACGCCACACAGGGCGTACAGGCACAGACCGTCGCCAATGCATATCTGGCAGTCGAAGCGGGCTGGAAATTGCTGGGCGTTATCAATAAAGTGGACCTGCCTGCCGCTCAGCCCGATATCACTGCCGAAGAAATCGAACACATCATCGGTATCAGGAAAAGCGAATGTTTCCATATATCCGCCAAAACCGGTATCGGCGTAAAAGAGCTTCTCGACGCCATTGTAACTCTCCTGCCGCCGCCGCCTGACCGAAGCGGCGAACCGACTGCGGCGCTCATATTCGACAGCCTGTCCGATGAATATCGCGGCGTAATATGTTATGTCCGCGTCTTTGCTGGCAGCCTGAAACTAAAGCAGAAAATTACCCTGATGGGCAGCGAACGCAACTACATTATCACCGAACTGGGCAAATTGACCCCCAAAATGACTCCCGTGGACGAGCTTAGGCACAGGCGAGGTAGGCTACGTTATCGCCAATATCCGCAGGCTCGCGGACGTTACCATCGGCGACACAATAACCGACGAAACTGCCCCCGCCGCAAAACCGCTGCCCGGTTACAAAGCCCCGATGCAGATGGTTTTCTCCGATTTTTACCCGGGCAACAACACCGATTACCCAAAGCTGCGCTCTGCATTCGAAAGATTAACTCTCAATGACGCCAGTTTTTCATTTTCACCGCAAAATTCTCCCGCGCTGGGTTTCGGATTCCGTTGCGGATTTCTCGGCCTGCTGCACATGGACATCGTCCAGGAACGCCTTGAACGCGAAAACGATATCGACGTTGTCCAGACCGCGCCGACCGTCAGTTATGAAATACTGACCAGTGACGGCAAAAGTAAAACGAATCGACTCGCCCAGCGAATTGCCCGATCTGCAGCCACATAGAAGAACTGCGCGAGCCGTTCGTCAAACTCGAGATTATTACCGCCGACAGATTCGATCGGCGGGATTATGCAGTTTGGCTGAACAACGCCGCTGCAAACTCATCAAAACAGATTATCTAAGCCAAACACGGGTGATGATCGAATATCAAGGCTCCGCTGGCGGAAATCGTCTATGATTTTTACGACCTGCTGAAAGGTATCAGCCACGGCTACGCGACAATGGATTACGAATTTATCGGTTTTGAGGCCAGCAACCTCGTCAAAATAGATATTCTCGTCAACAGGATACCCGTTGATGCGCTGTCTTTGATCGTACATCGCAACAACGCCGAAGCAGCGAGGCCGAAGACTGCATAATCAAGCTGCGAAAAGCGATACCTCGCCATCAGTTTGAAATCCCGCTTCAGGTCGCTATCGGCGGCAAGATTATCGCCCGCGAAACCATAAAGGCCTTTCGCAAGGATGTTACCGCAAAACTTTACGGCGGCGACGTTACACGAAAAATGAAACTCCTCAAAAAACAAAAAGAAGGCAAAAAACGAATGAAAAATATCGGCTCCGTGGACATCCCGCAGGAAGCCTTTATGAGCATCCTCGACACCAGTGAAGATTAACACATACTTTTTTATCTGTCATCTTGGGGTTTTATGTTTTCCACCTATATGAAAGGCTGTTTTTATACCGGTTACCACCTGCAAATAGCAGATACGCCCACCCTTAAAAAAATGGCAAAATAATAGTTGCATTGCTGATGAGACTGTGATAAACTATTAACTTACAAGGAATGGCAATTCTATATAAATTGGGTATGGGAAATTTGCGGATTTTGCTTTGATTTTGTCCTGAAGGATGGGCATTAATATGGCCACAGGGAAAAAAAAAGCCAAAAGTAAACCGGCCCGGCATCATCGCAGCACATCTGAAAAATACACACAAGAAGCAGTCAGCGTACGAACGCCTATCGAAAAATCAGGCGACTTCTATTACAATCTATATAAACTATCTCCTGTCGGGCATTTTGTTTTTGACGAGAACGGACTGATTATGGATGTGAATTTTACCGGCGCCACCCTGCTGGGCAAGCCAAAAAATTCACTGATAAAACAACCGTTCACCAGTTTTGTCTGCAAAGACCATCAGAATATATTTAATCTTCACCTGAAGAAAACGGCGAAAACCAATACCTGCCAAATTTGCAGGATAAGACTCATCAGGAAAGGCGGAACCGAATTTTTTGCACGTCTTAAAACCGCGGCATTAAAAAATATGCAAGGCAACTGCATCAGTTTCATATCGGTAATAGGCGACATTACCGCCCGCAAAAAAGCTGAAGAAAAACTCAGAGACAGCGAGGAAAAATACCGCGAGCTTGTTGAAACTGCCAACAGTATTATTATGCGAAGGGCAGTTGACGGCAATATCACTTTTTTTAACGAATTTGCCCAGAAATTTTTCGGCTATACCGAGGAGGAAATTCTGGGTCGCAACGTTGTCGGCACTATTGTCCCGGCCTCGGACAGTCTCGGTCATAATCTGGCGGATATGATTGACAATATCGCCAAAACGCCTGAATTATACCAGAACAATGAAAATGAAAACATGCGTAAAAACGGCGAGCGTGTCTGGGTTGCCTGGACGAATAAGCCTATTAAAGACAAGGACGGCAACATCGTGGAGATGCTTTGCGTGGGCAACGACATTACCAAACGGAAAGAGGCCGAGGTAGAGTTGGATAAGCTTAATAAAAAGCTAAAGTATCAGGCTGGGCAATTGCGCAAACTATGCAAAGAGTTGACAGAGACAGAGCATCGTGAGCGACAGAGATTAGCCAGAATACTGCACGACGACCTCCAGCAATTAATGGCGGCGGCGAAATTGAAGGTTGCGGTATTACGCCATAAAATCAAGGATACCGATTTGCTCCGGTCACTCGGCGATATCGATGAAGTACTGAAACAATCAATTGATATTTCCAGGTCGCTGGCCGTTGAGCTTTCGCCTCTGCTGACGCACAAAGGAGGATTGATGCCGGCGTTAAAATGGCTGTGTGAACATATGCATAAAAAATTCGGCCTGAACGTAAATGTCGAAGCCAACGGCGAGGCGGAATCAGTTGATGACGAATGTAGAATTGTTCTCTTTGAGGCCGTACGGGAGTTAATCTTCAACGTTGTCAAACACGCGGGAACAAAAACCGCCGACGTTCGGGTAAAATGTTCCGACCAAGAGTTTAATATTGAAGTTAAAGACAAGGGCGCCGGTTTCGACCCGACACACTATCAGTCCGGTACGGATTTTCCCGAAGGCTCGGGGCTGCTCAATATCAGAGAACGGCTTTCTTTGCTCGGCGGACGAATAGGAATAGACAGTGCACCAAACGCGGGCACCTGTATTACATTATCCGCTCCGCTGTGTAAAACTGTTCAATTAAAAAAAATGGCGAAAACATCGGTTGCCGCAAAAACGCAACCATTCCAGCGACCCCTGCCATTTTCCGCGTCCAGCTTGCCTGTTGAAAAGACAAAAAAGATTCGCGTTCTGCTCGCCGACGACCACGAAATTGTGCGAGCGGGATTAACCAGCCTTCTGAAGCACGAAAACGATATAGACGTAGTCGCGCAGGCAAGCAACGGTCAGATGGCATTAGATATGGTCAAGCGCTATAAACCGGATATCGTAATTATGGACGTATCCATGCCTGTGATAAATGGTCTCGATGCTACGCGGCAAATTGCGGATGAATTTCCGGATATTAAAGTAATTGGGCTTTCAATGCACGAAGATGAGGCACATAGCAACGGCAATGAAACAGGCTGGCGCAGCGGCGTATATAGCCAAATCTGACGCCTGCGAAAAACTCGTCTCCACTATACGAGCCTCCTTTTAATCCGCATATTTATTTTTTACCTTTTACTTTTTGCTTTTAAACTGGATTGCATTTGACTTTCTTAAAAAATGTGCTATCATAAAAGTTTGTAATTGTCGTTTTTTACAGGATTTGTGAAGGGTATTCAAAAAGGGGAATGTGATGATATTAAACTCCGGGGCTGAGATACGGGCAACAATAGTCGGCTCTGAAAAGGACAGCTTTGTCCCGGACGCAATCACTTTACTCAGGGGGTATAAAATAAATTTCGGCCTGTGTCAGGATATTTACGCGGCAGCGGGCAGCCTGGCAAAAAGTTACGCGGCAAATATTCTGATTATCGGCCAGCTTAAAGAGCTGGGCAAACAAAACGGACAATTTTTCGATATCGCAGGCGGGAACAATTATCTCTGCTGCTGTTTTGTCGGAGGTCAAAATACTCAAAGCCAGATTTCAAGAGCGAAAAAGGCAGGCGTTACTTTGATAACTAAAACAGAGGAACTTGAAGAAATTATCAGCACAATCGCGACCGGTAAACAGTCCTCGCAAATGAAAACCGGCAATAATAAAGTAAACAAATTCAGTAAAGAAGATTTTAGTCCAAGTGCGGCGGAACTTGACGCTTTACTCGGAATTTAAGGATGGAGAAGGTCGATTATGCAGAATTTATCTGACAGCGGCAGCCGGGAATTTATGCTGATAGGTAATGTCAGCATAGCCTTCAATGACGCTGAAAACCTCAAGGAATCACCCTGCGAAGTTTATGAAAATATACTTGAGGGTATCGACACGGCAGCAAAATATAATTTCAAAAAAATCGGCGTCGTGGCAAGCGGAATGGCCGGTGAACTCGCCCCGGCGTTAAAGGCGTTAAGAACAGCCAGCAGAGCGAAAATTATTCTTCTTGTGCGGATGTATGAAGAACCGCTGGCGGTCAGACTTGTCAATTCAGCCAATAACGGCGCAGCTCTGGCGGACGATTACCTGATTTGCCCTGTTCAGACAAAAAGTTTTTTGGGGCCTGTCTTACCCGACAGAGATAAACAGATGAGCCGGTCTGCCCCCGCCGTGGAAAACCAGAGCGACTCGAAAAGGCATGTGCTTGAAGAACTGGCGACCACCGATGAGCTGACAGGATTGAAGAACCGCAGGTACATCTGGGAATTCGCCAGACAGATTATTGAACACTCGAAAAAGACCGGCGGGCGGGTTACACTGCTTATGTTCGATATCGACAATTTCAAGCATTATAACGATGTTTACGGCCATCCGGCGGGCGATGAAATCTTAAAGCAGGCGGCGGTCTTAATGAAGCGGAGTTGCCGCTGGCATGATGTCGTCGGAAGAATTGGCGGCGATGAGTTCACCGTTGTCTTCTGGGACGACCCGCAGAAGCAAAAAACCGGCAGCGAAGAGGAGAGGCGTTCCACCCAGGCGGACCATCCTAAAGAGGTACTCTTTATCGCACAGCGTTTCAGAAGAGAATTGAATAGTGCCGAACTGCCGCTGCTTGGACCTGAGGGTAAAGGCGTTCTGGCGATTAGCGGCGGCCTGGCGAGCTACCCGCGCGACGGCTCAACCATCGAGGAGCTTTTCAAACAGGCCGACACCGCCCTGCTTGACGCCAAACGCAGCGGGAAAAACAGAATATACATCGTCGGAAAACCTGACAGCGACATAGCCGATATCAGGTGATTCAAATTAACCACGAATGCACACGAATAAACACAATTAAATCTGCGCAAATCTGTCTGCCTCACCTTAGTTGGCGAAAGCGTGTGTCAACCAGCGGTTAAATAAGTATTTTTAACTCGCTATTCCGGAACGGGGAGTTCATTTTCCTGACGGTTGAGTTTGGCCAGTTCCGCCAGCGACATCGGCTCAGCGACTTTGCGGTAGCCAATCGCGATTATGACCTCAAGTACTTCTGTCCAGGTAGGAAATGGTTTTGCGTTTTTCCGCTTGAATTCATCAATCGCCCGCAGAAATTCCATCTGTTCATCGGTCATCTGCCCTTCCTCGGCGGCTTTACGCGAATCGCTTCTGCGTCTGCCTGGACCCCGGTGAAGGTTCAGACCCAAGCGTCTGTCAACGACATTCTGCCTGCGGTCGTAATTGGGAAGGTCTTTTATAAAATCCTGTTCACTCATTTTTGTTCTCCTGTGGATTAATAATCGTAGTCAGAAATTCCATCGATTAAATCGTCTTCATCGTCTTCGGAAGAAAAATCGTAAATGTCATCGTAGGAACTCTGCGACTCAATTATTATCTGTGCCTCGTTGAGATATTCTTCAGGGACAAGGACTGCCAGCGTTTTTTCATCGGCTGACTCCTCGTATTCCTCTTTTACCATCGCGGGGATGTCGTTATTTTTAAGAAGGCTTTCATAATCCCTGGCCTGTTCCATATCTTCAGCATAGCAGACAGCGACCAGTTCCTTCGTTTTTGTGCTCATTTTCCTGTTTTTTGATGAACGCTTTGTCATCTCAGTATCTCCATAACATAACAAAAACACTTTTCTTTAATACCAATACCGCCTGGCAAATCTGAGAAGTTTTTCGCTCTGACCTATTCGTCAAAAAACGCGGGGGTAATTATTAAAATCATGGAAAATTTTTGCTAAAAATGTAAAAAAACAAGAACCCACAGACCGCATTGTAAAAATGTGAACTTGCTTATAAGGCCGTATAATCTAAAAAAAATGCATTTCTACGTATTTTTTTATTGCAAAATTCGATTATTATAGGTACTAAGACATACTAACGTGCCGGCCTTACGGATAAGTTCGAGCCGGGAATGGGAAAATTATTATTTTAACATGGAGGTATTTTCGAATGGCAAAAAAAGAATCCAGAGACTCTTTGATAGTAGCCAGCAAAGTAAAGGCTTACATCAAAAGCAAAAAAATGATGACAGCATCTGACTCGCTCGCCAAAATAAGCGACAAGGTGTATTGCATGCTTGATCTCGCGATTGAACGGACAAAGGCCAATCGCCGCAGCACCGTCAAGCCGCAGGACCTGTAAACAGCTCAGGCAGAAACGCTTATTGGGTTTCTGCAGTAATATGGATGCAATTTAAAAGCCGTTCCTGTATGGTTTATACAGGAGCGGTTTTTTTATTTAATACGGTATTTTATCGGCCGTTAAATTCAACAGCTGTATTACCATATACTTTGTCGCCTCAACTTATCAATTAGTTATCGGTCCTTAGTCATAAAGGAACTCATTTTATACCAATAAATAAATCATCTGTACCATTTACTGTTCCATATTTATAGGACATCAAAAAAGTCTTAAAATATTTGTTTATCAGTATCAAAAATTAGCTTTTTTCAGAAGATTTACTTAACTTCGCATAGGCAAAACCCCGATTTATATAACAGGAATCATTAAAAGAGTTTCATTCTTAGCAATTACATCTAAGGAAGCAGGTTTAGATGCCGACAAGATAGTTATTGCCGGACAAACCGGCCAATGACCTTTTTGTTTTTTATTTAAGATAACTATCGAGGGTTGAAATGAAAGTTTTTATGTTGGGCTGGGAATTTCCGCCGTTCATCAGCGGCGGTCTGGGGACGGCTTGTTACGGATTAACAAAAGCCATGACCCAGCTCGATTTAAAAGTTACTTTCGTACTGCCAAAACTTGTTGACAGCAAATACGCAACACACGTCAAATTGTTAAATCCGCGATGCCTGACGGACAAATCCTTCGCTGCTTCATACCGATTCGATGAATTGAAAAATGTAACGTTTATGACAATCAAGTCCCCCCTGCAGCCATATTCAACACCCGAAATTTATCAGCAGAAAATTGAAGAAACACTCAAGCAAAAACGGCTTGCCAGAGAGGGTTTCACGGTTAAGGAAGATACCTCTGTCACGGGGACTGATTACAGCGGCGATATGTACACCGAGGTTCATCGATATGCCGCCATGGCGGCACGACTGGCACTAAATGAGCAATTTCGATATTATTCATGCCCACGACTGGATGACCTATCCGGCGGCAATCGCGGTGGCGGCAATGACCGGCAAGCCGCTGGTGGTGCACGTGCATTCGACGGAATTTGACCGCAGCGGCGAACATGTCAATCAGATGATTTACGATATCGAACGCAAAGGGATGCACGCCGCGGACAGAATTATCGCGGTAAGCCATCTGACGCGAAATATCATTATCAGCCGCTACGGCATACCGGGCGAAAAAGTTGAAGTCGTCTATAACGGCGTTGAACGCAATGGTAACGGAAAGCATCATACGGACCTTGCCGGAAGTCGGATATTGATAAAGATGAAAAAATCGTGCTGTTTCTCGGCCGAATCACGATGCAGAAAGGGCCGGAATATTTTCTGGCGGCCGCCAAAAAAGTGCTCGAAGTAGATGGACAATGTCAAATTCGTGATGGCCGGCTCCGGCGATATGATGCGCACGGACCATCGAAATGGCCGCCGGACTGGGCATCGGCCACAAAGTGCTTTTTACCGGCTTTTTGCGGGGTGAGGACGTTGAGAAGGTATTTCAGATGGCGGATCTGTATGTGATGCCGTCTGTTTCAGAGCCTTTCGGAATCGCCCCGCTTGAAGCGCTTGAATCATGATGTGCCGGTGATCATCAGCAAGCAAAGCGGCGTTGCAGAAGTGCTCACGCACGCCCTGAAAGTCGATTTCTGGGATGTCGATGAAATGGCCAACAAGATTATCGCGGTGCTGAAATATCCGCCGCTGCAGAATGACGCTGCGAGAACACGGCAATTTTGAGGTCAGAAAATTGCAGATGGAAAGATTCGCCGCACAGCGTTGTGCAAGAATTTATGGAGAAATATTGGTAAGCGTTTAAATTATAGAAAGCGGATGTAAAAGGCGATAATATGGCTTCAATATGTTTTTATTTTCAGGTTCATCAGCCGTTTCGGCTGCGGCATTACACGGTCTTTGATAAAAGCACCGCACTATTTTGACGATTACAAAAACGCGACCATCTGCCGCAAGGTCGCCAACAAATGCTATCTGCCGACCAATCGGCTGATGCTGGATATCATAAGCAGATATGAGGGCAGATTCAAGATTTCATACAGCATCACCGGTACACTGCTTGAACAGCTTCAGCAATACTGCCCGGAAGTGATGAGCACATTTGATGCGCTTGCGCAGACAGGCTGCGTAGAATTCTCGGCGAAACTTATTATCACAGTCTGAGCTTTCTTGTATTCGCGGGAGGAATTCATCGAACAGGTCAACAAGCACACGCGACACCATCAAGCGGCTCTTCGGTCAAACACCCGCGTATTCCGCAATACCGAACTGATTTACAATAACGATCTTGCGGCGACACATCGAGTCAATCGGCGGATTTGACGCGATATTAGCCGAAGGGGCAGACCATATCCTCGGCTATCAGAAGTCCGAACTTTGTCTATCGCCCGCCCAATTGCAGCGAGCTTAAAGCTGCTGCTGAAAAATTACACGCTCAGCGACGATATCGCGTTTCGATTTTCAAACCGCGGCTGGGCCGAATGGCCGCTGACGGCCGACAAATTCACCGGATGGGTCAATCAGGTCAACGGCTACGGCTATGTCGTCAATCTGTTTATGGATTATGAAACATTCGGCGACACCAGTGGGAAGATACCGGCATATTTGAGTTTATGAGGCATCTGCCGGAAGAAATCTTCAAACATCCCGACAATAATTTTAAAACTCCCAGCGAGGTGGTGGCCAAACCTACGAAGCCAGCGATGTCGTTGATGTGCCGCATCATGATAAGCTGGGCGGATATCGAAAGAGATCTGTCGGCGTGGCTGGGCAATCGCGATGCAGTCGAACGCACTGCATGAAATTTATCGGCTTGAAAAGCAAGGTCAAAGCAACCGGCGACGAAGCAATCATTGAACGACTGGCGAAAACTGCAGACCTCCGACCATTTCTATTATATGTGCACCAAGTGGTTCTCGGATGGCGATGTGCATAAGTATTTCAATCCGTATGATTCGCCTTACGATTCCTACATCAATTTTATGAATGTGCTTTCAAATCTCCAGGGCCGCTGTATCGTGAAAACCGCAGGCAAAAAAGATGATTTATTTTCAACTCTAACCTGAAAAACTCTCGCTTTACAAATCAAAAGTGGATAAAATTACCTCTACATCGCAACTAATCCGCCAAAAACGGATTGTTTTGTTCTTTGGGGGTTCGAATTTTGAATTTGTTTAGGTATTAAAATTTAGAGCTTAGGATTTTTTATTATATGGCGTTATCTGAAATAATTGCTCCTGTACAAATCAGCGGCACGTCTCTCGATGAACTGCTCAGCAAGGAATGGCTGCTTACCAACAATCGAGGCGGCTATGCATCCTCCTCTATTCTCGGCTGCAATACCAGAAGATACCATGGCCTGCTTATCGGTTCACTCACCCCTCCGGTCAATAGAATAACGGCTCTGTCGAACTGCTTTGAAATGCTGACTCAGAACGGGCAAAACATAAACCTCTCTACGTTCGAGTTTAACGATGAAGTCCACCCGCAGGGTTTTAAGTATTTAAAATGTTTTCGCCGCGATATTGGCGCTCATTTTGATTACGATACCGGCGGCGTTGAGCTGACTAAATCGGTATATCTGCTCAGAGATACCGACACCGTGGCGGTCGTCTATAATTTTATCAATACTAAATCACCGGCAGAATTCATCCTGCGCCCGCTCATAAGCCTGCGGGATTTTCACTCTCTCCAGAAATCTTACGCACCGCTGCGACTCGAATCCCGTGAAAATTGCCTCGTTATCCGCAACAGCCGTAATGGCGATATGGACTGTGAATTGGCGATAACCTGCCCTGCGATGCCCTTCGAAAAAGACCCGCAGTGGTGGTACAATTTCGAATACCGCGTTGACAAAGAAAGAGGCCAGGAATTTAACGAAGACCTCTGGTCGCCAGGCATTTTCAAACTTATGATAGATTCGCCGACAAAAATTATTCTCTGGGCAAGTATCAGTGAAAACGCAAATCTCCGGGAACTTACAAATTACGATATTGACTCGGTCTGTAAAAATCTGGAGCGACATCAAGCCGACATAACCGCAAAAGCCGAAGACGAAAATCTCAGGCTGCTCTATCTGGCCGCCGACCAGTTCATCACTAAGCGAACTATCGGCACGGAATCGCTAAACAACCCGGCGCCGGCAGAGCGCACCACTATTTTGGCGGGCTATCCGTGGTTTGCCGACTGGGGCAGAGATACCTTCATATCCCTGCCCGGCCTGCTGCTGTCAACCAAACGATTCGATGAGGCCAAATCCGTCCTCATCACCTTCGCCCACGCCGTTGACCAGGGAATGGTTCCAAACAGGTTCGATGACCGCAGCGCCACCGCGTATTTCAACAGCATTGACGCGTCGCTATGGTTTATACACGCCGCCTTTGAATATCTAAATACTGCCGGTGATTCCGAAACTTTCATTTGGCAGCTTCTTCCCGTTATCAAAACCATAATGGAATACTACCAGAATGGAACCCGCTTCGGCATCCACGCCGACTCCGATGGCCTTATAACCGCCGGAAGCATCGAAACACAGCTCACCTGGATGGATGCCAAGTTCGGCGGTGTGGCGTTTACCCCGCGATACGGAAAAGCCGTCGAAATCAACGCCCTGTGGTACAACAGCCTCTGCTCGCTCGCCGATTTTTATTCGCCGCACGATGCGACGACCGCTCACTATTACAAGATTATGGCCGACAAGGTAAAGACTGGTTTCTGTCAAGCTTTCTGGAATGAAAAAATCGGCTGCCTCAATGACTGTGTGTTTCCCAACGGCTCGGTCGATGCGAGCCTTCGCCCGAACCAGATTTTCGCCGTTTCGCTGAAACATTCACCGCTGCCGCCCCATCAGCAAAAATCCGTGGTCGAAATTGTGCAAAGAGAATTACTTACCCCGTATGGATTACGCACGCTGAACAAAAACAGCAGCCGCTACAAAGCCATATACACCGGCCCGCAACAGTATCGGGACGAGGCCTATCATCAGGGTACGGCCTGGCCTTTCCTTATAGGCCCCTTCGTCCAAGCTTATCTAAAAGTAAACAATTTCAGCAAAGAAAGTAAAACTCAGGGGCGTAAATTCCTCAACCCCCTGCTTCACCATTTGACCAGTGATGGCTGTCTGGCAAGTGTCTCGGAAATATTCGACGCCGACCCGCCCCACAAACCTCGCGGCTGCTTCGCCCAGGCATGGAGCGTTGCAGAACTGCTCAGAGCATATTACCTCACGGAACAAACGTAAATTTTTGTGTTTTAGCCGTAATATGAGCAGCAGGTTTTGTCCGTTTCCCATACGGTTATGCTGTGCAACGGGGTTTTGTGAAATTTATGCGAGAGTTGCTCCCATGCGTAAATGGCGATGTTTTCCACGGTCGGATTTGTTTTTGCGAAATAAGGCACGTCGGCGTTTAGATTTTTATGGTCAATGAGCTTTATGAGGTTATCATCAACGACCTTTTCGAACTCGCCGACGAGTAAATCGCCGCCGGGAAACTTCACGGTAACCTCGATAATATAATTATGCCCGTGGCCCGATGGATTGGCGCACTTGCCAAAAACATCGAAATTCCACTGAGAGGCAAATTCCTCGTTCCACAGCTTGTGCATCGCTGCAAATTCAAACTTTTCGCTAAAGTAAATCATTTTTTTATCCTCGCAATCAATCGCCAGTTTCCTGTAAGGATTCAGTTTCAGGCTGATTTCGCTCATTACAGCTTTACCGAACTTGCCGGCCAGTTGGTCTTTGGCCTGCCTTAAAAGTTCAGCTATTTCCGCATAACCGATATGGCTGGCCCGCCGGTAATAAGTCCTGACGGTTTCAGCGAATATCGGCACGACATATTGCCGCACCTGCTCATCGATATCAAGCACGTTAATCACAAATCCGCTGTCTTTGTCAACTCCGCCGACAAGGGCAATACCGATTTCCAAAAAAATCGCCAGCCCCTCTCCCGCGGGCTTCGACGCGAAAGCGTTTTCGCCGTCAATATCCTGCGGCAAAAATGGATTTATCGAAAACCGCACCTGTCTTGTCAGTTTATGCATAACCAACTCAAAACTAAAAACTTAAAATTCAAAACTATTGTCTTTTGTTTGTCAGGATTTTTCAAGAAGTTTTACTAAAACCTGAGCGACCTGTTCAGCCGCTATGATAACTTCTTTCGAGGGCGAGGCACCTACTGCGAGGGTTTTGGGCTGAATACCGATAATGACAGCCTTATATTTTAGGAATTGAGAAAGGTAATCGGTCATAACTTTCGCTGGCAGGCTGTGCGTACAGAATGTAACGCCGCCGATGTCATCTGGATTTATCACTGTGATTTGCCCCGGACTGCCGCCAAATTCGGCGGAATCGATAATTACCAGATGGGTCGGCTGGAGTCTTTTTATTTCGCCGGTAAGATTTTCAGGCGCGGTTTCCCCGATAAGAACATTAACCTGTACTGCTGCTGGTTTTTTAGCGATTATTTTTTCGATATGTCCAGCGGCAAGAATACCTGCGATATCATCGCCGCGAAGTTCCGAACCTACACCGAGAATGACAACGCGGGAGGCATTTTCAAGCTTTTGTTTGAGTACCGACGAGAGGCTCTGCACTAAGAACCACCTTTAATTTTTCATGTTTGAGATTAGCCAGCTCGAATTGTTTGGTAGATTCGAGCGCCTTTTTAGGACACGAATCAACGCATTGAGCACAATAAATACATTTCGCAAGGTCGATTTCGCACTCGATTTTCCCTTCGCTTGTTTTTGTGATTGTGATGGCGTTCGACGGGCAGTCTCTCATGCACAGCTTGCAGCCTATACATTTTTCAGGATAGAATTTCAGCTTGCCGCGAAACTTGTCCGGCATTTCGACTTTTATAAACGGATATGGAATAGTCGCAGGCTTTTTGAACAAAGACTGCAGAACCTGTATAATCATTTTTCCGGGTCTTATCATTATATTTTTATTCCTTTTAGAGCAAGGTCGGCCAGAAGCTGCAGAAATGCCAGCGGAGCGACATATTTCCAGCAGAAATTAACCATCTGGTCTATGCGCAGCCGGGCGAATATAGTTCTAAGCACCGACAACAGCGCAACTATAAACAATACCTTGACTATATAAAAGACAAATCCCGCCGCCGGGCCAAATTGCATTCCGAACGGCAGAAATACTGCCGCCAGAAGCGAGGCGGCTACAATTAGTTCCATATCAATCGCGAGTCTGAAAATCGCCAGCAGTTTTCCGCTGTATTCGGTAAACGCCCCCGCGACAATTTCCGTTTCCGCCTCGGGAATATCGAAGGGGACTTTTTCGAGTTTGCCGAGAAGAGAGACCAGTGCAATCGCAAAACCAAATACGTTGAATAACGCGTATAAGGGGTGCTGACTGTAGAAGACAGATATTTCGACTAATCGACCACGTATCGGCCAGCATCGCTGGGGCAAGTATGCTCAGAAACAGCGGAATCTCGTACGCGAAAAACTGCGTAATTGCCCGTGTTGCGCCGATTCATTGAAAAGACGCTGCGGGAATACCACCCGCCGAGGAAAAACGTCAGGGTAGGAATCGTGAGCAGATAGAGGACAACAATGAGGTCGCCGTAAAATGACGACAGTGCCTGTGGCCGCCAAATCGGGATATAGAAAAAGGCCGCCAGCGTCGATGTAACAGCGATAACGGGCATAAGCTTGAATATGACCTCATCAGCCCCCGTGGGAATTATGGTTTCCTTCGCGATAAGTTTTATGAAATCGGCAAAAGGCTGAAACCACGGCGGGCCCATCCTGTTCTGCAGTTTCGCATAGAGTTTTCGGTCGACATATTCCGCCATCAGGCCGAAAACGCCTACAAACAAAAAACCCGGGAATATTAAAATATTAAAGATATACAAAATCGTATCAGCCATTATTTTAATTCTTTCGAAAGTTTTTTATTCAAATCCGCAAAATTAATACCCTGTCCGCGATACCACTCGATGCCGTAATTTCGCAGATGAGTCCAGCTTCATAATATCGGCGCAGAGTTATCGGCGTTTCTAACGGTTATCGCACGGTCGGTGCAGGAGAAACACGGGTCAATCGCCGCGATTACGATAGGCATATCGGCAAGGTACCTGTCTTTCGAGCATCTTCGCGACGACCTGAACATTGGCCAGTGTCGGCGCACGGACTTTTACTCTTTCGGGCTTTTCAGTGCCGTTTGCTTTGACGTAGTGGACATCCTCGCCCCGGGGGGCTTCATAGCGGCTGAACGCCTCACCGGCAGGAATCTTGCGGGGCGCCTTGACAGCTATCGGGCCGTCAGGCAACTGCCTGAGAATCTGCCGAATCATTTGATACGACTCCATAAGTTCGCCGACCCGTACCAGAGTCCTGCCGTAAACGTCGTTGTGATTATCCGTAATTACCTTAAATGAAAGCTCGCCGTATGCAGCATAAGGGTCATCTCGCCTGATGTCCCTGTCAACGCCTGAAGCGCGGGCGGTCGGGCCGACTGCGCCAAGCCTGATGGCATCATCTCTGGATAAAACACCGACACCGGAAAGCCGCTCAATTAATGTTTCCTCAGTTGTGGCGACCTGAATGTAATATTTGGTTCGCTCTTCGAGGGTATCAACCGCCGTCAGAATCTGCTGTATCTGTTCAGGGGTTATATCCCGCCTGACGCCGCCGATGGTATTCATCCCGTAGTTGACGCGGTTGCCGGTAAGAAGAGCCAGTATATCCATAACAACTTCGCGGTCTCGCCAGGTATACATAAGGAGAGTATCGAAACCTATTTCGTGTCCCGCCACACCAAGCCACAGCAGATGACTGTGAACTCTCTCAAGTTCAGCTACTAAAGTGCGGATATAAAGAGCCCGCTTTGGGACCTCCAGACCGGCGATTTCCTCTACCGCCTGGATAAAGCAGGTGGAATGTGAATGCGAGCAAATACCGCAGACGCGCTCGATAAGATAAATATCCTGGATGTAGGTGCGTTCCTCGCAGGCCTTTTCGATGCCGCGGTGATTGTATCCGAGCCTGACATTCATAGCGGCAATTTTTTCGCCTTTAATATGACATTGAAACTCTCCGGTTCCTTTAACGCCGGGTGCTGAGGCCCTATCGTAATTTTAAAATTTTTCGAATCAGGCATTTTCACTTACCTCCTTCTTATCTGGTATTTTCAGGTTTCCAATCCTTGCGGAGAGGATACTGACCTGCGGGCCAGTCGTCCGGCAAAGGGTACCTGTTTCCGGGGGGCAGGCCTTCTACCTGTACACCAAGCAAATCAACAAGTTCCCTTTCGTAAGCATCGGCTGCCGGAAAATACGGCGTTATAGTTTTCAGCTACAGGTTTTTCCTTTGGTACATTTGTATGCAAATTAAGAACTATTCCGTCTGTCCTGGCAATATGATAAATAAATCCGAGAGTCGGGCCTTCATCAAGACCTGTAATAGTCGTCAAAATCTCGAACCCAGCTCTTTCACCGCATAATCAAAAACCTCGGCAAAATTAGCCATCGGCACATCAGCAACCAGCCGCCTTACCCTCTGAACTCTTACCTTGTCGTTTAAATAACCGAATTTTTCGACAACTGCTTTTAATATTTTCTTCTTCTATCATAAATTCAAAACTCAAAACTTAAAACTATTTTCTCTTACTCCAAACTCGTAAGCAGTTTGACAACTCCGTCGATAATAGCCTTCGGGCTTGCGGGACAGCCCGGAATATAAACCGAAACAGGTATTACCGTATCAATGCCACCTTCCACATTATAGCAGCCGTTAAAGACTCCGCCAGAACAGGCACAGGTCCCGACCGCGACGACAAATTTCGGTTCTGGCATCTGCTCATAGATTCTTATCAGCCTGTCTTTTATCTGGTGAGTAACAGGCCCCGAACAAACCAGCACATCGGCATGCCGCGGCGTGCCTTTCAACTGAATGCCGAATCTCTCCACATCATAACGCGGAGTCAGCGAAGCTATAATCTCAATATCGCAGGCATTGCAAGCGCCGGTATTGAAATGCAGTATCCACGGCGACTTGATTCTTGCCCACGTAACTATTTTCTTAACCAAAGCCATAACGGCTTACCTCCTGTACAAAACCAACAATCCGATAATCGCTCCCAAGATATAAACTATCCGCGATGTACATCGTCCCGGCTGTAGCCGCCGGTACCGTGGCCATCATAAGGGCCACCACGTGTAATATTGTAAAATAAAACGCGAACGGGAAAAACTGGCTGTAATCAGGCTGGATCATGTGGTCCGGAATATCCTCGCCGCATGAATACGGCATAGCCTGCCCCTTGGGCCTGTCTTTAGGCTGAAATGCCAGCTTCGACAGCAATCGCGAACCAACCAATGCCGCAAGCAATATTATTATGAATATGACCGGAGGCGAAAGTATCAAAACATTTATCATTTGCATCAACCCTTAATATTTCTAAGTAGCCTGGCGTTAACAGATTTATTATATCTGAACACACACAAAATAACACCCACTGCCACGGCGATAACCACGACCTCTATAATGATAAGCGTTATCGCCATCGCCTGTGCCAGCGCGGTTTTGCCGGTAACATATCCCGCCAGCATGATAAAAAGCGTCACCGCCTTTGTAAGAAGCTCCAGGCCTATCAGCGCTCTTATAAGATTAAAAGTCACCAGCAGGCAGTAAATACCGGCGATAAGAACCAGGATAATCCCTATACTGAAAATCCAGAATAACTGCGACATATCACTTGTCATTTTTCCATCCTTTAAACAATACCGCAACGCCAAACGCTCCCGCCAGCAGAATAACTATTTGCCCCGCCAGGTCTAAGTGCCTCAAATTCCATAATACTATACGAACATCACTTTCTGTTGGTTGCACAGGCGGATTAAAATTAAAATGCGGGTAAATTATGAATAAGACAATAGCCGCCAGAACAATAATTATAGGCAGAGGCCAGAATTTATGAAAATGTTCTTTTTGCCTGGCTGCACGGTCATCCGGTGTCAGCCGCCGCATCAGGCTAAGAATGCTGATAAATATCGCCGATATCAAACCCGCGCAAACAGACAGCTCAAACACCGCGGCCAGGGGCGAACTGAGCCTGAACATAAGTATAGTCAGTATCACGCTGGTAAGAGCCAGCCCTACCGCCGAGCGTGGCAGCCTGGTTGTCATAACCGTCCAGACAGAGGCCGCTACCAGCAGTATGATGAGAATCACATTTAAATTCATATCCATTTCTATTACTTACCTTATTTATTTAAGAAAGTCGATGATGGGCATTATGACACTATTGAACATAAACGGGAAGCATACGCCGATTCCCACAGTTATGGCCGCGAGTATTATTGCCGGAAAAACAATTCCCGCGCCGGCTTCACGCACGCCCTGAAGCTTATCCGACAATATTCCGAAGAACACCTTTCGCTGCATCGAAAGCAGATACGCCAGCGTAATAACGCTCGCCAGTATCGCGATAAAAGCATAAACATACTGAGCGTTTTGCCACAGGGCAACAACGATAATCAGTTTGCTCCAGAAACCGGACAAAGGCGGAACGCCCGCGGTGGAAAGAAACGCAATCAGTGAAGTTACATTTGTACACGGCATCTTTGCCCCAAGGCCGCCAAGTTCATTCATATCGGTTGTGCCGGTTTGCTGTTCAACCGCCGCTGAGTTTACAAACAGCAGGCTCTTGAAAATAGAATGATTGAACAGATGAAAGACCGCACCGATGATAGCCAGGTCCGTTCCGCAACCCAAAGCCAGAATAATATAGCCAACCTGGCTGATACTCGAATAGGCGAGCATCTTTTTGAAGTCGCTCTGCCCCATTGCCGCCAATGCCCCTATAACGATTGAAACTGCGCCGGCAATCATGAGAATCTGGTCCAGTGAATTATTATGCCCGAATACCGAAGTTACCAGTCTTATAAGCGCGTAAATTCCTGAAACCTTTGTTACAATTCCCGCCAAAAGTACAGATACGCCCGCCGGTGCTGCGGAATACGCCGCGGGCAGCCAGCCGTGAAACGGCACAAGGCCGCCTTTTATAAACAGTCCGCACACAAAAAGACCAACCGCAAATAAAACCAGTCCGCTGTTTGCGGAATCCTTAATCGCTACGCTGACATCCTGGTAGGAAGTTGAGCCTGCTACCAGCAGCAGCATCGCTATCGCTGAAAGCATCATAATCGTCGCCACCGCCGAAAGGATTAAATATTTGAAGGAGCCTTCTAAAGCGTTCAAATCCCGCTTAAGAGCGATAAGGATAAAGGAAGAAATCGCTGTGACCTCGAGAAATACATAGAGCGAAAACAGGTCGGTAAGCAGCACTGTGCCGTTCATTCCTATCAGCGACACCAGGACAAGGTTCATAAAATTGAACCGCTGTTTAATATTGCTGATTGTCTGCCACCCGACAAGAACCGCCGAGAATACCACGATGCCGATTGAAACAAGCAGGACGTAACTAAGATTATCGAAGTTGAGTGTAGCCGCGAAAAAATGAGCCATCGAACTCGGTTCAAGCGAGATTTTACCGGCGGCATGAAGAAAAACGCCAGCTATCTGCGCTATGGGCAGAAGAACCGCCAGCCACAATGCCGTTTTCTGCATTATGTTCTTAAAAGGCAGATTCAAAATTATTATGGCCACCAAAGGCACTAATAATAAAAGCATACTATTTCAAGCCTCTCATTCGATGCTAAAGCGACTTCATAAGCATAATTAAAACAAATCCGGCTCCGAACAGTGTCCAGAGGATATACATTGAATAATTGCCGGTATGCACACTTTTTATTCTGTCCGCCAAAAGACCTGCGGACCGTACCGATAAATCATCGTACAGCCAGTCAATCGCCCTGTCCACCCACCAGCCTGTCTTCGAGATTACATTAACAATCTTCAAGCCGATATCATAAGGGTCGAAGGCTCTTTTTTCAGCGGCGTTATAAATTCCTTCAAGCAAAGGGGCATGGCGAATGTGGTCGCTGGCCTTATAGCCGCCGCCCATTATTTTCGCCGCGAACAAATGATGAATAAGAGCGCCAAGCAGCACAATCACGGTAATAACTACAAGCATCATATTTTCAGGATACTCAGATCCCGCAAGTCTTTGTTCGCCGAGTATCGGCTTGATAAAGTTATCCAGCGGCAAAAACGTGTCCAAGACCAAAGATAACGCAAATCGCGGCGATAACAATCATCGGCACAAGCATCGGCAGCGGAGCTTCTTTAACACCGCGGTTATCGTCACTAAGTTTGCCCAGATAAGCCGCGTGTCCGAGTTTCAAAAATGAAGCAGCGGTAAAAACGTACCCAGAATCGCTGCCAGATAAAATATCGGACCTCTGTTTAACGCCGCATCATAAACAAATTCTTTGGAGAAAAAACCGTTGAAAGGCGGAACGCCGGAGATTGACGCTGCCGCAATCGCGAAACAGAAAAACGTAACCGGCATCTTGATTCCAAGTCCGCCCAATTTTCCAAGTTCTGTTGTGCCCGCCTGTTTTTCCACCGAACCGCCGGTAAGGAACAGACAGCTCTTATATAATGCATTATTAATCATATGGAACAGGCCGCCTATAATTCCTATCGGCAGGCACGTCCCGATACCAAGTATCATATAGCCCACCTGACTTATCGCGTGATAGGAAAGCAGCCTTTTGTAATCCTTCTGCACCAGCGCCATCATGACAGCCAGCAAAATCGTAGCTGACCCCACTATCATCAGCAGTGTGCTAAGCCACGAGCCTTTATCGAGTTTAAACATATCCAGCGAGATTCTCGCAAGGAAATAAATGCCGAGCAGTTTTTCGAGAGACGCCGGTAAAAACGCCATAAATGGCAGCGGCGAATCCACCGCCGCATCAGGAATCCAGCTGTGGAACGGCATGCACCCCGCCTTTGAAATCGCGCCAATCATCATAAGTATAAACGCCAGACTCCCCAGCGACCCAGCCTGCAGACTGATTTGGGATATTGTCATAGTCCCCGCAAGATGACCTGTAAGGCCGATGCCAATCATCATGCACAAATCGGAAATTCCGACGATGATAAACGCTTTAATCGCTGTTTTGAACGCGTTCTGCCCGCCGCCTATCGCTATCATTCCAAACACCGTCAAGCAGCAACCCTTCCCAGAAGAAAAACATTAGGACCAGATTATCGGAAAGCACCGCGCCGTTAACCATCGCGACAGTTACCAGCAGGTAACAATAGAATTGATTGAGATAGTTTTTATTGTGCATAAATGAGCAGCTATACAGCACAAACAAAAACGCGAAAATTGATGTCGCCAGAATCACCGACGCGCTGAAGTGGTATAACCTAAGTGAAAACTCGATTCCCAGCCCTACCCAGGGCAGCGAGAAAGCCATCTCCTGTCTGAACAAAAGTATCGACAGTACAAGGACAGAAGCGGTCGCGAGCAGTGAAATAGCCTCTTTAACGCCGCTCAAACGCTTCATCGCAAGAGCCACAATTCCGCAGACCAGAGGTATAATTACCGGTAATAAAATTATATTTTCGTTCATCTTATTACTCCCGGCAGCTGTTGAATAGCGGCTATCACAAAATCAGCGGGATAATAAATTAAGATACCACCCGCCAGCGATAATGCCGCCAGAATCGCAACGCTGATTACCATTACAGGAGAACCCTCTCTTACAGGCTGAGTTTTCGGCTCTCCCAGAAAAACCATATTGAAAACCCTCAAGAGATATATGATTGTCAAAAACGCCCCTACCAGAAAAACCATCGTAATCCAGATGTTGCCGCTCTGAACCGCGCTCGTCATAACCATATACTTGCTGAAAAAGCCCCCGAATGGCGGAATACCCATTACCGAAAAAGCACACAAAAGAAACGCTGCCGCTGTAACAGGCATTGTTTTTATCAGCCCGCCAAGCTTAGTAATATCTTTTGTCTTTGTGTTCTGCTCAACGATACCGGCGCAAAGGAACAAACCGCCCTTTGCCAGGCCGTGCATCATAATATACAGCAGCGCACCGGTAACTCCTATTTCATTGCCGATCGCCAATCCAAGAAAGATAAAACCTATCTGACTTACCGTGCTGTACGCGATGATTCGTTTAAGGTCGGTATCAATCATCGCCGCACCGGCCGACACAATCGCGCTTGCCGCCGCTATTGATGGCACAATAGTATGCCAGTTCGCGTCAATATTAAATGTTGCGATAAACAATCGCGCGAATACATACACGCCAATTTTGACCAGTAATGCCGCGTGAAGCAGGGCGGTAACCGGAGATGGCGCAACGCCCGCATCCGGCAGCCATGTATGAAACGGCAGTGTCGCCGATTTGGAAAGTATCCCTGCCAGAATCAACACCACAGCCAGATTCGACAGCGGATTATTCAGCAATGCCCCTTTTATCTCGGAAATCTCAAAAGAGCCGGTCTGCTGATAAATACTGATAAAGCCAATCAGCATCAAAACCGACCCGAACATCGTTACCAGGAAAGCCTTGTCCGCACGGACAACATGCTGTTTTTCACGGAAAAAGCCGATTAAACGCCAGCTCGTTATCGCCGTGATTTCCCAGAACAGGTACAGAAATATCAGGTTGCCCGAAAAAACCAGCCCCATCATACCGCCGAAAAACAGCACAACCATCAGGTAATATTCATTTTGATTTTCGTAATGACTGATGTAGCCGAAGGAATAAAAAACGATTATCGCGCTTATCGACGCCGATACCAGCGCCATAAATACCGCCAAGCCGTCCGCGTAAAGCACCAGGTCATATATATTGCCGAAACTTACCCTGGCCGTTATCGTCTCGCCCGCAAGTACCCCCGGCAAAAGCAAAACCGTCAGTACCAGCGATACAAGTACAAAACCCAGCGCAAGATAATTCCTCAGCCGGACCGACACACAATTTGCCGCCGGCAGTATAAACGCTCCGAAAACCGGAACAAACACCACTAAAAGAAGCATTAACTGATTTGGCACGTTCTTATCCTACTTAATGACTAACAGCCTTAGCATCCTGCAGGCCGATTTATGCCTTTTTACCAACACCTCTTGAACAACTTCACGTTAATAAAAACAGTAAGATTAACTTATATTTCATATTACGTCAATTGATATTTTGAATATTTTTTCAGGACAGTCTCATACCAAAAACAACAACAGCAGTTCGATTCATTCCGCTTCATCTTCCAAAGCCTCCTTGAGAGCCTTTTCAAAATATGCGCTGGCCTCCTCGCGCCTAATCTGGCTATACGTCTTTATTTTATTTTCAGGAGAAAAAGAGGGGTTGCAATTACCATTCTTTTCTTTCTTTTCATTCTTATAATTCTTGTTAGTCGTCGCTTGTTTGTCGTCTGTTCGTCTTTTGTTCGTCGGCTGATTGTCATTCTGTTTGTCGCTCGCATCGGCGTTAATATCATAAATGCCTGTTTCACATAGCTTTGCGATAGTGCCTCTGGTCGTCGTTCTGAATGTCGCAATTGACCACTTTTCCAGCCTGTCCTTGGCCGTTCTGTATCTTCTCGCCGTCATACCATAGTTTTCATAATCGCCCAGGAACGACTCTCCAACTTTCAGGTCAAAAACATTAAAGTCGCTATTCCTTCGGGCGCGAAACGCTATGACCGTTGCCAGCAAAAAGGTATCGGCATTTTTCATCAATTCGCGTGTCTTTTCCGTCCGCATCAGTTTTATAAAGCCGGTATTCATATTTTCGACCTCCAAATCTTGTATCCGGTTAATTTGTCTCTCTATAAGTGCCCGTACCTGCGTTTTTGAATCGAAAATTTTGCCCTTTTTTGATGCCCTCGAGCTGTAAGTCCTTGTAAAATAAGGCTAAAAAAAATTTAAAATTCCGGTTTTTACTCTAAAACTACCTGTATTTTTGGTTGAAATTTGTTAATCCGGGTAAGATTTTTAACACGCATTTTTCACCGCAGTTTCGCCGGGATACTGCTTTTTTTATAAACACTGATTAATAAAATATGAAAATCGAGCAGAAAAAACTTGTATTCTGTATCCGTTCGGGGTATAATGTTTATTTCTTTGTGAGAAAGACCCGAGGAGACCAAAAGTGAAAACAAAAGCGGCATTGATACTTTACATCGCAGCCATAATAATCCTTTACTGTGGTAATCCTCTCATCGCATACAGCGGCGGGACAGGCGAACCGAATGACCCATACCAAATCGCCTCAAAGGCGGATTTACTGGCTTTGGCCGCCGATACTAACGATTACAGTAAATGCTTTATCCTTACAGCCGATGTAAATATGGAAGGTCAGGTCTTTACAAAAGCAATAATCGCCCCGGATACAAGTTCGAGCGGCGGTTTTCAGGGAACGGCCTTTACAGGAACCTTTGACGGCAACGACTATAAGGTCACTAATTTTACTATAAACGGCGGGAGTAATTTCTATCTTGGTTTATTTGGGCAAATCAATTCTGGTGGTTCTGTCAAGAATATCGGCCTTGAGAATTGTACTATTAGTAGTTACAACTATTCTGGTTATGTAGGCAGTTTGGTGGGAAAAAACAGCGGTAGTATCGACAATTGCTATTCGACCGGTACACTAAACGGTATGAATGTAAATGTAGGAGGTCTTGCAGGATACAATGACGGCATTATCAGCAATTGCTATGCGACAGGTTCGATTAGCAGTTTTGTTGATGTTGGCGGACTGGTCGGAGTTAATAGCGGCGGCAGTATCCGCAATTGCTATGCTACAGGTTCGGTCAGGGCTAGTTGTGCAGGTGGACTGGTAGGACGCAATAGCAGCAACTTAAACACCGTTAGCGGCAGTATCAACAACTGCTATTCAACGGGTTCAATTAGCTGTTCTACCATCTACGGTTCTACAAGCATGGGCGGTCTGGTGGGATGGAACCAACAATGCAGTATCAGCAATTGCTATTCTATGAGTGCTGTCAGCGGAGATTCTAATGTAGGCGGTCTAGTAGGGGGCAACAGCGGGAGTATTAGCAATTGTTATTCGGGAGGTGCGGTCAGCGGGACTTCCAAATTCGGCGGGCTGGTGGGAGACAACAACGGTAATGTTATCAGAAGTTTTTGGGATAAACAGACTTCCGGTCAATCGACCAGCGCCGGCGGGGAAGGAAAAACCACTGCTGAATTGCAGGATGTCAACACCTTTCTGAGCGAGGGATGGGATTTTATAAATGAAAAAGATAATGGAATCTGTAATTACTGGCAAATGACGCAAGGCGGCGGCTATCCGGTACTTTCGACTTTTAACGGGTATATACCGCCGGAGCCTCTTGGCAGCGGAACGGAAGAAGACCCTTATATAATAGTTGATGCCAATGATTTGGGGACGGTTTGGTTTCGGCCTTTAGCATATTATAAACTCGTAAATAATATTAATCTTGCGGGAATTGAGTGGTCTATGGCGATGATACCGGTGTTTAGCGGGGTTTTTGATGGAAACGGTTTTTGCATAAGAAATCTTTACATAAATGGCGGTTCCTATCTCGGTTTATTTGGCTACTTCTACGGGTCGGTTAAGAATCTTGGTCTTGAGAATTACTTGGCAAGCGGTTCTTCTAATTCTTATTGTGTAGGCGGTCTGGTTGGATATAACAAGGGCGGCAGTATCACTATTTGCTATTCAACCGGTGCGGGCAGCGGTTCTTCTAATTCTCAATGTATTGGTGGATTGGTGGGATATAGTAACAGCGGTAGTATTACAAATTGTTATTCATGTGGCACTATCAACGGTTCTTCTACAGTTGGAGGTCTGGTGGGATACAAGACCGGTAGTATCAACAATTGTTATTCGACTGTCAATGTCAGCGGTTCTTCTTTTGTCGGCGGTCTGGTGGGAGGCAATGGTGCCGGCAGTATTAGAAACAGTTTCTGGGATACGGAAACCAGCAACCAAACAATTGGCACTGGTTATGGTTCGTCCTACGGAATAACGGGATTAAGTACATTACAGATGAAGCAGCAGGCGTCATTTACGGGGTGGGATTTTACGACTATATGGGCGATTTGTGAAGGGACGAATTATCCGCGGCTTTTGTGGCAGATACCGGCGGCGGACTGGGTCTGTCCTGACGGCGTTAATACCGAAGACCTGGGTTACTTTGCGGGGCGGTGGCTGGAAAGCGATTGTGACACATCGAATAACTGCGGCGGAACAGATATAGATGTTTCCCACACGGTTGATTTCGTTGACTTTGCTCTATTCGCCTCATACTGGCTAAATGATTAACCCGCATTTTTCACCGCAGTTCGCCAAGAGCGCAGAGATAACAAGATATATAAAATGTTCGACATTTTTTAAATTTTCGTAACCACTTGATTCCCAAAGCCTTATAAAATGACTGTTTTCATGAAATTTGAGGATAACAAGCCCTTTGGTTGTAGCTTGGTTGTAGCTAATTTTGCCTACATAATTTACAAAAACACACATCTTGTTGTTAAATATCTTAGATTCCACTTGCCTAAATTATGTCCATATTATATAATCTTACTGGTAAGATTATTATTTTAAAAAGGTGTATTATGATAGCAAATGTGGCTACAACAAAAATGTCCTCTAAAGGACAAGTCGTAATTCCGGAGAGTATCCGAAAGACACTCGGCTTAGAGAATGGATGTCAATTTCTTGTGTTAGGTGAAAAAGACTCTGTCATCCTAAAAACAATTTCTGCCCCTTCAAAGAAAGAGTTTAGCAGTTTGATTACCAATGCCCGTAAAGAAGCCAAAAAGTCTGGCTTAGAACCCAAAGATATTTCAGAAGCCGTTGCTAAAGTTCGAGGCAGGAAGTGAAAATAACTAAAGTTGTGATTGATACGAATGTTTTTGTTTCTGGCATCTTTTTCAGTGGGCCGCCATACCAAATTCTCAAGGCATGGGAAGATGACCAAATTCAAATCGCTGTATCAGAGGAGATAATTGGAGAATACAAACGAGTTGCCGATATCCTTGCAACCAAATATGAACATATTGATATTGGCCCTATCATAGAACTACTCCTTATCGAGGCTGAGTTTGTTCCTTCTTATTCCTTTAAAGAGCCTGTCTGTGAAGACCAAGATGACGATAAATTCCTGGCTTGTGCGGTTGCCTCGAAAAGCAAGTATATTATAAGCGGCGACAAGCATTTGCTTAAAATAGGCAAGTACTTAAATACGAATATCGTTACTCCACGATATTTTCTTGAACATCTACTCTCCAGAACAGACATGGAGTGAAATTTTTCCCCAAGCACAAAAAGCGTTTTGTTGCCACATTGTTAATCTTTTCATCGAAGCATATTATTGGGGGGCGCCAAAAAAACGGAACTGGGATACAGGTTGGTATTTTTGTGCTATCTTAACTAAAACTCTATATCACACATTCAATCTATATTTATAGTAGCCTTCGGATATATAAAACTTATATAACCACGAATGAACACAAATAAACACAATCATAAAGAAAGTTTGTTTAAGATTAAAATCTGTGTTAACTCGTGCTACATAGCGAAACACTTCGCAGAGCAACGTCAGCGTTTATAAAAAGCGTAGAGCGGATAGCGTGAAGCAGTTTTTTCGGGATACGAGCAGCGAGCGACGAAAAATGTTCTCTTTTGATTATTTTGTTCGGATACACCAAAATAATACTTGAAAAGCGTTCACAACTGCGTAAACTGTTGTATTTTTATTCAGGTTTTTCTGTAAAGGCGTAATTTATCAAATTTTTTTAGTTTTTTTTGGTGAGGATTTTATGAAAAAAATCTCGTTGGTAATGGTACTGGCTGTAGGTATTTTATTAACAGCTTTATGGTCGTTCGCGGGCGGGGCGCCCCAACTCTTGGAGAACCGCCGGCAGCTATTCAGGCTGCTCCCGCGGCGGCGGCTGAACATCTCGAAAAAATCACACTCCTTGAGCCGCTGGTCAGCAGTAAATACGCTCTCTATGAAAAAATAGCGCTTATAACAAACGTCTTTATCGCGCTGGCAGGCCTGATTTACGCTCTTCTTCTTGTTAAACAGGTCAGAGAGGCCGACCAGGGCACAAAAAAAATGCAGGAAATCGCACAGGCTGTCCGCGAAGGCGCAAACGCATATCTCTATCGCCAGTTTCGCGTTGTCGGTGTGTTAATTGTGCTTATCACCATTGTCTTGTTCTTCGCCGCGAAAGCCTCCGGGTGCCGCATGGAAATTTCCTGGGGCCGCGCCATTTCGTTCCTGATTGGCTCAACGTTTTCCGCGACCGTTGGTTTTGTCGGAATGAGATTAGCAACCGTCGGTAACCTGCGAGTTGCCGCCGCTGCCAAGACAAGTTTCGGCCGTGCCCTTCAGCTCGGTTATCGAACCGGAACAATTACCGGTATGCTCACCGATGGACTCGGCCTTTTAGGCGGCTCCATCATATTCCTTGTTTACGGCGAACACGCTTATGAAGCATTGCTCGGTTTCGGTTTCGGCGGTACGCTGCTGGCCCTGTTTATGCGAGTCGGCGGCGGTATCTATACTAAAGCCGCTGACGTCGGCGCGGACCTGGTTGGAAAAATCGAGGCGGGCATCCCGGAAGACGACCCAAGAAATGCCGCCACTATCGCTGACAACGTAGGCGACAACGTCGGTGACTGTGCCGGTATGGCTGCCGACATTTTCGAGAGTTACGAAGTAACAATCGTAGCGGCCATGATTCTCGGTCTGGCAAGTTTCGGACATAAGGGCGTTATCTTCCCCCTGCTTGTTCGCGCCATCGGCGTTATAGCGAGCATCATCAGCACATATTGCGTCCGCGCAGGCGACAAAGGCAGCGTCGCGGGTGCTATGAAAAGCGTCAATCGCGGTTTCATTATCGGCTCAACTATCAGCGTCATAGGCTTCCTTGTCCTGGGCTTTTTGTACTTCAGATTCGACCCAAGCTATCCCAACTACGAATTAATCAAACCTTATATAACTAACCTGCCTTACTGGGCAAACCTGGGAATCGAGGGTCTCGATATGAGACCAGCATGGACATGCCTGATTGGAATTGTTCTGGCGGTTATGCTCAATAAATGCACCGAATACTTCACCGGCACAGAATTCTCACCCGTTAAAAGCCTTGTCAAATCCTGCAAAACCGGACACGCCACAAATATCATTCAGGGTTTTGCCGTCGGTTATGAAAGCAGCGTTTTCGCGGTGATGATTATCGCGGGCGCAATTATGGCCAGTGTTCTGATTTACGGAAACACCAACGCCACATTTATCGCGTACGGTGTCGCGATGTGCGGCATAGGTATGCTCACCCTGACAGGCAACACTATTTCGATGGACGTTTTTGGCCCGGTCGCGGATAACGCCAACGGTATCGGTGAAATGGGTTACGACAAAGCGGAAATGGGCGAAGCTAATTACAAGACCGCTCGCCAGATACTTGCCGACCTCGACGCGGTGGGTAATACAACAAAGGCTATTACAAAGGGTATCGCCATCGGCTCAGCAGTTATCGCCGCGGTATCGCTTTTCAACAGCTTCATCGTCTCGGTCGGCTCAGGCGGTCAGGGCGAAACAGCGGGCATCTCACGCGAAATGTACGCCGTCGTGGCAGCGATGCTTACAATTTCCGACCCGATGCTCTTTGTCGGTATGTTAATCGGTGGTGCCGTCCCGTTCCTCTTTAGCTCAATGACCATCCGTGCGGTCGGCAGAGCCGCGTATCTTATTGTAAATGAATGCCGACTCCAGTTCCGTGATAAGGCCATCTGGGAAGGAACCAAAAAACCCGATTACGGACGCGTCGTTGATATTTGCACCGCTTCAGCTCAAAAAGAGCTTATAGGCCCCGGCCTGCTGGCGATGCTTATGCCAGTCCTTGTCGGATTCGGACTGGGCGTTATCGCTCTTGCCGGATTCCTGGGCGGTATGATTGTTACCGGACAATTACTCGCCGTTTTTATGGCTAACGCAGGCGGCGCATGGGACAACGCGAAGAAAACCGTTGAGGATGAACCTCGCGACCTAAAGGCCAACACCGGCAAAGGAAGCGAAAAGCACAAAGCCAGCGTTACCGGCGACACAGTCGGCGACCCGCTCAAGGATACCGCAGGCCCGGCAATCAATCCTCTGATTAAGGTTATGAATATGGTCAGTCTGCTGATTATCGGCCTGATTCTGCCTTACGACAAAACTGTCCTGAAAATACTTGAAAAACAAGGTGTCGTCGTTTCAGGCAAAAGCCTCGATGCTCTCTTCTGGACGGTCATCATCGTTGGCCTCATCGGCCTGGTCTGGGCTGTCTGGCAGTCTAAACGTGAAACTGAAGAAATGAAAGAGATGGAAAAAATCACCGGTGCTGAATAACTAAAATATCCATCTGTAAATTTATCTGTAAACCTCGCGGGGACACAAGATTGTGTCCCCGCTTTCTTATCATTCCCCACAATCGAGATACCTTTCACAAGATACGAACGACTATTTTACCCTCACGGAGGAGAAATAATATCTGCTTATAAATTAATTAAATTCAATGGTGAATATCGATTGCTTGATAAATTCGATAACGATTTCGGTTTGAAAACATTAGGTTTCGCTAAGGTCTCTGTTATTCCCAAAAATTAAATCCGGATATAGTAAATATTCAGCGGGTCTGTTCATTTAACTGCCTGCGATGCGCCTTAGCTGGAAATTTCTAAAAAAAATCCACATTAAACCCGTTAGATGGCCAGCTTCGCCTATCTAACGGGTTTAGTTTGCGGTTAAATAATTATTTTTAATCTCTGCGTTCTCTGTGCCCTCGGTGGTAAAAAAACGCTGGTCAGCTTATCTTTTTAAATTCTTCCGCAATTTCCTTTGGCAGATGTTTCCCGAACTGCTGGAGGAAGCTTCCTATCTCCTGAATTTCATCCTTCCACTCGCTCATATTGACCTCAAACAGTTTTTTCAGGTTCTCCTGCGGAATATTTAATCCCTCGAGGTTCAAATCCTTTGCTTTGGGAACCATTCCGATAGGCGTCTGGTCGGCTGAGACCGTATTGTTGACCCTGTCAATAATCCACTTCAAGACACGGATATTGTCTCCGAAGCCCGGCCAGATGAATTTCCCGTTATCATCCGTCCTGAACCAGTTCACAGAGTATATTTTCGGCGGATTGGCCATCTTTTTGCCGACGCTGAGCCAATGGCCGAAATAATCGCCCATATTGTAACCGCAGAAAGGAATCATCGCCATGGGGTCTCTTCTGAGCTGGCCTACGGCGCCTGTTGCCGCCGCGGTCGTTTCGGAACCCATTCTGGCGCCACTGAATACACCGTTCTGCCAGTTAAAGGCCTCAACAACTAAAGGCATAAGCTGTGTTCTTTTGCCTCCGAATATTATCGCTGAAATCGGTACGCCCTTTGGATTGTCATATTCGGGCGATAAGGTTGGGCAATTATATGTGGATACGGTGAACCTTGAATTTGGGTGTGCGGCCTTTGTGCCTGAGGCTTTGTCCCAAACTTTGCCCTGCCAATCGAGCATGTGCTGCGGTACAGGACCGTCCACGCCTTCCCACCACGGCTCTTTCTTATCAGTATCTATCGCGGTGTTGGTAAACAGCGTCGGGTAGAATTTATTATTTTTCAAGGTATCCATCATCCTCGGATTGGTTTTTCTGGAAGTGCCTGGCGCCACGCCAAAGAAGCCGGATTCCGGGTTGATTGCCCATAATCTGCCGTCAGGCCCGACATTCAGCCATGCGATATCATCTCCGAGCGTCCATATCTTGTAACCCGGCAGCGCGGATTGCAGCATCGCCAGGTTGGTCTTGCCGCAAGCGCTTGGAAATGCAGCGGTAATATATGTAATCTTGCCCTGCGGGTCTTCAACGCCCAGAATCACCATGTGTCAGCGAGCCATCCCTCTCTGTATCCCTGACAAGAGGCTATACGCAGCGAAAAACATTTCTTTCCCAAAAGCGCGTTTCCGCCGTAACCTGAGCCGATACTCCAGACAAAATTCTCATCCGGGAAATGCATAATAAAACGCTTGTTCGCGTCGAAATCGCCCACCGAATGCAAACCCTTGACGAAGTTCTCGCTGTTGCCGATTTTATCAAGCACGCCCTTGTTCATTCTGGTCATTATTCGCATACTCACCGCCACGTAGGAAATGTCGGTAATCTGTACGCAGGCTTTGGCGTAAGGCGAATCAGGATGACCCATCATATAAGGCAGGACATACATTGTTTTGCCGCGCATGCACCCGTCGGACAATGCCGCGAGCTTCTTTTTCGCCTCGGATGGCTCCATCCAGTTGTTGTTAGGCCCCGCGGTTTCCTTATCATGATGACAAACGAATGTCAGATGCTCCGTGCGGGCAACGTCTGTCGGGTGACTCCTGTGATAGTATGCGTTAGGCCATACTTTCTGATTTAACTGCTCAAATACGGGGGTGCCGTTGATATTTTCTTCACGCATCCCTATTTCTATAAGTCTGTGTGCTTCTTCTTCCGAACCATCGCACCAAATAACCCTGTCAGGCTTGGTAAGCCTGGCCTGTTCTTCAAC
>CAVYYI010000003.1:0-874822 GCA_963772725.1 uncultured Phycisphaerales bacterium
GGCTACAAGTGTATCCACAATCGCTGATTTAAGCTGGCAGGCAGGCTATTATGCCGCTTCGCACAATGTATATCTTGGGACTGTCGAGGCCGATGTAACTACGGCAACCACCGCCTCATCGGTTTACAAAGGCAACCAAAGCGGCTCAACTTATGACCCCGGTACAATGGCTGGGAGCACTACTTACTACTGGCGAATTGACGAGGTCAATACCGGCGACAGCAACAGCCCGTGGCAGGGAAATGTCTGGAGCTTTACTACTGGTACACTTGCTCTGCCTGGCCAGGCATCCTCTCCAAGCCCGTCTAACAGCGCTACCGATGTAAGTGTAACCGCTGACCTTAGCTGGACGGCAGGCTCAAGCGCCACATCGCACGATGTGTACTTCGGTACTGTTTTTGCCGATGTCAACAGCGCTACCACAAGTTCTTCAGTATTCAAAGGCAACCAGGAAAGCACTACTTATGACACGGGCACTATGGCCAATAACGTTACCTATTACTGGCGAATCGATGAGAAGAACGCAGTCGGCACAACCAAAGGTACTGTCTGGAGCTTTACTACTATTGTTGCAGCGCCCGGCCAAGCGTCTTCTCCAAGCCCGGCCAATAGCGCTACCAGTGTAAGTGTAACCGCCGATTTAAGCTGGACGGCAGGTTCAGGGGCGACATCGCACGATGTTTATCTCGGAACTGTCGAGGCTGATGTCAACAGCGCTACCACAAGTTCTTCAGTATTCAAAGGCAACCAGGCAGGAACTACTTATGACCCGGGTACTATGACGGGCAACACGACTTACTATTGGCGTATTGATGAGAAGAACGCAAGCGGCACGACTAAAGGTACCGTCTGGAGCTTTACTACTGAGAAAGTAACGCCGTCGTATGTCGCGGCAGGAAGCGTGGCAAACGGCACAGGTGGTATAACACCGGCGCTTCCTTCGGGTATTGCCACAAACGACATCCTGCTGCTGTTCCTCGAGACCGCCAATGAGGCCATCTCGATTTCCAATCAGAATGGCGGGACATGGACTGCAGTTACCAACTCTCCGCAGGGTACCGGAACAGCCGCAGGTTCTACTGCTACCAGGCTTACGGTATTCTGGTCCCGGTATAACGGCACGCAGGGCGCTCCTACCACATCTGATTCGGGCAACCATCAGCTTGGCAGAATTATAGCTATTCGCGGCGCTGTTACCTCCGGCAACCCCTGGGATGTTACAGCAGGCGGTGTTGAGGCTACGATGGACACCAGCGGCTCCATTGCAGGAGCGACTACAACGGTTGACAAGACTCTTGTTGTAACTGCCATTGCCACCAGTCATCCTGACTCGAGCAGTACGACAAACTTCTCAAGCTGGACAAACGCCAATCTGTCAAGTGTTACCGAGCGCACCGACAATACCACGAACTCAGGCAACGGCGGCGGCCTCGGGATAGCCACAGGCGAGAAGGCAGCATATGGCTCTTACGGCAGCACGACTGTTACATGCGGGTCGAATGCGTACAAGGGTATGATGAGCATCGCGATTAAGCCTTGATTTTGACGATTTGATTGACGATGTCAGTAAGATGTTTTTACTGCCCGGCGGCAAAAGTTATGCCGCCGGGCTTTTTTCGTTAAAGGCCAAAATCCTGTTGCTAAAGAGAGTTTTTTAACGCAAAAAAGCAATATCCTGCTATAAAACAGCGATATTTTGTCATACAATCAGGTTGTAATTATTTCATATATTCGCTACAATACACACTGTTGATTCAACAAGTAGAGGCGAAAAAATGATAGATAGGGAAGAATCGATATTATTGAGTCATCTCAAATGCAGGATTCATCACTATGCAAATACCTTTTCTGAAAATCACAAGGCCTTGTATACGTACAGGCTGTCATTTTTATACGGAACAGGTTCGGGACTATATGTGCATGAAATTATAAATACTGGCTCGGAAAGGAGGTGAGTAAAGGAAGGAAATAAAAGAGTGGTATCAATTGTGCGTAAGAAACTCTGGAGTAATGGATTTGTATAAGGAAACGATGTATAAAAAATAAAATTTAATTGTAAGGAAGGGAATATGTATAATACTCCCCCAAAATCGGACCAGTATATAAGGTGTAAGTTGTGGTATAATTCTATCGGATTATGGATTGAGAAAGGAAGTACGAATTATGACACAACACAGACACTTTGGCAAAGATTTCAAGGCAAAAGTTGCAATTGAAGCCATCAAGGGTGAGAAGACCCTCAACGAGATAGCCTCTATGTATGAGGTTCATCCCAACCAGGTCAGCCAGTGGAAGAAGCTGGCCCTTGAGAAGTTGCCCGAGGCAATGGCAGACGGCAGAGGCAAGGATGTTCGTCAGAGCCAGCCAGTAGATGAGGAAAAGCTTCATCAGAAGATAGGTCAGCAGGCTATCGAGATTGATTTTTTGAAAAAAAAGTTGCGTCAATTGGGACTGCTCAACGAGTAGAAATGATAGAACATAACAATAGACAAATCAGTATCCGCCGGCAGTGCTGTCTGCTTGATATCAATCGCAGCAGGCTGTATTACCATGCAGAGTCTATTGAGCAGGAAAATCGTAAAGTAATGGACTTTATTGACAGGGAGTTTACCGAGCATCCTTTTACAGGTATCGACAGGATGGCAGAGTTTTTATACAGGAAGCACAAGCTTATTGTCAATCACAAGCGGGTTCGCAGGCTTATGCGTAAAAAGGGTTTAATGGCCTTATATCCCAGGCCCCGCACAAGCTGTCCTGCTGCTGTTTATATCAAATATCCCTGCCTTTTGAATACTATGGCGATAGATGTTACCGATGCTGTCTGGTGTTCGGATATTACGTACATTCGGCTCAAAGGCGGCTTTATGTACCTTGTGGCGATAATGGATTACTACAGCAGATATGTATTAAGCTGGTCTGTATCGAACAGTCTGGAGTCTCTGTTTTGTATAGATGCACTGGATGAGGCGTTGTCAAAATCCCGGCCGCTGATATTTCATTCGGATCAGGGCAAACAATACACCAGCACAAAGTTTTTGGATACGTTGAAGGCTGGCGATATTCGAATCAGTATGAGCGGTAAGGGTCGTTGTTTCGATAACATACTGGCGGAGCGATTATGGCGGACGGTCAAATATGAGGAGGTCTATTTGAAGGAATACAGCGATGGGCATGATTTGATAAAATCGCTGAGGCGGTATTTTGATTATTACAACAATGACAGGCCGCACAGCAGCTTGGATTATAAGACACCTGCGGAAGTATATTTTAAGGAGCTGACCGCCGATTCGCTTCGCTGTGCTTGCTTTGGAGCTGCGCTACGCGAATCGGCTGGCACAGAGAAAATCGGCACAACTTACACCAAATACAAGGACAAAATTGGTCTTGACAATGGGTAGGGGTTCAATGTATGAAAAACTCTATGAATAAAATTAGACCAGGGCTTTTGTTAATAGCGATATTAACATTGAGCTTTGGGGGAACTGTATTGTGTCAGGCAGCAACCATATATGTATCTACATACGGTGCAACACCCAATGACGGCAGTGATGACACAAGTGCAATAAACTCTGCCATTACCGCTGCGGCTTCAGGAGACATTGTCTCTTTCAGCGCCGGAACGTATGACCTGATAACCCCGTATGATACTTCTCGTTTTATCAAAGTCAGCAGTAAAACCAACATCACTCTGCAGGGTGCAACAACCAGCGGTGTTCCCACCACCAAATTATTGCGTCACGTCACCGTTGAGAATATGTCCGACCCGCCTCGAACAGTCTATATCATTCAGGGTTCGGATGTTACTCTTAAAAATTTCATCATTGACAATTCGCCTCATCTCTGTACTTCCGGCGTAATTACTTATAAAGCTGCAGATGGCAAAACCCTAAGGGTACAAATCTACTCCGGATTGCCCATGGTATCAGGAACTGCATGTTATTCAGCTAATGCATGGGAGCAGAGTTATCCCAATTTGAAAGAGGTCGCTTCTTTAACCACTACAACTTCCCCTGCAAACTGGACCATTTACGATTCACCGAATCGAATAATGCAGTTATACAATGCCAGCGGCCTGAGCTTTATCGGTGACGTCAGTGTGAATGACCGCATGTCATGGCATTACGGATGGAATGGAAGCTCTCAAATGGAAGTTGGAAAAACCGATGGCCTGACTTTTGAAAATTTGATAATTCGTAATGCGATTAATATGGCTATTCTTATAGGCGCAGCAACAGATATCACATTAGAAAGTATAACCATGGAGCCGGAAGGCAACCAATTACCGGTAGGCCCGCGTGACGGTATTCATCTGTCGAGATGTGCTGGTTTTGTTGACGCCAATAATCTGAACATCAATGGTGTCCGTCTGGACGGTTTTGTTGTTCATACCCCTTATGCTGAAATAACAAGCAAAACCGATTCAACCCATTTCAGAATATTGACAGAAGTAACAACATTCGGTCAAACTATCGCCAGCGGCGGCGAGCTTGCTATCTTCAGTTCTGCAGGAAACATTTTTAATAGAGTTATAAGTTCGGCGACCTGGGTCTCAGATGCAGGGGACCCCGGCAGTTACTATGACATTGTTACTACTGCCGCTCTGCCAGATTGGGCCGTCGTAGGCACTGCTATGACAGTTGATGGCCTGAAGCCGTCCAGTGTCAGTATTACCAATAGCTCATTTAAAAATTTAGCAGGTGGCGCCATGGTAATTCTTACAGATGACGTCACTGTTGACAATGTTGACTGCACTAAAATTATGTATCCTGCCATCCATATTGGAGACGATCCTGGCACAGGTTCATGCGGAAGTGATATCATTGTGCGCAACAGTAAGTTTGACCATTGTGGATGGATACCCAGTTTGACGACAGGTCTGCCGGGGATAATCACTTTGTTTAACGCACACGAGGTATACACTGAACCCAAGCTGAATACCATTACTATCGAGAATAATACATTCAAAAACCAGCTTACGAGCAGTACCTACCCTTCGATTAATGTTTATGACACTAATATTGTCACCATTTCAGATAACCTCTTTGAGAATGTGTATAAAGGGCTGAAAATTGATACAGCAACAACATCTCACTACAGTATCTCCGGCAACACGGTTGTTATCGACAATACCAATAACTCACAAACTTATACGGAGGTATCAGGTCAATTTAACGACAGCGGCATTACGGGTTATAATGGTTCATCGACAAGGTGGTCAGGAACAGCAGGCAAAAGCCCAGTGGACATTTATTTGCCCCAAGTCAGGCACCTATGACGTTTATATCTACAAGATTCAGAATGCTAATTCGGATCCCAATGCCAAAATTTCTACAACGTATTCTGGCGGAACCGATGTCGATTATGTGAATTACACAACCGGCAGTTCGGGCTGGGTTTTACTTGGAAATCACAGCTTTACAGGTCAGAGTACCTACACTATTACCAATCAGAGCAACGGCCAAGGATATCTACGCTCCGATGCGGTAGAATTTGTGCAGCATTGATGCAGAATAAAAACTCCTGGCTGAACAAAATTCTGTTTTTGGTGAAGATTAGAACCAAAAAAGCGTGGCGGCTATTGAGGCCGCCATGCCTTTTTTCCAATTTGTTGTTTATGGCACTTAATTTGTATTTAAAAATAGCCTTACAAACAGCACGTTTTATTGTTTGTTGGTTAAAAAAATGTATTCAAAAAAAGCCTATTAACTGGCAGGCCGCTGGCAGTTGACTGAAGATTTACGCTTTTTCACGTTTTGAGCCTATTTTTGATTAACGGCATGCAAGAGCCTAAATTGTAACTATTTTTGCTGGAAAGACTTAAGGCACTCGGGGTGATAGGATTCGAACCTACGGCCTCCTGGTCCCAAACCAGGCGCTGTAGCCAAACTGAGCTACACCCCGTAACATCGGAGCATTCTATACGAAATTTCCGGCTAATGCAATAAAATCATCCTGCCGATAAGTTTTTTAAGTTATTTTATTATCCTGAGTTACCGCGTTTTCAGCGGAAAAAAGGCTTGCAAAACCGGTGTCGGTTATGTATAATATCAGTATAGACAGCTATTTAGCTGTAAAAAACACGTGTATTAAATGGAAACTATGATATCGCAAACCGAAAAGCGGTGGTTGCTGTTATCGCTGTGTGTTATCGGCGTGTTGTGCCTTTCTATATTGGGTAAGATGTACAGCCCGGCAAAAGCCCAGGCGGAATTTGTACGGTTAAGCGATGGCAGCGTCCAGGTTATCCCGCTTATGATAGACCGTGACCGCTACGGTATTGCGATGATGGATACTGCCGCTCAAACATTGTGGATTTATGAGCTGGACAACCGTGCCACAATCGGCGGGAAGATTGAAACTTTTAGCGGCAAGAAGCTGGCGGTATGACAGGCAGCTTGAGCAGTATAATACGGCTGAACCAAAGCCCGAACAAATAAAGGCTTTGCTGGAAAAGCTCGGTCAGCAGCAGATAAAACCGGTGATTGCAGATGCAAACGCTCCGCAAAACACTGACGCGAACAATGTGCGTTTGGAAAAGTAGTGCAGGAGAAAGGTGATTTCAAACAAGCCGAAGATTATTTATATGAATCGGCTTAAAGGAGAATAACTTATGGCTGGTATGTTTTATTCATTAAAGGAAGTTGTCGAAAAGCTAAAAAAGACGGAGTCGGAAATAAAAGAAATAGTCCACGCCGGCAAACTGCGTGAGTTTCGCGATGGCGCTAACTTGCTTTTTAAAATTGACGAGGTCGATGCTTTAATAGTGAAAAAAACCGCTGAATCTCCTGCCGAACAAGCAAAGCCAGAAGAAAAACCGGAAGAAGAAATCGAGATTTCTCTTGCGGCGGAAACAACTCAACAACCCGCTATAGAGAGTGAAATGTCCGAGGCTGACACTGTCATGGGCGAACACGACCTGGGCATACTCGAGGAAACCAAAAACGAAATAAAATTAAGCAGCGAATCAACCTCAAAAATTGAAATTCCCGAGGAAACTCTCAAAGCTGAAACTACAGCAATGCCTGCCTTTACGGAAGACCTGAAGGAAAAAACCAAAGGTCTTTCGGCTTCAGCAACGCCCGCTGCAGGTGAACCTTCGCTGGAAGAAATAGAAGAGGATGTAAACCTGGATACATTCGGCAGCGGCTCTGGATTACTTGACTTGTCTCTTCAGGCCGATGATACTTCTCTTGGCGGTATTCTCGACGAGATTTATACCCCCGCCGGCAAAAACGGCAAAGAGGCCGTTGCAGAGCCGAGTTCTGTTATGGAAATGCCCGCGGACGCTGAGCAAATGCTTGCGGAAACACCGCAGGCATCTCTGGAGGCTGCCGCTATATTACCCCAGGGTTATATAGAACCGGAGCCGGACACTATCAGCAACGCTATGGGCATTATGATGTTTATACCAATTCTCGCGGTTGTTTATACAGCAATAGTGGTGATAGCCAGTTTCAGTAGTGTAACCCCTGCAATACTCGAAAAGGTTCGCGACATAATCTGGTATATCATGATTGGCATGGCAGTTGCCTCTCTTGCGATTGTCGGCGTTGCGTATATGATGAGCGGTGAAAAAGCACCTAAAAAACCAAAAGAGAAAAAAGAAAAACCGCCCAAAGTAAAGAAAGAAAAGAAAGCCCAAAAATAGTAAACCGTCATTTGCGAAACTCTTAACCCGCGTATTTACCGCCAAAGTCGCAGAGTTCGCGGAGATAATTCGTTTCATGTATCTCAGTATTCGTATCTCGAAAATACTCTTTCGCAAGATACGCTTTACGTTTTCCATATCGTTTTTCCAATTTTTAATTGACCAAAGACCTTACAAATGTTAAGTGATATGATATGTCTAAGATAAAATCGCAGATTGACGGGAAGCAAATGTTTCTTGGAGTTTTATTTATAGCAGGCGGTATCCTTTGGATTTTCGCTCCCATTATAAAATCGTTAAGCCTTGATCGTATTATTAATATTATATTAGGTATTACGCTGGTTATATTAGGGGCTTCTTTTATTTGGAGTGCAACGAAAGATTTAAGAAAAAACAAAGAGAAAAATAAGGAATAGAGACGAGATACATTTCACGGACGATGCTTCACATTTTTTACGCGTATTGATTTCTTATATCGGCAATCAATTTAAGCATTTGCTCGGCCTGAGTTTCAATTTGACGATTGCGGTTGGTTACTCTGGCATTCCATTTGCGGTACTCTTTACTCAGTTGGCGGCAAATCTGGTCTTTATCCATATCCAAAGTGATGCCCAGACTGATTTCCAGGTCTGCTGCCTCATATACGCTTACAGGAAGAATATTTTCAACCATGGTGCGAAACTTCTCCCGATGAATTCCCATCCAGTCGGCTAAATTTTTCAACAGAGTTAACTGCTTATCCGAGGTAATTCCGTCTGCACAGGCGACATGCAGACAAAAGTCCAAGATATTACAGCGAACTTTAAGAGGTGTGGTCTTTGCGATTCTCTGGCAAATCTGATAACCATAGAACGCATTGTAAGCGATGACCCGGCCTAAAAGCTTATAAAATTTGTTCCTGATTTTATTATGCCATTGAGACGCAGCGATATTATTTTTTGTCCAGTTTTGTATAATTTTAGATTCGCGATTGGATATTTTCCCATCCGCCGCCGCTGTCGCAAAGGCAAGTAAAACAGCTTTATTGTTTGCCTGTTTAATATTCATCTCTGATTCGGCATGCCCTGGTGAGGTATTTTTGTAGATAAAATTGTATGCCGCACAAGCAAGTTCCTCGCCATCCTGAGAAGATAATGATGTTATGAACCTTAAATATATTATTCCTTTTCGCGGAAATATCAGGCAGCCAGCAGGTATTTTGGCAATTGGCGCCCAATCTGATAAGACGGTATCGCCATCGGGAAGTCTTCCCAGTTTGGCGGTATAGCAGAAATTCTGCGAATTTTTAATTTGCCACTTCTCGATGGGCGTACATATCGGGATGGCTTTTTGCATCCCCCTGGTAATATCGGCAATAGATATATTTACGATTGTAGACTCACATCCGCCTGATGCGTGAATAGTGCCGCAGATTTCAAGACTGAAACTATCTAAAGTCGTATCATCTTTCCTGTCTTTTATCAGTCTGACACGACAATTAAGCTCTTTCAGTTTGGGCTGAATACAAGATTGTGGGCTTTGCTGAATGAACAATTTCGAGTTGGCAAAATACCTGTACTCTTTAATTACCTGAACAACAGCCGCTGCCATCGCCGCTGCAATTAAAACTAAAACTGGGGTAACAATATCGCTCATTTATCCGCCTGCGGAAATATCTATTCGACCGTTAGCGCCTTCAAGCTGATTGGCCTGTTCCTTTATATCGCTTTGCGATACTTCGCCGTTCTGGTCGAGTGATAACTCTACCTGAAGAATTTTCCCAGATTCGAGGTCTTCGAATTTACAGTGCATTCTTTGATTTACGTCATAGCCATAAGTTACCTTAATGGGGCATTCCGCGGGCCTGTTCGGCGGGAGCTTCAGTATGTGTGTCGCAATTTTATTTACATACTCTATGGCCGTATCCTCACCCTGTGTTACAATTACCTTTAACTCAGTCTGCCCCTGTGACATCGTATAAAACATTTCAGATACTTCACAGGGCAGCGGGGTATTTTTTTTCAAAATTATATGGTTCTTGATTACGTGTTTGCCTGTTTCCTTATCGATTGGCGCACAGATTGTGCCATAACTGTGATTGCAGACATCTGTCAGTTTAATATCTTTGAGTCCGCCGGAAATTCCATCCGACAGTTCTTCGGGTTTTTCTCTCTGCATTGTTAAGCCCGCATGCAAAGCCGCTCCCAGCGCCACGCATTCATCAACATTAACCGCAGTTTCAGGAGGGAATCCAAACATTTTCTCAAGATGTCTATGCACCAATGGGATTCTGGTGCTTCCGCCTGACAAGATTACCTTGTCTATATCAGAGGGTTTAAGCCCCGCTTCATCAAGGGCCGTTTCCATGAGCATGTCCGTACGGCCTATCAGCGCCGAAATAGCCTGCTCGAACGCCTCGCGTGTAATTTCCACACGAATACTTCCCGCCGAACCATATAACATTTTTCTCGCCACAGGACGTCTTGACAGCGTCTTTTTAATATCCTCGGCCTCGTCTTCATATTTTGCCCGGTCCTCTTCGGAGCGAATCAGCTCACTGCCCAACTCGTTTCTATAACTCTGTTCGAGCATCTCCACTATTTTTTTGTCAAAGTCGATGCCGCCGAGGGCATGTTCGCCCTGCGAGCAGATAATATCCATCTGCTGTCCTTTAACGTTCATTATTGTTAAGTCGAAAGTTCCACCGCCGAGGTCATACACCAGCACCTTTCCGGAAATCTGACATGTGTTGGCATAACATAAGGCCGCGGCTACCGGCTCGTTGACTATACCAATGACATTGAGGCCGGCCATTGTGCCGGCGTCCATCGTGGCTTTTCGGCGAACCTCGTCAAAATGCGCTGGAACGGAAATAACAACGTCGTTTATTGGCCCATTTTCAGTCTGGCATTCCTGTTTGAGTTTTTTCAGAATCAGGCTGGATAATTCTACAGGAGTCCAGTCTTTTCCATCGATATTTATACAATAATTTTTATCTCCCATGTGGCGCTTTATCCAGCGGACAGACCTTTTCGTATTGAGGTATCGTGAATTAAGAGCCTCGATACCCACTCTTACCGTATTTGAGTCTTCTTCATCGAAATAAATAGCCGAAGGAGTAGTTCTTTCGCCATCAGCATTCGGCACTATCTCCGGCTTTCCGATAGCATTAAGAACTGCCACCGCGGAAAAAGTTGTTCCGAGGTCTATACCAGCTATATTTGTTTGTTTACGGCAAAGCATCTATTATGCCTCCTTTTAAATATCTAACAAAATAATCTTACCTGTGCCATACGGACCACCTTGACATTCCCATCATCAATAACATATTGATAACCGGGCCTTACAACCTCCGCTATTTTACCTTTCACCCCGGCGTTGTCCGTATATGCCCTGTCCTTAACGACTTCGGCAATCTTCTCCTTGCCGCTGAAATCGCTGTTGACTTCCGGCTTGAACGGTTCAACACCGCTGGATTCGAGAGCAAAAATCAGTTCGTCCTTTATTTCCTCAAGGTCTGTTGTGTCACGCCCCTGCACAGACAGCGTTGATATGCGATTTTCGAGATTGTCGATGCAGCGAATAACCCTGAGGCAAAACGTTCTTATTATATTCCAGTCATAGCCTTCCTGAAGTTTTTTAATTCTGTCCTGCTGGAAAGAGGCGTATTCGCGAATCGCGGAAACCTGCTTAGTAAGTTCGTCGAGGGTGTTTTTAACAGGCTCAGAATTACCGGTCGCGGCTTCTTTAATGGTTTTAGCCATCTGCCTGACCTCAGATACCTGCTTTTCAAGGTTTTCATTTTGAGCTTTCAGCGAACTTTCCACTCTCAAGACGTTTTGATGATAATCCGACAATATCGTTTTGCGAATATTCTGCTCCAACCGGTCAAACCGTTTTACATTTATGCCCGCAAAATCCGCTGCTTCGTTTGTCTGTTCTTCAGGAGCGAACGATTTTTCATCACAATAAAGCATATCAATTTTTTCACTCTCTTTATCCCGGCAATGCGGGTACAGTTCGTTTTGTGTTATAAAATTGCCCTTGGCCCTGACCAATCTATCCGTTTTACTAGTTTGTGAAATACTTTCGTCTTTTTCACTACCGGCCTCAATCAGCTGATTATCTCCCTCTTTTTTCTGATGTCCGAATTTACTGATAAAAAATAATCTTATTCGCTTTAACAATTCCGAAACACCATGAACAATAAATAATAATAACCAGCCGACAGAAATCGTTAATCCCATAGCTGCACATGTGATAGATGCGGTAAGAATATCCGACCTTACTGCCACCTTTTTTTCCTGATATTTGACAGGTTCTTCCTGCATGTTTTCTCTGGAAACTTCAGTGGCAAAGGTCCCAATATTAATATCGCCGCTGAGCAATTCGTTCAATTTGACATATTTAGTACCAAGCTTTTCCTGCTCCTGGCGCAGCAACAGCTTTTCTTTCTTTTGCTCTGAAAGAACCCAGCTAAACCCCACAGCGCCGGCGACACACAACACCATCGCTAAAACAAGAAATATTTTTTTCACTTTAGACATCAGAATAAAGTATAAATAATAATTCCCTGTTATTCAAATTGAGCTATATTTGAAATTTTCGCGTCCCATAAATACCGAGTCCGAACGCACTCCAGCAGGTAATAAGTTATATTAATTTAAAGCTGCCTGTCGAGTTTTCGGTAACTTATCGCTTCGGCAATGTGTTCGGAATGGATATTTGCGGCGCCGGCGAGGTCGGCGATGGTGCGGGCAAGTTTGCAGATTTTATCGTGGGCTCTGCGCTTAAGCCGAATTCAGTCATTGCCTGTTTAAGCAGCAATTCACAGGATGAATCGAGCGGACAGTATTTCTCAACCTGCTTGTGACTCATTTTGGCATTGGTCATAATCTTCCCATCACCAAAGCGTTTGACCTGAATTTCTCTTGCGTTGACAACATCATTTCTTATCGCGGCGGAATCGAGTTCGCTGGATTTTGAACGCAGTTTCTGAAAATTGACTGAGGGAACCTCGATATGAATATCAATTCTGTCAACCAGCGGGCCGGATATTCTGGATATGTACCTTTCAATCTGATTTGGCGTACATCTGCACTTTCTTATGCTGCTGCCGAAATAGCCGCATGGACACGGGTTCATCGCTGCTATGAGCATAAACTGCGCCGGAAAACGAATTGTGCCTTTTGCCCTCGAAATCGCGACAAAACCGTCCTCGAGCGGCTGGCGAATCATTTCAAGAACATGCCGCGGAAATTCAGCAAACTCATCGAGAAATAAAATACCGAAGTGCGACAGCGAAAGTTCTCCAGGCCTGGGATTTGAGCCTCCGCCCACAAGCGCCGGACCGCTGGCGGTATGATGAGGCATCCGGACAGGTCTTGTCGCCAATAATGGTTTGTTCCTGCCGAGCAGGCCGACCGAAGAATATATTCGTGTTGTTTCAAGCGATTCGGCCAGGCTCAGTGGCGGTAAAATTGTGGCCAGCCTCTGAGCAAGCATCGTTTTTCCCGCACCCGGCGGGCCAATCATCATAATATTATGCCCCCCTGCCGCTGCGATGGTTAGTGCGCGTTTTACACTTTCCTGCCCCTTGACATCGGAAAAATCTACCTCATAAGACGATGCCGCTTTGAACAGTTGATTAATATCGATACATGTTGTTTCGAGCGGCAATTGATTTGAAAGAAAACCAACCGCCTGAGCAAGTGAACCGATGGCATAAACCTCGATATCCTTTACAACAGAGGCTTCGGCGGCATTTTCGAGAGGAACAATCATCCGCGTAAACCCATTTGCCAAGGCCGTCATCGCCATACTCAAGACACCATTGACAGGCCGGACCCTGCCATCTAAGGCAAGCTCTCCAGCTATAACAAATTCCTTTATGACGGGACTATTAATCATGCCCTGACCAATCAGCATCCCCAAGGCAATGGGTAAATCAAAGGCTGGCCCAACCTTTTTCACATCGGCCGGCGCAAGATTTATGAGTGACTGAGTTTTAGGATATTTATAGCCCGAATTGATAATAGCACTCTTCACTCTTTCAGTGCTTTCCTTGACAGCAGTATCAGGCAGACCGACTACGATGGATTTTTCAAATCCGCCGCGAGCAACATCAACCTCAACCTCACAGACAACGCCGTCAATCCCGTCAAGTGTAACACTGTGCAGCCTTGCCAGCATATTTATCTCATCCTAATATTTTATGTTGATATATTATATTTTTTACCTGCCTGCGTGTCGAATTCTACAACATTTTCCTTAAGATTGGTAGTTTTAATTACTTTGTCATCCGCTTTTATTGTTACATGGACATTTGCCCTAAGTCTGCATTTATTGCCGAGCTTGGAGAGGATTTGGGCATTTGTGAGTTTGCCCCCTTGCTAATTTCCTTGTATCCATACCCGCACCCCTTTGTTTTTTTACCTGATATGAATATTTTTAACGAAAAACACATATTTTTTGAATAATATCAATTCGAGAAGCGTCTTTCAAAGCCGATTATCAGCGATTTCCCCGTTTTTCTCACAAAAAAACGTGTTGAAACCCATAAAACACGGAAAATAAGGCTAATAAAAAATTTTAAAAAAATTAAAGATTTTTCTTGCAAAACGCCAAAACTGGTGTATAATTAATAATGAAAGTTAGGTCTTTTCTTTCTTATATTGTTTTGGTTTCGTGAGACAGTTGTAGATTTTTGATAAGGTTTGAAATATATTTTTGAACTGTCTCTAAAAAAGCTGGAATAACAACCGATTCCAGCTTTTTTTATTGCGCCTCACTTTTTCTAACTCAAAACTCAAAACTTTTATTTTCCACAGATTCAGGCAGATTAATACAGGTTTTTTTAGTAAAAATTACCCCCGGCATAAAGCCGGGGGCTTATGGATTTAATATGTGAACGACAAACCCGAAATTTCAATTAATCTTCCCAGTTTTCTTCTCTTGAGCCGCGGTGGGTTGTCAGGGTGTAATTGAACTTTTTGACGGTGTTGGGGGGCAGTTCGAGGGTGAATTTTACTGAGGATTTGTCGAACTTTTCGTATTGGCCGAAATCGCCGGTTTTTTTGAGGGTCCAGTATGTGGTGTCGAAGTTGCGTTTTATTTCTACTTTTACAGGAACGGTGCGGGTGTTGCGAACTTCGATTGCGAAAGTGCTGATTTCATCCCAGCCGGAGATATCGTGGTGGCTGTTAAATTTATAGTTGTCGGTTTCGAAGTTCATAAGTTTGGATTCGAGGATGACGTCGGATACGGGGCCGAGATTTAGTTCGACGTCCTCATCGACGGGAATGTACTTGAAGGCGGATTGTCCCTCGTAGGAGAGATGGGCGTTTTCGTCGATGCCGCGATAGACTTTTAATGTCGCCGCCGGGGATGGGGGTTTGGCCGAGTTTGTGTTTTTTGTCGTTTTTAAAGCTCAGAAATCGCAGGACGCTGGGGCCGTAACGTTCCTCTTCGTATTTGTAGAGGTTTATTACGGGGACGTCGGCGATGTCGAAGCTTTGGAGGCGTTTTGACCAGCCGTTAGAGACGGTTTCGGTGCCTTCGATTGTGTAGAGAAAATATTCGCTGAGGCCTTCTTTTATGATTTGCTTAGGTCTGTATGCAAATTCCGACGAAGCCGGAGCTGCTACCATCATGCTCCTTTTTGCCATTCGCATCCTGCCTGAAATGCCAGGAGGCTCTTCTCCTTCAAGCGGGACGACTTCTCCGGGGCGGCCATAGGGATACTGTCTGCGGGCAAGTTCTGCGATTTCGTCGAGGATGTGGACTTTGCCGACGATGAGGCGGGTTTGGGCGTTTTCGTAATCTTCGCCGCTGTTATTGGTCAGGCGGACATAGCCCTGCAGGCGCATGGTTTTTTCGTCCTGGGTGAGGGTTCCCATATAGAAGCGCGCCAGGAAAGGCCGCTGGTGAGGTATGAAATTTCGACGGGGACTTTTCCGCTGACAGCACTTTGGATGTTCCAGAGGCCGAGATTCTGTACGCGGGCGGGGTAAACTAATTCGGCGATGTCGATTTTGTCGGCGTAGGCCTTGGGCAGCATTTCGAGGCTGGTCGGGTCGATGAGGGTGTTGGCCCAGGAGAACTGGAGGCTGTTTTTTCCTTCTTTGAGTGTCAGGCCCCTGCTTTCGCGGACGAGGGTCATGTCGGCGGAATTGTAGATTGTAAGCTGGACGGTGTCGCGTGTGGGCAAGAGTGACTAAGTCAACTTTGGCCTGCGAAGTGGAAATTGTTATGGCTATTATTAGTATTGAAATTATACGTTTCATTTTTTGGACTCCTTAGTTTGACACGGTTTTATTTTAATTGTTACTGTCGGACGTTGCGGCGGTGGTAGTGCATCAACAGTTGCTTTGTCGCGGGGCCTTTTTCGGTGCGGGCGAGAAGCTCGATCTCGAATTCGAGATTGCCGGCATCTTTTTTATTGTACTCAATTTTTTTATCGTTGAGGGTGCATTTTTCCATGTCCCATTGGCCGGGGATGTGCTGTATCATGGTAAGGTCGCTGGGGAGTCTTTGAAGTTTTCGATTTTGGCGGTAATGATTTCGTCGGTATCGAAGAGGATGACGTTGCCGCTATCGTTCTTTTTCAGATTAATTCGCGTATCTTTCATTTTCTTCTGGGTTACCACAATGTCCCGGCTGTCGCCGATATAGAGCTCCATTTTTTCACCGACGGGGACGCGGCGGGATACATCTTCGCCGAGAAAGATTGTGCTGTTTTGGCCGTCATCCTGGAAGAGACGTGCTTTGCCGCCCCAGAGGGCAAATTTTCCGAGGCCGCTTTTGGTGTCGTTTACGATTCGATAGCTGACGGGGATGCCGACGTTTTTATTGTTCGAGCTTTGAGGCATCCCAGGGGAGTTTTTCGGCGTCGAAAGTCCAGACTTTTCTGATGGGGACTTTGGGAGCGGTCAGGAAGAGCATTTGTTTTGTTTCCTCGTGGTTGATGCCCTGCTCGAAGGCCTGGCCGTAATTTAGGAGGACTTTGGCTTTGTCGAAATCTTCGCCGGAAAAATTCCGCAGGACTAAAAAGCTGGTCAGGTCAACGGCGGTTTCGGCTTTGTCGGCGATGGCTTTGTAGGTGATGAGCCGGTCGATATTGCTGAGCAGGTAGCTGATGCGGACGGTTTCGGCGTAGTCGCTGTCGCTGGAGATTTCCCAGACGAGGGCGGCTTCGCCCGGCGGGTAGCTGACGTTGAGGAGGGTTACTTTGTCGGGGTGGTCCAGCACCGTCAGCCGGATAGAATCTTCGTCGATACTGACGGCTTTCCAGGAGAAGTCAACTTTGTTGAGACCCTTTTGCAGCGTTAGTACACGCTCTTCCTCGATGAGGGTGGCCTGCGGATTGTCGAGCCGAATCACCGTCGCCGCCCGCTCAGGCAGAGCAACGAGTTTGATCCTGCGCCTGCACCGCACCAACAACAGACAAAAATAAAATGGTTATTAATATTTTTTTTGTATTCATGGTTACACTCCTTAATTTAAAATTTTCTTTTCAGACATTGCTTCACGGCGCCAGCCGTGATAAATAGTTACCTTATATGTGAATTCTTGTTTACTCTGCGGAGGCAGTTTTATTGTAAAACGCGCGTGCTTAGCATCGTATTTTTGGTAAGACACGTTTTTGTCGCTAATCTCCAGATTCCAATAAGAATCTTCAAAACTCCTGGTAATTTCCACTTCAATAGGCAAATAACTTGCATTTATAATTCCTATTTTCCAAGTGCAGAGTTCATCATATCCACCAAATGACATACTTTTCAAATTACCATTCTGGTCATATATATATCCATGTGTACAGATATTCCCGTTACCGTCAACAACGTAATTATCTGTCTTATATTCCATTAAAACAGGCTCTACTTTTACTAATTGAGCGGGGCCGAGGTTTAGTTCGACTTTTTCGTTTACGGGGATGTATTTAATGTCTGTGGTGCCGATATATGAGAGGGAGCCCTTCTGGTCGGCGGCGGCGTAAATTTTCATGTTGCCGTTGGGGATGGGGGTTTGGCCGAGATTGTGGTCTTTGTCGTTAGCGAAGGCTATAAATCTTATTGTCTGATTGCCCCATCGCTGTTCATCGTATTTGTAGAGGCTGTCAATGTTGACATCGTGGGCGTCGAAAGACTGGAGACGTTTGGCCCAGGTATTCTCGATGGTTTCTGTGCCTTCGATGGTATAAAGAAAATATTCGGAGAGGCCTTCTTTTATAATTTCTTTTGGTTTTAAGGCTCTTAAATCTAAAATTGAATTTTTTATAAGCGACTGGTCGCCCAAAACAGGTACGTTTTCATTATCCTCATAAAAGTACAAATAGCCATCGTAGTCTGCTCCACCTATGCCGGCGTGCCTGGTTTTAATTGGGCTGTCGTAGGGATATTGGCGCTTTGCGAGGGTGGCGATTTCGTTGAGTTGGTGGACTTTTCCTACGAGCAGGCGGGTTTGGGCGTTTTCGTAATCTTCGCCGCTGTTATTGGCAACGCGGACGTAGGCCTGGAGGCGCATTTTTTGTTCATCGGGGGTGAGGGTTCCCATATAGAAGGCACGCCAGGAAAGGCCGCTGGTGAAGTAGGTGATTTTGAAAGGCACCTGGCCCTCTATTTCGGAGCGGATGAGCCAACGGCCCAGGTCTTTGAGGCGGGCTGGGAAGACGAGCTGCTGGATGGTGATTTTGTCTTTTTGCTGCTGGGGTTCGATGCTGAGGGATGTTGGGTCGATGAGGGTGTTTGCCCACATGAACTGGAGCCAGTTCCAGCCGCGTTTGAGGGTGAGGCTGCGTTTTTCGCGAATGAGGGTTAAATCGGCGGAGTTGTAAATTGTAATCTGGACGTTGTCGCGCCGCGGCAGGACGACGAGTTCTATTGCGCTTGCGGGGGCAAAGGGTGGTTTGTCATCAACCGCGACGGACTGGTGGGGTAAAGACCCCACCCTACTTTCTTTTTTGTCCTTCAATGCCATTGGTTTATTTACGATATTTGATTTGCTTTCGCCTGCTGATTTTAGTTTGGCGGGAATTGGTAAAGGATTTTTCGCAATTTCACGTTTGCCAGTCGATGTAAATTGTGATACAGCCAAGATAACGCCGAAAATCAGGACGGCAACTGGCAGCGCTTGCCCATGCGTATTTTCTGAATGTGATTACTTTTGGTGGTGCCGGTTTGGTTGCCCGTGAGACAACGCGGGAAATCAGGTCATCGGAAAGTTTGGTATCTTCGCGCAGTAAATCGAGGGCGGTGAATTTTTGTTTTAGCAGGTCGGCTTTTTGGCGGCAATCGGGGCAGGTTTGGAGATGGGCGGCGATTTTGTCGGCCTGGTTTTCCGGAACCAGCTTGAACTGGTAATCTATTAATTGTTTTTCTGTAAGATGACGGCTCATATCTGGTCTCCGAAAGCCACGGGTAATTTTTTGGCAACCGTTCTAAGGGCGCGGGACATCTGTGTTTTAACCGTTCCGACGCTGCACCCCATCGCATCGGCGACCTCGGTGTAAGTCAACTGCTGATAATACGCCAGAACGAGGGTCGTGCGCTGCTTGGTGGGCAGTTCGGCGATAATCCGCCTGACGTGCTCAGCCTGTTCCCTTTTGGATGCGTTGCCGGATGGTTCCAAAGAATTATCCTCAATAGCTATATCATTCAAACTTTGGTCTGTTTCGCAATCGTCTTTTTTATTCCGCGATATATTCCGCATAAGATTCGGGCGGCGTAATCCGTCTATCGTTGCGTTGGTGGCGATTTTGTAAAGCCAGGGTTTTAAGTTTTCACCGCGAATCGTTGCGCGTTTTTCATAGACCCGGCGGAATGTTTCCTGGAAAAGGTCTTCTGCGCCGTCCCTGCTGCCACACAATTTGGTTAAATATCCGAGCAGAGACCACCGTGCCGTCGGAGAATTTCGCCAAATGCCTCCGAATCGCCTCGCCGCATGGCGTCAATCAGGCTTTTATCGCTGTTTTGCATTAGCCCAGTCTGCTCCATCTGTTACTCCTGACGGATATGGTAACCGGGCGGTTGACAAAAAATAAGAAAAAATTCAGATTTTTCTGTAATAAAACTCCTTGTAGAAACGTCTTTAATATATATGGTCGGGCTTATGTTTAGAGGTTTGGAACGTGGAATAATATGCTTTTTCAGTACATAAGCCTTTTATTCATATAACATTATGATAATTTTATTGTTTTTGCGGGACGTAAAATGGTATAATACTAAAACTAGGCCAATTGACTGAAATAACAAGGCTGGAGGCAATGTATAATAGTAACTTTATAAAAATAACAGGGGCGATTCTTTTGCTGTTTGTTATTGGTACAACGGTATATTCAGAGATTCTAAACCCGAGCTTCGAAATGTACGAGCCAAACGGCGATTTTAATACACCGCTGGACTGGAATGTAATTAATTACGCAGACGTTGTCCGTTCTTTTATACCTGTGTCGATATACAGCGGTCGGAATATAAACTGGCTTACAGACGAGATTACGCCTTATGACGGCAACTCTTTTATTCTACTTTCTACAGGCAATATGGAGCCGGACCCACCATACTCGGAAATTTCCCAAACAGTTACCTTCAGTGCCGGCCAAAAACTTTCAGGGTACTATTTTTTTGGCACTTATGATTATTTAGACTTTAACGATTACGCTCAAATAATACTTGAGACCTCGCTGGACTCAAACCTGCCGGATATTATTGTCGCGGAAGTGAGCGTTTCGGAAGTAGGAGATTTCAACTCGACTGACGGCTGGCAGTATTTCGAGCATATTTTTACACAAGAAGACGCCGGAACATACGACCTCGTATTTACTGTTGTGGATATTGGGGACAATATATATCCATCGTTTTTGGCCGCAGATTACCTTGCTACCTGCGATATTGCGCCGTACGGGGATATAAACACGGATTGCATTGTCGATTTTAAGGATTTTACGCTGTTTGCACAGCACTGGCTGGATTCCTGCACGGAGCCGGACTGGTGCGGAAATACGGACTTCGACCAAAGTGGCACCACCGATATATATGATATGGCACTGTTCACGGATTATTGGCTGTGGGGTTATTAGGGCAGATAACTCAAGAACAAACATACCGCAATGCAGAAAATATTCGGAAAAAGCAGGAAATCTAAGGGTTGGAGGGGGGAATTTAGAATTTTCCTGACACAGCGGGGGCGGTTTTATGGTATAATTCGTTTATACGGAAAAGTTGCCGTTTTTTGAGTAAGGGTGATGACATGCCAAATGATAAGAGCCAGAAAGGAACTGAATTTGTGTTCTTTTCACTATTCCTGAGCGCATGTTTAATTTTCAGCGCGGCAGGAGATGAACCCAACTGGCAAAAAGAGGATGTCAACTGGCGAGTCAGCGGCAACGGTCGAATAAGAGTCATACAATATCCCAAAGATAAGCCTGTATTAACCCTCGAAAAGCAAAAGAAACAGACTACAATGCACGCAGCCGGATTGACAGCGGCACAATCGCCGAGCGTGCAAGCCGCAGGCCAGCTTTCGGCCATAATAGTTAATTCGCCTCCCATAGACGGATTTGTGCCGTGGATAGTTGTTCTTACGACAGACAAGCATAACGCAGATGAATTCGTCGCTGCACCAACTGCCACAATAACCGGCAATTACACCGCCTCTGACCCTGAAACCGATTACGCCATCGGTATCTTCGACAGCGGCGCAAGTATCAATCTGCTGGGTTACTACAGCGCGGAGACACTCGGCATCTTCAACCATGACCCGGATATTGTAACTTCAAATGCCATCCCAATTTCAGGCGTTACCGGCACAGTTGACGCAAGTGTTACATTTCCGCTTGGAATTTTTATCAGCGGCCTTTCAGCCATCGAACCTGACGAACGAGTAACTAACACATCAGGCTTTGTTGGTGAGACCAACGTCTCAATAGCCGTCGGACAGTACCCCTCGGGCATACCTGACCTGGCGACGGCAATCGGTGCGCCTATGTCGGTATATTACACAACTTCGCTTCGTAACGACCAGCCTGTAACCGTCAGCCGCGGCGGCGAAAGTTACACGGCACCAAAAATAACATTCTACCAGCAGGATGACCCATGCATACCTGTTTATAACAATTCCATTCCGCTGGAACTGCGTCCTCTCGGAGGCGCTTCCGTACAATACGTCGCGTATGACATCGACCCTGAAACTTTCGAATACATTCCCTCCATTCCTTCTACTATCGTTGGAAACCTGTCTCAAAGCCTGTTTTTTGTGAGCAGCATCGACATCTTTGAAGGAAGTGAAAGCTCTATCGACAAAGACCGTTTTATGCTGGATACAGGCGCACAGATTTCGGTTGTCGGCAAAAGAATCGCAGCACGTTTAGCTCTGGATATTTATAATCCGGAATTTGAGGTGGAAATCGAGGGTGTAAACGGCGACACGATAATCGCACCGGGCTTCTACATCGACCTGATTAAAATCCCAACTCTCGGCCAAAGACTGTCATTCACAAATGTGCCGGTTGTCCTGCTTGATGTTTTTTCACCGGAGGGTGGCACGCTCGATGGAATCATAGGAATGAATATGTTTACGGATTTCAACCTGCTGCTGCGTGGAGGCGGATTATTCTTACAGGATGATCCAGCTCTCGATTTTGAATATCTGGGTCAGAGCATTGTCGGCGATATTGCCCCATCGGGCGGAGACGGAACGGTGAACTACCTCGACCTCGAAGCGTTCATGCGGGCGTGGCAGGCAACTTCATCGCCGGTTTCGGACAACTGGAATCCGCTTTGCGACTTTGCACCACAAACGGGCAGGGATGGCGTTATCGATTTTCTCGATTTTGCGGTATTTGCGCAGCATTGGTTCGAAAATGTCACGCTGTGAAGCTGCTTATAAAAAACGCGCCCGAGGGCCGCAGCAGACAGCTTTAACAAAAGAACATAGAAAACTTTGCACTACTTGTTTTAAAAATAGCGAACAACGAGCTCAAAACTTAACGCTCAAACCTCAAAACTATTTTGACATCCTGCTGAAATACTAATATCATTTATGTTTTCAGGATATTTATATCGTTTTGGCAGGATGTGAAATAAAGATGAAGCTCGTTCTCAACCTGTTATATTTACTGGCTGTTCCGATACTTTGCCCGCTTGTGTTGTATCGAATGTTCAGATATAACCGCTACCGCGGGGGATGGGCGAACCGTTTTGGCAGAATCGTTCGCAAAAGCCCCGAAAAAAAATGTGTCTGGATACACGCTGTAAGTGTCGGTGAGGTCAACGCCGCCAAAACGCTCGTTAAGGAACTCGAAAAGAGGTTCGGTAATTTTGAAATCATTATAAGCACAACCACCGATACCGGTTTTGCCAGGGCGAAAGCGGTTTTTTCGCCGGAGCATTGCGTATTTTATTTTCCGCTGGATTTTTCATGGACGATAAATCGCGCATTTTCGGAATATCCGCCCAGCTGCATGCCTGCTGATGGAACTGGAGGTTTGGCCCAATTTTGTCACTGTGGCAAAACAGTTGAATGTCCCGGTTGTCGTGGTCAATGGGAGGATAAGCGACAGAGGTTTTGCGAGGTATCAGAAGGTAAGGCCTCTTGTCAAAAAAATATTTGGTGGTTTAAGCCTTGTACTTGTGCAAACGGAAGAATATACTCAAAGATTCGCAGGGCTTGGCGTAAAAAAAGAAGATATTGTCGTTACTGGGTCACTGAAATACGATACCGCTCAAGTCGCTGACAAAATAGACGGGGCGGCGGAGTTAACCAAACAGTTAAATCTTGAAGGTAAAAGATTGTGGGTCGCGGGTGGAACGGGCGACGATGAAGAGACGCTGCTGCTTGACGCGTACCGCAATCTCCAGCAGCAGAAACGCTTCTCGGATTTACGTCTTGCAATTGTGCCGCGCAAGCCCGAACGATTCAACGAGACTGCACAGATGATAAAGCAAAAAGGCTTCGCCCTGATTCGTTATAGCGAGGTAAAAAAATTATCGTCGCCACCAATGCTCGATAACCAGGCGGTAATTCTGGGCGATACGATGGGCGACCTGAGGAAATTTTATTCGCTGGCGACGGTGATATTTGTTGGCAGGTCACTGGTGCCAATGGGCGGCTCGGATATGATGGAAGCGGCCGCTTTGGGTAAATGCACTATTTTCGGGCCTTACGCATTTAACTTCAAGCAAACCGTGGATGAACTGCTGGCTGGTAACGGCGCAATTATGGTTAAAGACAAAAAGGAACTTCAGGACATGCTGGAGAAATGTCTTAGCGAACCCGATTTCTCGCGTGAAATCGCACACAACGGTCGAGAAGTAATAATAAAAAATCAGGGAGCAACGCTGCGAAGTATTGAGAATATCTCGAAATTTTTGGAAATAGGGTTTAGGGGGTAGGTTTCAGGGTATAGTGTTTTATGTATAGCGGTACAAAATTTTTATGAAAAGAAACAAACGACTCTTTGAGAAAGGACATCGCACATAATCTGCAACTGGCTGGCTTCCGTTTCATAAACTTTAACAACATCAGCGTACCTGGCGCTTTGGGGGACAAAATCTGTCAGAAGATTAGGCGTTTGGGCAAACCAGTCTTTGTTAAATACCACATTTTCTGTTCGCGGGAAAATGGCGACGTAAAAAATATCAGTCTCAACAAGGTCCTGGAAGAAATGCGTCCCGAAGGAAAGCTCAGGCATTAAATTACCGCCCTCATAAGCAATTTCGACCAATACCGCTATGTTATTAATCTCGGCGAAGTTGACTGGCACTCCGAGACTGGGCGTAGTTGTTCCCCATCTTCCCGGCCCAAACAAAATGGCGGGTTTTACTTCTCTGCTTATTATCTGCCTGTTGAGAGTCCCAATGAGTCTGGCGATATCATATTTTTGCGAGAGCGGCAGTTGAAGATATGCCTCCGGTTCGACATAAATAACTCTTTTCAAGGTCTGTGAAATGCTTCCGCCCATGGTGTAGCCGTAAGATTGAAAGAGAATTTTCCCCTGTTGAATTTTTTCAGGTATTTGTATGTTCGGTCTTAATCCTTTGGTCTGCAAAGGTCTGCATTGCACAAGATTAATTTTATACCTGCCGTCTTTTGTGAAATTGGCGGTAAATTCGACATCGACAGGATAGTTGTAATAATTGTCCAAAGTCTTAAGCATTTTTTGCATAGTCTGCGGAAAATCTGTTTCAGATAAAAGTTTCTCAAAAGTAAGTATCCAGATATGAGCGGCTTTTGAACTTATTTCTCTCATTTTCTGTTCGGCCTGTGGGTCAGGGGTTGCTATCAAATCCAGCCTTACATCAAGGTTTTGGTCGAGTAAGTCAAGCACGCCGACAGTTTTGAGGCTATTTTCCTTGGTATCGAGCAGGTCAATATTATGCTGAGAAAATTTCATAACATCGTCCGCATCAGAATATGGACGCAGCAGCGGCTGGTCAAGTGCTATAGTTTGAGGATAATCATCTTCGACGCGGTCAACAGCTCTTGTACCAAGTCCGAAAACAAGTCGAATCATACCGGCTTTGGGGTCAAGATTTGGTTTCCATACGAAAGTATTATACGAGGCACCGACTCCGGCGAGGTCAGGGAAAAAGTAGTGTTTCTTATATGAGCCTGAAACTCTCTGAACAAGCAACGCCATTTGTTCATCCTGCTGGTCAAGGCTTCTCTGCAGGCGATACGTAAGAGCATCTTCATCCATAGTGCTCGCGTACACTCTTCGGACTGCCTCTTCAAAAAGTGCGTAACGCAGTTCGGGGTCTCCCTGGTTGACAAGAAAGATGCTTTCATATTTGCCGGCAAAAGCGTTTCCGAAAGCGTCTTCGAGCAAACTGCTTGAGCGAACGATTATCGGAGACTGGCCAAAATATTCAATCATTTCGCGAAAACGTTCTCTTATCTCCTCCGGAAATTTGCCTCTCAGTAGATTTTCTTTCATTACGGGGGCGACTTTGAAATAGCCGTCTTTTGTTTTTTGCTCCATGAGAAGTTTCCACCAGCCGTTTTCAACTATGTAGCTGTAAAAGACATCGGAGCCTACATAAAACGAATCATGAGGCTCTAATTTTTGTCCCCAGTCGATGGAATTATCCATGGAGAGGATTTTTTGTGCCAAAAGCATTCCCACAGCTTTACCACCGATGAAGCCGCTTCCAATCAGCCTGTTCTTGATATTGAGAAGGTCTTCAAGAGCGAAACTTTTCTGGGCAAGTTCTGAAATTCTTTTTTCCCTGCCAATCATTACTCTGCACAACTGTATAACCATTTCATTAATTTCCGAAGAATCCCGCGGCAAGGTCAACAGGGTCTCCGCATTCATAAAAAGGCGGTCCCAATAATCCAGATTTCTCACTGAGCCGTCGAGTCCCTTTTCGGTGATATGCGAGAAAAGTTTGGCGGCGTCCATACTGCTGACGAGAGGTGAAAAATTCTCGCCCTGCTGCAAATGCGGAAGGAACATAGTCGGGGAATAACGATTCCAGACTTTCAAGGGATGGACGTATAAACTGCCTTCGAAATCGTAAACATCCAGCAGCAACTGCGTGGTTTCACGGATGCGGGCGATAGTTTTGAAAGAATGATGATTTCGCAAAATCGCAAAATAGGCGATAGTATCAAGCTCGAAAAGGTAAGGACACGTAACCTTAAAGAAATTGCCAATCATCAGGTCGGTAGCCCAGGCAAAAAGCAAATCGGAAAGACAATCGAAGACATAATATGCTTCGGGGCCGGCCAAAGAAATTATGGCGTGAACATGAGTGGAAAAAGGTTCAAAACCGGAGGTCGCATCCAGATGGTAAATGGTAACATTGGGCTGATTGGTGATAAGCGGCTCATGCTGGGCGAATCGCATATAGACGATTTTACGTTTGTCCCGTATGGCCTTATCTATATAAGGAGTAACGAAATGCCTGTAATCCTCCACGCTGTCAACCTGCCAGACAACGTTATCGCCCTTTTTAAGATTGCAGAGTATTCCATCGAGACCTTTGAGGCCTGTACTTGCCCATTCAGTCATTTTTTAGCCTTTCCTGATACAATATTTTTTACAATCGATTCCGAGTTCTTTTACTTTATACCCGATTATCCTGGGGGTGGTTTTGAGGTCTCGGGCAGCGGCTGCAATATTGCCGTTACAGCGTTTCAGGGCGTCTATGATTATATCGCGTTCAAACAGATTTACTTTCTCCTCAAAAGAACCTGTGCCTATGGTATCTGATGAATCCGAGGTTTGCAGTGTCGGGGGAAGGTGATGGGCATGAATAACGCCGTCATCGCTGAGCAGTACCGCTCTTTCAATGCAGTTTTCGAGTTCGCGGACATTGCCGGGCCAGTGGTAGGCAACCATCATATTTATTGCCGGTGTACTGATTCGGCGAACATCCCTATTCATCTTTTTGGCATATTTCTCGACAAAGAAATCCGCTAACAAAAGAATATCATCTTTGCGTGCCCGGAGCGGAGGCAGAAAAATTGGAAAGACATTAATTCTATAATAGAGGTCCTGACGAAACAGACCCTGCCTGACAGCCTCTTCCAAATCACGGTTGGTGGCAACTAAAATTCTGGCATCAGTTTCGACGCTAAGATTGCTGCCGACACGCTCGAATCGGCGTTCCTGAAGCACGCGGAGGAGTTTGACCTGAGTGGCTACTGAGAAATCTCCTATCTCGTCGAGAAATAATGTTCCCCTGTTCGCCTCTTCAAGACGTCCTTTACGGCTTTGTATGGCACCTGTGAAGGCGCCTTTTTCATGGCCGAAAAGTTCGCTTTCCAGAAGGTTTTCGTTTAACGCGGCACAGTTTACCTTAATGAACGAACCCTTTGCGCGGGGACTGGAATAATGTACGGCGTGAGCAACCAGTTCCTTGCCTGTACCCGATTCGCCGCGAATAAGGACAGTAGTATCACTGGCAGCGACCTGATAAATCTGCCGATAGACATCCCGCATATTACTGGAGTTGCCTATAATGTTTTCGGGGCGAAACCTGTCTTCAAGCTCGTTACGCAATCGAAGATTTTCATCTTCAAGTTCCCGTCGCCGAATAGCGGCCTCACGCCTGGACCTTACATCATTTGCAACCATACTGGCCACAATACTCAGAACTCGCAAATCCTCATCGAGGGGCTCTGTTTCTTTGAAAGGCATATCTACTGAGATTGCGCCTATTACTTCCTGCCCGATAGAAATAGGAACACAAATAAAACTTATATCTTCTTTTGTAACGTTCCATCTTTCGAAACGATTCAGAAAGAGCGGTTCCTTTGAAACTTTCGGGACAACCATGGCTTTGCCGGTCTGCATAACTTTGCCGGTTACACCCTCACCCATCCGATAACGTATTTTACGACTATGCTCTTCTGATAAATTATGCACAACTTCAATCATAATTTCTTTACCATCCGGTGAAAGAAGCGTTACAGTGCCTCTATTCATTCCAAGTTCCACATCAGCGCTGCGAGTACCTCGGCAAGCCCTCTCTTCTGCTGCTTGCCGCTGGCGAGAACATGACTTATTCCGTAAAGAGTTTCCAGTTCCCTGGCATGCCTTGGTATATGCGATAACGAATTATACAACTCAGGATTTTTATTAGTCATAACTTAACATTCCTATATAAAAAATTAGCCTATTTACATTATATTACAAAATTGTCGTATACCATCATCAAAATTACAAATATGTAGTATAAGGATTTCTTGTCAAGAACAATCCTGACATAACCTATTGCACAATCAATAGTTATACATAATAGCTTCTATCAGGACAACTTTTAAAAAGTCATTTATAAAACCATTTTTCAGGCCATATGAATCATAAATTGGGTGAAATGCCGATATATTTCAATAAGGGTAAAACTGTATCATATTATAATACATAGACTTAGAAAAAATATTTTTTCTGGTATATCCTTTGCATATATAAAATGCGGTTAGGAATATTTAACAATTAAAAACAGAAAGGTGATTATTGTGAACAAAAGATGGCTTTTGATTGTCGGTATAAATGTTCTGCTGTTGTGTACGACCAATATTTTCGCATCAGATGAGCTTGGCGTCGGTTTTACGGCAGATTATTTCAGCAAGTACATCTGGCGAGGCCAAAACCTGAACAACCACAGTGTATTTCAGCCTTCAATATCTTTAAGCAAGTACGGTTTTACCGGCAGTATCTGGGGCAATCAGGAATGGACAAATGTCAATGACAATTCCGGTAATTTTACAGAGTTCGACTACTCGCTCGATTATACAAATACAATACCAGGCATTGACTGGTTGAGCGGTTCGGTCGGTGTACTCTATTACACATTTCCGCATACTACATTTCAAAGCACTACGGAAGTTTATGGCGGGCTAAGCCTGACTAATGTGCCGTTTAGCCCGTCAATCAGGTTATACCGCGATGTCGATGAATACAAGGGGACTTATTATCAGTTCAGCGTCGGCCATACGATTGAAAAGATACACAAGTGGAATGAGCAGTGCTACTGCGACCTTGCGCTCGGTGCCAGCATTGGATACGGCAACTCCGCGTACAACAAGGGATATGCTCTTGCAGATGATGCAAAATTCAACGATTTGACACTATCGCTGGGGCTGCCTGTTTGTTACGGAAAATGGATGATTAAGCCAAGCATAAATTATGCGACAATGCTCAGTGATGATGTGCGAATGAACACCGCCAAAAGCGACAATTTCTGGGTAGGCTTGGGAGTATCGACAAGCTTTTAGCTACGGAAAAGTGACAAATCTACAAAGCATTATATATCCTTAAATCTTCTGAAGTCAATTTCAGGCCGCAGCAACCTCGCCTTGAGGTGCATCAGCCGCCTGCGATAAACGATATTAATAATATTTACAAAATTGTTCTTTAAGTTTAAACAAATAACAATTTTGTCGCGTATCTTGTTATGAGTGTTTTTTGATTAAACGCTGTAACCTTCTGTAAATAAACATCTTATATAAAAGCATTTTGTTTTTTTTAAAACTGGCACGATTATTGCGATATTACCCTCCTGTAAGGAATTGAATGTATTTGAGCAGACAACTTATTTTCAGGAGAAACAAAAGATGTTTACTAAAAGAAGAATGGCAGCAGTAATCGCTTTAGTCATCGCGGTTTTGCCGGCAGTTAAGGCATTGGCAGAGAATATTTCATCACAGGCGGCTTCTGTCAAAATTGACACCGGAGATACCGCGTGGGTGCTTATATCGACAGCTTTAGTGATGCTTATGACACCGGGATTAGCGTTCTTCTATGGCGGTCTTGTGAGGCGTAAAAATATATTAGGCATTTTTATGCAATGCTTTATAGCGTTAGCGGTACTGAGTTTGCAATGGGTATTGTTCGGTTACAGTCTCGCGTTTGGGCAGGGGAAAGGATTCTGGGGCGGGTTACAATGGTTCGGATTAAATGGGGTGGGCGCAGAACCTTATGCTGCTTATGCCTCAACAATTCCGCACAGCGTATTTATGATTTTCCAGGCGATGTTCGCGGTGATTACACCGGCATTGATTATTGGCGCATTTGCCGAAAGAATGAAATTTTCAGCTTTTTTGATATTTACGGTGTTGTGGGCGACATTTGTGTACGACCCAATCGCGCACTGGGTCTGGGGCGATGGCGGCTGGTTGAAGAGTCTTGGCGCACTTGATTTCGCAGGCGGAACGGTGGTTCATATAAACGCTGGTATCGCGGCATTAGTAACGGCCATCGTAATCGGCAAAAGAAAATGTTACGACAAGCATCCGACCGCGCCGCATAATCTGCCGTTCAGCGCATTGGGAGCAGCGTTATTGTGGTTCGGATGGTTCGGATTTAACGCCGGAAGCGCATTAGGGGCAAATGGTCTGGCGGCAAGCGCTTTTATTGCCACCAATACAGCGGCGGCGGCGGCAGCATTATGCTGGGCGTTCTCGACTGGATATTTAATGGCAAACCAACAATGCTCGGAACCATAAGCGGTGCGGTTGCGGGATTAGTGGCTATTACGCCGGCGGCAGGTTATGTCGGACCATGTTCAGCAATAATGATTGGCTTGCTCGCAAGCGCATTTTGCTTTATCGCGGTAGGATTTCTAAAGCACAAGTTCGGTTACGATGATTCATTGGACGCCTTTGGCGTTCATGGTATAGGCGGTATCTTCGGGGCTTTGGCAACGGGATTATTCGCCACCAAAGCAATCAATGAAAGCGGCGCAAACGGTTTGTTTTTCGGGAATCCTCGTCAGCTTTGGGTGCAGTTTATCGCGGTTGCTGTAACGACGGTTTACGCGTTGATTGTAACGCTGATTATATACAAAGTGGTGGATATAATTGTTGGTGTACGAGTCGTCGAGGAAGATGAGGCAATAGGTCTCGACCTTACTCAGCACAATGAACGGGCTTATACAATGTTGGAATAATCAATAAGACTAATGAAAGGAAATCTATTATGAAACTAATAATCGCTATAATTCAGCCGCACAGACTTGAACAGGTAAAAGAGGAACTATACAAAGAAGATGTTAATCTTATCACAGTCAGTGAGGTACTTGGCCACGGCAGACAAAAAGGAGTTACTGAAGTCTATCGCGGAATGAAAGAGACAGGTAATCTTTTAAGGAAAATTCGTCTTGAAATCGCGGTCAATGATAATTTTGTCGAGCCTACAATCCACGCCATTACAAAGGGAGCTACAGACCGGGCAAATGGGAGACGGGAAAATTTTTGTGCTGGATTTAGCCGAGTGTGTCCGTATCAGGACCGGTGAAAGAGGCGGAACCGCAATTGGCTAATTTAAATTACTGACTTGTCATACCTGCGAAAGCAGGTATCCATTTCAGAAAAGTGGATTCCCGCTTTTGCGGGAATGACCTTAGAAAAGAAAAAATTGTAAAAAATTTATTTTTTAAAATTGGAGAAAGTAATATGAACCAAACTAATGAATCCATAACAGCAATATTCGGGTCAAATGTTTTTAATGAGAGAGTGATGCGGGAACGCTTACCCAAAAACATTTATAAATCCTTCAAGCAGACAATCAACGGCAATCAGCCGCTTGACTCTGCTGTCGCCAATGTGATTGCCAACGCGATGAAAGACTGGGCGATTGAAAAAGGTGCGACGCACTTTTGTCACTGGTTTCAGCCGATGACAGGGCTTACCGCGGAGAAACATGACTCTTTCATTTCACCAACATCCGATGGCGGAACTATAATGGAATTCAGCGGCAAAGAATTGATTCAAGGCGAACCGGACGCTTCTTCGTTTCCATCGGGCGGACTGCGGGCGACCTTTGAAGCGAGAGGATATACGGCATGGGACTGCACATCTCCGGTTTTTATCAAAGAAAACGGCAAGAATATGCGTTGTATATTCCCTGTGCGTTTTGTTCCTACACCGGTGTTGCCCTGGATAAAAAAACTCCTTTACTGCGTTCGATGGATGCGCTGAACAAACAGGCAGTACGGGTGCTTAAAGATACTTGGTAATGAAACTACACAAAAAGTTATGGCAACATTGGGGCCGGAACAGGAATATTTTCTGGTGGACCGTTCGTTTTTTGAAAAACGACTTGACCTCATCCTGACGGGCAGAACGCTTTTTGGCGCCGCTTCGCCTCGCGGACAGGAAATGGAAGACCACTATTTCGGTACTCTTCACGAACGAGTCGCAGCTTTATGCACGATGTAAATATCGAATTGTGGAAACTGGGCGTTTCCGCCAAGACGCAGCATAATGAAGTCGCTCCGGCACAGTATGAACTGGCGCCGGTATTTGCAACGGTCAATGTCGCTACGGACCATAATCAGGTGGTGATGGAAACGATGCAGAAAGTAGCTTTGAGGCATGATTTTGTATGTCTGCTTCACGAAAAACCTTTTGCGGGAGTGAACGGTTCGGGCAAACACAATAACTGGAGCATGGTAACGGATGACGGCATCAATCTCTTGAGCCGGGCAAGACACCGCATGACAACATGGTGTTCCTTGTTATTCTTTGTGCCGTGATACGCGCGGTGGACAAATATGCAAAGATGCTTCGTGCCAGCGTTGCCAATGCGGGCAACGAACATCGTCTCGGCGCCAATGAAGCGCCTCCGGCGATAGTTTCAATTTTCCTCGGCGAGCAGTTGACGGATATTCTCGAACAGATTGCGGCTGGCAGCGCCAAATCATCGAAACAGGGCGGCGAACTGAAACTCGGTGTCTCAACTCTGCCGCCTTTGCCGAAGGACAGCACCGACCGAAACCGAACATCGCCTTTGCCTTTACCGGCAATAAATTCGAATTCCGTATGGTCGGCTCTTCGCAGTCAACAGCCGGGCCGATGTTTGTGCTTAATACAATTGTCGCGGATATTCTGTGTGAAATTGCGGATGAACTTGAAAAGGCAAAGGATGTTAAATCGGCGACGCAAAAGATTCTGCAGAAGATCGCCAAAGAGCATCGGCGTATTATTTACAATGGCGACAACTATACTGCTGAATGGGTAACAGAAGCGGAAAAACGAGGTTTGCCCAATATGCGTTCAACCGTTGAGGCGCTTAAACACGATGATGGACAAAGAAAATGTTTCGCTTTTTGTAAAACATAACGTCCTTGCGAAGGTTGAACTGCACGCCCGGATGGAAATATCTGTACGAAAATTATGTCAAGACAATAAACATAGAAGGGCTGACAATGCTTAATATCGCCAAGCGGCAGATATTGCCAGCGGTAGTAAATTATTCTCGGCAAGTAGCCAAAGCCGTTAAGACGGTAAGTGAATCTGGCGCAAAATCACAAGCTCACAACGCCCTGCTTTTAAAAGTATGCGATTTGATAAACTCGATGCAACAAGCGATTGGAGCACTTGAATCGGCATTGGGCAAAGCAGGGAAAATAGCGGAAATTTCCAAACGGGCAAAGGAATATCGTGACAGCGTGATACCGGCGATGCAGGAACTAAGACGGTTTGCCGATGAACTTGAGATGATAGTTGACGCCGATTTATGGCCGCTACCTACTTACGCAGAAATGTTATTTCTGAGATAACTTATGCTGAATCAGAACGTAAACTAAGATTCGTCCCAAAAGCCCTGAGACTTAAAATTTAAACTCAGGGCTTTTTAAACAAAAGACTATAAAATACTATGATGTTAATTTATACTATTTATTAGACGGATGTTAGCTCGTAAATGTGCATTTTGACGTATAATAATAGAGAAGTGTAATAAATAGAAAAAATGAGGAGACTATCGAGTTGAACGATCAGGGTTTATATGAAGCAAGACGAGAACACGGCTCCTGCGGTATAGGTGCGGTAGTCAATATAAACGGACAACATGACCATTCGATAATTGAATACGGCAAGCAGATTTTACTGAATTTGCACCATCGCGGGGCCGCCGGCGCTGATGAGGTTACTGGCGACGGTGCGGGGATTTTATTTCAAATTCCGCATGAGTTTTTTACTGCGGAGAGCGAAAGGCTTAAATTTTCACTACCTGAACCGTTCGCTTATGGCGTTGGAATGGTTTTTGGTTCGCAGAACTCGAAAATACACAGTTCGTGCGACGCAATTCTCGAAGGTGCGATTACTCATTATGGAATGAAAGTGTAATCGGATGGCGGGAGGTACCCACATCCAATAACTGCCTGGGTAAAATAGCTCTTGCCGCTGAACCTTCCATCAGGCAGATTTTCATCGATGGAAAAGGACTGAAAAATGAGGAACTTGGAGGTACGTTTGTACCTGGCGCGCAAGCGGGCTGAAAAGCTTGTTAGGGAAAAATTCGGGGAGCAGGGGCGAGATTTTTATATAACCTCTCTATCGTGCAGAACAATCTGCTACAAAGGTATGTTTATGGCGTGGCAGTTATTCGCGTATTATCCCGACCTGGCGGAAAAACGAATCTTAAATCCGCCCTGGCGATTGTTCATCAGCGATACAGCACAAATACGTTTCCAAACTGGCGTTTGGCCCAGCCATTTCGCTGCATAGCGCATAACGGCGAAATAAATACGCTCAGCGGCAATCGTAATTCATATGCAAGCCCGTGAGACAAAAATGTCAAGCGAGCGGTTCGGCGACGAATATAGCTGATTTGCTTCCTGTGCTGACACCTGAGATCGAGCGACTCTGCGTGTTTTGACAACGCTCTGGAGCTTTTGGTTCGTTCAGGCCGAAGCATGCCGCACTCGATGATGATGATGATTCCGGAGGCATTCGGTGCAAAATATCATATCAGCACTGACAAACGCGCGTTCTATGAATATCACTCCTCGATAATGGAACCGTGGGATGGGCCTGCGGCAATGGTATTTACCGACGGCAGAATTATAGGCGGGACACTCGACCGCAACGGTCTGAGGCCGTGCCGCTATTTTGTTACGACGGACGGTCTGGCGATAATGGCCAGCGAGGCCGGCGTTGTCGAATTTCCGCCTGAAAAAATAAGCAGAAAAGGGCGGCTTCAGCCGGGCAATATGTTCCTGGTCGATACCGTCGAAGGCCGGATAATTACCGACAATGAAATAAAAAGCAAAATTGCCCGGCAGAGACCATATCGGCGATGGCTTGAGGAAAACCGGATTGAGCTGCGGGGGCTGTTCGATGCGCCGAAACTGGTGCCGAGCGACCCTGAAACAATATTCCGCAGGATGCGGGTGTTCGGTTATACCCGCGAAGAGCTGAAAATGATTTTAACGCCGATGGCGGTCAACGGTCAGGAGCCGGTCGGCTCGATGGGCAACGATGCTCCTCTGGCGGTGCTTTCCGACAGGCCGAAACTTGTTGTTTGATTATTTCAAACAGCTTTTTGCACAGGTAACAAATCCTCCGATAGACCCGCTTCGTGAAGGACTGGTGATGAGTCTTATGTCGTTTACGGGCAAGAAACGCAATATTCTTGCTGAAACGCCGGAACACTGCCGGCAGCTTAAACTGCCGCATCCCGATTCTGACCAATGAAGACATTGAACGGCTACGGTCGGTGAATCGCGAGGATTTCAGCGTTGCAACAATTTCCGCCGTGTTTGACGCTGATCAAACCAGATGCCGGCAGCAGGCTTTGCAACAAGGGCCTTGAGTACATTGGTTGAGTCACGCTGAAAAAGCGATCAGGGACGGAGCATCACTGATAATTATCAGCGACCGTGATGTCATCGCAGACAAAAGCTCCGATTCCGTCGCTGCTGGCGACATCGGCGGTGCATCACGGTTTGCTTGAAAAGGGACTTCGCGGCGAAGCAGGCTTGATTGTCGAAAGCGGCGAGCCGAGAGAGGTAATGCATTTTTGTCTTTTATGCGGTTTCGGAGCAAACGCGGTAAATCCGTACCTGGCGTTCGAAGCGCTCGATGAACTGCATCGACAAGGACAGTTTCCCGGCAAAAATGGATCCGACACAGATAGCGGATAATTATATCGCTGCGGTCAAAAAAGGCATTCTCAAGACGATGAGCAAAATGGGAATATCGACGCTTCGCAGTTATCATCGGCGCGCAGTTATTCGAGGCGATCGGGTTAAGCCATGACCTTGTAGATGAATATTTTACAGGGACAAGCTCACGAATCGGCGGAATCGGTCTTGAGGAAATTGCGCAGGAGGCGATTGCGCGTCACAAATCCGGTTTCGAGCAGCGTCCCGCCGGGGCGCTTGGACTGGATTTTGGCGGAGAATATCAATTCAGGCACGATGGCGAAGTATCATCTCTGGAATCCGACAACGGTATCGCAGCTTCAGCAAGCAGTAAAATATAATGATGCCGAAAGCTTATGCTGATTATGCAAAAGCGATAAATGACCAGTCAGAAAAACTATGTACGCTGCGGGGATTGTTTGAATTTGTACCCGGGCAAGCCTGTGCCGATTGAAGAGGTTGAACCGGCCAGTGAAATTGTCAAACGATTCTGCACCGGCGCGATGAGTCACGGCTCAATCAGCAAAGAGACACACGAATGCCTGGCGATCGCGATGAACCGGATAGGCGGGATGAGCAATACCGGCGAAGGCGGCGAAGACCCGGCACGATACATGCCAGAAGCCAAACGGCGATTCAAGAAACTGCGCGATAAAACAGGTCGCCAGCGGAAGATTCGGCGTAACAATAAATTATCTGGCTCATGCGAAAGAGCTTCAGATAAAAATAGCTCAGGGCGCAAAACCCGGCGAGGGCGGGCAATTGCCCGGACATAAAGTAACACGAGGAAATCGCCACGACTGCGGTATTCAACGCCCGGCGTAACGCTAATATCGCCTCCGCCACATCACGATATATATTCCATTGAGGATTTGGCGCAGCTAATATATGACCTCAAATGCAGCAATCCCGGAGTAAAAGTTTCGGTCAAGTTGGTTGCTGAAGTCGGCGTGGGTACAATCGCGGCGGGTGTCGCAAAAGGCAACGCCGACGAAGTTCTTATAAGCGGTCACGACGGCGGCACAGGCGCAAGTCCGCTATCCTCAATCAAACATACCGGCTGTCCGTGGGAACTGGGTGCTGGCCGAAACTCAACAGGTGCTGGTAATGAACAACCTGCGTGACAGAATCAGCGTACAGGCGGATGGTCAGATGAAAACCGGCAGAGATATTGTTATCGCGGCATTACTGGGAGCGGAGCGGTTCGGATTTGGGACTGCCGCTCTTGTAACACTGGGCTGTACGCTGCTGCGCAAATGCCACGAGGGAGCATGTCCCTTCGGGATAGGCACGCAGGACCCTGAACTGCGAAAGCGATTTGCCGGAAAGCCGGAATATATCGAACGGTTTATGCTATTCGTAGCCGAGGAGGCGCGGCAGATTATGTCGCAACTCGGATTTAAAAAATTCGATGATATGATTGGCAAAGTCGAGCTGCTTGGGATGAATAAGGCTATAAGTCACTGGAAAACAAAAGGTCTGGATTTCTCAGCCATATTTTACCAGTTAAAGTCAACTGATAACGGAGCAAAAAGAAGGATTAACGCCCAGGTAAATAAACTCAATGACCATGTGGACTGGGAACTTTTGAAAAAATTAAAACCTGCCATTGACGCAAAGAAAAAGACTTCGATTGAAATGCCAATCAGAAATGTTAATCGAACCGTGGGGACAATTCTGAGTAATTACATAAATAAAACTCATGGTCAGCAGGGGCTTGCCGGACAACACACTGGAAATTGTTTTCAGAGGTTCGGCGGGCCAGAGCTTCGGCGCATTTCTGCGCCAGGTGTAACGCTGAGACTTATCGGCCAGAGCAACGATTACGTGGGCAAAGGTCTGTCAGGCGGACGAATAGTTATTCAGACTCCTGAATGTTCGCCCTTTACCGCACATGAGAATATTATCGTAGGTAATACCGTTCTTTACGGCGCGACATCCGGCGAGGTGTTTATCAACGGAATGGCGGGTGAAAGATTTGCCGTACGAAACAGCGGCGTTTCGGCGGTTGTTGAAGGTGTAGGCGACCACTGCTGCGAATATATGACCGGCGGACTGGTTGTGGTGCTGGGAAAAACAGGATGCAACTTTGCCGCGGGGATGAGCGGAGGTATGGCTTATGTACTCGATGAGGCACAGTTGTTCGATACGATGTGCAATCTCGATATGGTTGAACTGGAAAGCGTCTGGAAGCAGGCGGATAAAGATTTGTTATACGAATTGATTCAGCGTCATTTGAAATGGACTAAAAGCGCCCGCGCGCAGCAGATTCTTAACGCATGGCCTGATATGGTAGGCAAATTTGTGAAAGTTATACCTATAGATTACGCAAGAGCGCTGCAGAAAATGCGAGCGGCAGAACAGCGGGACACTGAAACTACTCCCGCGACAGAAGAGGTGTTCCATGGGTGAGATAAAAGGTTTTTTGAAATATAAACGAGAAGAAGTCGCGCATCGTCCCGTAGAGCAAAGGATACATGATTTCAAGGAAGTTGACCTTCCTCTTACGCCAGAACAGATTCACGAACAAACAGCAAGGTGCATGGATTGCGGAATACCTTTTTGCCACGCTTTCGGGTGTCCTCTGCGAAACTCGATACCGGACCTTAATGACCTTATTTACACGGGCAAATGGCGAGACGCGTGTGAGCTTTTACATTTAACAAACAATTTTCCGGAAATCACAGGCAGGGTATGCCCCGCTCCGTGCGAATCGGCGTGTACGTTATCCATCAGCGACAAACCTGTTCTAATAAGACATATCGAATTTCAGATTGTCGAGCGGGGATTCGAACAGGGCTGGATTAAACCTTTGCGAGCAGCCCGCCGCACAGGCAAACGTGTTGCGGTAATAGGTTCAGGGCCGGCTGGTTTGGCCGCCGCGCAGCAATTGGCAAGGCTGGGACATGATGTAGTTGTCTTTGAAAAAAGTGAACGGCCGGGAGGCCTGCTGCGTTACGGTATTCCGGATTTCAAACTCGAGAAACGCGTTATAGACCGCAGATTACAGCAACTGGCATCTGAAGGCGTCGAGTTTCAGACCGGCCTTTGCGCAGGAGAGGACATATCCGCAAGGTATCTGCAGAAGATGTTTGACGGTATCTGCCTGGCGATGGGGGCAGGAGAGCCGCGAGACCTGAATGTTCCGGGCAGAGGATGCGAAAATATTTTATTCGCGATGGATTATCTGACCGCGCAGAATAAGTATAACACGGGCGAGGCTGCAGATGACTCACCGGGAATCACCGCTAAGGACAAGGTTGTAGTCGTAATAGGCGGTGGTGATACAGGCAGCGATTGTGTTGGAACAGCCCGCAGGCAGAACGCAAAGAAAATATATCAGTTCGAGATTTTGCCCAAGCCGCCGGAAGAGCGTCCTTCGGATACTCCGTGGCCTATGTGGCCGCGAATTATGAGAACGTCCTCATCGCATGAGGAAGGATGCGAACGGCGGTGGAGCATAATGACCAAAAAATTCTCAGGCGGCGCAGGAATCAAACTTGAAGAATTACACTGCTGCGAGGTGGAATGGGAAAAAAAGGCAGACGGCTGGAAATTAAAAGAGCTGCCGGGTACCGATTTTATTCTTAAAACCGATATGGTGATTCTGGCACTGGGTTTTACACACGTTGTTCACGAAGGACTTGTTCAAGGCCTTGATTTGCGATCGGATAAACTCGGCAACGTATCAGTGGAAAATTATCAGACCAGCAATCCGCGAGTATTCGCCACAGGCGATACCGTAAGCGGCGCATCCCTGGTTGTTCGCGCTATCGATAGCGGACGATGCGCAGCGGCAGCTATCGACCAATGGTTAAGCGAAAAATGATTCGTCGCCCATGAAGCGTATCTCGATACTTTGGCAGATTATTTAGCTGGCAATACTGATATTTATCTTTATAATGCTCCGGTAAAAATTCCCGGGCTGGAAAACAGTTATGTCCGTAATACGATAAACAGCGACATTTTTTCGTAAGGAGTTGAAAGAAACAGGAAAATGCCGAAACGTAAAGATATTCATAAAATATTAATAATAGGTTCAGGCCCTATCGTTATAGGCCAAGGTTGCGAGTTTGATTATTCCGGCGCTCAGGCCTGTAAAGTTCTCAGACAGCAGGGATACAAAGTTGTGCTCGTCAACAGCAACCCGGCTACAATTATGACAGACCCTGAGATGGCGGATAGAACTTACATCGAGCCCATAACTCCTGAGATGGTGGAGATAATAATACGCAAGGAAAGACCTGACAGCCTTTTGCCAACGCTTGGCGGGCAGACGGGACTTAATACGGCTGTTGCCCTGGCGGAAAATGGTGTGCTGAAAAAATATAATGTCAAACTGCTTGGCGCAAATCTCGCCTCAATTAAACGGCGGAAGAACGAGACCTCTTTAAGAAGACTATTTTAGACTGCGGCCTCGACGTACCGCAAAGCGGCTACGCCCATTGCTGGGAAGATGCCGAAGAAATCGTAAGGAAGCTTGGCTTTCCTGTTATCATTCGACCTTCTTATACTCTGGGCGGAATGGGCGGAAACGTCGCCTACAACATGGAAGAATATAAAGAGTTCGTTCTGTGGGGGCTTAATTTAAGCCCAAAGAGCGAAGTTCTTATCGAGGAATCTGTTGTCGGCTGGAAAGAATACGAACTGGAAGTGATGAGGGACCACAAAGACAACGTAGTTATCGTATGTTCCATCGAAAATTTCGACCCGATGGGCATTCACACCGGCGACAGCATCACAGTCGCACCGGCACAGACACTGACCGACAAAGAATACCAGATAATGCGAGATGCCGCCATCAAAATCATAAGAGCGATAGGCGTTGAAACGGGCGGTTCGAATATTCAGTTCGCCGTCAATCCCAAAAATGGGAAACTCTATGTTATTGAAATGAACCCCCGCGTATCACGAAGTTCCGCGCTGGCGTCCAAAGCCACCGGTTTTCCAATTGCAAAGATAGCCTCCCTGCTTGCGGTCGGTTATACTCTCGATGAAATTCCCAACGACATAACAAAAAAGACGCCCGCGTGCTTTGAGCCGACGATCGACTATTGCGTTGTCAAATGGCCGCGTTTTACATTTGAAAAATTTCCCAATACCCGGCCCGAACTGACTGTCCAGATGAAGTCCGTCGGCGAAGCAATGGCGATAGGCCGAACATTCAAGGAAGCTTTCCAAAAGGCCATCCGCTCGCTCGAAATCGACCGGTATTCGCTCGACGCCAGGCATATTGACAGCGAAATTACGACTGCCTAAACTTAAGGATAAACTGCGAACAAACTGCTGGGATAAAGTCTGGTATGTCGCCGAGGCCATTCGCAGGAAAATGTCTGTGGAAGAAATTTTCAGCCTTACAAAAATCGATCCGTGGTTTCTTAATAACATAAAGGACATTGTCCGATTTGAGGAAAAGATAAAATCCTGCACGCTTGAAAAATTCAACCGCTCGTTTATGACGCCAAGCCAAAAAATACGGTTTCAGCGACAAGTATCTCGCTTCGGTCTTTAATGTCAGTGAACCGCAATTTCGAGCTCATCGCAACAAACTCGGTATAAATGCCGTTTATAAAACCGTTGATACCTGCGGCGCGGAATTCGAGGCAAGCACCCCCTACCTCTATTCGACTTACGAAAGCCAATGCGAAGCAAATCCTACCAAGCCGCCGCAAGGTTATTATACTCGGCGGCGGTCCCAACCGTATAGGTCAGGGTATCGAGTTCGATTACTGCTGCGTTCATGCGGCCTTTGCGCTTAAAGAAATTGGCATCGAATCGATTATGGTAAACTGCAACCCGGAAACCGTCAGCACTGATTACGACACTTCCGACAGGCTTTATTTCGAGCCGCTGACATTCGAAGATGTGATGTCAATTGTGGAAAAAGAAAAACCGGATGGTGTAATCGTACAGTTCGGCGGCCAGACACCTCTTAAACTCGCGGTTCCGCTCGAAAAAGCAGGAGTAAAAATAATAGGAACTTCTCCTGACAGCATCGATATCGCCGAAGACCGCAAACGCTTTAATAAACTTGTCGAATAAGCTTAAACTGCGTCAGCCTGAAAGCGGCACGGCTATGACCTATGCGGAAACACTGCGGATAGTAAATAAACTGGGCTATCCTGTGCTGATTCGTCCTTCGTTTGTGCTTGGCGGGCGGGCGATGGATGTCGTATATGACCAGAAATCCCTCGAAGACTGCGTTAAAAAAGCCATTGACGCTTCCGCCGAGCCATCCGATTCTTATAGATAAATTTCTTGACGATGCCGCGGAACTCGATGTCGATGCCATCTGTGACGGCAAAAAAGTCGTAATCGGCGGTATAATGGAGCATATCGAAGAGGCCGGTGTCCATTCCGGCGACAGTGCTTGCTCTCTTCCGTCGGTATCACTGAGCAAAAAAATCCTTCACGAAATTGAACGCCAGACAAAACTTCTCGCCCTTTCGCTCAAAGTGAAAGGTCTGATTAATATTCAGTTTGCCGTAAAGAATGAAGTGCTTTACATACTGGAGGTAAATCCACGGGCATCGAGAACTATCCCGTTTGTCAGCAAAGCCATCGGCGTTCCTCTGGCCAAACTCGCCGCAAAAATAATGACGGGCAAAACTCTTGACGAACTGGACTTCACCAAAGAAGTCTGCCGAAATTATTACTCCGTCAAAGAAGCGGTGTTCCCGTTTTTGAAATTCCCCGGAACCGATAGTATCTTAGGCCCCGAAATGCTGTCAACAGGGGAAGTGATGGGCCTATCTGACGATTACGGTATCGCGTTTGCGAAATCGCAAATGGCCGCTGGAAACACACTTCCCGCCAAAGGCAACGTATTTTTCAGCGTCAGAGACTCCGATAAGAAAAAAGCAGCTGAAATCGCGCAGAAATTACATCAGTTGGGTTTCAAAATTTTCGCTACCAAAGGCACTTGCAATCGCGTTTATCGAAAATAATGTTCCCAACTGAATTTGTCCTTAAAGTCACAGAGGGCCGACCGAACATTATGGACTTAATGATAAATAAAAAAATCGACCTTATTATAAATACTACCGCCGCGAATATGGCAGACGGTTGCAGATTCGTTTTCCATCCGTAGAACCGCACTTGACCGGCAGATACCTTATGTTACGACAATAAGAGGCGCGGTGGCGGTCGCAAAAGCCATCGAGTCTCTGCGAAAAGGGAAATTAGATGTTAAACCGATTCAATTGTATTATCATTCGAAAGGACAGATAAAGTGAAAGCCATTTTGTTGCTCGAAGATGGGACTGTTTTTGAAGGCACATCCTTTGGTGCTAAAGGATACAAATGCGGCGAGGTCGTTTTCAATACCGCTATGACCGGTTATCAGGAAATTCTCACCGACCCGTCTTATAACGAACAGATTATCACAATGACGTATCCGCTCATCGGCAACTACGGCACAAACAGCGCTCGACACCGAATCGCGGAAGATTTTCGCCGCCGGTTTTATCGTCAAGGAAAACTGCGATTACCCCAGCAACTGGCGAAATAAAAAACCGCTCGGCGAATATCTGAAAAAAAATAACATCGTCGGCTCTCGAAGGCATCGACACAAGAAAGCTCGTCAAGCACATTCGCACCAAAGGGGCAATGAGGGGGATAATTTCATCCGCGGAACTGAATATCGCCAAACTCAGCAAAAACTGCTGCAATACCCCGGACTTGTCGGCAGAGATATTGTCAAAGATGTTACTGCCAAGAAGCCTTATGCGTGGGATAACGGCATAGTGAATGTTTTGACGTAAGGAGAAAAGCCTGCCGCCGAAGAAATATAAAGTGGTCGCCTTCGATTACGGCATCAAGCAAAATATCCTCAGACTGCTTGCGTTCGCACGGCTGCAATGTCCAGGTCGTTCCCGCACAGACATCGGCACAGGACGTCTTGAAATACAAACCGGACGGCATCTTCCTTAGTAACGGCCCCGGCGACCCGGCGGCGGTCAACTTATGCTATTGAAACTGTTCGCAAACTTCTCGGCAAAGTACCTATATTCGGAATCTGTCTTGGACATCAGCTTCTTGGCTTGGCACTCGGCGGCAAAACTTATAAACTGAAATTCGGACATCGCGGCGCAAACCACCCGGTTAAAAATCTCAAAACCGGCAAAATCGAAATTACCAGCCAGAATCACGGCTTCTGCGTCGATATCGATTCTTTGAAACATAAAGACGTTGAGCTTACGCATATAAATCTCAATGATAATACGCTCGAGGGCTTTATGTGCAAAAAAATAAAGGCCTTTGCCGTCCAGTATCACCCCGAAGCCTCCCCAGGCCCGCACGATTCAAACTATCTTTTCGATACTTTCACAGAAATGATGGATCCGGCAAAATGAAATAGCCCCACATAAGAACCAAACTTCGGGCGATAGCTTTGTTCTTAACCCACATTTTCTACCGCTGAGCGGCTGTGTTAGATTTCAAGGATTTTTTTAAGATATTTTTGGATTCCATAGAGTTTGATTCCTAATCATAGTGTTTAAAATAATAAGCAATTTACGCATACAGGCAGTAGAGAACTACTTTGTAGGCTTTGCCTTTTTTCGTAAGTCTTTCAGCCATTTTTCGTATAACCGGATTAAAACGAGAGGCGTTGAAGGCGGCCATATAGAGACGCACTTCGGACGTCTTTTCGGCCACCGAAGATATGTGCTTTGCCATCGTATTTTCCCGAAGAACGATTCCAGGGAGCTACACCCGCCAGTGCTGCGATTTCCTGCCGGTTAAGTTTTCCAAGTTCCGGTAGGTTCGCGATGAGCATGGCAGAGGTTTGTGGACCTACGCCTGCAGTACTTTGAATTATACGATCTTTGTTTTTGAAATCGTCATCAGCTTCAATGTATTCACGGATGAGTTTATCAATTTCGTTAATCTGGAAATCGAGGGTTTTAATCATTTTGGCGATACTTTTTCTGACTTTCGGATGCATTATTGTTGCCTGACGATCGGATTCCTGGGTTCGCAGGTCGCAGAGCTGATGGCGACGTCTGACAAGTTCTGCTAGTTCAGCATTCTGCGGTCTGGAATGCGTTTTAGGAACAGGTCTGCACGACCTTTGCAAACTGCGCCAATATCTGCGCATCGATAAGGTCTGTTTTTGCGTATTGTCCCATACCGTTGGCAAAGTCACGCACCTGACGTGGATTGACAACGACAACAGGCAGCGATGCAGCCAGCAGTTCTGCTACGATTGGCCGTTCGTAGCCGCCAGTGGCTTCGAGAACAATAAGCGATATTGTGTGCTCTTTAAGAAGTTGACAGAGTTGACAATGGCCCTCAGGTGTGTTTGGCAGGCAGGTTTTAAGGATGTTTGGAGTTGCGGCCAGATGGAATGTGTCTTTTGCGACATCGATACCGACATAAACTTTTTCGGACATGGTTTTCTCCCATACTTGCAAATGCGAACTCGCCATACGTGTGGGGCGGCGGCGGTTCAAACGGCTGTTCGGGCTAGTCCCACGGCGGCGGCGAGGTTCCAGCTCAGCGACGGCCTCAAGGACCCGGTCGCAATCGAACTCTCGTCGCCTGTTTGTGCTTGCTCGGCTCGCTACGCTCCCCTCGCAAGCACAAACTTTACCTATGAGACTATTATCAACCATGACTTTTGTCAACATACAAGGCCGCAGAGGCATAAATATTTTTTTACCACGAAGGAAAAAAGAGACACCAAGAATTTTTTGACACAGATTGGCGATGTATTGGTGTAATAAATTTTTCGAAAAAAGCGCTTGCAAGATGGGGAATAAACCTTATACTTTATGCATTGCGATTGCGGGTGTAGCTCAGTGGTAGAGCGTCACGTTGCCAACGTGAATGTCGTGAGTTCAAGCCTCATCACCCGCTTTGACAATACTATGAAACCATAGTATCGGCGAGTTACCGGCTAATAGTAGTTGGCGTTGGTCGCCGATATGCTTGCATCCCAAAGGGGCTGGAACCTGCTAAGACTGGCTAAGGGAATGTGTATCCCAAAGCCTTTTTTTTATTAACAACAAGAAGTCAGAAAATGAGCGTTTAGGAGCATCAAAATGGCTGAAGAAAAAGAACGAAGACGAGCATTAAAAACACCGTAACAATCGAACAGACCGGGCCGTGCAAGAAGAAAGTAACCATTGAAGTCCCGGAAGAAACGATAAAAAAGGCTACCGATGAGCAATACGAGACTCTGCGGAAAGAGGCACAAGTGCCGGGTTTCAGAAAAGGCAGGGCACCCGCAGGCTGCTGGAAAAGCGATTCGGCAAGGAAACTCGGAACAGATAAAGCTGAAAATCCTGGCGGACGCAAGCGACGCGGCAATCAAGGACAATAAGATCGACATTCTCGGCGAGCCGAATATTGATCATGAGAAAGTAGAACTGCCTGCCGCCGGGGCGATGAAGTTTGATTTTGAAGTCGAGGTCAGGCCTGAATTTGAGCTGCCGAACCTCGAGGGCATACCTGTAAATAAAACCAAAATCGAAATCAGCGATGAGCAGATAACAGAGGGAGATAGAACAATTGCAGAGATATTCCGGCACGTGGACACCGCAGAGAAGATGGAAGCGATTGAGCTTGATGACCAGGTGATTGCTGATGCCGTTTTGAAAATTGAAGGCGTAGAGGAAGAAGAAAAGCACAACAATATCGAGGTATATCGTCCGGCCGAACGGTTTTGTCAGTTCGATTCCGGTTGAAAAACTCGATGAACAGCTTATTGGGGCAAAGTCGGGCGACACAAGAAAATTCAGCGTTGACCGTACCCAAAACGTTCTTCAAGGAAGAATATCGCGGCAAAAACGTGGATATCAAGATTACCGTCAAGGACATCAAATGGCTTAAACCCGCGGAAATCAACGCGGACTTCCTCAAGAGATTTGGCGTTGAGACGGAGGCTGAATTACGGGAACAAATGCGAGACCATGCTTGAGGGCAGGCTTGAGCAGGCATCGAGAACGGAGATGACCGAGCAGATTTATAAGCATCTGCTCGATAATACGAAGTTTGACCTTCCGATGGATATTGTCGCGGACCAGTCGAACGCAATTCTGCAGAGGCAATTCAACAACCTGATTCAGAGGGGCTTGCCAGCAGGAGCAGTTGAAAGAGGAACTTGAAAAGCTCCGGGCATCCAGCGACGACCAGGCCAAAGAACAGCTTAAGATATTCTTCATTATGGACAAAGTCGCCGAGAAGCTCAAAATCGACGTTACCGAGGAAGAAATCAATGGCCACATTGCACAATTGGCTATTAGAAGGGGACAAAGGCCTGAACGAGTGCAGGGAAGAAATGGCTCCGCGACGGGTCGCTGGCACAATTCAGACTTCAGGTGCGCGAAGAAAAGTGTGTCGCAAAGCTGCTCGAAACGGCGAAGATAACAGATGTTGAGCCTGTTAAAAAAGCGGAAAAGCCCGCCAAAGAGTCCGGAAAAACAGCGAAGAAAGCCTCTGAAAAACCAGTCAAGGCTGTTGGTAAGGAACCGGCTCAAAAAGCCCCAAAGGCAGAAAAGAAAAACTCGGAATCCAAAAAGGAAGCCAAGAAAGAAACCAAAAAAACGACTAAAAAGAAAACTGATAAATAAAATTGACCGATATAACCTTTTGAAGAATTTTGGATTAAGGATTTTAGATTAAGGAATACAGATGACTGAATATTATAAGCACAACCTTATTCGCGGCGTAAATGCGCAGGTGCAGAGCAGTTATCAGCGGACGCGTGAAATGACGCTGGACGATATGCTGCTCGATAACCGCATCGTGTTTCTGATTGGCGAAATATCTTATGCCAGGGCAGCGGAAGTGATTATGAAACTGCTGTACCTGGATAACCTTAAACGTGCCAGCGAGATTAGCCTGTATATCAATTCGCCTGGCGGCTCGGTTGATGATACGATGGCGATTTACGACACTATGCAGTTTATCGGCTCACCTGTAGCGACTTATTGTATAGGCGTCGCGCAGTCGGGAGGGGCAATAATTCTCGCCGCAGGGACAAAGGGCAAACGTCACGCCCTGCCTCACGCCAAGATAATGCTTCATCAGCCATGGGGCGGCGTTACTGGTCAGGCCGCGGATATAAAAATACAGGCAGAAGAAATCGTCAAAGCCAAAAAAATGATAAACGAACTTCTCGCCAAGCACACCGGCCAGCCGATAGAGAAAATCGCCGCTGAGACGGAAAGAGACCGGTATATGACTGCGGATGAGGCAAAGCAGTACGGCCTTATAGATGAGGTGCTGAAGGAAGAAGATAAAAAATCGGAAGTTAAGAAATAATCGCGTATTACACGGATTAAAATAGTTTTGAGTTTAAACGAATCTGTAAAAATCTGTGTGAATCTGTGGTTAAAAAATCAGTGTAATCTGTGATTAAAGAAGGAACAATGGATATGATAGTTAATCAGCAGCTTGTACCAATTGTAATTGAAAAAGGCGGCAGAGTAGAACGTGCTTATGATATTTATTCGAGGCTGTTAAAGGATAGAATCATATTTCTCGGCGGGCCTGTCGATGATATAGCGGCCAATTTAGTCGTTGCACAACTGCTGTTCCTGAGCAACGAAGACAGCAAAAGCGATGTCCACTTTTATATCAATTCGCCGGGCGGTTCAATCACGGCGGGGCTGGCAATTTATGATACTATGCAGTTCCTTCGATGCGACGTGGCAACCTATTGCATAGGCCAGGCGGCGAGCATGGGTGCGGTACTGCTGGCAGGCGGAAACCAGGGCAAACGATTCCTTCTTGCCAACAGCCGGGTGCTGCTGCATCAGCCCTCAATTTCCGGGGTGCTCGAAGGAACCGCCACCGACCTCGAAATCGAAGCCAAAGAAATATTAAGATTACGCAAGCGGCTTTATGATATTCTCTCCAAAGACTCCGGGCAAAGCGCTGAAAAGATAGAAAAGGATTGCGACCGAAATCTGTGGCTTGAGGCCGATGAGGCGATTACCTACGGACTGGCAGACAGGATATTGCAGAAAGCGCCGGAAATTGTTAAAAATAGCAGCAATGCCGACGAATAAAAGAATATATAAACGCTGATTACACTGATTAAAAAGAAAAAAAATCTCCGAACTCAGCGGTGAATTCTGAAAGGTCATTACATTGAAAACGGTAATACTTGTTTTAACCGGATTGCTGGTGTTCGGGGCAGCGGGATGTAAAAGCAGCAATATCAGCAATCTGCCGCTGCTCAAGGAAATCGGTGACATAAAAACCGAGAAACAAAAGACTGAAAGTCAAATCGAACAATTACAAAAAGATAATGCGCACTTGAAAAACCAGGTAGAGATGATGTCCGGGCTGAAACCCGGCCTAAATGTTAAAAGCATTTACAGTCTTGAGGGAGTGAACCTAACCAAATATTCAGGCATTTACGACAAGAATAATGACAGCATAAAAGAATCGCTGATAGTTTATGTCCAGCCGATAGATAATACCGGCGACGTGGTAAAAGCCGCGGGAACCGTAGATGTGCAGCTTTGGAATCTTAACACAGGCGATAAAAATGCTTTATTAGGCGAATGGCATATCGGGCCACAGGAACTCAAAAAGCTATGGTTTTCAACGCTGTTAAGCACAAATTACCGCTTGATTTTTAACGTGGGTGATAAGATTAAAGGCCTCACCGAACCGCTGACCGTCAAGGTAACTTTCACAGATTATCTCACCGGCCAAAAGTTCGAGCAGCAAAAGGCCGTTAATCCTTAATTACGATTGTAATTTTCATCTCACAGACCACAAAACTTAGAATTGCTTCTTGCAGAATCGGCGGTTGGGTATAAAATATCTCTATGCAGGATATGCTCAATAAAATAATTTGCGGCGATTGTATAGAGATTCTAAAAGGGATTGATGAACCTTTTGCGGATTTGATTTTTGCGGACCCACCTTTTAACATCGGCTATAAGTACGACAAATACCACGATAAAAAACAGCGAGAGCATTATATTGACTGGACAACGCAGTGGATGACCGCATGCAAAAAAGTTCTCAAGCCCAATGGTTCATTTTATATCGCTATCGGGGACGATTATGCCGCGAACATTAAAGTCATCGCCGATGAGCTTGGCCTTATAATGCGAAACTGGATTATCTGGCATTACACGTTCGGCCAGCAGACAAAAGACAAGTTCGCCCGCTCGCACACGCATATATTTTACTTCGTCCAGGACAAAAAGAATTTCACGTTTAACGATTACGCGGTTCGGGTGCCTTCCGACAGGCAATTGCTTTACAACGATAAACGCGCTGATTCGAGAGGCAAAATGCCCAACGATGTCTGGACATATTCTCGCGTTTGCGGAACATTTAAGGAGCGCACCGGCTGGCACCCCTGCCAGATGCCCGAAAACCTCCTCAAAAGAATTTTAACCGTAAGCTCCAATATCGGCGATTGCGTGCTTGACCCATTCAGCGGTTCAGGAACCACAGCGGCGACCGCAAAACAGTCGAACAGAAATTATATAGGCATCGACATATCTGAAACTTATGTTGAAAACGCGAGAAGACGGCTGGCTGAACTCAAAAATACATCATCGGAGAGCCTGTTCCTCAATGCTGTCGAACTGGACGTAGTTAAACAGCTTTTGCATGATATGGAAAAACCAGCTAAGGAAATAATCGCCGACAAAAGTCTTCTGAAATTATTTACAAATCAGCTTGTCATACGAATGAATGCGAAGAATGAATATCGCAAAGAACAAATTGCCGCCGCGTTAAAGGAAATAACCGATTGATATTCTCCGGTATTAAAAATATCCTGTGGCTTTGCATGCCTTTCGCTGCGAGTGCGGTGATGCTGACGGTTATTCAGTTGCCGATTGGGCTGTCGCACTGGGCGTGGATAGCGTATGTGCCTTTTGTTTTGGCCTGCTCGCCTAATGCCAATTTACGTTACCTGGCGATATCATCTTATCTTGTCGGCTTGTGTTACTGGCTGGCAAATCTGTACTGGGTAGAACCGGTAACACTCTTAGGCTGGTTAGCATTCTGCCTTTATACCGCGGTACTCTGGCCATTAATAGTTTATGCCCTGCGATGGTGCAGGACACGAAAATTACCGCTGTTTATCGCCCTGCCGCTCCTGGTTGTCGGTGTTGAAAATATACAGGGATTTTTTCTCGGCGGCTTTTACTGGCGATTTCTCGCTCACAGCCAGTACGCGAACATACCGCTTATCCAGATTGCAGACATATTCGGCGCATCAGGCGTGTCGTTTCTTATCGCGATGGTCAACGGTCTGTTGGCGGAATTTATACTCGCTTCCAGAGACAAATCACTTTTCAAAATTAGCAGCTTAATAAAAACCATAATAGTTGGTGTTTCAGTAATAGTGGCGATTCTTTATGGCCAATGGCGAATAAAACAATCCGAAAACTGTATAAAAGATGGCCCGCTGGTATGTTCCGTCCAGTCAAATGTTCCGCAGTCGGTTAAAGATTCTGGTTCAGCTCAAAATGACGAGATGATGTTTAATGACCTTATGCGTGACAGCAATGCCGCCGCCAAGTCCGGTGCGGAATTAATTGTCTGGCCTGAAACAATGGTGCAGGCCATACTTGACCAGCGTGTTTTGATGTATCTTAATGATACCCAACTCTATAGAGTCTTCGATAAACGGCTAAAAGATTTCACGAAAGACAATAAAACATACCTGCTGGTCGGCGCAACAGCGCAATCCCCGAATTAAAACCCGATATGAGCATAGGCATCACGGAAAAATATAATTCGGCTTTTCTTTACAAACCCGACGGCATGGCATCAAACAAACAATACAACAAGATTCATTTAGTACCGTTCGGCGAAGTGGTGCCATTCAAAAAAAGCCTGCCCTGGTTGCATAACCTGCTGATGAAATTTACGCCTTACGATTTTGATTATTCGCTTGATTACGGCACAGAATACACCATCTTCGAAATAACCAATGCTCTTAAGCCGCAAATCTATAAGTTCGCCGTTATGATATGCTATGAAGATACGATTCCCGCTATCGCAAGGAAATTCGCCCTCGATGAGCAGGGGCAAAAACGTATCGACTGGCTCATAAATATAAGCAACGACGGTTGGTTTGTCAGGTTTGAAAACGACAAGGTTATCCCCAGCGCCGAACTGCCTCAACACGCCGCGGTTTGCGTCTTTAGAGCAGTCGAAAATCGCCTCGCCGTCCTGCGTAGCGTCAATACCGGTATCAGCTGCCTTATTGACTCGTCAGGCCGCATCAGAAACAGCTATATTTCGTCAAGTGTCAACCTCCCTGCCAAGGCGCTGGACCGCAAAGGAATCTCTGGATGGTTCACTGATAAAATGCCGATAGATAAAAGGATAACATTTTTCAGCAGATACGGCCGATTGCTCGAACCGATTTTGTGTATTTTGTTCATTTTTAATACTAATAACGCCGTCTGCGGTAAAATTTATCGGTACAAAGAAAAGAAAGATTCGATAAATGAAAAAATTCGGTTACAAAATTTTCCCACTTGTTTTTGCCCTGATTTCGGGCTGTGGAATTCCTGCGCCGCAGGACAACTATTCATCCGCTCAACTCGAAGAACAGGCAGTTCAAATAGTTAAAGACGGACTTTCCGACAGTAACCCGCGAATCAGGGTGATGTCAACTGAAACTGTCGCGGTTACCAAAAAGACTCAATTGATTCCGGGCACTCAGAAGTTACTAAAAGATGATTTCGTGCCGGTGCGATTTTCCGCTGCTTTGGCGATGGGAGATTTGCGGTACAAACTCGCAGAAGGACAGCTAAAACTTCTAATGGCCAAAGACCCCGATGAAAACGTCAAGATAGCCGCCTCTTACGCGCTGAATAAATTAAGTTCGAGCGACAATTATGTCCTTATCGTTAAAGCCTTAAGAAGCAGAAATCAAACCCTTCGTGCTAATGCCGCGATGCTCCTGGGCAAAAGCGGCGACAGGAAAATGCTCAAGCCCTTGTATGACGTTATGACAAATGAAAATTCGGATGACAAAACGAGTTTCCAGGCCGCGGAAGCGATAGCGAGACTTGGCGATGAAAACATATATTCCAAACTTTGGACAATGCTTATAAGTAAATTCGCCGATGACAGGATTATTGGTACTGAGGCGATGGGATCTCTCGGGACAAAAGACGCTAAAAACGCCTTGATTAGAATGCTCTCCGACCCTGTAATGGAAGTCAGACTTGCTTCTGCCAGGCAACTTGGCGAACTCGGCGATACCACAGGGGAGCCCGAAGTACTTGAAGTATTTATAAAACCTCTGCCATCTGATTTGACTAAGGAAGATGTAGAGCGTATAAATATTCAAGCGGCTTTAGCCATAGGACAAATTGGCACCGAAAGCCTCAAAAGATATTTGCCGCAATTGCTTAATAATGAATCCGCTTTTGTCCGATTGGCGGCGGCGAAAGCAGTTTTGCAGTGTTCTGGAAGAAAAATTAAATCTTAACGTCCTAAAAAATTATTGCTTTTTATGAAAAAACCTGATTTTCTGCTGCTTTTTGCAGAATGATTAAAAATATGTTGACTTTTTTGCGTTTTGAGCGTAAAATAGGTAATTTATAAGGAGTGTTACCTTTAAAACTGGGTAATTTGGTGATAAGTGAAAGGAGCCGATTTTGAGTACTCTTACAAAGATTCTAATTGTCCTGCTGACCATTTCAGCTATTTTTCTTTGCGGAATTGTGGCAACTTATGTGGGAACCGCGGATAATTATAAACAAAAATATAATGACTCTATGAGGGACCGGCAAGCCGTACAGCTTGAGAAAAATAAGCTTACCGATGACTTAAATAAAAAGATTGCGGAAGCAGACAGGCAGAAAAAGCAGACGGATGACGAAATCGCCTCTCTTAAAAGAGACTTGGATAAGATTCAGGGCGAACTCAACTCAACTAAAACCCAGAACGCTGAACTAGTGAAAAGGGTAAGCGAATCTGAAGCAGTAGTAAAAAATGCTAACGAAACCAACCAAAAAAATAGTGACCTGCTGAAAAGCACTCTCGATGAGCTCGATAAACACAAGACTCAGCAAATCAAAGACCAGAAAGAGATAAAAGAAACCACAGCCTATCTGCGTGAAAAAATGGCTGTTATAGACTCCCTTGAATCTGAGAAAAAACGATTGACTGAGGAAAAGACCCAACTCCAGAACCGGCTGGATAAACTTCTACAGGCCGGTGGCAAGATAACCGCCGAAACGACCCCTGTAACGCCCGAAAAAGGCATAGTGAAACCAGCTCGAACTGTACCTTCAGCCACCAGGGAAATCGGTCTCAAAGGACTTGTTAATGCCGTAGATGTGCCAAATTCTATGGCAAGCGTTTCGCTCGGCTCGGCTGACGGAGTAAGACAGGGAATGATTTTCCATGTTATTCGAGGCGATGAATTTATTTGCGACATTCTTATCCTCGACGTGGATACTGAGCAATCCGTTGGAGCTTTACAGAAAGTCCAGCAGGAACCCAAAGTCGGCGATACGGCCGCGACCAATTTTTAGATGTTCATCAAAAGTTATTATAGAAAATTTTGAATTTTATTAACAAAAGTGAGTTTTAAATATGGACCCTGTAAATCAGATTCGCGGCGGTAAAATAATCGCGGCCAACAACCTTTACACAATTATTCTTGCCCTCGCCCTGGGGGCAGTTGCGACAACCGCTGCATTCGTCGCTTATACCTGCTATTTTCAGTACGGTACAATATTCAAGATTCAGTAGCAAATTGATAGTTGACAACTCTTTGGCTTAATGCTAAAAATAGTTAATTATTAATTAAATTTGAGAAGGGAGTCTAAAGTGCTACCACTGGGACCAATTTTAGGTTGGTTCAGTATGGATATGGGTATTGACCTGGGTACCTGCTCAACCCTCGTATGTGTTCGAGGTAAAGGTATCGTATTGAACGAACCATCTGTCGTTGCCGTTCGCAAAGGAACCAATATAGTTCTCAACAATGGCGAAGCCGTCGGACTTGTCGTGCGCGAAATGCTCGGCAAAACTCCAGGCTCCATCAGCGCCATCAGGCCGCTCAAGCACGGCGTAATCAGTGATTTCGAAATAACCGAAGCCATGCTCAGCTATTTTATCCGAAAGGTACACGGTAAAGGCGGCCACCTGATAAGACCCCGTGTGGTCATCGCCGTACCAAGCGGTATCACCGCTGTTGAACGACGTGCCGTTATCGACAGCGCCGAAAGAGCGGGAGCAAGAAAGGTGTACCTCGTTGATGAACCTATGGCCGCTGGAATCGGAGCCGGCCTACCTATAACTGAACCTACCGCTTCGATGATTGTCGATATTGGCGGCGGTACTACCGAAGTCGCCATAATAAGTCTGGCCGATATCGCTACCTGTCAATCCATCCGAGTCGGAGGCGATTCACTCGATGAGGCTATCATTAGCCACCTCAAAAAAACATATAATCTTCTTATTGGTGAGGCAAGAGCCGAAAAAGTTAAAATCCAGATTGGCTCGGCGGCGCCTCTCGAAGAAGAATTGACAATGGAAGTTTCAGGAAGGGATACCATATCCGGGCTGCCGAGAAAAATCGTCATAACCAGCGAGGAAATACGCGAGGCACTTCGCGAGGCTCTGGCGGCAATTATCGAGGCCGTTACCCATACCCTCGAAAAGGCTGAGCCGGAACTTGCCGCGGACCTTATCGACAACGGTATATGCATCTGCGGCGGAACTTCTCTTCTTCGCGGTATTGACAGTATCCTCACGACGGCTACCGGGCTAAAGGTGGAAAGAGCAGAAGACCCCCTAAGCTGTGTCGCGAGAGGCACAAGCGTTTATCTCGAAAACCTCGAACTATGGAAGGATACCATGGACCACAGCGACAGGGTCTGGGAGTAAAAACGGATTGCGAACGTGGAGACGCGTCTGAGGACGGGTTTTGAATTTATGGAGCGGCATTTTTAGCCGCTTGACATTATGGCAAGGAAGCGAATTAAAGTCTCCAAAAGGATGTTGTTTACCTGGGGTATGCTGGCAGGGTTGATTCTCCTCCTGGCCCCAGCGAGTATTACTAATAAATTCCCTTTGGCTTTTGCCAGGATTTTCAGATGGCCTCTCAGCATAGGCAGGAATATTTCACTCGCAGCTATTACGCAACAGTCACAAGTTAACACTGTGGACACTTCAGAATACCAGCAGTTGCGAAGACAATACGAACAGCTTCAGAATCACTATACAAATGTCAGAGAACGGCTCGAACAAGTCTTGAAAGAAAACGAGAAACTTTCCGGAATACAAAAAAGGCTGCCCTTCCCGAATGTCAACTTCGTTTCAGCCGATATCACCACCGCCTCAGTCAGCCCGTCAAGTGATATACTTATAATTAACTGCGGCAAAAAAGAAGGACTCGCCAAGGACCAATTTGTTTTGGGAGATAACAGCATCATAGGCGCTATATCCGATGTCCAGGAAAATACCGCGACGGTAAAACTCCTTACTGACCCTTCTTCAAAGCTGGTTGCAAAAGTCGATGGTATAAAGGAGCCTCGCCCCCTGTATGGAAACGGCAATGGTTCTGCCTGCGTTAAACTTGTCAGAAATGCTATTAAGCCGGGCGCTAATGTAACCATTGAGAAAAAGCCCGGTTTCCTGGATTCACCTATAATTGCCGGCAGAGTTAAAAAGTGCACTAAAAATGAAACACCTTTGGTCTGGGACCTGATAATTGAACCGGCCTGCGACGTGCGGAAACTCAGCGATGTAACTGTAATAGTAATGAACCCGAAGAGAAAACAGGGGTTATGAGATGCGATGGTTTAAGTTTGCGGCTTTAATTCTTGTTGTAACCTTTCTGCAGGCCGATATGGTGGCTGTAATCGCCGTTAAAAATATTAAACCGAATTTACTGCTGATTCTGCTCGTCTTTTTCAGCATCTATTGCGACACTGTCGAAGCGATAATAATTTCATTTGGCATAGGTTTTGCCGCCGACCTCATAATCAACGCGATGGGGCCCCAGACAATCAGCTTCGGACTTTTCGGCACTTTGCTGGCATATCTGAACCACACCATCGCCATAAGAAAATTTCCGCATCAGATGACCGCTATTTTGGTCGTTGGCATTCTGACGGCTATACTGGCCTATTTATTAAGCTTCCTTAAAAACAGAGAGATTACACTGGACGCATATTCTGTTTTTCTGACCTCGCTATATTCAGGTATCATCGGGCCTTTTTTATTTGTGCCCGCCGCGTGGCTGATGGGCATAAAGACAAAACGTTTCAGCCGTTGAACCGCTGACATATATGTACGAAAAAAAAATTAAAATCTTTATTGTTTTAGGCCTTATCGCCCTATCTGTCTGCATAGCAGGACTGATTAACCTTCAGCTCCTTTCAGGCTCGTACTACCTCACGAAAATCGAGGACATGAAAGAGCAAAAAGGTTATTCAAAACAGTTCAAAACACTCCGCGGCAAAATTCTCGACAGAAAAGGCAGGATAATTGCCGAAGACCGCCTGAGATTTCAGGTGCAGATTAACTACTCTCTTACCCGCTATTGGGACGAACGCATCCAGCGAGCCGAATTACTCACCGCCTCACTCGCGAAAAAACCAGACGAGGCAATCAGCGGGACATCCGAAAAAATCGAAAACAGCATCAGAGATTTACAGCACGTGATAGATAAGTGCGCTCAATTCGGCATGAGCCGTGCTGATATCGAAAATAAAATCAGGACAATCAACGACCAGGTATGGAACACCTCAACCATCATCGCCTGGGTACGAAATTATTCCAATCCCGACATTTTAAAAACTTACAATAACGACCCTGAGTCTATACCTCTTTCCGCAATATTTGCCGACTTCCGGCAAAAAGAGCCTAACGAAAATAAACGCCTTCTGGCCATTGTCAAAGCCGCCGATACCGCTGACTCACAAAAAGACTGGCCTTTGATGGATTTGAAAACAGATGAAGAATTATTTTCCGCCCAGCTGGAATTTATGGATATAACCGGCGTTAACGTTAAGGCCGAACTGTACCGATTCTATCCTTTCAACTCCGCCGCCTGCCAGACAATAGGTTGGGTGGCCCCCATTCAAAATGATGATAAAAATCTCTTCGGCGATGACCCCCTGCTCAAGTATCAGGACAGCGACTTTTGCGGCAAGGAAGACGGGATAGAATATGTTTGCGAACCAATTCTGCGAGGCAAACGCGGCAGAGTTATTTATGATATAGATAAAAAACTGGTAAATCAAACCGATACCCAGTTCGGAAAAGATGTCCGGCTGACTCTCGATATTGAGCTTCAGCAAAAAATTGAACAATACTTTTTAAATCCCGAATTCAACCCAAATCATAAATCGCCGTGCGCAGCGGCAGTTCTTGACATCGCCACAGGAGAAATTCTGGCGCTAGTCTCAACGCCCGTTTTCGATTTGAACCGTATCCGTTATGATTACGGCAAATTCGCTCCAGACCCCTGCGGCCCTTTGAAAAACCGGGCGATAAACGAACAGTATCCGCCAGGCTCTGTCATAAAACCTTTAATTCTTATCGCGGGACTGGAGACAAACAAAATCGGCGCCAATGAGCCGATTTCCTGCCCCGGACACGCCCCGCCCAAAGGCTGGCCTCAATGCTGGATACAGAAAAAAAATTCATGGCAGGGTCACGACGACCTCTGGGGGCAGGGTCAAAATATCGGCCGCAATGCCCTTAAAGGAAGCTGCAATGCCTATTTCTCGCATCTGGCCGATAGAATCGAGCCGCTGAGTTTGCAGAAATTCCTGTTCAATTTCGGTTACGGCCGCGAAATATTGTTCTGCGCCGATGAAACCGAAAAAAAAGAACTCGAGCGAAATTTAAGGCAGCCTTGCGGGGCCATATCTAATGTCAATACAAGAGTAACAATTACTGATTTCAATCAAATTCCCCCGCTTAACCCATCGGAAAGAAGATGGTTCGGCATAGGACAGGGCAGTTTGCGTGTTACCCCGCTGCAGGTCGCCGGCGCGATGGCCTCCATTGCCAGGGGCGGAATATTCAAAACCCCCTGCCTGATTGATAACTCAAACAAATCCGCATCGGTATCGCTCAATATCTCCCCGCAAACGCTCTACGTCGTCCGGGATGGTATGTCTGCCGTTGTCAACGAAACAGGTGGAACAGCTTATGAACAGTTCGCTTACTCCAATTTTACCGCACAGGGTGTAAAAGTTTACGGCAAGACAGGCTCAACCGAACGGCCTTTTCACGCGTGGTTCGCGGGCTTTGCCGAAAATGGCACTGGACACGGCATCGCCCTGGCGGTTATCGTCGAGGGCGGCCAGCACGGCGCCACAGACGCCGGCCCCCTGACTAAAGAAATAATCCAATTCTGCCTCGACGCCGGTTATATCGTCCCCCGCTGAGTGGTCAGCAAAAATAAATCTGCACCAGGAAAGATTTTCCTCGCACTTTAGGGGCGGGAAGTTATCATTATATACAATTGCGGTATAATTTCTGTCGTCATACCTGCGAAAGCAGGTATCCAGTTTTCAGAGTTTGGATTCCCGCTTTCGCGGGAATGACAAGAAAAAAGAATAATGGGAAGAATAGAAGGAGTATAAAAATGTACTGTCCAAAATGCGGAAAAGAAAATCCTGATAATGCCAAATTATGCCAATCGTGCAGTTGGGTACTTTCGAGCATTGCCGCAACCGCACCCAATCCCAATGCCCAAACAAGCGGCCTGGCCATTACTTCGCTGGTACTGGGTATCCTGAGCTTATTTACTTTTTTCATTACCGCTCTGCCAGCGATAATCTGTGGAATCATCAGTCTGGTTAAAATTGAAAAAAGCAAGGGCACCCTTAAAGGCAAGGGGCTGGCCATTGCAGGTATTGTCACGCCCGGCGTAATGCTGCCGTTATTTGCCCTTTTACTTGGAATTTTAATGCCTGCTCTTGCAAAAACCAGGACTATTGCATATCGAATGGTCTGCGGCGCCAATATATCCGGCTTGGGCAAAGCGATGATAATTTATGCTGATGATTTCAACGATACTTATCCCGATAGTTCCAAATGGTGTGATTTGCTCGTCAAATACGTAGACGTAACGGAGAAAAGTTTTCATTGCCCCGGCAACAGTTCTAAAGGCAGTTGCGATTACGCTATGAATAAAAATATTGAAAAAATTGGCACGATGGCTCCTCCCGATATTGTATTACTATTTGAAAGCACTCCCGGCTGGAATCAGTCCGGCGGTCCAGAACTCCTGACTACAAAAAATCATAAAGGTGAAGGCTGCAACATATTATTCAATGGCGGACACGTAGCATTTATTCAAACCGAAGATATTAATGACCTCAAATGGTAAGCCAAATCGAAACGGTAATTGCAAATTTAACGACTCTGTAGCATCTTTACCGGCAACATACCATTCCAGTCCTCTCATTATGAAGCATTGTTATAGTTTGTAAACGGCCTTGGGACTGCTCGTCACGCTGCATATCAATGGCCACACGCTGGCTAATATGGTCTTGAGTTCGCACTCTATAGACACTCTTTTGCATCTTTCGATGACGACGATAACCTCGTTCAACCGCGTTGGATGTCGATGGCAGTTGTGAATCATCGAGAAAGGTCAACGCCTTTTCAATATTCGGCGTAAATAGTTTCTTAAGAGTTTGACCCAACGTTTTGAATCGTCGAACATGGCGGCGCAAGACAGCCAACCTTTCCAAGGCTGTTTCCGTGCGGCAACGGCGATCAAAGAGTCTGTAGACCTGATCCATGATCGAACGTAAATTTTTCAGATTGTGGCATTTTCGCGTTATACGTGAGAATATCTTCTTGTCTGCCTTACTGAGCGAATGCTGCACAAACAAGTGTCGATGCTCAAACAAATCGGCAATCTCATCGGTCTGTTTTTTCTTTCGAGATGCCGCTTTTCTCGCGGTCGAGGACGATGGACGGCCGCGTTGCAGCTTGGGCAGCTTCTTTTTGAGTTCTCGTCGCACCCGCGTAACAGCTTTGAGTATTTCTCTATTGATCTCCTTGAGAACATGAAATTCACATACCTGGTGGGCAACACCGGGGAATATCAGAGCCAGCGGCTCCGGGTATAACGGCGAGCCATCGGTCGTAACACCAAGCAGTGTCAGACCTCTTTGATCCAGTTCCGTACGGAACCGACGAAAGAAGTTTATCATATCTTCATGGGTGGGATTATGGTCAAGAACATCGTAAATGAGCCGTTTGAACGTGCGGTTATCCACGATGGACAATACACAGAACGGCCCATCATATAATTCATCCGCCGCGATATAACCGGAGAAATCAGTCAGAACACCATCAAGGTATTCAGCAGTAATTCGTTTCTCAGCTTTTTCCCCCGTCGCTTCAACCCAGTTTTGAATTGTAGCCCAGGGGACGAAAACCCGATGATCTCGCCATAAGTGCCAGGATGCCGGCCGATATGGCAGGCCGTCTTCCACAACCAATCGCACTGCCAGGTGAACAACCCGGCGGGTATAGTGGCAGCCGGGATCCGCAAGGTCGCACAGGTCGGCATTGAAGTACTTCTTGCATTTTGAACAGCAGTGCTGTGAATAACTGACCCAAAGGTCGATCGGACGGTTGCCAGCCAAGTCTCCGAGGTCATGCAGTTTTCGTCTGAATATTTTGTCCCGATAGGATGGGTGGCCGCAATAGGGGCACGGACGCTTTTTGTATGTGCGTGAAAGTCGTTTGATTTTAGCTTTGGGTAAATCTTTAACACACGTAATACCTTCCGTTACATCCGATACATATTCACCTGGCCCAGCCATAATCGTGTCTCCTGAAAAATTCAGTTTATTTCTGTTCTTCCAGGAGTTTTATCGGCTAAGACACCAAGATTTCCTTAAATATACCGGTATTTATGCTACAGTCACAATTTAACAAATATTAACACGACATGATAAATTAAGCTTGTTCAGTTCCCCCTGCAGGATTTGGAAGAACTTTTTGTTATCAGGCCAAATGATTTTATCATCGGTCGGATAAGGTTTGGCAAGCTCCTTGTTGAACCGTTTAATCGCGTCCTCGTCCAGTTTGTCCGCGGAAATACCCAAGCCCAGTTTTTCCGCATAGTAAGCGTTGACAATCTGCTCATACTGCCCCGCAAGAGGTAAAAGAAGCATCTTCTTTTTCAGATACATACACTCACTCATCAGCGAAAAACCCGCCGACGCGATAACCCCGCCGCCAGAGGCGACATCAGTCAAAAAACCCTCTGTCGAACGTTTTTTGAATACGCAGTTGCCCGACTGGGAATCCTCATTAAACCCGTAAATATAAAATTTGCTGTCCGCGAATTTATTGAGAAGCTCAACCTGTTCATTTTTTTTCTGTCCGGTAGTGGAATACAAAACAAGATGCTTTCCCTGCGTTGGTTTTAATGCTGTAACTTCAGGCCTAATCACCGGCGGCACAAGAACCGCAGAATAACCACGCAAAGGCACATCAAAAAAGCTGAAAATGATATAGCAGGCCGCCCCCGTATAATAATATTTTGTAACGAGCCTTGCATTAGTCCTCGTAAACAGTGTTTTGGGCTTATTCTCCAGTTTGCCTATCGTAAGAATATGCTCGTTGTCGATGCTGATAAACGGAACTCCATTGCGTTTGGCCCAGCGTGCGCTGAAAGGCTCAAAATCCGATATGACCATATCCGGCTTAAAAGGCACGAAATAATTTTTGTAAAGCGCCGCGTTCAGTTTTCTTCCCGCACGCAATGTAAGCAGGTTTTTTTTCACCGTCTGAAGCGGGTCAACATAACCATCATCATACGCGAATGAAAGACCGTAAATCTCCTTCACGCTGTCGCCGAAATATTCCGTAAGATATACCAGAGAACTCTTTGAGCCGACAAACATCACGTCGTTACCGGCTTCGATAAGTCTCTGGCCTATCAGTTGCGAACGGCTGCTGTGCCCGAATCCTTCGCCTGCTACTCCATAAATTATTTTCGCCATAAAACTCTTTCGGTTTCCTTTTTTGTCATTCCCGCAAAAGCGGGAATCCATAAAAAATAGATACCTGCTTTCGCAGGTATGACAGAAAATGATTATTCATTCAAATCATGACAATTGGATAATATATTCCCTTTTCTCTTTTTGTACAACTCTTATGAATTATAAATTATTATTTTCCAGGTATGTCAGCGTTTTTTCTATTATTTTACCTGCAACAGGCGCAGCTACCGCACCGCCGGTATACCCCTTGCCAAGCTTTTTGTTGGGTTTGCGAACCGATACAAGAACGACAATCCTCGGATTCTCAGCAGGCGCTCCCGCCAAAAATGATGCCATATAATTATCACCCGAATATCCTCTTACATTTGCCTGGGCAATGTTAGCCGTTCCGGTCTTTCCGAACACCTGCCATTTTTCAAGCTTCGCAGGTTTGCCCGTACCTTCGTTGACCACGTCAGTCAGTGCTTCGGTAACAAGCCATTTGGCAATTTCCGGCCTTATAATATAACCCACAGGCGGTGTCGGCTGCCTGAATTTTACTATATGACCATCCTTATCCACCGCCGCTTTAACAAGATATGGCTTAACACTCTTGCCGCCGTTGGCAATAATCGCAAATGAGCGTATTAACTGCATCGCTGTTACTGTAATCTCCTGGCCAAACGGTATTCTCGTTACACTGTACCCTGTCCATCTACTCGCGGGCCAAACAAGTCCGTCCGCCTCGCCCGGTAAATCCAGGCCCGTCTTTTCGCCGAAACCGAACAGCTTAAGACCCGCATAAAGTTTGTTCTTGCCAAGTTTCTGGCCTATTTTGGCCATCCCTATATTGCTTGAGTGAATCAGGATTCCTTTAACCGTCATACTGCCGTACCGGTGATTACTGTACTCGCTGATTGTCCCAAAACCTTTGCCGTGATAGCTGCCGTTTTCACAGTCTATCACTGTGTTTCGGCTGATTGCGTTGGCGTCAAGAGCGATAGCCGCTATCATCGGCTTAATAACACTGCCAGGCTCGAATTCATCGGTTATAGCCCTGTTCTTTAAATGGTCGGTCTCCGTCGATGAAAATTCGTTAGGGTCATAATCCGGCAGCGATACCATCGCCAATACAGCACCGGTATAAGGGTCCATCACTATCGCCACCGCCGACTCCGCCTGATATGCCTTGTATTGCTCCATCAGTTCATCACGGGTAAACGCCTGAATCGCTGAATCAATAGTCAGAATCAATCCAGTGCCGTCCCTCAATTCGCGGGTCTGCTCTTTGAATTTAATCGGCCGGCGAGATATATCCGCAAAAAATACATCCTGACCGGACGAACCTCGCAGTTCCTTGTCAAACTGCAGTTCAACCCCGCCAAAGCCGTAATTATCCTTACTTATAAAACCCACAACATGTGACACAAGCCGCCCCATCGGATAGTTCCGGTACCAATCCGACTGAACCCCGATGCCCACAATTTTAGAAACTGCCTTGCATTCATCCTGACTGACCCCTGTCTTAATCTTCACAAAACGTGGGTTTTTGCTCTCAGAGATAAGCCTGTAAATCTCACGTGCGTCCATATTGAGAATTTTACTGAGTTTAACAGAAACATCCTCTATATTTATTATCTCCTTTGGGTCGGCAAAAATTGTCTGAATCTTCGGACTGGCAGCAAGCACCCTCGCGCGGCAGTCGAGAATCACTCCCCGCTGCGGCATCTGAGGCACTAATATCCGCTGCGTCTTTTCGGACAGGTCGATGTAATGCTCGCTCCTGAAGTATTGTAAATACAAACACCGCCCCGCCAGCGACACAAACGCCGCTATCAAAAAAAACAAAAAGAAAATTACTATTCGAACGTTCTTCAATTCACTCAATCTGACCGATTTATTGCAAAAACCAATTTTAGCTATTATGTAAAAGCCGATTATGTAAAACAACATCCCGGTGAAGTCGGGATTCCGCAATTTTACATTTTGAGTTTTAAATTTCCAAAACTATTCTTTTAGACGTTTTGAAACAGCGGCGGGATTTATCAGGCTTTCCATTTCCAATTGTTTGCGCCAGATTTGCTGCTTTAAACGGCTTTGCTCCGCCGTAATGATATAAAGTTTATATAGCGAGCGATTCTGTGAATTGCGGACATAAACCGTAAAAATAGAGACAGCGGTCAAACAAAAAATTACGAAACAAAGTCGCAGCCTCATATATAAATCCAAAATAAAATCAGCGGGAGGGGATTTTCAGTTTTGTCCCTGCTGTAAGATTGTCCTGGTCTTTTATCGTACCGGCGTTTAATTTCGCTATCTCGGCGTATCTGTTACCGTTACCAAGCTTATCGGCCGCTATACGCCACAAGTTGTCGCCTTCACGAACAACATACAGACTGCCGCTACTCTCTGTTGTTGTTTTATTCGATGGCTGGGCGACTGAATGCATCTGGCCAATGGATTCAACGGTTCGAAACAAATCCTCCGATAGAAAACCGGCTTGAGAACTGGCAGTCTGGCCGCTGGTTTGTATAGAGGGTATGATAAGTTTCTGGCCGACACGAATTTCATCCATTGATCTTAGCGTCTTACGATTTGCCTCGAACAGCTTGCTAAGCGTCGCTTTTTTATTTCCAGCGGTACTGCCGTAGAACTTCTTGGCTATCGTTACCAGGCTATCCCCGCTGGCTACGGTATATGTTTTGAACTCACTGGCCTGGCTTGGCGTGGTGTCGATAACCTCCGGTTTGCCTGAATCCGCCAGCGGCGGCGCTACGACTTCCTGTGCCGCTGTTTGAATCTCCCTTGTTTGCACCGCACCTGGAACATTAGACGTATTCTCGACAACAGCAGACTCAGTCGCCTGGCTGCCCGGCAGATTACCCTGCTGGCCTTCTCCAGTTTGTACCGGTACATTAAGAGACGGTGGTGGAATCATCGCTCTTTCGCGATTAATGATTGCGCTGTTACCTATATCTCCGGTTATTCCCGGCGGATTATTTTGAGAACTGACCATCGCCTGGGTTAATTCGTTATTACTCTTATGCTTATTAAATGAAGGAAGACCGTTAATCACAAATGCGATAATAAATATAAATACCAAACCCAGCAGCAATCCAATTTTTGCGTCAGAAGTCATTTTTGAAACTCCATTTCCATTTTTTTTAACTCTTATTTTGTCAATCCGTCGGAAAACCTTTTCCCGCCAGCATTATTGTCTTTGTGCGATTCTCAGCTTCGCGCTCCTGGCCCGCGGATTATCAGCGGTCTCCTGCTCACTTGCCTCAACCGGTTTTTTCGTGATAATCCTGTAAAACCCGTTCTTTTCGTTTTCCTTAAAATTCAGCTTAACCATCCGGTCTTCAAGGCTGTGAAAACTTATAACCGCCGCGAAACCGTCCTTTTTTAACAAATCAGGCATCTGCTCAAGCAAGCTTCTTAAATTCTCAAGCTCATCGTTGACCGCTATTCTCAACGCCTGAAACGTTCTCGTCGCCGGATGTATCCTGTTCCTGTGACCCTGGCCTGACTGTCCAAGCGCCCTGCTAACTATCGCGGCCAACTGACCAGTTGTCGTTATCTTCTCTTTGCGCCTATGCTCCGCTATAAACCTCGCTATCCTTCGCGAGGCCCTGTCCTCACCATATTTATATATCAAATCAGCTAAGTTTCTTTCGTCCGTCTTATTAACTATATCGGCCGCAGTAATCTTCGTTCTTTTGTCTATTCTCATATCCAGCGGCATATTTGTTTGAAAGCTAAGCCCAAATTCGCTGTCCGCCAATTGTGCCGAGCTGACCCCTAAATCCGCCAATATGAAATCGGCCTTTTCCACTCCCTGGCCGCGAATCGCCTGGCCTATCTGAGAAAAATTCGCCTGAACCAAAATTACCTTACATAAAAGACCCTTCAATTTCTCGCGGGCATAAGTCAATGCCTTCTCATCGACATCCAGCCCAATCAAAATTCCGCCATGACCCAAACTATGGCCGAACAGTAAACTGTGACCTCCTTGTCCCACAGTCGCATCGACCATTACCGCATCCTGCGGCAAGTTTATCTGTTCGGCCAGCATCCTTGCCAACACAGGTATATGCTCTACCGAACTTTCCTTATCTAAACCAGCAATACCGTTCTCCTGAAATCAGCATTTGGCTTAAGCAGCAATCGCTCCTGACGTGCCAAAACCAACGCCGCCTTTCTTAACAATTAGACTGTTACAAAATTCCTCTGCTTTGCGAGCTTTTTCACTGCGGGCGAAAAGGCTATCTCACCGAAATCCACGCCTAATTTTTTCACACGCTCAAGCCGTTCTCCCAAAATGGCCAGTGAAATAAAGGTTTGTTCGTCAACCGCTTTTTCTCCGCTGATACTCTCTCGCAACGTTTTATAAAGATTAAAGTCCATTTCACTCATCTTTAGCCTCCATTCTTAACTTTTAATTATTTGTTAAAGTTCGCTCTTTATAACTTTTTAAAATCCTTCGCTTTGTTTTTGAAGCAGGGTCTGTCTTGCCTGCGTCATCTGCTTTTGATATTGCGCCATGTGGTCATTCAAATACTGTTCCCAGTCCTGACTGTTCCACAGCTCTATATGGTCCCTTACGCCCACAAGCGTAACATCGTCCTTCAGGCCGGCCCTTTTCCGCAGCTTTTCATTCAGAAGCAGCCTGCCCTGATTGTCCAGCTCAATCTTACTCGCAAGCGCAAAACTCATTCGCTCAAACGTTACCGCCTCATCCGGTGCGGTACTGCCAGGCGCCACCGCAAGTGCGATACGCTCAAAATACTTTTCAGGATACAAGCAAAGTATCCCGTTAGCGCCCAGGACGAGATAAAAATTGCTGCCATGCTCCTCAAAATCTATCTGGTTGCGTAACTTATTAGATATGAGGACTCTGCTCTTGTTATCAATCACGTGTTGATATTCACCTGTTAATAAAAGCATGGCTTTTGTCCCACTTAATTTAAACTTTATGGGAAATATTACCACTTGTCCCCACTAAGTCAACAAAAATTAAACAAAAAAATAAAAATTTTTAAAAATATTTAAAATATTCTTATCGGACGATAAGTATATGCCTGCTAACCTGTTGTTGACTTCACTCCAAAGTGGCCACGATTTAACTCAATATGGCCAAAAGACTTAGGATAGACCAATACCGCTTGGGATTTGCCATCCCTAAGCGGTCAAAATATATTCAAAAAAAACTTGAAAATCCTAAAAAAAATTGTTTTTTTATTTTTATTTTAAAATTAACAGGCTTTTAAAACCCATTCGAATCCCATTTACTTAATGGACATCTTTCCTTTTCTACCCTGGACTTAGCAGGAACGTAGCACTTACACACCCTACAGAACAGATTCCGCCTGTTATTGTCCTGGTCAAACTTAGGCAGCATTGGCAGCTTCTCAAGTTCAGTAAAGTTAGCCACAATATTAATAATACCCTGGGCCTTAAGCCAAGCCTCATATTCCAGCTTCATCATCCAAGTCTGCATCTCGCAGGCATGGCAGGCACGGATGCGGTCGTCGGTGAATTCATACTTAATCCCTGCAGCCAGGCTACCATAGCCGACTGCTATGTTTGCACCCTTTTCAATTACCGCACCAAGTTTTTCTCCACAACAACCCATTTCTTATATATTTGTCACAACCATGGTTCCATTTTTACCAATATTAAACTCGCCGCAACCCGTGATCTGATTAGTAAAGCTGTCGGCAACGCAATGCAGAGATGTATATGTCTTCGTTCTCCTAAATAAGGTCAGACCTTCCCATGTTGACTCTAACCATGTTGAATAAAACGTACCAACAATGATACCGGCCATGGTATAACATTCATAATCAGTGACTTCCTTGGCCCTTGCGAGTATGCTAACTTTTTGATTGCCTTGATATGCGTTGTTAAAACTTTTGTACCAAAGGCAGGCAGTCATTTGATTTAAAATATGCGTGCCATTGATATTGATAGAAAAGTCACTTGGTACGCATAATTCGACGTTAGCGATCACAGCTTGAATCTGTACGGGAGCTTTATCACCATAATAAATTTGGCAAGCGTTGCAATCATTGTATATACAAGTAACAGCTTTTCCTGAGCCGGCATGATATCCAGCCTTAAGTGTACTAACATTGGATAGCTGCTTCAACACACCCATTAACTACCCACCTGCCAGTCTTCTGATGGCTGGAATATCGTACTGCAGTGCCAGCAACCATAGATACTTTCCGGCTGATAATAGATGCCAACCTCACTGCCGCTCGCTATTCGCGGCAATTCTGAATTTAAAGTATGACCCCATAAGCTAACAGATAAATTGTAACCGAGGCCAGAGCCTATCAAGTTGCCATCAACGGGCGAGTATAAACTTGCGTGGAAATGGTTATCTACTCCAGGCGTAGAAATAACTTGAGCCCTTCTAAGTGGCGGAGAAAGTGACCTGCCTATTAAGCGAATATTACCCTCGTCGTCAGTCATCTTGCTCGTGGAAAGTTTATCACCAACAACCAGCATCCTTTGATAAGTGCCATAAAATATTTTACTCTCAATGATATTAAGCACTGTATCAGATTCAATAAACAGCCAGTAAGCAACATTACTATGAGGTGTGTGATTGATATTGCCGCTGGCCAAACTCTTAAATACACCATAGCCAGACTCCCAAACATAGTCATCTTTATTGTAAGATGTTCCCGCTGCATAAGCGGGGTACTTGTCAATAAATGCCGCGCTCATCCGTACTAATCCAGTAAATGCGGTAGCATCCAATATTTGCTCCCGACAAAGATATAGTCCATCACCGGCACCTACATCAACAACGGCAAATATCCTGTCACCATCCGGAATAACCGGAAATCTTATTGAGTTTGTTTTTTGGATCATATCCGGCGATTGTAATATCTCCCGTCTCGATGCCGTGTCAATTCGATTAGCGACCTGATTTAGATTCCTTTGCTGCATCAGATCTCCTCCCAAGTAAGCCGCACGCCGGAAACAGGCTCTGGTCCCTGCGAATCGGCACGTGCGGCTACGAATTTCGTGTTCTGTGATTCCCCCGCATTTGTGGCGTAACTGCGGACGCAGAACTTATACAGTTGGCCGTCAACAAGTGCAGTGGATGTCCAGGTGAATTCACCAGCTCCCCCGCCGGCACCAACCGTATCGAGCGGATCGGTAAAATCAAAACCGCTGCCGTCGTCCATATATATGTTAAATCCTGATGGAGCGACAGCCTGGTCTAAAGGTGAATATCGCCATTTCAATTTCAGCTTTCCGCCGGCGACCTTTTCAATCAATAAATCCAGCGGCGGATTAGGTGCGTTATCGAGCATATCTCCATTGGCATCTATTTGGATTATACATACAGGCGAATCATCTGATTCCAGGCCGCATCCGCTGACCTGGCGGCGTAAATAATGCCAGATTGTATTAGCCGGCAGATTCTGACCGGGTATACTGACCTGTTCATCCTCAAGGCTCATCACCGCCTGTACATTATCATAATCAATCTCGCCATCCTGGCCGCGATAAATATTATGGCAGCCGTCGGGCCGCATCCAGAACCAGCCCAGGCTAAGGACGGTACCAAGCTTAATGGCGTTGGCAGTCATTCCCGCGAACAAACTTTCTTTCAAAAACTTTGTTTCCATAATCAAAATTAAGCCGGCACTGAAGGCGTCTTTGTGATTTCCGCGTCAGTTTCGGTCGGAGTTTGAACTAAAATTGGCGTTACTCCATCATCATCGTAATATGTAACCGCCCCGGTCAACTTGTCCTGAACGGCCTTGTTCGCGAGAATTTTGCGAATCAAAGCTATGTCTTCATCACTTGGTAGTTCCAGTTCACAATCCAGATCACCATCAATAGAGCGTTCGAATCCCGCAATTGAACCATCCGTATCAGCAGGTTCGCCGGCGTAAATTAAAACATCGACATCATATTTGCCTGCAGGGAATGTTACCTCTGCAGCAAACATACCTGGCGTTATCGCTGGAGCAGCCGTCTGTTCAACAGTAGCGATTAGGCTATTAGCCCATGATGTATTTAACTTGAAAGTATGGTCGGTGTTATCGAGAACATATTTGTTGACTCTATTTACGATGCGTATTGTTCTTTCTGTTGCCGGATTACTGTAAAATGAAATTATCATATTGACTCCTAATTATAAAATCTACCTCTCGGAAATCTGCCTGAGGGCAAGGTATATTCCACTTCGAGAATGGGTGCAAAACCTACACCGCTATCGTCACCGTAAAACACGGCATAAGCCCAGTCAGACGGCTCAGTAACAGATATATCCAGAGAACTGATAAGAGCTAATTTTGTTATATCTGCTGGCTTAATCCAGTTAAGACTATTGACATTTAGTGGAATTTCAGTATACTCATCAATGCTGAAACCAATCGACTCAACTGAACCACCATTGCCGCCATAATTAGTAAGAGGAAAATCCGTAATCCTATTCACGGGATTATGTGGAAATGTTGGTTGACCATTCATAAGAACAACGTCGTAACCAGAAAAATATTCATAATAATCTGCTACGCATAGCTTAACTTTTGCTGATGTTATGATTGCATTTGCAGGGATTGTAGATGTATCAAAAAGCAAAAAACCACGATGAACCCAAAAAGACGGTGCATCATAAGACACGCCAGCCATGATATCGCTATCCGCGCCACCGTAAAACGAACCCACACCAGCACGGGCATTAGCATAAGACGCAGCTTCACACATTGAATACCCAGAAGCTCCGCCTGTCAAGCCGCCAAAAGAATCATCGACCTTTATGGGATATTTTGCTGCGTCAAGGCACTCTGCTGTAAGTATCTTCGTGCCACCATCCCAAGTGAAATCTTTAAGAGGCAACCCCATTCTATCCACAGCCCAATAGGCGTTCCCTTTCAGGTCGCCGGTATTGTTGCCTTTTATGCGCACTTCACCTTTAGGATTTTCCTTGAAGACGTACAACTCTTTGAGGCCATTAACGCTAAGCAAAAGCTTGCGTTTGCAAATACCATAATCCATTTCAAGCCAGGTGTTCGACTTTCTCACCCAGCTTGAAACGGCAGCCACTTCGATACCATCAAGAGATATCTGGGGTTGCCAGCGCGTACTCTTGCCGTTTTGCACAACAGTAATCATGGTATCAATTACGGAAACCGAATAACTACTACCAGCGGACTTAAAACGCATATCATCGGATATCCAATCTACTGCTTTGTATGCCTGAAAATTTATTTTCATAGACAATCCTTAAACCTTAGACCGTTTAATCCATTCTTTCATGGCTCCCAGGCTGAGAGTTTTATCCTCAAGAAAACATTGAAAATAACCTTGAAAATAAAAATACGAAATCTCATCATAACAACCTGCCGCAAAAGGCTGAGCGAAAACCGTCAGACCGAAATCATCATTTAATAGACTCTGTAGCATCTTTACCGGCAACATACCATTCCAGTCCTCTCATTATGAAGCATTGTTATAGTTTGTAAACGGCCTTGGGACTGCTCGTCACGCTGCATATCAATGGCCACACGCTGGCTAATATGGTCTTGAGTTCGCACTCTATAGACACTCTTTTGCATCTTTCGATGACGACGATAACCTCGTTCAACCGCGTTGGATGTCGATGGCAGTTGTGAATCATCGAGAAAGGTCAACGCCTTTTCAATATTCGGCGTAAATAGTTTCTTAAGAGTTTGACCCAACGTTTTGAATCGTCGAACATGGCGGCGCAAGACAGCCAACTTTTCCAAGGCTGTTTCCGTGCGGCAACGGCGATCAAAGAGTCTGTAGACCTGATCCATGATCGAACGTAAATTTTTCAGATTGTGGCATTTTCGCGTTATACGTGAGAATATCTTCTTGTCTGCCTTACTGAGCGAATGCTGCACAAACAAGTGTCGATGCTCAAACAAATCGGCAATCTCATCGGCTCTGTTTTTTCTTTCGACGATGCCGCTTTTCTCGCGGTTGAGGACGATGGACGGCCGCGTTGTAGCTGTGGGCAGCTTCTTTTTGAGTTCTCGTCGCACCCGCGTAACAGCTTTGAGTATTTCTCTATTGATCTCCTTGAGAACATGAAATTCACATACCTGGTGGGCAACGCCGGGGAATATCAGAGCCAATGGCTCCGGGTATAACGGCGAGCCATCGGTCGTAACACCAAGCAGGGTCAGACCTCTTTGATCCAGTTCCGTACGGAACCGACGAAAGAAGTTTATCATATCTTCATGGGTGGGATTATGGTCAAGAACATCGTAAATGAGCCGTTTGAACGTGCGGTTATCCACGATGGACAATACACAGAACGGCCCATCATATAATTCATCCGCCGCGATATAACCGGAGAAATCAGCCAGAACACCATCAAGGTATTCAGCAGTAATTCGTTGCTCAGCTTTTTCCCCCCGTCGCTTCAACCCAGTTTTGAATGGTAGCCCAGGGGACGAAAACCCGATGGTCTCGCCATAAGTGCCAGGATGCCGGCCGATATGGCAGGCCGTCTTCCACAACCAATCGCACTGCCAGGTGAACAACCCGGCGGGTATAGTGGCAACCGGGATCGGCAAGGTCGCACAGGTCGGCATTGAAGTACTTCTTGCATTTTGAGCAGCAGTGCTGTGAATAACTGACCCAAAGGTCGATCGGACGGTTGCCAGCCAAGTCTCCGAGGTCATGCAGTTTTCGTCTGAATACTTTGTCGCGATAGGATGGGTGGCCGCAATAGGGGCACGGACGCTTTTTGTATGTGCGTGAAAGTCGTTTGATTTTAGCTTTGGGTAAATCTTTAACACACGTAATACCTTCCGTTACATCCGATACATATTCACCTGGCCCAGCCATAATCGTGTCTCCTGAAAAATTCAGTTTATTTCTGTTCTTCCAGGAGTTTTATCGGCTAAGACACCAAGATTTCCTTAAAAATACCGGTATTTATGCTACAGTCACATTTAATACCTTGAAATTGCCGATGCCATATTTTAGAAACCATGCAAGCATCTTAAAGCCATCCCCACACCATTTACCCTGCTGAAATTCAGGTGAGGCAGCCTGTTTGCAATCAGGTACCATGTCATGTATAAAAATGAATTTATTGCAGATTTGAATCGCGTTATTATAGTCTTTAATAACAGATTCAATCCGGTGGTCGGCATCGATAAAAACGATATCGAACCTTCTTTTGTTCTGCCTGAAAAATTCATCGGTAGTCATTAAATGCGTCGGCTTGGTTAAAGGCTCGATATCTACGCTTTCCTTGTCGGCGGCTCTTATTCTTCTAAAGTTATTCCCGTTATAAAGCCCCAGCTCGAGATAGCTCATAGTCTCGATACCTGGTATCGAATTGACAAGTTCGGCTATGTACTTACTCATAAGATTATGCCTCCACTCAACGATAGTCTGGTCAGTTACACGCAGCGGCTGGGGGTATCCGCATCCGTTCTCGGGGTCAGCCCAGAGACCATCGACCAGCGGGATTTTTTCCTGCCAGCACAAAATTGAAAGCGCAACCTGGTCGGGCCGATGCCCGAGGTATGCCTTGTTATCGAGCGTTACTTTAGCACCGGAATATCGAGGGCCCACGCTTACGGCCTTATCAGTGCAATTGGCGAAAAATCTGAATAGTATTTTTCGACCGATATCGCTTTTGGCATTGACCGCGAAAAAACCGCTTACGGCAACAGGAATCTTAAACGCCTCATCCCGTGTAATCTTGAAATATTTCAGGCAATCATCGGTTGCCCACTGGCCCACAGACCAGCACATATCCGGCCTGCCCGCTCGCGGCACAAATACGTTTCTCTTCATTATCTCATCCCGCAGTACCTTATACGGCTTTTTAAGAATCATCGGGCAATCCGACCAGATTATGACCTCGTGGTTTTGACCATAAGCCTCAAGCAGACTGAAGGCTTTGAACATATAATTACCTTCGGAGTGAGTCGGAATTTCCGGTGAGTTCTCCTCAGTCATCAGCATTATATTACCGGTAAAACCGTTATCGATGAAACTATTAGCCATACGCTGCGTCCTGGCACGGTACCAGTCGTATTTACCATTCGTTATATAATTTACCAAAACATCTCTCATACGTGAATTACCGGAACATTTAATTTTAATTTCTGCATATCGCCAAGTTCGTCTTTAAACAGAATCCATTTCTTGGCCAGTTTTTTCAAGTCCGCCTTCGCCGAGTCATAGCCGATTTTATATATCTCATCGAGCGGCTCTTTTGTTATAAGCGGATGGCGATGATCGAATGTAATCTGCGGACAAAAGACAATCTCGCCGGCCAGATAAGCCCGGTCATAAAGGTCATGGTCGCAGCAGTTGTGCGTAAAGTGTTCATCGAAGATATTTCCTTTTTGCCTTTCGAACCATTTCCGCGTAATAACAGGATGTGTGGGAACATCCTTATTAACACCGTCGTAAATCCAGAGAATCTTACCCTGCGCCTTTTCGACCGCATCAGACAGCCTGTCAATATTCGCTCCCGGCCACAGGTCATCAGCTCCGCAGATAATTGCATCGCACTTCGAGTAATTTTTAAACAGTACACGAATCATCCTGTTTTGCAATTTCGCAAAACTCTCCCGACTTCCCGGAAATGTCAGATTGCAGATATCATCGATCGCCTCAACCGTTGCTATATCCCACGCGTAGGCAGCTATGGCGATTCCAACATTTCGCCATTTTTCGCAGGTTATTTTTGCTTTGGCCGCCCGCTGGCCTGTTGGTATTGTTATCCAGATACTCATATTTTTTTACCCACTTAAAAATCAACGAAATCAGTGTAATCAGTGTTTAAATATTTCTTAGGAAACTCGAACGCAAAGAATATAAACATCGACATCGGAGCCGGTACCGCCGACCACAGACAGGCTGCCTGCCGCAGCTATTTCATTTTTCGCGTCGTCAATTGTCCCGACCCGGTTAACCGTTTTATCTGTAGCGGTAACCGCGACAGCGTTTGTGATATCATTTGTTCCGTCGGTCAGTTTCCATGTGCCGCCGTCGGCGCTCTTGGCTACGCTCCATGCGTCTATGATTCGATATTTAAACGGCGCGTTGGCTGTATGAATCGCGACGGTATTTCCGTTGGTAATGGCTGCCGTTAAAATAAACGGCACACCTCCATTTACGCCGAGGTCAGCCAGGTGATTACCTGTAAAGCCGCCGGCAACCTGCAGGAACGTTTCCCCGCGAAGGTCTCGAATGGCCGTGATGATGCCATCCTCATCGACATCGATTTCTGCAAGCTTGACATGCTCCGTTGCCGGCCAGCCTGAGCCGTCAATTCCGCTATTAATTGAGTTATCAGGGTCAAGCCAGATATAAGTCGTATCGTTATCAGTCGGGTCAACATTGCTGCCGGGCGTATAGATTGTAACTACACCCTTAAGCAGATACTTTCCGCCGCGAACATTAAAGGTTGTCAATGATGGGCAATACACACCGAGCACAGATGCCCAGTCCAATGCATTCAGCAGCCCATAAACATGTTGCTTTAATTCCGCATAATATTCCGGATTGTTTTCGGTGGGTATCTCAATCCCGCGATCGGCAAGAAATGTATCGATAAGCTTCGCGAATATGTAATTGATGCCCTCAATAAGACTCATCCTTTCGATCCCGCAACCAGCCAGATGGAAGGAGATATTGAGATACTCAGCCCAGGTCAGGCGTTGGCTTGCGATGATTTTAAATATGAAGGTGAATTCGAGATTATCGATTTGCCAAAGAAACATGTAATTCAATTAAATTTCAGTATTAACTGGATTTCAGGATAAAAAAATAAAAAGGTTTTGCCTCGGCGTTCTCTGTGAACTCTGTGGCTAAAAAAACTTAGGAGAAAAAAAATGACAGCGACGGTAAATAACAGGGTAAGAAATCCGCAGGCTAATGTCATTAACGGCGTTGACGCCGGCGGCATGATGTCTGCCAGAATACAGGCTGGTTACGAAAAGGTAATGAAATCGCCCCCCGACGGTAAGCAGTTTCCCTTCGTTGACCGCGAATGCCAGTTCGTAAGGGGCAGCGTGGTCAGCCAGGACTGGGTTGAGGCGATTGCCCTTCTAACCGGCACTCTCGGCACAAAAGTTTTTTACGAGAAAAAATCCGGTGCCGATACATGGGTTAAGCACACACTGACAAATCCTATCATTCACAATATCAAACTCAACATCACCGGCGGCCATAACAATACTTCTTACGCGACAGTCAGCTATGACTTCGAATGCCGTTTTGCCGACCCGACAAAAACGATTGCCGACGCATGGGCTATGACAGACGCTCAGACTGTGCCGACTTATGTCGCGGCAGCCCGGGGCGGCGTGAGATTTGAAACTGTGACACTTGGTGCATTATCGATCTACCACGTAACGGCACTGTCGCTTAATATTACCGTGAAGCTTGTAAAAGCCTGTAACGATGCCGATGTTGGTTTTACATGCGTTGATGCCGAACAGGATGGCATGGAGATAAGCGGCTCGCTTACCTTCCAGGATGCTGCTATCGGAACAAACGTCATTAAGGCTGCCCAGGTTATTCTTGCGGCAAGGGCCTCGCTTACGGCCACGATCCGCCAGTCATCGGGAGCGGCCTCAAAAGTCCTTACAATAGCCGGCGTAATTTTTACGAGCGTTGACTCGAATTCAGATCGCGGTAATGACTTTAGTGACTATACGGCAAACTTCACCGTAGCCAATGATGCGACGACGGAATTGACCCTTGCTGGTGCGAATAAGATTGTCACCTTTGCGTAAAAGAAAGTAATTTGTATGCGTATTGCGTTAAAAAACGCACGACGCATCACGCACAACGCACAACGAATTTATGGCAAAAGATGTAAATATTCATGTTAAGACCCCCGGCACCGAGCAGGCTAAAAGCCAGCTCAACGGAGTCGCACAATCTACAGAGAAGATCGGCGAATCCACAGAGCGGATGGGCCAGAAGACATCAAAGGCGTTCGACTGGCTGACCAGCGGTATTCGCAGTCTCATAGGCCCGCTGGGATTTGCGGCAATCGTAACCTCAGTTGCCGGCGTCACCATGAAGGTCGCAAAATTTTTCGATGAAATCAAGCAAAAATCCGATGAGGCCGTCCGTAATCTTGAATCCGTTCGCAAAGGCTTTGAATCTATTTACGAGGTAATGGGAGCCTTTGATGAAAAGAGCCGCCAGCAAATCACAAAGGAAACCTACCAGTTATTCTATAAGACCGCCACACCGGAATCGACCGGACTTCCTATTATGTCGGAATACTATCGCCAATTCGGCACTATGACAAAGACTGGCCAGTTATCACAGGCCGATTACAACAAAGGTCTCGAACAAATGCTTCGCTACGGCTCACGCCACCCGGGCGTAGGCGGCGAAATGGCAACACTGATGGCTGGTTGGAATATGAATACCCCGCAGCAGCAGGGGCAGTTCCAGCGAATGGTTTCCGCTGGAGCCGAGATGGGCCGCATTGATGAGGCCGATATGATCTCAGTACTATCTCGAACTTCATCAACCGCACGGGCGATGGGCTGGAGTCCGCAGGAAACAATCTCGATGGCCGCTAAACTTGCCGCCGGTGAAACAGGCAGAAGAAGATTGATGGTTCCGGCAGCAACAATTGAGGCCCTCGGCAATCCGCAGGCTCCTGACGCCGAACTTTTCGGTATTACCGACAAAAAACAAAAGGCCGATTTTGATACTAAGTGGAAGACTATGGTCGAAGACCCGCGAAAAGTTTACGCGGAAGTCCAGGCTATGCAGCAGAGAACTCCGCCTCAGAAATTTCTAAGAATTCTTCGTGGTATTTACGGCAGTTCCGGTACCGATGTTTTAAAAACACTCGGCGGCGATGCTGCCGGTATCCAGACTCTCGCGGAAGCGGCAGGCCCTGCGGGCGAGGCGGCAGCCGCAAAGGAAGACGCCGCAAGAATGGGAACTACCGAAGCGATGGAGGCACAAACCGGTGCTGCCGTTAAACTTAATGAAATTGATAGAGCGCCGGATGCCGTTATTAAGGAAAATATTAGAAAAAGAGGAGCTTCATATTTAAAACAGATCGAGGAAAAACATCCGGTTGGCCAATGGCTTGCGGAAAGAGGGCCGGCATTATTATTCAGAAAAAATCAGGCAAAATTGGAAGAAGAAGCGGCGATGTATCAGTGGCTCAATAATCTACATGAGAATCAGGGCATCGATGTGCAGCATCGCAGTATGGAATTAGAGGAAGGCTGGCAAAGTATGACCCCAAAGCAGCGATTGGCAGCTCTCGATAAAACCTCAGCCCCTTCTAAAGGTTCTTCCGTAACGATTCATAATCATAATGAAACTATTTATCAGCCAAAGGCTGGACCCGATAATACGGGGGCAAGATTTAGCCAGGACTGATTATGGCAGCGACAAGTTTAAATACTGTTTTTGGTAATGAGATTCGCGTACAGATAACGCCGCGACAGATGGACCGCGAGTATCACGGAATCCCCGGAGTCAACGGCGTATTAAGTATGGCCAACGGCACTCGGGGACGGCGAATCATTGTAACCGGAAGACTGCGATATTATGGAGCCAACTATGCGACCGCACGAAACAGCCTGCAGGCAACTATCGATACGCTCGAGGCGATGCAGTCCCTGCCGGCGGCCAGTTACACCTACGGCAGTCAGACGTTTAATAATGTTATTTTTGAGAAAATACAAGTAATTCCCGACAGCAGCGGCAAATCTATCTTTTATACACGAGATGGTTATGCTGTTTGCGATTTTATTGCCAATCTTTATCAGTTAATTTAAATGGTAACAAAACCAGATTACAAAAAAATAGACAGAACCGCTCAGCAGCTTATTGTTGAAGCCCGACGAGGCTCAGGCTCGCCCCCCGTGTACCCGTCCGCATGGTCAATAGTCTGGGGTGCTAAGGTTGACCGCATTGAATTAAATGAGGGACTAAAACCCTCTACTGCTATTGTATGGTTCCCGGAACTTCGCTGGCACGAGACTTTTAACCTGTATTGGGGCGACATGATTCGTATTAGAACGGATGAGGTTCAGGCGTCGAAGCGAACTATTGTTTTTTGTGGATTTATCACAAGTTACCTTTCTGATTTTTCCGGCGGTTCGGAAAAACGCGGCTCATCCTTCGAGCGAAATGCCTTTATCTGCAGCGACCATCGATGGCTTATGTCAACAACCTGCCCCATTTACGGTCAGATTGTTCGCGGTCCCGATGACTATACTGGTTACGGCACTACATCACAGACGGCAATCGATAACTCCTATATATTCGCCTCTGGCCGCCGCTGTATTTTCAACCAGGATGGCCGGCCAAATATGGACCCGAATTTACTTGCCGTCCATAATATAAAAGGCATAAAGCTTTGCGATATCAATATCTTTGCCGACGCAGCTGCGGGCAGTTACTGGACCGCACGGCAGATGATTTGCTATATATTAAGTCCGCTATGGAACAGGGCATATAACAATATTCCCATCCCCGACCCAGGCGACCTTATCGGCATCGATCATAAAGATTGGGACAAAGTCCTCAGTCACATCGTGATAGATGGCATGAACTGCATCGAGGCGATCTCGCTTATGTGCAAAAACCTCGGTTGGTCATTCCGCGAGATTTATGATAATACCGGACATATCTTAATTCAATTTTTTAAAATTGGGTCAGCCACAGGCTCCATCCGCTCAGACACACAGCCTACCATCCTCCAGCAGCTTCACGCTCCGGCCCAGGGCGATGACCTGGCTGCCGCCGTTACCAATGGCAAGAAGATTTTATGGTCGATGTCGCTCGCAGAGGATATCGCAGCAGTTATCAATCAGCCTTATGCCCTTGCGCGCCGAGCGTTTTGAATTTACCGCCGATCTCGTGCCGGCATGGATTGACGCTGACCTTGTGCCGGATACTACCGGCGGCAATGAGCATCTATATTTTACAACCGCAGACCTCCAGCAGCTCACCGATCCTGACGCCGAGACCTTCTATAAGTATTATCATCCGCGAGGCAGTGAATTTCGTCGCCACGTAGGCCGCCGCTGGTCGTTGAATGAATCGGGGAAATACTCAACAGCTCCGCCATGGCAAACGGATAAGTATTATTTCGCTGGCGAATTAGCCAGGGTCGGCTCACATATATCAATTTGCGTTACACCGCATTATTCTAACCCGATGAATCAACCAGGACGCAGCAGCTACTGGCAGTCAACTGCCGGTTATGATAGGGGCCAGCCCTTTGATTTCTCGCAATATATCGAATCCAAATATGTAATCAATTCACAAGGCAAGCGTCTTTTTGCTCCATTTAACAGGCAGTTACTTCCCTGTTTAACGCTCGATAAAGATACTCTAAGCAGCATCGGCTTTAAAATCGAATTTTCTTTTGACGCTGGCGTAACATGGCAGATAATTCCGGCGAGCATCTCCGCACTAAAGGAAGAATGCGGCATCTATATAGAAGAACCGAACCTCGCCGAGCTCGTCGATAAAAAAGAAGGTACTATTTCCGGCGGCGATCTCAACGGAGTTCAACTTAACTATTGGACGAGCCTTTGCGATGACAGTATCAATGACCGCTCCTTCAAAAATGGGCAGTGGAATACTCGTGTGAGAATTACCGCGAGTATTCAGATGGACCAGCGGCTAAGGATGGCTATTAACCCGGGTCCAAAATCCGGTTCGCCCTTCTTGCATTCGCAAGTTTATGATTTCTCTGAAAAATATGGCTTGGTTAAACGCACACCGATGAGTAATTTTTATTATACTAATTCTTCAGCCTGGCAGGTCGATTCCACCGGTAAAATCCAAGAGCATATTACCGCCATTCGCGACGCCAATGAGGATATGTCAATTAGCGGCAGATTCACGCTCGAGCGATTGTGGCTGGGTGATGGCGCAGGCCAATTACCGATTCTGATAGGTGACTCGATTGAGAAAATCACCGGTCGCGAATATTCCCTGGCCAGCTCCATGGGTTTGAGTAAATTTTATCCTGAGATTGTAAAAATAGTTATCATCCCGGACGCCCAGAAAATGGAACTCATCACCAGGGATTTGAGGTTTGCTACGGAGGTAACTTTATAATGGCGGCTTTAATTACTATTCAGTTTTGCACCCCAGCCGGTTATCAGCCCGGCGATTACGCGTACCTATACGGAAACGGCGGCGCTGGAGAAATTAATTGGGATACCCCAGTCGATAACACTATCTACGATTTGTTCCCGCGAGGCGCCGGTATTTATGGATTCGGACACGCACCCTTTGGGCATCATCGGTTCGGCAAAGGCGTCAGTCTGCGAACCGCTGGCTTTGGCCATCTGCCTTTTGGCAAACATCCTTTCGGCCATGGCACCGCAATTATAACCACACAAGCCCGCGTTGAGGATTGTGGAAGTTACAAATTCGGCTTTAAAGTATTTGATAAATACGGCAACGCCCAGGAAGGCACTTCGCAGGTTGTTACCGCCGATATCCATATCCCTCCGGTGGTTCCCGGCGGCCTGAAAAAGGTCAGCTATGATAAAGATACTGATATTTTAATTCTGGAGGCGGCATGAACGATTTGATTATAGCTAATATGGCAACCTGCCCGGAGCGCAAGCACATCGTCTGGAACACAATCGTATCGATTTTAAAGCAGGTCGATATTTTGAATATCAGCTTCAATCGTTTCGATTTCATCCCTGGTCTTTACGATGATTATAGAAAAATTAATCGCTTCCTCGATATGGATAATATGGCCGAACGCGGAAAATTCTTAATGGTTGACAAAGTAAAGGGATATTACTTAACGATTGATGATGACATTATCTACCCGGATGATTACTGTGTAAAAATGATTGACGCCGTTGAGCGTTATAATCGAAAATCGATTATCACTGTTCACGGGAACAAAATTAAGCAGCCTTTTACTGATTTCTATAAAGACCGGGATTGTTTCAGGCATAAAGAGTCCCTGGCCTCCGACACTGTTGTTGATTTTCCGGGTACCGGAACCGTGGCATTTCATACCGATACGCTGAAATTTTCCGTGGAAGATTTTGAGCATCCCTATATGTCGGATATCTGGCTTGGTTTAATTGCCCGGCAAAGAAAAATTCCAGTTATCGCGATCGCCAGACAGCAGAACTGGCTCAAGCCCGTTTACGTTCCGGGAATCTTTGAAAAAGTAAGTCGTGATATCGAATTAAAAAATAAACAAACGGCACTGATAAAAGAATTCATCAATGCCGCCTGATTTTGCTCTTTAAAAATTTAATAAAAGAAGCCCGACGCGGGCGGAGATTCGGATTAACCGCCAACCGGCAGCTCGAACTGCCAGCTTTTACACGCCGGGTATTTTGTGGCCAATAAAAGATTCGGAGAAAAGGTCTGGTTATATGAGCAGCTTCTTTCCATGGATGGGCGGAAAATCAAGCGTCGCGAATAAACTCGCGGCATTGATGCTTGAGCATGAATGTTATGTTCGAGGTATTTGCGGGCGCTGCAAATATCCTGTTTGCCAAGCAAAAATCAAAGGTAGAGGTAATTAATGACATCAACTCTGAGTTAGTAAATCTCTTTAGGATCGTCCGCTGGCATCCTCGCGAGTTTGTGAAAGAATTATCTCTCGTGCTTCACAGCCGAAAGGATTTTTCTGATTATAGGACACAGCCCGGGCTTACCGATATCCAGAAAGCAGCTCGTAGTTATTTTATAATTAAGACTGCCTTTGGCGGCAAGGGTGGAACTTCACACCCCGACTTTGGCTATGGCACAACGGGTAAATCTCATTTTAGAAGGACGGTTTTTGCGATGATCCGCCTATGCCATAAGCGGCTTGATGGAGTATATGTCGAAAATCTGGATTTTGAAGATTGTATCAAGCGGTATGACAGGTCTCACACTTTGTTTTACTGCGACCCGCCATACCTTGACACCGCTGATTATAAATCACAATTTGGCTATTGTGACCATGAACGTCTGGCTTCTATCCTCAAAAGTATTAAAGGAAAATTTTTACTAAGTATTAATGACCGCCCGAAAATACGGCTGCTTTATAAAAATTTTCACATAATAACTGTTACAAAAAAATATACGATTTCTCGCGACAAGGATTCAGCCGCTCGCGACAGATCGGAACTTGTGATTGCTAATTATCCGCTGCCAAGGCAGTGGTAAAATTCACCGGATAAACTGGTGCGAATCGTGAAGAATCGACCGCATCGCCGACCGGTCAACAATGGGAATTTTGTTCGATAGTATAGCTTGTTCTTTGAAAAAAGTATAAAAACTGGCCGTGGATTTTTTGTACCTATAAAAATCAGGCAGGAAGGAGCAACCTAAATCATGTCCGCGACCATGTCCGATGTCCTCGCTAAAATGTCCGCAGACTTTGGTTTTTAAGAGGTTTTGATTTGCATTTGAGAGCCATTTAAAAGGCTTTTAAACGCTTTTTATAGTTATGCCGCTTTCGGCCACTTTGAGTTAACTGAAAGGCACGTGTGCACGTTTTTGGCCATTTTATTAACAATACGATTGCCCGCCCTCGTTGTGCCTTAAAACCCCATTATTGATGCCTTAAACCACGATTCCCCACCCAATCCCGACTTTTCCCGCTCAATGTTCGCTATGGCCATATACTAATATAGTTAACACCTGTTGTAAAAGAAGAACTTAAATGCTTAAAAAAGGGAAAAGGTATCAGGAATTTTTTTTGAAAATATCTCCACGCTGAAGTCGGAATTCCACAATTTTGCATTTTGATTTTTGAACTTTGAACTTTTCAAACCACCTCTCGGGCAGTTTGAAAGAAAGCGGGTGATGGGAATCGAACCCACATGGCCAGCTTGGAAGGCTGGCGCTTTACCACTAAGCTACACCCGCATTGTTAATTGATTATTGATTATTAACATCCCGTAATCTATAATCCATTAAACTTTCAAAATATTAAACAATTAATTTTAAGTAGTCAACAACTATGTCAATAGCAGAATTAGCCGCGACGGCAAAATCGGCGTCGATTCCTCTGGCAGCCGCCGGGACAGATGTCAAGAACAACGCCCTGGTTGAAATCGCCGAATCTCTTACCTGCCGAACAGACGAGATTCTCGCGGCCAACCAGACTGATATAGAGGCCGCCGAAGAAAATAATCTTTCCGACCCGCTCATCAAAAGGCTGAAATTCGACAAGGCTAAAATCGCCGACGTCATCGCCGGCATCCAAAGTCTCATCAAACTCGAAGACCCCGTCGGCAAAACTCTCACCGCCACCGAACTCGATAAAGGCCTCGAACTTTACAAGGTAAGCTGCCCTATCGGCGTCATCGGTGTCATTTTCGAATCGAGACCCGACGCCCTCGTGCAAATCAGCACCCTGTGCCTCAAGAGCGGCAACGCCGTCCTTCTAAAAGGTGGCAGCGAAGCGCACCTGACAAACAAAATCCTCGCCGAAACAATCCTTGAGGCCTCTGAAAAGGCAGGCTTGCCTAAAGGATGGCTTCAACTGCTGCAAAGCCGTGCCGACGTTGAGGAAATGCTCTCCTGCGATAAACATATCGACCTGATTATTCCTCGCGGCTCAAACGAATTCGTCCGCTATATTATGAATAACACCAGTATCCCCGTCCTCGGCCACGCCGAAGGCATCTGTCACGTCTATGTTGACGCGCACGCCGACATCGATATGGCTGTCAAAATCGCCGTGGACTCAAAATGTCAATACGTTGCCGTCTGCAACGCGACCGAAACGCTGCTCGTCAATGAGGCAATCGCCGCTGACTTTCTGCCCAAAGCAAAAACAGCCTTCGAACAAAAAGGCGTCGAACTTCGCGGCTGCGAAAAAACTGCCTCAATAATAAAAGTAAAGCCCGCCTCCGAAAAAGACTGGGCCACAGAATATCTCGACTACATCCTCTCGATAAAAGTTGTCGCCGGCCTCGATGAAGCTATCGAACACATCAACCGTTACGGCTCACGACACACCGACTGCATCGTTACCGCCGACAAACAAAACGCTGTTAAGTTTATGAACCTCGTCGATTCCGCCGACGTCTTCTGGAATTGCAGCACACGTTTCAGTGACGGCTACCGTTACGGCCTCGGCGCAGAAGTTGGCATCAGCACAAACAAAATCCACGCCCGCGGCCCTGTAGGCCTCGAAGGACTGTTAATCTATAAATGGAAACTAATCGGCTCAGGCCAAATCGTCGCCGATTACTCAAACGGCAAAAAAACCTTCACTCATAAAAAATTAAACAAAAACTGCGAACTTTAAACCGATGCGAAACTTTTCTAACGTCAAAAAACTTGTTATAAAAATCGGCACAAACACCCTGACAAAAAAGGACTCCATCGAAATTGATGAATCCTACTTCCGCCAAGTCGCCAAACAAATCGCCGCCCTATTGAAACAGAACGTACAAGTGCTTGTCGTCACTTCCGGCGCCATCGGTATGGGGGCAGGCCAATTAAAATTCACCGAAAGAGTAAAAGAAACCAAGATGCGCCAGGCCTGCGCCGCTATCGGCCAACCCTTATTAATGGCCGAATATAAAAAAGCCTTTGCACATTTCGACACCACCGTCGCACAGGTTCTTTTGACCACCGAAGTGCTCAACAACAGAAAAACCTACCTCAATCTCAGAAACTCCATCGACACATTATTAAGACTCGGCGTTGTCCCCATACTCAATGAAAACGACAGCGTCTCCACCGCGGAAATAGGCTCCGCTTTCGGCGACAACGACAAACTCAGCGCACTGGTCGCCAGCAAAATTGACGCAGACCTGCTGATTTTACTAAGTGACATCGATGCCCTTTACGACAAAGACCCCAGAAAATTCGCAGATGCCAAACCCATCCCAGCCGTTTTCGAAATAACTCCCGAAATTACAAAAAACGCCGGCGACAAAGGCAGCATCCACTCCACAGGCGGTATGAAAACTAAAATCGAGGCCGCCAAAATCGCCTCTCACGCAGGCTGCCGAATGGTACTGGCAAACGGCAAAACCGAAAACATCATCGGCAAAATCATGGCCGGCGAAAATGTCGGCACCGTCTTTCTCCCAAAACGCAAACTAAGCAACCGCTCACGATGGATTCTAAACAGCACCCCCGCTGGCGTAATCGATATCGACGACGGAGCTTTACGCGCAATCGGAAACCACAAAAGCCTTCTGCCTAGCGGCATCACCGGAATTAAAGGCGCCTTCGACGCCGGCGACGTTGTTATGCTAAACGATACCGCAAAAGCCGTTACAAGCCTGAGCAGCAGCGCAGCTTAAAACCCTAGCTGGCAAACACAGCACCGAAATAAAAAAACTACTCGGCCCAGACCACAAGGATGTTGTCGCAATCCCCGAAGACATTGTCTTTATGGACTATTAGTCATTGGATTATGATAAATTTTAAGTGCATTTATTGCGGCCAAAAAGTAACAGCCAAAGACAATACCCGCGGCAAAAAAGGCAAATGCCCCAAGTGCAACCATCTCCTCGTTGTCCCAAAGACCACCCAAAATAGACCGGCAATAAATTCAGCTAATGATGCCCCCCATAGAGCCGCCAAGTCTCCCGGATATTCCCGAATTGGACAACACCCCGGAATGGCACAGAGAACCTAAGCTGTCCCCGGAACAATCAGAGGCCATGATAAAACTATACAAAGAAAATTTCAGCTTTCTTGTCCCCGTTTATGATAAACTCTCGCTGCTTCTTATGGCCGTAACACTAGCATTGCTGTTTATTACAAACAGCCAATCGCGAATATGGATACAAAAAGAAGACTTTGCACAGGATTATCTTTTTTTTGTTACAAACAAATCAATTGTCCTGCGGGTAATATTTGGGATTGTTCCAATATTTCTTTCCGCCCTGTTTGGCGAAATCTCGATCCGAAGAAAAAGGGTCGACTTCAAAAAAATGATTATGCTGTTTTTCGCTGTCTACACCAATGCAATTACCGCCATCGTCGCGGGAACTTATTGTTTAAAAAACGCATCCGTCTCCAACTGGCTTTTAGCCTTTCCGATATGGAATATAATCAATGGCTTTCTCCTGCTCATAATGTTTCGATGCGGAATTATCAATGAGGATTGTATAATCGAACGCAAGGTTAAGCTTTTCGAGGTTATTCTCAGCATGGCAGCCGTCCTTGTCATTTTCGTACTGTGTAACTACGTTTTCAAATTATACTGGGCAATTACATTCTCGATTTGCATAGTCTATTCCACAAGTTTCAATAAAGCCCTGCAAAGCGTCTTCCCCAGTCTGACATATTCACCAGCGGATAATAATAAACAGTGTTAATCTGTGTCCAACTTTTGGTTATGGCCAAAGACCTCGTAGTGGTTATTCGTGTTCCCTTGTGGTTAAAAAAAGTATTTTTAACTCTGTGTTCTCGTGGCTAATTCTTAATTCAGAAAAGCAGGTTCTGCATTTGCACCGCGCACTGCCGAAAGCCCCTCGATATCATCAGCCGTAACCCAGCACTCGAAGCCCGCCAGTTTTGCGAAACTGGTCCCTTTAAATTTCCTGCCCTTTATTTCCGTAATAATTATCGGATGATTAGGCGGATAAAGCAGGTAATCGAAACTCTTTATCTTCGACTGACCCATCGCCGCTCTTTTCTGCTCATCGACCGTGATATACTGAACCTGGTTATCTATCAGCCAATTTCCGAACGCCTTTTCATAATGGTTGAGATGAAAATTCTTCATTCCGTCGCCAGACAGAACTTTTTTCGAATGAACCAGTTACTACCCAATCATCAGACCTTCTATCCGCACCTGGACACCGTCTTTGCTTTTATTTATAAAGTTTATCAGGCCGCTGTGCCGCCATTGCAGCATACACCGATGAGGCATAAACCAGTATCTCATTCCTATTCTCAAATCTTTTTTCGTTTGTTTAACCAAACCTTCATAAGCTTCGGCGGTGTAATAGCCGATATCCTTATATCCTTTCGACCGCGGGGAAAGCGGGCCTGTTACACACCAGACAATGACGCCGTTACGGGGGTCAACGTTCATTACTATTCCGCAGTGAGTGATAGGACAGCCGCAGGACATCCCCATTGGCCGGCCGATGATTATGTCTCCTTTTGCTATTTCCAATTCTCTTGTCAACATAGGATTATGAGGGAGCATGGTTTCGCGCGGCCCAGGCTCATCCGGGAATGTTTCGAGGATAAAATCGAAATCCCGCCCGAGAGTATCTGTCCAGGTAATCGTGTCAGAACTTTGTACCATGCCTGAAGCACATGCACCGCATGTACTTTTTTCGGCCTTTTGGCTTAGAGTGTTTTTATCCAGATGGATACACCGTTTAAGCTCATCCTGATTTTGTTCTGCGTATTTTAAGAAATCCTCACATGCCTTAAAACCGCACGAGCCGCAATTCAGTCCCGGCAATTCTATTTTTTTGTTTTCTTTTTCCTGCATCGGTTTATCCTCCATAGGTTATAGACGATATTTTGTTTAGACTGTGTAAGGCCTGCGGCAGTACCTCAAGAAAATAATCAACTTCTTCTTCGGTATTGTATCTGCCGAGGGTTATTCTCATTGCGCCGCGGGCCTGAACGGGGTTAAGGCCGATGGCGGTAAGTACATGAGACGGTTTATTTTCCGCTTCATTTGATGAACAGGCTGAACCTGTTGCTACTGCGATTCCCATTTCATCAAGTTTCAGCAAAAGCCTGATGGCTTCTCCTTCAAAACCGTGAAAACCGAGATTTATGTTGTTTGGCAACCGTTTCGTAGGATGGCCGTTTAGATAGGCTTCCTGGATATTGTTAAGTACGAAGTTTTTTATCTTGTCTCTAAGATAGGTAAGCCTGCTTACTTCATAATCGAATTCATCGAAACATAATTCAGTGGCCTTGACGAAACCTGCAATGGCCGGTACATTTTCAGTAGATGACCTTAGACCACGCTCATGGCCGCCGCCGTGCTGCCAAGGCATGATTTTGACTCCCTCTCTAATAAATAGAGCCCCCGATCCCCTTTGGGCCATAAATTTTATGGGAATTTAAAGTTAGTAAATCTATTTGCTGTGCTCTAACATCGATAGGAATCCGGGCAAAAGACTGACAGGCGTCAGTGTGAAAATAAATCCCGCATTTCCTGCAAATAGTTGCGATTTCTTCTATAGGCTCTATCGTCCCTATCTCATTATTGGCGTGCATAATCGATACGAGTATTGTGTCTTTTCTTATCGCATTGTTTAATTCGTCAACATCAACAAAACCTTCCTTGTCCACAGATATGTAACTTATGTCAAATCCCTGGTTTTCCAGCCATTTGCAACTATTAAGGATACAATCGTGCCTCTATGGCTGATACAATTATGTGCATCCCTTTCTTTTTATTTTCAAATGCAATTCCTTTTAAGGCCATATTATTTGATTCCGTACCTCCAGAGGTAAAAACTATCTCCTGCGGTTTGGCTCTAATAAAAGAGGCGAGCGTGGCTCTTGCATTTTCAATAGCCTCTTTTGCTTGTCTGCCATAGAAGTGAAGGCTTGAGGCATTGCCAAAATACTCGGTCATAAATGGGAGCATTTCTTTCACGACGCGAGTATCAACCTTTGTGCTTGCGCTATTATCCAGATAAATTCTTTTTTTCAAAAATTACTCTCCCCTGTAAAAGATGTCGCTTTCCAATGGCCTTACAACGCCAAAGTGTTGTTTCCAGCCGATTTCTTTTTTGCCTACGCAGATAGTACATGTTCCGACAGGAGGGTTTCCACGCAGGTTGAGCGGATATTTAACATCCTCGGAACAAAGTATTTTTTTTACAAGCGGGTCTATCCCAATTCCATGCAAGGCGTTGGTCTCAATAACAAATATGTTTGGAGCAGCTTCCTGAATGTGCGCCCTGAAAACTTCTCGTTCGGCCTGAGAAACCAAATCAATTTTCGTTATCACCGCAACATCAGACAGAGACAGCATCGGGCCTATTTTTCTCGGCAGGTTCATTCCGCCGGTTGACTCAAGCACAACAAATCCAAGGTTGTTCTCTATATATGGTGAGCATCGCAGGCAAAGTCCGGCAGTCTCAACCAGAAGGACATGGGCATCTTGATTATTGGCCCAATCGACTGCATCGCCCAAAACCATAACGTTGCAATGGTCGGGACAAAGTTCGCCTGAGTAAACTGTTTTCGCCGGGATGCCGAAATCGCGCTTAAATATTTCTTCTTCGTCGGCGAACTGAACGTCTATCTTTAAGTAGGCAGTTTTGTGCCCGCCGGCGACAAGCCTTTTAATTACCTGTTTTAACACTGTGGTTTTTCCGCTGGTGGGCGGCCCTGCACAAATAACAACCTTCATTAGCAATCTCCTTCTAACTTATATAACCTAATGACCTTAGCCTCTCTTCGAGTTCTGTCATCTTCACGGTTCTTCCTTCTCTTATATGGGCTCTAAAGGTAAGCAGAAGGTCATCGAGTTTTTTTATCTCTTCTGCCACCAGTTTTTCCTCGCCTTCTGTTATAATCACTTTCTGCATAACCCCGTTTTTCATCACAATTCTTAAATCTGAAAGAAGGGCAATTCTCGGGTCGTGGGTTACAAAGATAAAGATTTTTTCATACTTTTTAAGCAATTCCAGGGCTTTTGTCCTGTGAATACCGGCATTTTCAATCTCATCTAAAAGAATAATCGGCGAATTTCCTATTACCACAGCATCGGCAATAAGAAGTGCGCAAGTCTGGCCACCCGACAATTCGGTCATTGCACTTTCTCTTATGATGGGTTCGCCTGTGAGCTGATTTGCAAAAGCAAGCGTTTCTTCAACTATGGTTTCGCTGTTCGCAGATTTTCTTATCTTCGCATGAGTTTCTAAAAATCTGAAAACAGGCATATCCGAAAGGAAATTAGTATGTTGAGTAATTAATGCTGTTGGGTTTTTGGATGGGTCAAACATGAATTCGTCCGATACAACAGCATCATTGATAAGAACTTTCCTTTTTGACGGAGTATTCTCATTTGCAAAAAGTTCTATATCGTTGATGAATGTAGTTTTTCCACAACCGGTGGGTCCTACGATGCTTATTATATCACCCATCCTGAAACTTACCTGCTCAACAGGCTCTTTTTCCCCGTTTTTACCGTGGCCGCCGATTACTGTTATTTTTTTTATATCCATTATGCCACCATTCCTTTTAAAGTATAGTAATTAAGTATACTATTTAATACAAGAAAATATTCCTGATTCAAGTGTTATTTCTTTCCACGTTTAGCCATTACTTTTATTCTGCGGCAAACATCTTCAAGGGTGATATTATCCAATATTTCAGCGACAGCATTTCTTACATCCAGCATAATACTGCGTAATCCGCAGGATTTTTCCCTTCGGCACCGAACATAAGCGGTTTTACTTACACAACTTAAAGGTGCCAATGGCCCATCTATTAAACGTACGATTTCTCCAACACTAATGTATTTAGGCGCTTTTTTCAGAGAGTAACCACCTCCTACACCTCTTTTGCTCTGCAGGAAGCCTGAATTTTTAAGAAGCAGCAAAATCTGCTCGAGGAATTTCTCAGGTATAGCTTCGGTGCGGGAGATATCATGTATGTGCCGCACCTCCTGGTCGTAATACATGGCCAGATCTATCATTGCCTGTAAGGCATATTCGCCTTTTTTAGAAATTTTCATACAAAGTCTGCTGCCTAAAGTATATCAAACTTATAGACTATTATACCTGTCGCTTACCGCATTGTCAAGAGTTTTTGTTTATTTTCTCAAAATTGTCGTTTGATTCCGTTAAAATAGCAGGTTCTGCATCTGCACCGCGCACTGCCGGAAATTCTCTGCGGGCAGCGTTACCGTCCGCCATTTCGGACTGCGAAGCTTCATAAACTTCCGATAATCGCTGAGCATAACGCAGAAAAATATATACTTGCCCCCGTTAAAATCATAGACCTCTCTCCCGTCAAAATCTACATCTACATTTTCAACCCGGTAAGCAAAAACAAATGCCGCGCTATGGGTCGGCCCAAAAACCTTCTGCCATTGCGAAAGCCCGTCGATATCATCCGCCGTAACCCAGCACTCAAAGCCCGCCAGTTTCGCGAAACTGGTTCCTTTGAATTTCCTGCCCTTTATTTCCGTGATAATTATCGGCTGATTAGGCGGATAAAGCAGGTAATCGAAACTCTTTATCTTTGACTGACCCATCGCCGCTCTTTTCTGTTCATCAACCGCGATATATTGAACCTGGTTATCTATCAGCCAGTTTCCGAAGGCCTTCTCATAATGGTTGAGATGAAAATTCTTCATTCCGCCCCCATCATTGCCCGAAAAATTTGCTCTCCTTGATTACATCCTGCTGGCCCGAAGCCATATTCTTGATAACAAGCTCATTTTTGTCAATAAATTCCTGTCCGACGATTACGCACTTTTCCGCGTTATTCTCCGATGCCGCCTTTAACTGTTTGCCCAGCCAGCCCCCTTATAACTGAAATTGACCACCATTCCGCTTCGTCTGAGTTTAGCCGTTATCTCTACCGCTTTTTTGAACAGCTTATCATCGGTATAAGCCACAAAATAATCCAGCCGCCGTTTAGGCAGTTTTTTCGCCAAAAGCCCTTTCTCATCAAGCAGTATCCCCAACACGCAGTCTCCCATCCCAAATCCCGTCGCCGGTATCGCAGGCCCTCCGAACTGCTTGAGCAGATTATCATATCTTCCGCCTCCGCCGATTGCGCGAAGCTCACCGACCTTATCATAAATCTCAAACACAATACCCGTATAATATGCAAGCCCTCTGACGATGCCGATATCGAACTGGCAAAATTCAGCTATCCCCATAACACCTAAAAAATCGAACAGCCTCCGCAATTCATCAATCGACTCCCTGGCCTTATCGGAAAGCTCTCCGCAGCAGCCCGCCGCCTGCTCAATAGTCTTTGCGCCCATCAGTTCGATAATCTTCTTGCGCCTAACTTCATCAGCAACCTGCTCCATAAGAAGCGTCTCAAAAGTCTCTTGCGGCAGTTTACTCCGCTTATCCAAAATCGCATACATCCCGTCAAGCTCATCCTCCGCGACACCTATTGCTTTCAGCAGTTCCGCCAGCATTTTTCTGCTCGATATTTTTACTGCGATATCTTTCGCCGTCAGTCCGACATCCTGCAGATAATCCACCGCACAGAAAATCACCTCCGCATCCGCCAGCACATCATCCACTCCGATGATATCGATATTCCACTGGAAGAACTCGCGAAGCCTGCCTTTTTGCGGCCGCTCCGCTCGGCACAGCCGCGGCACAGAAAACCATTTTATCGGCCGGGGCAACGAATTGATCTGCTGGTTGACCATCCTTGCCAGCGTCGGCGTGATTTCAGGCCTGATCGCCAGGTCACGGCCGCCGCGATCTTGACAAGAAAAAAGCTGCTCGACGATTTCCTGCCCGCTTTTTATCTGGTACATCTGCAGATATTCGAAGATCGGCCCGTCGTATTCCTCAAAGCCGTTGCGGATCGAGACCTTCTTCCAGCCGTCGATGATCCAGTTCCGTACAGCCATCTCAGGCGGATAAAAATCTCTCGTTCCTTTTACCGGCGGTATCTTCATCGTTTTCTCGTTTTCTTTTTTGCCTTCTGCTTTTCTTTTATATTATTGTCAAACTTGACTTTGACATACTCTTCCATCTGCTGGTCGTTGGTGAAATGCAGACTCGTAATCATATTCGCTTCCGCTCAAATCACAGTCCGCGATTTTGTACTTTTTGCAGATTTTCGGCCTCTTCGCGTAAATCTTACAGCTATGGTCCTTTTCTGAAAGATGCCTGCATTTGCTATTGATATTCAGATACCAGTCCCCCTCCTCAACGAAAACCGCAACATTCTTATGCGTAAGATACCACCTTATATCTTCATAATCGCTCTTCGTTTCAGGCGTATCTATCGGCAGCGCAAAATACCTGCAGCACAATCCCACGCACTTCCCGCAAAATCCACTCTTGGCCATTATCTCAGCACTCCGAATTAAATTGTCTATTATAGGTTTTCAGCCAATAGCCGTCAAGTTTCGCCATTTAAGTCTTCAAACTCAAAATCGAAGATTCTATGGTGAACTACGCACTGAAATCCAGCCAAATTCCTTTGTAAATCCTGTCTAAAAAAGATTGTGGAATCAAAAAAAATTCCCGAACATCCTGCGTCTTAGCCCGTAATATTTAGTAGAAAAAAATAAATTCCTCCTTTACTTAAAAAAGTTTTCTCTCCTCCTCGAGAATAAGCCCGGCTGTTGTTTAACCGGGCTTGTTTTTGTCGTTTCGCGATTGCTTCGGTATTGCTTTGATAGCCGTCTTATCCTATTATTACCCCTATATTCGCTGAAACAATGTATCGTTAATCTGGAGCTATGAAAATGACCGAACAAATACCCACTACCCTTGCTGGCAAAGGGAAGAACTTGAAAAGCCGTATAGCCCAAACCTTTGTCATCTTAGCCGTAATAGCTGGCGTATTTACACTCTATAAGAATAGCGGCATTGTATCTCCTGCCAACCTCGACAGAGACTTGCAGGCCGAACAAGCCTCCGGAAAAACTTGGGCACAGCCCCTTCAACTGCCCGGTGTCGAAAACTTCCATAAAGTTTCAGACAATCTTTATCGCGGCCACCAGCCCACCGAACAGGGCCTGGCCGAATTAAAAAAATTAGGAATCAAAACCGTTATTAATCTTAGAACACTTCATTCCGACCGCGAACAAATTGGTAATACCCAACTCGATTATGAACGTCTTAAGATGAAGCCATGGGACCCCGATGATGACGAGGTAATAAAATTTCTTCGTATTGTTGCAGACACCAACTCTGCGTCGGTTTTTGTCCATTGCCATTACGGCGCAGACCGCACAGGAACAAATGTGCGCCATTTACCGAATCGTCGTACAGGGCTGGTCAAAACAGCAGGCTATCGATGAAATGACCAAAGGCGGTTTCGGTTTCCACCCTCAGTGGCATAAACTTATTGAATACATCCAAAACCTCGATGTCGATAAAATTAAAATCTCCTGCGGTATGACCCCCTCCCGCAACACAAATTAGCCGTTAGGTCACTCCCTCCGTTTTGCAACTCATTCTGTATGGGGCAATCGGCGTCTGGTCAAAAGGAATACCCTGTTCCCATGTCAGAGGAAAGTTTTTGACGAAAATAATTGCTATTTGGGCAAAGGTATGATAGGCTATTTTAATTAACCGATGGTCGGTTGTGAGCTTAAAAATCAAAGTTTAACAAAAAAATGGGGGACAAAATGAAAAAACTGCTAATAACAATATCATTATTTGTTCTGACAGCATCTTTAGCGATAGGGGCTGAAACGGGGAAAAAGGCCGGTGACCCAAACAGGCCGAAAAGAGCGGCTGACGCAATGAAGAAAATTGCAGAGCCGAATAAGGCGCCTGATTTTACGCTGACGGATTGTAACAGCCAAAAAGTCAGTTTTTCAGATTACAAGGGCAAAATAGTCGTCCTTGAATGGCTCAATCCGGCCTGTCCATTTGTGAAGTATCATTACGACAAGGCCGGCACAATGACAAGGCTTGCAAAAAAATGGGCAGATAAAAATGTTGTATGGCTTGCGATAGACAGCACGAACGCTCAGAAAACCGAAGACAACCAGAAGTTCGCCAGTGAGCATAAGCTGCGCTTACCCGATACTTGAAACCGCGCGGGCCGCATTGGCAGAATATATGGAGCGACGAACACGCCGGATATGTACGTGATAGACAAGGACCGGAATATTGTGTACAGAGGCGCGATTGACAACGCTCCGATGGGCAAAATCAGTGACCCGAACGAGAAAGCTGTTATTAACTACGTTGATAAGGCGCTGACGGAACTTACCGCTGACCGAAAGGTCTCTACTCCCAGGACGAAACCTTACGGCTGCACGGTAAAATACGCAAAATAGCCGTTAGCCGGTTTGAAGGTTGAATGCGGTGAGGTAAAAACCCCACCATACGAGGCTTCGGTGAAGTTGCGAAATCAGATGTTACCAAATACTACTTTATATCCGCATGGTATTTCTGAAGCGACTTAATCTGGCTTGCGTTTTTCTAACGCGCAGCAATTCCTTTTACCGCTGCCGTTGCCGCCGCTGTAGTGGTAATATATGGAATGCTGTATTTGATAGCTGCCTTGCGAATATATGAGTCATCATGCTTGCTGACTTTTCCAGCAGGCGTATTGATAACAAGCTGAATCTCGGCATTCTTAATCGCATCCACAATATTAGGCCTGCCCTCATGCATTTTCAGCAGAAGCTCCGTCCGAATGCCTTTTTCGCTAAGGTATTGCTGTGTTCCCGCAGTGGTTTTAATCTTGAAGCCAAGCTTGGCGAAATTTCTTGCCGTCTCGACAATTGATGCTTTATCTCTATCGCTGACCGTTATCAGAACGCTTCCTTTAAGAGGAAGCGGCTGCTGCGTGGCCTCCTGTGCCTTGAAATACGCCATCCCGAACGAATCGGCTATCCCCAATACCTCTCCTGTGGAGCGCATTTCAGGGCCGAGTATGGGGTCAACTTCCTGAAACATATTAAACGGAAAAACAGCTTCTTTTACACCAACGTGCGTAATCTTTTTATGATGTAATTTAAGCTCCGCAAGTTTCTTTCCAACTATAACCTGAGTTGCCAGCCGGGCCATCGGTATATTGCATACCTTCGAGACCAGAGGAACTGTTCGCGACGCACGCGGATTGGCCTCAAGAACGTACACCATATCATTGCATATAGCATACTGCATATTCATCAGGCCGACAACCTTCAATTCTATCGCTATTTTCTTTGTATAATCGCAAATCGTTTTGATGTGCTTGTCGGGAATTGACATCGGCGGTATTACGCATGCTGAATCGCCGGAATGAATACCAGCCAGTTCAATATGCTCCATTACAGCAGGTACAAAAGCGTCTGTGCCGTCCGCGATTGCGTCTGCCTCGGCCTCAATGGCATTGTCCAAAAATTTGTCTATCAGAATCGGTCTTTCGGGAGTAACATCAACCGCTGCAGCGACATAGTGCCGCAACATTTCTTCATCGTGAACAACCTCCATCCCCCGGCCTCCAAGGACGTACGAAGGGCGAACCATCAACGGATAACCTATCTTTTTCGCAATAGATAACGCCTCATCAAGATTGCATGCCATACCTGATTGCGGCATAGGTATATTAAGTTTTTCCATTATTTTACGGAATCTGTCACGGTCTTCCGCAAGGTCTATCGCATCAGATGATGTCCCTAATATTTTGACGCCCGCTCTTGTCAGTTCGCCTGCGATATTCAGGGGCGTTTGCCCTCCGAACTGCGCGATGACACCTAAGGGCTTTTCCTTTTCATAAATGCTCAGCACATCTTCGACAGTCAGCGGTTCAAAGTAAAGCTTGTTGGAAGTATCGTAATCTGTTGACACGGTCTCAGGATTGCAGTTGACCATGATAGATTCAATGCCCTCGTCGCGGAGAGCGAAGGCAGCGTGAACGCAGCAATAATCAAATTCTATTCCCTGGCCTATTCGGTTTGGCCCGCCGCCAAGAACCATAATTTTCTTTTTATTCGATATCCCAACCTTATCCGGCGCATTGTAGGTTGAAAAATAATATGCCGCGTTTTCCACACCGCTTACAGGTACCGGCTCCCAACCCTCGACAACGCCAAGTGAAATACGCTTCTGACGGATTTTATCTTCAGCAACTCCGAGCAGTTTTGCCAGGTATTTATCCGCGAAACCATCTTTCTTGGCCTGTATAAGCAACTTATCCGGCAGTTCTTTACCTTTGTATTTTAAAATCTTCTCTTCAAGTTCAACAAGTTCCTTCATCTGTTCTATAAACCATGTTTTGATGAATGTCTTTTCATAAAGGCACTGAATATCGGCGCCTTTTCGAATCGCCTCATACATTATAAACTGCCTCTCGCTCGTGGGATTGCTCAAAAGACGCATTAATTCCTCAAGGGAAAGCTTGTTGAAATTCTTAGCAAATCCAAGGCCGTATCTGCCGTTTTCCAGCGAACGAATCGCTTTCTGGAAAGCCTCTTTATAGTTTTTGCCGATGCTCATTACCTCGCCCACAGCCCGCATCTGAGTTCCCAGTTTGTCCTCGACGCCTTTGAATTTTTCAAATGCCCATCGCGCAAACTTGACTACTACGTAATCGCCGGATGGTGTATATTTTTCGAGCGTACCATCTCTCCAGTACGGTATTTCATCGAGTGTCAGTCCCGCCGCCAGCATTGAGGAAATAAGCGCTATGGGAAAACCAGTCGCTTTCGATGCTAATGCCGATGAACGTGATGTTCGCGGATTAATCTCGATCACGACAACTCTGCCGGTTTTAGGGTCGTGAGCAAATTGTATGTTTGTCCCGCCGATAACTTCGATAGCGTCGACTATGTCGTAAGAATACTTTTGAAGCTGCTGCTGGAACTCTTTTGATATTGTAAGCATAGGTGCGGTGCAGTACGAATCACCGGTATGCACTCCCATCGCATCGACATTTTCAATGAAGCATACAGTTATCTTCTGCCCTTTTGCGTCACGAACCACTTCCAGTTCCAGTTCCTCCCAACCAAGAACGCTTTCTTCGATAAGTATCTGATGGATAAGACTTGCAGCCAGTCCTCTGCTTGCGACTACCTGGAGTTCTTCTACGTTATAGACAAGGCCGCCGCCTGTTACCACCCATCGTGTAAGCCGGTCTTACCACAACAGGATAACCAAGCTCATCCGCGATTTTTTCGGCTTCTTCAACAGTAAAGGCGGGTTTGCTTTTCGGCATATCAATGCCCAGTTTGCTCATGGTTTCCTTGAAAATAACGCGGTCTTCGCCTCGTTCTATCGCGTCAATCTGGACTCCAATAACCTTGACATTGTATTTATCGAATACACCTGCTTTGTGCAGTTCCGATGCGAGATTCAATCCGCTTTGACCTCCGAGATTGGGCAATAATGCATCAGGTCTTTCCTTTTCGATTATCTTCGTCATTGTTTCAAGATTAAGCGGCTCAATGTAAGTTACATCCGCCATCCCGGGGTCGGTCATTATTGTGGCGGGATTGGAATTGACAAGGACTATCTGATAACCCAGCTTTCGAAGCGCCTTGCACGCCTGTGTGCCGGAGTAATCAAATTCACAGGCCTGACCAATTACAATTGGACCGGAACCAATAATCATTATTTTTTTTATATCTTTTCGTTTCGGCACGTCAAAACCTCCTGTTTTGAATAATATTTCCTGATTCTGATAAAATCTGAAGAATTAGACAATAAATAAAACCGCTTGTCAAATAAGAAAAATCAATACCAGGACGAGAAACCAAAGAAAAATTATTATCTGTCCGGTTAAAAAAACTCAGAAAATAGTTTACTTTTGGTCGCGAAACAAAATTTCAGCGGGAATAACCTGCTTTTTGATTCCCGGGCCTTCGTAGAAAGCGGTAAAACCAAACCTATGACTGGTGAAGATACATTAGTACTTACAACTCTTTTCTTGAAGAAAAGCAATAGTGATTAAAAGTTTATCTTTATTAGCATTAGCGATGATTCTAATTGATTATTTCCTGCAAAATTGTTAACCTAACCGCTGTGAGGCAAAAAACACTTGAAAAATTAAAGGGAAAATAAGATGGCGGAGCAGAAAAAAAATAACTGGGTAGGGATGGGAATAATCGCTATTTTAATTGTATTGGTAATCTGGATTATTATGAGGCCGTCAAGGCCTGCGCCTACGATAAAACCCGCCCCAGGAATCTCCGTATCCAACAATCAGACCAAAGACACTAACGAACCGGCAAAACCTCAAAGCGAGCAAACTAAAATACAAGGCCCGAAACTCTCTTCGCAATTGTCCGAAATAATTAAAAATGCCGCGGCTTTTAAGTCCTGGTATGGTAAAACTGCACCAGATTTCACCCTAACCGATATCACTGGCAAAGAGCATAAATTAAGTGCTTACCGAGGCAAAAATGTTATGCTCGTCTTCTGGGCAACCTGGTGTCCGCCTTGCAAAATGGAGGTGCCGCATATTATCGCCCTGCGAAATATTATCCCCGAAGACAAACTCGCCATACTGGCGATATCGTATATAGAGCCGAACAACACAATAGAGATGATTAAGGCCTTTGTCGCCGCCAATAATCGCTTCAACTATACGGTAATCGCGGCAGACGGGAAAAAAATGCCCGACCCTTATAACAAAATAGAATCAATTCCGTGCAGTTTCTTTATCGACCCACAGGGCAAAATTAAACTCGCCACTGAAGGAGCGTTAAATATCGGCGTTATGAGGGCCATAATTCAGGCTGAAAATTAATCCACTGCCGCCGGGAGTTAAAAGTAGAAATTGTCTTTGAAAGCGGTCTTGAAATCACAGACGTTGTCAAAGTCTTCTATGGTGTCGCTCGGCTGAGCGCTCATCCATTTATGCTCTATCATCCGATAAACAATTTCACCGAAATCTCGCGTTGTTTTAATATTCCATGTATTCAAAACCAGCATCGCAAGCACCCCCCATTTTTCGGCAGCCAGTTTAATTAATCCTTCGCAGAGTACCTGCCCGGTAACATGGCCTGGTTCAGTCATAAGTTTTTTCGCCGTGTAACCCAAACCTTCATAAACAAATCTAAAGGCCGCCGGACTGTATCGCCCGTCCCTAAGAGCTATTGTGTCAAGATTTTCTTTCATAATAATATCAATGTACTGTCTGGCCTGGTTTTGCGCCGCTGTCGGCGGTGAGCATAAAAATATCCTTTTCGCCCGGCCCGGAGGCCAGAATCATACCTTCTGAAAGGCCGAATTTCATCTTCCGCGGCTTGAGATTCGCAAGGCATACCACAATTTTGCCATTGAGGTCTTCGGGCTTGTACGCCTTGGCTATCCCTGCGAAAACGCTTTTTTCCATTCCGCCCAAATCAAGCTGGAGGTGCAGAAGTTTATCGGCGCCTGGTACTGCCTCAGCTTTTAAGACTTTGGCTATCCTTAAATCCATCTTGGCAAAATCTTCTATTGTGCATTCCGGCTTTAGCGGCTCGAACGGCTCCGCAGGAGTGGCCGAAAATTCCGCCGCCACAGGAGCCTGTGTAACTTTACTTTCATCAACCATAGCATCTACCTTTTCTTTTTCAATTCTGTCGATCAAACGTTCAAAACCGTTTATTTTATGGTCATGCATAAGCTTATCAATATCCGCGAAACTCAGATTATTAACATTGAGCAGTTTCTCAATTTTTTCCGCATACCTCGGCAAAACCGGCTTAAGATAAATCGTCAGGATTCGCACCGCGTTGATTATCGCACTTAACACGGTCTGCGTTTTCTGCGGGTCTGTCTTAATCGTCGCCCAGGGCTGATTCTGCTCAACATAGCGATTCGCGTCATCAGCCAGTGCGGTTATCAATCGTACTGCCGCAGCGTAATTCAGCTCCTCGTAAAACTCGCAAATCTGTTCTTTAGCGGAAACCAACTTTTCAAGAAGCTCCCTGCCGGTGTGGTCTAAATAGCCGATTTGGCCGTCAAAACTCTTTGAAAGCATCGGCGCCGAACGAGACGCAAGATTTGCCAGTTTGCCGACAAGCTCGGAATTGACCCTGCTTGCAAAATCATCGAGGTTCAAATCGATGTCTTCAACTCCACCCGTCAGTTTGCTTGCGTAATAATACCTGAGATATTCCGGGTCGAGATATTTAAGATATGTCGCCGCCTTAATAAATGTCCCTCGCGATTTGCTCATCTTCTGCCCATTCACCGTCAAAAAACCGTGGACAAACAGTTTATTGGCGGGTCTGAAACCCGAACCCATCAGCATCGCCGGGAAAAACAGGGCGTGGAAATACATAATGTCCTTGCCGATGAAAGTGGTAAAGTTCGTACTCGCCGCTGTTCCAGAGTTTGTCAAAATCAAGACTGTTCCTGTCGCAGTAATTTTTTGCCGACGCCATATAACCGATAGGCGCATCGAGCCAGACATAAAAGTATTTATTTTCTTCGCCCGGAATTTTAAAACCGAAATAAGGTCCGTCTCTTGATATATCCCAGTCTTTCAGCCCCGAACTGAACCATTCATCGAGTTTGTTCGCGATGGATTTCTGCGTATAGCCTTTTTCTATCAGCTCCTTAAGCTGTTTTTCGTAATCTACCAGCTTGAAGAAATAATGTTCGCTCTGTTTATGAACCGGCGGTGTGCCGCAATTTGCGCAGTGCGGATTAATTAATTCGGTCGGCTGATGCGTGCTGCCGCACTTCTCGCAGGAGTCGCCATACTGGTCTTCCGCCTTACATTTGGGACATGTGCCGCGAATATACCTGTCGGGCAGAAACATATTGCAGCTTTCGCAGTATGCCTGCTCGATAGTTTTTTTGACAATTGCCCCTGCCTTATTGAGCCGATTAAAAATCAGTTCGCTGAAAACGCGGTTCTCCGGCGAATGCGTCGAATAATAATTGCTGAACTCAATTAAAAAACCGTCGAAATCCTTCTTATGCTCTTTGTGAACGCGCTCTATGAGTTTCTCCGGGGCGATGTTCTCGTTGCGGGCGCTTATCATAACGGGTGTGCCGTGCGTATCATCGGCGCAAAAATACAGACACTCGTTGCCGCACATTCTCTGAAAACGTATCCAAATATCGGTTTGAAGATATTCGACCAGATGGCCGATATGAATCGGCCCGTTGGCATAAGGCAATGCCGATGTTACCACAATCTTTCGATGCATAAATTCCCTTTATATAGCTATTGCTGCATTTTTTCGCCGTTTTGCTCTTCGCTTTCCGGATTTTCGTTTTTCCTGCTTTCGGTGGTCGACTGACCGAGAATCTCTAACTCATCGACGGGAACCGCCGCTTTATTGCCGTCCTCATATTCCACAATCACAAGCTGAGAAAGTATTTGACCGTCCAGAACCCTGCCTTTACCCTGCGATGTTTTTATCAGCGTGTTCTTATGCGGCAAACGTCTGCTTTAACTCCGTATAAGTCAAATCCTCATATCGCAGGCAGCATTTCAGCCTCCCGCAGTAGCCCGAAATCTTAGCCGGGTCCAGCGTAGCCTTTTGCATCTTCGCCATCCGCATATTTACAGGATTCAAAGCCTTGAGAAATCTTATGCAGCAACACTCCTGCCCGCACGACTCCAAATCGCCGAGCAGTTTGGCCTCATCACGCGAACCGATTTGATGCATCTCTATTCTCGACTGATACTCGTGCGCAAGCCTTTTTACAAGCTCGCGAAAATCCACCCGCGTTTCCGCCATAAAATAGAAAATTATCCGCTCTCCCCCGAGTATGTGGTCCGCATCAACAATCTTCATCGGCAGATTCATCTCAGCAGCCAGCTTTTTGCAGTACTCCATCTCATCCTCTGCGATTTTGCGAAGATGTTTCGCTTCACGGATATCAGCCGCTGTCGCAAGACGAATAACACTGCCTTTTGAGTCGTCGGTAAATTCTATCTGGCTGCTGTCGAAATATTTTTTTACCTGGCCCTTACTCAGCTTGAATTGCCCGATTTTGCAGGCCGCCAATTGCCCCACAATATCACCCAGCTCCTGCCCGCGGTCGGTCTTGACCACTACCCGGCAGGGAACCTTCGGTATATTGCTTTGCTCATGCTCAAAAAAACCCAGTTCGTTCATTCGCCCGTAACGAACCAGCACGTACTTTTTACTTTTATCCTGCTTTATAGCAGGGGAAATCTCTTCCGGCATTCAAATCACCTGTTTTAACCAAAATCGGATAACTACATCTTTACCGCTATTTTACCAGAAATGTTCAGGTTTAACAATAGCCGCTCGAAAATAAGCTTATCGTTAACGCTTGAATCTATCCATTGCGTCGCCTGTGAAACTGCGTTTATCTGCTCAGCGGCCTTTTCAACATCAAACTGCTCCGCAAGTTTTTTTATCTGACCTGGCTGGTCAAAATTTATTATTTCCGCGTTTTCGTCAAGATTAAGCCTCATCGCATCGCTCAAAGCGGAGATTATTATTTGAATTACGGTCTTTTGCGCCCTGCGGTTTACGTCAGTTTTGCTTGTGTTCGCCGCTAATTTTACCCAAACCTCAGCTACAGCCTTAGTTTCCGCGAGAAACTTTTTCGCAAGTTCGAGACTTTCGGAAAATTTGTATGACGAAATACACTCAATAACATTTTTCTTCAGTTCATAAAGATTTGCACCCTCCAATTCAAGTTGCCCCCACTGACACGCCTGCCCCAGGCTCCCCTGCGAAAGCCTCGCGAAATACTTCGCCACAGTCTCGCTAAGCCCCATCTCATGAAGTTTTCCAATTATCCTGTCCTGCGTGACAGGCGAAAAACGAATTACCTGGCATCGTGATTTCGTTGTCGGCAACAGCTTTTCTATCCCCGTACACAACAGAACAATAAAACAATAATCCGGCGGCTCCTCCAGCGTCTTCAAAATCGCATTCTGCGAAGCGTCATTAAGTTTTTCCGCCTCGCTGATAATAAAAACCTTCCGCCTGCTCAGCGTGGGCTTCTGCGAAACCTTCGCAATCAAAAATTCCCTGATAACATCTATCGGAATCTCTACCGGCGTCGTTTTATTTTTCCCTTCTTTAGTGTACTGCAACAGTTCCTTATAAATATGATTAAAATCAGGATGCGAACCAGCCTCGAACAATCGGCACGATTCACACTGCCCGCAACTGTCAATAATTCCGTCCTGATTAACAAGCTCTTTGCAGAGCAGAACTTTAGCCCATTGCGTTGCCGTCTTAAATTTGCCGACTCCGTCCCTGCCGGCGAAAATATAAGCATGTGCCAGCCTCTGCGAGGCAAACGCTCTTTCCAAAACCCCTATCGCTTTATCCTGACAATATATTTCTTTTAATGACATCTTTTTATTTTTCTTCTATTTTAATTTGTTTTGTGCTTCAGAATTAGTGCTTTCTTTACACCTCAGCAATCGCATTCATAATTATTTTATGTACTGTCTCAATTTCTTCCGCGGCGTTGACGACAACAAATCCGTCGCGGTCTTTGGCCAGAGCCAGAAATCCCTGCCGAACCTTCTCATGATACTCATCGCCCTTCTGCTCCATTCTATCCAACTGAGGTTTCAGCCTCGGCCTCGCCGCCGCAAGGTCAACATCGAGTATAATCGTCAAATCAGGCCAAACCCGCTCAAGACTGCTCGCCGCCAGCTTAATAACATTATCAATCCCAAACCCGCCCGCATAACCCTGATACGCACAGGTACTGGACAGCCAGCGGTCAAGAATAACGCATTTCTTCCGCAATAGCGCCGGTTTGATTTTCTCTTCCCAAAGCTGCGCCCGCGCGGCCATATAAAGCAAAAGCTCCGTCTGCGTACTCATTACGTTATGCTCCGGGTTGAGCAGGATATGCCTTATCTTCTCACCGATAGCAGTCGTTCCGGGGTCGCGAAACATTTCCGTCTCTACGTCCATTTCTTCAAGCCGGCTCATAACAAGTTTAGCCTGCGTACTTTTCCCGCACCCGTCCGGCCCGTCCAGAACGATAAATTTCGACTCCAATCTGCTTTTCAAATCAGTCCGTGCCAACGATATCCCTTTCCAAAACGGTAAAATTTACTGAGGTTTTCAATAATTTAGGCCATAGCGATATGACTGTCAACTTAAAAGGCGAATCGCCAAAAGGTTGCCGCATTTGTCTTGTGTCCGGTATCTTTAGGACGCGGATTTGTAAAGAGCGGCGAGTTATTTGTTTTTTTGGAGCATTTGGGACTGGAACTGGATGAGTTCATCCGCGGAGATTTTGACTTCCCTTAAATCGCCGAAAATTACACCATAGTTGCCGTCTTCATCTTTCCATTGCATAAGAATAGCGTTAGGGTCGCCAATTTTGATATTATCACCGTAATAAGAGACGGGAACACCGTGGGAAGCCATAGCGGTGTAACGTGATTTAACCACGGTTAGGTCAATGTTGCGGTTTTTCGTAAAGCCAGAGATGCAATATTCAAAGACAATCCTTGCATCCTGATACAGACCGCCATCAAACGACTGGCCCCTGAAGAAATGCGCAAAGAGAAGCATTGTTACGATGATAGCGGCGGCAGCAGCGATTTTGCTGACACGCAAATCAATAATTATATTGATGGTATTCAGGCCGTGATGACCGACATGGAGTCTTTGGGGAATATTGTGCTTAATTTCATCGGCGAGGCTGTCACGAACGGGTTCGGATGTCGTCTCGGCAAGAGGACTGAGCATCTTTTCAAGTTTATCTTTTTCCATATCCATTTTTGACACCTGTGTTTTCAGCCATTTCTTTTCTTAAAGTTTCCAGTGCCCTGTTAAGCCGGCTCTTAAATGTCCCCTGCCTTACACCGGCAGCACCGGCGGCGTCGGCTATATTGAGGTTCTGCAAATAATGCAAAACAATCGTTTCCTTCAATTTCCGTTCCAATCGTTTCACCGCACCGTTGAGGCGCTTCAAGGTCTTCATTTTTCTCTGCCATACCCGCGGCGGCGCCTGCCGGTAAATCTAATTCGTCGATATTAACCGTACCGTGACCTTTACGTTTTCGCCAATATTGCTTCGAGACATTACTGGCGATATTATAAATCCACGCACTTAATGCATCACCATTTCTCAGCCGCGAGGCGTTACTCCAAATATCGAGAAAGCACTCCTGTGTAAGCTCTTCACTGATACTATGGCTGTGTCCGAGCCTTCTCATATACAGATATATCTGCCGGTAGTATAAATCGACGACCTCGCTGGCGGCGGCAACATCACCGGCTTTCAACCGTGACCCAAGCAATGCCAGCTTATCTTTCAGGCTATCTTCCATTGATTCAACCATCAGAACTATTGTTTAAGATGCGCAAAGTACGGCATCTGTTCCATAAATTTTAAAATTTTTAAAAAAATTTATCTTTACCTTACAATATTATACAAAAATCCCGCCGTTTATAGCATTAAAAAAAGGGAAATGTAAGTTTTTGAGGTTAAAAATGCGACTTTCGAGGCAAACCGAGGGTTTGAGTGAATATTACGAAATTTTAATTGAGGCTTCTGCGGACGGTTGCGGCGGCGGAGAGGGTCTTCCTGCATGCCACCGTTGGTTACAGTGATAACAATCTGGACATTTTTTACGTATGTTATAGCGCCTTCGGAGACTATTTCCTTTTGGAAATTCATAGAAGTAACATTGCCGCAGAGGGTGTAATCGGTGTCGGAGAGATTGCTGTTTGTAATGAGGTAAAGTTTTTTGTCGGTGCTGCTGTAACGATATGTAATGTCATCGCCGTCGGCGGTAATCATCGTACATTCATTGACCGGAGCGGCGGGGTCAACGGCCTGGGCGGTACGCAGTTGAGTTGTTAATCGAACCAGGGCCTGGCGGGCGGAATTTATGGATTTGAAAATGTTCTCATTCTGCTCACAATTTATGACAGAGGCATTGAACGCGACGGCGACAGCGGCCAGAAGCACCGCGGTTATGGCCAAACCAATGAGCAGTTCGACCATCGTAAAAGCGCCTGATTTTTTATTTATCTTTATCAACATAACTATATGCCTTTTAATATCTTGCGCGAATCCAACTGGCGGAAGTAATCTGCCTGGAATTGATATAAATCTTTACAGTTACACGTACAAAACGGCTGCCGTGGTGAGCGACTACCTGATTAAAATTCGATGCGCTGACATTTTCAACAGTAATCCGCTGACTAAAGGCTGGAAAACTGGTCAGGATATCGCATCCCGCGCTAATCGGGGGGCAGAAATTTTTGCCGTCGAAATCATCCAGGTCGTCATAAGCGGCAAGGGTGGCTTCCTCGGCACCGAATGTCGTGGTGTCGGTCTGAGGGTCAACTACCGGGAGCATAGTGGTGAGTTCTCGTATCTGCTCAATCAAAAATTCGGCAGTGGATAAATTGGCGCCTATGCCGTTGGCTTTTGTAAAGGCCATATTTGCTCCAAGCAGGGATGCTATCGCAAGACCCACCAATAAAGTTGCAATCAGCACCTCAACAAGAGTAAAAGCTTTTAAGTTTTTCATATTTTGGGCCTGTTTATTTGCCGGTAACAGCACTTGACATTTTGAAAATCGGCAGAATGATACTCATAGCGATAAAGCCTACGAGTACGCCCATCAAGACAATCATTATAGGCTCAATCATAGATGTTACGGTTTTAATCGTAGTTTTGAGTTCCCTGCCATAAAATTCAGACACATCTTTTAACACATCGCAGAGCGTTCCGGAATCCTCGCCGCTTTTTATCATCTGGACAACATTGCCCGGCATCAAGTTATACTGGTTGAGGCTGAGGGCGATTTTTCTTCCCTGCCTGACGTTTTCGTGGACGCCGAGCCACATATTTTTGAAGAGGGTGTTTCCGGAAATTTGGGCTGTTATAGCGAGCGTATCGAGAATTGGCACACCGGACTGCATTAAAACGCCCATAGTGTGCAGGCATCTTGTAATATAAAGATTTCTGCAGAGAGTTTTCATAAGAGGGACGGTAAGTTTGACCTTGTCCCACCAGGCACGTCCGACTTTGGTGTGGATAAAATAAATAAAGACACCGACGGCGATGGCAACGACGGGCACAACCAAAAACCAGTAAGAGCGGAGGAAAAAGCTGCCCGCCATAAGTATTTTAGTAGGCGCTGGGAGAAGGTCCTCTCTGCCGGCAAAAATGGCGGTAAATCGGGGCAGTACAAAGCAGAGCAAGAAAACAGTTACCGAGACAGCCATTACAGCGATAATAACCGGATAAACCATAGCTCCTTTAACCTGAGAGCGTGTTTCGGCCTCCTGGTCGAGGTACTCGAACTAATTTCTGGAGCATAGAGCTAAGCGAACCGGAAACTTCGGCGGCAGCGATCATATTAATATACAGATTAGTGAAGGTATCCTGATGCTCACCAAGTGCCTGTGAAAAACTCTGTCCTTCTTCGATTCTTTTTTTGAGGTCGATGATGATGGTTTTGAATTTGAGATTGGTCTGCTGCTCACCAATAGATTCAAGAGCATCCTGCAGGCTGATGCCAGCACGAATCATAACGGAGAGCTGATTTGTGAAGTTGAGAATGTCTTTTCTGCCAGGGCCAAATTCAAATCTTAAATTTCGCGCGGTAATTTAGCATTAGCAGTTTTTTGCTGACGATTTTGTAAAGCCAACGCAGATTGTTCGGTCATAATATCACCTTTGTTTTAAGAATTCACCGGTTCAAGCTCTTCGGCAGGTTTGAGCAGCTTATCCATTTTTATGGGATTTGTGGACCTTGTAACAGCTTCATCCCTGTCAAGATAACCTCTCGAATACATATCCGCGATGCTGAAATCCATAGTCTGCATTCCCAGTCTCCGGCTGGTTTCAATGACGTTCGGAATTTCGAAAATTCTGTTTTCGCGGATGCAGTTTCTAACAGCGGAGGTGCACAAAAGAATTTCAATACAGGGTACCATTCCCGGTTCGTCAACACGGCGGAAGAGGGTCTGAGAAATAACAGCCTGGAGAGTATTGGCGAGCATTGTTCGTATCTGATTCTGCTGACTGGCGGGGTAAATATCAATAATACGTTCGACAGTCTGTGAGGCATTGACCGTATGCAGTGTGCTGAAGACAAGGTGGCCGGTCTCGGCGGCAGTAATCGTCGAGCTTGTAGTTTCGAGGTCTCGCATTTCACCGACCATAATCACATCGGGGTCCTGGCGTAAGACATGTTTGAGTCCCGAGGCGAAATTAGGACAATCAGAACCAATTTCCCGCTGCTCAATCATACATTTGTTATTTGAAAGCTGATATTCAACGGGGTCCTCAATCGTAATGATGCGTTCTCTATATTTTTCATTAATGACATTCAACATTGAAGCGAGGGTTGTGCTTTTTCCTGAACCCGTATGGCCCGTAACAAGGACAAGGCCTCTCGGCAACTCCGTAAGTTCAGCAACTATCGCTGGCAGATGCAAAGCGTCAATTTTCGGAATTTTGTTTGGAATTACCCTGAATGAAATGGCAATAGTATCCCTCTGATAATGGGCGTTAACGCGAAAGCGGTGTCCATCGTCGAGAGTGGTGGAAAAGTCAATGTCTCTATTTGTCTCAAAAGTTTTGAACCTGTCACTGCCGACCATAGAGAGTACCATTTGTTTGGCATCTTCATTGCTGACGGCATTAAAATTGGCTTTAAGCGTATCCATCGCAATGAGGTTTGTGTTTTTTCGAAAAATAGGCGGCATATCAACATTGATATGAATATCACTTGCCCCCTGTATTATTGATTCTTCGAGTATAACTTTAACATCTATCATAATTAAAACCTCCTGACGCGGCATGAAGGCCGCAACCAAACTCTAAGCACTAAGCTCAAAGCACAAAACAAATTAAAATATACAAACTCAAAATTCAAAATATCCTGGAAAAAGCGATTAGCTTTCCAGATAGTAATACATATAGTTTTATCAACTATTATCGGTCATTTCGGTAACGCGGATAATCTCCTCGATTGTAGTCAAACCGCTTTTTAATTTTTTGAGACCATCGTCGAAAAGGCTTGCCTGGCCGCTTTCACGAAACGCACGTCGCATATTACTAACCGAGACATCAGTATTAATTATATTGCGGAAATTATCATCGACGACAAGGAGTTCATAAATACCCATTCTTCCTGAATAACCGGAACCCCTGCAAGCTTCACAGCCGGCGCCGTGGAACAATTCATTGGTATTGACGCCATGTTTTGCCAGATACTCGGTCATTTTATCCGAAACTTTGTGAGGTTCCTTGCATTTCGGGCAGATTTTTCGTACGAGTCTCTGAGCCAGAACGGCATTGAGGGATGCGGCAATGAGGTAAGCGTCCACGCCGATATTAACCAGTCTTGTAACACTGCTGGGGGCATCATTGGTGTGAAGAGTTGAGAGGACAAGGTGCCCCGTAAGAGCTGCCTGGACGGCGATTTTCGCTGTTTCATTATCGCGGATTTCGCCTATCATTATGATGTCAGGGTCCTGTCGCAGAAGGCTTCTTAAGGCGGAGGCAAAATTTAGTCCCGTTTTATCATTAGTCTGTACCTGATTGCAGAAATCAAGTTCGTATTCAACGGGGTCTTCGACAGTAGAGACATTCAGTTTCTCACCATCCATCTGACTTAAAGCTGAGTATAGTGTGGTGTCTCTACCGGAGCCCGTAGGCCCTGTAACAAGGAGTATTCCATGGGGCATATCAATCTGCCGTCGAAATGTTTCCGTTACGTCAGGCTCCATTCCCAATTGCTCGAGGCCTCTTAAAATAGATTTGCTGTCGAGTACGCGTATAACGACTTTTTCTCCGCGGTTAGTCGGGAGAGTTGAAACTCTCAGGTCGATTGCTCTTCCGCCAATAACGACGGAAATTTTACCATCCTGGGGCAGTCGTCTTTCAGAAATGTCGAGATTGGCCATAATCTTAACACGTGAAACAACGGCAGGATGCATTTTAAGCGGGGCCTGCATTATTTCAAACAGGACGCCGTCTATACGATACCTGATTCTACTGAACTTGTTTTTAGGCTCAATATGAATATCACTGGCGTTTTCACGAATAGCGTTGCTAATAAGATAATTGACAAACTTTATGACTGGAGACTCGCCTGCCATTTTGGCGAGGTCATCAATGTCTTTCTGCTCTTCCTGAATAACCTCGACCTCGGTCATATCGCTTATTATGTCATCGACGCAGTATTCTTCAGTGGTTTCAGAACTTTCTTTTTCCACGAAAAATTTACAGGTCACATCAATGTCATCCTCCCCGCAGACCACAACTTTTAAGGGCATCTTGACCTGTCTTTTTACATCTTCAATCGTGAAGAGATTTGTCGGCTCGGTAGTTGCAACGACGAGTGTATTATCTTCTATGGCAACCGGTATTATATGATTATCTTTTATAAAGTCGGGGCTTAATTTTTCAAAAACGGTTTTTTCAATATTCTGCGGTTCAATTCGCCTAAATTCCAAATCGTATAATTTGGCCTTTGCCATTAAAATATCAAGTTTACTAACGAGTTTTTCATTGATGAGGATGGTTTCTGAATCGACGTTAGGATTGGCGGCGCGTTTGCTTTGCAGATATTTGAACTGGTCAGAAGTAAGCTTGTCCAAATCCAGCAAGACATCGATAATATCGTATCCGGAAACAGCGGTATCGCTGTCGGAATCCGAGACGGATTTATCAGGAGTGTAAATATCGCTTAATCCGCGAATTTCCGTATCCTGAATATCGAACCCTTCAACCATCTCTTCTTTTGTTATGCCTTTTATCATTTTATTACCTAATTCTGACTATCCGCGGTTAGTTTAAGAATAATCTCCACTGTTTCGGTTTCGATGTTATTGCCTTTGGTGGGAAGCTTCGGGTCATGAGCAGATTCAAGTTTAACAGAGTCGTTTGTAATTTTTCGTACAACAAAACCGCCTATTGAATCACCCTGGTAAAGAATTTTATCGTCAATCATACAGCAGTTTCCTCGCGCGTCACTCATTATACTCAGAAGCTGGAGACTTCTTGCCTGCTGCCTTATCTGTTCTTCCCTGCTGCCAGCGTCATTGTCGTTAGCGTAGGAGGAACCAAGAATTTGGCTCATTATTTTGCTGATACTCTCAAGCATGAAAGGGTTCTTGGCTAGTTTTTTAATCTGTATATTCTGGACATTTCCCATACTGCCGAATTTATCAATAATTCTTTCGAGGCCGTCAAACATTTCAGATTTGACGCCTGTAAGTTTCGCAATAGCCGTCTCTATTTGTGCCTCTTCAGCAGTCACACCGGACTGATTTGCGGACGCAGCGGCAGGAGTACTCTTTTTAATCATAAACAAAATGCATAAGAGCCCTACCACGAATAAAACCATTAGAAGTATAGTGCTGTTACGCACTTTTTTCGGTTGAGCTGTTACGACAAAGTCCTGTCCCTGCTGTTCAGTGTTTTCCTGAGGCTGAGAGGCGCCGGGCTTGCCACGTGATAAAATACTTTCAGAATCTCGTAAAAAAGACAGCATAATTATGCTCCATTCAAATTTTTCAAATTTCTCTTTTTTTTAACTAACCACTATAAACTCGAAATTAAATCTATCCGGCCTTGTTCTGGAAAAAAATACTAATGACGAAATTAGCAGTTACCTGTCCGTCAGTCTGGTCGAGCGTACCACCCTTGAGTCTTCCAAGCTCGAGCTGCCTTATCTTCATTATTCGAGGCAGTCTCTCAATCTCGAGCAGGAATGAATAAAAGGAATTGAAGTCCCCAGTAAGCTCCATTTTCAGGGGCTGCTCGACATATCCGCTATTGTCCTTTATCTTCAATGCCCTGATGGTCTTAGGAGTAAGACCTTCTTTTTGCGCAATGACTGTAACCTGCTCAAGAACTTTGTGTATCTCGCTGGTAGGCGGGAGCTTATCTTCGAGCATCTTAACAGCCTGCTGGAGTTCAACGAGCTGCTTATTCCAGTCCTTGACCGCAGCGGCCGCTTTTTCAAACTCCGCAAGTTTTCCCAGCTCTTTCTGTACCTGGGCTTTTTTTTCCTTCAAATCATTATTGGCGGGCTTAATCATATATTGATAGGAAATGCACGTTACCCCAACCAAAAAAATAAAAAACACAAGTTTTCTTGAATTGCCGCTCATACTTTTTCACCTTACCTGTTTATAAACTTATTATTTTAAATTAGCCGATAAATTTTCTACTTTGATTCGTTCCAAATCCTTGATTGTAACGTGAGCATCTTTTCTGACGATAGCAGTCAATTTGAACTGCCTGAAACCCGAATCCTCATTAGCCTTACTGGTACCAGAGCTGAGGTTTTTATATTCCTTCGATTCGACGAGTTCCACATCATCGAGCAAGGCGAGACCCCCGAGACGTTCGATATAGGAGGCAACTTGAAGGTCACTTGGGGCAATACCTTCTATCTCAATCTGCGTTTCGAGGAGTCTTTCAGGAGAAACTTCGGGCTGTGCCTGTTCGCCTTTTTCGGCCTTTGCAAGCTGATATTTATTTGCCGGCGGTGCGGGCTGCGCCTTAGGACGCGATTTAACCGCATTTATTTCCTTCTGCAGACAATTTATTTTTAAAAGGGACGTTCCGGCGGGCAGATTATTAGTTAAAGAGGCGACTAAAATACTGCGAGGCACAGTCTCGATAAGGTCAGAGGCGGTAACGGCAGTTTTTAACATGGTTTTAAGGGTACTCTGAACCTCATCAAATTTTTTCATATTTTCCTGAGCCTGGACTACTTTAGTATTAACAAGCTTTTCCTGCTCTTTCAACTCTTTCTGTCTGACTTTGATAGCGGCGAACGAGCCTGCCAAGCCAACCATGACAATCAAAAACAGAACGAGATAGAACAGATTTGTTCTATGGGATTCGCTGCCCTGAATATAATCATCCGGTACAAAGTTTATATTAAGCATAATTTTTCCTGCCTTCCTTTAAATTATGATAGGCTAAGCCCAAAGGCGGTAGCCCAGTTAATCTGCGAACCTCTGCGGTCAATTCCGGCTTCGTACAAGTTTTCAATTGCGGCTAGACAGTCTCCCATCTGTGCAGGCAATTCCATTTGCTTTGCAATCGCGGCCAATATAGCCCTATCAGCCATTTGACTCGAAAGAAAAACTATTCGCTCAATTTGAGATTTTTTATACATAGAGGCAAACATTTTTCTTGAGACATTGAGTTCAAAAACAAGTTTTTTTACGGCATCTTCGGCCCCAAGCCGTTCCATACCAAGCGGTATCGAGTGAGCAAAAAGGATATTCTTATGTCTGCAGATGACAAGGTTAGTAGAATCCTGCTCCATTTCAAGAAGGATAACGACAGCCTGAAGGTCACTTTTTCTTCTGCCAAAAAACCTTGTGTACACGTTAACTAGCGCCAGAGGCCAGACACCTATTGATTTAATATGCAGGTTTGCTTTTTCATATATCGCGAGGTGCCTGTCAATTTTCGCTCTTGGAACCGCTATTACCATTACATTATCTTCATCGCATGGAATGCACTTTATAACCGCGTCATCCGGTTCAAAAGGCAGTTTTTTCTTAACTTTCGCGAAAACGGCGGCGTCAAGCTTGCCGCTCTCCGCAGCGGTTATTTTCAAATGGTCAATAAATACCTCATTGGCAGGCATTGCAGCTATGACCTCTCTGCCAATAAATTTGCCATTGGATGTCATTTTTTTAACAGCTTCCATAGCCCATTTCTGCCATTCACTGCTGGCCGATGCAATAGTAACAGGTCTATTTTCAGATGCTCCCGAAGCTAAACTAACCGTATTTCCGTTGCGCCTAAACTGCGCAATCTTCACAACGTTATTGCCAATATCCACTCCGGCTGGAAAAACCTGCTTCCTCCAGAGCCACATTATTTTTTGAATACTTTGAAAAAAATTATTTTTGTTTAACATTAATAAATACACCTACTAAAAAACGCCCTCTGTCGCTCTTTTATAATCACTCCAAAAGCTTTCCCCAGTTTTTGGGAAAAAGCTGTACACGGAAAGTATAAGAAACAAAATCCTAATTCGCCAAATCGAATTCAATGTTAAATCTCGGCTTTTTGAGGCTAAGTAATTAGAAGCAAACGAAGAGGTTTATGTAAAGTCTGATAAAATCGCTTAACTGGAAAGTTTTTTTATGGTCAGGCCAAGCAATTCTGCTGTTTGGCTGGTATTTTCATCGAGGAGGTTGATTCGGAATTGTTTGAGGCCAAAAGATTTAAAATGAGAAATAAATTCGGAGCAGGATTTTATCTGGCCGTTAAAAACTGTGCAGCGGCAGGCGGCATCGGCTATGACCGGATGGCGTACAGAGAAGCAGTCCTGCAACTCAAGTTTTTTTCGGCAAGCCTTATGGCAATCGCGGTTATCTTTTCCTTTTGAAAGTCTCGCGGCAAAAATGCAATGCTCGGTATAAAACATCGGAATATGGTCATGGATAACTATTTCAAATAAATCGGGAGTAGTCCGGCTAATCAGAGCCGGTATTTGTTCAATATTGAGGTCGCAGGACGGAGTCAGCCTGGCCAGTCCCCAATCTGCCAGAACTTGTGAGGAGATTTCATTTGCGACGTTAAGGGTATAATCACCGATTAAGTTTAGCCCAGGGGCGTGCTTTTTGATATACGCGGCGGCGGCAAGGTTTCTGACCAGAACGGAGTCACATTCAGAATTAATAATATCATCGAGAAAATGTTCTTCGCCAGGCTTAATAATCCGCAAAGAAGCTAAGGCGACAGGCAGGTGCACATCGCGACATCGACTAACCGCGTCGGCATTGAGAGAATCGTCCATAAAATCACAGTAAATCATCGCAAGACTTTTCCCATCGCTTTGGAGATACCATTGCAGAACAGCATCAAACTGCTCGGCTGTGCGAACCAGGACATATAGACGGTCGGTTTCGATTTGAGCTGCTGAAGGCACATCCTTAATTCGGCGGCGAATTCTTTCAAGTTCGTCTATGCTGCTGACGGCATGCCGATAGTTGGCTTTGCGAAGATTCATAAGTTTTTCTATGCCGTCTCTTCTTAAATTATTAAGGACGCTTTTGGGAACCATAACAGGGTCAAGTTTTTCGGCTTTAACCTCGCTGAGTTCGAAGGGCGTTCCACCAAGACGGCTAAAATGGTCATTTACCAAATCAATCGTAAGGGGATGCTTATCAGCTTTTTCGAGCGGCTGCGGCCAGGTTACCTGGACTTTGTTTTGGCAATCATCGCTGATAATTATTTTGAGAGGCTGGCCAATAACCGCGAAGACACTGATATTAAGCGGTACAGGATTTACTACATCTACTTTAGAGAAGGATTTTTCGAGAATTTTGCGGACGGCGGGGTCATCGGTTTTCCAGACAAGGCTTTGTGGGGCAATCTGGGTTAAATCAACATCGTTTCTGCCAAAGGCGATGGACAGTTTTTTCGGATTATTGGCGAAAGCCTCTACTTTATATAAACGGCCGCCCTGCTCGGGAATATCGGGGTGAGTCTGGTCAAAAACAACACCGTCGCCTGGCTTGAGAGGAGCTTTGGGGCCAGATAAGTCATCTGCCAGTTCAACAATTACACCTGCGGGTTTGATTTCCGCGACGGTTCCAACAAAAAGGCCTCGTCCTTTTGGAAATCTGCCGTCCACAAGCTCCTGATGATTTTTTCCCGCCAAAAAGCCCTCAGTAAAACCGCGTGAAAAGCCTTGAATAAGATTTAATTGCTGTTCGGCGGATAAATGAAAGGCTTTGTTTTGCAGGGCATGGTTGAGAGCATCGCGGTAAGCGGCGACGGCGGCGGCAACATAGTTGGCATTTTTGAGCCTGCCTTCGATTTTAAAGCCTTTGATACCGAGGTTCACAAGTTCGCGGATATGTTTGTACGCGGCAAGGTCCTTGGGGCTGAGTAAATATCTTTTGTCACAGCTTTCATCAATTTTACCATCAACAATGAGCTTATAGGGCATACGGCATAATTGAGCACATATACCGCGATTTGCACTTCGGCCTGTCAGAGACAGGCTCGCGAGGCATTGGCCGCTGTAAGAAATACACAAAGCGCCGTGGACAAAAACCTCAAGCTCAACGGCGGTTTTTTGCGCTATATCGCTAATCTGCTCAATTGATAACTCGCGGGCGAGAATTACGCGTTTGATGCCGATTTGGGCGACAAGATTAATTCCGCCTGAGTCGGTAAGGGTCATCTGTGTTGAGGCATGAACCGGCAGTTCCGGGGACATTTTTGAAACCAGGTACGCAAGGCCCAAATCCTGAACAATGACCGCGTCGGCGCCGGCGTGAGCGATAGCTATTATATATTCAGCGGCCTTTGGCAGTTCATCGGGGAAAATCAGGGTGTTGAAAGTGATGTAGGCCTTAACGTTATGGCGATGCAGAAAATCCACTGAGGCTTCGAGTTTATCGAGGGGGAAATTCTCCGCCCGGCGGCGGGCGTTAAATTCAGGCAGGCCAAAATAAACCGCGTCGGCGCCGTTGGCGACGGCGGCTTTTAAGGCGTCCATATTTCCAGCGGTCGCCAAAAGTTCGGCCTGTTTTTTAATATCTTTTCGCAATTTTGTCATCCGTAAACCTTTTTGAGTATCTTACCTTATTTGATGATTCAGTTACAAGCTGAACTTTTGCCGTAAATAAAAATCAGACACGGATTCCTTCGACAAGCACAAGACAGATAACGCGGTGATTTTAGACACGGATTTACACAGATTAACACTGTTTTTTATGAAAAAATTAAGGATAAATATATAAGGTAACATATTGCAAACAAAGAACTTATAAAAGAGCAACGTAAAAATCATACATAAAAAGCAGAGAGTTTGGGGATTGTAATATGGAAAATCGTATAATTAATAGAAAATTACTTTGATAAAGGGGTATTTATTATTGTATAATACGGTATCAGACAGGAGATAATGGATGCGGAAAATAATTTTAGCGCTCGTGTATTTGTCGATTTCCGCCCTTTGCGGGGCGGAGATAATTACCGTTGATAATGATGCGCCGGCGGATTTTAATAATATTCAGGCGGCGATAGATTCAGCAAATAACGGCGATATTGTTATCATTTCTCCTGGTACCTATAGTGGTAATGGTAACAGGGACATAGATTTCAAAGGCAAGGCCATCACGGTTCGTAGCACTGAACCAAACAACCCCAATATTGTGGCTGCGACGATTATTGATTGTAATGGCGATTGGTTTGACGAACATCGAGGATTTGTTTTTCATAGCAACGAAGACAGCAATTCCGTCATCAGCGGATTAAGCATAATAAATGGTTATAGTGTACCTTTCGAAACTCAGATTGATGGTGTACAAGCTATATTTAATGAGGGTGGTGCTGTTTTTTGTTGTCAAAGCAGCCCTATTATTAAAAAATGCTTATTTACGAATAATCGCGCTTTACGTGGTGGAGCGATTGGCTGTGAAGTGGATGCAAATGTAACTATTATAGGTTGCGAGATATCAAACAATATTGCTCTACTTGACTTTGGAAACGGCGGAGACGGAGGGGGAATACACATACACTACTCAACGGCTATAATTGAGGACTGTTTGATTAGTAATAATCAAGCTTATGCTGCAGGAGGAGGAATTTATAACATTGGTATCGATGTAAATAGCCTGATATTGAAAAGATGCAAAATAATTAATAATTATGCAAATATTACAGCCAGTGCTTCTGGGGGTGGAATAATGTGCTATGGCTCAATAAATATTATTGGATGTCTCATTGCAGATAATACATCAAAAAGCTCAGGGGGCGGTCTTCGGCTTATAAATGAAATTAGTTCAATAAGCGAATGCACAATTGCAGGAAATCGCTCTCAGCACGATATAGGAGGCGGTCTTTGTTTCTCAGGCGATATGTCTATCAGTAATAGTATTTTCTGGGATAATCTTGCACCAGATGGAAAAGACATAGGCATATACAGTGGGAGCGGTGGTGGGCTGCCTGGTCAAGGGCATATTTCTACTTTTAAAGTATCCTACAGCGACATCAAAAATGGTCAATCCGGGATATATATTATTGGTGATTCTAATTGGCTTGCCCTGGACTGGGGGATTGGCAATATTGATACTGACCCATGTTTTGGCAATTTATTAAACGGTGACTTTCAATTATGCTCATCGGCTGGGCGATACGATTCTAATATTTATAAAAAAAGCGACTTAAATGGAGATGAAATTGTAAATTTATATGATTTTGCCATTTTTGCAGACTTCTGGAATCTTGCTGATTCAAATTTACCAGCCGACCTTGATTATGATGGCCAAGTTGGTATTGCCGATCTTGACATATTTGCTGAAAAATTCCTTACCAGAGGTAATTCTGGCGGATGGGTATATGATACTGTAACCAGCCCATGCATAGATGCGGGTAATCCGGGAAGTCCTGTGGGCAGTGAACCTTTACCTAACGGGAATCGAATCAATATGGGCGCTTATGGCGGGACGGCTACAGCGAGCAAATCGCCTGCCAACTGGCGAAGCATTGCCGACCTGAATAACGATGATAATGTGGACAGGCTGGATTTGGCGGCTTTTGCGAGTTTCTGGCTGGATAGCGATTTCGAACTGCTCGCGGATATGAATCGTGATGGAGTAGTCGATTTCGCCGATTTTGCTATTTTAGCGCAGGATTGGCTGTGGCAAAAAAATATTTAACAACGAATTAATACGAATAAACACAAAAATTATTAACCGCAAGGACACAGAGTTCGCAGAGATTTTTCAATCGGAAATCTAAAATCCAACATTGTTTTCACGTTTATGGATAGATAAATTTTTGTCTTGAATAATACATATTGAATTTGTAGTCTGTTCGGCTATGGATAATATACGGCGGAAATTGGAAGTGATTGACTCGCAACTGGGCGGGGGAAAAGATTTTCACGGCTGGATTTCAAGAACGGCTCCCCTGCTGTTTACGGGCGTCGGATTAATCTTAGGTATTCTGATACAATATTCAATAAGTGCGCCGATGTATGTCTGGCTGGCGATACTTGGTATTTGCGCGGTCGGGGCATTGGTGCTGTTTTTCGGGAAGAGAACAGAGAACAAAAGCCCGCAACTCGGCTGTTTAGCGTTCGTGTGTTTTGTATGCCTTGGGGCAATTCGTATGACAAGTTATTCGCATATCGGCCCTAATGATATAGCCAATTTTGTCGGCGAGGAACGCAGACTGGCGAGCGTTCGCGGGATAATCGCTACCGAGCCTTATGTTAAAGACAACAATGACTGGGCATTCGGACGGTTTAAGCCTAATGACCCGCAGACAAGTTTTTATCTGAAGGTAAAAGAGGTCGAGGCGGTCAACGGGTGGGTAAGGGCAGAGGGTCTTTTGCGGGTGCAGGTCAATGAGCCGGTAAAAGACCTTAAGTTCGGCGATTTTATAATGATGTACTGCTGGCTGGAACGATTCAACGGGCCGGGAAATCCGGGACAATTCGATATGGCAAAATATCTGGCCAGAAAAAACGCTTTTGTTGGAGCATCGGTCGATATGCGGGATGGCATCGAAGTTCTGGACGGCGGTACGGCAGGACTGTGGAGAAAATTGCACAGAAGATTGAAAAATATAGCGGTGGAGGCGGCGGTTGGTGAGGCACCGGTGGAAGAATCGGGTAAAGGACTGCTGGAGGCGTTATTGCTCGGATACCGCTCAAATATGGGCAGCGGGACATTTGAGGCGTTTCGCGAGACTGGACTTGCGCATTTTATATGTCTGTCGGGGTTTAATTTCGCGATTCTGATTGGGGTAGTGTGGTGGCTGTGCAAGACCATCGGCCTGAGAAGAAAGATGGGGGCGGCGGTGTGTATGTTTGCAGCCATACTATTTCTATTAGTTATTCCTCCGCAGGCGCGGCGCTGCGTGCTGCAGTTATATGTTTTGTCTTCTGCATGTCGTTTTTCTTTCAGCGGAGTCCCAATTCGCTCAATTCGCTATCACTGGCGGCGATGATTCTGCTTCTCATAAGGCCGACTGAATTGTTCGAGGTTGACTGGCAATTATCGTTCGCGTCGGTATTGGGGATATTATTATTTACAGAGCGGATACATTTTTTCCTGTACGAAAAGATAACAGGACAATCATGGTTCAGGAAAAAACCGATGACCAGGCCTTTCTTCAGGATAGTCCCCCGTCTGGGGCCAGGATTATTGAACGTGTTTTCAGTGGGCCTGGCGGCATGGGCAGGCAGCGCGGGTATTATCCTGTATCACTTTTATACGATTAACTGGTTAGTGAGCATCTGGACTTTGCTTGTGTCGCCCCTGATAACGGCAATTTCGATTATCGGGTATCTGAAAATTTTAGCAGCTTTTGTCTTGCCGAGCGTCGCCAATATTATGGGAGTAGTCGCGATAAAATTATGCAATATTTTGATTTGGATTATCCGATACGTAGCCAGTTGGAATATATCGGATATACTGATGGGCAATGTTCCGATTACGGTAATTATCCTGTACTATGCCGCAATAATGTATGCGGCTTTTGGGGGGTTTAAGCGGCCTCTAATCAAGAAAGTGATATTGGTGTCAGCAGTTTCGGTAATAGTAATTTTTATCGGCACATTAAAATGGCAGCGAACTTATCGTGACAGCCTTATCGTAAATGTTCTCGATGTTGGGCATGGTCAGGCGATACTGGCACAGATGCCGGGAAAGGCAAATATATTATTTGACGCAGGCTCAATGTTTTACAGCGATATAGGGAGAAAGGCGGTACTGCCTTTTTTGAGTTATAACGGAATCAGCCGAACGGATGCGATTGTTATAAGTCATAACGACACGGACCATATTAACGGGATACCGGAGATTGCCGAAGGCTGCAAAGTTGGTGCGGTTTATGCCAACTGCGAATTTTTTAATAAGAAAAAAGACACCTCAGAATTTCTGAATGACTTTTTGAAAACCAGGAATCTAACCATAAAACTTTTGGAAACAAAAATGAATATAAACAGCCAAGCGAAGATAAAGGCGCTTTGGCCTGTGGCGCAAGATGCTGAAAATAAAATGAAGGATAATGACCTGTCGGCGGTTGTGCTGATAGAATTCGGAGGCAGGAGAGTACTTTTGTGCTCAGACATTGAAAAGGCGGCACAGAGTGAATTACTGCGATTATATCCTGATTTGAAAGTCGATGTTTTGATAGTGCCTCATCATGGCTCGGTAAAAACAACAGATGCCGACTTCCTAAAAAAACTTGGTGCAAAGATTCTGGTTTACAGTTGCGCACGCAGGGAATATAGCATTGGGCGGTTAATTTCGCCGACGAATAACACAGAGGATTTTTATACTCCGAGAGACGGATGTGTTACTGTTCACATTAACAAAAATGGAAAGATAACAACAGATACGTTCCTGACGCGGGCTGAAAGAAATATTAAAAAGTAAACAAAACAGCCCTTACTGTTTCGTGTAAGGGCTGTTGAAATTCAATCTTACTCAGCGATGGTGGTTGGGTTTTTGATATGGACAACAATTTCGGCCCTGCGGTTCTTGGCCTTTCCGCTCGCGGTGGTATTTGGAGCGACAGGATTGCTTTCCCCGCAGGCTATTGACCTGATATTATTTTCAGGAATACCTTTTTTAATGAGGTATCGCTCAACATTCATAGCCCGTTCTGAAGAAAGCTCAAGTTGTCCGCCCACTTCGATTTCTGGATAGGGTCGCTATCAGTATAACCGATAACATCTATGTGTTTGCCCTTATATTTGCTGTCGAGAACGGAGTAAATGTGGTCAAGGGTAGAGTTGGTTTTGCTCTTTAGTTTTGCCTCACCGGAATTAAACAGAATATCGTTCTGGACGGTAACAGTAATAGTTCCAGCGAGAGGGTCGAATTTTACATTCGCATCTTTGCCGAACCCGGTAACCTCGCCGGCATTCTGTTTCATCTCGTTAATTTTTTTATTAAGTTCGTCTATTGTCTGCTGGCTCTGGGAGAGCTGTTCGTTCAGCTTGCCCTTCTCGCCCTGTTCGTAAGTCATCCTACCCTCGAGATTTTTGCTTTCCACTTCAAGATTCTGGTATTTTTTCTTCCAGTTTGTACAGCCCGGCAAAATGGTAAGACCAATAAGCACAATCAACATTACAATTACATGTTTGCTTCCTGCGTTCATTTTAAATCTCCTTTTTTTTATAAATAAAATTTACGTTTTTACACTCACCTGTTAAACATCAGTATCCAATAGCTGAAAATACGGTCATGTAGAATCATAACAATAAGGACGCCCAAAGACAAGAAGGGACCATAAGGAATTTGACGAATTTTTTTAAATATCATCTGGATGGCCGCCCATGCCAAGCCAAAGAACGGGGCGATGAAAAAGGCCACCACAACAAACAGCGGGCCGATGACAGCGCCTGCCGCGCCCATTAAATGCACATCTCCGAGGCCCATCGCCTCTTTTCCGAAGGCCAGCGTACCGAAGATTCTTGCCCCCCAGACAATGCCGCAGCCGATAAAGTATCCCCAAAGACTGCCCATAAATCCGGCAATGACAGGCTTTTGTGAAAAATTCACCCACCAATTGTGAAAATCGGGGCTGATATTGCTGATTTTATAGGCGGCCAGAGAACAAATAATGACGGGCAGAAGAAAGATAATTTCCCTAAGCATTTCGATGCGATGGTTGAATTTTCCGTCATCCTGCGGTTCTCCCTGCATTTCAGAGGTTTGCTGGGATTGTGACTGATAACTTCTTTTAATCACACCAGTTATGAGCAGGCAATACGAAATGGCCAAACCAATGGCAGCTCCAAGAGCGAGGATAGCGGCAGAAGCGTCGGCAGCAGGTAACAGATAGTTCTGGCTGATATTCGCTGGATTAATTATATAAGCGCCGGCGGCAGAAAAAGCCAGCCCCACAACTGTAACAAACCAGCAGATGGACAAAGGTATAATCCACAGTTCGAGGTCTATGGCCGATGCGGCGACAAAAGCTGCCAGAAGAATTAAATGGAGAAGATAAATAAACCAGCCCCCCTGCATAAAAGGCACGAGGCCTGGCCGGAGATTTGTATAAAAATATGCGTAAAAAAGGCCCGCAAACATAAAGCCTGTCAGTAATTCAATAATAAAATATCTGGGTGAGATGGGTGCCTTACAATGTCTGCATCTTCCACCGAGGAGCAGCCATGAGAAAAGGGGAATATTATCGTAAAAACGGATGCCGCTGCCGCAGGACGGACACGCGGAGGGCGGAGTAACAATGGATTTATCTCTCGGCAAACGATAGATAACGACATTGAGGAAACTGCCTATACAGCAGCCAAAGGTAAAAATAAAAGCAAACCAAATCCAAATAGGTACCGCCACAACGCCTCCTTTGCGTAACAGGCTTACTTTATTCTCAAACCAATAATATTTTTATATCACCATTAATAAGTATATCGGGTTCGGCAAAGATAGCAAGAAAGTAATTCATTGACTCGGTTTGAAAATCTCAAGCAAATCCGAAACATTAAACAATGACATTTTATTAGTGCATTGTCTCTTCAACGAACTATGGATAACGAGCTCCAAACAAATCTGCTATTCAATTTTTCGATGATATTTATAATTTTTTTAGCGGTGGCGGCTTTGGGGGCAAGCGGGAGTTTGAGCCAGTCTGAGCCGGGGGTTTTGAATTCAACGCTGGAGGCATCAGCCCCAATGGCCGCGGGGGTGTTGGCGATTATCATATCGAGATTTTTTTCGCGTAATTTCTTTTCAGCGTTGGGCTTAACGTGTCTATCCTCAAGGGCGAACCCGACGACAATTTGATTCTTTTTATGCAGGCCGGCCCACTTGAGGATGTCGGCGGTGGGCTTTAATTTTATGGTCATCAATTGGCTGCTCTTTTTAATTTTGGTCTTGGAGGGATTAGCAACGGTGTAATCCGAGACAGCGGCTGTCATTATCAGGCAGTCGCATTTGGGGAACTGCTTTTTCACCGCTAAAAACATCTCTTTTGCGGTTTTTACATCAATAACGCTGGTTTTATCGGGCTTTTTAAGGTTTGTCGGCGCGGTTATCAGGGTAATTTTATGCCCCGCTTTAACGGCGGCAACAGCAAGCGCATAACCCATTTTTCCGCTGCCGGCATTAGAAATGAACCGCACAGGGTCAATATATTCCCTCGTCCCGCCTGCTGTAATTAAAAAATGCATTTTCCCGTTTATTCACGCTGTTTTAGAGTCGCAGCGATTTTTATTATTTCCGCTAAAATATCCTGCGGCTCAGACATTCTGCCGATAGCGTCGGTGCCGCAGGCCAGTCTCCCCTTTTCGGGGCCGATGAAGGCGCCGCCCATTTCTTTTACGGTTTTGACGTTTCGCTGGACGGCTGGGTTGTGCCACATATTGTCGTTCATCGCCGGGGCTATGAGCATTGGCTTATTCCAGCAGACGCAAAGAACCGTGCTGAGCAAATCGTCGCAGATGCCGTTAGCCATTTTGCCGATGATGTTGGCAGTCGCTGGTACGACGACGATTATGTCTGCCCACTCGACTAATTTGACGTGGCTAATTTGAAACTGCTCGGAGGCGGTCCACATCGTAGTAAACACGGCTGAGGCGGTAACGGCCTCAAAGCTTTTGGGGCCAACCAGTTGGCAGGCCGATTCGGTCATAATGGTGTTTAGTTTGGCCCCGGCGGCGGTGAGCTTACTTGCCAAATCAACGGCTTTGTAAGCGGCAACCCCGCCGCTAACACCGAGCAATACCTTCAAACCTTCAAGATTTGATTCTTTGCTTAACATCGGTTATTTCATCTTACCAGAAGGAGCCGTATCGCTTGTGCCGTAGTCGATGGTAATCTTGTCCTGTTTAATTTCCTCGATGACAATCTCGAGCTGGGTCTTACCCTCAGTATCCTCGATAAGCGGACGCGAACCCGTAAGTAGTTCCTGAAGGCGCTTTTGAACCAGCGCAGTCAATTTGAATCTTCCGCCAACCTTGTTGGCAATTTCTTTACCTTTTAGGTCTTCTATCATTATTTATCTCCGACAATTCTCAATTACATGGATAACCTCGTTCACTGTATGTTCAAGGTCATCGTTTACAATTTTATATTCATAACAGTTTTCGGCGGCCTTTATTTCCGCCATCGCACCGTCGAGGCGTTTTTTAACAATATCGGCGGTGTCTCTTTTTCTTCCACTTATACGCTTTACAAGCTCACTATTGTTCGGCGGTAAAATAAAAATCATTACTGCGTCGGGGCATTTAGCCTTTATCATTTTGCCGCCCTGGACGTCAATTTCCAGAATAACGGTTTTGCCATGATTTAACGCCTGGTCAACTTTTTCTTTGGGCGTTCCGTAAAAATTTCCGAACACCTCGGCGCATTCGAGCAGCAGGTCATTTTTTACCCTGCTGGCAAACTCGTCTTTGGTTATAAACCAGTAATCTTTGCCGTCAACTTCTGCGGCAGATTTCGGTCTTGTCGTAACCGAAACGCTAAGATAAGCATCGCTCAGCCTTTTAACGACCGCCCTGCAAATGGTACTTTTGCCCACACCGGAAGGCCCGCTAATTACCACCACTTTCCCTTTTTTCGTTTCCGCGGTCATCGGTGTTTTTATTCTACGTTTTGAACCTGCTCTTTTATTCGTTCAATTTGACACTTCATATCAACGACAAGATGTATAATTTCAGTATCGGAAGCCTTGCTGGCAATGGTATTAGCTTCGCGGAGCATTTCCTGTGTGAGAAAATCGAGCCTTCGCCCCGCCGCATGGCCGTCGGTTCGGCAGCTATCGGCGAACTGGTCGAGATGCGATTCCAGCCTGGTCAACTCTTCAGAAATATCCGAGCGGTCAGCGTAAACCGCCACTTCCCTGGCGAGGACTTCTTCATTGAGGTTAAGTTTGGCTTCTATCAGCAGTTCGTCAACTCGTTTTTTAAGTTTTTTCTGATACTCCTGCAAAGCGGTTCCGACACGGGCTTTTATGAGGTCGATGTTCTTTTTCATCACATCGCAATAGCCCATTAAATCGGCTGCGAGAGCGGCACCTTCGGCGGTACGCATTTGCTTAAGCCTTTGCAGCGCCTTTTCAGTAATCTTGAGAATTATTCCTTTGAGCTGCTCGGCCTTTTGTTTATCCGGAGAAACGGGCTGAATAACACCGGGCAGATTAAGCAGGCCGCTCAAATCTATATGACATGGGGCCTTTGCCGATGAGCTTACCCTGCTTAGTTTGTCAATGTACACAAGGAGCGATTTTTCATCAATATTAAACAATACGTCAGCGGTAATATTCTTAAGCTCAAGAGTACAATCAATCATTCCTCGGACGAGATTTTTCCGCAGAAGCTGCTCGATATCCGTTTCAAGATAGGCAATGGTATCAGGCAGTTTTACTCTCGCCTTGAAATACCGGCCATTAAGCGCTTTAATTTCGACGGCGTAAGTTATACCGCTGAATTGTCCTTCGGCCTCTCCATAACCGGTCATACTGTTTATCATATTGATTTCCTAATAACCCCCCGATAAATCGAGGGTGAACTATTATTTATTTGTGTCTGTGGTTGTGTTGTCAGTAGGTGCTGGAACTGCGGGAACAACAGGCTTAGGCTGAGGCTGCGGTTGCGGCTGCTCCATAGGTACGGTCGTTTCCTGCGTTTCGCCAAAATTGCTGACCGTAGGCCTGTAAAATTTAGCCATTATTACCGCAAGAATCAAAAACAGGCTGACCAGCGAAATTGTAAACCACGTCAAAAAATCGCCTGTCTTTGCGCCAAGAATGCCGCTTGCCATACCACCGGCAAGGGCGCCGCTGAGGCCGCCTCCTTTGCCCTTTTGAATCAGGACGATGAGAATCAGCGATAAAGCACTGAGAACAAAAAGAACTGCGATAGCTTTCATTATGAAACCTACTGCCAACAGCGGTATAAAAGTCATTTCCATTTTCCTTTCTGATTATATTTCAATAAGCCCGTTTATTTTTTTACATTATTAACAATTATTTTGCGGCTTTAATTATCGCGAGAAAATCCTCGGCTTTGAGGCTGGCGCCACCAACCAGCAGACCGTCAATATCTTTTTGCGCCATAAGCTCTGCCGCGTTATCCGGTTTGACTGAACCGCCGTACTGAATGCGGATGCCATCAGCCAATTCACCGCTGTACATCTCTGCAAGAAGGTTCCTGATAAAAGCGTGAACTTCCTGAGCCTGCTGAGGCGTGGCGGTGAGGCCTGTGCCGATAGCCCAGACCGGCTCATAAGCTATTGTTACTGCTTCGACCTTTTCGCTGGCAAGGCCGGCCAAACCCTTTTTTAACTGCCTGGTAACAACGGACTGGGTTTTTGAAGCCTTACGTTCCTCAATCAGTTCGCCAACGCAAAGAATGGGTAAAAGTCCGCCTGATATCGCGGCGTGAACTTTTCTATTTATCAGGTCGTCGGTCTCGCCGATAACATGGCGTCGTTCCGAATGACCGCACAAGACATACGCACAGCCAAGGTCTTTGAGCATCGGCGCACTTATTTCACCCGTAAAAGCGCCTTTTTGTTCATAATACATATCCTGCGCACCTACGGCGACGCTGGTGGTACTCAGGGCAGCTATCACAGTCTGTAAATATACAAATGGAGGACATACAGCAACATCAACAACATGTCCCGCGATATCAGAGGCTCCATCGGCAATACTTTTTGCCAGCAATACGCTGCTGTGACTGTCGGTATTCATCTTCCAGTTGCCTGCCACGAACGGCTTTCTCATAAAAAATCTCCAAAAATAAAATTATAACTAAAGTAATTCTTTCGCACGAGGGAAACTTCCCAATATGGAAAGCTGAAGGCAATGTTTGCGAGATTCTTCTATTCCCTTTTGTACGTTTTCATCGTTTCTATGGCCAAGGAAATCGACGAAGAAATAATATTCCCATTCTCTTTTTTTGCTCGGCCTGGATTCTATATTTGTCAGATTAATGTCGTATTTCTTCAGAATGTCAAGCACGTCGGCCAAAGCGCCTGCTTTATGGGCAGTGCTGAATAATATGGCGGTCTTATCTTCGCCGGTGGGTTTGGCGTCTTCTTTCGCGACAACCAGAAACCGCGTGATATTATTCGTGATATCCTCGATATTGGCACAAATCACTTTCAAGCCATATAGTTCGGCAGCAATGGCAGAGCCAATCGCGGCGGTATTGTCCTCGGCAGCGGCCATCTGGGCGGCCTTTGCGGTTGACGCCACAGCGATAGTCTGGGCATTTTTAAAAGTCGAGGCCAGCCAGTTTCGGCACTGAGCAAAGACTTCCGGCTTTGAGTAAATCTTCTCGATTTTATCGAGGGGACAATTGGCCAGCAAGTTGTGATGTATCGCCATTAAGACTTCCGAGCAGATTTTGACGTCTGAATTTATCAGCGCGTCAAATGTTTCGGTAACGCTGCCGCCGGTAGAATTTTCTATCGGGACAAGACCCAGGTCGCAATGTCCCTTGCTGACTTCGTCGAAAATGCTGGTGATGTCGGCGAGGGGTTCGTATTCCACGCTCTGGCCGAACTTGAGCAAAGCGGCGTTGTGGCTGAAACTGCCGTCAGGACCGAGATAACCGATTCGCAGAGGCCTTTCGAGAACAAACGAGCCGCTCATCAGTTCCCGCCAGATTGCGACGAGGCATCTGTCAGGCAGCGGGCCTTTGTTTGCCGCGACAATTTTCGCGAGTACCTCCTTTTCGCGGTCGGGGGCATAGATGGGCTTAGCGGTCTTATTTTTCAGCTTGCCTATCTCCACAACGATGCCGGCGCGCTCGTTGAGCATCCGCACAAGTTCGCGGTCAAGATTATCAATCTGATTTCTTAATTCTTCGATAGTCATAAATAAAATGAAATATTCACACAGACCACTATTGGCCGTTAATGTGAAAATGACTATTATTAACACAGTTTTATGTATAAGTCAATGATTTTGACTGATTTGTGCTAATTTTCCGATAAGAATCGAGTTTATATTATGCAAAAAGCTGTAAAATACGCGTTGTTCAAGACAAAATGGGGATATTTCGGGCTTGCCGGTGTCGAAAAAGGCCTATTGCGAAGCCATCTGCCCGGAGGGAATAAGGAAACTGTCAGGACAGGTCTTTTAGTTAACCTGCCATATGCCGAGTATAAGCCGGATTTTTTTAAGCCGGTTCAGGAACTGGTAATCGCATATTTTGAAAGCAAGGCCGTTAATTTCGGGATGGATATTCCCGTGCTGCTGGAAGGGATCAGTCAGTTTACCATGCAGGTTTTGACCGCCTGCAGAAAGATACCATCGGGAGAAACGATAAGCTATAAGAATTTGGCTAAAAGAATCGGAAAACCTCTCGCGGCAAGGGCTATTGGGGCGGCGATGGCGAAAAACCCGCTGCCTTTGATTATTCCCTGCCATCGGGTTATCAGAAATGACGGGCAAATGGGCGGCTTCTCCGCTTTCGGTGGAACTGCTTTCAAGAAAAAACTGCTGCTCCACGAAAAATACTACCGCTGTCTTTAGAGAGTTTGGCTTTTTGTTCGCGTGCAACAGTTACTGCATGTTTGGTCATAAGCACTGACTCAACGGTCAGACCCGGACCAAATGCCATTGCTAAAACCGACTCATCGACGTTTTTGCTTGGTTCCCGCAGTATCTATCTCAGCACGAACAGGATTGTCGCACTGCTCATATTGCCGTATTGCTTCAAAACCGACCTTGATTTATGAAAACAATTGGTCAAATTCAGGGACGCTTCAAGTCTTTAATTTTTTATTAACCCAACTTTCGCAGTTTGGGCGAAATCGCGATATTGTTTTTAACCGGGTATCTGTCTGCGGGCAGGTAAACAATTCCGCCGCCGTTTTGTCTGGCCAGGTCAAGGGCTTTGAGAACTCAAACTTAGGGCTTTTATCCTTGCCTTAACCGGCTAACTTTTGCTTGTTTTCAGCTCGTATGCCCTGTAAAGCAGTTCAAGATATTGCTCTTTTTCTTTGACCTGGTCTTGCACCTGGGCGAGCAGTTTATAATCTTTATATACTTTTTCATCGCCGAAACTTTCGTGCAATTCTTTAATCTTTGCCTCGGTCTCCTCAATTGCCTGCTCAATCTTTTCCGCCGGCCAGATATTAAATTGTTTTAGTTCCGGCGGGGTTGTCTTTCTCGGTTTATCCTGCTTTGGCCTTTTCGGTCTTGCAGCCTGCTGGCCTGTTTCCTGTTCTAATGCCCTTTGCTCCAGGAGTTCGGCATATCGGCTGAATGAGCCGTTTATAAACTCAAATTTGCCCGGCGCCGTTTTGCCCAGCTCATCTGCACCGAGCACAATAAGCCGCTGGGCTGTTCTGTCGAGAAAAAACCTGTCATGACTTACGGCGATGATTGTCCCCGTATAATCCTGAAGCGCATTTTCAAGTGCCTCGATGCTTGGAATATCAAGGTGATTTGTCGGCTCATCGAGTATAAGAACTTCCGGCTCAGACAAAACCAGTTTGCAAAGCGCCAGCCGATTTCGCTCTCCGCCGCTAAGGTCCGCCACCTTCTTAAACACATCGTCTTTGAAAAACATAAATGCCCCAAGACGACTGCGCATCTGTTCGGGCAGCATTTCAGGAATAATTGAAGCCGCTTCTTCAAGCACGGTATTTTCCGGATTCAGTTCTGCTCCTGCCTGGTCAAGATAACCGATGGAAAGGGTTTTCTTAATCTCGATTGTTCCGGATGTCGGCTCGATTTGTCCAAGGGCAAGTTTCAGCAGCGTCGTTTTACCCATTCCGTTTGGGCCGATGATGCCTGTCCGCTGGCCGGTGAAAAGCTCGAAATTCATATTTTCAAACAGCGTCAGATTGCCAAAACTCTTCGTAAGATTTTTGCACGCAACACCGTATCCACTCGCTTACCCTTGTTATCCACCTCGGCAAATTTAAAACTAAGCTCTCGTTCGTGCTTCGGTTTTTCGAGAAAGTCAGGATTGGATTTGAGAAGGTTATCGAGCAGCGTTTGCCTGCCCTGCGCAACTTTTTTCGTTCCTTTGCGGTTTATGTTGCGTGCAATAAAATCGCGGGTTTTTTCGATGAACTCCACCCGCTGTTCATACTGACGTCCCAGTTCAAGATCGCGTTTTTCCTTTTCCTGCCTGTAAGTGCTGTAATTGCCCGAGAAAACATCTGCCCTGCGGTCTCTGATTTCCACAATTTTACAGACCAATCTATCGAGCAGAAACCTGTCGTGGCTGACAATCAGGGCAGCGCCGTCGTAGTTTTTTAAGAATTTTTCAAGCCACAATGTCGCATCCCAGTCGAGATGGTTTGTCGGCTCATCGAGCAGCAGCAGGTTCGCATCTGCCAGCAGGACTTTTGCAAGTCCCAGCCGCGACAATTGCCCCCCGCTAAGCTGCGTTGTTTTTAATGAATAATGTTTTTCCTCAAGACCCAGCCCCGCGGCGATTTCTTTTATTTTCGTTTCATACCTGTAGCCGCCTATAATTTCAAATTCATTGCTCAGCCGGTCGTATTGCTGCATTGCGGATTTTAATTCGTCGCCGGAAAGTCCGCTTAATGTCTCCGCCGAGTCGTGCAGCCTTTTTTGCAGGTCAAGTATTTCCTGTGCGCTATTGTGCAGTTCTTCGAGAACGGTTTTTTCACCGCAAAAAACCGGCTCCTGCGGCAGGTATCCGATTCGCAAGCCCTTTCTTTGCATGAATCTCACCGGAATCCGGCGGCAATATTCCGAGAATCATTTTCAGCAGCGTGGTTTTTCCGCACCCGTTGCTCCCGATAAGCCCAACCTTCTGGGCGGGGTATATCTTCAAATCGAGCTGGTCAAAAATCACCTGCGACCCGAATGATATATGTATATCTTTTAACGTTACTATCGGCATTGAGACATTATACCGGATTTTTATGGTTTGGTGTGAAATGCCCTCCCAAAAAAACATCTCGGTAAAGAGGTTTATCAAAATCTATGGCGGCAAATCATATAGGATACTGTATAATACTGTAAATGTGTTTTTCTAATCCTCCCTAAAAACGATTTAACTTTTGGAGAATTGATACAAATGCCGGATATTGCCAGTGGAATTTTAAAGCTTGATAAAAATGGAACAGGACATTTGGCAGTGTTGAAAGGTCGCTGCGGTCAAGTCCCAGCGATGTGATTGTGCCTGCACGGCTGATACGGCAGTATAGACTTGCCGAAGGGGCTGTAACGGCTGGTCCATTTAGTGTGGTCAAGGGCAGGAAAGAATTATCGGCGGTGGAATCGGTATGTGGATTAAAGCCGGAAGAGTTTCAAAAACGCAAGCCTTATAACGACCTTGTCGCGGTGAATCCGAACAAGCGGTTTAAGCTGGCGGCATGCGGCCAGCGTAGTATGCGGATAATCGACCTTGCGGCGCCGATAGGAAAAGGAACGCGGGGATTGATAATATCACCTCCAAAGGCGGGCAAGACGGTGCTGCTTGGACAAATAGCAGATGCCATTATTTATGATGACCCCAAGACGCATGTAATAGTGTTATTGATAGACGAGAGGCCTGAAGAGGTGACGAGTTTTCGGCGGAAGGTAAAGGGGGCAGAGGTTATGGCAAGCACAATCGACGGAAGCTATCGAGGAGCATATCGCCCTTGCGGAGTTGATGCTTGCCAATATCAGAATTGAGATCGAATGCGGCAGAGATGTTGTGATTCTTGTGGATAGTCTGACGCGGATGGGCAGATCGTTTAACCGCAGGGGGTCGGGAACTGGAAGGGTTATGTCGGGCGGAATGGAGGTCGGTGCGATGGAGATACCACGAAGGTTTTTTGGGATGGCACGGAATATCGAGAACGGCGGGTCGGTTACGATTATTGCAACAATACTGGTCGATACCGGCTCACGGATGGACCAATTGATTTATGAGGAATTTAAAGGGACCGGCAATAGCGAGATAGTGCTTGACCGTTCGCTTGCGGAGGCGAGGATATTTCCGGCAATAAATGTGGCTGCCAGCGGGACACGAAAGGAAGAATGTCTGTACAGCGAGCAGGATTCAAGGAAACTTGCTATGATGAGGCGGGTGCTGTCGAGTTATAAACCCAGAGAGGTGATAGAATCGCTGGAGAAGCTGTTGAAAAAATATCCGACCAACGAAGAATTTCTGCAAAGTCTGTCCGGGGAAAGGTGATGGGCATAACAAAAAAAGAGATAACTCATTGTCTGACAAGGAGTTATCTCCAGAAATCAATAGCGGGGGCAGGATTCGAACCTGCGACCTCCGGGTTATGGGCCCGACGAGCTACCAGACTGCTCTACCCCGCGATCATTATTCTAATTATACCACCTCAAACTGTTTATTCAAGAAATTAAACCAAACTACAGATTTTTACGGATTTTTTCGGCAATTTTTCCCGCTTCACCGCCCTTATATTTATACGAAGGCCAATGATTAAAAACATCGTCTCCGCTTTTCGCGGAATTATATGAAAATGCAGATGCTCGACAACCTGTCCTGCCGCCCTTCCATTATTGCACAAAACATTGTAATCCTCAGCATTAACGCCACTAATAACAGCCTCCGCGATTTTGCCCAGACTTTCACCAATCTGACCTAAAAGTTCAGGAGGACATTCGTGCAGTTTTTCAAAATGTCTGTTTTGGAATTAACAATGTATGACCATCACTGACCGGCCCGACATCCAGAAATGCAACAACAACTTCATCCTCATAAATCTTTGTCGCCGGTATCTGTCCGGAAACTATCTTACAAAAAATACAATCATCGCTTCCCATTTTACAGATACGCCTGCCAAGCCCGCCTATTTCTTATCGGTACCACTGCTACTGCTCTGAGCTTCAACAGCGGTTTCAGAGTTTTGCTCGGCCTGCTCAGCGATTTCCCTTTTAGCTTTTTTGGTCTTCTTTTCTTCTTTTGCTTTTTGCTCGGCGCCTACCAGCTGCAGCAGCACAAGCTGGCCGTTATCTCCCAGACGTCTTAAGGACAGATGAATAATTCTCGTATATCCGCCTTTTCTGTCGAGATACCTCTGGCCAAGCTCACTGAAAAGTTTTCCTATTACTGTGCCTTTTTTTACTATATTGCCGTCTTCCTCGCTGACGATATTACGGTTGCCAAGCATAGCAATAGCCCGGCGTCTGGCCTGCAACGTACCTTTCTTGGCAACGTAATCAGCTTTTCAGCAAAGCCTTTACTTCTTTGGCCTTTTCAATTGTTGTTGAAATCGTTTCATGCTCGAAAAGCGAAGCAACCAGATTCCGACGCAACGCCAGACGATGTTACACTCGTTCGACTTAATCGACGCCCTGCTACTCTATGACGCATATTTCAAAATCCTTCTTTACTGCTTAACTGCAAAAACTTTTACCAAAATCATTTACAAAATTAACTCCTGTCCGGTCATCCCAGCGACAAACCGATATCGGCAAGTTTTCTTCTTATTTCGCGAAGACTGGTTTTGCCGAAACTGCGAATTTTCAGCAAATCGGCCTCTGTCATTTTCACCAGTTGCCCGACCGTTTCAATCTTAACCGATTCAAGACAGTTGCTGGCTCTGACCGACAATTCCAAGTTCCTGAATCGGCATCTTAAGCTTCTGCAGTCAACTTCTTCATCAACTGTTCCTCTTCTGCCACTGTATCTTCAGTTTCAACAACCTGTTCGACAACTGTTTCTTCACCAATCGTCGAAATACTGCACAAAAGGATTGATATGCTTGCGAAGAATCTTGGCGGCTTCGACCAGCGCCATTTCCGGCGTAATCGTGCCATTGGTCCAAATTTCAAGAATCAGTTTATCATAATTGGTACTTTGCCCACACGGGTATTTTCCGTCGTATAACGAACTCTGATAACAGGCGAATATACGGCATCAAGAAATATTCTTCCGATTTCCTGCTCAAACCTGTCGCTAGCAGCAATTCGTTCAGAAGCCGGCACATAACCCCGGCCATTTTCAACCACCATCTCCATCTCAAAATTGACATTTTCTGTCAAAGTTGCCAATACTAAATCTTTATTTATAATTTCGATCGCAGGGTCAGCAACTATATCGGCTGCGGTTACAGCACCGCTTTTTTGGCTGTAACCTTCATCGTCTTGGCCCGTCGCCGGTTAAGCCGAACTACAAGATTCTTAACATTCAGAACAATATCGGTCACATCTTCCATAACGCCCTTTATAGAGGTAAACTCATGATTTACACCCGCTATTTTAATGGATGTAACAGCACTGCCTTCCAAAGAGGAAAGCAAAACACGTCTGAGGCTATTGCCAATTGTCGTACCAAAACCACGCTCGAACGGCTCGATAAAAAACCGGCCATATTTATCGTTCGAAATGTCATATCTTTTTCAACACGCGTCGGTAATTCCAAACCACGCCATGTAATTCGCATACTGGCCTCCTAAATAAGCGAACATTCAAAGCGAAAAGTCATTACCCAAAACATCATGTCTCATCCGCTATTTCAAATTAATTATAATTATCTTGAACAGAACTCCACAACCAACTGTTCCTCAACAGGAATCTGCACATCATCTCGTGTCGGCAACGCAACAATCGTGGCCTCGGGTTTTTCACGGTCCAAGCTGCAGCCAGCCCTGAGTCAGTAAAATTCGGATTGCTTTCCAATTGCTGCTTTATCTTTTTTAACGCTTTTTTCGGAACTTTTCACTGTAATCTTGTCACCAATTTTCACAAGTATAATCGCTAACATCAACCTTTCGGCCATTAACATAAATGTGCCCGTGAGCAATCATAACTGCCTTGCGGCCTTGCGCGATGGTGCAAAATTCAGCTTATAAACAACATTGTCCAGCCGTCTTTCCAGCAACTGCAAGCAATATTTCGCCGGTATTGCCTTTCGCTTCGTTCGGCCTTATGGAAATACCTCATAAACTGATGTTCCAAAAGCCCATAATATCGTTTAACTTTTTGCTTTTCACGCAGCCGAACACCATAATCGCTTGCCGCTGCCTCTTCTCCAGCCGTGCATACCTGGCGCCAAATTTCGCTGTTTCTTTCTCAATCGGGCATTTAGCCGTTTCGCACTGATGCCTTTGAGCATCAGCTTCATGCCTTCGCGACGGCAATGCTTACAAGATGAACCAAGATAACGTCCCATTTTTTCACTTATTCTCCAAAAACTTTTCAAATTATAACTCTTCTTCGTTTTGGCGGCCTGCAGCCATTATGCGGAATAGGCGTTACATCTTCAATCGAAGATATACGCAGTCCCGCCTGCTGAAGCGCGGAAATCGCAGATTCACGCCCGGAACCAGGGCCTTTGACTCTGATTTCAACTTCACGAACACCGTTACGCATCGCCGTCACTGCACAACTTCTGTGCGGCCTGCTGAGCGGCAAAAGGCGTACTCTTACGAGAACCTTTAAACCCGACACAGCCGGCCGAACTCGAACAAATCGTGTCGCCGTCCATATCGGTAATCGTAATCAACGTATTATTAAATGTCGCCTTTATATGAACAATCGCCTTGGCAATATTTTTTCTTAACTTTTCGTTTTACACTTTTTGCCATTCTTCAATATCCTCAAGAATATTCAGCTATACTGTTCAACAAATCACGATTCTTAACGTACTTCCTTTACGCTCTTCTTGCCCGCCACGGTCTTTCTCGGGCCTTTACGGTCCTGGCATTGGTCCGCGTACGCTGGCCCCGAACAGGCAATCCTCTCCTATGACGAATACCCCTGATAACAGCCAATATCACGCAAGTCGTGCAATATTCTGAGAAACCTGCCTGCGAAGCTGGCCGCCTACAACATAATTGCGGTCGATAATCTGAGTTATCCGGCTAAGCTCATCTTCAGTAAGCTTATTTGCCTTCTTGTTTCTTCTCAATATTGGCTTCTTTCAAAATCTGTTCAGAAGTATATCTGCCTATACCGTGAAACATAAGTCAAGGCAATCCATATCGACTTTTTCATTCGGAATATCCACACCAACTATACGCGGCATATCAACTCCTTGTTTAACCGACCATCAAACACAATTCTATAAAAATATTCATAATATCACTCTTAACCCTGACGCTGTTTATGCCGCGGATTAGTGCAAATCACCCGCAAAACGCCCTTGCGGCGAACAATTTTGCAATTTTCACAAATACGTTTTACTGAACTTCTAACTTTCATTTTCTACTACCTGCCTTTATATTCGCATTTCAATTATATTACAGCCAATGCTCATTTAATTTCGCAAAACAATCCTGCCTCTGTTCAGATCATAAGGCGACATCTCAACCGTCACCGAATCGCCGGGCAGAATGCGAATAAAATGCATTCTCATCTTACCCGAAACATGCGCCATAATCTTATGGCCGTCTTCTAAGTTCAACTCTGAACATCGCATTCGGCAGAGCATCAATCACTTTGGCCTGAACTTTTATTGCATCCTTTTTCGCCATAACTTCTTATCTTCACCGTCAACACTTCACAACCATTTTTCACTATCGCAATCGTATGCTCAAAATGAGCCGAACATTTACCATCTCTTGTAACAACCGTCCATCCGTCTTTTAACGTTCGAACGCACTCGTGCCCGCATTAACATCGGCTCAACAGCCAAAACCATTCCTTCTGCGACAGGATAATATCATCTGCCAGCAATTCTCGCTGACAAAATTCGGCACCTTCGGTTCTTCGTGCATATTTCTTCCGATGCCATGCCCGACAAAATCCCTGACAACCGAAAAACCCGCCGCTTCGGCATATCTCTGCATTTCGCGGCTATCTGGCTCCATCTCACACCAGGGGCAGACCTTGCTATCGCTATATCAAGAAGCATGCTTTGGTAACATCCATAAGTCTGCGATTACTCTCAGAAATATTCACCGATACCTACCGTAACAGCCGCATCGCCGCAATAACCATCAAGCCTAACGCCAAAATCAATACTCAGAATATCGCCTTCTTTAAGCCTGACACTTTCGGAAGGAATTCCATGAACAATCTGCTCATTTACCGAAGCACAAATCACGCCGGGAAACGGCATTTTCGCATACGGGCTGCGAACACCTTTAAACAACGGCCTCTGCTCCGGCCTCTTCGGTCATTTCCAAAGCAACGTTATCCAGATAGCCGGTACTTACTCCCGGCCTTGCAATCTCTTTCAATTTTGAAAGAACATCGGCAACAACACGACCTGCCTTACGCATCAATTCAATTTCTCTTCTGCTGCGAAGCGTTATAGCCATTTAATTTCTAAAAACATATTAACGCCAACACTAAGGTTTCCAGCTTCTCAAACACAGCAAGCTGTTACCTCATCGACATCCTTATTGGCATCGACATCACATAACTAATATTACTTTCTTCTTATAATAACCAATAACAGGTTCAGTCTGCTTATGATAAGTCTTAAGCCGGTTCTCACAACTTCCGCCGTATCATCAGGCCTTTGAACAAGCTTTGTACCGTCTTTATCGCATTTGCCGTCAACTTTAGGCTTAGATTTTCAATATGATAAACCGCACCGCACTTCGGACAGCTTCTTCTGCCTGTCATTCGCTCTGCGACAATCTTGTCATCTATCTGCAAGATTAACACAATATCTATTTTTTGCTGGTCGATTTCAACATCTTATCAAGCTCCTCCGCCTGGTTAACTGTTCTCGGAAAACCATCCAGCACATAGCCGCTACAGACGCTTTATTAATCGCCTCAACCATCATTTCAATTATCATTCATCCGGCACCAATGCCCCTGAATCCATATAGCTCTGGGCCTTTTTGCCCAAGCGCTTCCATTTGCTCTTTCCTGTCGCAAGAATATCGCCGCTCGACAGATGCAGCAAACCATACTTTTCAACAATTCGCTTACACTGCGTTCCTTTACCGGCACCAGGAGCACCTAATAAAATTATCCTCATGAATACGCTCCTTTAATCCTGCCGGATTCGCTGAAGCCTTCATAGCTGCGCATAAGCAAATTAGCCTCAATTCTCTGAACAAGGTCCAGCGAAACACTGACGACAATCAACAATCCCGTTCCGCCAAGAAACGTCGCAACCTGCCAGTCAATTCCGAGCAGAATCGAAATAACCGTCGGCACAACCGCGATTATAGCCAGAAACGCCGCACCAAAATAAGTAATTCTCGTCATTACAGTCTCAAGATACTCAGCGGTCCTGTGACCGGGTCTCAAGCCGGGAATAAAACTGCCGGAATCACGCAGATTTTTCGCCATATCTTGGGCTGAAACTGAACCGTAACCCAGAAATATGCAAACAAAAATATCAATACCATATAAACAACATTATATGTATAAGCACGCTGGCCCAAACGCGTTTTCCAGCGATCAGCATAAAATCACGAATTTTCCAGACCGGGAATATTTCTTAACCAGCGAACTATTACCGGCAGGAACATCATAAAGCTCGATGCAAAAATAATCGGCATCACACCGCCATGATTGACACGCAAGCGGCAGATAATGCCTTGCGCCGCCGTACATTCTTGGCCTCGCATCTGTTTGGCCTGCTGAATCGGTATGCGTCGCTGACCCTGAGTTATCAGAATTGTACCTGCAACAACAAATACGGACGCCAAGACCAGAAATATCAGTTTACGCCGGCCCTATCGAGCCCGGCTGAGCCGTAACTGTCAGGTCAACATTTTCAAAAAGATTTTGAATCGCCCAGGGCATTCGGGCAATAATACCTGCCATAATTATCAAACTGATTCCATTACCGATACCATATTCATCTATCTGCTCGCCAAGCCACATCAAAAAAATCGTGCCGGCGGTCATACCGATAACGCCCATAATCATCGCCTGCATCTCCATGCCGGCATATATATACTGACTCACGAACATCTTCAAATACACCACTGCCTGAATAACACATATAGGCACCGTCAGATAACGTGTATATTCCTGTAATTTTTTTATACCCGGTTTGCCCTTCCTGCCGCAACTTTTTCAGCGAAGGAACAACTTCACCGAGCAGCATAAGAATAATCGAAGCGGTAATATAAGGCATAATACCCAGACCAAACAGACTGCTGTTGCTCGAGCGTTCCGCCGGTAAAAATCTGCATATATTCAGCCGCCCTTCCCAAGGGACTGCTCTGTATCGCTGTGCTTGCAGCCTCATTCATCTTGACTTCGTTAAAACCGGGAATCGGGATATGAAAACCGACCCTATAGATTATCAGCATCATCACAGTAAAAAGAATTTTATTGCGAAGGTCAGGAATCTTAAATATGTTTGATACTGTCCTAAACATCCTTATTATTTCCCAATAAACCGGTAATTCGAATAATCATCTAAACAAGCCCTTATAATACTTTTGCCGTGCCGCCTGACGCGGTTATTTTCTGCTCAGCGGCCTTGCTGAACTTATGAGCCGTTATTTCCAATTTCTTCGTCAGATCACCGCCGCCAAGAATCTTGACTTTGCTGCTTTCACTTTCAATCAGTCCGGCGCCTGACAACTGTTCCAGTCCGACTGATGCACCGTCTTCGAACCTCTCCAACTGCGACACATTAACAACCTCATAGCGTGCTGCGAAACGTATAATTACTAAATCCGCGTTTCGGCAACCGCCTGAATAAAGGCATTTGTCCGCCTTCCCGCAGTGACATAAAAGTCGCGCCGCTTCTGCTGCCTGCACCCTTATGTCCGCGGCCGCAGGTCTTGCCGTGGCCCGAACCGATACCTCTGCCAACTCGCTTGCGGGCCTTTTTTTTACCTGCTATAGAAGTTATTTCATGATTCAACATTTAAATATCACCACCTTTTTACCACTTCGATTTCAACACCGCGAAGAGATTCAATCATTTCCTTGGTTCTCAATTTCGACAAAGCTATAATTGTTGCCTGAACAACATTCTTTGCCGAAGTACTTCCTATACTTTAGTAAGAACATCCTGAACACCTGCATATTCCAGCACCGCTCTTGCGCCTGGACCGGCGATAACGCCCGTTCCCGGACTGGCCGGCACAAGCATTATTTTCGTCGCTCCGAATCTGCCGATAACCTGATGAGGAATCGTTCGTCCGCACAGAATCACTTTACGCAGATTCTTTCTTGGCGTCTTTTATACCTTTATCAACCGCCTGCGGAACTTCGTTTGCCTTTCCATAACCAATACCACTGTACCCTGCCCGGTCGCCAACAACAACCAATGCTGCAAAACTGAATCGCCTGCCGCCTTTGACGACCTTTGCACAACGATATATCTTTACCGTGGTATCTTCGAACGGTTTTCCTTCTTCCTGTCACACCTATATCTAACTGGTTCCGCTGCCAATTTTTTTCTCCAAACTTCGTTATTATTTCCTTAGAAAACCAAACCAGCTTTTCTTGCCGCGTCGGCAAGAGCTTTGACTCTGCCGTGAAATTTATACGTTCTCTGTCAAAACACACACACTTTATTCCCACACCCATGGCCTGCTTCGCCAATTGCCTCGCCAACTACTTCGGCAGCCTTTTTATTGCCGCTTGTTCTGCAACTTCTCATGCAGACTCTTCGCTAATGGTACTTGCTGAAACAAGAGTCGCTCCTGCGACATCGTCTATAATCTGAGCGTAAATATGTCCTGTTCGAGCGAAATACCGACAGACGAGGTCTTTCCGGCGTGCCAAAAATTTCTTTCGCACATGATATTTACGTCTTCTGACTGCTCTTTCTAATTCTTTCAACTTCTCATATATCTAAATCCAATTAACCGTTGCTGCCTGAAGCAAATGCTTTACCGACTTTACGTTTCACATGTTCATCAGCATAACGAATACCTTTGCCTTTATAAGGTTCCGGCGGCTCTGACTTTCGTATCTCAGAGGCAAACTGACCCAGCACACATTTATCTGTTCCGATAAGTCGTAAATTTCGCAGGCGTTTCATCTCCTCTGGTTGCCGGCACATCTATTTTCACCTTTACACCCTTCGGTACAGGTATCTCCATCGGATTGCAATAACCAACCTGCAAACTAGTTTACCGCCCTGCTCTTTAACATTGAAACCGGTGCCATATATTTCCATCTTCTGCTCGAATCCTTTGGTAACACCAGTAACCATATTGGCTATCAACGCTCGCGTCGTCCCGCAAATGGCGCTGTCCTGGAACCTGCCGGTCTTCGCTTTCGATTGCTATTTTGCCCGCCGCGCTATCCACCTTAACTTTCATCCGGGATGACACTATATCTCTACACTGCCCAGCGGGCCCTGTAACTTTAACTGTCAGGTCTTTTTGCTCGACCTTGACGCCCTTGAAGGAACAATTATTGGTTTTTTTCCTATACGACTCAATTAGCTCACCGTACAAAGTATTTCGCCGCCTATATTCATCTTGCGGCACTCTTTATCACTCATTACTCCTTTGCTCGTCGAAACTATCGACGATACCCATTCCGCCCAAAACATCGCGGTAAATCATCACACTGACGAATAAATCCGTCTGCCGGGTTTGCTTATCCTGCTTTATCTCGCTGAATACTGGATTACCCTCTGCGTCATATTTCAATGTAATCTTCAAAATTCCCTGTTTGCCGTCTTCAATCCTGTCAAAATCCTCTATATAACCTTCCTGTTTAAGAACGGCCGCTATCGCATGACAAATCTTCGATGCCTTAATATCTACCTGTTTGCTCCTTATTCGCAGCCATTCCGAATCTCTTGTCAGCATATCAGCTATTGGATCACTCAAACTCATAATTTACACTCCAAATTCAGTCCTTCAGGACTCGCTATTCTCTGTCTTACCAACTGGCCTTTTTAACTCCTGGTATTTTCCCTTCGTTGGCTAACGTTCTAAAGCAAATTCGGCAAATCTTAAACTTGCGATACACAGCTCTGGACCTCCCGCAAAGCTCACATCGCGTATAACCTCTGACACGAAACTTCGGTTTCCTTTTTGCTTTATTTCTAGTGCTTTAGTTGACATCCATTAGCTCCAAATCGCTATTATCAAAATCACTTAATATTATTCACTTCGTCGCCAATGTCTTAAACGGCATACCAAACAAAGCCAGCATACTGTCTTGCCTCTTCATTACTCTTCGCCGTCGTAACAAACGTTATATTCATTCCCTGTTGAAACTCAATCTTGACAGGGTCAATTTCCGGGAAAACGCTCTGTTCGCTCAATCCCATCGAATAATTGCCTCTGCCGTCAAAACTGTCAGGATTAAGCCCACGAAAATCTCTCACTCGCGGTATCGCAAGACTGATCAGCCTGTCCATAAACTCATACATCCTGCTGCCCCGCATCGTAACCTTCAAACCCGTCTTTTCGCCCTCACGAACCTTGAAGTTAGAAACGCTCTTTTTGGCCATTGCACACAAGCGGCATCTGACCAGTAATCATTGTCAGATCCTTTTTAGCCAGCTCCATAAACTTCTTATCCTGAACGCTTTACCAACACCCATCGAAACAACTATCTTCTCAATTCGCGGCACCGCCATAGGGTTCTTATATCCGAACTCTTTGACCAGTTCCGGAACTACTTTTGATTTATATAAATCTTTTAAACGTGCCATTTTCTATCTCGTATTTTTATATTCTCTTTAAGCCTTTCTTAGCTTTTCTTATAATTCCAATTCAGTGCCGTCAGCGGCAATCCGCTTTTTTGCTCCCGTCTTCACTTACCTCAAAACGAATCCTGCGTGCCTTTCGAGGTCTTCGGATTCACCGGCAGAACATTGCTTATATGTATCGGCTTTTCAATACTGATCCGCCCGCCCTGAAGGATTTTTGCGCGAGGGCGTAACATGCTTTTTAACCATATTATGACCCTGAACTATTACCTTGTTCTTGTCAGGCAACACACGAAGAACCTTGCCCGTTGCGCCTTTATGGTCGCCGGCATATAATTTCAACCATATCACCTTTTTTAATATGCATGCTCATTCTTAATTGCTCACGTTTCCGTATAACACAGCAACTCAAATCTATCGTAAATATTTCAGACCACTTCGCTTGCCAGCGAAATAATCTTCATATAGTTCTTTTCACGAAGTTCACGGGCAACCGCGCCGAAAATTCTCGTTCCTACCGGGTTGCCTTCGGCGTCAATCATAACCGCCGCGTTTTTATCAAATCTCACATAACTTCCATCAGCACGTTTTATAGGATGGTTCGTACGAACAATAACACACTTATGAACCTTTTTATCGTCCAAGCTGACAGGTCGGCAAAGATTTCTTTATCGCCACGCACAATAACATCGCCAACCGCAGCTGTAGCCCTGCTGTAAACTTGCCTCTTCTGGCTCCGCTTTTGCCCAAAACTCTGATGCATTGTGCCGTCTTGACGCCGGAGTTATCGGCTATATCCACCATTGTTTCCTGTTGTATCACTTTCGATATACCTCTTAATTCTGAATCAACGTATCTATCTTATTCCTGAGCCGCCTTCACTACAACCTTCACAAGACGCCAATTTTTGGTTTTGCTGTAAGGCCTGCCTTCGGCAACTTCCACAACATCACCAACACCGGCCTGATTATTCTCATCGTGAACATACAAAACGGTTCTGCGCTTAAGAATTTTCCCATACTTAGGATGCTTCGTCTTGAATTCATAGGCAACCTTGATACTCTTATTGCCGCTCTTACTTATCACTACGGCTGTTATCGTTTTTACTTTTTTTTCCTGCATCATTCTATTCCCAACGTAATATTCTCGTTATTTTCTTGTTCTGGCGTACGTATACCGTCTTTATTCTCGCGATGTCACGCTTTGACATTAATTATAGATTTAGAATTCTCCAGTTTTTCGGTTACTGCCTGAGAACGTAAATCAAACAAATGCCTCTTCAATCTCTTCGAGCTTATTCTCAAGCTCATCGTGACTCATCTCGCGATAATGTTGTGCTTTCATCGGCATTTCCTTACTATAGTGAATGTCTTCGCTTTACAAATCTGCATTTAATCGGCATCTTATGGACACACGCACCAGCGCCTGCTTTGCAACGTCTTCAGTCACGCCGCCGACCTCGAACATAACCGTGCCTGGTCTGACTCTCGCCACCCAGAACGCTGGCTCACCTTTACCTTTACCCATTCGGGTTTCCAGCGGCTTTGCGCTGACGGGCTTATAAGGGAAAACCCTGACATAAACCTTGCCTTCACGATGCAATAATGGGTCGCTGCAACTCGACCGGCCTCAATCTGTTTGGCCGTCCACCCAATCCATCTCTAAAGACTGCAAACCATATTCGCCAAACGCAACATAATTGCCCTCGCGAAGCGTTGCCTTTCATCTTGCCGCGCTGGCTTTTACGGTACTTAACTCTTTTTGGCATCATCGCCATTATTTTAACCCTTACACCTATCTCTAACTAAGCATCTTATTAATACTATTTTTAACTCTCAACTGGGTTATCTTGAGGACCGGCTCCATTTTGTTCAGGACGACTGGATGCTGCTGGACCTCCGCGACGGCGACCACGGGAAGAGTCACCTTCTGACCTTTCATCGCCCCACGGTCTGGAACCGCGTCTCTGAGAGGACCACCGCGATAACCCTGCTTCGGTTCAATAACCTCACCGAACTTGCCTTTGTAAATCCACACTTTGATACCAATCGCTCCGTATGTCGTCCTCGCTGTAGCCCTGGCATAATCTACATTGGCATCAAGCGTATGAAGCGGAATACTTCCTGTCTTTTGTGCTTCACTGCGGGCTATTTCGGCTCCACCCAGGCGGCCGCTGCAGATAATCTTTACTCCCTTGGCGCCCGCGTTCATCGCCTTTTCGCAAGCTGCTTCATCGACCGCCTGAAAGATGCTCGCTTGCAAAGCTGCTCTGCTATCTCTTCGCCCACCAGCTTGGCGTTCAAATCAGGCTCTTTTATCTCAATAACATTAACATTCACCTTTCGGCCGGTCAGGGCTTCAATCTCTTCACGAAGCTTATCCACTTCACCGCCTCTGGCGCCGATAATTATACCAGGCCTGCCGCTATACAGCGTTACTTTAACTTCATTACGCGTGCGAACTACTTCCGTCTTGGCCACAGCTCCTCGCGGCATCTGGCGGTTATATTTCTTATCGACAAATTCACGTATTTTCTGGTCTTCGACGAGAAAATCTCCATAGTTTGCCTTCGGTGCAAACCACGTGCTTTGCCACTCAAGTGTTATTCCAGTCCTAAATCCTATTGGCGATACTTTTTGACCCATAATTACTTTTGCCTTTTTACCGTTTTGAGCCTTTACTTATTATGACTGCGTTACGGTTACTGATATATGACAAGCTCTTTTCCTGATGGCATGAGCCTTGCCTCTGTCTTTGGCTATCCATCTCTTGGTTCCTATACGAACACCGCCTTCATCGGCACGTGCATCACACACATACAATTTGTCAACATCAGCCTGCTGCTCATCCGCATCGGCAACCGCACTTTTAAGAACCTTATCAATCATCGACGCCGCACGTTTTCTTGTAAACTTCAGAATATCCATTGCTTCCTGAACATTACGACCTGCTATCAACTGCGTAACAAGCCTGGCCTTTCTTGATGAACCAGGTGCATAACGATACGATGAACGCCAACTCACTAAATCGTTCACTTCCGCAGACAATGCCGTAGCCAAATGTTCAAGTCTTCTTTCGACGGTGTAGGACTAAACAGCCCTTTCTGCCAGTTCTTAATCGCTGTTATCGCCTGCTTTTTGACGAGACCGCCTCGGACAAGCTGGCTTGCCAACTGCTCTGAACTAACCTTACGTGCTTTACGAAGCTTATTTAATTTATTTGCATTTAGCATCATATTCTATATCTCAATTTTCTTATCGACGCTGCCCTCGGCGATTTTACTTATTTCCAGAGTGTCCTCTGAACGTACGTGTCAGTGAAAACTCGCCAAGTTTATGTCCAACCATATCTTCTGTTACAAAAACCTTATTGAAAACTTTTCCGTTATGCACGAGAAACGTATAACCCACAAACTCTGGAATTATCGTACACCTTCTTGCCCATGTCTTTATGGGTTCATGAGAGCCGGAAGCACTCTGTTTACCTACTTTCGCAAACAGCTTTGCATCTACAAACGGCCCTTTTTTTAGCGATCTTCCCATTAAACTGCCTCTATCCTTAACATAATTCCCGTCATTGCGGGTTCATCAGTTATAGTACCAACTGTCCATGAGCTGTACTTTTGCGTCTCCGAATAATTCTCTTATTGCTTATCTTTCGCGGATTTCTTGTCTTGCCGCCCTTGGCCAATACGCCAGTAGGTGAGCATGGATGACGTCCACCGTTCGACCTGCCTTCGCCGCCGCCCAGTGGATGGTCAACAGGGTTCATAGCCTTACCTCTGACATGAGGTCTGCGGCCTGTGTGCCTGGTCCGGCCTGCTTTTCCAATTGTAACATTTTGATAATCTAAATTGCCCAATTTGCCGATTGTCGCCCTGCATTCTTTCCTAACCATTCGCATCTCGCCGCTCGGCAGAATAACTGTTACCCAGTCGCCTTCTTTGGCAGCTATCTTCGCGGCACCGCCGGCACCTCTAACAAGCTTGCCGCCCTGGCCGGCAGTCATTTCAATATTATGAACCTCAAGACCCGCCGGAATTGCTCCAAGCGGCATCGCATTACCAACTTTCGGCTCGCAAAGCTGTCCGCTTTCAATCTTATCGCCAACATTTATGCCAAGAGGCGACAATATATAACTTTTTTCGCCGTCTGCATAATTCACAAGCGATATATAGCAATTCCTGTTAGGATCATATTCCACAGTCGCGATATAGCCAAATACGCCGTCTTTATCACGTTTAAAATCAATAACTCGATAAATCTTTCGTGCACCGCCACCGCGAAACCGCGAAGTTGTACATCCGCCATGATTTCTGCCGCCGCTCTTTTTTATCCGAACACACAAAGACTTTTCGGGAACTGTCGCGGTAATCTCGGCATAATCATTCACCGAAGCATTTCGCCGTCCCGCACTTGTTGGTCTATAAATTCTAATACCCATAATTACCGCCTTTTAGAACAAATCTATATGATATTCCGGCTTCAAATATACAACCGCCTTTTTCCAGCTTGACGTTACACCGACGGTACTGCCCCTTCGGCTATACTTGCCTTTTCGATTAGCGGTTCTTACCTTGTCAACTTTTACGTTATATATCTTTTCAATAGCCTGTTTTACTTCAGCCTTGTTAGCGTGCTTGTCAACCTGAAAAGAGTACGCGCCTTTCACGTTCGCAAGATGCGTTCCCTGTTCTGTTATCAATGGCTGAATTATTACGTTATAATTATCCACTACTGTTACCCGTTAATTATTTTCTGATTTATCTTTATTTAAAAACGATAAAAACGCTTCTTTCGTGAACAATATCTTGCTGCGGCTGCAGATGTCACCGGCGTTTAAATCCGCAACAGGCATTATTGCGACTTTCGCGATATTTCTCGCCGAACGATAAACATTCTCATCATAATTGTTTGTTGTTATAAGACAACTTCTCTCTATTTTCAAATTCGCAAGTACACCCGCAAAATCCTTTGTTTTAGGCTTTTCAAAATTCAACTCGTCAACCACAACAAGATTATTAGTTAACAGCTTGGCCAAAACCGCTGAATCGCGGGCCAGTTTTTTCTCTTTCTTCGGCATACTCCTGCCGAAATCTCTGGCGACCTTATTGAACGTTACGCCGCCGCCGACGCGCTTGGCGGTTCTGAGATTACCAACGCGGGCATTACCTGTGCCCTTTTGTTTGAACAGTTTACGCGTCGAGCCTTCTATCATACTTCTGTCTTTGGTCGCGGCCGTACCAACATGCTTGTTAGCATGATACATAACTATCGCCCGCTTGAGCAGCGAATATCGAACATGCCCGCCAAGAGACGACTCATCCACCTTCAGGGTGTCAACCTCTTTGCCTTGTCTATTATAAACAGCCAGATTTATCATTTTAAACATCCCGTTATATAATCACTTCAACTAAGCCTTCTGAGAATTGCGTATTATTACATAGCCGCCGGAAGGCCCAGGTACTGCTCCTTTTATTACCAGCAGATTCTTTTCCTGGTCTATCGAAACAACTTTATGCGTTTTTATAGTAACACGATGACCGCCCATACGACCAGCCATCCTTTTACCTTTCTTAATATTTCCACCATGACCACGGTCCGTACCGTGACCTGACTGCGAACCCGGCGCCCTGTGTTTTCTTTCAGTTCCGTGAGATGCCGGAAAACCGCCGAAACCATGACGTTTCATTACGCCAGCATACCCTTTGCCTTTGCTGGTACCTATTACATCGACAACCTTTGTGTCAGCAAAAGTATTAACCGTTACTGAGTCACCGGCTTTATATTCCATCTTTGCGTCAACAGGCAACCGCATTTCTTTGACAAATCTCTTTGGTACCGTGTTCGCCTTTTCCGCATGTTTGACGGCAGCCTTGATTCTTCGGGACGGCTTGACATCATCGTAGCCCAACTGAATGGCATTGTAACCATCCGAATCAATCGTTTTCACCTGCATTATCGCACAAGGGCCTGCCTGTATAACTGTAACAGGCAACAGATTACCTGCCTCGTCATATACCTGAGTCATCCCAACTTTTTTTCCCAGCAGCATTACCATTATCTCGTTTTCCTGTTTTCTTCTCGCCTTATACTGGCGTCTTCCTTTTTTAACTGTTTTTATTAAGCCTTAATTTTTACAAATACTCCAGCGGGAACCACCAAACGATTCAATACTTCCACCGTCCGTGCGTTAGCCTCATAAATATCAATCAGCCGTTTATGTGTCCGCAGTTCAAATTGCTCGCGAGATTTCTTGTCAACGTGCGGACTTCGCAATACCGTGTATCTTTCAATACGGGTAGGCAGCGGAACTGGACCGCTGACCCGGGCGTTGGTTCTCCTGGCGTGTTCTACTATCTCTTTAGCAGATGAATCAAGAGCCTTATGGTCATAAGCTTCCATCCTGATTCTGATTCTTTCGCTTTCAGCTGCCATAACTTTCCTTTACCATTAGCACAAAACCGCTTTTTTTTCGTTTTATGCCCTATAAAATCACAGCGTATTCTTCTAAAACAACCTATTAAACACATCACAAGGCTATAACACCACAATTAGCGTATCGAAAATCACCGTTCACTAACTTAGCCTTGCTCGATTTTGGCAGGAAAGACATTATTTATTGATTGCCCTAAACTTCAAAAACCTCTATTAGCAATCAACCTTTCGTCTTCCTTAAATTTGGTGTCGGGCTCATCTTTGCCCTCAAAACCACTTTTCAGGCTTCGACAAAACCCTTAAAGCCTTACCAAACCATCCTTGGCAACATTAATACCGATATGCCACAGCCCAACTATTTTTATCGCAAAGTCGTCCCTGACAGTGCTCGCTACGGCTGAAAAACTACTCTTGTACCACTAAAGTTTATATATGTCAAAAAAAAATTGTTAAAATTTTTAAAAAATTTGCAAAAAAATCAATTTTTTTAAGGCAAAATCTTTTCCACAAGCTGCGCAGGCACCTTTTCATAGTCCAAAGGCTCCATTGTAAAGCTTCCACGCCCCCCAGTTGCGCTGCGGATTTCACCGGAATAGCCGAACATTTCCACCAACGGCACCCTTGCGTCAATAACTATCATGTTGCCGTGACTCCGCGTATCCGTTATTAAACCGCGTTTTCCAAGTAAATTCCCCTGAACCACACCAAAAAATGACTCCGGTACGATTACCTGAACCTTCATAATCGGTTCAAGCAAAACAGGTTTGGCTTTTCTCAGAACTTCCGCCACCCCTATCACCGCCGCCTGTTCAAAAGCTATATCCGAAGAATCCACCGGATGATACGAGCCGTCTATCAGCGATATTTTAACACCTATAACAGGGTAGCCCGCCAATGCACCGCTGCTCAAAGCCTCGTGAACGCCTCTTTCTACAGAAGGTATGTATTCCTTAGGTATAACACCGCCGATAATTTTATTTTCAAATTCAACTTCCTTGCTCCAAAGGCCGTTTTCAGTCAACAATGGCTCAACCGTCAAAACCACATCCCCAAACTGGCCATGACCGCCCGTCTGACGTACAAATTTGCCCCGCGCCTCCGCGGTACCGCTGATTGTTTCCTTATATGCGACCTTTGGCTTACCCACGCGTACGTCAACTCTTTTTTCGCGAATCAGTTTATGCTGCAGTATTTCCAAGTGAAGCTCGCCCATCCCGCTTATAATTGTCTGGCCTGTCTCAGAATCAAATTTGCACTCAAATGTCGGGTCCTCACGTTTCAGGTCGCCAAGCGCTTCGGACAGTTTCGCCTTGTCCGCGGCAGTTACCGGTTCAATTGACATACTTATAACAGGTTCCGGGAATGTTATGCTCGGCAGACATACAGGATGCTTTGGCTCGCAAATAGTATCACCTGTAAGTGTTTCTTTAAGACCTACAACTGCGACAATATCGCCCGCACTGGCGGAATCTATGATTTGACGCTCATTGGCGTGCATCTCAAATATACGCGTAATATTTTCACGCTTGCTCCGGGTTGCGTCCAGAACTCTGCTGCCCGATTTCAGCGTACCCTGATATATCCTCAGGTAATTCAAATCACCGTGAGCATCGCTGGTAATTTTAAATACAAGCGCAACCATACTGCCATTCGGGTCGCACTTAACCGTTATCTTCTTTTCCTTATCTCCGGGTTTATGACCAATTATCTCATCCTTATCCAGCGGTGACGGCAAATATTCCACAACACCATCCAGCAGCATTTGTATGCCCACGTTTCGCAGTGCCGACCCTACAAAAACAGGGTTCAGCTTATTTTGCATCGTTCCTTTCCTCACGGCCCTTTTAATAATTTCTTCCCCTATCGGCTCATTATGAACGTAAAGATTCATCATTTCCTCATCATATTCAGCCGCAAGTTCAAGCATATCATGCCTGTACTGTTTTGCCCTTTCGAGTAGTTCAGAAGGAATTTCAACTTCCTCAAAATTCTTTCCCAGCGTTTCAGTATTAAAATAAATCGCCTTCATCTTAATCAGGTCTATCAGCCCCTCAAACGTAGTGTCCTCTCCTATCGGTATCTGCATTACTATGGGATTTGCCACAAGTTTTTCGTTGATGCTTTGCATGCTCATTTCAAAATTAGCGCCCATCTTGTCCATTTTGTTAAGAAAGCAAAGACACGGCAATCCGTACTTCTGTCCCTGACGCCAGACTGTCTCGCTCTGCGCCTGTACGCCTTCGCTGCCGTCAAATACCGCCACTGCTCCGTCAAGAACACGGAGAGACCTTTCGACTTCCGCTGTAAAATCAATATGCCCCGGCGTATCAATAAGGTTAATCTCATATTCTTTCCACGGACATTTTATTGCCGCTGAAGTAATTGTAATACCCCTTTTCTGCTCTTCTTCAAGATAATCCATCACCGCCGTGCCATCATGCACCTCGCCCATCTTATAAGTTAAACCAGTATAATAAAGTACGCGCTCGCTTACAGTCGTCTTACCCGCGTCGATATGCGCCATAATCCCGATATTTCTCAATTTTGACAAATCAACCGCCATTAAAATTCCTTTTCTTTACATTAAAAATAACATCCCGACGAAGTCGGAATTCCGTCTGCGGTGAGCCTGTCGAACCGCAATTTCGCATTTTAAACTTTGATTTTTGAACTCTCAAACTGACTATCGGTCAGTTTGATTAAATAAAAAAACTGCCACAGATATTTGCTAAAAAACACTGTGGCAGTCATAAAACAAACAATTACCACGCAAAGTGGGCAAACGCCTTATTCGCCTCGGCCATCTTATGGATATTTTCCCGTGTTGTCATCGCTCCGCCGTTACCGTTATAAGCGTCAATCAGCTCAGCCGCCAGCCTGTCACTCATCGGCTTGCCTTTTTTGCCCCTGGCGGAAAGCAGTATCCACCGAAATGCCAGCGACTGCTGACGTTTCGCGTTTACCTGCATCGGAACCTGGTAACTTGCTCCACCGACACGCTTGCTGCGAACCTCGATCATCGGCTTAACATTATTTATTGCCTTTTCAAACACCTCAAGGGGAGCCGTATCTTTAATCTTCTCCGACACAACATCCATCGCATCATAAAAAACCTTTTGAGCGATGCTCTTTTTGCCCTGTTCCATCAGACAATTTATAAACTTCGATACCAGCTTACTATTGTAAACATGGTCGGGCTTAAGCTGTTTTTCCGATGCAGTAAACTTTTTTGCCATTATCTTTCCTCGTTATACTTCCTTTACTCTTATCTTCTATCGTATCTGAATCAATCTTTATTTCGCCGTTTTTGCTCCGTACTTGCTTCTGCCCTGCTTGCGATTAGCCACACCGGCGCAGTCAAGAACGCCGCGAATTATGTGATAACGAACGCCCGGCAAATCACGCACACGACCGCCGCGAATCATCACCGTGCTGTGTTCCTGCAGATTATGGTCGATTCCGGGTATATACGCCGTTACTTCCTTGCCGTTGGTTAATCTCACACGAGCGATTTTACGTAATGCCGAGTTAGGCTTCTTAGGGGTCTGTGTCCTGACTATCAGGCACACGCCTCTCTTTTGCGGCGAACCGCTGATATCTGAAACACGCTTGGTACCTTTCGCTTTGCCTCTCGGCTTTTTTACAAACTGATTAATAGTTGCCATAATTCTCTTTCAATCTCACTTAATTTATATTTGTTCTATTCCCAAAGCTTCCTTAATAGCCGCCTCAGCTTTGGCTTCTGCTTCCTTAACTTCCTTTATTTCTTCCAGAACTTTCGGCACTGGTGCCTCTGCAAGATGTTTCACTCTCGTTTCAAGATAACGCCTGAATCCTGTGCCTGCGGGAATCAAATGACCCAGTATCACGTTCTCCTTTAAACCGACAAGTTCATCTACTCTACCAGCTAACGCCGCCTGAGTCAAGACCTTAGTTGTTTCCTGGAAGCTCGCCGCCGCTATGAAACTTTCCGAGCGAAGCGACGCCTTGGTAATTCCCAACAGCAGCGTCTTGGCTGTTGCGGGCTTTGCCCTGGCACCTTTTGCACCGGTACCACCTATCAGTTCCACCTTATCGTTGATTTTGGCCAGTTCTTCCTTGGTTACAAGCTGACCTTCCTTTAAATCAACCGCGTCACCGGGTTTACTTATCCTGATACAGCCGGCAAGTCTTTCATTTTCTTTGCGGAAAATAAATTTATCCACTACTTCGCCGGGAAGAAACGAACTGTCGCCCACAGATTCAATCTCAACCTTGTGCATCATCTGAGAGCAGATAATCTCTATGTGCTTGTCATTTATACCAACGTTCTGAGAACGATATACATTTTGAATTTCACTTATCAGATACCGCTGAAGCGCCTCTTCACCTTTGATTCTCAATATATCGTGTGGAATCAGCGGACCGTCCGTCAACGCGTCGCCAGCTTCCACCATATCGCCGGTGTGGACATTAAGATGCCTATCCCTGAGAACGTGGTGTCCTTTTCCATTCCGCTTTCGCCGCGAACGATAATAGTCATTTTGCCCTTGCGCTTGTCGCTGCGCAATTCAACGCGGCCGCTGATTTCCGCCATCGCCGCCGGGTCCTTGGGCTTGCGAGCCTCGAACACTTCCGTAACTCTCGGCAAACCGCCCGTAATATCCTGTGTGCCGCCCGTCTCTCGCGGCTGATGCGCAAGAAGCTGACCGGCCTTAACTTTGTCGCCTTCCTTTATCTCTACTCTCGCGCCGGCGGGCAGATAATGAACATCGAGTATCTTGCCGTCCGCGTCTTCTACAATTATCTGTGGATGCTTATCGCCCTTGTGTTCTATCACAACCAGCTTGCCGACATGGCCTTTCCGTTCCTCTTCGAACCGAACGGTTTCACCTTCCAGAATATCAACGAAACGGGCAGTTCCCCCAACCTCTGCCAGAATCGGCGTCCGGTGCGGGTCCCAGTTAAACAGTTTTTGTCCTTGCGATACTTCCTCACTATTATCAACCTGCATGGCCGCACCGTAAGGAACCTTGTATTTTTCAAGCTCTCGCCCTTTTTCGTCCACTAATACCAGTTCGCCGCTGCGCTTCAGTACGATACCCTTTGATGGGGAATCCCCTGTCGGGTCTTCGACAACGCCAAGATTTCGATATTCAACTTTACCTTTGGAGTCGGCTTTCTGGTCGCTTTCGAGAATCGCTCTCGACGCTACACCGCCCGTATGGAACGTCCGCAATGTCAACTGAGTACCAGGCTCACCAATTGACTGGGCACCGATAATACCTACCGCCATACCTTCCTCAACAAGCTCCTTGGTGCTCAAATCCCAGCCGTAACATTTCGCGCAGACGCCAAACGGACTATCGCACGTCAGCGGGCTTCGCACGCGTACCGCGTCAAGACCCAATACCTCGATTTTCTTCGCTATTTCCGGCGTTATAATCTCGTTTTCCTTGACTATCATTTCATCCGTAATCGGGTTGCGGATATTGTCTCTCGCTGTCCTTCCGACTATAAGTTCAGAAAGAGGTACTTCCGCCTGCTCGCCGCCGCTGACCACACTCTTGGTAATACCCTGCAGCGTCCCGCAATCACGTTCGCTTATAATTACGTTCTGCGAAACATCTATCAGTTTGCGGGTAAGATAACCCGAGTTAGCCGTCTTCAAGGCCGTATCCGCCAACCCTTTACGGGCGCCGTGAGTCGAACTGAAATACTCGAGAACCGTCATTCCCTCGCGGAAATTGGATTTAATAGGCGTCTCAATAATTTCACCGCCGGGCTTGGCCATCAGTGCACGCATACCAGCGAGCTGCTGAATCTGGTCAACGCTGCCTCTCGCACCGGAATCCGTCATAAGAAATATCGGGTTCAGATACTCCCTTATATTGAACCTTGGAGAAGATCTGCCTGTAGCAGAATATTTGCGCATCAGCTTGTTTTTAACTAATTTTAATTCATTCAATTCGAGACCTTTTGAAATTGGAACAAAATTAAATTCTAATCGTTTTTTGATATACTCTATCGCTCCATGGTCATCCGTTTTCTCTAATTTCCTTATAGCTTTATACAAACTATTATCTTTGTTCTGAACACAGTCCTTAAGCCGCCCCGCAACACCATCCTGTCGTACATAAGCATATCCAATGTTTTCTATACGTTCTGGTTTTTCTTTATCTCTAAAAAAGTATATTCCTGGTTCATAGAATTCTTTCCCCCGTTCTTTTGGGGCAACACTGGGATCTGAATACCACGGGCCCGACTTAATTTTGTCACAGCATTCCTTAAAATATTCATCTATATTTTCACTTGTGGCATCTTGCACACCCTCAGAGTCATCCTGGTCATCTGCCTTCAGGCCTCGCACCATTTCATTCGTAACTGCCACGCGGGCGTGAGTCCACGCGTCAACGACCTGGTTATATCTTTCGCCTTCGGTCAAAACGCCCATCTGGTAGTTTTTATAGATTTTCTTAACCTTCTTTTCAGTCTCGTCTATAATTTCCTGCTTCTTTGCCGGTATTTTAAGGTCGGTAAGTCCGAAACTAAGACCCGCAAGCGTCGCGTACTTAAAGCCCAAATCCTTAATCCTGTCAAGCAAATCCACAGTTTCAGCCGTACCGGCAATCGCCGACGTATCGCTTATAACTTTTCCCAACGTCTTTTTGGACATCGTTATGTTGTAAAACGGCATCTTCGGGGAAAGTATATCGTTGAATATGCACCTGCCAACCGTTGTCTCAATTATCTGATAAGGCTTATCTTTATAGGCTTCCTTGCGAGGCTCGCCGGCAACTTCTTTATCTATCTTTACCTTAACTTTTGCCTGAATATAAACTTTACCCGTTTCGTAAGCCATTATAGCCTCGAACGGATTGGCAAACGCCATTCCGCAACCCTTTTCCTCCTCATTGATGCTCATGTGCGTCAGGTAATAATTGCCCATCACCATATCCTGAGAAGGGCCAACCATCGGTGAGCCATTCGATGGCGAAAAGATATTGCCCGTTGTCATCATCAGCGTATGAGCTTCCGCCTGCGCCTCGATACTCAGCGGCAAATGAACAGCCATCTGGTCGCCGTCGAAGTCCGCGTTAAAACCTCTGCACGCCAGCGGATGAAGCATAATGGCGTTACCTTCGACGAGTATCGGCTCAAACGCCTGAACGCCCATTCTGTGCAGCGTCGGTGCGCGGTTTAACAAAACCGGATGCTGATAAATCGCCTCTTCGAGAATATCCCAGATATGCTCCTCACGCCGCTCTATCATTCTTTTAGCGCTCTTAATCGTATCGGCGTAACCCTGCTGTTTAAGTTTCCTGATAATAAACGGTTGATACAATTCCAGCGCTATCCTCTTCGGCAACCCGCACTGATTAAGTTTCAGGTTAGGACCGACTACAATTACGGAACGCGCTGAATAATCAACACGCTTGCCAAGCAGGTTCTCTCTGAACCGACCCTGCTTGCCTCTTATCATATCCGTAAGACTCTTCAAAGGCCTGTTGTTGCTCCCAAGAACAGGTCTGCGGCAGCTGCCATTATCGAACAATGAATCTACCGCCTGCTGAAGCATTCGTTTTTCATTACGAATAATTACTTCCGGCGCATTTAGATCGATAAGTTTTTTCAACCGGTTATTGCGATTGATAATTCGCCTGTAAAGGTCATTCAAGTCGCTTGTCGCGAAATTTCCGCTCTCTAACAGCACCAGCGGACGCAAATCCGGCGGTATCACCGGAATCACCTCAAAAACCATCCAGCTCGGCTTATTGCTGCTGCTTTTGACTGAGTTTACCGTTTTAAGACGCTTTGTCAGGTCTTTGATTTTCTGCTTGCTCTTTGTCTTGGTTACCCCAAGTCTCAGTTCGCGACCTAACACATCAAGGTCAAGATTAGACAGCAACGTCTTAATCGCCTCGCCGCCCATTGCCGCCTTAAAAGTGTTCCCATATTTATTGCTCGCCTCACGGCATTCTTCTTCGTTGAGTAATTGACCAGCCTTCATCGGGCTCTGACCCGCATCAATTACTACATAATCCTGAAAATAAATTATCTTCTCAAGGCTCGATGCTTTCATATCGAGAAGTGTCGCCAGATGATTCGGAACTGCCTTGAAAAACCATATATGAACACACGGCGACGCAAGATTGATATGACCCATTCTTTTGCGGCGAACTCTGCTGTGGGTAACCTTCACACCGCACCGGTCGCATATTATCCCTTTGAATTTCGTGCCTTTATACTTGCCGCACGCGCATTCCCAGTCCCGCTCAGGACCAAAAATTCGTTCGCAGAACAAACCGTCTTTTTCCGGACGATACGTGCGGTAATTAATCGTCTCAGGCTTGCGAACCTCGCCGAAAGACCAGCTTCGAATATCATTGGGACTTGCAAGTGAAATCTTTACCGAACCGTAATCATTAATTCTATCGTAAATATTTCCCAACATTTAAGGCTAACTCCTTATTTTAATCTGATATCTTTTTTCAGAACATTTTCTACTTTATAACGAAACTGTTCCGCTTAGATGCTTCTTTTCAAGCTGAATATTCAGTCCCAGACCTCTTATTTCATTGCATAACACATCAAACGACAGCGGCGTGCCGGCTTCGAGCGTGTTTTGACCTTTGACCATCGATTCGTAAATTTTCGTCCGGCCTTCAACGTCGTCGCTTTTCACCGTCAGCATTTCCTGCAGTGTATAAGCCGCTCCGTAACCTTCCAGCGCCCAGACTTCCATTTCGCCGAACCTCTGTCCGCCGGTCCGGGCCTTGCCGCCTAATGGCTGCTGGGTAATCAAGACTGTAAGGCCCTGTCGAACGCGCATGAATCTTGTCATCAACAAGATGATGAAGCTTCATCATATACATATAACCAATCGTCGCCTGCTGGTCGAACGGCTCGCCCGTCCGCCCGTCATATAACTGCGTCTTCAATGACTTGGGAATGCTGATAAAATATTCATTCTCAGGCGGCGACTCTTTTTTATCTTCCAGCTCTTTCTTTCTGTTCTTCATACGCTCATTGGCTTCCGCGTTAAGTTTCTGAATATCATCTTCTTCGCCCCATCAAAAACAGGCGTAACTGCGTAAAGCCCAGCACCTTTGCCACCCACCCAAGATGCGTCTCAAGAATCTGACCGACATTCATTCTGCTTGGAACACCAAGAGGATTCAGCAGTATATCAATCGGTGTCCCATCCTCAAGGAACGGCATATCTTCTTCAGGCAGAATCTTGCGCGATAACACCTTTGTTTCCGTGACGACCCGCCATTTTATCGCCAATCGACAGCGTTCTCTTGGTCGCGATATAAATCTTCACCATTTCCAGAACGCCGCTGGGCAGTTCATCGCCATGCTTCATCTGTTCAATTTTACGCTTCTTCTTCCTCGGCGAGCTTCCTTGATATTCACCCAGAACTTATCCGCGATCTTCTGCACATCATCTCGAGACGAGGCAGGGTTGACCCACTTAATATCAAAGCTCTCAATCTGCTCGTAGACAACCTCGTCGTCTTCGCTGTAACCGGCTTTCTGTCTGGTTGACGGGTCAACAATATTAACATCGAATTTGTCGTGAATCGCCTGCAATCATCTGCCTGAATATAGCGCACTGCTTGGCGCGTCATCTCTTTTTCATACTGCTTTTATCTGCACCTTCAGGCGCCTTTTGCCTCTTCGCCGCCGGCACCGCGTCTCAAAACCTTCGGTTTTTATGACTACGCCTTCATAACCGCTCGGCAGCTCAAGCGAATCATTCTTCACATCTTCGCCCGCCCTGCCGAATATCGCATGCAGCAGCTTTTCTTCAGGTGTCAGTTCCGTCTTGCTCTTCGGTACAACCTTGCCGACCAGAATATCGCCGGGCTGACTCTCGTTCCCTCGCGAACCACACCGTGCTCATCAAGATTACGCAAGCGCTTTTTCGCTGACATTCGGTATATCGCTGGTGAATTCTTCCTTGCCCAGACGGCGTCTCACGAACTTCCGCCGTAAATTCATCGATATGAATGCTCGTAAAGCTATCATTTTTGACAAGCTTTTCGCTGACAATAATGGCGTCCTCAAAGTTAAATCCGTCAAAAGACACAAATCCCACAAGTATATTTTTGCCAAGCGACAGAACACCGTTAGCAGTACCACCGCCGTCTGCTATCATCTGGTTTTCTCGTAACCTTGTCCCCAAGCTTTACGATTGGCCTCTGGTTAAGACACGTCCTCTCATTCAATCCGAAGAACTTCTTCAAGTTGATATTCATCGGTATGGTTGATAACTATCTCGATCGGCATCGACTGCTCGTGACAATACACCGGACTCTTTGCGCGAACAACCATACTCGAATTTTTCCCGACTACTTCTTCCATCCCCGTCCGACCAGCGGCGGCTCAGTCTTTAACAGCGGAACCGCTTGTCTTTGCATATTCGAACCCATCAATGCGCGGTTCGCGTCGTCGTGTTCAAGGAACGGAATCAACGCTGCTGACAAACCCACAATCTGCTTTGGCGATACATCGACATAATTAACTTCATCACTCTGAACCTGTGCAAGCTCTCCGTCTTTCATCGCCAGCACCATGCCTTCCTGAATCCTGCCTGCTTTCCTGGTCAACAGTATTCGGCGCCGCGAATATCGCTTTCATATCCTCATCCGCGCGCAGATAATCGACCTCGTCCGTAACTTTGCCGTTTTTGACTTTGCGATAAGGCGTAAGCAGAAAACCGTATTCATCGACCGTGGCAAATATCGCCAGAGAAGCAGATCAAACCGATGTTCGTACCTTCAGGCGTCTCAATCGGACAAATTCTGTCCGTAATGACTTATATGAACGTCGCGAACTTCAAAGCCCGCCCTTCTTCTGTTCAAGCCCCCAGGTCCAAGCGCCGACAAACGTCTCTCGTGCGTCAATTGACTCAACGCATTGGTCTGGTCAACTATCTGGCTCAGTTCACCGCGCCCGAAGAAATAATTTATGCTGCTCGATACACTCTTGGAATTTACAAGATCCGCTATGTGAAGAGGCTCGCCCGTATCCTTCTTTATCTCATTCGTTCCTGAACGGTCTTGCGAAGCTTCAAAAGCCCTTTGCGTATTTCATCGCCCGCGAGTTCATCAATCGTACGCAGCCGCCTGTTGCCAAGATGGTCGATATCGTCAAGTTCGCCCTCATTACTGCGAAGCTTCATTACGTAGTTCATCGTATTCAGGAAATCTTCCGCGCGAAGCATCATCTCATTTTCGTCCGTATTCTGACCGAATTTGCGATTCAGCCTGAACCTGCCAACCTTGCCCAGCCGATAACGGTTCACATCGAAGAACTTCTCCTCGAAGAATGGCTTGGCCTTTTCATATTGGGTGGATTGCCAGGCCTCAACCTCATATAAAATTTTAACAATGCCTGCTCTTGATTCTGGCAATCGTCCTCCGCCAGCGTATTCAATACTAATCGGGTCGCGAATTTCGTCGATTACCTCAACTTTTTTTATTTCGCTCTTGCTGAATCAAACCAACCCTGTCGCCGATTTGCGTGCCCGCCTTTACGATTATCTCGCCGCTATTCGGTATCGACTATCGGCCCGACCGCCCACATATTTGGCGTCAGTTTGCCTGCCGAAACCTTTTTCGTCTCGTAGAATGCACGGATGATTTTCTCCGTTTCACTATAAGCAGTATCAATTGCTCGCAGAAATACAGTCGCAGGAATCTTGCTCGACTGGTCAATCTTGACAACAAGAATATCTTTGCGCGTAACGCTTATTTCTATCCAGCTTCCTCTTTCCGGTATAATTCTGCCGCCGTGCAGTATTCGGTCGCCTTCCTTGCTGTCGATAATAAAATCCACACCAGGACTTCTGTGAAGCTGGCTCACTATAACTCTTTCGGCCCCGTTAATAATAAATTCGCCGCCGCCTATCATGATCGGTATTTCGCCCAGGTAAATCGACTGCTCGGCCAGGTCCTTTTCAGCCTTGTCCCTGCTCTTCTCGTGCAGTCGGCACGTAATCTTCAGCGGATAACCGTATGTCAGCCGCAACTGCCTGCATTCATTAGGAGAATAACGGGCATTTTCCAGCGCAGTAACTGACGATACTCCATCAGCATACTCTTGTCATAGCTCTCAACAGGGAATATTTCCCTGAACAACGCCTCGAGACCTGTGTTCTTTCTCTGGTTTGGCGCAACATCTATCTGCAGAAATTCCGTATAACCTTTTCTCTGTAATTCTATCAAATCCGGTATTTTCACTGCCTCACGGATTCTGCCAAAATTGCGAACGGTTTTAGATACCATTTATAGCTCCCATTTATTGGCTAATAGCGAATAGCGGCAGTACTTTCTGCTCGCTATCCGCTAATTCCATTATTCTGACTTTTTTACTTCTTATGCTAATTCGATTGTCGCCCCAGCTGCTTCCAACTGCTTCTTTGCCGCCTCGGCCTCATCTTTGCTCATACCTTCTTTAACAGTCTTCGGTGCGCCTTCTACGAGGTCTTTCGCCTCTTTAAGCCCTAATCCTGTTATAGCGCGGATTTCCTTAATAACCTGAATCTTCTTGTCGCCGAATCCCTTTAACACCAGGTTAAAGCTGGTCTTCTCTTCCGCCTTTTCCGCCGCGCCTGCGCCAGCTGCCGGCCCTGCCATCATCACTGCGCCGCCCGCCGCCGGTTCAATCCCGTATTCCGCCTTCAAATAATCCGCCAGTTCTTTCGCCTGCATCAGCGTTAAACCGACTATCTTATCTCCCAATTCCTTTACCGCACTGTTCCACTCTTTACCTTCTGCCATTGTATTCAACTCCTGTTATTACCTTACGCCCTATGGTAGCCGAAACTACACCGTCTCGTTTAACCCGCCTTGGCGGGGCAGCCATAAAGGCAATTTTTATTTACTCGTTATTTGTTAAATTGTTCTTTACGCCGCCGGTTTTTCCGCTTTTTCCGCCTTTTCTATAATGCTCTTTATGCAGCCAGCGATTGCTCCCGCAGGTGATGTTATAGCCGAGGCCAGCTTTGCTCCAGGTGACATGAACAACATAACTATCTGCGACCTCAGTTCCGCACGGTTGGGAAGCTTTGAAAGCCTCTTGGCACTCAACGCGTCCAAAACCGAATTATCCACAAATGCGGCCCTTATCTCCAAAACAGGTATCTTCTTGACCCATTCTTCGATTTCCTTTGCCGCGTCAACTATGCTCTCACCACCGTAAACAATTGTACACGTACCCTCAAAAATCGGCGATGCATCAGCGAGCTTCTGGTTAGCCAGGGCTTTTTTGAACAAAGAATTCTTCACCACCAGTAAGCCTATGCCCTTTCTGCCAAGCTGACCTCGCATAATGTTGTTCTCAATCCCGTTGACGCCCTTTGTGCTTACCACTATAAAATCACTGACTTTATGCTTCGCGATTATATTTTCGTATTCCGCCTGCAATAATCCTTTTATTTGTTTACTCATTTTATCACCTTAAATGCTTAATATTCTGAGCCTTTAAAAAACATCACCTTTTCTGCCGATTAAACGTTTACCAGAACGCCCGGACTCATCGTCGCCGATATGGCTATCTTCTTGATATAGGTACCCTTCGACGACGCGGGTTTTATTTTTTTGATATGTTCAAGAAAAGCCTGTATGTTTCCAACCAGCTTCTCCGCCTCGAAACTCTGCTTTCCTACAACCGCGTGCACGTTCCCGCCCGCGTCATTTTTAAACTCCACTTTGCCGGCCGCGAACTCCGCAACCGCTGATGCCACGTTCGCCGTAACCGTCCCATTCTTAGGAGATGGCATTTTGCCCTGCGGACCAAGAACACGGCCAAGTTTACCCACTTTACCCATAAGCTTCGGCGACGCTATCGCCACGTCGAAATCCATCCAGCCGTCGGTAACTTTTTTTACCAAATCGTCGCCGCCAGCTTCAATGGCGCCTGCGTTTTTAGCCGCTTCAATATCCGAATCTTCGCAGAATGCAATTACTTTCTTCTGCTTGCCTATCCCGTGAGGAAGTGAAATCGACCCGCGAATCAACTGTTCGGCCATCTTGGTATCTATACCAAGGTGAACCACGCATTCTATACTCTGGTCGAATTTTGCCTGAAACGACTTAACGATATTGACAGCCTCTGTCAGGCTCACAGGATTCTGGTTTACCTTCTCAAAATCTTTCTTATATCTCTTACTTCTAAAACCCATAAAAACTCCTGAATTTCGCGAATAACATTCTTCTTCGCTCCCACTATTTCATGCCGTGGTATCGCATATATCCAACTCAAAACTGAAAACTCAAAACTATTTTTCTACGTCTATCCCCATGCTCCGAGCTGTGCCTTCTATTATTTTGCAGGCATTCTCGATGTCATAGGCGTTGAGGTCTTTCATTTTTCTCTCAGCGATTTTCCGTACCTGTTCCATGGTAACTTTCCCGACCTTTTCCTTATTCGGAACACCGCTTCCCTGTGCCACACCAGCCGCCTCTTTTAAAAGCACCGCCGCTGGCGGACTCTTAACCTCAAACGTGAAACTCTTATCCTTATAAACAGTTATGACAACCGGAACAACCATACCATTAAGCTCTTTTGTCCGTTCGTTAAACTGCGAAACAAACTGACCGATATTAACGCCATGCTGACCAAGTGCCGGACCTATTGGCGGTGCTGGTGTTGCCTGGCCGCCCTTGGCCTGCAGCTTGATTTGTACTACCACTTCCTTAGCCATTTATTTTACCTCTACCAACTACGAACTAATAACTACAAACTAAATCTTTTCTATCTGCCAGTATTCTATATCCAGCGGCGTACTTCGCCCGAATATCGTTACTATCACTTTTACAATTCCACGTTCAGAATCGATCGAATCTACAACGCCCTCGAAGTTCTCAAATGCACCTTCACGAATCTTAATCTGGTCGCCTTTTTTGAACTCCACTTTAATACTCGGCGCCTCTTCAGGCTTTTCAGCCTCCAGGAGCATCTTCGCCGCATCCGTATCACGCATCGGCGTCGGAACACCTTCCGTGCCGATAAAATCGCCGACACCGGAAGTTTCCTTTATCAGAAACCACGCTTTTTCAGGGGGCTTTGCCGTCCGGCAGCGGTTCCATCTCCATAAAAACATAGCCGGGATAAAGCTTGCGCTTATAAACCGTCTGCTTATTGCCGCGAATCCTTTTCACTCGCTCGACAGGAACTTCTATTCTGCCAACGATATCGCCAAGCCCTTCCATTTTAACCTTCTGGCTAAGGGCCTCTCTGACCTGCATTTCCTGATTCGACTGAACTCGTAATACGTACCACTGCATTTTTTGTGCCTACAGTTTTAACTCTGCTTTATTTTTTAAATCCTGTTAAATACCTATCAGCCAGCCGAAAAATACCTGAAGCAGCAAATCCGCCACTCCCAATAATACACTCATCATAACAACAACCACTATTACAACAATGTCGAAACCGCTATTTCTTTTCGGCTCGACCAGTTGACCTTTTTCATTTCGCCTTCAGAGGAAATCATAAAATCTGCTATCGAGGGTTTGTTTACCAGCCAGAAGCACAAACAGCTCAATACCACAAACACTACAACAGGCGTCATTATTTTTATCCAAATACCGGCGTCTATCTTCTGCGAAAGCTGCCAACAACCCAGACCTACTACCAAAACACCGCTAAACGCACTGCCCAGCCTTGTATATTTCCCCTGATTCGCTTTATAAACTTCAAATATCATTTTTAACAAGCCTCTTTTACTTTTTCCTTTATAAATTTCCTCTCCACTGGCAGCTTCAACTATCAGGCCAGGGAGGAATTGAACCCCCAACCTTCGGTTTTGGAGACCGACGCTCTGCCAATTGAGCTACTGGCCTACTTATTCCATTGTCCTTTCTTATCCGAATCAGTTTTACCTTTACGCTTTATCTTATGAACCGTATGCTTCCGTTCGCATCTTGCAATATTTTTTCAGCTCCATCTTCGGCGTGCCTTCCGCAACACTTATTCCGTGCGATAGTTTCGCTGCCGCATTCCTTGCATTCCAGCCAAACGTATTCTCTTTTACTTTTTTTAGCCATAATATCCGTCCTGCACGGCAAACCTGCTTATCTCAAAAAAGACAGCACTCCAGCCGATGCCTTCAAAACACGTGAAGTTTTACAGTTCAAAATCGACTAACCGATAACCTTCGTTACAACGCCGGCGCCGACCGTGCTGCCGCCTTCACGAATGGCGAAACGAAGACCTTCTTCCATCGCGATCGGTGAAATAATTTCCACTTCCATCGCGATGTTATCGCCTGGCATACACATCTCTGCCTTTTTCCATCACGGCTCATTAATGCCTGAACTGTACCCGTTACGTCGGTTGTCCTGAAATAGAACTGCGGCTTATAGTTCGGGAAGAACGGTGTATGACGGCCGCCTTCCTCTTTTGTCAGTACATAAACCTCAGACATGAACTTCGTGTGAGGTGTAATGCTCCCGGGTTTGGCAATAACCTGTCCGCTTTCAAGGTCTTTCTTTTCGATACCTCTCAGCAGCAATCCAACGTTATCGCCGGCCTGTCCTTCGTCAAGTGTCTTGTTGAACATTTCGACGCCGGTAACAACGGATTTCGATTATATCTTTAGACAAGTCCGATGATCGCCACTTCTTCGCCGACCTTTACCATGCCTCTTTCAATCCTGCCCGTGCCGACCGTACCACTGCCTTTAATGCTGAATACGTCTTCAACCGGCATAAGGAACGGCTTATCGATTTCACGCTTTGGAATCGGAATATACTCGTCCATCGCCTTGAGCAAATCAACTATTGGCTTACAAGCTGGGTCATCTTTTGACTCAGCCTTCATCGCTTTAATCGCTGAACCGCGAATAATCGGCGTCTCATCGCCGGGGAACTCATATTTCGTTAAGCAGGTCGCTTATTTCCATCTCAACCAGATCCAGCAGCTCTGGGTCATCTACCAGGTCAACCTTGTTCAAAAATACTACTATCTTCGGCACGTTAACCTGACGGGCAAGAAGAATATGCTCGCGGGTCTGAGGCATCGGGCCGTCATAAGCGCTAACCACCAGAATCGCGCCATCCATCTGGGCAGCTCCGGTTATCATGTTCTTCACATAGTCGGCGTGACCCGGGCAGTCAACGTGTGCATAGTGTCTGTTTTCCGTTCATATACTCCACGTGTGCTGTCGCTATAGTCAAAATCTTCGAATCGATCACGGCGTCCCTGAGACTCCGACGCCTTGGCGATATCGTCATAGGATTTAAACTTTGACAAACCATTCAGTTCCATTACCTTGGTCATTGCCGCTGTCAGCGTAGTCTTGCCATGGTCAACGTGACCAATCGTACCCACGTTCACATGCGGTTTCGTGCGTTGAAATACTTCTTTAGCCATTTATAAAACCTCCAATCTAAGTTTTTATTTCTACTTTTTTTGTTCTTTCCAGTTACCGGATACCCATCGCAACTTTTTCTAATCAACTCATAGCCGGGACCGCCCGGACATGACCTGACTCTATACTTCAGCTGCTGATGGGAATTGAACCCATGACCTCGTCCTTACCAAGGACGCGCTCTACCATCTGAGCTACAGCAGCAACACCACTTCCGCTCGGACTTTACATCCTTAGCGAATCGGATATTGCCCAAAAAACACACTTTCCACTGTGCCTAATCCCGCACAGCAGCATAGAAAACTCATATTTATCTTAGTTTGACAGCAATGCAAGCGGTGCATTTTACAAAACTTCCTGCCAAAGTGCAAATAGAAAAAAAATAAAAAATCACAAAAAATTTGAATTTTTTACAACTTTTTCTTAAATTTTGGCATTCATTCTCATTTTTTTGCCCTTGTCCGCTCAAAAACGCAATAAACTCAACCTCAGCAATTGCGGCCTGAGACTGATAAAAATCGAAAATTTAGCACTCGCTATCTTAAATATATCTCTCTTGTGGTTACTAATTCTACAAAACTTCATGATCGCCGCTGTGGACTTTCATAATAATTTTCGCTCCTACTGGAACATCTCCTTTTTTTCAAACCAACTATAAATAGTCGGCAGTACCAATAATGTTGCCAGTGTAGAAGTAATAAGCCCGCCGACAACGACCATCGCCAGCGGCTTCTGAACTTCCGAACCCGGCCCAGTTGCCAAAATCATCGGTATCAGACTGAATACCGTAATTGAAGCCGTCATAAGTATCGGACGCAATCTCGCCTTGCAGGCGGTAAATACCGCCTCTTCACTTTCCATACCTGATGCCCGCAATTGCATAACATAGGATATAAGCACAACGCCATTGAGCACCGCGACTCCAAAGAGCACGATAAATCCAACCGAGGCCGGAACAGACAGATACATTCCGGTAAGGTGAAGGATAAATATGCCGCCGACCAGTGCGAATGGCAATGTAATCAGTACCAAGACCGCAAGCTTGAGAGATTTGAAGCTTATAAACAGCAGCAGCAGTATCAGACCGATAACCAAAGGCGTTATAATGGACAGACGCCTCATCGCCTGTTTTTGATTTTCAAACTGGCCGCCCCATTCAATATAGTAACCCGCAGGCAAGGCAACTTTTTCTTTTATTTGTTTTTGAGCGTCGGCAACAAAACTGCCAATATCTCTGCCCTGAACATTGAGTTCAATGGCCATACGCTTTTGCGCATTTTCACGGCTGATCTGTACCGGACCTTCTTCAACGGTTATATCGGCCAATTGACTCAGAGGAATACTGTACCCCTGCTTTGAATCGATCAGATATCGCCTAACGACTGTGCTGAATTGCACGTGTACTGTCAGGGAAATTCAGCACAAGATCAAAAACTTTGCTTTCCTGATAAATTTGTGAAGCGGGTTTGCCGCCCATCGCTATTTCGATAACATTGAGCACATCGCTTACATTCATGCCGTATCGGGCAATTTTATTCCTGTCGACTTTGATCGACACATACGGTTGTCCTGCAACAACTTCGGAGACAAGTCGTTGCTGCCTTTGACACCTGACAAAACGGACGGCAATCTCGTCGAGCTTTTTGCTTTCAGGATTTCAGAATCATCGCCAAATAGTTTGACAATTATTTGCGCTTTGGTGCCGGCGACAAGTTCATCTATTCGGCACTGGATCGGCTGGCTGAAACCATAAGCGATGCCGGGAATATCCTCGATGGCCTCTCTCATTTTCCCGAACAGTTCTTCTCGTGTTTTTGCGTTCTTCCACTCGGATCGAGGCTTCAGCGAACCGACAAATCCTGTTTTTTCAACGCCTCTTGCCTCAATAGCGATGCCCGTCTGGCCGGTTTTGCCGATAACAGTCTCAAGTTCTTCAAACTGCATCAGCCGTTTTTGCACCATTTGCGCAATCATTGCCGACCGCTCAAGAGAGGTGCCCGGCGGAAGCTGAATATCCATATCAAATGCCCCCTCATCCATAATCGGCACAAATTCTCTTCCGAGGCATGGTACGCTCGCAAGGCGATGCGATAAGCACTATAACCGAAATTGCGACAACCGCCGGCCCGCCTGCCCATTGCCCAGCGACAGCATCGGTAGATAAACTCGCATGGCAAATTTCATCAGCGGACTTTCTTTTTCATCCCCATGTTTGAAGAAAAAATCGACACAGAACAGGAATCACAAAAATCGAAAGAAACATCGACGCAAAAAGAGCAATTGCCACCGTGTATGCAAGCGGCGCAAACATTTTGCCTTCCATACCCTGCAGCATGATTATCGGTATAAATGTCAAAGCGATGATCAATTCGCCGAAAATACTTGGCTTTCTTACCTCCACAACGGCTTTGAATACCGTAGCGAGTTTATGGGTTTTATCTTTCAAATGGCCCAAATGCCGCTGCACATTTTCAACCTGAATAATAGTCGCATCAATGATCATTCCGATTGAAATGGCAAGCCCGCCCAGCGACATCAAATTCGCATTCAGGCCGGCATGTTTCATTACTATAAATGTCAGCAGCATGGACAGCGGCAAGGCCAGCAGAACAATCAATGCCCCTCTGAAACTGCGAAGAAGCAGATAGAGCACAATTACAACAAGAATCGCACCTTCAGCCAGCGTCTTTGTTACCGTATTAATACTTTTGCCGACAATTTCAGAACGGTCATAAAAAGGCTGATATTTTGATGCCGATTGGGCAGTACGGTTGAGGCATTTATTTCCTCTACTTTGGCCTTTACGCGTTTGACAACTTCGCGGCTGTTTTCGCCCTTGAGCATCATTACCACGCCGCCGACGGCCTCACCTTTGCCATCTTTGATAGCCAGGCCCTGCCGATCGCGTGACGCCGATATACTTCCGCAACATCTTTAATGAATACCGGTACGCCATCATGCGATTTGAGCACGATATTGCCGATATCCGCCTCATCGCGGATAAGGCCGATGCCGCGGATAACATACTGCTCGGTTGGCGTTTCGATGACATTTCCGCCGACATTCTGGTTATTTTTTTCAATGGCCTCAAAAACATCCTGCACTGAAACTTTGTAGGTCAAAAGCTTTTCAGGGCTTAAGCATTACCTGAAATTGCTTTAAATAGCCGCCAAATGAGTTGATTTCATTTACGCCGGCCAGCCCTTTGAGAATCGGTGCAACCACCCAATCCTGCAATGTGCGAAGTTCGGTAAAATATGCGACTTTTTCATTAGGGTCGGAAGGCTCTTTGCCCTCAAGCGTGTATTGATAAATTTCACCCATTGCTGTAGCGATCGGCCCCATTTCACATTCCACGCCGGCAGGGCAGTTTTTCTTTAGCGCCGGTGAGCCGTTCAAATACAAGCTGGCGGGCAAAATAAATATCCACATCATCCTTGAATACAAGCGTAACAACGGATAAGCCGTATTTTGTCGTTGATCGCATTGTTTCAAGCCCGGGAATGCCTCGCATGGACATTTCGACCGGATAGGTTACAAATTTTTCAATTTCCAAAGGCGAAAGCCCCGGCGCATTGCTGACAATTTCAACCTGCACATTTGTAACATCCGGGAACGCATCGATGGGCATTGTTTTAAATGCAACCGTTCCCAAGCCGATTATCGCAGCAACGAGAATCACAATCAAAAGCCTGTTGCTCATCGCAAGACTCATTAGTTTTTCAATCATTATTTAACCTCGAATAAGCAATACCTATGAATTAATGTCCGCCGCAAGGATCTTCAGTCGACTTGGTCATTTCTGATTTAAGCGTGAATGCTCCTTTGGCAACATACTTTTGACCCTGCTCCAAACCTGATACAATTTCAGCAAATTCACCATTTATTCGTCCAAGCTGTACTTCCTGCGGCCTTAAAGCCTTCTTCTGCAGCAATAAAAACAAAGGATTTGCCTTCACATCGTTACAATGGCATCTTTGGGCACAACCATTTTGCAATCCACCTCCTCTACATAAATATTGGCAGTCGCAAAAGTGCCTGGCCGCCACTGGCCCGAATCATTCGGCAGGATGATGCGGGCAAGAGCGGTTCTGGTGTTTTCCTCAACCACGCTGCTGACATAACTGACAACACCTTCACCCTGATTGTGTTCGGTTTTAAGCACGGCTTTTTGGCCTTGCTTTGACTCTCGGCAAATCTTTCTGATGAATATTTACGTTCACCCACACATTGCTCAGATCCGCAATTACAAACGGTTCCGAATCATCTTTGAGCACTTCGCCGATCGTAATATGTTTTTCGATGATTGTGCCGTCTATTGGCGCTGATAACCTCATAGACGATAAAGGATTCTTCCGGATGATTTGGCAGATTTTTCAGATACTCTTGTGAAAATCCCAAGTGCATGAAGTTTCTGCTCGGCAGAGCGCAGTTCGATTCTGGGCATCCGCCAAATCACGTTTGGCATTAAGATATTCCTGCTCGGCGGTAATCTTCTTTTCCCAGAGATTCTTTTCACGCTCAAACATCGTTTCGGCAAGCGCAATTTTTTCCCTTGCTCCAAGATAACCCGCCTTGTAATCAGCAAGTTCGCGGCTGTGTATCACGGCAAGCACCTCACCGGCCCGGACTTTATCGCCAAGAGTTTTTATTACAGAGCGGACAACGCCGGGAATTCGCGGCACTACATGGGCCTTCCTGTCGCCATTTAACGCTATTTCTGCAGGAAGCATTGTGTGTATCCCGATTTTGCCTGCACCAGCCCGTGCTAGTTCTATTCCAAACTGCTTAATAGTCGAATCTTTGAGCTTAATAATGCCTTCGTGAGCATGTGCATCTTCACTTTCACCATGCTCTTCCTGCCCATCTTTTTCATTATGGATTGTTATATCAGAGTGAACCTCATCTGTTGATTGACCTAATTTGATTCCACAAACTAAAAAAATTGCCGCCACCAGCAACACTATTTTGTGCTTCATTATCATCGCCGGCATTTTGTCTTTAACTATTAATAATATATTGCTTTTCATTGTCTTGTCCTTTTATTTTATGTATGTTTTAATCACCAATGCTTTGTCCGATTAATCCTTCCATATCAGTTTTTGCTTTATGGTAAGAAACCAATGTTTCAAAATATTCTCTTTGCGATACAAAATAAGTCCTTTGAGCATCCAGTACATTCAGATAATCAATCTTGCCTTCAGAATATGCTATTTGGGAAGCTTCAAAGACTTCTCTCGCAGCAGACACAATAGAATCTTTAAGTCCCTTAACCTTATTAAGCGAAACCGAAAGGTCGGTGTATATCTGATTGAATTGATTTACTACCTCAATGCGAGCCGCTCTTTGCTCTTGATATGACTTCGAAAGATTATAAACAGCCTCCCTTTTTCCGCCCTGATTCCGGTTAAATATCGGCAAAGGAATGGAAACCCCAAAGACAAAAGCATTGTCGTCAGTTTCGTTGAATCTTTTGACTCCGGCACCAACGGATATATCAGGAAGAGCCCCCGATTTTGCCAGTTCCAAAGCCGCTTTATCCCGAGCGATTTCTTTTTCCCATCGCCCCAATTGCGGATTTTGTAGAAGCTTCTGCTGTAAATCCCCAATTTCAGGAATCTCCGTTACCATCTCCAGTTGACCCTCAGCTCGTTTAAATTTGGCTTGCTCATTCCCCCAGAACGATGCTGCTTTTTTCCTGGCTGTTTCAAGCTCTTGTAATGCCTGTTTATATTCAAGTTGTACATTCAGGTGAGCAACTGATGCCTTAGTCTTCTCTACAGGAGAATCTTTTCCTGCTTCCACTCGCTGACTAACGCTTCTGAAAGTCTTTTCAGATACATCAACAAGCTCTGCGAGCAGTTTCACTTTTTCCTGGATAGAAAGAAGTTCAACATAGGCTTTGCTTGCTTCCGTTAAAACTTCAAGCCGCTTGGCCTTATAATCCCAGCCGCTCAAATCCTTCTCCAGTGAGGCAACCTTTTTTCTCTTCTGCGCCTTATTGCCAAGCTCGATAGGTTGACTAAGCAAAATTGTTGTCTCTGCCGCATCAAAACCACTCATAGCCCCAGAGCCGCCGACATCATCCACTCCAATATCAAGCGATGGATTTGGCCAAAGACCGGCCTGCAACTCTCTCGCCTCCGCAGCCCTCGTCTCTAATGAAAACGCCTTCAATTCGGGGTTATGCATCAGAGTTAAAGCCAACACCTGCCGTAGAGTTAAAACCTCGTTAGGTTCAGTTATTTCAACAATTTCCTCACTCTGGTTATTGACAGGCTCAGAGATAGGAATTTTGTTTTCCTGATATTCCGCAGTATATCCATCAGCACACCACGTCAATAGAATAGCAAACAAAAGTGACGCAACTATAAATTTTCGTTTCTTCATAAACAACATTCCTTGAAATATACGGTTAAAGCAAATTGTCGGAATGGATAGACCATCTCCCAGACAATATTGAGCAATTAGGCAAGAATAGGAACGGCGTATCACGCCAAAAGAATTATTGTTCGTAGAGGTGCATGGAAAGATGATAATTCAAAGTTATGTGCAGTGTAACAACTGAAAACAGATGGGATATAAGCTAATGTTGGTTTCAGGACATAATTTGACGTTAAAATTTTATGTGATGAAGATTTACCATTTGTTCGCCAAGGACTGAGAACATTTGAAGTCACTAAAGAATCCTTACAATGGCCATATTCAAGACATGCCCCAATTATTGCTTCGGTATTACTCATTTCGTCGGTTTCTGGGCAGGTACAATGGTTATGGGCTGCTGGCTCCACGGCAATATGGCCATCGGAACCGTAGCAAGTTACCATAGAAAAACCACTTATGGAGTTAAAAACCATTAATCCCATAAGCATTATTGTCACTTTTTGCTTTATCATAATCACCGGATTTTAACAGTTTTACGAACAAAAATCAACAGGGTTCATACAAACGTTATTTTAGCGAATAGAGGAAAAAGCGGTGAAGGCGGGATTCCATTTAAAACTTTTAACTTTTAGTTTTAAACCTTCAAACTGACCGTCGGTCAGTTCGAAATGATAGGTTAACCTGCTGAATCAACCGGTTTGTTCGGCTCTTTGGCCTCAATTTTTTGCTTCGGATGCTGTTTTGACCATAACTCAACCTGCTTTTGCCACAGCGGCTTTTCTGCCGGAACTTTTATCCCGACAATTGCGTTCAGCATAACATTAGGGTCGATCCCGCCGGGAGGTGTACTTAAATAATTATCTATCAACTGCACGACAAAACTGTCCGGACCTAGGTCCTTTTCCAGCAGGCAATTCTCAACCAACTCACTGGCCGCCTTGACATTAGACTGTTTCAGATACGCGTCGAGCAATTTTCTCAAAATATCCTTTTTCTCTTCCGGCGTTTTCGCCGTCGCAAGCAATTGACCTAAATACTCCGTCGCCCGTACAAATTCGCCCGTTTTTACATATAAATCCGCCAATTTCGTACGGACGTCTTTTAGCTTACCCTGTTTCTCTATCGACTCCTGCCGCTCCACTATCGTCAAAAATGATATATACTTCTCATCGGACAGAGACGCTTCCCATTCCGGCGAACCAAATTTCTTGTGCCAACCATATATTACTCCTGCATCCGAACGCTTGAAAATCTTCAGCATCGCAGACCCATGGCTGGTCACTTTCCGCGCCAGCTCGAACCTTTTCCGCCAGCCATATTAAATCCTCCTTACCTCCCACCTCGCCGGCAAGCTCTATTACCTTTCCACGAATTGTCGCGCTGTCGTCATTCACGAAATCTTTTCTCAGCATATTCAGCGCACTGTCTTATCTATATAAATAAGCCCGTTTACTGCCGCCTCACGAACCATATTTGCCTCTGCTCGAATCGCCTCCTCGAATAATGGCCTGAAAAGACTTATTGCCTGACTGCTGTAAGCGCTTTGCGTGCATAATCCCGCCATCAGGTTAAGCAACTCACCTTGCAACGCACTATCGCCCTTGCCAAGCGATTTCTTGTACCGCGCAGCTAACTGCCCAAGATACTTGTCGGCCTCACCCTGTGATAATCCGTCCTGCTCAAGCAGTTTTTTAACAACCTCCGCGCCCTTTTGTGCTTTCATCGGCTCTTCGGATGAGAGATATTCACCGGCCAGTTCCATTGTCCTGGCTCGTATCTCCGGCGAAATCTTGTTCTTGGCATTCGCGGAAAGCCCGTCATGGCACGCCCCGCCCAGCGCTACAAACAATGACATTCGAACATCCTCGTCCTCCTCTGCATTAATCTGCTCTAATAGTTTTTGAGCCGTATCCAGGTCGCCTATCAGAAAAAGCAATTGTCCTATTTTTAACCGCACATTCCTGTCCGGGTCAGAAATCATATTTACAAGAACCGGCCCAAGCTCCGCTGGCAGTTTAGGCGCCGCTCCCTTACGCCACTGCTCTATCTTTTCCAAAGCCAGGAGCCGCACCGGCGCACGCGGACTAAGCAAATTCTCCCCCAAAAACTTACCACGGCCTGCGTCATCGGTAATCCCATCATAAATCCTGCTTAAGGAAGCAAGATATTGCTCTTTCCAAAAATCCCCCTCACTTTTCAACGCAACAATCCGTGATTCCCGCCGAACAACGTAATTCCGCAAAAAAGCATCTTGGCCCGCCCGCTGCATTTCCTTTATCACTTGCTTGCGGACTTTGGTGTCCTTTATCGCCGCAACACCCATTGATTGCAGGCTTTTTTCCGCCCCAGCCGAGACTTCTTTTACAGGGTCGTCAAGCAGCAACATCAGCTTAAAGGCCGCCCGCATATCAGGCTGCATCTGCAATGCCTTTATAACATTTAATCTGGCCGCGACCGAAAGACTCGAATCGTCCGCCATCTTTTCAAGCCGGCCGGATAACTGCTCATACCGAAATATCAGGATTGTCTGGGACGCTAATTCCGCGCTCCCGGCATTCTCACTTGTCAGCATAACAAGCAGCGGCTCAATAAAACCGTCTTCATCCTTGACATCTCTCTGCTCTAATCGCGCACTAACTAACGCCTTGCAAATCGCCATACGCGTCTGCTCGTTCTCAGTTTGCCTTAAACCTTCTGTCAAAATCGCCCTGGCCGCTGCGCTATCACTAAACAGCATCATCCCCGCCGCGTCTATACGAACCTGCTCAGTAGTTCCATTGAATAACGCCTCTTTATTTATATTCAACTGCTGGCTCGAATCCGACTCAACTGCCGACTTTTCCGCCGCACTTTCAGGCCGTGCCGTATTCTTATCTTCTCCTGCCGCCGCATGCTGACAACCAATCAGCAGCAATATTATCAGAAGATGCATACACCGTTTGCTCATTTCTACCATCCTGTCAAAAAATATAACTCTCCGCATACCATCCATAATACCCGCGATATTCCATACTCGTCAATTAACTATTGTTCTTTTAAAAAAATTATCTGCAATTTTCAAAAAAAAAATTCTTTTACGGCCTTGGGTGAAACTTTTTATGGATATTTCGCAGCCTTGGGTAATCCACATGCGTATAAATCTGTGTCGTCGCTATATCCACATGTCCGAGCATCTCCTGAATACTCCGCAAGTCCGCGCCTCCCGCCAGCAGATGAGTCGCGAAGCAATGCCTCAGCGTATGAACTGTAATATTTTTCGGCATACCGGCACGCATCGCATACTTTTTTACCAATCGCCAAATTTCGATACGCCCCATCTGTCTGCCTGTTCGTGAAAGAAGGAAAAAATTTTCGCTGAAACTCTTTTCCAGCTTCGGTCTCAACTGGTTAAGATACGCCGCCGCCGTAACTTTCGTCCTTTTCCCCACCGGAACTATCCGCTCCTTATTGCCCTTGCCGGTACAGCGTACATATCCGATACTCAAATTCAAATCCGGCACCTTTAGATTCGCCAGTTCGCTGGCACGCATCCCCGTCCCGTAAAGCAGTTCCAGCATCGCCTTATCCCGAAGATAGTAAGGCTCCTCCGGCTGCGGCGCATCCAAAAGAGCCGCCACCTTGTCCTCGCTGCAAACCGTCGGCAATTTCTGCCACAGTTTCGGCGTCTCAAGTATTGCGATAAAATCATCCTCCAGCATGCCCATCAGCCGACAAAATCGCAAAAACATCCGTATCGCCACCAGCGACCGTTTGATAGTACTCTCGTCCCTGCTTTTTTTGGTCAGTATCAACTGGTACTTTTGAATCAAAACAGGCTTTATCTGTTTTAATTCATTGGTTTTTTGGGACTCCAGATACTCGAAAAAACCCTTCAAATCCCTGCCGTACGCCAGAATTGTATTATTCGATAGCCCAGCCTCAACCCGCAGGTAGCTCAGAAAGTCCTTTACAATATTTCCCAGCGGCAGCGAAACTATTTTTTCAACCATTGAGGCTGTCTGAATTGATTCCACTTGTGTATCTTTCTAAAATAGACCAAAACCACTATAACTATCGGCCAATAAACAACATAGGCTTTACTCAAACTGACATTTAATAGTTGTTAGTTTTTAGTCATAAGCAGGCCGTTGGCTGCTCGATAATAGCTACAATCGTTAAATTTTGCTCAAATTACACGCAAAAATGAGCGATTCTGCGCACTTTTTAACACTTTTTGGGCATAATCTTAGCAGATTTATGCCATTTTTGAACGCTTTTTGATATTTTTTTGCCAGAGGCAAAATTTTAAGGTGGGTGAAAATGTTAAAATGGGCAAGATTTAAAAAATAGAACGCATTAGGCGAAAGGCAATTTTGGATTTGCCTATGGCGGAACCAAAATTCAATGCGGGTTAATCATTTAGCCAGTATGAGGCGAATAACGCAAAATCCGCGGAATCAACTGTGTCAGAAACATCTATATCTGTTCCGCCGCAATTATTCGATGAACCGCAATCACTTTCCAGCCACCGCCCCGCAAAGTAACCCAAATCTTCCTTATTCACTCCATCAGGACAGACCCAGTCCGCCGCGGGTATCTGCCACAAAAGCCGCGGATAATTCGTCCCCTCGCATATCGCCCATACAGTCGTAAAATCCCACCCCGTAAACGACCCCTGCTGCTTCATCTGCAGCGTACTTAATCCCGTCCCGCCTGAACTAGACAATTGTCCGGAAGTCTGTGTATTCCAAAAACTGCCCAAAACACTGCCTCCATCTTTATATCCCACCAAACCACCTACATTAGATGTTCCGCTGACCCAACCTCTCGAATAACAACTGTTGATACCGCTGTTAAAGCTGTATCCCACCAGACCGCCAAAATACTGAGAAGAACCGCTGACATTGCCTGTCGAATAGCAATTGCTGATAATGCCGCCAAGAAGGCTTCCCACCAAACCGCCAGCACTAGAACCCGCCAGTCCGCCAATATCACGAGAACCGCTGACAGTAGAATTCTCAAGACCAAGATTTTTGACCGAGCCCCTTAAGTCAATGCGACCAAATAAACCGAGATACTGATTGCTTCCACCATCTATCGTAAAATTAGTAATTTTAAAATCATTACCATCAAATGTTCCTGTAAATGCCGTTCCCTGAAAATTAGTGACCGAGTTGGTATCCGGGGCAATAATCGCTTTCGTAAAGACTTGACCTTCCATATTGACATCGGCTGTCAGGATAAAGCATTTGCTGTAATCGTTAGTATCAGCCGCCAAGGCCAATAAATCCGCCTTTGATGCGATTTGATAAGGATTATTCGGCTCACCCGTCCCCCCGCTGTATTTGCCGAGAGCATTACCACAGACAACGCTTATTATAGCTGCAATGTAAATGATAAATGCCGCTTTTGTTTTCACTTTTGGTCTCCTCGGGTCTTTCTCACAAAGAAACAAGTATTATACCCCAAACTGATACAGAATACAAGTTTTTTCTGCTCGATTTTCATATTTTATCTTTTCTTTGCTCCTTGACGCCTCTGCGGGAGGCAATCCCGATTTTTCCCCGCCAAGAAGACGCAAAGAATAATAATTTTGGGCTACAAATTTATTTTTCTCTTTTTTTTATTTTTAATCAGACTTGGGCAAGCTCAGTCGAACTGTGAAATCAATACAATCTATGGCTCATTTTTTAATGCGTGATTAAATATCCTGTTTTTTTTCGGAGCAGGAGGCTTAAAGCCGAGACTGAGGAGGATAACGGTTGCGGGTTCAGGGACAGGTGCCAGTCCCTGGACTTCGCCGATGTACCAGGTATTGTTTGTACCATAAAAATCCTGAAGATACCACTTGCTGCCCGAATAAGCGACATTGTAATATTTGAGTGAATCAGGTCTTGGTGCGGGCCCGTTTTTGTTGTCATCGGAATCAGATACCCAGATGCCGAGGTAATCCGCGGGGTTACTGCCGTACTGGTAACCCCAGACGGTAATGGCGTGTCCGCCGCCTGAGGCGGTATATAACGCCAACGCCGTGCCATATCCATTATGAAGATAACTGTCGATGGCTGACATAGCCGCTGAATCAATGTATTCCCGATGATAATAATCCCAGAAATCCTTATTTGGATGAAAATTTCCGCCTGGGACATCGACCTGTGACCATCCATCCCAGCCTTGTGAGTAGTTATACCCGCTAAACCACCATTCCCATGCAAATTCCATAATACCGCCGGTATTGGTCCAGTGGTCCTGATAATAGCTGAAAATCTGGTCGGAATTTGTCATACCGCCAGTGTTTCCCCAGCCAGTCCACTGGAGGACATTAAACGTTACCGCTGCCCAGCACATCAGGTCATCCTGAGAATTGTCGCTTGTTTTTTCAGCGTCGCACCAGGTGCCGCCGTAAGAGTTATAAAGCATATAATCAGTAACGGCCAGCGCGGGATTAGCGATTAAAGGGGCTGTAATTATCAGCAGCGGAAATAACACACCGAAGATGCATTTCTCTTTGCCTTTTATTCCGGAAGGCTTTAAAAACGGCATCAATCTTCTCCTCTCATATCAGGCTGAAACGGCACGGCAATTTATAAAGTCTCTTATAGGTCTTTACCGCGTCTATACTCAAGACAGCAACGGTTTTGTGGGGAAAACTTAACGATGGGCATAAGCTTTCTCTACATCTTCTTCTTAAAAGAATCATATCAAATTTCACGAGAAATGTCAATATATTTTTTTGCCGTATAAAGCGAGGGGCACGCGGGCATGCAGATTAGACCGACGCTGGGTTTATTCGTCGAGAGTCCAGTTGTATTCCATGTATTTTATGGAATAGTTTTCCACTTCAAGGAAAGCAGCATCGCTTTTAGAACCATAGCCTGTAATAAAATTCAGCACAGCTCGTGTTATCTGGTCCTGGTCTTTAAATTTTTTGTCGGTTCCATAGTTAGCGGTAAAGTATTTTCCGTACCAGTTCGGGCTAAGCAGCGCAGAAAGATAAACAATCTTATTTTCGGTGTCGATTTTGAAAGCGTCGGGACCTGCAAGGAATTTCTTCGCCTGTTCGTCGAGTTCCTTATTGAGGCTTGAGCCGTGATAGGGCGAATTTTTAAGGGGCGGGCCTGAGACGCTTGCGCGGAAAACGGCCAAAAACACGCGCGGGTCGCCGAATTCCTTTATGAAAAAGCGGTTCTCAATTTCCTGGAGCGTGAACTGCTCATCCATAACGATGAATTTGGACTCGTCCCATATCCCATTTATATGCCTGATGCTTTTGGGACTGAACCATTCCATATATTTTGAGCGCTGAATAGGATAATTATCAACGATAATCTTCATCAACTGGGTATTGTACACGTTAATCCAGAAGGCGATTTTATCGTTTACCGGCCAGGCTTTATATTCCTGGGAATTCAATTTAGCCTGCTCATTTGTAAGCTCTATTAGTTCGAGCCTTTTCCGCTTAAGCGTAGCGTAATCGACAAACCCCTTTTCTGTAACATACTCTTTCAGGATGCTCTTGAATGTGTCGTTAAATTTATCGCCGGAGTGCGTGGTAGTTTTAGTGGGGGTATTTCCGTCGGTATTCTTATTTGATTTTTGAGAACTGTTTGGTTCTGTATTTTCAGGTTTGACTTGCGGAGAGGATTTTTCAATTTTTGAAGTTGTGCTGTTCCCGGACTCGGCTTTTTCGGTTTTCGTATCGCCAGGAGGGTTATTGGGTTCTTTGGTTTGTGTGGAATTTGCTTCTGAGGGAGGCTCGGCCTTTGTTTTTGCAGGACGGCAACCCGTTATGAAAAGCATCATAACAATCAAAAGTGTAAAACTGCTGATATATTTAAGCATTTTAACCTATACCTTCAAAAATGAATATTTCCTAATAATTATCGGCGCTTCCGTAATAATAACGCACCTCAATATTACTGTTATAATAATGGTTTTATCGAACATTTAAAGATAAAACTTAATTTACAGGAGGCCTCCAGCGGGCATTAAAAAGCGAAATTTAAGCTTTTCCGGTCCATCCGAACATAAGGTCGCTGTAAATTGTATAACTTTTGAGTATTATACAGAATTTCAGCGATTTAGTTGTTAGGTTTTTCAGATAAATTGAGCAAAAGGCATTTTAGGACGAATTTATTAAGTAAACAGTTCTTGTATACATCGCTTAAAGCTTGACAAAAGCTGGTTTTAAGAGTATAATGAATTTTTATGGTCGAGGTACCGGTTCGGTTAATGTCATCCAAATTTAGGGTATTGAAAAATGAAAATAAAAATCGGGGTCTATTTTGTTTTAGCTTGTGCGATTTTATCGGCTGTTTCTGAATGTATGGGGGTCGGAACCAGAGACATCACGGAAGTCCGTAAAAATGCGGTGCTGAATGAGCAAGATAAACAGGTTATCGACAAATTCGTTGGTTCAGCAGTGGGCGAACTTGTAAACATCAAGGATTTCTCAACGGCGTCGAACATACGCGGTATCATACTGGCCAACAGCAGTTCAAGTGTGGATAGTGCCAGGCAGCAGTTTTCCGACCAGTTTTCAAAATCAGGCGCAAGCATATTTCACAGGCGCTAGACGAGGCCGCCAAGCTGACGCCCGAAGAACGCAGATTCAAGGTAGTCCTCAATCTTGTGATTCTTGTGGATAGTTTGCAGGACTTAAAATTATCGGATTTGGCCATAAAGATGCTGCAGGATAAAAATATCGCGGTGCGGTATTGGGCAGTTCACGCGCTTACCAATGCGGCTGTCAGGAAGCAATTGGCTCAATCAGGTAATTCCGCGTTAAGTACGAAGATTACAGGGCAATTGCAGGCGGTTGCTGATGAGGTTTCGCCTGAGACGCTGGGATTGATTATAGATTTCGCCGCCGGATTAGGTGGGCAGCAGGGGCAGGAATTGCTGTTGCGGATAGCCGATTTAAGAATTAAACGGTACACAGACTGGAGTGTAAGGGATGAAATTCTGGATGGAACTTTATTAAAATCCCTTTACTCTAAAATGACAGCCGGTGCGGCTAACGACAAGGCTGCTTTTGGCCAGCGGTTTGGGCAGTTGTATGCGTACGCGATGCAGAGATATATCAAGGGACAGAGCATACTTAATGACAGGGAAAAACTGCAGCTGGGTTCCGTGCTGATAGACGTTGAAGATAAATATTTTGAAAGTATATTGGGGATGAAACAGGGTAAAATAAGAAAAGCGGTCGGTGAAAATGATTACGCAACACTTTCGGCGGAATACGAAAAACTGTTCGGCAACGAGACCCTGGCAGGGCAATTAACTAAAAAGCTGGAAATCGACTATGGCCGCAATCCAGACGGAACAAAACGCTCGATGCCCGTAGTTCTTCCTGAACCTCCCGCAAGGGCGGCAGCAAAATAAATTTTGTTCAGTGTCATTCTTCGCATTACATAAAAATACAAGGAGGTTTTTTGTATGAAGGAACGTAAGAGCTTCAGTATATCGTTCGGGGTTATTGCCGCGGCGATGTGCGTTTGTTTTTTGGGCTGTCAATCGCAATCTAAGGATAAACAACTGGACAGGTTTATTTCGGCACATGTAAAGCAGGTTAAGCCTATGTTAACAGAAGTTAACCTGGCTTACTGGAAGGCGGCGAACAGCGGCAAACCGGAAGATTATAACGAGGTCAGCAGGCTCGAATTCGAGGTTCGGAAGGTTTACAGCAATCCGAAGGAATTCGCTTTTCTAAAAAATACGAAAGAATCCCAACAGATAAAGGACAGAGAACTTGCCCGGCAACTGGATGTGTTATACGACTCATATCTTCAAAACCAGATAGAGCCTAAACTGCTGAAGAAAATAGTCGATTTAGGGATGAAAATTGAAAAGGATTTCAGTACTTTCCGGGGAACTATAGACGGCAAAAAAGTAACGGATAACCAAATCAGGGAAATTTTAAAAACGCAGACCGATTCGGCGGTAAGGGAAAAAGCGTGGCTGGCGAGCAAGCAGGTTGCGCCTGTGGTCGCGCCTGAACTCATCGAGTTGGTCAAGCTGCGTAATGAGGCGGCGCGAAAGGTGGGCTTTGATAATTATCATACGCTTTCCCTGGCGGTTTCGGAGCAGGATGTCAACGAGATGGACCGGATTTTCAATGAGCTTTACGAGTTGACGAATAAACCTTTTGCCGAAATAAAGGGTGATTTGGACCGTGTCCTGGCGGCTAAATACGGAATCACGGTTTCGGAACTGGAGCCGTGGCATTATCATGACCCGTTTTTCCAGGAAACGCCGCTTGTATATGAACTGAATCTGGATGCATATTATAAAGATAAAGATGTAAAACAACTGGCAGTGCGGTTTTATGACGGTATCGGTCTGCCGGTGGAAGCCATACTCAAACGAAGCGACCTTTACGAGCGCGAGGGGAAAAACCCGCATGCTTTCTCCACGGATATAGACAGGTATGGCGATGTCCGGATACTGTGCAATCTTAAAAACAACGAGCAGTGGATGGAGACGATATTACACGAACTGGGACACGTGGTATATGATGAAAATCATGGCCGCAATGTCCCATACCTGCTAAGAGAGCCTGCCCATATTTTTACCACAGAGGCGATTGCGATGTTCTTCGGGCGTTTAAGCCGAAATCCCGCGTGGATGCAGCAGATGCTGTCACTGTCGGACGAGCAGAAGGCGGAAATTGAAAAGGTCAGCGACAAGTACGCCAGGCTCAAACAGCTTATTTTCGTTCGCTGGGCAATGGTTATGTACGATTTTGAGAAACAGCTTTACGCCAACCCCGACCAGGACATTGACAGTCTCTGGTGGAAACTGGTAGAGAAATATCAGTTTATAGCAAAACCGGCAGGACGCAGCGAACCGGACTGGGCGGCCAAGATTCATTTCACAATCGCGCCGTGTTATTACCATAACTATGTATTGGGCGAACTTCTGGCATCTCAGCTTAATCATCATATTGTTTATGATGTTTTAAAGCTTAAAACGGATAAAGACGTCAGCTATGTCGGCCAGCGCAAAGCCGGAGACTATCTGCGCAAAGAGATTTTTGAGCCTTCAGCCCAGTACAGGTGGAATGAGATGATTGAACGTGCAACGGGAGAACCCCTGACGCCGAAATATTTTGTAACGCAGTTCGTCAATTAACAATCTTAAACTTAACATTACCGCTCAATGTCATTCCCGCGAAAGCTGGAATCCACAACGGCAAATTATAAACTGGATACCCGCTTTTGCGGGTATGACAGGTCAAATTGAGTTTGAGTTATTCGTATGAAATTTGGGCTTATTTTTCGGATTGAACTAAGTCCTTATTTTTGTTATATTTTGCCATTTATGTGAAAGTTCAGTTAATTCTTAAACGGAGTGATATTCAGATATGAATTCAACAAAAGAGTCTTTGCCGGAATTGACAGCCAAAGCAATCATATTAGGCATAGTGCTTGCCGTTATACTTGGCGCGGCAAATGCGTACCTGGGATTGTTCGCCGGAATGACAATATCCGCGTCGATACCCTCGGCGGTTGTCTCGATGGCTGTTTTGAAACTCTTTCGCAAAAGCAACATTCTTGAAAACAATATTGTGCAGACTATCGCTTCGTCGGGAGAAGCGCTGGCCGCAGGAGTAATCTTTACAATACCGGCTCTGGTTATTCTCAACTACTGGAAAGAGTTTAATTACCTTTGGGTGTCGATGATAGGGGGATTGGGAGGATTTCTCGGAATATTATTCACGATACCGCTGCGGCGGGCTTTTATTGTGGAAGATAAACTTAAATATCCTGAAGGAATAGCGACAGCGGAGGTTCTCAAGGCGGGACAGAGCGGCGGCTCCGACGTAAAATATCTTATTTTAGCGGCGGTTGCCGGCGGGCTTTTCAAGGTTGCCGCTGAAGGCCTGCGGCTTTGGAAAGGGGTCTTCGAAACTGCCAGAGGCGTCGGCGGAAGTATAGCGTATTTTGGCGCGAATCTAAGCCCCGCAATGCTTTCAGTCGGTTATATCCTCGGATTGAACATATCGATTCTGATTTTTATCGGCGGCGCGGCTAATTGGCTGGTTGCGATACCAATTTGTGCTGCCTGTCAGATCTGGCCGTTGAGCAATGGAACGTTATTGCCTGCTGTTGAGTGGGCCGGTCAGATTTGGTCAACACAAACCCGCTATATCGGAGTTGGCGGAATGCTGGTAGGCGGACTTTGGACTGTTATTAATCTTCGTGGTTCTTTGCTTCGCGGCATTAAGAGCGGGCTGAAGGCCTATCGGAAAATACCAGGTCAGCATGTCCCTCTGGACAGGGTCGAACAAGATATTCCAATGAAGTGGGTGCTTATCCTGATAGTCGCTTCGGTCGTGCCTTTATTCCTGCTTTATCAATTGTTTGTGGCAAAGATTAGCGTCTCGCTTCCTATGGCGGCAATAATGCTCATAGCAGGCTTCCTGTTTTCGGCTGTCGCAGGGTATATGGCGGGAATCGTCGGCTCTTCAAACAATCCTATATCGGGAGTAACAATATCAACAGTATTGGTTACCGGATTATTATTGATGCTATTGATGGGTTCCCATGCCCCAAATGGCCCGGCGGCGGCGATTATTATAGGCAGCGTTGTCTGCTGCGCCGCGGCAATGGCAGGTGATACTATGCAGGACCTCAAAACAGGCCATATTGTCGGCTCAACGCCCTGGAAGCAGCAGTTGGTGGAAGTGTTCGGGAGTCTTCCCGCAGCGTTGCTGATGGCGCCAATACTGACATTGCTTTACAAAGCTTATGGATTTGCCGGTCATGAGTCAGCCAAAGAAAACCCACTCATAGCGGCACAGGCAAATTTGATAGCCTCAGTGGCAAAAGGAGTCTTTGCCGGTGCGCTGCCATGGACATTTGTTATTATTGGAATGGGGCTGGCTGTGCTGGTGATAGCGGTGGATGAATACCTCGCGAGAAAGGGAAGTACTTTCAGAACTCCCGTACTGGCCGTAGCGATAGGAATTTACCTGCCTTTTGAATTATCGGTACCGATTATTTCCGGCGGCGTTATCCATCAGCTTACGAAAGCTTATTATAAGAAGAAAAATTTCACTGATAAAATGTCAGAAACAGGCAACAAGTACGGACTTTTGTTCGCATCCGGCCTGATTACAGGCGAAGCCCTGGCGGGAATTTTACTGGCAGTACCAATTGTCCTGAGCGGAAGGTCAGACGTGTTAGCGGTGATGAATAATCCTTTAGGGTCATGGCCGGGTGTGATTATGCTGATAGGAATTGGTTATTGGCTGTATAGAACAGCGTTGGGAAAGACGGAAAAATAAAAAATCCAAAGAGGTGGCTGGTTTGACGGATAAGCAAAAATATATAACCGCTCCGATTCCTACAGATAAAATGCCGGCGGGCATTCTGTATATTCTCTTTAATGAGGCGGGTGAGCGGTTCAGCTTCTATGGGATGAGATGTATTCTTGTTTTTTTTATGACGCACTATCTTTTGGGTTCCACAGGCACGCCGGATGTGATGAATGCCGAGGAAAGCAAGACTTATTTTCACCTGTTTATATCAGCGGTATATTTTACACCTCTCTTAGGAGCATTGCTCTCTGATATATGGCTGGGTAAATATCGAACCATTCTTTTTTTTTCCATTATTTACTGCCTGGGCTTTTTAGCTTTGTCGCTCGATAATACCAGGCTCGGCCTGAGTATTGGCCTGACATTGATTGCCGTCGGTTCGGGTGTGATAAAACCGTGTGTATCTGCCAACGTGGGTGACCAGTTCGGCCTGGCCAATAAACACCTGATAGAAAGAGTTTACAGCTGGTTCTATTTCGCGATTAACTTCGGCGCTTTTTTTTCAACGCTTCTCTGCCCCTGGCTGCTGGACAAATTTGGGCCGAAAATAGCGTTTGGCACTCCTGCTGCTTTTATGTTTTTAGCCACGGTTGTTTTTTGGCTTGGGAGAAAAAAGTTCGTTCATGTTCCTGCTGCAGGTTACGGATTTGTTAAGGAAACATTCAGCGGCGAGGGGGCAAAAGCGATTGGCAAACTCTGCATAATCTATCTATTTATAGCGATGTTCTGGGCGATATTCGACCAGATGGATTCGGCGTGGGTCCTGCAGGCAGAAAAAATGAACCTGAACTGGCTCGGATACAAATGGCTGCCTGCGCAGATAGTCGCGGTTAATCCCCTGATGATAATGATTCTCATACCGATATTCTCATTTGCCGTTTATCCCGCGATGAATAAACTTTTTAAATTGACGCCGCTCCGCAAGATTTCCATCGGCCTTTTTGTGGCGGCATCGGTTTTTGCTGTGTCAACCTGGATAGAAACGAGAATCTCCGCCGGTTTTAAACCGAGCATTGGATGGATGATTTTAGCGTATTTGCTCCTGACCAGCTCCGAAGTAATGGTTTCAATCACCTGTCTTGAGTTTTCATATACGCAGGCGCCGAAAAAAATGAAGTCTTTTATTATGGCTGTTTTTCTCCTTTCGGTATCTCTCGGTAACGCTTTTACCGCCTTTGTGAATTATTTCATTCAGAATAAAGACGGGACAAGCAAACTTACCGGCGCGAATTATTTCCTGTTTTTTACGATAATGATGCTTATAACGGCGACAGGCTTTATTTTCGTCGCCGCAAAATACCGTGAAAAAACTTACATCCAGGATGGAGCCGATTGAGGTAAAAAAGTTTTAGGTTATACATAATATGAATCTCAAAACCAGACACAAGCTGAGTATAATCCCGGTAATGCTTTATTGGCTGTTTCTTTTCATCCTTACGCATATTCCCAATCCTTCAGCGATAATTCGCGGGATTAACGTATCCGATAAGACAATGCACTTCATTGCTTATCTGTGCCTGGTTTTTCTGCTGTGGTTCGCGCTGGGTTCAAGCAACAAAGTCAACTGGCGAAAAATAAGTGTATGGCTGATAATCCTGATTATGGCCTGCTATGGCGCCGTCGATGAATGGCTCCAGGGCTTTGTTCACCGTACGCCGGACATACTCGATTTTTTCGCGGATATGGCAGGAGTCCTTACCGGTCTTATTATGCTCTCGATATTCTCATTCACGACCGCGTCCCTCATTGTCACGGCAGGAGCTATATTTATTCTGACAAAAGCCGTAAGAACGGTTTTCAACGGAGAGGTTCAAAATATAATCCTTCTTCTTCATCTTATCGCCTATGCCGTTTTGAGCGTTCTCTGGATTCAGTTTCTGGACATGAAATTCTCTCTAAAGGCGCCGCGGATAAAATGGCTTATTTCCGCGTTAACAGCTCCGATAAGTTTAATGATTGCTACGGCGTTATTTTCGAAAATCAGCGGCAATAAACCGCATATTATGTACATTATGGCTTCCGCCGCCGGGGTCGCGGCGGTTGCGATGATATATTATTTCGCCGCCTTATTTCGCCAAAGGCTCTTTTTTGAAAGGCGTGTATAGCGGGTCGCCTATCAACATCATCTGCCACGAATTATACGGATTTGTGCGGCAGTACGCCTCAGCGAGACAATATCCGTCAAATAATTCTGCGAAAAATTCTTTAGGCTGCGGGAAAGCGCTCAGGTAAGGCTCTGCCACCGCGCCAAGTGTGGCGGTTATTCCTTTTTTGAGCATAGATGGACACCACTGGCTGCTGTTGGCGTCGCGAAGGTCAATCGCCTCCCAGCTTGCGATGTGATACCCGATGGCCCCATCAGTAAACTCGAACGAATCAATATATTTTTTAAGACTATACCAGCCGCAGTAGATTGCCGTCGATGGACACTGTCCCTGCCCGAAGAGCGCTTCGGTGCGTTCCTCAACCACGGGCATTTTGTTTTTCGCTCTTATCATCTCAGCCATATCCCGCAGCGACTGGTCATAAAATCCGAAAGAGTACGGCTTGTGGTCATCAGGAATGCCGCGGGAATCAACATAAGCTTTGCCTTTCAATCCGTTTCTCTCCGCCGCGACGGCCTTATCAATCAGCCGCATAGCGATATCCGGCCCCGGCCCATCGAGCCTGCTGACCATAAGCGATTTTAAATCGGATTGCAGCTTATCTTTCATCCGGTTCGGCTGCCAGCGGTATAATTCATAATCTCCGAGCAGCACCATCGCAAGTTCGCTGTCAACAGCGGCATCCGTTTCTTTGCCGTTGATTAGCTCAATGTCGGATTTAAGTTTCGCTACGGTTAAAGTGCGTATTTTTTTCATTACGGCGGATTGACGGGGGTCATGCTCGGCCTGTTTAAGTTTCTCCTTTTCCTGTTCAAGGTATTGTTCGAGAGTTCTGAGTTTTTCCTGCTGGTCTTTGAGGGGGCCGCGTTTGCCGACTTTGAATGGAACGCCGTACGTGGTTAGAAGACATCTGATTTTGCCGGCAAATTCAGCACTCTCCAGCTTTGCCCGTATAGGCGAAGCGAGCTTTGTTTCATAATCTTCCCGGCTGATTGCGGCGCTTAGAGAAGCCCCCAGCGGCAAAGCCAGAATATTTTTTTTCGGTGTGTTCCGTTTTTGGCAGTAGTAGTTCGCGATTTTAACAGAATCCGGCAAATCGCTGTTGGCGATTATCAGAATCTCGTTCGGTTCAAGGGCGTAAATCGCCGATGCCGCCCAAAGAAGCATGCTCGTAATAAAAATTGTTCGGAAATTCATTGCATCATAACTTACGTACGACAATATTCTAATGTTTTAAAATTCTATACCCCGCCTGGCCTTTACGCCGTTATCGAAGGGATGCTTGATATTATTCATTTCGGTAACCAGGTCGGCCATATCAATCAATTCTTTCGTAACACCTCTGCCGGTCAGGACAATTTCCACGGATGGGTTTCTCTTCTCGATAATTTTTTTAATATCTTCCAGTTTAGCCAGCCCCTTGGAAAGACAGAACACAATCTCATCCAATATTATGCAGTCGTAGATTTTTTCCTGTGCCTGTTCGGTTATTTCGGTAAGCGCTTCGCTGATTTCATCTTTCATCTCAGATATTAATTCGGTATTATTCGGTGAGTTTGCCATATCCCAGACGGTCTCAAGGGCTTTGATGTCTATTCGCCCCGCGGTAAATCTCAGCGCGATGCGCTCCCCGGTTTCGACACAGGTGGGTTTTAGAAATTGGTAAATCAGCACCTTGTTGCCGTGCCCAGCGGCGCGAACCGCAAGCCCAATGGCGGCGGTAGTTTTACCTTTGCCGTCGCCTGTATATATTTGTATTAGTCCTTTTTCGAGCATGGGGATATATTAAGAAATGCGGAGTGAATTGAAAACCAAAAAATTTGAATTTTACCTTTTTTAGGTAATTTGAATTTATTTCGGTACTCGTGCTTTGGATTTATTTTATCCTGTTTTATATAGCGACAGCCATCATTTTTTGCTGCTGGTCGGCTTCGCTTTCGGCCTGCTCACCAGGCTTAAATGGCAGAGGCTGGACAAACTGAATCGCCACTTTTCGCAGATAATTATTAAGGTGGTCAATGCGACAGACCCGGCCGTTGCGTATGAAACTGGCCATATCAAACGAATCATCCTCCCCGAAACGAGGAACACTGAAACGCGTGACTATCTCCTGGCCTGGCGACGGACAGTTTTCATTTACGTAGCACGTAAACGCCGCTCCACCGCTCGAAACATCAACCATCTGCCCCTGCGTAAGTGCATTATTAAAATCCTCGGCGAACCAGACCGGCCAGTGATACCTTAGTCTTTGCTCTCGTCTTCTTTCATTTGTCATTTCCATCGTTAAAGCCCCGTAAAATTTTTCTTCTGTTTCCGAATCGGCCAATACCGGCAGGGGCTTTATATGCGAAAGGAGAAAAAATGTTATAAAATTTCACAGGCTCACCAAAGGCAGTTTTTTTATGATTTTTCGGCAAAATGACAGGGCAGTTTTTTAAAATTTATCGCTTTAGCTCCAGCGATGTTCCGATAACTTACAACCTGTTACCCTTATGATTCAGCTTGAATCTTGTATTCGCCGCCGTTTTATATATAATAACCTGCTTAAGTTATGAGAAATATTTAATTATTCAGGAATTCAAAAAATGGCAAAACTTACCAAACTTGACGACATCGTATCGCTGTGCAAACGGCGCGGTTTTATTTTTCAATCCAGCGAGATTTACGGCGGCCTGGCAAGCTGCTACGACTACGGCCCGCTGGGCGTGGAACTCAAACGCAACGTCCGCAACGCCTGGTGGAAGGCCGTCGTCCAGATGCGGGATGACGTCGTCGGCCTTGACTGCTCTATCCTGATGCACCCGCTGGTCTGGAAGGCCTCCGGCCACGCCGACAAATTCGCCGACCTGGTCACCGTCTGCAAAAAATGCAACACCCGCAGCCGCGTTGACCATCTGGCCAAACCACGCCGAAGAACACACCGAGCATGTCAATCATCGAAACGGCAAAGGAAGACGCCAAAGATCTTTCCAAAAAGGTCTGCCCCTCCTGCGGCACCGTCGGCCAGTTCACGCGAGCCGATGGAATTTAAACTGATGTTCGAAACGCAGATGGGCGCAAATGTCGACGATTCAATGACCGTCTGTAGCTGCGGCCGGAAACCGCACAGGGCATTTTTGCCAATTTCGCCAACGTGCTCGAAAGCACCCGCGTCAAAATCCCCTTCGGCATCGCCCAGATCGGCAAGAGCTTCCGCAACGAAGTTACCACAAAGGCCTTCATCTTCCGCACCCGCGAATTCGAGCAGGCCGAGATCGAATTTTTCTGCGAACCCGGCACCGATGAAGAGTGGTGGAAGCACTGGAAAGAAGCAGCGATTCAACTGGTATCTCAACCTCGGCATCAAAAAAGAAAACCTGCGCATTTCCGCGAGCACGACAAGGATGAGCTTGCCCACTACGCCAAGGGCTGCGTCGATGTCGAATACAAATTCCCCTTCGGCTCCGGCGACTGGCAGGAGCTTGAAGGCATCGCCAACCGCACCGATTACGACCTTCGCCAGCATCAGCGCGGCATGCGAACCGATAACGCATGGTACGAGAACGGCAGAGACACGATCAAAGATGCCGCTCACCGGAGAGGCCGAGGATTACCAAAGCGGCCCGCTGTCATATTTCGACGAAGAAAAGAAAAAACGCTACATCCCCTACGTCATCGAGCCAAGCGCCGGCATCGACAGAAGCACGCTGGCGTTTCTGGTCGATGCCTACGATGAAGAAGAGGTCAACGGCGAAAAGCGAAACGTCCTGCGGTTCCATCCCTCGCTTGCCCCGATCAAGGCGGCGATTTTCCCGCTGGTTAAAAAAGACGGCATGCCCGAAATCGCGCACAAATATCTACGACGACCTGAAAAAATATTTCGCCTGTTTCTACGATGAAAAAGGCGCGGTCGGCCGTCGCTACCGCAGGCAGGATGAGGCCGGCACGCCCTTCTGCCTCACCATCGACGGCCAGACAAAAGAAGATAACACCGTCACCGTCCGCGAACGCGACTCAATGGTGCAGACAAGAGTAAACAAGCCAGTTGCTGAACTATCTCCGCGAAAAACTTGAATTATAAAAATCAGTGTTCTCCGCGTAATCCGTGATTAGTTTTTTAGGAGTTTGAACTTGATTGTTGACCGAATAGACAATTCGCATTTGTACTCTGGATTATCTGCCGTTATCGCAAAGGCTCTGAAAATCCTCAAAGACGATAATCCCGCCGCCAAACCTGACGGCCGATATGAAATTGACGGCGACAATCTCTTCTATATCGTCCAGAGGTACAAAGCCAAACCCTTATCTCAAGGCAGGCTCGAAGCCCACCAGAAATATATCGACGTCCAGTTTATCGCCCAAGGCCAGGAACTGATGGGTTTTTCGCCGCTCGATAATCTTGAGGTTCAGGAGCCTTACAATGAATCGAAGGATATAGCCTTTTATAACTCTCCTGCCAAAATCAGCACTATAATTCTCAAATCCGGTATGTTCTGCATCCTGTTTCCTGAAGATGCCCACATGCCCGGCCTGCAGTTAGGCGAATCTTCAAATGTGCTTAAAATAGTTATAAAACTAAAAGCAAATACTGAATAAGGGAGGTAATTAAAATGGCAGATGAAGAAAAGAAAAAGCCGGGAATTATCAGAAAAATACTCAGCCGGATTGGTCTGACGTTTTTAGCGTTTTTAATAATCGCGGGACTCTTTTTTCAGATACCATGGAAGATAACCGCGCTTTTACTTATAATCCTGGCGGCTTGTACTATTCTGCCTGTGCGTTTTAGAAAATGGTTCTGGGCATCTGCTGGCGTTATTATATTAGTATTAATCATCTGGGTCTTTTTGCCTGAGGATAATAGCGGCTGGCAGCCATACAAATTCAAGGAAGAATTTACTCAGTTAAATGAAAAATACGCTGTGCCAGAAAATGAAAATGCCGCAACAATTTATAATAAACTGCTGGTGGAATATGACTCAAACACATTTGAACCTAATTTAACTGACCCTAATGTTGGTGATTTTGCAAGACGTAAACCGTGGTCTGCTAAAGACTATCCCGAACTTTCCCGATGGCTACAGGGGCAGAAAGATACAATAACAACGCTGCAGCAAGCCGCTCAAAAAGACAGGTGCTGGTTCACAATACCCGCAAATAAATCCCCTTTCGACACGACAGCGGGACGAAATTCAACAATAAGACAATGGGCATACTTACTTGCCGCCGCTGTCAATAACGATTTTGGCGAAGGCCGAATCGATTCCGCTCTTGAAAAATGCCGCTGCATTATAATGATGTCAAGGCATATATGCCAGCAGCTAACAACTATTGATATATTAACCGGAATCGCTGTCGAAAGCCTCGCGTTGAGGCAGCTTGATAATTTCATTGTTACGGGCAATCCATGTGAAGAGAATTTAAATTTTATAGAAGCATCTATCAGCAGAATTGAGCATGACTGGACAGCCGATTTGCCAAAAATTCTCGAAGATGATAAAAGGTCTGCCAAAGAAATATTGAGTGTGTTTTATGAAATAAACCAGAATAGCAGAATAAGATTCAGCCGTGACCCTTTTGCCGCAATGAGACCTGCAATGAAAAGTTTGACAGAGGATAAGGAGATTACAAGCCGGTTAAACAAAGAGCAAATGGAAAAACTGTTAAAGTCGGCACAGGAGTTGTCTTATTGGCAAAGAAAATTCTTTAAGGCGTGGAGCATATTATATTGGTTTTGTATACCCACTACACCGCAAGAAGCGGCTGAAGTTATTGACAAAGCCTATGAAAAATATTACACGATGGCTGAGCAAAATTATACCTGGAATAAAGAACCAAATGATTTTTCCTCATTTCTGACAAGACATAACTTCCGAAAAATGCGATTCAATTTTAACTACCTCGCCACAGTCTGTGCAAATATGGCGGAAAAATCTTATAATGATCTTCATAGTATATATTTAAGAACAGCAGCAGATAAAAAAGGCAGTATAATATTAATCGCGATAAGGCGGTACAAAAATAAAAACTGGCATTGGCCTGAGAATCTGGAGCAAATAAAATCTTTCGTGCAGCCTGATACCCTTATCGACCCGCTAAATAATGGTTCTTTTGTTTATAAGCTCACAGGTGATACATTCACCCTTTACAGCAAAGGGGAAAACAACATTGATGAAAATGGCCAATATGAAAGCAACTGGCCGCAGGAAGCCAAACCTGATGACAGGTTAATCTGGCCGCCTAAAGGTTATAAAATGAAAGAGAAAGACGCAAATGACCCACAGCAATAAAACTTATATATCGGAATTGAAAAATAAGGTCGCAAGTGAAGTTACGCTTGACGGGTGGCTGTATCAGGGACGTTCCAGCGGCAAGGTGCTGTTTCTCATCATTCGCGACGGCACAGGGCTTTGCCAGTGCATCGTCGAAAAGGGCAAAGTGCCGGACGACTCTTCGACCAGCTTGAACAGGCTCGGCCAGGAATCCTCGCTTGACCGTAACCGGCACCGTCCGGGCCGAGCCGCGAAGCGTCGGCGGTTACGAACTGGCCGTAACCGCCGCTAAGATTATCTCGCCCGGCGGTCGATTACCCCATCACGCCAAAAGCGCACGGCATCGACTTTCTGATGAAAAACCGCCACCTGCATCTGCGCTCGCAGCGGCAGTGGTGCATCGGCAGAATCCGCCACACCGTTATCGACGCCATCCGCCGCTTTTTCAACGACAACGGCTTTATCCTCGTCGATACGCCGATACTTCACGACCATCGCCGGCGAAGGCGAGCAGACGCTTTTCGAGGTGGATTATTTCGGCAGACCGCTGCACCTGACCCAGACCGGCCAGCTTTATCTCGAATCGGCGGCGATGAGCTTCGGCAAGGTCTATTGCTTCGGCCCGACTTTCCGCGCCGAAAAAAGCAAGACCCGCCGCCATCTGACCGAATTCTGGATGGTCGAGCCGGAAGTCGCCTATATCGAACTGGACGGCCTGCTTGGAACTGGCGGAAAATTTCGTTTCCTCTATTGTCGGCCGTGTCTTGAAAGACAACCGCACCGAACTTGAAACTCTCGGCGCCGACATCGCCGCTCTTGAAAAAATCAAGCCGCCCTTCTATCGTCTGACCTACACGCAGGCGGTCGAAATCCTCACCGGCGACCGAGACGCAAAAACTTCCTGGCAAAGCAGCTTGGCGAATTGCAAAATCAGAAAGCAGCAGATGGAACCAAGAATCGCCGACCTCGAAAAGCAGCAGAGCGATCCAGACCAAGCAGTGGCAGAAAGACAAAATCGCCGCCGAACTGATCGAACTTCGCTGCGACATCGTCGAGTTCGATACGAAAATCGAAAACAATCCCAAACACGCCCAACTGGCCGCGGAATTTCAATGGGGCAAGGATCTGGGCGGCTCGGATGAGACGATTATTTCGCTGATGCACGACAAGCCCGTCTTTGTAACGCACTATCCCAAAGAGGCCAAGGCCTTCTATATGAAGACCGACCGCGCCAACGACAAAGTCGTTCGAGAATTTCGATTTGCCTCGCCCCAGCCGGCTTCGGCGAAATCATCGGCGGCTCGGTCCGCGAGGACGATTACGACATGCTCATCAAGCGAATCAACGAACGAGGCCTAAAACCCTGAAAATTACGACTGGTATCTCGACCTGCGAAAATACGGCTCCGTCCCGCACGGCGGCTTCGGCCTCGGCGTCGAACGAACCGTCGCATGGCTCACCGGCGAAAAACACATCCGCCAGTGCATCGCCTTCCCGCGAATGATGGACAAAGTTTATATCTAACCAAGCGGTTAATTTTATTATAGAAAACTATCGCAACGGTTTGCCGGTTGCCTTGTTAACGAGCAGCCTTAAATCGCGACTCCTTACTGACTGGTTTGCCGGCAAGGACGTCACCTTCAGTGAAAACCGTCATAAGTATCTCTTTGTCTGACGAGCGGTTGTGGTCATAAATAACGTAAATCTTGCCATTGGCGGCCTACACACCATCAGGATAGGAAACGCCGGAGCAGCTCATCGAGCATAAGGCCACCAGACCATGTTTTACCATCGTTATCAGAGATAAATGCCATAAGGCGTGAACGTCCTGCACGCTCTTTTATATCACCGTGCTTGACTAACAGCATTTTACCGGAATTCAGTCTGCGGATGAAAAACCTTGTAGTCGCATGCTGAATACCGGACGGTGACAATGCCGACCATGTTTTACCATTGTCATCTGATACACTTTCACCAATTCCATAACGCGTGCGTACCAGCATCCATAAATCACCGTTCTTGCGTTCTATAACCTGATGCTCATCAGCGTTCTTGACCTCTTTAGGGACATTTACCTGTCCCCGCAGAGTCCATGTCCGGCCTTTATCCGTGGAAACAAAAACTTCGGCGCTATTCTCATCTTTGCTGCCCCATCTGGCCCAGTTGGTTACAGGGAACATCCACTCACCTGTTGAAAGAACTACGGGCTTGTTTAACATCACGCCATGGGCATAACGATGAGGTTTGGACCATTCAGGATTCTCTGCATCCGGATTTTCTGTGATGATAGCCCAGACACCCGCATCTGTGCCATAACCAGGGACAGCCGACTGCGCCAGAAAAGCCACATTCGACTCTGCGGGTCGACCCATAGTGTCGGGTCAAAAATGCGAATATTGCCTGGTATATCGATAACCAGTTTTAGTTTGGACCAACTCTTGCCATCATCACCACTGGTTGCAAGCATCACATAATTCTCAGAATCTTCGCGTCTTCCGCCGCCGTACCACACAGCCCACAATCTGCCCCCAGGTGCCTGCTCAATGCCGGGAATACCCTGGAACATCCTTAAATTATCAGCATATTCAGGTCCGGGAGCCATATTGATGTAGGGTGGCTGCAAAGCCGAACTTTCCGCAGAAACCTCTCCAGCCAAAGTAATTGTACTAAAAAATAGTATTAACACTAAGAGCCTATCCGAATAATCCGGCACAGCGAAACGTAATTACGGCACAGACAAAATGAAGCAGGGCCAAATAATTTTCAGGTTTCTTTTCCCACCGCGTCAATACGCGGCGAAAGCGGTTCATCCAGCTATGAGTCCGCTCTACCACCCAGCGTCGAGCCTTAAATCCGGTCTTATGTTTAATCGCCTGTGCTTCTTCGCCGCGCGAACGAATATGAGCGGTATAGCCAAATTCTTTCACCAGGCCTCGCACCTCGCCGGAATCATAACCCTTATCAAGACACATACCTTGCTTTTTCCTTTTAGTAGGCCTTGGCCGTTTGACCGGAATACTTTTTATGGTAGCCTTTGTCATTTTGCAATCATGCCGATTAGCGCCATCAATCGCAAGGCCAACCGGCACTCCAGAGCCTTCGGTAAGCAAACTGCGTTTAACACCTTTTTTAGCTCTGTCCGTAGGGTTTGGACCGGTTTTTTCCCCCGCCAAGCGGGGCCTTTGTCATGGCGCCATCCATTGATTGCCACGACCAGTCAATACCCTTCAGTTCGTCATAATCTTTCAGAGTTGTCTTCCATAGTTTCAGAAAAACTCCGGCTTTTGTCCATTCCTGGAATCGTGAATGGGCTGTGCTGCTTGAGCAGATGCCGGTTTCATTCAAGGCGTTCCATTGACAGCCGGTTCGTAACACAAAAAGAATCCCGTCCATTGCCTTGCGATCCGGCACTCTTGGTCTGCCACCGCCAAAACGATGGGTATTCGTATGTTTCGGTATCAATGGCTCGATCTTTTCCCATAACGCCTCTGAAATCCTGTATCTACTTTTTGTTTTCTGCTTTTCCGTTTCTGAATCCTTTCAAAGGCACCTTTGCCTTTGTTTATATCGGCTATTTAAGGGTTATTAGGATAGGCTCTAAGATTATTACATTGAGCTTCATTAGTTCTCCTTCAAAGTTTATTTGCGGTTAATATTTTCTTCAAAAGCCTGTCGCAATGATTCGCAAGTTCGACATAACCTTTGGGCGGAATTTGTTCAGGCCGATGAGTTGGGGCAATTGAGGCACTATTAAAAATCTCATCCCAGTTTTTAATATTAGCAAGGCTGCCCGCCGCGAATTTCGTGCAGGCCTTTAGCATCTTGCGTCTGTGCTGCATAAACAGATTCACAATTTCGCTCAAAAGTTCGATGCTTCTAATTTTATCGGCTTTTCCTCTATTGCGAACGAAACTGACCATCGCTGACTCAACCTGAGGCTGAGGCCAGAAAACTGTCGGCTTAAGCACCCTTATCATTTCCAAATCGCCTGTCGCCGCAAGCAAAATACTCAATGTGCCGTACAGCCCATCGCCCGGCTGAGCGGTCATACGATAGGCCACTTCCCTCTGCACGGTAACAAACATCCTGTCAACAATCGCATGTCCGGTAACAAGATTTGCCATCAGCGGGCTGGCGATATTATACGGGAGATTCGCCACAAGCATAAACCGGCCGTTATACTCTTTGCGGGCAGCGGCGATTTTATCCAGTATTACACCACTGATAGTGTGCTTATTTTCAAGAATATCAGTATTAATAATCTCAACATTTTTTTTATCCGTTAATTGCCTCTTCGCGATTTCCGCCAGGGCCGTATCCAGTTCCGCCACAACACAAAAACCCGCCTTTTCAGCGATAGCCTGCGTCAGCGACCCCGTCCCGCAACCCACCTCAAGGACGACATCGTTATTTTTTATATCAGCGGCATCTATCAAAAACCGCATAAGATTCAGGTCGATGAGAAAATTCTGCCCCAGCCGTTTTTTAGGCTCAATACCCGCCAGTAATGTTTGTATTTCCGTCTTGGTTTGCATAAAGTTATAACGTAACTGTCCTGGCGATATTTTTTTTGCTTTTAGCCATTTGTATCGCAAGTTTTATGGCGGACTTCATACTATCCGGACTGGCGAGATTTTTGCCGGCGATATCAAATGCTGTGCCGTGCGCGGGCGAAGTCCTGATTATCGGCAGACCGATTGTAACATTCACCGCACTATCGAAGGCCAGCAGCTTAACTGGAATCATCCCTTGGTCGTGATACATTGCCACCACGCCGTCAAACTCGCCCTGAGCGGCACGCAGAAAAAGTGTATCAGCAGGATAAGGCCCTTCGCAGTTTATGCCGACTCCCCTTGCCAGCGCAATCGCCGGCGATATTATTCGCAGTTCCTCATCGCCGAACTGCCCGCTTTCACCGGCGTGGGGATTAATGCCGGGCCACCGCTATTTTAGGATTTTCTATTCCGAAATATTCCTTCAGCGCATCGTTCATAAGGTCTATTGGCTCAAAAACACACCCGATAGTGAACTTATGACGAACATCAAAAAGAGCAACGTGAATCGTCGCCAAAGCGACTTTAAGCGCACCCGCGACAAACATCATAACTTTGCGTTTTGACTTGCACCTATCCGCGAAAAGCTCCGTATGACCAGGCCATTTTTCGCCCGCAAGTTTCCAGCTTGTCTTGCTGATGGGGGCTGTTACTACGGCGTCTATGATCCCGTCCCGAGCCGCGTCGATGGCGTCAAGGCAGAACCTTAGTGATGCGTCGCCTGAAACCTTGTTTGGCTCCCGCAGGTGCGACGGAATGGAGTATTCATCGTAATCAGCCAGCACAACTTTATAAGGATAATCTCTGCTGATTTTCTCATGCTGATGCCTGCCCCAGAACTGGTCTATCTCGGCCATATCGGCGGCGTAGCAAAGCGGCTCATTCATCCCAAAAATAATGAACTTCGCAGCCTTGCGTATCTCCGGGTCGTCCAGCGCTTTGACGACAACTTCCGGCCCGATGCCCGCAGGGTCGCCCATCGTTATCCCTATCACAGGCTGAACAGCTATCGAATTATCAAAAGCCAAATTACGCATTTCAAAAACCAAGTTCTTTCAATTTTTCAATCGTCAGTTTCCCTTTCGCCGGCGCGAGGTTTTCCAATTGTTTTTTTACCGTTTTTACAATTATGTCGGTCTCGATATTAACTACGTCTGCGATTTTGAGTTTGCTCAATGTGGTTTTTTCAAGCGTCGCTGGTATTATCGCCACGCTGAAAGAAGCGTTATCCATATCGGCTATCGTCAGGCTGATTCCGTCAACAGCGACTGAACCTTTCTTTACCATTTGTTCGAGCAGGTCAGCGGGTGCGGAAAATCTCATAACAGCAAACTCGCCCTGCTTCTCAACAGCCTTAACCGTTGCAGTACCATCAATATGGCCCAAAACAAAATGCCCGCCAAAACGGTCAGTGGGTTTCATCGCCCTTTCGACATTGACCAGGTAGGAAGTTTTCAGCCTGCCAAGTGTCGATTTTCGCAGGGTTTCTCCGCTTACATCAAAAGTGGCGATATTGCCGTCGAGTCCGGAGACTGTAAGGCAGACGCCGTTGAGAGCGATGCTGTCGCCGATTTTGGTTTCATCAGCCAAGTTGTCCAAATCCACCAAAAAGCGCAGGCTTTCCCCCCTGCGATTAACCGCTTTTATCGTGCAGACAGCCTCAATTAGTCCTGTAAACATAAAAAAACCCTTATTTGCGATTGATTATTTATAATCAATTATTATAATAGATTTTAGCGTTCAGCCAGATTTTTTCAATTATAAAGCTGAAAGGGTAAAACGATTATGAGTACCTTCTGGGGCAAAGTTGCACTGCTGGCCATATTGGCAGTGGGGATATTTTTCGCATATAATTATTTTTCGAGTCTTCCAGAGCCTCAGCCGCAAAAGACCTTTTATGACGCCGCAGAGCGCGACGATAAAAAGTTTGCTATTAATCCGGACGCAACACCACCGCCCCAGCCCCAGCCTACCCCGCAACCCAACACAGCGTCGCCCGCGCCGCAGCGGTACAGCCTCCACCTGCTTCTCCCGCTCCGCAGCCAGTGAATTATAGACAACTTGAAGAGGAAGATGATATACAGGCTCAGAGGTTATATGCTTTCGCTCTTGAGGAAAGAAAAAGAGGCCGCCTGCCAGGAATGGGTTTCAAGAAAATGGTCGATACCTGCCGGGAGATAATCTCAAAATATCCGGGGACTATATATGAAGCCAAAGCCAGAGAGATGCTCGGTGATATCCCCGAACGCTTCTATCAGATGTACAACATTAAACCCGAAGAGATTAACCCGCCCAAAAAATGAGGATTGTAAAATAATTCAAGGAGGAAATTTAAATGTCTGCAAATGCGAACATTCCAGCAATCTCGATAAAGGCCGACTGTCTGCCCGAGGCCTGGGAAAAAGCGGTACTGGCTGTCTGGGACAATGGACTCGCAATAAAAACCCAATATGATAAACCCGGCGACCCCCCAAGTAAAGATGCCACTGTTATGGTCGAGCTTGCCAATCCCTTTGCTGAGCCTCGCATCCATAAAAATTTCCCGGGCGGGCCTGCCGAACTCGAGGCGTACCGTCAGGAGGTCGTCTCTGGTATCCACGACCACTGGATTGACCCTGCCGCGGGTAAATGGACTTATACATACCACGAAAGGCTTTTTTCATATTGCCCCGTGGAGGATATCCGCAATGCTCATTCACCTAAACCATTTAAGGCTGTCAACCAGATTCAGTACATAATCGACAATCTCGCCGCAACCGCTCACTCCCGCCGCGCACAGGCCATAACGTGGATGCCAACCGCAGACCCGCAGACCGACGACCCGCCGTGCCTCCAGAGAATATGGTGCCGCCTCATTTCTGACGGCAAAGACGGCTGGGTCTTGAATATGAACACCCACTGGCGAAGCAGAGATTTATATAAGGCCTGGTTCATGAATGTTTACGCCCTTACAGACTTGCAAAGAATTATCGCAGAGTCAATCGCGAAAAAAATCCGCCGTTCCGTAACTGTCGGCAGATATGTCGATATAAGCGATTCGCTCCACATCTACGGCAGCTACTTCAATGACGCGGCAAAAGAAGTTGAAAAAATGCGCGACGGCAATTTCCAGAACCGCGCATGGCAAACCTCGCATCCCGCCTTTGAGATGATGACCGCCGAAGCGAGAGAAAACCTCGCAAAAGACCCCGACTGGTACGCGAAAGCGAAAGGATAAAAATGAACATCAATAAGACAGTACAACCTTATATAGAAAAGACGCACAAATGAGTTATGAAAGTAAAATGTTAGAGCAGTTTAATATGCCCGCAAGGCAAAAGGTTGAACAGGTCTTACTGCAATTGCTACTAAACCATGGAGGAACAATTAAGGAGTTTGGGCCAAAACAGGAAATAGTGGATGAAATAGCAAATGTTTTCAGCCTAAATGAACATCAACGTTCCGCTTTCTTGCAGACAATATATCGCAAAGAGCATCGTATTAAGAAAGCTTTCCTTTGGCACAGGTTACTTTTCAGAGCAGCAGATTCTTTGGCTAAAGAGAAATTAGTTTCACGCCCAACAGAAACGTTTGAGTTAACGAACAAAAAAGAATGGATGTTAACGGAAAAAGGATTTGATGAATCCCTAAAACTTTCTAATATACCTACTGCAATAAAGACTTTTCTACCAACCAAGTCTTACGAAGTTCAAAAAATTGTAAAGAAACTATCTGAATCAACCAGACCGGAAAACTATAATCCCTTTGATAAAGAAAAAAAAGCGGTCAAAGCAACCAGAAACTCTGCTATACGAATAAGAGCGTTTCGTCAAGCAATTATTGAAGTGTACTCTTATAAGTGTGCTGTTTGCAGAATGAAAATTAATTCACCCGATTGTTTATCGTGGGAGGTTGAAGCAGCTCATATTGTGCCTCACAGTTCTCAAGGGCGAGATGATATTTGGAATGGGTTAGCGTTGTGCCGACTACATCATTGGGCTTTCGATGTTGGCTGGTTTACCTTGCGAAATGATTACTCTATTGATGTTTCATCAAAAGCTAATTCTCTGCCCACCGATTTTGGAAGATTTGGAGATTATGAATTCATTCGAGCAATGTCAGGCAAACATATGAAACTATTTTTGCCTGGCAATAGTAAATTATATCCACATCCTAATGCAATTCGATGGCACCGCCAGAATATTTTCCACCAATAAATATTTGTCGATTTTATAAAGGGATAGTCAATGGAAAACGGAAGGAAAAGTGAAATAATCTATTCGATAAATGTGGGCGATATTCAACAAGTTGCCAATCAGATTCTTGATCGTAAACTCACTGAAAAAGAACTTGTTTTAGTCGAAGAGTCAATAGGTGATTACATAGATTGGTTTCAAGCAATTGAGAACTCAATTTACAGATATGTTACGAAATGAGTAATCTAAATTTGATAACAAAACGAAACTCATAGAAAGAGATAAAAATGACTTTAATTGTAAATGACGAAAAAATTAACGATGACCTGATAAAACAGGAAGCAGACAGGCTAAGGCCTGAGTATGAACAGGCTTTTGCCGATATGGATAAACAAGCCCGCGAAGAACAGCTTATGGACTGGTCACGCGAAAACATCATCGAGCAGACACTTCTCAAACAGCAGGCTAACGCCCAAATCCCCAACATACCATCTGAAGAAATCGATAAAGTTCTAGAACAGTCGCGGAAAAATCTCTCCGAGATGGATGATCAGACACGCAAGCGTCTCCGAACCGGTATCGAATCGCAAATGAAAGTTGAAAAACTCATCGAGCAGATTTCCGCTAAGGTAAAAGAGCCCAACGACGAACAAATCAAAGATTACTATCATAATCACCGGGAACTTTTCAGGACTCAAGAGCAGGTGCGTGTGGCTCATATTGTAAAGCACATCAGCTGGCAGTGCGATGACCAGGCTGCACATGAAGAAATTCTGCAAATTAAAAATCGACTCGATAAAGGTGAGCTTTTTGAAACTCTGGCCTCGAAGCATTCCGATTGTCCCGAAAGTGCAGGCGACCTCGGATATATAGCCAGGGGACAGATGGTCGAGGAATTCGAGGATACCGCCTTCAGGCTCGGCGTCAATCAGGTCAGCGAGATTATCCGAACCCGTTTCGGCTACCATATCGTCAAATGCTACGACCGAAAACCCTCCGTCCTTCTCGGCCTCGACAATAAAGACGTCCGTGACGCCGTCAAAAGAAGCTTAACAGAACAGATGCAGCAGGAGATAATCGAAGATTTTATTGACCAGCTTAAAGCCCAAGCCAAAATCGAACACCTCTAAATCGAATTAACCCGCACATTTCACCAGTAAGAACGCAGTTTTGTATGGGGAATCCCGCCGATTCACTCTAAAAAATAATTTAACAATTTGGCATTAGCGAATTTATTTTTTATGTTTTCTATGGCTGGGCAAATAAAGAGGCCAATGCCATCGGGGTTTTTTGTGGCGGCCAATTAAAACTATTAGCCCATTTTTGAGAATCCTGCTTTGGGGGGGATAAAAAAGGAACCAGGGCAGGATCGCTTACAATGCCTTTGTTTATCAAAGGCTTTAAGGAAAGATTTGTGGGGGGATATTTAAATTTCTTTCCGTGTTTAGGCTTCCGCAATCCCGCGGAAGCCTTTTTTATTGTTCCGATTTTAATGCCATCCCTTTCGATAGATGATTATTTACAGAGAGTATGATTTGCAGGGGGATGATTTGTAACCAGCCAGCGTTCAGCATTTTTGCCAATAATATATATTGTGCAGCCGTTTATTTTTTTTAAGGTGTCAAGTTTTTTCTGACCGCTGACAAGGCAATAAACACGCTGAGGGGAAACCATCAAATCCGCAAGCTGCTTAATGCTTTCTGGTGACGTCTCGCTGAACCTTTCCAATTCAGCGGTGTCGGTGTAGAAAATAAATGAGGGTTGCACAGAGGTAAAAAAACAGATTTTGCTGTAAGAAGCTTGTCCCGGAGGAATCAGCCTTGCCAGCGCACGCGTGCTCCTCATTTCATATATATCTATAGCTGTATGACCGAAGGCTAACAAATACAGAGTTGTAATGCCGGCAAACATCCAGATAATAAACCGTGTCTGATGGTCGGTACGCAAATATTTTATCATTTGCCATACAGAAAAAATAATTATCGCTGCTGGAATAAAAATCCAAAGGTCGATACTTTTGAGATATATCTCCAAACCGATTAAAAATGCTAACATTATAGATAAAGTAACAACAAAACCTTTGCCGGCGTTTTTCATGGCCTTATTCATCGCATCAGCCGAAATCCATTCTCCGATAAGCCCACCCATCAATACCGCCAGCGGCGGAAACGCGGGAACGATATAACCGGCCATTTTTGTACGGCTGAACGAGAAAAATAGTATTGTTACAATTGCAGACAGCCAAAGCAGCAATATTAAGGGACTGTCGGCCCGCGTACGCCATCGTCGGGGAAAATATTTTTCAATAGCGGCGGGGAAATAAACTGTCCAAGGCAACAGGCCTCCTAAAAGTATCACGATATATAAAATACCAGGCCAATGATGTCCTAATGAATTTCCAGCGTAACGCTCAAGGTTATGATGGATGAAGAATTCATAAACATAATTAGGCTCCCGAAGGCTTATTGCTACATACCACGGTGCGGCGATAAGCAGATATAAAGTGATGCCGGGCAAATAAAAGAACTTTATAATTTGGCGATACCGCCTGCTCAGAATCAGCCAGGACAAAATGATAAGTACCGGCAAAACGATACCTACGGGGCCCTTGAAGAGAGTCGCAATTCCGCAGAAGAAATAAAAACCCAGCCAGCCTCGCCTGCGATGAGATTTGCCGCCGTCTGTTTCAAAAAGACTTTCACTTCGCCAGAACCACCAAATTGCCGCCCATATACCGGCTGTAAAAGGCATATCCATACGAAACCATCGTGCGACAAAAAGGAACTCGGCGCTAGTCGCCAGTATTAATCCGGCAATCAATCCGGCAGCAGCATTGAATAACTGCCTGGCAAAAAAATATGTTATTATTACTACCGCTATACCACCTATCGCAGCTACGAGTCTGCCGCTCAATTCAACGTTATCTGTAAGTTTCATCGCGGCTATGGTAAGCCAGAAAAACGGCGCCGGTTTATCATAGTACACTTCGCCGTCGAGATGAGGCACAATCCAGTCTCCAAACCTTTGCATATCCGCAGCTATGACCGCGCAGCGGGACTCATCCGGGTCCATTAATGGAAGTGAGCCTGCTCGAATTAGAAACAGCAATGCTGAAACTACGATGAGCAGGGTAACATGCGTTGCTGCCTGGTAAGGCATGCAAACATACCATCGAAGCAGTTTATTTTTTATAAATTGATAAGATACCGGATAGTTCATTTCTAATCTTTTGCCTATAAAATTAATATACTTTTACCATCAAATCCCGCGTGTAGTCAAGAGTGTTCTAAGTTTAAAGGTAATGGGTCAGTTATGGGTGGGCAGGTGCATGTTATGATGAGTCGTGACGGAGGAGAACTTTGGAAAGGTCTATATCAGGCTGTTCGGCAAGTTTGTCGAGGGCAGACTTGAAGGCATCAACAACATCCGGACATCTTTTTCGCATAGTATGTAATACCGTCATAAGAATCTCACGCGTTTTTGCCCCATCTTCAGATTGAGAGCCGAAACTTATCTTTCTGGCAATAACAAGCGGACGCAGTTCCCGTTCAGCCAAATTGTTATCTGCCGGTACCTTACGGTCATCGGCCCAGTGGTAAAGCCTATCGGCCTTTTCACGAAAAATATCCTGCATATTCTGGATGGCCGGATGGTTGGCATGGTGATTAACAATATCGATGATGGCTCTCTTAATTTTAGCTGCCTGCCGCTTAAACTGTCGGTCTGTTATATCTAATGTGCGAAGGCTGATTGCATTAGCCAACTGGGAGACCAACGCTTCAACGAAAGACCTGATTTCCACGTTTTCGGGAAAATCTTTTTCCAAATCCTTAACATTACGCAATAGATGTGCATAACAATATTGAATCTTACAAGGCATCCTATTGTAGCCGTTATAGCGATCCACAACCAGAACACCCGGCAAGGGCTTTTCGCCAAAAACCTCTTTGGCTACACGGGCAGAACGGCTGGAGCGGAATCGAAAGATACTAATATCAGGCGTGCAAAACAGCCACGAGAAACCGTTCTGGCCGTCTGTCCGCCAACCAGTCTCATCAGCGTGCTTAACAGCGGCCTTGCGATAGTCTTCTATGAGTGATTTGGGAACATCTTTCAATATCCCTGCCAACTGGTGCAAAGCGTCAACTATACTGCTGTAGCCGATGCCTGTTTGTTTTTCTATCTGACCCAGTGTATTGCCATAGATATAGTGCTGTACTGCCACATAGACAAGCAGATTATTCGAATATAAACACTTTGGCAGAACACCAGGAGGTTTGGCGGCAACTACCTTTTGGCATCGCGGACAATACTTGCGTTCCAAATTATACAGAAGCTTTTTTATCTTAACAGGCTGGCAATCAATTACCGCTCGTTGTCTTGTGCCTTTGTTCTCCAAAACGCTTCCGCAATCAGGGCATATATCGGCTGCCTCAACCCTTTGCACATAGTCCGCATCTTTTTCACAGACACCGGTTCTGCCGTGACCTTTATGACCTGTTCTGCCTCCGCCGCAATTATTTGTGTGTTCTATCTGACAATTCGGCTTAATGGGAATTTTAGCGGATGGCGTGGATGAGCCGAAAAAACCTTCTTGGGCTGTCCTTTCCTTGTGTCGTAATTTTGCCTTGAGTGAAACTATCTGTTCCTGAAGCTCATCGATTTTACGTTGTTTTTCAAGGCATTGCTGACAGTAAATCATCTGCGTTTATTCCCGATTTGTTTGTCTTATCTCATCAAACTGTGGATTTTATCGGAAATCCTACGCCATAAACTTGAGGACCTTAATACTTACAGCAAAATCAATATCTCCCACCCATAACTGACCCATTACGTTTAAAGCTTTATGAAAATTTCGCCAAAAACTTGGAGCCATTACAAAATCTGATTGAATTCACTGCTTTTGCGGTTTAGAATCTCCGTCAGTGGAAAGAAAAGTTATAATAAATGCGGATGATTTCGGGCTTTGTCAGGGTGTGAACAAAGGCATAGTCGAGGCGCACATTAACGGCATACTTACAAGTGCGACAATAATGGCCAATATGCCATGGGCTGAGGATGCCGTCAGCTTAGCCAAACAATTGCCGAATCTCGGCACAGGGATTCATCTCAATCTTTCGATGGGAAGTCCACTATCAAATGGCGCCAAAATAGACTACCTCGTCGATTCCGCTGGCCTATTCAAATGTTCGGCCGCTAAACTGTCTATCCTCTCCGCAACAAGTATTAAAGCCAGAAAAGCCATCTTCAGCGAACTATCCGCACAGGTTCAATGGGTAATCGACAAAGGGCTAAAACCAACACACCTTGATTCACATAAACATATCCACAGTTTTCCAACAATGTTTCCTCTGGTCTGTAAACTCGCACACAAATTCGGGATACCAGCGATTAGATGGACTTATGAGCCGAAAGCTGTCTGCCGAATGCCCTGGCCTGTGCATAGCGACGGCGGGTTAAACAGGGCGAGAACTCTCCGGATTATGGCAAAAATAAATCGTCTGCAGAACTCGAAACTGCTCAAAACATCCGCTCTTTTAGGAATTGCCCATACTGGAAAAATAAATGTGGACTTTTTCAGGGCGGTGGTGTTATATGGTTCGGTTGCAACGGTGGAAGTTATGACCCATCCCGGATTTACCAACGGCATAGACAGAAACCAAACAAGGCTTGTCGAGCAGCGAAAAGTCGAACTCGAACGCACTTTGCAGTGAAAAAACAAAAAAATATTTTGTTGAGGCCGGTATAAAGCTGGTACATTATGGACAGATATAATAACGCTGATATTGATTGCTCGGTAGTCGTTCCTCTTTACAACGAATCATCCGTGGCGGAAGAACTTTACGCACGACTGACCAAAACGATGTCCGCAACAGGCCTCAGTTACGAGCTTATTTTCGTAGATGACGGCAGTCTCGATAATACGCTCGAACTGATAAAGACCATCGCCGAAAAAGACAACAAAGTGGTCGTGGTCGAACTTCGCCGAAATTTCGGCCAGACTCCCGCTCTGGCCGCCGGTTTTGACAACGCAAAAGGCCGGATAATAATATCGATGGATGGCGATTTGCAGCACGCTCCGGAAGAAATTCCCAACTTCATCGAGAAAATCGAAGCGGGCTACGATGTCGTCAGCGGCTGGCGAAAACACAGAGTCGATAACCTCGTCATGCGAAAGATACCCAGCAGGATAGCAAACTGGCTCGCCTCAAAAATCAGCGGTGTCGATATCCACGACTTTGGCACTACATTCAAGGCCTACAAACGAGAGATAATCGAGGAACTGAACCTCTACGGAGAAATGCACAGGTTTATACCCGCGCTGCTCTCACAAAAAGGCGCAAAAATTATCGAGATACCCATTCAGAATATTGTTCGCCCGAAAGGCTCAAGCAACTATGGAATTTCCAGAACATTCAGAGTCACTTTGGATTTGATAACGCTTAGATTTGTCCTTGGCTACATAACAAGACCGCTCCATTTTTTCGGCAGAGGTGCTATGTTTTGCATAACGACAGCGTTTTTGATGGGATTATATATTCTGTTCGATAAGTTTTTTTATCACGTGCCTATTTTTGTTGCGCACGGTCCTTTGGCACTGCTTGCCGTAATGCTTCTGCTCGTCGGTTCCATCTTTATCACAACCGGACTTATAGGCGAAATGGTCAGCAGGGTTTATTTCGAGGCGACAGATAAAAAAATATATTCAGTGCGCAAAGTATATCGCAAAAAAATGTGAGACGGAGTAAGAAGGTAATGAAAAAAAAGAAAAGCCTATTAAATTTAGTATTAGCTGTCCTGATAATAGCCGGGGCGATAACCCTTTTGGTTCGGCACTTTCATATCAAGGATTTTCGCATAATAAAAGATGAGGTGCTTTATATTTCTGATCAGCCGCGGGGAATGGACTATACGCGCCTTTTGTATAACCATCATATCACGACAATAGTGAATGTTCGTGACGAGTCTGAACATCTGGAAATAAACTGGCGAAATGAGGAAATAAACTGGACCAAAAATAACGGCGTAAATTACATCGAATTACCCATTAATAGAAAAGATTATTTCCCGGATAAGCAGACCCAGCAGCGGTTTATCGAGATAATGTCCGAAAAGAAAAATCTGCCCGTACTTTTGCACGGAAGCGGAGATGATAAACGGGTTGCCATGCTCATGGCTGTATGGTTAAAAACACAGGGGTGCACTTCCGAAGAAGTTCTTAAAACCATCCATAAAATTATTGATGACAGAAAACTGACCGATGCCGAAAAGAAATTCATTGAGAATCCGGCAGACTAATTTCCCGTATTCGCATTTTTAACAGGCGTGGCGGATTTATTGCAAAGTATCCCGCCGGCATCTTCTTTTTCTTTTTTATTAACGTTTACTTGTCTTTGATAGACCACTCTGAATCGGCCGTCCTTGACTAATTCTTCTGAATAAATGGAAAAGCCCCCTATCCAATAACCGTCTTTATATAACTCATAAAGTTCCGATATGTTATCCTTCCCATGCACCGGCCTGCCGAAATACTGAACAAACCTGCTTGAGGCTGCCTTATAGAAAACCAGTTTATCTGAAGGAGGGACTATTCGTGCTGCTGTTTGCGCAAATTCCCTCGCGTATAAATTATCATCCCCATAAGACCAGAACATGCCATAATAAACCATATACCAGATTATAATGCCGCCAAAAATACCAATAGCGCCTAAACCAAATTTCCTTTTTGAAAAGAAAATAGCGATGACGATAATCATCGCTATCGCTATACCCGCGACAATCCCTGTATCCGCGGCTAATGAACGATATCTTGCAGCAATATATACGACCGCACCTACCGCTCCGACGGCTAAACCCGTAAGATGAAGTTTGAGAATATTTTTACTGAAAATCGCCGTATATGCCTTACGCGTAAATATCATGTCATCCAGCGTTATACCGATAAGTATCGCCAGCGCCGGCATATAAGGCAAAATATAGTGCTGACGTTTACCCTGGTCTATCGTCAGAAATATAAACCCAGCTGCGAACAGCATCCATAAATATTTCATTAGCCGCTGCTTTTCTTCCCAAACCTTGAAAAACGGTGCACACAACGCTATCGGCACAAAAATCACCCACGGCACTATATACTTGAACATTATAAGGAAATAATAAAATATAGGATAATGCCCAGGGACATATTCACCAAAAAACCGGTCGAAAAATTCACGTTTCCACAAAACCAAATCCCAGTTTACTCGCTGAGCTATAACTAACGGCCACGGCAAAATAATAGCCAGCATAATAACAGGCCCTGTAATCGGAAGCAGCTTCGGAATGAACTTCCACAGCTTATTTGCCGCGACATAACAAAACAGCGGAAACAGCACTAACGGAAGCGGCGCCGGCCCCTTAGCCAGATTCCCAAGCGACATGCTCACCCAGAAAATCAGCATATATACAATCTGCTCTTTTCTGTTTTGTGTGTTTATCGCCGCGTAAAATGTAAAAAAGCACAGCAGCATAAAAGATGACATTACTGTATCCGACCGCGGATTTTGCGCAAAACGAATATAAGACATCGATGTCAGCCATACGCACGTCGCTACCGCCGCAGTTCTTAATGGCAGCCATTTCCTCAAAAAATAAAGCATCATCCCCGCAGATAAAAAGAAGAAAACCGCGCGAGGCAGCCTTGCGGTGAATTCATCAATCGTCCCCGTTATTTTTGCCGCTATTGCCACAAGCCAGTAACAAAGAGGGGTTTTTTGAAGCCTAAGACTCCCGTTGAGCGTAGGCATAACCCAGTCGTTTCTCTTGAGCATCTCACGCGCCGCCACTGAAACAAAACATTCGTGGCTATCCAGCGTTTTCGCTGATAGCATCCAGAATGCGCCTATCGCGGCAATAAGTAATACCCCGCAGATAACTAAAACTTTAACTTTCCTGTCTTCAATATTCAGCATACATGGCTATCCCCTTCCGCTTTTCAGATTGAAATTAAGCAGTAGGTTTTTCACATAAATAAGGAATCATTTTTTATTTTCTTTCGCGGCGGTATTGCGTTCAGCCTTGGTTTTGCGTGAAATCAAATGAAGATTACGCAAGTAAATCAGAGAATTAACTGAAAAACCCAGGATAAATACCGGCTCTTTCCGGTGAATACTGTACACAAGCAGAATGAAACTGCCCACCAGCGAAAAATACCAGAACGATATCGGTATATACGACATCTTCTTTAATTCACTGGCCAGCCATTGAATTACAAATCGGCCGAGAAAGGTTGCCTGCCCCGCAAGCCCGACGGTTGTCCAAATAGGGTCTTTAGCAATTTCCGAAAAAAATGAATCGAACATAATTTTCTCCTGCTTTCAGAATACGAACTGAAATATCACAAATCTGTTCTTGTTATATGCTGACTTCTCAAGTTGACTGGGTTTTATATAAGATATTTATTTATAAGATGTTACGACAGCATACAAAATGTTCAAAAACAAAAATTTTGTTGTTGGCCAGAAAACATAACTTTTTGCCAATACTATAGTTACGAAAATAACCTAAATATTTTTGCCGATTAAAAAGCAAAAAATCAGTCAACTTGAGTGACTTATTTTATCAGTTCGATAATTTTCTGCAAATCGTTCGGTGCTTCTATCGGCGGATTACTAAATTGCCCCTGCTTTTCCTTGTGATAACTAACAGTTACATTCGGGTCTTTAAGCGCATGGCCGGTCAGAACGCACGCAACCCGCTGGTCTTTTCCAATTGTGTCGTTGGCCAGAAGATGCTTTAAGCCCGCGATAGTCGCTGCCGATGCCGGCTCACAGCCCAGACCGTATTTGCCGATAAGTGCTTTGGCGTCCCGAATTTCGTCATCCGTTACCGCCAGCACCACCCCGTCGCAAACGTCAATTGCCCTCAGGCACTTTTTCAAATTTACCGGGCGGGAAATCTCTATCGCTGAGGCTATCGTGTGAGGCGAAAACTTCCTCGCTGTCAAATCGGCGTAATAATTATCTATAATTTTCTGGTCAACCTTTCCGTTATTCCATTTCAGCTTCTTGTTATTGACCATATCGGTAAGCGTATCGGCACCGGAGGCATTGATAATCGCCATTCGGGGGACTTTTTTAATCAGGCCAAGCTGTTTTAATTCCGAAAAGGCTTTGCCGAACGCGCTGGAGTTGCCCAGGTTTCCGCCCGGCACGATAATCCAGTCCGGAACCTCCCAGCCGAGTTGCTCGATGATGCGGTACATTATCGTCTTTTGTCCTTCGAGTCTGAAGGGATTGAGCGAATTCAGCAGATACAGCCCAAGCTTTGTGCATACATCCTGAACCTGCCGCATACAGTCGTCGAAGTCGCCCAGTATCTGAATCGTCTGCGCCCCGTAATCCATTGCCTGGCTCAGTTTTCCGAACGCAATCCTGCCCGAACCGATAAAAACCGTACATTTCATCCCGCAGTGATGGGCGTATAATGCTACCGCCGCCGATGTGTTGCCCGTCGATGCGCAGTGCAGGATTTCGCTCCAACCATCATCGCGTGGCTGAACGCCGCGGTCATTCCGTTATCTTTGAAAGAGCCGGAAGGATTCAGGCCTTCATATTGTAGGTATAAGGAGTTGGGATTCATGCCAAAATGTTTGGCGATGGCGCAGTTCTGTTGCGAGAATTGTCTGCCCCTCGCCAAGCGTTACCTTGTAATTATCCGGGCAGAAATTGAGAAGTTCGCGAAACCGCCACACGCCCGAAAAGTCCAGCCGGTTGCTTCTGGTTGCCCAGCGTTTGGCGAAATCGCTGATTTTGGCGGGTACTTGTGCCTTGTCCCAGTCGTATTGTATGTCCAGTAATTCGCCGCACTTAGGGCATTTGAACATATCCTGACCGCAGTCAAACGTCGCACCGCAATCAGGATTAATACATTTTTGATAAGCCGTCTCTGCCTGTTTCGATTTCACTTTTGCCATCTGTCAAATTCCTGTCCGTTAACCATTTTCCGTACATACATTTTCCCGCAAATTATAATTGATATGTTCAAATTTTGGTATAAAAAAACTACCTGCTCGAGGCGCAAAGGTACAAAGAAATTATAATTACAGATTTCACAGTTTTTTATTTAATCAGTGTCATCAGCGTAACTTGTGCTACGTAGCTAACTACTTCGCAGAGTAGCATCTTAGTGATTAAAAAATTTTGGGGCACGGGAGAGGATTTGGTCATCCGAATCGTCTTCGGAGATATCCAGCCAGTTTACGTTTTTGAAGGTTTTAAACCATGTGCGCTGATGTTTGGCCAGGTAGCGGGAATTTTTCTTTATTAGTTCAACGGCGTCGTCGAGAGGTATTTTGCCGTTGAGGTAGTCGATGATTTCGGCGTAGCCGATAGCGCAGGCGGCCTGCATGCTAAGGGGTTTGGGCTCAGCCAGCAGCGATTTGACTTCATCGACGAGGCCCTGCTCGAGCATTCGTTTTACCCGCAGGTTGATTCGATGGCTTTCAACGGCTTTGTCTCTGCGCAGGCCGATAATTGTCCAGTTGTTTTGGGCGGCTTGGTCGTCCCACTGCTGCTGAAAATCGGAGATGGGTTTTCCGGTAAGCTCATAAACTTCCAGCGCTCGGATGATTCGCTTAGAGTCGTTGGGATGAATCCGCTGGGCAGACTGCGGGTCAAGCTTTGATAATTCCTCATGAAGTTTGAGAAGACCTTCTGCTTGTTCTCTTTGCCGGAGTTTTTCGCGGATTTGCGAATCGCAGCCCGGGCCGTCGAATAAACCATAGAGTAGCGACTTTATATAAAGAGCGGTGCCGCCAACAGCGACAACAGGTTTGCCGCGGGATTGGATATCTTCTATTGTTTTTTGCGCCTGTTCGAGGAAAGTGCCGACGCTGAATGATTCGCTAGGTTCGACAATATCAATTAGATGGTATGGAATTGCGGCGCAGGCCTCTTTGGAAGGTTTGGCTGTGCCTATATCCATCCTTCGATAGACCTTCATCGAGTCTATGCTTATAATCTCCGCATCAAGGTCGCGGGCGATATTGAAGGCCAATCGTCCCTTACCGGAGGCTGTTACGCCCAGAATTAGTATCAAATTACTGTTCATAATTTACAAAAATACTGTAAAAATCTTTGAAAAACCATATAATACGAAAAAAACACTAATAAGTGAATAGAAGATATGGCGATTAGCGACGATTTTAAAACACAGTTGCGAAAAAAGGCTGAATATGTCAATGGGCTTTTGGAGCGAGTCCTCGCGGCACAGAATGAGATTGAGCCGAGCCTGAAAAAGGCGCTTAAATATATTCTGCAGGGTAAGGGCAAACGCATCCGCGGTGTGCTGGTATTGTGGTGCTGCGAACTTATCGGCGGGCGGATAAACCGCGACGCACAAGCAGCGGCGGCGGCGATTGAGATGGTGCATACCTATTCGCTGGTTCACGATGATTTGCCCGCGATGGATGATGATGACCTGCGGCGGGGAAGGCCGACCTGTCATAAGGCGTTCGATGAGGCGACGGCAATTCTCGCGGGCGACGGACTATTGACGCTGGCGTTTGAGATTGTGGCGAAAAAAACGAGCGAGCCGGCGGTCGCGGTGAAATTGATAAGCCAGTTGGCCCAGGCCGCGGGGCCGGCGGGTATGATTGCGGGACAGATGGCGGATTTGAAGGCTGAAAATATCAAGGGCAATAAAAAGCTTCTCGAATATATACATATCAATAAGACGGCCAAAATGTTTCGGGTTGCGGCACTGATGGGCGCAATCGCAGGCGGCGCAAGGGCAAAGGAATTAAAGTTGCTCGGTGAGTATGGGTTAAAAATCGGCCTGGGTTTTCAGATTGCCGATGATATTCTCGATGTCAGCGCGTCGAGCGAGCAGTTGGGCAAAACCGCTGGTAAAGATATCAAGGCGGGCAAAATGACGTATCCATCTTTGATGGGGATGGATAAATCCAAAGCACTTGCCGCAAAAATTGCCGATGAAGCGATAGCGGCTTTGAAACCATTTGGCGAGAAAGCGGATATGCTCAGAAAATTAACAACATCATTACTCGAAAGAGAAAAATAAAGATTATGGGAATATTCAGTAAAACAGCGGAATATATAAAAGAGCGGCTCGGCAAAACGCGGGCTAAAATCAGTTCATCGTTATCGGCTATACTAAGCATAGGCAGAAACATAGATAATGAACTCCTCGATAAACTCGAAGAGACGCTAATCAGTGACGATATCGGGGTTGAGACGACGGAGAAGCTGATTTTGGAACTGCGGCAGGCGTATGCCAGCAGACAAATCGCGACAACCAGTGACGTTCTGCCTTTTCTTAAGGAACATATGAAAAGTTACTGGCCGCAAGGGGACAGCCTGCTGAAAACAGCGGCTAATCCGCCGACGGTCATTCTTGTCGCTGGCGTAAACGGCACAGGCAAAACGACAAGCATCGCCAAACTCGCTTACATATTAAGCAAGGACAATAAAAAAGTTATCGTGGCGGCGTGCGATACATTCCGCGCAGCTGCGGTTGAGCAGCTAAGCATCTGGGCGGAGCGTATCGGCGTTGAAATCATAAAACACAAAAGCGGGGCAGACCCCGCGGCGGTTGCCTTTGACGCCTGCGAGGCAACCGTCGCGAGAAAGGCTGATTATCTTATTCTCGATACCGCCGGCAGACTGCACACACAAAAAGACCTGATGAAACAGCTTACGAAGATTCGTGATGTTGTCGCCCGAAAAATTTCCGACGCTCCCAATGAGGTACTGCTTGTTCTGGACGCAACTACGGGACAAAATGCCATTTCACAGGCGAAATTATTTACGCAGGCAATAGCCGTTACAGGCATATTTCTTGCCAAGCTCGATGGTACGGCCAGAGGCGGAATTGTTATCGCAATCAGGGACCAGCTAAATATTCCGGTGAAGTTTGTCGGCCTGGGCGAAACGCCGCAAGATATAGCAGAATTCGACCCTGCCAAATTCATCGAGGCTCTGTTCAGCTAAAAGTATTGTCAAGGAGAGCTAAACCGTTCTATCCGCCGAAAGAGACTGATGGGGCGTTACGAAGACCAGTGTCCTCGATGTCGAAAAATTCGTTCAACATAAAGCCGAACATACTCGCGATAATATTCGATGGAAACGACTGTATCATTGTGTTAAGGTCACGGACGTTGCCGTTGTAAAAACGTCTGGCCGCCTGGATGCGGTCCTCGGTATTGATTAGCTCAGACTGGAGTTTGAGAAACTGCTGCGAGGCCTTGAGGTCGGGATAATTCTCCACGACCCCAAAAAGCTGACGCAGCGACATAATAAGATTGTTCTCGTCTTTTGCCTGCGAGGCGGGCGAGCCTGTCGAAGCCACCGCTTTTGCACGGGCATCGGTTACGGACTGAAGAACCTGACGTTCATAAGCGGCGTAACCTTTGACCGTTTCAACGAGGTTGAGAATGAGGTCGTAGCGGCGTTTAAGTTCCGTATCAATCTGCGACCATGCGTTTGCGCAAAAATACCTGAGTTTGACGAGATTATTATAGGTAACAATGACCCATATAAGCGGCACCGCGATAACGGCGATTACGATTATCAATCCAATATGTTCCTGCATAATTCAATCCTTTATACCGAATGAAGTTTTTGATTCTGGATTACGTATTCGGGGATACGCTCGAAAACACCGTTTATGAGACTGGCCGCAGCGTCGAAATCTGCGGTTGAAAATTTGCGGTCGCGATAGACGATTGCGAACAGCGAATCGAACTGTATCGAAAACGCCGGCGAAGCGAGAAGATATTCCATCGTCTGCTGATGAATTATGTCATAGGCCCATTTTTTGTCGGAGGATTTGACATAAAATTTTCTGCTGAATTCCGCTGATTCGAAGTCGATATCGTTGAAGCCCGCAAATTCAGCTATTTTATCGAGGATATTTTCCGGGCGAATAAGAAGCGGCTTGAGCAGAATGGGGCTTTTAGTAATGATGAGTGAAAAATGGTGCTGGGTATTGTTCTTGCCAGAGCCGGTTTCATAATGGTAATCGCAGCCTATAAACTCTCTGCCGTCAAGAACACCCTGCATAATGTTGTAAGCGTATTGGTCATGGCCGTTCCGCAGACAGTTAAAGTTGGGGAATCTGGAATCAAAGGCGTGGTCATTTCCGGTGGTAAACGTCAGACCTTTGCCTAAAGCCCATTCGGCGAGTTCCTTTCGCCTCTTATTCGAGGCGTAGAAGCCATATATGATGAACCCGACGACCAACAAGGCGAACAGGATAAATAACAGGCCTTCCATAAGATTATCCCAAAATAATAGTTTCAAAGACACTGAATCTTAATTTGCAATTTCTTACTTTTCCATACAATTTTTCTTTGATTCGCAAGTTTTAGCTTTGACTTTTAGATACCACAAAAAAGTTCTTATTAAACCAACAATACATATTGCTTTCCAAACCAGCAGCCACCACGGCTGCCACCATGCTCCAGTTTTCATTTCGATTATGTCCGAGCATCCGAAAAGCAGCAATAACAAGTATGCAGTAAAATACAGTTTTTTAAAGGCATTAGTGGAATTGAGGGAATTGAACCCGCATAACAAAGACAGGATAATCCAGAAGATTGATTCGAAAAAATTAAACAGAACTCCTGTTTCCATAATCAAAGATAGACCTTTACAGTTTGATTGTAAGTTTATAGCCCAAAAAATATTTAAGCCGTCGCGGTGATTTGGAGCTGGTTTTGAGCGCGGAGGATTGCGGCGGTATCGGTCAGGACAAGCTGCTTAATCAGGCTGGTAGAAATAACTGAAGTCCCCATAGCGATGACCTTTTCCTCAACGATGGCGGCAATTGTTCGGGCGGTATGGTAATCGATATTTCCTTTGGTAATCAGGTCGGCGACGATTCTTGATTTGTCCCAGCGGTTTCTGTGTCCGGCGGTGCCGTCACCCCAAAGTGTCTCGGCATCGGTCAAATCGCACAGGTCAACACTGACAACCTCTATTCGGCTGCGTTTAAGTCTGCGAAGATAATAATGCTCATTTAACGCGACAGCGGCGTCTTCGTACCTTGCGCCTGTGAGTACCGCCTTTATAATAGAAAGAATTTCATTGCTGGAAATAGAGTCGTGGCCATGCTTATTATACAGAAAATACGTTACCACCTCGGCAAGCTCCTCGGCAACACCGATATCAGGTTCACCGGCGCTGTTTAGGGCGTTGTTGATGGCACCGATAACTTTAGTGTGCAGATATTGCTCACTGCCTCCATCCGACTTTACGACCTTAAGCTGTTCTTTCGTCACCATTTTTTTGCCTCCCTGCAAAATCAATTTCTATTCTAAGTATACAGCCGTTTTTTTCAGCGGCAACAATTTTATTATTTTTTATCCTTCAAAGAGTTTGGGGTGAGCGGTATTATCCGTTTCCTGGATGACCGCGGTAACCTCGCTGATGAGTTCGCCTGCATCCTTAAAATCGCGGTACACGCTCGCGAAACGGATATACGCAACCTTATCAACTCCACGAAGATGCTTCATAACGCTTTCGCCGATAAAAGAAGAGAAAACCTCCTTGTCGAAACTGCGAAATATGTCTTCCTCAACCTTGTCGGCAATCAACTGTATCTGCTCGGCGGATACGGGTCTTTTGTAACATGCCTTTTGCAGACCGCCGATAATTTTATCCCTGTCATAAGGAACACGCGAGTCGTCTTTTTTGACAACGGTGAGTTTGGAGCTTTCGCCGATTTTTTCATAAGTGGTAAATCGCCTTTTGCAACTCAGGCATTGACGTCGGCGCCGAATCATCCTGCCGTTGTCGCTCGAACGCGAATCAACCACTTTATCGCTGTCTTCCTTACAATACGGACATCTCACCGGCTGAACCCCGCCTCTAAAAAAACAAACCAAAAATTTTCTTAACTTAAAGACAACGGCTTATCTTGTTATCGAATCCAATTCTAAACACAATATATGGTATGTCAAAAGGAATCTGTAAAATTTTTTCATTTTTTTAAAAAAATAAATTTCGTGTCTCGCTGTTTGTCGCTCGTGCCTGGTATCTTTAATTGTCGGTGGAAGAATGAAAAAATCGGGTCAAAAAAAACTTTTAATTCGGTGGGTTTTCTGGTAAAAATTGGGGAAAAATATTTAAACGCTGATTACGCTAATGATATTGATTAAATAAAAAACTGTAAAATCCGTGTAATCCGTGATTAATAAAAGGGTTAGAATGAAGCTGAAAGTAGAAAAATCGCGGTTAAAGGGGACGGTGGCCATTCCGGGTTCAAAGTCGCATACTATCCGGGCGGTGGCTATTGCGGCATTGGCTAAAGGGCGGAGCGTTATTCGCAGTCCGCTGGATTCGAACGACACGAGAAGCGCGGTAACGTGTTACCGGGCGATGGGGGCTAAGATAGATACTACGGATGCAAGGGCGTGGAAGGTTACGGGGACAGGGGGCGAAATCAAAATCCCGAAGGAAACCGTGGACGTAGCCAACTCGGGGACAACGCTTAATATCGCGATAGGTTCTGCGGGACTGATAAAGCAGGGCCAGACGATAACGCTTACGGGCGATGCACAGACGCAGAGCAGGCCTGTGGGGCCTTTACTGGAGGCGTTGAATAAGCTGGGAGCAAAGTGTGTGAGTCTTAAAAACAACGGCAAGGCGCCAGTGGCGATAACGGGTCAAATCAAGGGGGGCAGGACTTCTATAGCGGCGTCAACGAGCCAGTATTTGTTGAGTCTTTTGTTGTGTGCGCCGCTCGCGGCTGGCGATACGGAGATAGATGTAACGCTGCTGAATGAGCCGGGCTATGCGCAGATGACGCTGGACTGGCTGGATAGGCAAGAGATTAAGTATGAGAATCACGGGATGCGGAAGTTTATTGTCAAAGGCGGGCAGAGTTACAGGGCTTTTGATGAGGCGATAGCGGCGGATTTTTCAAGTGCGACATTTTTTCTTTGCGCTGGTGCGCTGCTGGCGGAAGATGAATTGACGCTGCTTGGGCTGGATTTTTCGGATAGTCAACCTGATAAGGCGGTGGTTGATTATTTGAGGGCGATGGGGGCGGATATTAGGATTGAGAAAGGTGCAGTGAAGGTCAGGGCGAGCAGATTAAAGGGGGTGGAGATTGATATGAACGCGACGCCTGACGCTTTGCCGGCGATGGCGGTGACGGCGGCGTTTGCGGAGGGCCAGACGCGGCTGGTGAATGTGCCTCAGGCGCGGGCCAAGGAGACGGACCGGATAAGGTGTATGGCGGAAGAGTTGAAAAAAATAAATGTTGATGTTGAAGAATTGGCGGACGGGCTTATAATACGGCACAGTCAGCCGAGAGCGGCGGAACTTGACGGCAGAGGCGACCATCGGATTGTGATGGCGATGTCGCTGGCGGCGATGGGTATCGATGGAGTTTGCAGTATCGATACGGCTGAGGCGATGAGCGTAACGTTTCCGAATTACGTTGAGCTTATGGAAAGTGTCGGCGCTAAAATGAAACTCGAATAGCAGGAGAAGACAATGATAGGTTGCCATATAGGAAGGTTTTTTCAGGTAACGATAGCGGGCGGCTCTTATCAGGACGGATTGACGGCGGTGGTGCAGGGTAATCCGCCTGGGATGCTGCTGACAGAGCAGGAAATTTACGGCGATTTGCTGCTGCGCAAGCCCGGAGTGGATGAGCTGTCGAGTCCGCGGAAGGAGCCTGATTTGCCTGTGATTTATACGGGGCTTAATGCGGCGGATACGATAGAGAACGCGGGGAACAGGAACCATACGAATGGAACGCCTCTGACGATTTTGATTCCGAATCTTGACCGGCATTTCGTTCATATCAAGCAGTACCAGGACACGAACCGGACGCCAAGACCGGGGCATGCTTCTTATGCATCTTTTGTAAAGTACGGGCCAGACGATGACGCTGTGGGGGCGGGGTTTTTCAGCGGGCGATATACAGCGACGATAGTTGCGGCGGGTTACGTGGCCAAAAAGATTCTGAAGAAATGCGGGATTGAGGTATTTTCATACATCAAGGAACTGGCGGGGGTGAGATGCCCGGAAATCGACCATGGGAAAGCTTTTAAGATTACCAATGATTATAAAAAGATGCGGCATGACCTCGACCCGTTTTACCAGGAAATTTATGTTAAAGGGCGAATAACGCCGGAAATGCGGTTTCTTGAAAAAGCGAAAATTTTAGCCGAGATTGAGCAGGAAATAGAGGCGATACGCGACAAGGCACCACGGATGAAGGCGGATGCAGTGCGGGAGAAATACGGAGTTCATCATATTTTGAATTGTCCGGATATTGATGCTGCACAGGCGATGCTTGAGGCGTCGAACCGAATCGCCAGGACAGGGGATTCGTGCGGAGGTGTTGTTGAGGTTGTGGTAACAGGTGCGCCGACGGGATTGGGCGAGCCGATGTTTTATAAACTTGACGCTGAACTGGGCAGGATGCTTGGCATCGGCGCGGTTAAGGGTGTTGAAATTGGTGCGGGATTCGCGGTCAAAGATATGACAGGGGTGCAATCCAATGACCAGATGCGTTCGAAAGACGGCAAGGTTATTTTCGAGTCGAATAATGCGGGGGGAATTACGGGTGGGCTTTCAACGGGTCAACCGATAATTGTGAAACTTGCGGTAAAGCCGACGCCGACGATAGATAAGCCGCAAAAAACGGTTGATAAATACACGCTTGAGAATAAGGATTTGGCGGCTATAACAAGGCGGGACGCGACAATTGTTGGGCGAATATGGCCTGTGGCTGAAAACTATACGGCAATGGTTATTCTTGACCATCTCTTTGCGTATTACGGCTATGAAGCCTTAAAAAGCAAGGTGAAATAAAAAAAGCCCCGGGTTTAAGCCGGGGCCAAACGCTTAATCATCGTTTCGACCACAGAAAGGGGTATCGCGGTCTTAACGGCGATTATTCTCAAGGAATAGGATACGACCAGTCGGAGAAAGCTGTCCAGGTTACCTGGTCATTACTGCCGGCGACACGCGCTCTTACACGGAATTTGTAATTGAACATATTTATCCCCGTAGTAATCGCATACACCGGGCTTGCCTGCCAATTACTGTTAAACGGTGTACTGCTGCCGCTGAGAGTTCGGCATTCGAAGAAGTACTCAACACCAGCGGCACCGGCAGGCGGAGTCGCGGTACTAGCAGTCATAGTGTATCCGTTAAGCCCATTAACAACTGTTCTTGTCGGGGTCACTTCCCAGGTCATCGGGTTGGGCGTCGGGGCCTGCGAAACCGGCGGAACTACACCCGAAGTCGTAACAGTAACCGTTATTGACGGAACAGTTTCGTTGTGCTGAGCGGATTTATCTCTGGCTTTTACCCTGAAAGTATATATGGTATTGGCCAGGAAATTTGTTCCGGTCCAGTTCGGATCATCCTGCCAGATTCTGGAGAACGCCGGGTCAGATGTACATTCGAAGTAGTATTCAACACCGCTTGGGTCTGTAGCAGTAGCAGCTTTCATTTTAATAGTATTCGCGTTGATAACGAGCGGTTCGCCGCCAAGAGCCCATGCCATTGGATCAGGTGCCGGCGCAAAATCATCACGGGCGATAGCATAACCGACGACCGATAAGCCTGTTTCATTATGTGCGGCATCCCTGGCTTTTACCCTGTAACCATACTGCTGACCGGTAGTCAGGCCGGTGTCGATGTAATTGGGGTCAGTGCTCCAGCCACGAGAGTGGCCGCTGCCAAAGGTGCATTCGAAGTAGTATTCAACCGTTCGAGCCGGACAAATCATTGGCATCAACAGCTTTCATTATTATCGAAGTATCGGTATAGCCAGTGGGTGAAACAGTCCAATCCATCGGATTTGGAATCGGTGGGACCAAATCGCCATTGGGCTGCGCGCTTCTAATTTCAGACCACTGGGTTCTGTTGTCGCTGGCATCACGAGCCTGTACTCTGTAGAAATACGCGATTGAGGGGGTGAGGCCCGTGTCAATGTAAGTTCTGTTGGTGCTCCAGTCTCTGTTATGGTTGCTGTCAGTTAAGTTTTCAAAGTAATATTCAACAACAGAGCCGGAACTGTCAAAGGCCTGCGTGGCGACCATAGTAATTCCTGAGCCGCCGTTGCCCGCAGGCGGAACTTCCCATGTCATCGGGTTGGGAACCGGCGGAGTCTGGTCAACTCCCGGGGCAGCGGACATAACAGGCGACCAGTCAGTTTCATTGCTGAAATTGGGATCAGCTTTAACGTCACGGGCTTTAACTCTGTAACTGTATGTGGTGCCAATAGTTAGATTCAAATCTGTCCAGGTAGTGCTTGCCTGCCAGCCGCTATTTACAACCGGTCCGCCGGAATATCGCTCGAAGAAATATTCCACCGCGCCGCCGTAGTTGTCTGTGGCTGTTACAGCGGTCATAGTAATGGAAGTCGGGCCGCTGGAAGAAGGCGGATAGTACCATTGCATCGGGTTTGGACTCGGCGGGGTAGTATCTTCACCTGTTACGGCATAGACTGGAAACGACCAAGCGGTATTATGGTCCGTAATATCGCGAGCTTTTACTTTATAACCATATTCAACATTCGGCGCAAGACCGGTATCCGTATATGTTCTATCGGTACTCCAGTCGCGGTCGTGTCCGCCTCCTGAGACGCACTTGAAGTAGTATTGCACAGGCTGGCCAGAATTATCAAAGGCCTGTGTCGCGGTCATACTGACGGTTGTCTGGCTATTGGACGCTGGGAGTATTTCCCAGGTCATCGGGTCCGGTGAAGGAGGTGTTACATCGCCTGCGCCCCAGTATGTTGAAAGGATAGCCAAATCGGCAAAATTGACGAAACCGTCAAGGTTGAGGTCTGCTCCATCGCACCAGCCTGGGAATGTACATTCCTGTAGCCAGTAAAGCATAAGCTGTATGGCATCATTATTATCAACGACGCTATCGAAATCGAGGTCGCCTTGTTCAAACCTGCCGTTCTTGTAATAGTGGAAACCTATATCAAGCGCATTAACGTCGTTTTTGCTGTCAGTTCTTGTGCTATAACGATACCGTCCGAGAGGCAGGTCGTTAGCATCGCCTGTACCTCTGTCGATGCACGGACTGTTGAAAACCTGGTTAGCGTCATTAGTATCGTTATGGCTAAGATAATACTGATAATTCTCACCAAGGCCATCAATTCCGACAAAAATCGGATCGTTGAGACTGGTGCCGTGCATATTGGTTGACTCGTCAGGGTTATTTGGGTCGGGCTGCCAGATAAGAGTGCCGCCTTTCCATCCGCCGAGCGGAGGTCTGATAAAGGCAAACTGCTGTCCGCCCCAGATGTCGCAGTAAGAGACAAACATCACGGATTCATCTTTAACGTTATACAGTCCGTTGGGGTCATAAGCGCCGACTGCGATTCCTCTGCCTTTGAGCTTGCTTGCGGTATTGCCCCAGACAATGCTGTTAATCAGGTTGGCATGACTGTTATAGGTGACGGAAATGCCTCCGCCGTAACCGTCTATATCCGGAGAAGTATCGGTATGCGGAATTCCTATAACCTTATTCGCGGTAACGGTAGCGTTCTGAATATAGACTTTAGTATTATAAGAGGCTGAACAGCGCCGCCGTCAATCGCGGCGGAGTTTCCATATAACAGACAGTTGTTAATCACAACCGAGTTGTAGTCGGCATCCATCGACGAGAGGTTCCCAAAAGCATACACACCGCCGCCTGAACCTGTGGAGGTATTGTATTTGAACATGCTATCGCCTATATTGGCGGGCGAGGTTGAGCAGAAGATACCGCCGCCCAGGCCGCGTATATCAAATTGTGGTGGGCCAATTGTAATTGTATCAGGCTCTTTAGACCCAACAGAAACAGTCTGTATTCTGGCTGCATTCGGCTCATAGACATAACCGGCATTATTCCTGTTAATCTTACTGCCGATAATCACAGGCACGCTGTTGCTGGACAATACTGCGCCTCCTTCGTATGAGATGTTGCCGGTGAAGTTGCAGTCCATAACGGTTGTTGCGACATCGGACCAGTAGGCCGCGCCGCCTTCGGCGGCTTTGTTATTTGTGAAGGTGCAGTTTATAAGCTTCATATTGCCTTTTTTTGTATCCGGCGTCAAAGTGCCTGAAGCAAAGAGCGCCGCCATAGGTAATATGAGCGTCATACTGATTCGTCGGAACGTTGCTGTCTATCCAGTTGCCTGAAAAGGCACAGTTTGTAAACGCCGGCGAAGAGCCTGGCTCGCAATAAACCGCGCCGCCAAAGCTCTGTATTCTCGCGTGCCTGTCAGGCCAGGGGAAAGGTGACGGCGGGAATCCATGTTGTCCACCAACACCACAGAAACCGCTTACTGTTTTATTATTCGAGAAGATGCAATCTGTGAAAGTTGGATTACTGTTTGTATCAATATAGACGGCTCCGCCCATAGCGGTAAAGAGCCAGTAATCATCATAAGTTCCTTCGTAACTTACCGGAATCCATTGGTCGTTTTCGAAATCATAAATCGCGTTAAATCTCGCATATCCGTATTTATTCGCAGGGAAGAGCCATTCAAGGCCTCTATCCTTCCACCAGTTTTCATCGTGTTCCTTGAACTCCCACTGCCCGCCTCTGCCGCCATAGCCGGAACTAGGTCTGAGGGCGTCGCCGCCCTTGCCGCCGTCGCCGCTGTAAGCCGCACAGTTGAGGAACTTTACATTTTTAAAAGTCGGGTTGCTGTTCAGCATAAATATAGCACCGCCGTAGGCGCTTCCGGCCCAACCGCCATTGCCGCCGTTGATATGTCCCTGGCCGCCATCGGCGCCTTTTCCTCCGCTTCCAGATTGAATAGATACGTTATCTATGACAATATTTTTTAATGTTGGCGAAGCATTGTAAATATTTATTGCACCGGCTTTAATCGAACCGCCATTCTCGCCGGGCAGTCCCGTTCCATCTTTGGGACTTACACCATCACCAGCACCCCAGCCAAAATCGTGCATTGTAAAACCACTCAAAACAGTTTCAGGCCCGACGCTGCGAATATCAATCGAAATTCCCTGCAATCTGGTTAACTCCGGGCTGTCCGGATTAGCGGTAGTAATTGTAAGGTTCTTACCCCAGATAGATATACCTCCGAGATGTGGTCCAACAAATTGATGCTCGTAACCGGGATGCTGATAATCACCGGGAGCAAGAACAATCTGGTCTCCTTCGCCGGCAGCATCGATAGCCTTTTGGATTGTATCGTAATCAGTCGGTACTCGAATTGTTCTTACTAATTCAAATTCGACAGAAACGACCTTATTTGCGCTCATAACGACAAAGTTGTTTAATTCCTTCGAGGAATCGTCTTCGGTGCCGCCCCACGCCTTAATGCGTGAGCCTGCGCCGGGTTTGGCGGTGAGCAATCATAGTACCTGCATAATAGCCGCTTGCGTTCGGGGTAGCAGGAGAAACATCGACAGTGCCTACTCCGCCTGTAACATTAACGGTCAATTGATACTGAATCGGTGCGGCGGAATAATGATAACCGGCATTTACAACCCCGGAATCGAGAGTGTTATCCGGCTGCGAGGTTCTGGTATCCAGCCCCCACAGATGAGCCGAACCGAGTCCGCCGTCAATGCAAATGTATGGCGGGGGTTTGGTGAGATAATAATTACCAAGAGACCCTGTCGCAAATTGCTGAGAGAAAGTGTCAAACTGAGCGTTATTCCAGTTGGCAAAAGGTACATTATAGAGGTAGAAACCGCTGCCGTAAACTTTGGCCGGCAAATTCCAGAAATAGCAGTATGTAACATATACTTTGCCCAGCCCGGTTTCCTTATATATCGCGTAGTTAAGCGAGTTTGCGAATATGGAATTAAAAATCTTTGCCCTGGAATTTCCTGAGGAGTAGATTGCGCCGCCCTTAACAGCGGCCTGGTTGTCGGCAAAGGTGCAATTTACAATATTCGGGTCTGCATAAGAAGATAAAGATACCGCGCCGCCGGTATTGGATGCGGTGTTCTTCGTAAAAAGGCAGTTGAAGATATACGGAGAATCACTATAGTAATTCAATGAGCCATAGATATTCAATGCGCCTCCGACTCCGTTTTCACCTGTCACTGTATTGGCATTAAATGTACAGTTATGCAGCTTCATTGGTGTATTTGTCGCCCAGATGCCGCCCGCGGCCTGGCCTGAGGCGGTGTTGCCGTTAATGACGCATTCATTCATATCGGATGTCTCAGTGCTATCGACAAGATAAAGTCCGCCGGCACTTGCGCCTGATTGCTGATAAAGTAGCAGTTCGTAACAACGGCATCAAAGTTTCTCCAGAAGACACCGCCGCCGTTAATGTTAGCGGTATTCTTGGAAATGGTGCAATCTGTAAGCGTCAAAGCTGCCGTTGTATTCGGGTCGTAAGAATAGAAACCGCCGCCGTCACCATAAATGGCTTTATTTCCGCTGATGGCGGTATTTTTAATCGTGACCGGTTTAGCCTTATGATAAATACCGCCGCCGTTGAGATAGGCGCTGTTTCCGCTTATATTGCAATTTGTAATTTTAGCGGCTCCGCCTGCTTTAAAGTAAATAGCGCCGCCGTCATTATATCCTTCCCGATTCGGCAGTCCTCCGCCCCCAGTTTCATAGTAAATTAAAGCGGAGTTATTGTTGTTTCCGATGAAGTGAGAGTCAGTGACGTTTATATTGACATCATCGGCACAATACAAGGCGCCGCCGTTACCGGGGCCACTTACGACATTAACTAATCCTGCGGTCAATTCCTCATACGTATCGCCTATAAAGTTGCCGTTAAATTCACAATTCTTAATCGTAACCAAAGAATTGACATCGCAGTATAACGCGCCGCCGGCCGAAAAAGTATTTTTCTGCCAATCCCATCCCCTTGACCTGTTTTGCAGAATGAGGCAATTTACAAAATTAGGCTCAGAATTCTTTCCTGAGAACACGGCACCAGCATAACCAACACCCAGATTGTACCCGTCGAAGCCCGTGAAAACCACCTGTTTATTACTTTCAATCAGACTGCCTGAACCCACATTACCTCCCAGACCGCCGACACCGCCGGATGCTGTACCCTGTTCCATATTGCAGTCCAGGATAGTGGTTTTGACACCATCAGCGATATAGATAGCGGCCCCATAGCCAAAACCTTCACCGTTGCCGCCGTCGCCGCCACTGCCCGCAAGGACACTTGAACCGGAGGAATTGCCGCCGTTGCCGCCATCGCCGCCGAGTCCGCCGTGAGCAAAGTTGCCGCTAAACACACAATACCTGATTACGGGATTACTATTAGGGTTAACGTAAATAGCACCACCATATCCATTACCGGTTCCGGTTCCGCCCGGTCCGCCGGCCTGACCTTCTTTTTTACTGTTATATTGGTCTGCACCGTTTGCGCCATCGCCGCCGACAGCTCCTGCTACGGCGCAGTTAATAAATTTGCAGTATTCGATTGTTGGGCTGCTGTCATTAATGTAAATAGCACCACCGTAACCGTCTCCGAAGACATCTTCGCCGCCGAAGGCAGAGACAATATTCGGATCGCACGGGTCACCAGGCTGCGGCACAACGCCATTTAGGCCGCGAGGTCCTGTCATAAAACCATTTTGAATTGTAAATCCGCTGACTACGGTATCCATGCCTTCACCGCTGTGGAACTGGAAGGCACGTCTCGGACTTGCCTTACTCCCCTGACAGTCTATAACAACACTCGGGTATCTCCGGTCGGAGATTAAAGTAACATGTTTGCCTTTAAAATCGAAACCATCTCTATCGCTGACCACATAAGGTGTCCCATCAGATTTCGGGCTTACAACAATAGTGTCTTTGTTTTTTGCAGCCGTTATTGCCGCTTCAATATCAGGATACTGCGCAGGCACAAAAATCATTCTTGCTTTATGGAAATCTACAGTAACAGTTCTGTTTCTATTCATTGTTGCAGTATTGTTATTAACATCCATAATCGTATCATTGTCGGTCCCGCTCCAGGCGGTTACGAAGTAACCGGGGTTAGGCTGTGCGACAAGTTTGACTGTTGTACCCTGATTAACAAGTCTTGTGGCCGGCGCAGTGATGCTAAATGCGTCCGAGCCTCCGGCCTGCGCAATTAAGCTTCCACCACTGGCGTCACCGATAACACTGATTTTCAGAGTATATTTAGGTATTGCTGCCGCGGCTTTATAATGATAACCCATATCGACAATATTTGTATCCGCAACAAAGTCGGTTCGTGTGGTATAATTGGTAAAGTCAAAAGCAGAAGCCGGGTCACCCCCATTAACACAGTTGCTGTCAATTAACTGTCCTGCAGCAATCTGGCTGAGATAATATGCCGGTTCGTTAACATCAGGGGACACAAACAGCGGATTTTCGGCGATATTGCCGTTATTCCACCATATCTCGGTGTTCGGTTCATCTTCAAGGTAAACACCCTCTTCGCCGCCTTGTACGTCGCTGTACATTACGTCAACGTCTGCATACGGCCCGCCGTCATAAGGGTCTGAACCCAAAGGCGTACCAACGGCAATTTGGCTGCCGCTGACATACGCTGAACCTGCGACGGTATTATTCCAAAGGATACTGCTCTCTATGGCGACATAAGCCCATCGCTCTGCGCTGCTTACACCGCCGCCGCTGCCGAAGGCACCTGTAACGGTATTGTTCACGATTGTACAATTGGAAAGCGTAACTGTTGCGCCGATATTAGACGAAATGCCGCCGCCGTCGATATATGCGGTATTATCGGTAATAAGACAATTGACAACTTTCTGCGGAGAGTTATGACCATCGAAGAAGAGCGCTCCGCCCGAACCGGAGGCGTTGTTGCCCGTTATTAGGGAATTCCTCATCGTAATTGCTGTGTTATACCAGGAGCATGCGCCGCCGGAACAGGCCTCTTCCAGTGAAGTATTATTCTTAAATAAACAATTATTGACGTCTGCCTGGCAGTTGAATCCGTATATTCCGTTTCCATGCTTGCCGACGTTATTATTAACGAATGAAGTATCCATAGTTAAAACGACTTCCTCAGCGTACATACCGCCGCCCTGCCCGTAGGCTGTATTTACACTAATATTACAATCAGTAATATTGACGGTGGTGCTAAGCGGATTTAAGATGTCACCGGCGAATATACCGCCGCCGTTGCCTGGATATGCGCCATTGTCTGCCGAAAGTGCGGTATTGCCTGTAATATCGCAACGGGTTAAAGTAATGATTCCATCGTGAGCGGCATAAAAACCGCCGCCATCGCCTATGGTTAGATTACCTGAAATAGTTGTATCTGCGGAAATAACATTTGCGGACTCGTCGCAATAGATTCCGCCTCCGAAACCGCCTGAGATAAAGTACATAGACTGATTGGGCATGGCAGCAAATACCGTATTATTTGTGAAGGTACTATTTGCTATTGTTGCAAAACTCAAGGAAATGCCGCCGCCATATCCGGGATATCCGCCACCATTAGACCCGTCAGGCCCATCACCCGGGAAAGTTGTATTGTCATTGCCGCCATTACCGCCTTGCCCCGGAGCATACTTAGCCCAGGCCAGGTTATCTGAGATGGAACAATTATTAATATCAATATTACTCGCCGGGCCACAATAAATTGCGCCGCCCCATACCGCCCCGCTGTCACCACCCCGGCCACCGGCACCCGCCTGGATAGTAGCCGTGGCATTTGTACCGTTGGCGCCGTTACCACCGGCGCCGGATATTGCGCAGCAGTCGATTATGGTAGTACTTTCTATAAGCGGGCTGCCGCCACCGTCAACGCAGATGGCGCCGCCAAATGCCCCGCCGCCCTGGCCGCCCCAGCCGCCGTCAGGCATCGGGTCTGTTCCCGTGTTTGAGCCGTTCACACCATCACCACCGTCGCCGCCTCTTGCGATACAATCGGTAATAACACATCGGCGAATAGTTGGACTGCTGCCTGTACAATATATCGCACCGCCGAGTGCATCCATACCATTTGTACCGCTTACGCCTGCGCCAACACCGTCAAACCCATTAACGTACACATAACCATTTCTGATTGTAAAGCCGTCAATAATGCTATTCCGTCCTTCGCCGGTCTGGAAAATAAAGGCACGATGCGAACCCGAGGCCAGGCCCGAACCTGTCGCTGGAACATCGATAATTGTTGATGCAACAACGGAACTGTTGCCTGGGTCAACGCTTCTTAAGAGAACAGCATTGCCTCCGAAATCCAGGTCTCCTTCATAATAAACACCGGGTTTAACCTCGATAATGTCGCCGCTGCTTGCGACACTTAACGCATAACGAATGGTGCTATACGGTGAAGGAACACTAAGGACATTTCCGCTGCCTGAGGTGCCGAGAGTAACAGTGGCCATATCCGACCAGGCGGTTTCGTTGCCAAGCCCATCTTTAGCCTTACACTGGAAAGTATATGAATAATTGTCGGCAACATTGGTCGATACCGTATATGTTGCCGAACTTTGCCACACCGGGTTGCTATTGAGAGTACTTGGGTCTATACCAGGTTTTGTCGTATTAACGCATCTAAATGAATACTGGACGCCGCTTTCATCACTGGCGGTCTTTGCCTTCATTTGAATCCTGGTTGGACTGGAAAGCTTCTTGGGCTTTTTATCCCACCGTGCAGGATCCGGGGCAGGAGAGAGGTTATCGACCGCAGCTGCCGTTGTGGCCGATAGTGAAGTTGACCAGCCTGTTTGATTTTGATTTGTCGATTTATCGCGTGCCTTCACGCGGAAAGTATATGTCGTTCCAAGGGCAAGGTTTGTTTTTATATAAGTTACGCTGTCCTGCCAAGTACCGCTGAAGTTATGGTCCGTAACGCAATCAAACAGGTATTGAACACCACTGGTATCGGTCGCCGTAACAGCCTCCATAGCGATTGTATGCAGGCCTGTGGCTTTTGGCTCTATGCTCCACTGTGCCGGATTGGGTAAAGGCGCAGCGATATCTGCGATACTGTTAACTGCACTGCCAAGATTTACTCTTGGCTTGGTGATTGCAACTTTGGTATCCGTAATTGGTACGCCGGTAGAGGCCAGTTTTGCTCTAATCTCCGAGGGAGTAAAATAACTTCCCGTTTTTGCCTTAGCGGCAGACTGCAGGCATGCAACTGCACCAGCCGCGTAAGGACAGGCGGCGGATGTGCCGCCGAAATCAGGGGAATAATCTCCTGTTGTATATCCGGCATTGCCTGAAATATCTGAAGTATAAGCATTGTGTGAGGGCGCAAGAATGTCAAGGATAGAAGCGGTATTTGAATAACAGGTTACTTTATCTGCCGCTGTTTGCGTATCCATGCAGATTGCAAATGCCGCTGTTCCAATTGCAGCATCATAGACGGCTCCGACACTGATAACATTCGACATTGCAGACGGCCAGGAGAGGCCGTCAGTGTAAGCCTCATTACCGGAAGATGCCAGTATGGTAATACCTGCAGCAACGGCCATGTTAGCGGCAGATGTCATTGCGGGGTAAGCATTATCCGCTGCGACTCTACTAGAATATTTACCTCCCCCAAAGCTGGTGCTTATAACCATGATCTGGATAGCTGGGGTTGTCATTTTGATGAGTTACACACCAGTCCCATGCGGCTGCCATATCATCACTGGAGGCACTTCCACTTGAACCTGGAGTAATTTTTAAAGCATACAATTTGGCATTATAAGCAACTCCGCCAACATAATCACCCACATTTCCTACATTACCGGCAGCGATACCTGCGCAAGCAGTACCGTGTGCCTCATCGCCCACCGGCTTAGGGTCGGGGTCATTGTCGCCAAAATCATAACCGCCAATAACTTTGCTGTTAGGAAAACCGCCCCCGCCCAACATAGGATGGGTATAATCGATGCCGGTATCGGTAATGGCAATCGCTATCCCTTGCCCATTAAAAGAGTTCCGCGCAACAGAAGCGTTCATCAAAGGTATTCCCTGCCGCAGATGCGGGTAAAGAATTATTACCGGTTCGACAGATTCAACGGTGGGGTCATTAAGAAGTTTATTCAAACCATCGGCTGTAACTTCAGCGGAAAAGCCCGCAAGATTTTGAAAGCGATGTCTTAACTTAAATTCAGATGGAAGCATTGAGGAAAGAACCGGATTCTGGAGATTTGCTATCTTAGAACGGCGTTCGGCTCGTGACTGGAAAGATTTCCAATCCGTCTTTCCCTTGATTTCGGCGGGTTCAGCCAAAGTAATAACAACCTTGATTTTATCCTCACCGCTCTCGAACTTACCGACCATACTCTGTGCATCGACGAGTTTTTGAGGATTGGAAAATACTTTAGCATTAGAATTTTTTGCAATGGCGACACTTCCTATTGCAAGCACTAACGCCATCCAAAAATATGTTTTTCGCAGCATGATATAATCTCCACGACAATTAAGCGTTTATTTTAATATTACGGTTTCATAGTCCTGTAATATATTCCCAGAGTGACCAGCACTCTCTTAACTTTCTCAACAGTTTTTCAGCGTTCTTTTCTCCCCTTGCTCGCTGTAAACCAACTTTTTAACCCTAAAAACGTGATTTAGGTACCATTTATAATATTTTTCGGCCAAAACGCCTTTGCTGTTTACCTGTTAGAGTTTTCGTTGAGAGCGGCAAGGGCTTCGGCGTCTGTTTCCTCCTGTAAAATAATAGTAGGCTTAACCAAAATTAACAGTACCTGGTTGTCTTTTCTTGAACTGTTGTTTCTAAAGAGTCTTCCCAACAGGGGAATTTTGCTTAAAATCGGGGTTCCTATCTCAGCCTCGTTTTCGGCGAAGACTTTTTGACCGCCGAGCAGGAGTGTTCCCGTGTCAGGTACGTTGACCCTTGTTTGAACTCTGGCAATCTCGGTTTCAGGGAGACTTACAGTGAGAGTCTGCGGCGCTTCACCGGTTGTACTTGGTATATCAAATGTCTGTGTATTAAACCGTATTAAACCTCTTTTTTCGACAGTTATATTGAGTAAAACATGTTTTTTGTCGGGCGTAATAGTCGGCGTTACACTCAATGTCGTTCCTATAGGAATCGACTGATAATTTTGCTGGATGTTCTGTGTACTATAAGTGCTGCCGCCACCTGTACCGCCATAACTGCCGACATCCGGCGGAAGGGCATAACGAAGCGTCCTTTGGTTACGAAATACGGCGGATTCACCGCTAAGGACAGTAACTTTGGGCTCGGTAACGGTTTTGGAATTCTTATGAGCCTGTGTCATCTTTATAATAAAACTAACCTGTAAATCATCGAGTATTGTTCCATAGCCGCCAGAAACCTGGGTTGAAAGAGCTTCAGCAAAACTTCCGGAAACATCCGTCGCATCAACCAATGCGCCATCCAAAGAAGAATTTTTTATATCAAGAGGCGCCCATCGTGGCCCCCATGCTCCGTTTGAATTGAGTGTGGCATTGACGTTAAAGCCGATTTGTTCGAGGAAGTTTTCGCCAACTGTGAGAAATCTGGCTTCGATAGAAACCTGATGTCCGAGGCGTTCCCTGAGGCCTTTAACAAGTTTTTCAATTTCAGTATGCACCTTGCGAGTTTGATATACGATAAGTTTCTTTCGCTCGTAAATTTTTATAGTCCCCGTCCCTCCGGCATCAAACCAGCTATCCGGCTCAATTGTTTCCTGGATGAGCAATATCAGGTTATCGGCTCGCAGCTGTGCTTCGGTATCAAGCTCTTCGCTGGACTTTTGGGTCTCTTCATCCGGGAAGTATTCAACAAAGCTCGTTCCGCTGCCACCTTGTCCGCCGCCACCGCCGCCACCTTGTCCGCCGCCGCCACCACCGCCGCCATATCCACCGCCGCCGCCGCCACTGGTTCCGCCTGTGCCGCCGCCTGTGCTGCGGAAATTGGCAGGTTGTCCGACAAGTACGCTAATATCATAAATTCGAGTTTCGAGGGATTCCTGTACAGCTTCCTGTGTGGCAATTCTTATGACACCTTTATCAACGGTATAGGCAAGTTTTGCCTCCGCGGTTGAAACAGACTGCAAAAGCAGTTCAAGGACAGTAGTAAGAGACACCTGAGATATAGCGTTCATTCCCGAAGGAGTGGTAGGCAGAACATTTTTTTCCTGCAAATCAGTCCAGTTAACGAAAATCTTCAAAGGCGGGGCAACGGAATTTTTCAGCAACTCGATAGCATCGTTAAAGGACATTTCAGGCGATAAGCCAGGAAGGTCTACAAGTTTATTGAGTTGGTCATAAACAGCGGCATTGAGGGGGTCTTCGCCTTTTGATTCCTCAGGTTTGCGCTTGGCGTCTATTTCACGCCAGTCTTCCGAATAGCTCTGCTCTTTGGCGAATGGTGTGCCGGACTTTAGAACTTCCATGTTAAGTTTATATCTTTCCTCGCTAGACTTCTTTTGAATCTCAAGCTGTTTGCGGAAATTAACCGTGTCATCAAGTGTACTTTTAAGGATAAGGGCCTCATTATGCTGCGGGTCAAGCGCCAGGAGGCTATCTAACTGGCCGAGAGCCTCATCGTAACGTTGCTGCTTCTGGTACGCCAGGGCGGACTGCATAAGCTCGTTAATTCTACCAGCCCGCTCAGCCTCCATACGTGTTCTATATTCTTCCTGCGCCTTTATGGCGTCCTCTTGCTTTTTCCTCTGCAATTCATCTTCATAGTTCTTTTGATTTTGAGCGATAGTTCCGCTCTTTTCCTGAAGCTTGGCGATATATTCCTTGAAAAGCTCATCACCTAACTGCATTTGATTTTCTCTTACAGTTCGCTCTGCGTCGTCAACAACCAGTTTTGCCTTATCGAAATCCTTCTGGTCTATAAAAGCCTGCGATTTATCCAGGGCATCGTTAACAACAGCCTTTGTGTGACTTCTCAGGATATTTCTTTTGCGAATAATAGTCTCAATATAACCGCCCTTTTCTGCGACAAGCGCTTCCTGCGGTGTTTGCGAAACAAGGAGTTTTTCCTCTATCGTGTTGGGTTCAACGGCAGCTTTAATAGCATTGGGCTCAACGACAACTATTTTAATGGCATTGGGTTCAACGGCGACTATTGGACCAACTTCCGGTTTTACCGGATACATAGTTTTTTCAACGGCTGCCAGTTTTTCTATGTTCGCAAGTTCATCTGTTATAGTCAGACGCTCCTGCTCGGTAAGAAACTCGCTGGTTTGAACTCCCTGAAGCATTGTTTTGGCCTCGTTCGACTGGCCCTGCTTAGCCATCTCTTTGGCCTGCTGAATAGAGTTTGTTATCCGCTTTCTTTCCAGAACGGCGGTATGAGCCTTATCAATGGAGCTGGCTAACTTGTCACGTTCCGCTGCGGTAAGGTATTCCTGATAGTTTTGCGCAGAGAGAAATGATTTTTCAGCCTCTTCGTACAAGCCGGCCTGATACGCTTTTGTACCGGCCTGAATGTACTGCTGAGCTACCTGGCGGACTACTTTCTGTTTGTTCTGTTCGCTTGTTTGCGCATAAACGTTCTCTGACACCGCGGTCAAGACCAAAACCGACAGCACAGCCAGCAACAAACCCTGCCTCAATATAGTTTTCTCTACCAATTTCATCACACCCCTCCGAAACAAAGATTATAAAAGATTTCTCAAACTAACAACAAACCTATCTCCTTTTTTCAAAATAGGTAATTTCGATATGGTTATTATATGGGAAATTAGGTACTTTTGCAAGCAAAAAAAATGTTTACAGCCTTTTGACCTATTTTATCCTCATCCGTAACCTGTTTAGGTCCTATATACCACTGATTATTAGAGCGGAAAACCCAAACTTCCGCCGGGATTATAATATTGTTTCAATTTGTTTCAAGAAAATTATTTTTATTATTTTCGCAAAAAATACGAAATGGCGCTACTGATAAGGGGATTTTCTGAAGTGTACCGCTATTTTTTAATGCAGCCGGATAAAATAAGTACAGAAAAACTGCGTGGTCAGTATTAGTGAAATATGTCGGATTTTTAATCGGTTATTACGGCGGATTTCCCGAGCCAACATGCCCTGCCCGCAATTATTTCCTGGTTCAGCCTTTGCAAGTCGTCCATATATTTGTTGAAAAGCTGTTCTCCTATGTATCCCCGATTCTTTGACAAATCGTCGCCGGCTTCCTGAAGAGCCTTTTTTGCCCAGTAAAACTTACCCTCGACGATATTATTTTCGACGCTTTTCATCGCGTCTTTGACTACGGCATTGGCATAACTGCGAATAAGTTTTTCTTTGCAGCTTACAGGCGGTTCGAAGGTAACATTGTTTCTATCAGTTAACTGACCGGCAGCATCGAGCGACGCGGGGACATCTGATTGTTGAGTCGGCAGGAGTTCTGCTGTCTTAACATCGGCGCCGGCAACCTGCTCAATCAATTGACTTTCAAAAGCCGAGATGACAGGCTTTGTGCCGTCATCCACAGGCGGCGGAAGCTTGGCCTGAGCAATCATCGCCGCGTTTATTTTTAAAAGGTAGTCTTCCGCGGAAATCCCCTGGCGTGACTCAAGAAGACCGGCGGAAGCGACTTTAACGAAGCCCTCGCGTGCCTTGTCGAACTGACCCGCGTTATATAATTCAACACTGCTGTCATAAAGCGCGGCAAGCTCCTTTTTACGGTCGGCAATTTTAGCGTCCAGAAGGGCAAGATTTTCAGCGATTCGCGTTTTCTCGGCGACTGTAAGCACTTTTTTATCTTTAACAAATTCAAGATGCGCTTTAGCCTTTAGATATTCGCTATTTTTGAGAAGCGTCTCGGAGATTCTAATATGTTCAAGAATCGGGGCCCTCTCGCTTAACGCCACACGTGTATCGTTAAGAGTCCTGCTTAACTCCATCTGCTCTGCGATGGTTAAATACGTTTGATGCTTCTGTGCGCTGAGCAGGTACTGCTGCGCCTGTATGTAGAAGTCCCGCTGGTACAGTCTCATTCCAACTTCATACAATTCTTTGGCTACACGGCTTTCAACCTGCTGTTTATCCGTCATCTGTTTACCCGCTGCTGCTCCGGAGTTCCAGAAGAAAGCCATTGAAACATCAGGCATAATAACTGTTGCAAGCAGCACCGAAAAAACAACCAAACCTTTTCCGGGGGTAAGTGAAGTTGAGGACGCTGTTTCGTTTCTTTTTAAGGCCATAACAAAAAACCCTCTGAAAAATTTGCTTTTTATACAGTTAAACGATAATATCTTCTTAAAATCTGTTAAAATAATCGGTAAATTAAGTGAAAAATAATGAAGAAAAATACTGACAAATCAGGCTATGCAGAGCAGGATAAAGAGGCTTTCCGCCCGCCTTGTAAGGGGGAAATAAGCCCAAAACCGTTGATATTAGTACTGGAAACATCGGGTCGAAAGGGTTCGACTGCGTTGGCGTGCGGTGAAGAATTACTTGAAGAAAGAATTTTTTTTTCTCCGATGAAGCACAGCGCAGAGCTTTTCCCTGCGATTTACGGTCTTCTGGAGCGGCACGGCAAGACGCCGAAATCAATAGACCAGGTTTACATCTCTGTTGGGCCAGGTAGTTTTACAGGCCTGAGAATTTCTGTTACTTTTGCCAAAACTATGCACCTGGCCACGAAAGCGAAGATTGTCGCGATTGATACCCTCGATACAATTGCCCGCAACGCCGATGATTATATGAAAAACGAAGACTCGAACCTGTCAAGAATAGGTGTCGTTCTTGACGCTAAACGTGGCCAGTTTTTCGCGGCGGCGTATGAAAATCGAGATGGAGTATGGCACAAAATCCTGCCCGACAGCCTGATGACCCCTGAGCAGTTTATCGAACATTTCAAGGATGAACAGGGGCCTTTATGGTTGCTCGGTGAGGGGCTTGTATATTATAAGGACAGCTTCAAGGCTGATTTCATAAGGTTTCTGGACGAAAAATACTGGTGGCCTTTAGCATCGAAAGTGCATCTTCTGGGCTGGGAAAAGGCTGCCGCGGGCGAATTTGCCGACCCGCTGAGCTTAGTTCCGTACTATTTAAGAGGCCCGGACGCCATTGCTAAACCACAAATGCCGAGCCTGAAGCACGAAACAAAATAAAAAAGAATCTAAACAAATGTGGCTTGATTTCCAGAGAATCAATTCATTTTAGCTTTGGCTTGTCTTTCTTTTCTTCTTTCTCTTGTGCCATAAATAAATACAGAAACTAAGCCAACTAAACCCGCAGACCCAAGAAATGAACCCGACCACTCATGCCCATGTAATACCACAATACCGCCCATAATAATTGTTGCTATGCCTAATAAAAACGCAAATATAACGCCCAACAGGCTATTTCTCGAATCTGTATTTATTGCTTTAGTTTCAAGGCTTCTACGGTGCATACTTTGTTCTTCGGCCATTTTCATAATGCGTTCAGCACCATTAGGTATAATCTCATTATATTCTTTTAGTGTTGTGGGTGGTGGTAAAGGTCCCTGAAATTGCTGATGCATTGCAATTACTTGCTTAGACATTGGAGGTTGCTGGTTTTGTGAGGATAAGGAATTACTGTGCTTTGACATTAGCGATTGTCTTAAATTGTTCAGTAGCTTTGGATATATCCATACCGGTTATAGCCCAATCAGAACTAAGGGCACGATAATCAGCAATATTTGGGGTATTTGAACGATTATATTCGCTCACTAAAACACCACACAGATCTATTGCTTCTGCCATCCCGCCCCAAAAACTAGGCCTTGCATATAAAAAATCTGTTCCCATTTTTATCCTTTCTTCGAGCGCCATTATAATCTATTTCGGCCAAAAGTAACTTTATTTTCTAAGAAATCTTTAGCTTTTCTAAGTTTATTATGTAAATTATGCGATATTTGTTCAAAAAAAGCAAGTCAAGAATTGCCTTATTTTAAACTGCTCTGTTTCTAAAGTATATCCGGTTAATATTTGCTACCGCTAACTATGGCATTCCGAATAAAATGAAGAAATTCCACGGTTGCGAGGGAAAACAACTCAAAACTCAGACCTGGCTTAAGATTCTTAACTCATTGTCGGAAAAGACCTTATCGGCGGGTGGGATTTCGCTGCCGTCGGCTCGTAAATTTTATAAAGTTCCGTTAGTTCCGATACTCCGGGAAACCCCGCTTAATTCTTTCATTTGCGCTCTGCGCATTCTTGTGCGCTCACGTTGAAAACCCGATTGCACAGCGTGCATCTGCCTACCCCTGCTGTAACTCTTGCCCAGGGCGGCGTGATGAGTCTTGCCGCGCAGTGAGGGCAAACAATGTCCCCGAACTTGTCGATTTTAGCGAACTCTCCGGTATCGGGAGCACCAGAAACTTCTTTTTGCGAATAGTTATCCATACGATATTCTCCAAAGGTAAAAAACGATATTGTAGTTTATGAACGTCATAAACGCTGATTAGCCCTTTATCCGCGGGATTAAAAGAAAGGCCTTTTCCATTCGTATTTTTCGATACCCCGAGCCTGCATGTGATATGTCTGTGTTTTCCATTTTCTCTTTTTAAAAATCCGGCGGAAAAAATTTCGTTCGGGTCGATTGCCTCGAAAAAGTCCGCGAGATTATCCCTTTCAACAACCGCGCCGAAATTCGTCCTTGCGAAATTGCCCGCGTAAATCCTGTGCGCCATATCGTAAACGGCAGCGGCAATGCCGGGGGAATTATAACTGCCTAAACACTGCTTTTTGTCTAACCCGACGCCAAGAGCTGCCTGCCATAAGTCGGGGCTTACGCGGCGAATCCCCTTAAATCCGCTTTTTGAGTATGCACCCTTATTTGCCGCATTTTGCCTTTTTGTGGCGTATCTGAGATTGACCTTTCTGTTGTCAAGACCGTTGCCGTTAAAATGGTCTATTTCGCAGCCTTTTTCCTGAGCGGCATAATTAAACGGTGCATTCTCAGGCTTTTTCCGGTTGTTGACATTGCGTAAATATTCCCATGATTTTTAGCGCCGTACCATTTGTACTTCGCGACTTTTTGATAATCGTCATAATCGACAATCGCGAAACCGCCATTGGTAAGCGGAATCCTGACAGGCAGATGTTCCGCGATAAATCCCGATGTTTCACTGCTTTTGAAGACTCGTTTGGCAAAATCCATAAAATTTCTCCCATAATTTTTTTTAATCACAGATTACACAGATTTACACTGATTTTTTCCTTTTATTTTTTAACCTGTGTTATCCGCGTAATCCGCGATTGTTTTATTCCCGGCTTTTGTCATACCCCATCTCGTTTTTTAGAAGATACATAAACACCGCGCGGGGATTTCTCGAACAAGGCAGCGAGGCGTCCTTTGCGAGCGTCAAAACCCGCTTGTAAATAATCTCGTGTTCCCTGCCTGATTTAACCAGCTTATCGAGCCAGAATGTTACACGCCTGATGCATGTCCTGTCGGAAGCGTCTTTCGGCTTTAAAATTTTGCACAGCTCGTCGTAAAAAAGTATCGGATTAATCTCTGAATTCTTTTCCATATTCCCTGCTTTCATTAAAATGTAAAAACGTAACCGTAACGAACGAAACGAAAAAAAAGATTTAAAAATTCCCGTAACGAAATTGCCTGACTGAAAATAACCCTTTGATTTTGGTTTGTGCCTTTGCCTGTTACGTATTCGTATACGTAGTAATATATATTTATATATATTACGTTACGTACGGATACGTATTCGTTACGTTAGTCGCCCTTTTTTTTCATCAGTCAAATTCCAATAAACTGCTTTCACGCAAAGTCCCTATGGTTCCGTGCCTTGTACCCTCAAAAGACGCGAACTCCCATTCTTCGAGTTTCTTTTTAGCGCCCCTGTACTGCTTTTCTGTCATATCATAATTCCTGAAATCGCCCAGAAAGCACTGCCCCTTTTTCAGGCCGTAAATATTTTGCCTGTCATTGCGCCTTGCTCGCTCGAGCATTACGCACATCAGTTTTACCGCATTTGCGCAACTCATAAGACTATTGTCCGCGGCGAGCAATCTTTTTAGCGACAGCTATGTTTATCGTAGTATCCAGAACCCGGATAACTTCATCGCAGTCAGGGTCATTGTCCAGGCAGTCTAGAATTCTGCTCAGCATCAGAACGCCAAAATATGAATTCTTTTTCTCTATGTCCTGGCCCGTTAAGTCGCTAAAACTGTCGGGCAATTCCATCATAAAACTCCAAATCAGCCGGTCCCGTATTCTTAATATTAGGTTTTCTTTTTCGCTCATCTTTTTTTCCTTTCTTTTTTTTTAACTTTTCAAAAAAACACTGCCTCTATAAGTGCCCGTACCTGCGTTTTTGAATCGAAAATTTTGCCCTTTTTTGATGCCCTCGAGCTGTAAGTCCTTGTAAAATAAGGCTAAAAAAAATTTTAAAATTTCCGTTTTTACCAAAAATATACCTGCATTTTTGATTGAAGTTTGTTAATCTGGGTAAGATTTTTGCTTAGTCCCATATATGCGGAAAGTTCATCGTAAACAGAGGTTTGCCCGCAAAAATGGAGTGGAGAAGGTTTTTTTGAGGTATAATCGGAAAGTTAAGGGTGGTTTTTGTCGATGAAAGCCATACCGAGATGTTGTCATTCCCGCGAAAGCGGGAATCCACTTCTCGTGTTGGATACCTGTTTTCGCAGGTATGACAATTAAAAATAATCGTTTTCGGCGGTCGAACAGAAAACGAGTTTATGGCATAATACTAATATAGGTTAGCGGAGTCGAATCCCATACAGCTTTGACAAGGCATAAAAGTATGCTATAATAGGCTGCGATGGGCGACGATATAAAAATCCGCTTGAGCTTAATTAGAAGGTGAGGCAAAAAAGATGTTTGAACGTTTTACAGACAGGGCGCGAAAAGTAATGGCGCTGGCAAATCAGGAAGCGCAGCGATTCAATCACGAATATATCGGCACCGAGCATATTCTGCTGGGTCTGGTCAAAGAAGGCAGCGGCGTCGGGGCAACTGTGTTGAAGAATCTCGATGTCGATATAAAGAAACTGCGGCTTGAGGTTGAAAAGCTTGTCAAGAGCGGCCCGGATATGGTCACGATGGGCAAACTGCCGCAGACGCCGCGGGCAAAGAAGGTTATCGAATACGCGATCGAAGAGGCCCGGTCGCTGAATCACAATTACGTCGGCACGGAGCATATTCTGCTTGGCCTGCTTCGCGAGAACCGAAGGCATTGCGGCGCAGGTGCTGATGAATCTCGGTTTGAAGCTTGAGGATGTCCGGCAGGAGGTTTTGAATCTGCTTGGCGCGGGCGTCGATAACAGTGCAACCGGTCGCGGATTGAGACTGAAAATGCGAACCAGGCGCTATGGCGACATGCTCAAAAGCCCAAGAGCAAGACGCCCGCATTGGATAGTTTCGGCCGCGACCTGACCGAACTTGGCCGTTGACGGCGAACTTGACCCGGTCATCGGCAGGACCGATGAGATCGAGCGGCTTGATTCAGATACTGTGCCGCCGCACAAAGAATAATCCGGTGCTTTTGGGCGAGGCGGGCGTGGGAAAGACCGCGATCGTCGAAGGGCTTGAGCCAGCAGATAATCAATAAGCAAGTGCCTGAAATACTGAAGGACAAGCGCATCGTCGTGCTTGACCTTGCGATGATGGTCGCGGGAACAAAATATCGCGGCCAGTTCGAGGAACGAATCAAGGCCGTAATCAATGAAGTGAAACGTGCCGCGAATGTTGATGCTGTTCATAGATGAGCTGCATACACTGGTCGGCGCAGGCGGCGCAGAAGGCGCGATCGACGCATCGAATGTGCTCAAGCCCGCGCTTGCTCGCGGCGAGGTGCAGTGCGTCGGCGCGACAACGCTCGATGAATACAGAAAATATATCGAAAAAGACGCCGCGCTGGAACGCCGATTCCAGACGATCATTGTTGAGCCGCCGTCAAAGGATGAGACGCTCGAAATCCTCAGAGGCTTGCGGGACCGCTATGAGGCGCATCACAGGGTGCGTTTCACCGATGAGGCGCTTTATCAGGCGGTTGAACTTTCAACCAGATATATCACCGGCAGATGCCTGCCGGATAAGGCGATTGACGTTATCGATGAGGCCGGCGCACGGGTGCGGCTGAAGAATATGACGCCGCCGCCGGATTTGACGCAGATAGAGGAAAAGATCGAAAAACTGCAGGCGGAAAAAGATGAGGCGGTCAAGAATGCCGACTATGAGCGAGCCGCAGCGCTGCAGAGATGAGGCACAGCAGCTTATGGACGAAAAGACACAGCTGCAGCGGCAGTGGTATGAAGAATAATAAAGAGACCACCGGCGTGGTCGATGCGGAAGTCATCGCCGAGGTGGTCAGCAAGATAACGGGCGTGCCGCTGACACGGCTTGAAAAGACAGGAAACACAGCGGCTGCTTGGAACTCGAAGCCGAGCTGCACAAGCGGGTTGTTTCGCAGGATGAGGCGGTCAACGCGGTCGCCAAGTCGGTTCGCCGCAGCAGAAGCGGCCTGAAAGACCCGAATCGTCCGATGGGCAGCTTCATATTCCTTGGCCCCAGCGGCGTGGGTAAAACGCTGCTTGCGCAGGCGCTTGCGGAATTTATGTTCGGCGATGAAGATGCGCTTGATTCAGATCGACATGAGCGAATATATGGAAAAGCACAACGTCAGCCGTCTGGTCGGCGCTCCTCCGGGATATGTCGGCTATGAAGAAGGCGGCCAGCTTACCGAACGAATCAGACGCCGGCCGTATGCGGTGCTGCTGCTTGATGAAATCGAAAAGGCGCATCCCGATGTGTACAATATGCTTCTTGCAGATCATGGAAGAAGGCCGCCTGACCGACAGTTTCGGCAGACATATCGATTTCAAGAACGTCATTCTGATCATGACCAGCAACATCGGCGCCGAACTGATAAAGAATCAGTCGGGTTTCGGTTTCGGCAAGAAGACCGCCGAGGCGAATTATGAGAAGATGAAAGAGATGCTCAATAAGGAAGTGGAGCGTCACTTCAGGCCTGAGTTTATCAACCGCCTCGACGATATGATCGTCTTCAGAGGCGCTGACACGGGACGATCTTACATCGATCGTTGAGTTTGAGCTTGACAAGGTATTCAAGCGGCTCATTGAGCACGGCTTGAAACTCGAAATGACCGATGCCGCCAAGGAATTCCTCATTGAGAAGGGCTATAATCCTGAGTTTGGCGCAAGGCCGCTGCGCAGGGCGATTGAGCATTATCTCGAAGACCCGATGTCAGAGGCGCTGCTGCGAGGCGAGTTCAAGGATAAGAACGTTATAAAGATTGACGTCAAGGATGAAGAGCATCTAATGCTTGATGGCGTTAAGGTTGAACCGACTCCGCCCAAAGCGGTAGTTGCGCAGTCGAAATAAACTGCTCGAATCGCTAAAAGAGTAACGTTAAAGCAAATAATTTGTCTAATCTTCCAGTCACCATGAGCTTTAATCCATCCTTTTCAAGACTGCCATCCGCCCGATTTAAGCGGAGGACGGTTCTTGGCTCGTATGTTCTCGGCCTTCCAGTGCATTGCATCACCGTAGAACAAGTAAGGAACTTTGAGGACTTGAGCAAGTTGTTGTATAAGTTTCGCAGCACCGGCGAAATCGCTTGTTATCAAAAGAGGTATCCTTTTATATTCTCCGGTATGTGACGAGACCAAAACTAATACTCCTTGAACTGCGTAAGCACATTGGCGATCAGTTCCAAAATCAAACTTCCATGGGCAAAGCTGAACTGCCGCAAGCGAATTACGTTGAATAATCAATCGCTGCATTTTAGTCGCACCTGTAACGAGGCTTTTAATTTCTGCTGTAACATCGCGGTTTTGTAATTTAGGTTCTTCGCGTAATTCCAACTCGAGGTCATTATTGTTGAGTGGAATTATCAAATGGCAAAGTTGGCTATAGCCAAACCGTATCAGTATGCCAATCAACAGTAAAGCAGTTCCTCCGCAAACCACCGTAATTATTATCCCTCGCAGGACAGAGACTGCTAAGCCAATATTCAACTTATAATGAAATATCCATATCAGTAAACAGGAAAAGAATACCAGAAAAGGAATTCCAAAACCAAACAATAACCTTTTGTCATTACACAGGTTTCGTTCTATTGGCCGAAGTTCCCAGTCCTGAGCCGTTTCGACCAATTCATGTGTTAGACGGCCGTGGGCAATGGAGCCTTCCCAAATCACAGGTTCGTTCGGAACATTTTTAAGGGTATCGGTGGTGGCATGCCAAACATATACCGGAAAAATGATATTCTTGAAGTAGGAAACTAAAATAGCAAACCCACTCAGAAAAAATATCCCGAAAAAGGAATTTGTAAACCAGTGCGGCGCAGTCAGGTAATTTTACTACGATGCCAGTACTTCCCATTAAGACAAAAACTATACCAACCATGAGAGTAACCCATTGCCCTTGTTGATATACCTTCGATTTTGTTTCCTGCCATTGCAGAGTTCGTGTCATAAGCTAACATTTCCCATATTAAACACTTGTCGACGCAACCAAGCCTTCCTTTTCAACAATAATATCAAAATCTTCATCGGATTACAACAATAGCATTTTTTGCGAATTTTATGACTAATTCCGCATTTTGAATCTGTGAAATCAACATTAAAAAATCTGTGTTTATCCGCGGCAAAAACAAGATTCGTGTTAATTTGCGGTTAAAAATTGCCGAATTTAGCTATACAGAGATTTAGGTTTTTAGCGTCCTATAATGCAATTTGAGGTAAGTATTATGACTAAAATAAGCCTGAGAAATACGATTGATATGCTCAAAAATCCCGCCGATGCGCAGGTTTTTGTCAACAATTTATCTGAGCAGCTTCAAATGGCCGGACAGGTTCAGCGAGATTTTCTGCCCGCACATCTGCCCAACCTTGAACATGTGCATTGGGGCGCAAGTTTCTTCCCTGCGGAGTGGGTCTCCGGCGATATTTACGACGTTGCACGACTCGATGAACAACACATAGGTTTTTATGTCGCCGATGTTGTTGGACACGGAATACCCGCTGCGCTGCTGACGATATTCCTAAAGCAGGCGCTTGTTATGCGTGAGACTATCGGGAACAGTTACCATTTATTTCCGCCTGCCGCTGTGATGTCGAATCTTAACCAGAGAATGACCGAACAGAAATTGTCCGCCAATCAGTTTGCCACCTGCTGTTATTGTCTTTTAAATACAAGGACTCTTCAGTTGACTCACTCACGCGGGGGACATCCATATCCCGTTCTTATCCGCAAAGGCCAGGCTCCGCGGCAGCTTCAGACAAGAGGCTCGCTGCTCGGTGTCTTTGAGCGTTCAGACTTCGAACAGCAGACAATTCAGCTCCAGCGCGGCGATAAGCTCCTGTTATATTCCGATGGCGCCGATGAGATTATTGGCGAAGCGGATGACCATAGCCGTTTTAGATTCAGCAAAGATTTCCGCGAAATTCAGGATTTGCCGATTGGGCGTATAATAGACAAATTTGACAGTCTCGTTGAGCAATACAAGGAAACCGCGAACAGTGTCGATGACATTACCGCCGTAGGCCTTGAAATTCTCTGATTTTCCGCTGAAATATTTTAACCGTTTATTCTTTTATTGTCTTAACATCCTCGAAGCAGACTGGGGCGAGGTTTTTAAGTATCTTGACACCAGGCTGCAGGCTATGCGAATTTCCCACTGTGCTTTTTGAGAGATTCTGACGTCGAAGATATGCCGCCATTCGCGGAAATTGGCCGAGACGACAATTTCGCTGGTGCAGGCGTTGGGCAGAACAAAGCGCGCATCTTCTTTTTTCAGGCCTCGCTGCCGCCATTTGTGATACATCTGCTGGATAATCTGCATATCGTTATGAAAATCATCGGCGAATTCAGAGGGCATTTCTTCGGGCATTACGTAATCGAATTTTTCCTCGTCAACGTACCGCTGAGACTGCTGGCAGACAGACATAAGACGGTGTCTGACAAGCTGATGGGTCATCGCGCGTGAGCAGTTTTTTATGCGGAATGTGGCGTAAGCGTGTTCCAGCGGTGAATCGTGCCCCATCTTAAGGAGCCGCCTGATAAAATCCGCCTGGGAATTCGCGCCGATTTTATCGAAGCTCAGATAGCACGTTCTGCCGGCCTGCTCGATAACTTTTTCAGCTTCGGGCGTTATTGATATAAGTTCAACTTCCAGTTTTTTAGCACCGCTTTGCTCATTCATAAACATTAACCTTAAATTTTTATTAGACTGATATAACATTTTCACGGATTTTTTCCAGAGTTTTCTGTTATCACCGCATTAATTTTATATTGGACAACCGGAGTTACTTAACATATACTTCTTTATCCTTTGTTCTGGCAATCCTACAGTATATGCCTATTAATGGTTTTAATTAGAAGACGTAAAAATGAATGATTTAACAAGTAAGCAGATGAAACCTTTTGTTCGTTTTTGTTTATATTTTATTACATTGGCGATTATCCTGTCTATTGTAGCGGCTCTTTTATGCCGATTCGGTTTTGAAATCGTGGCCAAAGAAGACGGTTTAATGGAATGGCTCGAATGCCTGTGGCTTTGCATCAGCTGCCTGTTTTTATTTCTTGCGTCAACGCGAAAAACCGATTATTCGAAGCTTTTTGGGATTCTGTGGCTTGTGCCTTTGATAGCAGTGTTCAGGGAGTTAGACGGAATTTTTGACAAGGCATTTTTCCATGGTGCATGGGTCGTTCCGGCAGGGATTATCGTTATTTTAGTTGTGTATAAAATATTAAAATCATCTGCAACTTTGGCTGCAGAAGTACTTGGTTTTATGCAAAGTCAACAGATAATATTTCTTGGTTTTGGATTTTTTATGGTTGTCGTTTTTGCCCAGGTGTGCGGTTGGCAGGCTGTATGGCACAAACTGCTTGGTGAACATTACCATAGAAGAGTAGGCCGATTTATAGAGGAGCTTATCGAATTTTTCGGTTATGTTACCATCATTATGGGTTCACTTGAATGCTGGCTTGGAGCAGAAGAAAGAAAGACCAGCAAAGAACAACCAAAGGTTACAGATAAGAAATCAAAAAAAGATTTAACCGCAGATTATGTAAATATCACCAATTGAGATTGCCGCGGCCTAAAGAGATGCCTCGCAATAACGAGAAGATAGCGGCGTTTATTTCCCATCGTAGCCGCAATAGCCAATCTGGTCGCAGGCCTGCTTCATACGTGTCCATGCCTGTTTGTCTTTTATGACCTCAAGGGCGAGCGGAAAGAGGATATTATCTTCCATAAAAACATGCATTCTCATGGCCGGCACGAGACGATTGACAATCTGGCTTAAGTTTCGCTTGAACTCATCGAAATCCATTTCGTCAATCTTCCAGGCAAGGCCTTTGAGCCTGTAATTATACCTGCTTATTTCCCAGTGCTGCTTGCCAATAATATCGAGCATATCGGCGTATCCGAACTGGCGTAATTGCGGGTAGATGACTTCCTCTTCGCGTTCGCGATGCTGCTCGGCGGCCATAAGATGACCGGCAATATGCGCGAGTCTGCGGCACTCCTGGGTAAAACTCGAGGCGGAGGTCAGGGCCTGGATATCATCATTGGTTTCCTCGAGGTCGGAAATAAAGCATAAAATCATTTCGTGTTCGGCCAGTACTTTTTGCAAAACATGGTTGGCGGGCAGTTCAGCCTTTAATTTAGCGCACTGGTCAGGCAGTATTTTCCTGTTCTGGCTCCACATGCGCCACAGCTCGAATGCTGCGACGCCAGCGGCCAAAACATTAAGCTGCGCAAGAGCGACCTCCATAAAATCGGCCTCAGCTAAAAACATTCGCTCTTTTGGAACGAGTTTAACAGCCTGATGGTCGTTATTGAGACGCAGCAAAATCTCTGTTAGCTTACTTACCTTTTCCATTTATTTTATCGCTTTCTTAACACGCGCAGCCTCTTATTAAAAAACCACTTCGCAATTATCATCACTTTTTCTATTTAAAGTATACGCCAATAACTGAGCATTGGGTGATGATAAAAATTAAAAAGCAGACATACGGACGTTAAGGTCTTATAAAATCAGGAGTTAACTATATACAATTTTTGTAAAAAAAATATTGCTGATTAATATTTCCCAAAAACAGCAGTTGTTGTTGCCAAGAGAAAAAACGGTTGTATAATCTGCGGGATAAGAGATTTATTTTGTGAGCGTCATAATATGATAAACGTCATTTCCATGCCCGATACCCGCAGGAAGTTAGAGATACTAAGCGACGATGCGAAATACGATTTGGCATGCGCGTGCGGCAGCCGTAAAGAAGAGCATCGCAAACAAAGCCGTTCGGGTAAATGGATTTACCCGGTAACACTTCCGAACGGCGGGACAAGCACGCTTTTTAAGACACTCATCTCCAACGCCTGCTCGAATGACTGCAAATATTGTCCGCTCAGGGCGCAGATGGATATTCGCAGATGCACGCTGACACCGGAAGAAACAGCGGCGGTTTTCTGGGACTATTACACGCGCAAAGAGGTGTTCGGACTTTTTCTTACTTCCGGTATTCTCGGAAGCCCGGATGTCACAATGGACAGGCTCAACGCGACCGCGAAAATACTCCGAACGAGGTACAGTTATCGCGGCTACATTCATCTAAAGATTATTCCCGGCGCGGCGCCGGCAGCGATAGAAGAATCGCTGTCTTTGGCGAGCGCGGTATCACTGAACATCGAAACCCCCGGCGAAAAACATTTGGCCAAACTATCAGACAGAAAAAATTACATCAGCGATATTATCGAACCTATAAAACTTATCAGCAGGCTGACAGAAAGGCATGCTAAGTACGCGGGAGTTAAACAGACAACGCAGTTTATTGTCGGGGCGGCGGGCGAATCAGACAGCGAGATTGTAAAATATATGAACGGGCTTTATAACAGGCTGAAAATGCACAGGGTATATTTCAGCGCCTATCAAAAAGGCGCCGGCGATAACTCTTTGCCCGGAGAAAAATTACAATTGCAGGAGCCGACAGAGACCTTTGTCAGGGAGCATCGGCTGTACCAGGTGGATTTTCTGATGCGTAAATACGGCTTTAATGAATCGGACATTTTATTTGGTCAGGACGGGAATCTTTCGCTGGATTGCGACCCCAAGGAAACCTGGGCGAAAAATCACCCGGAGACGTTTCCCGTAAATATAAACTCCGCTGATAAATATCAGTTGCTGCGTGTACCTGGTCTCGGGCCGGTAACAGTGAACAGAATTTTAAACTTGCGGCGTCAGAACCGTTTAAGCAGTATCTACGACATAGGAAAAATAGGAGCAAGGCTCGAAAAAGCGGGTAAATACCTGACTTTCTAAAGCGGTGATTAATTCCACTTATGTTTTTTGACCGAAGCGAGAATCATCTCTGCGCATTCCATCGCGGCGAGGCCCTCTTCAACGCTAACCTCCGGCCTGAGAGTCTTATCGGTTATGGCTTTTAAAAAAGCCTCCTGCTCAACACGCAGCGGCTCCTTGTCATCGATAACCATCTCCTCAATGTGCAAAAGGTCAGGCCAATTAACACTCAAAAGGTTGAAATCGCCCTTAGCCTGCTGTTCTTTTATCCAGTTGATGACATTAACATTGGGGCCGGCCTTGATGATAATGCCGCTCTTTTTGAGATAATCCATACTCAGGTACGCCTGCCGGCTGAAGACTCGCACTTTTCTTTCCGTTTTAAGAGCGAGTCGCGAGGCGGTAATATTGGCGATGCACCCGTTTTCAAAGACGATTCGCGCGTTGCAGATATCTTCTTTCTCTTCGGCTATAACGCTGACCCCGACAGCTTCTACCTTTTTGACCTTACTGGCCGCCAGTGAGAGAATTATATCGATATCGTGAATCATAACATCGAGAACAACGCCGATATCGGTCGAGCGAAACGGATACGGACTGATGCGATTGGCCTCGATGAATTTCGGCTCAATATTGAGTCTTTTCATAGCCTGAACAACTGGATTGCAGCGCTCGGAATGACCGACTGCGGCGACAACGTTATGTTTTTCGGCAAGTTTTACAATTTCCCTGCCCTGTTTGGCGTTGGCTGCCAGAGGCTTTTCTATCATTACAGCAATGTTATTTTCAATTAATAATTTCGCCAGCTCCAGATGATATATTGTCGGGGCTGCGATAGTAGCCGCATCGACTTTTCCCACAAGTTCAGCGATGTCGCTGAATGATAAACAGTTATATTTCTGCGCAAGTTCCGAGGCTTTCTGAGCATCCTTGTCAACGATGGCGACGAGATTACTTTGGGGCAACTGGCTGTAAACCTTGGCGTGAATGCTGCCCATCTTGCCTGCGCCAACTACGGCAGTACGTATTTTATCCATAAAATATCACCTCATTTAGCTTATTTTCCATTGCTTCCCGCCGGCGAACGTAACACCCTTTGCCCGATTAGTGCCGAAATTTCTCGAGGTATCTTCCGTATCGTTGCTCGCTGCTTTTCATTATCATATCGACCATGGCCTTTACGTTTTCATCAAGACCTTCCTGCTGGGCAAGAACTTTTGCGTTTTCGAGCAGTGTCCCGCCGCTGCGATAAAGCCGCCTGTAAGCATCCATTACTTCTTTCTGCTGTTGCTCGTTAAGGCCTGCGCGAATGAGGCCGCGTTTATTGACGCCGCGAATTTTCGGAGGATAATGGCCGCTGACAATAAGAAACGGCGGAATATCATGGTTGATGCCCGCAAGGCCGGAAGCGTAACACCATTTGCCAACGGTAATGAACTGGTGCATCAGCACCATTCCGCTGAGCCATACACCCGTTTCTATTTTACAGTGTCCGCTTATCTGGGTGTAATTGCTCATAACGAGCTTATCTTCGAGAATACAGTCGTGGCCGATGTGAACGCCAATCATAAGCAGATTATTATTGCCGATTTTCGTAAATTCACCATCGTGCATACTCGGATGAATAGTTACCTGCTCGCGAATAGTGTTGCCGTCGCCGATAATCAAACCTCCAATTTTTTTATCCGCTCCAAGGCCGAGTATCTGCGGCATTCCGCCTATTATGCAATTCGGATAGAACCGGTTGTTGTCTCCTATTTGAACATCTTTGCCTATATAAACATTCGCGACAAGCACATTACCGTTTCCGATTATAACGCCGCTTTCGACAACGCAATTGGGGCCGATTGTTACGTTCTGTCCCAACTGCGCGGTCTTATGAATCACAGCACTGGGGTGTATCTCATTCATGTATTTTTTAACCTCTAACCTTTTTAATTTTTATAATTTCTCGTCATCGACGAGCATAAACTTAATAACCGCCTCGGCGACTACCGCCTCTCCGACCATCGCTTTGCATTGGCAGTCCGCCGTTCTTTTTCTTGATTTTACCGATTCAGCTATAAGAACAAGCTGGTCACCGGGGACAACTGTTTTGCGGAGCTTCACGGAATCCATTCCGAGCAGAAGAGCAAGTTTGCCGGTATGTTCAAGCTTTTGAGCGAAAAGCAGGCCCGAAATTTGCGCCATCGCTTCAACAATAAGAACACCGGGCATAATAGGTGTGCCGGGGAAATGCCCCTGGAAAAACTGTTCATTGAAACTGACGTTTTTAATGCCTTTTATTCGTGTTTCGCCTTCAATTTCGACTACCCGATCAACAAGTAAAAACGGATACCTGTGCGGCAGTATTTTCTGAATTCGGCGAATATCAAGAAGCGCATCTGTCCCAAATTTTTTTATGCGGTCCTGTTTTTCCGCCGCAGCATACAAGCTTGTCGCAAGCTGCTGATTCAGAGAATGCCCGCTCTTGTAAGCTACAATCCTTCCTTTTAAAGCCCTGCCGACAAGCGAAAGGTCACCTATCAAATCCACTATTTTGTGGCGAACGCATTCGTTTGGAAACCGGAAGCTGTTCTTAATCGGACCATCGGAATTTATCACGAGGATATCGTGTGGACTAAGATGTTTTCCGATTCCATGTGCCTGAAACTGCTTGGCCTCGACTTCGAGAAGAAATGTTCTTGCCGCCGCGAGATTTTTTTCAAAATTATCCGGAGTTATTCGGCAACTGAAAATCTGCCTGCCGATTCCGGTATGGCCGCCGTAATCTAAATCATAAGTGATATTCAATCCATCATCGGGGTATGGCAGGGCATATATCGAGGCGTCGCCGGAAGTTATACTTACAGGCTCGGTAATTGTAAATTCCTTTCGGGTCGAGCTTTGTTCGACCGATTCGGCCTGTTTAAGAATTTTTACATACTCTATACTGCTGCAATCGAGACTTGGCATCTCTGGCCCCTCAATCTCTATAACCAGGTTGTCAATCTCCAGCGCGCTGACGGCAGCGAGGCAATGCTCAACAGTTTCAATGCTTACGGCGCCTTTTCTCAGGGCAGTTCTGCGGCTGCGGTCGGCAACATTAGCCGCCTGCGCAGGTATCCGGACAGGTTCAGGTAAATCTGTTCGCACAAATACCACTCCGGAATCCGCGGCGCAGGACGGAAAACAACTTTAGCGTCTGCGCCGCCAAGAGACCTTTGCCGGCTACACGTGTTTCATTTTTTATCGTCTTTTGCAGCTTCAAGTTTATCTATCCTTTTTCGGAGTTGTTTTAATTCAGCAGCCATTTCTGGTAATCGATTAGTCAAAACAATTTTACGAATCGCGTCACTCTTTTCGCTGGCGGGAGTACCAAATAATTCTTTATTTGCTCCTACACTCTGAAAAGCAACGCATCCGCCGCCAAGCATTGTACCTGCGCCTATTTCGACATTGTCGCTTGTACCGCTTCGCCCGCCCATTACAACACCATCGCCGAGACGGGCACTGCCGGCGATACCTACCTGGCTGGCTATAAGGCAGCACCTGCCAATTATTACATTATGAGCGATTTGAACAAGATTGTCTATTTTTGTTCCGGCACCAATAATGGTATTATCGAATTTCGCCCTGTCGATACAGGTATTTGCTCCTATTTCGACAAAATCTTCAATTATTACCCCACCGTTATGGGGGATAAGCCTGTGCGCACCATCTATAAAATAATACCCAAATCCCGTTGCCCCGATGGTGCTGTTGGCCTGAATGATAACATTGCTGCCGAGAATACAGTTATGATAAATAACAACGTTGCAATCGAGCCTGCAATTTCTTCCGAGCCTTGAATTCTCACCGAGCCTGCATCCGCTGGCGATGACACAGTTTTCACCAATTTCCACGTTGTCATCAATTACAACGTATGCCCCAATACTTGCCCCTTTTGCAATTTTGACATTATGGCCGATTTTAGCAGTGGGGTCAATACCCTGGGCGATGCCTTTTAATTTCGGGGCAAAAATTTCGAGAACTTTTATCAGGGCGGCGTTAACATTTTTTACGATTAACTGAGGCTTGGAAATATCCTCAATTTTCGCTGCGGTAATAACCGCCCCGGCGGCAGATTTCTTTAGCCTGCCTATATGTTTTTCGCCAATCATAAAAGTAATTGTTGCCGGAGTCGCGGTATCTATGGGACCGACAGCATTAATTTGCCCGGAACCATCTCCCGCCAAATCGGCACCAATGCGATTAGCCAATTCTGAGACAGTAATTAACATAAATACTCTAAAACTAAAAGGGCGAATTCAACAATAATCGTTAATTCTTGCCGTCCAATTTCGCCATCACCTCGTCAGTTATATCCACGCAGCCTTTGCAATACAATAATTTATGGGAACTGATAGTGAGCATAAGCTCATTAGAATTATCCGCAGGAAGTTCCGGCTCGCTTTTCTCAAAGACCATATCTATACCTTTTTCCTCGGCAACCAGTGAGGTCTTTTCCAAAATGCCCTTATAGACTTCCTCAACAATCCTCTGTTCTTTCAAAACCATCTGTCTGTTTTGAAATTCCTGCTGGGCCTGAAGACTGGCCTGCTTTGTCAATATATCTTTGACTGCCGCCATATAATCGGGACTGCCGCTCTTGAGGGTCTTTAGTCCGGCCTTTTGTGCGTCAATTTCCTTTGAAAGCTTTTCCAGTTCCGCTTCAATCTTAGTTCGCTCAGCGGTCGCTTCATCTCTGTATTTGGCGCTTAACTTACATTCTCTGAGAATTTTCTTAATACTCACTGTGCCTATTTTCAATCCTGATTTAGGTTCAGTGGTCTTGGGTTCCGCTACGCCGCAATTATGTACGGCAAATAAAACCATAATCCCGATAACACAAATTGTAACCAACGTTTTAAACTTCATAACAATTCCTTTCTCATTTTATTAAAAACCACTTAGTTTAACTAAAACAGTCTGCCGACAGAGAAGCTGAATATCTGGGTATCGTCGTCTTCGTCTTTAAGGAACGGCACAGCAAGCTCGAATCTCATCGGTACAGGTCCAAACCACTGGGGCAATTTTATTTGTATGCCTGTGCCGATAGCGGCGCGATAATTCCCGGTATCAACAGTACCTGTATCTATAAAAAACAGACCCGACAGAGTATTACTTACCATAGGCACAACCACCTCAGTATTTGCTAAAAATATCCAGTCACTTCCTATTGGGTCTTTTCGTTCGGGATTAAGCACATTTGTCTGAAGGCCCCTGGTGCTTACGCCTCGATATTCAAAACCTCTGATACCATAAGTTCCGGTGCCGCCGCCGTAAAATTTCTCAAACGGAGGCGCATCGCCGACGGTTGTCGCAGCCAGAAGTTTGGTTCCCAGCACGGTCTTGCGTTCCGCCAAATCCTCATAAATAGTCGTATAATTCTTAAAGGCCGCACTCAATATTCCAAAGGTATAATCGCCGCCAACCTGCTCATACCCGACATTAAAAATATATCCTTTGCTCGGGTCAAATTTGTCATCGACGAGATTTCTCCCAACACCGAATTTCACTCCAGCCAGAGCGTTGTCGCCTTCGACATCCTTTATCTCCTGCGGTGCATCATCATCAATATCACTGATATTAACATTCTCAAGCCTGAAGCCGAGACTTCTCCGCCAAAAATCCTTGTATCTTTTTTCAAATCCCACAAAGCCTTTGGTTCTCTGCTCGTCATAACTTTCCTGAAATCTCTCATAGCTTGAGCCGACGACATCGAGGGATATCGGCTTATTGTTGAGATAAGGCTCCGTAAAACTAACTGAATATTCGCTGACTTCCGTACCAGGCTGAAGAGCTATCCTGAGAGTCTGGCCTGCGCCTTTGAAGGCTCTGCCTGATATAAGGTCTTCAAAACTTTCAGGAGTATCGCTTATATCAAAATTTCTCTGCTCAAAAACGAGCTGACCAATTACACCGCTGTCGCTACCAACGCCCGCTCCAAGCATCACAAATCCCGTTTGACCTTCAGCAACACTGACCTGTGCGTCCCTGACACCCGGGTTTTTACCGGTCGGAGTTATTGCCGCTGATTCGGACATAGTCTCCTGGCGTACCATCTTCTCGAGTAAGCCCGTGCCGTCTCCCCTGGCGTAATCGCCGTTATACCAGTTGCCGGGCTGAAAATCGTACTCGTCCAGCACACGCCTGACAACTTTATCCTGTACGCGTTCGTTGCCGGTAATGTTAATCATCCCTATTCTGAATCTTTCATCTTCTTTAATATCGTATTCAATCTGCACCTGGTTTTGGCCCACAAAGTTCCGCTTTCGGTACACCATCGCATTGATAAAACCGATTTCGCGGTACAACTTGAGTATTCTTTTAGAGTCGGATTCAGCATAAAACTCATTGTAAACCTGGCCTTGCTTTAATTTCAATTCGGCCCGGAGGCGATTCTCAGCAAAGTATTTATTACCGGTAAAGACAATTTCCCCCACCGTGTAAACCGGTCCCTCGCTGATTTCGTAAGTAATTTTAACCTTGCTTCTGTCAGGACTGAAATCTTTTTTAGCAGTTATGGTAACGTTCAGATGACCCCTGTCGTAGTATATGCTCCTGAGTTTCTCAATATCCTTGTCGATGTTTTCCTCGATATAATAGCCCTGAAGAATAAGAAATTTTCTCTTTTTCATTTTCATCGCGGCCTGCAGCTTGCTGCTCTTAATCGAATTATTCCCCGTAAATGCGACGGCGGCGACTTTTACTCTTGGGCCCTCATTGATTGTATAATTTAATTCGCCCAACGCGAACCGCTGCCTGTCAACACTTGCTTCTGCAAAGGGATAGCCTTTATTGTGATAGTAATCGAGCAGTTTCTTAACGGATGTATCCGCAGCGACCATATCAAGATAATCGCCTCTTTTGAGGTCTAATTGTTTCTTAAGTTTTTCAGATTTATAAACTTTATTACCCGCAAAAGAAATCGACCTGACGATATTCTTTTCGATAATTACAAAGACCAGTTTAACATTGTTATCCGTGACGGTTGTATTGTAATAGCTTTGTTCAACGCCGGCTAACTCCGCAATTCTTTTGGCGTCCTGAGCCGCTGTCGTGTCATCGAATGCCTCACCAACCCTGCTGCGAATTTTACTAAATATCTGATTCTGGGTTATGCTGCGATTTCCCTGCGGTTCAATGGAACTTATTGTCAGCCCCTGCGCCGCTTGTTTGGTTTCATTTGCTCCCCTGGCGGCAACAAGTGGAAAAACCAGATTCAAAGCCATAATCCATACGAAAGCAATAAGACATCCATTCTTATTTTCCATATATTCTCCTATAACGGCTCTTCCACAAATGATTCGGTTTTGTTTTCAAATCGTGTAATCTTTTCGAGGAATGTAAGTTCTACTGTCCCTGTAGGACCGTTTCGCTGTTTGGCTATTATCACCTCGGCGGTGTTGGTGCTTGTCCAGTTCTCTTCCTTATGATAATAATCCTCGCGGTGAAGAAGCATAACGACATCCGCGTCCTGTTCAATACTTCCGCTTTCACGCAAATCGCTCATTCGCGGTCTGTGGTCTTCTCTGCCCTCAGGCGAGCGATTCAACTGGCTCAAAACAACCACCGGAACATTCAACTCTCTTGCCAACGCTTTGAAATAACGTGATATCGCTGTTATTTCCTGCTGTCGGGATTCCACCTGGCTGCCCATACTCATCAACTGTAAATAATCTATTACTATGCACTGTATATCGTGCTGACTTTTAAGACGCCTGGCCTTGCTGCGAAGTCCCAGCGGCGTTATGCCTGCGGTATCGTCAATAAAAATCGGGGCATCGGATAAAATCCCGCACGCTTTTACTAAATCCTGGTAATGCCCATCCTCCAGCATTCCCTTTCTGACAAGCTGCGAATCAATCTTACTGATGCTGCACAGAAATCTTTCCGCCAACTGCTGTTTGCCCATTTCAAGAGAGAATATCGCGACAGGTTTTTTCGCTTCAACGCCTATATGTTCGGCAATATTCAACGCCAGACTGGTTTTGCCCATACTCGGTCTGCCGGCGATTATTATCATCTCGCCATTCTGCAGACCGCAGGTCAGCTCATCAAGTTTGATATATCCGGTCGGCAGGCCTGTTACATGCGCACCGTGCCGCTTTTCTATAAGTTCATATACCTGCGTTACCAAATCTTTGAGCGATACTGTCGTACCGCTCACATTTTTGTCGGTTATTTGAAAAATGCGAGCTTCCGCCCGGTCGAGTTTCTCCGCTGTTTCGCCGCTTTTATTGTAAGCGTCATCAAGGATTTCAGTCGCGGCCTCGATAATCTCCCTAAGTGCCCATTTGTCCTTGATAATCCCTGTGTAGTATGTTACGTTGGCCGACGAAGGCACCGACTGTACTATTTTAGCGAGGTAATCTACTCCGCCAACCTCATCAAGCTGATGTCTTTTCTCAAGCTCATCGCGAAGCAGCACCGCATCAAGACCCGTGCCTTTGTTCTTTTCGTAAAGCGCAACCAGGGCATCAAACATATAGCGATGCTCTATGTGATAAAAAGCGTCGGTCTTTAGCTGTTCTACCACTTCACCGATGCACGCGGGGTCAACGAGCATGGAACCGAGAACCGCGGCCTCAGCGGCCAGCGATTCCGGCATGCTCCGACCGGACATTGCCGCAGCTAAACTCATAGAAGAAACTTTCACAGCATCGGCAGCACCATCCGAAGATACCTTTTTGCTACTTTTCCTGTTCGGTTGGTTCACTTTGATTGTCCTGCTGAGCTACCACGACAACTGTTACTGTCGCCTTGAGGTCATCAGCAAATTTAAGTGTTACCTTAAATGTACCTGTTTGCTTTATATGCTCCGACAGATGAACCGTCTCGGTGGCTACTTCAAAACCCTGCTCCCGAAGGTTGGCCGCTATATCATCCGCCGTTACCGAGCCGAACAACACACCCAGTTCGTTGGCCTTGGCCGCTATAACAGCCTCCGCTCCCTCAACCGCAACGGCAGCCTTTTCCAGACGGTTTCTCTCTTGTATCCGTCTTTCCGCCGCCTTTGTTTTCTCCTTTGCCAAAGTCTTTGTATTGGCATCAGTCGGAATAACAGCCAGTTTCTGCGGAAACAGATAATTTCTTGCATAGCCCTCACTGACTTCGACAACATCGCCGAGCCAGCCGATTTTCTTTACGTCCTGACAAAGCAAAACCTTCATATATTCATCTCCAAAACTAAGTGTATTAACACTCTTAAATGATTTTACGATTAAAACTTCAACTCATTTTAATTCGTGAACGGAAGCAAAGCCATAAACCTGGCGAGCTTAATCGCTCTTTGGACTTTTCGCTGGCAACCCGCGCAATTTCCGCTCCTTTTACGGGAATAAATCTTTCCGCGATTGGTCAAAAGACGCTCCAGCGTTTCTATGTCTTTATAATCAATGTATTTGTCGCCCCTTCTGCAGAAACGGCATTGCGACTGCTCACGCATCCCTGTAAAACCCTGTTTCTTCCTGCTATTTTCACTTGTCTCTCTTGTATCTGCTGGTCTCATTGTTTACCTGCTTTTAACCTCTCTAAAAACTATCATATTTCAAAATTATTTTCTCATATAGCAATTAAAATCCACGATTTACTATATGCAACATTTCATTAAAACGGTATATCGTCCGCTGGTGGTGCGGCTCCAGCGTCTGGCATTTCGTCCGGAGCGGTTTCACCGCCACCGCCATGCGATTCGCCTCCCGCGGGGCCGCCGATAAACTGAAAGTTTTCCACCGTTACCCTGTGTTTGCTTCTCTTGGTTCCATCCTGCGCAGTCCAAGTGTCAAAAGTGAGCCGGCCTTCAAGAAATAAGGGCTTACCTTTAGTTAGATACTTGTTTATTGTTTCCGCCTGCTTGCCAAACGCTCGGCAGTCAATAAAACAGACGTCCTCTTTCTTTGAGCCGTCTTTGCCCGTGTATTTCCGGTTCGCGGCCAACCCAAATTCTACTACCGCTGTCTGGCTCGGCAAATACGACAACTGCGGGTCACGCGTCAGATTGCCCATCAGAAATATCTTATTGAATGCAGCCATATCCGCTTCCTTTTTTAACTATTGACTCAATTATCAGTTAAATGTTCGAATTTTTTTCGGAATCTATATCTTCCATTATGTCAGGAATTTTTTCAACCTGTTCTATTTCTTCAACATCATCTTCTGCCTTTACGGCTTCGACCACTTCCTGAACAGTTGGACGTTTCTCCGCGAGCATCGCGGGGGTGTCCTTGTCTATAATTTCCTGCGGTATCTCATCGGCATTCAATATTAAAACGCGGATGACACGTTCCGACAATAGAATATCTCTTTCTATGTCGCGAACTTTCGTGCCGTCAACCCTGAAATAACAAAGAATGTACGTCCCGCGGGACTTACCCTGCACGGTATAAGCCAGTTTACGCTCATCCCATTTCCGCAAAGAATTTATCTCTGCGCCGGACTTTTCCAGTATGGTCCGTATCAGGCCGACAATTCCATCCCAATCCGATGCCGCTTCCGCGGAATCCACGAGAAACATTGCCTCATATAATTTCTTAACAACTGTTTCCAAGCCAGTTACCTCCAAATACATTAAAAATTTCTAATCAAACCAAAAAATTAAACTTAACTTTTTTTATTCATCTTCTTTCGCCGCGGCGTTAAACCTGTTCATCGCCATTTCTGTTCCATATTCGAGCCAGCAAAGAATCGCTTTGACGGCATCGTTAATCGCGGCTTCAATCAGTTTCCTATCCTGCTCATCCGGTCTTGAGAGAACAAAATCCACCGAATTTGCTCTGCCTGATGAGCCTATTCCTACTCGAAGCCGCGGAAACTCATCTGAGCCTAATTTCTCAATAATATCCGCCAGACCGTTATGCCCGCCGGATGAACCTTTTTTCCTTATCCGAATCCTGCCGGGTTCAATCGCCATATCATCGCTTACCACCAGCAAATCGGACAACGGGACTTTATAGTATCCCGCGGCTGTAACAACCGCCTGTCCGCTGCGATTCATATATTCCCACGGCTTCAACAATATTAACTTTTTATCGCAAAATTCTCCCTGGCCAAAACACGCTCGAACTTCTTTTTTCTTATGTCAATATCCAGCGTTTTTGCCAGCAAATCCACAACTTTAAAACCAACGTTATGACGCGTTTCTGTGTATTCATCGCCTGGATTACCCAGACCAGCAACCATTCTGATTTCTGCCATAACAGTCGTTATGAATCTCAAAAAGTTTATTCACATTTACTATGCACATTATTATCAAAAGCCTAAGACTTTTCTTCCTCAGGAGCCTCTTCTTCCTCCTTCTTTTTCTCAGTAATAACTTCAGGAGCGGCAGGAGCTTCGGCGAGAATTTCTTCAGTAGTCTTAGCCTCCAGAACTATGTTGCAGCTTGCCACAAAAGCCTCAGGAGCGGTTACAAGTTTAACTTCCGGCGGAAGAACAATGTCCTTGGCCTTTATAACATCGCCGACATTCATTTCTTTCACGGATACAACTATGGAATCAGGAATATTGGTTACTCTGCATTCCACTTCCAGTTTATCGAGATGCGCTGAACTACGCCGCCCTCGGCAGCGCCCTTCGCCGTTCCCTTAATCTCGATAGGCACACCGACTTTTACGGTTTCAGTCACATCAACACGCATAAGGTCAATATGTACAATGTCTTTGCCGAGATAATCGTACTGCACATCCTTGATAAGCGTTGTTTCCTTGGCGGCGCCGATTTCAACATCTATAACTCTCGCCCCATGATGCAGTCCCTCCGTAAAATTATGCGCATCAAGAGAAACTGATATCGGGTTTTTGCCGTGACCGTAAATTGTTGCCGGTATCTGCCCTTTATCTCGCAACTTTGCGGCTGAGTGTTTTCCAACCTTTTCCCTGACTTCTGCTTTTAAAAGCAAGGTTCTTTCCATAATCTTTTCACCTGTTCTTTCCTATTGTAAATCCGATACTTCTTACTTTATACATTATTAAATAAACTGCTCACAGATTCGTTCCTGTGAATTCTTTTAATCGCCTCACCCAGCATTTCGGCTACGCTGACACCTTTATATTTCCGTTCTTTTTCGCCTCAGCGGTAAGCGGAATGGTATCCGTAATAACCACCTCCGAGATAGGCGACTGTTTCAGCCTCTCAAGCGCCTCGCCAGCGAAAATTCCATGCGTCGCGCCGACAAATATCTTTTCCGCTCCGCGCTCTTTTACAAGATTCGCCGCACCTGCGATGGTCCCTGCCGTGGCGATAATATCGTCGACCATCAGTATGTTTCTGCCCTCAACTTCGCCTATTATCTCCTGTGCCTTTATTTCGCTGCCGCTGACACGCTTTTTATGTATTATGGCTAAGTCACCTCCCAAATGGGCTGCGTACTTGGCTGCCATCTTTATGTTGCCCACGTCAGGCGAAAGCACCGTAAGTTTGCTTATCTTTTTGCTGCGGAAATACTCACTGAGAACAAGCTCACCCATCAGGTGGTCAACAGGTATATCGAAAAATCCCTGCAACTGATGCGCGTGAAGGTCTATGGCAATGACCCTGTCTGCGCCGGCCACGGTAATAAGGTTCGCGACTAATTTGGCCGTGATAGGCACGCGGCCTTCGTCTTTCCTGTCCTGCCTGGCGTAGCCGAAATACGGCATCACCGCGGTAATGCGTTTTGCGCTGGCCCTTCTGAGGCAATCGAGAAATATCAAAAGCTCCATCAGGTACTCATCTACGGGTCTGCATGTGGACTGAATAACATAGCAGTCCCTGCCGCGCACGTCATCTTCGGTTTTGACAAGTTTTTCACCGTCAGGAAAAGTTTCTATCTTTGCCCCGCCAAGCGGAATATCGAGATATCTGCAAACCGCCACAGCCAGTGCCGGATTGCTGCTTCCTGAAAATATTTTTAATTCATTATTAAGAAACATTTTTCAATTCCTTTGACTAATTTATGTGTTCTTCCTGAACAGATGAAACTGCCGGTCTGACCGTTCTGCCGTCCTCAACTATTGTTCCGCTATTTAGATACGCAAAAGGCCCGATGCGGCATCTATGTCCTATCTTAACACTGCCGTGAATATATGTAAAAGGTTCTATCACCGTATCCTGACCAATCTGTGCACGCACATCAATCCACGTATTATCAGGGTCAACTATCGTTACGCCGCTTGCCATAAGCTGCTTTTGTATTCTCTGCTGCATAATCTTGCTCGCAACGCTTAGCTGCTCTCTGCTGTTGACGCCCATCGCTTCTTCCGGCCTAACCGCCGTTACCGCGACAACTTTATGCCCCCCGGCGATTATCAAAGCCAGCGCATCGGTCAGATAGTATTCACCCTTGGCATTATTCGGCCGAACTTTCGCTAATGCCTCGAACAGTGTCTTGTTATGAAACAGATAATAACTCGGATTGACTTCTTTAATAGCCAACTGCTCTTTAGTGCAGTCGTTTTGCTCTACTATGCCTTGAATATTGCCGTACGCATCGCGTATTATTCTTCCGTAGCCGGTCGGGTCATCCAGAACTGCCGTCGCCAGAGTCGTCGCGGAATGCTCAATGGTGTGTTTTTCTATCAAAACCTTCAATGTCTCTGCCCTGATTAAAGGCCCGTCTCCGCACATAACAAGCGTCTCGCCGTCGAAATTCTCAAGGTACTCTTTGCAGCAAAGAACAGCGTGGGCAGTTCCTTTTTGCTCATTTTGCATTACCCAGGTGATATCGGAAGCATCAGCAAAGCGTTTTTTTACCTGTTCCGCGCCGTAACCGACAACAATATAGAGCTTCTTGACACCCGCCTGACGGCACGCGTCAAGAACGTAAGCGAGCATAGGCCTTCCGCACACCTCGTGCAGAACTTTAGCCTGCCTGGTATTCATCCTGCTGCTCACGCCAGCCGCCAGAATTATCGCAACTCTTTCCGCCACTATCTTACCTTAAAACAATTATCAATAATCAATCTAAACACCTACCCGACCAGGGCTCGAACCTGGAATGTAGGTACCAAAAACCTATGTGTTACCAATTACACCATCGGGTAACTTATTTCTGTACGCTATACGCTAATTCCAATCTGTCACGGGGGCCGTACTGTAATTCGACCCGATTTGGCTTTGCCGGAGGCTTGAGTCAGCCACGCCGTGATACTGCTGACCCCAACTATTTCGTCGCTCGCGGCTCGTCGTTCGTCTTTCGAGCAACGGAAACCGAGATACGGGCGACTTCTTCTACTACCCCGTGCGGCAAAGCACAGTTTCAGCAATATACCCTATTGCCAAAAACAAAGCAACATTTTTTTGCTTATTTTTTTCGCCCCCAAAACCGCATTATCAATAATAATATCGCAGGTCGTTTACTCGTCACTGGCACGGCGACGAATACTTTATTTCGCCTTATTTTCCGCCCTCGGCCAAAAAACCGCGTCACCTTTCTTATCTAACCAAATTCTCGCTCTGCCATCGTCGCCATAACAGAATTCGCCGCCGTCATCGGTAAAATCAAGGCCGACGCTGTAAAGGATAAAATTGCCATCCGTCTTTCTATAGACCAGCGGCTTATCACTGTATGGGTCTATTGGTATTTGTTTCAAATAGCCAGCCTTAACCAACTGATTTAGCATCTCAGGATATTCTCCTTTATCCTGTTTATATCGCAATATGGCCAATACAGTCACCACTGCCTCGCATTGAACTTTAACGAGATATGAACGTCCAATTATCCAATCACTAGCGGGCATTAATATTTTTATATAGTAAAAGGGATTTCGCATTCTTTTTAAGCTTGATGCGTTCGCACGGCCAAGCTCGCAGTCAATATTAAAATTCATCTGATGTTTTTGATATGGAGTCATTTCTGCCCATTTTTCGAAATTATCATAAGTCTTTCGAAACTTTTCCGCTATAGTACGCCGGTCATGACCTATCAATGCAAAACCGAGAGATATGCCGTAATCTTCCAGATTCATTTTTCTTTCATCATCAAAAAGCACAATGTCGCCGATGTCCAAAGACAAAGACGGAATATTTATTTTGCCAGGAATTAAATGACCTGAACCGCAGCCATTATCAGTAAAACTTCGCTGGATAATATCATCCATAGTAAATTTTTCAACCCTGAAATCTAATGTAAATGTATCTGATTCGATAAGCTTTTCAAATTCATTTTGAAAACTCCGCAATTTATCTGAATTAATATTGCTCTCCTGCAAAATTGCTAAACTCGTGTTGCAGGCAAATGCCTCCGTAGCCACTCCAGCAAGCTGTTCAATGAGCTTGCGAGGCCCCTTGTAGTGCATACCGGCACGATAACACGAAAATATATCATCAAACGCGTCGTCAATTCGACCCTGCGACGTAGCCAATTTCGCTCGCCAGCACAAAAGGTAACAGAACCTTTTAATTTTGCTTAGTTCAGGCAAAAGCATATTATACATCACATTATCTTTCGCCTCACGTTTCCACCAGCAGTATGGTTTTTTGGTCGCCTGTTTGAAAATCGCTAAGGCTTCATTATTATCCGCAATCCACTTTTTTAAAGCCGCAAACTCTTCCGGCATAAGTTCGCCAATCCGCTTATCTTTAATTGCAATAGTCAGTTCCACCGTTAATGGTGGTACAAGTTCATCGTTCATTTCATCTAAACCCGGGGAAAAGTATGGGGGTTTATAGTTCATTTCATCAGACCGACTTTTATCAGCAATACGCGGCTCTTGGACATAAAGCCCAAACGCCTTTTGATATAAAGGCGCCGCGTTAAGACTTTCATCAGCCGCAGGTCTGGCCAATTCACACGCACGCTCAACGTAATTGACCGATATTGTAGGCCTGCCGAGTGAAAGATATATACAGTAGAGAATAAGACAGAGGAACGCTATTCCTATGACCTGAAAACACCGCGCAAAAACTGTTCGCCACAAAGGTCGGACGTTCTTCGCCCGCCGCATAAGAACCCCCAGCAATTTCGCATCACCGAATCCAGCGATTAGCTGTTGTGCCTTTTCTTCTTTTTCTTTATCGCTTTGACAGATTGAAAGCTCATCTTCGAAATGTGCAATCAGTTCGGCCTGCACCTCTTTCCGCACCTTCCGCCGATACCCCATCTTCTTAACGACAAGCCGAATATACTCCCCCGCCGCCGCAGGCAACTCCGCAAAAAGTTTGTCACTATCTTTCTTCTTCATCTTATGCCTTTTTTCATTAAGTTGTGCGTATTGTGTATCGCGTATTGCGTAGTCCCTTCGCACGACGCATCACGCACAGCGCACTACGAAATTACGCCGGCACAACGCCAAACTCAAACATCAGTTTCAACCCAGTCTGAAGCTGCTCAAGCTCAGCTTTCTGCGAGGCCAAATAATCTCTGCCCTTGCTGGTGATGGAATAGTACCGCCTTTGCCTGCCGTTGGGTATCTGTTCCAACTCGCCGATTATCAGCTTCTTCGCCTCGAGATTATAAAGCAGCGGATACAGCGTCCCCTTGCCCAGCGTAAGAATCCCCTTAGACCTTTGTTCAATGGCACTGGAAAGTTCATAGCCGTACATCCGCCCGCGCGAAAGTATCTCCAGCGCCAACCACCGGCGCCACACCTTTTAACAATTCCCGTTCAAATTTCATAATAGCCTCCAATAATTATTTTACTACACATAGTATGTATTGCATACTATGCAATGTCAAGTAAAATCCCAAAAATAAATTGTAAGTAAATAATAGTAATCGACCCTCAAACGATATACAAACGTATCATAAACATACCATTATATTGAGCAAATGATGATAAAGATATTGAAAATGATAGTATTTTGTGTTATTTCGTGTGCATTCGTGGTTAATTTAATCAAGGTGTCTGGAGTGTAATTGAATGCGTAAGTATTTGTATTTTATAATGTTACCTATTTTCCTCTCCCCCGGCTGCGGCGGCGATAAGCCTCGTTTCACCGACGAACAAATGGCAAAAATCCCGCTTGTGCAAAGAGACGGCCTGGCTGAACCTTCCGGCGGTTTTGTGCTTGCGGTTAATACAGACACCATCACAGCCGACGAGGTAACTACCCCATTGGTCGAATCTTTCAGACAATTGGCGAAAAACGGTAATTACGATGAATTCAGCAGGCAGGCCAAACCCGTTATCGAACAGCTTGTGTTAAATAAAGCCTCAAACATACTTCTTTATAATGAAGCCAAAAAGCAGGCAGGCGAACAAGTCGAAGATGCCCTCGATAAAGCTGTCGAAAGTGAGGTCAGAAAATTTGTTAATAGTTTCGATGGAGACTACGCCAAAGCCGAAAAAGAGATAAAAGAAATGGGGATGGATTGGCAGAGTTTCAGGGAATTTCAAAAAAAGAAGATTATGAGCCAGTCATATCTATCCTCGAAAATGCCTGAAAACGCCCACATAACTTATGGCGAAATTCTCGATTATTACAACAATGTTAAGGAAAAGGATTACACAAAAGAGGCAGTCATAACATTCAGACTTATAGATATTGATACAGCCAAAGTCGAAAAAACCGACCCTAACCAAACTAATCAGCAGCAGGCAAAGATTCTGGCCGATGAACTGCTCAAACGGCTCAAGGCGGGCGAAGATTTCGGTGAACTGGCTAAAAAGTATTCAAATGACCATCGCCGCGATTTCGGAGGGCTTTGGTTGCCCCTCCAGCCTGATTCTCTGGCTGAGCCTTACGATATTATCGGAACTGAGGCTGCGAAGATCCGAGCCCGGACAGATTGCGGGGCCTGTTGAAAATGGCGGACATATCTTTATAATGAAGCTCGAAGGCAGGCAGTCAAGAACCGTTGAGCCTCTCGAAAAGGTGCAAAAAGAGATAGAGGCACGGATTGATTTTGAACACAGAAAAAAGGCTGTCGATGAAATTGTTGGTAAACTCTTAAAGCAGGCGGCCATCCCGGAACAGGACCAGTTCATCACTTTCTGCGTTCAAAAACTGCATAAGGAATGCAATAAGTAACGGTATTTCAAAATTATGGAAACTATAGCACACGGAATAGACCTTGTTGATTTCCCGCGAATTGAAGAGATGCTCAAAGAACATGGCGAACGCTTTTTGAATCGCGTTTTTACCGCTGATGAACAGGCTTACGCCGACGCGAATAAAAACAGGATCGAAAAACTGGCAGGCCGTTTCGCCGCTAAAGAAGCAATACTCAAACTCATAGGTACAGGCTGGCGGGGTAAAATCGCATGGACAGATATCGAGGTTTTAAACAACCCTCTCGGCCAGCCCCAGGTTAAACTCACCGGCGAAGTTGCGAACCTCGCCGAAAAACTCGGCATTAAACAAATTAGCGTCAGCATTACCCATACCGCAAATTTCGCGCTGGCTTCCGCGGTCGCGATAACGAAAAGCTAAGCAGGGATAGATTACTTTTGATTAAAGCAACTTTAAAAAGCTTTCGGTCGTAAGTTCGGCATCACGCAATAATTTTCGCAGGAGGCCTTTACCCAAAGTCTTATGACAGGGTATGGTTAATGGTTTTTTGGAACTATCGCTGGTGTGATGCATTCGGACATGGCTACCTCGTTGACGAACAACTTGATAGCCGGTCTTCTCGAAGCATTTTACGGCTTGACTGCCGGAAATGACGGGCAATTTAGGCATAAGATAATGTGCAGAAACTTAATTCCTGAGGATGGAAATTTTTAAGAGCCTGCCTGTTTTCTTTTTCTTCGAGGCACAGGTCAATTACTTCACGAATATTTTTCAACGCCTCATCGAAAGTCTTTCCCTGGCTGTAACAGCCAGAGAATACGGGCATTCGACTACGTAAAATCCGTCTTCGTCTTTTTCAATAAATACTGGCAACTGATACTGTTTTTTCATTTCTTATTACCTTTACTGCAAAATATCACATAAGGTTTTAAAATGCAAGCAATTTTTGCCGAATAATGAATTCATATCCCGGTTGATTAAAATGCTTAAAAGTATATACTGACCTCAATGTATAACGAAAAGAAAATAAAAAAGTTCGATTGTATTGTAATAGGAGGCGGGCATGCCGGTATTGAGGCTGCGCACGCCTGCGCAAAACTTGGTGTCAAAACCGCGCTTATAACAATGGGTAAAGACACGATAGGCGCATGAGCTGCAATCCCGCGATTGGCGGTATCGGCAAGGGGCAAATTACACGCGAGGTCGATGCTCTCGGTGGCCTTATGGGTTTAGCGATTGACGCAACCGGTATTCAGTTTCGCCTGCTGAATTATTCAAAAGGCCCCGCTGTGCAGTCCCCCCGCGCACAGGCCGACAAATACAGGTACGCCCAATGGATGTGCCAATATCTCGAAAATACTGAAAATCTCACCATCATTGAAAATATAGCAACAGATATTATCGCTGAGGATAATATTGTCCGCAGGGTAATCTGCAAAAACGGCGATGCCTACAATACGCAGGCAGTTGTGGTAACAACGGGGACGTTTCTTCGGGGGCTGATTCATATAGGGCCGGAAAAATTTTCCGGCGGCAGAATCAATGAACCAGCCAGCAATGAGCTTTCAGATTCGCTCCTGCGATTAGGCCTGCAACTCGGCCGTCTCAAAACCGGCACACCGCCCCGGCTTGATGCTTCCACTGTTGACTTCAAGAAGCTCGAAGCCCAGTACGGCGACCAAAGGCCGCTGCCCTTTTCATTTATGAATGAGCGCATCGAACAGCCGCAAATACCCTGCTGGATAACTTACACCAACGAGGCAATACATAAACTGCTCCTTGATAATCTCAACAGGGCGCCCGCTCTATACGGGACAGATCACCTCGGTCGGGCCGAGATATTGTCCGAGCATCGAAGTAAAAATAACGCGTTTTGCCGACAAGAAGCGTCACCAGGTTTTTCTCGAACCTGAAGACGCCCAAATTTCCACAATTTACTGCAACGGCATAAGTACCTCGCTGCCAGAGACATCCAGGAACGGATGCTGAAACTTCTGCCCGGCACGGAGAACGCACGCATTACCCGATATGCCTACGCCATTGAATATGATTATTGCCCGCCGGCACAATTGGATAGCTCCCTCGAAACAAAGAAAATATCGGGCCTGTTTCTGGCGGGACAGATCAACGGTACGAGCGGCTACGAAGAGGCTGCGGGACAGGGTATCGTCGCGGGCATAAACGCCGCCATGAAAGTTCAGGGTAAAGAGCCGATGATTCTCGCAAGGGACCAGGCTTATATCGGCGTTATGATTGACGACCTGCTCACAAAGGGAATCGATGAGCCGTATCGGATGTTCACATCGCGAGCGGAATACCGCCTTTCCCTGCGTTCAGATAACGCTGACAGACGTTTGACTCCTATCGGAAAACAAATCGGGCTTGTTGATAATGACCGCTGGAATAAACTGCAAGATAAACTTGATAACATCGAAAAACTTAAAAATTATCTGTGCAATACCCGCTCAGCAGGTTTGAGTATTTGGGAGCAGATGCGCCAGCCTGAAAATACAATTGCACAAACACTTTCAGACAGGCCCGAAATTAAGGCGATGAATCTCAGCGAAGATGTGCTGCAGGCCGCCGTTATCGACGCCAAATACGACGGCTATTTAGCCAAACAGGAAAGGCTTGTCGCGAATTTTAGAAACCTTGAAAATAAGAAGATTCCCGCTGATATTGATTATGACGGTATTATGCACCTCCGCGCGGAGGCAAGGCAGAGACTGTCGTCGTTTCGTCCCGGCACACTCGCCCAGGCCGCCCGGATAATAGGCATCACCCCCGCAGACATCACCGTCATCCAGATTCACCTGAAAAAACACCATTAATAAGAGCTGCGAATTCCCCCGCCTGACCCAAAGATAGTAATGTTTTGAAGATGACACACAGATGAACAACGGATGAACTCAAAACCGAACACATAATGGCTCGCGTAACCATCTGTGATTACAGCAGATACAGCAATGTGTGAACACCAAACGTGCACCGAACGAGCATCAAACGAGCATCTATCGACACATTAAATAATGTTAATAATGATAAGAATGAAAAGAATGGTAATTGCAACCCTTCTTTTTCTTCTGAAAACAGATTTAAGACATTTGACCAGATGAAAATGAACAGCCGATTTACTCAAGCAAGTCGAGCAGTTTAGAAAAGGCTGTTATTTCGATTATGCTGTGTTTGCAAATATCTTGACATTTTATTTCTACCAAATTAAATTGCAGATAAAGAGTGCTGCATATTATTGCGAGAACTGAACAAAAATGGAAAAGCCACAACTCAACGAATCGAAAGCGAATGAATATATCGGCAAAACTATTCTGCTCTGCATGAATTATCTTGACCATAATGAGAAACTTATAGAGCGGAAACAATGGTTTGGTGTTATTGAAACCTTTTCAAACAAAGAAGGAATTAGAATCCGTTTGAGTAATTCTGATTATACATACTGCTTACCCCCTCACCCAGGAGGCCTGCAAAAAGCCGAGCCTGGTATCTACAGGCTTAAATCAACTGGCGAAGAAATTGAAAATCCTGATTATATAGCGATATGGGATAAGATTGCACCAAAACCAAAGGGCAAGGAATAATAATGAAATGGTTGTATAAACTATTTAATGCCGTTACACCAGAAGAACGAAGAGGAATTTACTTAGAAAATCCAAAATGGGAAGTTTCTCCCATTCGTGATATGTCAGCTTTTCTCAGGGCATTAAATTATATACTACCGGAAGACCACGTAATTCACCTTGAGGGTGGAACTCCTGATGAAGAAATACGTTCTTTTCTTGAATCTCGAAAAGCTGTAAATACAATTAAAATTGAGATGGGAATAATTTGGCCTCGACCATTATGTTATCACATACCCTTTACTCACTCAAACATCAATGAACTGGCAGAGATAATGGAACGACATGCAACTCCTGAAGTAGCTGCTCATTTTCATATTTACAAAGATAATAAAATTATATTGCAATGGTATGACGCTTTCTATAATGAACCAATGTATTTTTCAGAAGATATTGCCGAAGAAAAAATCAAACAATTTTGTGAAAAGCTATCATTAAAATATAGACTTATCAAAGAAATCTAACCAAAGTAAATGGGGGATTAGGTTCGATTTGCGGGTTAAAAATGGTATAATCAGGGAAATGATGAAAAAACTTTCTGACAATATTTATAATAAGCGGTTTAGGCAACTATCGAAAATTGTATTGGTCATATCAATTGTTCTATGTGTTGTTTTTTTATTCGTTTATGTCATTGAGCCGGATTTTTGCGCAGCTGTAACTTTTTGGCCGGTTTATATATGGGCAATATTAGGAATATTTTTGTCTCTGGCAGCGATTGGTGTTGATAAAAAATGGCGTCTGATAGCCGCTATTTTTTGGATAATACTTGTTTGCTTTATCGCGGAAGAGCCGCTGAGCATTTTGAGAACCTGCATTTTTTCGGGGAAAAGTAAAGGTATTGATAAACGTAATTATCTGAGAATTACCTCACTTAATTGTGCAGGCGGCAATCCTGATGCAGCGGAAGAACTTTTTCAATATGCGCCGGATATAGTTCTCCTGCAGGAAAGCCCTGCATCCAAAGACCTGGAAATTCTTGTTAAAAAACTTTTCCCCGATGGTGGAGAATTTGTCTTCGAAGGTGATACGGCCATACTCGCACGCGGACACGTAATAAAATCCGCTGTTAATCGCGAAAATCGTTTGTTTATGACAGAGGCAACGGTTTCTTTGCCTTCTGGTCTTGCGATAGAAACACTCAGCGTTCACCTTACACCACCTGCCACCGGCATAGATCTTTTTTCACTGGATTGCTGGCGTGAACACATTGAGGACAGGAAACATCGTATTAAACAAATCACCGTAATCAACGAGCAACTTGAACCAATTGCTGATGATGTCTCCATAATAGTTGGCGGCGACTTTAACGCCAATCCCTGGCGAGGAGCAACAAAGATTCTCTCATCGCGACTTTACGACACTTTCAAAAAAGGCGGCACTGGCTGGCCGGGAACAGGCCCATCGCATTTCCCATTATGGCGGGTTGACCAGATTTGGACGAGCAGACAATTCAAAACAGTCAATGTTCACAGTGAACACTGCAAAAATTCTGACCACCGCATTGTAATTTGCGATTTGGCACAATAGTTTGGATGAAAATGGTATAATCTGAAAAGCAATGAAAAAGCTTTCTGACAATATTTATAATAAGCAGGTTGGGCGGGATGAGCGGAAGTTTAAGGTTTGGACGTCGGCGGGGTTGATGCTGACTTATAAGTGCAACTGCCGGTGTGAATTCTGTTATTACAGGTGCGGGCCGGAAAAGGGCGGGGTGATGGCGGTTGATACGGCTATTAATGCGTGGCGGGGTTTGAAGAATATCGCGGGCGATGAGGCTAAAATACATATCACGGGAGGCGAACCTTTTCTCTATTATGAACACCTTTTGGAAATTCTCAAGGCAGCGAAAAGGGAAAATCTCGGCCTTATTGATTTAATCGAGACTAACGGTTTTTGGGCGGTTGATGATAAAATTATCGAGCGGCGATTAAAGGAGCTTGATGAGCTGGGGATGCAGCGGCTGAAAATAAGCTGCGACCCATTCCATCAGGAATATGTCGATATTGAGCTTGTACGCCGTTTGGCGGAGAGGGGCGCTTCGATACTGAGGCAAAATCGTGTAATAGTGCGGTGGGAAAAATATCTGGAGCAGAATGAAAAAATGAAATCGCTCAGTGAAGAGGAAAAATTTTCCCGATATATCTTGTCAGTGAAAGATTACCCGTGCCGCTTCACAGGCCGCGCCGCTGGCAAACTCGCTGAACTTATAGCCGCGAAACCATTGGAATATTTTAAAGGCGTTAATTGCGGCTCATCATTCCTGGCCGCCAAAGGCGTTCATATCGACCCGCTGGGTAACATTTTCAGCGGGACATGCAGCGGGATTATTGTGGGGAACGTAAACCAGACGCCGCTTGATGCAGTCTGGCAGGATTTTCAGCCGATGAATAATAAGGTCATGGAGACTCTGTTTAATTTTGGCCCAGCTGGGTTAGCAGAATACGCAGTTAAGTTTGGTTATAAAGCCCAAAAGAGCTATGCGAGCAAGTGTCATCTCTGCACGAGTGTTCGCCAGTTCCTGTTTGAAAACAATTTTGACAGGACAGCTTTAGGTCCGGCGGAATGTTATATCGAATCCTCCCGGCACTAAACCAAATTTTTCACCGCAGTTAGCCGGCCTGGGTTGATGTTTGTTAGGATTTGATTTGACTTATGCCTACATTACTTAAATAATACCTTTTTTTAGCTTGGAAATTATTTTGAAAGGAAAAAAGGCAGTGAATAATAACATACTTGTAACAGGCGGCGCTGGATATATAGGCTCAGTACTTGTGCCGGAACTTTTGAAAATCGGCCACAAAGTCACCGTGCTGGATAATTTTATGTTTGGCCAGAATTCCCTGCTCGAATGCTGCTGTGCCGACAATTTCAGGATTGTTCGCGGTGATGTACGCGATAAGGCTCTGGTCGCGGAACTGGTTAAGGGTAAAGAGGTTATAATTCCTCTGGCAGCTCTTGTCGGTGCACCGTTATGCGACCGTGACAGAATCGGCGCACAAACCATAAACAGTGATGCTATAAAAACTCTCACTGAATTACTGTCTAAGGAGCAGCGAATTATTATTCCAATTACCAACAGCGGCTATGGAATCGGGCAGAAAGGGATATTCTGTACCGAAGAGACGCCGCTTAATCCTATTTCACTCTATGGCAAAGTAAAGATGGAGGCGGAAAAGGCTGTGCTTGACAGGGGAAATGCCGTTAGCCTCCGCCTTGCCACTGTTTTCGGCGCAAGCCCCCGAATGCGTCTCAACCTGCTCGTCAATGATTTTACCTATCGCGCCGTCAAAGACCGTTTTGTCGTAGTCTTCGAGGGACATTTCAAAAGAAATTACCTGCATATCCGTGATGTCGCCAGAGCTTTTATTCACGTTATGGACAACTTCGAAAAAATGAAAAATCAGCCTTATAACGTAGGACTTTCTGACGCAAATCTTTCAAAGCTTGAGCTTTGTGAAAAAATCAATCAGCAGTTGCCGAAGTTTGTGTATCTTGAGGCATTGGTGGGCGAAGACCCAGACAAGAGAGACTATATTGTTTCAAACGAAAAAATAGAAAAAACCGGCTTTAAGCCGAAATTCTCCATCGAAATGGGCATCCGTGAATTGATAAAGGCCTATACAATTATTAACAACAGCAAATACAGCAATGTATAAAGATTCGAAAATTTATGTTGCCGGCCACAGCGGTCTTTTAGGTTCCGCTTTAATTGTGAAATTAGCGGAATACGGGTACTCCAACGTAATTACGAGAACGCACGATGCCCTTGAACTGACAGACAAAAAAGCTGTTTTTGATTTTTTTTCAGCGGAAAAACCGGATTATGTTTTTCTCGCCGCCGGCAAAGTCGGCGGAATTGTAAGTAATAAGACCGCGCCAGCCGATTATCTTCACGAAAATATCGCTATTCAGGATACTTTTTTTGAAGCTGCTCAGAGATTCGATGTCAAGCACATTGTTTTTTACGGTTCATCATGCAGTTACCCCAAAAATTGTCCTCAGCCTATAAAGGAAGAATACTTTCTTACGGGGCCAATTGAGCAGACAAGTCAGGCTTACGCGGCGGCCAAAATAGCCGGGATTATTGCATGCCAGGCATATAATCAGCAGTATGGCACAAATAGGTTTATTTCACTGATTCCCAATTCTATTTATGGTCCCAACGACAATTTTGACCTCCAAAACTCACATGTGCTTTCCGCTCTAATCAGGAAATTTCATGAGGCAAAAATCAGCAATGCTTCAAATGTAACTTTATGGGGCAGCGGAAAACCGAGAAGGGAATTTATTTTCTCTGAAGATGTTGCAGAGGCATCCATATTCGCTATTATTAATAGCGGTAAACTTTTGAATACTCATTACAATGCAGGTACCGGCACAGATTGCTCTATCAAAGAACTTGCGAAAATAATCGCGGGTATTGTCGGCTACAATGGCGATATAAAATGGGACACCAGTAAGCCTGACGGAACAGCCAGAAAGCTGCTGGACAGTTCAAAATTTCTGTCTCTCGGCTGGAAACCTGTCGTGGGGCTAAAAGAGGGTTTGAAAATAACTTATCAGTGGTATCTCAAAAAATTTAATAACTGACAGATAGTTTGCTTTATGCATAAAATTTCCGATATTACTGCTGTTATTCTGGCCGGCGGCAAAGGCACTCGCCTTCGTTCGGTGGTTTCAGACAAACCCAAAGTTATGGCGGAAATATCCGGCAAACCTTTTCTGGCCTATCTTCTTGACCAATTGCAGTCCGCTGGACTGCGAAAAGTCATTTTATGCACGGGTTATATGGCCGAAAAAATTGAAAACCACTTCGGGGATTCTTACGGCTCTCTAAAGCTTGTTTATTCAAAGGAAGAGCAGCCTCTCGGAACGGGAGGGGCTGTGAGATTTGCTTTACCTTTGCTTTCCGAGACGGTTATGGTGATGAATGGCGACTCGTACATAGATGCGAACCTTTCCGAATACGCAAAATGGTTTTTAGATAAGGATTCCGATGCCGCATTACTTTTGGCAAGTGTAACTGATATAAGCCGTTATGGAAAAGTTTGCATAAATAATGATAATACTATTGCGTCATTTGAGGAAAAATGTAATAATACCAGCCAAGGCTGGATAAACGCTGGGGTATATCTGATGAAGAAATTTTTGATTTCTTCGATACCGGCGGGGAAATTTTATTCGCTGGAACAAGATTTGTTCCCTGATTTGGCGGGAAAAAAACTTTTTGGATTTTGTTGCGGCGGTCGATTTATAGATATCGGGACTCCGCAGTCTTACGGCGAAGCAGAAGAGTTTTTTGCGAATGTTAATGTAAGGATGCATTAAAAATGATTATAAACAGAACACCTTTCAGATTATCTTTTTTCGGCGGGGGTACGGACTATCCTTCCTGGTATCTTAAATATGGCGGCTGTGTGGTAAGCGCTTCAATTGATAAATACTGCTATATAAGCTGCAGAGCACTGCCTCCTTTTTTCGAGCATAAAATCAGAATCGTCTATTCAAAAATGGAGACCTGCCATAATGTCGATGAAATCCAGCATCCCGCTGTCAGGGAGACCCTTAGATTTATGAAGATTGAAGAGGGTCTTGAAATTCATCATGACGGTGATTTGCCCGCAAGAAGCGGTATGGGGTCGAGCTCTTCGTTCACAGTCGGTCTTTTGCACACTCTTTATGCTCACAAGGGAATTATGCCGAGCAAGAAGCGGCTCGCAACCGAAAGTATTCACATAGAACAGAATATGATTAAAGAAACGGTTGGTTCGCAGGACCAGGTATGTGCTGCTTATGGCGGATTGAATAGAATTAATTTTGCCGCAAACGGAGAAATCTCTGTTCAGCCGATTATTATGCCTGTCGAACGAATGCTGGAGCTTAATTCGCATTTAATGCTCTTCTTTACAGGCATAAATCGCACCGCCTCCGAGGTGGCCAAAGGTTATGTGGATAATATCGCAGATAAATCCAAACAGCTGCGAAATATGCAGGGAATGGTTGATGAAAGTATTAATATTCTTAAAAGCGACGCTCCGATTTGCGAATTCGGGGAACTGCTGCATGAAACATGGATGCTTAAAAAAAGCCTCAGTTCTGAAGTCTCAAACAGTCACGTTGACGAACTTTATGATAATGCGAGAAAAGCCGGCGCGATAGGCGGTAAGATTACCGGGGCGGGCGGAGGGGGCTTCCTTTTGCTTTTCGTACCGCCGTCTTTTCAGAAAAAAGTCAGAGAGTCGCTTTGCAGTCAGCTTTATGTGCCATTTCGTTTTGAATCCAGCGGCAGCCAGATAATTTTTTATGAGCCGGAGCGCGAGGATTACAGCGAAATCTTAAAAGACAGAGCTGCCAGAACCATACATTCGTTTAGGGAACTGGATTCTGTTAAAAAGCTGAATAAGAAAGCTGGTATGCCTTTTGCGGACAAATATAAAGAGAATGTGGAATCTGCTCTATGACGTCTTTGGAAAAGCTCAAGCAAAAGGTTAAATGGGTCAAAAGAGAAACTTTGAAACTGCACAAGCTGGCGCCTGAAACGCGGCTTGCTTCTTCATTATCCGACATAGAAATATTTGTGGCGTTGTACTATGGCAGTATTTTATCCTTCGATTCCAGCAATGCCGGTTCAGAAAAGAGGGACCGCTTAATTGTCAGCAAGGGACACGGTGCCGTTTGTTTATATCCCATCCTTGCCGATTTGAATTTCTTCAGCAGGGACGAACTCCAGAAAATCGGCTCGAAGGACTCATTTTTATGTGTGATACCGGATACGGGCGTGCCCGGTTTTGAAACCATAAATGGTTCTCTTGGCCTGGGACTCGGTGTTGCCTGCGGTATGGCGATTGCCCTGAAGAGAAAAAAATCGGATAGAAAAGTCTTTATTCTATGCGGTGACGGCGAACTGAATTGCGGTGTGCTATGGGAGGCTGTGATGTTCGCGGCCTTTCATAAGCTGAATAATCTTATTCTGATAATCGACAATAACAAATTGTCAATGCTTGGTTTTCAGAAAGATATTCTCGGCCTGGAGCCTCTCGATAAAAAGTTCAGGGCTTTCGGCTGGAAAACCAGGAGCGTCGATGGTCATAATATCGGAAAGCTGCTTACCGCGTTAAACGCCCTGAAAAATGATAAAAGTGATATGCCCGGAGTCCTGATAGCAGATACTCGCAAAGGAAACGGAATTCCGCAGTTGGAAAATGACCCTCTTTGTCATATCAAATCCTTAAAACCCCAAGAGGTGGATAAAATACTCGAGAGCTGGAAATGAATAAAACGGATTCTAAAACAATGAGAGATGCCCTCATAGAGCAGGTTTATAATGCGATGGGCAGCAACAACAGGATTTTTTTCCTTTCCGCCGACATGGTGCTCCTGCGTTTGATAAACTCCGGCGGGACTTTGGTGACAGATTTATAAATACGGGTATCGCTGAACAGAACCTTATAAATGTCGCTACCGGCCTTGCGCTGGAGGGCTTCACTGTATATGCCTACGCGATAGCCTGTTTTTTAACAATGTGCGCTTATGAGCAGATACGAATCAACTTGTGCTGTCATCTCAATACAGGAATATCAATGTAAATCTAATAGGTGTCGGCGGGGGTGTGAGTTATGATATGGCAGGGCCGAGTCATCACTGCCTCGAAGATCTTTCCATAATCAGGACGCTGCCGAATATTATGCTGTGGCTCCTGCCGACTCGATTACGGCGGAAAAATTCGTTGAATTTTCGGTTCGCACGGAAAAGCCAAAATATATCAGGCTTGACGGAAAGGCTTTGCCCCAGATATACGGCAGGGAAACCGATTTTGACTGGCAAAAGGGTTTTTGGCAATTGGCCGACGGAGATGATATTTGTCTTGTCTCTACCGGCAGCATGACTCATAAAGCGTTGAAAGTTTCGCAGGAGGTTCGCAAAACAAATAAAAATATCGGTGTAATCGATGTTTTTATGCTCAAGCCTGTCGATGAAAATCTTCTTTTTGACGCTCTCAGGAAATATAAAACCGTTATTACGCTCGAGGAGGCCTTCATAAATAAAGGTGGACTTGACTGCCTCGTATCCAATATAATCACAAAAAGAAACGCTGATATACGTCTGAAGAGATTCGGCTTTGAAGATAATTACGTTTTCAAATCAGGCGGCAGGGAGTTCTTGGCTGAGACAAACAATTTTGGTGAAAAGGACATCATAAACGCGGTTATATAGCAATATAAAGCAAGGCAGATACCTTGGCAAGGAAGCTCAAAATGAAAGTGACTTTAATTATACCAACTCTGAATGAAATTGACGGCATGAAAGCCGTAATGCCTAAAATAAAAAAAGAATGGTACGACCAGTTGATTATTCTTGACGGCGGTTCGACGGACGGAACTATTGAATACGCCATGCAGCAGGGATATTTTGTATATGTTCAGAAAAAACGCGGCTTTCGAAACGCGTACAATGAGGTTTTGCCTTATATTGAAGGAGATGTTGTAATTACGTTCAGTCCCGATGGCAACAGCGTTGCCGAACTGATACCTGAACTGGCAGCAAAAATGAAAGATGGTTATGATATGGTTATAGCTTCTCGTTATTTGGGCAATGCTAAAAGTCATGATGACGACTTTATAACTTCATTTGGAAATTGGCTTTTTACAAAGACGGTCAACATTCTGCACCACGCGAATTATACGGATGCTATGGTAATATTCCGAGCGTATAAGACCGACTTGATTTATGATTTGGAACTGCAAAAGGACGAAGGGTACAGGATGGCGGAGAAACTGTTCAATACGCACATCAGTTGGGAGCCTTTGCTTTCAGTAAGGGCGGCTAAAAGGAAATTTAACGTGACCGAAATTCCCGGCGATGAACCTGAAAGGATAGGCGGCGAGCGAAAACTGAGAATCTTCAAATGGGGCGCAGCTTATTATTTTCAGTTTATTAGAGAGAAGTTTTGCTGGCGGTAAGCGCCATAGCAATTATAACCATTAAACGTGTTACAGAAATAGGAATCAAATTGACCAACTGATGAAGAAGAACATTCTATTTATATCAGTAATAGTTTTGGCAGGGATTAGCTTACTTTACTTACTCCAGCAGTTAGTCGCCAGCGGTTCGCATAATACCTTCAAAACAATTAAGCGTGAAGTCTATCCTCACAGCAATATAATTACGACAAATTTTGAGCTTTCTAAAGATACCTATTTTCTTAAAATAAAACACTCTGATATACAAAATCAACAACATGAGATTTTCTTCAATGGAAAATTAATTATTCCACAATTCCCGCTTCGAGTAAAAAACGGTAATTGTGAAAATTGTATATATATTCCAAGCGAATCAGTAAAACAAGGAACCAACACATTAACTATAAGTTACAAGGGCGTTCTTCCTTCGAGTGCGGCTATTAAACTTACAAATTACAGAAAGGATTTGGGAAAGGTCTATATTTTTTTTGCTGATTCGCCCCTTCTTCGTGCTGACTTAGGGCACAAGGTGGTAGATTACATAAATATTCTAATTTTTTTCATAGCCTCCGTTGCTTTTATTAAAATGAGCCCCTTTGGAAAAAAAATGAAGTATTTACTCCTGCTGGTTTGGTTTGGATTACTCCTATGTGCAATTATGATTTTGTCGCTGCCATATTTTGGCTACAAACTTGCGATAACGCCCATATTTTTCTGGAATATTGTGGTTAGCTTACTGATTGTTTTATTTATCTTGGCGGTGTACTCAACAAAAAATAACCGGCAGAGGGTATTGATACTGTCTCAGGCCGCATTTGAGGAAAGAGGCTTTAGTGTTCCAGCAGGAGCAGGAATTTTGCTGGTGATTGCCGCAATTAATCTTTGGGTTTACTGGCCGAGTTTTTCGCATATATTTCGTCACGATGAATGGGGATTGTTTTTTTCCTCGAGAAACTATCCGCCTGATTTTCAGTTTGTGATTAAACATCTTGACTGGCAACTGCAGTTGCCTTATGACCGTCTTGTATTTCGCCCAATTCACCATGGCTTGTTGGCTGTAAATCGTGTTGTTTTTGATACCAATTATATTGGACCACACATTGTAACTTTCATCATACATATTGTAGCTTCGGGTTGTCTGTTATGGCTTTTGTGCCAATTTGGTTTCAGACTCATCGCCGGAATCTTTGTCCTATTGTTTTCGGTCCTCATGACAAGTATTGACCCTGTGGTGTTGCCTCATTTTCATGCATATATTCTGGCGACAATATTAATGCTTTTATCGATTATAATATTTACTAAAACGTTGCGTGACCAGATATCACCATTAAAGGGCTTTGGATTGGTAAGTTTACTTATTTTTTTGAATATGCTCACCACTGAAATTGCCTTTCTAATGCCGTTTTGTTTCTTTGCTTCATATTGGTTGTTCTATAGGAATAGTGAAGAAGCGAGCATGAAACAAAAGAGTAAAGCAATCTGGCTAGTCCTTCTGGCACCGATGATTTTATGGTCTATCCTCTTTTCAATGCATATTTATTTTGCTTACCCCGATCTTAAAATGACCTACCAATCAACCATGATACCTTTATGGAAAGCTTTAATTAATATTGCGCAGCACTTTTGATACTGGTTTCTGGTATATTTTTGCCTTTTACTGCCCACACTTCCTTTGGCGACAAAATATATTTTAAAGTTACCCCCATCGCTTTTGCACTATTAGGCGCGATAATATTTGTTGTCTTAAAACAAAAATTATTTAACAGAATACATCGAGAATTTATACTGGCTACGGCTTTGTTTTTCTCGATTTTAGTAATTTTTTGTTTAGCCAGGGCTTCGTACACAAATAGTCTTCTCCATCAATATAGTATGCCTACTTCTTATTGCTACCCGCTTGGCGCTTTGGCCATTTTCATGCTTTATATTTCGATCAATTTTATTAAGATTGCTCGAAATAGGAAAATAGCCTTTAGCACGCTATTGGTGACGATTATTCTGGTAGCAATACATAGCTCCAAGACGTATCAATCAGCGACAGAAATCAAAAAACAGACCGCAGGATTAAAGAATTATTTCGATTTGGTAAGTGCTTTTGCAGAAGTTCATAAAAATGAAAAAGGGTTCTCTTTCAAATTAATTGACCGCCCCCCTGATGTTGCCATATTCAATTGGTATCATGAAACTTGTATCGATGGTTTATTTAACAGGTTCATAGATAATAAGAATCCTAAATATTTACTCGAATATGATTACTCCGTTGGTAAATTAAAAACTTCGCATTATGACAATAAAGTTTTAGCAGTCAAGGATGATGAGGGGGAAGGACGCACTGAGAAACCGGATTTTGTTAATTCGACTGGAATGGCCTTCAAGAAGGCTGCTATAGGAAATCGAGAATTATTCGTAGGCATGTTTGAAGTTACACAAAAACAATGGTGTCAAATAATGGACTTTAACCCAAGTAGGTTCATAAGTAATAATCGCCCTGTAGAAAATGTTTCTTATTATATGGTTAAAGACTTCATCGAACATTTGAATAAAATTGAAGGCGGGAACCTTTATAGATTGCCAACCGAATGGGAATATTCATTCTTGACGGGGTCGGCCTTATTTTATATAGGTTATAACTCCGAATATTTTTACGAATATGCCTGGCTTAAAAATAATGCATCGAGCAGTACTCATCCCGTTGGTGTGCTTAAAAGCGCCTCAGATGGAATCTATGATTTATTAGGAAATGTTTGGGAATGGACGGCAAATCCTATATATTATAATCAGGCCGTTAAACCTTTTACGGATAGCCCTATAATTTGTTTTGGCGGAAGCTGGCGGGATAAAATAAAAAGTGTCGAAGACCTCAAAACCAATTATCCGCCTGATTTCAGGCATGAAAATCTTGGGTTTCGGCTGGTAAGAAAGATTAAATGATTTTTAGGAAGGAATGATAATGAGGCTAAATTGGCCGTTGATGGAAAATAATATTACCAAAGATGACCTCGATGTTCTTATTAAGTTTCTTAAAGGTAATCCAAGGCTGACGCAATCGGCGAATGTCAAGGCCTTCGAAGAAGAATGGTCTAAGTGGCTGGGCGTAAAATACAGCGTGTATGTCAACTCTGTGCTTCGGCGAACCTTATTACAATTGCCGCTCTTAAGCATCTTTTCGGCGGCGGTGAAATCATCGTGCCAACACTTACGTGGGTCTCTGATATTGCCAGCGTCCTTCAAAACGGCTTTACACCAGTATTTGTCGATATCAATCCTAAAAACCTCTGTATGGATGAGAGGCAGGTAATCAAAAAAATTTCCGACAAAACGCGGGCGGTGTTTATGACTTATGTGCAGGGCTTTAACGGATTGTCGGACAGGCTGCTCAAGACCATGAGGAAACGAAATATTCCTCTTATTGAGGATGTGTGCGAATCACACGGTGCAACATTCAAAGAAAAGAAACTCGGCTCTTTCGGGCTGGCGTCGAACTTCTCTTTCTATTTTGCGCATCACATGAGCACCATCGAAGGCGGAATGGTCTGCACCAATGATGAAAATATCTATCAGACAATCCGCATGTTCCGCTCGCATGGGATGGTGCGTGAATCGTCAAATGAGAAAGTCAAAGAAAAGTACATTCGTGAAAACCCTGACCTGAACCCGGATTTTATTTTCGCCTTTCCCGCTTACAATGTGCGTAATACCGAAATCGGGGCTGTTTTGGGCAGAAGCCAGTTAAAACGTCTCGATGCCAACAACAAGCAGCGGCAAAAGAATTTCAAATTCTTTCTTGAAAATCTCGACGCTGATAAGTATCGAACCGATTTCGACCTTAAGGGAAGCTGCAATTACGCATTTAATCTGGTAATTAAAAAGGCGGATATTAAATTCAGAGACAAACTCGAAAAAGTGCTGCGTAAAGCGAATGTTGAGTTTCGTTCAGGCAGTGCCGGCGGCGGAAATCAGCTTCGTCAGCCATATCTTAAAAATATTGTCCCGGATAAGGAATGGGAAAAGTATCCCAACATTGAACATATCCATTTTTTCGGGTATTATATAGGAAACTATCCAGGCCTCAGCGAAGAAAGAATTTTATCGCTGTGCAACCTGCTTAACAACGTCTAAAAGGAATAATGAATGAGCAAGGTCGATATTGTTTTAGTTAAACCCGGCAGTCAGAAGCAAATATATGGAGAATTGAGTTCATTTCAGTTGACTGGTCTTGAGCCGCCCCTTTGGGGAGCTATCTTGGCTGCTTATTCTGCGAAATATGGGCTATTCTGTTGAGCTTTACGATGCGGAGATTGAAAACTGGTCTTATGAAGAAACCTCACAAAAAATCATAGAGGCTTCTCCGCTTCTGGCCGCAGTTCTTGTTTCCGGCTCAAACCCGTCAGCTTCCACTATGAATATGACGGGCGCAGCCCGGATTATTTCGCTGGTTAAACAATCCAACCCTGCCATTTACACTATCTTCTCTGGTTTACATCCCAGCGCTCTGCCGGAAAGAACAATGGCTGAAGAACAGGCTGATTTTTTATGTCAAGGTGAAGGATTCCACACTTTGCCGAAACTGATAGATGCGATAAAGAACAAGTCTGATAATTTTCAAATCGAGGGTCTATGGTATCGAAAGAATGGTCAGGTCCTTTCCAATTCGCCGGCACCTTTGCTGGGAAATCTCGATGAACTCCCGATGCCGGCATGGGACATGCTTCCAATGCAAAAATATCGAGTCCACAACTGGCACTGTTTTGACGACATCGAAAAACGTCAGCCATACGCTGTTTTATACACCAGTTTGGGCTGTCCGTTTCATTGCAGCTTCTGCTGTATTAACGCCCTTTTTGGCAAAAATACAATTCGTTACAGAAGTACCCAAAAAGTAATGGAAGAAATTGATTTTCTTGTGAATACTTATGGAATAAGAAATATAAAAATCATCGACGAAATGTTTGCGATGAATGAAAAACGCGTTATTGAATTATGCGATAGAATCATCGAAAGAAAATATGACCTGAACTTCTGGGCTTATGCCCGCGTCAACACTGTTACCGAAAAAATGCTTGCAAAAATGAAACTTGCTGGTATAAACTGGCTTGCTTATGGTTTTGAGTCCGGCAGCAAAAGAGTAATTAACGATATTACAAAAGGTTACAAAACCGAATCAGTCGAAAAAGTTGTAAAAATGAGTTATGATTTAGGCTTTTATATATGCGGCAATTATATTTTCGGTCTGCCCGAAGATGATTACGATTCAATGAATGAAACGTTAAAGCTTATGCTTGATATTAACGCGGAGTGGGCCAATATTTATTGTGCGATGGCTTATCCTGGCTCGGAGCTTTATGAAATTGCCATTAAAAAAGGCTGGCCTCTCCCTGATTCATGGCAGAGCTTTTCTCAATACACTTACGATACGCTGCCGCTGCCCACTAAATATCTCAGCAGCGGACAGGTATTAAGTTTCAGAGATTATGCTTTCGACAGCTATTTTCAAAATCCCGCGTATCTGAATAAAATAAAAAAACTGTTTGGTATGAATACGGTTAATCATATTAAAAGTATGACTCAACACAAACTCAAAAGAAAATACGCTCAGATTTAATGGCACAAAAACCGAAAATATCTATAATCACTGCCTCAAAAAACGGCTCACGTTTCCTTCGAGAAACCATCGAGTCGGTTCGTAAGCAGACATTCACGGATTACGAGCACGTCATTGCTGACAGTGTTTCTACTGATGATACGATAAAAATCCTGCAGGAATATAAAGACATCGGCTACAATCTCAGATGGATTTCAAAACCTGACCGCCACGCTGACGAAGGCTTTTTCAATGCTCTTCAAATGGCCACCGGCGAATATATTATGCTTACCTGCATCTCGGACGGCTACCTGGATAAAAACTGGTTTCAAAAATGCGTTGACCTGCTGAATAGTAACCCTGATGTCTCGCTGGTTTATGGGATGCCGGAACACAGAAGGGAAGACGGCTCATTCGTGAAGGTTGTCTTTTCCGATTTAATGAATAACCCGCCGCCTCAAAAAGAAGACTTTCTACCATTCTGGCTGGGTACTTGTTTTGTTTACCCCGAAAACACTTTTTGTGTACGAGCCAGCGTTTTTAAAGAATGTTTCCCTAAATTTGAGCCTGATGGGTGTTTTCTTCAAAATCATGCCCTTCTCGCATTTAACTATAATTTCAATGCCAAAGGGTATCTGCCTTATTTTCTGCCGATTGTTGCAAGTTTTGGCCGCTCGCACCATGACAGTAATAACCGAAAACTCACTGAGCTGAATAAGGCTATGAAAAAGCAATACTTCGATGCCATAGCTTCCTATGAAAACGAACTTTTATCGGGACAGAAACAGCATGTTTTCAAAAACGGTAATTCCACTGTTACAAAAACACTGGAAAATAATGTACTCGAACGATACAGAGAACGAATTTCATATTTCAAAAAACACAAGGAAACTTTTTTGGGCCAAAAAAAGTCCCGTCTTAATCGTCTAATAGAAAAATGCAGGAAACTACTATGCCAGAAACAGAAACCAGTTTGAAAAAACAAATCTTTAGTTTTAACGGTTACAACCGTGACCAGTGGATGGTTTACATTTCTAAGGGTATACCTGCCGGCTTAGATCTTCTTGATGCGGGAGCAGGCACAGGTCTTTACCGCCACTTATTTGCACACTGTAATTATAAATCGCAGGATTTCTGCCAGGAACCTACCACTCAGGGCAGATATACAAAAATGGATTATGTCTGTGATATCACAAATATCCCGGTTCAAGATAGTTCGTTCGATGTTATTATCTGCACGGAAGTTCTCGAACATGTGCCTGAGCCAATTAAAGTCATAAAGGAATTTTCAAGAATTATCAGGCCAGGCGGCAAAGTTTTCATTTCTGCGCCGCTTGGATGCGGCCTGCATCAAAAACCTTACATATTCTATGGCGGCTATACGCCTTTCTGGTACGAGCGATTTCTCAGTGAGTATGGATTTGAAAACATAAAAGTTACTCCGAACCGTGGTTTCTTCGGCTACTATTCCCAAGAATCACGGAGATTTATGAAATTTATGTTCCCATCAGATATGAGAATGGTTAACAAAATATGGACTTTCCCAGCGAGAATATTACTCCAAATATGGCTTCGCAAAATAATACCGCTTATGTGGTAACCGTCCGACCAAGTACATATTGTAAATGCTGATGAGGTAGGGATAATCGTTTTTGGTTTTGAGGTTTATTTAAGGAACAAAATCATGAGCGATAATGGTAAAGTCACAAAAGCGGACCAGACCGAGTTCTGGAAAATGGTTTTGGAAACATACAAATCAAGCAATCTGTCAATTCATCAATTTTGCAAACAGGAAGGTCTTCACGAATGGGCATTTTACTCTTGGCGTAGAAAGCTGGCAGGTCAGCAGCCTCAAAAATTCGTTACTCCAACAACACCAGATAATCCGGCATTTATCGAAGTTCCCGTCATACGCCCAAAGCCGCAGCCATTGGAACTTATACTAAGAAGCGGTCATATACTGAAAATACCCTCTGACATTGACCAGGGCACAATCAATAAGGTTTTCTCTGCATTAAAGGAAACACAGTTGTGCTGACTTTACCCTGTTCGGTACGTATTTTTGTCTCTGTTGATCCAACTGATATGCGTTGCAGTTTCGACCGTCTGGCCGCGATGACACAAACTATTTTAGGGCAGGACCCTTTAAGCGGTCATCTGTTTGTATTTTTCAATCGTTACCGCGACAGATGCAAGATACTATTCTGGGACAGGACGGGGTTTTGTCTATGGTACAAAAGGCTGGAAGAGGGTGTATTTCGATTGCCGCATCATTCTTCAGTAAAATGTCTTGAGATGGATTTGGCAAGGCTGACGCTGGTTCTCGAGGGCATAGACCTTTGTTCGGCACATCAGCGAAAAAGATTTTCAATTGGAAACGGCATATTTTGATAATCTCAAAAAAAATATTTCACTTTTTTTTGAATATTATCATTATTTCTCTTGACATTATCCGATTATATGATATATAGGAGTCATCGTTACGGATAATGATGTAGAAAAAAGCTTTAACGGAATAAATGATTACAACAAACACACCTATTACAGAACTGCCCAGCGACGTTGAAACCCTCAGAGAGATGGTTTTAAAACTGTTGGCTAATGTTGACGACCTCAATCAGCAGCTGGCCTGGTTCAAGCGTCATGTATTCGGCAGAAGGAGCGAGAAGCTTGATCCTGCCCAGAGGCTGCTTTTTGAGGGTCTTTGTACAGAACTTGAGTTGAGGATTGCGGCAGAACAACAAAAGGCTGATGCATGTGTTGAAACGCCGAAACCAAAGAATGCCAGTCATCATGGCAGACGTCCTTTACCTGAGGATTTACCCCGCCAGCGGATAGAGTATCATCCCCCGGAAGAGGAACTTATCTGCCCATCCTGCGGAAAAGAAAAACAGGTAATCGGCGAAGAGATAACAGAGCAGCTTGATTATGTGCCTGCATCATTTGTTGTTCGTCAGCATGTGCGCATTAAATATGCCTGCCCTGACTGCAAAGAAAATGTATCCATAGCAGAACTTCCTGCATTTCCCATAGAAAAGGGTCGTCCCGGGACAGGACTGCTTGCTCATATAATTACCAGCAAATATACCGACCACCTCCCGCTTAATCGTCAGGAGAATATTTTCGGTCGGCATGATGTGGAAATCAGGCGTTCCACTATGTGTGACTGGGTAGGGCAATGTGCCGGTCTGCTTGAGCCTATCGCCAAAGAAATGAAGAGGCAGTTGTTAAAATCGCCTAAGATTCATACCGATGATACGACCATCCCTGTTCAGTGCAAGGATCGTAAAAGCACTTATGACGGTTATTTATGGGTATATGCCGATATGAGTGATAATGTTGTGTTCGATTTTACACCGACACGATGTCGGGATGGGCCTATCAATTTTCTGGGGAGTTACAGCGGATATATACAGGCGGATGCATACAAGGGTTACGACAAGCTCTTTGCCGAAGGCAGATGTACTGAGGTAGGCTGCTGGGCGCATTGCAGGCGCAAGTTTGATGAGGCTATTGAGACTGATAAGGAGCGAGCCGGGATTATGCTCGCATTGATAGGCAGTCTCTACGATGTGGAACGTGATGCAAAGAGACGTAACCTTGACGCTGACAGTATAAAGTCACTGCGTCAGGAAAAGAGTAAACCCATTCTCGAAGAGATTCGCAGAGTCATTGATAGCTGGTCGCTACAGATTTTGCCGAAGAGTCCAATTGGCAAGGCGATAAATTATGCACTTGGTCAGTGGAAAGCATTAAACAGATATATTGAGAACGGAATCCTTTCGATAGATAATAATCTTTCAGAACGGATTTTAAGAATGGTTGTTCTCGGGCGTAAAAACTGGCTGTTTGCCGGCAATGAGAACGGAGCCAAAGGGCAGCGACCATATACAGTCTGGTTGCAAGCTGCAAACTAAGTGATATTGACCCATTCGTATATTTCAGGGATGTTCTTGAACGTGTCAGCACGCACCCCAACAGCCGGATTGCCGAACTGACACCTCCAAACTGGAAAAAGCTGTATTTCAAATCTGTCACAGAAGCAAACCCAACTCAAAACAACTAAACGACAGCCCCATTCTTCGTAAAAATAAATTTCACTTGTGTACTATCCGCAACCTGTAGTTGGTCGGACGGTTACCTTATGTGTTACTTTTTAGACAAACACCATTTTGATGGAGATAGAGATTTTACCGTCGGCTATTTTGTAGAGGCAGTTAAGAAAAAAACATAAAAATGCTCTTTTTCCGTCAGACAGCTGACAATTGGCTTTATTTTAATTATGCAGAAGTTCAGGTGTTAAAATGAAATTAACCCAACTTTTGCAATTTACCGCCCAAACTGCGAAAGTTGGATTAAAAAGTATTTACTTCCACGGTGGCTGGTGCAACAGCATCTTTAATCGGGTTAGTTCTCTTTGAGCGGTGCTTTCGTGTATTAATCGTTCTGCCGATTGCGGACTCGGCTGGAGAATTGCTGGAGGCGATTTGGACCGCTTCCTGAGCAGTCGGGGCAAAAAGGTCTGCGCCGATTTCTTCCCAGAGTCCTTCAGCCCTGTTGAACAGGCCGCCGGAAACCATTATCTTCATATCGGGCCAGGCGTTTACTTCTTTGATTCGGTCTATCAATTGTCGAATGCCCGGAGCCTGCGCCGGTGAAGTACCATAAATCAGGAGAATATCAGGGCCGTTTTCATTCACAAAAGTCAGGGCATCCTCATTAGTCAGGCCGCCACCGAGGAATTTGACATCCCAGCCATCGCTTTCAAAAAGGTCGGCGGTTATCTGTGCACCAAGTTCCTGAAGTTCTTCCGGTGCGCAGCATATCGCGATTTTCTTCGCCCTATTTTGTCGGCGGGGCAGCTTATTCTGTAACTGGTCGATGAGTGTGCGGTTGATACGGGTGGCCAAATGTTCCGAGGCGGGAGTGATGCGGTCAGCGCGGGCTAAACTCTCGATTTCGACCATGATAGGCCAGATAATATCCATATAAACGTGATTGGCGGGGGTGCCGGTCTGGAGAACTTCCTCTAATATCGCACGACACTGATGTCTGTCGCCCTTAAGGGATGCTTCTAAATAACGTTCTAATGTATTTGTCGTTATCATGGTCTTAGCTCCTATAAAAAATAGTAAATCTTATTTTTATTTCTCCCAGATTAACATATACTGAGCAATTTAGGCCGTCAAATGTTAAACTGGGTAACTTATCTATGTATAAGTTCGGCGAGGGGAATAAAAAAACTTTAGTTAAAATAGGTAAAATAGTCAAGATAGATAAGATAAGATAGGGCTAAGAGGTTATTGCAAAAGGGGTTAGAGAGGTCAAAAAAAATGTTAAAATAGGTAATATTGGCTGTGAGATTTAAAGATAATCCATTAGATTAGTTTGGTTTGGCGATGTTTATGAGAGCATCCCTTGCTGGTTCTTGATTATTATTTTTGGCTACGCGGCTGCTTTTTCAAAAAATACAGTCGCCAGGAGAGGGGAATGGTCGGATGGACGGCGTCCATCCATTTCCCTGGTATCAACGCTGGCTTCAACAACCTTGGTATTTTCGCATATTGCGATATGGTCAAATTTTGGCCCCGGACTACTGTGTATAGACTCCCAGACATCCGCCATCTTGGGGTAAGGGGTATCATAGCCCTGTTTCAGCAGGTATTTCATCGCCGGATTGGTCAGCTTCATATTGAAATCACCCATTACGATAAAAGGATCCTGAGTTTTACGCTGTGCGACCCGTTGTGCGAGTAATTGTATGCTGTTTTCGTGAGCGTTCTTGCCGAAACAGACCATGTGTACATTGTAAACGTAAAATCGCACGTCGGTACCTTTTTCGCCGAGGTACACCCATGAGCAGATTCTGGGCCACTTGCTCCCCCAGTCTTTAGAGCCTGGCACATCAGGTGTATCTGAGAACCAAAAAGTGCCGGAATCAAGCAGTTTGAAACGATTTTTACGATAGAATATAGGACAGCTTTCACCATCAATAAAACCATCTTTTCTGCCAACAGCGTAGGTATCGTATTGCGGCAGGGCATTCTGAACATCCTGCACCTGTGAGTTTAAAGCCTCCTGGAGGCCGAAGACATCAGGAGTGTTGCTTGCCAATAAATCTATGACTCCATCTTTGCGTCTATTCCAGCGGTGAAAACCGTCGATTATAGTATCAACGCGAATATTGAAAGTCATCACATTTACTAAACCCGACGGGCTGGGCGAAAAATTGATGTATTTATCCGCGGTCTGCTGTTGCCCGCTACAGCCGGCGGCTATGATTAACAATGCTATCAGTGAACCAATTCTACCCTTTTTACTCATTTGAGCTTTCCTCTTTCTGTTACATAATCGGCATTTTACCTGAAGGGGATTACCTCTGAATTAAGGTCTGTGCGAATCCCGTAAATCTGGAAAACGCTTTTCTTCACTGTGTAATTTATGCAGCAATAAAGCGATACTCCAAGTACTATGCGGGGATTACTCACGGCCGCTTTTAACGACTCAGAAATGAGAATTACTCTGCTGTTTGAAAAACTTTTCCTTGTCGAAATACAGACAGACCATCCCTGTCTTCAATTGTGTAAATAAACAGGTTTGTCAATTATAAGTGCCGGACAACATCACCTTTTATTCCTCAAATCGACATAATAAAAAAAAACCTTTAAAAAACTAAGAGAAAAATATTTTGTTCATCCTAAAGGGGTAAGAGATTCCTGCAAATCGGTACTACTCATTTCCTTAGTTTAATGATTTTTCTAATTTTGACCCTTGATTTTTGGGCTAATTTCGGGGTTTTTAGGGGTGAGGGGTAAAAACGGCCCCAATGAAGGGGTAAGATCCTTGACAATTAAGTGAATTTGGGGCAAAATATTAGTAGAGTATTGATAATACAAGGAAAGGTTAAGAAAGTTTGATAAATGCCCTGGGGGGGCCTAAAGATGCGATGCTATGAATGCTGGAAATCTGTCGCTGCATGGATATGCGGGATTATAGTTTTGGGGGGCGCTGTTTCTATGTCCGGATGCCATAGTCCCGACGAACCGCGACTTCGTATGGGGGCTTATTTTGGTTCACCTACTGGGATGAGTTTCCCTAATGTGGAAAATCTTGGCAGGCACAGTTTCAAACACAGTATGGGTGAAAAGAACGGTATGGTTTATACCTGTCGGGGCGGATTTATCGATTTAGGCCATCTGCGGGAGGCAGCTGACCGGACGGAATATATCGCTGGGATTTCTTATCAGAACTTAATACAAAACAAGGAAAAATTTTCATTCAGCACAATTGAACCATCTCGATATTGGGTAAAAGTGAGATACCCCCCAAACTGGAAGAGTCGTGATATAAAAGAAAAAACACAGATAGCCCATGAGGCTTCGATTTCACTTGGTCAGTACATTGCGCATAAAAGCATGGTCTGGCACGAGATAATAACGTGGTATGGGTTTGCCTCGACCGGAATTTTTTCAGAAAAAATTTCATCCTTTTCGCCAGAAGACGGTTATTCGGACCTTCTCGGTACGGTTATCGCGGCAAGAGCGCTTCGAGACGTGGAATTGAAACGCGAAAGTCAATCGAAATATGATGAGGCGATGACAAGCCTGATATATAAGGCTCTGAAGGAACTGGACGCGCAGCCGCCGGGAGTGGGCCGCAAAGCTGAAAAGAAGATTGAAGGTAAATGGTTTACAGGCGGTTTATATTTTTTCGTGGATATGAAAAAGCGTAATTTTGATATCGGGCTGGACAACGGTAAAATCGTTCCGTGGCTCGTCCAGGACATCTGTCCGAACACTGAACCTCAGGCATGTCCTGTTCCAAACATGGATTATCTTCTCCAGCACGGATTTAAGGTAGAAGTTGAAATAGACCCGAGAATATTGGAAAAAGACAAGATATATCGTGTCCTTCACCTAAAGGATGGAGAGAGTTTCATACGGCCAGAGGTTCACTTCCCGGAAATTATGGCAAGGATTCAAAACCAGGCAGTCGTAAAAAAAAACTGATGGTCACGAAAAAGTGAAGCATATGGAAGAAAAATAAGCGTTAGAAAATCTAAAACAACAATGGAGACGAAATGACAAACAAGCCAGGCAAGGGCAAATGTAAAAAAGCACATAGTATCATAAACAAAGCGGCGTATTTTTGGATTTTTGTTCTCATAATTACGGCGACAGGATGCAGTTTAGACGGCGGCCCAAGAGCAAGGCTCGGATGCCTGCCGACGGCTATGTTTGCTAATCCTGATAACCTGGGGACGCATAACTACACTATGCCTTTTACCGAGTCAAGCGGGATTGTTTACACTTGCAGGGGCGGGAGTATTGACCTGGATCACATACGGGGAAACGCGGATAACACGAGGTATCTTTTCAAGAAAATCAGCAAGACATTATCGAAAGAAAATAAGGGATTTTCCTTTTCACTGACTGGGGAATCTTCCGTGCATAAGATTCAGTTTACATATCCGAAAGACTGGGAGAGCAGGCCGAATAAAGACAAGATTATCGAGGAAATTGCTTATGGGACAGCACCATATATAGCGTTTAATGCGACGATTTGGCATGAAATTATGACGTGGTACGGGGTGCATTTTCTGCTGATTGAGCCAGAGTTTAATTCGGCTTTTTCGTGGGAAGATATTTATTCGAATATGGTGGGGATAACACTGAGCGTTGAGGCGATGAAAGATAAGCAGCACAGCTACAATGAGGCGATGACGATTCTGCTGAAAAAGCAGTTAAAGGGAATGCAGCTTCAGCCGGAAAGCGTGGCGATTCGGGCGACGCAGTCGGTTAAGGGCAAGTGGTGGGACAAACATTTTGGTACTGATATGAAAATGAGAAACTTCGATATCGGTCTTGATGACGGTTTTGTTAGTCCATGTTTGATTCCTTGGGTGGCGGAATGTGGCAATAGTCAGCCTTTGCTGCTGGCAGCGCCGTCGCTGGCGACTTTGAAAAAATATGGCTTCTCGATGTCCCATGAGATTAAGCCGAAAATTCTTCTTCAGCAGGGACGAATATTCAAGGCGGCCAATACAAAAGCAAAAACAATAATACCGGAAAAAGATTTCCCTGCTATCATAAAGGCGATGAAGAAAGAGTCGATTGAACTGGGTTACAAGTACAACGGGTAAGCGGGAAAGGCGTTCAGTTTAAGGCGATGTTGTTTCAGGCGCTATTTTAATCTCCCCTGCAGCTGGTGGCTGGGGAATGGGTACTAATTTAAATTTTAGTTCGACGGGTTGTTTATTTTGCAGTTCTATTTCGCCTGAACGGACGTATTCTTCAGGAAGATTATAAACCACAATCCGTTTAATAAAAGGCTCAGTGGACTGCGTGTCCTTGTCCTGAATTTCCAGTACAATCTGGTAGGTCATACTTTCATATTTCTGTTTGGCTTCAAGGGTTGCCTTGATAGGTATAGTGCGTATAACATCAGCGAGGTTATCTTTATCGGGTACCACAAGGTATTTGCCCTGCAAAGTCGGACTTAATAAAAAACCAAGTTTGGCGCCGGTTATGTTGTAAACTTTGCGAGGGTCTTCTTCGGGAGGAATTATAATTTTGACGGTTTCCGCTGCGGACCTTCTCTGGTTCGTGGCCAATTCAATATACGGATTTTTTGTAATACCTGATAAAGCCTGTGTGGTTTCTCCGCGGTCCAAGGTAACTTTTGCGACGCATTTTTCGCCCTGCCAGTCGGCGGGAACGTACATTTCAATCTGAGCAGGTTCGATGGTTGCGGTTGTTACGAGTCGCCCATCCTCACCATAGCATTTTATCGGCAGCATTTTTTTAACAAGCTGTCGAATGTTTACAGTCAATTTGTCCGGCTGGCAGGACTCAACTGCAAAGCCAAGATTTTTAATTGCTTCGCTTTTTTTAAGAAAATCGACAACATCAAGATTATATCTTCCCGGGCTGCTCATGCCTTTTTCCTGTTCCGGAACGAGGTAGAATTCGAGGGTTTTGGAGCCCTCACTTAGTTTCCGTTCTTCCTGGGCAATTTTCGATGAGGGACCCTTAACGACAATATTTATGATTGTAACGGAAGGTTCATTATTCTCTCCGAAAGTTACCCAAAGATTAGGGTTGGTTGATTTGGCGACACTCAGCGAAGCACTGGGAATTTTCCAATCGACTGTTTTGGCCAAATCCGCGGTTATCCAAATCAAACAGGTCAGAAAAACAACTATCAGGATTTTAACGTAATTAATCTTTTTTTTCATTTGAATTTTATTTTAGCACTTCAGCTAATCGACATCATACGTGATACGTTCAAAAAGAGCTAAAGGTTTAAATCGCCGGACGAATCTTCCTCCAAAACTTCGGTTAAAAAACTCCTGAGCTGAGATTCAGTCAGATTTCGCTCCAGCTTTCCGTTCCTGGCGACAGAAATAATACCGGTTTCCTCGCTGACAACGACGACTACCGCGTCGGAGCTCATTGTTATGCCGATTGCCGCGCGGTGTCTTGAGCCGAGTTCCGCACCTTCAATACTGCCTTCTTCCGCCAAAGGAAGCTGAACACGTGCGGCGGCGATTTTATCCTTATTTATTATAACAGCCATATCGTGCAAAGGCGTGCCCGTCCAAAAAATGGTTTTGAGCAGTTCAGGTGAGACTTTGGCGTCAATTTTTATACCAGTTTCAATAAATTCGGCCAGCCCGACATTTTTTTCGATAACGATAATGGCGCCTGTTTTTGTGATAGAAAGGTCTTTAACGGCGGTAATAATCTGGTTGAAAGTGTCCGCAGCCTGTCTCGGGGAACTCTTGAAAAAATCAGGTTGCCCAATACGCATAAGTACGCGTCTGATTTCGGGCTGAAAACCGGCGACCGCAATGATGAAAATAAAAATAAGAAAACCTTTGTAGAGATATTGCAGTCGTTCGAAGCCAAACCGTTCAATGACAAGATTGAGGATTAAAACACCGATAAGAATAAAAATGACACCACGAAATAATCTTTCGCCGCGAGTACCTTCAAGAAAATCGACCGCCCAGTAAACAAGCAGACCGATAAGGAATAATTCGATGCCCACTCTCCACCACTCATAACCCTCCAAACGTCTGAAATAGTCTATGAGTGTCTCCACAAGTCCCAATCCTTTAGTATGTTTTTAATTTAAACCGGTTTTCATCCGTGAAATAGTAAATTGAGGTTATCATGGAATCGTCAATTCATTCAAGGTGCTTGGTTTATCCAGAAGGAAAAATTTGTCAATATCCTGAATCATTTGCTCATGGTTTATTCGAGCGTTTCGTATATGCCTTCTGTTGCCTTCCGCTTCAGTTTCACCGAGTTGCGCACAGCCCTTTCCGCCCATGGGCGGTGTACATCGACACCCTGCAAACCAGACAGGCGAGACGCTCAATAAAATTACCAACACCACTAAAACTGAAGACCTTTTCATCATCATTCCCTCATTGAACTTTTCATCACCCAAGCCTTGTTACCGCGCTTAAGGTTTTTCCCGTTCTTAAACAGTCATTTGTTCGCTCACATTCAAAGAAAGCTCGGCAGCCCCTTAAGCTTTAACTTATTATATCAGTTGCAGATAGCGATGTCAATTCAAAAAAGCTGTATCGGTGAATTTTGAAAAATGTTTTTTGTGTGTGATGAATAATCCCTGCCAAAACCAAGGAAATGCGATTTTTCTGGGACGTAATTATGGCAAAAAAGCTTTTAACACAACTTTTACAGAAAATTTGAAAATTCATCGAATAAATGCGGAATTTAACGCAGTTTCAGGGTTGCGATGGCGACGGCGGCAAAAGCGGCCGCCAGAAGCCAGAACCGCACCACAACCTGGGCTCACTCCAGCCGATAAGATGAAAATGATGATGAATAGGGGCACAGCGAAAGATGCGTTTGCCGCCGGTGTATTTGAAATAAGCCGACCTGAAAAACCACACTGGCAAGTTCGATAACAAAAACCCCGCCGATAATTAAAAGCAGGATTTCGTTTCTGGTAACAAGGGCGCCATAGCCCATAGCGGCCCCAAGCGGCAGTGAGCCAACATCGCCCATAAAGGTCTGGGCAGGGTGGCAGTTGAACCACAAAAAGCCCAGAACCGCACCGAGAATAGCGGAGTAAAAGATGCTCAGTTCTCCTGCGTGCGGAGATGTGCGGCAAAAGAAGGTAACTGGCCCAGGTCACCGAGCCTGTCTGGGTCATAGTCTCGGATGCCACATAGCACAGCAGCGCCAGAACGATACTGACAATACCCAGGCAGCCGGCGGCAAGGCCGTCCATCCCGTCGGTGAGGTTGACGGCGTTGCTGGTGGCGGAAATATAAAATATCGCGATAACATAAAAGCCAGCTGCGGCAGGGCAGGCCGTATTTATAAAAAGGAACCCAGAGCAATCTTGGCGTCGGCGATATTGGCGAAGTCGAGGTATATAAAAATGACGCGATAAGGACGGCGCCGCCAATCTGAAAGATGAGTTTTTCCCAGGGCTTTGAGGCCGTCTGCGGCTGCGCTGGCGAATATCGCTGGTAAGTTTGAGCCAGTCATCGACTGCGCCAAGAGCGCCGAACCAGATCATAAAAGATTACGGCCTTTTGAACAAAGGGATTGTTGAGCTTTGCCCAAAGCAGAGTGCTTGCCAGGACTGCAAGAATGATTATCAATCCGCCCATCGTAGGGGTATTGGCCTTTTGCTTTGTAAGCTCGTTGAGGGCTGTATGGATAAAATTCGGGCTTGTCACCGATCTTTTTTCTCATCAGCCAGCGAATAATTTTTGGGCCGAACAATATCGCGATCACAAAACTTGTTAATACAGCCGCCAAAGAGCGAAACAGCACATCCTGGTAGGCATAAAAACCCAATCTTGTGAAAAACATCACGAAAAAACCATAGCAAGTGGTAAATCATTTTATATTATGAGAAAAGTTCCAATATTTTTTTAACGGCGAGTTCCAGTTTTACAGCCCTGGAACCTTTTACTAATATTATATCGTAATCTTTTATAAATTTGTCCAGATCTATCGCAAGCCGAATTGACATTATCAAAACATTCAGCCTGTAAATTATAGTCCGCGGTTGCTTTTGGCGGCATCAGCGGCAATCCTCGAAAATTTTCCTACCGCCAGAACAAGTCTTACATTCGCTTTGGCGATAGCGAGCGCCTAATTCAGCGTGCAGTTGTTCGCTTTGACTGCCAAGCTCACCCATATCGCCGCAGATAAAAACAAGGCGTCCGTTCTCCACAGGGGTAATTTCGGCCAATATATCAAGAGCGTTTTTCATCGAAGCGGGATTGGCGTTATAACAATCATTCAGAACCGTTATATTGCCGGCTTTCAGCACCTCGGTTCGCATAGACACCACCGGCAGCGTCTTTACCGCATCGGCAAAATCATCAATAGTTATCCCCAGATTTTTACAAACGGCCCATGCAGCGAGCGTATTTTCTATATTGCCCCTGCCCGGCAACGGCAAATCAATTTGTGTGCCTTCGATAATAAAACTGCTCACGAAACTTTTAAGATTTACATCGCAGGCCTTTACCTGTGCGTTATCCATGATGCCGAAACCGATAAATGAAATATTTTTTTTGAGGCAGGCATTAACAAGGTTCGGGCAGTCGGCGTTTACTATCAGGGTCCCGTTTTTTTTCAGGCCGAGAGCTATCGACATTTTTTCTCTGCGTTATTGCCTCAGGCTGCCGAAACCCTCAAGATGCGCGGGCTGCGCGGTGGTAATAACCGCTATATCCGGCTGAGCGATTTTAGTCAGATATTCAATTTCGCCAGGATGATTGCTGCCGAGTTCAGCGACGATAATTTCATCGTTCGGCTCAGCACTTAGCAATGTTACAGGCAGGCCGATATTATTGTTGAAGCTTTTGGGCGACTGCACCGTGCGGTATCGCAGGCTTAGAACATGATAAATAATCTGTCTTGTGGTAGTTTTGCCGACCGAGCCGGTTATTCCGACAACCCTGAAATTATTTCTTCGCCGATATTCCGCGGCGAAAAGACCGAGAGCCTTTATGGTGTCACCCACCTTTAGCAGTTTATCGCCGTGCAGGTCTTTACTGACAACGGCACAGGCCGCCCCTTTGGCAAACACCTCTTCAATATAATTATGCCCGTCAAAATTATCCCCCGCGATAGCGAAAAAACAGTTGCCCGGCTCAACCGACCGCGAATCGCTGCTCACGCCGCTAAATGTGCCTTTAACATTTTTCGCCGTCTTGGCATTTATTATTTTTGCCAGTTCGCTGATTTGAAATTGGTTCATTTTCCGTTTTCCAGGGCGGCAAGGGCGACTTCCTTATCGTTGAAATGAAACTTTTCGTTTCCGATTATCTGGTAAGTTTCGTGACCTTTTCCGGCAATGATTACGATGTCACCAGGAGCGGCAAATTTAATAGCCAGTTCAATCGCTTTTTTCCGGTCGGGTTCAACGGTAATTGTTTGAGCCGTGGGGTTTTTAAATCCTGTGATTATTTCGCCTATTATAAATTCAGGCTGCTCTGTTCGCGGATTGTCGGAGGTAACAATTACCAAATCCGCCAGGTGTTCGGCAACGGCGGCCATTCGAGGTCGTTTCGTGCGGTCCCTGTTTCCGCCGCAGCCGAAGACAACTATCAGCTTGCCCTTGCAAAGCGGTTTCAGCGTGGAAAGAACGTTCTTCAAAGCATCGTCTGTATGAGCATAATCGACGAGGACGGAAAAATCGCCCTCCCAGTCAACTTTTTCGAGCCTTCCGGGGACATTTTTAAGAGCCGCTAAACCACCGGCGACAGTTTGCAGGCTAAATCCCGCTGCCAGGCACAGTCCAGCCGCCGCCAGAGAATTACTGACATTGTGCCTGCCGAACAAAGAGGTCTTTACCTTTATTTTTTGTTTGGTGTATTCGAGGACAAACTGTGTTCCGGTCATATCCATAGATTCAATATGTGCCGAGAGGTCCGCTGAATCGTCGACGGCGTACCAAAGAATCTTCGCTCTTGTTTTTTTAGCGACAGCCGAGGCATGCAGCGACTCCTTATTTAATACCGCTGTTGCGCCAGGGGACAAATTTTCGAAAAGCAGGCTTTTGGCTGCAAGATATTCCTGCTCGGTCTTGTGGTAATCCATGTGGTCGCCTGAAAGATTTGTAAATGCGGCGGCTTTAAAATCGACTGCGGCAAGCCGATTCTGAATAATGGCGTGACTGCTGGCTTCAATGGCCATATACTTTGCGCCAGCCTGCACCATTTGTTCGGTCATCTCGGCAAGTTTCAGGCAGTCAGGTGTTGTCAGAGACGAATCGAAAGTTTTCAGTCCCGTGTCGTAAAGTATTGTGCCGATGAGGCCGCACTTTTGCCCAGCCTGCTGAATTATCGAGCGAACAAGAAATGCGACGGTGGTTTTGCCTTTTGTGCCGGTAACTACGAGGTTGGTTAATTTTGACGCGGGGTTGCCTCTCAGTGCCTGTGCGAGGATAGCGGCTGCAACCGCGGAATTTTCAACGAGAACGATTTCGGCATTTTTGCAATTGGGCGTCTTTTCACAGACGATGTATTTTGCCCCCCTGGTCAGGGCGGAAGAAATAAAATCATGACCGTCACAGGCGGAGCCTTTTATAGCGACAAAGATACCGCCGGGGTTGACGAGCCTCGAATCTATGCATACACCCGAAACACTTTTTCTGGAAATCAAATCCAGCAAACCATCCAGGGTCATATTTATCACCGACCTAAACCTGAAAAAAACTTCCGTGTTTTTACTTTCCGCGCAATATAGCAGGCTTATGCGAAATCGGCGGTTGCTTTGCGGCCTACGCTGCGTCTCCTGTTGAGCGTTTTACGGCCCCAGTGCGACTTCATACGTTTTCTGAAACCACTCTTACGCAGCTTTTTAATCTTACTTATACGATGATTTTTCAAGGTTCTTCTCCTGCTAAAAATTACCGGAATATTCTAATTATCTGTCTTAATCCTAAAATCTTAAAAAAGGCATTATACCATCAAACCATATTATTTCAAGTTATTAAAATAGAGCATTTGACTTCGCTTTGGCTTTGTGTAATATATTAAGATAACCGTACCGGATGAACCAGTCTGCAATATGGCGGTAAATCGCAGGTATGGCCTGTTTTTTGGTGAGAGTAGCTCAGTTGGATAGAGCATCGGATTGTGGTTCCGAGGGTCGCGGGTTCGAATCCCGTCTTTCACCCTTTATATTAATCACGGCTCATAGCGTCTGTAAATGTGCCAATATTGTTGGACCATTTCTGCGCCTCCTGCAAGTCAACCTTTCCATCCTTTACAAGCCTTGCCAGATGCGCGTCCAGCGTTAACATATTCTCGTCAGGCCTGTTTTTCGTCTTGGTTTGAAGTTGCGAATATATCTGCTCCACTTTGCCGGTGCGTATCAGGTTTGCGCAGGCGTAATTATTATTCAATATCTCCATCGCTATTATTCTGCCGGTTCCGTCCTTTTTCGGAACAAGCTTTTGACTAATCACATATTTAAGGCTCAGTGACAACTGGTTCTGCACCTCCTGCTGCCTGCCGGAAGGAAAATAATCGAGTATCCTTGTTACCGACCCCGTCGTATCTCGCGTATGCAGCGTGGAAAAAACCAGGTGGCCGGTCTCCGCCGCCATTAGCGTCATTGAAATCGTCTCCTGGTCGCGCATCTCGCCGACAAAAATGATATCCGGGTCTTCACGCATCATCGACCGCAGGCCATCCACAAACGATTTCACATCTTTGCCGATTTCTCGCTGACTGATTATCGAGTGTTTCTGCGGATAAATATATTCGATGGGGTCTTCCAGCGTAATAATCCGGCACGCTTTTTTCTCGCTGATTCTATCTATGAGGGAGGCTATCGTTGTGGATTTGCCCGCGCCAGTAATACCCGTTACAAGTATCAGTCCATGGTTACGATTGACAATATCCTGCCAGACGGTATTTGGAAAGCCGATGGTTTCAATTTTTGGGATGTTCAGTGACAAAGCGCGTATGGCGGCACAAATTCCATCATTTTCCTTAAAAATGTTTATTCGGAACTGTAGCGAACCTACCCTGTACGATGAGTCCACAGTGTAATTGGCTTGGTATCTCTTCAGATTGTCATCGCTCAGCAGCGGACAAATAAGCAGCTTGGCAGTCTCCTCAGTCAGCATAGGCCCTTTGAGTTTAACCAGGTCGCCATCAATGCGGTAGGTCGGCGGTGCGCCAACCTTGAGATGAAGGTCGGATACCCGCATTGCCCCCTTCTCCTGAAAGTACGCCAGCATATCGAGAATGCTCAGCAAACCGCTGTTTTCGCTCTCATAAACCTTTACGCTCGGCAGGTATCCTTCGGACATAAAAGTCCTCCGTTTCGCTTCAAAAAAACTTCAAGCTTTATTTTATAATGGCCTATTATAAAAAGATACCTTGCGTAACGCAACCGCCAAAATATGCCGGTTGAGGTCAAGAGCGAATGTTTCTTTGCGTTAAAAAGTCTCTTAACTGACTTAAAAAGCCTTTTTGTCCCTTTAATATTTTGCTTTCAGCCTCCTTTAATCCGAACCACTGACCGCGGTCAACTTCGGGGAATTCCTGGGATTTGCCTGATTTTGGGGGCCATTCCATTGAAAAATAATTGCTTTTGACTTTTGCCGCGTCAAAATAGCCCTCGATTGCCCATGCGCTGACGATTTTTCCGCTCGGCTGTTTGATTGATTTAAGTTCTATTATTTTACCGCCCGGCACATCAAAGCCCGTCTCTTCCCTGAATTCTCTCTTAGCCGCATCTAACGCCTCTTCATTTTCTGTATATTGCCCCTTCGGCATCGACCACGCCCCGGCATCCTTTTTCTCCCAGAACGGTCCGCCGGGGTGCACGAGAAATACCTCTACCCCTCCCTCCTTGAACCGGTATATTAAAAGCCCTGCGCTTAACTTAGCCATCGCACTTCTCCTGCATCTTTAAGTTTTCGATACCGGAAAAACTTTAACTTATTGCCCGGATTTGATATAGTATAAGAAATTTTGCTTAAGGAATAAATTTTAAAAGCATGGATGAAATATCAGGATGAATTATCATTTGGCAATTCTCAAGGCCCCATACCTTGATATGATACTCGACGGCAGAAAAACCATTGAATCGCGCTTCACCATGACAAAGCGTGAGCCATTCGGTCAAATCAGTCCAGACGACAAAATTCTGCTCAAAATAAGCAGCGGCCCGGTTTGCGCGGCGCAATTGTTGACAGAGTCGAGGAATTTGATAACCTTACCCCTGGAAAGATTTTGAACCTGAAAGAAAAATATAATAATCTCATCCTCGGCGGCGATAACTACTGGCAAAGCAAAGCCGCCTGTAAATTCGGTGTGCTGGTCTGGCTAAAAAATGTCCGAACCATCAAGCCGGTAAGAATCGATAAAAAGGACTGGCGTGCATGGGTCGTTTTGACCGAACATAAAAACTTCGGCTTGAGTAAAGCTCTTGTGTAAGACCAAAAATTGAAAAAATAATGAGGTTGGTTTTCACATTTTCGCTGTTAATTTTTAGCAAAATAAGTGAAAATCTCCTGTTAAGATTAAAAAAATATGAAAAAAGTTCAGGTTAGAACCAATTTTATCAGTATCGCAAGGAGTAAAAAATGACAAAGAAAATTATCATTGGAATCATTGTGGTGGTTGTTGCGGCAGCAATAATCATTTTAGTAATTTTAAATTCAGCTAAAAAGCAGGAACGTCCTAAAATGCCGCCATCACCCAATGAGCCGGCCAAAGCGGAATCAAATACCCCTGCGCAGCCGAGCCTGGAACAATTAAGGCAGCAGCGCTGCGCCGCAACACTGACGGAACTGGACAGACCCTATCAGGAGAAGATTGCCAGCCTGAACGAGGCTCTGCGAAAAGCGCAACAGGAAAAAAACCAGCAGGAGGTAAATCAAATATCGGACCAGATAAAATTTCTTGAGCAGAGAAGAATTTCTCTTTTTACCCCCCAAGGTACTCCGCGAACAAGACCTGACGCTCAAAAAAGGAATCTCGCCGAGAGAATGAAAAAAGCTGTTACCGAACCCAATCAGCCGATTACGAGTCAATAAGTCTTATAATATTTGTGTGTATATAATTAATTGACGATGCGCACTTAACAATCCTTAGTTGAGCGCCGTAAATTCTTTTTCTTGAGTAATCAAAAATGGGAAGCAAGACGTATAAACTATTGCAAAATAAGCAGATACAACTGTTGTGTTGAAAAATTTCGGCAGGAAAAATCGGCTTTATTATCGCCATGTAACGGGGTAATAAATTGCATTTGATGGGATATCAAACTTTCTGTACAACTCTTCTACAAGAGCCTCAGTTCTCTTAACCTGAGAGTCGGTTGGAAATGTTATTTTGTCATCAGCTATTACACAGATTCTGATAGTCTGGTCGCTGCCGCGTACTTTTTTGGCTGGCAGGACTGACCACTGATTTTCCCATTTTTTCGTCTGCATTATCTGACCATCGGCGCCGCCCAGTCCGTTACAGATTACGAAGTGACAGTTGATATCGTCGGAATTCGCCAGCCCCCCGAGAGCAGCCAACTGTCCGATATTACCCGCCTTGGTGCCGCTGAAATAAACCTCGATGCTGTTCCATCGTGATGGTGACTGAACAGCATGCGAGCTGATTGCCTTGTTAATAGGATCGAGCCGATAATAAGCGCTCAGACAAAACGGACCCGCTGAAGGGGGATTATTACCAAGTGCCAGAAGAACCACAGCTCCTGTGGTCATTGACACCAACAACGCCGCCAAAACCTTAGCCACTCTTGGCTGATTTTTCATAAATTTATTTCTGAAGACCTTTCTAAAAACAAGAAGTAAATAAGACTGAAAGGGTTGCTCCCTTTATATAATGGACATCGGCGGTTGCCAACTAATTACTTAACATTTTATCATTTTTTTTTAATTTTTTTTCAATCGAGCTAATAACTGACTGTATAGAAGGAAAGTTTAAATAACATTTGATGAAATGCCAAATGAATCTGTCATTTTTTTTATCTCAACAATCCCGATGTTCCTCTTGCCAAATGCCGCCTTTTTCTTTAAGATTATCTCCGATGGAACTAAAGGGCAAAACTGGGATAATCAGTGGTTCGAGCGGCCGATTGGGCGGTGCAATCGCACTGGCTCTTGCTCAGGCCGGCTGCAATTGTGTTTGCCATTATCACAGCGGCAGGCAAAAGGCCGATAAACTTGCCGAACAAATCAAAAAACTCGGCGTTAACACTATAACTGTCGGCGCCGATTTGAGCAGGCCTGAAGAAATAAAACTTTTTTTTGAAAAAGCCGCTGAATTGGGTACATCGCAGATTCTTATAAATTCTGCCGCCGTTTTTTCCCCGCCAATCTCTCGCGGAACTGACCTTTGGCGAAGCACAGAAGGTTATCACTATGAATCTGATTGTCCCGATTTTTATGAGCCGTGCATTCGCCGAAAAAATAACTGCCGCTTTTCCGAACAGCAAAACCGTCGTCGGCAAAATAATCAACATCTCGGACGTCGGAGGCATAAGACCATGGGCCGGTTATGTCGCCTATTGCTCATCCAAAGCCGGTCTTATCGGCGCAACAAAGGCTCTGGCCAAAGAACTGTCCCCTGCGATTTGCGTCAATTCGGTCGCCCCCGGAATGGTAACCTGGCCGCAGAATTTCGACGAATCAAAAAAACAGCGGCAGCTCTCGTTAATCCCCGCCGGAAGAATTGCCGAACCCGCCGAAATCGCCGAAGCGGTTATCTCGCTTCTCGAAAATGATTATATCACAGGCCAGGTGCTGAACGTTGACGGCGGCAGATGTATCTGACAAAATAATATATGAGTTAATGTAAGGGAACCACTGTGAAATTAAACTGGGCCACTCGAATCACACTGTTAAGGATAATACTGATAATTCCATTTGTCAGTTTTATGCTTAAAATAAATGACCCCGACGTGAGCCTGACTCTGCGCCACCTGGCACGCTACGCTGCAGCCCTGATTTTCCTGATTATGGCCGCCAGCGATGGTGTTGATGGCTATCTCGCTCGCAGAAAAGGACAGATTACCGCGCTGGGAACATTTCTCGACCCGCTGGCCGACAAGCTCCTGATGACCTGTACCTGTTTGCTGCTCGCCTCAAAGCAGGGCAGCGTGGACGGTTTCAAACTTCCGACAACCGTTGTGGTACTGATTATCAGTAAAGATTTGCTGCTGCTGCTCGGTTTTATCATAGTTTATTTTGTTACCTCTCAAATCAAGATTGTTCCCGTCATGGTCGGCAAAACGGCTACCTTCCTGCAGCTCGCTATGGTCGGTGGAATACTCCTGGCCCCTGAAATTTCGCATATTATCCCCTTCTGGATTTGGTTCCTCCGCGCACTCTGGTGGTCTGCCGCAGGACTGGCTATTTGGGCCGGACTTATTTACATTCGCACCGGAAGTCGCTATATTGAGGAGTTTGAGCAGAATAGAAATATGAAAAATCAGTAAGTGTGAATGTATTTTGAGAGATAAAAATGCAATTTAGTGAAATCCCGGAGGTACTCGAAGACCTCATGCAGGGCAAAATAATAGTTCTCGTTGACGCCGAAGACCGCGAAAACGAGGGAGATTTGGTTTGTGCCGCCGAAAAAGTTACGCCTCAAATCATCAACTTTATGGCTAAATACGGCCGCGGTCTGATTTGTCTCCCGCTCACCGCCGAAAAATGCGATGCACTCGGCCTTTATCAGCAAACAATCGATAACACCGCTCGCTTCGGAACCGCTTTTACAGTCAGCATCGACGCCGCCGAAGGAATAGCCACCGGCATCAGCGCTGCCGACCGCGCAAAAACTATCAAAACCGCCATCGCCGATAACACCAAAGCGAGCGACCTTGTCAGGCCTGGGCATATTTTCCCCCTGCGTGCAGTTGAAGGAGGCGTTTTAGTACGAGCAGGACAAACAGAAGGTTCCGTCGATTTGGCACGCCTGGCCAAACTCAAACCCGCCGCCGTCATCTGCGAAATAATGAACGAAGATGGAACTATGGCACGCGTTCCCGAGCTGCTTGATTTCTGCGAAAAGCACGGCCTGAAAATTGCTTCGATTGCCAAACTCATCGAGTACCGCCTCCAGCGAGAGAGCCAGATTAAACGTGTCGAATCCGTCAACCTGCCCACCGACTACGGCGATTTCAAGCTAATCGGATATGAAAGCGTAACCTCCGCTGAACCGCACCTGGCATCTGTAAAGGCGGCGTCGGAGAACTCGATAAAAATGGAAGCCCCATCGAACACGATGAGCCGATTCTCGTCCGCGTCCATTCCGAGTGTATGACCGGCGACCTATTTCATTCCCAGCGCTGCGAGTGCGGCTTCCAACTCATATCTGCTATGAAAATGATTGAAAAAGAAGGTAAAGGCGCCGTCGTCTATCTACGCCAGGAAGGCCGCGGTATCGGAATGGCCAACAAACTCCGCGCCTACAAACTTCAGGAGCAGGGACTCGATACCATCGATGCTAATCTCAAACTCGGCTTCAGCGCCGACAAACGCGATTACGGTATCGGTGCGCAAATCTGCCGCGACCTCGGCATCCGGAAAATTCGCATACTCACGAACAACCCCAAAAAAATAAAACGCCTCGAAGTTTACGGTATAAAAGTTGTTGAACAGATACCGCTGCGGGCTAAACCCGGCAAACATAACATCGCCTACCTGAAAACCAAAAAACTTCGTCTGGGACATATTCTCGATGAGGATTTATAACCTATGAAAACGTCCTTAATATTATCGGGGTGTATTTGCGTCGGCTTTTTGCTGTCGGGCTGTCAGTCCGGGAACTCGGCATTATCAGGAACGGGGCAGAACATCTATGCGCCGTACTACCCCGCCAAAGCCGGTATTCTGCCTTTAAGTGAGCTTACACGTTCAGATAAGGAACAAGGCAAATCAACATTAAAAGTCTACGTCAGTCTGCGGGATTCATTCGGTTCTCAGCAGAAAAATCCGGCAATATTCAGATTTGAATTGTACGAATATGTTCAAAGAAACGCAAGGCCTAAAGGCAAACGTATTTTCACCTGGCCCGATATCGACCTGATGGAATTCCCAAAAAATAGCCAATACTGGCGAGACCATCTCAGAGCCTATGAATTCACTCTCGCTCTCGATTCCGCGGACGCGAAAAGCTATGTCCTGCAAGTTACATGCCTGTGTCTAAACGGTAAAAGGCTTTCTGACGAATCCCTCGTTAAATACTCCAATTGATTATCTTCACTCAAGGGCACAAAGACCACAAAGAAAATTTTAGACGGGGTTTAACCCTGAATTGGTACAAACCAAAAAAGAGGCTTTGCGTTGCGTGATTATAATGTTATAATACGCTTGCCATTTATTGATTATTTAACCTGTGTTAAACTGAGAGCTTGCGATTAGAATTTTAGAGGTGATAATTTGACAGACGGAATGACACTTCTTGAAACAGCCGGCCTGGTAAAGAAGTATTCAGGCAGAGTTGTTGTAAACGAGGTTTCCATCAAGATAGCTCAGCGGAGCATCGTTGGGCTTCTTGGACGCAACGGCGCGGGTAAAACCACGACTTTCCGGATGACGGTCGGGATGATAACGCCTGACTCTGGGACTGTGATTTTTGAAGGGCATGATATAACGAAGCTGCCGATGTATAAGCGGGCAAGGCTTGGGATGGGGTACCTGTCGCAGGAGCCAAGCATCTTTCAGCGTCTTACGGTGAGGGAGAACCTCAACGCAATTTTGGAAACGATGTCACTGACCAAAGCCGAGCGCGACCGTAAGGCGGATATGCTGATTGAGCGTTTTGCTCTGACAGAGGTAGCGAACAGCCAGGGGAGATTTCTTTCCGGCGGCGAACGCAGGAAACTTGAAATCGCCAGGGCGATGGTTACAGATCCCTCGCTGATACTTCTCGATGAGCCTTTCAGCGGAGTTGACCCGATTACGGTTGAAAGTCTTCAGGAAGAGATTCGACGGCTGGTAAATTCGGGGATAAGTATTCTGATTACCGACCACAACGTGGAAAGGACGCTTGAGGTTGTGGATAAGGCGTATATAATCGACCACGGCAAGGTGATAGGGGCCGGGACACCGGCGGAGATTATCCGCAATGAAACAGTGAGGAAGCATTACCTGGGCAATACCTTCGCGGGCGATGAGTTCGATGACAATTAAAAACATTGCTTAAGAACAATTGATGCGGAAATTTTGAGGGAGTAGAAAGATGCCAGAAATAGATGTTGATAAATGCCGAATAACGCGTTATCCATCTGGAGTATTGGCGAGCAGTTCCAAGCCTGTTGACAAGATTGATGACAATATCCGCAAACTTGTGGCGAAGATGACGGATATTATGATTGAGTATAAGGGTATCGGGCTTGCGGGGCCTCAGGCAGGAGTGCCGCTTAGGATTTTTATAATCTCTCTGGACGGGACGCGGGAAAAGGTGCGGGTTTATATCAATCCGACGGTTACACCCATTGGCGAAATTGACGCGATTGAAGAGGGATGTCTTTCGGTGCCGGGAGTTTACACGAAAATCAGCAGGTATAAAAAATGCAGCGTTACGGCTACTGACCTTGAGGGCAGGGAATTTACAGAAGAAGCGGACGGACTTTATGCCAGAGCTCTGCAGCACGAATACGACCATATCGAGGGGACGACAATTGTGAACCGGATGGGTTCGGTGGCGAAAATCGCGCATCGCAAAAAGCTGAAAAAGCTTGTGGAAGAACACGAAAAAGCCGGAGAAGGTTAGAAAATGAAGATAGTTTATCTCGGCAGTGGGGAGTTCGGTCTTGATTGTTTGAACGGACTTTTGCAGTCTCCGAATGGGGTGGAATTTGTTATTACACAGCCTTCGCAGCCTGCGGGGAGAGGGCAAAAAGAACGCCCGACACCTGTTGCGAAATGGGCGAAGGACAATTCTGTGCCGTTTGTGGAAACGGCTGATGTAAATAGCGCGGAGGTTGTTAAAAAGATAGCGGCGCTGGAGCCGGAACTTTTGGTGGTAATCGCGTTTGGTCAGAAAATAGGGAAAGAGATTACGGCGATACCATGCAGAGGGGCGATAAATGTTCATTCGTCGCTTTTGCCGAAATACCGCGGCGCGGCGCCGATAAACTGGGCGATAATCAACGGTGAAAAAGAGACAGGGGTGAGTGTAATCACTGTGGCGGAAAAGATGGATGCTGGGAACATTTTGTCGCAGGCGACAACCGCTATCGGCCAGGATGAGACAGCGGGCGAGCTTCACGACAGATTGGCAAAAATATCAGTACCGCTGCTTCTTGGAACGATAGAGAAAATCGCGGATGGATCGGCAGTTTATACGCCGCAGGATGATTCGAAGGCGACGATGGCGAGGAAGCTGAAAAAATCGGACGGGTTTCTGGATTTTAGTGAGCCAGCGGAAATTTTGCGGAGGAAAATACTGGGGCTTTGGCCCTGGCCGGGTGCGTCGGCGATTTATAAGGCTCAAAAAACCGGTAAATCTCTGAGAGCGGCTATTGCTGACGCAGTGGTGATAACCAAGACAAATGCGGCTGGGGTCGTACCGGGGACTCTCGATGATGAGCTTAATGTTATTTGCGGGACAGATGCGCTTAGAATTACGAAAATTAAGCCCTCAGGAGCGGAAGTTATGGCGTTCAGGGATTTTGTCAACGGCAGACACACCTGTCCAGGCGATATGTTTGCGAAAGTCGAGCAGTGATGTTGAATAAGGGACAAACGGCTCGTGCTGTGGCGAACAATGTTCTGAATGAATTTGACCGAGGAGGGGGATTTGTCAGCGGCATTTTGAATAAGTTTCTGCCGCGAACAAGCGAAAAGCAGCGGGCAACCGATTTGGTTTTGGGAACGATAAGGAATCGCGCGGCTATCGATATGGTAATCGCAAAATTCGCGGATTGTCCTATCGAGAGGATTTCGCGGAAGCTGTTAACCATAATCCGTATAGGGGCTTATGAGCTTATTTATTCACTACAGACGGGGCAGCACGCTATCGTCAACGAGGCGGTGAATAACGCGAAGATAATTGCTGGAGCGAAACAGGGGGGATTTGTTAACGCGATTTTAAGGCAGATAACGAGGCATATTAAAAATCGGGAAATCGAATTATCGGATGAGAATCGGCAAAGAACTTTGCCGCAGAGTACTTCAAGCGGGTGTGAATTCGATACTGATATTCTGTCTGATTTTGAAAAAGCAAAGGCGGAGTATTTTAGTGAGGCTTTTTCGCTGCCGCGATGGTTAATTGAGGAGTGGCTGGGCGAATACGGGGCGGAAAAGATGCGGCAGATTTGTTTTGCGAGCAATCGCAGGCCATCGATATATATTCGGCCTAATAAACTGAGGATAACGCCGCCGGAGTTGATGGAGAAATTCAGCGATGCTGAAATTGAGTGCGGGACGGCGGATGGTGAAATGATAAAACTGAAATCGCCGCATGCGGTCTCGGAACTTCCGGGATTTTGGGAAGGGCTTTTTTCGGTTCAGGATGTTACGGCGTCGCAGGCGGTAAGGACTTTGAAGCCTCGCGATGAGTGGAGGATTCTTGACCTTTGCGCTGCGCCGGGGACGAAAACATCGCAATTAGCGGAGATGAGCGGGGACAGCGCGAGGATTTTCGCTACGGATGTTGACAGCACACGGCTTGAAAAAATCAAAGAGAATGTTGAGCGGCTCGGATTGAAAAGTGTCAGTGTGATTGCGTATAAGGATTTGGAAAAAATTGCCGCGACAGAACCGTTCGATTGTATTTTGCTGGATGTCCCCTGCTCGAATACTGGCGTACTATCTAAAAGGCCCGAGGTGCGAATGCGGATAACGCCGGGGGCTGTAGAGGAGTTGACGAAGATACAGAATCAGATTTTAGAAACGGCTGGTGCGATGCTAAAACCGCGGGGCGTGATTTGCTATACGACGTGCAGCATACAACCCGCTGAAAACAGCACACTTATAAAACATTTCCTGTCGAGACATAGTAACTTCAAACTTGAGAGCGAGAGACTTATTCTGCCCTGCGCAGATGATTTCGACAACGACGGCGGGTATGTCGCACTGTTAGCGGCGAAATAAAAAAGCCTCATATCAGTATTGATAACGTGAAATTGGAAACTCAATCCACAGCTTTTCCACAAAATGAAGTTACGCTGTGCAAAAGATGTGAAAAACAAATTTTTTTTGTACGTAACTCCATTGCAGAAAAGAACCTTGGCAAGTGGAAAAGAAAATTTCGAAAAAGGCCTTGATTTGTTTTTCCAAGGGCCAATAATACTGCTATTTACAATTTAATTTCTTCTATAAAGGATTATAGAAATGCAGAGCGTAATTGCGGAAGGAACCGGAGTCGTAAGCAGGATTCATGAAATCCTTGCTGAAAATATTGGAACGCAGAAGTATAAGATATGGTTTAAGGATTCGACGAGGCTGGCGCTTGCCGACGGGTATTTGAAGATAGGCGTGCCGAACAATTTCATCGGCAACTGGCTTGAGCGTCACTTTCTTAATGACATAAGTCACGCTGTTCAGTCAGCGACCGGCAGTAATCATAAAGTAATATTCTCGGTTGACCCGGAGTTAGGGAGCAGTCAAAAACAGATATACGCAAGTCCCGCAGAGGGGACAGCACAGAAAACGCAGCATTCGGCTCAGGGGCAGCGAGGCGAGAGATTGCCGTATGGCGGCAAAAAATTAAAATTAAGCCTTGATACGTTTGTAGTGGGACAATCGAATGAGCTGGCTTATAACGCGGCAAAAATGGTCGCGAGGGAAAAACAGAGTCCTTTTAATCCGCTGTTTATCCACGGAGGGTACGGGGTCGGGAAAACTCATCTCATGCAAGGGATATGCAATGAGGTAGGCAAAAGCCGGCCCGGGACTAATTGGCTATATCTTTCAGCGGAGGATTTCGCCAATCAGTTCATACTGGCCTTGAAGACAAAAAAGCTGGAGGCTTTTCGTTATCGTATGCGACGAACGGATTTGTTAGCTATTGATGACATTCACTTCCTGGCCGGTAAACCGTCAACGCAGGAAGAGTTCCTGCACACGTTTAACTCGATTGATTTGGATGGCAAGCAGGTTGTGCTTGTCTCGGACGCTCATCCGAAAATGATAGAGCAGTTGTCGGATAAGCTGGTTAATCGATTTATCTCCGGTATGGTTGTCAAGATTGAGACGCCGGACTTTCAGACACGCTGCCGGATTTGTGAGCAGTTCGCCGCGTCGATGGGTAAGCATGTGCCGGAGAGCGTGATTAGATATATCGCGGAGCATTTGCGCTCTAATGTGCGCGAGCTGGAAGGGGCGTTGCTGAAGCTGATAGCGTTTTCATCGCTGCAAAATGACAAGGTGAATCTCGAAATGGCAAGAGAAGTTCTGGCAGAGCATCTGTCGCGGATGGACCCGATGGTGCATATATCAGATATTGAGTCGGTTGTGTCGAAACACTTCGGGATAACGCCTGGCGATTTGCATTCGCCGCGAAAGGACAGGACTATAACTCTGGCCAGGCACTTCAGTATGTACCTGGCGAGGAAGCACACGAAAATGTCATCACCAGAAATCGGGCGATGTATGGGGGATAAGAACCACGCTACGGTTCTATTGGCGTGTAAAAAAATTGAGGAGCAGCTTGGGATAAACGCCGAACTGCACTGGCACAATCATCTCGGCAATAAAATTTCCAAGGCGATGGCGGTGCTGGCCTGCCTCGAAAAAGATATTACCGGCTGAGAAGCTGATAAAAATAGACAACCGGCTCCATGCACAAACAACGATAAGTTTAATAAATATAAGCACTTACGGACTTTCTATATACAGATATACCGGGAGATGACATACGTCAATAGCCTGACAAAAAAGTAAAAAATAGCTATTATGAAACTTTTTTGTTGACTAATATATGCTGCTTTGGTAAATTAAATTTATTATCCTTTTTTGTCAGGATAGTAAAAGTGAAGAAGAAGAGGGAAACAACCACAAGAGTGAGGGTCGTTTCTCTAATACATTAACTTTTTTTAGAGGAGAAGAACCATGGAAAAGAGAGTATTATTAACCGCATTTGTTTTAATGTTTATTGCCGCAACCGCAAATGCCAGCCTTATTTCTCAATATACATTTGAGGGTAACGCAAACGACAGCGCGGGCAGCAACGATGGTACGCTGATGAACGGCGCAAATATCGCTCCGGATGCCGGCGGCGGGCTTAAAGGGGCAAGCCAGGTTTTGAGTCTTGACGGCATCAATGACTATGTTGACCTTGGAAACAGCACTACCTTAAAACCGCAATTGCCAGTAACCCTTTCCACATGGATTAAACTGTCTACTTTAGGAAATTATTACGATATTGTGGCACTCGATAACCTTTCAACTAATTATTATGGTGTTTGTATGCAAGTTACTAACAATAATACAATAGTGGTAAATTACTGCGATGGTGGTGTACAAGATTTAACCAGTAGAAGAAGTAAACTTGGAACAACAACCCTGCAGGCAAATCAATGGTATCATATTGCGGCAGTTATAAGCGGAGCACGAGACATAGCTATATACATCAACGGAGTATATGATGGAGGTACTTATAGCGGCACAGGCGGCGAATTGGCCTATTCAAATGGAGATGCGTTTATAGGGAGCTTTGGTGAGTCGACAAGATATTTCAAAGGTCTTATTGACGATGTGCGTATATATGATAATGCGCTTTCACAGAGTGAAATTCAGGCTATGGTACCGGAACCGGCGACACTTTTACTTCTTGGTTTGGGCGGGATACTGCTGAGAAGGAAAAAATAGGATTGTATTTTATGGCTTTGCCCGGTTTTTGTTCAAATCGGGCAAAGCATTTTGCTGCGGTAAACTTACCAATTTATAATACCTGTTCGCGAACAGCACCGGCAAATCAACTGGAGTTACGCTGTATAGAACGGCGTAAGTAGCATTATACTTTTTCGCGAGGTAGAGCAGTTTTTCTTTTGTTATGGCCATATAGTTTCTGTCCATCTTCTCAACCTTGGCTTCATACGAACCATCCATTGCGACATCGCCGTAACAATCGGTGATTCTACGCTTCCATTCGAGCATGGCATCATCCTGAAAAGAAGCTACTTTGAAATCCACAACAATCGCTCTTTGTGCTGTAAGTCGAAATCTTCCGAATTCAGGCGGTGTCAAAAAAACTGCGTCTTTAGGGGTTCTGTTAAAGGCATATAAGGCAATTTCATCCGGTGCATAAACAGGATTGATACAAAAATTTACGCGGCTTATTTTTCGCCATATTTCAGGCACCTTGTCCCTATATATCGCGTTGGCGATAATACCTGAAAGGACGCACAAAACCGCCAAAGGCACAGCGATTCTGTACCATTTTGCCGGCAGGAAGAGAAACCATGCCGCGATTATGAGAAATACCAAAATCGCGAGAAAATCATGTGTATTCCAGTACTTGACCGATAACAGAACCGCAACTATGATTAAAACCGCCGCCCAAATCGCCTTTGTATTTTTTGGGAAAACCGACTGCAGTTTTCTGCGGATAAATTCGGCAAAAGTAACAATAAAGGCAAACAGCGGCATGGCAAGGCCGCTTCCAAGAAGGATAACGCCACCATAAATTTTTTCAGATACGGACTTTTGCTGAAAAAATCTCGCGGCAACTCCGGCTATCATTATATATGCTAACCAGTTGACCATAAAATTCAGGCGGAATGTCTGCGCTATCATCCATATACGCATAGGATAAACTTCAACAAAAATATAACTGCAGCACCAGAGAACCAAAACTATAAATATGACGATAAGCGGATTATACGATATATTTCTGTTTTCAGGATATTCATCGCGCCACCATTTCCACGATAAAATAAAGGCAAGTATCAAAAATGTCGCGGATACATATTGAGAAACAGGCCAGGCGCTTGGGATATAGTGATGGGGCGCACGAAAATACCCGAGAATATCTATAAATTCCTTTGTTGTAAGAGACTTGCTGCTTTTATCTGTCCAAAGGAATAACGCGGTAAAACCCAAAATACAAAAGCCGATAAATACCTTGACGATTTTTTTAATAAAGGTGTGCTTGTCAAAACTATGAGTAATCAGCGGCTCGAGAAGAATCGATAATCCGGAGGTGGCAAGGCCTATTGCGCCGCATTCAGCGCCAACAAGGGGGTGAATAGGAATCGCAACAGCCGCTACTGCAGCACAGAGAAGCGGTTTTACCCGGATGCCTGCCCATATCGCGAATAATCCTAAAAAGAAAACAAGGGAACCCGGAATTAACATATTCCACGGAATATTTCCCAGGCTGCCGCCCAATTTAATCCCGATTGAACCCATTACAAAAATGCAGCTAAGGAGAGCGGCAAGGTCAGAACTGCGGAATAAATCCTTGGCGGCATAATAAGTTACAAGAACAATTGCGAAATTTGCCAACCATGTAAGAATAAAAAATGCCACGGGCAACGGCATTATTGATGCCCAAATTCCAATAAAGCGAACATAATAGGCACGGGGCCCAAAAGTTGTGTTAGAATTTATAAAAAAATCATTTTGGCAATATGAGGGGTCAAGATAATGATATAATATCGGAAGCTGCTCAAAGTGGTCGCTTACTCCGTAATAATATCCCCTGAAAAACAGGAAAAAAGTGGAGAGCAGGGCGGAAAAAATGAGAACTTCCACCAAACTAATGGAGTGAGATTGTTGAGGTAATGACAATTTTTTATGCGGCACAGACATTAGTAAATTATTTCTTTTTATAACCGATTGCCGCGATGTTTCCGGCCGGCATCGGCATAAGCAGATAGCCAAGTTTAAGCTTTTTCAGGATGTTAATAGAGGGAAGCTTCATTTTTTTAGGCAATGGAAATACTTTAATCCAGTAATACAGAGGGTAGCGATTAACAAAACTTTTTATATTTATGTCCGTAAAACCGGATTGCTCAAGTAACACTTTTAAGCTTTGGGGAGAAAACAACTGCAAATGCTCGATATCTATAATAGGAGATTTTAATCCCAGTATTCTGTTGGCCAAAGAACGATAATTATGACTGATAAAAAATACAGCACCCCCGTTTTTCAGTTTATCAAATACGGTCTGACACAATTTTAACGGGTCGTATAAATGCTCCAAGGTTTGAAAACAGGTAATTAAGCTGAATCGCGAGTTATTGAAATCGTCCGGATTAAAAACGCCTTGTTTTATCAACTGTCGTACTCCATCTTTGGCGGATTTAATTGATTCAACAGAAGGTTCTACACCTATAACATTAGTAAAGCCGGCGGAAATAAGGTTTTCCAAAAATATTCCGTCCCCTGTACCAATATCAACGGCCCCATCGAGGTCGGGAAGTTTTTTTATAATTCCCGGCAGAAACCGTTTATAGGTTTGACTGGCAAAATATGACTCTTCGCGACTCACAAATTCGGCTTCATTATATCTTTTAACTAATGTATCAGAAGAAGGAATTGGATTTGCATAAATCAGGTCGCATCTTTGGCATAAATATAAATTGTGACGCAAATATTCCGGAAGCTTTCTGGAAGCAAAAGAATATTCAGCAAAACTTTCTTTATTGTAATTGGCTTCAGCGAAAATCTTAGATGTTTCGACTGAATTACATAATGGACATGTTCTTTTAATGACTTCCATTAAAACCCCTCATAATGCTAATTATTGTCGATTGAAATATCGGATGATTGTCTGATTTCACCGTTCTTGATGATGGCTTTACGGATAAAAAGCGGACGCTGTTTTACTTCTTCAAATATTTTCGCTATGTATTCGCCCAGCAGCGCCAGCGCGAACAAATTTATAGACCCGAAGAACAGGATGACAAGCAGGACGGTAGTTAATCCTTTGGGAGCCATTTCGGGATATAATATTTTGAAAATAATCTGATAAGCGGCTAAAAACACCGCAACTATCATAAAGGAACTGCCGAGAAAACTGAGAATATTCAGCGGAGTATTGCTGAAAGATAAAATGCCCTTTTTGGCCCAGCCTAAATTTTTGAAAAAGTTGTTTGTGCTTTCTCCAAACATCCGTTTGGGCCTGACATAATCGACACCTGTTTGTTTAAACCCGACATAAGCGCGCAGGCCGCGGAGAAATAAATCCCGTTCGGGGCACTTTAAGAGGTACGAAACCACTTTTCTATCCATAAGCGAACAATCGCCGGCATCGTGTGGGATAGAAAGATATGAGAAATAATCGAACAGCCGGTAGAAGAGTTTATAGGTAATGTTCATTACGAGAGAGGCCTCACGGTTTACACGCCTGCCATAAACAACATCGTAGCCCTGGCGCCATTTAGGAAGAAATTCTTCGATTAATTCCGGTGGGTCCTGGAGGTCACCATCGAAAAGAACGCAGGCATTTTTTGTCGCGATTTCCATGCCGCTTTTGAATGCGGCCTGCGACCCGAAATTTCTTGAATGCGATATGCCGATAACCCGCCTATCCTGCCGGCTTATATCCTGAATCACTGATTCGGAATTATCCGGACTGTTATCATTTACAAAAATAATTTCATAATCAATTGCGCATTTTTTAAAGACGTTCTTTAAACGTTCGTACATTATTGGAATAGCCTGAGCATCTTTGTAACAGGCTATTACTGCGCTAATGCTGTATTTCTTGTCTAACTCAAACTTTTTAGACGATTTGTGGTAGGCCTCTTTGTCCTCCAGGCTGCGATACCATTCGCGGTCAGGTTTAGTCCTTCTCGAAAACCTGTATATGAACTCCATCCCAGTATTTCTTTCGCTTTTTTCACATTCGCAAACCAGTCCGGCACATCCCAAACGCGATTCTCCATAGAAAATTTCGGCTTGTCGGTTATATTAAATAACTCCCCTGCGATATCAGCCGCCTGGGCTATCGTAGTCTTTTCACCGGTTCCGATATTAAAGGATTCACCATAGTTTTCAGGAGTCAGATTGATGGCGGTATCGATAAAAGCCTTGCAAACATCCTCGATATATACAAAGTCCCTTGAAATAAGCTTATCAACAAATTCAGGGAAAGTTCCATTAACGCCGTACCTGACGAGAGTCGGGATAAGTCTTGAGGAATCTTCCATAGGTCCGTAAACGGAATAAAGACGCAAATTTGCGCATGGGAATTTCTTTTTGCTGCCGTAATATTTTATCAAATTTGCGCAGGCAATTTTTGAAACAGAATAATCGCTGTTCGGTTTTTGCGGGTCGGATTCCTGCGGTGCCGTTGCGTTATCGCCATATTCGGACGAACTTCCCGCGTGCACATAACAGGCAATGCCGCGAGATTCCAAACATCGCAGCAACTTCGAGCAAAAGATAAAATTTGTTTCATAAATAAGCTGGGCGTCGGTTTCAAAGGAGTATGCCCCATAAGCGACACAGTCAAATACGACTTTAGGCTTAACTTTATCGATAAGATAGTGCAAATTGGAATCAACTAAAAGGTCAATTGCGATAACATTTTTTGCGGGTACATCTTTCAACCGCCACGCGGAAGCATCTCTGGCAGTTCCGAAAACATCATCTCGGTGTTTACAAATAATTTTCAGGAGATTTGCCCCAACAAAGCCGCTGGCTCCGAGAACAAGTATCGGCCCCTGAAGTTTATTTATTTCCTGTTCAAAAGTCATATCTCATCCTTTAAGCTTGGCGATAATACTGGCAGTATCCAGTCCGCATTCTTTTCGGTGGAAATTCTGAGAACCGTATAGGCCGGAAACATATCCTAATGCACATCGGTGCGTTACTTTGGGAGGAACAAGTCCCTCTAAAGATAAAAGATGTATAAGCATCTGCCCGGCACCGCCATTTGCAACATGTTCCTCAACGATAAACAAATGCCCTGATCGCTTCAAATCGTTAACAAACTCTCTGGGAATAGTATTCGCCTCTATAGGCAATTCTGTTAAGCACCAGACTTGTGGACGAATTTTCTCATCGAGAGTTCTTAAATCCTTAATCATTCCTCCAATTAAAGGACCGACAACAAGCATTGTTGGGCCGGAACCGTCAAGCAATCGTCGCCAGGGAGCATATTCAAAAGTTTCCGCGATTTCGCTTCTCCCTATACGTATATAAGCCGGATGCTGAAATTTATCGAGCTTCTCCACCATCGCTGGAATATCCGAGTCAAACGCCGGAACAAAAACATACATATTCTTGAGCGTAAGCATAATACCATAATCTTCCAACGCATGGTGAGTAGCGCCCATAACTCCATAAGCGTATCCTCCTCCATTTCCAACAAGTCTTACGGGAAGATCATGTATGCAAATATCATTTCTAATTTGCTCAAAAGGCCTGGCATAAATAAATGGTGCAATACTATAAGCCCATGGTTTCATTCCTGCCATAGCCAAACCGGCTGCAACCGATACCATATTCTGCTCTGCAACTCCTGCGTTAATAAATCTTGGGCCCAAACTTTGTTGTAACGGTTCCAACGCCATAAAGCCGAGGTCGCCAGTTAAAAACACAAAATCTTTGTCCTTGGTATATTTTAAAAGTGCATTGCAGAGAACTTTTCTCATGATAAATCTATCTCTTTCAAAGCCTGTTGGTATTGTTCCTTAGTCATAGGTAAATAATGCCATTCCATTTTATTTTCCATAAAAGAAACTCCCCGGCCTTTTATGGTGCGTGCGATAACAGCACGCGGCCCTTTTTCATTTCGAGAAAAAACTTCAGCTATTTCTTTCAAGTCATGACCATTTATCACTTCGGTCTTAATACCGAAAGATGAGAATTTTTCAGCCAGAGGCGCGATATCCGCAACTTCTTTAGTTGTTCCAAATCCCTGTAATTCATTACAATCAATAATAAAAGTCAATTGTTCAAGCTTATTATGCTTGGCAAAAATCAGTGCTTCCCAGTTTGAACCTTCATTCCATTCCCCGTCGGACATTAAACAAAAAACCTGTCCATTCTCAGCCTTAAGCTTTTTACCTAAGGCAAGGCCGGCAGACAACGGTAATCCATGTCCCAGGCTGCCGGTTGCAAAAACAATCTGGGGAATCCAGTTAGGCGGAATGTGTCCCGCGAGTTTCGTGCCTTCGCCGTGAAATTGTCGAAGGTCATCATCTGTTAAATGCCCCTTAGACCAAAGAGTAACATAAAGTGCCCCTGCAGCGTGTCCCTTGGATAGTATAAATACATCCTCTTTATTCAGCACTTTATGATACAGGGACATCAGCAAATCAAGCGATGAAAGGTTGCCTCCAATGTGACCGACGCCACTGTCAAAATGCATTTTAATAAGCCGTTTCTTGGCCGTACGGATACATTTTGCAAATTCTTCCATAAAAATACAACACCTTTCAATTCGACAATAGTATCAAAATCTTCTCTACATAGCAAGAGCTTGGCAAGCGGTTTACGCTATTTAGAAACAGTTATAATATCAATAATTGTTCCTTAAAGGGATTCTGGTTTATGATGTTCAGTGAAATTGATAATAGGACGACATCGCAGAGTTTGAATAAACGATTGAGAAACAAATTTCCATGTTTTCAGGCCGCCTCCCATAAATGTTACTCCTGTTTTGCGGACTTCGTGAGGAACGGGAACATTGTAAAGACGCACGTGCGCTTTTGCTAAGGCGCCAGAAATTATTATGTTTGGAGCCAAAGTATCGTCCGGAATTTGTGCAATAATCTGTTTTAATAAAGAAGACCGCATCAATCGGTACGGGGTTGCCACATCCACGACGCCTTTGCCGAAAAGCAATCTTACGGTAATTTGTGAGCATGCGCTTATAAATGCCCTGGGAATATTTTGTAGCCGTCCTGCGCGAATCCCGAAAAGGGCATCGTACTGGCTGTGCTTGTCCCAGAGCAGCGGAAAATGTTTGGCCTTCATTTCATCATCGCTGTCGCACTGAAAAACCCAGTCTGCCAGCTTGACAGCCTTGTGGTAGCCCATAAGTATAGTCGGGCCATGACCACTGTTTTGCTTTTTAATTATTTCAATACGCTTATCGCCCGAAAACGCTGCCAGTTTCCCTGCCGTACCATCAATCGAGCCGTCATTTAACACTATCATATGAAAATTAATTTTCAGGTCACTAAGTACTTTCAGCCATGATTTTACAACCTGAGAAATACAACCTTCTTCGTTATAGACGGGCATAACCAGTGCCAGTTCCAGTTTTTCATCAGCCATAAATACAATTCTTTAGACCGGGCGGACTATTTTTGTTTTTGGCCGCGGGTTTGTTCTGCCTGCGAATATTTTTTCTCGTAAATATTTTTGCGTCTGAAAACCTGCGCAATTGTAGTGAGCAGAATTTTCAAATCAAGCAAAAAACCGGCTGTTTCCACGTATTTAACATCAAGTTCCAGTTTTTCTTCACGCGTCAGCTCGCCCCGTCCGCTTATTTGCCAGACCCGTCAGTCCGGGCTTGACCAGCAGCCGTTTCCTCTGCCGTTCATTCCATTCCGCCATCTGTTCAACGTACAAAGGCCTGGGGCCGACAACGCTCATATCGCCTTTTAATATATTAAACAATTGCGGCAGTTCATCAAGCGAATATTCCCGCAGAAATTTGCCGATTGCGGTAAGCCTCGCATCATCACCTGATTTCGGACTCGGGCCAAACGGATCGGTATCGACTTTCATCGTGCGGAATTTGTAAAACGTAAAAGGTTTGCCGTTTTTTCCCGCCCGAATCTGCCGGAACACCGCCGGCCCTTTACCGGATAATCTTATCGCGGCCCAAATAACGACAAATGCCGGCAAAAGAACACTCAACGCCGGCAGTGAAAAAACTATATCTAAACCTCGCTTAAGACAATTCCCAGACACGTCGTATTTGACCCTAATTAGTTAATAAATAGTTCAAAATATAGGTCAAGTTTTATTGTACTTGGCCGGCTTTACGTCAAGACAGCTTCGCCATATAGATTCCTGCCTTAATACGGCAGCTATTTTATCGACTCCTTTACAATGACGTTTGTCGTCAACTACCCAAATTAAATTTCTTAAAGGATAGGTAATATGTAAAAAGGCCTCAAAGTATTTAGAATATATTATATTCAGAAGGGCATACTCATATGAAAATCCAAAAACCTTTATCAAATGTTCCTGAAATTGCGTCTTATGATAAATACTTCTGCAGCCGTCAAGCACATAATGAAAGTGCATCTGGTTCAGATAGTACTCCAAAATGCCATCTAGTAAACCGTAACTCGAATATTTATCCAGAAATGATGGATCGTGCCTGATACTATTCAAAAAAACGGCATTATCCTGGATATAATTCTCCGAAAAACTGACGAGTTTATCCTGGTAAAAGCAGCCGATATACTCCAGTACGCCCTGCACTTTTGTCGCCGCATTAATTCGTTGTTGTAATATTTCAGATGTCTCTATTCCCTCACGCGCTCCCTTATACCGGCTTGCAGCAAGTTTTGCAATTTCCGGGCAATTCAATAAAACTTCATCAAAGCTCAGTTTTCGTACGCTGAAATTTTTCCTGCCCTGTCTTATCATCCAGCGTTTCTTTTTATCTGCAATTTGGTCAATATTCCACGGTCCTCTTTTTAGAATATACCACCACTGACTGTTCCGCACTTGTCCAAACTCACTATCCCATCGCGCAAATAGTCTGCCTGACACACGAACAACCTCTTTTGCAAGTTTATTGGTTATGGGCGGGCAGCAATGCGGAAAATAAGCCGGCATCATAAATCCGCTGTAATCAAACCAGTCAACACCGTCTATAGTTAGGACGTACACACCGGACTCCTTTAAAAATCGGCCATATAGGTTTTCGCAACAGCTATCAGATATAGGGCCGGCATTTCTACTTTCTGCCATTGGCGCCAGAAGAAGATTGCTTAAGACACCGTGATTATAGATTTGCTTTAACAATTTAAAACCGCAATTTTGATATAAATTATTGGCCGGTTTGTTATCAGCTCCAACAAGAACACGCACGCTTTCTACACCTCTCTTGCGGCATTCCTCGAATCCCATCTGAAGCAACTTTTTGCCCAGTCCTTTGCCGCGGCTTTCCGTGTCGACGGCTATCGAAAGCAACACTGTAGAAAAAGGCAATTTCATTTTTTTTATTCTGAGCGGGTAAATGAGGGTTTCAAAAGCTCTTTTTATTATCTTGAGAGAAAGCACTTTATGTATTATCAAAAAAGCAAATTTAAAACCTTTTTGGCGAAGAGTAAATTTATAAAGCGAATTAAGATTGGTTGAAAAAGCCGCAAATCCGCAGACTTTCCCGTCTTCCACTGCCACGAAACCAAAACTGCATTTGCTATCCGCTACGGCTTTATACAACTCAGTGACAAAATCTTCACCCAGCGAGCTTATAAAACCAGTTTTGATACCCTGGATATGCAACTTCGCTAACTGCGCAGTGTGCTTAGTTTCAATTCTGACAAATTCCATCAAATCATCCCATCCGGCACATCTTATGTATTATTAAACAATTATTTCACTGCACGTTTCGTTTTATCGGGAAGTACTTTATTAACCAGTATATCGATGTATTTGGCGGCAAGTACATTTCTATCGAAATTTTTTCTTACAAAATCAAGACCGCTGTTTCCGAACTGAGCACACAATTGGGGATTTTGTCTTAATTTCAGGACTGCTTCAGCAAAAGCCCGCGGATTTTCCGGTTCGACATAAATTCCGGATGAAGCATCCTCGACAAGTTTTTTGGCGACACCATCGATACCTATAATCACAGGTTTTGCCGCAGACATATAGTCAAAGACTTTATTTGGATACACCGTTTTAAACGTATCAACCTTCTTTAGTACCGCGGTGCACACGTCGCTTGCTACGACATAATCGGGTATCACATTTTTAGGCACAGCATCCACAAATACTACATTGTCGAGACCACACTGTGCCGCTCTTTCCTTTAACATAGCTTTCTCCATACCGTCGCCAACAAGCATTAAGGCGATATCAGGATGTACTTTTAATATTTTAGCCGCATCGAGAAGCTGGCTAAGACGGTTTGCAACGCCATGCGCACCTACATAAGTAACCACAAACTTACTATCGAGTCCGTGTTTTTCTCTGACCCAATTGTTACGTTGACCTGGCTTGAAAATATCAAGGTCTGCGCCATTAGGTATCATGCTTACCCGCTGGGGATTAACATTTTTTCTTTCAATGAGAGCTTTCTCAAATGCTGGTGTTAAAACATTAATCCAGTTAGCGGATTTATAGCTTTTTCTTTCCAGCCAATAAGACATTTTGATGAGGCTTTTGTTGGCAAGCACCCCAGTATCAATTGCCGACTCAGGCCATAAGTCGCGAACCTCAAATACCATCGGCACCCTTTTTAACTTGCTTAATACCCACCCTGTCAGCCCAACAGTCAAAGGCGGTGACGTGCAAATAACCACATCACATTTGCCGGCGTAAAATAAACCGGCCCAAATAGAACTGACCGCAAAAGATATATATGCCCAGAATCTTCCTATAAAACTTTTATTATAGCTCTCACTGACATAACAGCGCAGAACTTCTACGTTTTCCATTTCCTGCTCACGAACGATAAATTTGTTCTTGTATTGAGCTAGTTTTGTCCCTTTCGCGTAATGCACCGTACCGGCTAAAACTGTAATTCTATGACCGGCCTCAGACCAGTATTTTGAAAACTGATTCCATCGTGATCCGCCCGAATCGTCCTTGCCTAAAAAATATTGATGTACCAGCAATATGTGCATAAATGTCCCTCTCAAATCAACCTTTAATCTAAAAAAACTTCTTCATTGTCCTGTAGAATACAGGCAAACGTGTTTTCATAACTGCTATCTGTCGAATTTAAAGTTATCATTAGTTTATATCCAGCAGTCCCGGAAATTAATGATACAATATTATTTTCGCTTAAAACCGCTTTTTTGATAGTGTTCCCAAGGCTGACAATCGTAACAAATCTGACAGGCAGCTTTACTGTTTGCGAGCAAACTAACACAGGCGATGGTTTACGATTGCCATAGCAGGCAGATTCCCATCCCATTGACCTGTCGGCACCTTTGAAACATTCATATTTAGCAGTTTTTACGGAATCTAATATCATTATGCTGACAGGTCCGTTTTCTGTCTGCAATATCAGCGAATTGTTTTTTAACTCAAAATCAGTGTCGTATAACTGCCAGCAGAGTTCAAGTTTATGAATATCATTTCCCAGTACATCATCAACAATCAGCCAGCAATCTTCCAGCGATAATACAGACCTGCGATGAATAACCTTAGTCTTGCCGCGACAGTAACCGTAATGCTCGCCCTGCATTGATTGATACCCCCCTGTCGAAAACTTTTATGCGCCGAAAATTTCGACTTAATCCAATCTGACCACATAAATCGCGACAGTCGTTCCATCTGGTCAGAATTATCCACCGCTATCGTATTGTGAGCGGTTGCTGAGCCGAAAAAACTCTGCCATGGCTGCGGACAATTATACATATATGTGCCGGAATCACGCAATATGTTGCGACCCTTCCACCACAAATCCAAATGTAGCATATCGGAATGTCCCGGACGGTCACAGAAGCTATGACAACGCATCATCGCCCAGGTATTTTTATTACGAATGGTATAATAGCCGCCTGCTGCAAAAGCCGCACTTTTATATTTTGCCTGTGTCGGTGATGCACTCAAACTATCCGTCCCAAAAAACCAAACCAAATCCTCGTCCCAAAGTCCCGCTGTATATAATCTTGTTCCATTCAATAAATAATACATCGCCTGCAAAACAGGACGATAGTCTGAATAACCGCAGTTGTTTAACGGGATTATTATAGCACCATCGTTCGCTCCATAATTAGGAACTTTCCCCGTAACTTCATCCTGCATCTGGTATAAAAAATTAACCGCTTTGCTGATGCAGGACATTAATTCATCACAAAATCTATCGCCATTTATATGCGCAAGCTGTATAACCCACAGAAAATCCTGCAGCATTAAACGATGATAATTCATTGAGTGCTGGATATAGGAACCATCGGTATAAATCTGTTTGAGTCCTTCTTTGGCTAGAACTTTTTTGCCGAGCTTGACCCAATGCCCTGACCGCTTGAACTCAGGAAATAAAATGCCTGCTGTGTATAATCCAGCCGCCTCAGTCAGCGAGTGGTTGGTATGTGTAGAAATCGCAAATGCGATATTTTTTTCGATTCTCTCGGCATGAACCACGATAGCTTCAGCAAGTTTTATTTTTCTCGCAATCGTGCTGCTATCCGCAGCGGCTAATGCGTAAAACGCGAAAACCATCGCCATAAGGCGAATAGCACATTCCTGCCCGCAGACGTAGTTTAGCCCCATATTAGGCTGGTTACTATCCAGCCAGGATTCGAACAGGCTCCAAAACTTTTCGGTGTATTTGTTGTCTTTTGATACCGCATAAGCCCTGACCAACGTATATGCCCAGGCAAACCGGGAAAGCTCCCAGATAAATTTAATATCTCCAACCGCTGGGTCGAACATATTAATATCACACCAGTGTCTGTCGTTGCCTGCCCGCTTGTTTGTTACAGGATTTAAAAACCAGTCCGGCTCGGAGCCCAAATCGTAACTTTTATCGAAAAAATACTGAAACCTGTTTTTAAGAATTTCATTTGCGGCGGATAAGACTTTTTCCTTACTGTACTGGGTTGTTGGCGGCAAATTGCCGATTTCAAAAAAGAACCTGCGTCCATTGGCACTATGCTGCTTTAAAAACTTTTCAGGATCTGTTTCTGACGATGTACCCAGTAATTCGGCAAAATTAATTTCTTCCCATCGCCGAGGAGGAAATTTGCGTTTTAACAGTCCCGATTTTTTTCGCAATTCATATTGTGCCCGGAATGCGCAAAAACCAACCCCGTTGTACCGAATGATTTTGTATATTTTTGAAATCTTGTTCAAGGTCGAATTACATTTTAACAACACCGGCACCGTTAGCAGATTCCATCGCCGCGAAACTGGCCAGTGTAATGTTCTCAATTGTTTCGAACGATATCAAAGGCTCGCCGCCTCTGACAATCCGTTCGATAAAATATCGAAATTGATTATTATGTCCCTTGTCCTGACTGAATAAATTCATCTTCCTGAAATTACTCCAGCCGTACCCGCGAAGTTTTCTGAAATTGTCCAGTTGCAGAATTTTGACGTCACAGAACAATTCAAATGTTTCTTTGGGATAACTCTTGTGACCATTCGCGAAATAATGCAGTGTTCCAACCGAACCGTCAGCGAAATTAGCGGTGATGCTCATCTTGTCGTCACGAATGGTTATTCCCTTTGATTGGCCTATCATTGCAGCACTGAGTGACACAATCGGCGCACCTGCAAGATAACTCATAAAGTCAAGCCAGTGACATCCTTCACCTATTATTCTTCCGCCGCCGATGTTTTTATCCTGCACCCATATATTTGCTGGAATTTCACCGGCATTTATGAGCCATACCATACACATCGGGGTATTTCGCGATGATACAAGCGAATGTATTTTTTCAGCGTGCGGTGAAAATCTGCGGTTAAAACCGACCAGCAATTGCTTGTCCTTGTTTTTCTCATAGGCTTCTTTTACTCGAACCAGCTCTTCCCGATTCAGGCACAAAGGCTTTTCAACGTGTACATTTTTGCCAGCCGACAAAGCCTCTATCACCATTTTCGAATGAAGGTCGTGACGAGTCGTAATAAACACCGTATTTATTTCAGGGTCATTTAGTATCTGCTTATAATCATTGGTCGCCTGTTCAAATCCGAACTTTCTCGCGGTATGCACACCTGCCACACCGTTAATATCTGCGATGGTCTTGAGGCGAATATCAAGTCCCTTCACCGCGGGCAGGAGGGTCAATTTGGCAAAATTTCCAGCACCTATCAAACCCGCTGTTACTTTCGATGCCGCTGCCGACTTTACATATTGAATCTGGGTTTTAATGACGCTCTCACGTTTGGCAGGGCCGGTGGGGTAAGTCAATATAATCGCCATCTTGTCAGGCTGGTCTGTCAGCATTTTATATGCTTTATCCGCTTCAGCCTGTGCTATTTTTTCGCTTATTAGTTTGTTCACATCAAGAGTTCCCGCGGCAAAACCATCAAGAATAGCCTGAAAGTTCCTTTGTTCTGTCCATCGCACATAACCGTACGGATAATCCTGTCCGCCTTCTTCATAATTACCGTCATACCGACCAGGACCATACGAACAGGATACCTGGAAGCTTAATTCCTTCTCATAAAAGTCTGCCCGGTCGAGATTCAAATTCACCACTCCCACAAGCACAATGCGGCCTTTTTTGCGGGATATCTGGGAAGCCTGGTGAACTATCGAATCCTCTTTTGCCGAAGCCGTTATAAGTACGGCATCAACCCCTTTCTGGCCTGTTTTCGCCATTGCCGATGCTACCGCGTCCGCTCCACTTCTTACATCAACAACTTCCGCGCCATATTCAGAGGCGAGCTCAAGTCTTTTTTTATCAATATCTATACCAATAACCCTACAGCCGCAGCTTTTAAGCAATTGCACACAAACCAATCCAATCAGTCCAAGCCCGAAGACGGCCACAGTCTCACCGAACGTCGGTTCTATTAATCTTATTCCCTGCAAACCGACAGAAGCCAGAACAGTGAACGCCGCCTGCTCGTCGCTGACATTATCAGGAACCTTTGCGCAGAGGTTTTTGGGTATGCATACTATCTCAGCGTGTATCCATTGCTGACAACCCTGTCTCCAACCTCAAAACCTTCAACACCAGCGCCGACTTCCAGAACTGTACCGCAATTACAATACCCCAGAGGCAAAGGCTCATCCAGCCTGGCAAATACACTATGCATCGTCGGGAGTAAACCATCAGTTTTTATCTTATCAATCACCTGCTTAACTTTGTCCGGCTGCTGCCTCGCTTTATTCAGCAAAGAGCTTTTGGCAAAGGTTACAAGCATTCGCTCTGTTCCCGCGGAAATCAGGCTGCATCGTGTCTGTATAAGCAGGCTGCCGCGTTTTATAACCGGCGTCGGTACCTCCGCAACTTCAAGTTCCCCTGTTTTAAGGTTTTGTAAAATCTGTTTCATCTATGGTACTCCAGCTTATTTTAGTTTCCATTGCCTATCCGATTAATTATAGAAAGATATTTTCCGGCCACTGTACGTTCTATCTTGGTAACATATTCAAAATTTATCTTTATTTCGTTTCCAACCTTGCGACGGAACTGATGCTCAACTTCTTGCTCATCAGCCCCGCTATATTTGTCGTCACGAACTATTTTAATTACAATTTCCGCCTCACGATACTGAATCACCTGCATTTCGCGAACATTCCGGCATTTTTTGGCAATAACGCTTATATTGCACACTCGTGAACCATCAGGCAAAACAAAATAATGGCCTGTACGGCCGTAGCAACTATGTATAACCCGCCCAGGAACACCAGCAGAACATCTTGCATCTGGATTGTATAAAACAAGGTCGCCGGTTCTGTACCTCAGCAATGGCCAAGCATAATGGTATAAATGTGTCCCTATTATTTCTGCCTTTATTAAACCATCTTCTTGTCCAACCGGTAAAAACTCTAAAATCGAATAATCCATATCATAATGCATATGGCCACAAGGATATTCCGTTATCGAACCAACCAATTCCCCTTGTCCATAGCGATTCCATACTTTGCATCCGATGACTTTCTCAATCTTTGCTTTATGAGCAGGTTGCAACTCCTCGCTTGCTGAAAAAAAAGCTTCCGGTGGCTGCTTAAGCCGCAAACAATTTCGCTCCATATATTCGGCGATTACATTTAACGCTGAACCATAGCCCGTATAGAATTTACTGTAACGCGAATTCAATGCCTCAAAATAATACTTAAGATTTTTTTCTCTTAGATGAAAAATCGAGTACATTCGTTCATTTGCAGCCCAGTTGTTGCGCCAAAAAGGCGGCTTATCCCTTCCGGGTTCTACTATCTCAAGGCCTGAGAACAAACTCCACGGGTCTCCAAACTTCATACCTGGTCGATATCGTGTCCACACAAACGCAGTTTCCATGTTGGAGATTTCACGTGACCAGTAGGTTACAAGCGGCTTTCCTGTACTGCCGCTTGTCGGAGAAGTAAATAAGGATATAGGATTACAGGTATCAGCTAAAAATAAATGCTCAGCTTTGCGAACCGTGTCTTTATCGATAATAGGTAACTTTTGCAAGTCTTCAAGGTTATTAAAATCCTGCGGCCTTAGTTTTAAATCAGAAAAGAGCTGTTTATAATATGGTACATGTTCATAACAATGTTTGATAATGGCAATCAGTTTTTCACGTTGTAGTTCGAGTAAATCTGATTCAGAATATTTATGTGCTTTACTGAAAAAAGTAACCCATTTATCATAATTTCCAGTAAAACGAAATTGTTTCTTGCGCAACCATAAATACTGCTGAACAAATCCTGCAGAGTTGAGGACGAATGGTTATATAAAAATCTTGTGAGTTTATTTTCCACTTATAATGCTCCTTTTTTCGTATCTGTCTTTATAACGTATAGCTTATCATCAAATATATATTCATTTATTCGGTATAACCTAAATCCGCCAAATTACCTACGCTTGTGGCGCACTCGAACATAAGCTATAAAATGCTTGGGCCAGTATTCCATTGTCGGTGAAAATGGAGCAGGATAAAAAATTATCACCTTTGCACGATTATATGGAGCGTATCTTTTCGGCCTTTGCGCATACCAGTCAATATTCAACTCTGAGCCTAAAAGCCAGGAATATATCAGGTCATAATCCCAGTCTTTTACCCATTTCTGTAATTCAGTCGTGTGTCGTTTATAACCACAGCCAAGTGCAACCCACGGAGTGACATCCTCAATCCCAAGCTCATCTGCCAGTTTGCAGGTTCTGCGAAAAAGCTCCCTCATTCGGTCCGGTTCGGGAACGGTATAAAGTGAACACGATAATGATGACTTAATCTCCTTGCCTGTAAAATAGGGTGTTCTGCTCCAGCCATCGTAGGCCCATGCTTCTATCATACCTCTGCCATACCATTCAATACGGGCATTCGAATAAATTTCTTTTGCCAACTTGTGAATTGAGTCTAAATTATCTCGTATTGCATCATTCCACAGGTTGCTGTCATTTCTTATTTCAAATCTCTCACTGTCTAAAAGTATCGCACTAACCTGAACGTCTGTGCCATACTTTTGATTCGACTCCTTAACCCAATTCTTTACTACCTCCATCCGCTCCTTAAAAAAAGAAAGTTCAGCAATATATGTCGGGCCCCGGTTTGTCGGTGAAAGGTCTTTCCCAAATTTATTATGCCACGGACTAAAATTAACTGCCAGCGAACACGGTATCACAGGATTTGTTTTGTTTACTCTTGCACAAATATAAACACTGTTTTGAACTTGTTCTTTTGTTACCCATTCACCTTTCACGCTCAGAGCGTGCGTTATTCTTGCTAATTCATAAGCCAAACGGTCATTAGGGTCATTTAAAATATCTCCAAGACCCCATGAATAATGAATTTTAGGCAAAGGCTTTAACGCAAAGAGCTTAATTTCAATGTCTTGCCGCGACAATTCTGTACCTGCTCCTGCGATACTTAACCAATATGCGCACAAAACCAGCTCCGCAATTATGAACTTTTTAATAATAGCTATCTCCGAAACCATACTCTTGTCCTCATACCTGTAATATCTTTATAAAATCGTTTTAATTCTTGTTGGTTTTTCTCGGCATTCCACTGTAATTCCATTTCTTTGCGCCCATTCCTGCCCATAGATATAGCCATAGGCATGTTATCAAGCAAAAATTCTATCGCCTTTGCCAAACCAGTAGGATCACCCGGCTTAATAAAAAATGCAGTCTCCAATTCCTTTAGGAAAAGCCTTTCCGGCGGCAAATCCGAACTAATCACAGGCATTCCGCACGCCATATATTCAAAGGCTTTGCATGCAATATTTTTGTGAAACTTTGGTAAATCCAGCAATAAAACCAATCCTATCTTAGCTTGTGTTAAAATACCTGGTACATCCTTGTAAGGTACAACTCCAGTAATTGTTACATCATTCTGCCAGCCGGTTTCTTCAAGCATCTTTTTAAATACTGGTTCATCAGTATGGTCAACCTGACCGATTAAAAGTGTCTTTATTTTACGGCAACTTTTTGAGAGTATCTTCATTGCTTCAATTAGAACAAGAATACCAGACCTTTGTGACATTCCGCCCAGCAGAACAATATCGTACGGTCTTGAATCAAGCGGGAGATAATTCTTTTGAAACTGGCTTAGTAAAGGAACATTATAAAAAATCATCTTGCGATTTTTGGGCATTGCTTTGTGAATCTCAAGAATAGCGGGGTCTGAAGCAATCAAACCATCAAATATTCGCATCGCGAGCGATTCTAATACTAATGTGCAAAACGCCAATATCCTGCGAAACCATGCCGGCAGCCAGACTTTGCTGCTAAGCATGCTCTCGTACATATCTTCCCTGCAATCATAAACAACTTTGATTCTTGTGAGCAGTTTCAGCAGCAATCCCAAAGGAAGAAGCTCTATCGAACAAACCTGTAATATATCCGGACGTAACCTTAACAGCCGCAGAAATAGATTTAATCCGCCCGTAAATCTTGCCCTCTTTCGCTGTCTTACCGTTAAAGGATAAAACTCAAATAAATCTGTAACCTTGTTTCCAGGGTCACCTGCCATAAATACAACTTTATGTCCATCTTCTGCCAGAGCTGGTGCTTGTTTATAGAAATGTCTCTGGTCCCACCATGGTTGAGCCGTAACAAGTATACAAATCTTAGCCATCTTTTATTATTTACAATTTCTCCATTTACACATTTAAACTTTATATGCTTTTAAAGGAAATCAAATCTATTTTTTGTACTTTAATTGCAGCTAAAATTTCTGGATCCGATGCCAGCTCTCTTTCGATTTGCCTGATTTTGGCAAACGCCGGCGAATCCGCCACATCAGGGTCAGGATAACCGGGGTGCAGAACAAGCTCCGAAACACCATCAGGCAATGCTTCTATGCAAGCCAAAAACCGTTTCTTCGGGTCATTTATATAAGGAATGTATAACGATGGCTCAATCAGGCGGTCTGGTGTACGCAAATCTTTCCGGCGCAAAGAATAATGAATCCAATTTCGCATAAGCAAATTCGGCAACACGGTAAAATTACACCACATCCATTTGAATTTTGCAGCAAGCTTTGGATTTGCGGCAAGACGGTAAAAACCTTTATGACTGCGAGCTGCGGTAATACCAAATTGTTTTGCCAGTTTTATTGCGGCTTCTCTTGCAATCGGCCTTTTGTGTACTCCATGATGGCTGTCAAAATGCGTAAGCTGAACACCTAAATCCAAAGCTCGCTTTATTTGTGCTTCAAATTCGCATTCAACCTGCTTAAATATTTCCTGACCGTGCCAAAGATTGCGGCATTGAACAATACTACCATGAAATTTACCTTCATTATCAACCAGGCCTGGAACTTTGCCAGGTTCTGAAATTGGTCTCCCCTCCGTCAAATTGAGATGTATGCCGACACCCAGCTCTGGGTGTTTTTTGGCGCACAAACAGGCGTATTCAGCTGCCGGCATATTGGACATTAACGTCGTACTTGTAATAATGCCGTTAGTATGACTGTCTATAATCCCGTCTGTCAGCCGTTTTCCAAAACCAAAATCATCGGCATTTACTATCAGTTTTTTAGTACTCATTCAAATTCTCCAAAGACTGCGCCGGCAAATTGTCAGTATTAAAATCAGCTTCATATATAAGGGATTTTTCGTCTTTTATACCATCCGCAGTTAACTGCTGATGTTCCGCTTTGAGAGTAGATATAACCGCAAATGTTATGCCAGCCAATAAATAAACCTGTCTGGCGCCGGAAATATCCGGGTCAATCATAGCTTGAATATACATAAATAACATACATGAAAAGGGTACAGCTACGAGAAGTTTTTCGTGAGCATCGTATAAGTCTCGTATAAAAATCCACCCCTTTATCGCCAGAGTCGTCAGCAAACCGACAAGACATGCTGTCGCAAAGAATCCCAGTTCATAAAATGCCTCAATAATAATATTATGAGGCCAGACAGGGATGTCTGTGTTGAACTTGTCCACAGCAAAACTGCCAACACCATGCCCAAATGGCATGCTTTCAGGCGCACGTTCAAGAGCCCATTTCCACAAATATGTTCTCGATTCAGACATTTGTTCGCCAAATTGAACCTGTGTCAATTTAGTAATATTGGCAGGCACTTTTTCCGGAAAGAATATTATCAAAAAAATTAACATCCCGATAAAGATACTGCCTATTATTACTGTAATAGCAAATTTGAATCGCAGCTGCAGAATAAAAGACAGTAAAAAAATAAGTATTATTACTCCCAAAATTGATGCCCGTGAACCAGCCATAATCAACGCCAGTGAACAAACAGGCAAAGACATTATTGCTATCGCTTTCCAAAACCTGCTCAAATTTGTTTTGAGCAGCAACAGCGATAAACTCGTCAGTAAACCCCAGCTTGCTATCTCGCCAAGCAATTGAGGTGAACCTCCAAGGAAAGTGGCTCGGGTAAAACCTTTAAAATAAAACGCCTCATGCACTCAGTTTGGGGTTTTATAATAGACACGGAACAAGCTATTATTGCCGTAATAAGAATTATATTGATGACTCCTGCGGCATTTTTCGAGTTCCTTATAAGAAAAAATGGTATTAAAAAATAAGGTATTCCAATGAATGTGAAATATAGAGTCTTCTGTAAGCCATAATTAGGTGCTGTCGTCCAGGCTAAGCTAAATGCCATACTAAATGATATACCCAAAAACATTACCAGCACACTAACTGGGAAATAACGCTTATACTCGCTCTGTGGACTTTTAATCCAGTTCCACAATGCCGCAACAGCCGCCACTAAACAAACAAGCAATGTATAATCTACCGTGCGGAAAAATGGCATTTCATACATTACCCAGAATTTAACTGTTGCTGTCGTCATCAAAAAAAACAGTACAGTTTGAGGACGATAAAGCATAATACCCGCGAGAAAAACAACTATTAAAACTGCCAAGATGGTATTCATTAAGATTGTCCCTCAAACTCATACATAGCGTTTTTCAAATATTGCCTACAAAACATTTTACTTTATCCCTCTTATCATAAGCATGCTTCGCCGCCATAGCCCCCTGACAGCATACCCAAAATCGAGTCGCACAAGATGCCAGAATGTCTTGTGCAGCAAACATATTATTGTCAAAAGACTGACAGGCCATCTCCCGCAAACTTTTGTTATATATCGATTTCGAATATTTTGAGTCTCTTGTTTACAAGTTTTCTGCAGTGTTTCGGTTTTTTGCGCAGGATGTGTGCGGAAACAAACAAAATCCTTTGGTATATGTTTAACTCTTATGTATTGTCCAATCCTGCAGAAGAATTCATAGTCCATGGCAAAATGAAAACTTTCATCAAGATAACCATACTTTTCAAAAAGTGCTTGTTTCCAAAACGCCGCCGGCTGTGGTAATACTACACCAAGCAGTATTTGAGATGGCCACCAGTATGGTGTGTTGCGGGTGCGTCTGAGAACCCTATCATTCACATCGACCAGCAAAGAGTTACCAAATACAACATCCAGCGATGGTTTTTTCAAAAATGTTTTTCCTACTATCTCAAACGTCTGCTGTACGTACATATCATCGCTATTAAGCCAAGCAACTATTTCTCCTGTCGCATGACGGAAACCCTTATTCAAAGCATCTGTTTGCCCCCCGTCTTTTTCGCTGACCCAGTACGAAAGTTTATCTGAATATTTTTGGATTATTTCCACCGAACCGTCCGTACTGCCGCCGTCAATGATAATGTATTCAAGATTAGGGTATTTCTGGTCCAGTACCGACCGGATAGTGCGCTCAAGAAACTTGGCTTGATTATACGAAGGAGTTACAATCGATATCTTGGGATTTTCCTGTTTCATTTTCTGTCTTTGTGTATCTCTCTGATAATTATTTATGAACGATGCATCTCCACAATGATAGCTTCACCGGTTCCTGATATGCACTGTTTCCAGCTTTCAACAATTGCTGATATTTTATCATATGAGTTATAACTGCGGTCAAATTGCTTGTTCTTTTCTCCTCGCTCCGGATAGAAAGCAATCATATTCTTTTGTTTCATCACCCACCCAAAAGGGGTACAAAATACGCAGCGAGTAATACTAAATCCCTCGATTTGTGCCAGATACTTTAAGCTCTTCTGGTTATAATAAAAACGATGATAGGGAATATGCCAATTAAGCCAGTTACGCCCCGCACGTTTTCGCCAAGGTGCGTCATAATTGGGAATACTGAATATCAATTGTCCGTCCATTTTCAATGCCCTTGCACATGCTCTAAGAAAAGGTCTGGGTTTGATAATGTGTTCAAGAACCTGTGAGCCGATTATCACATCAAACCTACAATCATCAGAAGCAACTATATCTTCAATGGTTCCATGTATGCAGGTTAAGCCGCGTGCCCGTATTTTTTCACACATCCTATAGTCAATTTCTAAGCCGGTCCATCGCAAGCCTCGATTGATATAATCTTCCGCTTGGCTGGCTGGTCCACAACCTATTTCTAATACGCTTTTGCCCGGTGAAATCAATCTGCCAATATTTATTCTGCTTGGATAATCAAGTATCTGGCGGAGTATCTTTATAGAATATAAAATTGCTCGATTTTTTATCTTGGCCAATTGCTGTGATGATTGACTTGAATCTTCTCTCCAGTAATATTTATCGTACAATTTGGGCAATTCTTCCGCGCAAATCAACTGTTTCAAAAAACCTAACCCGCACACTTGACATTCTACTACATCAAACTCATCCGGTTGGCCAAAGCGGTCATCATAGCCTGTCATAATATATTTAAGATTGTCGCTGCCGCAGATGGGACAATTGCTCAACTCTTCAACTTCAAATTCTCTATTCATTTGATGATAATCTTCCTAATTGAGACGAGCTCCAATTTTATCAATAATATGGAGGAATCCCTTCTCGAAGTCTAAATGTTCAAAATAGAACTGATATGCATTATCGCTAAATACCTGACGATTTTCCATGATATGTTCAGCACATTTACCAATCTCATATTCTGAATCCGCGGCAAGTCCTACACTGTAAAGAGTTATTAACTTTTTGAGGTCAGACAAATAAGAAGGCACAATAACAGGGAGTCCGCATCGTAAGAAGGCCGCGAATTTCCCGGATGATAAGCCTATTTCCTGAACATTAATGGTCAATCCTTTTTTGTACCATGCGAGCCCTATATCTGCGGAAGACACAAGATTCATATAATCATCGGTAGAAAGACAATCTAACGAAAGGCAGACCTTCATCTGTATCTTGTTAATATCTTTCACCATATTCTGTATCTTTTCTATATATCCGTCCCGGCTCCAACCATGCAAAACCAAAACGAGGTTACTATTCCAGCTGCTGGCAGCCTTTATGAGGTTATCATCTATTGCCCACTCTTCTATTCCGCCAGTGAAAAGAACTATTACCCTGTCATTAGGTATGCTGAACTTGTCTCTTAAATACCTCGATTTTTTTCTTACAACTCCAATGTAGGAATTAGGGACGCAATACACACGCTCCGGCTCCAAACCGTGAACTTTTTGAATCAAGGTCTTTCTGCTTTCATCCTGCACTATTGTAAAGTCTATCCGCCTGTTCAGGGCTGATACAACATATTTTATTATCCAGGCTTTTACGGTCTTTATCTCGTCATCAGCGCTTATCTCCAGGCAGAAATAAATACAAGGTATTCTAAATACTTTGCTTAAAATCGCTGAAACAATTAATCCAGTTTGTGTAAAAGGAATCAAAAGGGCATACTCTGAAACTTTAGCGGCCAATGTACGGAAGATACTCTTGGCAGCACCTTTACAAGGCTTAAACCGTAAAATACGCAATTGTTCTATATCACAGTCAGCCTCTATAGACTCCGGCAAAAAGAGGTCCACGTCATATCCAGCCTGAATTAGCAGCGTAGCCGTATTACATACTGATGGAAATGTGCTTAAATTGCGGTCAGAGTAAAGAAGAAGGGCAATTCTGTGTTTTATTCTATTTCCTTTTTCCATGGGCTGATTATCTCAATATTGTTTTTATACTATTTTTCTATATGTTCTTAAACTATGTATGACTTTACTCAAAATGTCTCTTGGTATCTTGAAGATATGAAAACACAAACACAAGACTAAAGAAAGAACTGCGGATATGATTACAAAAAAAGCCAATCCAACAAAACCTGCGTTTACATATAAGGGTACTACAGCACCAATAACTGCTCCAACTGCAACTACTGCAAAACCTCTGATAATCAGCCACCATATCTCAAGTTGACTAACCTTCAGGGATTTAATAATTATACTAAAATATATCGGAAAAGGAATAATGCCAAAAATCAAACTTGAGGCTGTTCCTGTAATTCCGTACCGCTTAGTTAAAAATATACATCCTGCCAGGTATAGCACCACTCCTATCCCTGTGCTGATTAAATTGAATTTAGGTTTGCCGAGAGCATTATAAAAATGATATGGCACTACCCCAATCCCGGAAAAGTAAAACAGCGAAGCCATTATGGGTATGATATAAGGAATATGGGAATAAAAGTCATGCCCCATAACCGCTATCAGTAGAAAATTACCTGCCGCTGATATATTAAATGCCAGCAATGCCGAGGTAGCGACGGCATATTTCATGCTTTTTGAAAAATAAAATCCCATCCGGTCTTGTTCAGTTAAAAGGACGTTACTAATATGAGGAAAAAGAAAATCGAATATCAGGCTGTTTATTGTCATCACCATACTTGCAATCAAAAATCCCAGTGAATAATACCCGATATAAGATGCCCCTAAAATGTTACCTACAATAAATTTATCTATCCTGAAATAAGCCATGCCTAACAGGTTATTTACACCAATAAAGAAAGAAAAACCGACAATCATCCGAACTATTCCAAAGTCAAAATAATTCACATTTCTGTCCATATAAAAGATAGCAGAAACTTTACGCGCCATTATAAAATATGCCGCCATTGTGCCAATATTGGCCAAGACAGTAATCCACACCATAGCAGTCAGGCCATACCCTGCAAAAAGAAATATGAGTATTACCGTATACATCACGATAATCTTGGTAATATTGACAATATTAGTCAGGTCGTATCGCAGGTATGCCTTTAACACTCCTATCAGCGAACTGTTGACCATTCCAAATATAAAACCCATAGAGGCTATTTTGACAGCTCTTATTGCCAGCTCAACCGTGGAGGCATCCGGTTTAACAAATGTTTTTACCAGGAATTCCGCTCCAAAAAACATGATTGCCGAGCCTATTAATCCCGTAATAATAAGCCACGAGAGCCCCATAATCAGAGTTTTATTGGCGAGATTGGTATCGGTATCTTTATATTGAGACAAAAATTTAACTATTGCGGCAGAGAAACCGAAATCAAGTATCGATGTGAATCCTATAAGCGCAACTATGAATGAGTAAACCCCATACGAATCGACTCCGAGTTTATCGACAAGTATTGGTGCCGCTATGAATCCTGCAATCAAAGATGCTGCAAAACCGGCTATATTATACGATGCTGTTTTGGTTGCGATCTTACGCATCTGTATTTGGAAACCTTTCACGAACTTTGCTGGCCGGCTGACCCGAAATATATGAATTATCAGGAAAAGTCCCCATAACCAGAGACTTACTTACCACAAAAGAATTTTTACCTATATGGACACCTGGCATAACAATGCAGTCTAAACCTATCCAGACATTATCTTCTAAGCAAACCGGCGATTCTATAAATGGTGCCTGAGCATATGGCATAATGGAAATGATTTTACTTCTATCTTCTGGGTCATAGGGAAGGTTGCTAAGCGAATAAACCTTTGTCCCGGCGCTTAGCGTACAATTGTCCCCGATACAAATACCGCCGTAGGCCATAATGACACAAAATTGTACAATATGTATATTGCTTCCTATGACTAATTCACCCCTGTCATATTTATAAGCTGTGTTTTGTTTTTTTTCTGTCTTACCAATGCTGATGGGACCGGCATTTATAATACAATATTTATCGATAACAACATTATCACCCACACTTATGTGTTCTGCCCCTTCAATAATAACTCCCTCGCGTATCGTTACGTTTTTCCCGCAGGATTTAAATCTTCTCTTGTAAAATTGATACCTTAACCATTTCCCGCCATTACCCGGTAAATATATCAAAGGTAATAGTAACATACTTTTCGACAGTAAAATGGGCGACTTGAAAAACGTTATAAGTTTCATAGAACTTTTGTTACAGCTTTTACTACGTTCTCAATATCTTCATGATTAAGGGTAAGTCCTGTCGGCAGGTAAAAACCGTATTTATAGATTTCCTCGCTGACAGGCAAAGTCTCTTTCCGGTACCATCCGAATTTTTCAAAGGCCGGCTGTTTATGAAGAGGGTAAAAGAAGGGACGGGTTTGAACACCTAAATCTGACATTTTTTTCATAACCATTTCCGCATCCATACCGCTCTTAGGGTTCAATACCATTCCGTACATCCAATAGCTGTTCTTTGCCCATTTTTTTTCTACAGGAAGCTGAACAATGCCTTTTTCCTGTAGAGGCCTTAACAATTCATTATATGTCTCACCAATCCATACCTTCTTTTTAACATGTTCCTCTATTCTTTCAAGCTGCGCTAAGCCTATTGCCGCCTGTACATTGGTCATCCTGAAATTGAAACCCAACTCATAATGAATAAACCTTTTTTCTGGAATAAAGGCTAAATTCTTCAATCGTCTTAGTTTTTCAGAAAGGTCGTTATTATTAGTCAGACACATTCCACCCTCACCGGTAGTAACAACTTTGTTTGCATAAAAACTTGCGCAGCTTATATCTCCAAATCCGCCGCATTTCTTACCCTTATATTCAGAACCGATGGCTTCCGCAAAATCTTCAATAATATAAAGATAGTGTTTTTTTGCAATTGCGGCAATCGCGTCCATGTCAACAGGATGACCATAGATATGAACAGGCATAATTGCTTTTGTTTTATGTGTTATTTTTTCTTCTATTTTAGACACATCTATGTTCCAGGTCTCTTTTTCAGAATCGACAAAAACCGGCGTCAGATTATTGTAGATACAGGCCAAAGCGCAGGAGATGATTGTAAATGAAGGAAGAATTACTTCGCTGCCTTCATGTAAATTCAATGCCCGCATTGCAAGAATTAGTGCATTAGTGCCGTTATTTACACTTATTCCTTCGGTTTGGCCTAAATATGCGGCGAATTGCTCTTCAAATTTTTGAATGAATTTTCCTTCTGAGGAAATCCACCCTGATTTCACCGCTTCCATTACATACTCGACCTCTTTATCGAGGACCAGCGGTTCGTTTACTGGTATCATTTTTTGCATTCTATCCCTTCAAATCTCTGTTTATCATCTTTGCCAAGGAAAGGCCCTTGTTTTATTTCTATCATACACGAATCTTCTATAACCTCAAAACCGTGTCCGCCGCCGCAGAGCAATATGAAATCTCCGCATTCTATGACTTCAGAAAATACATGCTTCTTGTCCGAATCATAGAAGTTAACCTTAACTTTGCCTTTCTTTATAAAAAGAACTTCCTGCGTATAGAACACTTCTCTTTTACTATAGAGATGTATATGAGGTTTTATAATGGAATTCTTTTTGTGCGGCAGGTATCCAAGCTGTTGAGAAAAATTAACGGGTGTGAAGAAAGTTAATTCCTCACTTTCAAAGCCGGAACGAATTATAATACAATATAATTCGTTATTGTTGTAACAAAGCTCTAAACCTTTTTGTTTTATTTCTTTATTTACCATAGTCCTTTACCAAACATTCTTGATTATATTATATATTGTATTGCGTGCACACTGTTAAACAAGCAAAAATTTACAAATTTCGACAAAACATATTTTTCTCTTAAAAGCCAGCTAGTACAGGATGGCAATAACCTTTCGCTCCTATAGGGTTGCATTATTTATTAACGACATAAGCACACCAGAACTCATGTTACGACGCAATTGAGAGCCCAATGTCTCACACAAAATCTTTGATGACAAATGAAGGGTTCGCTACATTCAAATCAATCCTCGTTATGTTCTTTCAGCAGTTTTTAACTCTCAGCTATAATTTTCACTATTCTCTCTGCGGCTTTACCGTCCCAGAATTTTGGCACTTTCGATTTATAGCTGTCTCTGTTCGCCATTATCTCGCGATAATTTTTGAGAATATCTTCGCCGGTGATACGTACCAGGCGATTTGTCCCATCAGTAATCGTAACCGGTCTTTCCGTACTCTCACGCAGCGTCATACAGGGCACACCAAGTATCGTCGTTTCCTCCTGTATTCCGCCTGAATCCGTCAGCACCACGGCAGCATCGCCCGTCAGCCGCAAAAAGTCAAGATATCCCAGCGGCTCAAGCAATATCAGATTCTTCATCGCGTTAACTCGTTTTTCCATCTCCGTGCCTTTTATGTTATTCCGCGTTCGAGGGTGAATCGGGAAAACCAGTTTTATCTCTTTTTCGATCTTTTCAAACGCTGAAAGAATCTGCCCGAATTTCTCCATATTATCCACGTTACTTGGCCTATGCAGCGTAATCACACCGTACTTCCTAGGTAAAAGTCCCAGCCGAACCAGTATATCCGACTTCTCGCTTTTTGCAGATTTGCCATCAGCGTATCTATCATCACATTCCCGACAAAATGCACCTTATCAGAGTCAATGCCCTCTTTTTTCAGATTATCAATACCAGATTGCTCGGTAACAAAAAGCAAATCGCTGATACTGTCTGTCAGCAGCCGGTTGATTTCTTCCGGCATCGCACGGTCAAAACTGCGCAGTCCCGCCTCAACGTGTATAAGCTTAACGCCGAGTTTAACCGCGACCAAACCGCAGGCAATCGTACTATTCACGTCGCCGACCACCAGGACATAATCAGGCTTAAAATCCAGTACCACCGGCTCAAATTTTTTCATTATCTCCGCCGTCTGAACAGCGTGACTGCCCGAACCAACCTCAAGATTTATATCCGGCTTTGGTATTCCAAGTTCATCAAAAAAAAGTTTGCTCATTTTTTCATCATAATGTTGACCCGTATGAACCAGCAATGGCTGAAAACTTCCATTCAACTTAAAGGTTTTCATCAACGGCGCTATTTTCATAAAATTGGGTCTGGCTCCGCACACACAAATAATTTTTATCATAGTATTTTCCTTTGTAATCTTGCGGGTTTTACATCTTTAAGAGCGTCCCAACATTGGATGACAATAGCCTTTCGCTCCTATCGGTGTCGCGTTGCGAATTTCAGAGGCAATCTCTACGGAGGTTAATATATCTTTCGGACCAAAACCGTTGCCGGAAAGAATCTGACGATAACTCTCCGTATGAAGGTCCGCGAAGCCCTCTGAAAATTCCACCTCTTTGCCGTCAACCGTAATCGACCGGTACGTCGCGGCCTTACCCGGTTCAGGTGCAACCGGCAAATCACGCCGGTCAAGAGACAAAAACCATCTCACCCTGGCCTTTTCAAGTTCAAGAAAACCCGCTGCCCGCTTAGGCTCAGAAACGTGAACAATATTCTTTTTAACACCTCCAAAAATCCACGCCAGCATATCAAAAAAATGAATGCCGATATTCGTCGCTATTCCGCCCGACTTACTCACATCGCCCTTCCACGAAACCATGTACCAGTGCCCCGCGAGGTTATATAAGTCAAATCAACATCGAAAATCTTGCCTTTAGGCGAATTATCTATGCTCTCCTTCAACGCTTTGATTGTTGGATGATACCTAAGCTGAAGAATGGTATTAATTCGCTTACCCGTCTCCTGCTCCATCTCTGTCAACGCCGTTACATTCCACGGATTAATCACAAGAGGCTTTTCGCAAATCGCGTCCGCCCCTATCCGTAGCGCGAACCTCACATGGGCATCGTGAAGATAATTCGGCGAACATATTGAAACATAATCCACCGAGTGACCTTTTTTGCGCTTTATCAAATCCAGATGGCGGTCAAACCTCTCAAATTCAGTAAAAAAATCCGCATCGGGGAAATATGAGTCAAGTATGCCCACAGAATCACTCTTGTCCAAAGCGGCCACCAATGTATTTCCCGTCTCCTTAATAGCCTTTAAATGCCGCGGCGCAATATACCCGCCAACACCTATTAAAGCGAACTTTTTCATCTATTTACCCTTTTCATAAATTTAATCAGATGAAATCTGAGGTCACTTTTTACCGTACACGGTTTTTTATATACCAGTCAATCGTAGCCTTTAGACCTTCATCAAAAGTAGTTTTAGCCTCAAACCCGAAATACTTCTTTGCCCTCGATGTATCAAGGCACCGCCTCGGCTGACCATCAGGCTTGGAGTTATCCCAGCGAATCTGCCCCTTAAAGCCAGTGAGCCTGACAATTTTTTCAACGAGGTCTTTAATTTTTATTTCAAAACCCGCCCCGATATTCACAGGTTCAGGTCCATTAAAAAATTCTGTCGCAAGCAGAATCCCTTCTGCAGCATCCTTGACATAAACAAATTCCCGCGAAGCGCTGCCCGTCCCCCAGCAGTCTATATGGTCATCACCATTCTCAACCGCATCGACACATTTCTTTATTAACGCAGGTATCACGTGACTGCTTTGGGGATTAAAATTATCGCCCGGCCCATAAAGATTTACCGGCAGCAAAAATATCGAATTAAAACCATATTCGGCCCTGTAAGCCTGCGACTGAACCAGCAGCATTTTTTTCGCCAATCCATAAGGTGCGTTCGTTTCCTCCGGATAACCGTTCCAGATGTCATCTTCTTTAAACGGTACCGGTGTAAATTTTGGATAGGCGCAAACTGTTCCGATGGCTACAAATTTTTCAATATTCCGCACCCGGCCATGCTCGATAAGCTGAACTCCCATCATAAGATTTTTATAGAAAAACTCACCGGGATGATCCCTGTTTGCCCCGATGCCTCCGACAACCGCCGCAAGATGAATAACAATATCCGGCTTCATCGAATCATACATTCGGACAATATCTTCCATCCTGACCAAATCATATTCTTCTATTTTCGGTATTAGAATATTTTGACACCCGCGTTTCTGCAGCCCTTCGACGATATATCCGCCCAAAAAGCCCGCTCCGCCGGTAACGACGATTCGCTTATTTTGAAAAAAATCACCCATCACTAATCCTTCCCGTGTTCTTTCAGAAGCTTTTCCCGTTCCGCAATTTTCATATCGGCATCAGTCATCATTTTTGAAAGTTCCCTGAAAGTTACCTTTGGCTCCCAGCCAAGCACTTTCCTGGCTTTGCTCGCGTCGCCAAGCAGCAGGTCAACTTCCGTAGGACGAAAATATCGTTCATCTATTTCGACGTACTTATGCCAGTCTAATCCGAGATGACCAAATACCTCATCCAGGAATTCCCTGACCGAATGAGTCTCACCTGTCGCAATTACAAAATCATCCGGTTTTTCCTGCTGAAGCATCAGCCACATTGCCTCAACATAATCGCCCGCAAAACCCCAGTCTCGCTTTGCGTCGAGATTGCCGAGATAAAGTTTATCCTGTAAACCCAACTTGATTCTCGTCGCCGCCCGCGTGATTTTTCTGGTAACGAAAGTTTCACCTCGTCGAGGCGACTCATGATTGAACAGAATCCCGTTGCAAGCGAACATACCATAAGCCTCCCGGTAATTTACCGTTTGCCAGAAACTGTAAACTTTCGCGCAGCCATAAGGACTTCGCGGATAGAACGGGGTCTTTTCCGTTTGCGGCGTTTCAAGAACTTTTCCGTACATTTCACTGCTTGAAGCCTGATAAAACTTCACGGCTTTGCCGCTCGAACGAATGGCCTCCAGCAATCGAAGTGTTCCCAGTGCATCGGTATTGACTGTATAAATTGGCGTATCAAAACTCACCCGAACATGACTCTGAGCGCCGAGATTATAAACTTCATCAGGAGCGATTTCATTTATTATCGTGGACAAATTGCCGCCATCGGTCAAGTCGCCATATATCAGTCGAAGTTCCGGCTGTTTATGCGGGTCTTTATATAGATGGTCTATTCTGTTTGTTGTAAACGTCGAAGTTCGTCGAATAATTCCCCAGACGTGATATCCTTTCTTCAATAGTAATTCTGCAAGATAGGAACCGTCCTGGCCTGTTATTCCGGTAATTAACGCTTTCTTCAAGATTCGTACCTCCTAAAAAGTAAATAAGCTTTTTTACGACTAACTAACGTTAAGCCGTTTCTTTTTGAACCGCCTTGTACAAGACACCCTTTTTAACAAAGTCATATCTTTTAAGTAGAAACTCCGGACAATATCCCGCCACCGGCGAAACAACATATACTGCCCGCTCAGCAAAGAGCCTGTCTATTGCATCTTCGCCGTAATTCTTCATATTATCTATTGTGCCGTGACTGGAAACAATTATAACATCTTTGCGTTTGCTTTCGAGTCTCTGTTTAATCACGAGCGGATAAGCCGTAGTACCATCCGCATAAATTACCGCGTCTTTTTCAACTCCATCAAGGGCCTCATCCACAAATTTATCTGCACCACAGTAACCTGTCTTCCACGGACAAAGAAAATAAGCATATTCATCCCGATATGGAACTGTCCTCTTTGTACCGAGATTTATCTTCATATTTTCCGTTGCTTTCGGCGCCGCCGCATAAACTCCAATTGGTACAAAACTGAAAAATAATGACAGAAACACAAAAACTTTTTTATATGACATTTTCCGCAAAAAGTATATTCCGTATCCGATTAAAATCGCTGCAACGCAGTAAAAAGGCGTAAAAAACGAAAACCTGTCCGGTATCGTATAGCGAAAAGCAAAAACAAAAAACAGCACAAACAGCGTAAAAAGAATATTCCTGAAAGCCCTCTCCACCGGTAACTTAAATAGGCCATAACAACCAACAAGGAAAAGCAGAATATTAGGTGTCGGAAAGTTAAGAATAATAAACAGAAAATTTTCCTTCACAATCTTTGCCGACATCGAAGTATTCAGTACCGCTCCTTCCCAACTCCTGCCGAACGCCGCCGACGCCAGAATCGCGCCTATATTACCTGTCTGTATAATATTTTTAAGTATCAGGTATTCATAAGGCAGCGTCCCGACAATCCAGAAGAGTATAATAACTGCGAGATTTCTAAACCTTATTTCTTTCCTCCACAGCAGCGTAACAAAAAATACCGCATAGCACAAAAGCGGCAATGTTCCAAGCATGTGGTCTGCGATCGACAACCCGTTAAATAATCCCAGCAGATAAAGAAAAATCACACGGCGGCGTTTGATATATTGCAGAAGCATTACCAACTCCGCAAGAAACAACGCAATATACAGAGTATAAGTCTCAACTACGCAGGCATGACTCCAGAACGTGTGAGAAACTCCAAGGCTGATTGCCCCTATTGTCGCCGCCCAGTTATCTTTCAGCCAAATCTGTATAAGTATAAACAGATTCGCAACAGCAACGGCTGCCGCAATCGCGCTTACAAGATTTATTCTGTAGATCACCGACCCTATCGGCATAAATTTTGCCCCGATGGCTATTATGTAAAATAATGGATGCGATAACGCAAGGCCCAGTCCGCCCTCTATATCGTTGTGTAATGTGCGATACTGAATCATTCCGCTATCCTGCCACAACAGCCCCGGCGAACAGGTAACAGCGTAAAATAAAGCCGCCAGAGCGAATACTATCGCATACTGCTTGAATAATTTCGGCTTGACCGCCGCAGACAATGTATTATCACGAGAAACTATTTTCCTGCTCCCGCCCGCCTGCAGCTCTCAATAATTAGTTTCAGCATTTCATCCAGATTTACTTTAGGCTCCCACCCGATTGCCTGCTTGATTCGCTCAAGATTCGGCACCCGCCTCATCATATCATCTATCGGCTTTCCATAAGCCGCCTCATACGACACAAACACCTTTTTACTCTTGCTGCCGGTCATTGCGATTATTTTATCCGCCAGAGCTTCAACTGTAATTTCTTCAGTCGAACCGATGTTATAAACCTTGCCCGCCGCTTTTTCGTTATTCATCAATCCGGTAATCGCGTCCACAACATCGCCGACATAACCGAAACATCTGCTCTGCTTGCCCGTACCATAAATTGTAACCGGCTCATTTCGCAGAGCACTTTGAACAAATCGCGGCACCACCATTCCGTATTGTCCCGTCTGTCTCGGCCCAATAGTATTGAAAAATCTGCCTATCACAACACCCAGGCCATACTGCTGATAAAAGGCCAGCCCCAGGAATTCATCTATCGCTTTGCTGCACGCGTAAGACCATCGCGACAAACTCGTACTGCCCAGCACAATATCGTCCTCTTCACTAAACGGTATTGTTTCACTCTTGCCATAAACTTCGCTGCTCGATGCTATAAGTATTCTTCTCTTAAATTTATTAGCCGCCTCAAGCACAATTTCCGTCCCGTTAATATTCGTCTCTATTGTGCGAACCGGATAATCCGCTATCAGTTTCACTCCGACCGCCGCGGCCAAATGATAAATAACATCGCACGCGCCAGCCAGGTCTTCTATCAGTTCGACATTACAAATATCCCCCTCGACAAATTTAAACTTCCGATGCCCCTTAAAACCCTCGATATTTGTCAAACTTCCCGTGCTGAGATTATCCACCGCGACAACATAATTGCCTTGCTTGAGCATTCGCTCTGCCAGATGAGAACCTATAAAGCCCGCCCCGCCTGTTATCAATATTTTCATTTTATCCCCTTCTCTGGAAAACAAAAACATTAAATTGAGACCGAGGCGAATAACCCGCCGCACGCTCACCCCAGCAGTAAATCGGCGAACCACCCGTAATATCCACCACCCCGACAGGCTCATAATATTTTTGTCTGTAATGTTCCATCCACTCAAAAACCTTTTTCGTGGAATTTGGCCGCATTAGCCAAGAAGTAGGAATATTCACAAAAACCAAAAATTTCGGCATAGCGTTTTCCACCTGGCTTATCATCTCATCCTGCATCTGCAAAGCATAAGGATGCTCTTCCATCAGCGGATACGCGTAAACATACGCCGTCGCGGACCGCCTGCCCGAATAAAAAAATATCTGGGGTTCAGACCCCAGTATCGCAATCTTGTCATCCTTATTTGAATGCTCCTTAATGTACCGGGCAATCTCAAGCGATTCAGTAAAAGGATTGATTCCATAAGTTTTCTGGCACGCCTGCTCCGGACTCATCTCAAAGAAAAACTCACGCTGTTGATAAATGCTAAAAAGCAGAACCGCCGCCACAACGATTGTCGATATTACCCCCGCCGTTAAGGCTGAACCGCTTTTTGTTATAATATCCCTGATGAACAACGCCCCGATACCGGCGAGCATCGCGACCGCGGGCAGAACAAAAATAAAATAATGCTCGCGGAAATAAAACCCCGGACAGGTTGCCAAAAAAGAAAAAATCAGAAATCCGCAGACAAAAAAACTGTATCGCCGAAAATCTCTCTTCAAAAATAAGCCTATAAGACCGATACCGCCAAGCATCCAAATCAAAATAGTCGAACCGACAATACTCTTCATCGTTATTTTCAATATATCCAGCCCAACCTTTAACGGTATCATCGAAACATACTGGCGGGCATAGTCAAACGTCCAGAACCAGAACTTCTCAAACACTCCCACCTGCCATAAAATAAGGCATGTTAAAATAAAAGGAAATACCACTGCCGCTGAAAATAATAGCCATCTGGCGGCTAACACTTGCCATTTAAAGGGCTTATGCTGAATTTCCCTGAACAAAAAATACAGCCCGCCAAACATAATAAACGCCGCTCCGTGCTGTTTCATCATAAACGCAATTCCAAACAGCAATCCGGCGGCTAAAAGATTCCACCATCGACGATTTTTCTCGCAATGAACCAGCAGCAAAATCCCTGCGAGCGCCGGAAGAATCACAAAATGTTCCGCGTTCGCGAAAACACCCAGAACCTGTTGACTCATCGAAAGCACCGCGAAACAACCCGCCGCCGTTACAGCGGCAAAGTAATCGAAAAATTCTCTGACAAGCAGAAACACCAGTAAAATTGTTCCGGCGTTAATCAAAAGCAGTCCGAAATGAATCCCGCCGAGCGTCTGGCCGAAAACCGCCATAATCCCCGCATAAGCCGCGTAAATCCCCGGCATCTTCATATTGTAAACCTCAGCATAAGGCGCAACTCCCTGAAGTATCAACTGCCCCGCATAGGCGTACTCTCCTTCATCACGTTCCATCGGAACATTCAGCAGGCGCATTCTCACTGCACCGGCAAAAAGGATTATGATAATAACCACCGCCCACGGCCAATAAAGCCTTAAAGGGGGGTTTTGTAAGGGGATATGTTGCTGCAACGGGGCAACCTGCTTTTTATTTTTGCTCATTTGATAGATAGAGTACAGGGTTTAGGGGGTAGGTTATAGTTTACCAAAAGCCCACCAGATTTATCTTGGAGATTATTTCCCTGCTGATTTATAGCAATCAAATCTCAACCTGTTTTAGCCACTCGCGTATGGGTTTTGCATAAAGTTCGCCCGACACGTCGAACCCATCATTGTGACCGCCTTTTATCTTCACAAATTTCTTGGGTTCCGGCGCTGCTTCAAATAACGCCTCACCAAACCGGTACGGACAAATCTTGTCTTCCGGACTGTGTACTACCATCACTGGACATTTTACCTTTTTAATATTATCCAGCGTCGGATACTTATACTGGCTCAAAATAGCAACCAGCCACTTAGGCTGATATATCGCCCCTACATCTTTTACTGATGTAAAACCGCTCTCAATCCAAAGCCCAGCGGGCCTTACCCGCGTTGCCAGCTCTGTTGCGATACTCGATCCCAGCGACCTTCCAAATACCACAATTGAATTCGGTTCGGCCTTTTTGGTTTCCCTCAGCCAGTTCCACGCTGCCATCGCATCTTGATATGTACCCTTCTCACTTGGGACACCTTTGCTCCTGCCATAACCGCGGTAATCAATCATCATACAGTTGCAGACCTGAATCAGTGATAAACTTTGCCGTACTGATACAGCCGCTGATATTGCCGCCATTTCCATGAAAAAACAACACTGTCAGCTTCGCGTTAAAGCAGGGAAAATACCAGCCGTTAATCAGGTTGCCCGATGAATCGATAAAAACTTCTTGGTATTCAATGCCTCTTTTGTCAGGAGTCGTGAATATTTCTTTTGAAGGTACATATACGAATTTTTGTGCACACGAGCTAACCGCTAAACCTACGCTGATCACTAAAATTGCTAATGTTGACACTAAAACCAAAAATCGTTTCATACTTCTCCAAAACGAAACTAAAAATCAAGGATGCTCAGCAATCGAAAATTACTTTAGACTCCGTCCCCGTCGGCTACGCCGAAAATCCGCATAATTATTTCCATTTGCCTCAAATCTCACCCGGAAAATCCTGCCGTATGTCAAACCCGGCAAAACAGATTTGCATCTCAGGCTTGTCATTACATAAGTATCGTCATATAAAGAACATAGCTTTAGTTAAAGATGCGCCGAGAATCGCAATAATAGCCTGTTCTTTCGATATCATATATACCTTCAAAACGACCTATAAGTTCATACTACGTTAAGGTTATCAAAATTATATTATAGGACATCCCAGCGAAAATTACAAACATCCTTATAGCAGTGGGTTTTCAGCAACACAATGCCCGTTTTTATATGGAAATTCAAAACTTGCGGTCTGCCCATCAGGCCGAGCAACACCGAAAGATTTGCCATGAGCGAACTTGTCCTGAATACCATCGAAAGAGCTGAATTACCATCTGCGGTAAAATTTAGCGGCTGCCTTTCCCGGACGCCAAAGAGGAGTCAGATTATTGTACCCCGTCTCTGTCTTTTCCACAGCCATATCATCCGCCTTTAATCTGCTGACATGCCAGTCCGCAAAACCAACATTAACTGTTTTATTCGGATGCCTTCCGCTTATCGCGTCATCTATCTCGCAGGACCATAGATTTGTCCTCTTTTCATTAAGCTTCATACCCGGTATATAGGCGGTATCCTCCATAAATACCGCTGGATTGACCAGCTTAACTGGCGGTGCGTCTGTTACATGCCACCAGCTTATGATAGCGTAGCCGCAGTCGGCTATCAAAAACGTGTTGCCGGCATTTGGGATATTAGACATACTTAATGGCGGTGTCCCCAATGGAGATTTGCCGATAAATTCAGCCTTACTGGTGCCGCCGATGGCATTTGTATATTTAAATACAGAAAGGTTCACACCGTAATTGCCGCACAGGACATCGTCTTTATACGGAACATCTTTTATATTTTTGGATGGGCACAAAAGAGCAACCCCCTTCCCACCGTTTCTTCTGGTATAATCAGAAATATAATTAAACCACCACCAACCCCATCTGTTATACTGCCAGCCTGGGACCCACCCTCCCGGCGGTGCGGTTAAATGGGTATCGTTCAGCGCAAAAGGCAAGCGATAATTATCGCCCTCATACATTGAAAAACCAAACAGAAGCTGCCTGATATTCGAGCCGCAAAGCACGGTTTTAGCCTGCAGTTTGCAATTGCGCAGGGCAGGAGTTATTATAGCGGCCAATAACGCGATTATGCCGATAACCGCCAGTAACTCAATAAGGGTAAATCCTGCTCGCTTCATAAACACATCTTACACTCCAACTGCTGTTTAATCAAGGATGAAGGATTTCCGATTTTCCATTGCCGATTTCCGATTTGTAATAAAAAACTAGCCCGCGGATAAACCCTTCGGTAAACTCAGGGCAGGCCGCGGTGTTTTTGGTTTTATTCTAAGTTCTGAATTCTACATTCCGTGTTCTGTCCTCTTAAAACAGGATGGGCAGGCGAGTTGAACTCGCCTGCCCTTTTCCGACCTCGGCGAATATAGCAGCTATCAAAAAAAACATACGGGCCAGCCGCTGTGAATTCTAAGTCCTTTTAAAAATCACCTCGGCGAGGACTATACATTCTGTTTACAAGCAGGCCCGCATATAAGTAAAGTGCCAATCACCATCACCTACGCAAAGTGTAGGGTACTGAATGTCCTCTATGCACATACAATATCTGGACCTTTCCATAACAGGCTGACTGCAGCTTCCGCTATCAGCGGTTCCGCAGCCCCACCTTTTCCAGTATGTGTAAGCATTTCCGCCGCAAAGCCCCCCGATATAGTCGCACGATATTAAATTATACTCCTGCATAATTCTGTTGCATTGATAATAAGCGGCGCCGGCGATATTGCCGAGCTGGTCATTTGCGATTTCGGTAAACTGACCGCCGATTGGTTCAGCGGAAATCAGTAGTGCCACACCATCGCTCCAGTCCATATTGAAAAAACCGACATCCGTGCGATAGTAAAACCTGTCGCTTGTCAGGTCTATGATTCTCACGGAGCTTTCGTCAATACGGTCCAGCACGACGAAATGCTGCTTACCGGGGATATGCAGTATAACCTGGCAGTTGTTCAGGTTTTTAAGCGAATCGATATCGGTTTGAACGGCCTTACAGTACAGGCCAAGACTTTCGGCAAGCTGCTTCATCGACGAAAGACTTGTCTTATTGTCCGTACTGTTCACTATCCCGGCAAGCTGCTGCTCAGTAACATTTTTGCCGAGTTTGCCTGTTGTGTATTTCAGTGATTCCGTCGCGCAGTTCTGCACCTTGGTGCCTTGTCCGGCGGCATAAGCCAGCCTTTCCGCCAGCAGTTGTTCTGTATCGGTGACATTCGAATGATTGTATATTACAGGTTTGGCAGTAACGGGAGACATATACTCAACCTGTACATCCTGCTCAAGCTGAACTTCAAAACCGTCCGCCCCCGGCAGGTTGCAGTCAACCACGGCAAATGTCCATAAATCGTGGCCGAGTAGCTTGTTCGTGCCGGCCTCGATTTGTTCGATTAAAATCATTTGAGGCATCATAATGCCCGCGACCGCCTGATAATTCGAGTATTGCCTCGAAATAATCCTGGTCGGTGTCTCAGTCGTATAAGACAGGAGCGCATAGTCGATAGCGGTGTCGATTACGAAAGTGAGCCTTTTTTCAGCAGACACGTTTATGGTTAAAGCTACCACTGTCCGGCCGCCAAGAGTCGTCTCAATCGCCGATGAGTCAACTGTGGTTAAATTGTCATAAGTATAATATCCGTAACCCCAGGGTACTATCCCGACATTCAAAGGCCCGTTGACGCCCCGAGGCATCTTGCCCGCCGTATCAACCATCGCGTTTTTAGCCGACGCCGCGTAAGTTGTGTATTTCTGACCGTCCCACGCGAATATCCTTTTGCCGTTCCAGTTGACATTGAATTCGTCGGTCATGAAATTATTCTCTACGTCTTTACCAGGCTTTACCGAATCGCTGCGCGAGGTTACTTCTATTTCCCAATAGAATTTTTCGCCGTCGTATTTCACCGTTTCATTCGAAATCATCGTGGACTCGTTGGCCAATTCGTAGCGGGTATTGAACGGAATCGCGTCGAGCTTCATTTTCTGCATTTCTTCGGTCAGTTCAATCTTATTGGTACTGTTCTGGTAATCCGCGACTTTTTGCTTGATTTGACGGTTAATCTCGGTGGGGTCAGTTATTTTAGGCGCCTTGTATTCCTCGTGTACCGCTTTAACCGTCCCGGCGGAAATCCAGGCTTTTCGCGGCTTGCCTGTCAATTGGCCAAAAAGCTGCAGCACCTCGCTTCTCTGCAACTGCCTGTCGGCAAAAACATCACCACAGAACAGCAATAACAAAACAATTGTTATTAGGCTTTTTATGGTCTTCATAAAACTTCTCCTTACTCCCCCTAAAATTAAAAAATTTAAATGGTACCTTACCATTTTTTTCCCTATACACGGCAATGATAAAAAACACTTCTATAAATCGGCGTTTTTAGAGGGGTAAAATGTGACAGTTTTTTTGAAATTTTTGTAAAAAAATGTGAAAAAGTGTAAAAAAACCGTCCGTTTGTGTAATTTTTTGATAAATTCATACCCCCAAAAAACGTATGAATTTAATATGATTTGCTAACGGCAGGTTTTAGTCCGATAACATTACTAATTTTTTGACGCAAAAACACAGCTATGGCCGCTTTTATGCCTCAAAACAATTGACTATTCTGTTTCTTCAAGCCAATAATCGCAAAACATAACCAAATCATCTATATCAATTTTGCTGTCGGTATTGTGAAAATTCACTTTTTCGCAGTCGCCCTGGCAGTTTTGTTCCTGCCAATATGAGGCAAAAGTGGTAAAATCGACAAAATCAACGATTTTGCTGTTATCGAAATCGCGTGTAGGGACATGGACAAAAGTGCTTTCATGGATCGGCACAGGATTGTCAAAGTAATTTTCATAGAGCTTTACTGTGCAGTTACCCTCTTGAAGAGCATTATAATCAACAAGAAACCAATCACCTATGTTCCCTAATCCGCTATATTCGAAGCCGTCCTGTCCTGCATCATCATCGTGCAGAAAGCATATAAAAGCATCTGGATGTGCAGCCGCCAGGAGAGAACCTTCATCTAATACTCCACGGTCCCAGTCGGGTCTTTCGATAACCATATCATAATAGTAATCATTTGTTACGATGGTGTCTGAACTAACAATAAGGGTAAGTTTAGTGCCGACCATTACCTCATTATAAAGCAGAGGTGTATTGCCGTCGGCCAGGCATACTCTTACTGAAAACTCCCCTTTGACCGCCTGTGTCATTCCCAAAAACAGAAATAATAATATCAGTTTCTTTTTCATAATCCGCCTCCTCAAAAAGACATTTAAACAGTCCTATGCGTTCTAATCTCGCCAAAAGCATTACAACGTCAGGGCTTAGCCGTAAACTTTTTAAAAATCGGGAACATTTTTAGGAGGGGGAAACGATGTGAATTACACCTATTCTGTCCAAACGGCAATATATTTTGCCCTAATTCATCATCCTATCCTCCTCTACACATTAAGAGGAAATTTACAGCATTTCAGATGTTAAGTCAAGAAGAAAAAGCGGGTTTGAAAAAAATATTGTTAAAATAGGGAAAATATGAAATGGCAAAATAATTGTCAGTTATGAATAGAGAGGCGAAAGGTTATTTTGTACCTACCAAACAATTCCCTGGTGTTTTATATTAGCTGAACAGCTGAATAAGTTTTCAATTATTACTTACCTGGTGTTGGGGACTTTTGCGTTTCAAGATTAACATAAATGCCAATATCTTTGGGAATTTTTTCACCCGCAGTCAAATTCATCAATCCGCCATCATCCTCGCGGTCATCGCTGGTACTGTATATGGTATAGCCTTTCGGGTTTTGTTTGTACAGAAGAGGCTTACCGGTGAAAGGGTCGAGCGGAATAATATCTATGTACTTAGGCACAAGCTTATCAATAGAATCAGGCGGTTTGCCAAAGTCGATTTGATAGCGTTTTAGAGCAACAGCCAGCATAATACTTCGTACTATAGCGTGTGTTTCGGCATTTATGCGAATAAAAGCGGCACCAGTTGAAACAAATCTGTTCGATTTTTGCGGAGTTTGTGAGATATATCTCTGTGTCAGGTCGAGCGGCCCGGGCCAATCACGTTGTGACGCTGTTATCAGTTCCGCGACATCTTTGAAATATTGTATGGATTTTTGTCTTATTCGGAACCTTGCCCATTGTGTGCCGGGCAGAAGCAGCCGTTCAGGCTGTTCGGGAACTACATTTTTCAAGAATTTATCGTAAACATCCTGCGGAACAAGGTTTGCCCCTATCTCTATCTGGCGTACCCGCTCGCACAAAAACATTTTGTGTAAAATATCCGGAGGCATTACTTCAGCGAGAGTTTTCTGAAGTTTTATTAACGAATTTTCCGAAAGTTTTGTCCGTTCGAGCAGGAGCCGCGTCTCTTCGCAAGCAATAATAGTAAATTCACGTTTTGCGGCAGTGATAAACATAGTCGGAGTCGAATCAAATATTCGAAGCATTTTTAACATACTTACCAGCGAATTCGCGGCGTCGTCTCCTTTATTGTTTGAAATCTGGTCAAGTGTCCTCATTGACGAAACCCAAAATATGGTACTTATCTGTTCCAAAGCACCTTGAGATTTCTTCATTCCGCCATCGATACCGATGTTGAAATAAGCCAGTGGAAGAGATGCTGCCCTGTCCAGTTTGTCAAACACCGGCTGAAAAGCCGTCAGGATTTGAGAGATTTGTTTTCGCATATCCGCTGGAAACTGGTCAGGAGCCCCGGAAGCCAGACTATTCAAATAAAAAACGTTAATTTTCGCAAGGCCTGCGATGTCATTAGTGCTCACGTTTGATATCGCTCCAGCGTAGTAACTTTCCGCGGCGTTGCTTGCGTTCTTTGCGGTAATATTTGTCCACCAGTCTGAAAAAGTCAGCGGCTCGTTAGCTTCTTTTATCTTTACGATTTCAGAGCCTAACTTTTTACCCATGATATAACCGGCGGCCATAACACCGATGAGCATTATTATAGCGGCGCAAATCAGCCACAGAACTATGCGCCGCCACAGAGGCAGCGGCTGTTTTGTTTTTAATTCATTATTCATATTTGATATTGAGTTCCTTTACTGCCTGTGATTTTATCAATTTTCCGACATCAATTACAGAAGATTTACCGCTGAAACCGGCTGAAAATTCTTTATTTTTTATCAGTACAAATGCGTCTTCATAGGTGTGCTTTCCAGTAAATACGCCTCTGCCGCTAAGCTCCTTGGCTGTTATCGCACCTTTTAAGTTAAAACCTTTTTCGGCTATGAGTATTAAATCCGGCGCGTTTTCAAGATAAGGCCCCGAATAAACATCCTGCTTTCTGAAGATATATCTTATGACTTTTTTGCCGTCTATCTGCAGAGAGGCAAAAATGTTTTCGAGCTGCTTGACCAATGTTTCAACATCTTGTCGCTCTACATCGCCTTGCGGGTATTTATTTTTTCGGTTTATGTAGATTCGCCCCGGGTCCATCGCAAACGCTTTTGTCCCGCGGTCGATATTGAGCTGTGCCGGCGGGGTAAATTTACTTAGCTTCAGCAGACCTTTATCGGCAAGAAGGTAATTTATATAGACCTCTTTGTCGAGTCTTTCAAAACCATGGTCGGACAACAAAATCAGGAAATCATCACCGGTCAGTCTCGAATAGATTTCGCCGATTACCTCATCGACTTTTTTGAAGTGGTCAAGGAAGAATTTGTGATATTTGTGGCTTGCGTCTTCGTATGCATTCCAGAGGAAATGCATCAGCCTGTCTGTCTCAGTAAAAACAAACATAAAATTCTGCCATTCCTGATTTTCCCAGAGATACCTGTACGCCTGTATTCGCGAGTCGAGCGTTTTTTCCACGTCACGCAAAAACATATCCATCGACTTATGCGCCTGCTGAGAATCGACATCAAGATGATAGTTAATGCTTTGCAGTTCAGGTATTAAGGACTGCGGGTAAATACTTCTTTCAAAATCTATGGAGACAAACCCTGAAATATGAACTCCATTCATTTGTCTGACCGGATAAGTTGATGGAACATTTATTATTATAGATTTATTTTTAGCGCTCTCCCAGAATGGCAGGGCTTTGAGGTCGTCATAGCTTGGAAATCGCATTTTGTATGAGCCTGGCTGCAAATCGACAAATCCGAAAATTCCGTGTTCAGCGGGATTAACGCCCGTAATTATTGAAGACCACGCGACGCATGATATTTCGGGAATAGCCGAGCGAATAGGTGAAAAAAAACCCTCTTTGATTATTCTGCTGGTGTGCGGCATAACGCCGCTTTCGGTAAAATCCTTCAACATTGAAAACGGGACGCCATCCAGGCCTATTATCACGGTTTTTGCGGTTTTGGTCATATCATTTCATCAAAGTAATTATTCCACCAGCGCAGATGTTATCCCCCTGAACAAGAACAAAGCGTCCCAGTTCCTCAACGTCATTGAAATTTTTTACACACACCGGCTTTTTGGTTTTGATAATGACTTGTCCAACCTCGAGATTTTTTATTACGTCAGCGTTTTCTTCTATAATTTCGAGCGTCGAGGAATTGATTCTTTTATTAATGCTTTCTATTTTACAGCTTGATTCCTGAGTTGCGCATCTGAAGGTAAGTTTCTGTTCCCTGTTAAAATCCTGCCGGGTCATCCAGAACATATTTGCCGAAACTCTGTCGGTCAAAACCGGTTCACTGCCTTCAAGGCAGATGACGTTGCCGCGGTCGAGAAAGACCGAATCAGTCGTTGTGACGCCGATACATTCACCGGCGACGGCTTTATCTGTTGTCGCGGGAAATTTTTCTATCGACTTAACGGTTGTTATCTGTCCGCCTGGCAGGATTTTTATTCTCATCCCTTTTTGAATGACGCCTGATTCCACCCTGCCGGCGTTTATTCTTTTGTCATCAATCTTGTAGATGTCCTGAATCGGAAAAATCAAAGGCTTGTCTCTGGGTGACAGTTTATTTTTTAAGGTATCGAGACTCTCCAGGAACGTCGGACCGCTGTACCATTTCATATTTTCAGATTTGCGCGATATTTTCACCAAGCATAGCAGCAATCGGGATATAAAATAACGGCTCGGTATTTATCGATTTCAAAAACTGCCGGACATCATTTTTGACCGCTTCAAACCGCTCCTGTGAGAAGCCCACGAGGTCCATTTTATTAAGAACCACAACGACCTGCTTAAGCCCGAGCAGCGAAAGCATATATGAATGACGTTTTGTCTGTTCTTTGACGCCTTCGACAACATCGACAATAAGCACAGCCGCTTCGGCCTGGCTTGCGCCGGTAATCATATTCTTAACAAACTCCACGTGCCCCGGTGCATCGATAATCACATAACGCCTTGTCTGCGTTTTGAAGAAAACCTGCGTTGTGTCAATGGTGATTCCCTGTTTGCGTTCCTCTTCGAGATGGTTGAGCAAATAGGCAAACTCGGTTTGTTTGCCCTGGCCGCTCGAAACTTTTTCCATCTCCACTATTTTGTCCGGCGGCAGCGAGTTAGTGTCGTAAAGCAGCCTTCCAATCAAGGTCGATTTCCCATGGTCAACATGGCCTACTATAACAAAACTTAAAGTCATCTCCTGCATCATCTTTATATCCCGTTCAATTGAATAGTTTTACAAGGGTTGTAATTCCCAGGGCTATCGTAAGAAAAGCAATTGCCAAATTCAGTTTTTTCGCTGTCATCGCTTTTACACTTTTAGCAGCCAGCGGAACAGAAAAAACAGCTCCAAGAGTAATCCAGAAAGTCAGCATCCAGTGGCAGGGATTTTTCGCGACAAACATATACATCAGCACGCCGACAAGGCAGGTCAATCCTTCGGCCAGTGATGTTATTCCTATTGCGCTTTTACCTTCGACTCCTGACAAAATCTGTCCGCTTGTAACCAAAGGGCCATAACCGCCGCCGCTCATCCCTTTATTAAAGGAGGCCACGACGCCGAGCATTATGATTTTTTTCCACGAAAATCTGAACTGTTTATTGATACATACCAGTATGATTATTCCCATCGAGAGAACCAGGCAGCCGATATAAATTCCGAGCCAGAATTTCGGTATATTTACTGCCACAAAAACGGCGATTACTGTTCCAACTATGCTGCAGACCGCCAGAAGTATGGCAACCTTTAGATGGGGCGGGGTACCCTGCTTAAAACTCTCAATATAGCCGAGAGATTTCAGCCTGCTGATAATAACTGATACGTTAGTTGTATGCGGCTTCAGGTTGACGTTTCCTTCACGGTGATGAAAAAATGCCGCCAGTAATCCTGTAATCAGTTCGGAAAACAAAACGGCGGGAACAATCTGCATAGGATTGAATCCAAATAACATTAAGACCGGCGTCAGCGTCGTACCATAACCCATACCCAGCGTGGAATCCATATACTCGCACAAAAATGCGGTTATAATTATCGCGATGATGACCCAGATTGATAGTGTTATCATTTCTACTGTCTGATTAACAATTCGCTACATGTAACCAAGAGAACGCAGTTTCTGCATCATATAGTCGTCTTCCTTGTCCTGAGCACGGCCGCTTCTCTCAGAAACCAGCGAGCTTTTTAATTCTTCGACAATCTTATCTATGGTATCGGCATTTGAGTCCACAGGTGAACAGCATGTTTCGCAGCCGATACTGCGGAAACGTTTGCCGTTTTTAGCGAAATACAGGTCGGTAATCGGAATATCTTCGCGCTTTATATACTCCCAGATATCCAACTCTCGCCAGCCAAGCAGAGGATGAACGCGGATATGCTCCTCCTGCGCAGCTTTTGTCTTATACTGGTCCCACAGTTCCGGCGGCTGATTCTTATAGTCCCATTCGAAATCCTCGTCTCTTGGACTAAAAACCCTTTCCTTGCGCGAATGCCGTGTTCGTCCCTTCTGATGCCGAGATATAACGCCTTAAAACCATATTTGGCGATGGCTTGTTTCAACGCAACAGTTTTAAGCTCATTACAGCAATCGAATTTTCCTTTGTCGGGTCCTACGCCTCTGTTCAATGCTTCTTCATTCCTGGCGACAATGAGATTCAGCCCCCATTCCCTGGCATATTTTTCTCTGAACTGATAAATCTCCTTAAACTTATAAGAGGTGTCTATGTGAAGAACAGGAAACGGAATCCTGCCGAAAAAGGCCTTTCTTATCAGCCAGAGCATGGTTGTGGAATCCTTGCCTATCGACCAGAGCATCGCGACGTTGCGGAACTGGCTGTAAGCCTCCCTGATAATGAAAATGCTTTGGTTTTCCAGTTTGTCTAAATGATTTATTTCAGAACTCATTCTTGCATCTGCTCCAAAATGAACAGGTTATATAAAAAAGCATTATACTAAAATCAGAAACGAAAGTCTAACAGTAAAATAGATTTGCGGAAGTGTGGGCGGAACTCGTGATTAATGCGTAAATAATTAATAATCTGCAAATGGTACGCCCTTTGAATCTTTTCCCGGCCAGTCAATCTTGAAGTCTCTGGTTGTCGGATTATAAATCCAGCCACCTTCGCCGGTCGCAACAGGTGTTATCGTGTCGGAAACTACATTTATCGATTTGAGCTTGTTAAAAGGATTTTCCGGCAGATTGTTTATATATTTCCCATCTCTGATTAACTGAGCCCAGAATACCGTAAAGCCTGGAGATTTGGATGTATCATTACGCAGATAACCCGGAGGAACACCCCCATTTTTGCCTGTGTACACCTCTATTATGTTCCGCATTATCCTAAGCGTGTCCTTTGCGGAGGTTTCTTTGGCTTCTGTTATGTGATTTTTAATGACAGGGAGGATTATCGCAGCAGCAATGCCGAGAATTGCGACAACTATCATAATTTCAATAAATGTAAAAGCTTTTTTCATAGTACTATAGCACTTCGGTCTCTTCATCAAACCATCCGCCATTTGATTACATCGTCAGTTTTATTGGGTAATTTTAATGAAAATACATACATTGGATTCTCAGTTGTCCCGCCAGAGTTATCTATAATGACTAAAAGGCTATTATAGGACTTAGCCGTCAGCTAATAAAACTTTTACTTGAAAAAACGACCGTTTTATGGTATCTTGATATTAGCCTTTTAGCAGCAGGGAATCGCAGGCTGAAGTACTCCCAGGGATTTGGGTGTTTTTTTCCTGTAAACGAGGATGGTAATGGCGGCGTGGGTCGAAAATTTGTTTTATAAGGCTTTGCCAGCCTGTGCGGTGATGTTGTTTGCAGTTGTAACCACCTTTGCTGAATCGTCTGTGCCGCAAATTGCTGAACCGCAGCAGCCTGAATTGCTCAATTACGCGGGCATTGATGCATTGAAAAAACTCTCGCCGGAACTTACCGGCAGCGGTGTGAAAATAGCTGTTGTGTGCCGAAGTAATACATACCAGGACGGCCTACCGCAGAACGATTACTTTCCGAACATTTCACACAATTGTTTCGCGAACAGGCAGTTCAATATTTACGATAATGGCAAACTGCAGGGTGGCGTTTCGGGTCATTCGACTGCGATTTGCTCAATTCTGTTCGGCGAAGACCCCAACGCTTTTAACCCCCAACTCGGGCATTTCAATTATCTCGGCATAGTACCTCAGGCTGCGGGGGATGTTTATGAGTTCTGGTATTTTTTGACTGATAAGGTGTTGACACATCAACCGCCGGAGGCTGATATTTTAACGGCAAGTTTCGGCAGTCAGTTTGAAGACTGGTGGACGCGAGGCATTGATTCAATGGCTGAGAATCGCGGCCTGATAGTTATCGCGAGCATCGGCAATGGTACAAACGCGTATGACCCGCCGCTATATCCCGGCGCCGGCGCCAACGCTATTGCCGTTGGTATTGTTAATTCCGTGGATACGAACGAAGTTAATACTTCTTTGTCGAATTTTTCTCTTGCTTATCCTGAGCATTCGAGCTGCGGGCCAACAAGCGATGGACGCTGCAAGCCGGACATCGTAACAGCGGGCAACTGTCTTGTCGCCGATGAGAATGAGCCGAACGGATATAAACCTGCCGGAAACTGGTCGAGTTTTTCCACACCGATTGTGACTGGGGTAACGGCGCTTCTGGTGCAGGCTGCTAAGCAGGACCCGAATCTGAGTATGGCGGTTTCCAAAAACGGCGGCAACAGCGTGATGAAAGCCATTATACTTAATTCAGCGATAAAACTGCCTTATTGGCACAAGGGCCTGCCCGGAAAGGATGATGACCATACGGCGCCTTTGGATTATCTGCAGGGGGCCGGGGTGTTAAATGCCGTCGGCGCTTATGAGCAGCTTACGGCAATGCAGCATGCCCCTGGTGAAATCGCAGCGGCGGGATGGGACAATAATGTCCTCGACGGAGATAATACTCCAGCAAACACATATAAAATAGATATTGGCGAACCTTCGTGCAGAATTATCACCGCTACCATCGCATGGAACCGGCACTATGATAATGAATATCCGTTTGATGCAATGCCGGAAAAAGACGCTAACCTCAGACTGGAACTGTGGGCGGTTGACCCCTGCGAGGCGGGAAGGAATTATCTGCTCGATTACAGCGACAGTAATGTGGATAATGTCGAACATATTTATACTCAGGCGGACGCGAATTTCACTAATTATGAGCTGGTAGTAACTTACGGCATAGCGGAGGCGAACCTCGCTTGGACGGCACAGCGGTACGGCGCGGCGTGGAACATCAGCGGGTTACCAGCCAGTGCCGAGGAGACCTCACTGGATTCGGATATTCGCTGGTATGACCTCAACGGCGACGGAGTTGTGGATAAATATGATTTTGATATTTTGTTCATGAATATGCTGACCAGTATGGAGTCGCCGGGAAGTTATTTGCTGGGCGATCTCAACAGTGACGGAAAAATCAATTTTGACGACATCAATATTTTAATTGGCCACATCAATCTCAAGGCTGACTGGAAAGAGTAAGCTCAAATAAAAATTAAAAACTGCGGAATTATTCTTTCGTCTGGATGTTATTTTATGACGTTTATATTTTACAAAACCAATCGTCTTACTGCATACAGCAAAAAGACCAGCAAACACAATTGATTGCTGGTCAATGACTTACGTAACGAGGCCGAAGGGGTTCGAACCCTCAACCTTCGGATCGACAGTCCGATGCTCTAGCCAATTGAGCTACGGCCCCGTAACTTCCAGAGAACAGCTTTATAGCATAGACCCCACTGTGCTGTCAACAATTTTATCTGTTAAAAATCTGCCAAAATGATATAAATATAGCTATGAGATTTCAATTTATAGTTTGTAAGGTGATGCAGAAAGAGGCGTATCTGTGCGCCGCGAGGTCGAAGAACGCCGTCGATGTGGTCTTGATGCCTCAGGGTCTGCACAATGAGCCGGAAAAACTTCGTAACGAGGTGCAGAAAGCACTGGAGCGGACTGCCGATTTACAGGGGCAACCTTATGACGCCTCACTGCTTGGTTATGGCTTATGCAGTAATGGCATTGTTGGTCTTACCGCCCAAATCCCCATTGTTGTTCCTCGCGGTCACGACTGTATTACGCTTCTGCTCGGCTCGAAAGACACATATCAGAAGTATTTCGATTCACATAAAGGCGTTTACTGGTACAGCCCGGGCTGGATAGAAACCGACACGATGCCGGGTAAAGAGCGTTATGAAAAGACAATGCAGGAATACCTTCGCAAATACGGCCACGAAAACGCGCAATATCTTATGGAAACCGAGCAGGGCTGGATGAAACAATACAATTGGGCAACTTATATTGACTGGGAATTGGCCAATTCCGAAAAAGACAAGGAATTCACGAAAAAATGCGCAGAATATCTCGGCTGGAGCTACGATGAACTCAAGGCCGACGCGAGTTTAATGCAGAGACTTGTTGACGGACTCTGGGACAATAACGAATTTCTCGTTGTTACGCCTGGGCAAAAAATCAAAGAAGACCTTACAAATCAGGGAATTATAAAAGCTGAGTAACAATGACACCTTTTGAAAAAATAGCTCTCCTGATGCTAATAGCTCTGACGCTGCTGGCGACTTTGTACGCGGCGGAATTATTTTTGCTTTTTTCCTTTATTCTTAATAGAATCCAAAAGAAGGGAAAACCCAATAAGTTTCTGAGTAAACCCGCGATATTAGCGCATATTCTCACGGTTATTACATTAGTGTGTTTAATATATAGTTTTTTTGTTGAGCCGTATTGGGTCGAGATTCACAATGTAAGAATTGAAACAAAAAAACTCAAAGCAGCCGGCCTGCGCGTTGTACAGATTTCGGATTTGCACTGTGATAAAAAAATAGTAAATGAAAAAAAACTCCCGCTGCTTATTAACCCCTTAAAGCCGGACATCATTGTTTTTACAGGCGATAGCCTCAATAGTCCAGAGGGATTGAATATCTTCAAAGATACGCTGAAAAGCCTCAAGGCGACAATAGGTAAATTTGCCGTCAGGGGCAATTTCGACGCGATGCAGTGGAACCACCTGGATTTGTTCAGCGGAACCGGCTTTGAATTGCTCGACGATAAAAGTGTCTTGCTGCGAAAAAACGGCGAATCCTTCCGGATATCCGGCCTGGGCGCAAAACAAGATTCAATACCTCAAACTTTGTTAAAAGATATTCCATCTGATTGTTACAGCATATTTCTGTATCATCTTCCGGATTTAGCGGAAAGTCTGGCAGGTACAAATATCGACCTGTATCTCGCCGGTCATACGCACGGGGGACAGATTAACCTGCCGTTTTACGGAGCAATTATCACATTTTCAAAATTAGGTAAAAAATATGAGTCAGGTTTATATAAAATAGGCGATAAGATTCTTTACGTTAATCGCGGACTTGGACTCGAGGCGGGCTTTGCGCCGAAGGCGAGATTTCTGGCAAGGCCCGAGATAACCGTCTTTGACATTGAGCCTGAAAAAAAGTAAAAGCAAATAACCTTAAGGAAAGTACATAATGGAGTATATCCCTGTTATTTTTATAGCGATTGCCCTTTCGATGGACGCCTTTGCCGTCTCCATCGTCAGCGGCAGCGTCTATAAACATCTCAAGATTCGGCATATTTTTCGAATGGCCGCTTTTTTCGGTGCTTTTCAGGCGATTATGCCTTTAATCGGCGCACTGACCGGCGCGACTATAAAACAATATATAGAAGGATACGACCACTGGGTCGCCTTTGGAATACTGTCCGTCATTGGCGGAAAAATGCTCTACGAATCATTCAAAATCAAATCCACTGAAAATAATTTTGACCCCGCGAATCTGGCCGTTCTATTTATCCTGGCGGTCGCGACAAGTATCGACGCTCTGGCGGTGGGAATAACGCTTTCTCTGCTGAAGATTTCCATATTTATAACTGTGGCTATTATCGGTGTAATAACGTTTTGTCTTTCTTATGCGGGGGTTTATGTCGGCAGGGTATTCGGACACTTTTTCGAGAATAAAATCGAGGCTGCCGGCGGAGGAGTTCTTATCGCCATCGGACTTAAAATTCTGCTTGAACATATTTACTATAACTAAAGCCCATAAAGCGGCTGCAGACGGTATTTTCTTAGTTCGGCATTAAGTTTTTTCCCGGATAAAATTTTATCGAGTTCCACCCAAAATATTCTACTGTGATTTTTTACCCTCGTATGAACAAGTTCGTGCAAGATAACATAATCCCTCAACTCTTCAGGAATTCTCGTCAGTCCAATATTGAGGTTTATATTATTTTTCGCTGAACAGCTCCCCCAGCGGCTCTTCTGGTTCCTGATACAGACCCGGTTATAACTGAAATTGTACTTTTCCGCAAGTTCATCGAGCCTTCGGGCAAGCCCCAAGACCGATTCCTCGTCAAAAACAGGGGTTACAGGGCAAGTGCCGCTTTGCTGTTTTTCATATTTTAATATTCGATTAAGATGTTTTTTGACCCAGTCGAGTTTGGAAATAAAGAATTTTTGTGCGTTTTCAAATGTGTATTGATATGGAACCGTCACCTGAATCTCTTTAGACGAATAAATCCTGATACCCAGATGTCTTGCTCTTTTGCTGTGCTTAAAAACAACCTGCCCAATCTCAGGAATAGTTACAACGGTGGGGTTTTTCAAATCAGTTCACCTTTCAGTTGGCAAGTCATATCCCGCCAGCCCTGCATATTTGTAATCGAGCCGCCCAGAAACACCACAGTCCCTTTTTTCTTCTGGCTGAATATGATTCGGCTATTCGATAAATCGCCGCGAATTATGAAATATTCCCTGTAGCCGGGTGTATTTTTCAGAATGAAATTCACTATCGGCGTCGGGTCTTCGAGACTGTGAGGATGATGACCCACCCCTTTTTTGACAATTACTTCTATATCGCCGCCGAGTTTTTTATACCGTTCAGCAAGTATATTTGTGTTTTCCTCCATCGGGACGACATCATCCGCATCGCCGCAGACGTGCAGCAGCGGAATCTTCGCCTTAGCCAGCGGTTCGAGATTATCGATGGGATTGTATTTATACTTAAGCATTCTTCCTCGGTCAGACCATACTCCTCAAGACACTTTTTCCAGAGGTCTGCGTTACCCTTGCTCTTTCCTTTGCCGCCGGGCCAGCTTTTAAAATCGCACACCGGGGCATCGGCATAAATGCACGATACCTTTTCCGGATTTGCCGCCGCCCAGTTATAAATATATAAACCGCCGCGGCTCATACCTTCCAGCGCAACCTTTTTCGCGAAACCATAGTCTTCCGTAAGATACTTATAAAACGCGTTCCAGTGCGCAACGGCTTTCGGGCTGCCAAGCATTTCCACCACGTCCATATACACCAGGTGAAATCCTCTCAACAAAAGCGCTATGTCCGTCTGAGGCTGATGGCCGAAAAACCGCGCTCTCCATATCCATGGATTGCCCTGTGCCACAACTTTAGGTGTTACAACAATGCACTTTCTACCGTCATACTCAAACTCATACTTGTCGAATCCGTTCCACTGGCTCTTTGTTCCGGGAAAAGTTTTAGTGTCCCGCTTTTCGCCCAGCTGACTCAAAACTTTAGGCGGCGCATTGGATTTATCCGATGGCGCATATTTACTGATTTGCCCGCTGATTACCTCCGCTATAATGTGGGCACCTTCGGTATTGGGATGTATCCTATCAGGAAAACACTCCGGCTTGCCCTTCAGCGGCTCATACAGGTCAATTACAGTCGCTTTTTTGTCTATCGCAACCTTAATGACAAAAGCAATGATTTCATTTTTGATTACAGTGTCATTTATGCCCCACTTTACTTCATACGCCGGCACCGGGTAACAAACGTAAATTTTCGGCTTGCTCGCAAGTCTTGCAAACTCATCAATCATTGCCTCGTAATCTGCAGTAAACTCGGATTTATACTTCCAGTTGTCAGGCTTGGAATCATTAGTACCGAGTTTAATAACAACCACATTTGGCTCAAATGTCTTGGCATCCTTAAAGGCTTTAAGATTCCAATATGGGCTATTGCCCTTTTTTAACATCGTCGCGCCGCTGACGCCGAAATTACGTACGTCCCACTTCTCGCCGAGCATTCTGCCTAATTGCGTAGGATAGCTGTTCACGTCCCTATCCTTAATGCCCGCTCCATAGGTGATGCTGTCGCCGACGCAGGCCACACGAATCTTTGCCGCCGATTCCGCGCCAAACACGCAGATGGAAATTAGAACACAAAAAATTACCACTGTAAAAAAATAACTCCGCTTTTTCACAATCTCATCCTTTCCTGTAAAAAAAATGTGACTAAAAATAAAACTTAAAATGTTATTTTGAAGTCTTTCAGTTTAGGGTCTAACGGTATATCTTCTGCTTTTACTTTTTCAATTCTGCCCGGATAACTTTCCTGAAGAGACTGGATGCAGTCATTTATATCCTCCGGAGGCCCCTGCGCTATCATTTCCACGGTGCCGTCATGAAGATTACGCACCCAGCCATTGAGTCCATACTGGTTGGCTACATTTAATGCGGTAAAGCGAAAGCCAACACCCTGAACTTTACCAACAAAAATTAACTTTTTGGCGATTTGGTCCATTTCGATTTCCAGCCTGAGCCGCTGTTATATTATCCCAAATCTTTTTTTTCTCAATATGTACATTACGAAATATTTGGGGTTCACCTTAACGGCAAAATATCATATAATGCTGCCTTTATTATAATATAATTTTAACAGACGAATATGAATAAAGACACTAAAAAACTGCTCGGCAGAGATGAGATTTCCGAGATTAGCACTCTCGTAGCGGGCGATTTCTCGCTTCAGGAAGTGCTGGATAAACTGGCCAAAACCGCCGTAAGAATTACAGGCGTTAAAGCATGTTCTATCCGCCTCCTCGACGACAGCGCAGGCGACCTCAAGATGCGAAGCACCTACGGCTTGAGCGAAGAATATCGCAACAAGGGCGTTGTTTCAAAGGAAGACCCGGTCATTACGGCCGCCTTCGCGGGTAAGGCTGTAATTATTGACGATATGGCCACCGATGAACGGGTCGGTTTCAAAGAAGCCACCGCAAAAGAAGGGCTTGTCAGCCAGCTTACCGTTGCGATGCAGTTCAGGGATAAAGCGATAGGCGTACTTCGACTTTACAGCCCCATTCCTAAGCATTTTTCCGAAGATGATATCGCGCTTGCCCGCGCGATTGCCTCGCAGTGCGCAGTGGCAATAACCAACGCGAGATTTTATGCCGAGGCAATTGAAGGCGCACGCATCGCCGAACAGGTGCGCCTTGCGGGTCTCATCCAGCGGAGAATGGTGCCGGAAAAAGCGCCAGATATACCCGGCCTTGATATATCCGCAATATATATACCCTGTTTCGATATCGGCGGCGACCTATATGATTTTATCAAAATCAGCGACAGCCGTTTAATCATTGCCATTGCCGACGTAATTGGCAAAGGCATCCCCGCCGCTATTATGATGAGCATGTTCAGAGGAGCGATGCGTGCCTATACAGACAGCCAGAGCGGCCTGGATAATATTAAGAATATTATCGAAAGGCTCAACCGCCTGGCCTGCGGTGAATGCAGCAACGGGGAATTTATAACGCTTTTCTATGCGATACTCGATGTTGAAAAAGGAACCATAACATATTGCAACTGCGGCCATGAGCCAACCCTGCTGATACGCAAAGGTAAAATTATCGAACTGGATAAGGGCGGGCTTGTTCTCGGCGTTGAGGCACAGCCGGAATACGAAATCGAAACAGTCAATCTGGCCAACGGTGACAGCCTCCTGTTTTATACCGACGGTCTTATTGACGCGACAAACTTTGAAGATGACCTCTGGGGTATAGACCGGATGCTTGAACCGGCGATTAAATTCAGCGGCAACCCGCCAGGGCAAATGATTAAAAATATTCTCGCCTACCGAAGGCGTTTTGTAGGACTGGCAAGACAGATTGACGATACGAGTATTATCGTCGCGAGGATTAATAAAACCGGCGCATCGAAATCGGGAAAGTAAATGGCAGGCTTGATTGTAACAATAGATGGTCCCGCGGGCAGCGGCAAAAGCACGGTTGCCATGCTGCTGGCTAAAAAACTAAACGCCGGCTTTCTCGATACCGGTGCGATGTACCGGACGCTCACCCTTGCCGCGATGCAGGCGGAGATTGACTTGGCCGATTCGAGCAAACTGCTCGAAGTGCTGAACAAAACAAAATTTTCATTCTATGCCAAACAGGACGGCATGGGCGTTTCGATTAACGGCACAGATGTTACCCAGCGAATTCGTCAGCCCGATGTTACCTCCAACGCGAAATATATCGCCTCGGCACCCAAACTGCGGGAAAAGCTGGTAATGATGCAGAGAGATTTTGCTGCCGGCCAGAAAAAAATAGTTACCGAGGGAAGAGACCAGGGAACGGTCGCCTTCCCCAACGCCGATGTTAAATTTTATCTCACCGCCGACACCGCCGAGCGTGCCAGAAGAAGACTCGCCGAACTCTGCGCAAAAGGCTTGCCAGGCTCTTTGGACGAAGTGCAAAAAGCAATCGAGGCCAGGGACAAGTCCGACCAGAACCGCTCTGTTGGCCCGTTGAAACCTGCCGATGACGCGATTATTATTGATACAACGAATTTAACTGTCGAAGAAGTTGTCGAAAAACTTTTTGAGTACGTGAAAAATTATGCCTGAAAAAAAGCCTAAAATGCTCTGGTTCCGTTTCGCGAGATTTTGTTGTCGACACTTTTGCAGACTGTTTTTCAAGTTCGACGTCACCGGCAAAGAAAACATCCCTCGCGATGGCGCCTTCATAGTAATCAGCAATCACCAGAGTTTTCTCGACCCCCTTTTTTGCGGCGTTGAAATAAAAAGACTTATGTTTTTTATGGCACGTGATACCCTGTTTAAAGGCTTCTTCGGCAAAATCCTCACCTCTGTCAATTCAATACCCGTCCGCCGAGGCGAAGCTGATTTGACCGCTATAAAAACCATAATACAAAAACTCCGCGATGGTTACGGCGTATGCCTTTTCCCCGAAGCCACCCGCTCCGAAGACGGCAAAATATCCGCTTTCAAACCAGGCTTCGGTCTTCTGTGCAGGCGAGGCAACGCCGCCATCGTCCCCGCAATGATTGACGGCGCCTTCGAATGCTGGCCAAGACACAAAAAACTCTTCACCATCGGCAGCCGCATCACCGTCCGCTACGGCAAACCCCTAACCGCCGAACAGTTAAAAAATATGTCAGATAAAGACCTCGCCGATAATCTCACTAACATCCTAAGAAAAATGCAAAACAACTGCCGCCTCGAACTAAAAAAAGAACCATATACATACTAAGACAGAATCAAGTAAGCAATTGTGAATGGTATTTTAAGGAAATTCCTTATTTAGCAAACGTGTTAAAATCTATAATCTGGGACTGATAAAAAACTAATATAAGGGGGCATTTAATGAAGGCCGCGGTTATTCATAATCCGGGGGGGCTGGACGTTGTGAAAGTTGAGCAGGTCGCGGATGTTAGTGCTGCTGAAAACGAAGTTGTTGTGCAGGTTCGTTCCGCAGCACTGAATCATCTCGATATCTGGGTTCGCGGCGGTAGACTCAGCCCCAATGTTACAATGCCGCACACCTTAGGCTCCGACGGGGCGGGTGTTGTAATAGAAAAAGGTTCAGGAGTTGAGGGCATTAATATCGGCGATGAGGTCATCATAAATCCCGGCCTGAGCTGCCGACACTGCGAACAATGCCAAAAAGGCGAACATAGCCAATGTGATTCTTTCGGCCTTATCGGTATGTCTCGTCCCGGCACTTTCGCTGAAAAAATCGCCGTACCATTTTACAACGTCTGGCCTAAACCCCATCATCTCGATTTCAACCATGCCGCCGCTCTTCCACTTGCCTATGTAACCGCCTGGCGAATGCTTTTTACTCGCGCCAAATTAATACCAGGCGAAACCGTACTCATTCACGGTATCGGCGGCGGTGTCGCGCTGGCGTGCCTCCAGCTCGCCAAACTCGCCAACGCAGAAGTCATCGTTACATCATCCTCACAGGAAAAACTAAACAAAGCCCAACTGATGGTGAAAACCACACCATAAATTACAGGGCAACCGAAGATATCGCCAAAACAGTACACGAAAGAACCAACGGCCGCGGCGCTGATGTCGTCATCGATACAGTCGGTGGCGGCGTCTGGGAAATCGACTTCGCCTCCGTCAGAAAAGGAGGACGCATCGTCCTATGCGGCGTAACCACAGGCGCAAAAGCCGAAACCGACCTTCAGCGCCTTTACTGGAAACAGGTAAACGTACTCGGCTCAGCGATGGGCTCAGACCAAGATTTTCGCCAGATGCTAAAAGCTTTTGCTTCCGCCAGACTAAATCCTGTCATCGACTCCATACATCCCCTTGAAGATATTCAAAAAGCGATGGCAAGAATGGAAAAAGCAGAGCAGTTTGGCAAGATTGTTGTGAAAATTTAATAATCCTTTGAAAATTTTGAAAGGAGCAATTTATGGTAATGACCGCATCAACAATGATTCCGCTGGGGACAACCGCGCCATATTTTAATCTGCCCGACACAAACGGCAATTTAGTTTCCATCGACGACTTTAAAGACGCCAATGCCTTCCTGGTGGTTTTTATGTGCAATCACTGTCCCTTCGTGAAACATATCCTCAAGGACTTCATCGAACTCGTAAAAGAATATCAGAAAAAAGGCGTTGCGATTATCGGCATCAATTCCAACGACGTCGAAAGCTTCCCCGAAGACAGCCCCGCCTTGATGAAAAAAGCAGCCGACGCCATGGGCTTTACCTTTCCTTATCTTTACGACGAATCACAGGAAGTTGCCCTGGCCTATCACGCCGCCTGCACACCGGATTTTTTCCTTTTCAATAAACAAAAATCCCTTGTCTATCGCGGCCAGATGGACGACAGCCGCCCAGGCAACATTATCCCGATAACAGGCGCCGATTTAAGGGCCGCCATCGACGCCGCTCTTGAGGGAAAACATATATCACCCCAGCAAAAACCCAGCATGGGCTGCAACATCAAATGGAAAGCCCACAACGCGCCAAAATATTAACACTACCTTTTAAAATAGCCTTTCAAAGCCCCGACCATGAGGGAGGGGGTCAAAAACGTATTCAGATTTTGAATATAGAATTTTTAGAAGCGCCTCAAATAGCAAAACGTAAAACGAGATACGCTTCACAAGATACGAGATACGAAATGTTCAAAGACAGAAAAGACGCCGGCCAAAAACTGGCCCTATCCCTGACCGCTTACAAAAATGATAATCCACTCATTCTCGCAATCCCAAGAGGCGGCGTAGAAGTCGCTTTTTACGTCGCACAGTTTCTAAACGCACCTCTGTCCATTATCGTAGTACGCAAACTCCCTTTCCCTCATAATCCTGAATCAGGCTTCGGAGCCATCGCCGAGGACGGCACCGTCTTCCTGATTGAAGAAATCTCCGAAACTCTCCCGCCCGACGTAATCAAAAAAATAATCAAACAGCAGAAAGAAGAAGTAACCCGCCGAATACAAATTCTCCGCGAAAATAAACCCCTCCCCGAAATCAAAGACCGCACAATCATACTCGTCGACGACGGCATAGCCATGGGCTCCACCATGCGCCGCCCTCATGCTCTGCCGAAACCAAAAAGCAAAAAAAATAATAGTCGCCTCCCCCGTTGCCGCCCCCGAAACCGCCTCCCAATTCGCCAAAATCGCCGACAAAGTCATCATCCTCGAAACACCCCCTTCTTCGCGCCGTCGCCGAAGTGTACCAAAACTGGTACGACGTCCCCGACCAGGAAGTAATCGAAATACTGCACAAATCTAACCCTAAAATCTGATTAGCAATCCAAACTTCTTTTGCGGCAATAGTATAACGTTTGTCACTCCTGCGAAAGCAGGAGTCCAGAAAATATCATATCCGCTAAAACTGGATTTTATTGGCTTAATACCAGTCTTTGGCGTATCATTTTATCATAATAAGAAACCTGAAACCAAAACAGCAGGGGAACTATAATGTTACAAAACGATGAGACCCAAAAAAAGACTTGCCTTCTGGCCAGATTATCAGTGTTTTTGTTTATCGCCAGTATTGTTGCGTTTATTATTGCAAACTTGTTAGACAAAGAAATAATGGCTTTCATTGCATTTGGCTTATTAGCCGCTTCACCAGTTTTAGGTGTTGTTGCATTGATAAAAATTTATCGCAGCGGCGGTATTTTAAAAGGCAAAAGTGCGACTTTGGCAGTAATTATAATATCAACAATTTTTTTATATTTATTTGCTCCTCGAGCAGCGGTTACTATGAGTAGTAACCTTCGTCCTGGAACTGGAATGATTTGCGGGTCGAATCTCAGCGGCCTGGGTAAAGCTATCCTTGTGTATTCGAATGATTGGGACGATAAAATCCCCGATTCAAACTGGTGCGATCTACTTATTACAATGGCTGATGTTTCACCAAAACAATTAATCTGTAAAGGTTCAGACGCCATACAAGGCGAATCCTCCTACGCTCTTAATAAAGAAGCAGTCGGCAAAAAAACATCGGAAATTCCTGCTGATTTAGTCTTGTTATTCGAAACCAATTACGGGCAAACCAAATCAGGCAGAGATTTCCCCATAAAACAAAGAGAATGTTTTTCTACCCTTACTAATTTTAAGATTCGAGGAAATAAAAAGGTTTATAAAGACCGCTGGAACCAGGTCGGAGGCCCCGAACTGCTTACAATTGATAATCATACCGAAGGATGCTTTGTGTTGCTTGCGGACGGAAGACCGTCTTTTATTAAAACAGCAAACTTGCAGGACTTGAGATGGAAAATCGAAGGAAAACCTGATTTCCCTCTGCCCGTACTTACCTCAGCCAAACAGCAAAAAGACAGTGAGCCTTTCAGAAAAACCGCTGTTTGGATTATTGGGATAGTTATAGCTGTTATTTGGTGCTTCATCCTTTATAAATACCGCTTCACAAAATTCTGGCTTTTCTCAATACTGCTCGGCATCGCCTCTGCGGGCGTCGGGTATTTCTTCGGCGCCTATTCAAATGAACTCTATAGACATATAGGAATCAATAAATTTTATGGCGCAGAAACAGGAGCCATATTAGGCTTCATCGTAGGAACCTGCTACGCTGTAATAATAGCCCAAACATCCGAAAAAATTAAAAACACAGGATATGCCGTCGCGACAGGTATGGCCACCGGCGCAATCTGCTCAACACTTTTGCACATAATACTAATGGTTATATACGGCAAACCAGTATTGCTGTATATCATTGCCGGCCTTCCCTATGGAATCATCGCCGGCGCAATTCTCGGCACACTCAGCGCAGGCATCGTCTACACGTATTACCAAAAGGAGCAAAACGAGTGAACACAAAATATCAATCTTTCAGAAAGTTTGTAACCATCATTGTAACCCTTACCGGTGCCATATTCGGCACATGGGCTGGGACTTTATACGTATACAGAGATAATTTACACTTCTTTTTTATAGGAACTATTTTGGGCATCATTGGCGGTTATGCCGCTGCTAAGATATATCTGCACTTCCTTGAAAAAATATCCATACAATTTAAAAAATTTGTGACCTGGCTTATAACTACTCTTATTGCCGCATTGTGCGGAATACTTTGCACAACATTTATTCACGTAATAATGTTAAGTGCAACTGCTATAATAACAGGGAAACCATTGACGCCGCAGGGGGTTGAATTTGGTTTTCTGCTATTATTTATCCTCATAGCACATCTTATAGGTGCTTGTTTCGGTTTACTTATTGGAGGAATGTGTTCACTGGTTTATTTGAAATCGATAAAAGCTGATAATAATGAAACCATCAATCCTGCTTAAATTGTTCCCACTTTTCACCCGCTGTCTCGGCAAACTGCCCTCCCGGCATCTGCTCTACATAGCAAAACAACTCCTAAATGAAAATCCCCATCAGCATAACGGCAGAATATACATAAACACCTTCTTCCCCCCTTACCCGTCCAAAGCTTTTGACAGGTTCCTCGACTCAGTAATACAAAAAAAACGCGTTCCCTATTCAACCTATTTCGCCGTCACCGATAAATGCCCCTTCAAATGTCCCCACTGCAGTTACGGTTTCCACAAAAAAGGCGAAATGCCCACCGACAAGGCCCTCAACGTAATAAAACAAATAAAAGACCTCGGAACCGTAACCATAGGCTTCACCGGCGGCGAACCCTTACTAAGACACGACATCACCGAACTCGTAGCTGCCGCAAGCGATGATTGCGCAACCATAATCTTCACAACAGGCTATCAACTCACAAAAGAACTCGCCCTCCAACTAAAAGAAAACGCCCTGGGCTGTATGATGATAGGAATCGAATCTGACGACCCAACCGAACACGATAAAACAAGAGCAGTCCCCGGCTCATTCACCCAGGCAATTAAAGCGATAGAACTCTCCCTTAATGCCGGCCTCTACACCGCAATATCCACCGTAGCAACCCCCAACAAAATCACACAAGGCCACATCCAAAAACTCGCAGAATTAGCAACCAAATACGGCGTCCACGAATTCCGAATACTCGAACCCATCCCCACCGGAAATCTTTACGGCCATCCCGATGAAATTTTAACCAACGAGCAATCACAGCAATTAACAGATTTCCATAAACGCTGGAACAAAAAAAATCAAGGCCCCGCCATCTCCGCCTTTTCATATCTCGAGTCAGACCAAATGTTCGGCTGCGGCGCAGGCTTCCACCACCTTTTTATCGACGCCATCGGCAACGCCTGTCCCTGCGACCTCACCCCCCTATCCTTCGGCAACCTCCTCGAAGAACCCCTAAAAGACATCTGGCTGCGAATGGGAACTTATTTTCCTCTGCCCCGATGCGGCTGCCTTATGAAAGAACTATGCACCACAATTACCCCCGAAAAAAACTGCGAACTGCCCCTGGCCAAACTAAAAAGCCTCGAATTATGTCGCCTTAGCACACAACGAAAAGCTGCCAAAAATCTACGGCAATTTATTCAAGAACCAAAAACCAGCAAATCCGCCAGCGACCCCGCAGTAATCAAAAAAACCTCCGCATAAATACAACGTATCGCCCAAGTCGGCTTATGAAACACTGAAATCCCCGCCAGAATAATCGCCCCTGCAGATGCGACCAGATATACCTGCTTACAATATCCTAAAACAAAAGGCAGCATTGTAATCAAAGCACCCCCAACAATAAAAATCTTTGCCCCCAAACCAAACCACTTGCTTGCGGTATAATTTTTCAAAATTTTCCCGTTAACTATTCCATCGCCTTTTATATCACGAATATCCTTGAGCATTTGATAACTCAGAGCCGACAGAAACAGCCAGACAGGATGAATAAATAAAACATTAAGACGGGGCGTATCAACCGCCTCCGTCAGCGCAAACGCCAGCGGATACAAAGATGTCGTCAGCAGCGCCGCGAGAATATTTTTGACTATCCCAAGACGCTTAGAAAAAACATCATAAAAAATTAATAAGCCCGCCACAACCGCCATAACCCCAGCGAACCGCCAGCCGCAAAATCCGCTCAAAAGCATACCTGCGGCAAAAAGCACTATGGCAGTAATGACTGAAATTTTACTACTGATTTTTGCACCAGCTAAAGGCCTATTCGGGCAATTTACTTTATCAATTTCCACATCACATAAATCGTTCAGAATATACCCCGCGGAAATAATACTTAAAATTGCAAGCCACGCCGTTATTACTTTGTAAAGGATATGATCAACATTTCCTCCGGTTAAATATAAAACTATCACAACAAACCCGCCAGCCAGCGGCACCCCGTAATACAATCTCGTCAGTCGCAGCATTGCCAAAATCATTTCGTCGCTATCCCCGCCAGATACCTGTGCGTTATCTTAATTCCGTTTTGCCCCATATATTTCTGTTCAATTATTTCCGCGAATCTCTCAAAAATTTGCTCTTTATCCTCCGCGCAGGCCGCATACTCAAACCCCGCCGCCGCCCCCGTGCTTATAAGCCTGTCTATCGCAGCTTTGCCAGATTCCACATTATAACTTTTGCTCCCATCCGAAAGATAAGCCGTTTTCATCCCAAGCACCCGAAAGTAAAATCCCAGATGCCCGCTCAACATAAGAAATCGAAATCGCATCAAATTCGTAAGCTTCTCAGGCTGCTCCATAAAAGTAAGAAACGAACAGTAAAGCACCTCTCTCAAAGAAAAAATACTATTATCAACTATCCCCACCCTGCCGCCTTTTTTCAAAACCCGCTTTATCTGTTTCAACACCGAAAAAGGCTTCGAATATCCAAGCCCCCAGCAGCACGTAACCAAATCCAGACTCTCATCAGGCAGCCCCGCCAAAAACTCCACTATGTCACGATTGATAAATTCACAGCGGTCCCCATAATTTTTCTCTGCCTGCTCAAGCATCCCCTTAGAAGCATCAACCCCGATTACCTTCCCTGATATTTTCCCAGCTATCAACCCAGTCGCAAACCCCGTCCCGCAAGCCAGGTCAGCCGCCTTATCCCCTTTCTGAAGATTGAGCCGACCGATTAAAGATTCCGTAATGTCCCTCATATGATTAGTCCAAGCGATATCGTAGGATGCGCTGATATTATTATAGCTTTGGTTAACAAGCTCACCGCATTTGCCGTGCCTGGTAAAAAACAAATACATCAAACGATAAAGCATTCGGAATGGATATTTTTTATATTGCTTAGCCATATCTCAATACTACATTATTTATATCATTTTCCAAGTGTAAACCAGGAGGACTAAAAAAACCACGAGTATTAAAACTCGTGGTTAAACCAAATTCCTGAGACAAACAGTGACAAGAAGATTATGAGGTTTCATCCTCATTGGTATCAGTAGCGAGGTAGCTCTTCTGTCCTTCGCTGACGTGAATCGGCTCAGCCGACTCCTCATCATTATTCTCAATATTATCTTCAGCCATATCCTTATAACCCGCCGCCGCATCCGCCAGCATCTGACTGCGAATGCGTTCATATTCTTCGAGTGTCATAAGAACCTCGCGTGCCTGGCTGCCCTTGTATTCACCCAAAATACCCGCCGAGGCCATCATCTCAATTATTCGTGATGCGCGGGCGTACCCGATACCGAGTCTTCGCTGCAGCAGCGAGACACTGCCGCGTTTGGTCTCGAGAACAATCCGAACGGAATCATCGAACAAATCATCCCTCGACATTTCAGCGGTGTCAACCCTGTTAAGCTGCGTAAGCTCAGGATGGAATTGCGGCTCCGCCACATCCTTCAGGTGACTGACGATTTTACGAACCTCGCCATCATCAATAAATGTCCCTTGAGCACGAATAAGGTCACTCGTACCCGGCTTAAGAAACAGCATATCTCCCTGCCCAAGCAGCGCCTCCGCACCATTCTGGTCGAGTATAATTCTGCTGTCCATCTTAGCCGCAACCCTGAATCCGATTCTCGTCGGCATATTCGACTTAATAAGACCAGTAACAACCGTCGCCTGCGGCCTCTGCGTCGCCAGCACAATATGAATACCAACCGCACGGCTCTTTTGAGCCAGCCGCACAATATATGCTTCTATCTCTTTCGAGGCGGTCATCATTAAATCGGCAAGCTCATCAATTACTATTACGATAAAGGGGAGCTTCTTTGGAATCTGTGCCTCTTCGTCGGGTGTACTCGGATTAAATCTCGCGATAATTTCTTCAGCGCTGAGCCTGTTGAATTCGGAGATATTTTTCACCTTTGCCTCAGCTAAAAAGGCGTAGCGCTCATCCATTTTAACCGTTGCCCATTCGAGGATCTGAACAGCCCGCTGGGTCTCGGTAACTATCGGCGTCATCAAATGCGGCACAGTATTGAAAGCCGTCATTTCGACCATTTTGGGGTCAATAAGAATCATTTTTACTTCATCAGGACGTTTTGTCAGAAGGATACTTACTATGATACTGTTAATACACACGCTTTTACCCGAACCTGTGGTGCCGGCGATTAGCAGATGGGGCATCGCCGTCAAATCGGAGACGAGAGCCTCACCGGAGGAATCCTTGCCGAGAAACAGCGGTATCGACATTTGGTGCGCCTTATCGCCGACTAATTGTACAAGGTCTTTGACCCGAACTTTTTCTTTCTCGCTGTTAGGAACTTCAATGCCTATTGTGTGCTTGCCAGGCAGCGGCGCAACCACACGAACCGCACCAGCGCCGAGCGCACGGGCCATATCATTGGAAAGAGAACTAATCTGGCTTACCTTTACTCCCGCACCGAGTTCAAGCTCAAACATTGTTACCACCGGGCCGGTATCAGCCGCGACAACCCGCGCATTTACGTTGAATTCACTTAACAGTGTTTCAAGTACGCCAGCCTTTGTCTTAATGACTTTTTCCTGAATCGCAGAATAGCTGAACTCAGGCTCTGCCAGCAATTCAAGAGGCGGAAGCGTATAATCCTCATAGCTTTTCTGCACATAGGTTTTGTTTGGTTCGGACGCTTTGGGCGGTTTTGGTTTTGCCGGTTTTGGCTCGGCGGGTTTATCTGAATCGGCCTCAACCGCAGGTTCAGCAACAGCCATCGCAGGCCGCTCAATTTTATTTTCAATATGAAAGTCACGTTCAATGCCAAGAGTTTCAGTCGCTGGGACAGGAGAGTTTTGTTTTGCGCTGAGTTTTCGCCATATTTCGCCAAGCGCCTCTGAATGTTCCCTTGCGGCAGAAAATGCCGGCACCGCGATGTCCGCTGTCTTTCTGAATACCGAGCTTAGCCATCTGAGCACCGCTAAAACAAAATCATCGGCCAGTAATAACAGCCAACTATCCACGTTGCCGTAATCAATATGAAAGTGCCGAGCATCGCAAAGTATGTACGTAGAAAATACACAGTACCAACGCCGAGAATTCCTCCCGACCCCATTGGGAAGCTATACAAGCGGTAAGGCCAAAAAAAGTAAAAACTGCTCGACACCGCCACCGTCAGCAACCCAAGACCGATTCCACGAAATACTGGCTGGGTTATCTTGAAATTCGCGACCCTGGCAACAAGAAACGCTATGCACGAAATCAGCAACACGAAAATTCCGGGGCCAATATAATATACCGTATAGAATGCCAGAAAAGCACCTATAGGGCCACACCAGTTCGCCGTTGGGCTATTATGAGGCCATGCGTAGGGGCTCGGCCAGTCCCGAATATCAAAACTCAAACAACTGCAAATGAGCATTAACATTGCCGCTATTGCGAGACATTCTACCGCGAGAGCATAAGATTTTTTCTTTTTCACGCCGGTCCTCTTTTTAAGTCCTATAAAAAGTATCTTAACACCAGTAAACATCCACATTTACAATATCTATTATATCGGCACAGAGGCCCCTTTTTCTGCAAGATTAACGCCATTAAAACACCCCTATATTGCTTAAAATTTACAAGTTATATCAATGCTGGTAATATTCTAAAAAAATGGTATTATTGGGAATTGCAAAGTTTATCTCATTCGCTATTAAACTTTTTTTACGGCGGAAAATGTTGAAGAATAAAATATTAGATAGTATCCTGAAATTTTCAAAAACCCTTTACAAAAAGCTGGTTAAAATTAACGATACTCCGCATAAGATAGCACTGGGTTTCGGATTGGGCGCGTTTCTCGGTTTTATGCCGGGCGTCGGACCGATTGCTGCGCTGCTGCTGGCTTTTCTGCTGAAATTTAATCGCGCAGCGGCGTTATTGGGCTGTGTGCTTACCAATACCTGGCTGAGTTTAGTAATTTTTCTAATATCCGTAAAAATAGGTGCCGCTGTTACAGGCCTCGATTGGCATTTGGTCAAAGATGAATGGAGCAATCTTTGGCAAAATTTCCACTGGCAGGGAATATCTCAATTATCTTCGTTTGAAATTATAGGTCCCGTTATGATTGGATACTTATCAATTTCAATTGTGGCCGGGATATTGGCATATTTTGTTGCCTTCGCGGTTGCTCGTATGAGAAAACATAGGAAAGAAGTTTCACATTGACCATAGGTCCGTTTGAGTAAACTCACCACTTCTTTCGCCACCATGACAAACCAACCAGCACCGCCGATAAGGCCGCTACACTCGTAATAATCCAAAAGGCATGAGGATATCCAGCCAGTGGTATTCTTACATTCATTGAAAATATACTTACAACCATTGTCGGCAGCATAATCCCTATGGTTATTATCGTTAGCGTTTTGATTCGTATATTGAGATTGTTACTGACAATAGAGGCTCGTGCATCCATCAAACCCGCAAGCACCTGGGAATAGATTTCTATCTGGCCGTGACACTGATTGTTCTCAATCAGAATATCATCAAGGTATTCCAGATTCTCCTGTGTGAAGCTCATCTTGGCGGCGCTATTCTTCAGTTTTTCTATAAGCACACCGTTTGAGTTAACCGCGTTAAGATAATATACCAAGCTTTTTTCAAGCGTGAAAAGATGCAGCAGATGTTTGTTTTCCATCGACCGGTTTATCTGCTGTTCAAGTTCGTTCGATATCATATTTATCCCTCTAAGATGCTCTACAAAATGCAATATCGCGCGGTAAATAAGCTTGAGGAACACATCCTGGATAGACTGTATTTTCGTAAAGGGTTTGCCCTCAAAAAGAGGCGCCTCCTCAGCTATAACAACTATGAGTTTATCCTTAAAGATAAAAACACCGGTAGAAACAACGGTAAAAAGAAACTCATCTTCAGCATGATAGTGCTTTGGTCTTTTGAATATCATTGCTATGTGTTCAGGCTCAAATTCAAGACGGCTTAGCTCATCAGGGTCAAAGGAAGAACTCAGAGTGTGTTCGTCAATTTTGAGGTCATCGACGAGATGTCTGCGTTCAGCTTCGTCCGGGCCGATATAAACAAAAACATCAGCTTTATCTTCACTGGTTTCGACAAGCCTGCCATTATTTATACACAGTTTTCTAAGCATTGCTTATACGTCCTGCAATATGCGATAATATTTTATCGTTCTTAACTGACACAAACCCATCAGTTTAACAAAAATTGCCCCGAAAAGCAAGTATTCAAAAAATCTTGTCAGCTATAATTCTAGCACACAAAAAAATGTCGGCGGCTAAACCAACACTTAAAATCGTCCAGCGAAACCAGTGAACCCGCAAATTCGCATGCGCTGTCAGAAATATAATCCCGACTATTATTGTTCCCAGTAAATACATTTTTGTCGCCAGTAAAAACAATGATGCGTACTTCGCCCCCAGACCAGCGAAAATGCTGTCGCAATAGACAAAAAACACCAGTGACAAAACCGTAAGCCCCGCCATAATCACTCCGATTACCAATATCCATTTCCTGTCAGCAAAACCCGCCCATGCCAGCCCCTGCATACCCAAACCAATAAGTATCGAGCAGCACAATACTGGAATCGTCAGCCATATCGCCGGACTGGTATTGAGAAACGATGGACAAAAAGCCAATAACGCACCCGCCGCAAAGATAGCTATTATCCCGAAACGCTTAGCCTTGAAAAGTACGGAAAAACCCATAATAAGTGCCGCCGCCGGTATATGACAAAAACCGACGAGACTAAGTTTTCGTTCCACCATTACCAGCGGAGCCGCCAGCCCCGCCAAATCGCTCAAACCAAGTCTCTGGGTCGGCATTAAAAATAGCTTATAATGACTGAAAAACTCGAAAAAAAATACTATGGCCAGAAACGGAAGCGGCACCGTCAGAAAACTTAGCCACCTGAATCGCCCCGTAAATCCGAACGCCGCAGGTAAAAAGAGCCACGGTATCGCCGCTGCCAGCAATCCCACCGCCGGATGACATTTACCAAGCACAAGCATAAAAGACCCGAATCCGTACATCAGCCCCGAAAAAAAAGATGCGACAAAAGAAGATACCCATCGCCGACTAAGCACACAACACCCAAACGAAGCCAGCCAGAGGTTTACTAAAACAAAATATTTTCCCGGTGAGCTATTGAATTCGGTAAAATGAGGCGAAAACAAATAGACGGCAAAAACAGCGTATATAACTCCTGCTGTCGCAAACTTGCTTAGCGTTTTATCCATTTAATTTTTATTTAAGGATAACTTTCTGCGTACCGGCGGCGACCCTGCCGATTTTATAAACCTGTTCTCCGCTTTTCGAGAGACTTTCCGCGATAGAATCGGCGAAATCCTCCGCTACTATCAGTACATAACCTATTCCCATATTGAATACGTTGTACATCTCGTCTTCGTCAACGGGCCCGAGATTTTGCAAAAAATCGAATATCTTAGGTTTGGGCCAGCTGGATTTCTTTAACACCGCGTCGCAATCCAGCGGCAGAACGCGAGGAATATTTCCTATAAGCCCGCTGCCGGTAATATGCGCCATACCGTGAATAATCTGTTTGACCTTATAATGCGAGAGCAGTTTAATAATCGGCCTGACATAAATCCGCGTAGGCTCAAGCAATACATCGCCAAGAGTTTTCCCGTCGAGTCCCTCAGGAGTATCTGTTACTTTCAGCCCCGCGTTTTTAAAGCAGATTTTACGGGCAAGAGCATAGCCGTTACTGTGCAGGCCGCTTGATGACAGGCCGAGTATGACATCCCCTTTGCGGACAGTTTTTCCAGTTATTATTTTTTTCCGCTCAACGACTCCGACTGCAAAACCGGCCATATCGAAATCGTCTTCCTTATAAGTGTCGGGCATTTCGGCGGTTTCGCCGCCTATCAGTGCACAGTCTGAGATCCGGCAGCCCTGCGCGACACCCTTTACCATTTCCGCGATAAGTTTAGGCTCAAGTTTATGAACGCCGAGATAATCCAGAAAGAACAAAGGCTCTGCCCCCTGAACCAGCATATCATTGACGCTCATCGCCACAAGGTCTATGCCGACAGTGTCATAACGTTTCATCATGGAAGCAATCTGAACTTTGCTTCCTACGCCATCGGTACAGGCTACGAGTACGGGGTTTTTGTAATTTTTCTTGAAGAGTTTTTCATCGTAGTCGAGACGAAACAGGCCGGCAAAACCTCCTTTGAGGTCCATCACTCGCGGCCCGAAAGTGCTGGCCACCGAAGAATAAATTTCTTCAACCATTATGTCGTTAGCGTCGATATCAACGCCCGATTCTTTGTAGCTTATAGATTTACCCATCAATCTGGTCCAAGTCCTCAAACATATTCATTTGATGATGCTCCAACGCAAATTTATTAACGGTGATATCCACCGGTATCCTGTATTTTCCGCTCCAGCAGGCTGTGCAATAGTGGTCCGGCGGCAGCACCGCGCAGGACAGCAGTCCTTCGAGCGACATATAACCCACGCTGTCAACCCCAAGGAAATCCCCTATTTGTTCCATTGTCCGGTTGTTAGCCAGCAGTTCCTCCCTCGTCGGGAAATCCACACCGTAAAAACACGGATGGCGTATAGGGGGACAACTGGCCCTCAAGATGAATCTCCTTTACCCCGGCCTCACGCAAAGCCCTCATTTTGCCCCTGGTTGTAGTCCCACGAACGATTGAATCGTCCACTACGACTACCCTTTTGCCTTTAACCGCCTCTTTTACCACGGCCAATTTAATTTTCACAGCCATTTCCCGCAGTTTCTGGGACGGCGCGATAAACGTTCTGCCTACGTAGTGACTTCTAACCATGCCCATATCAAATGGCAGGCCGCTCTGCTCGGAAAAACCTATCGCTGCCGACGTTCCAGAATCCGGCACCGGGATTACAACATCGGCATCAGCGGGATGTTCGATTGCCAGTCTTCTGCCGAGTTTTTTCCTGAATTCATGGACGTTTTCGCCGAAAAAGAAACTGTTCTGCTTGGCGAAATAGACATGTTCGAATACACAGTGGGCCGGTTTTATGGTACCTGGCGTAACAAAAAATCTGCTGCTCAGCCCGTTCCTGTCCAGAGTTACTATTTCGCCGGGTTCGACCTCGCGGATAAATCTCGCGCCTGTTGCGTCGAGTGCGCAGGTTTCACTGGCTACGACATACGCGCCATTTTTTGTTTCTCCGACACATAACGGATGAACGCCATAAGGGTCACGGGCAGCTTCAATGCGGTCAGAAAACAAAAACAGCAGACAATAAGCACCCTGAAGATGATTTAATACATGACCGAGGGGGTCTGGTTTGCTGACATGACTTGGTTTGGCAAGTAGATGCAGGATTACTTCGGTATCGGTGGTTGATTTAAAAATGCTCCCATACGCCTCGTATTCGTCCCGCAGCAGGGCGGCATTTATGAGATTCCCGTTATGCGCAACAGCTACCTGACCTCGCGAATACTCACTTAGAAAAGGCTGACTGTTAATGGCTTTTGTTGCCCCTGTGGTCGAGTATCGCACATGCCCGATTGCCATCGGACTGGTTAATTTCTCGAGAATATTTGTGCCGGCGCGGAAGACCCTTTGTACGGTTCCCATTCCTGTATAGCACTGGATGTCCTGGCCATTACTGCTGGCGATTCCTGCCGATTCCTGGCCTCGATGCTGAAGGCTGAACAGACCATAATAGGTCTTCTGGACAGCATCATGGTCACCGAATATACCAAAAAGACCACATTCTTCTTTTTTATCGTAACCCATAAGGGTAAAACCTCAAAAAATAGCTGATTAAAAAACAACGGCGGAGAACGCTGTTAATAGTAACCATACCGAGTTATTAAATCAAGCTAAATCGGCCAATTGTTTTTACGTTGAAAGGTATAAAAATTCAGGCACCCGCTGTACCCTGCCATTTGCGTCAACGCACGCCAGCGTCGATGAACCCTCTGTCAGCAGCAAACCGTCATCACAACGGTTAATCCTGTAACTATGTTCGACCCGGCTGGCGGTAACTCGCGTGCAACTTGTAACAAGCTCCAGCTTTTCATCATAACGGGCGGCAACGCGATATTTTAAGTGCATTTCGGCCACTACAAAAAATACACCCGCTTTCTCCATATCTTTATAATTTACGCCATTAACCCTTAAAAGTTCTGTCCGTCCCATCTCGAACCATATCGGGTAAACACTATGATGAACTACCCCCCCTTGGTCCGTCTCAACGTAACGCGGCACTATCGTTATCGTATGACTTTGAACCGTCGCTCGCTCAGGAAACGCCATCTTTATTTATCCTCAATCTAACCACTAACTACTAATGACTAACCACTCTCAAACTTATTCAAGTTTGAGAACTGCGAGCGAAAGGAGTCGAACCTTCACGGGCTTATCGCCCACCAGGACCTAAACCTGGCGCGTATGCCAATTCCGCCACGCTCGCTTGTGCATCAGGCGTTGCTTTTCGGCTCAGAGATTTTTTCGATTCGCTTTTCGGCTTCCTGAAGAATGCTCCTGCACTGTTTAATCAGGGCCATTCCCTTTTCATACTGGTCAAGACTGTCCTGAAGCGGAGTCTCGCCGCTCTCAATTTTGCCCACTATCGCAGTAAGCTCTTTTATCGCCTGCTCAAAGCTCATTTTACTCAAGTCTTTTTCATCTTTTGCCATATGTATCCCTGCATTGTCATTCCCGCGAAAGCGGGAATCCATTTCCCTTCTTATTCTGTTTAATTTTCACTTCACTTTCAATAAAATTCTCATAGGCAGGCTCAGTTATGATTAAATTCTGCCTATTATCTGAACCTAATAAGTTTCCTTATTATGCTAAACACCGCCATATTTTATGAAAAATCCTAGTAGCTCAAAAAAATTCCCTTGATGCTCGCCGCCGCCGACATCTCCAAAATAATATTTGCCAAATATCGCCATTATAGTTAGTAGAAGGAAAATACCCCATAGGATATACCTGTTTTTAGCATATTTATAAATAAATGAGGCTAAGATATAAAATGATGAAAGTATAATTATACAACATAGGAGAAATAGAACAAGAAATATGGGTGGATCATTCAATATATTCAACTTCAATATTCCTAACAGTATCATCATTAACGGAAAAATAAAGGGCACAAAGCCTGAACTGACCAAAACCGCGGCAGGGCTTGGGAAAAATAATATAAGTCCTATTAGAAGAATAAGCTTTTGTCTGTTCCAACGTAAGTCCTGCCTCCAATTACAATGGATTAAAAAACCGATAGCGAGTACAGGTAAGCAAAGCATACCAATAATACAGATTAAATATTCATATTTGTGAGAAATGCCATATCCAAACCATGGTGTCCCTGTGCATATACAATAAAACAAACGAGTTACAATTAAAAAACAAGTAAACGCAGCTCCTGCTAACCCAAGAATTGTAATGAAAAAACCAATACGCTTTACTATGCTCATACTGATGAATTCCTAAAAAGAGACAGGTGAGATAGACTCACACTGCCATTTTTTGTCATAGTCCCTTAACGGATTCGCATTTATTCTGTTTAATTTTCACTTCACTTTCAATAAAATTCTCGCTTGCCAGTTCCGTTATCATTGTATCGCCGATTTCAACATCGTCAACTTTTGCAATAACCTGTCCGGTCTTTTTACTGCTCGTAATACTATAACCTCGCTGCAGAACCGATTTCGGATTCAGCCCCTGCAATCGCGCCGCCTGCGCGGTCAACTGAAGCTGACGTCTGTTCATTATAGCATTTATCGCCGCGTTTGTCCGATTCTCCAGATTATTTATATCCACCATTTTTCTGCCCAGCAGCCGATGAGGCTCAATCTTTACCACCTGCTCATAACAAAGCCGAGTTTTTTCTTTTGCACCGGTGATAATTTCCCTAATCGCTTTCGACAGTGCCGCTTCGAGTTCATCGGCTTTCTGGGCCGCTATGAACACCGGGCCGAGCGGATTCTTAAACACTGCGCTTGCCAGCAGCGTCATCAGATTTCCGTGATACGATTCGAGTTTCGACTGGATTTTTGATTCTAACCTTTTTTGATAATACCCCAACTGCTCCAGCACCTCACTTACATCCGGCACAGCTATCATACCCGCCTTCGTAGGAGTCGATGCCCTGGCGTCAGCAACCAAATCCGCGATTGTCGTATCATACTCATGTCCCACCGCGCTTATGACTGGAATCTTCGAATCGTAAATCGCCCGTGCCAATACCTCTTCATTAAACGCCCACAAATCCTCGAGCGACCCGCCTCCCCGACCAACTATCACAATATCGAGTTTAAGTGTTTTATTCCGCCTGTTGACCGCCCGTATCGACTTGGCGATTTCCTCCGCCGCCCCTTCTCCCTGAACCGGAACATCATACAAAAACAGCTTTGCGCAAGGCCACCTGCTGTGAATGCTCTCTTCTATATCGTGTATCGCCGCTCCCGATTCACTCGTCAATATCCCTATCCGCATCGGATACGCCGGTATCGGCTTTTTATGCTCATCCGCGAAAAGCCCCTCCGCGGTAAGCCGCCTGACCATCTGCTCAAAAGCAAGCTGCAGCGCCAACCCCCGCAGGTTCCAGCTTATCCACATAAAACTGGTACTTGCCCTGAGGCGGATAAACGTCAATATATCCCGTCGCCAGGACAGCCATCCCGTTTTCCGGCGCAAATTTTACGCTGTTGAATTTACTGGCCCACATAACACAAGGCACAATTCCCCCCGCGTCTTTGAGCGAAAAATAACAATGCCCGCTCGAATGACACCGCCAGTCGCTGATTTCTCCGCTTACCACCAGCCGCGATGGCAGAGTCTCCTCGAGCGCCTGCTTAATCAGCGAATTGATTTGGCTCACCGAATAAATTGTAAGCTTCGCCTTTGCCATAACCTCTGCAAAAAAACCGCCGCACCTCGTTTGAATTTCTTCGTGCCTTTGTGCCTTCGTGGTTAAGATTTTTACTCGATTTTTTTCCGGTAAAGCCTGGTCTCAAGCGCATTTTGCCATGCCGTCCAGTTCGAGTCGCTCGTCTCGCCTTCGATGGCCGCGTTGACCTGACTGATTTTGGCGTCGAGGTCGTCGATATAATTGACCATAAACGCCTCCGCAGTCGCGGGCAGTTTCGGCGAACCGAACTCGTACTCGCCGTGATGCGCCAAAATAATATGCCCCAGCGAATCCAATATCGCCTTATCAATCTTTGTCCCTTTTGCCGCCAGCGCATCGGCCTTTTTATTCAGCATAAAAAAACTCAGTGATATATGCCCAATCAACTGCCCGGCGTCTGTATAATTAAACGTCATATCGTAGCTGAGTTCCTCGGTCTTGCCCATATCGTGAAAGAATATTCCCGCCAGCACCAAATCCGGATTCACCTCCTCATACAAAGGCAATATCCCCGTCGCCACACGCAGCATATTATGCGTATGCTCCAAAAGCCCGCCTATAAAATTATGATGCAGCTTCACCCCGCCCGGCGCATTGCAGAACTTCTTCATCAACTCGGTATCAGTCAAAAAATCGTCAACCACCGCCTTTATCTGCGGATTCCTAACCTTCCCCACCATCTCCTTCACCTCCGCGAACAACTTCTTAACATCCTTCTTCGTTCGCGGCAGATAATCATCCAGCGTCACCTTACTCGCATCAATCGGACTAATCGTATTTATAACTATCTGCAGATTATTCTGATACAGCTCACTCCTGCCCTGTATATACACAAACCCAGGCTTAGGCAGCGAATTATAAATCACCTCACTCGCCTGCCACATCCTCCCGTTAAGCTGCCCCGTCCTGTCCAGCAGATACATCGCGATATACAAATCCCCCTTAGTCGTACTCCGCAAAATCGGGTCCTTAACCACATACACATCATTTATCGTCTCACCAGGATTTATCTGATTTATAAACTTATGCGCCATTATTCACTCCATCATTAACATTAAATCAGATAAAATCATATTCTCTCCCCCCATTTTTTGCAAGAAACCTTTTAAATTCCCCTATTGCCCTCTGTTCCGTAACGCCTTACCGAGCCGCGAATGTCAATGAGCGGTAAATTCTTTCCTAAATCAAATCCCAAAGTCAGCGTAAAGTCGTCGAACTGTTTCATTACCCTTAATACCCCCCCAATTCAAAAATCCGTTCTAAAAAACCTTAGCAATTAGAATCAAAATAATTTATCAAATCAATTAACTTATATCACAACTTTAGGCTTTGGTTGAACTATTAAATTTTCTTTTTTTCATTATATTGCGATAGAAACAAAAACCAATGATAATCACAATAAAGAGTATCCCCCAAAAACCATATGCTCGTATAGAGAGATATGCAATATGTTTGTTTGATTCCCACCTTGCCGACATTTTGCAAGTGCCACACCAAGAAAAATATGGATAGCGTTTTTTTGCCTTCAAGGCATAGGAAAGAGGACGGTTATACTTTCCCATATATTCATAACATTTTGATATTTCCAAACAACTCTGATGGGAATAATTCCTGTAAGTTTCCATTATACTGGCGCCCCGTTCTTTGTCGTTGGGTTCTGAATTCAAGACTACTGTAAAATACTCTATTGCCTCAGGATATTTTTTTCGTTCTTTTGATAAGATGCCAAGATTGAACATTGCTATCGACCACGAAGACTTTGCATTTGGATGTTTAGCAACTTCTCTCCAATATTGGTCCGCCTTTTCTCCATCTCCTATTGAATAACAATCTAAACCCGCGGTTAATAATGCTTTAGCAGCAGCATTTTCTTCCACATTCGACAATTCTGGAATGGCAGAAAGCGCAATAATATTACCTTTGATGTCTCCCCTTTTCTTAAGAAGTTCCGCAATTAAAAAGTACTTCTCTACCATCGGAAAATTTTGATTTTGCCAAGCGTTTATGATAGGCAGAATGCGTTTATGAAACCATTCTGGTCCAACTTCCAAATAGAAGGTACGGTAATCATTTAGTTCGACACGTTTAGTCAGCAGCCCACTTTTTCAATATTTCAATTCTTTTGTTAAGCATCTGCCGCCAGTCAGAAGCTATATTGTCTATAACAAGACCTTCAAGGATGGTGGCAGCCTCTATAAAATGGCCTCGTTCAGCAAAATTTTGCGATCTGCAGATATCTTGGGCAAATTTGTCGCTTCCAAAAGCCGACAATGAAATATCACCTTCTTTGTCGGCTTGTTGTTTTAGATTTTGCATATAATCATGAAGTTCATGTGCTGAACTTGAGTTTTGAATTGTATCTGCAGATATGTTGCAATATCTTGTGAGAAATATGACTATAAAGAGAAATATCCTAAATTTGATCATTTGTTTTTCTCCTATAAATCAAATGTATATCCACTACTTTATGCCAGCAATTTAGCCCTGACAGTATAAAATGTCAATTCCGCATTTTTACTTTTTGCTCTTTGCTTTTTCATATTTCTTTAATCAGTGACATCAGCGTAACCCGTGATTAAATTTAGTGTTTATTCGTGTCCATTCGTGGTTAAAATTATTTTCACAAACGCCCAAGCTGCTCCAGACACAACTGCGACCACGTCTCCATCGTATCCCGCACTTCATTCAGCTCCGCCAGACTCATAAACTCCATCTGCGTAATCATCTGCTCCCGCCGATTAACCTTCGCCTCATCCAGCTTCCAATAATGCACAATCCCCAGATGCACACGTCCCACCTCATTCGATTCATCATTCAGCATCGCCACAACACTATTACTATGTTTCGCCTCCACCGAAACTTCCTCCGCCACCTCCCGCTCCACCGCCGCAAGATAAGTCTGGTAAAAATCCCCAAACAAAGGCATATCATCCGTAGGATTTATATGCCCCCCAATCCCGATAGACCGTTTCGCCACAAGACGCGTCTCCCCTGCGCGTTTGCCGCGGACGTAGCTTAGATATTTGCCGTTATGGCCCATTATGACATAAGGAATAAGCTGCTTATACGAGGGGTCCTGCTCAGCCTGTCCACGCGGCATAAATCGCGGAATACCCGGCACAAAAATCTCCTTACAATAACGCTCAACATCAAACATCAGCCCGTTAAAGAGCCCGAGCTTTTCAATTACCTTACGCTCAACAACCAGCACCTGCTCTTCTTTACCCATCGCCAATTCTTTCTATCAAAAAAACATCTCACCTTTTAAAACTTTTCCCGAATATACCCGATTCCCCACCACCTGTAAAGGTAAACCAAGACACACATATTTCGCATTTTAATATTTCTTTTCTTGCTGTTTTTCCCAGATTTTATATAATTAGCGGATAGTTCGGTGTTCAAAGAAACGGTAACTTATTAAGGGAAAATAAACAATGACAGACATAAACCACATCATACTCGGCGTCCACATCACCAACCGCGTCAAACACGTCAGCAGTGTTCAGGATTTATTGACCAAATACGGCTGCAACATAAGGACCCGTCTCGGCCTGCACCACGTTTCTTCCGACTATTGTTCCCCCAACGGCCTGATGATTCTCGAAATGGCCGGCGACGACAAGCTCTGCTTCGAACTTATGGACAAACTAAACACCATCGAAGGCGTCGAAGTCCAGAAAATGGTCTTTCAAAAAGACTAAACCGCATAAATTTTCCTGCCTCTATTTGCCTGCGACATATTTTCCACCACTCGCCCCACGTCACAGCGGCGAATGGTAATGCGAGGTAAATCCCAAATCGGCATTTTCTGTCCAGCCTGCCGATTACGGTCTGTGTGGTTTTGCCCTTGCAGATAAGGCGATTCTACGATATAAGTATAGCCGTAAAAAATCATTAATCATATATTAACGAGATACAGAACAATGCTATATTCGAAGATGCTGATTCCGACGGTAAAGGAAGTCCCCGCGGACGCCGAGATACCGAGCCATCAACTGATGATTCGGGCGGGTCTTATGCGTAAACTCGCCAGCGGGACATATACATATCTGCCTCTGGGTTTTCGCTGCCTTCAGAAGGTTATAAATATCGTCCGTGATGAGATGAATAAATCCGGCGCTCAGGAAATTTTAATGCCATCCGTTCAGCCGATAGAACTCTGGCAGCAGACCGGACGCGACGTCGATTACGGCGAAACCATGGCGAAATTCACCGACCGCCACGGAAGGGAAAATGTCCTTGCCCCCACCGCCGAGGAAGTCGTTACCTCGGTAGCCGCCAATGAGATAAATTCATACAAGCAGCTGCCGATAAATCTTTACCAGATTAGTTTTAAATTTCGCGATGAGTTTCGTCCGCGATTCGGGGTATTGCGCTAGCGTGAATTCATTATGAAAGACGCATACAGCTTCCACACGAACAATGAAAGCCTCAACGGCACTTACAGGATAATGTACGACACTTACTGCCGGATTTTCAAACGCTGCGGCCTGGAATATGTTATCGTTGAGGCCGAGGCGGGCGAAATGGGCGGCTCAGGCTCGCACCAGTTCACCATCCCCTGCGAATCGGGCGAGGATATAATCGTTTATACCCAGGACGGCTCTTATGCCGCCAACATTGAAAAGGCCGCCGTTGACCCGCTGGCAAGACCCAAGACACAAGACCAAAGACCCCAGATGGAAGAGGTGCATACGCCTAATGTCGGGTCGATTGAGGCAGTTTGCGGATTTTTGAAGGCTAAGCCAAAGGATTTGATTAAGACGCTGATATACAGCGCCGATGGCGATGTCATCGTAGCGGTGGTCCGAGGCGACCACGAACTTAATCCCGAAAAATTTACGCAGACGCTCGGCGGAAAACGCACCGAATTGGCCGATGAAGCTATAATACAAAAAGTAACAGACGCCAGAGTCGGTTTCGCAGGCCCAGTAGGAATCTCGCAAAAAGTTTCCAGGGTCATCATCGACCAGGCCGTCGCCGCGATGGCAGTCGGAATCACCGGCGCAAACAAAAGCGATTACCATATTAAAAACATCGTCCCCGGCAGAGATTTCCCGCTCAACGGCGAAAATACAGTTGTCGCCGATATTCGTAACGCTGTTGAGGGTGACACGTATAAAGGTAAAAAACTGCTCTTTAAGCATGGCATTGAGGTTGGACAGGTGTTCAAACTCGGTACAAAATATAGTTCTAAAATCGGTGCGAAATTTCTTGACGAAGACGGCAAAGAAAAAATCTGCACGATGGGCTGCTACGGCATAGGCATCAACCGCATCGTCGCATCGGCAATCGAAACAGGTCACGACGCGGACGGCATAATCTGGCCGATAAATATCGCACCCTTCGAAGTCATCATCACCTCCGTTGGAATCGAGACCGAAATAGTCCAGACCGCCGAGAAAATCCACAACGAGCTCCAGGCTGCGGGTATCGAATGCCTCTGGGATGACCGCGACGCCCGAGGCGGAGTAAAATTCAAAGATGCTGACCTGATCGGTATTCCCGTCAGAATTACCATCGGCAAAAAATCCGTCGCCGAAGGCAACGTCGAAATCAAACTCCGCACCGACAAAACCAGCGATAAAATCGCAATTGAAAAAGCCGCCGGGAAAGCGGTTGAACTTGTCAATGGACTGAAACAGAAACTTAATCCGTAATGGGGACAAAAAAATGTGGGAACTCAGAACGCCTGACAGGGTAAAGCTGATTATCGGGATTCTGGCCTCCGACCAGAACAGCCTCAATATGGCCGTAAGAACCATTGAAGAAAAAATCGGCAAAATAGATTTGGCAAGCGACGTCTGGCCCTTCACGCAAACCGATTACTACAAAGAGCAGACCGGCGATAAAATTCTCCGCCAGTTTGTCAGCATCGAACGGCCTATTTCGCCTGGCAGGCTCGCTAAAATAAAACTGAAAACCAACAAACTCGAAGAAAAACTTGCGCATCTGTTAGGCCCCGAAGTCCACAGGCCGGTCAATCTCAACCCTGGCATTATAGAGACCGCAAAACTCATCCTCGCCTCAACAAAAAACTATTCGCATCGCATATACATAGGTAAAAAAATCTACGCCGAAGTAACTTTGATTTTCGACAAAGGCTCTTGGCGCACAATGGATCACACTTACCCCGATTACAAACAGCAGTCTTATTTCGATTTTTTCAATAAAGTCAGGGCAAAATTATTGGAGCAGTTCAAATCAAAACGCTAACCATATCAGCCATAAGTTTGACTGCGGGCGCGTTTATTCTTTCGGGCCTGCTCACCGCCATTATCAGGCCTCTGGCCATCCGCGCCGGTTTCGTCGCCCGGCCCTCGAAAGACAGGTACCACCAGACCGTTATCCCGCTGGGAGGCGGCATCGCGATTTACACCGTTATCGCCTTGGCGATATCAGCATCTATGATAATTGTGAATTTTCTCCTTGCTCCGGGGCATCTGAAAATTTTCGGAGAATCCGCAAATGAATATATCACAGGCTTTATGCGCAAAAGCAATCAGCTTACGGTCATTCTGTTTTGCGTTTCCATATTATTTCTCCTGGGGCTTATTGACGACAAAAAACATCTCGGCCCATTCATAAAGCTTGTTATGCAATTTGCTGTCGCTATAATCGCGGCTCTTTTCGCCGATATCCGTTTCGGATTTTTTATCCATAACCAAATCGTTACTTCGCTGATGTCAGCGGTCTGGATAGTTTTACTCATCAACGTATTTAACTTCCTCGATAATATGGACGGCGCCTCGGCGGGTATAGCCGCCATTGTTAGCGCCTGATTTGTTCGTCGCCGCTGCCGTAAGCGGACAGGTCTTTGTCGGCGGTCTTGCCTTACTCCTTGTCGGAACGCTCCTGGGATTTCTGGTCTTCAACTTTCCCCCCGCGAAAATCTTTATGGGCGACGCAGGCTCACTTGTCATAGGTTTTTTTGTGGCCTTACTTACAATTCGCACCACTTATTATCACGAGGCGCAAAGCGGACAGTGGTATCCGGTTGTTATGCCGCTGGTTGTCCTGGCAGTCCCGCTGTATGATTTTATCAGCGTTACTTTCCTGCGAATAAGCCAGGGCAAAAGCCCCTTTGTCGGCGACACACAGCATTTTTCCCATCGGCTAAAAAGAAGAGGATTTAGCGACACACAGACCGTTCTTACCCTGTACCTTGCAACTTTATGTACCGGATGCGGCGCGACTTTCCTTTACCAGGTTGACCTCTCGGGCACCTGGTTAATCTTTATTCAGACTTTTATGATAGTGGCGATTATCGCCGTTTTCGAATCGACCGCTAAAAATGATGAAAACGCAAATTAGCACCCAGTTAAGAAAAATCGAAGGCCGGACAATAGTCGAATACGTCATGCTTGGTTTTATTCTCTGCATAATAATTCTTCGCTGCGTATCTTCCGAAGGCATCAATCTGCAGACGCCCAATCAGCCGCTAAATCTCGGCAATATTTTATATAGTTTATCAATATCAACAATTCTGATTTTTTTGTTTCTCGTCTGGCTCGTGTGGAATTTCTGCAAGTCACAGACTCTTTATCGTTACTCCTCGATGGAAATCGGTGCGGGGCTGTTTATAATGGCCGCACTCGCCTCAATTTATACCGCCTGCGATAAACGAGTCGCTATAACTGATTTTACGATAATGCTTGCCCCAATCCTTATAGGGATAATCCTCACTCAAATACTCAATTCATACCTCAAGATTAAAATTTTTCTTTATACACTTGCCTCGCTCGGCGCCCTCGCGGCACTTTATTCATTCGTTCAGTTCTTCTGGATAAACGATATTATGCTCGAACAGTACCGCGCCGACCCAAATATAATGCTCTCCGATCTGAATATCGCTCGCGGCTCATTACAGCAAATGCTTCTTGAGCATAGTCTCTATTCGCGAGATGTCCGGAGTTTCTTTACAACTGGCAACTCAGCCGGCTCATTTTACCTGCTGACCTTTTTTACCGCCCTCGCGTTATTAATTGAAAACATCAATGCTAAAAAACCAACCACGCACAGACGCGTCGCAATTATCTTCTCAGTCTTATTTACTCTGATAATCGTTGCGGGCCTGCTTGTCACCCGCAGCAAAGGCGCCATCGCCGCAACGTTAATAGCCGCGATACTGTTTGCTATGATTCTACTATTTGGCCGCTGGTTAAATGCCCACAAAAAAACCGTTCTGCTTATATGTCTCTTGGCGGTTATTATTGCGATTTATTTTATCATTTCTTATGGCCTGGCGCACGGCCGGTTGCCCGGCGGCAATTCCATGCTCGTAAGATGGCAATACTGGCATGCCTCTGCCCAAATGTACGCTGACCATCCTTTTACCGGCGTAGGCCCCGGCAATTTCACCTATTTTTATTCCCATTATAAACCGCCCGCCGGTATTGAAACGGTCGCCAATCCACATAATTTCATCCTCTCGCTGCTTACGCAATATGGCCCCCTCGGCCTTGTTGGATTTCTCGCCGCTATCTTTATGCCGCTCAGTGCGATGGTTTTCAGTAATACAGCTTCAGTATCAAAAAATGTTACTCGCACAGCTCTATTTGTCGCGGTTCTCGGATTTTTGATTCATAATTGTATCGATTTCGCTATTTTCGAGCCTCCTGTTTTGACTGTTTTCTGGGTGATAACGGCCTGTCTGACTGCTATGCATTTAACTGAAAGAAATCAAACTGCGGCTGTCACAAAAACTCCACTATTAATAAAAATACTGATAGCGGCGGGAGCAATGGTGATAATGTGGTTATGCTCTTATTATATTCTGACCCCAGTCACTAAAACCACCGACAAAATCATTGAGGCGCATCAAGCCGCCTCTTATGGCCAATTCACTCTGGCGCACGACCTTTTAACTGAGGCCGCAAAAGATGACCTACTCGATGAGGCGCCTGCCGCTCTTAATGCGAGATTTTATTATGCAGAGTTTCAGATAGCCGGTGCGAAAAATCAAAAACCGCTTATCTCCGCCCGCGATTGTTTGCTTGAAGCAATAAGAAGAAATGATGCTGATTACAAAAATTTCGACAATTTGTCAGATGTCTATATTGGCCTTGCGAAAATAAACCTCAGTGAGGATTTTTTGAAAAAGGCCGCCGATGCCCTATGTGAAGCGATAAAGCGTTATCCCGCATCCGATAGGCTGCACTTTCAACTGGCACAGCTTGCCGAGCAGTTGGTCGAAAAAGAAACAGCACTTAGGGAATACAAAACAGCGGTCAGTATCGAGGATGCTTATCAGGAACAGTTCAAAACGATGTATCCGGGCCAGCGGGTTTTCAGCCGTCTCGGCGAGGAGCAATATCAAACCGCCAAACAGAAAATAAAAGAATTGTCCGAATCCTTATCTCCTGCCGCAAAATAGCTTTAAGATTATCCGATTTTGGCGATTATCTCGTCGGGGATATCGAAATTAGCATAGACGTTTTGAATATCCTCATGGTCGTCACATTCTTCCATCAGGCCAAGTATTTTTCTCGCCGTTTCGGTATCGGTTACAGGCACCGTATTCTGCGGAACCATGGAAATTTCACTTATCTGAATGGGAATATTCTTTTCCTTAAGCGCGTTTTTGAGTTTTTCATAAGCCGCCGGGTGGCATGTTATCTCGAAAACGCTGCCGGTATTTTTCATATCATCGGCGCCTGCCGAAAGAGCGATTTCCATAAGGTCATCCTCGTTCACATCGCCGATATTTACCGTAATCAGGCCTTTTTTGGAAAACATCCAGTTTACGCAGCCGCTTGTACCAAGCCCCACCGTGACCCTCAAAAATCTTCCTTATCTCCGGGCCCATCCGGTGACGGTTGTCGGTCAGCACTTCAACCATTATAGCTACCCCGCCCGGAGCGTAACCCTCGTAAACGATTTCCTCGTAACTTACGCCGCCGAGTTCGCCTGTACCCTTTTTTATGGCCTTTTCAATAGTGTCTTTAGGCATATTGGCCGCTTTGGCCTTATCGATGGCGTAGCGAAGCGAAAGATTTTGCGAAGGATCGCCGCCCGATTTAGCGGCCATAATAATTAAACGAGCCAGTTTGCTCCATACCTTGCCGCGTTTTGCGTCGTTGGCGGCCTTTTTATGTTTTATACCTGCCCAATGCGAATGACCTGACATATTTTCTCCAGACGAATTAATTTTCCAAATATCAATTACTCGTTGCCATATTATATACTATTTTCGTCTTTGCAAACAGGTCATTTTTAAAAAAAGCGGCTTTGAAATATTTGGCTTAAACGGCAGGCTGAATAACTTCCTGTGCTAACACATCGAAATCTGGTCCCAACTGCCGCAGAAAATATAAAGAATACGCCCTTTGGAATATCAGTATCGGCAGCAGTAAAACGGTGCCGATGTATGGAATGACCAAAATACAAGCCGCGCAGCAGCATGTTAATACAACGGCTGAAAGTATGATTACTCCTGTCGCCATCCCTATAATAATCTGAAAAAGAACGTACAATATGAAGGGGCCTTTATAAAGCGACAGTATCATAAGCAATTCGCGCCAGCCGTCAATACAGTTGTACGAACGAAGATACATAATCGGCACCACAAAATCCCTTGTGAATTTAAAAAAAATCGTAACGAGAATTAAAAGAGGTATCAAAAGAACGATAACTCCAACCACAATCAAAATAATAGGCAGATACATCTGCATTAGTTTTGATATATGGAATCAGAAGCAGCGCTATTACCACACCGAATAATACCAGAAAAAATATAACAATGACCCCTGCTGCAAGGCGGAACAAAAACAAACTGTTGCCCTGCTCGCGGAATCTATACCAAGGAACTTTCACTTCAGCTTTATTTTTTGCGACGCAGTGAAGAAACATAAACTGTCCACGGCTGCTCAGCCACAGACATACAATAAAAAGAACCAGACCAACTACGATCCCTATCGAAATCAGAATTATTATCAGAGGCATAGCACTGAGAAAAAAATGTTCTATATGCTGCGGCGAATAATCCCCATGGCGACTTTGGCCCGGAAAGCCATGGAAATTAAATCCTCCCTGGCTAAGATATGCCAGCCACGCGCAGAAACCGATGATGAACCATTTGCCAAGGTCAAAAGGCCTGAAGAGTATCTCCATCATCTTTTCTATCGCCGGAGAGATGGGTTCTATCACGCTTAATTTTATCTGTTCAGCCACCATAATAACCTCCCATTTTTATTCAGTTTTATAAAACCTCGCGAAACTAACTCTGCTCTGGTTTTGAGCCTTGCTGCCCTTTAAGCTGTCGAAGCTCTTTAAGTACAGGCCAGTCTCCGAACGCCAGCACAAAAAATATAATAATGTTCGCTATCGGCACAAGCACCAACAATCCCCACGCCCAGCCATACCCTGTCTTGGAGAATATTTTGCAAGTTATCAGTACGTTTAAAGCGAGCACTACAAGGACAACAAACGCAATCGCCAGACCAAAAAAAATGCAGAAAACTGAAACCCGTTACACATCGAATCCGAATAACAATGCATATTTTTTCCCTTCCCAAAAAAACTGTCAAACTCAAATTATATGAGATGATTTATTTTATACCACAAATCCGGATTGTTGTGAAGCAAATTTTATTTTACTTCGAGAACGGAATTGAAGCCGCCGAAAGGATTGGGTTCGGTTGATTCGTTATAGGGGTCCTGCTGCCACTGGTTATCAACGACAAGGCGGTAGCGGTATCTGCCCTTTGGAAGGTTAATTTTGGTTTGCCACATCCCCGTGCCGTCAATTTTTTCCATAGGCGTTTTTGAGGGATCCCAGTTGTTAAAGTCGCCGGCGACCTGCACGCTCGTTGCACGCGGGTACAGCGTTACAAATGCGACAGCGTCGTTTATCTGGTTGACACCATAATAATCCGAAAGCCTGGCGTCCGTATCACGAGATTTTTTCTGTTCCTGTTTGGAAGTTTCCGAAACAGCGGCGGCAGGTTTGACGACAGGCGCAGGTTTTGCCGTCTGCAGCAGTTCATCAGCCGATGCGCTGATTGACGCGAGCTGGTCCGCTAGTGAATTTACAAGTTCGTGCCTGAGTTGTTTGCTTCCCGAGCTGGCAATCTCTTCGGCGAGCCTGCGAAAATCTACCCGCCCCTTGCTCGCTGGGTCGTATTCACTGATTGGCTGACCAAAACTCAACGCTTCCTTTATTTTCGTGTTGAAGTTCACAATAGTCGTGAACATCTTGTCCGCGAAGTGTGCCCGCAGCTCCGCGAGAATTTCACGGGCCATTTTTGTCCGTATGTCGTACATGCTCGCCAAAACCTTTACATTCACACTCTGATTAAACTTTTCGCAGAGGATATTTATTGTTTCAAGCTGTTTGCTCAGCCCGTGCAGCGAAAAATAACCCGTTTCAACCGGCACAACAACATCTGTGGCGGCACGTAAAGCGTTGAATGTAAGCAATCCCACCGCAGGCGGACAATCTATCACAACATAGTCGAAATCTTTTTTTATCTCATTAAGCACGTGCTTTAAACAGTTTTCACGCTCGGAAATTCCTGACATCTGCTGGTCGAAGGCCGCCAAATCGATACTTGATGGAGCGAGCTCCAGCCTGTCGCTGATTTGCCATAGTACCTCGGTGAGCTTTATAGGCTCATTCCTGCTCTTACTGATAAGCACGTCGTAAATGCTCTGCTCAATCTGCTCTTCCGGCACCGCCAGACCAACCGCGCAATGCGACTGCGGATCCATATCAACAAGCAGCGTTTTATGTCCAAGCTCCGCCAAAGCACTGGCAAGATTTATCGATACCGTCGTTTTACCGCAACCGCCTTTTTGATTAACAACCGCTATAATTTTCATTTTTATTTCCCGCTCCGAAATCAGCAGGCTATACCCCTGATTTTATTAAAAAAACGCCCTTTCAATACTGAAAACACAGTACAACTTATTCTTTTAATCGGCGGTTAGATTCAGAAAACTTTACCTTTTATTGGACGGCCCGATAAAAAAATGCGTTGACAGTATTAATACAGCGACAGACTTGAAATAAAAGCAGCGGTGAAAAAACAAGGGGGCAGAAATGTTAAAATAGGGAAAATCAAAATATGGAGAGAATATAGAAGATAGGACTTGACAGAAAAAATTTAATCGGTCTCCGGCAGAGTGCTGAGATTCTTTTTTGCCTGTTCGCAAAAAATACTGTTGGGATATTCACTGATAAAACTTGTCAGAGTTGTTTTGGCATCGGCAAGATACTTTTTCTTCATCTCGATGTTTGAACCATCCTGATGATGCCAAAGAGAAATTTTTAAAAGAGCCAGCTCGTGAAGTGAGAGCATTCCACCATCGGTCTTTTTAAATTTTTTATAAAGCTGACTGAGATTTTCCGCCCGAAGCTGGTCGTCGGCGATGTTTTTTGTTTGCGCCAGCAGGACATTATCCCGCAGTGGGTCGTCCGCCGGCATTTGCCACAATAAATCCTCAAGCTCTTTTGAATAATTTAAGCCGTGGGGATTGAGCATAACGAATTTAGACAGTCTTTCCTTTGAAGCTTTGTCGCCAGCGAGATTTTCTCTGCATATAAGAATACTGGATTGATTTAATCTTTGCTGCAGCTCTATAAGCTTGGACTGTGTCATAACCGAATCCGCCGGCGGACGAAAAGGACTGAGAAATGTGTCAGTTTTAGGTTTGCTTTTTTCCAGGCTATTCAATTGGGCCATGACCATTGTCTTGGCTTCTTCGAGAATTTTTTCGGCGTCACCGAATCTGCCGAGACCGGCCCAGTATTGCGCAATGCGCCATCTCGCCTCAAGAGATTCGGGGCTTTGGCCAAACCAAGTGTACAATTTGTACCATATTCCGCTTGACCTCGTGTAAGGGTAATCACTGTAGAAATAAAGTATTTCCTTTTGTCCGACCAGTTTTATGTCAGGACTGTATTCACTGAGGAGCCCTTTGCAATAGAGGGCTATCGGCATTCGCGGACTTTGAGGTCTGCGGTCAATGAACGAATCATACTGCTTGAAAAGCCATTGCCGCTTTTCCTGGTAGGCAAGTTCCGGCGGTACAATAAACCAGTTAGGCCAGCGGTCGGCGCTTAATTTTTCCTGTATTTCGTTCTTTAACGCCGCACGAAGCGGTATCGGCTCTGTCGGATAAGAGAAAAAGCTGGCTAAATACTTCAAAACATTCGGGTCGGATATTGTATTGTCTATCGCCTCGGTAATACTGTGTTCCTGGAATTCGCTTACCTGTTCAGGGGCGTTATTGGCCACATAAAGCTGATATTCTAATTCGCCAAATCCTACTTCAGCGGTGAAGACTCCAAACGCCGTCAGGAACATCGCAAGGGTTACCGCCCAGACTATTCCGGGACGGTATCTAACATAATGTCCGATGCCAAGCACCATAGCGGCTATCGCCACGCTAATCAGCCACGCGGTAATCCATGGTGTAAAAGAAAACCCCCACTTAAGCGGTTCTATCCCGCGAGGGCTGCCGAAATAACCCCAGTACAAAAGCTGTGGAGCGGTGCATAAAACAATAGCTATAAACCGTGAGCGAAAACGAAGAGGCCTGCACGCCACCGCGATGCAGCTAATCAAAAGACTTACAGCCAGTCCCGGTAGATTCGCTACACACAGCACCGCAAGTATAAACGGCAGGCTGTAGCTGAAGCTCATAAGCTGCGATATCAGCAGCGGGGAAATAGCCAATATGCCCATAAGCAGACCTAAAACGAGAATCTGCCACGGGTATTCAAAAATACTTGCGCCCGTTATTACTACCTGCCCTAAACGCCACGAGTCAGGCGACATTAATGACTGCAGATTACATGACAAGGGTGAACCCGTCAGTATTTTTGACCAGAAAACGCAGGCAGCGCCGAACACTAAAAGCGCCAGCAGCCAGCAGGACTGCACATTCTCGTGGCTGTAGTGCAGCGTTGGCCCGGCAGTCATAAAAGACTTCGAGGCTGGTTTTAGCTTAGGCTCTGTCTGATTGTTATCCATAACTTTTTTAATATATCCAATCGTTTTAACAACTTGAGATGTTTTACGATGTAAAGATTACCCTTCTATTTCTTTGGAAATGCAGTATATCACAAAACTGTCCGTTATGACAGGGGGTAATGAAAAAAAATTGCTAAATAAATAAAAATTTTCGTCCTATAAAACAGGCTCAAAACTGGTTATTTTAAGATATCATATTTGCGGAATTATTGATAATAAGTCGGATTTGTTTCAAGCCAGCCTGCGGCAAAGATGGCAAAGTCCCCGAAGTCAACCTCTCCGTCATTATTTAAATCAGCCTCAAGATTAGGCCCCGACAATCGCCATTGCATAGCAAATATCGCCATATCGAAGTTATCAACAACATAATCCAGGGGCTCAAAATCGCCGACTATCGGAGCAATAAGCTCAAAAACAAAAGCATAATTTCTGGATTTGTTCGTTGTATTCTGAAGGTTAATCTCATAAACACCGTCGGCAGGCAGCGTCAAATCAATCTTCTTAAGGTTATTCAAGGTGTTTGTTTCAGTGTATATAACCGCCTGGCTGGAATCTTTGACCGTTACCTTGATATTAAATTTGGGGGCTGTTTCCTCCGTATATACCGGATTTATCACACCACTTTTCGTAATCTGGCGATTCCATGTTACTGTAACAATCAACCTGTCATTCTTTTTGCCGGTGATATAATAAGAATGCTGCTTATTACTACCCATATCAGCGTAATATGCCCAGCCTTTTCGCGAGGCGGTGGTAACATTTCTCGCGACAGGAGGCTGACTTAACGTCTGATACGCCCGCAAGGCATCGACCCTGCCGTAACCACGGTCAGCGTTCCACGTGTTATTGGAATCCGCAGGATTAGTCGCACCACCATTTTTTTTATAAATGTTTGGAAAAGCAGAATTAACAATCACAGCCCTTACAACTTCATTGTGCCCGTCATTTGTTTCCGCTGTTTTATTTGCCAGACCTATTAATAAGGCCGCTGCACCCGCGGTATGAGGCGTTGAGAAACTCGTCGCACCATCAGCAGCCGTCCACTCGTACCAGCTTGTATTGCTACCCGCCGTCGGCATTGTCTGATATTGCGAGGGAGCGACGACGTCCGGTTTTTTCCTGTTGTCCGAGGTTGGCCCGCTGCCGCTGGTGTAGCCCACCTTCAGATACACATCAGGCTCAGTAACAATGAGTCCGCCGGTAGTTAGGCCGTTATAAGCGTCCCCGAAAACATCTAAGTGCGTATTGCTGTTGCCCGCCGGATTGGCAAACACAACATCATACTGATATGCGTAATAATCGTATATTTTGGTCCAGACGAGGCTGCCGTTCGGGTCAACGCCCTGTAGCCCTATGCCCGAAAAAATAACCCTGCAGTTGTGGCTTGTTATTAGTGAATCCAGGGCATTGGATATATAGCTCGTGTAAATATTGCTGCTGTTATCAACCACCCTCGCGCTGTAAATATCGGCCCCCGGCGCAACTCCAATGTCATAAGGATGGGAAATCCCGCCTCTGCTTACAGCTACTCCCGCAACCCAGGTATCATGGGCTATTACACTGACCCCTGAACCGGAAAAATCATAATTATACGCGTGAGATACACCATTGGCGTCTTTAAAAGCCTCATGGGTTGTCAATACGTTGCCTGCGGATAAAAGGCCGATATTGACTCCGGCGCCCGTTTCCCCGAGTTGATGCACAGCTTGGCAGTTCGAACCGTTAGGTCCTATCGATTGTGCCAAGGCATAAACTCTCTGAACCGGCAAATACCAAGAGAATACTACTATGGCAACAGCAATTATCGCTGATTTGCCCACTTTTCTCAAAACCCAGTCCTCCAAATTTACAATAAAAACATTATATCAAAAAAACGCTGAATTTTTTAAAAAAAATTACAGAACAGTGGATTTCTTTTTTCAGATAAGGTAAGATTAACTGATGGAATTGTGAAATAATGAAAGGGGGATATTATGAGTTTTGAAAAAACCAGGTCGCACTTAAATTGGGAAGTCGCGTCATTTGTAAAACGCGATTTCAAGCCTTATTTCGGTCAGCGAAAACAATTGTTCAAAACGCACCCCGTATGGCAGCGATTACGGGGCCTCGGCAGCGAACTGTGGCTCGATACCGGCAGCATTGACGAAAGCAGGCAGCTCTGGACGCAGGAATTTTCCGCACTTACCACGAATAACACGCTGCTCAATAAGGAAGTCCAGACCGGAAGATATGACGTTCTGATTACTCAGGCCAATGATTTATTGAAGCGTTATCCTTCGCTTTCAGAAAAGCAGCGGATACTCGAATTCGCCTTTATCATAAACGCCACGCACGCCTTAAAACTTGTGCAAATGTATGACGCTTACATTTCGGTAGAAGAGCACACCGCTCTTGCGGACGATGTATGCTTGGCCGTTGAATATGCCCGCCGTTACCATGAAATTTGCCCTGAACGGTTTATAATCAAGATTCCGTTTACGCCTGCCGGCCTTTTATCGACGCGGATACTTTCGCGGCAGGGTATCCCTGTTAATCATACCCTCGGCTTTTCCGCCAGGCAAAATTACCTGATTACGCGAATAAGCAAACCCGCTTACGTTAATGTCTTTCTCGGCAGACTAAACAGTTTTGTTATTGATAATAAACTTGGCAACGGCAATTACATCGGCGAAAAAGCCACTTTGGCTTCGCAGGCAGCCGTTAAAAACCTACGTAAGGTTCGCAATATCACCACACGCCAAATAGGCGCAAGTTTCCGCTCAGGAAAACAGATTTCTGATTTGGCGGGAATCGACGTTATGACAATGCCGCCTAAAGTTGCCACCGAATTTTTGTCCCTGAAAGAATCGCCCGACAAAATAACCGACCACACCTCAACCTATTATTACCCCGCATTTAATCCCGGTGTTGACCCCGCGTCAGCAGCTATTGACACGCTCTGGAGAATAGATGAGAAACTGATAACCTGTCTCGATGCCCTTGAAAAAGAAGATCTCGATAGTTTTAAGCCCGCTGACCTTATCAGCTTTTTCAAGACTTATAACTGCAGCGACATTTTATATCAATGGTCGGATTCGCAAATCGCACAGAGTGCCGCAGAAGGCAAGATTCCAAAACTTGAAAACTGGAAAGACGCCCTGGCTGATGGCACTGTCGGCCTGGATACCCTGATGAATCTGGCGGGCCTGAACAGTTTCGCCACCGACCAAAAGGCTATGGACGGCCGTGTCCTCGAAGTGCGGAATCTGCATGCCCATTCCGCTGGTTAAGTCATTTGCTGTTGTTTATTAATTTTTGCAAGCCAGTTTTTCAGCATCGCAGCGTCGGCGTGGAAATTCTGCGGATTGTTGTCTTTGACAAATTCGAGCATCGCGAAAGAGTCTCTGCCAGTGGAATTAACCTTCTCAAGATACTTGCTCCAAACGTTCCATCCTTTTTCAAGGGGCAGACGAATATCAGGGCTGCCGTCCCACTGAAAAACGTGCACGTCCCTCAGCCACGGCAGGATATCATACCGATTGTATTTAATATTTGCGCTCAACATAAGAAGTCCTGCAAACAGATTTGATTATTTCAGGTTCGAGTACAAATAAACCTTTTAGCATCTTCACCTCTTATCAATCATCAATCATTAATCGAGCAAATATTATCAATCTGTTGCAGTTCATCAATAGTAAAATCGCCTTTTTTAAGAACCGCTACATTTTCTTCGATCTGCTCAACTTTGCTTGTCCCGACAAGAACAGAGGTTACACGTTTATCTTTCAGCACCCACGAAAGCGCCATCTGCGCCAAGCTTTGCCCGCGAGCTTTCGCCATTTTATTAAGCGCATTGATTTTTTTTAATAAATCCTCTGTAATTTTTTCAGGCTTGAGAAAACTGTAGGGCTTTGCCGCACGCGAATCTTTCGGAATCCCTCCAAGATATTTGTCCGTCAAAAGCCCCTGCGCCAGCGGAGAAAAAACGATACACCCGATACCCTCCTTTCCCAGGACATCCAGCAACCCGCCTTCCACCCAGCGGTCCAACATCGAATATCGCGGCTGATGAATCAAACACGGTGTCCCCAGTTGTTTCAAGAGCGCCGCCGCCCGTGATGTCTGCTCGGCAGAATAATTCGATATACCTACATAAAGCGCCTTACCCTGGCGAACAATCAAATCAAGAGCGGTCATCGTTTCTTCCAGCGGCGTTTGCGGGTCAGGCCTATGAGAATAAAATATATCCACATAATCCAATCCCATCCGTCGCAAAGACTGGTCGAGACTTGCGACAAGATATTTTTTCGACCCCCAGTCGCCATAAGGTCCGGGCCACATGTAATAGCCTGCCTTTGTTGAGATGAGCATCTCGTCGCGGTGTGCTGTAAAATCCATTTTGAGTATTTCGCCGAAATTCGTTTCCGCCGAACCGGCAGGTGGGCCATAATTGTTAGCCAAATCGAAATGCGTTATCCCTAAATCGAAAGCCCTGTGAATCATTGCCCGGCAGTTGTCAAAATCATCCACCTCGCCGAAGTTGTGCCAAAGCCCAAGCGATATCGCAGGCAGCAAAATCCCACTTTTGCCGCAGCGGTTGTATTTCATCGACTCGTATCGCTTTTGTGAAGGTATATATTTCATATCCACCGAATCTCTTTCCCGCCTCAAACATTAAGTCGAATTTAGCAGAAAATGCGATTTTTAACAAGCGGCAGTTTTTCTTCCGGAACGCTTGCGGTCATTTTCATTCAGCAACCGTTTGCGGAGCCGTATCGAGTTCGGACAAATCTCTACCAGTTCATCTTCCTGAATGTATTCAAGGCACATTTCAAGGCTCATTATCCTCGCGGGCCTTATTTTCGCGGCGTCATCTTTGCCCGCTGCCCGCATATTTGTCAACTGCTTAGCTTTAACGACATTGACAGGTATATCCTTTTCCTTACAGTGTTCCCCGACAATCTGCCCCTGATAAACCTTGTCGCCGGGCTTAACAAAAAATATGCCCCTGTCATAAAGCGAATCCAGAGCATAAGCCGTTACCTGGCCGGTGTTGGTCGCAATCATAACGCCCGCCAGACGTTTCGGTATCGAACCGCGCATCGGTTCGTATTTTTCAAATGTATGATGCATCACTGCCCTTCCCTGGGTAGCGTTTAGCATTCGGGCGTGAAGACCGAACAGACCACGAGAAGGAACGGAAAATTCCATATGAACAAAGCCGCTGGCTCCTGTCTTAGCATCCATCTTAACCATTTCGCTTCGCCTGTCGCCAAGAAGACTGATTACCGAACTCTGACACTCAACCGGGCAATCCACGACAAGCATTTCTATCGGCTCATTAACCACACCGTCAATCTCTTTAAGAATGACGTTAGGCTTGCCCACGCAAAGCTCATAACCTTCCCGCCGCATATTCTCCAGCAGGATTCCAAGATGCATTAAGCCGCGCCCCGAAACCATGAACTCCTCGGGCGTTTCACCCTGTTCAACTCGAAGCGCAACATTATGTTCAAGCTCTTTTTCCAGCCGTTCCCCTATATGACGGCTTGTTATCATTTTTCCGTCCATACCTGCAAAAGGCCCATCATTAATACGAAACGTCATATTCATCGTTGGTTCATCAACCGCGATTACCGGCAGCGCCTCCGGATTCTCTGCACAGGCGATTGTGTCGCCTATATCCACAGACTCCAACCCGCTTATCGCACATATATCGCCCGCCTCAACAGATTCCACCTGCTTTCTGCCCAATCCATAGAACTGGTGTATCTGCAGAATTTTCTGCATGGTGTGCTTACCCTGCTTGTCGATAACCGTTACCGCCTCGCCTTGCCGCACCTGACCTGCGAAAACTCTACCTATTGCTATCCTGCCGACATAATCAGAATATTCCAGCGTTGTTACAAGCATCTGCAAAGGCTCATCAGGCGATCCCGTCGGTGCCGGAATCTTGTTTATTATCGCGTCGAAAATCGGCAGCACATTATTACTCTTCTTTTTCAGATTCTTTGTCGCCCAGCCTTCTTTCGCCGATGCGTAAATTATCGGGAAATCCAGCGTATGGTCATCGGCGCCAAGCTGAACAAGCAAATCGAAAACCTCATTAACTACGTCATCAGGACGTGAATTCGCCCGGTCAACCTTATTAACCACCACTATCACCCGAAGCTTATTTTCCAGCGCTTACCCAGAACAAAACGCGTCTGAGGCATAGGCCCGTCAAATGCGTCCACAAGAAGCAGCACACCATCGGCCATTTTCAGCACGCGCTCAACCTCACCGCCAAAATCCGCGTGGCCAGGAGTATCAATGATATTGATTTTATAAGTCTCGCCTGTTTTAGGGTCCGTATATTGAACTGCGCAGTTCTTGCTCAATATGGTAATACCTCGTTCCCGCTCTATAGGGTTCGAGTCCATAATCAGATCGCCCGCTCCGGTCACAAGCTTATCGAGTTCCTCATTGCGGAACATCCCCGATTGATAAAGCAGCCGGTCAACCAGCGTAGTCTTACCATGGTCAACATGAGCAATTATAGCAACATTGCGAATATGTTTTATATCCATAATAGAATCTCAACTTAAGTAAATACAGGGCAAAGGTATGATTACCTCTAATATGCCAATATGGCATTTTACCATTTCCCCGCGAAAAGTCAACATAAAAACGCCTTTTTAAAATGCCGCCAAAGCTAACTCTTCGGATTCATAATTCTGCCGAAAAATAAAATAACCCCCGTATTGTTATCGCGAATCAAAAATACAAACGGCCGGTCAGCCTTGAAAACCGGTATTTTCATCCCTATTGATGTAGCTCCAACCATTATCCCTGTTGCCGCCGCCTCAGTGCCTTGTTCGTTCACCTCAACAAAAGCCTTGTGAATGACAGCCGAAATAAAAAGGTCTCTTTTGCCGTCCATTCCTGAAAAGTCAGCCTTATCTGTAAACGCCTCCATCATCCCCATTGATTTAAGCGTGTCAGCCAATCCAAACTGGCTGGTCGTCTTGAATTTTGGCATAGAAACAATGACTTTCTGCTTCCGCATCTCTGCCGACCATTTTGCGAAGTTTTGCTGCGTAAGATTTTTTTCAAGTTCGCCTACACCGTCAGTTTTTTGGGGAAGCAATATGAACATCGACAATTCATTATCCACGTACGGCATTTCAAGAATCTGAAAATCTTCTTTTTCCGCATATCCGAATTCAGCCGTCTTATTCATCATAGGAACACCGACATTTTTATCGTCAGTCAAATTAAACGGAGCATCTGCCGTGCTGTCCTTCTCAAACTGCCTTGCCCAGTTCCCTTTGAAATAAACCGCATTAGTGATAACAAGCCTTGTCATAGGCGTCAGTGACCCCCTTGCGATAAGGTCTTTTATCTTGTCTTTAGTCTGCTTTTCCACCCAAGCATTTATGGTGTTTCTCGCAGATTCAGTCTCTTGAATAAAATCCACTTGATTTAGATTTCCTTCGTAGTCGGTTTTTATAAGCTCAATATACTCTTTTAGAAATTCGTATCCTTTCTGTCCCCACAATGCGTTGGCCGTAATCAGCTCGTATTTTCCTTTTTGGCCGCCCGTGTTGATGGATTTTATTATTTCTCCGAATGCACTGTGAAATTGCGTTCCAGTTTCAAAGTGCATCGCCTTTGCCATCTCAATGTTCGTTTGTCCTCTAGCGCCGGCGTACGCCATTGCCATCGCCGTTGAAATACTGTAAGGCGAAAAGAAAAGATTTCCCTTCTCTGCCCGCAGTTTGCCATAAAGGTCAAAAGCAAACTCGTTATTACACAAATTCAGACTGGCAATAAGAGCCTTATTTTGTTTTTCAAATGCAAGTTCTTTAATGCTTTCTACGATGTTCTGTTTTTCTGCCCCATTTTCATTTGCCGCTCCACAACCGATCGTTATCCCCACCGCAATTACAATCGCTAATATGTGTTTAATGCTTTTCATAATATGCCCCCTTTTCTATAAAACTTAACCATTCACCGTTGATATTATTATATATTATGTTCGTTTGATTGTGTACACAATTCTCGCATTTCGGCTATTGATGAAATGCGATTAAAACGATAGAATGTTGCTCATAAGTTCCGGGAAAAAACCGAATAAAAAGCCGCTGCCTGCCGTTGTTTATCAAACCACGGCAAAATTAGATGAAGCGATTAACCATTTTCGCCAGGCTCTCCAGATTGACCCGAATTATTCCAAAGCACGTGACAACCTGAATAAGGTTCTTATGATACAGAAAACAAATGGCAGGTATTGACATAGACCTGGCCAAAGCGGTATAATATATTTTAGATGAATGAGAGGACTATTTTTTAGAAAGGGGCAGCTATGGATTTCGGAACGGAAAGTCGGTTCAAGTTGCAGGCAATTATTATTGTCCTCGTTGTGGCCGCGGTGGGAGCGATGGCGATGTTTACGGATATCTTTCAGGGTTCTTCCGGCGACATATCCCAGGTCGTTCTCGTGCTTGCGATTGCGATTCTGTTAATTATCGGCCTGGTAATTCTGTCGGTGGTATCGAAAATCTTCGAGGTTATCCGCAGAAGCAACGAGCAGGTCGCCAACACCGAAGGCATGCTCGAAAAAATTCTCTCCGCTTTGACACAGCTCAGCCAGAGCTCACGCCTTAGCGACTTTACAAAAACCATCGCGTTCCATGATTCAGAAAAGCAGTCTTTTCGTGATGCCGTTTTCGATAAGCTTCAGCAGCAGGATTTCGAAGGCGCAGCCGAATTAGTTGACGAAATCTCTCGCTCCGCTTCACATCATAAAATCGCCGAGCAGCTAAAGGCCGAAGTCATCAAATATCGCAATGCCACCGTACAGGAACGAATTAATCAGGTTATCGCGCACATTGAGAAACTTCTCGACAATTTCCAGTGGGCACAAGCCAGCGCTTTGATTGAAAGATTGATAAAAGGCGCCCCCGCTTCAGAGGATGCGCAAAAAATGCGGCAGAAGTTAGTCGATAAAAAAGGAGAAAGAAAGAAATCATTACTTGCCGCCTGGGATGACGCTGTAAAACACGAGGACACCGACCAAAGTATTGAGATTCTTAAGGAACTCGATTTGTATCTGACTCCTAACGAAGGTTTAGCGTTACAGGAAGCGGCCAGAGATGTTTTCAGAAATAAGCTCCACAGTCTCGGCGTCCAGTTCGCCCTGTCCGTTACCGCAAAACAGTGGCAAAAGGCATTCGAGACAGGTCAGCAGATTATACATGATTTCCCAAACAGCAGAATGGCCGCCGAAATTCGCGAAAGAATGTTCATCCTGAAACAAAAGGCTGGAAAATAAAAACCGCTTCACGCTTCACGAACGACTCTTCACATTTTGTCACCGCCTTCTCCGCGGCGAAAAAAAATTAATGCAGGTCGAAGAGGGACTGTGTTTTTATCATCGTTACCTGGTCGGGGTAAGCCGCGAATGAATGAATGTGCAACTCGTTCTGCCTGGCCTCAAAATCGATATAGCAGAAAGGCTGAAGCCCACCCGCCTCCTGTTCCGGAAACTTCACAAATACCCCGCGATTTCTCGCGAAACGCTCAAGGTCGGTATGAGTCTGACGGTACAAACTCGGACTTAGCTTTTCAATCTGAAAATCGGTCATATAGCTAAGACCTCTTGTCAGTGTGCATTTGTGAGAATGCGGTCCGCGAAATTGGAATCGCTCAATCAAACCACGCTGCGGCAGCATCTGCCCCGGTGCGCTTACAACCTCGCTCAAACACACGTTGCCGGAAAAAACGCTGACTACATGCGTGCAGCCGGTAACCCATATAATCGCTTCGTATTTTTCCGTTTGCAGACGCTTTTCCGAATAAAGCTGGAAAAGCTCGGGATGCAAAGGTCTCTGGAAAAGACTGAATGTCAGTTCTTCGACTGCTATATGCGTTTGCGGCGATTCCATTTATTTGTCCCCGAACTATAACTTTAAATATTTAACTTAGTGAACGTATTATACAACAAATTGGCAGGCTTTTTCAAGTGCAATATCAGTACTGATAATGCGGTTTTGACGCCTTATAGGACGATTATTTCGCAACCTGAGAAAATCAAACGACTAATGGCTGACAAATTTTTCAAAAAAAATTGAAATATTTTTTCGATATGTGTATTTTTTTATTGCTCAAAGAAAAAGCCGTTAATCAAAACGGCTATAATATCATAAAACGCGTGGGTGCCCGCCGTAATGCCGAAACCTCGAATCGCGTAAAGCCCCGCAAAATAAACCCCTGCCATCGTTCTGAATCCGAACGCAGTCCAGTTAAAAGGAATGCTCTGCCCGATATAGCCGTGCGTCAATACAATATGATGATGTGCGCTGAATAAAGCCGCCGAAACAAATACGGAAAGTATAATCGACAGCTTCTGTTCAAGTTTCAAAATATCCTGAAACAGCAGCATTAACACACAAATTAAAATTAATCTGAATACCAGTTCCTCATAAATTCCAGCCCCGATTCCTGTAACAATGCTTGCCATCATATTTTGATTGTCGAAATTCCCACCAGCCCCCGCCGCTGGCTCACCATAACCATTAGCGATAGAACACGTTATTGCCGGACCCGCGCGTACAAGAGTTTCGCTTACAGCGGACTGCCGGTTAGATGTATCAACAGGAGAACTGCTCAGAAAAAGACTGAACACTATCAGCGGTATCGCCAGCACCGCGCATTCCACTATCATCGGCACAACATCACCAAACCAGAAATACCACTTCGTTCCCGAAGCTATCTGAAACGCCAGCAGTATCACTATCACCGCCAGCGGCGGCGCTATCCACGCGAACTTGCTGGCAAAACCCAGATACTCAAGAAAATCCTGCAGCCACACGAACGCTACCACGCGCACCTGCGATTGATTCAATATGTCCGTGTTGATAAAAATCGTGCCGAGTTCGTAAAAAATTATAAATGGCACAAGGAAAACTATCGCGTAAATAGGCCGGCTCGTTCGCTCAAGATAAGAATCCCTGGCGAAATTGAACAATTGATTTGTGCCGTAATTATATTTTTTCTTCATCAAACTCTTTGTCATTCCCGCAAAGCGAGAATCCAGTTTTTTATTCTGCGTCCTGAGTTCTTTGTTCTTAATTCTCTCTTATCCCATTTTTTTCTTTACATCTAAATCGCTCCAAAGTTTACTTTAAGCGGATTGAAATTACAATAACCAAAAACGATATGATTTTTGAAAACCGGAAAGATAGAAATGACAGGCGCAAAACTTACTGAAATTTATAATCTGCTCTATGAACGCTTCGGCCCGCAGCACTGGTGGCCGGGTGAAACGCAATTCGAAATAATCACCGGCGCGATTCTCACCCAGAACACCAATTGGCCAAACGTCGAAAAGGCGATTATCAACCTCAAAAACACGGACTCACTCACACCAGAAAAATTTTACAAAATGGATATCTCCGAACTGGCCGGCCTAATCAGACCCGCAGGTTATTACAACATAAAGGCCAAAAGACTCAAAAACTTCATCAACTGGCTTTTTAAAAACTATTCCGGAAATCTCGCTGAAGTCGAAAAACTCAGCACCGAAAGATTAAGAGAACAGCTTCTATCAATTACCGGTATCGGGCCGGAAACGGCTGATTCTATGCTGCTTTATGCCTTTAACAGGTGTGTTTTCGTGGTTGATGCCTATACCGCCCGCATTATTACCCGTCACAGGCTGATAGCCCCCGGCGCCGAATACGAAGAGTTCAAATATCTCTTCGAATCAAACCTGCCGCGGGATACCACCCTGTTTAATGAATATCACGCCCTATTAGTAAGATTAGGCAAGGAATTCTGCAAAACCAAAGCCAGATGTGCCAGCTGCCCGCTTGAAAAATTGCCGCACTCCCTCGATATTGAACTTTTCTGAACCTTCCCGCATCGTTTAGCCGCCAGGCTGCTACATTTGCTCACGAACATGGATAATACATCTGTACTGTCACCATATCAGTATAGCGAGTGAAAATCGGTTCCTGTTCGTAGGTGAAGCGGCGAAGGATACCCTTCTTAATCAGCCAGCATGGCAAAAAAAGTTAGCAGTTCGTAGTTGGTAGAAAAAAGCACAGCGTATAGCGTATAAAAAACAAAAAAATGGTCACGAAAAAACGCAAAAGACCCAAAAAATATTATCAGCAGATAATAGATGGCGGGGGAAGTGTACGGAGAGGGAGGAAAGAATAGACGCTGGCAAGGATTTTTGGGCATATTCTATAATGTGTCCTGGCGGTTTGTATTTTGACGGGCCCCAGCCGCAGGAAGCGGATAATAAAAGCCCGTGGCCACAGGTGCCACGGCTAAACAGTAAAAATAGGGGTTGAAAAAGCCGAGGGGATGGGTATATTATTGAAACTGGCTGATGGTCAGTTTGAAAGTTTAAAAATTAAAGTGAACTATAGATACAGGGAGGCTGTTTTATGGTGCGGCGTTGTTTTTTATTTGTTGTTTGCAGCTTAATTATTCTGAACTGTTCTTGTCAGTCACTTTCCACGCCGGTAAAGTCAGAATCGGTTACTGCGATTATTGGGGCATTTGATAAAGAGGTTGCAATACTTCAGGAAAAACTGAGCGATAAGCGGGAGCAAAAAATCGAAGGGATAATGTTCGCGACCGGAAAGCTCAATGGCAGAAATACTGTTGTGGCCTGGACGGGAATGGGTAAAGTGAACGCAGCGATGACGACGACTTTGCTGATAGAACATTTCAGGCCGAGCGAAGTGATTTTTACGGGAATTGCCGGCGGAATCAACCGGGATTTGCGGCCTGGCGATATAGTCATAGCGGAAAAAACGGTTCAGCATGATTTGGGAATTTTTACCGAAAAGGGTATGCAAAACACCGGCGAGACAAATCCTCTTAATGAAAAGATGAATCCTGTTTTTTTCCCGGCGGATGAGCGGCTGTTGAAATTCGCGGAAATGGCGGCGCAAAAAATCGCTCTTGAAAATATAAAGACATCTATTGGTGAAAGAAGACCAGGGATATTAAAAGGCGTGGTAGCTACTGGAGATATTTTCGTTTCATCATCGGCAAAATGTGCCGAACTGCGGAAACGTCTTGGGGCTGATGCGGTTGAGATGGAAGGGGCGGCTGTGGCACAAATATGCTATCAGCAGGAGGTGCCCTGCATTATCATTCGCAGTATAAGCGATAATGCGGATGAAAATGCACAGGAAGATATGAACAAATTTTACATCATGGCGGCGAGGAATTCTGCTGCCCTGGCTGCAGCAATCGGTGATTTTTCGGCTGAACCTCTTAATGACAATAAAAATTAGCTCAAAATATCCGTGATAATTTTTAAGGGAATAAAAGATGGTCGGGAAATATTTTGAATTAAGGCAGCGGCAGAGCAATATTAAAACCGAGTCCATAGCGGGCATAACAACATTTCTTACGATGGCTTATATCATTTTCGTAAACCCGATGATTTTAAGCGCGGCGGGGATGGATAAACGCGCCGCAGTGGCGGTTACGTGTTTAGTCAGCGCGGTTTCAACGCTGATTGTCGGGATTTTCGCAAATGCGCCGATAGCTATGGCGCCGGGGATGGGTCTTAACGCATATTTCGCCTTTCTGGTCGGCACGGGAAAAATGGATTGGCAGACGGCGTTGGGGGCGGTGTTTTTGTCAGGTGTGTTTTTTCTGCTGCTAACGCTGCTGGGTCTGCGTAAAAGGCTGGTTGAGGCGATACCGATGTCGCTAATTTCGGCAATCGCGGTAGGGATTGGGTTATTTATCACGTTTATCGGCCTGACAAAACTCGGCGTGATAGTGAAGAATGAAAACACGCTTGTTTCCGCTGGGCCGCTGACGTTTACTGTTTTGATAGGGCTTATCGGGCTGGTTGTTATGGTTGTGTTCGAGATGAAAAAACTCATCGGCGGGCTGGTAATCGGAATTTTGACTTCGACCATGCTGGCGACTGTGTTCGGAAAGGTTGAAGTGCCGAAAGAAGTTTTTGCGTTTGAGCTTAACATAAGTCAGCTCGCATTTCATTTGGATGTTCTCGGGGCGTTGAAATGGGGATTTTTCGGTGTCATTTTCACGCTGATGTTTATGGATATGTTCGACAGTATCGGGACGCTGGTGGCGTGCTGTCAGCAGGCAAAAATGGTAGATAAGGACAATAAGATTAAAGGGCTGGATAGACTCCTGTCTATCGACGCCATTGCGACAATGCTTGGGGCGGTTTTGGGAACATCGACAACGACGGCGTATATCGAATCGGCGGCGGGTATCGAGCAGGGCGGCCGCACAGGTTTGACTTCTATAGTTACGGGCTGCGCATTTCTGGTGGCGATGCTTTTTGCGCCTATTGTTGGGATAGTGCCGGAATACGCCACGGCGCCGGCGCTTATTATGGTGGGCCTGTTTATGATGAAGGAAGTGCGTCATATCGATTTTGGAAAATTCGAGGATGCATTTCCGTCTTTTGTCATAATGGTAATGATTGGCCTGAGTTACAGCATAAGTACGGGGCTGGCGTTCGGGTTTATCAGTTTTACGCTGATTAAACTGATTTCGGGGAAAATTCGTGAAATCAAGCCTGCGATGTGGATTATCACGATTTTGTCGCTGCTTTTTCTGCTGCTCAACCGGCTGGCGGATGTAATAAAGCTGCTCAAAAACCTCGCTTGATTTTTGTTTTAGCAATCATTTGTTTGTCATTCTAAAGGATATTATATGCGGGCGGTGATACAGAGGGTTACGGGAGCAAAGGTTGAGGTGGACGGTAAAATCGTCGGGCAGATAGATAAAGGGATTCTGGCTTATGTCAGTGTCGGCAGGGACGATACGGCCAAAGACGCGGAGTTCATAGCAGATAAACTGGCCAACCTGAGAATCTTTGCCGATGAAAACGACAAGATGAACCTGAGTGTGAAGGATATTGGCGGCAGGATTTTAATGGTGAGCAATTTTACCCTGCACGGGGACTGCCGAAAGGGCAGACGGCCGGGCTTCGACGCGGCGGGTGAGCCGTCATCGGCGAAGGAACTTTACGAAAAGACGATTGAACTGGTGGGTCAGAAGGGTGTGTCGGTCGAAAAAGGCGTATTCGGTGCGCACATGCAGGTCAGCAGCGTCAATAACGGGCCAATTACTTTTATCATAGACAGCAAAGGCTGAAAAACCGCTAAACCACGGCGAGGAAAAGGCCGACTTATAAAATGAGCAGTATTTTCTTATAATACGCAAAAATTTCTTTGACATTAGCGGTTTATAAAACATAATTATAAGATTTAACGTAGTTTGTTAATGAATCGAATGCGGTTTTGAGCAAAAGAACAGATGATTAACGAAACGAATTACGACAGTATTTTTGGCAAAATGGTCATTGACCAGGGTCTCTGCACAAACGATGAGTTGCAGCGTTCGCTGGAGTTGTTAAAAGTCCGCTATAAAACCGACCCTGTGATGCTGAAAGACCTCATGGTTGAGTTGGGCTATGTTACCGACACGCAGGCGGAAAGAATAAAGACCAGCATCAAGGAAACCAAGACCGCGGCCTATCAGATTCCCGGTTACAGGATACTGGGTAAACTTGGCGCCGGCGCTATGGCGATTGTATATAAGGCCAAGCAGTTGAGCCTTGACCGTGTTGTGGCGATAAAGATTCTGCCAAAGCGATTTACTGAAAACCCGGAATATGTTGACCGTTTCTATAAAGAGGGTCGCGCAGCGGCGAAACTCAATCACGCCAATATCGTTCAGGCCATCGACGTTGGTGAGGCCGGCGGCTATCACTATTTTGTGATGGAGTACGTCGAGGGCAAGACCTTATTCGATGATTTGAACGAGGGTAAAATTTTCCCTGAGAAAGAGGCGCTGGAAATAATTATCCAGGTTGCGCACGCCCTTGCGCACGCTCACGCCAAGGGGCTGATTCACCGCGACGTCAAACCCAAGAATATAATGCTGACTCCTGTCGGTTTAGCAAAGCTCGCGGATATGGGTCTTGCGAGAGAAACGGCGGACATTGAGGCGGCACAGACCGAGGCGGGCAAGGCTTATGGCACGCCTTATTATATTTCGCCTGAACAGATTCGCGGCGAAGTTACCATTGACGGCAGAGCGGATATTTACGGGCTGGGCGCGACCTTTTATCACATGGTAACAGGCCGAGTGCCATTTATGGCGGACGACCCCGCTGATGTTATGAGAAAACATCTTAAAGAGTCTCTTATTCCTCCTGACCATATAAACACAACCCTTTCCGCTGGAGTATCCGAGGTAATCGAGGTTATGATGGCAAAGCGCAAGGAAGAGCGATACGAAAATGTCGAAGAACTGCTCGACGACCTTATAGCGATTCGCGATGGCAGGCCTCCGCTGCAGGCACGGAAAAAATTTGATGATACTATGCTGTCCCAGTTAGCCAAAGGTGAAGAGCTTAAGCCTGCCGAAGAAGAGGAAGAATATGAAGAAGACCCCATCAGCGCGTTATAAAGTGGCGTTAATAATCCTCAGTGTCGTAGCGGGCCTGCTTCTTATCGGGGTCGTTTTTCTAGCCTCACGTATGCTGTAATGATTTCCCCAAGTTGTTGCATCATTTTTCATTGACTAATATTTAATTCCCGTCATAATTATTACCTAAAGAAAAGGTATTAAGATGTCAGCTTATTCAGGAGCATCGAAACTTATACATAAAAGAATCGCACATTTCTCCAATGAGGAGATAACGCGGGTTCTCAGTCATTACGATATCGGGAAAGTTCATCGTATTGAGACCCTGTTCGGCGGCAATGCCCGTACCCCAAAGATGGCGGTTATATCCGACAAGGGCAAGTTTCTTGTTAAACGCCGTCCCAAACGCAAGGACGACACAAAAATTGTGGAGTTCGCACATTCGGTTCAGGCTTATCTCGCCGACAAAGGTTTTCCAGCGTCAATGCCTGTGCCGTTATCCGACGGTAGCGGCACATATCTTCAAATGCACAATCATATTTATGAGTTCTTCCGGTTTATAGCCGGCAGCCGATACGATGGTTCGGCAGGCGCGACCATCGAGGCGGGCAGGCAGCTCGCGATTTTTCATCGCCGCCTCGCGGAGTTTACCAGCCAGTGGAAACCTGTCAAGACCAGCTTCCACGATTCCACATCAGTTCGACGGTATCTTAAAATAATCGAAGCTGGAGAAAAAGATGAAAAATTGTATGAAACCGTTGATGTCCTGACAAGTTTGTATAACGCTGCCTCTGTTAGGGCGAATCAGCTTGGTTTTGATTCGTGGCCTGGGCAGGTTGTGCATGGCGACTGGCATCCTGGGAATATGCTTTTTGCCGGTCAAAAGCTGATAGCGATGCTTGACTTTGAGTCTGTCAGGATTGCGCCGGCGGTTACGGATTTGGCCAACGGGATGCTGCAGTTTTCCGTTGTGGGCGGTCGTCCGAACCCCATCGACTGGCCTGACTATGTTGACCAGGCAAAGCTTCTGCAATTTCTTAACGGCTATCGCGAGGTGATTGCGATGGAAAAAGCTCAGCTTGATTCTCTGATTGACCTGATGATTGAGACGATTATCGCTGAGGCTGTTTTGCCGATAGCGGCAACGGGATTCTTCGGGCATTTGAGCGGGACCGATTTTCTTGTTATGATTAGGCGAAAAGCCAAATGGCTTCATAAAAATCGTGAGAAGCTTACGGAGGCGATAGAATCTTAACTCAAACAGACAGATAGTCCGTTTGAGAATTTAAAAACCAAATTTAAGGTTTTTTGAACGGGGGTTCGATGTAAGGTTTATTTGCCTTGAATAAAAGCAAACGGTCAGAAAAATCTTTTTTGAGTTTTTTGCCGTCGGAGGATTGAATCAGAGCCACAGCTTTTTGGGAAAAAACTACGGCCTGCGAGAAATTTCCTGCACAGGCATAAGCGGCTGCCATCGTATCCAGTATTGCGGGGTCACTGTAATTTGTAAGTTTGCAGGCACGTTCGGCAAATTGTATGGCCCGCTGGGGGTTGCGATATTTTTCATCATGACAGGTTGCCAGCAGCCATGCGAGATTATTTACAAGTTCGAGCATGTCGGGTGTGATTTTATACGCCGCCTCGAAATACGATATTGCACCCGCAATATCGCCCTTTTCGCTGACTCCTGCGCAAGATAAATATTCGCTACGGAGTTATTTTTGGTAACATCAAGGGCGTGCTTAAAAATTGTCTCGTTGTCAGACCAGTGACGCAATTGAAAATACGTTCGCGTTGAAAGGGCGGTCAAAACTGAAATCGCGATGACAGCCAGTATTACGTTTCGATGTCGCCATTTAGCGAGCAACTCAGGTACGCCCCATGCGATAATAATAAAAAGGCCTGTTAAAGTCATATAGGTATATCGGTCCGCCAATGCCTGACCACCGACCTGCACAAGGCCGATTACCGGCACGAGTGTACCGAGATACCAGAACCAGCCAACGGGCAGATATTTATATTTCCGTGCAAAGTAAACTACAGCGGCAGTCGCGGCCAGCAGCAGCACGGCGGCGGCAAGAACCAGCCAGAGCGGCAGATTATTAATAGGATGAGGATAAAATATAGCCAGTTTGTTTGGCCAAATCATTTTCCAAATGTATTTTATGTAAGAGAAGATAACATTGGGAACGCGGAATCTTATCGGGAGTATATCAATCTGGGCTACCGAGCCGCCAGCACGCTGCGCGAGGAAAGTAATAATACACGAGGATGCCGAAAGAGCAAAAAACGGGATTTTCTCAACAAGCAGTCGCTGCCATCCGGGGCGTTTTTTTGCAGATTCGGTTTTATTTTTGAATGTCTGGTCGTATTGAAAACGCTGGAGAGGCCAATAATCAAGCAGCAAAAGTATGAAAGGCAGAGTTACAAGCATAGGCTTAGCCAGGAGGCCGAGAGCAAAGAGCAAAATCGCCAGGAGATAACTGGCCGGCTTGGGTTTATTTACATAACTGGTATAGACCAGTATTGTCAGCAGCCCAAGGAGTGTGCTTAAAACATCCTTTCGCTCAGCAATCCAGGCGACCGACTCGATATGAAGCGGGTGAAGAGCGAACAGTGCCGCTACAAAAGCGTTTTGCCAAATAGCGGAGGTCATTCTTTTTAAGATGGCAAAGAGCAGCAGGATATTTGCAAGGTGGAGCAGCGGATTTTCGATATGAGGCCACGCGGGTTTTAAGCCGAACAATTCGCAATCGAGCATATGCGAAAGCCATGTCAGCGGGTGCCAGTTGCTGGCATAATACGAGGTGAAAGCCCATATAATATTGTCATAAGTCAGGCCGGTCGTTACATGCTCATTTTTAGTGATATAGTTTGAATCATCGTAGTTGAGGAAATCGTGTTTGCTAACCTGCCAATAGACTGCAAGCGTTACAATCGCCAAAGCGAAATAAGTCGAGTACACTGCTGTTTTTTGCGATAGTTTATACATAAGGGTTTTATATTAAATTTAGCGTATTATTACCGATATTGTTAAGAAAGCAAGCTGTTCCGGAGTTCTAATCGGATTTTGGCGGAACCGTCGGAGCGGCCTCTGCCTGTCCTGACTTACCACCCTGCTGTTGTATAGCCAGCACTGTCGCAAGATTGTTTTTGGCATCTGCATAATCGGGTTTTATCAGGAGCGCTTGCTTAAATTGTTCAATAGCCTGGTCGATTTTGCCCTGCTTATATAATGCAACTCCCAAATCGTTGTATGTATTGTAGTTTCCCGGCAGAGCATTGAGAACCTTTCTGTATTCTTCGATAGCCAAATCGAGCTTATTCTGGCATAAAAAAGCAAAGCCAAGATTCGAGCGAGCTTCCACGAAATTGGGCTGCAAACACAGCGCCTCGTTGCAGTGGCCTATTGCCTCATCGAATTTGCCAGTGTGAGCGAGAACATATCCGAGGCTGTTGTGCGCATCCGGCAGGTTGGGATTGATTTCAAGAGCTTTACTGAGGTGCATAATGGCCTGTTCGGGTTTTCCCATCTCGGCAAAGGTTACACCTAATTCGTAATGAGCGGACACATTTGCGGGCTCTGCGATGAGAACTTTAGAGTATTCCTGAACAGCCTGCTCCATATTGCCTTTGGCCCGCAAAGCAAAAGCAAGGTTTAAATGTATTAAAGACAAATTACTCGATTGCAGCGCCGCTCGATAATGTACTATAGCCTCATCGAATTTGCCCAGTTTGACAAGAGCGACTCCGAGATTGGTATGCACCTGGTATAAATCGGGTCTGAGTTTCAAAGCGGCATCAAAATATTTGACGGCTTCATCAAGCTGACCAGTTTCAATCATGGCCTGGCCAAGACTGTTAAGCCCTCTGATATAATCGGGTTTGATTCTAAGGCATTCTTTATCGTGGGTAATCGCATCTTTGACCCTGCCTTTTTCGCGAAGCGGGTCGGCGATACAAAAATGAGCGACGTAATTATCCTTTGTTACATTGATTGCATGCTCAAAAAGGGTGATGCTGTCGTGCCAGTAATGCTGCTGAATAAAAGTGCATACAGACAATACCGTCAGGACGATTGCCGTCGAGGCAGTGAGTATTAATTTTTTATTCGGAACATTCAGAAATCTATCAAACAGGGATGGCACTGCCAAGGCGATGATGATGAATAAACCCGTCAGGGGAATATAACTGTATCGGTCGGCGTAAGCCTGGTCGCCTACCTGTATAATTCCGATAACCGGCACGAGCGTTCCAAGATACCAGAACCAGCCCACAGGGAGATATTTGAATCTTCGCCCGAATATGATTACCAGCACCGTAGCGGCAAGCAGCATTATCGCGCACAAGCCCGCGTACAAAAGCGACACGTTATCGGCGGGATGCGGATAAAATGGCGCCAGGCCGCTTGGCCAGAGCATTTTCTGTATGTAGGTGACGTAAGCTATAAGCGCATTGGCGATTCGGGAGATTAGCGAAAAACTGTAGCCCGTGTCCATCGCACCGCCTTTTTGCTGGACGATAAATGTTATAACGCTTGAAATTATAACAGCTATAAACAGAGGTATTTTTTCAGTGATTAGCCATACCGCGGAATAGTACTGCGGAATAGTTTTCGTTTTTTGCTTCGGCGGCTTTTGACTTATCTTATTATTCTTCCAATTTAATCTTTCCAGAGGCCAGTAATCCAGCAGCAGGAGCACGAAAGGCAGAGTTACGAGCATTGGTTTTGTCATAAGACCAAGCGCAAAAAGCACAAGCACCAGGAAGTATCGCCAAAGTTTCGGCTGTTTCGCGTAGCTGACATACGCGAGCATCGTCAGCATCCAGAACAGAGTACTTAAAACGTCTTTGCGTTCGGCAACCCACGCCACAGATTCGACACGCAACGGGTGCAGTGCGAACAGAGCCGCCGCAAAGGCGCTTTGCCAAAGTGTCCCGGTCATTTTCCTCAGAAGCGCAAAAAACAGCAAAGCGTTTGCTATGTGTATCAGAAGACCAACGATATGATGTTTGCCCGCATCAAGGCCGAAGAGCCTGCAGTCGAGGATATGTGAAAGCCACGTCAGCGGATGCCAGTTGCCGGCGTGGCCTGCAGTGAAAGCCCATTTGATATTATCGAGTGTAAAGCCGTTACTAAACTGTGGATTATTAACAACATAATCACTGTCGTCGAAGTTAACGAATTGATAATTCGCAACACCGTAATAAGCCCCAGCGGTAACAATCGCTATCGCCAAGTAAATAAAAACAGAATATTTATCAACGTTTTTAATCATTATGGATTTTCCGACACCGCTTTTATGGCATCGGCAAGATTGAGAGTTCCTTCATAAAGTGCGCGGCCGATAATCGCTGCTTCTATTCTGCCCAGCTTTTTGAGTTTTTTAATATCGTTTATTTTTGTAACGCCTCCAGAAGCAACAACAGGAATCTTTACCGCATCGGCCAGAGCTTTTGTCCGGTCGAAATTAGGCCCAGCCATCATTCCGTCTTTGGTTATGTCGGTATAAACAATCGCCGCCAGGGGCAATTTTGAGGCTTTTAACGCGAAATCGAGGAGTTCTTCAGGATTATCCTCAGTCCAGCCGTGCGTGGCAACTTTTGAGCCGCGAGCATCGAGACCAAGTGCAAGTTTTCCGCTGAATCGCTCCGCCATAGAGGCGAACCACTCAAAATCGCTGACCGCTTTTGTGCCGATTATTACGCGTTCAATGCCTATGTCGAGTAATTGTTTAATGGAATCTTCGTCTCTGATGCCGCCACCCACTTCAATTTTTAAACTGCCCAGGCCCGCTATGGCGGCTATGGACTTGGTATTTACAGGCTTACCTGCCTTTGCGCCATCCAAATCGACAATGTGCAGCCATTTGCGCCGGCGGCGGCAAACTCACGAGCCTGCTCACTTGGAACGTCCCTGTAAGTTATTTGGCGGTTGTATTGACCCTGAATAAGTCGGACACACTTTCCATCTATCAGGTCAATCGCCGGTATAATATACATCTTTGATAGTTTTTAGTTTTAAGTTTTTAGTTTTTTTATTCGTGCCGATAAACTTCCCAGCCCATATAATTTTCAAGAGCTTCGACAACAGCGTCGGCCTTTTGCGAGATGTTTACCGCAATGTGATGCTCAAAACCCATATTGCATATATACTGCAAAAGACCCTGAAGGTTCTGGACTTTCATCACGCCGTAACCACCAAATGTGTCGAGTTTATCGTTCGTGAATGCGCCTTGGCCTGCGTAACAGCCTATAACGCCAGCGGCGGCGTCTGGGAAAAACTCTCTGTTTCCAACGATTACACCGAATGTTAGTTTCTTCATTTTATTTTCTTTAGCTTTTGAATTATCCTAACCGGTTTTATCCATTTTTCTTAAAACCGGCCCAAAATGAACCGGATTTTCCGCGATTTAAGCTAACAGAATTTATATAAGAAAACATAATCTAACAAAGCCAAAAGCCATTTTCAAGAAAATTCAGGAAAAAATAGTAATGGGTCAGTTATGGGTGGGCAGGTGCAGGTTATGATGAGTCGGCACGGAGGAGAACTTTGGAAAGGTCTATATCAGGCTGTTCGGCAAGTTTGTTGAGTGCAGACTTGAAGGCATCAACAACATCCGGACATCTTTTTCGCATAGTATGTAATACCGTCATAAGAATCTCACGCGTTTTTGCCCCATCTTCAGATTGAGAGCCGAAACTTATCTTTCTGGCAATAACAAGCGGACGCAGTTCCCGTTCAGCCAAATTGTTATCTGCCGGTACCTTACGGTCATCGGCCCAGTGGTAAAGCCTATCGGCCTTTTCACGAAAAATATCCTGCATATTCTGGATGGCCGGATGGTTGGCATGGTGATTAACAATATCGATGATGGCTCTCTTAATTTTAGCTGCCTGCCGCTTAAACTGTCGGTCTGTTATATCTAATGTGCGAAGGCTGATTGCATTAGCCAACTGGGAGACCAACGCTTCAACGAAAGACCTGATTTCCACGTTTTCGGGAAAATCTTTTTCCAAATCCTTAACATTACGCAATAGATGTGCATAACAATATTGAATCTTACAAGGCATCCTATTGTAGCCGTTATAGCGATCCACAACCAGAACACCCGGCAAGGGCTTTTCGCCAAAAACCTCTTTGGCTACACGGGCAGAACGGCTGGAGCGGAATCGAAAGATACTAATATCAGGCGTGCAAAACAGCCACGAGAAACCGTTCTGGCCGTCTGTCCGCCAACCAGTCTCATCAGCGTGCTTAACAGCGGCCTTGCGATAGTCTTCTATGAGTGATTTGGGAACATCTTTCAATATCCCTGCCAACTGGTGCAAAGCGTCAACTATACTGCTGTAGCCGATGCCTGTTTGTTTTTCTATCTGACCCAGTGTATTGCCATAGATATAGTGCTGTACTGCCACATAGACAAGCAGATTATTCGAATATAAACACTTTGGCAGAACACCAGGAGGTTTGGCGGCAACTACCTTTTGGCATCGCGGACAATACTTGCGTTCCAAATTATACAGAAGCTTTTTTATCTTAACAGGCTGGCAATCAATTACCGCTCGTTGTCTTGTGCCTTTGTTCTCCAAAACGCTTCCGCAATCAGGGCATATATCGGCTGCCTCAACCCTTTGCACATAGTCCGCATCTTTTTCACAGACACCGGTTCTGCCGTGACCTTTATGACCTGTTTTGCCTCCGCCGCAATTATTTGTGTGTTCTATCTGACAATTCGGCTTAATGGGAATTTTAGCGGATGGCGTGGATGAGCCGAAAAAACCTTCTTGGGCTGTCCTTTCCTTGTGTCGTAATTTTGCCTTGAGTGAAACTATCTGTTCCTGAAGCTCATCGATTTTACGTTGTTTTTCAAGGCATTGCTGACAGTAAATCATCTGCGTTTATTCCCGATTTGTTTGTCTTATCTCATCAAACTGTGGATTTTATCGGAAATCCTACGCCATAAACTTGAGCACCTTAATACTTACAGCAAAATCAATATCTCCCACCCATAACTGACCCATTACAAAAAATATGGGATAGGAAGGGAACATCGTATCCCAGGTGCAGGATATTAAAGGCTTGACACATAGAGTAAAATTAGTTAAAAAAGCGGAATGATGGAACAAGAGACCTTGCAACGTATTGAGCAAATAACAGGTTATAAGTTCTCCGATGCCGATTTGCTGCAGAAGGCATTAACGCATTCTTCAGCGGTGGAACAGCGGGTTTTAAGCAATGAAAGACTCGAATTTTTCGGCGATGCCGTCCTCGGTGTGGTTATCTGTCAAATCCTTTTCGAGCAATTCCCAAACTATTTAGAGGGCAGTCTTACAAAAATAAAAAGTGCGATTGTCTCACGTCGGATTTGTTCAAAAGTTGCCAAACAGCTTGGCCTGGTACAGTTTTTGAAAGTCGGCAAGGGTATGATGTTGAGCCGTTCATTGACTGGTTCACTTGCCGCCGGAGTGGTTGAAGCTGTCATCGGCGCTATTTATATTGACGGCGGGTTTGATGCCGCTAGAAAATTTGTTTTGAAGGCGTTTGGCGAATTTGTCCGCCAGGCTGATGCACAGCAGTCCCAGGGCAATTTCAAATCCGTCCTGCAGCAATATGCCCATCAGCATTTTAATACTACCCCGGTTTACCGGCTGCTCGATGAAAAAGGCCCTGACCACAGCAAATGCTTTGAAATACAGGCGGTTATTGCTTCGCGTCATTTTACCAGTGCATGGGGTGTAACCAAAAAAGAGGCAGAACAAAAAGCTGCCTTTAATGCCCTGGCTGAACTCGGTGCGGTTGAAGGCACAATGTCAGACTAAGAGGGTTGAAGCAAAGCAGGTCTGTTAGATTATGTGTTAATCAGCCAAGCCGCCGCAAGTAAAATAACAGCGGCAATCGCCATAAAACCGATTATGGAGCCGAATAATATTATAACTTCTCTAAAAAAGCCGATTAGAGTTATTTCCTGCACTTTCGTCGCTTTATAGGCGATTACTATCGCCGCCGTCAGCGGCAGAAGCCACAACATCGCCTGAGGGTTCGTGCTGATATCCTGTGGAATGGTAAAAGTCGCAATCAAAGATATAATTCCAGCCGTCATTTTTAGTTTCCTGCTTCCATACTTCGGACATGTGCCATTTGCACAGAATTTACAATGCACAAAAGGTTCAGCAGACCGGCGATAACAGTATAAATCTGGCCGATTTCGTTGGGTTTTCCATACACATCATACTGCCCGCCGACCGTATAATGCCCCAAAATCGCCACTATCGGCGTGGTGCACATCTGTCCCAGGTAAGGCCACGTATTGACCGGGTCAACAACGCCGATTGAGCCGATATATAAACCCAGGCAAAATGTCAGAACGATAGAAAAAAGTATAATTGTCGCCCGCTTGTTTTCTTTTAACAGGAAATATCCCCCGCCTGGTAATATCCATCCGGCGGCGGCGACGAAAAACATCTGCGAAATTTGGTCCTGTTTTTTCATTAGCTGCGTAAGAAACCTTAGTCGCCAAAATCCATAGGTATCTCTTCGGGCATCGGTATTTGAATCTTATTGGCATCCTCAGTCGCTTTGTAATTTGTGCGATAAAGAATATCCTGTGGGTTAAAATACACAGCGGCCAGACTCTGGGACTTTTTAATATCCTGCTTGAAGGCCTCGATACCCTTGATACTGCCAAATTCGTTTTCGTTGAGACGGCGAACCGTCAGCTTTTGGATGGCTAAATACGCCATATCCGGTTTAAATTCCATAACTATCGGTAAAGATTTCGGACTGTTAGCATCCGCGGGGATAAGAGAATAAATTTTATCCGTGAGCTGACGTTCCTTTTTGGAATCATCCATAATCAGGCGAAATTCCGCCCGCCCAAAGTTCTGCATCGCAAGAGCCTCTAAGTCGGCATCACATGTCCTGCGCAATCGTTTGAATTCCTGTATTTGAAAATCATTCGCCTCAGCGGGATTTTGTTTGCTTTTTTGACCGTACTGCTCTTCAAATTTTTTAGATGCCGCCTTCCACCCCTCTTTCGATGCCAGTGAAATAAATTCATTCGCCTTGTTTTTTGCCGTTTCCATCGCCGCGAGTTTCTTCAAATCCTCGACAACAAGCCCCTTAACGGAATAAGTCTCTTTAGCCGCGTCATTTGAATCCGCTTTGCCCAGATTAATCGAGGTTTTGCTGAAAGTCAGGTCTATATTTGCCGGAACCTCGGCTTTTTGTGCCTGCACAACACGAACAACCGCGGCACTGTGACCGCTTAAATCAAAAGACATTCTGCCGCGTATATCCTTGAGCGGACCGATATTTTCATACATTCGAGGCTGCGGTACATCGAAAACTCCGAGATGACTTAGTTTTAATTCTTCTATCGAGAAGACTATTTCCGTAAGGCTCACAGGATTATATCCTATACCCAAAGCGTACAGCTTGCCAAGATACTTGTCCTGCGCATATCAGCAGGACTGAGAAGTCCGGTTTCGCCTGCATAAACTTTAATCTTGTATTTGCCGCTCAATTCTTCGGCGGCGGCTTTATAATCACCTGCCAGCTTTTTGTATTCCTCTGCGCTGAGTTTTGTTATGTCCTGATTCAGCTTTTCAAGCCCAGCTTCAGTGAGCTTTTTTGCATCCAGCATTATTCTATCGGCTTTTGCGTTTACACCGTTTTGGAAAAGCTGCATTGAAATCAGATTGGCGACCTCGGCATAAGACTTAATACGCCGCTCAGGCTGCCTTGTTCGGGTCGTTAATATCCGCCAGCACCTCCTCGGCAATGGGAGGCCGCTCTTTGTTCTTTTGATAAAAATCCCTGCACTCCTCTTCTGTCGGCGCTGGTACTATGGTCTTAATATCCTCAAGCCTGACCGCAATATATTCGAGCTTGACTGCTTCAGAAAGCTTATACCCGAAACCATAAGGATTTTCCTGAGTTGGATTGCCGGCGAACTGACTTTTGTATTTTTCAAATTGCTCCGCCAGTTTCCCCGCTGAGGGTTCAGCCTGACTTTTGCTGAACAGTTCCACCTCGATTTTAACAAAATTGACGTCCATTGTTTCGCTGTTGAGACTTGCCGCGAGCCTAAGCTGCTGATTGGTTACATCTTCAGAAGAACACCTCATTGAGCTATACTGCAACACCGCCATAAGTTTACCGAACATCGACAGAAATTTGTCCTCTGAAACACTGTGACGGTTTATTATCGACCCCACCAGCTTGGAGTATGTCGCCCCGGTGGACATTTGAGGTATAAGTCTTCTAAGCTGTTCGGCGACGTTTTCATTTGATACGTATATCCCTGCCTCTTCCGCCTCTTTTTTAAGGAGAATCCAGCATATTACCCGGTCCGCTGATTTACTGTAAATTTCACTTAACTGCTTGCCGCTTATGCTGTAATTGTTTCTTCTTATCAGGTCTTCAACCCGGCTAATCATCACAGGGGAAACCTGCGGGTTGGCAAACAGCAGTTCGCCCATAAAAAAGCCCTTAAGGTCTGGCACATTAAAGCCCGGCGCAGGGATGCTTCGTAATATATCGCCAGCACCAAAGCCAAAGCCCCCAAAACCTTGCAGAATTTCCAGTTCCTGCCTGGCCGCTCGCAAATCATCGACCGTTATTTTTTTATTGCCATGATAGGTGGCTATGACTTTGCCTCGCCCCATCCTCGCGTAGCCAAGCTGGCGAATATACGCATCGCCGACAAAGCCTATCATTAAAATAACGACTACAACCGCCATTATTCGCTTGTTATTCTTACGGAACCATTTCATTAAATTCATATTTTACGCTCCAAACTTCACCATTTATATTGTTATAAAACTTTGAAGTATAAGCAATTTCCGCACCTTTGCAAGAAAAATAGCATTTTGTCAGCACTCGCAGCACTCGCTTCCGAATAGCCAAGTTTGGCGAGGAAAATAACCGAAACGGTTTATCTACGGGGGGAAAATTTATAGCTCAGGAGTTTATAGAGGAGTTTAGCGGCGAGGAAGTCGGAGGATTTGTCGATTTTGTTCGGGCAAAGCTCAACAATATCAAAGCCGACGATATTCTTTTTCGCGGCGACGGTTTTGAGTAAAGCCAGCACCTCGTACCATAATAATCCACCCGGCTCCGGTGTGCCTGTTGAGGGCATTATTGAGGGGTCGAAGACATCCAAATCAATTGTGATGTAAACATTTTTAGTTAATTTCGAGATTACCTTTTTAATCCAGCCGCTTTTGCCGTGAATATCCTCGGCGAAAAATACCCGCTGCCTGTTCGAGAAACGGTTTCTCGCTCGAGTCCATACTTCTTATTCCAACCTGGACAATCGGGGCGATTTCTCTGGCGCGGGCCATAACGCAGGCATGATTACATTTTGAACCGTGATATTCCTCCCGTGTGTCAGAATGGGCATCAAGCTGAAGTATTGTTATATCTTTGTGGTTTTCGACATGAGCCGCAATGCTGCCAATACTTACCGAATGTTCACCGCCAAGCAAAACGACAAATTTGCCTTTGCCGATATAACCGCTGACCCTCTGCTTGACAGCCTGAGACATCGCCTCTGGTGAGGAGTTCTGCTTTACCGGCTTATCGGTGAATATGCCGATTTTATAAACTTCAGAATCGGTCTCGATATCGTAAAGTTCCATATTGCCGGAGGCTTGTATAAGGGCATCCGGGCCTTTGTCGGCGCCCTTGAGCCAGGTGCTTGTTCCATCATAAGGTACCGGCACGATGACCGTCTTTGACGAACCGACAGCGGAGTATTGTTTTGGCAAATCCCCAAAATTTATAAAATGCTTCATAACTAATCAAACAGGAACATCGCGATAGCCACGGTTGTCGTCCACATTCCTTTTTTGCCGCAGGCGGTTTGTGTCATATTTGAGGTCCTGATTATCAGGCCGCTGGATTTATAGACCTGTTCCTTTTCTGACCAGTCCTTGTTCGGGTCAACTTCAAGACCCAAAGTCGTGCCGAGCATATCAGCCGCTAAGTCTTCCGAGAGGTCGCCCGCTTCCTGCTGGTTCATACCGTAATTATGCACTTCGCTGAGGTAGCCCCAATTGTTCCTGTCCTTGGGCACGGCGATTCCTATGGAAGAAGCTATCATCCTGCCCGGTTCATTGGTTTCCGCCCTGGCCATAACGCAAAAACATATTGAGCCCGGAAGAAGCTGCTTCATACCGTTTTCACGGCTTATCATCTTGCAGTTAGGAGGCAAAATGGAAGAAACCTGCACAAGATTCTGCTGAGCCACCCCTGCTTTTCGCAATGCTTCCTCGAATGATTTGAGTTGGTATTTATGCCGCCCGACGCCTTTGGTCAAAAAAATCCTTGTGGGAACAAGATTCATTATTAGCTCTCCTTGTATTCCACTTTTAATTTTATAAGTTTTTTTACTCATTATTACGTGTACCCAGGCTTCGGCTTCGGATAAATATGGCGCCGGTCTCTTTTCCTGTTAAACCTTTCATATAATCCAAAAAGATTACAAATAGGTGATTATGCAATATTCTTATGTTATTTAGCAATAGAAATTTTAGAAAATTATCCGCAAAACTCAATTTTTTTTCATCGAGATAAAAACTGACCGAAACCATAAATTTTTCTCTTACATATTATCGGCGTTATTTATTAACTTGACTAACAAAAGTTTTCATGTACATTGTGTAACCGAACAGTATTTTATAATTTTATACTGCAAAATTTATGGCAACAGGTTCATCGGTAAATAAAGGTGTTTTCACCGCCGCTGTATGCGGCAACAGGCAGATTGGCACAAGGTTCTTTAAGCTCACGCTGCGGTTTGCCGGCAGAGGCGCAAAAGCCTTCGCAAAGACCTGCCCAGGCCAGTTCGCAGAGATTGACCTGTCAAATACCGCGATGCCGGCGGAGGAAAAAATACCCGAAAAGTTCGCCGATTCCGCAAAACGAAAAATCCTTCTGCGAAGACCTTTCAGCTTCTCCGATACCGTTATAAAAAATAACAGCACGCTTGTTGAAATCCTTTATTGCGTGGCAGGACCGGCGAGTATGCGAATGACAATGCTCGCTCCGAGTGATTCGGTCAGCGTGATTGGGCCATTAGGGAACGGCTTTTCCATGCCGAAAAATAAAAAGACCGCCCTGTTAGTTATCGGCGGAATGGGAGCAGGCCCCCTGCTGCACCTGGCCAAGTTCCTTCGGCAGAAACATCCTCGAATCGAAATAGCAGCCTTTGTCGGCGTTAAAACCGCAAAGGAACTGCCCTTTAAAGCACCGGCTAAATCTCAAATCAAGCCTGAACCATCGCTTTGCCTGGCGGAATTGACAAAGTACAAAATAAAATCTCTGCTTACTACCGACGATGGCTCACTGGGCGGTAAGGGGTTTGTTACCCATAGCCTGGCGGACTGGCTTAACAGAAAAAAACCTCTTGAAAAGGACACCATCATTTATAGTTGCGGCCCAGAAAAGATGCTTGCGGCAGTGGCGGCGATAGCACAGAAACACAATATAGACTGCCAGCTCAGTATGGAACGAATGATGGCCTGCGGCATCGGATTGTGCCAGAGCTGCGCTGTGGAATGTAAAGCTGACGACAAAGGCGAAACTATTTATAAGCTCTGCTGCAAAGACGGCCCAGTTTTTGACAGTAAACAAGTTATCTTTTAACTATGAAACAAACCGTTGATATATCAGTTGATTTTGCGGGAATAAAGCTGGCCAATCCAGTCTTCACCGCATCCGGCACATGCGGCTATGCCGATGAATTGGCGGATTTTACAGATGTAAATAAACTCGGCGGGTTTATCACCAAAAGCATTACTGTTAAACCCAGAAAAGGCAATCCCACCCCGAGAATAGTCGAAACGGATTCAGGAATGCTCAATGCTATCGGCCTGGCGAATATCGGGCTGGAAAGATTCATAAAAGAAAAGCTGCCAATCCTCGAAAAACTCTCCCCCGCCGTCTTTGTCAACGTAGCAGGGCAGACTATCGAGGAATATGTCGCCGTTACAGAGCGTCTCGCACAGGAAAAAGCCATCACCGGCTTTGAGCTTAATATCAGTTGCCCGAACGTCAAACAGGGAGGCATAACTTTCGGCACTGATCCTATCCAGGTTGCGCAGGTAACAAAGGCCGTCAAAGCCGCCTGCGGCAAAAAAATCCTCATGGTCAAACTCTCGCCGAACGTTACCGATATAAGCGTAACCGCTCGCGCCGCCGTCGATGCCGGCGCCGACGCCCTTAGCCTGATAAATACCTTTACCGCGATGGTGATTAATATTGAAACCGCAAAACCGGCACTTGCCAACCGAACAGGCGGCCTTTCCGGCCCGGCGATTAAACCTATCGCCGTCTATATGGTCAGCAAAGTTTATAACGAGGTGACAAAAAATACCGGAATTCCCATTCTCGGCCTGGGCGGCATCCGCAACGCATCCGACGCGATTGAATTTATCATCGCCGGAGCCTCAGCCGTCGCCGTAGGAACTGCGAATTTCATGGAGCCAAACACCACTGCCAAAATCGTTGACGGCATAAAAAAATATTGCCTGCGAAAAAACATAACCAGCCTAAAACACCTTACCGGCTCTTTAATCACAACCTAAACCAGATAAGGACAGAGAGAAATTACACCACAGGCAGCATGATTTGCTTTGACTATAAGCCAATTTGATAATACTATATTAGGCTGTATTATTATTTAAGTTGCAGTTTGAGGAGCTCACTGAAAGTGGAATTTGATCTTGATTACGCACGAAACGTTATTCAAACCGAGGCACAGGCGATTATGTCTGTGGCGAACATTGTCGATAAGTCTTTTGCCAAGGCCGCGGAGATGATTTATGCCTGCAAGGGTTCTGTAATTCTCAGCGGTATCGGTAAGGCCGGAATCATCGGTCGCAAAATCAGCGCGACCCTCGCATCTACCGGCACACCGAGCCATTTTCTACACCCCGCGGAGGCTGTCCACGGCGATTTGGGCAGACTCAGGAAAGATGACATTGTGATAGTTCTCAGTCATGGCGGCGAAACCGATGAAGTTACCCGCCTTATCAATCTTGTTAAGCAGTTAAGAATCAAACTCATCGCCATTACAGGCGACGGCGACTCCACCCTGAGCAGGCATAGTGACGTAACACTGTGCATGGGCAAACAAACCGAGGCCTGCCCGCTCGGCATTGCGCCAAGCGTTTCCACCACCTGCATGCTCGCTATCGGCGATGCGCTGGCGTTTACTGTGATGAAGGCCCGTAATTTCAGCGTCGAGGATTACGTCAGGTTTCATCCCGGTGGGTCACTGGGTACAAAATTAATGACTGTTGAACAGTCGATGATGTTCAGGCCGGGAGAAAAATTACCAATCGTAAATACAGGCGATACCATCGAACAGCTACTCAAAAAAACAACCGATGTCAAACGTCACGGCGCCGTGATGGTTGTCGATAAAAAGGGCAGTCTCGCCGGTATAATTACCGATGCGGATATTCGGCGTCTCATCACCGGGCAGGGCGAAAAAGCTTTCGAATTTATAGTCACTGACGTAATGACGCCGAACTGTAAAAAAATCCGAATCGATGCCCTTGCCGCCGAGGCGACCGCTCTTTTTCATAAGTACAGAATTGATGAACTGCCCGTTGTTGACGGCGACGATAAGCCGGTTGGCTTAATCGACGTGCAGGATGTTTTAACGATAAAAGTGGTAGGATGAAAACAACTGCCCTGAATATCACCAAATATTTATAACATGAACTAAAACAAATGAAGAAAAAACAAAAGATTAATTTTGCCGAAATAAAACTTTTGGTGGTGGATGTTGACGGCGTTCTCACCGATGGCACAATTGCTGTCAATGATAACGGCTCTGAAAGTAAATTCTTCAATTCTCTTGACGGACATGGTATTAGGATGTCGCAGCGCGCCGGACTTGAAATCGCCATCCTGAGCGGCAGAAATTCCAAATCCACCGCGCAGGGCAAAGGAACTCGGTATTAAAAACGTTCTCCAGAACTGCCACAATAAACTCCCCGCTCTTGACAGGCTGCTCAAAAAATTGAAACTCGCGGCTCATCAGACCGCTTATATCGGTGACGACCTGCCGGATATTCCTGTGATGAGATGCGTCGGTTTCGGCGTCGCCGTCGCCAACGCCTCAAAGGAGACAAAACAATACGCGGATTACATAACCGTACGTCCCGGCGGAAACGGCGCCGTCAGAGAAGTTGTTGAATATATTCTTAAAAATACAGGTAAATGGAATGAACTGATGAAAAGATATTTGCAATAAATATTAAGAGGGACCTTTTATGCATATTAAATCGAGAAAAATTTTTATATGGATTCTTTCCCTGGCAATAGTCTTTGTTCTGTTCCTGATTTATAAAAAGTTTAATATCTCTCCCATTATAATTACCCAAAGACCACCAGAACTTCTCCACGACGTTTGCGACCTGAGCAAAAGGAAGGGCAAAGTCGGCACCGTTGAAATCGGTTCGGTCCAGAAAGCTGAATATATATCAAGAAATGCCAAAACAAAAGAAATCGAAGGCGTTTTCGGCTTCGAAAAACTCCTCAACCAGGCCGAAAATGAATGGGAAATCGAAAAACCCTATCGTATCATCTACAAACCTAATTTCGTCTGCCGCGTCACCGCCGACAAAGGCAGCGTCTCAATCGACCCTGCCGCCAGGACCCCCAGCCCAAAAGATGCCGCCCTGATTGGAAATGTAGTTATCAGCATCGCCCCGCAAAAAGACAAATATACAGGCGAATATTTTATTTATCTTGATGATATTACATTCGTCAGCGAAAAATCGCTGTTCACTACCGCCGGCCCTGTAAAACTCGTTTCTCCCGATATTCAGCTTAACGGGAAAGGCCTTGAAGCGGTCTATAACGAAGGTACTGAAAGAATCGAATATCTGAAACTCATCAGTCTTGAGAGTCTGCGTATAAAAAATAAAAACAAAACAGAGTTATTTCCATCGGCGAAAAGAGAATCTGTCAGCCCGCCGGCAGCGGAATCAGTTACCAGTAATGATACAAACCAATCTCCCGGGTTGCCTGCCGCACCAGAAACGTATAAATGTGTTCTTCTCGATAACGTCCGCGTCAGTACCCCTGAACATTTAATCACCGCCGATGAACTTTCCATCAGCGACATCATTCTTAAATCGCTAAAAAATAACACTGTCCAGCCCGAAGCCAACGAACCGAATCAACCCTCGCCGCAATTAGCAGTTACCCTCGATGTTAATGCTGTACCGGCATCCGTACAGTCAGAACCGAATAAAACGGAATCGCCTTTTTCTGAGATTGTCGTAACCTGCGACAAAGGCCTTATTTTCATGCCGGTAAATTCCCCACTGAAATTGGAGACTTATGACCCGAATATAAAAACCACAAAAAATATCGCGGACGCCAACGGCAGAATTACTTTCGTTGCGCAAAAAATCGATTACGGCATTATTTCCGAAAACGTTCTCGCCTCAGGCCGTTCCGAGCTTTCTTTTTTCGCGAAGGATAAAACCGCCGCAGACACCAATATTGCCCCCGTACCGGTAAAGATATCCGCTTCCCAAAAAATTACCTACACATCAGCCGCCAATCAGGCCATCTTTGAAGGCGACTGCGCCGGCACGATGCTCAAAAAAGAGCAGGGCGCCGACCAGAAATATACCCTTACATCGCCACGATTTGTCGTCAACCTGACAAAGAATAAAGCTTCATCCGCTGATATTGGCAGTGTAACCGCCGACGGCGGTAGGGCATACCTTACCGTTGTTAAAATGGCAGGAGACAAAATGCTCGGCTTTACAAAACTCAAATGCACTAAAATCGACTTCGACAATAATCAGCAGATTGTTCTTGCCATGGGACCGGGCCTTATCGCTGCCGACAATTCCAAAATCGCTGAGCCGGGGAATAAAAAACCCATGAAGTTCGGCCTCCAAAAACAGTGCTATGCTCTCCTCAACGGTTTCGAGACTCTGACTTACTCGTTAAAAACAAACCGGATTGTTACAGATGCCATTTCGCAGAAAACCTCCGATGCTTCGACACTGCTGAATATCAGTTATGTCCCCATCGTTGGCGGCAAAGACGGCGAAGCGACCAAAGTTACCGCCAAACATATTGACATTTCTCTGGCAAAAACCGTTGGCGGGCAGGACGAAATCTCCGCACTGGCCGCTACAGGGGGTATTACCTTTGAGGATGAAAACAGACAATTCATCGGCAATGATTTATTCTACGACGCCAACACCTCTGATGTTTATGTTACCGGCGACGAACACAATCCGTGCTTCCTCAACGGCACACTCGTGGATAGAATCGACTGGAACATTCGCACAAACAGAATCAAAACCAACGTAATCGGCCCCAGCCAGTTCCAGATGAAAAAATAGCCCGCGCTCCTGCATGCCCTTATTCGCCGTGGCTTTTATCTTCAGATGGCCTGCTGCTCAATTGCTTTAATCTCTATGCGGCTGCGGTCGCGGGCATTGTGTGTCGGCTTATTTCATCATATCTTTTGGCTCCATTATCTTCTTCGAATCCATCATTTTTTTGCACATGGGGCAGTTCTCCATCATCTTGGCCATATCCTTTTGCATCTTCTCTGTGTCTATTTTCATTTCAACTTCCTTGACCATATTCAGGTCTTTGTCGTACTTGGTCAGTTTCTGGCCTGTCATAACTACTACGCCGCCATCGGGTGTCGCGACAACCTCACATCGCATCATTCTCTGGCACATCGACATGCACATCGGACACATTCCCATTGGGCCGCCGGGCATACCACCGTCCATCATTTTCTTGTGCATTGCCATCATTTCGTTGCTGTCCGCCATCGCACGGCCAATCATTGCGCCGGGCTCTGTCTTGGCCAGGACAACATACGCTCCGCCCGCAACCAGCAGGACAACCATTGCTGAAATAATCATCTTTTTCATTTTGATACCCTTTCTAAAAATAAACCTTATTTTACGCGTTGAGCCGAAAAGCCCCCCGCAACTCTACTTATGACGGAATATTAAAATTCTATCCCCTTACTCTGCCCCAAACAACCAGCCTTTTGCCTATTTCAGGGGTTCTTTTTGCTTATATTCAGTTTGCTGTGTGGCAAAAAAAAGATAATCGCTGGTAATAAAATGATAAAAGAAATTAGCTCGTGCCCATAAATTTCGCGGCTAATTATCTCTGCACTAAAAGCTGCTTTTGCAAAGGGACTGGAGGTCTGAGATTTTCAGTTCGTTAAGATGGCTGACGACTTTTTCGGCAAGGGTTAGCTCGGCGGCAACATAAGAATTTGTAATGGCGATTGTGTGCATGCCGGCAGCCTTTGCGGCCTTTAGTCCCCACTGTGAATCTTCTATTACAACACACTGACCCGGCTGAAGAGGAATGGTGTGCTTTTGATTAAGTTTTCGCAGCGTAAGGAGAAAGCCGTCGGGATATGGTTTTCCTTTTTTGACCTGCTCAGCGGAAACTATTATCTCAAAATAAGACCTGAGTTTCGCGTCGTTAAGTATCAGTTCAATCTCGCAGAGAACGGCGCCCGAACAGATTGCTATCGGCACATTGTTCTGACGGAGCAATTCGAGAAAATCACGAACGCCGTCAATAATTTTGCCATCGGTTTTCGCGAGTTTCTCAAAGACTTTATTTTTACGGCTGACAAGATTTTCAACTTCAGCAAAGTCGGCCTTAATCAATTTATTTTCAATAAGCTGGGTAAAAAGGTCGAAATCGCTCAGGCCCAGGTAGTTTTTGTAATAATCCTTGAGGCTGATTTCAAAGCCATAAAAAGCGAGTGTCTGATTAAACGCGCGGAAATGTAGAATCTCCGAATCCGTTATCACCCCGTCAAAATCAAATATTACAGCACCGAGCATGAGAGTGTTTCCCATACCAAAGTATTTTATTCACCAGCTATCGGGCTGACCAAAGCGGAATATTCCGTGAAGGTGGATTTATCGCCGGTTTTAATCAGTTCCGCCAGAGCTTTAATCTTCGGAGCGTTTTTAGTAATGTACCTGCGAGCTACTACGGCTTTTCGTTTCTTCATAGAAGTCATTGTGCCGCTGGCCTGGCCGTTATCATTTGACACAGGTACTTCCATATCGACTTTGGAGCTTGCCTGACCGCAGAAGAGATAGCCGTTAATAAGAGCAATTGCGATATCAACCAGTGCCCTGCCGTAAAGGTCCATATAGTCATTGCCGTTAGCTTTGATAAATTCCACGCTGCTCTTCAAAAGTTCCATTCCTTCACGGAGTTTTTCAAGGACATCGCTCAACTCTGAAGTATAACTCTGCTCTGTCATTTCGGTAATGAATTTTTCAGCCGTACCGCTGCAAACACCTCTGACAGCCGCCACAACCTGCAACTGGCTGGTTCCTTCGTAAATCGTTGTGATACGTGCGTCGCGCGCATGGCGTTCGCAGGCATAATCCCGCATGTAACCACTGCCGCCCAGAACCTGAATGGAATCGTACGCGACCGAATTGGCCATTTCCGAGCAGAAATATTTGCTCATCGGTGTCAGCATCGCCGCATATCTTTTGTATTTGCGTGAATCGTTCTTGAGATCCTGGAGCTGAGCCTTATCAGTCGGCGGATTAAATTCGAGCCTTTTCTCGCAGCCGATTTCAATATCCACAACCCTTGATGTTTCATAAAGAAGCGCTCGACCGGCCTCCGTCGCTATTTTCATATCAATAAGCATATCGCGAACAGCTGGAAGTTTTTCAATTGCTACGCCAAACTGTTTTCTGCTTGCGCCGTAATCGCGGGCAATTCTGTATGTCGCTTCCGCAATACCCAGCGACTGACCAGCTATGCCGATACGGGCGCCGTTCATAAGGGCCATAACATAAGTCACAAGCCCGCGTTGTCTTTCACCGATTAACTCGCAGGGCGTATTGTCGAAAAATATCTCGCATGTCGGCGAACCGTGAATACCCAACTTATCCTCAAGCCGTCTTATATGAACACTTGGCCCTCTGTCACAAACAAAAAGGCTCAATCCAAGTCCACCGCTTCTGTCGGTTTCACTTCTGGCCAATACCAGCAGGACTTCACCGCACCCATTTGTGATGAATCTTTTCACACCGTGTAAAAACCATTTGCCGTTACTATCCTGAAAAGCCCGCAGATTTACCGACTGCAAATCGGAACCCGCGTCCGGTTCGGTAAGCACCATCGCGCCTGTTACCTTGCCCGCTGCAAAATCGTGCAAATACTTCTGCTTGATTTCTTCACTTGCAAAAGCGTTAATCGTTTCAGCGATACCCTGAAGGCCGAATATATTCATCAGCGATGCATCAGCACGAGAGACCATTTCGATGGCTATCGAATAAATAACATTCGGAAAATTCAATCCGCCAAACCTGTGTGGAAGTGTAAAACCCATCACCTCAGTCTTTGACAATTTGTCCAGCGATTCAGCAATACCATCCGCATAACTCACCGAGCCGTCCTCGTTAAGAGTGTTACCCTGACGATCAATGCCCTCCGAACGGGGAGCGATGAATTCGCCGCTTAACTGACCCACCGAATCAAGGACAACTTCATAATTCCTTATCGCCTCTTCACTGTTGGCCGGTGCGTAATCAAATTCCTTTGAAAAGCGAAAATCCTCTTCGATGATTCCCGCCAGCTTGGCCAAATCCATATGTTTAAACAAAAACCGTATATCGTCGTTATCTTTGTAAAAATTTGCCATAATTTTCCTGCTTAATTCTCTTCTTTCACGCTCTTTTCCTTAATAGTTTTAATCATTTTGGGAACGATGACATTCAGGTCGCCGAGAATTTTATAGTGGGCGACCTGAAAAATCGGAGCATTGGGGTCGTTATTAATCGCGATAATCTTCTGACTCTGATTCATACCAGCCTGATGCTGAATCGCGCCGCTTATTCCGACGGCAATATAAAGGCTGGGTCGAACGGTTGTTCCCGTTTGGCCAACCTGATGGTCCCCGTCAATAAAGCCGAGGTCAACGGCGGCCCTTGTCGCCGCAGGTGCTCCGCCAAGACAGTTAGCCAAATCCCATACGAGTTTGAAATTGTCCTTGCTCCCAACACCAGCGCCACCTGCAACAATTACCCTTGCGGCCTTGAGGTCAACCTTTTTCGGCTGTTTGTGTTCCTGGAGAATTTCGAGCGGCAAATCATTTTGCATAAGCTGCGTCTTCTCGTGGATAATCTCGCCTTTTCTGTGTACGTCGGGCTGAGGCATCGGCATAACGCCTTCTCGGACAGTAGCCATCTGAGGCCATCGGTCGTAATTTATAATAGTCGCAATAATGTTTCCGCCAAAAGCTGGCCTTACCTGGAAGAGCAGGTTTTCATAAAGCTGACCGTTCCCGCTAAGCTGGTGAGACCCAATCTGAAGGTCTGTACAATCAGCAGTCAAACCTGCTTTTACGGCGCTTGCAATTCGCGGGCCGAAATCTCGCCCGGTTATTGTCGCCCCGTAAAGCACAATCTGCGGCTCGTATTTGTGAATTAAATCGTAAATCGCCTTTGCATAGCTGTTCGTCTGGTAATGCTCAAGCAGCGGGTGTTCGAGCAGATATACCTTGTCTGCGCCATATTGAATGAGCCTGGCGCAAGTTCGCTAACCTTATCACCCAGCAGAACCGCACCCAGTTTCACCTTCAGCGTATCAGCAAGCCGCCTCGCCTTACTCATCAATTCCAGCGGTATATCCGAAAGTTTGCCGTTATGCTGCTCTGCGAAAACCCAGACTTCACCTTTTCTATTAACATCTATCATATTTCGTATCTCACAACTCGTAATTCGTTTATCGTTATAACCTCAAATCCCTGCGGGAATAAAAATAGTTACGCTATTGTTTTATCTTTGATTAATTCGTGTATCATATCGGCAATCCCGGCATCGCTCGGCTCGATGGTTTTGCTCTCTTTAGCGGTCAGAACAACGCTTTGAATGCGATGCACCTTCGTCGGGGAACCATCTCTTCCACACCATTTCAGGTCCGCGCCGAGGAAATCGAGGTCCCATTGTTTAATCAGCAGCCCCTTTGCCTTTAATTCGCCGCATTTTTTTTCGGCAAGTGATTTTATTATCACCGGCTCAGCTCCGGGGTTTTCCGCCTTTACCTTCTGCTCAGCTTCAAACGCTGTAAGAGCGTTCTTGTGTTTCATCAGCTTTTTGGCCGCCGCGACTCTCGGCTCATTCGCCGCGTCCATTACCGTCAGCAGTACCGGCAGTTTCGCTTTCACAACCTGCCAGCCGTTACCAATATTCCGCCGCGCGGTTATGGTTTTATTTTCGAGTTCGACCAGTTTCTCAACATAAGTAATCTGCGTAATCCCAAGCTTTTCAGCTAATTGCGGCCCAACCTGCGCCGTGTCGCCGTCAATCGCCTGCCTCCCGCAGAGAACAACGTCATAATTAAGCTTCTTCACCGCACAGCTTAAAATATAACTCGTCGCGAGAGTATCACTTGCGGCACATCGCCTGTCGGTAACCAGCACCGCGTCATCAGCACCGTGATAAAGCGATTCACGAAGTACCGCCGCTGCCGACGGCAGACCCATTGTTATCGCCGTTACAGTCCCGCCGAATTTTTCCTTAATCTCCAAAGCCAGTTCCAATGCGTTAAGGTCTTCAGGATTAAATATCGCCGGAAGCGCCGCACGATTGACTGTTCCGTCATCGTTCATCGCCTGGCCGGTTATCCTTTTCGTATCGGGAACCTGCTTTATCAAAACAACACAATTATAAGCCACTTATTAATCTCCTTGTCAATTCCTGCTTTTCGCCCTTTGACAAAGATGGTTAGTTTAACGTGATTTAACGATAAGTCAACCCTAATTTCCAAACGACTGATTTGGCAAGGCATAAACCACGTAACACCCTAACCCAGCGGACAAAAAATGTAAAATTATTGGACGCCGGCAGCGAAAAACTGTAAACTATTTATCAAAAGGAAAACCTAATGCTCCAAAAGTTAAAAAGAACAGTTACATCAGTGCTGCCTGTTTCCGGCAAAAGAAAAGGCGCTTGCGTCGGTTGCGGCCAATGCTGCAAACTGCCCAAAGCATGCCCATTTTTAAAATACAAGCCCGACGGCAAAAGCTATTGCGCCATTTATCGTCTTCGACCCTTGAACTGCCGAAAATATCCCAGAACCGATTCCGAACACATCACCAAAAAAACCTGCGGTTTCAAATTCAAGGATTGATTTTTTCATAAATCCCACACCACACATTTTCTTAGAGCGGGCTTCTTCACGCCGATTTACTTATAAATCATCAATTACTGGAACTTGACTTTTACTCCCTTTTCGCGTGCCTGGTTAATAAATGTTCTCATATCCCCAAGAAGCAGTTGAAGCTGCTGAGTATTTTCTATGAGGTTTTCATATAATTTGCCGTCGTTGACCAAACGACCCGCCGTACCCTCACCGCTATTTACTTTGTCCAGAATCAGGCGGGTGTCCGCTATCGCCTTGCTTAGTTCTTCACTGGCCCCGGTCCCGGAAATTACCAGTTTCTGAAGCTCCTTAAGCGTCAGGGCAGCCTCTTTTGTTACATCGGACATGTGCGCCAATGTGGCGGTGAGATTGTCTTTGTTTTCCTTTTTGCCGATAATTTCGTTGGCGTTGTTAATCAGAACAATCAGGCTGCGGGTCAGTTCATCCAGTTTTTTCTGCGTATCTTCCGGAAAAAGTCCGCTTGTTACACCGGCCGAACCCTGCAATATGCTTCCCTTTACCAAAGGCCTGGCCTGCGGCTGATTAGCTTCTGATGGCATTTCACGCAACTCGATATCGCTGCCCAGACCCCGGCTCATCAGCTTGGCCTCGACATTTGAGGGAATGTCATTATATTTTTTATCAATATCGATAACGACAATGGTCTGATGGTATTGCTGATGGGTTGCCAAATTATCAACGATTCGCGGCGGCTCTATATCTGTCACTCTGCCAATCTGGTACCCGCAGAACCGCACAGGAGTATTCTGTGAGATTCCCGGTGCGGAAGGAAACTGAATCTTAACCTGGAAAGATTTAAAACCGCTGATCCAGACCGGCAGTTTTCCGAATTTGAATATCAGCCAGAAAAAGGCCGCTATTCCTATCAATACGAAAATGCCGACCGTAATATTACGGTTTCGTTGTATGGTTTCATAGTCGTTCACTGTTTTTCCCCTTTCAAATCTGTCCGGCCATGGAGAAACAACTCCCTGATGGCCCGGAGTGGATAACCGCTGTCATTAAGGTTTTTTATCAATTTGATTCGCAGAACGCTTTTCTCATCGAAAAGCTTTCTGCCTGTCGGTGTAACCCGGTTCGGCTCAAGCAATCCGACCATTAGATAATATTGCAGAGATCTGGACGGAAATGCCAGCTTTTTTTGCCGCTGCTCCGACCGAAATCAGCTTATTTTCCTGAGCCATATTATTGAAGATCGTAATTTTAAACTTTTAACTTTTAATTTTAAACTCTCAAACCGGCCATCGGTCAGTTTAAGTACTTTTTGATGCCGCCATTGCCGCCAGCGCCAGGAAAGAGTTTTTAACCTTTTCCAACGTTAATAATTTTATCGCCTTTTTGGGCGGCACGGCTTTATTCGTATTTTGCGAGAACCTCGGCGAAACCATAACAAGATAATCGAATTCACCTGTTATCTCCCGCTGAGTTTGCCTGAAAGATTCTCTTAGCAGCCGTTTTATACGATTACGCTCAACGGCATTTCCTAAGGCCTTGGCTATCGAAATACCCAGCCGCGGATATCCGCATTTGTTTTCAGCGACATACAATATAAGCAGCTCGTCTGATACACAAAGCCTGCGCTTCAATACCGCCTTGAACTGCTCATTGCTTACAAGTCTTTTATTTTTTTGAAATCCTGCCGGCTTCATAATCCTGTGGCAACAAAAAAAACATAACAGTATTCTTTAAACCTGGCTGCGGCCAAAGTCTGTACCAGTCTTAATTCCCGGTGTTGGCCGGCATTTGGGCCAATTTCGTCAAAAACGAGAATTTCTGCGTCTCGTGCGTCCGCTGCTGCGGAGTATATTCGCTGGTGCTTAATTTGGCTTTGGCTCTTTCGACTATTCGTTCTATTTTTTCACGCTCTACGTTATGGAAGTAAACAGCGTCATAAGCGATAACCGTAAGAAGATTGCACCCTATCAGACCGATACCCCCATCTATCAGCAAAAATATGCTGTGAGGCAAAACTTCAATGTCCGAAGGGACAACTTTCACTTCCATTATCCCAAGCCCGAGTTTGCAAAGCATTGGCATGTGATTATGCCAGATGCCGACTTGACCGTCGTGCGAGGGAAAAACCACAGAAACGACCTCATAGTCCAGCAGCTTGCCCGACGGGGCAATTACAACACACTGAAATGTTTTTCCAAGTACACCTGCCACTGTAAATAAAACCTTTCTTTTTACCTTTCCGCAAGAGTACGCGCTTTTTGAGCGGCATCTTCAATAGTGCCGACATACATAAAAGCCTGTTCCGGCAAATGGTCCCATTTGCCTTCGCATATCTCTTTGCAGCTTTCGATGGTATCGGAAACCGGGACATATTTGCCTTCAAGCCCTATGAACTGCTTTGTAACAAAAAACGGCTGAGAGAAAAACCGTTCGAGTTTTCTTGCACGCAAAACAGTTACCTGGTCTTCTTTGCTCAATTCATCAACGCCGAGTATCGCGATAATATCCTGCAGGTCATTATATCGCTGGAGGTATTCCAGAGCACGTTTGCGCGACGTCATAATGTTCCTTGCCGACAATATTGGCGTCCAGTATTCGCGAAGTGCTTTCCAGCGGGTCGACTGCCGGATAAATGCCTTTTTGCGTGATTGAACGCTTAAGCACGACAAACGAATCAAGGTGCGCGAACGTTGTCGCCGGCGCAGGGTCGGTCAGATCGTCGGCGGGCACATAAATCGCCTGCACTGAGGTGATTGAACCGCTTCTGGTCGATGCGATTCGTTCCTGAAGCTGGCCCATTTCAGTCGCCAGCGTCGGCTGATATCCCACCGCCGACGGTATTCGCCCTAAAAGTGCCGAAACTTCCGAGCCGGCCTGCGAAAATCGGAATATATTGTCTATAAACAGCAGGGTATCGCCCACGCCGCTTTCGCTGAAAAATATTCCGCCATCGTCATTGCGGTAAGCGCGACTCTGAGACGCGCTCCCGGCGGCTCGTTCATCTGCCCGAACACAAGACAGGTATGATTCCAGAACCGTATCTTCGCTGTCGCCGATCTTCGTCTGCTGCATTTCAAGCCAAAGGTCATTGCCTTCCCTGCTTCGCTCCCCGACACCGGCAAAAACCGAATATCCGCCGTGCTGTGTCGCGATTCTCGCGATAAGTTCCTGAATAATGACCGTTTTGCCCACACCAGCCCCGCCAAACAGGCCCGTTTTCCCGCCTCGCACAAACGGGCACAGCAGATCAATCACTTTTATGCCTGTTTCAAACATTTCGGTTTTTGCCGATAGATCCATCAACTTTGGCGGCTCGCGATGGATGGGCATTTTAAGTTTTGCATTGACAGGTCCCCTGTCGTCTATCGGTTCCCCAAGCAGATTAAATACTCTGCCGAGTGTCTCAGGCCCTACCGGCACAGTCAGCGGCGAGCCGGTATCAATCACTTCCATACCGCGGCAAAGACCCCATCGTGCTGCCCAGCGCAATTGCCCGTACCTTGCCGCCGCCGAGATGCTGCTGCACCTCTCCGCGAAGAACGGTTTTGCCGCTTCCCAAATCGCCATGTATTTCAACAGCGTTATAGACCGCCGGAACATGATCCGGTTCGAATTTAGCGTCAAACATACTTCCGATTACCTGTATCAAGTTTGCCTTTATTCATCATAACTCTCCGACTCCCCCAATTATATCGAGAAATTCTCGCGTTATCTGACCTTGTCGTGCACGATTATATTCTGCGGTCAGTTCTTTAATCAAATCTTCCGCGTTTTCAGTCGCGTTTCTCATCGCCACCATACGCGCAACATGCTGGCTTAACGCTGCGTCCATAAAACAGCTCTGGATGGAAGAGCGTATGATCATCGGGCAAGACCTTCAATAATTTCGCTGCTCGAGGGAGAAAAATGAAAATTCTCGAACGATAATCCCCACGGCCATAAAGCCGTTGTGCACGCGTGCGTCAAAGGTCATCTATAAGTTCGGTCAGAGGCAAAATGGTCAGCGTTTGCGCCTGCTGGCTCGATACCGAATAAAATCGCGTATACACAATGCCGAAACCGTCAATCTGACCCGACATATACTTATTGATAACTTCTTGTGTTATTTCATCAATCTGAGATTCCGTTGGCACTTCGTCAAAATCACCGTAAACTTTCACCGGCTTGATTCTATGATAGTTTAATAGATGGTTGAGCTTTCTGTCCAAGGCATAAATATCAAGTTTCTTGCCGTGTTTTTTTGCCCGGTTGAGATTGCACATCCACAAGTTGATAAATATTCGTGTTGTATGAGCCACAAAGACCGCTTTTCGAGCCGATAGCCAGCAGAATTGATGTGCCGACTGTGTTCACCTTCAGTAGTGGGTGGTCGATGGGTTCTTGGGATGTAACAAGCAAATATCCCGCTCGTGCCAAGGCATCACGATAATCCACGATGGCGGTTCGCCTGTTATGGTAAGACTTGTACCTCGCGGTAGAGATCATCTCCATCGTTCGCGTTATCCTGCGAATACTATCGACCGCTCTGCGATGGTTCAATATTTGTCGAGTTCCCGCCATTATTTAATTTGGTCCTTTTGCCGGGTGATTTTTTTATAATTGTTCATCGCCGCCGTTATTTTTCCCACCAGCTCATCGCTCAGCTTACTGGTTTTGTTTATTTCATCGATATACTCCGCGTGTTCTTTATTCAGCCAGCCGATGAACGCCGTCATAAATTCACTAACTTGGCCAACGGGTACGTCATCAAGCATGCCCACGGTTCCAGCCAGAATAGTAACGACTTGTCCACCCACGCTTATCGGCGAAAATTGCGGCTGTTTAAGCAATTGGACCATTCTCGCACCTCTGTCGAGCTGAAGCTGCGCCGCGGGATCAAGCTCCGTGCCAAGCCTTGCGAAATTCTGAAGTTCGCAGAACGCCGCCAGGTCAAGCCTTAGTTTCGATGCCACTTTTTTCATCGCGTCAACCTGGGCATTGCCGCCGACGCGGCTGACGCTCATGCCTACATCCACGGCCGGACGAATACCGGCATAGAACAAATCTTTTTGAAGATATATCTGCCCGTCTGTAATTGAGATAACATTTGTCGGAATATAGGCGGAAATCTGACCTTCGAGAGTTTCTACGATGGGAAGGGCCGTCAATGAGCCGCCCCCAAGTTTTTCCGACAATTTCGCGCTGCGCTCGAGCAGTCTGCTGTGCAGATAGAAAATATCGCCCGGATACGCCTCGCGTCCCGGAGGCCTGCGAAGCAGAAGACTCAACTGCCTGTAAGCAATGGCGTGCTTACTCAAATCGTCATACACGCACAACGTATCGCGATGCTGTTCATACATAAAGTACTCCGCCATCGCGCAGCCGGAATAAGGTGCGATGTACTGCATCGGTGCGCTGTCACCCGCGGAGGCGGCAATTACAATCGTGTAGTCCATTGCCCCGAATCTTTTCAGCGTATCCACAACCTCCGCAATGGTAGATTCCTTTTGGCCTATCGCGACATAAACACAAATAACGTTGCTGTTCTTCTGATTTATTATCGTATCTATCGCGATTGCGGTTTTGCCGGTTTTGCGGTCGCCGATGATAAGTTCCCGCTGCCCTCTTCCAATCGGTATCATAGAGTCGATACACTTAAGCCCTGTTTGCAGCGGCTGCTTAACCGGCTGACGATGAACTATTCCAGGCGCTTCTGACTCAATGAATCTCATCGCGGAGGATTTGATTGCCGGCCCACCATCGAGCGGCTGGCATAGCGGATTGATTACTCGTCCCAGCAACTCATTGCACACAGGGATAGACATCAGCCTGCCGGTCGTATGCACATCCGAGCCTTCCTTGACCTTGGTATAATCTCCGTAAATAACCGCTCCGACCGAATCTTCCTCCAGATTGAACACCTCTCCGAATACATTATTCTCGAACTGAAGCGTTTCGCCGACCATCGCGTCGTTGAGTCCGAATATCCTGGCAATCCCGTCTCCAATTTCCACAACCTGTCCGACCTTCGAGACATCCAGCTTGTTTTTGTACTGGCTTATCTCCTGTTTGAGGATATTCATTATTTCCGTTACGTCATATTTCATTTGTTCTTCCTCTGCGTGTTATGCTTTTAACTGTGAGTTGTAATCTGGTTTTAACCGTATTATCAATTACTTTGTCGTCATAACGAATTTCTATGCCGCCGATAATGTCAGGTTTTACTCTCACTTCAAGTACAACTTCCCTGTTTAATTTTTCCGCAATTTGCTTTGCTATTTTTTCTGTCTCGGCCGGAGTTAGAGGTTTGGCGACAGTAACTTTTACCCGCTCTATCGCATGACGCTCTTCCCATAGTTTCCGGTACGCCTCGCAGAACTGCGATAAAAACCTCAGCCGGCTATGCTGAGCGGCTACCATCAGCCAATTTAACGTAAGAGAATTAAACTTCCCGCCGAACATTTTAGACAGCAAAACTTTTTTATGCTCCTCATAAAAAAAGGGAGCGGTGATGGCGGTCTGGAAATCTCCCGATTGCCCGTGTACCTGGCATAGCACTTCTATATCGCCCATCACGGCATCGACACTATTCGCCTTTTCGGAAAGTTCAAACAGCGCCTGTGCGTAGATTTCTGCCAATATCAGGATTTTATTATCGGTAATCATATGTTAAAATTCAAAATCGTTCACTCTTTGATTTTGTCGAGAGCTTCCTGTACCATTTTCTGAGTGTCGTTATCATCTATTTTTCGTCCGAGGACCTGGCTGCCAAGCGTCAACACAATATCGCCTGCCTGTTTCCATAATTGGTCTGTCGCCGCTTTTCGAGCGTGTTCAATGTCTTCACTGGCTTGGCGCCGTATCCCAAGTACTTCCTGTCTGGCTTTTTCTGTAAGCTCCTGCTCGTGGCGGATTGCCCTGTCGGTCGCCTCTTTAATAATCTGCAAACCCTGCTCTTTTGATTCTTCAAGCATCTTTTTCGCAAGCATTCGAGCCTTTTCTGCGTCTTCTATCTGCTGCTGAATATGCTTTTCCCTCACGTTCAGCCCATTGAGTATGGGTTTCCATGCGACTTTGCCCAGGACTATCATCAGCACAACAAAGGCTATCACTGTCCATAACGCGTCGGCAAACGTACCGCTGAAAATGCCCGGGTTCTCCGCCGCATGCCCTTCTTCTGCACAAAACGCCGCGGAACAAATGCACAGCGTGAACAAAATTATGGTTATTGTTTTCATCTTTTTTAGAATTTCTGCGTAGTGAATAGACAAATCAGCAACGCAAAGAACGTAATACCTTCCACAAGCGCCGCCGCGATAATCATCGCCGAGAAGATGCGTCCGCCCGCTTCGGGCTGACGGGCAATCGATTCGACCGCTTTGCTGCCGATTAAGCCGATTCCAAATGCGGCACCGACAATTATTATACTGCAGCCGATTGTTGCTCCGAACAACGCCAGTCCAGAACTCGTGCCTTCTACCGCTGCCAACATGTTACCTGCCAAATTAACCATTGTTTTTCAAACCTCCAAAAATAAAATTTTAATGTTCCGGCGCAATTGATGAGCCTATATAAAGTGCAGTCAAAAACGCGAATATGTATGCCTGCACAAACGCTACAAGTAATTCCAGAAACGAAAGCACCACCACGCTTACAACAGACGCCGCCGCCACACCGTAGTTCTTGAAAATAAATATCAAACCCAGAAAAGTTCCCAGCAGCATGTGCCCTGCCACGATATTGGCAAAAAGACGAATAGCCAGTGTGAACGGCCTGATAAACGAGCTTAGGATTTCCAGAAAGTAAATAAACGGCATTATCCACCATGGTACCGGCGGAGCGAAATTCGCCAGATAGTGCCAAAGCCCCTGTTCCCTGATGCCGTAAAAGTGAAAAGCGAAAAATGACACAATCGCCATTCCACCCGTAATCCAGATATTCGCCGTGGCAGGCCCCCCAATGCCGTTTTCCCTTCCAGTAATCAAATACACGATTTTTTCCGATGGAATCATCCCCAGCAGATTAAGGGTTAAAATAAAAAAGAATACAGTCCAGACGAACCCTACGTAATGGTCGGTATGTTCGCCCATCAACGGCCTTGCGACTTCCTCACGCAAATACACGCACACCGATTCAATCAGATTCTTAAACCCACGCGGAACCAGCCCTTTCGACCGCGCAGCCATCGGAATAAAAATCAGCAGCAGCGCCATCGCAATCGCCACCGTGAACATGTGATTACTCACAATGATATGCCACGACCCGACTGAAAACGTGAACAGAGGTACCGGCAACAGAGGTTTAATCGGGTCAAACTCCGCCAATAAAACTGGATATAGTCCGTTCAAACTCAAAAGCAACCTCAATTTAACATTTTCTGTTTAGTATTCGCACAAAAACCCAAACTTCTATTATCAGGATAACCAGGTAAAACAGCGCCGTCCAGGCGGTGAACCACAGTATATCAGGTTTTATGAAAAAAATGATTATAGCGACCCCGCCGAACATTATCAACAGTCTTATCGCGCCGGCGGCAAGAACAGTAACCGTCGACAGCGGCACACGCGACAAATGAGCATATACTAAAGGAATAACACTGCCGCAAACCGCTATTCCGCTTACCAGAACCGCCCAAACACAGCCCGCAAAGGCTACTCGTCCTATCAAAATACTGACGCAAAGACAGGCCGCAAATACTGCCCCGACAATTAACAGCAGTATCCCGCATATTTTACCCGCGTTCAAAACAGCACCCCATTAAATTGTTTCTATTTGCCTCGAAGGTTCCATACCTCTTTTAGAATTGTGTACATCATACCGGCGAAACCGAAAAAAAAGCCCGCTATAAAAAGCCACGGCTTGGTGTTTAACCTCTCATCGAGCTTATACCCGATATAGCAGAATACCCCTATAACCGCGCAAAATTCAATCCCGAAGCCGAACCATTTCCCGTAACTCAGCCTGTCTTTATCCTGCTTTGGATTATCCTGCTGACCCATAAAAACTTTTCTGAAACCAGACTCCCAAAAAGATTTTCCTGCAAACACTTCGGATATTAAGCGCAGCCCCCCAATATGCAACAATTCTTCCGCTCAAAACCGCGGAAAGCCTGAGCCTTCCGATGAATAAAAAGTAAAAACCCCTTTGAAAAATTCCTGAAACAGAGGCTGACTCAGCAAAAGTCAGCCCCAAATTTTTTCTATGTATACTGCTTACGATTGAGTTTTCCTGTTTTTATGCGGCTTGAATGTGAAAGTTTTCTGTCAGTAATGCTCTCAATTCCGGCAAATATTTCTTTCTCTTCCGGAAAAAGCTCTCACATGCTCGCTTGAATTCCCCAAACGTTTCATAGTAGCGATTGTTCAGCACTTTTTTCTTAAAAAACTTCCAGTACCGCTCAATCAGATTCAGATTCGGCGAATATGGCGGCAAAAATATCAATTTGATTTTCGTCCCCTCGGTATACTCTTTTAACAAACGTGAACGATAATATCGAGCATTGTCAACAATGATATAAATCCTTTTGGCCTCCGGATGTTTTGCTTCGATCTTAGAGAACAAATCAATGGTCGAATTCGGCATTGATCGTGTCATAAAACCCTGTCGTTGGCTCCAGCGTTTCGATGTTAATCGCACCATTGATATTCAATCGCTGGCGGCCGCAGTTGGCTTTGAGTTCTTTTTCCTTTCCCGTCTTAATCCAGCCATAAGAAGGAATGCTGTTGTGCTGCGGATGGGTGGCATCGGCGAAATAAATTGGGTCGTTTTGACTTTTGCTTGCTTTGAGTCTGTTCATATTCTTCGAGAAATGCCTGTTGTTTGACGGGGTCTTGTTTACCGGGAACATGTGTCGGCTTCTTGTAGGAAAATCCAAGGCGATGCAGTAAATCGGTAACTCCGCTGACGGAGTAATGGACCACATACTGTTGATAGATATGAGCGATAACCGATTTGGCATCGGGGAAAATATGTTCTTCGAGATATGCCTCAAGTTCGCTCATTTGATGTTCATCGAGTTTCGGTTCTGCGCCGGGATAGTGGTCATCCAGCAATGCCGGATACCGCCTTGCTGATAGCGTTCAAAATAGTTCCGGGATGTTTTCTCGTCAAAAAGAAGAATCTCGGCGACCTGAGCCGCCGGCCATCCCTTTGGATAAAGCAATGACCGCTTTGACGCGGTCGGCCTGACGCTTATCACGCAACGAACGATGCAATGCCTCCAGTTCAGCTATTTTTTCTTTTGACAACTTATAATCCTTCATATACCCTCTTTATCGGACAGAAGGTGCTTTTTGATTGAAAATTACGGGATTTTTCAATCAAGAGCAGTATAACAATATAAAAAACTTTCTTCTTCGATGTTTTTGTCAAAAAAAGCTTACTCGAAATTCTTCGGGTCTTCGAGTGCTTTTCTAACCAAGTCAAGGAACTGGGCCGCGTAGGCACCATTGGCTACCTTGTGGTCAACTGAAAGGGTCATATTCATAAGCTTGCGCACGAGGATATTGCCGTTGCTTGGGATGCAGGTATCGGTAATTCTGCCTATGCCGAGAATGCTGGCTTGGCCGGGGACGACTATCGGAATGAAGGAATCTATTCCGAAAGCTCCGAGATTGCTGATTGTGATACAGCCGCCTTCAAGGTCGGTAAGGGCCAGTGAGTTTGTGCGGGCTTTTTCAATCAAAACCTGAGTGTCCGCTGAAATCTGCATCGCGGTCTTTTTCTGTGTGTCCTTAACTATCGGAGCAATCAGTCCATCAGGAACCGAAATCGCCAGGCCGATATTGATACTGTCCGCGAGCTTGATTGTATCGCCGTTGAGTTGGCCGGTCATAATGGGGAAATGTTCCAAACCAATCGCGACCGCGCGGATAATGAAATCGTTGTATGCGACTTTGACTTTATTGGCCTCGTTGAATTTCGTCCTGAAATCAACTAAATCTGTAACATCGACTTTCACACTCAGATAAAAGCATGGAATTTCCAGTTTGGATTGAAGCATTCTTTGAGCCGTAATTTTTTGCAGACGATTGACCGCTATGGTGCTTCCGAGTTTTACATCGCCGCTTGCGACCGCTGGAGCAGATTTAGCCGCTGGCCTTACCTGTCCGGTCTTAACATCTTTTTCAGTGATTCTGCCCATCGGCCCGGTGCCGACTATGGAGGCTAAGTCGATACCCATATTTTTGGCGGCTTTTTTAGCTCGTGGGGAGGCCATAATTCTGCCGGTTGCTTTGGTCTGTACAGCCATTGGTTTTGCCGCTTGGACAGTTGGGGCAGCCGAAGGAGTTGGCTCTGTAACCGTTGAGCCGCCTTTGAGTGAATCGATAAAGTTTTGCGGAATTTGTGTATCTTTTGGGGCTAAAATCATAAGTGAATCGCCGACGGGGAGGGTCTGGCCGATCTGGGCGACGATGTATTTCACAAAACCAGCGGAGGGGGATTCCATTTCGAGGGTGGCTTTATCGGTTTCAATTTCAAAAAGCACATCGCCTCTTTTAACCTCATCGCCAACTTTAACCAGGCAATTGACAATGGTACCTTCTTCCATAGTCTGACCGAGTTTGGCGAGCTTTATAACATTGACACCCGCTGGAGCTTCAACTTTAGCGGCGACATTTGAAGTCGTAGCCGCCGGAGCTGGGGTAGCAACTTCACCGACCGCAATAGAAAGAATATTCACCGCGGAAAGTTCGGCAGTTCCAGCCGGTAAGGAAGTGACATCGACCTTTTCATCCTTGCCGCCGAGAATCATCATCATATCGCCGACCGGCAGAGTCTGCCCAAGCCCAGCGACAATCTGCTTTACAAAACCTGCCGCGGGCGATTCCATCTCGAGCGTCGCCTTATCGGTTTCAACCTCAAAAATCACATGACCTCTTTTTACTTCGTCGCCGACTTTGACTAGACAATTGACAATCGTGCCTTCTTCCATCGTCTGGCCGAGTTTCGGTAATTTCACTTCTTTTGCCATTTATATATCATCTCCATTTTTGCGAGGATAAATTTTAACCTTTCACCATTGCCTTGACAGCTTCGACAATTTTATCGACACTTGGAATACTTGCCAACTCCAGAGGCTCGCTCATCGGCGGCGGAACATCCGCGGCGGCAAGATTCACCGGCGCGGCGTCAAGATAATCAAACCCGCGGTGCCGTCTTTGAACTTGTATTCCATATACTGGCCGGTTACTTCTCTACCCGACGCCGCACATACCAAAGCCTTCGCTGACCGTAACCAGCTTGCCGGTCTTTCGCACTGAATCCGCGACTGTGTTAATATCCAGCGGCTTGAGCGTGCGAAAGTCGATAACTTCGGCATCGATGCCGTGCTTTGGCAAGTATTTTTGCGGCTTGCAATGCCCACATCGCCATACTGCTGTAGCTGACGATCGTAACATCCTTGCCGTGTCTCTTGATATCCGCAACGCCAAGCGGGATCATATATTCGTCTGTCGGCACCGCACCAAGCTGGCCATAGGTGGCTTTATGCTCGATGAACACAACCGGATTATCGCTGCGAATAGCCGCCTTGAGCAATCCCTTCGCATCATACGGCGTCGAAGGCATCACAACATACAATCCCGGCACGTGCATCAGCCACGCTTCGAGCGATTCGCTGTGGTGAGCCGCGATGCATCGGCCCACGCCGCCTTCGGTACGCAGCACCATCGGCACTTTCGCCTTGCCGCCGAACATATAGCGGTTATACGCGCCGTTGTGCACAAGCTGGTCCATCGCGATAGTGATAAAGTCAACGTACATGATTTCCGCTATCGGCCTTAAACCTCGCAGTGCCGCGCCAACGGCCGCACCGGTGATCGCCGCTTCGGAGATGGCGGTATCAATAACTCGGTCAGTGCCGAATTCCTTGAGCAGGCCTTTGCGTTGCGCTGTACGCCCCGCCGTAAAGTCCGACATCCTCACCCATCACGATAACATTTTTATCCCTCCGCATTTCCTCCGCCTGGGCCAGCGTAACAGCCTGCGCCATATGTCAGAATATCCATCCCGAACTTGGCTTTGACATTCACCTTTGGCCTGGTCGGCGGTTTCTTTTTTGCTTTTGCCTGTTGGCTGTTGCCACTGCGTTTTCAAAAGCCATCGGTTGCCTTCATCACTTTTACCGCAGTCGCTTTTTCCGATTCAACCAGGCTTCCGGATAATGCTTCTTCCACATAAACATCTTTCGCCACATCCGCAGGATTTGGCATTGGGCTATCAATGGCGAACTTCGTCGCAGCTTCGATTGAGTTAAACGCCTTATCCTTTATCGCGTCAAGCTCCTGCTGCGTGCAGAGCTTGTCGTCAAGCAGTTTCTTCGAAAGCACGATAATCGGGTCGCGATCATGCCATGCCTTTTCCTCATCTTTGGTGCGGTATTCGCGTGGGTCGCTTCTGCTGTGGCCGTACCACCGATAGGTCTTGGCCTCAACCATAATAGTCTGATTCTCTGTTCTTGCGAGCATCCGCTGCTGAATGAACCGCCAGATACACCGCCACGACATCCTGCCCATCAACGATCATCGCCGGGATATTATAAGCGTAAGACCGTTCGGCTATATCGTCGATGTTGCTTGCCCTTACAGTGCCCTGCAACCGGGCTGCCTGAAAATGGCACGCTCATACCGTAAAGATTATTTTCAATCATCGCTACCATCGGCACATTCAAAGCCGACGCCATATTCATTGATTCGTGGAACGTGCCGGTATTGGTTGAGCCATCGCCAAAGAATGACACCACCACTTTGCCGGTCTTTTTGTATTTTTCCGCCAAAGCCGCGCCGACCGCCGGCGGCTGATTGCCGCCGACGATACCGGTTGAGCCTAGGTTATTGCATTTATCGACTTCCGCGATGTGCATTGAGCCGCCTCTGCCTTTGCAGTAGCCGGTTTCTTTGCCCATCAGTTCAGCCATCATCTGGTTCCAGTGGTTCTGCCGTTCCTTGTCATTGTTGGCGTATTTGTTGCCGATCGCCCCGCAATGGCCATGACCGCGGTGGGTCGAGCCGATTACATCGCCTTGTTCCATCGCGGCGATAGCTCCGACTGCGACGGCTTCTTCGCCCGCATAAAGGTGCGATGCGCCTTTAATTATATTCTGACCGAGAAGGTCAAACACCTTTTCCTCAAAAAAGCGAATCTCGTAAATCGTCCGCAGCCAGTCATTGGCCTGCTCCAGTGTAATTATTCCGTCCTTTATAAGCGTCTTTAGCGGCGGAACTGGTTTTTTCCGGGTATCCTCAATGCAAAAATCCATATCTTTAGCCCTTTCAATTTGCTACAAGGAATTATCAAAAAATAAAAAATGGAAACTCCTGTCAACAGCGGCATAGTATAGCATACCACCCCATCGCGGGCAATCAAAATCAGCCCCGAAAATCCCCCAATTTACACAGATAAGAACAAAATCGAACATAATCGAACAATTTACGCCTTGACAAAAACAGCGTACAGCGTATAGTTTAGAGGATAAGAGTTTTGAGTTATGAAAAATCAGTGAATTCAGCGTTTAATAAAAGTTAGAGAACGGCTATGGGCATAGATGCCGAAGTAAGACATAAACATATTCTCCATCAGCTCCACTCCACCGGAAGAATCTGCGTTAAGGATGTCGCCCAAAGTTTTAACGTTACAGAGGTAACCGTCAGAAGAGACCTTGCTTTCCTCGAAGAAAGCGGCCTGCTCAAAAAAACTTACGGCGGCGCTGTCCCCATCGCTCCAGAAGTCGAAACCTCTGTCCGCTATCGACAAAAACGCAGAATGGAAGCTAAAAAAATAATAGGTGAACTCGCGGCAAAACTGATTAAGGATGGCGACATAATCTATCTCGAGGCCGGCTCAACATGCAACGAGATTATCCCATACCTGGCCGATAAAAAGAACCTGACCATTATCGTCAATTCCCTTTACCTGATGCGCCGCCTCGGAGAACTGACCTCCCACAAGGTGGTAATTGTCGGCGGCCAGTATCGGCCCGAAAGAATGGATACCGTCGGTCCGGCGCCGAGGCCTCCATATCCCAGCTCAGCGGTTTCAAGGCCTTTACAAGCGCTGATGATATTTCAATAGAAACCGGAATCAGCGGCGCCGACGTCATTACGGTCGGCTTTGCAAAATTAGTCCTTAAACGCGCCAGCGAGGTTATCTTCGTCGGCGACAGCACAAAATTCGACAATCCCGCCCTCTACAAAATCGCCGACATCGACAGACTTAATTACATCGTTACTAACAGTAAGCCTTCCAAGCAATGGCACCACATCGCCAAAAGGAAAAACATCACCTTAATCTACCCTAAATAATATCTTTCCTTTGCACCTGGGCAGGGAAAAATAAAAAAATGTCGCCGGATTTTTATACTCGGGCGACATTTTGTCGCTTCCCGGTATGTGTTGCGACATATTTACTGTGTTATTCTTCCTTGACTTTGATTTTTACGGCTTTAGCTTTCTCTGATTTCGGCATAGTGATAGAGAGTATTCCGTCTTTGCATACCGCTGCTATCCTGCTCTGGTCAATTTCACTGGGCAGAGTCATATCCCTTCTAAAGCTGCCATATATTCTCTCCGCATGATAGTAGCCTTTTTCTCTTTTTTCTTCTTCGCGTTTCTTTTCGCCGGTGATTGTCAGTATGTTGCCTCGAACGGAAATGTCTATATCATCGGCTTTGCAGCCTGGAATTTCAGCTTTAACCATTACCGAATCCTCGGTCTCTGAAACATCAATCGCCGGCCAGAGCGATTGTCCGGAGAATGGCTCAAGTCCGCCGAAAACAGAGCTGAACAAATCATCTACATAATCGTGGAAACGTGCCAATTCATTTCTTTCTTTTCTTGCTGGTAGAATTGACATAATAAACCCCTTTCTGGTCCATCGACCAATCTGAACTGAGTTTTTTATTCTTAACTCTACTTTACTAATACGCAAAATATGTGCCAGTGTGCTGACCTTTTCTAATCATTAAAATCCGCCGAAATTACGCCTTTGAATACTGCAAAAACTGCCTCCAAACTGCCAATTTGACACTATTTTGCTTGTCTGTCAGCAACTCAACATTTTTGAAAAATTTGACTTTTTCCTCCGTTTGACTGATAATCGCTCGTTTATGAATATCGTTAATACTCTTATACCGGTTTTTTGCATAATCGCACTCGGGGCGGTGCTGCGAAAGATGCGTTTTATGTCAGCGGATTTCGTTCGCGGGCTCAATAAGCTTACGTACTGGGTAGGCCTGGCGTGCCTGCTGTTTTATACTATCGCCGATGTTTCCTATAATTATCAGGTCGCAGGCAAAACATTCCTGGTTGTTTTTATCGGGACGCTGGTATGTGTCGCGGCTGGTTATGTCTTCGCGTTTTTGCTTCGTCTTGGCGCGGCATCGATAGGTACATTTGTTCAGGGGCCAGCCGTGCGAATCTCGCTTATGTGGGATTGCCCATAATATTTTACAGCTTTTCCCACAGCAACGCTGATATGGCCAAAATAGGCGCGATAATGGCGATAACGCTTGCCATCATTGAGCCGATTTACAATGTTATCAGTGTTGTTACGCTTCTGGGCAGCCAGCATAAAATCGACCGGTATGTACCGGGAAAAATATTTCGCCAGATAATAAAAAATCCGCTGAAAAAAATGAGTAGGTTATTGCCATTTATTTGCTTGTGCTGTAAAATCTGACCTTAGAAAAAGAGTCCCACCGAAATAAAGTAAGATTTGGGATGGAAAGGAGATTAATATGCTTTTGATAAGCACTTGGCAATGGGGTCTTATCGGTGTGGGTGCTGTAATTCTGGTTGTCGCCATTGTAATGAAAATGAAAGGACAAAGTTAGCCCGGCAGCGACTTTGGCAAACTATTCCTGACCGATTAGTAAAAGCCCGCGATGAAGAAGGGAATAAAACTCATACTAATATGCAAACAGATGATTTAGATATTAAAAACATCAGCGGTCTTTCAGAAAAAGAGGTTCAGGAGCGTCTCAACAAGGAAGGTTATAACGAACTTCCCTCAATGAAGCCCAGAAGTGTTTTTGCCATCGCTTTTGAGGTTATTAAAGAGCCGATGTTTTTGCTGCTTGTCGCCTGCGGCACAATTTACCTGCTGACAGGCGAGTTTCAGGATGCGTCCCTGCTTTTGGGATTTGTGTTTGTTGTAATGGGTATCACTCTTTACCAGGAGCGTAAAACCGAGAGAGCGATTGAGGCTTTACGGGATTTAACCAGTCCGCGAGCGTTGGTAATAAGAGACGGTATTCAAAAAAGAATCGCCGGCCGTGAAGTCGTTCGCGGGGACATTCTTATATTAACCGAAGGCGACCGTGTGCCGGCAGATGCCATTATACTGTGGTCTCGAAATCTGACCGCGGATGAATCACTCCTCACGGGGGAATCAGTGGCTGTACGCAAACAGCCAGCCAGTTCCGTTGAAAATATGAAAAGACCAGGCGGAGAAGATACGCCTTTTATTTATTCGGGCACACTCATCGTACAGGGTCAAGGACTGGCCAGAGTTGCGGCAACAGGCGCCGCAACTGAAATCGGCAAAATCGGCAAATCGCTGCAGACATTGAAGCAGGAAAGAACACCGCTGCAAATTGAAACCGGAATAATGGTTCGCAATCTTGCCGCTGCCGGACTTCTTTTATGTTTGATAGTTTTAGTAATATATGGTCTCACGCGGCATAACTGGTATGGCGGGACACTCGCCGGTTTAACATTGGCTATGTCGATATTGCCCGAAGAGCTGCCCGTAATACTGACGATATTTCTCGCTATGGGGGCATGGCGCATTTCGCAAAACAGGGTGCTTACCAGGCGCATTCCCGCCGTTGAAACCCTCGGGGCGGCAACCGCTCTATGCGTTGATAAGACCGGCACTCTTACAATGAACCGGATGTCGGTGAGTAAAATCTGCGCCAACGATGAGTTTTACGATGTCCGAAGCCGGAAAAAAGAACCCTTGCCTGAAAGATTCCACGAGGTTCTTGAATTCGGTATTTTAGCCAGTAAGCGCGACCCATTCGACCCGATGGAAAAAGCCCTTAAGCAATTAGGCGACCAGAAACTTTCCGACACCGAGCATCTGCATTTCGACTGGACACTCGTGCAGGAATATCCGCTATCGCATAACCTGCTGGCGTTATCGCACGTTTGGCAGGCAAAAGGCAGCAGCGAATATGTTATCGCCGCCAAAGGCGCCCCTGAAGCGATTGCCGATTTATGTCACCTGGATAAATCCCAAACAGATAAAATTATTCAAGCCGTTACAACGATGGCCAACGAGGGTTTGCGTGTACTGGGGATCGCGGCAACATCTTTCAACCACCATATTCTCCCTGAGCAGCAGCACGATTTTACATATAAATTCATTGGACTTGTCGGTTTGTCCGACCCTGTCAGACCAGGCGTTGCAGAAGCCGTAAAAGAATGCTACGAGGGTGGAATACGCATTTTAATGATAACAGGAGATTATCCCGGTACTGCGCAGAATATAGCACGGGAAATAGGACTTAAGCCCGCAGATGATGTCATAACAGGCTATGAACTCGAAAAAATGTCTGACAGCGAACTTAGGGAACGTATAAAAACAGTAAGTATTTTCGCCCGGGTTGTTCCGGAACAGAAACTTCAAATAGTAAATGCCCTCAAGGCAAATGGCGAAATTGTCGCCATGACCGGCGACGGTGTCAACGACGCTCCAGCGCTCAAATCGGCCCATATCGGTGTGGCGATGGGAGGCAGAGGCACAGACGTCGCGCGGGAGGCATCAGCCATCGTGCTGCTCGATGATAATTTTTCCTCGATTGTTCACGCGGTAAAATTGGGACGGCAGATTTTCGATAATATAAAAAAGGCAATCGGCTATGTCTTCGCTGTTCACGTCCCGATAGCGGGTATGTCCCTGATACCTGTGCTTCTGGGCTGGCCCCTGGTGCTGCTGCCGGTGCATATCGTGTTTCTCGAACTTATTATCGACCCGACATGTTCGATTATTTTCGAGGCCGAATTGCCTGAAAAAAATATAATGAAGCGAAAACCCAGAAACCCAAAAGAACCTTTGTTCCGCAGGCGAATGGTCGAAATAAGCGTTTTGCAGGGAATAGTTGTGCTGCTTGTTGTGCTGGCTGTTTTCGGAGTTACAAAGTATTTGTCGCGAAACGAAAATGAGGCAAGAGCGCTGACTTTTACAACGCTTATAATCTCCAATCTTGGCCTTATTCTGACAAACCGCTCGTGGTCACAAACCATATTTTCGATGCTTCGTTCCCCGAACAAAGCCTTATGGTGGGTAATAGGCGGAGCGACAGCGATGCTCGCCGCCGTGCTTTACGTTCCCATTCTGCAGAATATCTTTAAATTTTCAATACTGCACCCGCTCAACCTGGTAATATGTTTTGTTCTTGGCGTAAGCAGTATTCTCTGGTTTGAACTAATGAAGGTTTTTCAGAAAAGCAGATAACCGTGATGTTTCCCTCTGATACCTTTTCGTCATAACCTCACGCTCTTTGCAATGCTTCGCTGTAAACGATTTTTTTGATGGCATTGAAAGCTTCTATAACCACCACAAAAGCCAGCAGGAGTAATACGCCGGCGATTATGCCCACCACGGAAAATTTATACTGTTTGAGAAGCAGTATCAGCGCCCAGATTGTTATGAAGTTCATAAATATCATAGGCACAAGAACGAAGAATGTTTTTTTGCCTTTGCTTTTCAGCCAGATGGCGATTACGAGAAGCACCAAGCCCGCCAAAAGCTGATTGGTTGCCCCGAACACGGGCCAGATGGCTTTCCACGCCGGAATTATCTTGCCGCTCGTGTCTTTTAGCGTAATCAGGACAAATATTGTCGGCAGTACAAGCGTGGCCACTGTTGACAGATACCGCCATTTTGTTTCTTTGAGTCCGAAAAATTCTTCAAAAATATATCGGCCTAATCTCGTGGCCGTATCGAGCGTAGTGAGGATAAATGTAGATAAAGCAAGCAGTCCGAATGAAAAACCCAGTTTTTCAGGCATACCGAAAACCGAAAGGAATTTTCCCATTCCTGTCCCATAGATTACCAATGGCGCTTTTGTAGTGAGGGGGTCGCCTTTTGCGAGCATAGCAACCGTTGCCAGCGCAACAACCGCGACGATTCCCTCGATAAGCATCGCGCCGTAACCGATGGTTTTGGCGTCCGATTCCTTATTGAGCTGCTTTGAAGTCGTTCCCGATGCGACAATTGAATGAAAACCCGAACATGCGCCGCACGCTACAGTAATAAACAGAATTGGAAACAAGCCTCCAAGCTGTGAATCTGTCCATGTTGTAAAAAAAGACTGTTGCAAAGCGAATCCGCCGAATAATATACCGGCAAAGCCGCCGATGACAGAGGCATATAAAAGAAAGGATGATAAATAATCTCTCGGCTGGAGCAAAATCCAGACTGGTGTCGTCGAGGCGACAAAACAGTAAATAATCAGGAAAATATCCCACGTCTTTGCAGTATCATTGCCAATAAATTTCGGCACTATCTCGGATGAAAGAGGAATCTTCTGGCCAAACCACACAGCAGCAAAAACGAGAGGCACAAAAATCAGAGACGACCATAATACCGGAACTTTTAATCTATATACCGAAAACCCAAAACCGACCGCCAGGGCCATAAACATAATCGAAGACGTCGCCACGCCTCCATCTTCGACAAAAGTTGTCGAAGTCAAATCTGTAAAAACGGTCAGCACATAAATAAGAGACAGCCATATAAACGCCAGCAGCAGCTTGTAAGAAAGCGGCGAAACATATTCTTTGGCTATTTCCGCGATTGAACGCGCCTTATGCCGCACCGAGGCCATCAGTGTCGAAAAATCGTGAACGCCCCCGATGAAAATCGCGCCTTATAATTACCCACAACAATACCGGAAGCCACCCAAAAGCAACCGCAGCTATGATTGGCCCCACTACAGGCCCCGCCCCGGCAATAGAAGAAAAATGATGACCGAGCAAAACAGCCTTATGTGCCGGTACGCGGTCAATTCCATCATAATCCGTATGACTCGGCGTCGGTCGATTGTCGTCAACATCGTAATGTTTTTCGAGAAAGCGACCGTAAACAAAATAAGCCCCCACAAATAAAACCGCTGCGACAAAAAGAATACCCGCTAACATTTTTTTACTCCTAACTTTTCCAGTCCGCATCTCTTGTTTTCGGCCGAACCATAAGTCTTATAGGTACCTCCTGTATCGGGAGCATCGATTGAAGTCTGCCGATAATAAATCTCAAATAATTTTCCTCGAACAATTCGGGGTTATTCACAAACATAAGTATCGTTACCGGGTTGGCGGCTACCTGCGTTGCGTAATAAATCTTAGGCGTTCCTCCCCTGCCGGGTTTTGATGTTCCGATTCGTTCTTCCTTGATAGCTTCGAAGGCTTTGTTCAGCTTCGGTGTCGGTATCATTGTTATCGTCTGCTTGAATAATTCTGTCGCCAAATCAAGGACACTTTGGATATTCTTCGAATCGGTGGCTGTTGTAAAAGCAATCGGAACCGACTTTAGCTGCGAAAGGTGTTTGGTCAGATATTTCTCATAATCATCGGTCGAAGCCCTGTCCTTTGCCAGGTCCCATTTATTGATGACCAGTATGCAGGTCTTGTACTGCTCGGCGATGAAATTGGCCAGCTTCTTATCGACCTGTGATATCGGCACCGTCGCGTCAATGAGAAACAGCACTACGTCAGCCCTGGTTATCGCCCTAGTCGCGCGGACAAAACCGTAAAATTCAATATCGTTTTCCATCTTATTTTTTTTGCGTACGCCCGCCGTATCAATGACCAGGATAATTTTGCCGTCCTTTTCAATCCGCACGTCAACTGCGTCACGCGTCGTGCCGGGTATTTCACTGACAATGACGCGTTCCTCACCCGCCATAGCGTTTACAATACTGCTTTTGCCGGCGTTTCGCTTACCGACGATGGCAAGTTTCATTACCGGTTCAGGAGGTCTTGCTGACTTGGTGATGTCGAGTCTTTTGAAAATTTCATCCAGCAGAACACCCTTATTTACATTGCTCGCCGCGGAGACACAGAGAAACTCACCGAAGCCCAGCCGGACAAATTCTCCTGCTGCAGGGAACATCGAAGATGTGTCGGCTTTATTAGCCACACCGAGAACGTTGAGCTTTTTTCTTCGCAGAATCTGGGATATTTTTGTATCCAGCGGCGTAATACCCTCGCGAATATCTGTAACGAACAGAACCAGCGAGGCGGAATCTATCGCCTTTTGAATCTGCTCGTGGATATGGTCGCTGAGATGGTCGGAATCCACGACGCCGTAACCACCCGTATCGACAAGCTCGATATAGCGCTCGTCTTTTCCAATCAGGGTACTTACGCGGTCTCGTGTTACCCCTGCCGTTGGCTCAACAATGCTTATCCTCTCACCGGCCAAAGCGTTTAACAAACTGCTTTTGCCAACATTAGGCCGACCTATTATCGCTACAACCGGTAATCCCATAAGTTCCACCTGCTTCAAAATGAAAAATCATATAAAAAATTATTATACCACAACCCCGTCCAAATCCAAAGTGAGATTTAATATATGCTCGCCTTGTGGTTTTTTCACGATTTCTGCTTAACACGGGAAATAGCCTAACCTCTGCGGAAAAAGTTCCCCGGCAACTGCTTTATAATCCCCTTTAGCCGAAGGGAAACAAGACCGGCGTTTATACTCCCCGGCGATAAATCCATCTCAGCGATTATCTCCTCAAGATGCACAGGCTCATCGCCGAGACAGCCGTAAATCATTTTTTCATCATCGCTAAGGTTCAGCATACTAATATCGAATAAAGGCTTTTCAATCTGTTCAGCGGCTGTCTGGGCCGCGCGAGAAGTATGGCTTTCCAATTGCTCGCCGATTTGGCCCAGCGCGTCCATCACGTCTTCAACCGATTCAATCAGCTTGGCCCCATCTTTTATCAATTGATGCGACCCTTTATTTAGCGGCGAATCAATCTTGCCAGGCACAGCCATTACCTCACGGTCGTTCTCCAGTGCCATTCTCGCCGTAATCATCGCTCCCGAATTTAAACCAGCCTCGACAATAATTGTCCCCAGTGACATTCCGGCGATTATCCTGTTGCGCGAAGGGAAATTTTCCGCCAGCGGCTCATATTGCAGCGGCAACTCGCTGATACACGCGCCTGATTCGGTGATAAGCTCGAAGAGTTTTTTATTTTCAGGCGGAAATATGTTTGCCAGTCCGCAGCCCTGAACGGCTATGGTTCGCCCCTTTGCGGAAAGCGCCCCCTGATGCGCGGATGTGTCGATTCCGCGAGCCATTCCGGAGCAGACTGTAAAACCCGCTGAGCATAATAAATGCGCAAATCGCGAAGCCTGCTCCTGTCCGTACACGCTGCACCGCCTTGAACCGACTATCGCAATTGACAGGTTGTCGCTACGGGCTAAAGTGCCTTTGATATAAAGCACAGGCGGCGGGTCGTAAATCCGCTTCAATACAGGCGGATAACGCTCGTCATCGAGGCTGATAATCCAGACGTTGAGCTTGTCGGCCAATTCGAGTTCTGTTTTGGCGTCGAAATTATTGCGGCTGCGGGCAATCTTTTCCGCTGTTTTTGAGCCTATACCTTCAACCCGGGTCATTTCGCTGACCGATGCGCCGAGGATTTGGTCGATAGTGCCGAAATGCTTCATCAAATTCCGCAAAATTACAGGGCCGACCCCGTCAGCGCCGCTTAAACAAAGCCATTTTTCGATATCCGCCGAACTCCGCTGTTTTTCAGACATATTACCCTTTTAAACCAAAAAAGTATGAATTTCGCTTATAAATACGGGAGATTAACATACAGACACGTTTTTGACAAGTGGACACAAAAAATAGAAGATGTTCTTTGTTCGGGATTCCAAGCGACCGGCGGCAGCTTCAGGCCGAATGACGCCATAAAAAAGGTGCCTGCTAAAAACGCAGGCCCCGAATTGATACAAACTAAATGCTCTAATGCGAAATTACTTCTTTTCTTCCCCAAAAGCAGGATCTGGATGTCGGCATTTTAAGGTTTTTCGATATGATTACAGACGGTCGTTTTCTCTTGTTATTTTGGCGCCAAGAGGGTTGAGCTTTTCCTCGATTTTTTCATAGCCTCTGTCAATATGATAAACCCTGTTGACAACAGTAGTTCCCTGGGCGGCTAAGCCAGCCAAAACCAAAGCGGCCGATGCCCTTAAGTCCGATGCCATTACCGGAGCGGCAATGAGCTTTTTAACGCCGGAAATGATAACCGCGGGGCCTTCTTTTCGAAGGTTTGCAGCCATTCGGTTCAGTTCGGCGACGTGCATATATCTATCGGGGAAAATCTTTTCGACGACAACGCTGATGCCATTGCCCATCGCGAGAAGCGCCATAAACTGTGCCTGCAAATCGGTGGGAAAGCCAGGATATGGCTGGGTGGTAATGTCGGCGGTTTTGATGTGGCCTTTCCTGGCGACTACACAGCCGCCATCATCGGATTCGACGGTAATACCTACGCTTCTTAACTTATCGACGACCGCGAGCAAATCGTCAACACGGCAATTGTTTATCTTTACCTGCCCTTTGGTTATCGCGGCGGCGACCATAAAAGTGCCGGCCTCAATCCTGTCGGGAATAACCTTGTATTCGACCGGATGCATTTCCTTTACACCTTCAATGACAAGCCGCGGAGAACCTATGCCGCTTATTTTTGCGCCCATCGCGTTAAGATAATTCGCCAGGTCAGCGACTTCCGGTTCGCAGGCGGCCGACTCAATGACGGTTTTTCCTCTTGCCAGAGAAGCGGCCATCATCACATTGGCGGTACCGAGAACAGTAGAGCCGAACGAACCGCCGAGAAAAATATTTTTGCCTCTAAGGCCCTTTGCGGGTGCCTCTGCGACGATATAGCCATTTTTGAGATGTATCTTTGCGCCAAGTTCCTGCAAACCCCTGATGTGAATATCGACCGGCCTGTCGCCGATAGCGCAGCCTCCGGGCATCGAGACTTCCGCTCTGCCGCAACGGGCGACCAGGGGGCCGAGAATGCAGATACTGGCCCTCATTTTTCGGACAATCTCGTAATCGCCGACAGGATTATCGACGGTTGAGGCGTCGATGCACATATCGCCGTTGTCTTTTCTGTCCGTTTTGCAGCCTAACGAATTGAGCAGCTCGCATAACACGGAGATGTCCGAGAGATTGGGAATACTTTTGAGAATCGATTGGCCGGGGGCTAAAATTGCCGCGGCCATTATCGGCAGGGACGCATTTTTAGAACCGTTTACAGAAACACTCCCGGAAAGTCTGACCGGGCCTTCAATCTTAAATATGTCCATATTCTATTTTCCTTTAAAGTCTTGTGCTAATATAATACAAGGCTGTTTTAGTTGCAAGGCGAAGAAAGTATAAAAATGAATATTGCGGAAATAATCGAAGAATTATCGAATACGGTCAGCATAGCGGATATCGCGATTCTGCTGCCGGGGATAATACTGCTTATTACATGGCTGATGGTAACGTCTTTCGGCACAAAAGCTCTTGTGGATTCGGCGCCGCGAAGAAATAATATGCCGCTTTATATGCCCTTTGTGCCGTTTTTTGTTGCATTTTTGATTACTCCTTCGGCTGCAGTCATTCTTAAGGAAATGCTGCCCAATTTGAATAAGGGGCAGGAAGCAGCGTTGCTGAATCTTGTTGCCTGCATTGGTTCGGCCGCTGCGATAATCATAGCACTTTTGATAGCAAAAAAATATTTCGTGCGCGGGCCGGTCGGTTTGGGCTTGAGATTAAAAACAATCGCAAAAGATTTCCCGATGGCAATTGTAAATCTGGTTACGGTTATGCCGGCAGTTTTAATTGCGCTGGGATTGACAATTTTGTTCGGAAAACTTATCTATGGTCAGGATTTTAAAATTGAGGAACATGCTGAACTCGAACTTTTAACAAAATACCCTGAGCTGTATATTCGCGTCATAATCGTCGTAACAACTGTGGTTGCGGCTCCCATATTTGAAGAAATGGTGTTTCGGGGTTTGTTTCAAACGATGATAAGATCGGTTCTTGTCAAACCCTGGCGGTCGATTTTTGTAACGTCATTACTGTTCGCAATAGTTCACGCCAATCCGGAGCATTGGCCGGCGTTGTTTGGCCTGTCATGCTGTATCGGCTATTCTTATGAAAAAAGCGGGTCTCTCTTTCGCCCCATCTTTGTCCATGCGTTGTTCAACGCGACAAGTATAGTTACAGTGCTGAACCAATGATTTACTTAGCAGCATAAAATTCAGGAGCTTTTAGATTAATTGTGTTTTCTTGTATTCATTCATGACAAAAATACTCTATACTCTCTGACCCTACCCCCAGCGATGCCGAAAGGAGTTCTGCGGCGGAATTTAAGCAGATTAATACCGCTGCTTCCTACGGAGCGATAACCTTCACGATAAATTCCGACGAAGTCGGTTCACCGGCTTTCGGTGTGCCCGATACCACGACCCGGTAATCACCAAGGGCCGCGTCATTATCCGCCGTAATTCTGAGTTGTACGGTGGGCAGGTCGCTGGCCTTTACCATCGTATCAGTCGGGTCAACACTCAGACCTGTGGAAGTCTTCATTTGGAGTTTCACGTCCTGCTTGAAATATTTGCCCCTTTTCAGCGAGATGGTAAAATTTCTGACCTCACCCTGTTTGACTTTCGTGGGCCACATTGGGACTGCAATCTTGAACCCGTCATCCTTTGACATACCGCCGCCCCTGGGTCCGCTCGATTGACAGCCTGTTAATACCGCCGCCGCCAACATTGTTGCAATCGCGATTGAAATTTTCATATTTTACCCTTTCTAAAAGTTGAAATATATTTCACAATCAGGCCTTTGTACCTTGTTTAAATTAACCCGCCCATAATATCCCGGCTTTTTCGCCGCACCTTTTGTTCTTATTCTATAACCAATGAGAAATAGCACAATCAGGAGAAACCCTATTTCCTGCTTCAGGAAACCCCAGATTTTTTCGGTAAACCTCAACTATTTTAACATTGAGCGAATGATAAGCGTTGTCGGCGTTTCAGGTATCGGGGTTAGTCTCTAATCCCCCGCACCAGTTCGGCAAAGTCATTGCCGCGCTGCTCGAAGTTGATAAACATATCGTAACTTGCGCATGCGGGGCTTAAAAGAACGACATCGCCTTTAGTGGCGCAACTGGCAGCGGTTTCGACGGCTTTTGCCAGCGAATCTACGATTTGGACTTTGGTATTGTTTCGAGGATATTTCGATATGGCCTGTGCGATTTTGGGGGCGGTTTGGCCTATGAGAATGACGGCCTTTGTGTTTTGCGCAATTTTTTCACCCAGTTCGTCGAAGGGAATGTGCTTATCATATCCACCGGCGATAATTATTTTGGGTGAGTCGAATGAATCCAGCGCAACCATTGCGCTTAAAGGAGTGGTTGCCTTTGAATCGTTGTACCAGCTGGCGCCTTTCCGCTGGGCTATGAATTCAAGGCGGTGAGGCAGTGATTTGAATTTCGGCAGACTTTGTTTTATCTGCTCATCTTTCAGGCCGAAATGTTTGGCGATAATCATCGCGCCGGCAAGATTCGAGAGGTATGCTCTGCCGGGGAGATTGAAGCATTGCCTGATTTCACTGCCGACATCATCGGGGGAAAATTTGACGCATATTCTACCGGAGTCTTTATTGTATTTTTCAAACCATCGAAGCCCAACCTCATCGTCAGCGTTGAATATCGAAAGCGCCGGCGATGTTTTGTCGGTCTTTTGATATTTGAAGATATTTTCCTTTGCCAAGCAGTAACTTTCAAATGTGCCATGGCGGTCGAGGTGGTTAGGTGTTAAATTCGTAAGAAGCGCAACATGCGGCGCCTTTTTAATCTGAGCAAACTGCTCAATCTGAAAACTCGACAGCTCCAGCACAACAATATCATTGGGCCTGATTTTATCGGCTATGGCCAATAAAGGCTCATCCCCGATATTACCGCTCATCCAGACATTTGAATATCGGCAGTCTTTTTGCTCAAGCCCCGCCCTGAGCAGATGCGCCGTTAGTGCCGTCGTCGTGCTTTTGCCGTTACTGCCTGTTATCCCCACAACTGTTGCCGGACACAACTCGAGGAAAATATTTATCTGCGACGTGATGAACTTATTATGCTCCTGCGCGATTTTAAGGAACTTATTATCAGGCGGAACCGCGGGATTGGCTATTACAATATCCGCCCCCTCAAAATCGCTTATCTCGTGGGAACCAAGATGAAACTCCACTCCAGCCAGATTTTTTAATTCTTCGAGCGAATCGCTTAATTTCTCCGCGGGCGCAAATCAGTAACAACAACCCTGGCACCTGCTTTATTGAGAAATTTAACAACATCGACACCGCCGCCAAAACGTCCCAGCCCCATCACCAAAACTTTTTTGCCGGCGAAAAATCCCTTGTCCATAATATTTACAGAAGGCTCTGCATTCCGTTAGACAAATCAACCTTTGCGTCGATAACCGCCTGCTCGATACATCTCTTCCAGTCGTTGCCGAACTGCTCTTTATATTGCGGTTTTTCGTAAGCGTAAATAATTGAACGCGATGCGTTAATCAAGGCACCTGTTCCGTCCGGCTTACAGAACCGCACACAGTCCGCCGCCGTTGCTCCCTGAGAACCGTAGCCCGGCACGAGGAACCATATCTTGTCGTATTTTTTCCGAAGCGCACTGGCCGCTGCCGGCGATGTCCCGCCGACTATCATTCCGATATTACTGTAACCATGCTGCCCGATATGCTCCGGCTTGATTGCAATCTCGTTCACAACTTCTGCCATCTTCTCGTAAAACTTTTGTCCATCGGCATCCGCGAAATCCTGAATCGCCGCCGCTGATGGATTGCTCGAACGAACCCAGACAAAAACGCCTTTACCCTGGTCATCGGCGACCTTTGCGAAAGGCTCTATCCCGTCTGCTCCGGCAAAACCGTTTATTGTAATCGCATCAGGATTTATCGTATCTTCAAGCCCAACCAGCTCAGAATTCTCCAGGTGCGCTGAGGCGTACATATCAGCAGTATGGCCGATGTCACCGCGTTTCACGTCCCCGATTATTTCCAGCCCCAGGTTGTCCGCCTCGGAAATCAGCGAATAATACGACTCAACACCTTCCCAGAAATATTTTTCAAAGTACGCGATATTGACTTTTACCGCGGGCACTAATGGCGCGATAATCCGCATCGTCTGTGTGCAGAAATCGAAAATAGCGTCAACCGCCGCCGCCGCGTCAAACTCGTCATTCATAGCACGGTGGCTCTTAATCGCCTCAGGCAGTCGGTTGTACACAGGGTCTAGTCCGACTGTAAGCGTTGTTTTCTTCTTCTTTACGGCATCAAATAACCGGTCAGCAAAATGGCTCGCCATTCTATAATTCCTTTCCAAATATTCAAAGCAGCCCTTAAAAGTCTTTTCTAAAAATAGTTTTATTACTATAATCTTAAAGACGCTTTTAAGCAAGACAGAAATTTAATATATGGATACGGTTTTGGAAAAACAGAAAAAATCAAAATTCAAAAGGATTTTACGCTACCTGATTATAGACGCGATTATCTTCGCGTTTTTTCTCTGGCTGCTGCTGGCTAAGCCTGCAGGGTTCCATCAGGGTAAACCGGCAGTGAATAAAAACGTCAGTTCTTATCTGACCAATGTAATACTCCCGCAGATTTATAACGGCGCTCAATTGCAGGAGCCTTTTGATGTTATTGTAACTGAGGAGGGGATAAATGATATTATCGCCCATTCCCGCTGGCCTAAACATTCCGGTCAAGCTTCTTTTCTTATGCCGAGCGTTACACTGCTTCCCGATGGCGCGGAAATTATGGGCGTGGCCTCCATAAAAGGGGCAGAGATCGTTGTTACAATTGCCGCGGTTCCGGTTGTGGATTCCAACGGGCTGCTCAATCTCCAGATAAGCAAAATGAAGGTTGGCAATATGAATGTAACACTAATCGCGAAAATGCTCGCTTCGAAAATGTACCACGATAGGCTTAGTGAAGTTGAAATAAATCCCTCAGATATCGGCGCAGATTCGCAGCCTCTCTCTTCGACGATAAACCTTTTAAGCCCGTCTTTGATATTGCCAACAGGAAAATTCAGCTTAAAAAAATCGTCCTCGCACAGGAAAAAGTTACCCTCTCGTTTGCTCCGCCCGGTTAAAAATAATTAACATTTTCTAAAGTTGTGATAATAGATTTTTTGAAGGAGAATAACGTGATTAAACAGACAAGCTTTGTTTTGGCAGTTGTATTTGCTCTTGCAGTTTTGGTTTTTCCAACGCAGGCGGGGGTTCAGGTTGAAAATGACCGGTACATTATCAATATCGAGACCGCTGATTCCAGTTTCTCCATTGCGGCCAAGCCTTCGGGAAAGAAGTTTCTGGTAAATGGGAAATTGAGCGGGACGGGCGGGACGGCGAAAGCTGTAAAGTTGACTGACAAGACTTTTGGTTCGGGCAAAGGTATTGAGATTGTTTATCCGGACGGCAATCGTGAGTCGGCGGCATTGTATCCGGGATTGCCCTTTGTGATGTTCCGTTCGACATTTCATAACAGCGGCAATGAGCCGATAGTTTTGAATCGCATTCCTTTGGTTTCTGCGGGCGTTGATATTGGCAAAGCTGTAGCTGATATCAAGACACTTGGAACCGGCGGATTGCTGGAGGCCTCGAAAAATCAGGGCAGTTACGCATTTCTGGCGGTGGCTGACCCGGTTAGCAGGAGCGGTGTTGTTTGCGGATGGCTGACGCATGACCGGGGAAGCGGGGTGGTTTTCTCGCCTGTTGAGGATAATGCTGTACGCATAAAGGCGCAGATGGAATATGGACGGCTTCTCATTAAACCCGGTAAGGATGCCGTGGGTGAAGCGTTTATCATAGGTTATTTTGAGGATGCGCGTTTTGGGCTGGAAGATTATGCCGATGCAATCGCGAAATTTTATAAAGTCAAGCTGCCGCCGCATCATCCGGGGTTGTGCACGTGGTATATGGAAAAGAACAACAAAGCATGTGACGAGAAAAATATTCTGGAACTTTCGAAATACGCGGCAAAAAATCTCAAGCCCTTTGGATTTGATTTCATTCAGATTGATGACTGGTGGCAGGACGGAACCAAAGGAAACGGGCCGGCGAAGAATTTCACGACGCATCGCGCGGATGGGCCTTATCCTTCGGGGATGAAGGCTACGGCAGAAAATATAAAGAAAGTTGGTTTGACGCCGGGTATATGGTTTATGCCGTTTGCTGGCACCTATAATGACCCGTTTTTCAAGGATCATCAGGAATGGTTCGCCAAAGGACCTGATGGGAAGCCTTACGATGTTAAGTGGGGCGGGACATGCCTTGATATGACGCAGCCGGGGGCTCGTGAGTATTTGCGGAATTTAGTCAAAACTATTGCCAAAAAATGGGGTTACAAGGTTTTCAAGCTGGATGGTTTCTGGACCGGTTCGGCGACGAGGCAGACTTATGTGAACAATGGCTATAAAGAAGACAACCTCGGTGAGTCTGTATTGTTTAATCCTGACAAGACCAATATTGAAGCGTTGCGGGACGGGACGAAGCTGATTCGCGAGGCGGCGGGGCATGATGTGTTTTTGCTTGGGTGCTGCGTTTCACAGAATATGCGTTCTTTCGGCGGCTCGTTTGGATTGCTCGATGCGATGCGCGTGGGGCCTGATACAGGCGCGGGACAAATCGGCTCTATGCACGCTTCTCGATTGTGGTTTTTGAACGGGCGGGTATGGTGGAATGACCCGGACTGTGTCTCTGTACGCGCTAAAGTATCGCTGGAGCAGGCGAGGCTGAATGCTTCTTTTACAACGATTGCGGGCGATTTGTTTTATAACAGCGATTGGATGCCTGATTTTCCGGCGGAAAGGCTGGATATTTTGCGAAGATGTATCCCTACACATTACAGTGTGTCCCGGCCGGTAGATGTTTTTGAGAATCAGCCTGCGCAAAATTTGGCATCTGGCTGATACGAAAGGTGCGGTACGCAGGGATGTTGTCGCTTTGTATAATTGGGGAAAGAAACCGGTTTCAATTACCTGTCCGGTTGGGCGGATAGGTCTGCCTGCCGCGAAGGAGTATGTTGGTTTTGATTTCTGGTCAAATAAGTTTATTGCGCCGTTTAAGGATTCCGTAACAGCAGAGTTGGTGGAGGGTTCTTGCCGGATTCTGGCTATCAGGCCTGTTTCGGAGAATCCGCAATTGCTGAGTACATCGCGCCATATAACACAGGGAATTGTCGATGTCGCCGATGAGAAGTGGGATGCTGGTAAGGGGACGCTGTCGGCGGTAAGTAAAGTGGTTGCGGAAGATTCGTATGAACTTAGAATCGTTGTTCCGGCGGGGGAGAAGTCGTGGCGTATTACGGGGATAAGCGTGTCGTCGAAAGATAAGGCCGCGGGAGTCAAGACGGAATTTAAACAGGATGGCAAGAATATCCGTGTCACAATTACTAGTCCTGTCAGTCGGGAAGTAAAGTGGACTGTGCAGTTTGAAAAGCTGTCGTGATTTTTACATTTCGGGGACGGCTTCGGGATAAACCTGGCCTGTCGCGGTTATACGGAAGATATAGATGAGGCCTTTTCGCAGGCGTGAATAGACGACGTTGCCGTAAATAGCTTTTATGTCGTAATCCCTGAGTTTTTCGGGGTCGTCGGCAAGGTCCCAGATATTCGACCAGAACATATTGCGTTCTTTTATCGGCAGCTCTTCGAGCAGTTCCTTATATCGCTGCGGCTCTGCGCCAGCCTCCTCAATTGGAAAACCCTTGGAAGGCGCCATATTCTCGCCGTAAACCCGCCGCCAAAGATAAAGAGCTTTTTCTTTGCCGTCCATCACCATTTTGTCGCCGAATTTGACTATCAGGGCATCAAAATGAACGGTGTTGCCTTCGATGGTGTATTCCTTTTCGAGGATTTTTTTCAGCTTGTCATCCCGGGCGGTTTCGACAAATTTGATGGTTGTAAACAGTTGGCCGTTTTTGGTTTCCTGCGAAACGACCTTTGCGTAGCCTATCTGGTCTTCCTGCGTCAGGTTGGTTATCGCCTGCTTTAGCTGTTTATTTTCCGCCAGGAGCTGATGAATGCTCATCGCCCCATAATAAAAGGCTTTGCCTATCACAAAAACGACTATGATTATCGCAAAGCTAACGACATAACCAAAAACCTTGCTTATTTTTAATGTCATAATTTCCAATCTTTTTTACTTTCAGGCTTCTTCACCTGTTTTTATATCGGCCAAGGCCAAATTATTCCACAATATATTAAGGATACCGCAAAAGTTTCCCTTTTTTAATATTTCTTTTCCCGCTTAATCCTGACTATTGCAATTCCGTGAAAAGTTAATATGATATTGAATCAGAAAGGAGTTAATGCGGTTCGGGAAAAATTCAAAAATCAAAGTTTACAATGCAAAATTGAGGTAAGGAGACATAAATTATGCTGAAATGGTTTAAGCAGTTGGACAATATATTGCGGGGAGAAGCTACCCAGTTGACGGCGCTTCAGCAGGGCAGGATAGAAATTCCAATAGGGGGACTTTCTGTTGTTCTGATATTTCTCGGGGTGTTATACGGGCTGTGCATGGGGTCTTATGCGATGATACAAAGCGACGGTCATGCTTATATGCAGCTGATAGCCAGCACAGTTAAATTTCCGCTGCTGTTTTTTCTTACGCTGGTAGTAACATTTCCTTCTTTGTATGTCTTCAATGCCCTGAGGGGCTCACGGCTGTCGGTCCTGTCAACGCTGCGGCTGCTTGTCGCTTCATTGGGTGTAATGCTGGCTGTGGTCGCATCGCTTGGGCCTATTGTCGTGTTTTTTGCCCTGAGTACCACAAGCTATCCTTTCATGGTGCTATTGAATGTCGCGACCTGCACGGTTTCGGGTATGCTCGGACTGACGTTCCTGCTGAGGACTTTGCACAGACTCGTTATCATACAGGAAGATTTGGAGGAAAAACTCTCAACGCCGTCAATTGAACCTCCTAAAGAAACTCCAGTCGCTGAAGAAACAAAGCATCCAAGTATAAAACTTACCCCGCTCGAACGGGTATGGTAAATCCACCAGCAGGAAAGCGAAAAGCGTCTTCAGGACGTGGATGATGGTTTTTGCCCTGGTTGGGGCTCAAATGAGCTGGGTATTGCGTCCGTTCGTTGGCTCTCCGACGATGCCGTTCGAATGGTTCCGGAGCCAGGAAAGCAACTTCTTCGTTGCGGTTGCCAAAACCTTAGTCGCACTTTTTCGATAAGCGGCGACATTTTTTAATTGCGGTTTTTAAGAATGAAAATACTTTTTCTTAAAGCGGATGACATTTTACGCGGCGGGCAATGGTCAGTCAGCAGCGGCGATACCGTCAGGAAATTACTTCATCTCGGTTTGATTCTTGCTATGTTTGGTATTTTTTATGGCGCGGTAATGGGCAGTTACGGCGGTGTTTTAGGAGAGCGGGTTTGGCAGCTTGTTATTTCCGGTGTGAAAGTCCCGCTTTTGCTTTTGGCGACGTTCGCGCTCAGCCTGCCGAGTTTCTTCGTCATAAATACGCTGTTCGGCCTGCGCTCGGACTTTGCTTATGTTGTCAGGGCTTTGGTCGCAACTCAGGCGGGGCTTACGATAATACTGGCATCCTTTGCGCCTTTTACATTATTGTGGTATGTTTCTTTTTCAAATTACCGAGGCGCGATTCTGTTTAACGCGTTGATGTTCGGGGTCGCCAGTGTTGTCTCGCAGGTCATTTTACGCAGGTTGTATCAGCCTCTTATTGAACGGAACAGGCGACATCTTATATCTTTAAGAGCGTGGCTGGTAATCTATGCTTTCATCGGAATCCAGATGGGCTGGGTATTAAGACCGTTTATCGGCTCCCCGAACATGCCGCCTCAATTTTTTAGAGAAGGCGCCTGGGGAAATGCCTATGTTACTCTCGCGAATATTATCCTCAATTTAATCAGGGGCTGAAAATCCGGTATCATCCTGCTGCATCGATAATATATCCAAAATTAAAATTATTGGTGTCTGAAAATACCTGTGGTTTTTTAAAACCGTTTTAGCAGGTTAATTCCTATTGTCGGGCCGCTGTTGCTCATTGTGTAGGGCAGCACCCTAAAACCCGCGATTTCCATATTTTTGTGCTTGCCCGCGACCGTATGGCCCACGACCCAGCCCAGAGTCGCGCCGAACACAACATCGCTTCCCCAGTGGTCGCCTGTATCCATCATTCGCCACGCGACTACCGATGCCGCCGCATAAGCGGGAATACCAACCTTATGGCCGTAAAACTCATCAAGTACAGAAGCCACCGTAAAGGAACTGGCGGTATGTCCGCTCGGCCATGCAAGTTCCGAGCCGTTGGGGCTATCGTTGTTTCTTGCTACTTTTAAAGCCACAGTTGTCGCGCCGGTAATGGAAAGCGCCTCGAACATAGTCCATGCGCGGCTTTTGTTAAATTCATCCTGATTGCTGCAGCTTGCGGCGTACCAAACACCCGTGGCAGCAAAATGGAAAGCCGGCCCGCCTATTATTTTCAGGCTCTCATCACTAAATCCATGAAAAGTGTTATGTCTCTCAAAATTTTCGGCGATTTTGTCGTCGGCACCGTCATTATGCATTGCCGCACTGACACCGCCTGCTATTAAAAGAGCGGTTATATTATCGTATCTTAAAAATGTTGCCTTTGAACCGTCGAAAAAATCTTTGGGAAAGTGATGGAAGTCTGCCTTAGCGGATTCAATGAAATCTTTATTAATCGCGGGTTCATCGGCTGCGGACGCACAAAAACAGGCTAAAGCTGTAACAATAACGCCAACCAAATAGTTATTGCGATAAAACATAACGATGACTTTCGCTTATGTACAAGAACCACGATAGTTGTTTTCAAGCGTCCTGGCCGGAAAATATCGCTGAGCCAATGCGAAGAATGGTGGCGCCCTCTTCAACGGCAATTTCATAGTCCGAGCTCATCCCCATACTTAGTTCGGTAAACTGAGGCCCGACTATTTTTTCGCCTCGCATTTCGACAAATAATTCCCTCGCGCGGGAAAAGCACGAGCGAATCTTGTCTTTATCTCGAGTCAGCGGTGCCATAGTCATCAGGCCTGCAAGTTTGAGATTGGGCAAAGATTCAATCTGTTCGGCCAGATGAATCGCTGCGCCGACGGGAATGCCGAATTTTTGCGGTTCCTCGGAGGTGTTTATCTGAAGCAGCACTCGCGGACGCAAATTCAACACTGCCGCGTCAGCACTTATTTCCTCGGCAAGGCGAAGTGTGTCAACAGAATGTATAAGACAAGTAATACCAAGGACTTGCTGAACTTTGTTACGCTGGAGATGGCCTATCATGTGCCAGTTGATTTTGGCCGGTAGTTTCGCGTCAGCGCTGGAGCTTAGAAATTCGGAAATCTGGACGTCAACCTTCTTTAACTGCTGCGCCCTGTTTTCTCCCAGGTCATTAATTCCCAGGGAAATAACTTCTTTGATACTTTCAAAATCGGCTGATTTGGTTACAACCACGACTTTGACCTCGCTTGGGTGTCGCGAGGCTCTGGTGCAAGCGGAGTCGATGTTGTCTTTTATTCGCCTAATTCTTTCAGAAATCTTTGTCATAGACAATCGCTGAAAACCTTAAACATAGTAATCAAAACAGGTGAACGGCTTAAAGATATTTTCAACAGTCTGAACTTATAACCTTTTTTGCCGCTGACAACAAGATTAAGTCCGAAATTTTATTGAAATTTAGTTCGCAGCTCGTGGCTCGGCGCTAGTCGCCGGCACAGATTTGCGCTTAACAACTTACAAACCTGAACTTTGGATAAGAAACGATGTTTTTGGCCAAATATCAAGGTTTTTCAACTTTATTATCACTAACTTTGGTTCAAAATAGCTGATTTTTGAATAAAACCGAAGTTTTTTACTTTGTTGCTGCACTTGATGCTTATTTTCAATCGAATAAACAAGGGCTTATCCAAAGTTCAGGTTACAAAGACCATTTCGGGAAATAAAGACTGCAATCGGATATTATTCGTATTTTAGCTGGCAAAAATTAATTTCGGCGGGGTGAAAAGAAAGATAAAAAACAAAATAGCAAAAATAAAAAAGTAAAGTGTCAGATGATGGGTCTTTACGGCGTGGTGTGGAAAAAGCGGTATTTTCCCCACGGGCTAAAAAGAGATTTGAGTTAAAACAGCTTGAACCTCGCTGTCAGATACATACTTAATCGAATAAATCTTTTCCAAAGAGTATTTTTCGTCAGGAAAAAGCTTAATATAATTTTCGACTCTCAAGGGCAGATGTGTTTCTTTATTTACAAAAAATCGCCACTTGCGAGGTATGAGCGAACCATCGGACGCCCTCTTATTCCATATTAAATCGTAGGCCTCGGTATCCGCTGGAATATTCAGGCTTGTGCTGGTTACGTGCTGCCAGCGGGCATCAAGTGGAACTGAGGAGATATCCTGAAAAGGCATTAATCCAAAACAGCCGCTCATCTTGTCATTAATATTCGCAAGAGTTTCTCTTGTTATGGGCATCATTTGTACAGTGCCGGCAAGCAGGTCTTTTATTTTTTGCGTCTGGGCGTTGGTATCCCACAAAATTAGCTGGTTTTGTGTTTTAGTAATATAAACTGAAAGTGTTTTCGATACCCACAATTCCTGGGCAGGCTGTGTCTTATCCGGGGCAAAAGTCGCGATATAGATGTTTTTTATGTTGTCGAAGGCCTTATAAACCTGTTCGAGTGTAGAAGCCGCTGCTGACGACTGGCTGATAAACAGGGCGACGGCAAAGAGCATAACCGCCGCCGCAATCAGGCCTGGTTTAAAGAGCCTTGTATGTGTAATCGCTGAAATCCTCTGCTTGAAAGTATGTGCAAAGTCAATTTTTACCGTTTGCGGCTGTTTTACGGTTTCGCCGCCAAGAACATCGACTTTTACCGGGAAGCCGGCGTAAAGATTGTTTTTTTCGCCGGATGCGGCAGGTTCAGCCACGTTAAATACCGTGATAACGCCGGACTCCAGGCGTGTCATAATTTTGCGGGCAGTTTGGCCTAATTCAGCATCATCGGCAGTTTTTCCCGCCAAGAGTTTACTTAGTAGCAATAACCCGTCCCGATTAAGATTAAGCCCCGCGATAGTCTTTAAATCCTGCCGGCATTGCGGGCAATGGTCTATATGGACGGTTATCGGTGTGGGTATAGTAATCGCTAAGTCGCTATCGAGCATGCAGGGCAGCAAGGGCTTCACCGTGCTGCAATCAATGGGTTTACCGATATAAGCAAAATGAAGTTCGAGCATAACATTAACGGCGGTTAGAGCATTTTTTCCGGCCCGCGAAGTGTTTTTGGCCGCCAAAAGCGAGGTTTTCAGCCCAGCGATTTTTTCCTGACAGATAGCGCAGTTCTTAATATGTCCGATAATATCATCCGGAATCCGTCTTTCGGCCTGTTTAGTTATGTAATCATAATAGTACTGTTCAGCTTTTTCACATATAGAATCAAATATTTTCATTGTTATTTCCTTTTCTATCCCCAAGAAACCGGCGGATTTTTCCCAACCCTCTTGAAATATACTTTCTGACCGAAACTTTCTTTAAATCCATTTCCGCGGCTATTTTTTCATAACTTTCGCCATCCTTGTACCTAAGTTTTAATGCCTTTACTTCCGCGGGCGGTAATAACCGTTCCGCAAGTTCAAAAACCTGTTCTATCTGGTCTTCCTTAATGGAGGCGTATTTAGGTTCATTTTTGTGGACAGAAAAATTGAAAAAATTTAAATATTTTTTTTGGTCAGTCTCATATTTGCGGTTTTTGCGTAAAAAATCGCCAATATCGTTGATTATCCTTACATAAAGATAACTTTGAATATTTTTGATATCTTTCGGCAGAGGTTCGGCAATCAGGGATAGGAAAAATTCCTGGTATAAGTCATTTATAGAGGCATCATCCTTGATTTTACAGCCAATAACAGCCTTAATATAATGACCATGTTCAGCCATTATATTCTCGGCAATCTTTACGTTTTCAGCACAGTTATCGGCATCTGGCCCCGGCAACGGCATTATTATCCTCCAAAAGCCTTCCAGAATCACAAAAGAAAATAAGAAAACGTTAATCTGGCGAATATCCTCGCCAGTTTATATTTAATTCTTCATTATACCAAAAAACGTTAATATTTGCAATTATTCTTATCAAGAAAAAAGCGATATGCGCCCACAACTATTGAGATATTAACAAATAATTTGAAGTTTTTCGGCAAGATACTTATGATAGAGGGACAATGGCAAAAGAAAAGAAAAAGGATTATTCCCGCTCGGTTAGGGCATTTGCAGAGGCGAGTAAATATCTTCCCGGCGGGGTAGATTCGCCCGTGCGGGCGTTTGGGGGAGTGGGATTGACGCCGCTTTTTATATCCGGGGCTAAAGGCGATAAAATTTATGATATCGACGGCAATGAGTACATAGATTATGTCAGCTCGTGGGGGCCGATGATTCTGGGGCATTCGCATCCGGCAGTGGTTAAAGCGATAAAAACCGCCGCTCAAAAGGGGGCATCGTTCGGCGCTCCTACGCTGGCCGAAACGGAACTTGCGAAAAAGATAATCTCCCGTTATCTGTCAATGGATAAGGTTCGTTTTGTGAGCAGCGGAACCGAGGCAGTTATGACCACTATTCGGCTGGCACGCGGTTATACAAAAAGAGACTTGATAGTGAAGATGGCCGGCTGTTATCACGGACACAGCGACTCGCTTCTTGTTAATGCCGGCTCAGGTGTTGCGGAAAACGCCATACCGGCAAGCGCCGGTGTGCCGAGTCTTGTGGCGGGGCTGACTGTCGATGTGCCGTATAATGATACCGAAGCAGCCAAAGCGGCATTTGCAAAGCATAAAGATAAAATTGCCGCCGTAATTATTGAACCCGTGGCGGCGAATATGGGCGTGGTTTTGCCTTTAGCGGGTTATCTTAAGGGCATTAAAGATTTGTGCCGAGACAATAAATCCCTGCTGATATTCGATGAGGTGATAACTGGCTTTCGTGTGGCCGCTGGCGGGGCGCAGGAACTTTTCGGAATCAAGCCAGACATGACCTGTCTGGGGAAAATTATCGGAGGCGGTCTGCCTTTGGCGGCCTTCGGGGGCAGGAGCGATATTATGGATATGCTCGCACCGCTCGGGCCGGTATATCAGGCAGGCACCCTCAGCGGCAATCCAGATCGCCACGGCGGCGGCAAACGCGACACTCGATGTTCTTCTCAAAGGCAATAAATATAAAAAGCTTGAGTCATTGTCTGCCAGTTTGGAACAAGGTTTAACTCAGGCGGCTAAGAAAGCAGCGGTCGCCATTACGATTAATCGCATCGGCTCAATTATGAGCTGCTTTTTTACAGATAAACCGGTGCGCAATTTTGCCGATGTCAAATCAACAGACGTAAAGCAGTTTAAAAAGTTTTTCGCCGAGATGCTCAGCCGCGGCATTTACCTTGCCCCGAGCGCTTACGAGGCCATGTTTATATCGCTCGCGCACAGCAAAAAAGATATTAATAAAACCATTCGGGCGGCGAGTGAAAGTTTCAAACAGATATGAAAAGGGAAGCTGTCCGGCGGTAAAATTTGTTGCGTATTTCGCAAAACAGCGGTAGAATATCCCTGGCTGTTAAATGGGAAAAAATGTACAAATAAAAATAAGCGAAAAGGCCTAATATGGATGAAGATAAAACAAAACTCAGCGGTTTGATTGATACCACAGATAATCTCGAAGCGGTAAACGTATGCAAAACCTGGAAAAGTGGTTTATTTGTAATCATAATCGTTTGCCTCGTGCTGCTGCAGTTAAATTTCTGGCTTGTTCAAACGGGCTGTATTAAAGTCGGTAATGCCGAAAAAACTTTGGAATCTGCCCAAACTTCGGTAATAATCAATCCTGTGACTGAGCCGAACTTATCGGAAATCCGGAGTTCTTTTATGACAGATGAAGTTGGAAAAGCAGCAGCGAAAATTACAGCGGAATCTAATCAGCCCGCAAGAATGAAAATCTTGCCTATTGTTAATATAAATATAACCTTCGAGCAGGTTGCCCCCGGGATAAGGTCGCTGAATTTCGTGCTGATGATAACAGCTGTGTTGTATAGCCTGACAATGCTGTTTATCGTGAAAATATCGCTGACCGGCAGGCTCGGCGGCATAAACCACATCGTGCGGGCATTTTTCCTTTCACTGGTTTTTGCCGTTCTTCTTATGCCCTGGCAGAAGTTTTTCCCGGGCGTTGTATTCTGGGCGATATATACGCCGGAAGAATTGCTGAAAGCTTATACCGATAACTATGGCAAGGGCATGGTTGGCAATGCTCTATATTATCTTAGGTTTTGCGGATATTCGGTTCTCGCGGTGCTTTTTCTTATAGCCGCCCAGATACGGAGTTGCCGCTGGGCAAGAACTATTTTGCGTCGCCTTGAGGTGGCAGTTTAGAAAACATAGTGGATATTATTTTCCTGTCACGTCCACAGGCTCAATAACTGTCGCAGGCATATCCATGCTGATAAGCGGAACAGACCTTATCTTTCTGCTATTTTTCTTAAGCTTCATATTTCCTCTCTGGTTGGCCTTTTTTGCCAAATATCAGGTTTCTAAGAGTTTGTAAAAATTAATGCTGGCAAAAAATACTAAAGTTTTGTATATTATGACGGCAGTTCAAAAACGGTATTTTTTTGAGCGGGAGTCGAATGCTGGAAGATAAATTGCTTGTCTGGAAACTCAGGCAGGGGGATGAACGGGCATTTTGTCGGATATACAGGAAATATAAAAGTGATTTGCTGACGATAGCTGTACTTCTACTTCGAAAACCCGCCGCCGCGGAAGACATTCTTCACGATACTTTCATCTCTCTTGCTGAGCAGGCAATTCAGTTGAAACCTTGCGGCACGCTGAAGAATTATTTAATTCTGGATGTTATTGGTCGTGTACAGGAGCGGCTGCGCTCGGGAATGTATGAAATTGTGGGTCTCAACAGCAGCGGCCCATTAAATTCGGATGCTGTCGAATCACGGCAGGAAGAATCCGAATCCTTACAACTGCTTGCCGATGCGATGGCGAAACTTCCAGGCAATCAGCAGGAGGCGGTAATCCTGCGTCTTGCAGGAACACTAAATTTTAATGAGATAGCGAAGTTCCAGAACATATCGACGGCAGCGGCTCAAAACAGATACAGTTACGGTCTCGACAGACTCAAGGCAATTCTCAAAATGGAATTAACGGCTGAGCCGATTCAGGCGATAAGAGATTTTGTCGCTGAATCGCGAAGGACTGTCGATGCCGTCGCGGATGAGCATATTATGAACGACGCCCTCAATGTTCTGCGTGATTCTATCAAAGCAGAATCGCAAAATGATGCTGTTGCCGTACGAAGAAAAAAAATGTTAAAAATATTCGCCGCGATAATAATATCAGGTTTAACGATATCTCTCGGAATTATTGTTATTCAGCAAAAAAGCATTATTAAAGTATCGAATGACCGCGGCGCAGTTACGGAGCCACTGCAAACTGAAAAAACGCATGGTGTATCTCCGCGGGAAATAGAAGACCAGTTGAATAATGTCATCAGACTGTTCGCAGCGAAAGACGTTAACGGGCTGCTTTCTATTGTTTCTTATGGCCCGCTCCAGTCCAAACTCGCGGCAGCATATTGTTTGGGCGAAATGGGAAATGTCCGTGCGATTGGCCCGCTGGGAAAATTGAACGCCGAATTTGGCCGCGGAGACCCGAATAATGTTTTCGCAAAATCCGTTAATAAAATTAAAAGCCGCATCGAGCAGCAAAAACAGGAGACGAAACTTGCAGCAGTACGGGCAAAAAAAATGGTGCCAAATCTCAAAACAATTACTTTCACCGGTCTTATGGAAGACTCAAACGGTGAACCGGCCAGCGGCTCGATAATTATAGACGGTAATTCTTTTGCAACGGACCCTAACGGAGCGTTCGAGATAACTAAGCAACTTGGCAAACCGCAAAACGCATTTGTGTGCTGTGCCTTTGATGCAGAAAATAAAATGGGTCTGGTATTTATCCTCGACAATGACAGCAATAGTGATAACCTCCAAATCGTGCTTGAACCGCTTGCGGCGATTGTTGGCGGTATCGTCGATGCCAATGGAGATGGCGTCCCAGACGCAAGGCCTGAGATTGGAATTGTTATGCCGAACGGTAAACTCCGAAAAACTGCCGGGCAATTGTGGAAGACCAGCGTTGACCCCAACGGCGTCTTTGCCATTGATGGCGTCCCAATCGGCCTGACTATGCAGGTTTTTGTCGCAAAGCCCGGCCTTATCGGCTGGACAGAACCCATCGAATTAAATCCCGGCCAGATAACTGATGTTGGCGATATTGTTCTTAAACCGCTGCAAATCCCGAATGATGTCAATTCAAAACCGTAATCAGTTCCTTCATCATCACCGGTTTTTAGACCTTAAAAACAGGGGGTAAAAAAAATTTAAATATTTGTTTTTTTGCTTGACTATTCGACAAATGTCGTTTATTTTCTAATTAGTTAGATATTAGGAGAAATATTATGGCAAGACTAAAACAAACCGATAATTCCAGACCTGAACTCACCGAGGCCGAATGGACAATAATGAAAGTTGTCTGGGAAAACGAGCCGTGTGCAGCCGGCACGGTCCAGGAAGCCCTTGAAAAAAGCAAAGACTGGGCTTACAGTACCGTAAAAACTACTATGGACCGTATGGTCGATAAAGGCCTCCTTGAAATTTCCAGAATCCGCAACCTGCAGCTTTTCAGTTCGAGGCTCAGCCCCGCGGAGGCGAGGAAAAGCGAATTTCGCAAGATGCTCAAACGTGCCTTCGATGGCGCTCTTACTCCTATGATGCAGTTTTTGATAGAGCAGCAAGGCTTATCTAAAGATGAATTAACTCAGCTTCGTCAGCTTGTCAACAAGGCTCAGCTAAAGAAAAAATAATAATGGGAGGTACTAAAAATGTTGGACTTAATAAATATCTTAAACATGACCGGTGACGGCTTTTGCAGATTCGCTCTGGCCATGTTTATCCAGTCAGGCATTCTGATAGCCCTGCTGTATCTGATTGACCTGCTCATACGAAAGTATGTCCGAGCGGTCTTCAGATACTGTATCTGGATGCTCGTATTTATAAAACTCATCCTGCCGCCCACCTTATGCCTCCCCACCGGAATTGGCTACTGGTGCAGCCTCGATATCTCACCCTCAAATAACCAGATACCCGTTAACGCGCCTATGCTAGTGACACCCGCAAACACCAATCCCATCGCTGCTCTACCTAGCTCTAATCTCCCAAAAATTCAACCCCCCGCAATTACCGAAAATATCACATCCCTCCCACAGATACAACCCGCTGAATTAAACACTTCACCTGACCCCGCAATTCCCAATCCACCCATGACCTGGCAAGCCGTTGTTTTTCTTATCTGGCTTGTGGGTGTTTTAATCCTTTCGGTTCTGCTGCTCCAAAAATTCCTATTCGTAAAAAGCCTTTTAGCTCAAACCGCTCTCGCCGACGGCAGATTGGATGAAACTCTCCAGCAATGCCGCCGCCAACTCCCAACACGCCAAAACGTCAAACTCCGCCTTTCCCAAAACATGCTCAGTCCCGCCGCCTGCGGCCTGTTTAACCCAGTAATCCTCATGTCCGCCTCACTACTCGAAAACCTCTCCAAAGAAAAATTAACCGCTATTCTAATCCACGAACTCGCCCATATCAAAAGAGGCGACCTCTGGATTAATTTCATCCAAACCATCCTGCAAATACTGTATTTCTACAATCCCTTCGTCTGGTTCGCCAACTCCATCGTAAGAACCATCCGCGAAAAAGCCGTCGACGAAATGGTCCTCACAAAACTTGGCGACCAAGCCAAAACCTACAGCTCCACCCTCATAGACATCGCCGAACTCGCCTTCTCAAAACCCCACTTCAGCCTAAGATTAGTCGGCGTAGTAGAATCAAAAAAAGCCCTCTCCGACCGCATAAAACACATCCTAACCAGACCAATCCCCAAATCCGCAAAACTCGGCTTGGTTGGCCTTGTAATGATTATCCTTGCAGGTTGCGTTTTGCTTCCGATGGCAAAAGGAAAAGAAACCAAACCTGAATTTGTTGTCAAGGATACTGTCAAAGATTCTCAAATCAGCAAACTAACAGCCGAGGAATTGAAAAACAGTACACAATACAAACCTTCCGAAAACCAAGACTCAAAAACAAACTCAATTTCCGCCGCGCAAACGAATGTCTCCGCCAAAGATGCAAACAAAGTACCAAAAGAAGAAAATAAATCATCTTCCTCAAATTACGCAGCCGCTTTACATAAAAATAAAATCAGGGCATTTACCCTATCTAATGATGGACTTATGGCACTTGACTGGGACTGTTCATCCTGGTTTTCAACAGGCACAAATGCTAAATTTATCGGCAAACGTCATATTCCAGACCTTGGTGTGGAATACGATATTTATTTTCCAGCCGATTGCGACCCTGAGACAAATTGGTTTTTTTATGGTTCTTCGATGTATGGTGGTTCGGGTCTGCTTGCCGGGTTGAACTTGCCTGATTATAATTCGTTTGATATTAAATTTACACTTCGGAAAATCAACGATTCTAATGATTATAAACTTGTCAAACTTCCGCTTTATGCTGGCGTATTTGTGAGCACCGCAAACCGAAAAAGTGACGTTAAATATATTGCTCTCAAACCAAACCGCCCGGCGGTTGCCAGTTTGCGGACACAAATGGAAAAAATTAATTCTCTTGGAATTTTAATTGCGCCTCCTCGCAGGCCTGCCGGCCTTGATCCGAATTTAGGACTAAAGGTTACATTATTGCTTCAGCCCGTTCCCAAGGCTAAGATTATTGAACCAATAAAACAGACATCGGAGATGCCTGAATCTTCCGGCAATGCGAGAGAATTGGTGGCAGGTCGTGACTACCAGAAAATTCAGGATGCCATAAACGCAGCTCAATACGGCGACAATGTACGTATCAAGCCTGGAATCTATGAGGAATCACTTAAACTCAAAGATGGAGTTAATCTGATTGGGGAAGACACTAATACAGTAATAATTCAATGCGATTTTCGTGAAGCACCTGTTTTGACTATTGAAAATTGCAAAAGTGCCCGCATAAGTAAAATGACATTGAAACATTATAGCTCCATCCCGCTTAAAGATGATTTCGCAGGCAGATGGGCAGTTATAAGGCTTGCAAGCAGCAATGCTTTTTTAGAACATCTGCTTGTTTGTGATAGCTCATCGGAAGGCATTAGAATTGAAAATAATGAAAAAGTTGTGGTTAATAAATGCACCGTACGGAACAGCCGGACTTTGGGAATTTTGGTTTGTGCATCCGGCCGAACCGAATTAGATAACAATATCTGCGAGAATAATAAATCGAACGGTATTTATTTCAAAGGTTGGTCAAGCGGTATTGTAAGTGGAAATCTATGTAGAAATAATGCTAAAAATGGTATCAGCATTGATGATAATGCGGCTGTCAATCTGGCTGCAAACACGTGCAGTGAGAATAAGTGGAGCGGCATCTGGCTTGGCGCCAAGGGTCCGCTTAATGTAAGAAGTAATATCTGCAATAACAATGAGAAAACGGGAATTGAAATCAATGGTAAAATTGAGGCTTTTGTTATCGGCAATAATTGTAATCGCAATAGCAATAATGGAATATATTTTCTTGGTGGTGCGGGAGGCTCTGCCAGAGAAAATATCTGTAATGCCAATAAAATACACGGCATAAGTATCGACGACCTTTCTACGCCGAATGTCAAAGACAACAATTGCAGCGACAATAGACGGTGCGGTGTTTATATCAGTACCAGTGGCAAAATACAAATCGGATTAAATAAAATACATAATAACGGTGAGTTCAGCATTGGAGAAATTCACAGCCTGTTGCAAGCTGAAGACTTCAACGAACTTGAGTACATGGCTTCTAAAATACGAAATGAAAAACGACGTTTTTTAGACGGAAATTGGCAGTTGAATTCATTTTACTGGACACTTGGGATAGGATACGGCTCTTCTAAGCAAAAGTTAATTGAAGATATATTTAAAAAATGGATGTCGCAATATCCAGATTCCATTACCCCTCGCATTTGTATGGCATACGCATATTTTGATTTTGCATGGAATGCTCGCGGAGGAGGTTTTGCTTATACCGTTAGCGAAAAAGGCTGGCGAGAATGTAAAGAATTTCTCCAAAAAGCAAAGGATATTCTTAAAGATGCTGAAAAATTTCCGGTCAAAGACCCTGGTTTATACGTAATTCTGTTAGGTATTGAGAGAGGTTTAGGTACACTGCCGCAGGAAACGCAATCAATATTTGAAAAAGGGGTAGCTATTGAATCAAACTATTACCCGCTTTATGGTGAGCGTGCGACTTCATATATGATGCGGTGGTATGGCAAAGAAGGCGATTTGGAGCGTTTCGCGCAAGATGCTGTTAGTCGCACAAAGAATACAGAAGGACAAATACTTTATTTCTTGATTGCTGAACAGGAAATTCGTAAATCCACCAGTATTGAGGATTTTAAAGATATGGGCTTCAATTATGAGCAATTGAAGCAGGGGCAGCAGGAATTGGTAAAGCGTTTTCCGGAAGCGAGAAATATTAAGTTCTTAAATCAAGTATGTTTCACAGCATGTGCAGCAGAAAATAAAGAGGACGCCAAAGATTATTTCATTGATATTGGCGACCAATGGGACAAGAACATTTGGAAAGATTTCGAAACATTTTCAAAATATAAATCGTGGGCAAAAAGCAAAAACGATAAAACAGGCTCCGAGGAAAAATCATCGATTAATCCTGAACCTAATACTATCGAAATTAAGGAAATCAATGATTCAAATAACAAATCTGACTCACAGGCGGTGATGATTTTTGAAAAAATGCTGGCTAAATATAAGGAAATAAAAACATTCTCAGCCGTAGGGGAAGTGAATTCCGTGATGGATATGTCTGATGTAAATATTCCTGATAACACATCAGACAAGCGATTTCAGGAGGCGATGAAAAATTTTAAATCGACCTACTCGTTCACTATAAAGCTCGGCAGGCCGAATCTGTATCTTGTCAAATGGGAGCAAAAGTTAGTTTCCGCCTTTAGTATCAGTAGTGAGGGAGCGGTATGGAATGCCGGAGATGGCGATTATTTACTGCTGTTAGGACAGAAAAGTAAACCACAAAATGCCGAAATGGCGTTGGCCTCCGCAACTGGGGTATCCGGCGGGGCCGCCGCTACCATACCGTCATTATTTTTTAATATGCCTTGGGGAAATATAAAGAGTATGCAAGGATTATCACAAACCGGTGAAGAAAAAATAGATGGCGACGATTGCTACATTATTTCAGGAAAACTTGCTAATATGAAACACAAGCTTTGGATATCTAAGCAGACTTTTCTTATACGGCAAAAACAGCATATTTTTAACGGAGAAGAAATTAAACCACCATCGCTTTCAGATGAAGATATTAAGACGAGTCTGAAAGCTATGGGCAAAGACACGAACCCTGAAGAGATTGCAAAAATGCGGGAAACAATGCAATCTGCTAATCGTATGGCATCAAAAATTAAAGCGGGTAGTACCACCGAAATATATCTGGACATCAAAATAGATGAGGCAATTCCTAAAGAAAAATTTGCGCCGGATGTAAATTAAGCGGTCTGTTGATTTAACTGTATAAATAGCCTTAAATCAGCGTCCACAACGTCAGCTTCCACCAACTAACAACTCTCAAGGCTGGTTTGAGCTATTGTGTTATCGTGAATTGCGGCCGGAAAGACAGCGGCTGCGGCATTGCGCTTCCCTGGAAACGCTTTCTGGCCAAACCGATAAGATAGAAACTGCCGGTAATGCAAATCAAATCGTCTCTTCCCACGGCGTTGGCGGCGATCTGCAGGGCGGCCTCCAGATTATCCGCGGTCTGCGCCATACCGCCGCAAATCTCGGTATATCTGTCGGCCAGTTCTTCCGGCGGCACAGCTTTTAATGAATTGCTGCGGGTGAATATCACCTTATCTGCGCCGTATTGCAGAGTCTGGAGCATTCCTTCGACGTCCTTATCGTTGTTGCAGACCAAAAATCACGACCATAGAATCATAAGGAATATTCTGGCCTATGGCGTGAATGACCGCCTTGACGCTCCTGCGTTATCGGTGCCGTCAATCATAATCCTCGGACTGCCGCAAATCATTTCCATTCGACCGGGCAGCCAGACCGTAGAGAGGCCGCGTTCGGTTTTTTGGTCGTCGATTTTATAGCCGAGCGATTTGAGTTTATCGAGCATCGCCAGCGCCAGGCTGCAGTTAACGGCCTGATGTTTGCCGTAAAGAGGCACCTTAATATGTTCGAATTTACTTGTCGGTGTTGACAGGCAGATTCGCGTATGCGGCCCGCACTCACGGGAAATCTCGAAACGATATGAAAAATCGATATCTTTACCCGTTACAGATAGCGGCGCCTTTGCCGCCTCGGCGGCTTCCTTAATTATCTGCTGGGCCTCGGGAGCCTGCTTAACGGTAACAACAGGAATGCCGGGCTTGATAATGCCCGCCTTTTCTTTGGCGATACTTATGATGGTATTACCGAGCTGGTTCTGATGGTCAATGCTCAGGCTGGTTATTCCAACAATCTTGGGCTTTATGACGTTTGTGCTGTCCAATCGCCCGCCCAGTCCGGTTTCAATTACGGCGATAGCGACCTTTACATCCGCGAAATGCATAAAGGCCAACGCGGTCATAATCTCAAAAAAGGTCAGCGGGTCGGTTTTCGCTATCTTCTCGACAGGGGCGTGAATACGATTGAGCAAATCCAGCATTTCTTTTTCGCTTATCAGTTGTGAATTAACCGCGATACGCTCATGAAGATGCACAACATGCGGCGAAGTATATAAACCAACTTTGTAATCGTTCGCTTCGAGCATTTTAGCCAGCATCGTCGCGGTGGAACCTTTGCCTTTTGTTCCAGCGATGTGTACTGTCGCGAATTTTTTTTGCGGATTGCCGAGCAGCGACAACAGTTTCTCCATCCTGCTGAGGTTGAAGGTGGTTACATTATACCGAACACGCTGTTCTTTTTCGTAATCGGTTCTATCGAACAGGTATTTAATTGCCTGCTCGTAATTCTTAAAGGCCTTCTTCGTCCGCACAGGGGCGATTTTCGAAATATTCTTGGTACTTCGTTTTTTCTTCTCTGTTTTCGTAGCTTTCACCATATAAATCTAATGTATCAAACTTAGACCTGTTAGTCAATGGATACGATGAATAATTGTGAAAAAATGTACTTTTGCGTTACTAAAGGCGAAAAAACCATGATTAACTGTGTTAAAATGGGTAAAATAATGGATGCTGTTCATAAAAATATCCATAGCACATCAGTAATAACAAAGATATGATTAGTTATACTTATGATTATCGACATATTTGCCACCGCTGACTTTAATAATTAAGCAACTTTTACTGGTTGTTTATTGTAATTTAAACAATTCATAGAGCTGATGATTTGATTTAAAGATAATAGTATTTTCGGAGTTTTACGGGTATAAGCAACTATTCACAGGAGTAGATTGGCTATAAAAAAAGGTCTGTTTTCACAGACCCTTTTAATTGCAAGGTTGACCTCCGCGTATGCCGTAAGAAAGCATTTGAAGAAAACCCATTATTTTCAAGTGGGCAACCGTTACTTGTGTCCGAAATTCCTATCAAGTAGGCATTTTCGATCCCTCAAGACCCGGCTTCCCCTACATGGGCTTATCGGTTTTTTCAAATCAAACTTTCTTTACAAACATCGCAGAAGTTAACCTGCACTTTATTTATAACCAATTTTAAGGCAAAAGTCAAGAAAATACCGCCGATGCACGCAGCAAAACAACATATATATATTTGCAAAGATGTCTTGTCCTGTGATAAGTTGATGCAAAGCTATTTGATGACTTGTTGCGTTAAATAGTCTATCAGGTAAAGACCCTCCACCGCAGGGGCTTTGGGAATACTTGTCGGGTTACGAATTTACTACAGTTCCCGTATCCAGATATTGCGGTATCGAATAGGATTGCCGTGTTCCTGCAGCATAATCGGCAGTTTATCGGCGTGCGGTGCGTAGGGCGTCTCTTTTATGTGCGCAGTGGGTCCTTTAATAGCAAAATTATCCTGAACAAGCACGCCATTTTGCAGCACGGTAATAGTCGCTGGTTTGGCAAGTTTGCCGTCTTTGAATATCGGGTGATGGAATATTATGTCGTAACTCTGCCATTGACCCGGCGGCAGACAGACATTGACCAGCGGCGGATTCTGACCATAAATCGAACCTGCCATTCCGTCGGCGTAGGTTCTGTTATTATAGCAATCCAGAACCTGCAGCTCGTATAGCCCCATCAAAAAAACACCGCTGTTGCCGCGCCCCTGACTTGGGCCGACGACCTCTTTCGGCGTGGCCCACTCGATGTGGAGCTGACAATCGCCGAACGCCTGTTTTGTACGGATGCCGCCGGCCTTTTTAACCGCCTCGGCGTAGCCATTTTCAATCTTCCATTTGGGCGATGAGCCGTCTTTATCGCTAACCCATTTCGAGAGGTCTTTGCCGTCAAAAAGCACAATAGCATCGGAAGGTACAGGCAACGGATTAACAACTTTCGACACAGGGCGATTCATATCGTGTATCGCCCACTTTTGTTCCTCGGCGGAATTGCTTACCGAACAGCCGCAAAATATCGCGAACATTATTGAAACCGGCAGTAGCATAGTTTTTCTTTTCATTTTTCAGTCTTTTCCTATTTTTCAAAAATATTTTTATCAGCTTCTTTAGCCAATGCCGCCGCCCCGATTATACCCGTGTCCTCGCCGAGAGCGGCAAAGCGTATTTCCACCGTCTCTTTTTTTAGCGTCCAGATTTGCTCATTGAAATATTCTTTTACTCGATTTAAAAACCCATCGCCAGCCGCAATCATTCCGCCGGCAAAAACTATACGTTCAGGGTCTGTTGTATGCAGCATATTTACACAGCAAATCGCAATTGCCTTGGCGGTCTCATCGGTTATCCGTTTTGCCAGTTTGTCACCAGCGAAAAGGTGTTCGTAAACATCTTTAGCGGTTATTTCGCCTTTTTCATCAAAAATTTTGCTAAGTGACGAAGCCTCGCCCGCTTTAACCGCCTCGGTCGCTCTTTTCGCGGTGTAGCTTGCCGACGCATAAGCTTCGAAGCAGCCTTTCTGTCCGCAGCCGCATTTTCTGCCGTCGGGATAAATTATCGTATGGCCGACTTCCGAGGCATTTCCTGTTGAGCCGCGAACAAGTTTTCTGTCGATAATGATACCGCAGCCGATTCCTGTGCCGAACGTAAAAAAGACCATATCGTTGACTTTTTTGCCCGCCCCGCAGACAAACTCTCCCCAACAGGCGGTCTTTGCGTCATTTTCCATAACAGCGGGCTTGCCCAGCGAGTCGCTGAGCATCCGCCTGAGAGGAACGTCTTTGAATTTCGGCAGATTGGCGAGTTTGTGAAGTATGCCCGCCTTGTAATCCGCCGGTCCGGGCGTGCCGATTCCGATACCGGCAACATCATTCAGGCTCAGCTTAATATCTTTGAGCATTTTCGTGATTGTCTGACTTACCCGCTCAACGACACCCTTTTCGCCCATATCCGCTTCAGTCGCAACGGAGGTTTTGCAGATAAGTTTCAGCCCATCGTCAAAACATCCGATTTTGACATTCGTCCCGCCCAAATCTATTCCGACAAAAATTTTACTCATTTTTCACCACTAAGACACAAAGACACTTAGACACTTATTTTTTACAGAGTCCCGACAGATTCGTTAGCTATCTTACACCAAATCATTCAGCTTTCAAAGAGCGAATATTATTGCTTTATTTTATAAGTTTAAATGTTCCTGACTTACCACTTGTTTTTTCTACAAAAAATATTTCTTCGCCTGATTCGGATATCCTCAATTCATTGTAAGGGAAAAACTTCATGTCTACTGGGCCGAAATAATATAATTTTATAAGGTTAGGCTCATCTCTATGGATGTCGAATGTAAACTCGTAACTCTCATTTTTTTCCCAAGGTGCGTAGTTATTTGTCGCCCAAGTAAACACGGCTGTAGCTTTATCGGTAAATTTTATATTGTCGTCTGTTTCTTTGTTAATGTAATTTTTTCCATAAAGAATTTTGTTTTTGACTGCCTTTACATTTACAAGAGTAACTTTTATGTTATTTGGGTCAAGCCTTTCCAAGTCTCCTTTATATTCAACATCAACACTTCTATCTGACCACAAGCCTAAATACCAATACCAGAAATGAGTGCCTGCTTTTGTTCCAGTGTAATAAGAACGCCACGTTGGATTTTCATTTTTTATTAGACTCTTCTCTTTTTTTGTTAATTTAACCTTTGAAATTGTCGCTTCACGTATTACTGAAAGCACATTGGGAGCTAAAGCTTTTTCTTGCGGACGAATTATGGTTATAAAGACTGAATCATTGTCTAATTCATCTAAAGTCGATATTCCTGGATGCTTGACATAAATCTGAGTTCCGTTCTCCAGTTCCCAATTATAGCAATATGTATATAGCCAATCAACACGATACATTGACGCATTTGGTTTTTCCCCATTAACAAATGAACGTTCCGCTTCATTCAAGCGATTGCTAGCTAAAACAATTGACTTAATCGAAGAAATCAGATTTGGGTCTTCAGGCGACAATCTATATTGTTCAGAACATCCAAAACAGAATAACAGAAAGCCTAATTGTAAAATTAAAAAAAGCAGGCTGAAATTCTGTTTATTTTTCATAATTAATCCGGATAGCCGTTGGGATTTTTGTTGTGCCAATTCCAGGCTGTTTCGACGATTTTTTCGAGTTCGGCGAATTTTGTTTTCCAGCCGAGTTCTTTTATGGCTTTTGTCGCATCTGAAGTCAGAACAGGCGGGTCACCTGGACGACGCGGGGTCTCGATTACTTTGAAAGATTTTCCTGAGACTTTTTTTACGGTTTCTATCACTTCGCGGACGGAATAGCCTTTGCCGTTGCCGAGATTGTAAACCAGTTCAGCCTTTTCACTTAGCTTATTTAATGCCAGCAGATGCGCACTGCGCAAATCCTCGATATGGATATAATCGCGAATGCATGTTCCGTCCGGCGTAGGATAATCCGTGCCGTAAATTTTAATATTTTCGCGTTTTCCCATCGCCGCCTGAATTATCAGGGGAATCAGGTGAGATTCTGGCCGATGGTCTTCACCGAGCGTGCCGTTATTGCCTGCGCCGCAGGCGTTGAAATACCGCAGCGCCGCGTAACACAGTTTTCCCGTGAGGCTTTGAAAATGGCACATCCGCTCAACCATCCACTTGCTGTCGCCATAAGGATTGATGGGGTCTTTCGGCAAAGTTTCGCTGATTGGCACTGTGTCGGGCATACCGTAAACAGCGGCAGTGCTGCTGAATACGAATCTGCCTACGTCGGCTGATTCCATCGCCGAGAGAAGATTTTGCGTATTGGAAAAATTATTTTGATAATATTTCAGCGGCTGCTCAACCGATTCCCCCACCTCGATAAAAGCAGCAAAATGCATTACCGCTTCAATTTTGTGATTTTTGAGAGTTTTAACGAGAAGTTCATAATCATTCAAGTCGCCGCTAACAAATTTAGCCCCCTTAATCGCAGCTTTGTGTCCCCTGCTCAGATTATCATAAACTACCGGCTCGTGGCCGCTGGCCGCCAGCTTCGCGACCATATTGCTGCCGATATATCCCGCTCCGCCACATACAAGCACTTTCATTGATTTTTCCCTTTCCGCTGTTGTGCAATTTGTTTTTCAATTCGCTGGAGAATTGCCGTCTCAAGTTCCTTATCGCGTCCGAGGTCATCCCATGATTTTTCGCCGCCATAAAGTTTTAAATTCTGCCTCGATGAGCCGCTTTTGGTGAAAAGCCCGGACATCGATATGCTGCCGGTTATTTCGCGTTCCGGCAGATTCAGCCTTTGAACATCAACATTGCAGTTCACGCACATATTACCCTGTTCGTTTCTGCTGAACAGGAGTTTTGCAATTCTCTGTATACTTTGCAGGTTCGCCTCTTCAAAATTCCTGGAGCCGACATTATCTTTTCGCCAGAACTCAAAAAATTGCGCCCCAGATAAAGGCTTTGTTATTATTACACCGCTGCTGACATCATATTTGTCCGTTTCAAAGTGTAGTCCGCTCAAAACGTCCTGCGAGACCTTCATCACAGTTGCATCATTAGCGTTGCCCACGCAAATCCGCTCAATGGGCTTAAATTCCTTCTGCCTGACGCAGCCCGCAAACAACACCGCAGCCGCCAAAGCAATCGCGTATATTTTTATTGTTTTCATTTTCAAACCATCCATTTTTATTATTGGCTTAAAATTCGGCCTGATTATATCTCCATCGCGGATTTAACTCAATAACCATTTACATTTTGGCGTGTCAAATTCGTACGTGGTTTTTCCCCATTATTATCCAGGGCAAACGCATCTAAATTTTATTGTTAATTCAGGTTAGTTCTTGGGATAGCCCGATAACTTTTGTATGGAAACTTATATTATTGCTATACAGGAGTTTAGAATGGACAAAACACTGCTGGATTATTTTTCAGACCTGCCTGATCCCCGGGTTGAGCGAACAAAATTGCACAAATTGGAAGATATTTTGGCTATCACAATTTGTGCGGTCATCTGTGGAGCGGAAGGATGGAATGAAATTGAATTGTTTGGCCAATGCAAACAGCAGTGGCTGGAGAGTTTTTTGGAATTGCCCAACGGCATACCATCCCATGACACTTTTGCACGTGTGGTTTCTTCGATAAAGCCGGATGATTTTGAGCAGCGTTTTCAGAGATGGATACAGGCTCTTGCTAAAAACACGGGTGAAAAAATAATAGCGATTGACGGCAAAACTCTGCGAAGATCGTTTGATACAGCCAACCGCAAGGCGGCGATTCACATGGTTAGTGCATGGGCTTGCGAGAATAAAATGGTCTTTGGCCAGGTCGTTACGGACGGCAAGAGCAATGAAATCACCGCTATCCCAAAATTGCTTGAAATGCTGGTTTTAGATGGTTCTGTGGTAACTATAGATGCAATGGGTTGTCAGAAGAAGATAGCTGAAAAAATAATCGACGGCAACGGGGACTACGTTTTCAGTTTAAAAGGTAATCATGGCACATTGCACGAAGAGGTCAAATTGTTTATGGACGATGCTATTGCCAATAGGGGCAGTTGTGATTACAGTTGTGATACCGATGGCGGTCATGGCCGAGTAGAGACTCGGAAAATATGGTGCAGTGAGAATGTCCAATGGATGCAGGATCTTAAACAATGGCAGGGCTTGTCGAGCCTGATAGCGGTTGAATCGCAAAGAGTTCAGAGCGATAAAACCACCGTTGAAAGGCGTTACTTTATAAGCAGTCTTGCCGGAAAAGACGCCAGAGCGATGGGGCAAATAATTCGAGAACATTGGGGCGTTGAAAATAAACTGCACTGGAGTCTTGATGTGAGCTTTGGCGAGGACAACTGCCGTATTCGCAAAGACTTCGGAGCAGAAAATTTTTCTCGGTTGCGTCGGATAGCCCTGAATCTGCTAAAACAGGAAAAAACCTTGAAACGCGGGATTAAAGCCAAACAGCACAAAGCTGGATGGGATGAGCAATATCTGCTGAAAGTACTACAAATTTAGATGCGTTTGCCCTGCATTATTATCCAAATTGCTTGCAAACGAGGTGGCATAGGATTATTGTTTATATCGAGATAATTATTAAGGGTAACACAATGATAAAGAAAGTATTAGTTCCTATCGCCAACGGCACGGAAGAACTCGAAGCGGTCAGTATTATCGACTGCCTCAGAAGAGCCGGCGCGGATGTAACCGTGGCTTCGGTAAGCGAAAAAAAGCAGATTATCGCCAGCAGAAAAACGTTGCTGACAGCGGATAAACTCATCCGCTATTGTGTTAATGAAAAGTACGATTTAATAGCCTTACCCGGCGGTATGCCTGGCGCCGAACATCTGCGTGACAGCCGCGAACTGACCGAAATGCTCAAAGAACAATTCGAATCAGGCAGGCTTTACGCCGCCATCTGTGCTTCTCCAGCGGTTGTATTACAGCCTCAGGGTCTGCTCAAAGGCCGCAAAGCCACCTGTCATCCGGCTTTTGTTTCTAAACTTGATAACAAAGATTCCGCTGGTGAGAAAGTCGTTGTGGACAGTACCTGTATCACCAGTCAGGGAGCGGGAACAGCGCTGCCTTTTAGTCTCAAGCTCGTGGAAATTCTTTTTGGTGCAGAAAAAGCGAAAGAAGTCGCTGCCGCCATGGTCACGGACTGAAAAAATGTGAAGAGTCGTTTATGAAGCGTGAAGCGGTTTTTCGAGATACGCTTCACGAAATACGAGATACAAACACCTCTGCGGTGAAAATACGGATTAATTTGTTTTTGGGGTTTGTGTAATTTGCCTGGTCAGCTCTGCCAGCAAAGAACGCATTTGGGGGTCGGAACTTTCGGCATCACCAATCTTATTGCAGGCGTGCATGACTGTCGTGTGGTCTCTGCCGCCAAGGTGTCCGCCAATTTCTTCAAGACTGTGCTTAGTCAGGTTTCTCGCCAGGTACATACAAATCTGCCGCGGCTCAGTAACGCTCTGGCTGCGTTTCTTGCTCTGCAGGTCCGCTAATCGCACACCAAAATGTGTTGTTACGACGTTTATAATGTCGGAAATGCTTATATGCTTAGTCGCCGCCTCAATCTGACCCTCAAGAGCGATTTGAGCAAGTTCCAGTGTAATATCCTTCTTCGTTGTCGTGGCGACGGCGTATATTGTTGTCAGTGCGCCTTCCAGCTCACGGATATTAGCCTGCACCTTGCGGGCGATATATTCGGCTACCTCGTTTGAGACGCTCAATCCCCGGAGGTGTGCTTTTTTCCGCACTATTGCCACTCTCGTATCGTGGTCAGGCGGGTCAATCCGCGTAACAAGACCCCAACTGAATCTGCTGATTAGCCTGTCTTCGAGGGAAGGGATTTCCGCCGGCGAGCGGTCTGCGCTTAAAATTATTTGCCTGCCATTATTATAGAGAGCGTTAAAAGTATGAAAAAACTCTTCCTGGCTCTGTTCTCGCTCGCGCAAGAACTGTATGTCGTCTATCACAAGCATATCCACGGTGCGAAACTGGTTTTGAAAGCCGGAAAGGTTACCCTGCTCAATAGCGCGTATGAAACGTGTAACAAAATTTTCACAGCTTAAAAACTGAATCACCGCTTTTTCGGAACGTTTTTTCATTTCGCTGCAAACAGCCTGGAGAAGATGCGTTTTGCCCAGTCCGGAATTGCCGTAAATAAAAAGCGGGTTGTAGGTGTTGCCCGGCGACTGACTAACCGCCACACAGCTTGCGTTGGCCAGGCGATTGCTCGGACCAACCACGAAATTATCGAAAGTATAGTCTGGGTGAAGTTTCAGCACCGGCTCAAGAGCTTCGCCGCGATTAGGAGTGATTTTGCCGGTACCGACTACAAAATCCATACTTACAAGATGCCCGGTTACCTGCTGGGCCGCACGGGTGAAAGCGTTTTTGCAGTTATCTCGAAGAAATTGCGCCGTTGCCTCATCAGGGCAGCCGATACGAAGCGAACCGCCGTCAAGATAGATAAGCGTAAGCTCCTCAAACCATTTGCGCGTATTGACCGGATCGAGCGTTTTTGCACGTTCGACTACGTCAGCGAAAATATTTTCGATTTCGCGAACCGCCAAAATAAAATCCTCCCTGAATAATTGCCCTATCTAAACTATTGATAAAAAAACAAAACGTCCTTGCTTCTGTAAATCTCAAAGAAACCGTCCTCTTACATTCGCTCCGGGTATTTTTAGTACCGACGCGGTGTCGAGAAATCTAACCTTCTTTTTTTGTTTTGTCAAAGAAAATCATCCGCATATCAGGGAATAAGATTAAAAAATTCAAACATAGGGTATCTTTGTGTGATAATTCAAACCTTTTTAGCATCTATACTAAAGTATAGCCGCTATTGTATTGCTTGGCAGGCTTTGCCCTGCTGTATTAACCGCCTTTACCCGATATTCGAGGTTTATCCCCTTCGACTGATTTGAAAGAGTGATTTGGGTCTTATATGAGGCTGCTGATTAAAAGCCATTGACTTAATTGGCTGTTTGTCTGGTTTTGACGCCTCTCGATAATATAGTTTCTTACGATGCCGGTTAAGGGCCTGTCCCATTTTAACTGTACGGCTGTTTCTTTTATAGTCCCGATTCTTAAATTCAGCGGCTGAGAGGGAATCCCGGCAGGCGAAGAATTCGATTTAACTCCCCAGCCGATAAACGATAATTTTTCCGGATTATTTCTCGTATCGACCTCGGATAGCCTCAGGTCTTTTTTCATTATTTCGCAAAGCTCAGTAAATCGCTTTTCCTTTCTCACCGCTTCAAGATGCGCCTTTGTCTTTTTATTAAACATCGTATTTCTCGCCGTAACGTAATCACGGTAGCGGAAGAATAGATTCATTTTATTAATGCTCGGAAAATCTTCCCCATAGGTGAAATAGGCGTTTATCATTCTTGCTGCCAGATGAAAAATATCAGCTTGTCTTGTCGGAAAAATCATATTTCGTCGCTCGTTTCTCGTCTCTCGTCGCTCGCACAATAGTTTTTAGTTTTAAGTTATAAGTTTTTATTATTGCTCCCCCGCAGTTTCCCGCAGGGGTTTTTGAATAAGCCACAGAGTTCACGGAGAACACAGAGAAATATATTTAAACAGTGTAAATCTGTGTCTTTTTCGTTTTAACTCAGGGTAACACAACACTAACACTGTTGCTCGGCATGCTTTCCCCCGAAATATTCGCAGCTTTAACGCGATATTCGAGACGGACGTTTTCCGGCTGTTCGATAAGGTTTATTTCGCAGTTGTAGGAAGTACCGGCGAAAATCCATTCACTGAATTCGCCGCCCTGCGCCTGCTGGCGTCTTTCGACGGTGTAATTTCGCACGGCACCGCCTGTTTCCGGTCTTAGCCATTTAAGACCGATTGAACCCAGTGATTCGAATACGGGGTGAAGTTCGGTCGGTGAGCTGGGGGCTAAGATTGGCTGAGGCTGTTGCCTGGGGCCCAGCCTATTTCGACGAGTTTCTCCGGGTCGGATGTTACATCGACCTCGGAGACCTTCAAATCGTTTTTCATCAGCGAAACAAGCTCATCGAGTTTTTCATCCTTTGTCGCCGTCGCAATCTGAGCCTGACCGTCGGCGTTTTCCTGTGTTTGCTTTTGATTCTTGTACGCGGTCAGAGCGGTCGTTAAATCGGCGACGGTAACGGAAGGAAAATCTGCTCCGTGCGCGGTGTAACCGGCGACCATTTGCTCAGCGAGAGCGACAACATCGTTTTCTTTTGTTGGAAACTTTGGCATTTTTATGCCTCCTTAAATAAGAGTTAGTAAATATTTACTTGCATTTCACTATGAAACGCAAGATAGCCTTTAGCGTATTGCGTAGGGCGTATAGTTATTTCCGAATTTTTCACCACGAATGGACACGGTTGTCCTTTATCGTCGTGCGTCGTTCGTGAAGCGTGATGTGTCGAATACAGAAAAATCAAATAACGCAAATACGCAATACTCACGACGCAAAACGGATTAATCGGAAATCCAAAATTATTTCTGCCCCCAAAGGATGCCAATCAAGTCTGTTTTATAATCTATTTATCAATTTATTCTAATACTTCTTTATCCCCATCTTATTTTAATAAATGCCTAATCGGAAAAGGAAAGAGGCATCTTTAATAAAAAATGAAAAAAATAAAAAATTTTTAATTAACCACGAATTAACACAGAAAAACGCAGATTATGAAAAAATAAGGTATTGCGGCTTGCCTATTTTAACATTTTTCGTAAAAATTAAAGATTTTTTAAAAAATTGTAATATTTATGCCACATTTTATTAAAGAAATACGCCTTTACTAAGGAGGGGGTGTTATGCGCAAATTTTCCAAGTAAATTAAGTTATAGGAAATATTAAAATATTCAGAATATTTTTGTTGATAATAACCATGACTGAATTATACTCTTGAAAAAAGCGGATATGGAAAAAAACTTTAAGGCGGGATTTTCTAAGGAGTAAGGTCATGTTCATAAAAAGAATCTCAATCGCGTCGGCGGTGTTTGGCCTGCTATTAATCCAGTTAAACACAAACGGATTTGCGGATACAACAGAGCAGTTCAAGCAGGCATCTGCCTGTATCAAGAACAAGAACTACCAAAAAGCTGAACAAATATATCTGGCCATTGAGGCTAATTGTCCAGATGGCAACGATGCTATCAAGGCACAGAAGGAATTGGTAATTGTCTATATCTCAATCAAAGATGAAGCAAAGGCACAATCAGCATACAATAAATTAACCGCTGATTTCAATGAGCATCCGCGTTTACCATCGGTGCTTTACCCGATTGCAGGGAAATATGAATCGTATGGGGTAAGAAAATATGAAAAGGCAACTGATGTCTATCAGTATATAATACAAAAGTATCCTGCTAGCCCTGCGGCCCAAAAGGCGCGGTTTGATATTCCCAAGGTAAACGTTCTATCTCTTATAAATGAAAACAAAGACACAGAAGCTCAATCGGCTGTTGACGGCTTAATCACTGATTTTAATGATTATCCGCTGTTGCAGCCAACCCTTTACAATATTGCGCAAGGCTATGAAAGGGCCAAGAAATATGAACTGGCAAAAGGTATTTACCAGAAAATAGTTCAGCATTATCCTACAAATACCTACGCTGATAAATCTAAACTCAATATCGATAAGATTGACGGCATATTGCTTATTCAGGAAAAGGATACTGCACAGGCGGATTTATCGGTAAATAAACTCATTTCCGATTACAATAACAATGCCGATTTGCCTGCGATGCTGTATCAGGTCGCTATCCAATATGGCAAGAACAGGGAATTCGATAAGGCAAAAACGCTTTATGCAAAACTTATTGCGGATTATCCCGGCTCAACTGTTGCGGCATCATCGAAACGGCAACTCGTAAGTCTGGGCGTAATCTTCAAGGATGCAAACGAGGTACAGCACGCCTTTACAAGCCTGATGGCTGATATTAACGATGGTAACGGTGTATCAAAGCAGATTTTCGCTGTCGGTGAACAGTATTATCTCAGGGCGCAAAGCTGTGAGAAGAGAGGCGATGCAAACGGCACAAAGACAAATTTCGCAAAGGCTGCGCAGATTTGGGAAGAGATAATCAAAAGGCCTGTAAAATCCATTATCACTGCCGACGCGTATTATTTCGGGGCGTATTGCTATCTGCGGATTGGGGAATATGACAAGGCCATCGCATACTGGCAGAAAATCGTTGCCGATTATCCTGATTATCAATACGCATGGCATGCGCAGCAACGAATCGGCAACTGTTACACAACAATGGCTAATAAGGGACTCATCACAGAAGAGCAGGCAAAGGCCGGATTCGAGGATGCGTATAAACAGCTTCTTGAAAAATATCCCGATTGTACGGCGGCCAAAAGGGTTTCCGGTACGCTTGCCTCGCTCAATTTCAAAAACGGCCTATGGGAAAACGCGGCCAAGTATTTTGAGGTGCATCTGGAATATTTCAAGGATGAACCACGACCTACGGATGTTGTTCTAAGGCTCGCTCAATGTTATGAAAAGCTGGGCAATATTGAAATGGCGGGAAAATATTACAGCGAGTATATCCAATTAGCCAACCTTGATGAGGCAGACATAAGAGCGATGGAGCAGAGACTATCTAAATAACTTATAGCGTAGAGCGTACAGCGTTTAGCGTAAAGTTATTTTACGAGATACGCTTCACGAGATACGAGATACGAAATAAAATGGAGAAAATGCTATGGAAAGAATAAAGTTTAAAACTGTAACCGGCATTATGATTTGTCTTTTGTTATTAAGTATTAATCAAAAATCTGTTATCGCATGTCTGCCCGACCCGCCAGAATGTTATACTGATTACGAATGCAACGGTGCTCTCCTTGAATGCATGTCCTGCGTATTTGGTGAATGTGTTAGTGATAATTCCAAATGTACAGGTGACTGCGATGAATGTTTCGGCGGTTTATGTGTGGAGACAAGTCCCGACCCTTGTCCCGGCTGTCAGACCTGCGACGGCACAAACTGTCAGGACGATAATTCAAAATGTACAGGGCTTTGTGAGATGTGTAGCGGCGGAGCTTGCGTAACCGACCCTGCTATATGCACCGGCGAATGCGAAACATGCGAGGGCGATATCTGTGTGGACGATGATACAAAATGCACAGGTGAATGCAAGGTATGCAACAGCGGCACGTGCGAGGATGACGATACTTTATGCCCCGGCGATTGCGATGAATGTTCCGGCGGTTCATGTGTACCGACAAGTCCCGACCCTTGTCCGGGATGCAAAAGCTGCGACGGCACAAACTGTCAGGACGATAACACTAAATGTACTATTTGTCAGACATGCAGCAATGGCACGTGTGTACCCAAGACAAATACCTGCGATAACTGCAATAATCACGGCGCTTCCTGTGCCAAGACTCCCGGAACATATTGCGTCGGCGATGCAATTACAGCAGGCACTATTACGGCACCTGCAGATAACTCGAACGTTGATTCGGGCGATACAATTGAATTGACGGCTACCGCCGGCAGCGATTCGGATTGTTATTATTATACAAGTGCTGATGGCTGCTTTACATGCTCCGATAGTGAAGATGATACAATAGATGATGATATATCTTGGAGTGCGGTTTTTGAAGGGACTACTGACCCTGCGGGTTCTTTTCCTTCAGGTGATTGGGGAGAATCAGCTCAGTGGGAAGCACCAAAAGTTTGTGAAGATAGAAATGTGGTGATTACTGCGACATGGAATGACCCCGGGTCTATGTATCCTTATGACTCTTCTGTTTCTCATGCTCATACGGTAAATATCGTAGCAGATACTTCACCCGGAAATTGGACAAAATTATATGCCGGTTTTAATTGTCCTGCCACTAATTGCAATAGTATTAACGGCGACCCTAAGGAAGTACCCGATGAATGTAATAACAAAGTGTCAATATCATGCGGTCCTCAGTGTTATTACATTTATTTTTATAATAGTTCTAATGCTGGTTCGTGTATTTGGCATAATGGTTTAAATGCTTGGCAATACAGAAAAACTTCAGGTTCAGGCAAGAAACGGTTCCATTCTACTAGACATGCTACACAGCACAATTGTAATAATAACCCACAAACATGTGGGGAAGGATGTGCTGGCTATTACTGTTGGAAAATAACATATTGGGATTGTTTAAATGACCAGATAGATGGTTCGCCTGAATGGCGTAAAAGTACAACTGATCCAACTGAGGATGAGTTATTTACTTCTGGTACAAGCCATACGTGCGCAGGCCCATAATTAAACCAATAAATAACAAATATAAGAATGAACAAAAAATTAAGGAGTTAAATTATGTTACGAAATCACAATTCATTATTTTATAATATGTTTATTTGTATAATTATTTTTTCTTCGCGTCTTTGCGTTGGTAATAATCTCGGACAAGAGGGCTATGAAAACAAGGCTATAGGTGGAATTGTAACTACCCAATATCAGTTTAAAGGCGTAGCATCGGGTGGTATATTAACAATTGCAGAGACGTTTAACCGAAATGCTAGGTTTATTTCTATTGAGACCCAAGCCGGAGAATCAGCAGAATCAGTTGCTAAAAGATTTGCAGACACGATTAATCGTTTCGATCCGTTTGAATGGGGGATAACCCTTGATAATACCCCAGTTAGCAGTTCTGCGGCAGTTTTGAAGGGTTTACTTGGGAATAAGACTAGTTATATGTTTACTGGTTCTGAAATAGGACTAGGTATTCCTGAACCTCCTACTTCAGTTAGCTGTTCTTATGACCAAGATAAAAATCAGATAATAGTAAACTGGCTCAATATGCGTAGCGGATATGATTATATTGCAATTCTAATGAACTGGCATAATTATGATCGAGCAGGTGGCGGGAGAGTGTCAGGCCAATTAACAAATTTTACTATTGCAAGAAATAGCTATCAACAGCCGATAGATTTAAATGACTTAGATGTTTGGGTTATTGGTGTTAAAGATGGCTTACCATCGAATGCGGGTGCTGTTCACATAGGCAATAACGGCAAAACTCAGGAAGAACGTTACGGGATTCCCTTTAAGAATGATGTTGTACCCAACTGGCAAAAATGGTCTTACGGGGCAGTTTCAAATGGAAAACATATTTTATCTTGTACAGATGAAATTCTTACTGTTGTAAAGGGTAAAAGCTATAATTCGATTAAAACTGCTGACTCCAAACCATTTAAGCAAGTTCTAAAAACTCTTGGTAATGATGGTTCATTGGGTATTTGGCGAAAATTCCTGGGACTTGTTCCGGGGCATACTTACAGAATAACTGCACGGCTTAATACTCTGACAATGGACCCGAATAATCCTAACTGGTCATTTTCCTTACATGCCGTACCGGATGATCCAAAGGGCACAATTCCGACTGCTCAACAATTTGCAGGTTTAGAATCTATGCCTAATGGAAGCAAAGGATTTGATGTGGGCAAAGTCGTTAAATATGAAGGGAAAGCAACAACGAAGAATAAGTTTGAAGAAAGTTCGGCTGATATTACTTTGCCGGAAAATGTTACAAGTATTACGGTATGGCTAAGACTTACAGGTAAAGATACAGGTGAGGTATCTTTTGACTGGATAAAACTTGAAGATATTACGCCGGAGAAATAGTTTTAGGCATTTAATTTTTAGGAGAATTTTATTATGTTTATTCGCAGGGAATTAGTGTTTGGGGTAGTGTTATGTATTTTTCTGCTGCACGCTGGATGCAATAGAGAGCAAAAGAAAGACGCAGGTGTAAATACTTCTGCGGATAATAGCGGTATAACCATCAGTTCATCTCCTATTTTAGGTGCTAAAAAAGCCTCTGTAACGATTGTTGGGTTTCTTGATTTGCAGTGTCCATACTGTACGCGGGAACTGCCAAAGATAAAACAGATTCAGGAGGAGTACCCAAATAAGGTTAAATTTGTATATAAGCATTTTCCTTTAAGCTTTCATAAGAAATCAAGGCCTGCACATGCTGCGCTGGAATTGGCAAAATTACAAGGTGGGGATAAGGCGTTTTGGAAGATGCTGGATATGATAGAGCAGGAGCCGAAAAAACTGGAAAGAGCTGATTTAAGAGGTTATGCCGAAAAACTGAATTTGGATATGGTTAAATTCGATGAGGTTATGGCTGACGCTAACGAGATTAATAAACTGCTTGAAAAAGATATTGCGCAGGGTAAACAACTTGGCGTTAATGGTACGCCCACAGTATTTATAAATGGCGAAAAGATGGCTGGCCGTGAGGTAAGCGATTACAAGGCTCGAATCGATGACATTTTAAGTAATGGAAAGAAACTGGCGAAGGCCAAAAATAATGGCGCAATATTAACCTTTGAAAAAACGGTGTGCGATTTAGGTGAAATCAGTGTCAGAGAAAGAAAAGATTGCGAATTAAAGTTTAAAAATACAGGCAAAGGATTATTAACTATCGGTGAAATAAAATCGACCTGCGGCTGTACTGTACCGACTTTAGCAAAGAAAGAATATAAACCCGGTGAAGATGGTGTTATCAAAATCACTTACAGCGGGCAAAGCAGCTCCGGTGCGGTAGCAAAACACATATATGTATCAAGCAATGATGGTGCCAATCCCAAAATTGCTCTTATACTAAAGGTTGCCGTTACCGAGCAAATTATAGTTACGCCTGCAAAATTGAATCTCAATCTCAATCTCGATAAAGATAATGGGGGCATGCCGGAAATCAGTATAAAGAGTAAAGATGGTGCGGTTTTTAGTATAAAGAGCTTTACTGTTAATAATGATGTTATTAAGGCGGATTGCGATAGTAATGCTGCGGCGGAATTTATTATTAAGCCCAAAGCAGATTTAGCAAAACTTAAAAATAATACGGCAGGTATAATAAGGGTGATTATCAACCACCCCAAATGCGATTCGGTAACGATTCCTTATGAGGTTTTGACAAGATTTTCCGTCCAGCCGGGCAGATTGGTATTTTTAATCGCCGAGCCGAACACACCGGAGAAAAGAGACATTGTTGTTAAGAATAATTACGGCGAGAATTTCGAGATAGCCTCTTTTTCCTCGCAGAATGGCTATATAAAGCTTATTTCGGAGAGTAAGAGCCAAAACAGTGTACGATTAACGGTAGAAGTAACTCCGCCGATGAGTACGGAAAATCACTTTACCGATTCGATTGATATTAATCTGAAAGACGGCGAGCATCTGACAATTCCCTGCAGCGGCTTTTATAAAAGCGTAATAGATTCAAAATCCAAACCCGTTGCTCAGAGTTAAACCAGTGGATAAACCTGTTTTCGCTATTAAAAACGCCTTTTTTAAAGCGAAAAGTCTGATATGTTGAATTTAATATGTCATATATGAAGCTTCATTTTTCGCATATAAAGCGTTAAATGCCGTTTTTCTTTAATAAGAATCATAAATGAAGCATCAAAAACCAAATTTGAAGCTTCGTTTTTTATTTTTCTTTATTAAAAATCGTTCCAACTTAGTAAAAATCGTTTTTGAAATATCGAACGCCGTTTAAACTAAGCAAAAATCATTTTAACTTATTAAAAATCGTTCCTGCTTAGTAAAAATGGTTTTTGAAGTATCGAACGTCGTTTAGGCTTAGTAAAAATCATTTTCCCTTGGTAAAAATCGAATTTCAAGCTTCAAATATCGTCCCGATTTAGGAAAAATAGCATTTGAAACTTGATATGTCGTTTGTCCGGTATGAAATACGATAAATACTTTTGGGCAGTACAAGAATTTTTTGAAAAAAGCTTACTTATGGTAAAAGCTCTATGGTCGATTAAAAAATTCTTGCAAATCCGCTTATTTGCATTATAATACCTCATTTCCGTAAGTTAAATTTATCTGAAATTACCGTTGTGTGAAAATAAAATACTCTCAAAGGGAGATACCTATGGAACAGATTGTAGAGACTGGAATCAGCTTGTTTGCGGATACTTTGCCGTCTATGGCGGATATAAAAAAGCTGATGGACATTGTTAATTCAAGCGAAAGCCGCCGGATAGCCTTTGCCGAACAACTGAAAACTGTTATTGGCGAAACTTCTTCGAAAGCGGTTCTGGCGGCGGGCATAGGCCTGCATATTCTCGGCAGAAATACCGAGGCCGTTGAAAAACTTAAAAAGGCCAAAGATTGCCAAGAAAAATATATATACTCCGCCTTTGCCCTTCGTCAAATCAGGCAGTTTGACGATGCGATAAAAAGCCTCACTAAAAGCCTCGAATACGATGCGGACAAGGCTTTTGTCAGGCTCGAAAAGGCCGCTACATATCGTCACGCCTTGAAGTTTGAAGAGGCTGCCAAGGAGCTTAAGGCATGCGCTAATCTTGAAAACACCAGTGCCGAATATCATTATCAGCTTGCCCGGCTCGCAGAGGCGATCGGCCAATATCAAAACGCCGTCGAAAATTACAAAAAGGCGATTGAATTAGTCCCCGGTCATCAAAGGGCGTTATTCCATCTTGCGTACCGTTGTGATTTGTCCGGTGATGAAGGGGCGGCGATAGATTACTATAAACATGTTATTGCCGGTACTCCGGTATATATAAATGCCCTGATGAACCTCGCTGTAATCTATGAAGATGCCGCCAAGTACGACAAGGCAGCGCGATGCATCGAAAATATTCTTAAATATCACCCCAATCATCAGCGGGCTATTATGTTCCTGAAAGACGCCGAAAGCTCCAAAACGATGTTCTACGATGAGGACAAGGAAAAGAAGAAAACGTATAAAAACCGCCTGCTCGAGACACCGATATCGGATTTTGAATTATCCGTCAGGAGCAGAAACTGTCTGAAAAAGATGAACATAGAAACCATCGGGGACCTTCTCAGTACCAGTGAAGCTCAGCTTCTCGCGTATAAAAATTTCGGCGAAACTTCCCTGCGTGAAATAAAGGTTATTCTTGATTCCAAAGGTTTGCGGCTCGGAATGGCACTTGAGGAAGAACAAGGCGTTTTAGACTCAGGAGCGCAATTCAGCCGAACCCGGGACTAACGCACCTGAAGAAGAAAATGAGGAATTACTGAGCAAATCAGTCGATGACCTGCAATTATCTGTACGCGCAAAGAAATGTGTCGAAAAATTGAATTTGCGAACCATCGGAGAGCTGGTTCAAAAAACAGAAAACGAATTACTTGGAATTAAAAATTTCGGAGTAACAAGTTTGAATGAGATAAAAAAAGAACTTGCGAGTCTTGGGTTGTCTTTGAGGCAAATCGACTGATAAAGATAGAATACAGAATACAACAGATAGTAAGCAGGATTAATCCGAAAGCTCCGCCGTTCATCGGCAGAGTTGATTGACGTATGAAATCCCCCGGATTATTATTTAAAGTTATTTTGCTCCTGTGCCTGATAATAGCCAACAGCTGCAGAAAAAAAATTCCTGTCCAGCCTACTCCACAGTCCAATATTCCGTCTCAGTTCCAGATGAGGGTTTTACTGCTAAACGACATTCGTTCCTGCACTTTAAAAATCGACCCTCCTTTCAACATATATGATAGCCTCACCAGCGTTTCTCAGAGCTATCCTTTGAGCAGAGAGCAGCTTTCTGTGCCGATGAACATAAATATTTCCGCCGGCAAAATTACCATCGCTGGTCAATCCTTCCAAGGTAACGACCTGGTGATTGCGCCCGATGACTCATCGTTTTTCAATCTTAACGGCGACAAGTATCGCGGCAAACTCAGACTGCTTTTAAATAGTGACCCCAATTCTTTTGACGCTATAAACATTGTCCCGCTCGAACCTTATCTGGCCGGCGTAATAGGTGTTGAAATGCACAGTTACTGGGAGCCTGCCGCCCTCGAAGCGCAGACAATCGCCGCCAGAACATATTGCCTTTATATAAAAAAACGCTTCGGTGAAAAACGCTCCTGGGACATAAAAAAAACACAGGCGCATCAGGCGTATAACGGCATCAAGGCCGAATCCGCATCTGTCTGGCAGGCCATCGATAACACATGGGGCCAGGTATTATTCTGCGACCAGAAAGACGGCTCAAAAGATATTTTCCCTGCCTATTATGGTTCTGTATGCGGCGGACACACCGAAAACAGCAAAAACGTCTTCGGCGGAGAGACCTTCGCACCTCTTGCCGGTGTGCCGTGTACTTATTGTCTTGAAACCGCCAAGCCAGGCATTTTTTCCTGGTCTGATGTCGAATTTTCAAAAGCGGATATCAAAACCAAGCTGCTGCAAAGTTATCAAAGCCTTAGCCAAATCGGTGATATCAACGAAATTGTCCCGCTGCGTCAAAGTGATTATAATGACTTCTCACGGCTTACGATGATTAAGCTTGTCGGCACAGACGGTAACAGCATTAATTTAAGGGCCGAAGATTTTCGTCTGGCAATTGACTCAAGCGGCTCTATAATCAAAAGCGCCGCCTGTAAAATTGCTGACCATGGCGATAAATGGGCGTTTTGGGACGGCAGAGGTTATGGGCACGCCGTTGGATTATGCCAATACGGCGCAGAGGCATTGGCGAGAAAAGGTATGAATGCTCAGCAGATTCTTAGGTATTATTATCCTGATTCGTGGATTGAAAATATTTATTCAAAATGACAGACTTTAAAATACTTCATCGCGATTCCGCCTCACAGGCAAGATGCGGCCTGCTGACCACCGCCCACGGCTGTGTGGAGACGCCGGTCTTTATGCCGGTAGGTACCGCAGGCGCGGTAAAGGGTATCACACCGCAGCATCTCGAACAGGCCGGCGCAAGTATCATCCTGGCAAATACGTATCATCTTTTTTTGCGGCCGGGCGTTGATGTTGTCAAAAAACTCGGCGGCCTCCATAAACTTATGGCCTGGAACAAACCTATTCTTACTGACAGCGGTGGTTACCAGGTCTTTTCGCTCAATCAGCTAACCAGAATTGATGACAACGGTGTCGAATTTGCCAGCCACATTGACGGTGCAAAAATTTATCTTACTCCCGCAATCGCCACGCGGGCACAAAACGACCTTGACGCAGATATTATAATGTGTTTCGATGAGTGCGCTCCATTTCCCTCTGAAGAATCTGCACTGGAAAAAGTCGTGGAAAGAACCATCCGCTGGGCATCGCAATGTAAAAACGCTCACGGCAATCCTTTGCAAATGCTCTTTGGAATCGTTCAGGGCGGGATATATCTGCCGCTGCGGCAGAGATGCGCGGAAGAACTTGTCAAAATGGACTTCGACGGTTATTCCATCGGCGGCTTAAGCGTCGGTGAAGGTCACGAAAATCTGGTTAACACCGTCGCCTATACGACTGGGCTTTTGCCTCAAAACAAACCCCGCTATCTGATGGGTGCCGGTTTTCCCAATGATATTATCGCCGCTGTAATGAACGGCGTCGATATGTTCGACTGCGTCCTGCCGACCCGCAATGGCAGAAACGCCTTTGCCTTTACTGAAAACGGCCCATTACGGCTAAGAAACAGCGTGCACACCGACGATACCAGCCCGATTGAGGGAAACTGCGACTGCTATTGCTGCCAAAACTTCCACAGAGGCACTCTCAGGCACTTTTTCAACGTCGGCGAGATGCTTGGCCCAATTCTCGTATCTATCCATAACATAAGGTTTTACCAAAGATTAATGGTTCAAATCAGGAAAAATATCGCCGAGGGACATTTTGCCGCCTGGGCTCAAAAAAAGCTGAAACAGTACGAAATTTTTAATTCATAAAAAGTTGTCGGATTCAGGCAATTTTGCTGTAATTTACAATTAATTCAGGTTATACTATGCGTTTTTACAATTTTGGGCAAAAAGTTAGTCCGATGATGAAAGGATATTAAAATGAATAATTTATGGATTTTAGCAGAAGTCGCCGGCGGGCAAAAGCCTGAGGCACTCACTTCAGAACCGGTTACATCAGCACAAACAACAACCAAAACCGCAGCTGACGGAAATACTGCTGGGCAAAAGACACAGCCTCCAAGTACGTTTGGCCTTCAACAGATGCTTCTTCTTGGATTGATGGTAGTTATTTTCTATTTTCTGCTTTTCAGAGGGCCAAAGAAGAAACAGCAGGAACAAATTAAAATGGTAAAATCTCTGCAGAAAAAATGACAAGGTACAGACGATAGGCGGGATTCTCGGGACCGTTGTTGATGTCAGTGATGATGTGGTGACGTTAAAAATCGATGAAGCTAACAACACGAAAATTAAAGTAACTGTTGCGGCTATCGGGAGAAATCTTTCAAGGGATCAAAAATAAAAATTAACGGAAAATGACTGAAATTTAAAAATTTTTAACAGGAATGAATTATGGATAGAAATCTGACGTGGAAATTTGTTTTGATTGGTGCTTTGGTAATTCTGTCGATTTGGTTCGTGTATCCGCCTGATAAAACATTAAAACCTGGAATAGACCTCGCCGGCGGCACAAGCCTTATCTATGAAATAGATACGACAGGGATGAGTAACGCCGAAAAAATAGGGCTTTCCGAGAGAATGATAACCATTCTGCGAAGACGAATCGACCCGGGCAACATTCAGAACCTTATCTGGAGACCACAGGGCAGTTCACGTTTTGAAATTCAGATGCCGCTGCCCAGCGCCAAGGCTATCGCGGGACGCAAAAACTATGAAAAAGCTTTGGATGGACTTATAAGCGAAAATATTAATCCCGCCGTGGTGATGCGCTCATTGCCCAGGCCCGCGGCACAGCGTGCTGCCGAATTCGAAAAAATCGCCCGCGGCATTCCTGAGAGACTTAAAATCCTTAACGACCTGGCTGCCGCTTACGATGAGCGGGAAAAGCTTAAGAATGAAGAAAATAAAATCACCGCCGAACTGCAGACAATGGAAGGTGGAATGAAAACCGCAGGTCTCAATGTTGAGCAGGTGAAATTAAGCGTCGGCAAATGGGTCGGCCTTGATGAAAAGAAACTTGCAGAGGCCATAAAAGAACTGCTCGGCTCAGACAAGAATCTTGACATCGTAACAAAGTACGCAAAAAAATATTCTGAAAAGGCCAAAGTTGACGAACAGTTAATGCAGCCCGAAACAGGCAAAGAAGACACTTACAAAAACGCCAGAAAAGCTCTCGATAAGTTAAACCTTACCACCGAACAGATAGACTCTGTTCTTGAGATGTCCGGAAAATCGTATCAGAGAGCCGCCGCCGTAGAAAAACTCGAGAGCGAATTTGCCGACAGAAAAGACAAGATTGCCGAAGTTGTAAAGGCTTATGACGGTTATTACCCGTACCGCGGCGGACTCGACGACCCCAAAGACCTCCAGAGAATGTTAAAAGGCACAGGCGTCCTCGAGTTCAGAATACTGCCCACCACAAACCGCACAGAATTATCCGCCGATGAAATTCGGGGTTATATGGAGGCCCTGAAAGATAAGGGACCCAAAGCCGCCTCGGACAAAAACTATATCTGGTGCGAAATTGAGAATCCACCGGAGTGGAAAAAGGCTTACGAGATAGTAGCTCCTTTTGGAAACAAGTATTATGTACTGGCCAGCAACAGGGTCGATGCCGATGAATGTATGCTTCACATCGCGGACCAGGAGTGGAAACTGGTCAGCTCATATCCAGGTCAGGACCAGATGGGAAGAAGAGCAATTGATTTTACTCTCGATGACCGCGGCGGAAAGATTTTCTCGCAGATTACGGGCAAAAATATCGGCAGACCGCTTTGCATCCTCCTCGATGGTATCGCGATATCCGCTCCGAACATCAACGACAGAATAAGCACGCGGGGAATAATTACCGGCGTATTCAGCGCGACAGAGGTTATCGATATGGTCAACAAGCTCAACGCCGGTTCTCTGCCTGCCAAACTTATCCAGCAGCCTATCTCTGTAAAAACAATCGGACCTTCAATAGGTGCCGAGAACCGCGACAAGGGTATTAAGTCAGGCTTGATTGGGCTGATAATAGTTATAGCGTTTATGATGGTTTATTATACCGTCGGCGGCGCAATAGCGAACGTTGCCTTGCTTATGAACGTTCTGTTTATTTTGGCCCTGATGGCGATGCTTAAGGCCACTTACACATTGTCCGGTATCGCAGGTACAATATTAACCATCGGTATGAGCATCGACGCTAACGTACTTATTTTTGAAAGAATCAGAGAAGAACAGGCCAGGGGTTGTTCACTGAGAATGGCAATTAAAAACGGTTATGAAAAGGCGTTCTCCGCTATTTTCGACTCCAACCTGACAACTATCATCACAGCGGCAATTCTTTACTATGTGGCTTCCGAGGAAATAAAAGGATTTGCGATTGTTCTTATGCTCGGTCTTGCTTCGAGTATGTTCACTGCGCTGTTCGTAACCAGGGCAATCTTTGATTTTCTTATGAATAAAAAAATTCTTAAAAACCATCTTGCTATGATGCATCTTATTCGCGTTCCCAATATAAACTGGATGGGTTTAAGACCTCTTTTCTTTACTCTCTCGGCAATCCTTACTATCGGAGGTGTGGTAGTCTTTTTCACGAGAGACGACGCCAAAAATAACAAATACGACATTGAGTTCACCGGCGGCACCAGCGCACAGATTAATCTCAAGGAAAATGTCTCTATGACACGCGATGAGGTGGAAAAGAAAATCCGCGACATCGGCAAAAAATGGCATGACCCAGGTCTGGAAAGTACCGTGGTTCAGGCTATCGAAACCTCGGGTAAACAATACGAAATTATCACCTCAGAATCGAATAGAACTAAAGCTAATATCACGCTTCAGGCTTCCGAAAAGACCTCTGTTGAAGCGGTACTCGCGGCAATTGAAAAAGCTCAATCTGATTCCGAAACTAAACTCGCAAAGCTAACTGTAACTCAGGACAGCAACCTGCCAAACGCTTTTGTCATAACGACAACACAGTTAAACAAGTCTATAATAACAAAAATTTTAACTGCCGCTTTCCCAAAAGCGACAATTTCAGAACCTCAGCCGGATAATATTGTCGATAACGCGATAATGGCCGCTTTCGGTGATGATTTGGCTATCCAGCAGAACCTCAATCCAAAGATTATCTCAACGGCGAAAATAGATGAAAAGGTTGTGGATGCTTATCCTGAGCTTGTAGATTTTCTGGGCGGTATCGAAATCAAATGCGAAATCGAAAAAACCGCCACCGCTGAAGAAATTGACCAGAGGCTAAAAAATTTACATTATAAACCGGAAGCTCAAAACCTCAGCTGGTACACTTATAAGATACTCGGTACGGATTTGAACCCCCTGGAAGCGAAACCCGTAAAGTCTTTTGTTTATGTCAGCACCGCGCCGGAAGCGGGACTCCGTCAGCTAAGCGAGGAAGAATGGACACAGTTTGTTAATAACGAAACCAGTAAGGTTTTGGCGGCGGCACAAATCGAAACATCGCTGCCAAGAGTAACGCAGATTGACCCCTCCGTCGGTTCGGAGTCAAAGACGAGGGCGTTAATCGCCATTATTCTCTCTTTGTTCGCGATGCTGGTTTACATCTGGCTTCGTTTCGGTGACAAACGGTATGGATTCGGCGCCGTTATAACGCTCTTCCACGACACCTGCGTTACGGTCGGCGTTGTTACAGCCTGTACTTACATCGCACCCACCGTTATCGGCCAAAAACTCCTTATCGGTGATTTCAAAATCGATATGGCAATGATAGCCGCTTTCCTGACACTGCTGGGCTATTCAATCAATGATACAATCGTTATTTATGACCGTATCCGCGAAAATCAGCGTAAGGGAATTTTAACAGCCAAACTAATCAATGACAGTATCAACCAGACTCTTTCGAGAACACTTTTGACAGGTCTTACCGTTTTCTTCGTAGTGTTGATAATGTATATTTTCGGCGGCACAGGCTTAAGAGGCTTCAACTTCGCGATGACCTTTGGCGTTATCTTAGGCACTTACTCTTCAATCGCGATATCCGCGCCGGTATTGCTGATTGGCGGTAAAGCCAAAGACCAAAACGGCAAAAATACGAATTAAATCTTTAAGCAACTTATTGTAGAATTATAAATATATAGCTGCGGGCACTAAAAATGCCGAAAAACTTTAAGATAGGGATTATTTCAGGCCTGCTGCTCGTGGCATGTGCTGTTATCTGGCTTTCCACGCGCAAAGACCTGAGCGTTGAATCGCGGATGCTTAATGCCCGCCACGCTGCTTCGAGCAGCGAACCTGCTTTGCCGCTGCCGGCCGCTGTACCTCCTGCTATGAATAAGACTCAAACCGCACGACAGAACACTCCTGTCAGTAAAATCGCTGAAGCACCCAAAAAGCCGCCGGACAAAGAATTCATACTGTTGCTCAGGGCGAAACGCTCTCGGATATTTCCAAACTCTATTACGGTTCGCCGGCCAAATGGCGGAAAATTCTTGACGCTAACCGCGACTTGATTAAAGATGAGAATAAGTTAAAAACCGGAATCCGATTAGTCATCCCGGAATAATATCCTTCAACTCTGCGGTGAAAAATGCGGGTTAATTGGGATTTACCATTTTGCCTCAACATAAGGGCCTTCATAGCCCTGGGGTTTTTGTTTAGGCCTGGTCTTGATAATCGCTTCGGCGATGGCGATGTCGCTGGGGCGGGTGATTTTTATGTTCGATGAGTCCGTTTCAACTATCGAGACCTTATGGCCGAGTGCCTCGAACGAGTTGGGAATCGTCGCTGACTTTGTTCTTGTCGAGAGTTTGCAGATTTTTATAAGCCTTTCTCAGCAACTCGGCGTCGAATATCTGCGGTGTCTGGGCCTCGTAAAGTCCGGCCCTATCGACTGTGCTGATTATTGTTCTGTCGTGAGCTTTTTTTATTGTCGCGACGACGGGACTTGCCAAAATGGCGGCTCCTGTTTTTTCGGCCTGCGCAAAGCACGCGTCAATCCATTCCTGGGTAACGCAGCACCTGGCGGCATCATGAACGGCGATAAGCTCAATATCGTTTTTGACAAGCTCAAGGGCCTTACTGACAGTATCGAACCGTTCCTGTCCGCCGAAACAGATTTTTACATTAAAGAACTTAAGGTTTGCCCCCCATTTAATGCTCACTAATTCCTCATCTTCGGGTGAAATGGCCGGCAGGAGCTGCTTGACGTCGCTTCGATTTGAAAAAAGCTCGATGCTGTAAAGAAAAGCGGGCCTGCCATCGACGTCCACGAAAGGTTTTTTCTTTTTGCCGCCGAATCTGCTGCTTGCACCTGCCGCACAAATTATTACCGCTGCGCTTTTACTCATAATAACTCCGGTTTAATCCTGATATAAATGAAACTAATCATCGGTAAGTTTGAGTTAAAGTGTACTCACGGCGGCAGTAAAAGCAAGCCATTAATCACAAACTTATAATCCAGACGATTTAGTATATATCCATTTTACGCAATGAAAACTTGACTGAAAGGGCAAAAACCGGTAGTCTCTTTTAAAAACAAATAAGAGCGCGGCGATTCGCCGATTGTGATTATGCAAAAGCAGGACATTCCACGATTAGTTTTATTTGCCTTATTTTTCGCCATAGGAGTAACGACTATGAGTGCGGCGATTCTTTGCGACGAATTACTGAACTATTACAGAAACGCGGAGATTTTACAGGCGGCGGAAAACTCTAAAAGTCGTCTTGAATCCATCAATACGGATTACGACGCGCTGCTAAAACAAATGCACAGCAACTCCGCCATCATCGAGCGTGTCGCATCAACGGAAATAGGTGTAAGGCCTGGTGATGCGAACGTCATATATCCCAAAGCAAGCGTCGAACATCTGGCGGCAGCCCAGAAAGCGGTCGCCGAAGATGCCAATAAACCTGTTTCTGCTCCGGTGCCAGACTGGCTTGTGAGATGTAATGCACTTATCGGCGTGTTATGCTGTTTTTGGCTGGTGCGGGTTTAATTATCATTGCGTTCGTATGTTTTACGCCGACACAGAGCGTCGCCGAAAGGTAAAGCATCATTCGAAGCGGAGCAGATTAACGCCGGTATCCTCATACGGTTTCCTGGCGGCGTTTATCCCGACTATCTCGATTATGGTAACTTCGAGAACCAGGAAAGTTTTTGCGCCGCCCCGCGGACAGCCAACCAATGTGAGGTCTCCTTTACCGATAGCGGTGTGAATATGCAGTTTAGGTCCGTCGCTGTCGCAGTAAATTGTGCCGACGCCGAACGTTTCGCCCGGCCCGGTAAAATCCTTGATGTTGCCCACGATTTTGGGCTTTTCCTGCTTTGGGCCGACAACAACCCTGGCCTGCCGGAAACCGCCGGTAATCAGAACAGCCGCCGATTTTATGTCTTCCTTGCTTGCGACAGTTTCGATGGATTCATAGAGGTCTTCGCCCTCGAAAAGCCGCACGCCTATCACCCTGCCCGCTTTGCCTACGGCGTATTCCATTTTCTTTTCTCCTTTATTGGCGCAAATAAAAAAAGGGGGCTACAGACGACAGTGCATCGTCCATTGTCCCCCCCAGAGAAGAGAAGAGAGAGTATAGCGTTTTTCAGTTATAACCTTTTATCTGCCCTTCAAGGCAGGTTCTTCTCACACAGAAAATATACATAATAAATCCCGCAATGCAAAAAAAACAAAAAAAATTTGATAAACCCATAAGGCCACGCAATAACTCTTTTATTCGAAAGCACACGGCTTTACACCGCGGGTATAGGAATTTTCTTTTATGGTTGGCAAACGCCGCGGCGAACCCAAAACTGTTGACCCTGCTCCCTTCACGCTGTCCGCTTCTTTTTGCCAGCTTACATTACATGATGATACATAATCTTGTTTTTTTGTTCTTTAGCTCTCTTCTCACGATGCACATGACAATAAAGTTCATGATTATATATGCTCAGAATACACTTGCAGTTCGGAAACATGCATTTTCTACCTTCAGCCGACGTCTTTAACGCTTTTACCATTGTTACCCCTTATAGATAGCTCACAAAACCAAAAAGCTGCAATGGTCTTTTATCTTCCTCTGCGGCCCAAAGATTTTATCTTTATATTTTGTTGCTCAAAACTAATAAATGTCAATTCCATAATTATACTACATTATCGGCCTTTGTCAAACAATTTCGCATCTTTCGTTTTATCGCGGGGTTTTAACATTAAAAGTCATTTTTGGGTCTGTGATATATTTGCTTGATATGCCAAGTTAAAGTTTTTAGAATACACAGGAAATAGAATAATTTCTGTGCCATAGGAGGATTTTGAATGGATAGAAGAAGTTTTCTGGCGGCTGGTGTAATGGCTGGTACAATCGCTGTTTCAGGCAAAATAACAAGGGGGGAGACGACCGAAAAATCCTCAAACAAAGCCAAATTCAAGTTGAAGTATGCACGGGTCCAGGAATGTTCAAAAATCTCGCCAGTGCAAACGCGATTGACCAGTTGAAGTTTGCCGCCGACCAGGGGTTCACAGCTTTTTTCGATAACAGCATTATGAAAAAATCGGCCTCAGAGCAGGAGACGTTTGCAAAGGAAATGGCAAGGCTGAATATGACGCTCGGGCCTTTTGTTCTTTATGCGGATTCTAAGGTAGAGTCGTTTGTTATCCGCGATAAGGATATCCGCGAGATGCTCGTAAAGAAAATGAAAGAGGGCATAGAAACAGCCAAACGAGTTAACGCCAAGTGGGCGTTGGTTGTTCCGGGGCGTTACAATGAAAAATTAGATTGGAGTTATCAAACTGCCAATGTAATTGAGAATCTGAAATTTTGTATGGAGATTATCGAGCCTTCGGGATTGATTATTGTTCTTGAACCGCTCAATACTCTGACGAATCATCCGGGCGTTTTCCTGACGAAGATTCCGCAGGCCTATCAGATATGCAAGGCGGTCAACAGCCCGTGCTGCAAAATTGTAAATGACCTATACCATCAGCAGATTACGGAAGGCAACCTGATTCCGAATATTGATATGGCATGGGACCAGATTGCCGCGTTTCACGTGGGCGATAATCCGGGCAGAAAAGAGCCGACCACCGGTGAAATAAATTACAGGAATATCTTTAAGCATATCTACGAAAAAAAGTATGACGGCGTGCTGTGTATGGAACACGGCAACAGTAAGCCGGGCAAAGAAGGCGAGCAGGCGGTGATAGATGCCTATCACTATTGTGATAATTTTTAGAAAGGAATAGCAAATTATGAGTATCAAAACAAAATTTAACGGTTTGCTTTTTGTCAGTATAGTTGTTTCTCTGCTGGCGGCAGGCGGATGTGCATCGCGGGAGAAGTGTTCGGCTGACAAAAAAACTAATTTATGGAACGGCAAAGATTTGACCGGCTGGAAAATGGTCGTGGCGGACGCAAATGTTGATGTGAATAAGGTCTGGTCAGTACGCAACGGTGTTATTCGCTGCGAGGGAAAGCCCAGCGGGTATATACGCACGGAGAAGGATTATTCAAACTATAAACTTCATGTCGAATGGCGATGGGCGGAAAAGCCGACAAACAGCGGCGTATTACTTCATATGAGCGGTGAGGATAAAGTCTGGCCTAAAGCGATTGAACTTCAACTTATGTCCGGAAACGCTGGAGACGTTTATTTTATAGGCGACACCTCCGCAAAATCCGATGTCCCGCAAAAAGGCAGAAAGATTCCTAAAAGAGAGAAAAGCAGCGAGAAACCCGCCGGACAATGGAATACCTATAATATCATTTGTAAAGGTAATACAATAAAGGCGTATGTCAACAGCGTTCTACAGGCTGATATAACAGATACCTCGGTGGATTCAGGCAAAATATGCCTTCAAAGCGAGGGTTCTCCAATAGAATTCCGGAATATTTATATTGAGCGAGTAAAGTAACAAATTGTTCTGATATTTTTACAGAAGAGAGGTCAATTATGAAAAATTACAATACAAGCAACGTTTCAAGGCGTGATTTTATGAAGGCATCAGCAGCGGTTTCGCTGGCGGCGCTGGCCACGGGCGGATCCCGGCTATTTGCCGCAGGCTCTGATAAACTTCGTATCGGTTTAATCGGATGCGGCGGTCGCGGCACAGGCGCAGTTATAAACTGCGTCGAATCATCCAATGGTATCGAAATTGCCGCTCTCGGCGACCTTTTCAAAGACCAGGTTGATAAATCGCTTAATAAGATTCAGGAAGAATTACTTAAGAAAAATTTGCCCGCTGAAATATGCAAGGTTACGCCTGAAACCTGTTTTGCTGGATTTGACGCATACAAAAAAGTAATAGGTTCTGATGTTGATATTGTCATTCTTGCGACACCGCCTGGTTTTCGGCCTATACATTATAAAGCTGCGGTTGAGGCAGGCAAACACGTATTTATGGAGAAACCTGTCGCGGTTGACCCTGTCGGGGTTCGCAGCATAATCACTTCATCTGAGCTGGCCGCACAGAAAAATCTGGCGGTTGTCTCCGGCACACAGTGCCGGCATCAGAATCATTACCTTGAAATTATGAAAAGAATCCATAAGGGCGATATAGGCCAGATTACAGGCGGGCAGTGCTACTGGATGGGTGGGGCAATGTTGAACTGGGGTCCCAAGGCTGACCCGAAATGGTCGCAGATGGAGCTTCAGTGCCGCAGGTGGTACTTCTATGTCTGGAATTGCGGCGACCACATTGTTGAGCAGCACGTTCATAATCTTGACGTGATGAACTGGGCGATTGAAGCGCATCCGGTACAGTGTCTCGGCATAGGCGGAAGGCAGATACGCACCGCACCAGAATACGGCAATATCTATGACCATTTCGCCGTTGAGTACGAATATCCCAATGGCGCACGCATTTTAAGTATGTGCCGTCACACCGATGGCGCAACCAGCCAGGTATCCGAAAGAGTCGTCGGCACAAATGGCTCTTCATATACGAGCGGTTCTGTCGGCTCCATTGAGGGTAAAAATCCCTATAAGTTTGAAGGCGAGGCGCCGAATCCTTATGTACAGGAACATGCTGATTTGATTAAAAGCATTCGCGACGGCAAACCTTTGAATGAAGGCAGACGGGTTGCGGAAAGTACACTGACGGCAATTATGGGGCGAATGAGCGCCTATACGGCGCGCTCTTAAGTGGGACTGGGTGATGAATGCCTCAAAACTTGACCTGACGCCGCCGAAATTTGAATTTGGCGATTTACCGGTCGAACCGATCGCTATTCCCGGCCAAACGCCGTTAATCTGAGATTTTTAACTCATACCTATTGCATTTAAAAGATGCAGGCTTTGTCATTACGAGGCCTGCGGAGCCGCCGCGGCGGATGGCAATCTCAATCTAATGACTTAGAATTGCTTCGTTGCTGCGCTCCTCGCAATGACAGTCTTAACGGCTGAAAGGCGCATATATTCAATACAATTGGTATCACATATTTCACCGCGGAGTTCGTCGAGGCAGTAGAACCAACTCAAAATTCAAAAGGTATGTATTTTATTTTTCCAGCAGCTTTAACTTAAATAACAAACCCGCCGCAATCCCCGCAATACCTGGTACCACAAGAAATAACCAAAGCTGAGAAATCGCCTTGCCGCCAACAAACAATGCCGGACCAAGACTTCTCGCAGGATTCACAGATACTCCCGTTATATTTATTCCAAAAATATGTATCACAACCAGTGTTATGCCTATTGCGAGTCCAGCAAATTGTGTCGGTGCTTTTTCCTGTGTAGAGCCTAATATCACAATAATAAAAAGCAGAGTCGCGACAAATTCAAATGTTATCGCAGATACCAGGTTGTATTCTCCCAGATACCCTGTCCCCCATCCGTTCTGCCCAAGACCATGGGCGGAAATATCATAACCCTGGATTGCTCCAGTGACTATCACCGATAGAACCAGAGCTGCCACTATTGCACCTGCACATTGTCCGATGATATAACCTGCCAAATCCCTGGCGTTCATCCTGCCGGCCGTAAACACCCCCAGACTTACCGCGGGATTTATATGACATCCTGATATCGGCCCTATCCCGTATGCCATCGCGATTAGAGCAAATCCAAACGAAAATGCTATCCCCAAAAATCCTACCTTGCCGCCGGCAACAACCGCGGTGCCGCACCCGAACAAAACTAATGTAAAAGTTCCTATGAATTCCGCTAAATACTTTTTCATATTTCAGCTCCCTTCAAAAATTTTATTTCGCTCTGAAATTAGTATCAACTAATTCTATCTCGTCCAACTCACTTCGACTTCAGAATATCTCGGATTTCCGTGAGAACTCTCTCTTCAGCAGATGGAGGAGGAGGCGCTTCCGGTGCGGTCACTTCTTTCTTCTTCGCAAAGTTCATAGCCTTTATAACCATAAATATCGCGAAAGCAACTATAAGAAAATCGATGACGATATTTGCGAAATTCCCATAATTTATCGTTACGGCCGGTATCGCTTTGCCAGCAGCATCTATTGAAGCCTGTTTAAGAACCAGCTTTAAATCAGCAAAATCCATACCCCCTATAAGCATCCCGACAGGCGGCATAATAATATCGTTTACAATCGAGGCTACAATCTTGCCGAACGCCCCGCCGATAATAATGCCCACGGCCATATCCACAACATTCCCCCGCATCGCAAACGCTTTAAATTCTTTTAAAATTTGCATGATAGTGTCCCCTTAAAATGTTTGTTTTCTGGCACAAAAAAATTAAAGGCACCACGGCGCTAATAACACCGTGGTGCCTTATTCATATTGCCGTACTATTCATACAGATGCGTAGCTTCAGTTTCCTGAACCGGTCTTGTCAACTGTTCGCTGGTCATTACTGTTGTAAACCTGACATCCCCAGCTTTCAAAGCTTTCACTGTAACACGCCACGTCGCCTGTGCCTTTGGCGCAAGACTCGGCAACGGTTCAAATGTTACAGTATTACCCGTAACGGAACCTCTGGTTGCTCCGGATGACGAGACATATTGTTCGGCATCTTCAAGCGTGCAGACTATCTTAATGTTGGTATCGGCCGCAGAACCCTGATTGGTAGCTGTAATCACATAGGTCTCATTACTGCCTACCTCAATCGGGTCCTCAATATCAACAACCTCAAGAAGAATTGCCGCAATTCCAGATATGGTTGTCTTTGCGGAAACACTTACCGCCTCAGCGCATTCTGCTGTTGCTTTTGCGGTATTGCTTACCGTGCCCGCCGCTCTTGGAGTATATGATACACTTACGGCCTTGGAAGCGCCGGCTGCCAGGGTACCTACATTCCATACCACACCCGAAGCGCTGACTGTTCCGCCGTCACTTGCCTTAACTCCGGCTACTCCGGCAGGAATTGTATCCGTCAGAACTGTACGTTCTGCGGCTGCATCACCTTTATTGGAAACTTGAATCTGATAACCTACAGCCCTGCCAAGATACTGCTGGTCAGGCCCTTTTTTGCTGATTGCCAGTACCGGCTGACGAACCTCTGTTGTGGTTGACGCCTCAGCTTTAAGGCCTGTTGATGAACTTGCAACAGCTTTATTATCATACTTGCCGGTTTTTTCTGCCCTAAGCGTGGCAGAAATTTCCTTCGACTGACCCGCAGCCAAAGTACCGACATTAATCACAATGGAACTCTTGCCGTCAACTGTTTTAAGACCGGCGGGAAGCTTATCCTCAATCTTAATGTCACCGGCAGAACCTGTGCCTGAATTGGTTACAACAAATTTCACCGGAATCGGGTCACAAAGCAAAACGCTCGCAGGGGCAGTCTTGACCAGTTTCAGCGCAGGCTGCACAACTTTAACGCTTGAACATGTCGGAACTGTATATGTGACCGTAGTGCAATTTTTAATACAACCAGTGCTTGTGGCCATGCCTGAAACTGTAATGGCTTTTGTTTCACCAGCCTCAAGTGTCCCAATCACAAATATCAGTTTTTTCTCGATTGCTTTAGCTTTTGGATTTGTATCTGCCGCCTTGAAATTGTCTGCCAGAGTTTCTGTTACCACAACATCGTCAAGCATATAGCCTGTTGGGTTTATGACTTTAATCATGTAATCAAATTTAGTGTTCATTGCCACTTCTGCCGGCATATCCCTTTCAAGTTTGGCTATCGTGCATGCTTCACAGGGATAAGACCCTGTAGCTGAGCAAGCGCCGCATTCGCTCTTAGCCGCCGGTCGCAGCTTTGCAGCAACTGGGGCCGGCTTCGCAGGCGCAGCCTTGGCTATCGGCTTGCATTCTTTATCCCAGAAGAACTTATCCGCTGGATAATTTTCTCTTGGTCCCTTACCCCAGCAGTGATTCCATGTTTGACAACTGTAACAGCCGGCAAGTTCCAATGTACCCGCCAGAAATGCTGTCAAAAACAAGATGTTCAGTATCTTTCTCATAATTTTATTCCCTTCTAAAAAATTGTAAAAAATGTTTCCAACAATTTTACAGCTATTCTTGCACTAAAATGACATTAAGGGCCTAAGGCAAACTGTTTTTGGTGACATATTATCTCATTTGCGACTAAAAAGGACAGGTTTCCCCAGCTAAGATTTCCAGAGTTCATATTACATAACTCCTTATTTAAATCCCACGCATGTCCTATAAAGTAAGACCGTAGAACTGTAAAGTCAAGTCTTTTTAATAAAAAAATTTAGTAAAAACCACAATTGGGAAAAACTACAATTTTTGAGTTAGAATGTCACTTCCCTCCGAAATGTTTTTTGCCTGCGGGGGCAATAATAAAAAAGAGTAAGCCGGCGGGTAAACCGCAGAGCATTCGGGCGAGAACGGCATAACAGGGTTTGAAGCGAAATTGTTGAGGCCGATTACACGCGACAATCGAATAGACCCCCGGTGTCATGTCCCGTGAAAAATTAATCGGTATGGAAGACCTCTTCCATACCGGCCCACCATTCGCCGGGTTTACACGTGGATATCGGCTTTTGCAGCGGGTCGGTATGTGTCCACCATTCTTTTGTAGTCGGGTCTTTGGCCATTTCGGCCATATCAGCCTTGAAGTCTTTGCCGACATACTCGAAATAACTGAACAGGTAATATTTGCCCGGTTCGAGTTCGCCAAGGTAAATTGAGTAGTTGCGTATATTGCACTTTTTAATCATTTTTAAAACATCCGGCCATGCATTGGCGTGAAGTTTCTTGTATTCCTCGATGTTTTTCTTCTCGATGCCGATGACGCTGCCGTACCGTTGAACCTGCGGTTTAGAGCAGCCGCTAACCACTACCGCCGCACCAACCAGTAATGGCAGAAAAAACATTATGTTATTGCCCATCATAAGAAATCCTTTCTATTAAGATAATAAAACCGTGTGGGTATATCATATCTTATCTTGGGAAGTGGTCAATAGCGCCATCTTTTTTTTAATATCTGGCGGGAAAATTATCTTGCATCAAAGATGCCAGGTTAGTAAATTATCCGAAATTGGAAAATTTTTAATCAGATTGTTCACCCTTTTTAAGGAGCGACTGATGTCAAAGGGAATTGAAAAAAGTGCGGCAATTCACAAATACTTCTGGGCGGCGGCCCTGTTTCTGCTTCTGTTCGCCTTTTTTACCCCATTGCAGGCGGCAACAACATCTCACGCCGCTGAAGCAGCAGCGCAAAGTCTCATCTGCTGTCGTTATCTCCTATCGACATGGTGATTGTTGTGCTTTATTTTGTGGTGGTGATTGCAATCGGCTTTTACCTGAAAAAATACGCCAGCACAGGCGAGGACTTTTTCATGGCGGGCCGCAAAATGACCGCATGGATTGCTGGCCTGAGTTTCATTTCCGCAAATCTTAGCTCGCTGGAAACGATGGGCTGGTCGGCAATGGCATATCAATACGGTATGCTCGGCGCACACGCTTATCTGATCGGCGCGATTCCGGCCATTCTGTTTCTGGCGATTGTTATGATGCCCTTCTATTATATATGCAGAACGCACTCCGTACCCGGTTACCTGAAACTGCGATATGGCGAAGGCGCACGTGCGCTGGCAGGAATATCATTTACATTTCTGACCGTAATGGTCAGCGGCGCAAGCATGTTCGCCATGGCAAAAATTCTCAACCTGCTGCTTGGCTGGGATATGAACGTAAGCATCTGGGTCTCATCCATCACAGTTGCCATTTATGTCTTTCTCGGCGGACTGCTCTCGGCGGTGTTTAACGAAGTGCTTGCAATTCTTCCTCATCTGGCTGGGAACGCTGTTGATTCCAATACTTGGCATTATCCACGCGGGCGGATGGCACAAAATGCTCGCAACCGTCCAGAAGAACGCTGCGATTGTTCATCCCACCGTTCAGAACGCCGATTTCACAAGCCTGTGGCGTAACCTCGGCTCATTCGATACAAACCCAATGGGCATCGACTGGTTCGGTATGGTTTTCGGACTTGGTCTGGCGGTAAGTTTCGGTTACTGGTGCACCGACTTTTTGCAGGTTCAGCGTGTTATTGTCGCCAAAGACCTGCGCTCCGCACAGAACGGCACAGTCATCGGCGCGGTACTCAAAATGCTTGTGCCTATTATCGTAACAATTCCCGGTCTGCTCGGCCTGGCGGTCCTGCTCAATCCTGACGGTACTCCGATGATTCTCGTGCCGGAAAGCGACCCGCGTGCCAATATCACCTGTCGCACATTCAATGATGTTCTTCCGTTGCTGATGGGCCAATATCTCGGGCCGGGACTGCTCGGCCTTGGTGTAACCGCGATGATAGCCGGCTTTATGTCCGGTATGGCAGGCAACGTCAGCGCATTTGCAACGGTATGGACCTATGACGTTTACAAACCGCTGATCAACAAAAACGCCAGCGACAAACATTACCTGACTATGGGCAGGTGGTGCTCGGTTCTCGGCGTGCTGATATCAATCGCTACCGCTTACGCACTGTTCTATTTCTCCAACATCCTCGAGTTTCTGCAGGTGCTGGTGTTCTTCTTCATTGTTCCGCTGTTCGGCACGATCATTCTCGGAATGTTGTGGAAGCGTGCCACTCCCGCGGGCGGCTTCTGGGGCTTCCTCACCGCTATACTCGTTTCAATGAGTATGTGGGTTTACGTCCACACTTTCCCGGAAGGCTCCAAGCCCCATCCCACGATTCTCGTTGGCGATAACGCGCGTGGTATCGTAGTCAAAGAGCCGACAAAGCGACAAGATTTCGCAGGTGATTGTCGAGAGCGGCCAAATCAAAACCACAAATGTCGATATCCGCTCGAACCAGGCAAAGACGCCGTATGCTGCGGGCCAATATACCGTCCCGCAGACAGCCATAACTTTGTCCGGTATCCAAAGTGAGGGAAAAGCCGCTAAAAATGTAGAGTCCTCGTCCCGGACGCTGTTTATGCTGATACAAAAGCAATCACGCAAAATTCGGCGTAGAAGGCATTCCGCTCGTGCTAAAACCCGGCGTAACAATTCAGGCCTCCTACATGTCCAAAAAATTTGACGCCGCGGCATTCAATCCCGCCCACACCAAATATATCGCCCGCTCGGAAAAGGCCAAACCGATGGCTGTCAATATGTACAGCGGTTTCTGGTCACTGGTGGTTTGCCTGTTGGTTACGTTCGTGGTCAGTCTGTTCACCAAACCAAAACCAGATGCCGAACTCAAAGACCTTGTTTACGGCTTTACGGTTATTCCGCGACCAGGGACACTGCCCGTGGTACGACAGCCCGAAATTCTGGGCGGCGGTCGTCTTTATCGCCCTGGTTACTATCAACATAATCTTCTGGTAAGGAGATAATATGCATCAGGAACATCAAATCCCTATTTGGTTCTTTATCGGCACGCTGCTGCTTGTTTATGGCTTGCTGATACTCGGTTCAGGCATTTACAATCTCATCAAACCGCCCGAACATCCTTTGGTGTCGCGAATCTTCACGCTGATGTCTGGTGGGGAGCCTTGCTTTTAGTAGTCGGCCTGGTTTATACCATTAAGTTTTGGCCTTCAAAAGACGATGCTTCTCATTAATCTTTGTTCAGACCTCGCGGAAAGCTTAAATTCTTTCGGCGGATGCCTTCAAAGAAATCTCTACTGTTTCAGGGATTTACTTGAAAGTATCCGCCATATCTTATATTATGAATATATGCTATACTGATAGTTTAGCCGGTATTCAGGATAATTTAAGCGTTGGTAATTATATCATAATATTAACTTTATCTGTTTTTTAGGAGGTTTACGACTATGCTGCTCAATATTTTTAGAGCCGTCTTTGTCATCATTTTACTGTCAGTTCTGTTTGTAAGCGTAAGCTCAACCGCAATTTCCGGACAGGCGCAGTCCCTGGATTTCTGGGTCGTCGTATGGGTCGGCCTGGGCATGGGCTTTATCGCCCTGTTTATGGATATTATGACGCCAAAGAAATCCCTGGCCGCGCTGGCGGGAGTTTTCTTTGGTATGCTTGTGGGAATATTCATCAGTTGGTGCTCTCGCCGGTTATCGATATGATAAATGATACTTACGGGATTGGGCTAATTCCCAGAGCTGTTGTGGCCATCAAGTGGATGATGGGAGTATGTATATGTTTTATTATAATCAGTATTGTGATGCGTACAAAAGATGACGTACGTTTTGTGATTCCTTACGTGGAGTTCTCAAAACAGACTAAAGGCTCTCGGCCGCTGATTCTCGACACATCCGCGATTATTGACGGCAGAATCGCCGACCTCTACCGCGCCAAACTTCTCGACGCTCCGATTATCGTGCCGAGATTCGTACTCAACGAACTGCAATTGCTCGCCGATGCCGGTGATAAGCTCAAACGCAATCGCGGCAGGCGAGGCCTCGACATTCTAAAGGATATGCAGGCAAATCCCGCCATCGACATTAAAATGGACGACACCTCAATTCCTGAAAGCGACGACGTTAAAGGCGTTGACCAGAAACTCGTTGTCTTTTCAAAGGCACGCGACGGCAGACTCACCACCACAGATTATAACCTCACCAAGGTCGCGCAGGTCCGCGAAGTGGACGTTCTCAATATTAACGATTTGGCCAACTCCCTCAAAACAATCGCTCTTCCCGGTGAAGGCATGACCATCAGAATTATAAAACCCGGCGAGGAAGCCGACCAGGGTATCGGCTATCTCGATGACGGCACTATGGTCGTTATCGAAGGCGGAAGAAATAAAATCGGACGCGATGTTACTATCAGCATAACAAGTTCGCTTCAGACTTCCGCCGGAAAAATGATTTTCGGAAAATTTGAAAGCTTCGCGCAAAGGCCATCTTCTGAAGATAACAAAGAGCAGCCCGCATATAATAGAAGGACAAACGGAAGAAACTACTCCGAAAATAGCTAGTCGTCCCTGAAAAATAATTTAACTTTTTTGTATATAAAGGCTTGCAATTTAAAAATCTGGCGCTAAATTGCAAGGAAATGATATTTATTATTAATTTCCTTGCAAAACATGGAGGTTTTTATGCAGCCTAAACAACAAAGCAATTCCCAGTCAATGTTATTCACCTCGAAGCTGGAGCAGATACTAAACGAGCAGCATCCTTTATATAAACTGGCAAATATCATCATCTGGTCAGAGTTTGATGCCGCCTTCGGTAAACTCTATGATCCGGGCTTCGGCAGACCAGCCAAACCCACCCGCCTTATGGCAGGACTTCATTATCTCAAAAGCGCATATAATCTCAGCGATGAGTCTGTAGTTGAGAGATGGATAGAGAATCCTTACTGGCAGTATTTTTGCGGAGAGCAATATTTTCAGCATGAATTTCCGATTGACCCAACCAGTATGACCAAATGGCGTAACCGGATTAAGGACGCTGGTATGGAAAAGCTGCTTGAGCAGACCATAAGCGCAGGCCTTAAAACCTGCACAGTTAAACCGCATCAGTTAAAAAAGATAGTAGTCGATACAACGGTGCAGGAAAAGGCGACAGCCTTTCCGACCGATGCACGCCTTTATCATAAGATGAGAATAAAGCTTGTCAAAAAGGCACAGGATAATGACATAGAACTTAGGCAGAGTTATCAGAGGGTAGCCAAAAGGGCTTTTGTTATGCAGCACAGATTTTCACACGCCAGGCAGTTCAAAAAAGCGGATAAGCAATTAAGGAAACTAAAGACCTGTCTGGGAAGAGTTACAAGGGATATAGAGCGTAAGATATTGCAGAAGCCTCAATTGCAGCAGGAGTTTTCAGAATTGCTCGATATGTCCAGGAGGTTATTATCACAGAAACGGGACAGCAGCAACAAGCTATACAGTATTCATGCGCGGAGGTTAACTGCATAAGCAAGGGCAAGGCACACAAGAAGTATGAGTTTGGCTGTAAGGTGGCACTGGCGTCTCCCGCTCAAAATGCGTTTGTAGTAGCTGCGGTTGCTTTTGAAGGGAATCCATATGATGGACATACGTTAAAAGATACACTCTCCCAGACGATGAAACTGCTGGATAAAAAAGGTTTTGAAGATGTTTATGTTGATGATGGGTACAAAGGTCATGGCTGTGGAGATATTGCGGAGGTTCATATCGTCAAAAGGGGTTGGCGAAAGCTGCCGAGAAGTATCCGAAAGTGGTACAGCAGGCGAAGTATGATTGAGCCTGTGATAGGACATTGTAAATCTGATAACGGTCTGGACAGAAACTACCTCAAGGGCGTCGAAGGCGATAAGGTTAATGCGATATTGAGCGCTTGCGGGTTTAATATCCGCAAGTTGCTGCGGAAAATTATTTTTTGGCTTTTGTGGTTTGTACAAAAATTGCGTCCGTCGGCAGAATTTGCCTGGCTTGTATATGCCGCCTGAAATCAAAATCCACTTTTTCAGGGACGACTAACTAGTGTAACCGGCAAATTGCTATTAATTGTTATTTTTATACCTATCGCGAAGCAAGAATGAGTAAATAATATAATTAATAGAGAATCACTAGTTACACTGGTTACAAAAAAAACTTTCTGTCCGGGCAATTTATAAGGAAATCACCGGCGAGGCAAAGACGCAAGCCTGCGAAATGCTATTTCTTTACGCCGATTTTTTCAGTTAGGAGTTTTCTGAAATCATTTACATCCTGTTCTGATGAAAAGCAATGCTTCGGGAAAATATGAAACAGATTATCTGCGGGATACAGTATGAAAATATACTTGCTCTCCCTCCATCTGTGAAAATAATCCCACGGAAGCTTCGAATTGCCCAAGGAATTATTAATCGATATGGCTATGTCATCTATTTCGCATTCACTGGTAGGATGGTATTTTGACTGGTGATATAATTTACGCCACCATTGCGGCAAGTAATAAAAGAAAAACCAAATACACCAGACTACGAATAAAATCATAATCGTAATAGCAAGTATCATCTTTAGACCATTATATTCAACTATTGCTCGGTATAGCCCGATTGCCAGAGCAAGAGTAAATACAAGCAGGTATATTATGCCCAAGACTTTTATCCATGGTCGAGGTCTCATAATTAGGAATTGTGCTCGCACATAGTCTTTTTCAGTAACTTGTAATGTCAGGTTCATTTTATATCAGAATTTTAGCTTCAAAAAAACTTACTTACTCAATGCGATGAGCAGCCGCATCAAATGCGACAACTCGATTGCCTATGCGGATTCTATTTTATCATAATGATATCAAACTCTTCATAGGATTGCAATAACCTGAGGTATCGGCAGAAATCAATGGCGGGATCGCGATCCCGCCTTACGAGCTGATATGATAACGCCAAAGACAATTCCAGAGCCAGCAAAAATTAACAATATATTCATAACCGAAATAACAGCAATACCGCTAATAGTAATCACGCTGTCAAAATTAAATTCTGTAAACTTAATCAATGCCTGTAATAAAACCCCCCCGATAATTCCCAATCCGATAAAAACAAAACCAAGACGACCTTTGCGAGAAGATAATCCCGTAAATTTTCTTTGCTCCCGCTCAATATCATTCATCGGGCTAATCTTACCAATTCGGATTCGTCGTCGAACGATAAGATACCACGGAATACTGATATACCATAATGGAATCATAACAAGAAAAAGAATCCATGGACGATAAGACAAACCGGTATTATATCGAACCAAATTAATCCGGGATGAGTCATAAGATACCCAAAGCGAAACTGCTATAATCACTGTGTAATACGTGAGTACAAGTAATAATTCGGTGCTATCTATCATAAGCTATGGTCTATAAATTGCAAAAAACTGGATTTAATAGAATTTCTCATATTAAACGCATGGCTGCACAACTAAACCTTCCGATTTCATAATAATATCAAACTCTTGATGGGATTGCAATAATCTGAGGTATCGGCAGAAATCAATGGTGGAGTTGTGGCCCGCTGCCTCCCGAAATGATGAAAAGACAATCCTGATAGTCAAGTTCATCGGTAAAAATGGCGATATTGCAATTGGACGTCAATGCTATCTGGGGATTATGGGACGGTAAATCATCTCCTTTGTTTAGTAATTGATGAAATAACAAACTTCTATTGTGTAACCAAAGGATGCAATAATCATGAATCGGGCGATTGCATGGCTTTTGCTTGAATTTATTGGTCTTGGGCTGGGGACTACGGCTACCGTTGTATATGTTACGCACAGGGGGGAAAGGCTGGGCGAGATAAGCGGCATAGTGTATGTCTCAGATACGCCGGGATTTTCAGATGTTATAATAAACAATCAAGTCCTTTGTGAAGGGGACATAATATACGGCGTAAAAGTAATTAAAATATCCAGAGATACGGTTGAGTTCCAAAGAGACGGTAATACGTGGAAGCAACGCCTAAGAGAACACCCAAATCCCGCGTGGAAGAACAGCGATAAGCCTGCACAGTAAATTCTGTACGCGCATCACCTGTCCGGAGTTCTTATGGTCATTTTACACTTTGGGGCACCGATGCTTTTGGGCCGTGCAATTTACAAAGAAATCAATGGTGGTGTAAAGACCTCACCCTCCTATCTTTGCACTTTGGCGGAAAAAATAATGTACCGCGTGGAGCGTATAGCGTTTAAGACTACAAGTTCCACCAGGCAACAAACGCAGTATGGAGATGGGGGGAATCGAACCCCCGGCTCTGCGATGCGACCGCAGTGTGTTCCCGCTACACCACATCCCCGGAAATATAAATCCTGTTAATTCCGGGTTAATTATAACACATAAGGCTCAATATTGAAAGATTTTTATTGTTTCAAAAATGCCACTTCTCAAAGCAGACAATACTGTCAATCGGTTCTCTCTTGGCCTCTCTCGGCTTATCGGCCGGATAGCCAAGTGCCATAAGTTCTATAACAGTGATATTCGACGGAATACCCAGTATTTCCCGGACTTTTTCAGGATGGAAAGACCCTATCCAGCAGGTCGCCAATCCCAGTTCGGCGGCCTGCAGCGCAATATGCTCCAGGGCGATAGCGACATCTATCGAGGAAATCGGCTGGCCGCAGAGCATTATATGGTCGTTGTTGCTGCACGCGACGATAACCGCGCCGGCGTTTTCGAGAAATTTCTGATTGTTGGCGGCATCGATAATTTTTTCCTTTGCTGACTTATCCGTAACAACCACGAACCGCCAATCCTGCAGATTTTTCGCCGATGGCGCAAGACGTGCCGCTTCGAGAATAAGGTTGAGTTTTTCTTTTTCCACGGCTTTATCTTTATACGCCCGGCAGGAGTATCGTTTTTTGATTATTTCGAGCAATGTCATAAAAGCACCTCGTTAATTAAAACCTTTGTCATTCCCGCGAAACCTGTCCTCGTGAAAACGGGGAGCGGGAATCCATAAACAAACAGAAAACTGGATACCTGCTTTCGCAGGTATGACAGACTGACTATAAATATAAAACATCAAAACTGTTGACGCAAGAGCTAAAAACAGCTAATCTGTAATTTCTTCGGGCGGTTAGCTCAGCTGGCTAGAGCGCCTGCCTTACAAGCAGGAGGCCACAGGTTCAAGTCCTGTACCGCCCAGTTGCCCCTCGCACTGTGTCACATTTTGCGCCGCCTTAGTATCATCCGTGAATGTCTTTTCTGCCTCACTTAAGATACTCTTTTGAGATGCTTCCCGGACATCTGATTCAGTTACCTGTGCATACTGCGTCATTGCCACTTATAGTCAAAAAGATTCTCTGAATGTACAGCCTTTTTCTGTGTGGTTTTCTCGAATGAGAGTGATAAATAAATGCCTTTTTTCTTTTTGTTTTGAAAAATACGAGATATAATAAACTCGACATTTAATAATAGTCAGTGCTCCGATACAGAACGGCAGAGTTTTTTTGCAGAATGATATGAATATATGCCGAAGTAATAGAAAAATGCAGAATACTAATACAATATTCAGTTTCATAAGGAAAAGCCGTTTTATAATAATAGCTGTCATTTCGCTGCTGTTAGTGGGTGGTATTGGCGCAATGGCAATTAACATCTCCCGCAATGCGACTTCCGGCGGCAATATGGATGTCTTTACAGTCAAAAAAGGCAGCCTTAAAATAAGCGTGGTAGAAACCGGCACCATCAAGCCCCGGGAACAGGATATTATCAAAAGTGATGTCGAAGGCATAACAACCATTCTAACGCTTGTACCGGAAGGAACTATTGTTAAAAAAGGAGACCCGCTCGTCGAACTGGACTCCACCGCATTGCTGGATTCAAAAATTGAGCGGGAAATAAAGGTTGGAAACGCTGAGGCAAGTTTTATTCAGGCTCGTGAGACTCTCGCGGTGGTCGAAAATCAGGCTAAGAGTGATATAGATGAGGCACAGCTCACTGTTACATTTGCCAAACTGGATTTGGATAAATATATAAAGGGCGATTATCCGAACCAGTTAAAAAAAGCTCAGAGTAAAATCACCATTGCTCAGGAGGAGCGAGAGCGGGCTAAACAAACATACGAATGGTCAAAAAAGTTATATGCCGAAAAGTATATTTCTCAAACACAGCTTCAGGCAGATGAACTGGCCTTCACGAAAAGCGGTCTCGACCTTGAGCTTGTACAAAACAGTCTCGCGCTGCTTAAGAATTTCACATATAAACGTCAACTGGCTCAGCTCAAAAGTAATATTAAACAGGCGGAAATGGCTCTTAAGCGTACTAATAGCAAGGCCAACGCCAATGTCGTTCAGGCCAAAGCAAAGCTTTTGGCAAAACAAACTGAATTGAATCGGCAAAAAAAGAAGCTCGTTAAACTTCTAAAGCAAATTGAAAAAACTAAAATAACCTCTCCCGCCGATGGTCCTGTGATTTACGCCAGCAACGTCCAAAGCGGCCGTTATTACTACAATAAAACGCCGCTTACAGAAGGTCAGCAAGTATATGAACGGGAGGAGTTAATGTATATTCCTACAGCCTCATTCGTAAAAGCTGAGATTAAAATACACGAGTCAAGCATCCAAAAGGTTCAGGTGGGTATGCCTGTAATAGTTACTATTGATGCACTGCCTGATAAAAAGTTCACTGGACAGGTCGCTAAAATTGCCCCGCTTCCCGACGCCGAAAGTATATACTTTAATCCGGATTGGAAGGTTTATAATACTGAGATTTATATCGACGGAGACGGAAGTTTGCTGCGCACAGGAATGAACTGCAGAGCAGAGATAATTGTTGAGCAGTATCAGGACGTGGTATATATACCGATACAATCGGTTCTGAGAGTCAACGGTAAATCTACCGTTTTTATTGTACAAGACAATAACACCGAACTAAGAACAGTTGAACTCGGAATGGATAATAATAATATGGTCAGTATCATGAGCGGCCTTACCGACGGTGAGGATATTCAGCTTAATCCATCGCTGGCGATGGCAGCTTTGGACTGGCTCGAAGAAAAAGCCCCAATCACATTGGTTGCCGATAAACAGTCCCAAACCGGACAATCTGAGACTCAGAATCAGACCGTTGCAAAAAAGCTGCAGTAATTCCGCTGACGGATTAGCCCTTTGCGTCCAGCCCGCCGCGATTTTGCTCCGCCGTTTACATGGCGACAGAGAATCTTATAATTTACCTTTAAACGCACCAGAATGACCTGGGTAGCGTTCTGAAAAGCGAGATTGGTGTTTGTACCTGTCCTTTGCTCTTTACCGAATTTTTCTTGTAGGATGACCGCTGAAAATCTAAAGTGTATGAAGTAATCATCATCTTTGGCATATCAACGCCTTACATGGAGCCGGGACCTTTGCACCTCCTATCCATCTTTCCATACCCCGGCTCTTCTTATTTTGGGATTCAACCAAGCTTCTACCAGAACCCTGATGCCGAACAAATAGGGATACAAAAAGCCAATATTTTGCTCGGTTTTTCTTTTGCTTTATAGAAAAAATGGTGTATAATTGATTCAACTTTAGCACGGAGGCACATTTTAAGAAGAGTGAGCGAGATATGGAGGAAAGGTACACATCGTTAAACTGCTTATATTTTATTTCAGTATTTCTGCGCAAAAGGTGCGATTAAAATATTAACAATTTTGAAGGATGGAAAAATGAGGAAAAAATTAATCTTTCTCACAATTTTAGTATTGCTTACTACAGTTTTAATTTCGGGCTGTGTATCTACTACTTCTATGAATATTGCATCTGCTAACCTTGTACGAGGAATCAACATTGATTTTGTAAATATCGGCCATGCGGGGAATGCGGCTGATACGCCAGTGCAGCATTATGGAAATACTGTGGTGCGGTAGGTTATAATTACCGTATCGGCAAGTACGATGTAACCAATGCTCAGTGGAACACTTTTATGGCCGCTGCCGGTGCTCCCACGGGCAATGACTTGTTATGCGAGTTACTTCATATTGGACTGGTGCTCAGCAGCCGGTCAATAATGTAAGCTGGTATGAAGCAGCCCAGTTCTGCAACTATCTGACCAGCGGCGACAAGAGCAAAGGTGCATATCAGTTCAGCGGCAACAATACTAATCCCGGCAGTTTTCTGGGTATAAATCGTGCCGCGGCTGAGGCGACTTACGGGACGATTTATGTCCTCCCGACCGAAGATGAATGGTACAAGGCGGCTTATTTCAAACCAGATGGCAGCGGCTATTCGCTCTATGCCAATGGCACAAATACCGCCCCTATTGCCGAGCGCAATCGATATTATAGCATGCTACTCAGTCACCATGGAATGTAGGCACCGGTACGATGGAGCAGAACGGCACTTTGATATGATGGGCAATGTCTGGCAATGGAACGAAACGCCGTTCAACAATGGTGTTCCCACTCGTGGCCTTCGCGGTGGGAATTATTCAGCCCGCGCAAGCCTCCTCCGGTCGTCTACCGGCCAGAACGACCACTCCCCGACCGGAGTGGCCAACATTTTCGGGTTTCGTGTTGCTTCAGTTCCCTGAACCCGCCACGCTTTTACTTCTCGGCCTCGGCGCAGTACTATTGAGAAGGAAACATTAACTATAATCATTCAGCCCTGTTTTCCCTTTGCTTATCTGAGCAGAAACCGATAGTATCTCACTAAACCAATTTCGGGTGAAAATTTGAGAGGTACAAAAATGAGAAAGTTTTTTCAAATCGCAGCGTGGGTTATTGTAATAGGCGGAATTATTGTTGGGTGGCAGGTTTATACAAAGAACGAATCAAAAATCAAATCCACCGAATCAGCAAGAAAAGAAATCGCACACAAGGCAATAAAAGAAATCACACACAAGGCAATCATTGAATTAGCTGATAAGTATAATGCCGTAGTAGATTGGAGTGAGCCTTTAAGCAAAATAATGTCACCAGTTTACACGGTGGAAATTGAAAACGCCTTGTTACTTAAGGACAGCCGACCTGTATTATTTCTTGCATCCGTAATAGATATAGAACGAAAAGAAAACGCATACATGGTGCGTTTCTCGAATGACTTTGGAGAAGACCCGCAGATTGAATTTGCCCTCAACTGTTCTGATGAGCAGGTCAGAAAGATTACGCAGCAGCAAAGTGAGTCCAGAGAGTGGGAAAACTACGCTGTGATTGCCGTCATAAATAAAGTTAAAAAAGTTAGATTTAATTTTGTAGCTATTACTGAAGGTAGTGAAGATAGTTACAGTGCCAGCATCAGATTGGAAAATTCAGACACATTCATAGCAACAGGGCATTGTTTAGACCTTGTATTTGTCGGCTCTTGTTATGATTTAAAAGACTTGTTGAAGGACAATAAAAAATGAACACAATTGTTACTCATCTGCAAAAGTATTATGGTATTTATTTATTGATTATAGCTATACTATTTTTGATTTTGTGGTTTCCTAACAGGGCGGTTAATAGATATGCAATCAGTGGTAGCTGGGAAGGTGGAGTAATAATATTAGATATCAGAACAGGTCAAGCTTATTTAAGGCTACCAAAGGCGGTGTATGACTTAGGGACAATTGATAAACCCAAATATGATAAAATGAAAAGGATATTAGGAGGAGGGTCGGCAGGAGCATCAAGCATAGAGGAAATGACTGATAGCAAACAATAAGATTGTAGAGGTTTGCTTATGGGTTACTTTTGTTGCTCGGCCTCGGTGCGGTGATATTGAGAAGGAAACACCGTTAAGCCTGCCAATAGAATCTTTTAAACCCCCATAAAATGAAGGGTTTGGCACTAAGAATTGATTATCTGCTTCAGAGGGTTTAGGTAGCACCCTTCTTGAAACAAGGGCTAAAAATCCACTAAAGTGGCATTTATGCGAGGGATATAGTCGAGCAGCAAGTCCTGTAACGCCCAGTTGTGCAACATTTCCAAGCTTTTCAGTGCAGAGATAGCAGGACTTACGATAATATTTCCCAACGGGGTGACATCTAAGCAATTCCCTTAGAGAGATTTAGGGTATTTTCCATATTTACCGGCACACCCAAAAATAATCTAATGCGTTCATATAATCTGAGAAGATGCGAATATTTCAAAAATACGCGGAAGTCTTTCTAATTTTACGGTTTTCGGTAAATTCTGTGTTAACAGCGGTGTTAACAAGGCAAAGAACTGCAGATTTCTACCGCAACCGAAGGGGACGGAGTATATTCATTCAAACTGACCGCTCCATTACTGTCGCGGCTGTGATAGGAAAAATTTGATGAACGCAGCATTTTGGCCGATGGTGGTTTATTTTATCGCGGTTGTCGCCGTAGCTGTGTCTATGCTCGTAATATCATACCTGCTGGGCGAGCGTCATAAAGAAAGGGCGACAGGAGAGCCTTATGAATCTGGTATTACGGCAACCGGCTCGGCAAGAACGCCTTTTAATGTGAAATATTATCTTGTCGCGATGTTTTTTGTTATCTTCGATGTCGAATCGATATTTATATTCGTCTGGGCGGCGGCGTTTCGCGAAGTACGTTGGGGGGGGTACTTCGCGATTTTGATTTTTATAGTCATTCTGGCCGTCGCCCTGATTTATCTTTGGCGAGTCGGCGCATTCGACTGGGGGCACACCGCCACCAAAAAAATGAAACGCAAAAGATAATTATGGACAAACCTGCACAAAATACATCCGCTTCGAATCAAACTACCGGAGAAACATCATTAATAAAAGCTCTGGAGAAAACTGTTTTATTTACGCGTTTAAGTGAGCTTATCGCGTGGTCGCGGAAAAATTCGATATGGCCTTTCAATTTCGGTCTGTCGTGCTGCTATGTGGAGATGGCGACGAGCCTTACGAGCAAATACGATATCGCGCGGTTCGGCGCGGAGGTGATTCGCAGTACGCCGCGCGAGGCGGATATGATGGTGATCGCGGGGACGGTGTTTATAAAAATGGCGCCGGTTATTAAGCGGCTTTATGAGCAGATGATGGCGCCGCGGTGGGTGATTTCGATGGGGTCGTGTGCGAATTCGGGCGGGATGTACGATATTTACAGCGTTGTGCAGGGGGTGGATAAATTTCTGCGGGTGGATGTGTATGTGCCGGGCTGCCCGCCGCGGCCGGAGGCGTTTATGGAAGGGTATTGCTGCTTGCGGGATGCGGTCGGCACGGAGAAGCGGCCTTTGAGCTGGGTCGTGGGGCCGCAGGGTATATACAAGCCTGAGCATGCCGTGCCAGAGGGATATGAAAAGGCAGGAAAGGCAGAAGATCGTTAAGTTTACGTTCTCCCGATGAAGTTTAATTCAGGTTAAATATTTGAAATGAATAACAATCTAAACATCTTAGAAGCAGCTTCAAGAATAAATTCGGCGATGAGAACATCTCTGTACCAGCCGACAAAAGACGATGTCCGACGGTATGGGTTGAAAGCGGAGAATATTAAGAATGTTTTGCGATATTTGAAAATCAGATCGAGAAGCCTTACCGGATGCTTTATGACCTTACGGCCATCGATGAGCGGACGCGTAAGAATCGGACAGGCCAGCCGACAAGCGATTTTACGGTTGTTTATCAGCTTTTTTCGTTTGAGAGGAATGAGTATATCCGAATAAAGGTGCCGCTTGAGGGCGAACATCCTTCGATTCAAACAATAACCGACATCTGGCCGTGTGCGAACTGGTATGAGCGCGAGGTCTGGGACATGTTCGGGATTAGGATTGACGGGCATCCGCATCTTAGAGCGGATTCTTATGCCGCCGTGGTGGAAAGGACATCCGCTTCGAAAGGACCATCCGGCGCGGGCGACGGATATGGAGCCGTTTACGCTGCCGGAGGAAGATGAAATCAGAAGAGCAGCAGCAACTTGAAATTTCAATCCTGAGCGTGGGGGCTGAAACGTCACAGCGAAGATACAGAATTTATGTTTCTTAAATCTTGGCCCGCATCATCCCGGTACGCATGGGGTGCTTCGGATTGTTCTTCAGCTTGACGGCGAAGAGATAGTCGATGCTGTGCCGGATATCGGCTATCACCATCGCGGCGCGGAGAAAATGGGCGAGCGGCAGACGTGGCATACATATATTCCATACACCGACCGCATCGATTATCTCGGCGGGGTGATGAATAATCTGCCGTATGTGCTGGCGGTTGAAAAACTTGCGCGGAATAGAAGTGCCGCGACAGGGCAAAGGTGATCCGGGTGATGATGTGCGGAATTGTTCCGCATCGCAGTCCATCTTGGTGTGGTACGGGACATTTGCGCAGGATCTGGGGGCGATGTCGCCGGTTTTTTATATGTTCAACGACCGCGAGCGGATACTTCGATATCATTGCAGGCGATCTGCGGCTGGCGAATGCATCCGGGCTGGTTTCGTATCGGCGGCGTTGCGCAGGATTTGCCGAACGGCTGGGAAAAATGGTTACGCGATTTTCTCGACTATATGCCTGCCCGGATGAAAGAATACGATACGCTTGTGATGCAGAACCGAATTTTCAAGATGCGCACAAAAGGCATCGGCGCATATACGTCTCGATGAGGCGATCGAGTGGGGAGTTACCGGGCCGGGATCTGCGGGCATGCGGACTTGAATGGGATTTTCGCAAGAAGATGCCTTATCAGCGGCTATGAGCAGTTCGATTTTGAGATTCCGACGGCGACAAACGGCGACTGCTACGACCGCGCGGTTGTGCGGGTCGAGGAGATACGCCAGAGCCTGCGCATAATACGGCAATGCGTTGATAATATGCCAGCGGGGCCGTTATAAATCCGACCATCCGCTGACAACGCCGCCGCTGAAAGAACATACGATGCAGGATATCGAAACGCTGATCACGCATTTTCTTAATGTGAGCTGGGGGCCGGTGATGCCGGCCGGCGAGGCGTTTTTCGGTATCGAGGGCACAAAGGGCAATAACGGCTATTATCTTGTCAGTGACGGCAATACTGTTTCGTATCGGACGCGCATTCGCACGCCGTCGTTTCCGCATATGCAGATGGCTGCCGGATATCAGCCGCGGGCTTACGGTTGCGGATTTGATAGCGATTCTGGGAAGTATTGATTTTGTGCTTGCGAGATGTTGACCGTGATAAACAAGATAAAATATGCTGACGCAGGAAGAACAAACTGAGATTGAGGCGGAGATTAGAAAGTATCTGTAAAAGCGGGCGGCTGCCCTGAGGCCTGAAGATTGTGCAGAGATATCGCGGCTGGATATCCGATAGACAGCTCTGGAGAGATGGCCGAGTATTTGGATATGACCGACGAGAACTTGACAGTGTCGCACGGCTACAATCTGATTTTCCGCAAGCGTCGGCAGGCATGTGATACTGATCTGCGACAGCGTGACTGCTGGATTATGGGATATGAAAAGATCATGGAGCATTTCAAGAAGCGGCTGGGTATAGAGTTTGGTGAAACGACGGCCGACGGAAGATTTACACTTTTGCCGGTTGCTGTCTTGGGGCGTGCGATGAGGCGCCGGCGATGATGATTGATGATAAATTGTACGGCAATGTTGACACTGTCAGGAATTGATCGTATTCTCGAAAAATATAAATAGCAAAAATATGTGATGGAAAAACCGCTGACAAAGAATATACGGCCCGGACAGAGAGCCGCTGACTATCGAGGAATATGAAAAAACCGGCGGCTATCAGGCATTGCGCAAGGCACTGAGCATGTCGCCACAAGAGATCCAGCAGAAGGTGACGATTCGAATCTTCAAGGGCGCGGCGGAGCGGGTTTCCAGACGGGCCAAAAATGGAGCTTTGTGCCGATGGGAAAGGATGCTCCGCATCCCAAATATCTTGTTGTCAACGCCGATGAGATGGAGCCGGGGACGTTCAAAGACCGGCTGCTGCTGGAAGGCGATCCGCATTCGATCGTTGAAAGCGCAATCATCATCGCCTATGCCGTCGAGGCGGATGCGGCGTATATTTTTATGCGATGGGAATATCCGCTTGCCGCCGCAAAGAGTTGACAGGCGATTGCGGAGGCGTACGGAAGGATATCTGGGCAAAAATATTCTCGGGTCTCGGCTACAGTCTTGAAATGTATGTTCATACCAGTGCAGGGCGTTATATGTGCGGCGAAGAGAACAGGATGCTCGATGCCTGGAAGGCAAACGCGCCGATACCGCGAGCAAAGCCGCCTTATGCAGAACCTGCGGGCTGTGGGGCAAGCCGACAGTTGTCAATAATGTCGAAACCACTTGCAATGTGCCGCATATAATTAACAACGGGCCGGAGTGGTTCAAAAGCTGAGCCGACCGATGAGGGCGGAACAAAATTTACGGCGCAAGCGGAAGAGTGAAAAGGCCGGGCCTCTGGGAACTGCCGATGGGGACAACCGATCCGCGAAATACTCGAAGAATACGCCGGCGGGATGCAGGAGGGTATTGAATTTCGGGGATTGCTGCCCGGCGGAGCGTCGACCGATTTTCTGATTGAAGAGCATCTTGATATGCAGATGGATTTTGGTTCGATGCGGAAATCGGCAGCAGGCTCGGAACCGGCACAATGATCATTCTCGACGATAAGACTTGTCCGGTGGGCATGGTGAATAATCTGCGAAATTTTTTGCCCGCGAATCCTGCGGCTGGTGCACACCGTGCCGGGAAGGATTGCCATGGATTGCGAAAATTCTTGAAGGCAATGAAGACGGCAGGGCAAACTGAGCGATATCTGATATTCTGCAAGAACATACCTGGCTTCTTGGCCCCGGACATACATTTTGTGCGCTTGCGCCGGGGGCGATGGTCCCGCTTGCGAAGCGCACTGAAATATTTTCGCGAAGATTTTGAAAAGCATATTACCGAACATCGATGTCCGTGGAGATAATAGATGCCGGTAATTTATGTAGAAAACAAACCGTACGAAGTGAAGGCGGGGCAGAACCTGCTGCATGCGTGCCTGTCGCTGGGGTTTGATATTCCGTATTTCTGCTGGCATCCGGCGATGCATTCGGTGGGGGCGTGCCGGATGTGTGCGGTAAAGCAGTTCAAGGATGAAAACGATACCAAAGGCAAAATCGTAATGTCGTGCATGACGCCGGCGGCGGACGGCATACGGATTTCGATCGATGACCCTGATGCGGTGAAATTCCGAAAGAGTGTCATTGAATGGCTGATGATCAATCATCCGCACGATTGCCCCGTGTGCGATGAGGGCGGCGAATGTCATCTGCAGGATATGACGCTGATGACCGGGCATATGTATCGGCGATACCGATTTAAAAAACGCACCCATCGCAATCAGAATCTCGGGCCGTTTGTCAGCGCATGAAATGAATCGCTGCATTCAGTGTTATCGCTGCGTGCGGTTTTATAACGATTATGCGGGCGGGCGGGATTTTGATGTTAATGACTGGCACGATAGTGTCTATTTCGGCAGGCATAAGGATGGCGTGCTTGAAAGTGAATTCAGCGGCAATCTTGTCGAGGTGTGCCCGACGGGCGTTTTTACGGATAAGACGCTTGCACGACATTATACCCGCAAGTGGGATTTGCAGACCGCGCCATCGGTTTGCGTGCATTGCGGGCTTGGCTGCAATACTATTCCCGGCGAGCGATACGGTATGCTGCGCTGCATACGAAACCGATTCAATAGTCAGAAGTGAACGGATATTTTCTCTGCGACCGCGGGCGTTTTGGCTATGAATTTGTAAATAGTCAGCGGAGAATCAGAAAACCGCTTCGTCGTTATTGAAACTTGCGAAAAGAAAGATATTGTTGGTGAAATTGTGTCAGATTTTGAAAAATTCAGATCGAACAATAGGGATAGGCTCAACACGAGCATCTCTTGAATCAAATTTCGCCCTGCTTAAACTCGTTGGGACTGAAAATTTCTATATCGGCGCATCTCGAACAGAATCGCAATTAGTTTCTATCATTATCAATATCCTTATGAGTTCACCTGTCCCTGCCGCTTCAATACACGATGTGGATTTGGCGGATGCGGTGCTGGTATTGGGAGAAGATGTTCCCAATACGGCGCCGATGCTCGAATTGTCGCTGCGTAAAGCCACACTTCGCAAGCTTTCAGCATTAGCAAAAAAACTCAAGATAGAAGAATGGAACGATGTTTTTTTCCGCGAAGTAACTCAACAGGAAAAAGGAGCTTTGTTTATAGCCACACCTGACAAAACCAGGCTTGATGACGCGGCGGCGATAAGTTATCGAGCTGCGCCAGATGATTTGGCGCGATTAGGTTTTGCCGTGGCGCATGAACTTAACCCTGATGCGCCATCTGTGCCTGAATTAGCGGATGAGGTTCGACGAATGGCGCAGAAACTTGCGGAGGAACTTAAAAATTCTGAGAATCCAATTATAGTTTCAGGAGTCAACAGCGACAGCCGTTCAGTCATCGAAGCATCTGCCAACATCGCGTATGCTCTGCATTCTATGAATAAAAAGCCCAAGCTGTGTTTTGCGGTGCCTTACTGTAACAGTATGGGTCTTGGGCTTATGGGCGGGCAAAGTATTGATTCGGTTAAAACCGGCTGATACGATTATTGTTTTGGAAAATGATGTTTATCGTTATCTCAATAGTGAAACAGCGGACAAACTTTTCAATGCCGCGAAAAATATTATTGTTATCGACCATCTGGAAAACGCAACTCTGTTAAAGGCCAATTATGTATTGCCAGCCGCGACTTTTGCTGAAGGCAGCGGGACGCTGATAAATAACGAGGGCAGGGCTCAGCGATTTTTTAAGGTTTTTTCGCCCACTGGTGACATCCAGGAAAGCTGGCGATGGATTAGTGATATAATGCGAGCATCTGGTTCCTATCCGGAGACTTACAACTGGCAAAACCTCGATGGCATAATAAAGAGTTTGGCAGAAGAGATGCCGATTTTTAAAACCATCAGCGAGGCCGCGCCGTCGTCGGAGTTTAGAATAGCGGGGCAAAAAATACCCCGTCAGCCTAACCGTTACAGCGGGCGCACGGCAATGCACGCGGATATAAATGTCAATGAACCAAAGCCGCCGCAAGACTGCGATTCGCCGCTTTGTTTTTCGATGGAAGGTTACCGGGGACAGCCTGCTTCATCACTTATTGCGCGATTCTGGTCTCCTAAATGGAATTCGGTACAATCGGTCAACAAGTTTCAGCGTGAAGTCGGCGGGCAATTGTACGACGGAGACCCGGGAAAGCGACTTATTGAGCCGCGCAATCGGCAGAGTGTAAATATTTTTCGCAGATTCCTGATTCTTTTCACGCAAAGGAAAAAGAACTGCTTGTTGTGCCCGCTTATCATGTTTTTGGCTCTGATGAATTAAGTGTGTTATCACTTGGAATAACTGAATTGTCAGCGGCACCATATATCGCTGTAAATCCACAACATTCTGGTATCTTTAAAGGTCAAACGGTGGAGGTAACGCTTTCCGGTAAGTCTTATCAGCTGCCGGTAAAATTTTCGCAGGAGCTTGCGGTTGGTCTGGCGGCGATACCTGTTGGCTTACCTTCGCTTGCAGTGGGATGGTCAGCCCTTCTGGTACAAACTGGTTACGAGTTAAAATGCGTGAAATAATAATACATCTGATTATTGTTTTCGGTGTGCTTGCCGTTATATTGTCGATAGCGGCGGGATTGATATGGTTTGAGCGGCGGCTTCTGGCGTTGTTTCAGGACCGCTACGGGCCAAATCGCGTGGGGCCATTCGGTTTGCTCCAGGTGCTTGCTGATATGATAAAAATCTTTATGAAGGAAGACTGGATTCCGCCTTTTGCGGACAAGTTTGTGTTCGTAACAGCCCCGGCGATAATAATTGTTACGACACTTTTATCTTTCGCGATAGTTGTGTTTTCACCTCATATCACAGTAGCCGACCTCGGCATAGGTTTGCTTTTCTTTCTGGCTATGTCATCTCTTGGTGTGTACAGCGTTACACTGGCCGGCTGGTCGTCGAATAACAAATATTCGCTGCTGGGCGGTCTGCGTGCCGCGGCGCAGATGCTTAGCTATGAGGTATTTATGGGCCTGTCGCTGATGGGGATAGTTATTTTGGCAGGCTCATTCAGAATTACCGATATTGTCGAAGCGCAGAAAGGTTTGTGGTTCTGTATCCCGCAGGCTGCCGGTTTTATAATTTTTTTCATCGCCGGAATAGCTGAAACTCATCGGCTTCCGTTTGACTTGCCCGAAGCGGAAAACGAACTAGTAGCCGGCTATCACAGCGAATATTCCGGTATGAAGTTCGGAATGTTTTTTGTAGGCGAATATCTCGGCATTACACTTATATCGGCGTTGATAACAACCTTTTTCTTCGGCGGGTGGCTGGGGCCTGTTCTGCCGGGAATCGTATGGTTCTTTATAAAAACCTTTGTTTTTATAAGTATCTTTATCCTGATGCGGGCGTCTTTACCCCGGCCCCGTTACGACCAGCTTGATGTCATTGGGATGGAAAATCATACTGCCGCTTGCGCTTCTGAACCTGTTGTTACAGGCGCAATTGTGCTGGCTCGTTAGGAGAACTGAATATGTTAAGCGCAGTTAAGAGCGATGTGGCAATGTTCTGCTGCATACATTTCGAAGACGTGTCACAATTCAGTATCCTGAGCAAAAGCCGTCTCTGCCGCCGCGATGGCGAGGGCGAATAATTCTTTCACGCGACCCTGATGGCGGTGAGCGATGCGTAGGTTGTTATCTATGTGCAGTGGCGTGCCCTGTCGGATGCATCGCTCTGCAGGCGACAGAAGATGAGCATGGACGGCGTTACCCGGAATTTTTCCGAATCAATTTTTCGCGGTGCATATTCTGCGGTTTTTGCGAAGAGGCCTGCCCCACTTACGCAATCCAGTTAATACCTGATTTCGAGATGGGGGAATATAAGCGGCAAAACCTGGTTTACGAAAAGGAGGACCTGCTCATAAGCGGCACAGGTAAGTATCCGGATTACAATTTTTACAAAGTGGCCGGTCTTGCAATTGATGGAAAAGACAAGGGCCAGGCTGAAAATGAACAGCCGCCGGTTGATCCCCGCAGATCTTTTGCCCTGAAAAAATAATTTATATGACATTTGTTTTTTATATATCAGCTGCCGTTGCGATTATCGCGACTTTTATGGCTATAACACGGCTTAATATAGTTCATGCGCTATTGTATTTTATTGTTTCACTTCTTGCCGTTGGTGTAATTTTCTTTCTTCTTGGTGCGCCTTTTGCCGCGGCTTTAGTTATCATTATAAATGCTGGCGCGATAGTTGTTCTTTTCGTATTTCTTATAATGATGCTTAATCTTGGCCCGCAGTCCGTCGCACAGGAGCGGCAAATGCTTAGCCCATATATGTGGATTGGCCCAGCGATATTATCAATTGTTCTTATTATCGAACTGGCTTATGCGGTCAGGTTTCATTATATCGGATTTACGGGGCCAAATATGATTAGTCCGAAAGAAGTTGGTATCGCTCTTTTTGGGCACTATGTACTTGGTGTCGAACTTGCGTCGATGCTTTTACTGGCAGGATTATTGGGTGCATATCATCTTGGCCGTGGTGAACAAAAAAACGAAGGAGAGAATAAATAATGGTGACAGTTCCGACAGAATCGGCACTTATTCTTGCCGCTGTGTTATTTGCGATTGGTTTAACAGGTGTTCTCGTGCGTCGCAACATAGTCTTTATGCTGCTATCCATAGAAATTATGCTCAATGCCGCGGGGCTGGCGTTTATTGTTGCTGGCTCCTGCCTGAATCAGCCTGATGGTCAGGTTATGTATTTTTTTGTGCTTTCGATGGCAGCAGCCGAAGTGGCTGTTGGATTAGGTCTCGTTCTGCGCATGTACCGAAAATTCAAAAGTCTCGATACTGATATCGCGTCTCTGATGAAAGGCTGATATGCTTGAATATTTGTGGCTTATTCCTGTAATACCGTTGGCAGATTTTATGATTCTTGCCACAATCAGCGGGAGAATTTCACGCAGGGCTGTAGGAACAATCGGCACAATTTCGGTGGCAGTTTCGATGATTCTGACGATACTGATTGCTGTTGATTTTATCGGTTCTCCGCCCGCTCAGGGGTTCTATTCGCAGACGCTTTGGACGTGGATAAATGTGGGCAATTTCAAAGCTACCTTTACATTTTATTTAGACGCACTTTCATTGACGATGATACTCGTTGTTACAGTTGTCGGATTTCTGATTCATCTGTACTCGACGGCATTTATGGAAGAGGAGGAAGGATACAGCCGATTTTTTGCGTATATGAATCTTTTTATCAGCTCGATGCTGATTCTTGTGCTTGCGGATAACCTGCTTTTTTTATATCTCGGCTGGGAAGGCGTCGGTTTATGCAGTTATCTGCTCATAGGATTCTGGTACAAAGAACCCGCTAACGGCCGTGCCGCGATAAAAGCATTTATAGTAACCAGAATCGGCGATACAGCAATGGCGATAGGCCTGTTTCTGTTTTTTACGCAGTTGGGAACATTTGAAATTCAGCCGCTAATGCAAAAGCTCTCACAGTATCCGTCAGGCTCATTGTTTTGTGTAGTAACCGCGGCGTTACTTTTGGGCGGAGCCGTGGGCAAATCCGCACAACTTCCGCTGCAGACTGGCTTCCCGACGCGATGGCGGGACCCTCGCCAGTCAGCGCCCTTATCCACGCAGCAACAATGGTAACCGCGGGCGTTTACCTTATCGCCAGAACTCATATTCTTTTTGCTCAGGCTCCCGTGATTCAATATAGCGTTGCGGTGATAGGTGCGGCAACACTTCTTATTGCAGGATTCAGTGCATTGACTCAGCATGACATTAAACGAATTCTCGCTTATTCAACAATCAGCCAGATAGGATATATGTTTCTTGCGCTCGGGGTCGGGGCCTGGTCGGCGGCGATTTTTCATTTTATGATTCACGCGTTTTTTAAGTCACTGTTGTTTCTCGCTGCCGGCGTAGTCATTATCGCTTTAGGACATGAGCATAATATTTTTAAAATGGGCGGTCTTCGCCAAAAAATGTCCCTTGACTTTTTATACTTTTCTCGACTGGCAGCGCATCTTTGTCGGCGCTGCCTTTAGTAACAGCGGGATTTTACAGCAAAGATATGATACTCTGGCAGGTATGGTCTTCAAAAACAGGCGGCGTCTGGCTGTGGCTGGCCGGAATAGTCGGGAGCTCTGATTACTTCCCTATATACTTTTAGAATGTTGTTTATTTCGTTTTTCGGTGAAGCAAAAACAGATCCGTAACCTATAAACCCGGCCTGCGTATCCAATTACCCTTGGTCGATATTAGGCCATACTTTCAATAGTAGGAGGCTTTGTGGAACTGCCTGAAATACTTGGCCATAAAAAAATATTTACCGATTTTATGCATACCGCATTGCCGTCTATGGCATCATTAGAAACTGGTTTGCACGCTGAGTATTTTGTTCAGGCTATCGCTGCGCTGGTTTCGTTAGCTGGAATCTATTTAGCATATGTATTCTTTCTCCGCAACCGGCAATTAAATGAACGAATTGTTCAAACACCAATCGGTTCAACCCTGCACAGACTCTGGTTTTCAGGCTGGGGTTTCGATTGGTTTTATAATATCCTGTTTATTAAGCCTTACACTTGGTTCGCTGATTTTAACAGGAACGATTACCTCGATAAAATTTACATTGGCATAGCCGGACTTAGTCGAATCGCACATCAAATACTTTGCCTGACGCAGACAGGGAAATTACGCTGGTATCTGACAGGTATCGCGGTCGGTGCGACAATAATTATAGGAGTTGTGGTGTTCTTATGATACTTTTGTTGATACTGATAATTACGGTGAGTGCTGGCCTGCTTGCGTGGTTTTTAAGCAGGTGGAGCAGTAACGCGTGTCGTTTGCTGACTATTTCGGCACTGATTATTAATCTCGTGTTTTTGGTTGTTTTCTGGCTGCGGCATTATCAGCAGCTTTCATTGGCGGCGGGTTCTCCGTGGCTTACCGGGCTGGAATGGAGCTGGATTCCGCAATTCGGCATCAGTTTTCATCTCGCGATGGACGGCCTAAGTTTACTGCTGCTTATGCTTACAGTTTTTCTCGGCATTGTTTCCACGGCTGCGTCGTGGAGCGAGATTCAGGAGCGTGTCGGATTTTTCCATTTCAACCTGATGCTTATTCTCGCCGGAGTGATGGGCGTATTTATCGCGATGGATATGTTCCTTTTTTATTTTTTCTGGGAACTGATGCTCGTTCCAATGTACTTTTTCATCAGTATCTGGGGACACGAAAACCGCACTTACGCCGCAATGAAGTTTTTTATCTTCACCCAGGCAGGCGGCTTGTTTATGTTATTATCTATACTCGGTCTGTACTTTTATTGCGGCAAAAGTACCGGAAACTATACGTTTGATTATACGCAGTTATTAAATGTGTCAGCGGTCAATCAGTTTTCAATCTGGCTGATGCTCGGATTTTTTATTGCTTTCGCCGTTAAGTTGCCGGTTGTACCGTTCCACACATGGTTGCCGGATGCGCATACGCAGGCCCCCACGGCGGGCAGCATCATTCTTGCGGGGCTACTGTTGAAGACTGGGCCGTACGGTTTTATGCGGTTTGTTCTGCCGCTGTTTCCAAAGGCCTCACAGGAAATCAGTCTTATAGCTATGACTTTGGGCGTTATAGGAATTTTATACGGTGCGATTCTTGCCTTTGCGCAAAGAGATGTTAAGAGGCTGGTGGCTTATACAAGTATCAGCCATCTCGGTTTTGTACTATTGGGAATATTTTCCGGAAATATACTGGCACTGCAGGGAGCGGTGATAATTATACTGGCCCATGGCCTTACGACAGGGGGCCTATTTATTGTGGCTGGCGCAATCCAGGAGCGAATCCACTCCCGTGATATGAAAGCGATGGGCGGGCTTTGGTCAATAATGCCGCGAATGGGAGGTGTCACGATGTTCCTTGCGCTTGCGTCACTTGGCCTGCCTGGGCTTGCCAATTTTGTCGGTGAATTTTTGGTTCTTGCCGGGACTTATCAGATGTATCCTTTGCTGACTATAATCGCGGCATTGGGATTCGTTGCAGCGTCAATATATTCACTGTGGCTGATTCATCGTGTTTTTCATGGGCAGGTACAGGAACAGAGGCAGTTGCCCGATTTGAGTATTCGTGAGATGGCCGCATTCACTGTTATTATCGCGGTAATTGTCTGGATAGGCATTTATCCTCGGCCTTTTCTAAACACCGCTAAGCCCGCGATTGATACTATTTTGCAACATTCATATACCTCTACCGAAATCAGCGTAGCAGAGATGGAGTCAAAGAATGCCTCTGAATAATCTCATACATATTCTGCATCTTATTATCTTAAGTGCCGGAATAATATTGATTATGCTGGCGATATCGGTTCATCGCAGCCATATATTAACCTTTATTTTAACGCTGATTACTCTGTGTTTAGGTATGGCTGCTTTGGCGATTCCTTTGCCAGACGAGTCAGCTTATGTTTCCACTTTGCTGGTGACTGACGGGTATTCGTATTTTTATACCGGGCTGCTTTTTGCCGCCTGCATAATCACAGTTATTTTATCTTACAGTTATATGAGAGAACGGCAGTGCGTCAAAGAAGAGTTTTATGTTTTTTTACTTATCGCTACGGTCGGTTCAGCGGTACTTGTTTCCAGCAGCCATCTTGCGTCATTCTTTCTTGGTTTGGAAATTTTAAGCGTGTCCCTTTACGTTCTGACGGCATATTTGCGGTCGGCTCCAATCCATATTGAAGCCGGCATAAAATATCTTATCCCCGCGGCAACTTCCACGGCGTTCCTGCTTTTCGGTACGGCATTAATTTACTTGCGCTCCGGCTCAATGGAATTTTCGAAAATTACCGGCTGGGCAGCGATAGCCGCCAATTCGGTCAACCCATTATTTTTAACCGGTCTTGTTATGGTACTTGTGGGAATAGGTTTCAAACTCGCAGTTGTGCCTTTTCATTTATGGATACCGGATGTCTATGAAGGCGCTCCGGCACCAGTAACAGGGTTTATCGCGACTGTTTCAAAGGGTTCTGTTTTTGCATTGCTGCTTCGGTATTTTACCGCGATAAATGTAATGAATTACCAACCGTTATTTTTTATTTTCGCGGTTCTCGCGATTCTTTCAATGTTCTTCGGCAATCTTCTGGCTTTGCTGCAAAACAACGTTAAGCGCGTTCTTGCTTACTCTTCCATAGCCCACATCGGTTATCTGATTGTCGCTTTTCTTGCCAGCGACTCTATGGCAGTTGCGGCGGTATCTTTTTATTTAACCAGCTATTTTATTACAACATTGGGGGCTTTCGGAGTAATTACTGTTCTTTCGAGTAAAGAAAAAGACCTCGATAACATAGAGGGCTATCGAGGCCTGGTTTTTCACCACCCATTGCTGGCGGGAATATTTACGGCGATGTTGTTTTCTCTTGCGGGTATCCCCCTAACGGCTGGTTTTATCGGGAAATTTTATATCCTTTCCGCTGGTACGAATTCAGGTTTATGGACGCTTGTGGTTATTTTAGTCATAAACAGTGTTATTGGTCTTTTTTATTATCTACGCATCATCGCTGTGCTGTATTCCAAGGCCACTGAACCTGAAAATGAGGCGAAAACGCCGGTTTCGCTCTTTACATCGGGGTCTTGTTTTTCCGTCGTCTCGGGGGTAATTTTGGTGGCTCTGACTATTATGCTCGTTTGGCTTGGTATTTACCCCGGGCCGTTTATACACCTGATTGAAACTCTGGCGACGCACCTTTCGTAAAGTCGTCTTATAGCGTACAAAAAAACTGCTTAACAAATAAAAGAGGTAATTATGCCGCGTGACTTGCCCATAGGTAATGGAACTGTCCTGGCTAATTTTGACAGCAGTTATAATTTGCGCGATTTATATTTCCCTTATGTCGGGATGGAAAATCATACCGAAGGCCATCCAATCCGTTTCGGTATCTGGGCAGACGGAATTATGAAGTGGATTGAGGACGGCTGGAAAATCGAACTAAAGTATGTGCCTGATACCCTTGTTACCGAGGTGCATTGCTTCCACCCCGAACTGAAATTGGAACTCTTCTGCCGGGATTGTGTCGATTTTCATATCTGGGTCCTGCTTCGTGAGGTTATCGTCAAAGACCTTTCCGGTCGCGACAGAGACGTGCGCCTCTTTTACAATCATGAATTTCACATAAAGGAAAATAACATCGGCGATACCGCGTATTATGACCCACAGACAAGTGCAGTTGTACATTATAAACAGAACCGCTATTTCCTGATAAATCTTTGTACGCCGGCAAAATGCGGTGTTGACCATTTCGCGACAGGCATTCACGATTTCCGCGGCTATGAAGGCACCTGGCGTGATGCCGAGGACGGCCAGCTCAGCGGCAATCCAATCGCCCAGGGTTCCGTGGATTCCTGCATCGGAATTAACCTGGCTGTGCCCGCCAATGGCACAAATAAATGTACATACTGGGTCGCGTGCCAGCAGAATTACGATGGTGCCGCCCGAATTAATGCGGTAGTCAGACAAAAAACTCCCGAAGTGCTTATTAACAGGACTATTAATTACTGGAAACTATGGGTCAATAAAGAGCAATGGAATCTCCAGGCTCTGCCTCCTAACATTGCCGAACTCTTCAAACGAAGCCTTCTGATTCTAAGAACTCACGTTGATGATGGAGGCGCCATAATCGCCGCCGCTGATTACGATGCGACTAATTTTGCTCGTGATACCTATGCCTATATGTGGCCAAGGGATGGTGCATTGTGCGCTTACAGCCTGATTAAAGCCGGTTACGCCGACGCGAGCAGGAGATTCTTCCAGTTTTGTCTCGACGTGATTTCACCACAGGGCTACATGCTGCACAAGTTCAATCCGGATAAAACGCTTGCCTCGTCCTGGCAGCCGTGGCTCTTGTCAGGCAGGGAATCTATTCCGATTCAGGAAGATGAAACCGCCCTGGTTATCTGGTCTCTTTGGCATCATTTCCATAAATTCAGAGAAATCGAATTCATAAAGCCTCTTTATCGCAGACTCATTATAAATTCAGCGGATTTTATGGTGAACTTTCGCGACAAAAATACGCACCTGCCCAACCCTTCTTATGACGTATGGGAAGAACGCTTTGGTGTGCATCTGTTCACAGCGGCAGCGGTGATAGGCGGCCTTAGGCGGCAGCGAATTTGCGCGGGCATTCGGAGAAATAGAAGACGCGCAAAGATGCGAGACAGCCGTGGATGAGATGCGTAAAGCCGTTGAAAAATATATGTGGAACGAAAAAAATCGCTGCTATTGCAGGATGCTTATACCCAAAAATGACGGAACTTATGAACAGGATAATACCATAGACTCCGCCTGCGGCAGTCTTTGGGCTGTCGGGGCGATGGAACCGTCAAATCCGAAAGTCCGCCTGACAATGGAAAAAATCCGCGAAACACTTTGCGTAAATACGCCCATCGGCGGATATGCTCGATACCAGGGCGATAATTACCAGCGTGATGTTCATCTCACCGAAAAAATTCCCGGCAATCCGTGGATTATCTGCGGGCTTTGGCTTGCGCAGTATGACATCGCAATGGCGGGCTCTCTTGATGAACTTAACAAAAGTTTAGAGTTTCTGAATTGGACGGCAGACCATGCCCTTGCTTCCGGAGTTTTGCCCGAACAGATACATCCTTTAACGGGCAAGCCGCTTTCAGTGTCCCCTCTGGCCTGGAGTCATGCCGCTGTTGTTATGACAGTCCTCGACTATCTGGAAAAATGGTGCCGTCTTTCAAAAAAATCTCAGCAGGAAATTCATTTGCCCGAACGAAACCTGCCTCCTTCTCTCAAAACTTTCCCGACCTGTGGCGAGAATGAATAAAAGAATATTGCTTTATAATTATAGCTTAACTAACCCGCTGAAAACGGATTATCCAGCCTCAATACAGATGGTATTTGGCACTCTATATTCAACAATTTGGCAGAGACCCAAATACAGCCCAAAACATTGATATCAAATTGAAATAGCCCCTCGTTTTTGAGCCGATACTTACCAATTCCAGTTATATTCTGACTTTCAGAAACGGCTTGAAAATAAGAGCAAAAATCATTGAGGCGATAAAAAAGTAAATCAGCCAGTGGTTTGTCCCGCCGGTTGAGGATGTGCGTTCAGGATAATCAATTCTGATGGACTGAACCAATGAATCAGACGCAAAAGGCTTCTCCGCGGGATAGAGCATCACGTTAGTCCATTGCCAACCAGGCCGCTCAGCGCTGATTCTCATAAAGCCATCGCCGACTGCGAAAGACTTTTCAATTTTTTCACCGTTGACCTGAAAAATAATACTGCTGTATCCTTTTTGCGTTGCCTCTAACTGCCAGAGTATCTCGCGTTTTGCGGAAATCTTGACCGGTCCCATAATTATTTTTGCCGCCGGAGATGAAACAATATTGACATCAGGTCTGCGATATTTCCGCCTGTTCATTCAGTTTCATAACAACTACGACTTGCTCTGCCTGCTTTAACGGCCTGAACTCATACCAAAGGCCCATCTGTGCAAGAAGCAGGGAAACAGGGACAATCATAACCAGCATCGGAATAAGCGAATGAAACAAGAGCAAAAAGGCTGAAACAAAAACTCTTCCCTGCGCCTCTAATGTTACGGCGAGACTGTCCTTAAAGAGTTTAAGGGTCAGCATATCCGCTTTTATGCTGTCTCTTATCCGGGCGATTGCCCGCTGATTGGATGTGTACTTAAAAATAAACATCAGCAGTACACCGGCGGCAGCGGAAATAATCGTATTCGACAGCCAGCCGGGAAGTGAAGTCATTGGCGCAAATGCGAATTCACCAAAGGCGTTAGCCGGTATATTCAGCAGGCTTATAATGCGTGTTAAAAAATCCATTATTCGATATATCCAAGTCCGCGAAGTTTCTCCGCTGTTTTTTCGTCGGCCTGTGAAGTCTCGTATTTCGCAAGCTCTTTTTCGATTGCGTGAATGATAAATTCGTCCGGGCTGCTGTAGCCAGCGGTTTCACACGCCTTTTTCACACGCTCAAAAAGATTGGAATCTATTTTTATCTTGGCCATTTTTATACCTCTTTGTTATTCGACATTTTTTATGTTTTGAATATATTTTTGCCCTCCATGGAAGAGGGTATTTGTAAGCCGAACTCCGTCAGCACAGATGGACCGATATCAATCAGGAAAGGCCTTTCCGCGACTATGGGGCGGTTGCTGAATATAATGCCGGGCACCTCGGAAACATCGGCGCAGTGGTCGTGCGCTCCATGCCGAATCGTTATCAGACAGCACCTCTTTATCAATACCGCCCAGGCACGTCTGCCACGACGCCCTGAAATCACGGCAGTATCCTATAATCAAATCAGGTGCGAATTCTGTCGCCGGGCCGGCGTAAACCGTGTCGGTGCGGTGAACCTTGCGAATCACTCTTCTGCCGTCGGCATCCCTGACCGACTCAAGTTTATCTGTCAGTTCCTTAATCAAATCCTCCCGTTCTCTGCCCGGCTCAACAATGCCGTCCCGCTCACGCCCTTTAAGATTTAGGTATAAACCGTTTATGCCCAGCCCGTAAGCCCTCGTCTTTGACCAGTTCACGTCTGACATAATCGAGGTTGCCCCCGCGTTTTGGATATAGCCGTTCAAAAGCAGCCATTTATTCAGGCCAAACTGTCTCTTGAAATTGGCAAATCCATGGTCGCTCATCACGATAATCGTCGCGTTATTTCCATATCGCTTCAGAATATCGCCGACAACGGCATCCATCCTCCGATAAAGCTCTTTGATATTACCGAAGTATTTTTTAGCCTCTTCGGCTGAACGGGTCGGATGTTTTGCATCGGAGTCCCACCAGAACATGTGTGCCTGAAGGTCGGTACTCGAAAAATAGAAAAACAGCAGCCCATCATCATAATTATTTATAGCATATTGAAGCAGGTTCAGTCGCTCCTGCAAAACTATCTCCGCCTGCGAGGCATATTCGGCGTCTGTAAACACACGGTTCGATAATGCCTTATGGTCTTCCTGAAAACCTGTCGTATAGAACAGGCCTAATTTATTCGAAACATTTTTAATAAATGCCGGCGGTTCAGTAAGTTTAATGGCTGGATTGGATGGGTCGGTATTTATTGGCGTTACATAAAGTCTGAAATTTGGTGCAAACTCCTGCAGATAAAACCGGCATATTCCGCTGATGTGCTTGTCAGGCATCAAAGCTGGCATCGACATACCAAAATCCACTTTCAGCCACGGACTCCATTGTTTTTCCTTCAGGAGAATTTTACTCTTCTGGATTTCGATAACCGCCGTGCGCGACTGGTTGTCCCTGTACACGAGAAATTCTATCGTCATCGGTTCAGGTTTTTTTAGAAAAGTGTTTTGTGGGCCGATTAGTTTTAACGGTGGTTTTGATACGTCGTTTTCAAAAAAAATCATCGAACGCATTCCGCCGCCCTCATCTTTTGTCGCGAAAGGCCCATCTTCGGCAAAATGCTGATAAGTGCCATAAGTTCCGAGCATATCCGGTGTGCCCATTCCGGAAAGACACCTGTGATGACCATACTTCGACGGGCTGGCCGGATAATTCGACGGCAAATCGTAAAACACCGACTCAATCCCGGCTTCATCAAGATAATCCCAGAATGGAGTCCCCTGACGCCGCAAGATTGTTTCAGCAGGCTTATCGTTAAATGGCCAGAAATCCAACTGAATTCTGTGGTCGCCTATATTTCGATACCCGACTCCCTCCACCGTTTCCGCCGCCGAATAAAACGGCGTACATTGTTTTTCGGGATTACGGTGAATAAAATCAAAAATTCCATGCGAGCCCGGGCCGGCGCCATTTATAAAATTTGCCCACGCGACGGGACTCTGCGGCGGAATACTCGTCCCAAGCCGCCGGTACCCGTTATTTTTGCGAAGCATATCGAGGTTCGGAAGCTGACCTTCATCCATCATTTTTTCCGAAAGCCCCGGGTCCATTCCGTCTATGCCGATAATAATTACTTTTTTCGTATCCGAAGATTTGCCGTTAACGCCATAACCCGATTTCATCGCCCAAGATGCCGCCACAGCCGCCGCTGCGGATTGCTTCAAAAACTCTCTTCTGTTAAGTTTACTAATCATTTTTTTACTTATTTTTAATTTCGCTTACAGCCAGCGGCTTACCATCCATATTATTTGGAACATCGACTCCGAACATATCAAGTACGGTCGGGCCTATATCCATCAGCCGCGGGTTATCATTCTCAACCGGCCTGCTGCAGAAAAATACTCCCGGCACAAGGGAATGGTCGATACAATGGTCGCCGCTCCAGGCTTTTGTATTGTCATGAAAAATCGCATCCGTTACCTGACCAACCGCCGTTTCCCACGATGCCCTATAACCGCGATTATAACCGATTATCAAATCCGGCGCCTCCTCTTTATACGGGCCATTATAAACTTTCATCGCGTTATACACCTGCTTGATCGCTGACTGGTTGGCGCCGCCGTCGATAAGTTTCGATAATTTACCGGCTATTTCCTCGCGAAGTTTCCCCGCCTCATCGCTGGGGTCAACAATACCCTGGGATTCCCTGCCTTTAAGGTTAAGAAAAATTCCCGCCAATCCAATCGCAAAAGCACGGGTCTGTGACCAGTCAATAGCCTCAAGATATTTTTTGTCCCGCAGTCCCGGCTTTATTTTAAGATACCCGTTTTCCTCAAGCCAGCGGTTCAAATCCACTCCCCGCCTAAATGTGCTGAAACCATGGTCAGAAATAATCATCAGCACCATATCTTTGCCCCTGCACTTTTCTACTGTTTTACCCACAAGGATATCCATTCTCTTATATAGGTCTTCAACGGCATTTTGTTCTTTGGAACGGATTCGTTCTTTTCTGGCTGGATGCTCGCTGTCGATATCGCGCCAGAAAGTATGCTGGATTCTGTCCGTGCCGTCGAAAACGCACACGCACAGCCCCTGCCTTACCTTGTCGAGCGAATCGAAAAACATTTTCTCACGCTCCTGGTCCATATTTATGCACTGCTGGATGAAACCGTCGTCAACGAGAACTTTTTCATTAAGCGCCCAACTGTCCTCGGCAAGGCCCAGCGTAGCGAAAGGCCCCTGCCTTTTGGCAAGATATATCGAATAAACCGGCGGCTGTGAAATGGGCATCGCCGGTTTTTCAGGGTCGATGTTAATCGGGGTAACATAAAGTTCAAAATCAGGCTCTGTGCTTAGCAACAGAAATTTGCAGATGCCATGTACTTTAACGCCTGCGCCGGCCTTGAACGCGATTTTTATCCATTGCGAATACTGACCTTTTTTAAGATTGAACATCTGCCCGTCGAATTTAATATCCGCCGAATCGCTGCCCCTTATAGTAATAGTAAAAGGCAGCTTTAAAACGCTGTTGTCTTTGAGCAATGGGTTTTCAGAACCGATAAGTTCAGCTTCTATGGTATTTCCGTTTCGTTCAACCATAAACTGTTCGCCGCCTGTATGCTCGTTGTATGTATCCCTGCTGCTCGTATAAAATGAAAACATCCCCTGTGTGCCGCGTAAATCCGGAACGCACATGCCGGAAAGCTGAACGCCATAAAATTTTTCGGGCGGAAACGTCAGCGGAACGCGGATAACATTGCTGAAAATACCGTGTTCGCCGAGGGTAATCCAGAAGGGTTTACCTTTTCGCAGCAGGCGAACATCGGGCTTTGATAACGCGAATCTGTATCTGCCCAGCGTTATTGTCCTGCTGGGACCTTTTATATCGACGCTGCTGAGTTTCGGCAGATATGAGTTTTTGTCCCGTGTCAGAAAATCGAAAATATTGTGCTTGCCGGGATTTACACCAGTCTGAAATGACGACCACGCCACCGGTGAAATGGATGGAATCGTGGTTTCCAGCGGTTTGAAACAGCCCTGCTCGCGCAGTTTGGCCAGATTCGGAAGTTTGCCCTCAGCGAGGAATTTTTCCGTCAGGGCGTAATCCATACCGTCAAGGCCGAGTATTACGATTTTTTTCACCTTGCTGCGGGCAAACGCGTGTCTGTGCCGAATCGCCCGGATGATATAACGCGCAGGCCAGGTGAATAACGCCAGTACCGCTGAAAAAATAGCGGTGAACATAACAAGGAATGACCCCATCACCGCGAATCCTGCCCCCGGGCCTATGTATGCGTGAGCCTTGGCGGGAACAATCAGGAAAAAAAGACACACCAGGAACAAGCACTTAACAAGTTTTTTCCGTTGTCCTGCACGCATTTTCTTTGTAATTGACGCGAGATTGCGCTACTTTTTTCAATTCTTTAAGTTTGTCCTGAAGCCGTTTATAAACGTTTGGCGGGATAAGATTGGAAACGTCGCCGCCCAGCGCAGCAACTTCACGAATCAGCGTCGAGCTTGTAAAGCCGTACTCGGCGCTGGTCATAATAAAGACCGTCTCTATGCCCGCGACTGCCCTGTTCGTCATAGCGAGCTGAAATTCATACTGAACATCGGTAAGACTTCGCATCCCGCGGAGAATCACGTCAGCCTTTTTCTGCTTTGCGTATTCGACCATCAGGCCGTCGAAACCTTCGACTGACACTCGCGGCATATCCGCTACCAGCTCTTTTATCATCTCTACGCGTTCCTTTGGTGTAAAAAGCGGGTTTTTAATCGGACTTCTGCCTACGGCGACGACGAGTTCGTCGAAAATCGCTACGCCGCGATGAATAACGTCCAGATGACCGTTTGTAATCGGGTCGAAAGAGCCTGGAAATATCGCCCTGACAAATTTTTTCTTCATTATTCAGCCTTTCCGCACATTATTATAACTATATCCCCCGCAAACGTCAATTGAGTATCGTTTAGTTTAGTCTCCACCCGCCTACCACCGTCGGGTCGATTAGTCCTGCTGCCTGTTTACTAACGACTATCGACTAACTACTTAACGACTCATAATGCCGCTGGACAAATCCGAAATGGGGTGGATTATGATTTAGTTAAAAATCAAAGTCGGATTCGAGTATTTATGGTCCGAGGGCCGATCAGGATTTTCAGGAAAAACCAGATTCCTTATTTGAGATGGATGTTTGAAGACAGAGGTGATATTCCCAGGCCTGATGGAGAAATACCGCTTTTGTTTATAAGTATATTATTGGCGGTTATATTTTTTAGCATATTGATATTCTACCGGGAGTATCTGAGAATCTTTTGGATATTTGCTTTAGGGGTGGGGATAATATCGGCAGCAGTCGGAGTATTTTTGGGGAGCATTGGAGAAAGTGCGTTTTATAATCTGGATTCGGGCGATGGATATATGGCTTCGTGGGTTGGGAGTATCTGGGGTTTTGTGATGGGTGCTGCTTTTGTGGGTATAATCGGGAAAATATATAAAAAGTATAATAGCAGGGTCAGTATGGCTGGGTATGCAACTGACATAGGAGCAATAACGGGAGTAGTCGCTTCTTCGATTATTCATGGTTATTTGATGATAGCTTACGAAGAAAAGAGTTTTGTTTATATGGCAGCGGGGTCTTGTTTTGGCATAGTAGTGGGTATATTGATTGGGTGGATCAGCAGCGGGATTATAAGATTTTATAAAATAAAAATTGCGGGATGAATAGACAATACCTTGCCAGCAGGAGGCGTTTAGTAAGAGACCACGGCCATAAGTGCCGCGGCTAATCAACTTCAATGAAAATTACATTCTTTTGTAACGTGGGCCGCCGGTGCCTTCGGGGGCGGTCCAGCGGATGTTGTCGAAGGGACATTTTCTCTGGCAGGTCTTGCAGTGTACGCAGTTGGATGGATTGGCGGGCTTAACTTTTCCGCTGACGGTTTCATAGACGCCTGCGGGACAAAACGTGATGCAGGGGCGGTTGAATTTTGGGCCGCATTTCTGGACGCAGGTATTGGTGTTAATAATCGAGAGGTGGCTTGGTTGTTCCTCGCGGTGCTGGGTTGCGGCCAGGGCGGTAAAGGTGTCTTTATCGTACTGCTGTTTCGGTTTAAGGCGGTATCGGCGGACGGTCATTGCCTGGTAATCTTTTTCAATGGTGAATTTTGGCAGCAGTTCACCGAGAACAGACAGCGGAAAGCCTATGAGCATGCCGAATTTGGCTACGGTTTGCCTGTAATTGCGAGCGGACTTCATTTCTTTGCCGGTATTCGACTGTTCGAACATTTCGGTATATTTTTCGGCGGCCTTGGCGGGGTTGCCTATCGAGGAGGCGATGGCTTTTGCGGCCATAATGCCGGAATTAATCGCGTTGTTTAGGCCTTTAATTTTGTGCATATTAACCAGGCCTGCGCTGTCGCCGAGAATTAGGCAGTTTGCTTTACCGATGGAGCCGGTTTGGGCATCGCGAGGAATTGCGTGGTAGCCGCCTTCTGGAATCATTTTGGCACCGGCCTCAATGACGGTGCCGCCCTCAATGAACTGTTTTACGAATGAGTGTTCCTTGAATTTTGTCAAGGCGTCTTCGGGATTGAAATCGTAATATTTCCAGTCTGCCCCGACAATCATACCAACGGCGATAAGGTCCTGCGAGAGGGGGTACATAATTCCGCCGCCAAAAATCCCCGGGCCAACCAGTGGGGTCCAGATGGGGTAGCCCATAGCGTGAACGACTCTATCTGCGCCGAATTTGGCATATTGTTCGGGAGCAACCTTGATAATTTCCTTGATGCCTACTGAGAAAAGCTGCGGGTGCCGCCTGTGGAGTTTGGCTTTTTCGATGAGTTTTTCGGTGAGCAGGCCGTCACAGCCCTCCGCGAGGATTACAAAATCGGCGTTAATAATTTCGCCATGGACGAAGTTGGGCTGTTTGTGTCCCTCCTTATCAAGACCCTGGTCAACGAGTTTTAGGCCGGTAACTTTGCCGGTGCTGTCGAGGATTATATCATCGGCGGCAAAACCTGTGAGGACTTCGACACCGCTCTGCCTGGCAATCTGGCCGAGCCATGCGGTGAGTTTGCTGATAGAGACGACGTAATCGCCCCGGTGAACCATTTTGCCGAATCCGATACCGAATTTGGAAGCCATCCTGATTGCATAAAAGACGTTAAAAGCGCATTTTTTGCCGAGCAGGAACATTATGCTGTCTTTGGCAACCTTTTTTGAGAGTATATCTTTGGCAGGCTCTGTATCCTTCCACGCCGGCAGGGTAGCATCGAGCAGGGTATGCAGGGCGTCAGGTTCGAGAACCGCGCCGGAAAGATTGTGATTTCCCAGGTCGGCGGCTTTTTCGATAACGCAGATATCCAACTGGGGTCTCTGGATTTTCAATTGAATAGCGGCGGCAAGGCCGGCGGGGCCTGCGCCGGCTATTAATACGGATACTTTACGATAGTCATTATTCTGCACGTTTTTACTCCAGTTATAAAGCCTGAACCAGTTGAGGTACTATTTCTTCGACATTTCCAATGATATAGTAATCGCATTGTCTGAATATTGGTGCGTTCGGGTCGCTGTTTACGGCGATAATCGTTTCGCTGTTTGCCACGCCAATCATGTGCTGGATTGCGCCAGAGATACCGAGAGCCACATAAATTTTGGGACCGACGGCGGTTCCGGTCTGCCCGACTTGGTGTATCCGTTCAGCAAACCCTTGTTCGACGGCGGTTCGCGAGGCACCTTTTTCAACCGAGGCGCTGAACGTTTCGGCGAGTCTTGAGCAGAGCGAGCCGAGCAGTTTTTCGTAGTTGTCGCGGTTCTGCATTCCTTTACCCCCGCTAACGATTATATCGGCAGAGAAATTGACCGAACCCGTGCCGAGTTCTGTATTTATAATTTCAAGACTTATATCGTCGGGTGAAAGCGGTACGCTGTGCCTGATTATCTGGCCTGTTCTTGAATAATCGGGATCCAGCCTTTTCATAACACCGGGCCTTGCGGTTGCCATCTGGGAATTCGAATCCTTGGTGGAGATAGTTGCCATGACGTTTCCGCCCAGTGCCGGTCTTGTCTGCATAAGAATCGCGATTTGATTTTTTCGCGAACTGTCCCTGATGTCGAGCGAGGTGCAATCGGCGGTAAGGCCGCAACCGACCCTGTATGAGACCATCGGGGCGAGCATTCTGCCCTGTGGGGTCGCGCCGAACAGGACAATCTGAGGCCGATATTTGGTTACGCAGTCAGCAACGGCTTTTCTATACGCCGCAGGGTCGAACGTATCGAGGATTTTATCGTTAATGAGATAGACGTTGTCGGCGCCGGCGGCGATGAGTTCTTTCGCGGCAGATTCAACGTTGAATCCCGCCAGACAAACGCCGGCTTTTGTTTCGAGTGAGTCGGCCAGTTCGCGTGCCTTACCGATAAGTTCGAAGGTCGCGGGGTGAATCTGACCGCCGGTGTGTTCGGCGACGACCCAGACTTCGCCTTTATAGGTCGGTTCTGAGAGTTTCAGGCCGTTGAGCATATCATCGAGGGCGTTTTTGTGAAAATGTTTGCCTGCGGAGGCGACGATTTTTTCTTTGGCAGTTTCGTCAATGTGGCTGATGTCGGTGATATTGAGGTTTTTCAGTATGTCGGCTAAAATTTTGAAATCCTCGGATTCCTTTTGTGTTCCCTCGAAATTTCTGTCGAATTTGCCGTTTCTTTTGTTCGGCAGAACGTAGCGGTGATTTTGACCGGCAGCGGAATCGGCAGCACTGTTGTGACGGAAACTTTCGGCGAGGAGCGCAGCCAGCGATTTGACATCGGTAACGTGCTGGCATTTTCTGGAACTTTTGCCGGGTGGGAAGACGCGAATAACGCGGGTCTTTGAGCCTTTGACGCCGATATGAGTCGCATTAATGTCGGCACTGCCCCAGCGGATGACTTGAATCTTATTTGCCCGCCTTGTGGCGGCGAAAGTGGAAAACAGGGGATATTCGTATTTTGCGACGGTAATGACGGCGGGTGGATTTTTCAGGGCGACAGTCTGGCTGCCTCCGCTGATGATACGGGTAAATTCAAAGCGGCGGCTGTGAAATTCGGCTTTGGTAGCGTAAGCGATGCAGGGCAGGTTCAGCTCTTCGGCAATCTGTGGCGGAACCTGCGCGGTGTCGCCGTCGACGGACTGCATGCCGCTTATAATATAATAATCGTTGCTGCCGTTGAAGATTTCTTTGACTATTCTTCTTATCGCAAAAGCCAGGGGATTAGCGGTAGCCCAGGTGTCGGCGCCGCCCAGAGCGGCGTCGGTGAGCAGGACAGCTGAATCGGCGCACCTGCTGAGGCTGTATCGCAGGACTTCGGCGGCCATAGGCGGACCCATCGTAAGGGCGATGATTTTGGCCGTATCGTCGCCGCTGATTTTTTTCATCATATTGGCAAAGGCTAGCGCCTGCGTATCCAGCTCATTGATTACACTTGCCAGGCGGCTGCGGATAAGCGTGCCGCTTTCGGGGTCGAAGGCGTTGTCGGTGATTTGCGTTACGTCAGGTACCTGTTTAACCAAAACTATGTAGTTGCTCATGAAAACTCTTTTCCCAAAACATCAAAACTCTTGCGTATTGTGAAGAATTTTTATAATCTTACCTATTATCGTTTTGATTTTTATAAATATCTATAAAAAAATTGCGTTTTTCTTGTCTTATCGTGCTAATAATTAATCTGAATTGGTCTTTAATACAAGAAAATTGCCTTGGGACTTGCTAATTAAATTGAAATTTTGTCTAATATGACAGATAGTTTTTAACAGGTTAAAACTTTTTTATCGAGGACAAGCGTATGGCAGACTTAAAAGCATTGGCAGAAGCGATTATTAAAGGCGACCAGAACTCGGCGGTGAAAATTACCCGCGATGCACTTGGCGAAAAAATTGCTCCGAGAAGTATTCTCAACGAGGGCCTGATTGCCGGTATGGATGTCATAGGTGACAGATTCAAGAAGAACGAGGTGTATATACCGGAAGTTCTTATCGCCGCCAGGGCGATGAAGTCGGCTATGGAGATTCTCGAACCGGAACTTGTCAAGGCCGGTGTCAAGCCGATAGGTAAATTCCTGATTGGTACGGTACAGGGCGATCTGCACGATATCGGCAAAAACCTTGTGGCGATGATGATGAAAGGCGCGGGCTTTGAGGTCATAGATTTAGGCGTGGATATATCGGCGGAGAAATTCGTTGAACGCGCCAAAACGACAGGTGTTCAGTTGATTGGAATGAGCGCACTTCTGACGACGACAATGCCCTCTATGGAAAAAACCATAAAGGCGCTTAAAGATGCTGGAGTAAAAGCGAAAGTGATGATTGGTGGGGCACCGGTAACGCAGGGCTACGCCGATAAAATCGGCGCGGACGGTTATTCCGCGGACGCCGCTTCGGCGGTCGATTTGGCTAAAAAGCTTGTTGCCTAACCTGTCCCCTTAAACGCAGGTTAATTATGAGCAGTATTCGAGAAAAGCTTATGGCGTCACTTGCCGGAGAGCCGGTAAAGTGCCCTGTATATGTGGTCTATGACCTGTTTGTCAATCGATGGAAGCTGGATTGGGACAGACTTTGGTCGCTTGGGCTTGGCCGGATAAATCACGCCTCTTTGCTGGATTATGAATTTCCGCATCTGGAAATCCAGGAGAAAAAAATCGAGAAAGAAGGACATATTCATCGCGATGTACGGTGGATTACCGATAGGGGTGAGCTTCATGAGTGGTATATCGATTTCTGGCGGCAGGAATATTTTGTCAAAAAGCCGCAGGATTATTTGATTCTGGCACGAGCTTTTTCAGACGTTAAAGTCAAACCTGTAAATAAATATTATGAAGAGTCTGAAGCTTTGCTGGGTGATAAGGGGATTACCTTTGGCCAGTTGGGCGATATTCCAGCCAAAAGCCGCAGTCCTTTTCAGCGTGTCCAGGTGGATTTTGCCGGCCTAGAGCAGTTCTCTATTGATGTTGCAATGGAACAGCCGGAATTAATGGAGCTTCTGGATGTCTTGACAGCCTTTAAACTGGAAGAATTTCGGCAGGCCGTAAAAACCAAAGCGCCGATTATCAAACTCTGGGAAAATCTCAGCATTGATACTATGGGGCCACGGCTATTCCGCAAACACCTCGTGTCCTTCTACGAAAAAGTTTTTGAAATTCTTAAAGGTTCCGACAAGAAAATTGTAACGCATTATGACGGCAAGCTAAAATGTATTGCGGAAGATATAGCATCGCTCCAGATTGATGGAATCGATTCTTTGACGCCGCCGCCGGAAGGCAATATGACTATCGCGGAAGCCCGGCAGGCCTGGCCGAAAAAGTTCTTCTGGCTGCATCCAACTTTAAGCTGGTTTGGTCTTGGCCTGGAAGAATTGAAGGCGAATATACGGCAGATGGTTCGGGACGCCGGCCCAACCCGTTTTTGTCTCGAAATCAGCGAGGATTGCCCGCCGAATTGGCAGGAGACAATCCCAGCGGTATTAGAGGCTCTGGGATAGCAGCCATCGGCAGCTACTCAAAACTGCACCGACCATTGTTTTTTTGGAAAACACAGAGTAGTAGAAAATCTTAAGAAACAGTCCTGAGGTAAACCTCAAGGCTGTTTTTTTATTTTTAATCTGTTAAAATAGGGGGAAAAGACGACCGCTCCATTACTGTTGCGGTTCTGCGACAGCTTATATGGCGGCGGTTGAGGTAATTATGCGGCGGATAAAAAACAAAAATCTTGCGCAATTGCTGACGGAACTTCGTTTTACGCCTCAAAGGCAAAGGCGAAAGCAGCTCAACCGCGCGGAAAAACTTCTGGCCGAAATTGATAAGGACAAGGAATATCCATTTGATTTTGTGTTCTATCGCATAACTGGTTTCCAATCGAAAGGGCTTTCGGAGCTGCACGGAGTAAAAGGCTACGAGCTCACGGACGACCTTGCTATATTTATTGCCCGATTGAGCAATCAGGCCGCCCCGCATATTAAGGAGCAGGGGCAGAAAGTTTATTCGGTTGATGAGCTGGCGGAATTTCTGGACGTATCGACAAAGACGATACATCGCTGGCGAAAACGGGGGCTTGTGGCGAGGAAATTTATTTTTGAGGATGGGGAAAATCGAATCGGCTTTTTGGAATCGAGCGTTAAGCAGTTTCTTGATGCCAACGGAACGATTATTGCGAAAGCAAAAAAGTTTGCCAGGCTTACGAATAAAGAAAAGCAGCAGATTATTAAAGAGGCAGCCAAACTCGCGGTAAATGGGCAGATGTCCCCTCACCAGATAATTGTGCACCTCGCGTTAAAGACGGCAAGAGCTGTTGAAACCGTCAGGTATGTAATTATGGGCTATGAAAAGGCGCATCCCGACAAACCTGTTTTCGGCGGGTACAGGGGAGTAATCAGCCCGTCGCAGAGCGGCGAGATTTATAAATTGTATAGGCAGGGTGTCAAAATAAAAGACCTTACAGGCAGGTTCAACCGCAACGCAAGCTCTATACACCGGATTATAAATCAGCACAGGGCGAAAAATCTTTTTGCCAGGAAAATCGAGTTTATCGTAAGCAAGGAGTTTGGCGAGCAAGGTGCGGCGGGGAAAATTATTGCTGAGCCTTTCGGCGTGACGGCGCAGGCGGAGCTTAAGAGTGATGAGTTATTGAGACCTATGGGCGGTTCGCTGACAACGTATTTACAGGCATTGAAAAATCTAAAGCCGCTGGACAGGGAACGCGAGATAAGATTATTCAGGAGGTATAATTATTTAAAATATGCGGCGTCCACTCTGCGGGCAGAAATAAAACTTTCGCTTGCTTCGGGCACCAAACTCGGCAGGATTGAAAAATACCTCGCCGAAGCGGAAGCAGTCAAGAAAGTCATTATCGAGGCAAACCTTCGTCTGGTTGTAAGCATAGCCGGCAGGCATACCGCCAAAGGGGCCAACCTGGCGGACCTTATCAGCGAGGGCAATTTTTCGCTGATGCGTGCCGTCGAAAAATTCGATTATACCAGAGGATTTCGTTTCGGGACTTATGCCTCTTTGGCGATAGCCAAGGATTTTGCCCGCAGGATACCCGCCGAAAGCGCAAGGCCTGATAAATCATCGGCGGCATCGCTGGACAATGTCTCGCACAATTTCAGGGACACCGAGGCGGTGGGTGTGGCTGCTATCGAAAGAACCCGAAAAAGCCTTATACAGAGCATCAGGAATAATCTTGATCAGCGGGAGCAGTTTATAATTCTGAATCATTTCGGGCTGGCGGACACACCTGTCAAAGATAAAAAAACTCTCGAGCAAATCGGGCTGGAACTCAACTTGACCAAGGAAAGGGTGCGGCAGATTGAGCTTCTCGCCCTGCAGAAACTCCGCCAATCGTTGAGCATCGAGGAGTTTGAACTGCTGACAGGTTAGCCGGCCTGAATTATTTTGAATCAATTTCGATGCCGGCAGGTTTCAGACCGTCGGCGTCGCCTTTGTAAAATTTCCAGCCCAAATCGATGTTGGTACTGACTCTCACATCCTTCTGCGATATACTCGCGTCCGCGCAATTGCAGCACCCGCCGACAAAAATCCCCAAAAAAACCGCACCGATAATTAATCTCATCGTTTTCTCCTAAACCTGATTATCTTTAATTTCCACTGCCGTAGCCGGTGTTAGAAAATATAACCACATACCGGCGATATCCTTTTTCAATATCATTTTAGCCGCTCTGCCGTAAAACTCCAACTGCTTTCGATAAAATTCCGCCCGCCTGCCGGCCTCACCCGCACCAATATTATCATTCTTGAAATCCACCACAATCAATCCTTTCGGCGTTTCAGCCATCAAATCGATTATGCCCTGAACAACAATATTCTCGTCGCAGCCTTCGCACGAACCGCCGGCATACTCATTCACCGGCACGGCAAATGAGAATGGCCACTCGCGCAGCACGTTTTTAGCGTTGAGAATTTCTCTGCCCAAATCGCTCTGGAAAAATTTCATTATCGCTTTTGCGTTGACAGATTTAGCGACGTTTTGACTTATCGCGCCGTCACAGATGAGTTTATTAATCGTTTTCTGAATCTTATCGAGAGTGACTTCGCCGTTTAAGTTGAGTTTGGCCAGCACAAGATGCACAGCCGTACCGATTTGCCCCGCATCAACCGTTTTAGTTGACTCATTCTGTAACAGCGACTGCGGCTTTTGCGACAATGCCTTCGAATAATCAATCCGCAGAAATTCATCATTGCGATGCGTCATCTGCGTTACAGAGTCCTTAGCCGGAAGCTTACATATTTGCTCGAAGCGGTATCGCCACGCAAGCGATTCTTTTATCTTCTCAAATAATTCTCTATCTGCCGGTGCGATTTTTGTCTTTTTGGTTATCGCTGAACTTTTGATTTTATTATCTCTTAACTGCCTGAGATACTTCGACAGTTCATCAAGTTCTATTCGCCCATAAATTTCCGCGGTGAACAGCTTGTCATCTTTCGCGCCTTCTTCCAAACCGGTCTCGAAAATCTCGTGCAGAAGTTTCTGGTCGCTCAGCCCATAAAGTATCCACTCCAGCGGCTTACAGCATCGCCTCAGCAACCAGTCACAGATTGCTCCATCGCTGAATAAAAATCCGCTGCTTATAATATTTTTGCAGCTCCCCGTCTTTTCAGATGCGACAAGAATGAGCCTTTCTCTTGCCCTTGTCATTGCGACATAGAGTATTCGCATTTCTTCCGCCAGCGATGCCGCCATCTTTTTTTCCGCGATAATCTGATGTGCCGTTCGAGCTTAATCTGCTCTGCGATTGCTGCTCGATTATCTGCAAACCCAAAGTGTCCTGGGCATCGTAAAGCAAATCGCAGTGAATGTCCCGCATATTAAATCTGCTGTTAAGTTCCGCCAGAAATACCACCGGAAATTCAAGCCCCTTACTCTTGTGAACGCTCATAATCCGAACAGCGTTTTCCGCCGCGCCCTGCGGTTCCGCCGATGTCCAGTTCTCGCCCGCATCTTCCAGCTTTTCAATAAACTCTACGAACCGCCTCACCGAAGGCACACCAGTATTGCTCGCGAATCCCTCGAATTGCACCGCCCTGTCGTGCAGTTTAAGAAGATTGGCCTTACGCGCCGGGCCGCTAGGTAAAGCACTCACAAACGCCGTAAAATCAGTCTCAAGATAAATCCGCCAAATCAAATCCGCTAGACTGCCTCGCCTGGCCGACACACGCCAGCAGTCAATTTTAGCAAATACCTCTTTGAGTTTGGCCGCCAGCTCTGTATCATCTCCATTGTTGGAATATTCAGCGGCCAGTTCATAAAAGTTTTTGCGCTGCGTATCGTCTTTATCGCTAAGTTTTATTTTGGCCAGTTCGCTGTCGGTAACTTTGAAAAATGGACTCCTCAGCACAGCGGCAAATTCAATATCACGTTGCGGATTATCCAGAATTTTCAGCAGACTTATGCAGTCCCGGATTTCCGTCGCCTCAAAATATCCGCCCGCATCTTGACTGCTCACAGGCACACCTGCCAGCCTAAGCACCTCAACGTAATCATTGACCCTTGTCGCCGGTGAGCGCAGCAGTATAACGATATCGCCGTATTGCACAGGTCTTAACTTATCCTGCTGTTTATCATAAATCTCAAATTCCGCCTTGCCCGATTCAACTCCGACAATCTGCCTAATTCGCTGGGCAATCATCGCCGCCTGACGCTGACGTGCACTGATTCCCGTCTCGCTTACGTCCTCTTCGCTGTTTGGCTCCCCGTTTTCTTCCTGCTCCTGCGACTCTTTATCCCTGCCTTTTTCATCGAGTATATGCAGCTCAACTGCGGGAATATCGCTCGTCTTCACCGCTGCTGACGCGGGCCTTAATCTCGCGGATTCGTCATAATCAATCTTCGACAGCGATTCGGTCATTATCCTGCTGAACACTTTATTCACAAAATCGAGAATCCCTTTATCCGAACGGAAATTGGCGTTGAGGTCGATACGCAATCCCTGCGTCGTTGTCCCCGGCTTAGTCGATGTGGGCTTTAACCGCTCCAGGAAAATTCCCGGCTCGGCACCGCGAAATGCGTAAATGCTCTGCTTGATGTCCCCGACCACGAAAATATTATCGCCCGAACGTAGCGCATCCAGAATCGCCTGCTGAACAGGGTTGATGTCCTGATATTCATCAACGGATATATATTTATACCTTTTGCGAAGCGCCTCCGCCGTTTGCGATGGCAAAAACTTTTCCCCGTCTTCCGCCTGTATTGTCAGCAGTTTCAGTGCGTAATGCTCGAGGTCGGCAAAATCAAGACAATTTACAGCCATTTTAGCCTGCCGATAAAACCAGTCGAATTTTTTGACAAGTTCGATAATAACCCTCGTATGCTCCGTTACCGCCCCGCCAATCCTATTGAGATACTCCGGATTAACGATTGAAAGTTTGGAAAGGCCGACAAAAGCGTCCACGGCGTTTTTCACTGTGTCTTTAATGAGTTTCGCCGCCGATTCCGGTATATCTTTTGGTGTGCGAACATTCTGTTTTTCAAAATTTGTTAGCGCCTCGGTAAATCTTTTCCAATTTCCTGATTTCAATAACTTGGCGCTTTCCTCGATAGGGCTAAGAAAATTATTCTCGCACTGGTCAAGCCATTTATTCGACGGGTCATATTTTTCGCAGAGTTTTACAGCGTCTCTAAGCTGCCCGGCGATATCATCCAGCTTTTTCACAATGAGTTCTTTTTGCTTCTTGCCGACTTCACCTGAAAAAGCATCCATCCCCGCGAGCAAATTCGCCCGCTGATACCAGTTTCCACGTGAAACCAGCCCATCCAGAAAATTACTCAGACATATAATATTACTAAGCCATCCGCCGTTGGTGCGCAAATCGCGCCTGTATAAAAGCCGCTCAAGAGGCTGCTGCAAATTGCTCTGCTGCCAGGCCCATTCGATTGTCTTTTCCAGCGCCTCCGCCTTTAATAACTGCTGCTCATCGGCGTCTATCATCACAAACCCGGGGTCAAGACCAAGCTCATAAAAATATTCCGTAATCAATTTCCTGCAGAATGAATGTATCGTCCCTATATCAGATGCCGCCAGGAACAAAAGCTGATGACGCAGATGCGAATCGGCCTTTTTTTGCTGCGATGCGTCTTTGAGTTGTGCAGCGATTCTTGAACGCATCTCTTCAGCGGCAGCCTCAGTAAAAGTCAGCACTAAAATATTCCGCACGTCAGGACAGATTTTTTTGTCGGAGACAATATCCACGCACCGTCCCGAAAGCACCGCTGTTTTTCCTGTACCCGCAGACGCGGTGACAAGAATATCCTTGCCGCGTTCCTTAATCGCCCGCGCCTGCTGCTGGGTCCATTTGACTTTTTTCTCAGTCATTGCCCCCCCCTGTTTTTTCGATAAACTCGTTTTTGTCCCTGCATGACTCCAAAAAATTATAATCGTTTATCTGCCAGTCGAATCTGCAAACCGCCCGATAATTACAGTAACCGCAGGGCGTATCATTGTTAAGCCGATAAGGCCTGACATCGATTTTGCCGCTGACCATTTCTTTAGCCAGCGAGATTATTTTTCTTTCTGCGTATTGCATCACACTTTCAAAATCTTCCGGCTTCATCGAGCCGCTTGTATTATAGCGACTATATCGGTCGCCATTAATTGAAATTGAAAAATTATAAAACGTACTGCTGCCCGAAGTCAGGGTTCTATCCAAAAGCTGAAAATATTCCCCGTTGAAAATACCTTTTGCCTTATACCCGAACTTCTCAGCGATTTCATCTATCTCACTGGTATCCGCTTTATCAACGCCGATTACTATCGGCAGATAAAACGCACCGATGACCTTATCGATTTTCGATTTACCCCCATCGGTGCAGCCAGCGGCAAGCATATAAATCGCCAACTGCATATCAAGCCCGTTATAAAACTCCGACCACCTGAATGTCTTTCCGCTAAGCTTATAATCGAAAACAACGGCGAGTCTCTGCCCATCCGCCTGCGCAATATCGAGCCTGTCAATCATGCCGCGTAAAGACAAAGTCTGTTTATCGGAAAGCGGAATTTTATATTCGCCCAATCCCTTGCTGGCATAACCAAAAGAAATCTCCGAACAGTTCGGCATAAATTCACCCGCGCGAACCATCCTCGCAATCGCTGGTACAAATCTTTCCAGACATTCCTGGGCTGAACGAATAATAAATTTGTTATGCTCACTATGCCGGACAAAACCTGCGATGAATGAATCGCTCTGAACAATTTCCGATTTCACCTCTTCGAGAATTTTTAACAGCTCATCGTCGCTGACCGATGTGAAACTTTTCCCCTGCGATTGCATCTTCTTAAATAAACCATCCAGCACGCTATGATAAAATTTACCGATATCGAGCGGCTCAAATTTGGATTCTTCTCGCTCCTTCAGTTCGAGAATATGCTCAGCGAAATGCTTGTATGGGCAGGCCGCGAACCCGCTCAATCTTGTTGATGAAGCGGTTATCTCCCGCCCGAAAAGCCGCTCAATAACGTTTTTATCCAGTGACGGGATGTTATCATACTCTATCGCCGCCTTTACCCTTGTCCCCATATCTGCAAGTTCCTTATCATTGCAAACATTCTCCAGCAGGGAGTCCAGAACCACCAGTCTTGAGTCTTGGGTCTTGTGTCTGAGGTCTTTCCCAAGTTCGCTGCACAGTAACTCGGACAATTCGCTGCGGCTGTAAATGTTCGCAATATCATCTTGCTTTGCCGAAAAACTTTCCTCGCTGAGATTTGCAAAAAGCTCCTGAAGATTCGTTACAAACTGCGAGCGCACTGCGGGCCTGCCTTTATCATCACCGACCGGATAAGTGACAATCAGCTTTTCACACGCACGAGTAAACGCGATATATGCCAGGTACTGCCTTTCCGCCAGGCTTTGCTCCGTTGTCGCGGCCAGTTGAAATTCTGCCGCATCCGCAGCCTGACGGTCCTGGTCGCTCAATATCCCACGCGAACTTATCGGCGAGGGAAACTGCCTCTGCGTTGTTCCTGTCAAAAAGACCGCCTTTAAGTCCGGATGCCTGCTTCGCTCTATCGAACCGACCAGAACCTGGTCGAGGCGAGGAGGTATAAATGCCAATGTAAGTTGCGAAAACGCCGATGAAAGAATCGAAAGATAATCCTCGCACCTCATCTCCGCGCCGGCAAAAACCTCAGCCATCTCATCGAATACGGCGATTAACTTGTCGTAAAACTGCTGATGCTCATCGACCGTTTTATAATCCGCCGAACTAACGGCCTGCTCAATCCATTTGCCGATAGTCTCTTTTGTTTTTAATCTTTCGAGAAATTCAAACACCGCCCGCACAAACTCCGCCGAGTTTATTTTCTCGCCACAGCGATAAATCTGCTCTTTCAGTATAAACAGCGGCTCAACAATGCTCCTGCGTATGCGATTGACCCGCCCCTGGTCGAAATGAGGCTGCCTGCTGTCATCAAACTGCCAGTCTTCATCTTTCTGCCAGTCACTTCCGCTGACCCCGAACGCCGTACAGTAATTTTCCAGCAAATCTACGTCCCCGTTTTGTAATGGCACAAGGTCTGTTTTAAGATACGCGAAAATGCCCCCCGCCGCAAAACCACCGCTCACCGTCCGCAGCGATGAGCAGATAAGCTCCACCGCCGGATGCTGATTCAAAGGCTTACGCATATCAATGAAAAACGGTATCCCGAATTCTTCGAAATACGCCCTTATATAATGCTGACAGGATTTAATGTCCGATGCAATTACCGCAATGTCCCGATAGCGATACGCCTTATCCTTAACGAGCTTAAGTACCTCTTTTGCGACAAACTCAGCCTCCGTCCTGCTGTCAGGCAGCGATACAATCCGGATATTTCCGGTTGCCTTGATTTTCCGCGGCTGCGGTTTGAAAATTTCACGCTCGATATGGGCCAGTTCGGGGCTGGCGGAAAATCTTACCGCTTTTTTTAGAATTACCGGCTCGGCGATTTTGACGCGGCATTTTTTGATTATGCCGGTAAGCTCCGCGTAAGTCCGCTGCGTCGGGTAAAACAGGCTTGTCGGGTCAATATCGCCCGCCTCGGGATTTCGCAAATCGATATTATCAGTATCAAGACAAAGGGCTATCCTGGTTTCCTGGGCAACTTTAACCAGTTCCGCGAGAACGGCCAGTTCGCTGGCGGTAAAACCGGCGAAGCCGTCCACCCATAATTTTGCTCCTTTGATAAATTCAGCTTTTGCGACGGCCCCGCGCCAAGGTTTAGCCTGCATATCCGCATCGGTAAACCGCCCCTCGATAGCGTGTAAGTACTTGGTAAATACAAGGTTTATGTCAGTGAATTTGCCTGCGGCGGCGGTATTTTTTCCGTTTAATTCCTTCAGCAACTCATTAATATCTTCCGGCGTTTGGGCGTATTGGTGAAGTTCGGCTATCGTCTCGGCGACCTGCTTACTCATTGCGGGCCTGTCTGCGGATGAGCGTAAAAGAACCAGTTTGTCGCGGCTTTCACGGAGGATTCGGTGAATTATCATCTGGCGGCCGATTGAGGAAATGGCCGGCCTGACGAGGTTTTTGCCTGCTAAGAGGAATTGCAGCCGGTCGAAGGAAAGGACGTTGAGACGATTGTAACCCTTTATTCTTTCATCACTTAGAATTGCTCGCTCGGCCTGATAGCTGGCCTGCTCAGGCACGAGGAGGATTAAGGGCCCAGGGGCAGTGCTGAGCAGTTCCGCCGCTATCGCCTGCGTACAATAGCGGGTTTTGCCCGTGCCGCTTCTGCCTAAAATAAACCGAACCGCCATCGCAATTCATCCTTGATTTGAAATAATTTTCCTGTTTTTACCACAGCCGCCGATTATTTGCAATTTGCTTCTTAAATACCTCTAAAAATTGCCGAAAGAACAGTTTTTGCAAAAAATTTGAAATTTTTTCAAAAAAAACTGTAATTTTTTCGCCACTTGGACGTCTATATATATAGTGAGGCATTAAAAAGAACGGCGTGAAGTAAAAAACTAAACTATTTTTAAGTTTTTTTAAAATTTTTTTAAAAAAAACGCAACAAATCGCCGACTTGTACGTCTATTAATATAAAGAAAGGTTAGTTAACGATAACTAACCGTGAAAAAACAATCATAGCGAAAATATGATAGTTTTTTACACATTCTTCCTCCTTATGGCCGGTGCGTAACCGGCCATTTTATTTAGCATAATCGCTATAATCGAGACCTCTGAAAAACCCGAGATTGCTTCGTTGCTGCACTCCTCGCAATGACAAAATCTGCGTTTTTATGTCATTGCGATGCCTCTTTGAGGCCGCGGCAATCTCTGATTTTTTCAAAGTCATAGTTTTTCAGAGGTCTCGATTATCATTGCCCCCTGTGATAGATAGACCCGGCAAGTTATTTTAAATCATTTTTTTTCTTATTAATCGGCCAGGGAAGTACGCCGCAACGCTTGGCCCAGGCTTGATATTTCTCAAGCATCTCCTTCAGGCGTTCCGGCTGCCGTTCAGCAAGGTTATTCAATTCCGTCAAATCATCCTTTAGATTATACAATTCCCACTTATCATTGTACTGTGAAACCAATTTCCAGCCGCCGTCCAGCACACCGCGATTGCCCATGTGTTCCCAAAATAGCGTTCGAGGCTGCGGTTGAATTGACGTTTGAAAGTGCGGCAATAAACTGATACCCTCCAAAGAAGCCTGGCTACCTTTTAAGGGCATCGCATCCAATCCGGCCGCATCCAGACAAGTCGGAAAAATATCAATAATGTGGCAAAATTGTTCCCGCAGTTTATTGTGTTCTTTAATGACGTTAGGCCAACGCACAATAAATGGACTCGCCACACCGCCAAAATGCGCATACCGTTTGTACAAACGGAACGGCGTATTACTCATTTTAGCCCAGCCTTTTGCATAGCCGCCTTTGGACTGCTTGGTACCGAAAACAGCGTCTTTGTTTTTCTCAAAACCCATGTTATCATTTTCCTGAGCGCCGTTATCAGAAAGAAACAACAGCAAAGTGTTCTCTTCAATTCCAAGCCTCTTTAAGGCGAGTGTGATTTTACCGATATTCTGGTCAAGATTATCAACCTGTGCAGCATAGACGGCCATTTGGCGGTCTAATTTAGTTTTTTGTTCATCGGTCAATTCGTCCCATTTGAAATCCAGCGGCTCAGACAGCTTGTACTTTTTATTAATAATACCAAGCGATATCTGTTTTTGATAACGTTTTTGCCTGAGAACTTCCCAGCCTTCTTTATACTTTCCGAGATATTTTTGAATATCTTTTTCTTTTGCCTGCTGTGGAAAATGTGGTGTTACATAAGGAATGTATATGAAGAATGGAATGTTATCTTTTCGAGCATTTGTAATCTGTTCTATCGCATAACCCGTAAAGGCATCTGTGCTGTAAAATGTTTCTTCGTCGGGTTTAGTAACAACCGGTCCCTTGTTATCATCTTTATTAAACAAAACAATGGTCCGCTCATAGTGTGGAGGCCAGAAGTAAACTCCGCCGCCCTCAGGAATTCCGTAGAATCGTTCAAAACCGCGTTCCCAGGGTTTCTGTCCTTTGCCAGTCCCGAGATGCCACTTGCCTGACATGATGGTTCGATAGCCGGCTCGCTGCATCATTTGCGGCAGGGTGACGAATTCATCTTTCATGTCCCCCTGATAAGAGGGATAGCCCATGTCGCTGACCATGCATCCCACCCCTGCCAGATGCGGGTACAGGCCCGTCATCAGCGTCGCGCGGGAAGGGAACGGCGTGCGGTATTAAAAAAGCGTGTAAACCGCAAACCTTCCTGAGCTAATTGGTCCAGGTTGGGAGTTTCTATCTCACCGCCGAAACAGCCTACATCTGAATAGCCCATATCATCCAGCATAATGATGATAATATTCGGTTTATTAAATGATTTTGCTGCCGAAGAAGTTAATATTGATTTAGTAAAAGCAAGCGATGAATACGCAGCGGTAAACCCTAATGCGCTCTTCAAAAATGTGCGCCTATTCAATTCGGTACTCCTTTCGGCCAATAATTGGAAATTGATACCATAAACAGTTTATAGGAAGGATTATAAGTTGTCAAAAAAATAGCTGATGTCGCCAGATTTGAGTTTTAAAAAACAGTTAAGTTCAGGAAGAGGAAATTTCATGGTTTGATTTTGAGATTGGCATTTGAGATTGGCTTTTGATTTGCGTAGCCATCGTAAAAAAGTTAGAATCTGGCGAATGATAAAGAGAAAAAAAACCAGTACGGTTCGAGTCGGCTCGGTTAAAATCGGCTCGGATTACCCGGTAGTCATTCAGTCGATGACCAAGGTCAGCACTACCGATATAGACCGATGCGTAAGGCAGGTTGAAGAGCTTGCGCAGGCGGGCTGTCAGTTGGTGCGGATAGCTGTTCCGACGCGGGAGGATACGGCGGCGTTCGCCAAGATTGTGCGGAAGGTAACCATCCCGCTGGTTGCGGATATTCATTTCAGTCCTGACCGGGCGATTGAGGCCATTGAGGCGGGGGCGGCCAAGATAAGACTTAACCCGGGAAATATAAAAAACCGCGGTGATATTTTGCGAATAATAGACGCAGCCAAGGCGCACAAAACGGCGATTCGTATCGGGGTCAACGAGGCGAGCATAAGAAACCTCAAGGCCGGCGACACAAAACTCGATAAACGCGTTGAACTGATGCTCAAAGAGATGAAAAAATACGTCCGGCTGTTTGAGTCCCGCGGTTTTACACAGATGGTATTAAGCGCAAGAGCAGCGACGTTGTCCGCACAATTGAGATAAACCGGCTAATCTCAAAAACGTTCGATTACCCGGTTCACCTGGGGCTGACGCACGCGGGGCTGCCTGAAGACGCGGAGATTCCATCGGCGGCGGCGATTGGGACTTTGCTGGCCGAGGGCATCGGCGACACAATCAGGGTCAGTGCCGCTGGAGAGCCGGTGATTGAGACGGAGATAGCCAAAGAGATTTTGATATCGCTGGGGCTTTATGAACGTTCCAGACCGGAACTGATAGTTTGTCCCACCTGCGGCAGGACGGAAATCGACATAATCAAACTTGCCAGGGAGGTTAAAAAAGCGTTGCGAGATTTTAATAAGCCGCTGCGGATAGCTGTTATGGGCTGCATAGTCAACGGGCCGGGCGAGGCGGCGGACGCGGATTTGGCGGTGTGCGCGGCAAAGAATAAGGCTTTTATATACCTTAAAGGCCGTAAAATCGGCGTTGTATCCAAAAAAGAAATAATACCGGTGATGCTCAAGGAATTGAGAAATCTGTAACTCCCCGAATATTTCGACAAGCCCAATACAGGTAAATCGGCGGGCTAATTAGTCGTCCCTGAAAAAGTAGATTTCAGTTTCAGGCGGCATATGTAAGCTGGGCAAATTCTGCCGACAGCCCCAAATTTTGAATAAACCGGCAAAGCCAAAAAATAATTTTCCGCAGCAACTTGCGGATATTAAACCCGCAAGCGCTCAATATCGCATTAACCTTATCGCCTTCGACGCCCTTGAGGTAGTTTCTGTCCAGACCGTTATCAGATTTACAATGTCCTATCACAGGCTCAATCATACTTCGCCTGCTGTACCACTTTCGGATACTTCTCGGCAGCTTTCGCCAACCCCTTTTGACGATATGAACCTCCGCAATATCTCCACAGCCATGACCTTTGTACCCATCATCAACATAAACATCTTCAAAACCTTTTTTATCCAGCAGTTTCATCGTCTGGGAGAGTGTATCTTTTAACGTATGTCCATCATATGGATTCCCTTCAAAAGCAACCGCTGCGACTACAAAGGCGTTTTGAGCGGGAGACGCCAGTGCCACCTTACAGCCAAACTCATACTTCTTGTGTGCCTTGCCCTTGCTTATGCAGTTAACCTCCGGCGCGTGAATACTGTATAGCTTGTTACTGCTGTCCCGTTTCTGTGATAATAACCTCCTGGACATATCGAGCAATTCTGAAAACTCCTGCTGCAATTGAGGCTTCTGCAATATCTTACGCTCTATATCCCTTGTAACTCTTCCCAGACAGGTCTTTAGTTTCCTTAATTGCTTATCCGCTTTTTTGAACTGCCTGGCGTGTGAAAATCTGTGCTGCATAACAAAAGCCCTTTTGGCTACCCTCTGATAACTCTGCCGAAGTTCTATGTCATTATCCTGTGCCTAATAATGCGGCGTGAGCGAGGCAACTGGGAACCTGATGCAGAGTTGATTAATAATCTGATTCCCAATTTGTCGAAAATTTGCCGAAAAGTTTCTGTACAACCATTCACGCTTCATGATTTGCGTCGAACATGTATAACCAATTGGGCCAAAAGCTTACCCATCCAAACTGTCCAGCAATTAGCAGGTCACTCGAATATTGTAACCGTCCGACCAAGTACATATTGTAAATGCTGATGAGGTAGGGATAATCGTTTTTGGTTTTGAGGTTTATTTAAGGAACAAAATCATGAGCGATAATGGTAAAGTCACAAAAGCGGACCAGACCGAGTTCTGGAAAATGGTTTTGGAAACATACAAATCAAGCAATCTGTCAATTCATCAATTTTGCAAACAGGAAGGTCTTCACGAATGGGCATTTTACTCTTGGCGTAGAAAGCTGGCAGGTCAGCAGCCTCAAAAATTCGTTACTCCAACAACACCAGATAATCCGGCATTTATCGAAGTTCCCGTCATACGCCCAAAGCCGCAGCCATTGGAACTTATACTAAGAAGCGGTCATATACTGAAAATACCCTCTGACATTGACCAGGGCACAATCAATAAGGTTTTCTCTGCATTAAAGGAAACACAGTTGTGCTGACTTTACCCTGTTCGGTACGTATTTTTGTCTCTGTTGATCCAACTGATATGCGTTGCAGTTTCGACCGTCTGGCCGCGATGACACAAACTATTTTAGGGCAGGACCCTTTAAGCGGTCATCTGTTTGTATTTTTCAATCGTTACCGCGACAGATGCAAGATACTATTCTGGGACAGGACGGGGTTTTGTCTATGGTACAAAAGGCTGGAAGAGGGTGTATTTCGATTGCCGCATCATTCTTCAGTAAAATGTCTTGAGATGGATTTGGCAAGGCTGACGCTGGTTCTCGAGGGCATAGACCTTTGTTCGGCACATCAGCGAAAAAGATTTTCAATTGGAAACGGCATATTTTGATAATCTCAAAAAAAATATTTCACTTTTTTTTGAATATTATCATTATTTCTCTTGACATTATCCGATTATATGATATATAGGAGTCATCGTTACGGATAATGATGTAGAAAAAAGCTTTAACGGAATAAATGATTACAACAAACACACCTATTACAGAACTGCCCAGCGACGTTGAAACCCTCAGAGAGATGGTTTTAAAACTGTTGGCTAATGTTGACGACCTCAATCAGCAGCTGGCCTGGTTCAAGCGTCATGTATTCGGCAGAAGGAGCGAGAAGCTTGATCCTGCCCAGAGGCTGCTTTTTGAGGGTCTTTGTACAGAACTTGAGTCGAGGATTGCGGCAGAACAACAAAAGGCTGATGCATGTGTTGAAACGCCGAAACCAAAGAATGCCAGTCATCATGGCAGACGTCCTTTACCTGAGGATTTACCCCGCCAGCGGATAGAGTATCATCCCCCGGAAGAGGAACTTATCTGCCCATCCTGCGGAAAAGAAAAACAGGTAATCGGCGAAGAGATAACAGAGCAGCTTGATTATGTGCCTGCATCATTTGTTGTTCGTCAGCATGTGCGCATTAAATATGCCTGCCCTGACTGCAAAGAAAATGTATCCATAGCAGAACTTCCTGCATTTCCCATAGAAAAGGGTCGTCCCGGGACAGGACTGCTTGCTCATATAATTACCAGCAAATATACCGACCACCTCCCGCTTAATCGTCAGGAGAATATTTTCGGTCGGCATGATGTGGAAATCAGGCGTTCCACTATGTGTGACTGGGTAGGGCAATGTGCCGGTCTGCTTGAGCCTATCGCCAAAGAAATGAAGAGGCAGTTGTTAAAATCGCCTAAGATTCATACCGATGATACGACCATCCCTGTTCAGTGCAAGGATCGTAAAAGCACTTATGACGGTTATTTATGGGTATATGCCGATATGAGTGATAATGTTGTGTTCGATTTTACACCGACACGATGTCGGGATGGGCCTATCAATTTTCTGGGGAGTTACAGCGGATATATACAGGCGGATGCATACAAGGGTTACGACAAGCTCTTTGCCGAAGGCAGATGTACTGAGGTAGGCTCTGGCGCATTGCAGGCGCAAGTTTGATGAGGCTATTGAGACTGATAAGGAGCGAGCCGGGATTATGCTCGCATTGATAGGCAGTCTCTACGATGTGGAACGTGATGCAAAGAGACGTAACCTTGACGCTGACAGTATAAAGTCACTGCGTCAGGAAAAGAGTAAACCCATTCTCGAAGAGATTCGCAGAGTCATTGATAGCTGGTCGCTACAGATTTTGCCGAAGAGTCCAATTGGCAAGGCGATAAATTATGCACTTGGTCAGTGGAAAGCATTAAACAGATATATTGAGAACGGAATCCTTTCGATAGATAATAATCTTTCAGAACGGATTTTAAGAATGGTTGTTCTCGGGCGTAAAAACTGGCTGTTTGCCGGCAATGAGAACGGAGCCCAAAGGGCAGCGACCATATACAGTCTGGTTGCAAGCTGCAAACTAAGTGATATTGACCCATTCGTATATTTCAGGGATGTTCTTGAACGTGTCAGCACGCACCCCAACAGCCGGATTGCCGAACTGACACCTCCAAACTGGAAAAAGCTGTATTTCAAATCTGTCACAGAAGCAAACCCAACTCAAAACAACTAAACGACAGCCCCATTCTTCGTAAAAATAAATTTCACTTGTGTACTATCCGCAACCTGTAGTTGGTCGGACGGTTACCGAATATTGAAACCACTCGAAAATATTACTTGTCTGTGCAAAATAGTGACCTTAGACTCGCAAGGCAAATTCAGTCTAATCTCGTAGCCTCATTGACGAACTTTTGACGAACTCTTGTCTCAAATGCCCATTTTTAGCATGTCAGGAGAAGTGCTAAATCGCTGGAAGTAAAGCAGATACAAGGGATTATGAAAATGGGCAGGAGTGGAGTTGAACCACCGACACACGGATTTTCAGTCCGGTATTCGTGTTTGTAAGTATTTGTGAATAAATGGTTTATACTTGTAAAATAAAGACTTATGATGCTGACCGAAGCACAACCGAAGCGTAACAGTAGCCTAAACGTGCAGGTCTGTTGCAAATCGACGGCTCGGATTAATCCTTTTTATAGCAATTCAAGAAAAGACATAACCACATGATTCAAACCATCCTTTTGCATCGCTGGCAGTAACCATCTCAAGTGCCTTGGCAATAGCATTTATCAGTGCCTCTTTTGTTCTGGCTTTGAGTGTTCTCAAAATCGACTTGATCTTGCTCCACATCTTTTCTATCGGATTCAAATCCGGTGAGTATGCCGGCAAATACCATAGTTCAGCTCCAACAGATTCTATCAAATCACGGGCATGCTGACTCTTATGGGCTGAGAGATTATCCAAAACGACAATATCTCCTGCTTTGAGGGTCGGTAAAAGTATTTGTTCGATATAAGCTTCAAAAATATCTTTGGTCGTAGCTCCGTCAACGACCATGCAGGCAGTTGAGCTATCAAGCTTAACAACCTGAACTTTGTTTAAGGAGTGATGCAAAGAAATCCTCCGTGTTGACAATTACCGTTTTCAAATTTGAGCGAAGGTTTCTTAGGCAGTCTCGTATAGGCTATAAGCCCGGCTGCAAGATGTGCCAAGAAATTGATAGGACTGCGGTGGTGAGAATGTTCAATCTGGCAGACATTTTTGAGCGTGTCGTTGACCGTTTCAATCAGCGAACGTTTTCGCAGCAGAATTTTCTCCTGCCATTGCATCAAATGACACTTCATATTTGCGCGTATATTGGTTACCAGTTTAATCCCTTTAGCCAGCAGTTTTTCAAACAGGCTATGACTGATGTAACCCTTGTCGCCAAAGAGCTTTCCGAACAAACCATCGGCCATTGCCTCCACTACACTGCGATCATCGACATTGCCCGCTGTCAGCCGGCAGCCCAATAAACCGCCGCGTTCATTTATGATAAGATGCAGTTTAAATCCCAAAAACCAGCCCATCGTAGTTTTGCCTATTTGAGCAATACCATCGAATACACGATGACGGCTGATACGCTTATTATGGCAGACTTTCAGCGGGGTACTGTCAATAAAAGAAATGCCGGTGGGCTCGTCCATGCCGCAGACGTGCAGATATGCAAACATTGGGATTACCGCCCTTGGTATCAGATAAACAAAGCGGTCGTAGCTGATCATATCGGGAAAATCATGGCGGTGGTGGTCAAGCAAGTAGTGATAGAAATCCTTGAATGTGCGATAGCCACTGGTTTGGAAGGCAATGAGGATGGTCATTATTTCACTGGTGCTTAAGTTGCTCTGTCTGTTGCGTTTACGGATTCCGTCCTCAATGAGGTGTTTTGAATAAATTTTTTCCAAAGCCTTCCACCAATCATCGACATCTACAAATAATCTGGTAAAATCCATTGCCATACGGCCTCCTTGCCTATTGGGTTAATAATATTTGGTAACGATATTATTCCCTTCGGCAGACAGGCCGTTTTTCTTGCATCCTTATCCAAAGTTCAGGTTAACAGATGAAATCATTGTTGTCGTGCGCCAGCGGCCAGAGGGAGTATCATCTACCGCTCTTTGGCCTGCCACAGCTCTGCCGTACAGTCTGGTCATATTCGTTTTGGCGCCAGATTCATCGATAAACACAAGTCTGCCCGCATCAATCGAAGACTGTGTCTTTTTCCACAGCCAGCGTCTCAGTGCGATGTCTTCTCTGCCTTGTTCACTGGCTCGTAACGCTTTTTTTTATAGCGCCAGCCAAGACGCTTAATGGCATTTGCTATGGCCTGGATGCTACATGAAATACTGCCGGAGAAATGTTCTTGAATTTCCATAAGTGTTACATCAGTGCGCTTTTGAAGAAACTTGTCGAGTTGCTTCAAATTCTCACCATCAAATGCTGGCCTTCGTCCAACATTTTGATATTGAGGTTCAATTGTCCCAAGGTTTTTACGTTGGGCCAGAAGTTTTTTCACCAGTCCGAGGCTAACCTTGAACCTATCTGCAACCTCTCGCCCGGTGCCTTCATCAGCATCATATGCAGCCACTATCCGTTCTCTTAAATCTATTGAAGTTGGTTTCATAATTAAGATATCGGACAAGGCTATATGTTTTCTTGAGTTGCTATAAAGAATAATAGCCCGACAGGATTTGGACCTGCGACCTCCTGCGTGTCGAGCAGAATCATGAGTTTTCTGACTACTTGTAAATAAAGCACTTACATCTTGTGAAATAAGGACTTATCAACTGTTTTCGAACTGGTTTGGAACTGGATCCAGAACTGTTTTCAGACTGAAATTGCCACAAAATTTTGCGCAATCGCAGTCTGAGAAATAAACCATCAATTTCAAAAATATAACAGCCTTGGAAAAAGGCGGAGAAGGCGGGATTCAATCTGCCCTCTTTCTGTAACCTTATCAAAAAAACTGTATTTATCACTTAACTCTAACGAAAACAAAGATTTAGACGTTCTTATTTCTTTACTATCGCAGCACGATTTTTTACTATCTTGATACCCTTTTCAAGGGCAGCTTTAAGGGCAACGAAGAAACTGTTGCCTTTAGATAACAAGAATATTGTAGCAGATACCACTTCTACCTTTTCAAAATAGTCACCCGGGTTCGTTTTTGAAATATTTTTAAATTGGCTTTGGTTATTTTACTTTTTTTATTACAAAAACAGCCTTACGGGTTACCCATTTTAATATTTTCTTTAAACGAAAAATTTTAATCAACATTTTCCCATTCTGTTCCGCTTATAGCGATAGTTTGGTTAGTGTGGAAAGTTTCTGCACAAAATAGAAATTTTTCCAGGAAGACATACCGTTTTAAGAAAAAGGGAGCAATGTCGCCCACGGGGACGGAGTCTGTTTGGGATTGATTATTACATCTAATATGAAACGTTTAAGCAATAGAATGCCTAAGACTATAGAACAATGAAACAAATCTTCAACGACTTGGATCACATAATAGTAATACGATACTCCTGAAAACGATAAATATATACAAACTCAGTCAAAGCAGCAATATTGTTTCTTGCTCATTTATTTAGTATTGAAGACAAAGAATTAGGGCATATTACACTGCATAGCTTCACTTTTGGTAATTTTGAAGATGGTTATAGTATTAAACTCAATGAAATATGCGTGAAGTGTGCCAATGAATACAAAGAGAGTAAATTCATTATTGAACTTTTAAGCAGCATTGGTACAATCACCAATTATCGTCAACTCAATCCTTCCTTACCAAGCTTGTCTTATGTTTTTCCCAAAGTAGTTAATAAAATCTGCTTCAACTGCTTTTGAATGAGCTAGATTAGATACAAAAAATGAAATTGGATATGTTTGGGCTTTAAGTGCATATTTGCATCTGGGCGAGGATAAATTAAATCGCAAACAATTACTTGAGCAGACCCATATATTTTTAGAATCCATCCCAAAACCCCATAAAACTGTGTTATCAGTAGTAAAAACACGGTTTTTCATAGGTTTTGGGATAGGTTCTAGGCTTACGCAACTTTTTTTATGAAGAAATAACTGCACAAGAGCTTATGGATTGCTATCCAAATAAAAAATCAGAAATAGCCTATTATTTGGGCGAATATTTTCTCCCAAGAGGCCTAAAAATAGCTTTAGAATGTTGAGGGTTTTGTGTAAAATATCAATCACATCAAACATTTGAACATCTGCGGGCTTTTCGTAATCTATCTGAGTCATATGAAGCAAGACACTCCGGTGAGGAAATAAATAAATGTTTTCAAAGCTAAAAACAAATTCTTTTATAAAAAAGCAAATTGAAATAGTAAAATATATACCTTGGGTAATAAAGCTTATTTGGAAAGCCCAACCATTATGTGGTATAGCTTTGCCTTTGCTGACAATTATTTCAGGAGCCCTAACTGGCCCATATTTATTCTTGGGGAAAAAGGTTATTGATAGCTTAAGTACTTTTCTGCAAGGAAATATAGATGAGGGTAAGAGATTATTAATTATATATTTATCTGCCAGTATTATATTGAGAATATTTATTGAAGTTTTGGCTTATTCATATCGCATATTAGATGAACTACTTCGCAGTCGTCTTGGTTACCATATTCAGGAAATAATAATAAATAAGGCACAATCGTTAGATATTTCCTATTTCGAAAACTCTAATTTTCATGATAAACTTACACGGGCTCAACAAGAAGCTGGCTCCCGCCCTTATATTGTCATATCATCACTGCTTACATCTACCAGGCAGTTGATTAGTGCGTGCTCTTGTATGGGAGTACTCTTTACATTGGCTTGGTGGATTGTTCCTGTCATATTAGTTGTGCTTCTGCCTGGCCTTATAATTAGTGCCAAATATGGTATAAAAGGTTTTAATATCCAGTATGAAAGAACTCCAGCACAACGAAAAATGACCTATTTACAAAGGTTGCTTAATTCGAGCAAAGAAGCTAAAGAAATACGTTTGTTTGGATTGCAAAAATATCTTATGCAACTATTGAGAAGTTCCTTTTCATCTTTCTATCTCCAAGACCGTGATTTAGCAATTCGTCGTAATGGCTCAACGATGATTAGTTCTCTTATTCAGATTATTGGCAGTGTTTCTCTTTATATTTATATCATAAATCGGGCGGTTAGGGACCCAATGATTACTATTGGAAGTGTAGTAATGTTTAATCAGGCTATGGAGGCAGTTGTTGGTACAGTTTATGGAGGACTACAATCTTTAGGAATGTACTATGAAAATGGGCTATATATTGGTAATTTAATTACATATTTAAAACAGGAGCCCAAGCTAATCGAACCAACCATACCGGTTCATATTCCCATACCAATCAGCAAAGGAATTTGCTTTAAATCTGTATGTTTCCGGTATCCAGGAACTGAACGGGATGTTATTAGGAATGTCTCGTTTGAAATAAAACCTGGTCAAAACATTGCAATTGTTGGAGAAAATGGTTCCGGGAAGACAACGCTGGTTAAACTCCTCACGAGACTTTATGATATTGATGAAGGGCAAATTTTAGTGGATGGAGTTAATCTCAAAGATTTTAATTCATCCGAATGGCAAAGAAATATAGGTGTGATATTCCAAGATTTTGCCCAATATTGGCTTACTATAAGAGAAAATATTGGCTTTGGTAAAATAGAATTTATGGGTGATATAAATCGTCTGAAGGCGGCAGCAAATCTATCTGGAATATTGGAATATGTAGAAAAGTCAAAATGTGGATGGGATACAGTTCTTAGTAGGTACTTTGAAGGAGGGCAAGAACTTTCGATTGGTGAATGGCAAAAGATGTCACTTGCGAGGGCATTTTTTTCTGATTCGCCAATTTTGATCATGGATGAGCCAACGGCTTCTGTAGATGCTAAGCAAGAATATGAAATATTTCAGAAATTTAAAAAGCTTACACATGGTAAAATTTCTATTATCATATCTCACAGATTCTCTAATGTTAAATTAGCTGATAAAATCATAGTTCTTGAAAAAGGAAGCATTATAGAATCTGGGACACATGAAGAACTAATGGACTTAAATAATAAATACACAGAAATGTTTAATTGCCAAGCCGCTGCCTATTTGTAGCTGCTTGATGAAGATAAATTTTCAGTTAAATACATCCTTACAAAAAAGGTAAGGTATCTGGCAATTGGCGGATAGCTGCCAGTTTCCGTGGAATTTTTATCTGGCTTTTTCCAGTTGACGGGGAGCAGTATGGTTTGGCTCCGTCGCTATAATTTTCAATAGGATGTGAAAAATTCTCATTATATACTACTCTTGATTGAAAAATTCCGTATTTTTCAATCAAAAAGCACCTTCTGTCCGATAAACAGCGTATATGAAGGATTATAAGTTGTCAAAAGAAAAAATAGCTGAACTGGAGGCATTGCATCGTTCGTTGCGTGATAAGCGTCAGGCCGACCGGGTCAAAGCGGTCATTGCTTTAGCAAAGGGATGGTCGGCGGCTCAGGTGGCCGAGATACTTCTTTTCGATGAGAAGACATCACGGGGCTATTTCGAGCGGTATCGGCAAGACGGTTTCCAGGCATTGCTGGATGACAACTATCCCGGCGCAGAACCGAAACTCGATGAACATCAAATGAGCGAACTTGAGGCATATCTCGAAGATCATATTTTCCCCGATGCCAAATCGGTTATCGCTCACATTGACAAGCAGTATGTGGTCCATTACTCCGTCAGCGGAGTCACCGATTTGCTGCATCGTCTTGGATTTTCCTACAAGAAGCCGACACATGTTCCCGGTAAACAAGACCCCATCAAGCAACAGGCATTTCTCGAGGAATATGAACAGATCAAGGCAAGCAAAAGTCAAAACGACCCAATTTATTTCGCCGATGCCACCCACCCGCAGCACAACAGCATTCCTTCTTACGGCTGGATTAAGACGGGAAAGGAAAAAGAACTCAAAGCCAACTGTGGCCGCCAGCGATTGAATATCAATGGTGCGATTAACATCGAAACACTGGAGCCAACGACAGGGTTTTATGACACGATCAATGCGAATTCGACCATTGATTTGTTCTTTAAGATCGAAGCAAAACATCCGGAGGCCAAAAGGATTTACATCATTGTTGACAATGCTCGATATTATCGTTCACGTTTGTTAAAAGAGTATACCGAGGGCACGAAAATCAAATTGATCTTTTTGCCGTCATACTCGCCGAATCTGAATCTGATTGAACGGTACTGGAAGTTTTTTAAGAAAAAAGTGCTGAACAATCGCTACTATGAAACGTTTGGTGAATTCAAGCGAGCATGTGAGAGCTTTTTCCGGAAGAGAAAGAAATATTTGCCGGAACTGAGAGCATTACTGACAGAAAACTTTCACATTCAAGCTGCATAAAAACAGGAAAATTCAATCGTAAGCAGTATAATTACTCTTTACCAATATGTTGCTGTTCTACGGTTGATTCTGTTCACTGTTAAAAATAGTGATTCTGCACGGTTGAGTTTGAAATTTCGATAAGGCCTCATAAGGAATTGTTACTGAACTGTACTTTGGATGAGTAATACCCAGTTTAACCATTCCATTGGGATGGACTTTAATCTTTCCCATATCGACCTTTGGGTTCAAAACAAATTAGCCAGAGGCTGTAAGAGATATGTACAGGAACAACACCGATAAAGGTGGAGCATCCAATTACCCGCTTGTAATGATGATAAAGTGCATAATGCTGCAAAAGTGGTTTAATCTTTCCGACCCTATGCTCGAAGAGATGCTCTATGACCGTATATCCTTCAGACAATTTGTCGGCCTGAAAATGGAACAGGCTGCACCGGATGAAACCACTTTTGTTCAGTTTCGCAAGCGTCTTAACGTAAATGGCCATATAGCTACATTATTCGATAAGACTATCGCTATACTCAAAAGTCGTGGCGTTATACTTGAGGAAGGCACCTGTGTTGATGCTACTATTATAGAATCGCCTCTGGGCAGAACAGACAAAGACGGTATTTCCAGCACCAAAGACAAGGCCGCCAGTTACACGAAAAAGCATGGCAGAATATATCATGGCTACAAGGGTCATATTGCTACTATTCTGTCATAGCTAAAATTGTGGATATAGTCTTTTAAGTTTAATCCTTGCATCTTCACAGGTAAATTGCCAATCCACAGCTTTTTGATTAACATTTCATTTACAATACCATGCCTTTGCTTCTTGCTGCAATTTTGCTAAATCCGGAATTCGCCGATGCAAACACTGCCGAGTCAACAAACTCAATTCAATCTCTGCAACATTCAGCCAACTGCCATGCTTTAACGTATAATGAAACTCCAGACGCTCACGCAATCGTTTGGCTTCCTGATGCTCGAACGCTTCATATAAGGATGCAACCTTATGCGTATTGAGGTTATCACAAACTAAAATAACCTTCGTTGCGTCAGGGTAATCCTCATCAAGTAATATCCGAATTTCTTGAGCCCAATCAATCATTGTTTTGGCTTCTCGTACATCCACTTTTCGCCACGAGGCCAATGGCTCAGTAAACATAAAATTAACCGCTGTTCCATTACGTCTGTATTGATAATCGTATCTTTCAGTTTGGCCAACCTGTATCGGCAAGGCGATTCTACTTTCGCCAATCAAATGTACCGGCTGCTCATCCATACACACAACCGGAAACTGTGCGTCATAAGGCCTTTAATAAATGTCCAGAATATCTTCCATACAGGCCACAAATTCCGAATCGCTTTTAGGCGGTACACGCGAAAGACCATCAGGGACAGTTTTACAATCCTCCGCACCAAAACTAATTTCAAGTAATCCCTTTTGTTGAATTTGGCAGGCCAGATTACCTTCGGATTCAACTATCTGCCTAAGCCGTTCACGCCTGTTTTGAGGGGGAAAAAGCGGCATCAGCCGCATTCATTTTTAGCTGCAATGCTCTCTGGAATATCTTCTGCCGCAGCTTGCCAGTAGCTACTCGAACTGGTTCCTCGCTGTCATCAATGATCGAACCGACTTTTGCGCTGTCTATCGCTTTAACGACCTCGGCAATGCAATCATCAAAGTCCTCTTTCAATAATTGTTTTAATTTCTCGATTTCAATTTCCGGCAACTTTGTTTTGTCCATAATAGACTCCTGTAAAATAATGTTATACATCCTAAAACCAAATTACCCATATTCTACAGATTACCTATCTTTCGCGCCAGAAAAATTTGTCGCACCCGCTAATTTCCCCATAATATTATTGCTTTGACTCTGTCTGTCAGTCTATCTATAATGTATGTTAAAATTTAATTTTTTGCAATGTTATCTTTGGAAGTAATATTGCAGAGCCATTTATGTAAATTTTTGAAGTTTGTTCCCAAAAAAGTCAGGGTTAAGATATGTGGTATTAACATGAAAAAGAAAGTTGTTGTTTGGACTGTAGTTTTAGGAGTAATACTCGGATGGTCAGTTTTTTATTTTTGGAGACAACCGGTACAACTTTCTGTAATATCTTTTCCAGATGAACCCGTGGCACATGCCCTTTATGACAAAATGATCGAAACCATGCGTACGGCTGAGAGCTTATCGTACGAAAGCAACTATAAATGGGATGCAGCTAGCCAGGAAATGGGATGTACATATACAATTTGGATGAAAAAGCCGAACTATTTCCGTGTAGAAGCAACTGGCAGTAAAGGCGAAAAAGGTGGAATCATTATTGGGGACGGTGATTTCCTGTGGGTTTACTGGCCCGGACAGCGACCGATGTTCAGTAGCGAAGATGCTGAGAGCTACCAAAAATCCAAAACAGGAGTTTACATCAAAGAAGCGGCTCCTGTGGGAAAACATTCCATAGGACACAAAATGTCTTTACTTGGGGTGCATATGTTATCGACAATAATTGATCCCATGTCCGGCGTCAATTATAATTTCCCTTCAACGACAGTTATTTTTACCGTTACTTCATAACACTTACCTTAGCTTATAGCCTTTAGGAGGTGCCCCCCATGGGGGGCAAAATTTCGGACATTACGTGTCCTTATTTTTCCGTCTCTGAGCTTCCTCAGCTCGGTAGCTCGGTACATTCAATTCAAGGATCACACTATGATGTACCAGCCGGTCGATCGCTGCTGCAGTGGTCATCGGATCCTTAAAGATGACTTCCCATTTACTGAACGGCAGATTGCTGGTAATCAACACGCTGCCACGTTCATAACAATGAGCTAATAAGGTAAACAGCACCTCCATCTCCTCGCGGTTCTGTTTGACATAGCCGAAGTCATCTATCATCAATGCCTCGTACTGTGACAGCTTCTTGAGCCATTTGTCCAGCTTCAACTCCTGCTTGGCTCGTAATAACTCCTGCAACATCATATCACACGTAGTAAAGTAAACCTTTTTTCCCTGCCGGGCAAGTTCATGACAGATACCACACAGTAAATGTGTCTTACCGCTGCCGGGTTTGCCAAATGCAAGAATATTCTCTGTTCTGTCAACAAATGAACCTTCCAAAAGAATTTTGACCTGCTGACGTATCTTCAACGGCATACGTTTAAAATCAAAGTTTGCCATGGTCTTTTCCATAGGAAGCTTTGAGGCTTTTACCAGCCTTGCGATTTTATTGGCTCTGCGAACATCACACTCACGCTGAGCCAATTCCAATAGATATTGTGAATAACCCATATCTTCGGCGATAGCCTTCTGAGCGAACTCGGCGTAATATTCACGGAACATCGGCAGGTGAAGTTCTTTGAGAAGGTTTACAAGCTGATTATCCAGATCATTTTTACTCATACCAGTAGTGCCTCCGCCGATTCAAGTAGACAGTCATAACTGTTCAGATCAATATCGCCAACACAAACGTCAGTGACATCCGGCGGCTGTTGTTCGGATTTGACTATTTGTTCTACCATATCAAAATCAATCGCATCTGCATGGTTGATCAGGAACCGCAAAGCTTCATTGACAGATGTCTGGCTTTCGTTGGCAGCTAATTCAAGAATTTTCAGATACTGCTTATTACCCTGCTTCATCCCATGTTGATCACGCAGGAGATCATATGCGATCCTGAACTGACTTGTGGGAAACATATCATCTTTATAGCAATAGTTCTCAAACGCCCCGGGTTTGCGAACAAGGGTATCTATAACGTGGCGGTAATTGATGTAATGACCGTTTTCACCGTGTAATCTGGGCAATACTTCAATTCTTCTTTGAGCATACCAGACTTCGATATGTTCGGCATATATTCGAACGTCAACATTTTCTCCCCTAAGCCTGCTGTGAACAGAATAGCTGTTCTTAAGAACTCGGACCGTGCAGCCACGACTTACCCTGCATTTATCCCTGGTGAAATCTTCATGCCTGCGGGTTGGCAATTGCCGCAGAACCTTTAACTCTTCGGCCAAGAGTTTTGTGCGGCCGGTATTGAGTTGGTTGAGCAGCTTTTCAAGAAACATTTCATAATCTTTCCTGCTGTTAAAATCTCTGCTTCCTCTAAGGATTAACGCCTGTTCAACAGCTCTCTTTAACCTGTGATGACGCTGCTCTATATCGCCGTTTTCATTCGGACAGTGAGGCTGGATTTTACAGCTTTGGAAACCATAATGATTCGCAAGACCCTGATAGTTAGCCGTGAATTCCTCAGGATTGCCTACCTTGTTAACCGCACAGGTTAAATTATCAGTCCTATGATAGCGTGGTATGCCGCCTAACTTCCAGAGGGCATTTTGAATACCGGCACTTAAACTTTCATAGCTTTCTGAAAAACATACCGTGACGGTTTCCCAGTTCGACAAACACAATACAAAATGGTACAGCATGTGAATAAAAGGTATGCCGCAAATGGTGATACCCAGCTTATTCATCCTGGTAAAGTCTGATTCGCACCATTGGCCGGGTTTATAGATTTGTGGAAAAAACACTTCCTGAGCCGGACCGGACAAGGCTTTCCATTGTTTTACTCGTCTCTGGAAGGTTCTTAATTCGCTGTCCTGGTATTTACCGGGATATTCACGCTGCAGAGCCTCAAAAAGCGATTTAGATTCAAGACCGGAGTTGTTTTTGAGGAATTCTTCAACCCATGGCCAATCCCCTGCAAAGGCATCCGGATGGGTGGGCCAGTCGTGGATAGCTTGGCATTGGCTGGGCAGCACGCCCGTTTTTAAATACTTGCGGGCGGTTTTAGTGCTTATACCAGCCTTGTCTGCAAGCTGATATAAGGTCTTGCATTTGTTTTTCATAGCGAACAATCTCCTTACCTGTTTGTCTTTAACCATCTGAAATCTCCTGACTTAATGAGTTTCAGATAGCATATTCCAACTTTAATTCATCCGGAACTTTTAACTGTCGCCGGAAGGTAAGAATAATTGTCGCTGATCAGGAGGAAGGTTTTCACTGGATAATAACAATGGATTGTGATCATCAGCACCAGCCTTCCTGCATACCGCTGTTTTATAATGAGATAGAAAAGGATGATGCCGATATTATAAGCGGCTCAAGATATCTTGATCCCGAAAATAATGGTACTGCAAAACCGCCTCCTGAGAGAGTCATAATAAACAAAAAAATTACCATATTGTTAAACCAGATGCTTAATCTCAAGTTGACTGACTCTTTCTGCGGGTTCAAGGCGTACAGGGTCGAATCCCTTAAAAAGCTGAAACTGACCGAAAATGGGTATGGCCTGCCGCTTCAGTTATGGATTCAGGTTCGGCAGCCAATGTTCGAATCCATGAAATAGCCGTACCTTTGATTTATCATGACCCAAAAAGAAATTTCGGCGGGTATCTGGAAGTGCCGCGGTTAAGAATGAAATATTATATGGATATTATCCAGCAGGAACTTATACAAAATGGAATGTAAAATACTGAGAAAATTAGCTGTTCCTGATGAGAAGAACTGCATATTCACAAGCCCGGATTTTACAAGCTGGCAGTCTCTTCTAGATGCCAATAAAAGTTCACTTGCTGGTATCAAAAACAGAAATATCTCAAAGGACAAACTTATAAATATCGCCACTTGATCAGCGACAATTATTCTTACCTTCCGGCGACAGTTAAAAGTTCCGGATGAATTAAAGTTGGAATATGCTATCTGAAACTCATTAAGTCAGGAGATTTCAGATGGTTAAAGACAAACAGGTAAGGAGATTGTTCGCTATGAAAAACAAATGCAAGACCTTATATCAGCTTGCAGACAAGGCTGGTATAAGCACTAAAACCGCCCGCAAGTATTTAAAAACGGGCGTGCTGCCCAGCCAATGCCAAGCTATCCACGACTGGCCCACCCATCCGGATGCCTTTGCAGGGGATTGGCCATGGGTTGAAGAATTCCTCAAAAACAACTCCGGTCTTGAATCTAAATCGCTTTTTGAGGCTCTGCAGCGTGAATATCCCGGTAAATACCAGGACAGCGAATTAAGAACCTTCCAGAGACGAGTAAAACAATGGAAAGCCTTGTCCGGTCCGGCTCAGGAAGTGTTTTTTCCACAAATCTATAAACCCGGCCAATGGTGCGAATCAGACTTTACCAGGATGAATAAGCTGGGTATCACCATTTGCGGCATACCTTTTATTCACATGCTGTACCATTTTGTATTGTGTTTGTCGAACTGGGAAACCGTCACGGTATGTTTTTCAGAAAGCTATGAAAGTTTAAGTGCCGGTATTCAAAATGCCCTCTGGAAGTTAGGCGGCATACCACGCTATCATAGGACTGATAATTTAACCTGTGCGGTTAACAAGGTAGGCAATCCTGAGGAATTCACGGCTAACTATCAGGGTCTTGCGAATCATTATGGTTTCCAAAGCTGTAAAATCCAGCCTCACTGTCCGAATGAAAACGGCGATATAGAGCAGCGTCATCACAGGTTAAAGAGAGCTGTTGAACAGGCGTTAATCCTTAGAGGAAGCAGAGATTTTAACAGCAGGAAAGATTATGAAATGTTTCTTGAAAAGCTGCTCGACCAACTCAATACCGGCCGCACAAAACTCTTGGCCGAAGAGTTAAAGGTTCTGCGGCAATTGCCAACCCGCAGGCATGAAGATTTCACCAGGGATAAATGCAGGGTAAGTCGTGGCTGCACGGTCCGAGTTCTTAAGAACAGCTATTCTGTTCACAGCAGGCTTAGGGGAGAAAATGTTGACGTTCGAATATATGCCGAACATATCGAAGTCTGGTATGCTCAAAGAAGAATTGAAGTATTGCCCAGATTACACGGTGAAAACGGTCATTACATCAATTACCGCCACGTTATAGATACCCTTGTTCGCAAACCCGGGGCGTTTGAGAACTATTGCTATAAAGATGATATGTTTCCCACAAGTCAGTTCAGGATCGCATATGATCTCCTGCGTGATCAACATGGGATGAAGCAGGGTAATAAGCAGTATCTGAAAATTCTTGAATTAGCTGCCAACGAAAGCCAGACATCTGTCAATGAAGCTTTGCGGTTCCTGATCAACCATGCAGATGCGATTGATTTTGATATGGTAGAACAAATAGTCAAATCCGAACAACAGCCGCCGGATGTCACTGACGTTTGTGTTGGCGATATTGATCTGAACAGTTATGACTGTCTACTTGAATCGGCGGAGGCACTACTGGTATGAGTAAAAATGATCTGGATAATCAGCTTGTAAACCTTCTCAAAGAACTTCACCTGCCGATGTTCCGTGAATATTACGCCGAGTTCGCTCAGAAGGCTATCGCCGAAGATATGGGTTATTCACAATATCTATTGGAATTGGCTCAGCGTGAGTGTGATGTTCGCAGAGCCAATAAAATCGCAAGGCTGGTAAAAGCCTCAAAGCTTCCTATGGAAAAGACCATGGCAAACTTTGATTTTAAACGTATGCCGTTGAAGATACGTCAGCAGGTCAAAATTCTTTTGGAAGGTTCATTTGTTGACAGAACAGAGAATATTCTTGCATTTGGCAAACCCGGCAGCGGTAAGACACATTTACTGTGTGGTATCTGTCATGAACTTGCCCGGCAGGGAAAAAAGGTTTACTTTACTACGTGTGATATGATGTTGCAGGAGTTATTACGAGCCAAGCAGGAGTTGAAGCTGGACAAATGGCTCAAGAAGCTGTCACAGTACGAGGCATTGATGATAGATGACTTCGGCTATGTCAAACAGAACCGCGAGGAGATGGAGGTGCTGTTTACCTTATTAGCTCATTGTTATGAACGTGGCAGCGTGTTGATTACCAGCAATCTGCCGTTCAGTAAATGGGAAGTCATCTTTAAGGATCCGATGACCACTGCAGCAGCGATTGACCGGCTGGTACATCATAGTGTGATCCTTGAATTGAATGTACCGAGCTACCGAGCTGAGGAAGCTCAGAGACGGAAAAATAAGGACACGTAATGTCCGAAATTTTGCCCCCCATGGGGGGCACCTCCTAAAGGCTATAAGCTAAGGTAAGTGTTATGAAGTAACGGTAAAAATAACTGTCGTTGAAGGGAAATTATAATTGACGCCGGACACTATGTTTTCTTTAAAATTTTATATTCTAGTTCCTTGGGTGCAATTTCGAGCAAATGCAGCATTCGCTTGTCAGCTGTAATTAGAATTAAATTATATGCCAGTGCCTCAGAAACTATCCATAAATCATTTTCATCGACCCCCATCAGCTTTGAAGGGATCGGGCTTTCAAGTTGACTCGCACGAGGGTCACTTAACCTTAACGTCTTTTCCGATTTGCTTTCAAATAGGCTTGCCTTAAGCTTACCATATTCCTGTGCAACAGCCTTATCAATGGGGAAAGAATAAGGTTTATAACCAGAAATAAATTCGCTATATTCCTCAAAACTAAATTTAGGATTTACATGGGCTCCGTATATAACTTCTCCCCATACTATAGCTGAAAGGTAAAGCCGTGAGTTTGAAACTATCTTTTGAATTTCAGAAATTATATAAGATTCATTTCTAAACCAACCAGACCAGATATTTGTATCCAACAAACAATCTTTCATTTTCCGCTTCTCTCCTTTGAAGCAATCTCGAAAGCCTCGATAACTTGCGGAGTTCTATTGCGATCAACCCACTTTTGTACGTTTTTAAAAGTTGAATTTCTGTAATCATTCGAAATGTAGATATGTAACGGTATATATGATTCAAATCCTGTTTCATAATATCTGTCAAATTTAAAATCTACTCCCTTTCGCTGAATGCCTTCAAAAAAGTTGAGCAGTTCTCTTTCTATCCGGGGAGGCAATTGGTACAGTCGCAGAATTTCAGCATCAATAGATAAAAGCAGCTGCCGTTTTTTTTCATCACTTTTATTTTGCAAAGCGAACGGATGCTGTTGAGAATATGCAAAGTAATCCTGTACACAAATATTCAATTTTGAAAAATCTTGCGATTCAAATGGCACAGGCATGTTTCGCAAAGTACCCTCCATATTAAGTCGTTCCATACAATGGCAATACATATATGCATTTGCAAAGGGCGAATTAATAAGTGCCCAGATAACATTTAAGGGGATATTCTTTTCCGGTTTGGGTCTTATCACAAGAAAATGTTTGGTTACTGGCAAACCTTTCAAATCTATAAATCCTTTTATCCTCCATGCGTCTCCCCCAGATCTTGCATAATTAGCAATAACTTGAGGGATATTTTCCTTAAGGCCGTACCGTTGATTAGCAATATCGCCTGCTTTAGTACTTAGCCAATAATAATCCGGCAATTCAGTAATTTGGATATCAACCCTGCCCTTTTTCCCATTGATTATTCGTTCAAAATTTCCAAAACCTTTCGTCGAATCAGGAAATTTATGTTTTTGAACGGATTTTTCGAAATGCTTATATTCAATTCCTCTTCCAATTACTGCATATTCTTTTATTTTGTGAAAACGCTTGCAATAATCCCAAATATCTTTTAGTGCCGGTATTCTAAAACTATAATCTTGAGCATGATAAAAAGTATCCTTATCAATTATTTCACTCGAGGCTTGATAGGTATTTTTAAAAGTTTCGATATCCTTATTATTTATTCTTAAATAAACAATTTTTGCTTTACTTTGTCTCTTGCGGGCAAGCAGAACAGTTGACAGATGTTTGCCTTTAGCAAATACATTGTCCGGCAGATTGCAGATTGTTCGCAATTCGAAATTATCTAAAATATATTTCCTCAAATCAGCGAGATTTCTTCTATGTAGAAAACCTTGAGGCAAAATAATTCCGAAAACAGAATCATCAGGCAGGTAAGACAATGTCTTTTCAAGAACTTCAGCGGCCTTGTTGCCAGTTTTGATATTATTATATTTTTGCTTCTCTTTTTTGAAATCCTCAAAAGGGGGATTGCAAAAGAGTATTGTGGCTTTTTGGGCCGCCTTTTTCAAAATATCATTTTCATAAATATCTGAATGTTGAATATTCCATCCATTGGGGTTTGGAATATCAGCTAAAGTAAGTGCTAACTTGGCAATTTCTTCGGCAAAGCTGTCCACGTCTATCCCTATAAGATGTCGTTTGAGATAATCATGTCTGTCTTTTTCAACACCTTTATAAAGAAGAGGGTCAGTCAGTAATTTTGCTCCAGTCGTCAAAAACGGTGCGTGTCCACAAGCCGGTTCAAGAATAATTCTTTTTGCCTGCGGGATAGCTTCAATCCAATCAATCAGTTCCAATACTATATAATTAACCAGCCATGAGGGCGTGGCATGAGTGCCAAACAATTTTCTTGTTTCTTTTCTTACCAGCGCATTTTCATAAACATAAGCAAGCGACTCTGTTGTTAGATGGGCAAAACTTGATATCATCGCAATTTCTTTTGCAATTTTTTCAAACGCTTTCTTCTGTATGTTATTTGAGATATCAAGCATCTCGGTTGCGCTATAATGTCCCTGCACCCGTTTAATCAAATCAGCTACATTTGAGATTTCAAGATTTTTAAATCGCGGTACCTGCTTATCTTTTAAAATCTTGGCGCCTATCAACCAAAAGGCCGCCTGAACAAGCCATTTACCAAATTTCTTATCTTCATTAATACTTGCACAATTTGCTTTAAGGGATTTTATAATTTTTTCTGTAAGTTCAGATAAATATTTTCCTTCTTTTTCTTCAACAATCCCCATCAAACTGCCAATATCAGCAAACGAAAGTTGGTACTCTTTTTTTACGCGGCCAATTGTTTTAGCCCTGTGGATGCTTTCGGGGAAGAAATCTTTTTTATATTTACTGAAAAAACCACTTAGAGTTTTTGGTTCAATTTGTTCGTGAAACGCCACTTGAATGCCGGAGTTTTTCCAAAATTGTACACCGCTATCGTCATAAACCAACAACACAGGACAACCAAGCAATTGATAAGGCAACAATTCTGTTTCAATCTTCTTTTCATTCAATTTGGTTTTATCAATTGCCGCTATGCAGGCGGTGGCAGAATTATATGTGGGTTGATAGAAACCGACTATTTCAGCAGTTCTGCTTTCTTTACCGTCAAAATATTGGTAGCTTTCTTGAAGAAGGTTATTTTTATATCCACAGCTTTTAAAGCCATCAAGTATTTGCTGCCTTATTTGTAACATCTCGTATTGGGACCCTTTGAATAATAGGTTTTCATTTTCCCAAGTAAAATATCGGGCAAATGAACCAAATTTACTAAATAAATGTGGTCATATCACCTTAAATTCTATCTTCGCCGATTCCATTTGTAATGTTGTGTTTGTTTTTAACTGGTCGTTATTCTTAAAGGCAACATCCAAGCAGGTAAATCTTTCCGGTTTTTCCGCCAAGACCTTATCAACAAACTTCTTTGTAATCCTCTCCGCCAAACAAACTATTTCGTTGCTCGTCTCTCGTTTCTCGTGACTCGTTTCTTTTAAATCCTTACGAGCGACAAGCGACGAGTTATCGCCCTCGATGAAGATATTCTGCGTCTTATCGAAGTCAATAGATTCGCTTTTAACGGGTTTAAGAGTTGCCGTTGTCGTTTCCTGAATATGCCTGAAACAATCCGTCTTTCCCGCCCATAACAGCCCGTAACGTTCATTATCGGTATCGAGTTCTTCGCCTAATGCTGTTCGGAGTTTATCGGGATTAACCTTTCCTTCGGAAAAAACTAAAGGAAACTGTGCTTTTAGAAGTTCGGCAAGCTCCTTTTGAGGGCTTAACGACTTCCCATCCATCTTATGTACAATAGCTTTCCCGCTTTTATCGGCTTCCTTTGCCATTCTTACCCCTGCTTTAGTTCAATCAAATTTTGCCGAATACTACCACCTAAAACATGATAATGCAAGCGGTTTTTATGGTTAAAAATGCGTAATTTATAAGACTTTTAAAGCGGGATATATAGAATTACGAAAAGGGTATTGAATAGCCCCCACCCCTCTCACCTCTCATCTTTTTGAACCCAGCAACGCGGCAACTACAATCAGGCACAGTAGCAGAAGCGGACTGGGATTCAAAATCATCAAAATCAGTATCACTATCAGCACAGCACCCATTGCATTCCTTTCAAAACTACACAAGCCTACTTACTTCAAGCAGTTCTACTCGCTGCCCGTCAAATTGAACTGACCTCAAATTAGAAAAACCAGCGAAATCCTCCTTTGTCAAACTCAGTTTATTGCCTTCCAGGCTGAGCCGATATAATTGCTTCAAGTCTTGGAATTCCCCAGGAAGCGAGGTCAAATTACTGTGACCCAATGACATGAGTTGCAGTTTACCCAGGTGGCCCATCATGGGAGGCAGTTCTTTTAGTTTATTTGAGTTGAGATGCAATATTGCCAGGCTCATCATATCCCCCGATTTCTCTTGGAAGTGATTTTATGGCATTATTTGCACAAAAAAGGTCTGTGAGGTGCTTTAGTTGCCCGATTTCAGAGGGCAAGGCCTTCAACCCACAGCCCGATAAATCCAGCATTTTAAGATTCTTCAAATGGCATATTTCAGCGGGCAAGGTAGGCTGCCAGTGGGTATCCAGTGTGTAGTCTGATTATAGGCTAAAATAAGCCACATAAGTCTTTATTTGACAAAGGTTATAATTGGAGTGCCTTTTCGGCACGCAGGAGGTCGTAGGTTCGGGGAGATGTTTTCATTTTTCTTTATTGCGAACCGCATTATAAGCCTCAGCCATGCTCTCAGTTGAGGGTTGCAAATATACAGAAGTGGTCTTCAGGCTGCGATGTCCTACTTGCCTCTGGACAATTGGCAAAGGCACATTTTTATCTACAATGTATCCATAGATATGTGAATGTCTTAAACTATGAACGGTGAACATTTTTAGGTTTCTGCCTAAGCTATCCTTGCCATAGACCTGATGTAAGCCGGCTTTGGCAACATATTTCTGAAATATCTGCCTGATTCTATTTTCCGTATATTGCCTATTCCAACGTCTTCCGGGGTGAAATAGGTAGGCCTCCGGCATTCTTACTCTGTCGCCTCGCTTACTCATTAAACCTTTCTGTTTCAACATGCTTTTGATTTCATTGGTCAAACCTTTTGGTAGATAACTTATTCTTGTATGTTTTGTCTTGGTATTTTCAGCAGGAAAGAAAACAGTGCTTCTGTTGAAGTTTAAGTGTTTGATCTGAACCCTTACAAATTCACCTACCCGGCAGCCAAGCTCATAGATGACCTCGAACATCAGTTTATGTTTATAGTTGTCAATACTATCAAAAAGTTGCTGGATCTCGTCGAGGGTAAAGTGCCTTATAATTTCTCCGAAACGTTCATATTTTTTTGACGTTTTCTTTTTCTGAGTTGTAGATATTGTTTGGCCTTCCATCTTTTCCTGAAATGTGAAATCAGTTGCCTTAATAAACTTTTTGTTCCCAGCGAAAGATTTAAATACCTGGAAGTCTTTACAACAGAACAAGGTTTATAAAACTCAATCACACAAAACCAGATAAATTCCAGTATAAGTTATTTTACCAACTAAACTTCAATGGAAACAACCTGGCATATTTATGCGATTGAATTTACAAAACCTCTGATTTTGAGGCTTTCCGGCCTTGGAATAAGGTATTTCACCGAAATACCCCAAAACAGAACAAATCTTTCTTAGCTTTAGCCATGCCACTTAACATTAAGCATGAACCCTGATTCATAGCATGTTCTTTACTGTATTCTTTCTGCTATCGTCCCACCAGATGCCATGAACCCAGCATCGGCGCAGACGGCAATTTCGCCTGCTGCTGATTATCTATACCCGGCCTCGAACCAGTCGTTCTATCTACAAAACGCTTTTCAATAGCGTTTTTCAATACGTCGTCTCTCGGCCTGGATATATTCAGCATCAGCAAAAAGTTTATAAACTTCACTCTATTAGTACGATCGTACTGATTGGTATTAACCAATCGATAAGGAATAACCGGAAAATGTCAAATAAACCAGAAACTGTTTTCAAAGTTGGAGCTGTCAGAGCAGCGGTCTTTAGAAACACAATTGAAAAGGCAGGCAAATCAATTCCACTGCCAAAGGTTGTTATTGAGGTAAGGTACAAGGATAAAACCGGTCAATGGAACGGAACCAACAGCCTGAGTATAAATGACCTTCCTAAGGCCATATTAGCCCTGCAGAAGGCTTATGAGTACCTTATGGGACATAAAGAAGCCGCCCAGCAAAATGAATCTGCAGAAACCGATTTATACAGCTAAACCCGTAAATCTTTCAATATTTGTTTCAGTGGAATTGTAGTTTGAATTCAATTTTTCTTTTTAACCCCGGATGGAATGATTTTTCTAAAAATATCCCATCCATTTTTTTTAAGGAAGGCAAGGTGTAACCATGCAGGAAACAATTTGTGCAAAAGTAAATCCAAGGTTGTTGACTAAGGCAGACAGGCTATTTACAGGCACTGCCGAAGGCAGAGTCATTGAGATTCTGCAGAACGCAAGAAGAGCGAAAGCGACAGAGGTAAGAATTACAAACAAGGAGGGATATGTAACCGTTGAAGATAACGGCTCTGGTATTGAGGATTTCCAGAAGTTGCTGGATTTAGGAGGCAGCGGCTGGGATGAAAAACTCGAGGCAGGCGAAGACCCGGCAGGAGTAGGACTTTTCAGCCTGGCACCCAAAGAAGTAACCATTACATCCAGAGACAGGCAAATAATTATAGATAAGGATGGTTGGGTAGGTAAACCCGTTCAGGTAACAAGAATCCCGCAGCAAGTGAAGGGAACTATCGTTAAATTCAGGGATGAAAAGCCATGGGATAAGGAGCTTGTCGAAAACCATGCGGTTTTTGCCGGTATCAGAGTTATCGTGGGCGGCAAGTACTGTCACCAGATGCCGTTTTGCGGTAATGAGTCTGTGTATTATGAAAAACCAGGCTGCAAAATTGAAGTCACAAAAGAGATATCCAAATATCACAGCCACTGGGTTAACACCTGGCATCACGACAAAGTGCTTGTGAATTTTCATGGCCAGGTCGCTGAGCTTGATTACTGGCCCGGTACGAGCAGACCTGGCATTATGATTCTGGTGGATATCACAGATAAGACCGATATTCGCTTAATGCTCCCTGCAAGAACGAGGTTAGTGGAAAATCAGGCCTTTAAGCAGCTCAAAACAGCTATCGAAATGGAGTATTACAGATACTTCCAGAAGCAGAAGACCCATACCCTTTACTATGAAGAGTACCTTCGTGCAAGAGAACTTGGCATTGAATTGCCGCAGGCAGCACCTCAGTTCGAGGTCGGCCTTATGATCAGCGACAATTATTCTTACCTTCCGGCGACAGTTAAAAGTTCCGGATGAATTAAAGTTGGAATATGCTATCTGAAACTCATTAAGTCAGGAGATTTCAGATGGTTAAAGACAAACAGGTAAGGAGATTGTTCGCTATGAAAAACAAATGCAAGACCTTATATCAGCTTGCAGACAAGGCTGGTATAAGCACTAAAACCGCCCGCAAGTATTTAAAAACGGGCGTGCTGCCAGCCAATGCCAAGCTATCCACGACTGGCCCACCCATCCGGATGCCTTTGCAGGGGATTGGCCATGGGTTGAAGAATTCCTCAAAAACAACTCCGGTCTTGAATCTAAATCGCTTTTTGAGGCTCTGCAGCGTGAATATCCCGGTAAATACCAGGACAGCGAATTAAGAACCTTCCAGAGACGAGTAAAACAATGGAAAGCCTTGTCCGGTCCGGCTCAGGAAGTGTTTTTTCCACAAATCTATAAACCCGGCCAATGGTGCGAATCAGACTTTACCAGGATGAATAAGCTGGGTATCACCATTTGCGGCATACCTTTTATTCACATGCTGTACCATTTTGTATTGTGTTTGTCGAACTGGGAAACCGTCACGGTATGTTTTTCAGAAAGCTATGAAAGTTTAAGTGCCGGTATTCAAAATGCCCTCTGGAAGTTAGGCGGCATACCACGCTATCATAGGACTGATAATTTAACCTGTGCGGTTAACAAGGTAGGCAATCCTGAGGAATTCACGGCTAACTATCAGGGTCTTGCGAATCATTATGGTTTCCAAAGCTGTAAAATCCAGCCTCACTGTCCGAATGAAAACGGCGATATAGAGCAGCGTCATCACAGGTTAAAGAGAGCTGTTGAACAGGCGTTAATCCTTAGAGGAAGCAGAGATTTTAACAGCAGGAAAGATTATGAAATGTTTCTTGAAAAGCTGCTCGACCAACTCAATACCGGCCGCACAAAACTCTTGGCCGAAGAGTTAAAGGTTCTGCGGCAATTGCCAACCCGCAGGCATGAAGATTTCACCAGGGATAAATGCAGGGTAAGTCGTGGCTGCACGGTCCGAGTTCTTAAGAACAGCTATTCTGTTCACAGCAGGCTTAGGGGAGAAAATGTTGACGTTCGAATATATGCCGAACATATCGAAGTCTGGTATGCTCAAAGAAGAATTGAAGTATTGCCCAGATTACACGGTGAAAACGGTCATTACATCAATTACCGCCACGTTATAGATACCCTTGTTCGCAAACCCGGGGCGTTTGAGAACTATTGCTATAAAGATGATATGTTTCCCACAAGTCAGTTCAGGATCGCATATGATCTCCTGCGTGATCAACATGGGATGAAGCAGGGTAATAAGCAGTATCTGAAAATTCTTGAATTAGCTGCCAACGAAAGCCAGACATCTGTCAATGAAGCTTTGCGGTTCCTGATCAACCATGCAGATGCGATTGATTTTGATATGGTAGAACAAATAGTCAAATCCGAACAACAGCCGCCGGATGTCACTGACGTTTGTGTTGGCGATATTGATCTGAACAGTTATGACTGTCTACTTGAATCGGCGGAGGCACTACTGGTATGAGTAAAAATGATCTGGATAATCAGCTTGTAAACCTTCTCAAAGAACTTCACCTGCCGATGTTCCGTGAATATTACGCCGAGTTCGCTCAGAAGGCTATCGCCGAAGATATGGGTTATTCACAATATCTATTGGAATTGGCTCAGCGTGAGTGTGATGTTCGCAGAGCCAATAAAATCGCAAGGCTGGTAAAAGCCTCAAAGCTTCCTATGGAAAAGACCATGGCAAACTTTGATTTTAAACGTATGCCGTTGAAGATACGTCAGCAGGTCAAAATTCTTTTGGAAGGTTCATTTGTTGACAGAACAGAGAATATTCTTGCATTTGGCAAACCCGGCAGCGGTAAGACACATTTACTGTGTGGTATCTGTCATGAACTTGCCCGGCAGGGAAAAAAGGTTTACTTTACTACGTGTGATATGATGTTGCAGGAGTTATTACGAGCCAAGCAGGAGTTGAAGCTGGACAAATGGCTCAAGAAGCTGTCACAGTACGAGGCATTGATGATAGATGACTTCGGCTATGTCAAACAGAACCGCGAGGAGATGGAGGTGCTGTTTACCTTATTAGCTCATTGTTATGAACGTGGCAGCGTGTTGATTACCAGCAATCTGCCGTTCAGTAAATGGGAAGTCATCTTTAAGGATCCGATGACCACTGCAGCAGCGATCGACCGGCTGGTACATCATAGTGTGATCCTTGAATTGAATGTACCGAGCTACCGAGCTGAGGAAGCTCAGAGACGGAAAAATAAGGACACGTAATGTCCGAAATTTTGCCCCCCATGGGGGCACCTCCTAAAGGCTATAAGCTAAGGTAAGTGTTATGAAGTAACGGTAAAAATAACTGTCGTTGAAGGGAAATTATAATTGACGCCGGACACTTTCGCATAATGCGGTAAGAGTGTAACCAAAAAATATAAATAGTAGTGCCACCAAATTTTACAATGGGCATACCAATAAGAAACAATTCTTATCACAGGAAAACAAAACAGGTAATCATAGTTGTCATTGTGAGCTTGTTATTTATACTGACTGTAGTCATAATATTAAGGTTCTTGGGAACAGGCATAAGGGAGGACAAAGAGTTAATTGAGAAAAGCAACTCCACCGTTTCGTTCGAGGAATCAAGCCAGCTCAATATGGATACAAAGCTTAATATAAAAGCCGATAGAAACCAAACTTATAAATCTGAAGATATTCTGAATCTAACTGATCCAAAGGTTTGTGTTCAACAGTGGATAGAGGATTTAATGACGATGGAGGATGCACTGTATTGTATTGACAGGTATATGGAGTATCAAAACAGCTCCTCATAGAGGGCAAGCTGATCGAGCTTATTCTTTGGGATCGATTCTGCAAGCACATTAAAACCGAAGCACACGCTAAAGTTACACACATAAAATATTTTTTAAAATATATTTAAGAATTTCATATATTCGAGTGTAAAAAACCTTAAATACTTCTGCCTCGTTATCATTCCAAAATGACAGCAAAAGAAAAACATACCGGAAAAGAATGCAAATGCCTGAACAATCTCGAAGAGATTTGCGAAAACACCCGTGCTATCCGCCGGGTTGTCAACAGGATATTAGACCATCTGCACGAATACAGCTGCAAGGATGATGAAAACAACATCGACTACGACCCCGATAGCATTTCCTGGCACGACCTGGATAACGGGGATGATATGTATATGTAGTCGAAACATTCTATTATCCGTATTGCAAGGAAAAATATTTTATTTTTCCTCGAGTTACTGTTTATGTTTATAATTGAAATCAGTGCATATCATCTCCAGTGTTGATTTGGCAATCTTTCCAAGGAAGTTCCACTCATGTTACTCGTATATCCGGGTTATTCCCAATATTCATCATCCGAGCTTATAAGAGAGAGGGTGCCCATGTTTCGCTTCGGGTTTTGCCCAAATTTTTAATACGGGCTCTCATCCCTCACTTGGAAAAATTTGCGATTCAACATTTATCGGTTCAAAAATTACCTCATCAGTTAATTGTTTTAACTGCTTAACTTCGGTTTTTGAAAAACCATAATGAGCAATTTGAGGCTGGTAGAACGAGTTTGTTGTGCATAGCCACCAGACAGTTCTAAGATATTTTGAAGCACAAGCACAGAGAGCCTGCAGTGATTTATAGGGATTATTTGCTCGCTGCTGCAAAAAGAAAAAACGTCGCACGAAGTCATTATTTTTTCGTGATTTTAATACTGCCATCGTCGCACTGATTGCGGCACGCCTCAGATGGGCTTTACCAGCTTTTGTGATTCTTGTTTTGCCTTGATACTGACCAGAACTTCGTTCGCCAGGATCCAGACCAGCCATACTCACCAGGGCTCGAGCCTCATCAAAATCTTTCGGGGTACCTACTATTCCAAGCAATACGGCATTTTCTACGGAGGAACTACCCGGGATAGAGTCGAGATTTGAGGAGTAGGGAATTTTGCGGTAGACAGCAAGAAGTAGGTCCCGAAGTTGCTCCTGCTGTTTAATGAACATTTTAACACGTTCTGAGGCGGCCTTTATTCGTTTTACCAGTGCCGGCCGAGCCTCAACATATCCCCAAGGATCGTCAGACCTGACATATGCCCAAATCGCTTTAGAACGACGTATAAGAAGATTTTTGCGGGTGAATGATGCGCGAACACAGGTGACAAAATCATTAACATCAAGGCTGTATGCAGCATCTATGTTTGACAAAACTGCCAGAGAAGTGTCTTTGAAGGGATCATGAAATATATCATAATATTTTGGGAATATGGTCCCCAAGAATGCGTGTATGCGATTTTTTTCTGCGGTGATAAGATCCACCATTTCCTGATATTCAAGGGCATAGGCCCGAAGTGATATCCACTTATCATCTAACGAAAGCTGGCTAAAAGCAAAATGCAAAGAACTTCCCAGTGTGGCAATGTGTGCCGCATCGATTGTATCATTCTTGCGACCTGACTGACCTTCCAAGTGCCGCTGGTGCCCAACGGCTTTATTTTCCACAAGGCGATACTGGTATCCTTTTCGTCTCAGAAGTGATATCACGGGCATCCAGAAATATGAAGCCCCCTCCATAAAAAAGACGATACGCTCACAATTAACTTTTGTACGGAGCATTTCCAGTCGCTCTAATAGTGTTTCCATACCCTCAAGAGAATGAGGTACGCTGCCTCTTGTTATGACATTCCTTTGGCCATCAAGGACATGGAATGCATGTTTCTTTTTGGCAAGGTCAAAACTGCATATCATCGTTGAGCCTGACAAAAATTCTCTTTTCTGCAAAGTCTTCTTGTGTTCACGTCTCAATCCTTTAGAATACCTCATAGCCTGACCTCCTTGGTAATCTCGTATTTATTTGTGGAACATTCCTAACAAATTTGAGACGCCGGGAGGCCAGGTTTTTGAGGCCTCTTCGAGGGCGCCTCAACGGTAACTCCAGTCAGCCTACGGCTTCCTTTCGTTACCGTCGTCATACCTATACCAACTAAATTCCTTTTACGCCACAATCAAGAAAGTTACAGAATAGTAACATTTTTATAGTCTTGCAGATTTATCTTTTAATGAATAAAGAGCAGCAATTAGTAACACAGTTGTCTCAAATTAAAAATATCCTCGATGATGCAAAGGCTATTCTGGAATGGCATAAACTGAAGGTTTTTGAGAGAAACTCAAATCCTTCATTAAATGTATTTTTCCAGGACGATACTTTCCGGCAGTTCACAGACAAACAGGCAGCCTTTCAGCTACTTTGGTCGGAAACAAATATGCTCTTGCATGATAAGACAATAAAACTTAGTCAGGATAAAAGACTCGAATTCCGAAAAGAGCTTAATAAGTTATTCTCGCAATTTTTTTATCTTGGCAGCGATGTGAGGGTATACTGATATTTATAAAAATGGGACTATTTGATTTTTTGATCAGGAGAAAGCTGAGAAAAGTTAAAACAAGAAGGTCAAAAGGCTGTAACGTTACCGGAAGGCAGCAAATGGTCAGCATCAAAGGTCAGATTGACTTAATAAATAATGTTTTGAAGGAACATCGTAAAGATATTGATGAAAATTCAGTTCTCTTAAAAGAACACAGCCAAAAACTCACAAATCTCGAAAACATCCTGACTAATCAGCCGATGGGTCTGTCGTCAAAACAGACCAGTCCGACACAGCGACCAGACTGGACGGTTAAACCAGTCCAATCAAATATAATTAACAGTTGTAAATTCGATATTGATAAGTTCAGCAATCAGGAAAAAAGGATTCTCTCGGTATTTTTTGAGCATCAGGATATGGCGCTTTCCTACAAAGATATTGGAAGCTTATTAAACAAAGCGCCCAATACTATAAAAAACCAGATGCACCAGATACTCATAAAGGCTGACTTATTTGAAAGAGCTACAGATAACAATATGAGAAACAGATTCAGGCTCAAGGATGGCATAAAAATAGAAAAATATCTCAATATAGACCGACCATCCGACCAGTTGGCCGACATCGGGCGTTTAGCTTAGACGTTCTATCGACCAGTTATGCCCAAATAATCGAATAAACGCCTGACCGTGAGATAAAGGAATCACCTCCTGATGCTTTGTACTAACGTTATTGGGTAATCCAGATTCACACAAAGTATAAGCAGTACAGTGAACAGTAATTTTTCATGAGTTTCTAACCTATGGTTACACACTACTCAGAGGTATACATGAAAGCGAAATGGTGTATTTTGATATCCCGCGGAAACTGCATACCACTATGCCTTTAAAATCGGTAAACCGAAAATTCAGGGCGGTCGATATTTCAATCTGTTTCACAGTTTTGAGATGTCGATTTCACCGGCTTTTGGCACTTTATACGTCCGGGACGGTTTATGCGTGAAGCCGCAAACAGCCGTTAAATTTATAAACCACCAACGCTTTATATGCCCGGTATGGTTTATACGTAAAATGGATATCGAAAAATATCTCGAGGATAAGCAATCAGACCTTGAAAAAGCCAAGGCCAGAATTACCAACTCAGAAGTCTTTGATTTTAATTATATTCCCGACAAACCTCTTATGCGTGATGAGATCAAACCTGTGATTGATGCCCTGCTTCGTTATAGACAGACAGGAATTGCAAATAATGTTTTAATCCTGGGTTCCAGAGGTTCAGGTAAAAGCCTGGCAGCCAAATACCTGATGAAGTTGGTATCTTCACAGAACCAGTTGAAATTTGTTTATGTTAATTGTCGATACCACAATACCAGTTTTAAGATTCTCGCCCATTTGCTCGGCCTGAGGGCCAGAGGCAGAACTCTTGACGAATTATGGTACCTATTTACCGATGCCAATCCTGGTAAAACTGTTTTTATCTTAGATGAGATAGACCTTATAAACGATAAAAACGGCCGGACAGACATCCTGTATCTTATAAGTCGGTCGGATAGGAATTACCAGGCCATATTATTGAGCAACAATCCAAAATTTACCAATACCTTAGATGAATCCATTATGAGCACTTTACAGCCGGAGATAATTCATTTTTCAAGCTACAATGCTCTTGAGATCAGCCAAATTCTAACAGACCGAGCCAAAGCAGGTTTGAAATTTATGCCAGCCCAGGAAATAAGCCAGATTGCCGCTATGACGGTCAAAAATACCAATTCAGATGTAAGGATAGCTATAAAAGCACTGCTTCTCTGGGCTATGGAGCCTAATGTGTCGCTGCAGGAGCATTTTGAAAAGGCAAGGCGTGATATTATATTTGAGGTGGTAAGGGACCTAAATGACAAAAACCTTCTTATCCTAAAAGCAGCGTTTTTGCAGAAGGATGCCTATGTAAAAGACATCTACGAATCATACCGAAAGATCAGCCTGCAATTCAACGAAGAGCCTTTTAGTTACATGCATTTTTATTCGAATTTGTCTTACCTGCAAAGCCTGGGTCTAATCATTTTGGTTTCGACGAAAATTCACAGGACCTATACAAACAGGATTCAATTGACGTTTGATCCGGCGGTCCTTAATTCGATATGTCAAAATCGGTTTGAATGAACCTTTCTTCATCCTAATCCGTAAAACAATAAAATTTATAAACCTCAAGTTCTTAGTATTACCACTATAAAGTTACAAAACAAAATGATGCCAAATAAAACCTATGATTTAAGGAATCTGTATTTTCAACAGAGTCGGTACTCTGCCGAGCAAGTGGAATCTGATAAACCATTATTTCTTCAATGGCCTCCAAACGGTTATTTTGAAAGATTACAACCGGATGCAGATTTGTTGCAAAGGGCTCTTAATCCTGAAACTGATTATAAAGACGCTACTGTTTCTGAACAAATATTCGGAAATGAAACAAAACAGCAGTACATCGGCCTTAAACACACGGCAAATCTGTTTTATGAGCGTTGTAAACTCCATAAGCAGCATATTGAGGATATTGACCACAGGCACCTTGATATCCAGGAGAAGAAATTCGGTGCTGAAATAAATCACACTCCTGAAAACTCCAAACGTCTGACCAGCCTGGAAGGCCAGTTGTTACAGCTGGAGCAATCAAGAAGAGATGAAGAACTTGCATTCTGGAAGGATACAGTAGAACTAAGAGAAAAACTATTCGAGAATTCCGTTGGTTACAGGGCAGCTAAACACAGGGAAAGTATCTTTTCTGATGTGGAGGCTGACTATGAAAGATAGCACAGACTCTGCAAATATACGGGAGCTTTGCCTGAGATTAAAACCCATTCTCGGGTTCAAGATGGATAAAGTCTATCAGGCATACATGGCAGAGGATGAAGCAGGTAAAGAGCAGATTGAGAATTATCTGCAGCAATTAACAGCTAAATACTTACCAACAAAACTGAGCGAAAGCAGTACCTCTTTACTTCCACCATCAAAGGAGCAGGCTGCTGGAGAGTATTTTCTGGGCAAAGTCCAATATGCAGGAAAAGATTTATGTGATTTTGGCCTGAGGGAGGATGAATGGATCCAGCATATGGCTATCCTGGGCAGAAGCGGCGCTGGTAAAACCAACATTGGTTTTCTGGTGCTGAAAGGGCTTAAACAAAAAAATAAGCCATTTCTTGTCTTCGATTGGAAAAGAAATTATCGCGATTTGGTTTCACTGCCAGAATTTAAAGATGTTGAGGTTTATACTGTCGGCAGGAACATTGCCCCGTTTACATTCAATCCTTTGATTCCACCGGCTGGTACCAACCCAAAAACCTGGTTAAAAAAGCTCAATGAAGTTATTGCCCATGCATACTGCCTTGGAAATGGCGTATTGTTTTTACTCCAGCAGGCTGTTGATGAAGTATATGAGGAAGCGGGAGTTTATGACGGCACTGTTGAAAAATGGCCTACATTTAAGGATGTTTTGATAAAGGCAAGGGGCATGGATGCTCGTGGCAGAGAATCAGGCTGGCTATCTTCTACATTAAGGGCATTGGCTACGCTATGTTTTGGAGACATGGATACATTACTTAATACCAATACAATAAAAGTATCGACCATATTCTTGATAAGAACGTTATTTTAGAACTGGATGCCCTTACCCAGTCGGATAAAACATTTTTTGTACAAGCCTGTATGCTATATTTGCATCATAAGCGTATGACTGAAGAAAGAAGAGAGAATTTCAAACATGCGATAATTATTGAAGAGGCCCATCATGTATTGAGCGATGAGCGAAGGTCACTTGTCGGCGGCCAATCTGTGATGGATATTATATTCCGTGAGATACGTGAATTCGGTGTCAGCCTTATATTACTGGACCAGCATCCAAGTAAAATATCTCTTTACGCATTGGGAAATAGTTATACAACGATCTGCATGAATTTAAAACACAAGACAGATATTAATGCCATAGGCCAGTGCATGTTACTGGATAAGGAAAAAGACATCCTGGGTTCACTCGAAGTTGGCCAGGCAGTTGTAAAACTTCAAGGCAGGATTGCACAGCCATTTCAAATTTCAATACCTGAATTTGTCATTGAAAAAGGCAGAATCACAGATACTTATGTTAAAAAACATATGCAGGATATTGCTCCAGTTATAGCTGAACAGGATTTTCGTTTGCCGGCCAGTACAGAAGGCGATAGCACAATAAGCAAAAAAAATGACTTAGCTAAAAACATGGAACTGGCCTTTTTGCTGGATATTAAAGATTATCCTGACAGCGGAATAGCTGCCAGATATAAGCGGCTTGGCTTATCTGTCAGGCAGGGCCAGAAATTAAAAGCTCAGGTTTTACAACAATCATTCATTGAGGAGACTATTGAAACTACTAAAACCGGCAGGATCATCGCCATAACGCTAACAAACAAGGGCATGGTTAAAGTATCAGGTTCACAAAAGGGGTAGTTGGGCTAATTTTTATCCTGTCGAATATACCAATTTAATTATTTTCTTTAATGTCGCTGCAACAAAGACTTACGATTTATTTATCATTATTTATCCAGGCGAATATATAAACAGTAAAAAATAAATAAATAGAAATAGGCCATTTAGACTATTAAAAAGAGTGCGGTTTACGCGTCAAATCGATCGTTTAAGGCTATTGTTTTGTTTATTATTTTTGGTCTAACATACCGCCGGCTATATCAATCGTTCTCGCATTATACAGACTATTCAGAAAACAAAGGCCTTTATAAATCTTTCCTGCTACTCCGAAGTGAAAACACAGTATCAAGAATTATGGTTTTGGAGATTAAGCTCACGCGTAAACTGCACATACATTTTATATGCCCAATTATTTTCTGCCGTATTGCCGGCTATTAAAGCTATCCAGACTAGGCAAAGAGCTTAGTTTAGTAGAAACAATAATGGGGAGTAGACAAAGTAAGTAAGGATAAACCTTGCCTCTTTTTTTGAAACCTCAACATGCCAATTTTAAAAGCTTGTGCAGTAATACCAGAAAGCTCGACAAAATGGTTTTAGCATTCTTGATAAAAAAGGTAATGTTGAACAATACCTTACAGGCACAGGAAAAGACGGAAGGAATTGTTTATCAGGTTAAACTGTGGCTATTACATATCAGGGACGCCCAGGGCCAATTTTGGAACCGCCTTGACCGTGTTCCTTCCACCAATTTTCGGTGAGAACCTTTCCCTTCCTATGCATTTCACTCCTTTCCTCATTTGACATATATCGTGGGAAAATATCAGAATCGTTCTTTTGTTTTTGTTCTTCCTTTTCTTCAGGCATTTTAAGTCTCCTTTCTAAATTCTTGGCAATTATTCTTCATCAGAAAACGCATAGCATTCACCGATAGGTGACTGATCACACTTGATCCATGCTTTGACCTGGCAACCAGGGAAAACCGCCAAAACGCCACCGTTTTTATTGATAGCAATCAATTGCCATCTTTCAGAAGAGTGGAAGTGTTCCACTGGTATTTCTGCATCCGTAATGATTTGCCATCTCTTTGCCCAAAAGAAAAGATAACGGTGTCCATCCTGGGCTAAAGTCCAATTAATTAAAGTTATCACACCTGTAACATATTCCTCTGGTTTTTTGGGGCTTTTTACTAAAAGCACATTAGTTCTCCTATTGACTTTTACTTACTTTCGGCTGTTTGTCGGCAACTGTTTCAACGTATACGTTACTTTCAGTAGCTTTCCTTGCTCTGCAAACTCAGATGAAACCTGACAAACTAACTCAAGCTGCGTAAAAGCTTGACCATTTTGCTAAGAGAGATAATACTAAATAGATTCAGGGAATGTCAACCTTATTTTCGAATCTTTTTGGGATAGGAAGGGAACATCGTATCCCCCTGAAAAGGATTAGGTGTATGACACAGGAGCAGTATCAAAAGCTGATAAGGATAAGTAAGGGCAGGGGTTAACCCCTGCGGCGAAAGTCTCATAATAAAAACCTGTTAAATAAAAAAGACCCTCAGAAACGATAGAAAATATTTATCACCATATTACTATCTTGAGGGTCGTTTATGGGTGTCTATGAATATTATATCGTAATAGAGGCTATGAAAACTAAAGCTGATAAATTTGATTTGCGTCTAAAGATGGTTCAATATGCCATCACTGAAGGCATCAAACCTGCTGCAAGAGCGTTCGGTACTACTGTCAGAACCGTACGCAAATGGCTGAGGCGTTATCAGCAGGAAAGACTGGCCGGCTTAAACGAGCTGCCCAGAATTCCCCTTGCTTGTCCGCATAAAATCTCTCCGATATTAGAACGAAAAATCGTTAATCTGCGTAAGCAGTTCGTCTTCAAAGGAGCTAAACGTCTTAAATATGAACACAACATACCATGCAGCCATCAGGCCATCTCAAGAATATTACGAGAACACGGCCTGATTAAAAAAAGACGCAAAAAGCATAAACGCAAAAGAGACCTTTCTGCCATAAAGAAGAAATGGCCTTTATTTGGCCAGATAACAGCAGATACCAAGGATTTGAAGGATATACCCCATTACTGGCCGCAGATGAAAAAACTGGGTTTGCCTAAATATCAGTTCACCGCAAGAGAGGTAAGAACCGGCCTTATGTTCCTGGGCTTTGCGAATGAAAAAACCGCATCCAACGCCTGTTTATTCGCCCGGATACTCTGCGGGCATCTGAAGAACTGCGGTATTGATATGAGTAAGCTGAAATTCCAGACAGATAATGGTTCAGAGTTTATCGGCTGCTTCAGAGATGACAGGAGCAGAGATGGTTTTGAAAGAATTGTTAAGGGCTTCGGATGTACTCACAGGAGGATACCGCCAAGAGCATGGAGTTATAACAGCGACGTAGAGACCGTCCACAGTACAATCGAACTTGAGTTCTATGACCTGGAAAACTTCGAGTCCATAAAAGACTTTCATCAGCGGGTTGCTTCTTATCAGGCCTGGTACAATATTGTAAGGGTCAACAGCAATAAGGATTATAAAAGTCCCTGGCAGATAATCAAAGAACTCAATCCAAAAATGAATATTGAACTTGCAAGATTGCCGCCGTTGATGTTAGACTGGCTTGGACCTGATTATATAGCTCGTGATGAACTTGACCTAAGGGGGTACGATGTACCCTGTTATCCCTATTTTCGAATCTTTTTTCGAATCTTTTCGAATCTTTATTTTTTAGTCATATTCTGTAAGGAACAATTCTTTTTATGAAAATGAAACGGTATTGTCAAAAGTAAATTCTTTAGTTTACTCCTGCGAGAATATCGTTAAAATAAGGCTATTATTCTGAACAAGAACAGGAAAATTATCAAGCTATGAGTAGCGAAAACCAAATTCAGTTAGTATGCCGATGGCAGCAGACCAAGGATGACGAGATTGGGGGGCAGTTGTGGAATCTGATTCTGTCCAAGATTGAGAAAAAAATTCAGAATATTACCCAAAATCTTGGCCTAGGAGTTGATTATCAAGATATTTTACAAGAAACATTCATTGACTTTAGAGAAAAAGTTATAAGTGGATACTTTAAGCCGCAAGGAACTGCTATTCCCAGTACATTCGCTTTCAACATAGCTATCCATAAGATATTGTCGGAGGTTAAAAGGAGAAGGCAAGAATCAAAAGCCCTTAAAAAAAAGGAACGGACCAGCCTGGAAGAAAAAGGAGACGATCCGGTTGAATTAGCAGACAAACAGGATGCCATCTCTTTTTCTATTAAAGCATTTGAGGAACTCAAAGAACCTATGAAAACTGTGTTTTGTCTTCGAAATGGTATACGCATTTGTCATGGCCTGGTAATTGATGATGAAGCAATGACTAATAGTGAGATTGGTAATAAATATGGTAAAAGTAGGGGGTGGACTTCAGAACAGTATACTAAAGCGAGAATAATTCTTCAGAAAAAGTTATTTAGGAAAATGAGAAAACGTGATAGCCGAGGATCTACCAAGGAGATTTGGCATGAGTAAAAATGAAATACAAATAAACTCCGAAACTCTATATGACTTAGTGGCTGCAATTGCAGGCGAAGGTACAACAATTTCAAGATATTTACCTCTTTGTGAACATCTTTGGCAAAACGCGCAGAGTCGCATCTGGCTCATAGCGGCCCTGATACGAAAGGCTGGTATCTTAACAACTGAACCAGATGAGGCATGCCTGGAGTTCCTTGCTAATAAAGCTCTACGCAACTTAGGCTGTAACCAAGAAAAGCAAGTGTCAAAAGAAACAGTCGCCGAATTCTTGCCCGCGGTTATTCAGTTAATGCCTGAATATGTATGGGAGAAACCTTTAAAACTTTGGAATGAACTGCTTCGGGCTTTAAAGGATGAATATGGGTTGAAAACACCCATTAAAAATTCTAATGTATCTTCGGCATTCGGTTCTAAAGAGGAGTATTTAGCAAGATTTTTAGTTAACGCTGTCGGGGGACATTGGGATGAAAATCTCGACAAACAGTTAGGAACATGGGAAGGCCAAGCGGAATATGAGTGGTTATCAGCCCTTAAAGACTCTGCACAGTTTGAAATTACAATAGATAAGGTTAAGCAAAAACACCTAATGCAATACATCTTCAATGATCGCAGCTTATTTGATAAATTTTCTAAAATGAAAGCTTTTGAACAACGCAGACTTTTAATTGTCAGAGAGACACAAACACCGAAAATAGTGTGGGCGGAGATTGAAATAGAGAATAAAGTAAGGGCAATAACGTGGAGATTCTATCTACCTTTTGAAAGAGAATCAAGATTTGAAATATATCTAAGTGAACGTTTAATCGGAGAAATAAATCTTATTAGGCAGCCAAGTGGAGGCTTACTTATCGAAAAGACCACAGGGATTTGTATGTTATTAAAAATCAAGTTTCCAAAAGAATTAACCGTAAAAAAAGCTGCTGCAGACCATTCTTCTGAACTTATTCCACTTATGTCTATGGTAACTGGAGGGGTTAAGCTTGTTGGTGATAAAGAGGGATTATTAATATTGCGATGGTGTGCTGAGGATAAAGCATGATAAGTGTACCACTGGTTTCGGTTTTACGAGAAGGCCTTATAGAGAATTTTAATTTCCAGTTGGAGTACCTAAATCCTCAAGCTCCAGATATTGAACTTCGAGGTATAAGTTTCAATGATGATCTAATTGAGCAGTTGCATATAGCAAAAAAAGCTGCCAAAGTTTTTTATTGCGACCATATATTCGGCCTTTGGCAGTTAATACATTGGAGAATACCAAGATAGTAGTCAGCTCGCCAAAAGGTGGGACCTATGAGGGGACATCATTTGGGCTGTCTTTTTTGATTGGTTGTTTGGCATCAGGATTAGGAATACATGTTCGAGAGGGACAACTGTTCTCGGCAGGATTAAGCGGATTAATCGAAGCACCAATAGTGGCCGGATGTGGTATTAAACTCCAAACTATAACAGGGATTGGAGCCAAACTAAGCACAGCGTGTCTTGAACGTCGTTCTCGTCTGTACTTGCGTGCAGACAATGAAGAACAGATATTAAAGTTTGAGCAGGGATTTTGGAGAGGTGAGGCTGATCGAAGTTGCCTACCTTATATATTGCCAGAGCAGCTTTCTCTGGCAGCCGTAATTGCTGTAGCCTTAGAGTCTGAAAAGCTTTTGGCCAAAGCACTCTCAGTTGAGCACGGAACATCTTTTCTTTTACTTTTGTATATCATAGCAGGTGAATTATCTAACGGCGCCAGCCTGGTAAATGGTATTGGTTCGGCATTGGCGCAATTGCGAGGTGAAGGCAGGTTGAATAATGTTATGTTTTTTACAGATCTGATTCATGATATAGGTATAGAAAACATAGATAGAACAGAGGATTTGCTATTTTTGACGTATAAAAGGTGCTTAGAAAAGTGTGCAAATGACTCTCACAGAGCAGAAATTGTAAAGGCCACTATCTCTCGTAACCAAAAACTACCGTTGTTCTTAAATCTGAAGGATGTACCGTGTGATTATAAAGAATTAAATAAAGCGGATTTAGATATTTGGCTTGACCATGTCACCTGTCGGAATTTTTTTGAACTACAAAACATACTAACCATACTTAGAACCTGCAATCAGATAGCTCCTGATTTTGAAAATTACTGGTTTAGAATTGAACAGGTAATAAAGGGAGTTTTATCAACATTTTTTGATACGATAATAGAATATTTCCGCGTAGGAAATCTAAATTTAGTAGGTAATAGTCTATCTTGTTTTTACAAATCGCAGATCATTGATTCTATCGGACGACTAAGACCTACTTTAGTTCGAGGAGCGAATGAAATAATAGACAAATATTTAGGACAATTACAAAAATCAAATAATGAGCAGATTTGTAAAATAATCACTGTATTGCGACAGCAGTTAAAGATGTATCAACTGCCGGAAGCTTTAATAGAAATAGAACAAGAACTAGAGCCAGTGCTTGAATTGACTTTTAGCATAGCCGACCAGAAAAATACTATAGATTTTGATAAATCGGGGGCTATCCAACCTCGGCCAGCATTGGGAAGAATTAACAACCTGCAACTTTTGATAACGGGACCACAAGAATTGTCGCTGTTGGTTCCATCGCCGGTTTTGCTATTTGAGAATTGTCGTCGACAGCATTACAGTTTTTGTAGACGGCGAGATATGACATTAGCGGATGATACTATGAGCCGTTATCCTGAAAATGATGCTTTTACAGCTATTAAACTGTTTGATGGGCACCATTGTAATATCATAGGATTCAAAACGAACTCAGACCATCAACATTGGCTGGCTTCAATTAAATGGCGTTCAAATCTTAACCCTTGGCCACCAGCCATTGATTCACAGTTATTAGCGGCAAGTATTGTTGAGAGCAACAGGGATTTCCAGCCATGTCGTCTGCTTGATGTCGGTTGCGGTTCAGGGTACCTGACAATAATTAGTGCCACATCATTGGCCTTGTTTGAAGGAGGCGCATTTGATTGATATTGACGTACTTGCTATTGCTGCCGCCCAAGTAAATATACAACAAGACTCTATCTGCAGAAAACTTGCAATTCACACCTACTGGCGGGGCTTTGAGAAATTTCAAGGCAAAGGCTTCGATATTGTGTTGTGTGCCCCGCCATATCTGCCGGATCGCCCTTGGCCAGATTCCAGAATTGAAGTAGCCACCAACGGTACAGCATTGATCGAGCAGGTAGTTAGACGGGCAGGTTCGATTAGTAAAGAAACATGGATGGTATTTTCCGTATTTGCCTGGCCAGAATTTCAACGAGCTTTGGCACAAGTGCCAAATACCTACAGATTAATAGAGGTTACCAGACGCGAATTTGTACCGTTTAGAATTCCCTGGCTGGAACCAAGGCCACCCGAGGAAGATGGTAACGAAAGTGATTTTATGGCATGTCTGTCCGGCGTCAATTATAATTTCCCTTCAACGACAGTTATTTTTACCGTTACTTCATAACACTTACCTTAGCTTATAGCCTTTAGGAGGTGCCCCCCATGGGGGGCAAAATTTCGGACATTACGTGTCCTTATTTTTCCGTCTCTGAGCTTCCTCAGCTCGGTAGCTCGGTACATTCAATTCAAGGATCACACTATGATGTACCAGCCGGTCAATCGCTGCTGCAGTGGTCATCGGATCCTTAAAGATGACTTCCCATTTACTGAACGGCAGATTGCTGGTAATCAACACGCTGCCACGTTCATAACAATGAGCTAATAAGGTAAACAGCACCTCCATCTCCTCGCGGTTCTGTTTGACATAGCCGAAGTCATCTATCATCAATGCCTCGTACTGTGACAGCTTCTTGAGCCATTTGTCCAGCTTCAACTCCTGCTTGGCTCGTAATAACTCCTGCAACATCATATCACACGTAGTAAAGTAAACCTTTTTTCCCTGCCGGGCAAGTTCATGACAGATACCACACAGTAAATGTGTCTTACCGCTGCCGGGTTTGCCAAATGCAAGAATATTCTCTGTTCTGTCAACAAATGAACCTTCCAAAAGAATTTTGACCTGCTGACGTATCTTCAACGGCATACGTTTAAAATCAAAGTTTGCCATGGTCTTTTCCATAGGAAGCTTTGAGGCTTTTACCAGCCTTGCGATTTTATTGGCTCTGCGAACATCACACTCACGCTGAGCCAATTCCAATAGATATTGTGAATAACCCATATCTTCGGCGATAGCCTTCTGAGCGAACTCGGCGTAATATTCACGGAACATCGGCAGGTGAAGTTCTTTGAGAAGGTTTACAAGCTGATTATCCAGATCATTTTTACTCATACCAGTAGTGCCTCCGCCGATTCAAGTAGACAGTCATAACTGTTCAGATCAATATCGCCAACACAAACGTCAGTGACATCCGGCGGCTGTTGTTCGGATTTGACTATTTGTTCTACCATATCAAAATCAATCGCATCTGCATGGTTGATCAGGAACCGCAAAGCTTCATTGACAGATGTCTGGCTTTCGTTGGCAGCTAATTCAAGAATTTTCAGATACTGCTTATTACCCTGCTTCATCCCATGTTGATCACGCAGGAGATCATATGCGATCCTGAACTGACTTGTGGGAAACATATCATCTTTATAGCAATAGTTCTCAAACGCCCCGGGTTTGCGAACAAGGGTATCTATAACGTGGCGGTAATTGATGTAATGACCGTTTTCACCGTGTAATCTGGGCAATACTTCAATTCTTCTTTGAGCATACCAGACTTCGATATGTTCGGCATATATTCGAACGTCAACATTTTCTCCCCTAAGCCTGCTGTGAACAGAATAGCTGTTCTTAAGAACTCGGACCGTGCAGCCACGACTTACCCTGCATTTATCCCTGGTGAAATCTTCATGCCTGCGGGTTGGCAATTGCCGCAGAACCTTTAACTCTTCGGCCAAGAGTTTTGTGCGGCCGGTATTGAGTTGGTCGAGCAGCTTTTCAAGAAACATTTCATAATCTTTCCTGCTGTTAAAATCTCTGCTTCCTCTAAGGATTAACGCCTGTTCAACAGCTCTCTTTAACCTGTGATGACGCTGCTCTATATCGCCGTTTTCATTCGGACAGTGAGGCTGGATTTTACAGCTTTGGAAACCATAATGATTCGCAAGACCCTGATAGTTAGCCGTGAATTCCTCAGGATTGCCTACCTTGTTAACCGCACAGGTTAAATTATCAGTCCTATGATAGCGTGGTATGCCGCCTAACTTCCAGAGGGCATTTTGAATACCGGCACTTAAACTTTCATAGCTTTCTGAAAAACATACCGTGACGGTTTCCCAGTTCGACAAACACAATACAAAATGGTACAGCATGTGAATAAAAGGTATGCCGCAAATGGTGATACCCAGCTTATTCATCCTGGTAAAGTCTGATTCGCACCATTGGCCGGGTTTATAGATTTGTGGAAAAAACACTTCCTGAGCCGGACCGGACAAGGCTTTCCATTGTTTTACTCGTCTCTGGAAGGTTCTTAATTCGCTGTCCTGGTATTTACCGGGATATTCACGCTGCAGAGCCTCAAAAAGCGATTTAGATTCAAGACCGGAGTTGTTTTTGAGGAATTCTTCAACCCATGGCCAATCCCCTGCAAAGGCATCCGGATGGGTGGGCCAGTCGTGGATAGCTTGGCATTGGCTGGGCAGCACGCCCGTTTTTAAATACTTGCGGGCGGTTTTAGTGCTTATACCAGCCTTGTCTGCAAGCTGATATAAGGTCTTGCATTTGTTTTTCATAGCGAACAATCTCCTTACCTGTTTGTCTTTAACCATCTGAAATCTCCTGACTTAATGAGTTTCAGATAGCATATTCCAACTTTAATTCATCCGGAACTTTTAACTGTCGCCGGAAGGTAAGAATAATTGTCGCTGATCACATGTCGTAAATACTATGAAAACGTGTTAATGAAACGTGGTCTTATTGACCTTGATGAAATGAACAACTGGCCCAAATATTTGCAGGACTTTGCCATTTCCATCCCGGATAACTGTTCAGCTCGCTTAAATGTGCCTCAGAACACCTTTGAGCTGGAGGCAACACTTGACACCCTTAAGAAAGAATCCAGGGGTTATCGGTTCTGGCATGAAGTGCGGGTAGTCAGGCTGGTATCTGAGTAATTTAACTAGAAGTCATCCCAAAACCCTCCGGAGTAGGATGACGATACAACCGAGTTGAACCATAGCGAGAAAATTTTCAAGATGATATTCATAACGAACAACAAGACGACGAAAGTTTTGAAGCCATGCGAACAGTCGTTCAACCTTCCAGCGTTTCTTGTATCGCCGCAATACCCGGCCATCCTGCGTCGTCGATTTTACTCGGTTAGTTTTATGCGGGGCAATCAGTTCAACGCCTCGCTCCTCGGCCAACCGTTTATCCAGCGGATCGCTGTCATACGCCATATCGCCGATTATCTTTTCCGGCACGTTTTCCAAAAAACAGGCATCAAGGGTATCTTCAACAAGCGTTACTTCATGCGGGCTAGCACTGGTTGCGTCAATGGCGATAGGAAGACCGAAAGCGTCTGTGAGGCCCATAATTTTGGTTCCTTTGCCCTTTTTGGTTTTACCCACACCATCGCCCCTTTTTTGGCAGGAGCAAACGTTCCATCGATAAAACCTTCGCTGATGTCTATGCCGCCACGCTCTTTCAAGTCCATGCGCCAATTCCGTAAGTATCTTGGCAAAGACTCCCGATTTGTTCCACTGCTGGAAATATCGATGGCAGGTGCTTTTCGGCGGATACCGATCTGGCAAATCTGCCCATTGGGCACCGGTTCGCAGAATCCAAAGAATGCCATTGAGAACATCTCGTGGATCTTGCGGCGGTCTGCCTGATTTTCCAGGCTGTGCTTTTGGCTTCGGAATGAACTTTGCAATCCGTTGCCATTGTTCGTTTGTTATGTCCATGAAACATATATCGGCTCACATTAACCCAAAAATCGAGGTTTTGGGATAGGTTCTTCACACTTCTAACTGTATATCAGTTTATTTGCTAAGAGTTACTTCATTGATCGAAGGGCAACATTTCTTTTATCAGAGAGGGTTTCACCCAAAATTTTTAAAAAATTTTCTGAATTATCCTGCGCGCGCTACTCGCTGAGGCAGTAAAGGGTATAAGGTAAATAAAAAATGTGTAAGTACGCTCTTTGGAGCAAATTATAACAGAGGTCAAGAATATGTCAGCAAATTTAAGCCAATTTATTCAGCAAGTAAGGCAAGAATATGGAAATCAGTTCAGTATTGTCGTACCTACTGAGCAGATAAGGTTGAGAGAAAATGGCAAACTTTTTACCGGCAAGAATGAGTTTCCTCTGACCCGAGAGGCTTCTTCACAGTTTGCCAGATTACTAAAAGTCCCAGAGGATTTCTACCATACTTTGGAGTTTGATTTGCGGTCTCTGTTTTTTAATCGTCGATTTCCGATTAGGTCTGTGGCAAGTATGATAGGCCGGGAGCTTCGCCTCACCCTAGATAGCGAAAAACAAATTATTGGCTACGACGACCCGAGGTTACTACGGATTAATCCGATTAGATTAATGGAAATCGTCAACATCTCCCTACCCAATGGGCTATCAGCTGAGCAAATAGCTGTTTCGCGTGTTCGTATAGAGAACAGCTTGGTTAGTTTCAGCTGCTACGCCCCACAAATACAAGAAGAGCCTCGTGTCGGCGATATTGTTAACGGCGGTATTGACATTCATCACAGCGTTTCCGGTGAGTTTGGCACGCAGATCTGCGTATATCTCAGGAGGAAAATCTGTAGCAACGGTGCCTGTATCCATATCTGCGAAGACGAGAAACAAATCCATGCTAGGCGCCTTGGTAATGGCGAGTTTGATGAGCAGGATATGGCTCAACAACAACAGCGGCTTCTGGAGCGAACATGGAGACAGATTGACTCAAAACTACGAGCCATTAGTAACCTGCTTAAGAAGGAGCGAGTTTCTGGAGGCTTTCTCAGACAGCAGCGAACGAGGTTTTCGCTGAGTAATCGTGTTTTGACATCGATAGAGAAAGCGGTTGATCAGGACGAGATGGAGTCAACGGGCACACAGTATGACCTTTTCAATGCAATAAGTAGAGTTGCTACGCATGACGATTCGTTTTCACTTAGACAGCAAAGAAGATTAATGTTCATGGCTGGAGAATTCAGCCAGCAAGATGTCCATAAATGTCCGCAATGTGGCAGTTGGCTTTTTTAGCAGAATTAAACACTGAATAAATAAGGAAAATGACACTATGAACGATGCAGAAAAACAAAATTCTGAGGAGAAACTTAAATGCTTGACAACGAAACTTGAGCGTTTTTTGTCCAGAGCGTGCGAGGCAGAGGATAAACGGGATTATTTAAGATCTGGCCGCTATTTTGTGCTGGCGCTGTATTGTGAAGCTAAACTGCAAGCTGATCAGGCAAACATTTACGAATACGTCCGCTCCGCTATGCCGGTTTATTCGACGTTCAAGAGTTGCTAATTATGCAGGGGAAGATACTGACCCGGCTCTAAGTTCGAATTGAAAGCGGAAAATAATGTTAATACGTTACATAAGAAATTTATTAAAAACAGCGGTCAATAGATTGGATAAAAACGCCGCCCAAGTTGCATTAAAAGTACTTACGGGAAAAAATGGAGATAAAGATAATCCTGTTTTTGCGATACATACCGAAACCGAACCTACAGAAACCGTTTTATATAACAAGCCGGTGGTCAGCATTAAGCAAAGCCCAACGCCTGCAATACTAAAGTCGGTTATCAACGGCCTTAATAATTGTATAAGTCGGGTGCGATTTTTTATTAAGCCGAAAAGATTCATTGTAAGCGCCCAAAGATAGTTTGGGATTTTGAAAGGAACATACGAATGAGTTGGCAAAAGAGCTTCATTGGTCATATCGGAGATATCCTGCGTTTCCTTGGATACGCCTTTTTGACATTCGATCTGATTTTACTGTCAGTATTCAGCCTGTGGTTTATCAGTAAATTTATTTATTTTCTGTCCGGCTGGTTAAATAGGATTATGTTTAATTCGCCGTGGTAGGAGTTGGAGTTTTGAAATGAGTTTTATACGAAAGATTTTCCGCCGAAGTTTCAGTAGAGACCCTCTGACTAACAAGGTGGATATATTAGGAGTTGACGATGAGTATCATAAATTATCTAAACAGGATGGTTCCCCTGAAACCTACGAATTCAAAGGAGTTCCAAGTCAGCATTGCGGTTGTCTTGCACCTGCTGCTGGTAGGTGTCGTGAATGCGGAGCTCTCAGTTGTGCCCGTTGTCACAAGCATTGCGGAGGCACAGACAATCCCCATCCATCAGGTTGCGGGGTTCCCTTATGTAGGCAGCATGCCCACTACCTGCAAATGGCAGACGGACAGACCGCAATTCCATTTTGCAGAGACTGCTATGGCAAACTCGTCCGACAGTCCCGATGGATTACGGCTGGGAAAATATTATTGCTTCCATTTATTAAGGACGATGGAGATAAAAATGCACGATGAAATCTTAACCTCCTTGGAAAAAGATATTTTGATAGGCAAAAAACTCGGTGTATTCGATGATTTTGTGGGCCAACAGCTTCTTAAATGCTTTAGTTACGGTATCCAGGATAAATTTATTGTCAGTGAAATCGAGAACCGAGTCAGAAATGCCCAAAGAAGGATTGCCATAAGCGGCTGTCCTTTCCTGCCGGCAAAACTCCATTGCGGCAACTTTATCATTGGTTACGATATGTGGAACAATAAACTTCTGACTGATGTTCAGTACTGTAATGCTCATACCCTTATCGTGGCCGGCACCGGTGCCGGTAAGACCAACCTTTCCAAATGCCGTGTGATTCAGATAGCCCCTTTAGTTCGCGGTATGTGGCTTATCGATATTCGGAAAAAAGAATATCGTTTTCTACGTCCGATTTTTGCCAGAATGGGTTTTGACCTGAAGATTGTCCGCGGGCATAACTTTTGCCTAAATCCGTTGGAAGTCCCGTACGGTGTTAAGCCAATAGAATACGCCGCTATTATATCGGATTTACTGGTCAAGGTTTTAAACCTACCACCCAGGGCGTCGACTTTATTAAAAAGCACCATAATCAAGCTTTATCAGCTATCCGGTATCCTGGATGGCGACGATAAATTCCCGACTTTATTTCATCTGTATAAAGCGATTCGCGAGGACAGAAACGCCAACCCACAGGCCCGTCAGGCCACCCTTGATAACCTTGAGGCGATTTTATTAGAGTTGGGTCCTGAAATGCTCGCCTACCATCGTGGCTGGTCAGTTAACGAATTGGCCAGACAGCATCTGGTTATGGAGATGGCCGGACTATCGGAGCAAGGCAAGGATTTAGTAATCTCAACGCTCTTAACACAGGAATTTATTTCAAGAATTGAGAGGGGGATCTCGAATCCATATATGGATCTTTACATAGCCGTGGATGAGGCACAAAAACTGTTTTGCCAGCACCGGGACAGTTCCAGCTATGGTGGCAATGCATTGACCGATCTTGTTGGCCTGGTTCGAGGAACCGGAATCGGTCTGGAAATATCGGTTTTAACAACGCATAATTTATCTGTTGGCATTCCAAATCTCACGGCCACTAAAATCATCGGCAGATGCGGCTCGGAGGCTGAATATACCACTGCTGGGCATTTTGCCGCTCTGAATAATGAACAAATCGAATGGTTTGCACACCACAGTGTGCCTGGACTTTTCGCCGCTCAACTTGGCGAAGGAAATCACCGTTATCCGTTTTTGTTCCGAATTCCCTTGCTCAATGAATTCCTTGATAACGATGACTTTAACCGGGCAAAATGCGTTTCCAATGATTATGCCGACGAAACTATTAAAAATATGCCGAGGGTCGTAAAAGCGTTACCAGCATAACAAAAAAATGGAGATAGTATTATGGTAGAAGAGAAAATAATAGTTACGGACTGCGAAGCAGACGAAAGTCTGAAATCACTTGCTAAGGGCGAGTTAGTTAAGGCTGTTGAGTTCAGCCAATCTTGTAGGGGCAGTCTAACCGGAAGCGATATCGTATTCTGCGACAGAACCTCCAAGACTGCTGACGATGTTGAAATCAGGCTGCTGAGGACGATTATTGAACATCCGATGCAGCCATCCAGCCAATATTCAAAGCTTGCCGGTATCAGTCCAAACACATTTAACAATATCCGGCCAATCCTAAAAGATAAGGAATTGATAAGCGAGCATAAGCTGCAGGCAAATACTCGAGGCCGCAGTACGATTTTGTTAGGACCAACTGAGCAAGGTAAAAAATATCTGAGTGATTATGACAATAACAAAAAGGGCTGTTAAATGCGTGGTGATCCTTTACACAATATGATGGCACATGGAACCGGAATAACTTTAGGTTATTTTTTTACTGAAGTTAGCTCTGAACACAAATATGGCAAAAATGGCGTAGTGACATATCTGGACCTATTCGCCAGACAAAACGGGTTTGTTCTTGCCTGTGAGATTGAGACCACCGCTCGCCATGCCGTTGATAACGCTATAAAAGCTGCGGTAGTTGATATCCCATTATGGATAATAGTCCCAACCAACAATGTGAAGATGAAACTATTGCGTAAACTAAAATCGCTACAATTAAGACCAGGCGGTGAACCAATAAAAATACTGCTTCTGGGACAACTTCAGGGAGAGCTTGAAGAATATCTCTCGTTAAAGCCTATGTCGAATTTGCAAACAGACCTTTCAGTTCTGAGCAATTCAAAAGGAGGGAATTTGTTATGAGGATAATATGGGGAAATATTATTGTGCTGTTTCTTTTGATTCTGGTAATCGTGCTGATAGTCAAATCGCATTTGGTTGAGTTCTTTTCCCAAACTATTGAAACCCTTAGGTATCACCAGGATAACCCAGTATATGGCTTAGCCTGCCTTGGATTCATATGCATAACAATTGTGGGAATTTTTGCAATAATCTCGAGTAGAAAACATTAAATAATTTATCGCCCATATGGGCAAAAGGAGGTTTTATGCCTTACGACAAGAAAATAAGTAGATCAGATCCAGGTTTTATAGTGTTGGTTTTTGATGACAGTAAGAGTGAGGCCGACAATCTACCTGGCACATCGGACCCAAAGTACAAGTGGGTTGAACGTTATGGCGGTATTATCTTAAAAGAATGCCTTGTCAGAAGCACTGAGCTTAAAAATGATAGAGCAGAGATAAAGCCGCGGTATTTTTTTTCTATTATCCGTTACGGTAGTCAGCCTCAAATATGGGGCAGCGGAGAAATGGACATTAAAGCCGTGGTAGAAAAGTACGCTAATGACGGCAACTCATTTGGGCTTGGCGGATACCTCCTTGGAACGGATGCTAAAGCTGCTTTCAAGAATGCCTATGAGTATCTTAGCCGGGCCTTGCTACAGGAACGCTTCAAACGCTCTTTTCCACCTATGGTTTTGCACCTTACTGACGGCGAAAGCCAGACGGATGCCTCTTACGAGGCCGACCAAATTAAACAACTCTCGACCGAAGATGGCAATGTCCTGGTGGTAAACGCATATATAGGTACACAGACGAGCCTAAACTACAAAGGTCCTGAGGATTTCCCCGGATATACAGATGTCTCAGAGGCAGGACCAAGCGAGGATAATGTAAGGCTCTTTAATATGAGCAGCGAAACACCTCAATGCATCCGCCAGAACCTGATTGATGATGGAATTTTTCCGAACTTGCGGGAAGGTTCACGCCTCTTTTTTGATGTTCGTACAAAAGAGATGCTTAAGCATGTGATTCAGGTCGTTGGAAGTATAGGTTCGCGTGCCAACCAGACAGAAAGGTGATTAAACCATGGCTTCTGCCCAAAATAATTATTACAAAGCTATAAAAGTTGTCTCGCCTATGTATGATGGGCAAGACAAGAAGGATCAGGACAGGGCTGTATGGTTTCCTACAGCCCTGTCCGGTTGCATTTGCGATGGCGTCACATCGTCGCCATTCTCTGCCGACGCTGCTGAAATTGTAGCTCAGTTTAGTCCAGCCCTTTTTTTGGATAACAGCAATTATACATTAAAAATATTGTGCGATCATTTAATGCTCCAGCGGGCAGAAAAGGTCAACTCGAAAATTGGTATATCATTATCAGGCCAGCCACAGCTACAAGAAATAATGCAAGAGGTTGCCTTAGAAAAGAACAAAAGCTGTTACCAGACAACTATCGTAGCTGTAAAATTTGTCCCTGATAGTAAAGCAATTACTGCCTCCGTTATAAGATGCGGTGATTCAGCCTTTTTTGCCTTCGCTTCTGACGGGGAACTTCTCACTACCTTGCCATCGGATAACGAAAAACACAAGCAAGAGGAAAAACAAGTTTGCCAAAATACGCAATTAAGCCAACTTTCTGACGGTATGAGTCTTTTACCGGGTGATGAAATTTTAGCCAGAGTGGTTTGCTGCTGTTCCAGCTATCCTAGCATCGCAGAGAAATTGGGCATAAAAAAAGCTCATATGAATAACTGGTTTGTGTGCTCGGTTGTAGACAAGTGTAGTACCAATAGCGTTAAAGGTAAGCTGGTCAACCAGCGCCTTAGACATGATGAGCTGTTACTGGTCCCCAAATATCTTGCTGGCACGGCAATGCGAGCTGGAGATAATATATACGTGCGTTTTCCATACTCCTGCCAGATACGAAGGGTCAATTCTGTAAGTAATACTGTTGGCACTGTTGACTTTAAACGGCTTAGCTCAGCCACCGCCGTTTTGCCGGACCATTTTTATACGGGCGACTGGATATATTATCAGGATTTATTCCCCTTGGATGCTAATTTCGTACTGTCTTCGGACGGTTTTTACACCTGTTTTAAAGATTCTTCCTGTTTATGGACATGGTTAAATTCCAACAAGCAAGACCTGCAAGACCCTCAGAAACAGATTGCAGCAATGGATGAACTACACAGTCGGTTAAGTATCAGGTGTGGCGACGATGATATTTCCTTTCTATGGATTTATCCGGCAAAGCCTTTTTGTGAAGAGAAATAGCAATGTCAGATGAAGTAGTTGAAAAATGGCTCAAGAGTTGTAAATTTGCTCAAGTCAACGGCAAACGCCTGCGACCGCTCCAACATACTTTACTAAAAGGAACTCCGCTATCAGTACAAAAAGGCCAGGCAGAAGCATACTGGTTTTCTGATGAAACCGGTCAAAACTGGATTTTAAAAAAATTTCATAACGGAAAGAACCCTGATTCCAAATATCTCAACTCTATAGCTTCTCTACTGCCAAAAAATGATGCGTTTAAGGCGGGAACACAGCGACAGATATTATCTGCTTGTACATTAAATAGGAATCCCGGCTGTTATTATACCGCCGCTCTTGCCAACTGGCTTGATGGCACAGTCCTGATGCCAAAAATCCTCGGCTGCGACTGGTCTGCAACGGCAGATGACATTCGTGAAGGCAAGCTTGAACTTCAAAGAGGGCTTCGTATTCAACTGGCGTTAAATCTTGTCAACGTAATAGAGATTTTAGAAAAATACAATTGTTGTCATAGAGATATCTCAAGTGGAAATGTTTTCATCATAATCGCATCGGGTGAAATATATTTAATCGATTTCGACAGTATGTATCATCAAAATCTGGCTATGCCACAAGCTACTACATGCGGCAGTGTCGGCTACATCTCACCTTATGCCTGGCTTTCAAATAATCTTGATGCGAAAAGAACATGGTGTCCTTATGCGGATCGGTACGCCTTGGCAATAATTATTGTTGAATTCCTTACTTTAGGCAAAGGTTCACCGCTGACAGCTGAAGGCGGAATGTTTGAACAGGAAGAGCTGCGTAAACGTGGTGGCAAAGGTATCGACAACATAAGAATGGTTCTTGGCAATGAATGGACACAAGTTCTTCCACTGTTTGATGCTGTGATAAACAGCAAAGATTTTGCATCATGTCCAGCTCCTCAAGATTGGCAGCAGGTATTGAATAAGACACCTGAGGATAGCATAAGATTTCCTCGAATAGATGAATTGGAAAGTATTCGGCCGGACTATTTTGGCGAGATACTCGGCAAACTTCGGCCTAAAGCACCGTTGTACTCGGCGCCGAGTCTTTCTGATATGCCATCGGTCAGTCTTAATCTGTCGCAAACTGTTGCAAAGCCCGTGTCGTTGCCTCCCGATCCCTGGCAATACTTGGAAATAATAAAAAGGTGTATGGAGTTTCTGTCCATAATGAGGAAACACTTGGCACTAATAAAAAGATATTTAGAATTCATGCCCATAATATTTAGGAAATACTTGGAATTAATAAAAAGGTATATAGAGTTTCTATCCATAATGTTTAGGAGAGTATGAAATGGAAATATTATCATATTTAGGGTTGTCAGAAAAAAAAGGTGATTGATATGGAAAAGAATTTAACCGGAACAGATGTTAACCAAGTAAAGATAACAAGCCTGTTACACATTCGAGGTCAACCCAAGGTCATTGAGAACATTGAGGAATTGCGATTTCTTCTTTATCCCGGCAGACTAGAGAAGCAGGACCTTGTTCAAATTCAGCAGGACAATGAAGGCGTAATTTGGCTTTAGAGTATTTGTAAAAAATGTGAATTTGGGCAATTTTATGCTGAAAGAACTATCTAAAACAGACAATGACCAATGGCCGCAAAAACCAGTAGAGTTTCCACAGCTTATAACTCCGGTCGTCTTACCCGATGGCAATGGTGGTTTCACACCTTGCCCTGAATTAATGACCGAGGAAGAGCTTATCATCTATTTGCGTATTGCACAAATAAGCAATGCGCAAAATTACCATAATGTGATTGATAATCTCAAAAGAATGCACGGCTTACCCCGTATTCATATATGCGGCAAGCCTCTTTATCCAATTGAGGCTATAAGGCAGTGGATAGCAAATAAAACTTTAACAGAAAAATAAACTTGCGCTCAATCTGTTTGCTGGCTATAATACAACTCGGATTAATCCGAGCCAATCCAGCATCAGAAAGGAGGTCAATATGAAAATGCTGGTAAAGCTCTGGAAAAGACCATCATATGATGGCGAAAGGTTTACTTACTATTTGCTCTATACAGATGAGCAACGAAAAAGAAGGCAGAAATCCTTAGGACATACTGATGCACGGAAGGCAGAAAGGCAACGGGCACAATTGGAACGGGAATTGAGAATGGGTATTGTTGAGCCTGGCTCTATGAAGCTGAGCGAGTTTGTGAAAGACAGTTTGAGAAGAACTGGCAGTCAAGTCAGAGAAAGTACTCGTGAGGAATATCAAGCAGCTATGGAAGATTTCGTCGGGGTTGTCGGCAATATCGATTATCAAAAGGTCTCTGTTGAGCAGGCCGAATTTTATCGCCAAGCCTGCTTGGACAAGGGGAACAGCCCTGCGACAGTATCCAAGAAATTACGTGAGGTCAAATGCATATTCGAAGCTGCTATTAAACGTAAGCAGTTAGAGGAGAATCCTTTTAAATATATTAAGAAGCCGAGAAGTCCTCAGACTGAAATTCACATTTATCGTCATAAGGAATGTGAGCGTGTCTTGAAGTCGGCTCAGGATTTTACTCAGGAATCGAATTCTCTAACTTCTGTAAGGTGGGACTTACTGATTATTGTTGCACTCTCCACCGCTCTAAGACGTGGAGAACTCTTAAATTGCACTTGGGGAGATATTGACTTTGAAGAGCAGAACATAAAGGTTTCTCCAAAGGCTGACACTCCTGCTACTTGGGAGTGGTTGATAAAGGATACGGACAGGAGAACGCTCCCATTAACAGATGAACTCACTCAGCTGCTTGCCGACCACCAAAGCAGGCAATTTGAAGGATATCCCTATGTTTTCGTTCCGCCTACCCGCTACGACTGGATTCAAAGGGAACTACGTGGAAAAGGAATATGGACTTACTCTGATTCTCGACTGAAGGTAGTAAACAACTTCACAAGAGATTTCGACTACATCTTAGAAAAGGCAAGTGTAGAAAGAGGCACTTTCCACGATTTGAGAAGGACCGCTGTTTGCAATTGGTTTGCACAAGGCCTTAAGGAATATGATGTGATGAAACTTGCTGGTCATGCAGATTTCAAGACTACTCACAAATTCTACCTTGCTGTATCTGATGATTTGGTAGACCGGGCAAGATTAGCAAACACCCAAGGTTTGTGCCAAAATCTGTTGCAAATCTGTTGCAGTAGGGATTTCGATGTTGAAATAAAAAAAGCTGACAGTCATAACCAACTGTCAGCTAAGGATTTACCGAATGGGCAGGAGTGGAGTTGAACCACCGACACACGGATTTTCAGTCCGTTGCTCTACCACCTGAGCTACCTACCCTGAAAAACTGCTAAAAGTAAAGTTTAGCAGAAATAAACAACAATGCAAGAAAATTCAGCTGAAAAACCCCCCAAAACCCACAATGATGGAGGGAATTCCCTCTGCAAGAAATAGCCACTGCCAGCCTGGCAAGTCCAATTTTCCCGACAAGGTGTCCATAATCAGACCCGATATCGGGTTGCCGATCACGCCTGAGACAGCAATAGCGGAGACGAACAGGGCGGTCCGGGTGGCGCGAAGGCGGGATGGATACCACAACGTCAGGTAGAAAATGATGCCGGGAAAGAAACCGGCTTCGGCAATGCCGAGTAGACAACGCATGCCGTAGAACATCCATTCGTTCTTTACGAATATCATCGCAGAGGAGATAATACCCCAGGAGACCATAATCCGCGCTATCCATGTTCGTGCACCGAATTTCCTGAGAAGAATGTTGCTGGGTACCTCGAAGAAAAAATATCCGATGAAAAAGATACCTGCACCGACAGCGAAGGCGGTATCGGAAAGGGACAAGTCTTTGAACATCTGGAGTTTGGCAAACCCGATGTTGATACGGTCTATGTATGCGAGAATATAACAGAGAAACAGAAATGGAATAATGTGCCAATCGACTTTAGAGTAAACCTTAGCTTCAAAAATTTTGTCGACAGTTGTTGTTTCCCGTAAGGTACAAAAATTCATAGCTTAGCCTGTACGTCTTTTTCAAAAGTGGAACAATTCAGCAAGAGACACATTTCTGATTTAGCTCCAAATTGTCAATAATATTATTGTTGAACCGTCTTCTTTTTGTTCGCATTTTTTTAGCTTGTCCCAGCCATTTCTTTTTCGGTAAAGTTTTATAGTTTGCATCTATCTGATACACATATGATATCGTAACTTCTATTATCAGGGTAATCAAGTATAATGTACCATATAATTGGGATAGGCAGGGAACATCGTATCCCAAGCTCAATAATAAGTTCTGTTGATTTTATCAGCGATTTATCGTAGATTGTAGGTCAAAGCCAATGAATAAGAGAAATATATTAAAGACAATTATTGGTATAACACTTATCGCGTTAGCTGGGGGATACCTGCTTTGGCAGGGGTTTTCCTCTTCGTGGGCATATTATTACTCCGTGGATGAATATGTCAGCAGTAAAGTTTTCCAAACCGGAGCGGGCGGCGGCAGGATGATACGAATCGCCGGTGTTGTAAAAAAGGACAGCCTCGTGACAAACGAGGAAAAAATGCAGCTTAAATTTGAGCTGGCAGGGCAAAAATCCGTTCTGCCTGTCGAATACAAGGGGATTGTCCCAAAAAATTTCGAGGGCGGCAAAGAGGTTGTTGTTGAAGGTGTTCTCGGGAATAACGGGATATTCAAGGCTGAGCAGATTCTTACAAGGTGTGAGTCGAAATATGAGGCAAGACTTAAAACTACCAAACAGGAAAAGACCGGATACTGATAATGGCCGAAATTTTACAACACAGCGATGGGGATATGCCCGCAATTAAAGCTGCGGAGGTTTGCAAATCCTTTGAGAGCCGGGCGGTGCTTGAAAAAATAAATCTGCGTCTTGGCAGCGGTGAAGGGCTGTGTATATGCGGGAAAAACGCCTCGGGTAAAACCACGCTTTTGCGGACAATCGCCGGTCTTTTGAGGCCAAACAGCGGTTCGGTTGAGATTTGCGGATTTGATACGCAACAGCGGCGGGAGGAAGCTATGGCGATGCTCGGTGCGGTATTTCATAAAAGTATGATATATCCGCAACTGACAATTATTGAAAATCTCAGGTTTTTCGCAGGGTTATACGGTCTGAAAAATGTCAACGGCCTGATAGATGAACTTTTAGAGCGAACGTATCTTGCGGATTATAGATATGAAAAGGCTGGTATTCTTTCTGCGGGTATGCTTCAGCGGCTTGCCCTGGTCAGGGCATTGATACACAGCCCGAAAGTCCTTCTGGCCGATGAGCCTTTCTCTGCCCTGGATTCACAGGGAAGTGAACTTGTGATTAAAATGCTCCATGATTTCAGAAGCGCAGGCGGGGCCATCTTAATGACTTCGCATAATCTCGATTCCGCCCTTCATTGCTGCAGCAGGGCGGCGGTTCTCGATGAGCATAAAATAATTTTTGACGCTGAAATTAGGGACATAACTCTGAGTGAATTCTCCAGGGATTATCTTTTTTACGCGAGGGTAAACCGTTGAGAAGCTTTGCTGATACGATAAAAGCTATATTCATTAAGGATATTATTACCGAGTTCAGGAGCAGGCAGGTACTGCCGGCGGTTATAATATTCGGTATAATTATCGCGTGGGTTTTCCGGATTGTAAGCCAGAGTGGGACAGCGGACAGCGGGTCGCTGACCGCGGCGGTTCTGGTTGTCGCGTTATTGTTCGCTGTAATACTGACCGGTGAAAGGGCATTTGCCGTTGAGCAGCAGAACGACTGCATAAGCGGCCTGCTGATGGGCTGCGGCGATGTCGCCAATATCTACCTGGCGAAACTGCTGGTTAATGTTGCCATGTTATGCATTTTCGAGATTTTTGTGATTCCGGCGGTATTTGTGCTTTTTAATATATCCGCGGGCGGCAGATTGCCCGAATTGATTATCGTGCTGCTGCTGGTTAATACAGGCGTTTCATCTCTGGCGACTTTGCTGGGTTGTGTTGTCCAGGGGACAAAGGCGCAGAACGCGCTTTTGAGCATACTTGTAATGGCGGTTTTGGCGCCAATGGTGATACCGGCTGTCGCGGCATTGATGGCGTTATTTGGTTCGTGGGAATCGGCTGATTTCGGAAGCAGTGTTCTGAATATAGTCGGCGGTTATAAAAGAGCTGTCGGTTTTTTAGCCGCGTTCGATGTGATATTTGTTACGCTTTGCTGGCTGTTATTCGGTTTTGTTGTTGAGGAATAGGCGGGATAAATGCGGAATGTACTTTTAGTAATAAGCTGGATTCTGATAACAGTTTCAATATGGCTTGCCTTAGGCGCTGCTGCAATCGAGCCGGTACAGCGAAATATTATTTATGTCCATGTGCCTGCCTCAGTCTGTTCGATGATTTGTTTTGTGCCGCTGTTTATTTGCTCGGTATGTTATCTTGCTACAAAGCGTCAGGGATGGGACATTACCGCTTGTGCCTGTGCGGAGGTCGGACTTGTTTTTGCGACCGCTATGAATCTGAGCGGAATGATTTTTGCTCATGCCGAATGGAACATCTGGTGGACGCCGAGCCCGAGATTAATCAGTGCAGCGGCACTGTGGTTTTTGTATGCGGCGTATCTATTATTAAGGGCAAGTTTTGCGAATGAGTCTCGAACGCCCGCGGATTTGTGCGGTTTTTGGGATTATCGCTTTTGCGGATGTTCCGATTGTGTTTATCAGCGCAAGATTCATACGCGATATTCACCGTGCGAATTTCAGTTTCGATAACGGCTGGCAGTATGCCGCTATGGGTTTGGCGATGCTTGGAACGCTGATTCTGGGTACATCGCTGATTTGGCTGAGAGCCGAAATGTTGAAAATCAAGGCAAAGACTTATTGATGATTGATTTGAAAGTGGATATTATCAATGCTGTACGTTGGTCTGGTGATAACGGGTTTATGACTGATTTACTTTAATACACTTAAGTTTAAGGAGTTGAGAAATGGGTTACAAAGCAACAAATTTTAGAATGTCGTCCGTTTTTATGTTTGCGCTGATATTGGCCATCTCAGCAGCGGCTGTTGCAGATGTCAAATTACCTGCTGTTATAGGTGATAATATGGTCTTGCAGCAAAAAACAAAGGCTCCAATATGGGGCTGGGCAGACCCTGGTGAAAAAGTAAGCATAAAAGCTGACTGGCAAAAAGATGTTACAGCTGAAACAGACAAAGATGGCAAATGGATGGTGAAACTCCAGACTCCATCCGCCGGCGGGCCTTATAGTGTGCAAATTAAGGGTAAGAATGAAATCGTTCTGAAAAATGTTCTTGTCGGCGAGGTCTGGATTTGTGCGGGGCAATCGAATATGCAGATGCGTGTTTCCACTGCGGCAAATGCGCAGGAGGAAATCGCGGCGGCGAATTATCCGAAAATACGCATGTTTAACGTCAAAAATAAAACGGCTGTAACTCCGCAGGCGGATTGTGAGGGTTCGTGGCTGGAATGTTCATCGGCGACAGTGTCGGAGTTCAGCGCTGTGGGGTATTTCTTCGGCAGGGAACTCAATAAAAAACTTAATGTCCCGGTAGGGCTGATTAATACAAGCTGGGGTGGGGCAGTTGCCGAGACGTGGACAAGAAAGGCTGTTCTTGAATCTGAACCTGATTTCAAGCCTATACTCGAACGTTATGATGGGGCGGTAAAGAATCTGCCGACGGCAATGAAAGAATACGAAAAGAAGCTTAAAGAATGGGAAAATCAAACCGCCGCCGCCAAAGCCGACGGGAAACCAGCACCTAAAAAGCCTATCCAGCCCAATCCGGACAATCAACAAAGTCCGTCAGCCCTATACAACGCGATGGTCGCACCGCTGATTCCATACTACATTCGCGGCGTCATCTGGTATCAGGGTGAAAGCAACGCGCGAAGAGCTTATCAGTATCGAAAACTTTTCCCGGCGATGATAAAGAACTGGCGTGATGACCGGGGCGAAGGGCAATTTCCGTTTTTGTTTGTGCAGATAACGCCTTTTAAGGGTCAAAACCCTGAAATCCGCGAGGCCCAGTTAATGACTATGCGTTCCGTACCTGATACCGGCATGGTTGTAACGACGGACATAGGCGACCTATCCACCATTCATCCCAAAAACAAGCAGGAGGTCGGCAGAAGGCTGGCACTGTGGGCATTGGCGAAAACTTATGGTGAAAAGGACATTGTTTATTCCGGGCCGATTTACAAATCCATGAAAATAGAAGGCGATAAAATACGAATTTCCTTCGATTACACAGATGGCGGACTTATCGCAAAAGGCGATGCTCTTACACGGTTCACAATTGCCGGAGAAGACCGGCAGTTTGTTGACGCTAATGCTGTTATTGACGGGGACACAATAGTTGTTTCAAGTGCGCAGGTGAAAAAACCGGTTGCCGTACGGTTTGGCTGGACCGATACTCCTCAGCCAAATCTTTTCAACAAAGCCGGTTTACCCGCGTCTCCCTTCCGCACGGACGACTGGCCTGGCATAACCGCGGATAAAAAATAGAGGTCGGTTTTTAGCGGCGTCCGCGAATTTGCGCAGTTTTTGGGATTATTACTATTGATGATTGATTTGAAAGTGGATATTATCAATGCTGTACGTTGGTCTGGTGATAACGGGTTTATGACTGATTTACTTTAATACACTTAGTTTAAGGAGTTGAGAAATGGGTTACAAAGCAGCAAATTTTAGAATGTCATCCGTTTTTATGCTTGCGCTGATATTGGCCATCTCGGCAGCGGCTATAGCAGATGTCAAATTGCCTGCTGTTATAGGTGATAATATGGTCTTGCAGCAAAAGACCAAGGCGGCAATATGGGGCTGGGCAGACCCGGGTGAAAAAGTAAGCATAAAAGCTGACTGGCAAAAAGATGTTACAGCTGAAACCGACAAAGATGGCAAATGGATGGTGAAACTCCAGACTCCATCCGCCGGCGGGCCTTATAGTGTGCAAATTAAGGGTAAGAATGAAATCGTTCTGAAAAATGTTCTTGTTGGCGAGGTCTGGGTATGTTCGGGGCAATCAAATATGGAGATGCGAGTTTCCGCTTCAGCGAATGCTCCGGAGGAAATCGCCGCCGCGAATTATCCCAAAATTCGACTCTTTACCGTTAAGCGGAATCCTGCCACTGCGCCACAGACAAATTGTGAGGGTTCCTGGTCGGAATGTTCATCGGCAACAGTGCCGGAGTTTAGCGCTGCTCGCATATTCCTTTGGCAGGGAACTGCACAATAAACTCAATGTTCCCATCGGTCTGATTCATACGAGCTGGGGCGGCACTCCGGCGGAGGCATGGACAAAAAAAGAAGTTCTCCAGTCTGAGCCGGATTTCAAACCTATACTCGACCGTTACGAACAGGCCTTAAAAGACTTTCCGGAGGCCAAGAAAAAATACGATGAAGCTTTACCCGAATGGCAAAAAAATGCCGCTGCGGCCAAAGCCAGCGGTAAGAAAGAGCCTCCAAAACCACGTTTGCCGATGGGGTCAGGTCATCAGAATGGCCCATCAGCTCTTTATAATGGTATGGTTAATCCCATTATTCCTTATGGAATCCGTGGTGTTATCTGGTATCAGGGAGAAAGCAACGCGCCAAGAGCTTATCAGTATCGAAAGCTTTTCCCCGCTATGATTAAAAACTGGCGAGACGACTGGAAAGAGGGACAATTTCCGTTCCTGTTTGTGCAGATAGCGCCTTATAAGAATCAAAACCCTGAAATCCGCGAGGCCCAGTTAATGACTATGCGTTCTGTGCCTAACACAGGCATGATTGTAACAACAGACATAGGCGATTTAACCAGTATTCATCCCAAAAATAAGCGGGAGGTCGGCAGAAGGCTGGCGCTGTGGGCACTGGCGAAAACTTATGGAGAAAAGGACATTGTTTATTCCGGGCCGATTTACAAATCTATGAAAATAGAAGGCGATAAAATACGAATTTCCTTCGATTACACCGATGGCGGACTTATCGCAAAAGGTGATACTCTTACACGTTTCACAATTGCCGGAGAAGACCGGCAGTTTGTTGACGCTAATGCTGTTATTGACGGGGACACAATTGTTGTTTCAAGTGCGCAGGTGAAAAAGCCGGTTGCTGTCAGGTTTGGCTGGACCGATACTCCTGAACCAAATCTTTTCAACAAAGCGGGTTTACCTGCCTCTCCTTTCCGTACCGATGATTGGCCTGGCATTACCGCCGATAAAAATTAGCGGTTCTTGAAAACAAGTTGCAAAATTCAGCGCAATTAGTTAGTTTATAGGGTTAGGCCGAGTGGCGGAATGGCAGACGCTGGGGACTTAAAATCCCCTGTCCATAAGGGCGTATGGGTTCGACTCCCATCTCGGCTAATTTTTATGCCCGGCCGGCGTCACTAAGGGTAAGAAAGTTATTTATTTTTTTGTGTTTTACGGAAGAAAAATGGCGAAAAGAAATACAAACTGGTGGATGTTGAAAAACCAAATCTGTATCGGGATATTTTCCCTATACGGAATTTCCCAAAGCGGTATTCGATAATCAGGATGTTCCGTATGAAATCCCGAAAGATATCTGGATAACCGATACGACATTCCGCGACGGCCAGCAGGCCCGGCCGCCCTATACGCCTGAGCAGGTACTGCGGATTTACGATCTGCTGCACGAGATAGACGGCGGCACAGGCCTGATTCGCCAGTGCGAATTTTTCCTTTATTCCGACCGCGACAGAAAGGCCGTCGAGCTTTGCAAGGCACGCGGCTACAGATATCCGGAAGTTACCGGCTGGATTAGGGCGGTGGCGGACGATTTCAAACTTGTCACGGAAATGGGACTTACCGAAACAGGCATTCTCACTTCGGCAAGCGATTACCATATTTTTCTCAAATTGCGAAAAACCCGTTCCCAGGCGCTGAATGCCTATCTGGATATCGTCAAGGCGGCACTCGATAACGGCATCATCCCGCGATGTCATTTTGAGGATATTACCCGCGCCGATTATGACGGCTTTATTCTGCCGTTTGCCGCTGAGCTGATGAAACTCGCCAAACAGTATAATAAGCCGGTCAAAATCCGGCTTTGCGATACGCTTGGTTTTGGCCTGCCCTGGGCGGAGGCGACTTTGCCGCGAAGCATGCCAAAACTTGTCGCACGGTCTGCGGCAAATCGGCGTTCCAGGCGAACGGCTCGAATGGCATGGCCACAATGACTTGCACAAGGTGCTGGTCAACGCCTCGACGGCATGGCTCTACGGCTGCTGCGCGGCGAACAGCTCGATATTCGGCGTCGGCGAACGAACAGGCAATCCGCCGCTTGAGGCGATGGTCATTGAACATGCCCAGATTAAGGGAATGGTTCCGGGCGTCAATTACGCCGCAATAACCGAACTTGCCGAATTATGCCAGGAAAGAGCTGGGCTTTGAAATACCGCACAACTATCCGCTGGTCGGCGACGACTTCAATGTTACCCGCGCCGGCATTCACGCCGACGGCCTATTGAAGAATGAGGAGATTTATAACTGCTTCGATACCGAAAAACTGCTCAAGCGGCCGGTCAGCGTGGCGATTACCGATAAGACCGGCGCAGCGGGCATAAAGCACTGGATTGAAGCGAGATTCCAGATCGAAATACCCAAACATGACCCGCGGATTATAAAAATAAAGGACAGAATCGACGCTTAATACGCGGACAACAGGGTATCGGCTATATCCGATGATGAGATGTTTGCGTGGGCAAAAGATGCTTTCAGCAACAAGCTGCCTCCGGCAAAATAAATATCCTTAATTTGATTACTGCAAAGACCATTTTGCGGTGTATCGTAAAATGGTCTTGACTATTTTACGATACTATTGATAATAGTCAGGCAATATGAAAACACTGAAACGGATTTACGATGCAATTTTGACAGACCATTTGTCCAAAAATCGTCAGATGGTCTTTTTATCAGGGCCGCGACAGGTGGGCAAAACTACGACATGTCGTAATTTTGTCGATAAATATTTAAATTGGGACAACACGGATGACAGGACACAGATAGTTAAAGGCCCTGCGGCAATAGCAGAACAGCTAAGCATTTCAAAGCTTCATAAAAAATTACCGGCAGTTCTTTTCGATGAGCTGCACAAATTCAGCCGCTGGAAGCAGTTTCTCAAAGGATTTTTCGATACGTATTCATCGCAGATACATATCCTTGTAACCGGCAGTTCGCGAATGGATATATACAGGCGAGGCGGAGATAGTTTAATGGGCAGGTATTTCCTGTATCGGATGCACCCGTTGTCTGTAGCCGAATTACTTCGTCAAGATTTGCCTGACTTTGAAAGAATTATTCGTTCTCCGGCACGAATTAATAATGAAGACTTTTCGGCACTGTTGACTTACGGAGGTTATCCGGAACCTTTTATAAAACGCGATATGCGATTCAGCAGGCAATGGCGTAATTTACGGCAACAGCAGTTGCTGCGTGAAGATATGCGGGATATGACGCAGATTCACCAATTAGACCAGTTGGAAGTTCTTGTGAATTTATTGATATCGCGTTCTTCTCATCAATTAATTTACAGCAACCTTGCCGGCGAAATCCAGGTTTCCATTGATACGGTTCGCCGCTGGATTAATATTCTGTGCAATTTACACCTCGGATTTTTAGTCAGACCATGGTATAAAAATGTCTCCCGCTCACTCCGAAAGGAACCTAAATGGTATCTCAGAGACTGGTCTGTTATTGATGAGCCCGGTAATAGGGCGGAAACATTTATGGCCTGCCATCTTCTCAAGGCGGTTGAAGGCTGGACTGATATGGGCCTTGGAAATTTCAAATTAGGCTACATAAGAGATAAAAGTCAGCGAGAGGTGGATTTTATCGTCATAAAGAATGACAAGCCGTGGTTTCTTATTGAAGTCAAAAATACTGACAGTAAATTGAGCGACATCACTAAAATATTATCAGCAGCAATTAAAAGTGCCGTTTGCTTTTCAGGTTGTTATGGATGCGGAGTATGTTGATGCCGACTGTTTTTCTAACCGGGACAGGGTTATGATAGTACCTGTATCCACTTTTCTCTCACAATTATTATGAAAATCAAGGCGATATTATTCGATTTGGGTGAGACCCTGCTTATGTTCGGGAGGGTTGACACGTTTGGACTTCTTGCGCAGGGAGCGAAGCTGTCTTACGATTTTCTAAAGGGGCTGGGTCAGCCGCTTGAGAGCTTCGAGCGGTATTTCTGGCACAGCCTTATCTCGCTGAGATGGCACCACCTGCTTTCAAACATAACCGGAAACGATTTCGATTCAATGCTCCTGTTGAAAAAAATCGGAACAAAGAAAGGCATTAAACTCGACGCCTCGCAGTGGGAGGAGCTGGTCTGGCTTTGGTATAAACCTTTGAGTCTGGCCGGCAAAACCGAACCTGATATCGCAAAAACGCTGGATGAGCTGAAAAAAATGGGTATTAAACTCGGCATAGTCTCCAATACATTTGTCCATTCGAGTGCGATTAAAAAGCACCTCAGGCACTTGGGTATATCCGATTTTTTCGATATTGAGCTTTATTCTTACCAGTTCGATTTTCGCAAACCTGATATGAGGATTTTCAGGACTGCCATTGAGCGCATCGGCGAACCGGCGGAAAATATTATGTTCGTGGGCGACCGTATCGATAACGATATCACTCCGGCGATGAGTATGGGGATGACAGCCGTTCTGAAACAGGCTTATACCAATTCCGGCAGGATACCGGCGAACAATGTTCGCAGAATAAGCCGGCTCTCCGAACTGCCCGGCTTAGTCCGAGCAATTCAGTAACCTACGGTATCACCAAAGACCCCTGATGCATCACAGAGGTTTTTGAAGATATTTCCGATTCGAAGGATGGTTCTGACCGGCCAAAGCGTCGCTACAAGCTTCGCCCACAGTGCGCAGACGGCAAGATTTATCTTATCAGCATGAATGGCGAAGTCGTCGTGCTTGCGGCAGGCGATGAGTATAAGGAACTGGCCTGCAACAATCTTGAAGGGACGCAATGCCGCTCGACCGTCGTCGCCGCCAATCGCCGACTGTTTGTGCGGGCGTCGAAGACGCTTTACTGTTTCGCCAAGGCATCACGAGTCGCCAGTAAAGAGGAAAGCAAATAAAGGCAGTTTGACCTGTATTGTGCAGAGCGACTATGTGGATTTACTCTCATTGAATTACTGGTCGTAATCGCTGTCATCGCTCTTCTAATGCGTTGCAGACAGGCGGCTAATGGATTATAATCATTACTATGAGCATAGTTCTCTGGACGATTTAACCACAGTAGAATTTTATGAGGCGATATGAAGAAAACGATGTATAAATTCTGTATGTTAATAATGGCTTTGGTTTGGCCGGTGTTTCCGTGTCACGCGGAAATTAAACTCCCATCTATCTTTTCAGATGGAATGGTCTGCAGAGGGACCGTTCCGTCCCGGTGTGGGGATGGGCGGTACCAGTGCAGATGTGACCGTTGAATTTTCCGGCCAGAAAAAGACCGCTGTGACAGATGCGGCCGGCAAGTGGCTGGTTCGTCTCGAACCCATGCCCGCCTCTTCAAAACCTCAGACTCTGACGGTATCGTCTTCGGTTGAAAAAGGGAAATTGCAAGTCGGCAATGTTCTGGTGGGCGAAGTCTGGCTCTGTTCCGGTCAGTCGAACATGGGGATGTCGATGAAAACGGTGACCGCTGTGGAGGAGGAGAAGAAACGAGCGGACCGTCCGGCTCTGCGTATTTTCCGTATCGGCCTGAACAGTTCGCTTGAGCCGCAGAAAGACTGTCCCGGCGACTGGGTGATATGCTCGCCGAACACCCTTGAGCAGTTTTCAGCCGCAGCGTATTTCTTCGGGGCTGAGATTCATAAGGAACTGGGAGTGCCTGTCGGCCTAATCCTCTCGGCATGGGGCGGTACACATATTGAAACATGGTGTCCGGCTGAGCCGCTCAAAAAATTCCCGCACATCCTCGCGTATATGGCCAGGCAGGATGCAAAAGCGGCCAATTTCGATGAAGAAGGCGCAAAAAAAGAATATGAAAAGTCGATAGCAAAATGGAAAACGCTGGCCGCCCAGGCAAAAAAAGCCGGAAAGTCTGTGCCTTCAAAGCCGAAAGAACCTGACTATCCCCGCTCGTGGAAATATTATCCAGGCAAGTTGTATAACGGCATGATTCATCCTCTTGTGCCGTATGGCCTGCGCGGATTCCTCTGGTATCAGGGAGAGGGGAACGCACATACCGTGCATGACGCCATAATCTATCGTGAAGAGCTGGGAATTCTTGTAACGCAGTTGCGTTCGTTATGGGGATATGAATTCCCTGCCTACGCGGTGCAATTGCCTAATTACAGAGCGGGGGCGACTGAGAGCGATGCATGGGCGTATATTCGTGAAAGTATTTTGAACTTTCGCCGGGACATTCCCAATGCAGGCGTGGCCATCGCCATAGATGTCGGAGAAGCGAATGACATTCATCCGAAAAATAAACAGCCCGTGGGGTATCGTCTTGCACGGCAGGGGCTGGTTTATACTTATGGAAAAAACCTTGTTCCCGGAGGGCCGATTTACCGCTCGATGAAAAAAGACGGAGAAAATATCATCATCGAGTTTGACGATATTGGTTCCGGACTCACCGTACGTGGTAATGATTCACTGAAAACCTTTACTATCGCGGGAGAAGATAGAAACTTTGTTCCTGCCAAAGCGGTGATTGAGAACGATAAGGTTATTGTCAGTTCGCCGCTTGTGAAAAAACCCGTGGCGGTGCGTTACGCCTGGGCCAATAACCCTCAAGGGTGCAACCTGTTTAATAAAGAAGGATTCCCCGCCTCGCCGTTCCGAACAGATACGTGGGAGCCGAAAGAAAAACCCGCCAGCTGGCTGGACAGGTATTAATTCCATTCGGGAAAAGACCGACGGATGTCGCCTGAACAACAATTACTGAACCCTTAACAAATTCGAATAAAAAAAACACAAAAGCAGAAACAAGAGTTAACCGCTTCATTATATCAGCCATAAAATCCCGCGGAACGCTTATCGGGTCGATACGCAAATCTTTGTATAAGTGACAGGCAAAAATACTTATTTGCGTGCATTTTTTGCGGAGTTTTGGTATAATAAATGCGGCTTGGGATACAATAGGATGGCCAGGCTGATAAATTTTGGAGGACGGATACGTGGTGACCAAAATACTGTTACTTGCGCTGATTATGGTGGAATCGCACGGCGATAATCAGGCGATAAACGGCAATTCAGTTGGTCCTGCAGATTACCCCGATACTTGTCAGGGACGTCAATAGAATCGCCGGAACAAACTTCACCCTGCAGGACCGATACGACAGGGGGAAAAGCCTGCAAATAGCCGAGCTGTACCTGAAGTATTACGGCGAGGTTTACACAAAGAAAACACACAAAGACCCGGACGACCAGATTTACGCAAGGATATGGAACGGCGGCCCGAACGGGTGGCGGAAGGTCAGTACACAAAAGTACTGGCTTGCGGTTCAGAAGGAAATTGAGAACAACAAAACCGCCAAGGCGGAAAAATAAATACAATAAACTCACCGATTCGCATTGTCATACCTGCGGAAGCAGGTATCCAGTTGTGAGAGAATGGATTCCCGCTCCCCGTTTTCACGAGGACAGGTTTCGCGGGAATGACAGTATGGCGTAAGAATTAATTCCAATTGGCATAATTTACAGCTTGTGTAAACTACAGGCTGCCTGCCGGTATTTAGCCGCACAGACTTGTTGTGGCGACGCGGCGAAAAAGACATTAAGAGATAATATTTTGCTTGGTTTTTTCTTGATTTACAGTAAAAAAATGGGTATAGGTTGTTACTAAATTGACAATTGAATAGTGTTTTTTGGTACTGATTTTTAGCGTTCCTACTGAAACCGCCAAGTTTTGTAGTAAGCAAACGCAAAAAGCCGGTGCCCCGAAATGGGGCATCGCTTGCGTGTTGCTTATGGGTCTTGGCGGACCTCAGTAGGGCACGATGTAGCGGTGCCCTTTTTTATTGCGCTAATTTTAGGAAAAATAAAAGCGGTGTGTAACTGCTTGAACCAAAGTTTTGAAAGGAGCTTATTATGGGAAAGAAAATGCTGCTGTTAGTTGTTGTGCTGACGGTGGTTGCGTTGACCACTTCGTCAGCTCTTGCCTTATCGCCAATGGGGCCTCCGACCGCGGGACTCAATAAGGGGGAGTGGAGAGCTGGTGTTGATTATGCTTACAGTGAAATGGACGTAGAATGGTCATTGTCAAGCAGCACGGAATCGCTCATAGAAGATATTATCGGGGAAGATATAGTTGGTTCTGGAAAAATTAAAGATAATGAATCTCATCTTGTTATGGCCAACATCGGATATGGGCTGAACAATGATTGGGAGGTATTTGTTCGTTTGGGCGGCTCTAAAATCGAGAATGATGATTTGTTATTTGATGGTGATATGGATTTTGCCTATGGTTTTGGTACTAAAGTTACCTGGTACAAACAAGGCAATCTGAGTTTGGGTGCATTATTGCAGACTACCTGTTTAAATTCTAAAGAGGATTATGATGCTGTAGATGGTGAAATAGAGATTGAGGCGTGGGAAACTCAAATCGCCGTTGGTCCGACATATAAACTTTCAGATTGTCTCTCGGTTTATGGTGGTCCATTTATTTATATGCTTGATGGTGATATTGACGCTAAATTGGACGGTTTGTCAGGATCGGCTGATGTAGAAGAAGATTCTATGTTCGGCGGCTACGTTGGCGCACAGTTAGACATCAAGCCGAATAAGGAAGAAGTATCGAATGGCGCATTTCTGTTTGGAGAATTTATGTTTACAGGTGATGGCTGGGGCGTCGGCACAGGAATTGGCTGGAAGTTCTAACACACTAAATATAAGATTGTGTTATATGGAAATTTGGGCTGCGGGCATTATGTTCGCAGCCCTTTTTGTTTGTAGAGTCGGCTCCTCTAAGCCGCAAAGTTTTTTTCTGTTAGGCCCGTGTCGCCTGTTTTTTGAGAAGGAAACGCAACTGTTGAGGAAATATTTTAACCTTTTTTCCTAAAAACCATTTGAGTATCCGGCAAGGCTTGGATATAATCTCACCAAGTCAATTGCAGGGTGCGATTGTATGAATTATAATAACGAAGGGAGAAAATATGTTCAATACTATGTATGTTAGGAAGTTTATATGTCTTTTGCTTGCGATATCAACTTTCAGCTTAAGTTTGACGGGTTGCGGAGGCCATACCGCAAATCCAGTTGATAGGTATATGCTGGGCGATGAAAAGAAATCATGCACTGCTTTGTATGCCGAAGTATCTAATATCGACAAAGAAATTGCTCTTAAGAATCGCGACAAAACAAACCGTGATACCTGGAATGTAATATTCTTTGTAACTGGCTTTCTTGTAATCGTCCCATGGTTTTTTATAGACGCTAAAGGTTCACAAGAGGTAGAAATGGAAGCTCTTAAAGCACGGAAAAATGCTTTACAGATTAACTTTAGCGATAAAAACTGCGATACGCCAACAGCAATCAACCAGAAAAATTCTCCATCAACAGAAAATACCAATAGTAGTTCAATAAAGTCTAAAGAAAAGAACGTTTCTAATGAGACAGTTGTCAAAGCGTCTGTGGAAAACCTTGGCCGAATCAGCAGTCAGCAAGAAAAATGCAATTTCTGTGAAAGAACTATACCAAAATTTGAGCAGCACTTCCCGTTGTTTGATAATAAGATTGCATGTAAAGAATGCTACGCAAAGTTAAAAAACCAAATTAAAGAGCAATAATTTAGCTTTTGCTGCTGGGGTTGGGCGCGGTGATGCTGAGAAGAAGACATTAAAAGGCAATATTTTTAGCTATTTTCGCTATTTTTCTCTTGACTTTCAATAATAAATCTGTATAATTATTGCTGTTTGCGGTTTGGTCGATATGGGATAGGAAGGGAACTCACTTTTATAGCGTCGTTAATTTCTGCGCAAAAGGTGCAATTAAAATATTAATAATTTTTTAAGGAAGTGTCTTATGAAGACGTTAGTAATTACAATTTTTGTTCTCTGTTTGGTGTCAGGTGCAAATGCAACAACTGCAATTTCCAGCACCTTTGATACCGATTTAGAAATGTGGACAGGAACAGGGTCGGGCAGGTTTATCTACAATGCAAGCGGAGGTAATCCGGGGGGGTATGTTCAATTTAACGATGAATCTGGAACGGGTGGTGACGGATGGTTGAGTGCACCTGCAAAGTTTCTGGGAAATTGGTCTGTTTTGGAAAATCAGAGCACACTTTCATGGGACCACAAAATTATTCAAACAGGTGGGACAGGTGAAATATTGTACGGACAAGCGATTATTTCGGGGCCTGGTGGCTCGGCTAAGTTTACCTCCAGCAAATATATGACTAATACGAGGTGGGAGACATTCTCTGTGTCGATTAATCAATCAGAATGGAGCGTTATGGCCGGTTCTTGGGCGGGTATTTTAAATAATGTTACGACATTAGACATTCGCATTGAGGCAGTTCACAATGTTTCAGGACCACTTGATATATGTGGAATTGATAATGTCACTTTAATCCCCGAACCAGCTACGCTTTTGCTGCTCGGTCTGGGCGGATTGTTTTTAAGAAGGAAACGCAGTTAATCAGCCCGCAAAGCGTTGCAGAACTCTTCCAGAGAATAGATAAGCGGCGACGCAGGAAACGCAGGTACAAAGAATTGTGTGGGATAAAAACGGCGGGAAGGCGGTTGAAAACAAATCAGGTTCGCAGTGCCTCTTCAAGAGAGCTGCGCATAGCTTGGAGAGAAGGCTTTTGGCCGGTCCATTTCTCAAAAGCGATTGCGCCCTGATATATAAGCATTCCCAGGCCATCGATGCAAACTGCGCCAGCTTGCTCTGCCATTTTCAGAAAAGGAGTTTTGGGAGGATTTGGTATCACATCACAGACTATCATATTTTTTTTCAGGCTTTCTTTTCTCACGGCGGGAATGTCGTTTACATTCGGGAAAAGGCCGATGGATGTCGCCTGAACAATAATATCGGTATCCCGCGGAATGTCGAAATAACCACGCCAAAGATGAAAATCAGCTTTGACGTCCGTATTTTTGTTAAGATTTTCGGTGAGCGTTTCTCCTCTTTCGCGGGTTCTGTTCACAACAAGTATATGAGCCGCGCCGGCAAGGGCTAATTCTGTGCAAATCGCTCTTGCGGCGCCGCCTGCGCCGAGACAGACAATTCTTTTGCTAGCGGGATTTATGCCGGCGTCATCCCTGAGCGACCTCATAAAACCCTTGCCGTCGGTATTTTCGCCGATAAACCTATCGCCGTCTCGCCAGACGGTATTGACCGCGCCTATTAACCGGGCATCATCGGCGACCTTATCCAGCAGCGGCAGTATTGCAACCTTGTGAGGAGTGGTGACATTAAAACCCTGAAAGTTCATCGCGCGGGCGCCTTCGACGGCGGCTTTAAGGTATTGGGATTTGACCGGAAGATTCATATACCGCCAGTTCAGCCCTGCCGCTTTGAAGGCAGCTTCCTCCATTATATAGCTGGGGTTCTCATCTACAGGGTCGCCCATAACGCCGACCAAGCTCATTTTTTGCGGTTTCTGTTCAGTCATCATGAGGCAATAATATCAGAATCTTGCGCGGATTAAAATAAGAAAATCTTAACAGCCGGCGATAATGACTTTAGACTTGCAATGCGGAGAAAATTTGGGTATTAGAGCATTGATAAGCTTGGCTGTGCGGCTAAGCGGTTAACACGTACTAAGCAGAGTTGTATATGGGAAATTCTATTCGAAAGGTCTGAACAATGGTCAAGATGGTTTCATATCGCGCTTTTGTTTTCCTTGCGGCGGCAATAGTTACGGGTTTGGTATTGAATGTTAATACAGGCACAGCCAAGGCTGAAAAGGCCAAGGCTAAACGCTGTGTGGTGGTATGGTCTGAGGGCACCGCATCCAAAAATGTCTATCCCAACGATATTAACGGCGCCATCGCCGAAGGTTTGAAGAAGCTGAAAGGGTGGGAGGTTGTAACAGCCAATCTGTCCGACCCTGACCAGGGCCTGCCGGACGATTTGCTGAAACGTACCGATGTGTTAATCTGGTGGGGCCATAAGAAACACAAGGAGGTCAAGGATGAACTGGTGGACAAAATCGTCAAGAGGGTTAAGGATGAAGGTATGGGTTTCATAGCCCTGCATTCCTCGCATTTTGCCAAACCGAACAAGATGCTGATGGGCACAGCCTGCTCATGGAAGGCCTATGTGGGCGACTCGACTACGCTAAAAATCACGGTCAAGGACCCGAACCACCCTATCGCTAAGGGTATAAAGGAATTCACAGTTGCTCACAACGAGCGATACAGCGACCCTTATATTGTGCCGCCGCCTAAAGCGGTGGTGTTCGAGGGCACAGCCTCTCTGGCAAAGGGCGGCACCGACACAAGCCAGGTGGGCCTGACCTGGGAAATAGGCAAGGGTAAAGTATTTTACTTCCAGGCTGGCCATGAGACTAATCCTATCTTCTTCGACCCGAATGTCCGCAAGATTATGATTAACGCGGTGAAATGGGCGGCGCCGAAATAGAATACGCGGCAATAGCAGTATCCGAAGATTTTCTGTTTCCTCAACCGCCTGGCAGGCCGTAAGGATTTGTTATTGTCTGATGTTTTTTGTGCTGTTTTTATCTATGAAAACATCTTTGACGCAGTCTTCAAATTTATTTCCGCTTAGCTGAACATTCTGCGCGTTGGTGATGCTTATCGCGGACGTATTTTTATTATAGTTAATGCCCTTAAAGAGGTTGTCCTTTATGACGATGCCATCGTTGTATGGCTCATTTTTAAAAAGTGGCGCAGTTTTGATATATTTTGACGCAGCCGTTGTTAGGAAATTTCGGGGTGGTGTTATCCCATGTTGAGTTGATGAATTTATTGCCGCTTATAACGGCGTTTCTGACAAATCCCCCTTCGCCGGTATCTATCGGCCCCAGTGCTATATTCGCATAACTATTGTTGTTGAAATTGCAATCCATTACCCGCAGGTTCTCGCCCTGATAGAGTATCGGTCTGCCGCAGTTGCCTTCGAATGTGCAATTTTTGAAAAGGGCATTATCGAAGTTCCATACGTGAGGCGTGAATGTTGAGCCGGCCTTGACGGTGTCGGGCAGGTCTTCGGCAAACTCAAGGGTAAATGCCGGGATTTTCCTTTAGCCAGGTTAAGGGTTCCCTCGTCCCAGCCCCCTTTGGCGACCTTAACAACCCGCGGGCGTTCTCCTGTCCAGAAGACAACGGTACTATCGGCGAGTTTTGAAAAGTTTGTGCCGCCTGTTAGTACTGTGCATTTGATTCTGCGTCTATCCAAAACATCCGTAACAGAGCAGAACTTGCCTTTGATGTTGAACGGATCCCACCTGACCCCTTTTATATAGCAGTCCTCGACCAGCAGTGTGCCGCTGTTGCAGGACATGTGCACCGCGTCTCTTGAGCCGACAGCGAACTGGGGGAATATCGGCTTGATTATGAGTTTTCTAAAAGTAAGATTTTTACACAGATTCACAAAAAGACCAAGCTGTTTAATGTTGTATATATGGACATTTTCCAGCGTTATATTGGAGCTATTGGCGATATGGAACTGTCTGCCTCTGCCGGAGACGTAGAAGTGCCATGAAATAGCCTGCCCGGCTTCGACACGGTTCGCAAAGCCCATGCCTTGAATCCTGTAGAGCCTGTCATTGCTTCCCGGAACCTTTCGCCATTGGTGTTTAAACAGTTTGGGCTCAGCCCCTATGGTCAGAGCGTGCACGGGCATAAGCTGGCGCGTTTTCATGTCCCAGTTATTTGAAGAATAACACTGCATGCCGTCGAAATGAGGAAGTCCCGGGAAGACCTCAATTTCCACTATGTCTTTTTCCTTATCTACCGCGGTGATTTTTCCTGCGCTGGTGAAGGGGGGCTTATTGTCGGATACTATGTTTTTGATAGTGATGTTTGAGCTGTCGGATATTTGGAACTGCTTTGCGGCATCGAGATGGTCGCTGAGGTTTTTTACATTCCGCTCTAATACAGTGGCGGGGTCGCCATTGGGGTCAGTCTTTCCGAGCAGGGTGAGGTCTGATATTTTATTTATCGCGATTAAGGTGTCGCCCGGCTGATTTGGTTCGAGAAGATTATATGTGCCCGATTCAAATTCAATAACCGCAGGGGTTTTTGACGCGGCGGCTGTAATCGCGTCATTAATGGATTTAATGTCGCACTTGCCGTCGTTGGGTATGGCGCCAAAGTCCCTGGCCCGGAGAATTGTCACGCTTTCCTTACACTGCGCGACTGCGTGGAAACACAAAGCACAGATAACAGCGGTAATGATTTTTTCAAGTAATGTTTTGCTCATGTGAAAAATCTCCTTGTTTGTCAGACCGCTTTTGGCCGAAAAATCCCGTATTTTTCAATCAAATGGTATATATGAAGAATTATGTGTTGTCAAAAGAAAAAATAGCTGAACTGGAAAATCGGGTACACCGGTGATGGTGAGAAAGCGGCTTTAGGCTTGCAGTTTATTGGTATTCTGTTAAACTGTATGGCTTGGACGTCCCGCCGATTGGATTCGGCGGGCAAATGTCGAAACAGGTTTAGTAAATTTTTTTTGAAAGGGAACACTATGAAGAAGATGGTAAAGTTTATGATGATTGCTCTTTCGATATTGCTAATCAGCAGCGTGACATACGCAAAGAAAGGCGATGCCGTAAAGAATGCTGACAAGCAGAGCAAGGCGACGGTTGAATCGGCTTCAAAGCAAACGTCTGAGGCGACAAAAGAAGTTAAAGGCAAGGCGGAGAAAGCCAGCAAAAATGCTGAAGCGACAAAGGAAGCCAAAGTCAAGGCTGAAAAGGCCGGCAAAGAGACAGCCGTTACGGTAACAGACCCAAACGCTGTCGGTGTGGAAAAGAAATCGTGGAAGAATATGTTCGGTTTAATGAAAGGCAAAAACCATCAGCAGCAGATGGCGGCGTTAGATAAACAGGCAGCCAAATCAGCGGCAAAAGATAGTGCAAATATCGCAGCCCTGGAAAAGGATTTGGCCGCTGCAAAGGCAGCTAACGATACAAAAAAGGTCGAAAGTCTGCAAAAGAAACTTGACCTGACCAAACAGCAAGCCAGCAAAGACGCAGCGAAAACCGCTGCCAAGCGGACTGAAATCCAGGCCGAAATAGAAAAAGAAAAACAGGCCGCTGGAAGTAAGGCTGAGACCAAGACAACGGAAAAGATGACAAAGGAAAGCAAGGTAAAGGAAAACAAGACAAAATAGTCTGACCTGCTTTGTTGTTTTTCGGCGTTAATACAGACGTGGAGTAAAAATGCCGTTCATTCGAATCCCGGGTTTGCTCGGGAAAGTTTATGTACCGAATCAAACCGGCAGGAAGAAGCACACCTGCAAAGATTGCTTTTTCTGCCAGTTCTGTGGTGACGAGCGATGTGTGTCGTGTCTGAGGCAAAAATCAAACGCGACACACCGCTCCTGCCGCAAAAATCATGAAAACCACCGTTCTTGCCGGCGGCAAAGCGGATGTGAAACAGACCGATACCGGGCTGGAAATCCTCGTACCGCCAGCCGACCGCCAAGCAATTGACACAATCATCGCTTTGAAGCTGGATAAGCCGGCGATTGAGATTACGCCGATTGCGACGCCCGGTTCGGAAGAATCGGCTGAGGCGAAGAAAAAAGCCATTTGAGGCCTCAATAAATAATTATCGAGATGAAATAAAATGCTTGAATATTCAAGACAGGTGTGATATTTTACTGCAAATTAAGGCTCAGCAACGTAGCTGAGCAGGAGTGTAAAGATTATATAAGAGTTTCGGACTAAGGAGTAGTATAATGGCAAAAAGTTCAAAACCAGCAAAGAAGAGTGAAATTCTATCCAATATAGCCGAGGCCACGCAGCTTTCTCGCAAGCAGGTGGCGGCGGTAATAGATGCCCTTGCAGGCCAGATAAAGGCTGCCGTGGGCAAGAAAGGTCCGGGCGTATTCGCGCTGCCGGGTCTGATTAAGATTATCGTCATTAATAAGCCGGCCACACCAAAACGGACAGGCATCAACCCGTTCACAAAGCAGGAGCAGGTCTTTGCGGCCAAGCCAGCTCGCAAAGTCGTGAAGGTCCGGCCTTTAAAAGCCCTCAAGGACATGGCTAAATAACAAGATTGCAATTCGCAGTTAGCAGGGTGGAATCTTTACCCCGCCAATATTGGTCGATAAGAAATTAAAGGCGGGATGGGGATTCCGCCCTGCAAAACTGTCGCCTTCGGTGCGATGATACCAAGAAAGAAACGGTAGATAACCGCCAGCATAAAGTTGGCGGTTTTCGGAAGAGTTTTTTGATTAGCTCGCCTTTTTCACCACAAAGAACACTAAGACGCCAAAGGTCTTGGGTCTGGGTTCGGTACAGTAGTATTGTTCTTAACGGGTTGTGAGGGGGTTCATACCCAATTATGCCGTTTTCATGAATAATCTTAGGGGCAAATTAGAGCACAGAAATGCCTAAAAAAAGAGAGGCATTACCGCAGGGACAAAACCCATTGGATAGCCTCTTATCGTGATATCATCAGATTATACGAACAAAATCGGCAAAAAGCAAGCTTTATATTACTTTTTTCCAATATTTTCTTAACTATCATTGCGGTATATAGTTAAAGTTCGCAGGGGAAAGTCTCTACCCCACAAACTCGAAATTTAAATTATTTAGCATCAAAAGGCAATATTTAACTTTTTCCACTTGCGTTATTGTCCGCTTATGCGGTATAATACCTGCAGATAGTTTTGTTGCTTGGACCATAGAAGAAGAGAGCAGAGCTATGGAAAAGGGAAAACTCAGTAAGTTCTCACAGGTTTTATCGCAGTTTCTCTTCACAAAAGGCGCTTTTAATTATCAAGTTTTTAGAGGGGAAGAGAAAATGAAAAGGTTCATTGCGATTTGTGCGGCTTTAGTTCAACTCTTGTTGGCAAACAATCTTATATATGCCGACACCATTTACGTGTCATGTGGCGGTAACAATCCACCAATTTATAAATTCGACTCGTTCGGAAACATACAATTCTTTGCGAATGGTACAGGCAATATGGCATTCGATATGAGCGGTAATCTCTATGCGTCTTTTGATGGATCGATTGTTAAATTCGATCCAAGTGGAAACAGTACCATTTTTGCCTCGGGCTTAAAAAATCCCGAAGGCCTTGCTTTTGACAGCAAAGGCTATCTATACGTGTCAAGCTGGGACTCAAGCTTGCAAAGTGGGATAATCAAGAAATTCGACTCAGCCGGAAATTGGTCTATTTTCGCCTCGGGTTTTAACCCTCCTTCTGGCCTTGTCTTTGATAGAGATGGCTATATCTACGGTTCGTGTTCCAATAATGGTATCGGCACTGGAATAATTCAAAAATTTGATCCAAGCGGAAACATGACCATTTTTGCCTCGGGCTTAGTAAATCCAGTAAGCCTTGCTTTTGACAGCAAAGGCTATCTATATGTGTCCAACCGTTATTATCTTAATGGGACTATTGAGAAGTTCGATTCGAGCGGAAATGGCTGTGTCTTTGCGTCTGGATTAGTCTATCCCGATGGCATTGCTATTGATAGTAGTGACAATCTCTACTCTGCTAACCATATTGTTAACGGTTGGATTGATAAATTCGATTCAAGCGGAAATAGGTCTATCTTCTACTCAGGTTTGTATGGCCCACAACATATCGTAGTGCAGGTTCCCGAACCAGCCACACTTCTGATGCTTGGCCTGGGCGCGGTGATATTGAGAAGGAAACGGTAAATAACAGGCTGCGGAAAGTTAGCAGTTATATACCGTTTATAGTTGCCTATTTTTTGACGACTGCTGCAGGCGGCTCTCATTCATCTTACTTTTGACGTAGTCCGATGTACGAAGGCTCGCGTCTTTGGCTATGCCGAGGAATTTGTGCATACCCTCGTTAAAAGACTTTGCGAATTCGTCCGATTTCAAAGCCGAATGCGCCACCGTCTTATTTTCCGGCGATTGTCCCTTTGCCTCAGGTGCCGGCGCCAGCGTGTATATCGCTGTCGCGAAACCCGCGAAATAGACAATCAGCACGAACAGAAATTTGCTTTTTATACCCCCCATTGGATATACCTTTCTTCACGCTATTTTATCGGATACAACCCCATAGCCGGGTAGTTCACACACTTTAAGTATAAGAAAAAAAATCGCTATGGGCAAATTCAAGACTAAATTTTATCCAGAATTTCTTTGAGCGTTTTGCAGACCGTCGAAATCTCGTCCTTTGTAAGGTTATTATAGAACGGCAGCGCTATAGTGCTTTTGCTGACGGCCTCGGTAATCGGGAAATCGCCTGCCTTAAAGCCGAAATCTTTCATCATGAAAGGCTGCAAATGCACAGGCGGAAAATAGTTGTTGACCCCAATGCCCTTTTCTTTCAACGTTTCGATGATTTTATCGCGCTTTGCGATTAAGGCCTGGCCAACGAGCCTGATAACAAAAACAAACCAGCTTATATCGCAGTTATCGGACTCTGATGGGATAATCAATCTTTTCTCGTCAGCGAGGATTTCCTGATACCATCGGGCGACCTGTTTGCGTTTGGCCATTATCTCTTCGATTCGCGAAAGCTGCACGATTCCCAGTGCGCAGTTGATGTCACTGAGTCTGTAATTGTACCCGAGCCTTGCGTGACCGAGCCAGCCGCTGCCCGGGTCTCTGCCCTGGTTTCGCAGCGATACGCACATATCCGCGAGGTGGTCGTCATTGGTGAGAATCATTCCGCCCTCGCCGGTTGTCATCTGCTTATTGGGATAAAAAGCGAAAACGCTTATGTCGCCGAAAGTGCCCGCCTTTTTGCCGCCTAGCGATGAGCCGAGCGCCTCGCAGCTATCCTCGATAATCCGCAGGTTGTGTTTTCTCGCAATCGCGCAAATCTTATCGAAGTTCGCCGGATTGCCAAACGCTTCGACCGGCATAATAGCCTTTGTCTTTTTGGTAATCTTCGCCTCGATTCCCGCCGCGTCGATATTCATTGTTACAGGCTCGATATCGACAAAGACAGGTTTTGCCCCTGCCATGATAATCGAGTTCGATGTCGCGATAAATGTGAAAGGCGTAGTGATGACCTCATCGCCCGCGCCCAGCCCCATCGCCTGCATACACAGAAACAGCCCGCTTGTTCCGCTATTGACCGCGACGCCGCGTTTCATTCCCATATACTTCGCGAACGCCTGCTCAAACTCACCGAGCTTTGGCCCTAATGAGAGATTGGGACTGCGAAGAACCGCGACAACAGCGGCTATTTCCTTTTCCGTAATATCCGGCCGAGACAGATTTATCTTCATACACCTTTTCCTTAGCAAAAAACCTCGATTAATACGAAGATGAAATTATACCAAAAACCCGCTGTTTCTGCAAAATATTTCTTCCCCCGCAATACCCCCGACATAAAGTTGGCCGAAAAATGGCAGCTTACCCCATTATTCCAATGAGTTAATAAAATTTATATCATTTGGAGCATCAATAGGTTTGTATTTAGGATTAGTAAACTCTCCTATGTGTATTCTGGCAATCCGCCCGTTGATAAAATATAAAAATACAACCCAGTTTCTACCAGTATTGAATTCAAGCGGAGTAGTTATACGGATTTCATTTTCATGTTTAATAATTTCAGCGTTAAAGATAGTTTCGTTTCGCCATGGTTTTTTGTTAATAATATCTACAACCTCTGTATAAGTCATATCTGGCTTAATTTCTTGTACAAAATCTTTCATCTGACTCCGCCAAAACTGAGATTGAATATGTATTTTATGGTGTATATAAATTCCAAATCCAACAACGATAACACTTAATACTGATACTGATAGGTAGAATATTTTTTGTCTTGAATTCATTTTTCCGTTTTTACCTTACCTTTATATTCCGGATACTTAGACTCGCAACTGCTGTTACATTGGATAAATAGGGACGGTCACCTATTATTTATCGATTAATACGAATATGAAATTATACCAAAATCCCGCCGTTTCAGCAAAATATTTCTTCACTCCCGCGACCATAAGGAAAAGGGTATTAACCACGAATGAACACGAATAAACACCATCAAAAAAACATGCCGCAGATTACTTAACCCGCGGATTTAATCTTTGTTAGGGACAATTATTTTTTGAGTCGCCATTGATAAAAAAATTTGTTTTCAGGCCATCGAAACATAAGTAATACTGAGTTTTCTCGAATTTCATAAAGAAAAACCCAAAAGTAAGGTTTTTTCCCTTCTTTATAAGGAGTAAATAAAATTGGGTCTTGAACACCTACCTCGCCGGAAGATATTTGTCCTGTTTCTGAGTTCCTGAGTTCAAAAACACATTTATTCTTTGTTTTATCGATATCTAAAAGTTTTACCTGATATGGCCCAAATTTCTTTGGATCGAGATTGGTTGTTTCATTTACTCTTAATTCTTTAAAATCAACATATGTCCCAAAAGAACATTCTTTATGACAAAATAAAATAATAGAAGTTACGAATATCACCAAGAATATAATTCCCACCAACATTATATATTTAATATAAATCTGCATAAATTTTCCCTATATTCTCCTATATTCTCGGGAACAGCATATTCATTAATCTCCATCTTTAGCCGCACTCCGTATAATTATTCTTCGCTCAAAATTTTTGCATTTTAAACTTTGATTTTTAACTTTTTTAATATACCAAAAACCCGCCGTTTCAGCAAAAGTTTTCCGTTCGCAATCTCCATCAAAATTCCGTCGGTTATCGACCATTTCGGTGATATCAACGAAATGGTCTTCTATGCGGTGTCCGCTGTTAAAACAGGCCGCTTTGGCCTTTTTGATAACCTGTTCAAAATTGCGGTAATCCGCATAACCGAGAATCTGGGCAAAGTCTCTGCTTGACCAGTATTCATTACCTGCCGCGTTTATTCGTTTTATACGCTCAAAAGGTGAATCATTGCCTGTAGGTGGTGTTTTACTAATCTCATTAACCATAATTAAGTTGTTCCTTCAACTGCTCTTATTTAGACTCAATAAAGTCTTTTTTGAATAAAACAATTACACTATTTTCATCGACTTTGCTAGTTTAAACCTTTGTGTACTGAATGCTACCATTTTACAACAGTTAAAACAATCCCTTTTGCAAAAGTTTTTCCCGTACAATCCCCCCGACATAAAGTCGGGGGCTTTCGGTTTTTCCATAAGCCCCTGGCTTTACGCCAGGGGTTCTTGACTAACCGCCGCGGTTCTGATACAAAAGGTTTTTGTGTTAATTAGTGTTCATTCGTGGTTAAAATTATCCTGAGAAAATGAAATGATAATAAATCAACTTGTTCTCGGCTCGTATCAGACGAACTGCTATGTTCTTCGCGCAAGCGAATCAGCGAAGGATTGCCTTATTGTCGATACCGGCCTTGAGGCCGATGAGCTTATCGACTTTCTCCGCGAGCACAACTTAAATCCGCTGGGTGTTATCCTGACGCATGGCCACGCCGACCATATCACAGGCCTGCCCCTTTTGCGCGAAAATTATCCCGCGATAAAAGTCTATATCCACAAACTCAACGCGGCGATGCTCACCGGGCCGCTGAAAAATCTCTCGATTCTGACCGGCAGCTTTTTCAAGACCGCCCCTGCGGATGTTATTCTCGAAGATGGTGACATCGTAGAACTGGCAGGCATAAAACTAAAGGTCATTCACACTCCCGGCCATACAAAAGGCGGCATATCGCTCTATTGCCAACAGGATAGCGTCCTTTTCAGCGGCGATACGCTCTTTGCCGATTCGGTCGGCAGAACTGATTTCCCCGGCGGCAGCATGAAAGACTCATTACCGGCATAAAAGAAAAGCTTTTACCCCTGCCCGATGAAACAATCGTCTATCCCGGTCACGGCCCGGCAACCTCCATCGCCCAGGAAAAAGCCCACAACCAGTACCTGCAAGGAAGGTAAAAACAAAATTAAATTTCTTACTACCAATTCAATTTAACAACTGCTTCTGCATTTCGGATAAGTTTAATTTCTTCTTCAGGACTTATCTTTTTATAATCTGAAATAGCTTTTTGTGCAAGTTCCAACACTATCTCGCTATCATCTATAGTAAAGCTTCTTTTTAAATCATAATCTGCATCTTCTCTGCTCTGCTTTAAATCCTTTAATTTATCCGCTAATTTTGAACCAAAGATTGAATTTGAACCCCTAAAAGTTTTTCTAACAAATTCATGAACTTGTCTTTTGGGTTCTTTAATTTTCCGTATTCCTTTGGATTCTAAATACTCTCTGAAATAAAGAAATATTCCATAGTATGAACGACTTATAGAACTGCGTAGATTGGCCTCTAAGCTGGTGTCGGAATTTAAAAATTCTGCTGTTTTGAAAAAATCCTCTGGATTCATTACATATTTCTGCGGAAAGTTAAAGTAAAATATTTTGTGTTTTGTAACAAATTCTCTATCTTCCAGTCAACCCACTTTTCATAATCTTGTAAGGCTGTTCGTCGGTCACAATTTACATTAACTCTTATAACTACATGCCCTTCAGTTTCTCCATCTTCCTCGTCAAAGCAATCGTAATCAGCATAAAAATCATTCCCACATTTAAAAATCAAACTTATTTGTTGCAGACATTTTCTTAATGAATCAATAATTCCTTTTGAGTTACAAAATTCAACACATTCCTCTGATGCTTTATTTTTGAATTCTGATGAAACTGGCCAATCAATTATAATTTTTGTAGAGTCTTTTATTTCTTCAGAAATTGTACTTTCGAAGGTAGATTCTTGCTGAAGCTCTAAATCTACTCTATTATTTTCAACTTGATTGAAGTTAAATATCAACCGCTTAAGAAATTCCTTTGGAGAGTTTTCAAATTCCCTAACTAATGATTCAATATCAAATGGCATTGATTGATTTATGGCGGTTGTCATTTTAACTATCCTTATTTCATTAATTGCCCGATTATAGAATCAGCATAGGCTTCTATTTCCGCAACTTTCACTAACTCACTTTTAAACTTAGGCCAATCCGTAAAGTCGAATTCATAGTTAAAGTTTATGGTTCTCTTATTATCTACTTTGCCTTGTTGTTCCAACGCAATTGTGAATCGCTCTCCACCAGCAGAATAGGGATATCGAAGTACAACACCAGCCGCAATTTCCCCCTTGTTGATAATTTTTAAAATAGGAGCATTTTGTGGTAAAAACAAATTCTGAAAGTTCTGAGACATTTCAGTATTATCAAATATAATTGTTGAGTTCAAGTTAAACCCCACAATTTTAAGAGGAGTATAGCGTAATATTTCAAAATATTTTTCAGAAATCTTTACTATTTTTGTTTCGGCCCATTTAGAGATTGCGGCCTCTTTTATTTGAAACCTGTCGGCATTAACTATAAACTCAATATTTCCGACTACCAAGCGTACAAATCCGGGTACAGATACAAATTCAATCTGAGGTTTTGCTTGTGACAAAATAGAACGAAAAGGTTCTTCGTCGACAGGTAAGATTTTGTTGCTTTTAAGAAAATCCAAATTCAGAATTTGTGGATTCTGCCCTCCTATAGCAACTAAATTTATATAGTTTTTTTGTACGTTACCCATTTTATAGTTTTCTGGCCGTCTTTACAGCATACCTACTTTGTTATATGAAAATACCGCTATCAAGAATCTATCCCATTAAGCAATAGGATATTATACACAAAAGTATAACAAAAACAAAGGATTTTTACAAAAAATTTTCTGCCTTAAGTGAATAGGAGCCTTTAATCCGTCGACAACGCTCAATTAAATCTGCACCAGATGCACCAGTGATTCCCTATTAATCATATTATTTACTCATTTTTTGCTTCGCGATAGGTATAAAATATTAATAATAATAGGAAATCATTAGGACAACTGGGACACTTGGGACATCAAGCCATAATAAATCCATTCACGAGTTCCGATATTAAGTCGTTTCCGTTCAACGTTTGGGAATAATCTTCTGACGTGGTGGCCGAAAGATGCTGAGCCCATAGGCAGGCAGCCGGATTCGGCGCAGTAGGTTCGGTAGGCGTTATAGACATCTTTGCAGGGGATAAATCCGCCGTTGTCGCTGGCTTTGTAAGTTTCGAGCAGAAACGCCCTTGCGGGGTCGGACTCTCTTCGGTAATTTTCCATAAGCTCTTTATTAGCCTGCGGAATGACAAAGCCGCTCTGATTGAGTTTGGCCAGGCCCTCAAGCGCCCAGTTCAAAATCCCGGGCAGGCTCTCTTTGAGAATCTCAGCCAGCTCTTTTATCTGTGCCTTTTCGTCAATAATCTTATCGAACGGCACAAGTAGAATCCGCCGCCATATCGCGTTGGTCTTATCATTAAATCGCGGCAGGGAATTCGTGCTAATCATCAGTTTCGCCGTCGGGACAAAGCTGACCGCGTCCTTGAACTTCCGTTCGGCCATCAGTGTATCGCCCGCGACAAAAGATTTTATGTTGCTCTCGGATTCCTCCTCGATGATGTGGCTTGACTCGTGCGTGATATTGACGACCTTGCCGATGGTCTCATTCAAAGCGAACCGCTGAGCGAACTGCCGCAGGCCAATCTGGCAGCAATTTTCCCTGCCGACAAGCGCCTGTATAACCTCGAAGAAAACGCCCTTGCCGTTTGCGCCCTCGCCGGTGCAAAGCAGAAACTTCTGCTCCTTCAGGTCAGGCCTGAAAAGGTAACCGACCCATCGCTGCAAAAGGTCGATATACTCGCCGCGACCGAGCATAACATCTTCGAGAAATATCTCCCAGTCGGGACATTTGGCCTGCGGGTCGTAATCGTAAGGCAGCTTAACAAGGTTGAAATATCGCGGCGTATGCCTTGCCAGAAAAGACTTGTCAAATCCGAGCTGCTTTTTATCCGTCATTAACAGGCCGTTTTTAACCGCAATAGTCGAAATCAGCCTTTCACGCCCATCGTCCCAGGTATTGAGCTCTCTGCCCTCAGGTATATGCACGCCCTCCATACCCGCAAGACACAGACTGATATTATTTATCAGATTGCTCGTTATCCGAATCCGCTGCGAGGCGTCGGCGGTTATCGAATTATTCAGGCAATGCAGATGTTTCTTAATCTGCGCGTTAATCTCCGAATCGGATATTCTCTTGTAACAGCCGTCCTTCCAGAGGTAAAATTCGTTTCGCCACCATCGCAGCGTATAACCCGCCGCCTGCCGCTCCGCTTCACTTAAATTGTCACCGCCCGGGTCAAAGAAATATTCGCCGCCAAGCAGTCCCTCAGCCAGCATATCCGGGTCACTGTAAAATGATTGTAAGCTCTTATCCATAATTTCGTCCTGCGTTGTGCGTATTGCGTATTTTCCGCACGACGCATTACGCACCACGATTCTATTTACTTCATTTCTGATTCCCATTTGTCATTCCCACTGTTTTTTTACCGCGCAGTTTGCTGAGATAATTTTTAGCCACGAATTCACACGAATTAACACAAATTTTAAAAAAATGTCGACAATCTTTTCCATTAGTGTCTATTTGTGTTTATTCGTGGTTAATTTAGCAAACCCGCCGTAAAACGGCGGGCTAACTATCCCCTATTCCATAAACCCTATACCCTTTTACTTCAGTTCCGCGACGAGCTGCCTTGTTTGCGCCGACTGATTACTCTGTGCCTGCTTAAAGGCCTCGACCGAATCGGCGTTTTGTTTCTTGAATAGTTCGTTGCCAGCGATGATTTCCTGCAATGCCTGCGATTTGGCCTTTGCCTGTTTCAAAAATCCCGCAGCCTTCGCGCCGTAAACCCCGCCCAGAAGAGCCGACAGCCCGATTGCCAAATCAAAGATATTTCCAGCAACAGCACCGATATCAGGCCTATCGAGCGACTCTTTATTGGCCGAGTCGGCAAGCTGAAAATTCCCCTGCGACAAAATCTGCTCAACAGTATCGCCCGCCGGATATTCTTTCGGCAAACCATAATACGAAACAAAAGCCCTGCTCTGCAGCTCCGACAACTGCGCCAAGCTTTGCAGCTTCTGCGAAGTCCCCTCCGTTCTGGCCTCCTCGGCAGCCGCTGCGGCTGTACGATTATGCAGCCACGCATTCTGCTTCTGTAATTCTCCAGGAGCAAACCGTATGGACTCACATCCGCAAACCAAAACTGATACCATCAATACCAAAAAACATTTTCTCATCTTTTTGCCTCCTTAATAATAATATTTTAGGCCACAGATTTCACAGATTAACACAGATTTAATTTTTTTGTTTTTTAATCAGACTTCGGCGAGCTCAGTTGAGCCGTGAAATCAGTGTAATCTGTGGCTAATAAATTGTGTTTATTCGTGTTCATTCGTGGTTAATTCTGCACCTGTGCTTTTTCCACCGCCCGCAGCCGATATTCATACGCGATATTGCTTGCGTTAAGCGATTCGAGTTTCTGCTGAAATTCCTTTTGGCTTTGCAAAAGCGTACCGACATCATGCCCAAGCATATCGAGCCGCCTCTGCAGATTTGTCCAGCTCGCGACAATCAAACTCGCCAGAAGAACAAGCTGAATAACCATCGAAAGATTCACCTGCCGATTGAACCGCCACCTCTTAAAACTATTCTCCGCCATTTTCAATACTCCTTAATTTCGCCGTGCGTATTGCGTATTTTTCGCACGACGCAATACGCATCACGCAATACATTTTCTTTACAGTTTCATAATAAACGCCAGCGCATAAAAGGGCGGCACAACATCTTTATTATCGGTGGTGCCGGAATCATAATTTTCAGCGGTATCACCTGCCCCATCGGCGTAATCACGAACTCCGGATTCATCGTCCGTTGAGCCGCCAGGCCCCTGCGCATGTATGTGTCCATTGGTTGTAAAATCGTGATTGTGAGACAAGCTGCCGCCCGCCTGCGAAAGCGAACCTGTCAAATTAGTTTTCGCGACCCCGCCGTCATCCTGTTTAGCGCCGACAATAAATTTATCCCGCAAGTCAGGCGTACTGCTGTTTCCATCGCACAGCACCCAGCCTGCCGGTATCGCCGCAATCGCCCCCGACCACATCACAATCACGCCCTTAGGCACAGCCCCCGACCTTCTGATTAACATATACCCTTTTTTCATAATTTGTCTCCTCTGCGGGAAATCCGCCTAATCTCGCCTGAGATTAAACGCCCCGCCCATTTTAATAATATCCGCAACGCCATCTGTCCCTATATCAATAGCGACCCTGCACCGCTGTCTTAACTTTTCAAACTCGCCGCGATAATACAGGCTCTTTTCCCAGAGGTTGTCGCCCTTGTCACTTGCCAGCATCGCATAAACACTCGAAAGAATCGCGAAAACCGACAACTGCCTCAATACGCTCTTATCCAGAATATCCTCCGCGCCGTAATCACTCTGCGGACTGCCCGGCTTTAGTCCGAAATACTCCGTCAGCCTGTATCCAGCCTCACTTGCCTGAGGCGTAAATGTACTGACCCGATACGTTATATTCCCTGCCGCTGCTGGCGAAATCGCCTGTGCCTGAGCGTCTGAGCGTATTACAGAAACAGTCAATTGTGTCGCCGAATCTACCGAAATTATCTCGAACGCCCCGTTGAGGCTGCCATCCTGCGAAACAAGATTTATCACGCCACCGGCCATAACCTGCGCATTAACAAAATCCGCGCCAGCAGCGGTAAATGTCGTGCCGCTAAGTACTCCGCCGGTTCCGTGTGCCAGCACCTGCCCGGGCAAATGCAAATCCCCGAACAGTATCGGCTCATATCTCAAAATATCGCAATCATCAGAAAAACAAACCATTCCATTACCCCTCTATTAATTATTACAAATCAAAAAATTTTTAACCACGAATTCACACGAATTAACACAAATTAAAAAGTAATTATCAATAATCAATTTCATCAGTGTCCATTCGTGTTCATTCGTGGTTAATTTATTTCCCCGGCGTTTTAACTTGTCGAAAGATTGCGAATCACTCCGTGAGCCGCCTCGTTTTTCATTTCCAGCGTGTATTCGCCAATCAGTTCTCCGCACTCGTAATCACCGCCGCTTGCCAAAGGCTTGAAATGAAAACTGCGCCCGCCAGAGGCAATACGCTTATCCTCGACGAATCCAGAAACAAAATAGCGTCCTGCGGCATCCATCGCGTCGTAACAATTCTGCACACACCGAAGTCACTCTCGTAAACGCTCACCATATCCGTGAACGTGGTATCGTCAGCCGCGAACATCCTGCTGTCCGAACAAAACGCGTTTATCCTGCGCTTCTGGAAACCGCCCACAACAATCAAATCGACGCTGCTGTTGCTGTTTTCCCATATGCGCCTCAGAACATAATTGAGCTTTGTCTCATCGAGGTCGTTGCCGCTGGGAAATCCGCTGTCGCCGGTGTGAAAAATATTCGTTGAGAGATGCTGCATAATCCCTCTCATCGACCTTCTGGCCGAATCGCTGCCCTGCGGATTGCTCGAAGGCTGCCCGCCGTTTAGTACCGTGTTCTCCAAATCGCGCAGCAGCTCCCGCAATCTTTCCTGCTTCTGATAGTCCATCTCGTCGGCCAGTCCAAGATGTCCCGCAGCCATATCCGTCCCTGATACCTCCACCGCAGCGGTAAATATCTGCGTAAAATTCCCCTTCCGCACACGATTGGTGAACCTCACCGCGGGTTTATCATCGCCCTCCAGCGCCGCGTTTCCGAGAATATTGACAACCTGGTTATCCGCGAGGTTCTCCGCCGTAGTTCCCGCGTAGCCGCGAATCACTGTCAGCGTATTTGTGTTGATGTCCGTCACGAACATCAGTTCCTCGCTGCCCTCAATCTGTATCTGGTCGCCAATCCGGAACCTGCTTCCGTGGTCAACAACAAATGTCACGTCCACATCCGGGTCGGTGAATGTGCTGTCATTGACCGCATCCTTGTTCGGCAAAAGCTCATCTTCCATCCACTCGTGATTTGTGCTTCTCGCCTCGCGCATCGGGTCGCCCATCGCGTCCAGTAAAGGCGTCTCATAAGGCGATACTATACCAATCAAATCCGATACGTCTTCGGCCAACTCCGGCAGACTCGTCCCCGCTGAATACGTCGCTTTCCCTGTAAATCCCATTTCCATTTTCTCCTAAAATAAAAATAATTCGTATCTCGTTATTTGTCATACCTGCGAAAGCAGGTATCCATTTTCTATACCCTATACCCTAAACCCTTATAAAGCCCTTCGCAGTCTCAGATACTCATGCAAATCCGCCCTGCTTCCGCTCTTGGCCGCACGCCTGGCTGCCCTCTCAAGAGCCGTTTGACTGTTCTGTGTCTTATCCTTAACTCCCGCGGTTTTCCTCGCAGCGGCAAATCCTCTGCGTTCACCGCCAAACAGGTATTGCTTTTCCGCCTTGAGCTTTTCAATCACACCATCGGCGTCCGCTTCATTCAAACCCTCCATTCTTGCCTTTGCCACAAGTATCGCAGTCTCAAGGTCACTGGCTCCCGCTTCCGCGAGCTTACGCATCAGCACCTGCTCAGTTTTAATACCGTTCAACTGCGCCGCTGCCTCCGCCGCCTCCCGCTTTGCCTGCGCGAGCTGCTCCGCGAGAATCTCTTTTTCATCCGCACCATTGTTATCCATAATTTCTCCTTTATTAAACCGTGTTAATAAGCCTTTTGTAAAATTCATAAATATTTGTTAAATAACGACTTATGTCATTATTTTTCTTGCAATCTCCTCCATTTTGGATATTATGTAAGCGTTGTCAGTAAAAGGACTTACAACCAAAATAAAGGAGATTTTTTTATGTACCACGTTCAAACGTCACTATTTTATGACCTCCAGGAGCTTGTCAGAAATTCATCGCTGCTGCGAAAGTACTTCTATCTCTTTCAGGCTCTCGATATTTCCATTCTGCCCGACAGAAACTTCGGTGTCGGCAGAACAGGTCACTCACGACATGCCATCCTGAGAGGCACTCATCGTCAAACATCTTCAGCAAATAAAATCTGTCCCTGAGCTTATCGAATATCTTCAAGCCAATCCGCCTCTGCTGGAACTGTGCGGCTTTACGCTCGGGAATATGCCGGACGAATCCCAATTCTATCGTTTCTTGGCAGATACCGATAACTCTGTTCTCAAAGAAATTCATTACCGTCTAAATCAGCGGCTTATCGAACAGGGATTAGTCAGCCTTGATACCTTGATCATTGACTCCAAACCTGTTATGGCTGCCACAAAAGAAAATAATCTCAAAAATCCCGCCCGAAACACCACCGATAAAACCAAGACGCCCACTCGAAATCCTGCTGCAACATTGAGCTATTATTCTTGTCAGGTCCTCAACGGCAAAAAGGAAAACATGCTGTTCTTCTGGGGATACAGGACACATGTCATAATCTCAAAACAAGGAATATCGCTTGTTGAAATAACTCTGCCAAACAACACCACAGACCAGCAGGTTGCCTTCAAGCTGCTTAAAGAACTCAAACGCAGATACAGGGTCAGAAAAGGCTTTCTGTTTCTTGCGGATAAGGCCTACGATGTCAGAGACCTGTACACCTTTATAGTTGGAAAGATGAAGGGAAACCCATATATCCCAATCAACCCAAGAAATCAGAAAGATGACAAGACTTTTGGCCCTCACGGCTGTCCCATCTGTGATGCTGGTCTTGAAATGAGGTCGACCGGAAGATGGACCGAGGGCAATCGTGAACGCATCAAGTTTCGCTGCCCCTTAAAGGTCAGCAAAAAGACTGCTGAAAAACTTAGTAACACCTGTCCGGTAAACCTTCCATCCTTCAATACCGGCAAATGCTACGGCTGTACCAAGTACATTGATATCACTGAAGATGCACGTTCGCGTGTCCCAAGGGATTCAAGGGAATTTAAGGAAACTTTCAAGCAAAGAGAATCAGTCGAGCAATACTTTGCTCGGTTAGGAGACCGTGAAGCTGAACAGACTACGCACTATTCATTGAAAACCGTGCGTAATCAGATGACAATCGCTCATCTGACGGCAAGTCTTATCGGCGTTGCCGCTGCTATATTGCTTAAACAGCCCGGGAAAATGCGTTGCCATAAAACATTCGCACAAATACCAAACCGACGCAAGGCCGGCTGATGTCTCAGTTGACGTTGAACGATTAACTTTTCAAAGAGCTAAGACAGAACTCTCGGGGATACTCTGTCTCTAAACAGGCCTTCTGGCCTTAAAAAAACCAAAATTCACACTCATGCTGCAATAATCCATCAGTTCCACTGCCATTGCGTTGTTTATCCGTTCCGACCTCTGCTAAAAATCATTCATTTTGCAGAAGTCTTAAACCGTGTTAATCTGTGTAAATCCGTGTCAAAAAATAACCGCGTTAATCTGTGTCTAATGAATTGTGTCGTACCCCAGTTCCCGCAGTATCCTTTCTTCCGGCACACCCAGTTCTTTTTTGATTCTCGCCTCTTCGAGCTTCTCCATCGTGTTCTCAGGCAGAGGGTCAGGGAAAACAATGTCAATATCCCTGTCCGCCGCCGCGTTTTTATAAATGTTGGCCTTATCAAGTATCTCCAGAACCATTCCGCTTATTTTTTTTATGCCCTGACCGTAAGTGAACTTCTTGCGGTCGGTCTTGGCCAGCATCCCCATCAGCGTCAACTGCAGCGCAACAGCACTTGTCAGGTTGCCGAGCTTACCCTTGATTACTCCGCCCAATAAAGGCGTAACCGAACTGGTCTTATCCATCGCCTCTCTTATCTCCGCGATATGCGCATCCTCGCTCGGCGCCGCCGCGTCGCCTCCAAACTCTTCGATACTCGCCTCCGGATTATCCGTACACCACATCCTGCCCGGCGATACAGGCCTGCCCTCGAACCCCTCAATCCCCTTGGCCAGGTACATCTTGAACGACTGAAACGTTATCCTGCTTGCCCTGTCGCTCAGCCGCGTATTAAGCTCATCCTGCAAAGGTATCAAAGGCTCAACATCGCTTTGCCCCTCGTAATAATAAGGCTGTGCGATATTCTGAATATGCACCACCGGCAAAAATCCCCATGGCAGCTCACCCTCCGCCGCGAGCTGGCCGTTCTCGTATCGCTGCCACGCCCCTTCCGAGGTAATCTCCGTTATATCCGCCGTCTGCCGCTGGTCAATATTCTGTCTGCTCTGCGACAATAACCGGCCAAGATGCGTATCTCTTTTGCCCGCGCATTTTTCTTCTGATAAAAATGCTGTACGTAATACTTGATTTTCCTGTAATCGTTTTCATCCAGAACAGGCAGTGCCCTCGGTGCTTCAATCAGTTCCAGTGTGATTGTCTGTGCTGCTTCGAGCACCTTTTCAAATCGAGGATTTTGTGAAGTGAGAGAGACATGTTCTGTAATTTCCATGTCAGGCCTGACAAAACAATCCACGAAACCATAAACACTTCCGAGCACCGCCATATCCTGAAAAAATCCAATACCGCCGTTAGCCGCAAACACCGCCTTTAATATCGATTCGATTTCTGCGCGTTTTTGGCTATCCGGCGCTCTCGAAACAAACCCTATCGGCTTACCGAAAAGAAAATCCACCGCCGCGTTCACTCGCCATGCGATGTCATTTTCTATTACCACTTCTTTTCGCTGAATATCGCTTACCGCCTGCCCGCCGAAAATTCCCCCCGCCGCTGAATGTGTTACTCCTGTAATTCTCGCCGGCAGTCCGTACTCCTGAGCCTGAACATAACTTCTGCTCGATTCATTAATTTTCCGCACAGCGGTATTCGCCCCATAGTTATCTTCCATACGGTTGCTGTAATATTCCCACAGCTTTGAAAAATGATTCGCGATACCCGCTGAATACTCTTCAACAAGCCATTCGACAAATTCCGCGTCAAGACCGCTGTCTCTGAAAATCTCAAGCTCATAAGCCATCGCATTACTCCCGTCTTTGCCTTTCAATCCAAAATCTAAAACCTGTGGTGAGCCTGTCGAACCCATCCAAAATTATTTGGCCTCTATAAGTGCCTGTACCTGCGTTTTTGAATCGAAAATTTTGCCCTTTTTTGATGCCCTCGAGCTGTAAGTCCTTGTAAAATAAGGCCAAAAAAAATTTTAAAATTCCCGTTTTTACTCTAAAACTACCTGCATTTTTGATTGAAATTTGTTAATCTGGGTAAGATTTTTCTATGCCCTGCCCCCTATACCCCGCCGGTTAATAAATAATTTTTATAAAAAAAAGATGGACAAGGATATGTTTAACGGGTAAACTGTTCCGGTATTAGACCGGCTGGCCGGCGAAATTTAGAAAGTGTCCGCAAGCGTTGCGGCGATTATTGCCAGCTCGGGACCGGGAAATTGTTCCTTTAAAGGAGAACAACGTGAATATTTATGTGGGTAATTTGTCGTTCGACACAACCGAAACAGACCTCAAGTCGGCTTTCGAGCCTTTCGGTGAAGTCAAGGAAGTCCGCCTTATCATGGATAAGTTCAGCGGAAAGTCAAAGGGTTTTGGGTTTATCGAGATGCCTTCTCAGGAAGCGGCCCAGAAAGCCATAGCTGAACTCAATGGCAAGGACATGCAGGGTCGGGCGATTAAAGTTAATGAAGCTAAGCCGAAAACCGAAGGCGGCCCAAGAGGCGGCGGTAGCCGTGGCGGCGGTCGTGGTGGTTTCGGTGGCGGCGGCGGACGTGGCGGCAGTCGCGGTGGTTTTGGCGGCGGCGGTGGTGGTCGCAGCGGCGGCAGAAGCGAAAGATACTAAAATCTGTTCGCCTCGAAATTAATCTCGAAAAAAAGAAATGAACCGGACTATAACTTTAGCCCGGTTCGTTTTTTTTACCTTTATTCATCGCCTCAAAAAAATCCCGCCCCTTTCCGGCGGATAATTAGCCCGCCGTCAAACGGCGGGTTCTACCACCTACAATGCGATAAATCCTCCCCAACCATAAGGCAGGAGTATTAACCACGAATTACACGAATAAACACTATCAAAAAACAAGCCGCAGATTACTTAACCCGCATATGTAATATTTGTTAGGGACAGGCATCATTACATCTATTGCAAAACCTGTCACTGCAACCAGTCTCGAACCGCCGATATGCCAAGCACTATCACAACAGCACCAAGAAGAATGGCAGCAAAAACAAATAATGTAAATCTATTTATTACAGATCTCATTGATTTTTTGGGAGTCTTTAGAGCAAAGACGTATCCTTCAAGAATACAATTCAAAGATAGTGCCATACATGCTAAAGCCATAACGGCCTCGGCGGCGGCTGAAATTTTAGGCGGTACTCGATTCCCAGAATGTTGTGGATTAAATAAACCTGTCAATACCGTCCCAAAAATAAGAATTCCTACTCCAAGTAAAAGGCCAAGTTTAAAGACTAGCCACAAGGCATAATTTACTTTACTAGAACGCCATAACTCTTTGTTTGGGATTTTTGGGATTTTCATATCAACTACCAGGATTTTTCCGGGGATTTTCCCGGGGACACCATACTTAATTCCTTGCACCTTTATTACATAATTCCGGGACAGTTCCGTAGGGTGGGGTCACAACCCCACCATTGATTTCTATAGATACCGGTGGGGTAAAGACCCCACCCTACAAGTCTTAGATAGTATCAATTTTGAAATAGCTAAAAATGTTATTCCTATGATGAAATATATTACTGCAGCAACTATTCCAACCATTGCACAAGACACAAATCCCAAAAGAATATCCTCGAATTGATGCTCAAATAGACGTTCGCTCCAACAAAATCCTAACCAAAACCAGAAACCATGTAAGAAGCCTGCAATAATAAAGATTATATTTTTACCCCAAAAATATCTTATATTCGCAACTTTAACTAGAACTAAAAACATAATTATAAGGAAAATATTTGGAACAACTGCAAAAATTTGGTCTAAATGCGCCAGCCAAACCCAAAAGATTTGTAAACAAACGCACAAAAAAGAAAAAATCAAAGCGTTCTTTAATCCACGCTTTCTATTCTTTATCAGAAAGAATATTAAAATTCCAAAGGACAATATAGCACCTGGCATTATCAAAAATATGTACCATATATTATTTGATTCTTTCATCTTCCTTTTTTCCAGTTAACTAGGAACAGTCACCTATTATTTAGCCGCGCTCCTCATAATTTTACCACGCATACAAACATTGTCCAGACTTTTTGTCTTTGAATCCAAAATCTAAAATCCAAAATTATTATCCCGCCCCTCTCTTTATCATAAAATCAACCGTATCATTCGCGTTTTGATATTTAAGCTTAATCTCAGGGTGCTTATTTTGAAATACTCTGAACACCTCATCAATAAAGCCCTGACCCACAGTTGTTATATCCTTAAAATCCAGGACGATTTCCCGAAATTTCTCAAGACCTGCCAAAAGCCGTTTCGCCTGCGAACGGGAAACATACTTTCCCTCTTCTAATTTACTGAGGTTCACAAATATATGCGTCTTGTCAAACTTATATGTTTCCGGATTGCTGTAAGTCTTAAAAATTTCTTCCAAGACTCTGCTGCTATCAAATGCGATTTTCATTATGACAACAGTTCCCTTTTGATGCTTATCCGCTATAGTCTCTACAAACCAGTCATCTTCTTCTACATTTCGTTTTAGATAAGACAGGCCGTTTGCGTTGATAATAAATTCATCGAAAGCGCGCGATGTAAAAAAAATCCCCTCGCCCGTGTGTCTGTCCGGCTCCGTGGTCAGTTTGCCTTTCGACAATTGCAATATCACCTCTCTCGGGTCATCTAATCCCAAAGCCGTTTGAATCTTCTGGAAAATACCAATGCCATTATCTGATATACAGATTTCTACCGTGTTCTCATCCCACTCTGTTTTTATTAAAACACTGCTGCCCTGCGAATGGTCAATAGCGTTATTGAGAATTTCGGTAAAACCATAATTGCAGATGTCTCTGACATTATCTTTGAGCGCCGCGAAATCCTGCTCAAAATACATTTTCCATATCTCGTTCTCATCAGTTTCCGGCGTTATCTTAACTTCGATAGACTTATTTTTCGCCCCGAACAGGAAATATCTTGCCGCTTGTGTTGTCCCTGTCTTGATAATCTGCCTGTTTTTAATCAGCGTATCGAGATGTCTGTGAATGGTGGTTCTGCTGACAGAAAACTGCTTCAGCTGCCAAATCCACAACATCCTTCGGATGCTCCGGGATAGCCGTAAGAATAAAGGCCCTTATCTCTTCCGCCCGTTCTTTTCCCATTTTTTACCTCAAAAACGCCATACAAATAGATTGTAACTATGATATTTTATGATTATAACTATTCTTTCGGCAATTACAACTATATTCTTTAACAATTATAACTATCACTTTTGGGGATTGTAACTATCGCAAGCGGTATTATAACTATCACTTTTTATTATTGTAACTATCCCCTCGCGGCTTTGCCATCCTTGTTTCTTCTGTCATTCCCGCGAAAGCGGGAATCCATAATCGCCAATACAAAATCTAAAAGTTATTAATATTAAAGACTGTAATTACGTCTCTATTCTTTTACGTTTTCTTGTATAGCAGAATATTGAAGTAAAACCGAAATATTAAAATCCCTTTTTCTCAATAATGAATGGGACTCGCCTCCAACAAGTGAAGATAAAGGGGCTTCAAATTTGATATATCCTGGCGATGTAACAAGAAGCTTATAATTTCGCGTAGAAAAATTTCCTATTTTTGGCCCAATTAGACTGGTCTTCCAACCACATGGATAAGAAACTTCAAAATGGCAAAAGCCATTTTTATCTGTCGTCCTGGTTGAGAATCCGTTTCCCATTAAAACATCTTTCTTTTTAGGCTGATCAGAAATACTGTATGTTGCAAGTGTAACTTCTGCACCTTCTACGGATTTTCCAGAGGTTGATGATATCACTCTAACCTTTACTACGCCATGCACTGCACCATCTTTTTCTAAAGTTGGCGTGAGGCACATAAGCAATATAATCACAACTACTAAGATAAATAAAACTCTGAAAATGTTTTTTCTGCTAACTTGCGCCATAATTTTTTCTTAATAATTGCTGTTCTAAGTTTGCCATTACTTTCCGCTACAAAACCTCATCGCAATTCTACCTCCGCCGATCCAAATTGTCCATCCGTTTTTGTGTTTATTCGCATTAAAATAAAATCCAAAATCGGCAATCGAAAATATATTTTGTGTCTTAGTGTCTTCCGGTTCGACAGGCTCACCGTCCTGAGCAAAGTCGAAGGAGTGGTTGCCTTTTCTTCTGAGTTCTGTATTCTGTGTTCTATCTTTTTATATTTTTTTAACAGTGTTAATCTGTGTAAATCCGTGTCTAAAAATCTCAGCGGCCTGGGCGGTTAATTCGCTGCAAGACAAGACATATTTCCCGGAAATGGATACCTGCTTCCGCAGGTATGACACGTCGAATCAAATTTTTACGCTGTCCCAATCCTGTGCCGAACAGGATTGAGACAGGCGCCTTTTTTTTGTATTATTATATTACTATTGTAATTTGTAAGAAAATAATGTCATATATACTTGTATTAATCAGTAAATCGCTGGAGACAAATGGTAACAAATCAACAAAGAATTGAGCAGATAGCAGGGGCGGCCTTAATCGGCGCAATCGTTGTCGGTTGCGGATTTGTCCTGTGGCCGTTTGTCCTGCCCATTCTCTGGGCGGCAATACTGTGCTTTGCCACTTGGCCTCTATATGAACTGTTGTTGAAATGGCTGCGCGGGCGGCGAAATCTTGCCGCAGGATTGATGACAATCATACTTTTGCTGGTACTTTTCATACCGTTTCTCATAGTTGGCCTGACATTTACCGACAGCATTAAGTCAATCATTGAATGGCTCAATTCCAACAGGGAAGCGAACTTGCCTGCGCCTCCGAAATGGGTCGAAAATATACCATTGGTCGGTACGAGAATTAGCGAGTACTGGATTAAACTGATGGCAAATACAGAGCCTGCCATGAACTGGTTGAAACCGCGACTTCAGGATGCCGGAGTGTGGCTATTAAAGCATAGCCTCGACGTTGTGCGAGGTGTTTCACATCTTGCGATGAGTGTATTTTTCGCGTTTTTTTTATACCGCGATGGCCAGGGAATTGTGCAGCGATTTCGTGAGGCTTTCCAGCAGATCAGTAGAGACTATGCTCAACACCTGATAGATGTCGTTAAAACAACAGTGCGGAGTGTTGTGTATGGTGTGATAGGCACGGCATTGGCTCAAAGTACAGTGGCTTGGATAGGTTTTGCCATCGCAGGTGTGCCATCCCCCGTAATGCTGGCGATGTTTACTTTTTTCCTGAGTTTTGTTCCCGCAGGCCCGGTGATTGTCTGGATTGGCGCATCGATATGGCTTTTTGCGGGCGGGCAAACCGGCTGGGGCATTTTCATGATTGTTTATGGCGTGCTCGTAATCAGCAGCATAGATAACGTTATAAAGCCTTACATTATCAGCCGCGGCTCAAAATTGCCATTTATTGTCATGTTTATCGGTGCCGTAGGCGGGGTCGTAACATTCGGTCTCATCGGTGTTTTTCTCGGCCCGACACTTTTAGCGGTGGGTTTCAGTCTCACACAAGAGATTCTCATCCATCGACACTCCCCCTCTTCACCGAAACAAGAATAAACAGGGATAGACAGCTGTTATTTAATCACATCAATCATAGTATCTGAATGAGAATTGTTATTTATTCGCTTATGAGCCCAAAATACCACAAATGGAGCCCAGAGTGGAAAAAATACAATGAACTGACACATTAATCCACCGTTTCCGATTCCTGTTGCTGCTGCTATGCTGATTGCAATCATACGATTTGGGAAAAGCCATAGTAAGCTGATTGAGAAAAAATAGAGCACCTCGGTAATCAGGAGCCACATAAACAGGTATCGATATCGTGTTTTTAAACGGATAAATTCAATGCCTGAAAAGAACAGAGCAGCAAAAAACAATGTACATATAGTCAGCATCGATAAAAATGCCCCAAGAACATATGGTTCATTATCAGCATGGGGTAATGTTTTGAGAGATTCAATAGACGACAGTGATAACGCATTGTATAACAATCCTAAAATGGATAGAACAATGGTTGAAACGCCAATTATTCGAAGTGCTATTGAAGGTGCTTTATTCATACTGAATCCCTTTATTTTGATATTCAACTAATGTCGATCATATCGAACGCTTCAATAAATAGATACCTCCAACTATTATTCAGCAACACCTCATAATCTTACCACGCTTATGAACATTGTCCAGCAGATAATGATGGCCATAAAAAAAAGAAGAACGATTAAGTCGTTCTTCTTTTTAGTTCAACTGTAATTAAATTTTTCGAGAGCTACTGTTTAATAAACAGATAATACAATCTTCCCTCGTGATAGGTTTGCCCTGCGACACGGCCGGCGTCATCGCCTTCGCCGATATAAATATCGCAGCCGCCCCGGGCGCGAATCGCCCCGCCGGTATCCTGGTCAAGCGCAAAACCGCTGTATCCCTGCGATACCGCGCCTCCGATATGCAGCGGCAGTTTTGTGGTTATAAATGTTACAGCGGCACGCGGGAAAATCGTCTTGTCCGTAGCTATGGTTCGCAGCACAGTAACCGGCTCATTGAGACTGCCGCGAGGAGGGCCCTCTTCCTGCCTGAAGAAAACAAACCGCGGATTGAGCCTTGTGTATCGGGCAACCTGGTCCACGTGGCCCTTGAAGTATTCAATCATCCCGGTCAAGCTCAACTGAGACTTGTCTATAACACCGTCCGCAATCATCTGCTGAGAGATGCCCTTATAGTCGAAACCATTGTTCGCCGCGTAACCTACGCCGATAAGCTTACCGTCGGGCAACCTGATTTTGGCCGAACCCTGCACGTGCGCGATATAGGCCTCGAACGGGTCGCCGAGCCAGACCAGCTCATCGCCCTTGCATAAGCCGGCATCCTCAATAGTCGCCCTGGGCGGATAAGGGGTAATTTCCCCGCTGGCGTTGCGTCTGCCGCGAATCTCACCTGTGGAACTTTTAACAAGGTCTGCCGGCTGCTTATAAAGCGGATAACGGAACTTTTCCGTTTGAACCAGCGAACCGTCGAAAATCGGCGTATAATAGCCGGTGAATAATACCGTTTCCTCATCGTCACAGCCGACTGAGGTATAAACATCGAACCTGCTGCGAATCGCCGCGTTTAACGCGGGCCCGCTCAGGCCGGAATCCAGCATATCCGCAAACGCCTTTAAGCTGTCAACTGACTGCTGATGAGTAATGCCGTTGCTCGGATAGAACGTTTTGCTCGAAGGCTTACTCATATAATTCAAACTTCGCGCCACAGCGGTTTTCAGCCCCGACAAATCGCCACACGCAGGCGTAAAATCGGGTATTTCGAGCGGGTCGGTTATTTTCCGCAGCGCTTGCTGGCCCGGCAGTAACTGCCTGGTGTAATCCTTTTTTACCTGTTGAGGCTTATGACAGCCTGTTATGTTTATCGCAATCACTAATGACGCCAGCACAAAAACAACTTTTTTCATCTTGCACTCCAAATCTTTCTACTAACAACTAACCACTAATAACTAATAACTATATATTGTCAAATTGACGCTAAATTCTTTAACTTTTTTGCTTATTGCGAATAATATAATCCTCCCCAAAGCCTGTTTCTAAAATCCCAGCGCCCCATCAGCCTCTATCGCCGGCCAGCGGTGAGCCAAGTCAAACCACACTTCGACGGAAAAATAATTCGCCTTCAAAAGAAACGCAATAAAAAAGGCGGGCTTTTTAGAAAGCCCGCCTAAAAGAGAGATATTCAAAAAAATGCGGATAAAGTTAACTTCTCTTAACCTCTTCTCCGCCGTATCATTAACATCGCAGAACCCAGTGCCAGAACAGCTATCGAGGTAGGTTCGGGGGTAGGAATCTGCTCAGTGCAAAACTCGACACCGCCAAGGAAAGACATTTTCAGGCCGAAATCGCCGCTTTCGCCGATACCGATTGCATCGCCTGTGCCGACATAGTAGTCAACTGTTCCGAGCCAACCTGTACCGCCGTTGGGTAACTCCTGGTCAGGTAAAGGCTGAGTCACTACGAAGGTCCAGCCGTCCGGGGCGATCACACTTGTGCTGATTGAAAATGTTTTGTTCATTCCGATTGTGATGTGATAGTCAGTCCACGCAAAGTTCGTCTGGTTATCGACGGTCTCAGCAAGCCAGACTGTCGGGTTGAGTTCACTGTTTGTGAAGAATTCGCCCTCCACATGAGCCGGATGCCAATACTGGCGCCTTCCATCGAAAGGGTGTACTCATCGAGCCCGCTATCATAGGTTAAGCTCGTTAAGGTGTCGTTCATAACAATCGCGCCGTCATTATCATCGGAACAAACCCACGATGTGATGCTCGCATTGAGCTGAGAAGTCAGCAGCAGAACTGCTGCCGCCGCAAGGATGCAAACCGTTTTTATATTCATCTCGTATCCTCCTATACTAAAGGTTCGTTTGTTTTACAAAAACAAACACAATATTAACTTTTTATCCTTAGCCAGGTGAAAAACCCCTCTTCTTCGCGGTGTTTCAAAGATTGCTTTTAAGTTTTGCTCCCACCCTTCTATTTTTATCCTATATTATCGCCTACTTCTCCAAACTCTTACTTATAAATATAATAACCTGAACTTTGGATAAGGATATAGAAAAACGGCCTGTCTGCCGAAGGAAATAATATTGTTGTCACTAAAATATTATTGACCCTTAGGCAAAGGAGGCCGTCAAATGCTGGATTTTACCACATTATTTGTAGATGTCGATGATTGTTGGAAAGTTTTTCAAAAAATTTATAATAAACACCTGCTCGATGATGGAACTATCCGGCGTAACAGGGATTGCAACTTAAGTATCAGTGAGATTATGACTATTATAATTGGCTTCCAAACAAGCGGTTTTCGTACTTTTAAGGCATACTATCAGTATGTTCTCAAGCATCACAGATGCGATTTCCCCGATTTGGTCAGCTATGATAGATTTGTTTATCTTATTCCCAGGTCAGTTATTCCGATGTTTGTCTATTTACAGAGTTGCGGCATTGATAAACCGACAGGCATCTCTTTTATTGACAGTACATCTCTTAAAGTCTGTCATAACAAGCGAATCTGCCGTCACCGCGTTTTTGACGGTTTGGCTGCAATCGGGAAGACCACAATGGGATGGTTTTATGGCTTTAAGCTTCACCTTATAATAAATGAGTGCGGCGGATTATTGTCTTATCGGCTGACTGCTGGTAATGTTGCTGACAGCCGGATGGCAGAGCCTATGACAAAGGGTTTGTTTGGAAAGCTCTTTGGAGACAAGGGTTATATAGGCAAAGGCCTGTTTGAAAAGCTGCTGAGCAAAGGCGTCAAATTGATAACCAATGTTCGTAAGAATATGAAATCCTGCCTGATGGAATTGGAGGATAAGATTTTGTTGAGAAAACGTTCACTGATTGAAACCGTAAATGATACGCTGAAAAATGTCTGCCAGATTGAGCATTCTCGGCATCGCAGCCCGATTAATTTTCTGGCACATTTGATAGCCGGTCTGATAGCCTATACGAGACTGCCGAAAAAACCTTCGCTAAAAATAGAAAGTATCAAATATCAGTCAGGAAAAAGTGTTTATCTCATTGCTTAAACAAAGTTCAGGTTAATAGCTTTTTGATGGGTAAGCTGTCAAGACAAAAGATTAAATTTTTAATTTTTTTTAATAAAGGGCCTTTTGATGTTTTTAAGCTGTAACTTGTTATAAAATAAGATGATACGGCAAAATACCGGCTCAAAATACAAATGCCATAAAAAAAATTAAAAAATTTTCTTATTTTTGCGAGAAGAACGGCGGCAAAATATTTTTGACAATCGGCGCAAATGCTATAGAATCTCCTGCTCGTGGCATAAAATAACAATTTTTATCTGTCATACCTGCGAAAGCAGGTATCTATTTTGGATTTGTCTATGGATTCCCGTTTTCACGGGAATGACAGGGAACACCAATAACAATTTTTTGGAGAAATTTTGAAAATGGCAAAGGCACCAAAAGCAAACGCGGTAGTGGGTCAATCGGGCGGTCCGACCGGCGTCATCAACGCCTCGCTCGTGGGAGTTATCGAGGAAGCGCAAAAACACCCGGAAATTAAAAAACTTTACGGGGCGGTTCACGCCGTCGCCGGCATCGTTCAGGAGCAATTCATCGACTTGAAGAAACTCTCGTATAAAACTCTCGAACTGGTCGCCTCATCGCCTTCATCGGCGTTAGGCTCCAGCCGCGACAAACCCTCCGAGGAATACTGCGCGAAAATTCTCGACGTGTTGAAAAAACGCGACATCCGCTATTTCTTCTACATCGGCGGCAACGACTCAGCCAATACAGCTTATATCATTAACACGATGGCTGAAAAGGCCGGCTATGATATGAGGGCATTTCATATCCCAAAAACGGTCGATAACGACCTGCTCGTTACAGACCATTGTCCTGGTTTCGGTACCGCCGCCAAATTCGTTGCCTGCGCTCTGATGGGCGATGACCTGGACAACCGCGCACTGCCCGGTATTAAAATCGATGTAATCATGGGCAGGCACGCCGGCTTCTTGACTGCCGCCGCCGCCCTGGGAAGACAGAGAGACGACGACGGCCCGCATCTTATTTATATGCCCGAAAAACATATTTCGATGGACAGATTCCTCAGCGACGTTGAGGCCGTTTATAAAAAGCTTGGCAGATGCGTCATCGCCGTCAGCGAAGGCATCTGTGATGTCGATGGTGTTACCTGGGCGGAAAAAATCGTCAAAACCAAAGAACGAGACTCGCACGGCAACATCCAGCTTTCCGGCACCGGCGCTTTGGCAGACCTTCTGGCCGGCCAGATTAAAGGTGCGCTGAAAATAAAACGCGTCCGCGCGGACACTTTCGGGTATCTCCAGAGAAGTTTCGCGGGACTGCAGTCCAAAGTTGACGCCAAAGAAGCACGCCAGTGCGGCCGCGAAGCTGTCAAATACGCCATGAAGGAAACCAGCGGCTCCATCGCAATCGAAAGGCTCGGCGGCAGCAAAAGCTATAAGGTAAAATACTTCCACACAGACCTTAAAAACGTCGCGGAGAAAACAAAATCCCTGCCTGATGAATACATCAATGAAAACGGCAACGGCGTTACCGACGCCTTCATCAAGTACGCACTGCCTTTAACAGGCGGTCTGCCAAAAACTGAGTACCTCGGCGACAATAAAAGAGTGTAAACAATAGAATATAGAACACAGTAGGGTGGGGTCACAACCCCACCTTATTACAATTTTCTCGAATCGTAGGCCCAGTGGAGAAGTGCCTGCTTTTGTCTGCGGCGGCAGTTCTGGTCGCCGGGCGTGCAGTTCTTTTTTATCGCCGCGACGTGACGTTTGATAGCCTTCCATCTTTTGATTTGGCGCTCGTCCTCGGCGGGGATTCTTCGGCCCATATAGTAACGGCAATACCACTGAAACCACCCTCGCGGGTCCTCGTGATATATCCAGCCTTTTTTCTTCCAGTCTTTTAACGGCAGCGAGGCGTCAACGCCGAAATAATTCAGTTTCGGGTCTCTTTTTTCAGGCGAGAGCTTGGCTTTTCTAAACCACGCCTCAGGAAATTCCTTGCGGCAGTCCGTCATATATTTCCCGCCGAAAACTCCCAATTCGAGCATCTCCTTTGGCGAAAGCTGCGGCTTAAACTCAGGATGAAAATTCTTCCCCGCCGGCGATACGAGATAATACACATATCCCCGCTGCATCCGGTCATTTACCGTGATTTTCTTTTTCATAAAAGCCCCCTTTCATTATTTTACAAGTTGATTTTACCTTATTTCAAAAAATAAATCCGCTGTTATATGGAAAAATATTCACGGATTACTCTTGTGATGCCTAAAACCATCAATGAATTTACAGTATGCTATTTATTTCAATTTCGGATAACATCTGGATAATGCAGGGTTTAAGTTTTGCCATAAATATTGCCGTAAAATGGTTAAAAGATTGCCGCAAAATAGAATTGACATCACCCCCAGGGCAAACGCATCTAAATTTGTAGTACTTTCAGCAGATATTGCTCATCCCATCCAGCTTTGTGCTGTTTGGCTTTAATCCCGCGTTTCAAGGTTTTTTCCTGTTTTAGCAGATTCAGGGCTATCCGACGCAACCGAGAAAAATTTTCTGCTCCGAAGTCTTTGCGAATACGGCAGTTGTCCTCGCCAAAGCTCACATCAAGACTCCAGTGCAGTTTATTTTCAACGCCCCAATGTTCTCGAATTATTTGCCCCATCGCTCTGGCGTCTTTTCCGGCAAGACTGCTTATAAAGTAACGCCTTTCAACGGTGGTTTTATCGCTCTGAACTCTTTGCGATTCAACCGCTATCAGGCTCGACAAGCCCTGCCATTGTTTAAGGTCCTGCATCCATTGGACATTCTCACTGCACCATATTTTCCGAGTCTCTACTCGGCCATGACCGCCATCGGTATCACAACTGTAATCACAACTGCCCCTATTGGCAATAGCATCGTCCATAAACAATTTGACCTCTTCGTGCAATGTGCCATGATTACCTTTTAAACTGAAAACGTAGTCCCCGTTGCCGTCGATTATTTTTTCAGCTATCTTCTTCTGACAACCCATTGCATCTATAGTTACCACAGAACCATCTAAAACCAGCATTTCAAGCAATTTTGGGATAGCGGTGATTTCATTGCTCTTGCCGTCCGTAACGACCTGGCCAAAGACCATTTTATTCTCGCAAGCCCATGCACTAACCATGTGAATCGCCGCCTTGCGGTTGGCTGTATCAAACGATCTTCGCAGAGTTTTGCCGTCAATCGCTATTATTTTTTCACCCGTGTTTTTAGCAAGAGCCTGTATCCATCTCTGAAAACGCTGCTCAAAATCATCCGGCTTTATCGAAGAAACCACACGTGCAAAAGTGTCATGGGATGGTATGCCGTTGGGCAATTCCAAAAAACTCTCCAGCCACTGCTGTTTGCATTGGCCAAACAATTCAATTTCATTCCATCCTTCCGCTCCGCAGATGACCGCACAAATTGTGATAGCCAAAATATCTTCCAATTTGTGCAATTTTGTTCGCTCAACCCGGGGATCAGGCAGGTCTGAAAAATAATCCAGCAGTGTTTTGTCCATTCTAAACTCCTGTATAGCAATAATATAAGTTTCCATACAGAAGTTATCGGGCTATTCCAAGAACTAACCTGAATTAACAATAAAATTTAGATGCGTTTGCCCTGACATCACCCCCGCATTTTGCTATTATGATTAATGGTGTTCCAGCAAGCGGCGGCGCTGCTGCCGCAAAAGAAGAGGCGAGTGTGAACAGGAGATGAGAGTGGTACGAAAAAGACTGAATTATCCTTCCATCGGCCCTTCTGACTGATTAATTTGTGTTTTAAGCAGGCATAAATGTGCCTTAGCCTTAAAAATTTGTTTGAAATATGCAGACACAACTAATGAAAGCCGTTTGGTGTGTTGCCAAACGAAAAGATATGGTGTTTGGATATTGAAGGCAGCAAGGTTTGGGCTTATGCCGAAGGAAATAGAGTCTCTTTTAGAAGAGGAGGTTCGTATGAGTAAGAAATTTATTGTTTTAGCTTTGATGCTGAGCTTAGTCAGTATCGCATCTGGTGCCAACCGGACTTGGACCAATGGTAACGCCGACCAAAAATGGGGCACCGCAACCAACTGGGACACAGTTGTTCCGCTTTCTGCGGATATCGTATATATCAATACTGCTACTGGGCCAGTTCTTGGCACAGGCGATACGGGAATCGGTGGAACGGTTAATGTCGCAGCTGCTACAGGCACAACAGGCGCCCTGACTGTAAGCGGCGGCAGGCTGAACATATATGACAAGGTTCAGATTGGTGTTTCCAGCACCGGCTCACTTAATATGACCAGCGGAACAATTGATATAGCAAGGTATGACTTTTCTATTGCCGCTGGCAATGGTTCCACAGGTTCGATGACAATGAGCGATGGCGTTATCCACGTTGGAAGAAAATTTTACGTGGGCGGCTCCAGCGTGGCAGGCTCCGGTAATGCCTCATTTACCATGAGCGGCGGTTCAATCGGAATTGTTATGAGTGGAAGTACAATTACACCATTAGACTTTGTGATGGCAAATAGTGCTGCTGCCGTATGCACTGGAGATATGAGCGGCGGTACGATAACTATTACGAATAACTTCAATGTTGCCATGCTCGGCACTGGCACTTTCACTATGACAGGCGGCGTAATTAACATAATTAACGGCAAGGTGAGAACCAACAATAATGCCAGCAGTAACGGAACGCTGAACCTCGATGGCGGCACTGTTTACGCCAATGGTGTCTACATTCGCGGACTTGACCCCTTATATCTGGGACAGTCCACAGGGTTAATCAACATAACCCAGGGCAAAATGGTTTTAAACGACCTTGATGGTTCAGTAAAGACCCTTGTTGAAGGTTATGTTACCGGTGGCGGCATAAAAGGCTATGGTTTTGCCGACCTCAGCCATGTGCTTGTATCCTGGGATAATGTTGCTTTAAAGACAACAGTTACTGCTGTTCCGGAACCAGCAACGATAACGCTGCTTGGTCTTGCAGGGTTGGTCTTGATTCGCAGGAGAAGACACGCCTAATTGTTAAGGAATAAATCCTGATTAGAAGTGTGTGAATTTGTTTGACATAGGCCTGTACCGTATAATGCGGTACAGGCCTTTTTTTATTCCTGCGAAACTCCTGCGTAAATTACATCAGTAACGTATATGTTTCAAAGTGCTGATTTTAAGCCCTGAACAGAAAAAATTAAAACGCTCCAATACTGACGCAAGTTAGCCTTGTTTTAACAAAGCCAAAATGATATTATTCATACAGAAATTACTTTCTGATGGAAAAATACCGGATTTTTCAGGCAGAAGTGGTATAAACACCGGAAGGAGAATAATTATGATAAAACCTGTCCATGCTTCAATCTTGATGGCCTTGACGATGACAACCGTGTCAGTGCGTGCGGCGGATTTGTCGCACGTTCCGCAGATTAACGAGACAGAAGAACGACGCGATGCACGCGGTGCCGATTCGGTGGAGCACTCAGGTAAACGAAATCTCCCGGCGGAGGAAAAGCTTAGTTTCGCGGTCGAGGATCAGGAACTTATCAGGATTCATGGCCGTCTCGCGGATATCCGCAACAAGGGGCCGAATCCGTATCTCAAGGGATTTCCTTCTCCGAAGCCGTTCAACGAGAAATATAAAATCCCGCTGGTGAAAAATGCGGAAGGGCTCTTGATCAAGGCGGAAAGCGAATACGCCAACAACGATGCCGCGATCGCCAAATGGTTCGAGTCCAACTGGGTTCCGGCCGTCCGTAAAACGCTGCAATTGGGGGAGGAGGAAATCGGCAAGCTCCGAATTGCCGCCCGTCCCTCCGAGGAGCGGCTGAACGTTTATGAGAACATCGTTTACAACCGGCTCGGGCAAAGGGGGTTGGTTCTCGATATATACACCCCGAAAACAAAGCCCGCGCATCTTCTGCCCGTAGTCATTTTCGTTCACGGAGGTGGTTGGCTTGACGGAAGCCACCGCACCAATCGCCCCGTGGCCATGAGCCTGGCCGAGAAGGGTTTTGCGGGCATTGCTGTCGAGTATCGCCTCGGACGGGAAGCCCGCTTCCCCGCCGCTGTCTGGGATGTGAAGGCCGCTGTGCGGTGGGTCAGGAAGAATGCGGCAAAATACGGCCTTAATTCCTCCTTTATAATCGTGGCGGGCGGTTCCGCGGGTGGCAACATTGCTGGTCTGGTCGGCGTTACTAACGGCGACCTACGTTTTGAGGGAGACGGTGAACACCGCGAATTCTCCAGTGATGTTCATGGTGTCATCTCGCTCGATGGCGCAATTGGAGAGGTCTCTGGAAATTGGGCAAGTTACCCCGACAAGGATCCATGGCTGTACAATGAGGCCGTTCCGCTTTTCCACATGATCCAGCGGAATCGCTGTCTGCCGCTTCTGTTTGTGAAGGGAGGACAGCCCTTGTCGGTGTGGATCAAAGCCAACATCGCCGAAAACCACTCCAGCCATGTACATTTCCGCTGGCCTCACGGTTTTGAGTGCTTTGACCCCTCCAAGGATGAGCTGGTTGATGTGCTCGCCGAATATCTCAATGCTCGTGTGGTCAGCCAAGGCAAGTAAATCAAAGAAAAACTGAAAGTGAGGTAATATGGTGAATGTGAGCAAATGGGTTCTAATTGGGTTGTCTGTGGCATGCGCCATGGGCGTCTTCATGTCTGCGGGAGCGGCACCATCGCCAGCTTCGGCCAGTTTGGTGGCGAGAGCCTCAAGCATCGCGGGCACTAATTACAGCGCCGAAAAGGCGGTCGATCCGATTGCCGCCTGGCAAGAGACTACTCGTGTCTCTGACAGCAAGACTCATGGTGTGCCATCGTTGTGGGCTGGATGCCCAGGCTTAACGCAAACACCACGGTGGTAATTTTGGACTGCAATGGACCCGGCGTAATTACCATGATTCATGCCAGCGCTTTGGGTAAGCGTTCCAAGGAATCCCCGCAAGGGATATGCTTCGATTCCAAGGAATCGCAAGGGGTGATGATTCGCGTATTTTATGATGGGGAATCCAAGCCGTCCATTAATCTGCCGTTTATGGATTTCCTGGGCGATATCCAATGTCAGAGCGTGTATTTCAACACCGTCTATTTTTCGAAGGTGAATGAGTCGCACAATTTTCGGCTCCCGATGCCGTTTCGAAAACACATCAAAATTGAATTAGAAAATCCCTCCGAGACAGGACTCAAGGGCTACGTGGATATCCAATACGAAAAGGTTGCAAGCCTCCCGGACAACACAGCCTATTTGTTTGCCGATTTCCGTGAGGGGACAATCAACGCGCAGGAACCCACCGTGCTGTTTGAAATCAACCAGCGGGCGAAGATCGTGGCCCACTGGCTCCAGTACGAGTCAGCGGTCAGTCGCCTTGGCGAAACCCTCTGCGAAGGCGATCAGTTGCTTTATCTGGATGGTGACACGACACCGACACTGAACTACATGGGCACAGAGGACGTTTACGGATACTCATGGGGTTTCAGGGCAGTCCAGTCGGACAACTGGTTGGCTATTATACGGCTGGAGGCTCTCAAACCAACTGGGTCGCGAGTTGCCATGTTGCGCTGCCGGACGACGGACGCAATCTCGTTCCAGAAATCCTGCAAATGGATCCTGACTTGGGCCACTGATCCCGGACCTCAAAAAAAGTTGGGTGAAATCCCAATCCCTTATCGCCATTGTGTATATTTCTATTTGCCCCGGTAGCAAAAGAGTCTGTTGAGTAAAAACTGAAAGTGAGGTAATATGATGAATGTGAGCAAATGGGTTCTAATTGGGTTGTCTATGGCATGCGCCGTGGGTACCTTCATGTCTGCGGAAGCGACACCATCGCCGGCTTCGGCCAGTTTGATGGCAAAAGCCTCAAGCAGCGCGGGCACCAATTACGGCGCCGAAAAAGCGATTGATGGGGATGAGTCCACCTGCTGGTCCCCGTCACAAGAGGAATGGCTGGCGAGAAAGCCGATGTGGCTGGAAGTGGACCTGGGCCAAGAGCGGGAGATCGGCCATGCGTTCATCACGGAACTGGCCGGCGGCAGCTATCCCCATATCCAGAACTTCCGCATTGAATACAAACAGGGTGATGCGTGGAAGTGCGTCTACGAGGGCGCGGAGATTTTCGGACGGCGGGTTTATGATTTCAAGCCCGTAAAGGCACGCGTGTTCCGGATGACTTTCACCAAGGTTCTGCGATATCCTCAAAAAATCAATGAGTTTCATCTGTATGCGCCTGGAAAGCTGCCGGAGGCGGCGCTGGAGGCCAAGCGCCACGAGGCGGAAACGGCCAAGCGCCTCGAGTGGTTCAAGGCCGCCAAATTCGGGATGATGATCCATTGGGGGCCTTATGCCGTGGCTGGCGGCGAATGGGACGGCAAACCGGTGAAGGGCATCGGTGAGTGGATTATGCGGCGCGCCAATGATGACAAAGGCATTCCCCTCAAGGAATACGAGAAAATGGCCGCGCAGTTTAACCCGACCAAGTTCAATGCCGATGAGTGGGTCCAGTTGGCGGTGGATGCGGGCATGAAATACATCGTGATCACCTCCAAGCATCACGACGGGTTCGCGATGTTTCACTCCTCGGTGGATAAGTATAACATTTTCGATTACACCCCATGGAAACGCGATCCAATGAAGGAGTTGGCGGAAGCCTGCGATAAGAAAGGCATTAAGCTGGGATTTTATTACTCACAATCCCAGGATTGGCATCATCCTTACGGCGCGGGCAATGCGTTGGATTACCCGCCAAGCAATAAATCAATTGAGGATTTCTCAAAGTATCTTAGCGAAAAAGCATTGCCCCAGGTTCGGGAACTTCTGACCAACTACGGCCCTGTTGCCTTGATATGGTTCGACACGCCCAAGAACCTACCCGCCGAGTGGGCCGGCAGATTCCACGACACCATCCGTTCCCTTCAGCCTGAAACGCTGATCAATAGCCGCCTTGGTCCGGGGGGCTATCAGGATTACCTGTCGCGAAATGATAATGACATACCGCCCACGCTCATTCCGGGCACATGGGAGACCCCCGCGACGCTTAACCATACCTGGGGATACAAAAAAAACGATAATAACTGGAAATCCCCAGATGACATTCTGTTCAAGCTCGTGGACATCACCAGCAAGGGAGGAAACTATCTTTTGAATGTCGGGCCAGATGCCGAGGGCGTTATCCCTCAAGCCAGCCAAGACAATTTGAGGAAAATTGGTGCCTGGCTCAAGGTCAACGGCGAGGCAGTTTATGGCACGGGTTACACGCCGTTTGGCGATGAACTCGGCAGTTATGATCCTGTGAAAAAGGATAAGGCAGGCTTCCCTGTTTTCAATGCCAAGACCGCATGGCGCTGTACAACGAAGCCCGGCAAACTTTACATCCACATCTTCCAATGGCCCGGCGCAAAATTTGAACTTTCCGATATCAAAGATAAAGTGGCAAAAGCTTACTTTCTAAACGACCGTACCAAGCTATTGAGCTTCTCGCAGGAAGCCGACAAGCTTATTGTCCAGCTTCCGGCGACAGCACCGGACCCTATGGCTTCGGTACTATGTCTGGAGGTGTCGAGGTGGATGTCTGTATCTACGGCGGCACGGCGAGCGGCATTTGCGCGGGATTGGCGGCGAGCCGGCGCGGGCAAAGCGTTATCATCATCGAGCCGTTTCGTCATTTGGGCGGTATGCATGGCGGCGGCATTCGCATCCAGCAGGATTGCCTCTATCTTCGCGATATCGGCGGTATTGCCCGTGAGCTTCACGATGCCGACCGTGCACTGCCGGGAGGAGGTAGCGCCAATCAGTGGCAGGTGCGCCTGATGATCAAGAAAAAGGTTGAGGACGCCGGGATCAGGTTTATCACGGAGCACCGGCTGGACGAGAAGTCTGATGTTGTGAAAGACGGCACCCGAATCAGCATGATCCATCTCAACTATGCGCCGGTCATGGAGGAAGGAGTGCCAGCGCCGAAACCGGCCAAACGCCGGGTCTTCTCTGTCAAAGCCAAGGTGTTCATTGACGCCAGCTATGAAGGCGATCTGATGGCGTTCGCCGGGTGCGATTATGCGCTGGGACGGGAATCAACCGATCAGTACGGCGAATCGCTTGCCGGCCAGGGCCGCCTTCGGCACTTTGATGTCGATCCCTATGTGGTTCCTGGCGATCCGTCGTCGGGGTTGCTGCCCATGATCAGTAATGAACCCTACGAGCCCGGCAAGGCCTCCCGGTACATCCTGACCTACAACTTCCGTTTACAGGGCATTCGGAATGGCGGGGGAGATGAGCCGAATTGCACTTTCATGAAACCGCTGGGACGGGAGATTGATGCCAAGCGATATGAACTGGTGAGCCGCGGCCTAAAAAGCAACCACCGCAAAGGCAAGATCGGATGGCCACAAGCGAACTACGCGCGAAAGGCCATGGTTTCGAGCGGCCCGCCGGGTCGCCAGGCGGATTACCCGGATGGCGACTGGTCCGTGCGCAGCGCGGTATGGCGCGACTGGATCGACCATGTCAAGACGATGAATATTCTCTGCGGGATGACGAACGCGGTCCTTCCCAAGGGTCAATATCCCGACAACAACGACTTTCCCGATCAGCTTTATATACGGATGAGCCGCCGAATGATCGGCGAGTATATCATGACGCAGCATGATCTCATGCACCAGACGGTGATCAATGATTCCATCGGATTGGCTTATTATGCCGTCGATATTTATCCGCCGCGTCTGATTGCGCACGACGGAAAGGTTGCCTCGGAGGGCGAGTTGTTTGTCCGCGTGAGTCCAGGGCCCGTACAAGATCTCCTACCGTGCATTGGTTCCCAGAAAAAGTCAATGCAGCAACCTGCTGGTTCCTGTCTGCATGTCGGCGTCGCATGTCGCCATGGCATCCATCCGAATGGAATCATCCTATGTTGTTATGGGTGAAGCAGCGGGCATTGCGGCAAGCCATGCAGTCAAGTCCGGCAAGAATGTCCAGGACGTTGACGGCGAAGCTATGCGGGCGGATATGAAGTCTTCAGGTGTTAAGATGGAGTGGAACGGGAAAGGTTATGGTCCTGGCAGCGGGAAACACTGGCCGGCAGATGCCATCTATTGGAGGCTCAATCCGGATGACTACAAGAAAATTCCCATCCGGCTTGATCCTGGTTGGACCGCAGAATCATCCGACGAGAAGGAATAGAAACCCGATTGCAGCTAAAAAAGTGAGTTCGGTATGAACATAAAATTCCTTCGATGGGAGAATTCAATCAAAATCGTCAGCGAAATCGGGGCGTGGCTGAAGGTCAACGGCGAGGCTATCTATGAGGCTGGCTGTACGCCATTTGGCGATGAAGTCGGCAGTTTCGATCCCGTCAAAAAGGATAAGGCAGGCTATCCGGCTTTCAATGCCAAGACCGCGTGGCGCTGCACAACGAAGCCCGGCAGACTTTACATTCACATTTTCCAATGGCCCGGTACGAAATTTGAACTTTCCGATATTAAAGATAAGGTGGCAAAAGCTTACTTTCTAAACGACCGGGCCAGGCCGGTGAACTTCTCGCAGGAAGCCGACAAGCTTGTGGTCCAGCTTCCGGCGACAGCACCCGACCCCATAGCTTCGGTACTATGTCTGGAGGTGCCGAGATGAGACGGCAAAGGCAAACGGTTGCGTCCCTTCGCCATTCCTGGAAATCAGTAAATATTAAAGAAATAAAGATAATAATGGAGTTATTAAGATGAAAAATAAAACAAGTAACAGCGTAACGGCATCGCTGCCGTTGAAACTCGCTTTGACTATCCTGCTGCTGGCGCCGATTGTATCGCTTCACGCTGGCAAGGCAGAGTCGCAATCGTCCGCTTTGCCAACGGCAAAAGCCTCAAGCAGCGCGGGCACCAATTACGGCGCCGAAAAAGCGATTGATGGGGATGAGTCCACCTGCTGGTCCCCGTCACAAGAGGAATGGCTGGCGAGAAAGCCGATGTGGCTGGAAGTGGACCTGGGCCAAGAGCGGGAGATCGGCCATGCGTTCATCACGGAACTGGCCGGCGGCAGCTATCCCCATATCCAGAACTTCCGCATTGAATACAAACAGGGTGATGCGTGGAAGTGCGTCTACGAGGCGCGGAGATTTTCGGACGGCGGGTTTATGATTTCAAGCCCGTAAAGGCACGCGTGTTCCGGATGACTTTCACCAAGGTTCTGCGATATCCTCAAAAAATCAATGAGTTTCATCTGTATGCGCCCGGAAATCTGCCGGAGGCGGCGCAGGAAGCCAAGCGTCAGGATGCGGAAACCGCCCGGCGTCTGGAGTGGTTCCGGGATGCGAAATTCGGGATGTTCATCCACTGGGGGCTATACGCCAAAGCTGCCGGCGAATGGAACGGCAAACCAGTGCGAGGCCTCGGTGAGTGGATTATGCGCCGCGCCAATGATGACAAAGGCGTTCCAGTCAAGGAATACGAGAAAATGGTCGCGCAGTTCAATCCTACCAAGTTCAATGCCGATGAGTGGGTCCAGTTGGCGGCGGATGCGGGCATGAAATACATTGTCGCCATGCCCAAGCACCACGATGGATTCGCGATGTTTCACTCCTCTGTGGATAAGTACAACATTTTCGATTACACCCCATGGAAACGCGATCCAATGAAGGAGTTGGCGGAGGCCTGCGCTAAGAAAGGCATTAAGCTGGGATTTTATTACTCACAATCCCAGGATTGGCATCATCCTTACGGCGCGGGCAATGCGTTGGATTACCCGCCAAGCAATAAATCAATTGAGGATTTCTCAAAGTATCTTAGCGAAAAAGCATTGCCCCAGGTTCGGGAACTTCTGACCAACTACGGCCCTGTCGCCTTGCTCTGGTTCGATACGCCGAAGAATATTCCGATTGAATGGACAAAGAAATTCAGTGATATGGTTCGGTCAATTCAGCCTAATACACTTATTAATAGCCGCCTCGGGCCGGGGGGTTATCAGGATTACCTGTCGCGAAATGATAATGACATACCGCCCACGCTCATCCCAAGCGCGTGGGAGACCGCCGCCACAATGAATCACACATGGGGATACAAAAAAAACGATAATAACTGGAAATCCCCAGATGACATTCTGTTCAAGCTCGTGGACATCGTAAGCAAAGGAGGCAACTACCTTCTGAACGTTGGGCCCGACAGCAACGGTGTGATTCCGCAACCAAGTCAGGATATCCTGCGAAAAGTTGGCTCCTGGCTCAAGGTTAACGGTGAGGCTATCTATGGTGCTGGCTGTACGCCATTTGGCGATGAACTCGGCAGTTATGATCCTGTGAAAAAGGATAAGGCAGGCTTCCCTGTTTTCAATGCCAAGACCGCATGGCGCTGTACAACGAAGCTCGGCAAACTTTACATCCACATCTTCCAATGGCCCGGCGCAAAATTTGAACTTTCCGATATCAAAGATAAAGTGGCAAAAGCTTACTTTCTAAACGACCGTACCAAGCTATTGAGCTTCTCGCAGGAAGCCGACAAGCTTATTGTCCAGCTTCCGGCGACAGCACCGGACCCTATGGCTTCGGTACTATGTCTGGAGGTGCCGAGATGAGACGGCAAAGGCAAACGGTTGCGTCCCTTCGCCATTCCTGGAAATCAGTAACTATTAAAAAAAATAATGGTAGTAATGGAGACACTAAGATGAAAATCAAAACAAGAAACAGTGTAACGGCATCGCTGCCGTTGAAAGGAGCGTATTGAAATGAAAAAGCAAACACTAATTAACACAAGCCGGTCTCTCATTGTCCTGGCAGCCCTGCTATCGTCTTCGCAGGCTGCTTCGCACGCCGCAAAGCCGGTTGACCTGTCGCACGTGCCGCAGATTAATGAGACAACCGAGCAGCGCGACGCTCGGATTCAGTGGTTCCGCGACGCGAAGTTCGGGATGTTCATTCACTGGGGGCCGAGTTCGATTGCGCGACAGAAATCAGCTGGAGCCGCCATGCTGCCCGCCCATGGGACATTGGCAAGCCAAACAACGACCGGCATCGCACGGAGGACCCTATTTATGACAACTACTACAAACAATTTAATCCGGTTAAATTCGACGCTGATGCATGGGTGCGTTTTGCCAAGGAATGCGGCATGAAGTATATGGTTATCATCACCAAGCACCATGACGGATTCTCACAATTCGACTCGAAGGTGGCAGACTATGATATTATGGCTACGCCCTATGGACGTGACATCATCAAGCAGTTTGCCGATGCCTGCCACAAGCAAGGTATGAAGCTTGGCTTCTACTATTCGCCGCGCGACTGGTATAATCCTGATTACCTCCAGGGCGACAACACCAAATATGACAACTGGTATCGCACACAGATTGAGGAGTTGCTTACAAACTACGGTCAGGTGGATGAAATGTGGTTTGACAGCGCTGGGGGCAATGACTGGGGCAAGTGGAAATTCGATGAACTCTTCGCAATGATGTATCGCCTTCAGCCAAAGCTCATTGTCAACAACCGCGTCAAGTTCATCGGACCAAAGACACCCGAAGACCAAGGCCCCCCCTCGCCTGAGATACTCAAAATGACCAAGGGTGATTTCGGCACGCCCGAAGGTGTTATCGGCGCGATGGATATCGAAAAGGACTGGGAATCGTGTATTCACGCCGGCAGGGGCTGGTCCTACCGCGGCGAGGATGGATTCAGGCAGCCCGAGGATTGCATTCGGATGCTGGTAAGCTGCACGACAGGCGGTGGCAACCTGCTGCTGAACTTCGGGCTGCGCCCTGATGGCACATTTACCGATGGTGAAACAAAAATTGGCATAGCCATGGGCAAATGGCTTAAGAAATACGGAGAGGCAATCTACGGCACACGCGGCGGGCCATATCGCAACGGCGACTGGGGCGGCAGCTGCCATAAAGGAAACAAACTATTCCTGCACCTCTTCCAGTGGCGAAAAGACGGTTTGTGGGCATTCGACCCTCTGCCTTACAAAGTAAAATCTGGCGCACGCTCACCGGCTCACCCGTGCAATTTACGCAGACTAAAGATGAATTGACTGTAAAGGTCGCGCAAGCCGACCGCGACAACCCCGTAACTGTCATTGAACTGACCCTCGATCAGCCCGTTGAGGATGGCCGTATTGTTGGTAAGGTGCGTGGCGAAAATTTATCTGAACACGGCAAAATTCTTAGTGAAAACGCCACGCTGGAACTTAGCTCCACCTCGCGTCACGACCCCGGCAGCCACGAGCGTTTGTTCAAAGGTGATAAAGCAAAGTACGGAACAGCCTTTGTTACTGAAAATGAAAAGAACCCTTGGGCAAAGATTGATTTAGTGCGGTAAAGAATATCAAAGCCGTCGTGATAGAAAATAAACCTATGGACCGCTGCGCCCAAGGCCTGATACTGTCCGTTTCTCGGGATGGACAGAAATGGGAGAAAATATGGCAGGCTCAGAAGTGGGAGCTAAGCTGGCTTATCCCTGTTACTCACTTTGAAACCGGAGCCGATGTGCCAGGTTGCCCGGTACGCTATTTGAAAGTTGAAACCAAAGGAAGCGAACCTCGCCCGTTGATATTACAGCGTTTCACCGTTTACGGCGACGAGTAACTATTAAATAAAATAGCGATAATAATGGAGTTATTAGATGATAATTAAAACAGGCAGCAGCGTAACAATATCGCTGCTGTTGAAACTCGCTTTGACTGTCCTGCTGCTGGCGTCACTTACCGCATTGTATGCTGGCAGCGCAGAGTCGCAATCGTCCGCTTGGCCAACGACGAAAGCCTCAATCGCCGCGGAGAAAGTTTATGATACTAAGGGTCATGAGTACATGTACCAGATGGATCCGATTCCGCCACGGCTTCAATCCGCCCGCTTTCATCTCTGGATTCCTGACTCTGTCGGCCCAACCGGCAAAATCCGTGGAGTCATCGCAACCAGCGGCTACAATTATGGGCTGATGCCCGAGATATTTCGCGCTCCCCACTGGCGGGCGCTGGCAGCGGAACTGCACATGGCTCTTTACCTGCACCGCGCCGAGGAATCCGACCGCAAACATGCCGGCAGCCCAGGGCAGCAGCCAGGCCACTATTGATGCCGTCTGCGGCGGGCTTGATTACTTCGCCCGAACCACAGGCCATCCCGAACTAAGATACACGGCCATTATTCACACCGGTCTATCAGCCTCTGGCCGCCAGGCGATTTTTTTGGGCAACGCGATGCCCAGGCGAACCCTTGCTGTAATTGTGTACAGCCCCGCCACGACGCTGCCAAAACCTCTGGATACCACTGTGCCGGTGCTTATAAACATGGGCGGTCTGGACCTGAAATATGGCAACCCGATAAGTTTGGACAGGAATATTATTCTCCCGGCGGGTTCAAGGTGCGCCCTGGGCGGGACTGTATCAGGCCAATGTACCGCATGCCGGACACGGTGAGCCGTCATTCGTAATGGACTGGACAAGGGCTATTGTCAAGCTCCGCGTGCCTGAGCAGATTCCGGACGACGCGCCGATTCAGCTTAAGACTATTACTATCGAAAATGGCTGGCTTGGAAAGCTGAAGTTCAACTCTGATTTGAACAACCCGCACCCCGAAGGGCCGGATGCCGCAAACATCTGCGCATACGCCGATGGTAAAGCCGCGGCGGAGGCGTACTGGCTGCCTAATGAATCACTTGCCAAAGCATGGAAGCAGTACTGTCTTCGTAAAGATGTCAGCTTCCATAACGGGGCTACTGAAATTGCTCTTGCCAACGATTCATTCGTCAACAGTACCGGTATGCGTATGATAGCCATTCCTACCGGGCGATTTATCATGGGTAGTCCCCTTGATGAAGAAAAACGCGCCGATGACGAGGTGCAACACGAAGTCCACATCACAAAACCATTTTATATGGGCGCTACCGAAGTTACACAGGCACAATGGCAGAAGGTTATGGGAAATAATCCAGCCACCTACAAAGCCGACACGAATCCCGTTGAAATAGTCAGTTACGACGACGCTGTAAAATTCTGCGAGGTACTGAGCAAACTCGATGGCCGAACCTATCGCCTGCCGACCGAGGCTGAGTGGGAGTACGCCTGCCGTGCCGGTACGACCACACCATTTCACTATGGATGGTCTATTGATACCGATATCGCCAATTACCGGGGCGATGTTGGTTATGGCGGGGATGCCCGGCATCGACCGACGACGCCCGGGCCGAGCTCGCAGTTCCCGCCAAATAATTGGGGACTCCACGATATGCATGGCAATGTTTTTGAATGGTGCAGTGATTGGTACGGCCCATACCCGACTGAATCGGTCACTGACCCTAAAGGGCCAGCCAGCGGAACCCAGAGGGTGTTCCGGGGCGGTTCCTGGTACAACCTGCCGCACATAACGCGGTCAGCATTTAGGGGTATGTCGTCGCCCGGATATACCAGCCGCCTGGTCGGGCTGCGTGTCGTGTGCGATGGGCCGGATAAGCAGCCTAAACACTGCACCAGGAAGGATAACTTTGAACTGTTTTACAGTGAGAATAACAATAATAATGGAGAAATTAAGATGAAAAACAAAACAAGAACAAACGTAACGGCAACGCTGCCGTTGAAACTCGTTTTGACTATCCTGCTGCTGGCGCCGTTTGCATTGCGGGCCGCAGATACGAAACCGCCTTTCCAAAGCAAACTCACAAGCGGTGTTACCTTCCAATCAAAAGATGCCGGGCTGCAGCGCTTATATGACGCGGCTGAAGCAGGCTTGGCCAAAAACGCCACATCATTCAGCGGGATGAAGGTGATTACTGAGGGTGCAGGCTACCCCGGAGCGTATCTGGAAAGCGCGCCCGAGGGCGGCGAAATCTACGCCAATCGTGATACACAAATCGCGTTGAACCATCAGGCGTTGTTCATGCTCGGGCAAAGGCCTGACGGGCGTATGCCGGTAGCGGTCTTCTCGGGCCAGTGGGAACACAAGCAAGGCTTTTACCGCCTGACGCCGGAAGGCCAGATGTGGCTGCCGGCCTTTGGGCTGCTGGTCACGTATAACAGCCTGGCGCATGATTACGACTTTCCGAACACGGCATGGAAAACCTACTTCTGGAGCGGTCGGAACCGCGAATACCTTGAGCGGCTGTATAATGCGCTCGAAATGTTCGACAACTACATTTGGCGTACACGGGATTCGAACAACGATGGGCTGCTGGAAGTATGGTGCACCTATGACACGGGCGAGGATGGCAGGCACGCGTTACATTTCGCGCCTGCGCTCCCACTCGATGGCCGTTTGATATCCCGCCCGGTATGCCCGGCACGCCCGACCCGCAAAGTCCTGATTGTTACAAGCGCTACTGGATTGAAATGGAGAATGAAAAACTTCCGGCTCCAAGCTGCGCCGAGATACGGGTACCATTCGCCTCAATGGATGTGATGGCCTGGAGCTATGACGGGCGGGTCGCCCTGAGCAAGATTGCCCGCGAGCTTGGCAATGGTCGTGAAGATTACTGGCGGCAAAAGGCGGAGGAAGTCAGGCAGAAGGTCATCAAGGCCCTTTGGGTGCCGGAAAAGCACGCCTGCTTCGACCGTGACCGCCAAGGGAACATCCTGCCTGAACTGATACACAACAACCTCCGCGTCATGCACCACGGCCTGTTCACCCAGGAGATGGCCGACGCATTTATTCGAGAGCATATGCTCAACCCGAAGGAATTCTGGACTTATACGCCGCTGCCTTCAATCGCGGTCAACGAATCGCTATTCCGAAGCAACAAAGGAAACGATTGGAGCGGCCAGCCGATGGGACTTACTTATCAACGCGCCATTCGCGCCCTCGAGAACTACGGCCACTATGCGGAAATCTCGCTTATCGGCGAAAGGTTCTTTGAGATTATCCAGAAAAACGGGAGCAGGTTCCCCCAGCAGTTCGACCCGTTTACCGGTGTCGGCTCAAGCCCAGCTCAGGAAGACTACAGCCCAATGATGTTCGCCGCGCTGGAGTATGTTTCCCGTCTGCACGGCATCCAGCTCAACGTCGAGAACGATCGAGTCTGGTGGTCAGCACTGGCCGGGAGCGGAAAGGACTTCACCTACACCCAGCGCGCTGGGGCGAACGAACCTGGACGCTGGCGTGTGAGAAGGGACTATTCCGCGCTTCGCTCAATGACATGGAGCTGTTTTCATGTACCCCGGGCGTACGCGTGGTGACAGACCTCAACGGCAAAGTGCGTGAGGTGGTTGGGATTTCGCCGGAAAGACAAAGCGTTACTCTGCGGTCTGAAAACCAGCAACGGCAGTTCACCGTCGCTCCAAATCAGATATGGGGACTCGATGGAGACAAGCCGCATCTTAGCCGCGCCGCCCCCTTCGATTATCCCTATCATGGAGAAGCTCAATGAACATGAAACACACCCTCACACTCCTCACGGCCCTGTTGCTGGCGCCGCTGGCTGCTTTGTACGCTGCCGAGTCGGAATCAAAATCGTTATCCGCCAATTCATCGGCAGATGGTGCGGATCCCAGCTTGAGCCGTACTGATGAACTGGAGCGGATTTTTCAGAAGCCGCCGGAATCCGCAAAGCCTGGTGTGTGGTGGCATTGGATGGGAAGCAATGTAACAAGAGCGGGTATCACCCGCGACTTGGAGGCTCTTAAGGATGCTGGTTTTAACCGTACAACTATATTCAGCCTGGCCGACACAGTGACCCCGTCGGCAGGCCAGATTGGCAACAGTCCGACGCCAGAAATCATCGGCTGGACTGAACCATGGTGGAAACTGGTCCGGCACGCGGCTGAGGAATCAAAGCGCCTCGGGATGGATTTGGGAATGCATAACTGTCCCGGTTATACTGCCAGCGGCGGTACATGGATTCCTGAGGAAATGTCGATGCAAAAAGTCTGCTTTTCGCAGACGCCGTTCAGCGGTCCCGGCAAACTTAAGCTTGATCTGCCGCGACCGACGGTAGATCTTCACGAAGTACAAGCGTTTCCCATCTTCAATCCGAACACAGGCAAAGCCGCAAAGCCGGAGATTCCTGAACGAAATACGTTCTACCGTGACATCGCCATGCTGGCTCTGCCTGCGACCGGTATTGTGACTAAGGACCATGTAATCAACCTGACCGGCCAGAAGGAATGGGCAGCTCCCGCAGGAGACTGGATTATCTACCGCTTCGGTTACACTACTACGGGAAAATTAATCCAGCCGGCACAGTTGAAAGCAACGGGTTTCGAGTGTGACAAGATGAAGCGCCGAAGCAGTGACGTTCCATATGAACCATGTCATTGGGGAGATTCAAAAACATCTTGGCGATCTTGTCGGGAGCGGTTTAACGCATGTACTTTTTGACAGCTATGAAGCAGGCACACCTGGATGGACACCGAAGATGCAGGCGGAGTTCAAGACACGTCGGGGATACGATTTGACTCCTTTTCTGCCTACACTCGCCAAGCGAGTTATTGGCAGTGAGCAGGAGAGCAATAAATTCCGTGATGATTTTCTCGATACCATTCGGGACCTATACCGGGATGTCTATTTTACAACTGTCCGACGAATGCCTGCACGATGCGAAGTTGGAATTCTGCTGTGAACCTTACGGGGGACCATGGCGGCAGGATGATGTTATGCCGCTGGTGGATCAGGTCATGGTCGAGTTCTGGACCCGCCAAGGAAATTTCAAAACACAATTTAATACCATTGCCGCATCACGTAAAAGCGGTCAGAATATTGTCGAAGCCGAGGCATTTACTGGTTCGCCAGCAGACAGCATGTGGTCGGAAACGCCTGCATGGCTTAAACCAATCGGCGACGCCGCTTACTGCGCCGGTATCAACCGGTTTATCCTCCACCATTATGTCCATCAACCCTGGGATGACCGCTATAAGCCCGGCGTTACGATGGGGCTATGGGGCACGCACTTCGAGCGCACCCAAACATGGTGGAAGCCTTTCCATGCGACGATTAGTTACTGGCAGCGCTGCCAGGCTATGCTTCAGTGGGGCAAATTCGCCAATGTTACGGGAGATTTTTCTACAGATATGAACCAACCGGGGGGCCTTGAACTCCGAGCTATCCACCGCGCCAAGGATGGGAGGGATGTTTACTTTGTCGCCAATATTAATGCTGCAGCCTCCGGCACGGCGAAGTGTACATTTTTAGTGAGCGGCAAACAGCCTGAGTTGTTGGACCCTGTCTGGGGCACGCGACGGAATTTGCCGGAATTTGAACAGCATGATGGTAAAATTATTATCCCGCTGGAGTTTGCTCCGGGGCAAAGTTATTTTATTGTATTTCGGCATCCGGTTGAAGGCAACCCACAACCTGTTAAGAGGAATTTTCCTGTGTTTAAACCAGTTGTCAGGATTGCCGGGCCATGGCAGGTCAGTTTTGATCCCAAGTGGGGCGGCCCGGCCGAACCGGTAATGTTTGCCTCGCTGGAAGATTGGACCAATCGTACAGAGCCTGGTATCCGTTACTATTCCGGAACCGCTATGTATCGCACAACATTCGATGCCTCCGCTGGCTCGCGGCTAAAGCTGGGGATAGTAAACCATCTGGCCAAAATTCGGCTCAACGGTCGAGATCTTGGTGTCGTGTGGCTGTGCGCCATGGGCGGTTGACATCCCTGAAGGACTGCTCAAGCCAAAAGGAAACCAGCTCGAAATCGAAGTAACAAACACGTGGGCGAATCGTTTGATTGGTGATGAACAGGAGCCGCCGGACTGCGAGTGGCTGCCGGGACGCAGGCCTGTTGAGTTTCTCAAGGCGTTTCCGGACTGGTTCGTCAAAGGTCAGCCGCGCCCTTCCAAGGGGCGTTATTGTTTCACCACATGGAACTATTTCAAGAAAGACTCTCCGCTGCTGTCTTCGGGTTTACTCGGCCCGGTAACTATTCAATCAATCGAAAATATGAAAGGAACTAATCAATGAATACAATTCCAACATCAATCAACATATTTAATCTGAAGAAAAAGACACACAAGTGTTTACTAATTTTGGCGCTGCTGCTTGTATCTTGTCAGTCGTTGCCGGTGAAAACTGCTGAGCAGGTTGATATGGCCAAGCGCAGAGGAACTCAAAAACCTTAAGTGGGGAATGTTTGTCTGCTGGTCTTTCAGCACGTTCTCCGGCAAGGAATGGTCGCCGGGCATCACGGATGTTAATTTTTTCAAAGCTACCGGCTGTGACACCAAACAGTGGGCGCGAACCGCAAAGGATGCCGGCATGGGCTATATCCTTTTTCTAACCAAGCACCACGACGGATTCTGTCTCTGGGACACAAAAACAACAGATCGCAAAGTAACAAAGTCGCCGCTTGGCCGCGATGTGCTTGCCGAGCTGCGAAAAAACTGCGACAAGTACGGCATAAAGCTGGCACTTTATTTCTCCGAGGGCGACTGGACCTGGCCCGGCGCCGTTGACGGCAAAGGCTGGAAAGAAGGCATCGGCAAAAACCCGGAAATGAAAAAAACGCAGCTCAGGGAATTGCTCACGCAATATGGCCCAATCGAATACATCTGGTTTGACCACGCTGTCGGCGATGGGGGCTTGAGTCATGCTGACACCATCGCGTTTTGCAAATCGCTTCAGCCCGGCTGTTTCATCGGTTTCAATCACGGCGAACAGGAGGGAGCGGACATCCGGCTTGGCGAACTGGGCAAACCCGGCCCGCTCAAAGATAATACCGCGGCAGGCCCCTATATGAAAAACGCGCCGAGTAAAGACTATCGGCTCGCAGAGTTCACCTATCCAATTCTGCCCAAGCACACAGGCGGTGCGATGTGGTTCTACTCGCTGCCGATTCACGACAACCTCTGCCATCCTGCCGAGAAGCTCTATAGCGACTATCTCGGCGCGGTGAAATTTGGCAACATCTTCTCCATTGACGTCGGCCCTGATTACAGCGGCAAGCTGCGGAAGATTGATGTCGAGACCCTGCGCAAAGTTGGCAAAATGATTCGTGATAAAGCGCCGTTGCCTGAACCCAAAACGCTTAACGATAAAGAACTTCCAAAATGATATTCAATCAGCAGTTTTGCATTTTGATTTAGCTTTGTAGAATACAATCTTTTTGGGTTGGACTTACAAAAAAAATGAAATAACCCCGTACAGCGATACGGGGCGGGAATGACAGCAAGCGGCGATCGGCTTTTATTAACTTGATTTGATATTATGGCAACGTAATCGTGTTCGCCATTATGCCAAAACCTCGTGAATTTATAAAAAAACCCTAAGCAATTCCGCATTTGGAATTAAGGTTTTTCCTGATTGATATATTTTCGGCATCTGGTAATATCGCCTCAGACCTCGATAGTGGTGAGAAACATCAGTGACGAAAAACATCATAAGTGGAGAGCAAACTTTTGCCGGGGGGGTAAAAAAGTTTGCTCTCTCGCCTTTTTTACAGCTCAAATAAAATATTGACACCATTAAGTTTCCAAAAGTAAAATAGTAATCGAAAAAGGAAAGAAAAATGCGAAGTACAAAAACAGGGACAGTTTTATACATTATGATGATAGTGTTCACATCTGCGGCGCTTTGGGCGCAGAGTCCTGAAACTGACAAATCTGTCTCACCGCAGCCTGAGGTCAAAAACAAAATAGAATTGTCCAGTACCACGCTAAACACAGAGGGCAGGCTCCAGACCTTCATCAAACCAGGGCTGGTGTGGCTCGACAGTAATGGAAAACCCATCAATGCTCACGGCGGCTGTGTGATTTTTTACAACGAAATTTATTATTGGTATGGAGAGCATAAAATTAAAGGACTCTCTGAAGAGACCCACGCCGATGGTGGTGTACACTGCTATGCATCCACTGATTTGATTAATTGGCACGACCAGGGCAGGGTGCTTTATCTGGATGGCGATGAAAACAGCGACCTTACCCCCGAGTGTAATTCGGACCGACCAAAAGTAATCTACAATGAAAAGACCCGACAGTTCGTCATGTTCTTTAAGTTATACCTGAGAGGGCTTGGGTCGAAAGTCGCTTATGTCGGGGTTGCGACTTCCGAAAGTCCCACGGGACCTTTCAATTATCGCCACAAGTTTCTGGGCGGCAATTCACCAAACGGCACCGGCGATTTTGCCATGTTCAAGGATGATAACGGCAATCTGTATCATCTCTCAGTGCGGAAGCCAGACAAGAAATTTGTGATTGGAAAAATGAGGGACGATTATCTGCTCCCCGAAGGGGAATACAAGGTGTGCCAGGGCATTACCGACCGAACAGAAGCTCCGGCCCTGATTAAAAAGAACGGTGAATATATTATGTTAGCCTCCGGTTCCTCCGGATGGGCGCCCAATGCGGCCCGTTCCTTTTCCGCCAAATCCCTCGAAGGCCCCTGGATTTCTCATGGAAATCCATGCCTGGGAATCAACCCAGCCAATGGACTTGGACCGGAAAAAACCTATGGGGGACAATCGACTTTCATCATTAAGGTAGAAGGGCGGAAGGACGCTTATATTGCTTTTTTCGACATCAATAAACCGGAGCATCCCTACGATAGTCTGTATATATGGCTGCCCATAGAGTTTGAGGGAAGTAAAATCTCTATTCCCTGGAAAGACCAATGGAATCTGGATGTTTTTAGTCAATAAAACGCAACAATATCACAACTTTACTCAAACTATCCGATGATCAGTTTGAGTTAATAAATACGTCAAGCTTTTTATATTAAAATATCTCTGCGGCCTCTGCGAACTGCGGTTAATAAAATCTGCAGCCTAATATCGCCTGCCGGTAGTCTTACTGCCGCTCTGGTAATTCACGAAAAAGTACCGCAGCGCATCGATTGGATGGTCATACAGGCCGTCTTTCAAAGGCAGTTCCGAGCCTGACCCAGCGGAAAAATCCGGATAATGATAACAGCGCAAAGCCTCAATCAGCCTTTCACAGCGGGGAGAAATCATAAGCGTGCTTTTGCCGACTAACTTTATGCTCCTAACCAAATCCTCGTTCCTGAAGGGCATCAGCCTGCCCAATATGTGTGTGTTTTTCGCGAAACTTTTTTGTATACTGGAATTCGAGCTGTCGAGAAAGTCCTATTTGGTTCAATATTTCTTCAAGTGATATTCCACAGTCTGCTTTACCAAGCAATCCGAGTACCCTAAAAACCGCTCCGTCGGCAGCACATACCATCCAATGTTGTTTGGATTGGCACAAAAAAGCTAAAGTTTCTTTCTCCCCGGCATGTATATCCGCTTTGTATTGCAGGTCAAATCCGTCATGAAATTTTTTAACTTCCTGCAGACTAACGTCAACTATCCTGATACTGTCTTGCTTTTCATAAGATGTTAAATCTATATATTCTTTGCTCTCTTTTCCACTTGCGAAAACAACCTCATCTTCAGCGACAGTTCTGCTTATTGTAACATCGCATTCTTTTATAAACCTATCCCAGATGCCAAGCTCAAAAAGTTTTATAATCGGCCCGGCGTCAAGCAACAGGAATTGAAATTTTTTCATCCGTGAAATCCTCTTGTTCTGAGAGATATTCCTGGGCCTTTTTGTAACTTATATCCATATATTTTGCAAACTGAATCAGAGATAATTTCCCTTCCCTAAGAGCCCGCTGTGCTAAATCGCGATACCTCTGCGGAAAAGTATCGGGAACATCCGATTCTCGCGGCTTACCTCGGTCTTTGCATTTTTCGGCAATTTCATGAAATTTTACAGTCTCTTCTTTTCGAAGTCTGAATATATCAGCTATGCGGTAAATCAATGCATCAAGAGAAACACAAAACTCTCTTGCTATGTCATCAAGGTTGGCAAGACTTATATTACTGTCAGAGCCAACATTTGAAATCAATCGGGCTTTTAGCGGTTGTTCCGGCATAAGGAGCTTGCTCGCAAAAGAATTGGCAAGCTGCTCTTCACGCTCGTCTGGAACCAAACTTGATTGCTCAGCTGTGCGGAACACATTCCATACAAGAATATGAAATAACTCATGAGCAAGGTCATAATTCCTGCGCCATGATTTATTGTTTTTGTTTAAGAGAATTGCCGGGCCATATTCAGGAGAAACCGTCGAAATAGCACTGCCCGAAAAATCCAGATAAAATATTTTTACATAATATTTTTCTTCCAGTGTCTGTTTTAGAGAAAGAGCCGGTATTTCTCCAAGGCAAAATTCACTCTGGACTTTCACAGCCAGTAATTCTGCCTGATCGAAATTAAACTGAGATGAAGCTTTAAAATCAGATTTTGGCAAATTAGCCGTCTTAATTTCATAAGTGCAAAATTCAAGTTTGCGGTATTGTTCGCAAAGTTGTTTAAACCTTGCTTCTATTTGTTTACGTTCTTCTTCAGTACTGGGTTTATCACGCCAGAGCACAACCTCCTGAGATGGCGGCTTATCAGACAAAAAGAAGTCTGCCGTTTTCATATAAACTTCTGCAAGCCTGCTCAATTGTGAAAATTTCGGTTCACGCCTCGAATTCTCAAATTCACTGAGCGAGGATTCGCCTATGCCGACTTTCTCGCTGACTTCCTTCAAAGTATAACCGATGGCATCCCGTGCTATTTTTAATCTTTTTCCAATATCCATATTCTTATCCTTCATTTCTACACTATAGAATATTATAGCTTATATTCCAGCAAAAGTTCAAGTAAATATTCTGTAAAATAGAAATTATTTCATATTTTTCAAAAAATCAGCCTAATATCGCCTGCCGGTAGTCTTACTGCCGCTCTGGTAATTCACGAAAAAGTACCGCAGCGCGTCGATTGGATGGTCATACAGGCCGTCTTTCAAAGGCAGTTCCGAGCCTGACCCAGCGGAAAAATCCGGATAATGATAACAGCGCAAAGCCTCAATCAGCCTTTCACAGCGGGGAGAAATCACAAGCGTGCTTTTGCCGCCGCCGCAGCAAAGCGCCCTGCGAATAAGTTCCACGCCTTCTAAAATTCTGCTCGGCCTGTATCGAACGGCTATGCCCAGGCCGCGAAGTTCGCGCACCGCGCTTGTGCCGGTAACATCATTGACACCCGCACCGGCAGGGTCGCAGAATGTCGCGGCCACCTTCGCCTCACCGCCCGGCGTCCGCGCCTTCAACGCCTCCGCGTGTGCCGCTATCGCCAGCCTGCTGCGAATGTACTCATCCAGGACACGGACAACCCCGCCCGCATCCACCTGGAGCCACAGGCATACAAAAGGATTAACAAACCCGAAATCCAGCGTCCGGTAGAGCGGCAAATCAGGATTGTATTCGACCTGTTTAACGTGAATAGACTCATCGAACTGGTCAAAGACGACATTCTCCAGGTTCGGCCTGCGGCAAAGCATCTCCGACTCCCAGCCCGCCCTGCTGGAGCGCCTCATCTGCGTTATGCAGTCGTCAATCTTCAAATAACCCGCCGCCTCTTTCGCCTTGCCCCCGCAATCACACCACAGCGGACAACACGAACAATTTCGCCCGACGCACTTTTCAATCGTCTCCCACAGGCACCACTTAAATACCGGCGTATTATTCTGCCCCGCCCCTGAAACAACCTTATGCATCAGCCCGTAAGGTCGGTGCATCGTGCTGATAATCTCCATCGCCGCGGCTATACCATCTTTGCTCTGCGTGGTGAATTTCGCCGCCGCGAAAACCTCATCGTCAAACAGCTCAACCTCGTCGCACCGCAGCTTTTGAATATGCTGACCTCGAACGCTCGTCGCCGACTGAGTAAGCACCTCAACTCCTGAACCATTCGCGAATCCGCATTTCTCCTTAAGCATCGGCCCAGCGAGCTTTTCAGCAAAACCATTATGGATAAACTCTGTAAGATATTCATACATTCTGCCTGCCTGCTCGCCTGAGCCGCCCAGAATCCGCACCTGGCATTTCGGCTTAAACAGGCAATCCAGCAGCGTTGCCGCCGCCGCGAGTTCGGTCTTTCCGCCCGCGCGATTCGCCCAGACGATGCAGTCGCCATTTGCTTTTTTGTCAGCCGAGAAATCCCCGCCGAAACTGTGCCAGAGATAATCCATCGGACTATTGTGTCCCTGGCAGATACTTTTACCCGGCACATCAATCCCCAGAAATACCTTGATATAATTCTTCAACTCCTGCTTTGTTCTCGGCCTGTACCGCCGCAGCGCAGAATATATCCCCTCCGCCTTCATTACGTTATTTACCATTATTTCCCCCATTTGATTATTAACTCAAACTGACCGATTCGACCTGTCATACCCGCGCAAGCGGGTATCCAATATGAAATTTGCCGTAATGGATTCCCGCTTTCGCGGGAATGACATTGGGTGATAACTTTATGATTAACATAAGGTTATGTACTTCCGCAGGGTGAGTCGCAACCCCACCATTTATTTTTATCTACTGTTATCGGTGGGGTAAAGACCCCACCCTACCGACTACCCGGATTTAATTTTCGTCAGGGACAATTCATATCTTCCAAATATTTTGGTAAAGTCTGGTCAGTTTTTTCATATAGCAGATATGCATCTTTGGGAACATTCCCTCCATCAATCCAAAAAGATATATCGACTTTTCCTTTTTTATTCCAGGACTTATATACACCATGCAACCTTCCATTCTTATAAGGAATTTCCTGCCATAATTTGCCGTTATCGTACCAACCTCTGACTAATCCATGCTTATGACCATTCTTAATAGGCGTTTCGTATGCAAGGTGACCGCTAATCCACCATCCGCGTTCTCCGACTTTTTGACCATTTAAGTAATATTCCTTTTTCTTAGAATAATGATTTTCATGGTCGTATTTAGTCAATGGAGACCTCTGAAAAACTATGCATTTTTACAAAACATTAATGCAATTATCAGCGGATATGATATAATGCGTCCATTCAATAGTCAATTTTATTGCATGGAGGCAAAAATAATGGAACGCACAAGCAATCAGCCCACATTTCTCGACAGTTTAACCTCAGACCTCGGCGGTCGTCGCACCAGCGAGTTTTTCCAAAAGTGCGACCAACTTATCCCATGGAACGAGCTTGCCGAGCCGTTAAGGGATATGTACAAGAACAATACCGACAAAGGCGGAGCTTCCAATTATCCGCTGGTAATGATGATAAAGTGCATGATGCTCCAGAAGTGGTTCAATCTCTCCGACCCGATGCTCGAAGAGATGCTCTGTGACCGTATATCGTTCCGGCGGTTTGTCGGCCTTAAAGATGGAACAGGCTGCCCCTGATGAAACCACCTTTGTGCAGTTTCGCAAACGTCTCAATGCTACACGGCCATATTGCCACATTATTTGAAAAGACCATCGCGATACTCAAATTTCGCGGCGTTATTCTTGAAGAAGGCACCTGCGTTGATGCTACTATAATAGAGGCTCCTCGCGGCAGAACGGCCAAAGACGGCATTTCCAGCACTAAAGACAAAGCAGCGAGCTACACGAAAAAGCATGGCCGCGTGTATCACGGCTATAAAGGTCATATTGCCACAGACCGCAACGGCATGATAAAGGATTATCGTTACGATACAGCCTCGACGCACGACAGCAGACATATCGACGAGTTTGTTGAAAATGAAAAGCACAGTGTCTGGGCTGACAGTGCGTATATGGATAAGAAACGCAAGGCCGGGCTTGAAGAACGTGGCGTTTTCTGCGGCATTATTCAAAAACGTGTTCGCGGCCAGAAAGAATTGACACAGGCACAGAAATGGCATAACCGTTTGGTTGCCGGTATCCGTGCGGTGGTGGAGCATCCTTTTGCGTGGATGAAGAACACCGGCTACATCAGGACTCGATACCGCGGCATGAGACGAAACGCGTTGGATTTTGGGTTACATGTGATAGCGTACAATTGGAAAAGGAGCTTTAGCTTGCAGATTATTGCCGCATAACGGCAGATGTCCGCGATGAGCAGACAAAAAGGTCTACAAAAGGCATAAAAGAATCCTTTGGTAAGGCCAGAAAACAGTTTTTGCGGTGTATCGAAATAATTTTTCGAAGCACTTCAGCCAAAAATATAAGAGAATAATAAAATGTGAGGTTTTTCAGAGGTCTCAATGGTATATCTTTTTCGGACGCATTTTCTGGAATCGCATAATTAATATTGTCCGCAATTTGTTGACCGAGACTTTTAATAATTTCTTGTATCATTTTATCTTTCTGTTCATCCCATAATGTTTCTTCCCATACCGAATCAATCTCTGACCGGGTGTACAGCATCTGAAGTGATGTCTTTTCTAAAAATAAAATATATCTGCCTCCCTGCTTATAGGTGGGTACACGATAATCCTTATTTTTCCAGCGAACTTGAAAAATCACATTGATTATTTTCCCAGCCTGCGATTTATCAATTACCATCGCTTTATCCGGGTCTGTATCGGGAGTCCCTTTATAAATCTTGGTGATCTTGAAATTCATTATCTGATAAGCCACATGGCCCGAGCCTTTAAATTCTACTAAATTTTGTGTATAACCCTCTTTTGTATAGCCGTCACGTACTGCTAAATTTTGTGGCTCACCCGCTACAATTAAACTGGATTCTTTACACAAATATTCAAGTGATGGTTGTAAAGGCATTTCAGCATAAACAGCCAAATTCATCAAGAGAAATGAAATTACTAAAAAATTAATATAAGAAACTCGTTTCATAATTCTATTCTCCTACTATAGATTATTTTATTTACCATTTACTATTACCACACATTCAGATATATCCAATTTTACTGTGAATGGAACCTTGCTGTATGCTCCTCCCCACCGTAAATCTTTTGCTGCATCCGGATATAAAACTAGGCAACAACACACAAACGATAATGAATTTATTTTCCCACATCTCGTCCATACTCCTTATAAATATTTCCCGCTAAAGACCTTACCATAAGTTTACCCCCGCGGATTCGCGTTGTCCAGCGGTTAGTTTGCCCCCCTGCATAAAGCCGAGGGCTTCGGGAATAATTGTGTTTATTCGTGTTAATTCGTGGTTAAATATTTTACCATCAAACCCTGTTTGGCGTTTATCGTCGAAGATGGTATCGCAGACAGATTGAGTAGTTCCAGTGCCAAATTGGCGCCGTCGCCGTTGCGAATCGGCTGTTTGGCAACCTTATAATCAGGCCTGCCGGTCCACGGGTCCATGCGCGACGCCCAATTAAGTGTGTAAAGGTCTTTGCCCGCCGAGACGCCCGTTCCCCAGACGAAAAACGGTATCGTATAATCGCACGGGTCTTTGGCGTCGGAATGGCCTTTTCCTTTTCCGCCGTGGTCAGCGGTAAGAATTATGACCGTGTTATTTTTCAGCTTCGGGTCGGTAGTTACAAAATTAAAGATAGTTCCAAGGCAGCCGTCCACAGTCTCAATTGCATTGCAGTAAGCTGCCCCTCCCCAGCCGTGCGCATGACCTGCCGCGTCGCCATCGCCAAAATGAATAAAAGCGTAATTAAAAGGCTCACTTTTCATATCCGCCACAAATTTTTCCGTTACCGCCGTCGAACTTTCCGTGCAGAAATAGGTATCGATTTTGCATTTGCCGTTGTCTGCCCCGACATTATCTGCCGCACCATTTGTCCAGTTGTACGACGTATCGAACAGCGAAAACTTCTCCTTTGTGGCGTACATCGCCGTTCGCAGGCCGTTATCATGCGCAACATCGAACACGCTGGCCACATACTCGCCTTTTTTGCGATGAATGGTATCGTTTTTTGAAGGCTCGCCGTTGCTTGTCCAGTTATGCCCCAAAGCGCCCTTTTACTCCGCGGGCGGTAATCATCGTTGTGTGATTAGGCAGTGTCACCGTAATATCGTAATCGGTGCGGGCGTTCAGAGTCGATGCCCCTTCAACTTTGAGCCGCTTGAAATTTGGAACCTCATTATTATCAAGCATCTTCGCGAGATAACACGACCCCAGACCGTCAATGCTTATCTGGATAACATATTTTGCCGACGCGCCGGCGAAACCGGCAGAGCATATCAAAACAATCGCCGCGGCCAATATTATCCGCTTCACTTGCTCATTAAACATATTCACTCTCATCAATCACCATCTTTCCTTATTCTGAGTTCTGTGTTCTGTTTTACTATTCTTCGATTTTCTCTATTCGCTTGGCGTGTCTGCCGCCATCGAAAGGCATCATTTTTTGTGAGATGGTATCTTTAAACGAAGAAATTTATAGCAAAGGCCAGTGAAGCTATTATGTGCAAACTTTCAGTATTTTTAAATGTTACTGTACTTTTTCTTTTCTTGGGGTTTTGCTTTTCTCTTCATCTTTAGGCGGTAATATGGAAATTCCTTTTGAAATGTCACCTAAAACATGTCGAAGATACTCAGTAGTAACAGTGCCGTCCAACTCCCATTGTTTCTGCATTCTATGGATTTTTTGTCAATCAACAGGTTTGTTGGTTTTATCGTAAGGCTAAGCGTTCTCAGATTTTTGTTCATAAATAGCTCTCCTGAAATCTTTATGTATCGCCCAGCGAAACATTCTATCTGTTGATATAAATCCTATTTCTATAGGACCTCCACAGATTGGCGGGCCATATCGGAATTTAAAGGCTTTAATTGTAATATGCAAATACGTATGAATAAAATCTATTGCTTCTCTTATAGGCAAATCAGTGAAACCAGCCGCAAGCAGTGGTGAGACTGCCATGCTAAAAACCTCGTTGAAAGCCTTTTCAATATCTGAATTTTCCGTAAGCAATTTTCTTTTTTTAAGTTCTGAAAATAGAATTTCAGGGAGTTTTGGATCATAACCATGAAAAACTCTGCTGAAAAACTCAGGACAACCGGCGAATTGTGCCTGTCCGACTTCAAGTTTAACTATCTGTTTTGTATTACCATTGAAGATGAGTTCGTAGCATTCAGGTAAATGTGTAACTGGGCTCCAGCCACCAAGAAAATATCCTACAAATCCTGTATTCCGGCCATCTTTGTATTCGTTTAAGACTAACTTCTGAAAAGTGTTTGCGGCAGCCTCAACCGTTACTGTTTTTATATCAATTTGGTCTGCAAGTCTGGCGAAAGAGTACGATGACTAATTCTATTTATACTTCCAGCACCCCATGTACATATGGCTAACCTGGAATGTTCTCCTACTTCAAATGTTTTTTGAGCATAATTGAATAATTGATTTACACTTTGAGGTGGAACGATAATAGTTGTGGTACTATCAGTACCAAATACCACACCCTCAGAGGTAAGATAAGCTGCGGCTATTGTCATTAAGAAAACGCCCTTTTTATTTATTGCGATTGTAAACCTTAATCAGAAACCGATCATTATAAAAGCAATGACAGTGCAATATTATAATACTTTTTAAGTATAAGTCAAACATTTTCGCTGGAAAATCGGCAATCAAAAATCATTCTTCGATTTTTTGTATTCGCTTGGCGTGTCTGCCGCCATCGAAAGGCGTATTAAGCCAAAGCTCGACAATCTCCATCGCCTCTGAAATCGCCATCATCCTCTCGCCGAGCGAAAGCACGTTCGCGTCGTTGTGCTGCCTGCTTAACCTTGCCGAGCGCAAATCCCAGCACAAACGCGCAGCGGACGCCCTTTACCTTGTTGGCGACCATCGCCTCGCCGTTGCCCGAACCGCCCAGCACAATTCCGCGTTCAAATTCCCCCGCCGCCACCGCCTTTGCCACCGGCCTGATAAAATCCGGATAATCACACGAATCCGTCGAATACGTCCCGAAGTCTTTCACATCGTGACCTTCCTCGACGAGGAACTCCCTGACTGCCTCCTTATATAAAAACCCCGCATGGTCCGAACCTATCGCTATCTTCATAACTTAACCCCTTTCACCGTCAATTCATCTTTCGATTTTTTCCAAAATCTAAACCCCAAAATTTATCTGTGTTTATTCGTGGTTAATTTTTTTATTCTTCCTCATTTTACTGAATATGCGAAAAATATCAAAAAAATTGTCCTGATAAATTTGCCTTTTCTTTTTTATAGCTTATACTTTAATTAGAAAGCTGTGGTGAAAAAAAATTAGGGTTTGGCTTTGGAGGATGTGAGCTGAAAAAAATTGAATATCGCACAGTCGTTGTTGTGCAAGAGAGACGAGCCTGACAAAAAGTTTTAAAAATCAGAGGCTTCGTCTCTCTTTTTTCCCGCGCATAAAAACAATAACACCCCTTACTCTTTATTAGCAATAAAAATGAACCCCCTACCCGCTATTACCTTGTGCTGTAATAGTAATTCTCTTCTTCAAAGACCGGTTCCTGCCTGAGCATATCCATTCTCTCACGGCACAAAACTTTGCCGGTAATTTTTGCGTATTTACCAGCTTTGGTTCTTTTCAGAAAAGTCAATAAAACCTTTTCCTGTTTTATTCTTTTAGTCTGGGTTTTTATCATTGGTTTCTTTGCCATTAAGCTTCTTTTAATATCTCATCAAGATGCTTATATATTCTATCTCGAGCTCCTAGTGAAGAAAACTGCTTTCCAACTACATCCGAAAACCGTGCTAAAACTTTGCTGTTAATTTGAGTTTGGTCTTCAAAAATAGCGGTACTTTTAAAATCATACCCCCATCTCTCGAATTGATGAAGCGTAATTGTGGCATCTCTACATTTATCATCGTTAGGTATAGCAAATATGAATAAAGGATGTTTCATTCCATTTACTTTGCAGTCTATAGGGTATATACCATCTGGATCCTTTTGGGAATCAGTATAATTGAAAACACGTCTTGCACCCGGAATTCTTTCCTCAATCAATTGTCTGAAATCTTCCCAAAAAGTTGATCTAACATGTTCCCTTGTCCAATATGCCGTATCACTGATTTTCACTAAAGCTTGTACAAACGAGAAAAGAGCATCACCAAATGATTTGTCCGGTACATTCAATGAAAATTCGCCGGATTCATTTCGCACTCTAAAATTAAGCAGTGTCTGTTCAATTATGCTTTTACGTGTTCCACGGGAAACATCTACTTCATCGTAACTGAGATGCATAAGAGTATGGCCTTCGTCAGAGTAAACCCAATTATTATCCAGTCTCTTAAGTACTATTACAAAATGATCTCCATCATCAAACATAAAAGGTGTGTAAACGATAAAACGTTCCAAACCCTCCGATTCAACATCAATTTCATCACAAACTTTTTGTTTAAGTTCTTTTTTAAGTTCTGTAGCATTCATTTTGAATCTCCTTCAACATCAAAGAGAGATGGTTCCTGATTAAGTAATAAAAATCCGTTCATACGAATAAAAGCATCTAAAGCCGTACCAATAGAAGAATACTCCTTTGTAACTTCCGCATAACCATCAATTTTTAGACCTTCATCCTGATATCGCTGTGTCGCCGTATGTATATGAAACATATTCCTAAAGCTACTATTGGATTTACCTTCCATCTTTTCAAGTCTGTTTGTATGTGACGAAGGATGTTTACCATTAAACCGTCTGATTCTATATTCAACACTATCATCATCGATGAATATAAGAATAATGGAAAAATCCAGTGGGTTTATAATATTTTCACGAACTATTATTCGAAACTTATGCCCCTGCTCACCTTGTATATCAAAATCTCGTTTTTTATAACTCAAATTTGGAACGGGACGTGGTTCTAATCTCAGTTCCCAGTTTTTAGGTAAAGGCTTATGTTCTGTTAATAACTCACTGATTTCTGAATCTTTAAGAACTCTTGCCATTTTCTAAACTTCCCAGTTTTTTTCCTATTTGCCTGCAATTGTCATATAATTTTATTATGTGACGAACACAACGATTATATATGATAGCTAATAATACTGCTTAAAGTCAAATATGTTTTTACAAAGCATTTCTTTTGTTCTATTATTACTTATCATCGGCCAAGATTTAGTTACTCATAAAATTATTTTTCCTCCGCCAGCACATTGAGTAGCCGCATAGCCGTCGAGTCGCTTAAATGTATCTCGCGAGCATCCCCATCATCCTTTTCCGGCTCATTGCTTTTCTCTGCCGATCTCGCAAACGAGATAATATCCAGGCACGCATGCCGCGCTGTTTCCTCCTTTTCAGATTCGGTCAGCGCGACAAGCTTCGCCGCAGCCAGCGGGGCGTACTTGGCGATAATCATTTCGCTGTGTCTGCTGAACCATTCAATGCGCCTGCCGAACTCCGCCTCGAACTCCAGCTGAGTTCGCCACTTCTCATAGACCGCCCTGTCGATGCCGTGCTTTTCAAGAATCGCGCCCTCATCCATCTCCCCGCTGAACATATCATCTATCACCGCCCGCTGCCTTTTGCTCAATCGTTTTTCCCTGCCCATAACGCAAAACTCCTGATTTCAATTTAGGATTTATTCTGTCTTCTGTATTCTGTCTACCGAATTCTCTTCCATCACCCATTCGTACGCCTGCGGGTCTTTGTCCTTTGCCCAGGGCAACTTCATTATGCCCCTCATCTGCTTGATGCGTTCTTCCCGAGGCCAGTTCGTGCGTACATTTTTCCAGAACTCATCTGCTGTAATGGGGTTTTTGGGCTTCTGAAACTCGTGCTGGTTTTTACCCGGCGTTTTCATCGCCTTGAGCCTGTCAAGAATCCTTTTACTGCTTGGGCGCCGGGTCATCGAGAACCTTGTGGTCTCTGACCGCTTTTGTCAGCATCGCCTCATCGTAACTGCCCAGCGCGGAAAACCAGTCATTCAGCACAAAGCTTTCAATGTCCCATTCAGGCCATCTTGCCGCAACCTGTTCGATAAACCATTGATTAAACTCATTTAGCTCCACTTTCCAAAAACCTCCTGCTCTCTGCTTGCAAAGCCGCTTGTGCCCGCTTGCGCCTAATCTGGCTAAAAGTCTTAATTTTGTTTTCAGAAGAAAAAGAGGGGTTGCAATTACCATTCTTTTCATTCTTTTCATTATTAACATTATTGTCTGTGTTCGGTCGTTGTTCGGTCGTTGTTCGATTGATGTTCGTTAGTTGTCCGCTTGGTGTCCGCACGTTGTTATATCTGCTGTAATTACAGACAGTTATGCGAGTCGTTACCTGTTCGGTTTTGAGTTCAACCATGTGTTCGTTTTTTAACAAGTTTAAAAACCTTACTACTTTCGACCTCAACCATTTCCAGCGTTTCGACCACGTCAAAAGGGACTTGAGCGATTCGCCGTAATTGCTGGTCAGAGACGTCATTCCGATAACAACCTGTTGGGGTTCGTGATTGTGTTGAGCCTCCATGAGAATATCGAGCCATGCCTCGGCCTTGGAGAATGAGCGTTTTTCCTTCCATAGAAAATTGTCCCTGATTTTCCTATGCAGAGCTATGTAACCCAGATTTTTCATATTCGTATTCCTCTATTGACCGGTAAATTCTTTTGCGATTCTTGTAATCGCCTCAGCACGGCGTGCCGCTTTTGTGCCGCCTTTACTCATCGCCTTTTCAAGAGCCTGTTCAATAATCTCCCGCTCAGCGCCGCTTACAAAAAACACCAAAGACTCAATCAAACATCCTTTCGTCTCCGCGGGCCTTTCAGGCATTTTCATATTGATAAGCTGCTCAATCTGTCCCGCCGTCTGCGGCAGGAGCCTGCCGAGTTCGCCCGCCGCCATTTTCTCACGCAGCCTTTTCAATAACGCTAACTTTTTATCGAGTATGTCTGTTCCGCCCAGCCGGTTAAGAGTCGTCAACAGAATGTCCGTCTGCACATCGTCAACATCCCACACGACACAATCAGCGGCCTGGTATTTAAGCTGCATCAGCGCCTTGCGCCGATGATGCCCGTTAATAATCTCAAAACACCCCTGCCTTTTCGGGTGAGGCCGAACAACCAGCGGCTCATATCTGCCCGTCCGCTCAATGTTGCGAACCAGCTTGGCGAAATTCGCCTTGCTCATCCTGTTCGGATTGTCAGGATGTTCAAAAAGTTTTGACAATTCTATCGAATACAACATTTTCCAATTTCCTTATTCTGCCTGCTGGATTCTGTGTTCTTCTTTAAACCAAATGTAATAAAAAGGCCTGTGCGTAAGCCTGCTCAGCACAAATCTTGTCCGTTCAATGCCCGCTTTCGCGACGCTGCTTTTGCCGTAACTCTGCAAAAAACGTCTTATCTCCGGCTCAATAAAATCCCGCCTTGCCGTGTCCAGTTCTTCAATCCGCCGATGAACATCCGTGGTATCGTGTAATTCATCTCGCTCGATGCCGACCGCACTTAAGGCCTCAATCAGCCTGGCAGACCGTAACGGCGTACCCCCCTCGTACGCCGTCATACCGGCCTTTTCAAAAAATGGATTGACCTGCCCCATCACCGCCATCGCCTCAACTATCGGCACATTCAACAGCGCCATCGTCTCACGCACCAGCCGCACCGCCAAACCCAGCCCGCGATAACGCGGCTCGATTATCACCCGCGAAATACACCGGATATTTTTATTGATAACCGCCATCTGCGTCCGCCTGTCCAGCCCGCTGAACATCCCGCCGGTTGCCGCTCCGCGAAGCTCCGCAGCCAACACAGGCATCGTATAAATAATCACGCCGATGCCCGGCCTGATTGCGTATATCGCCGCCACAGGCCCGCAGTCGCTGTCTCTATAATGAAACCGCGACAGCCGTTTATAGTCCCCGATGTCGCCGCGGACAATCTCAAGTTTTCTGGCCACGCTGCACGTATGCATCTTTTGTCTTTCGATTTATATTCTCAAACTGACCGATTTTTGAGTAAAAAGCTGCATAACATTATATTAAACATAAAGTGATAGCTATTAAGCCATCGCTGCTTGTTTGTCATTCCCGCGAAAGCGGGAATCCATTCTCTTAAAACTGGATACCTGCTTCCGCAGGTATGACAAGTCGAGTCGGTCAGTTTGAATTATATTGATATTTCTTCGCGTCGAAGCTAATATAATCCTATGAACATAAAGCCATCCATAAAACTTATAATCTCCTGCGGCCTGTGCTTAGCCTCCGGCCTGGTGGGCTCGCTTTTCACAGGCTCGGTTACTTCCTGGTATCAAACTCTCAATAGGCCGCCATTTTCGCCGCCCGACTGGATTTTCGCTCCCGTCTGGACGACCCTCTATATCCTGATGGGCGTATCCGCGTTTCTCATCTGGCAAAAAGGCCTCGATAAACCCATCGTCCGAATTTCCCTGTCGATTTTCCTGACTCAGCTTGTCCTGAATATACTCTGGACTCCGCTTTTTTTCGGCCTGAAAATGCCGCTCCTGGCTTTGATAGAACTTCTTGCCCTTATCGCCGCGGTACTTCTGACCATATTTTATTTCAAAAAGCTTTCTAACCTCGCCGCCGGACTGCTCATCCCTTATTTACTCTGGATTACGTTCGCCGCCGTTCTCAACGCCTCTATCTGCGTACTCAACTAAACTTCTATATTCTGTGTCCTGTCTTATAAATCACTTCCGTACCGCCGGACAGTTCCCTGCAAATCAATACATCCGGCTGCAAATCCGCTAAAATATCCTGATGACTCGACGCCAGCACAAAGGTCGTCTTATGCTTTTTCGCGAAACGATAAACGTTGTACGCAATCACACACGCCGTTATCCTGTCGAGGTTTGTGCCGAACTCATCAGCGAAAATATATTTCTTCCCCGCACTCATCGCCATCGCCAGGCGAAACCGGTACTTCTCCCCCTCGCTGAGATTGCAGGGCTGATTCAAAACACAGAATACATCATTGAGCCCCGCAACGCTAAGCAGCCTTAAGCTCTCTAAAAATCCGCCTTCAACGCAGTCAATCACAGCCTTATCCGCAGGCAGCGCAATCTCATCGAGATTTATCCTTTCTTCAGTAGGCGTCGCCTTTTCTATCTCTCGCAGCAGCACACTCTTGCCCGCACCCGAAGGGCCGGTTATAAAAACAATGTCACCCGCCCCAGCCTCGAATCCGCATTTATGCTCGACGGCCCGACTCCTCAGTCGCTCAGCTGTTACCCCGAACATCCGCATCACCGCCGCCGCCTTGTCGCTTATCCGCCCATCCCACCCGAACTTCTTGGCTACATCATATAACATATCAGTGTCATCCGTGTAATCCGCGATTAAATTTTTTTCTGTATCCTTGCTGTTTGCGTACGGATTCTTCGTACCATCTTGCCCGCCGCGTAATAACTAGTCGTCCCTGAAAAATAATTTAACTTTTTTGTATATAAAGGCTTGCAATTTAAAAATCTGGCATAAATTGCAAGGAAATGATATTTATTATTAATTTCCTTGCAAAACATGGAGGTTTTTATGCAGCCTAAACAACAAAGCAATTCCCAGTCAATGTTATTCACCTCGAAGCTGGAGCAGATACTAAACGAGCAGCATCCTTTATATAAACTGGCAAATATCATCATCTGGTCAGAGTTTGATGCCGCCTTCGGTAAACTCTATGATCCGGGCTTCGGCAGACCAGCCAAACCCACCCGCCTTATGGCAGGACTTCATTATCTCAAAAGCGCATATAATCTCAGCGATGAGTCTGTAGTTGAGAGATGGATAGAGAATCCTTACTGGCAGTATTTTTGCGGAGAGCAATATTTTCAGCATGAATTTCCGATTGACCCAACCAGTATGACCAAATGGCGTAACCGGATTAAGGACGCTGGTATGGAAAAGCTGCTTGAGCAGACCATAAGCGCAGGCCTTAAAACCGGCACAGTTAAACCGCATCAGTTAAAAAAGATAGTAGTCGATACAACGGTGCAGGAAAAGGCGACAGCCTTTCCGACCGATGCACGTCTTTATCATAAGATGAGAGTAAAGCTTGTCAAAAAGGCACAGGATAATGACATAGAACTTCGGCAGAGTTATCAGAGGGTAGCCAAAAGGGCTTTTGTTATGCAGCACAGATTTTCACACGCCAGGCAGTTCAAAAAAGCGGATAAGCAATTAAGGAAACTAAAGACCTGTCTGGGAAGAGTTACAAGGGATATAGAGCGTAAGATATTGCAGAAGCCTCAATTGCAGCAGGAGTTTTCAGAATTGCTCGATATGTCCAGGAGGTTATTATCCCAGAAACGGGACAGCAGTAACAAGCTATACAGTATTCACGCGCCGGAGGTTAACTGCATAAGCAAGGGCAAGGCACACAAGAAGTATGAGTTTGGCTGTAAGGTGGCACTGGCGTCTCCCGCTCAAAACGCCTTTGTAGTCGCAGCGGTTGCTTTTGAAGGGAATCCATATGATGGACATACGTTAAAAGATACACTCTCCCAGACGATGAAACTGCTGGATAAAAAAGGTTTTGAAGATGTTTATGTTGATGATGGGTACAAAGGTCATGGCTGTGGAGATATTGCGGAGGTTCATATCGTCAAAAGGGGCTGGCGAAAGCTGCCGAGAAGTATTCGAAAGTGGTACAGCAGGCGAAGTATGATTGAGCCTGTGATAGGACATTGTAAATCTGATAACGGTCTGGACAGAAACTACCTCAAGGGCGTCGAAGGCGATAAGGTTAATGCGATATTGAGTGCTTGCGGGTTTAATATCCGCAAGTTGCTGCGGAAAATTATTTTTTGGCTTTGCCGGTTTATTCAAAATTTGGGGCTGTCGGCAGAATTTGCCCAGCTTACATATGCCGCCTGAAACTGAAATCTACTTTTTCAGGGACGACTAACTAATCCCGTATCTTCCCGCGAGTGTCTTTATCGACAATCCCCGCAGAAAATAATCCCGCGCTATTCTCAGTTCCATCGCGCTGAACTTAGCCCTGTTTACAAGACAGATATTATATTTCCCTTCGAAAAACCGCCCAATCGCCCTGCGTATCCGCCTGGACACGGTCGTTTCAGCGATACCCGAGAGTACCGCCATCTGATAAAAACTCGTCCCTTTGCTCAGATAAAGTTCCATAAGCACCCTGTCTCTGCCGCTAAGCAGCTTAGCGTTCTTTGCCAAAAGCTCCGTTCCATAACGCTCATCCGCATGGGCCTGATTATCCAAAACATCAGCACCTAACCTTTTCACCTCTTAGCCCCCTCATAATACTTAATGTTATATAATCATTTAACAATAGCAGTATTTTAACATAATACAATACAAATAGCAAGCTTTTTTTGTGAAAATAAGTAAAATATTTTAAAATGTTTAATAAAAATCTAACTTTTAGCTCGCAATTTCTTGTGTTTAATCAAAAATCAAACAATAAGATTGCTTGTAGTCCAATAACATAAATATAATTTTCCCTAACCCATTTACATTACAGGACTTAGAATTGCTCTGCTTAAATTTGTTTTTTTACATTGAAACGAGGGAGGCTTTTTGTAGTATTATAAAAACTATCGGCTAACCGCCTACGACTAATTTGCCGCTGGACAATGCAAAAAATATTTTCGATTGCCGATTTTCGATTTGCGATTTATTTTAACTACGAATGAACCCCAGTGAGATAACGAAAGGCGTATCTCACGGGGTAAACACGAAGAAATTTTGACAGGATATACGGGATTAAACTGGATATTCTTAGACACGGATTTTAAAAGATGCAAGACACAGGACACAAGAAAAAGCAAAAATAGCTTATGGCGCAATCGAAAGATTTCCAGGTGGACGAAAGGGAAACGAAAGTGTAAAATTATAATATGGTTCTTGAGATGGAAAAAGTTATAAGGAGTATGGCTAAAAATGGGGATTAATGAGTATGGCGTCATCAGATTATCGCAAATTAGGAATGGGAAAGCGGATTTTGTTTTATGCATTTATTTTAAATGTATTTGTCAATTGTGCTTGTTATTGTGAAACACCTGACTCAATTCAAATCAGTGTTTCAAAATCACAATTTAAAATAGGTGAACCTGTTATCGTAAGAATAGATGCCAAATTCCTTCAACCCAATATTTCGAAAACTGGCAAAGTATTAAACTCGAAAGAATTCGATGGATTTAGTCTGCAAATCAAAGAGGCAGATTCAAATGATGTCTTTACAATCTACAGGATATTGCCACGAAGACTATTTCTCGACGATGAATCAGGGTTACAATATAGCGAAAGCTTTATACTTTTTTATGATTATAAGGCCAGGAAAATTATTTTTAATAAACCTTCGGCCTATGATATTAAATTGAAGGGCGAGACCAAATGTTCGAATATTCTTAGAATTACTATTGACTCATCAGATCCTGACGAAAAAGCATTAGCGATATTAACAGAACCAAACGACTTTGCATTTTTAATGGTTGGCCTTTATAAGAATGATATAGCGGTTGATCATCTTGAACAAGTTGTTAAGCAGTGTGATGGAACAATATTAGCAACATGGTCGGCTGGGCGTTTGGGACTTGAATATTTTAATCAATTTCAGGAACAGCATCCCAGTTATAAGACAGCAATAGAACATTTAAAAACGCCTGAACCGCACCTAAAGAAGGTTTTCCTTTACCTCAATAAAGCAGTGACGCTGCCTGATGAATTTTCAATAAGGGCGGAAATTATTGAAAAACTTGTTAGTATAGAATTCATAAAGGGGAATTATGAAAAGGTAAATTTGTTGATTGATGAGGCGGCGCAGAAGTATCCGCACAGCGAGATTGGCAAAAATAGCCAGAAAGTGAAAGAGGAATTTAGAAGGGCGAGAGAAAAAGAGATACAAGAAATAAACAAACCTGCTGATGGACGGGAATGAAATGGGAGGGTAAAATTATAAGGCGGTTTTTGAGTGGGAAAAAATTATATGGAGTACGGCTAAAGATAGAGATTAATATTCTGAATAGGCAGGCTGAGGAAGAAAAGTAAAATGGTAATCTTGATAACAAAAAACGGTTGCTGTCCCCATTATTCAGATGAATTGGAGTGTTTTTAGTATGGAAGAAAAATGTAAGAGAAATATTATTCGGTGGTTGGTGATGATTGCTGCAATGTTTCTTATACTGCCGGCTGTCTCTTTTTTAACGCTTGCACTTCTTGGTTGGCTTGTGGATTTGTACTCTCTATTGATTTTTGTATTTATGGGAGTAAGTCCGGTGATAGTAGGGGTCTATATAGCTTTGGCCGTATGGCTTGCAAAAAGAAAATACAATGTAATATTTAAAGTTGCAGTTTTTCTTATAACCTTAGCTATTCTTCTGTCGTTTATATATTTTGCCATTGGTTCCTTTTGGGTACTTACCAATTTGCGCATGTGAGATGATATTATTTAGGGAATAATGGGGACAGCCACCTATTTATAGGCATTTTAGATTTTGGATTGTGAAATTGCTGAAGATATAATTTGCCACTGGACAAGGTTCGTATGCGAGGTAAAATATGGTGAGGTTTTTGAGCGAAGAATAATTATATGTCGTGCGGCTGAGAATCAAGGGAAATAATTATGCTTTCCACAGATATGTGAGAAGAAGATAAAAATAAACTGTGGGGTTGTGACCCCACCCTACAAAACTGCCAAACCAGAATCCAGTTAAATAATAAAAGAGCTAACTTCATTGATTCATCATTGTATTGACAGCCTGCTTCAAAGAAGGAATTTCTTTTTCAATGATATTCCAGACTGTCTCAACATCAACACCAAGGTAATCGTGAACAAGAATGTTGCGGAAACCGGCGATTTTATACCAATCTATTTGCGGCTGAGCTTGTTTTACATGCTCAGAGAGACGCTGAGTAGATTCCGCCATGATTTGTAAATTACGTAATACCGCATCCTGCACAAGGTTCGAAACCGCAAACTCATCCTTGTTCATCCGCTCCACATAAGATTCTATCCGCTCGATGCATTCGGAGATATGAATCAGATACAGCTTATCATCTTTCATATTGGTTTTGCTTCCTTGATAACCTTATCTCGTATGTACCAATGAAGACCCTTTTCAGTTACAATATCAACCCTGCGATGCAGCAGTTCCTGCAAATCCATCAATAGTCCGCCAAGGTCAAATAAAGAACGGCCCGGTTCTAATTCGACAAGAAAATCCACATCACTGCTGGCGTCTGCTTCCCCCCTCGCCACAGAGCCGAAAACACGGACGTCAGATGCACCGTATTTGGCCGCGAGAGCGAGGATTTCTTTTTTCCGTTTTTGTATTTCTTCTATTCCCATATAGCGGAACTTTTCCTTTCACAAATTAGTGTAAATCCTGCGTTAATCGCTGTCAAACCAAAACTTATTAAGCTGACGCAATTTTGCTTTGAACAAAACGGTTAAAACGCTATAATATAAACAGCGTGGGATAAGATACCGCTAATGCTTTTTGAAAAGTTAAAAGGGGGCGAATGGCTTCGACCGGACTGTCGATTGCCAGGTCGCATGTCCAGGACGTCGGTTGGCCTGGCTAATCATTCCGACACTAAAACTTAATTGGCAACTACCAGTTGCAAATGGCTGCTTAATTAGCAACCCGTCCTGCCTGCCTGTGCCTGCGGGGCCGGCATGGGCGTAACGAAGTGGGCTGGCACAGATTGTTTTTTCGGGCCATCTGTGCGAGACTTATCCGAAATAGCTGAGATTTGAGCCTGTCGTTTGGCGCTTTTCGACGCGAAACTTAAAAATTAAGCGACTAAACATGTAGATGCCTGTCATGAAGCGTCACGGGACGGGGGTTCGAATCCCCCCGCCTCCAGTCTTCGTTCAGAGCGAAAGCGATGAACCAAGACTGTCACGCCGTAGCTTTAGCGAAGGCGGACTTAGTTTAAATAGTTTTAAAGGCTCTGAACTGCGACTCGGCAGGCCAGTTAGCAATAGCATTTGTCAATACCTCTTGTGTTCCGGCCTTGAGCGTTCTCAGAAATGATAAAATAATGTAATATAAATTGCGGCATGAATAAGCTTAAACTTGAGAAAAATCGCATTTTCACTGTTAATTATGGTGCTTTTTGAATGACATCTTGAATTTTATGTATTTCTTCATCGGTTAACTCCGCAAAATAGGACTTTCTTTTTTTCGGAGAGAGGATGCCATTATTCTGCAAACAAAACCTGATAAATAAATCAATTCTCTGGTCCGGCATATCAACGATTTCCTGAATCGCGCGTTTGGTTGCATCATAGTTTTTCAGGAAGTTTAGTTCTTCAACCAGTTCTTTTTCAATGGTTGTTTGGATGAAATCAAAAAGCGATTCTGCTATTGCGGTCATATCCGGATAGCGATAATGAACGGATGTCTGATTGTTGACCTTCATCTGTCCATCCTCACTGAGCGTAAAATCAATCAAGCGAATCAATGGTTTTGAAAAGGTTTCCAGAGCTGCATCGTAAGCATCCAAATTATTCAGCATAGCCGCTGAAATCGGAAATATAAGTCCCGCGGGCGTGAACCTTCGGCGCGCAAGTATGTTGTGAATCAAAAATCTGTGAATTCGGCCGTTGCCATCCCCAAACGGATGCATAAAAACAAAGCCGAACGCAATAGCCGCCGCATGGACTACCGGATGTACCTGGGAACTATCCATTCTCTGATGTGATAGAATCAGGCCTTCCATTAAATCATTGATATCCTCCGGTTGCGGTGGGATAAAATGAATTTTCTCCTGCTGCCAGGCAACCGTTTCGCCAACATAATTTTGGTTGCTTCGGTAGTCTTTATCTGCGTAACGCGGATCGACGATGCGGTTCTGTAAGTCAACCAGTGACTCTTTGTTGACAAAATCAGCCTTTTCCGCAATCTGCAGGAGCGAAGTAAATCGCTCTGTTCGGCTTACATTAGGTGTAATATGTTCAATGGCGAATGAGGACTTTGTTTCCTTAGTGTACAAATAACTGACGGCACGCTTTAGAAGCTCGGCAGGATAGCTGGCTAAAATATTGCGGCATTTAGCATTAAGATTAGAATCCTCAAATCTACATATTGTCTCGGTTCTGCGAATGATAGGGCAAAATTGTGGATTACCCAGCAGATTGTTCCTGATGCGTTGGCGGCGAATCATCTCTTCCTCAGTGGTGTAGTATTTATTTTTATCTACAAGGTCGATGTAATTGCCCTTTGTAAGATCAGCAATTTCCAATTGCTTGCCAGTTATCCATTCGAAAAGATACCAAATTCTGCGGGTATATTGGCCTTGTGGTTTGGATGTAATCCATGTGGCAAGCTCCTCGATTTTAACCTTATTGAAGACCTCAGATAGAATTTCCAGATTTATCCCATCGTATTTCAATGCAAATTCGAGATGGTCAAGTCGTACACTGCCGGGCCAGTAGGAATTAGGGAATATTTCAAGAATGCGGCCATCAGTCTTGACGATTTTTTGAAGCCGGGAACCGCCAACCTCGGACATATGCCAATGAGGCAATACCTGAAGATCGAATTGGTGGGTAATAAACGAGTATCCAGCCAATCTGTTTGCCTCTGATTTTACAGAGTTCTTTGCCATATCTGACTTCCTATGAAAAACAATTACGTAATCAAAATTATACTTACATATCGGCAATTTTGAAGAAAAATACTTACAAAAATTCCCAAGATGATTAAATTGCTTATTTTTACTTAAAAAATACAAAAAACTATTACAGATGTTCAAAATCGCAACAAAATCACCTTTTTTTACTCGAAAAAAGGTTGCTATGCGGCACGGGTCTGAATCAGTGCCCCAATCACCGACTTTATATGGTCGGGCAGTTTTGGAGATATCGATTAAATTGGTGGGTTCAGGATGGCTTTGCAGCAGAAACGCTAAGATGGACGGCATGCAGGTTACCTGTTAAGTCAATGTATAGTGAAGCATTTTCAACAGAGCGGCAAACGATAAATCGTGAACTGCAAATGAAAAATGTAGCCGCGAGAAAAAAATCCTTAATAGCTGGCAATTTACATGCTTACGCAGGTATGACAACCTGAATCGCTATGTTTGAACGGTATTACAAATCCCAAAATTTTTCACCGCGGAGTTCCCTTCGACTTCGCTCAGGGTAGTCGCAGAGGTAATTTTTAACCACGAATTCACACGAATTAACACAAATTTTAAAAAAATGTCGACAATCTTTTCCATTAGTGTCTATTCGTGTTTATTCGTGGTTAATTTCTTTCTTTCAGTTAAATCGGGTTTTTCTCTGCGACCTCCGCGTCCTCCGTGGTTAATGAATTATGCGGGCTAAAGCCGATACTTATTACTTTGTGATATTTCCGCGGTCGTCGTAGCAAATCAGGTCGTGTTTTTCACCTATATAATCAGGCGATGAACGGATAATGACGATTTTATCGCTGGCCTGCTCAATCTGAGCGATTGTAGAGCGTTTTTCATTCTGAAGATATTCAGAGACTTCCGCCGACGCCAACAGCTCTATCCGTTTGATTTGCGGTCTCGATGTGTAAAGGTTCAAGAGGCGTATAATTTCGATGGCGGTTGACTCATGGCTTTTAACAAAACCGGTTCCGGAGCAGTGCGGGCAAATAAGATGGGTGCTTGACTGCAGCGATGGACGCATCCTCTGTCGCGTCATTTCAATAATGCCGAAACGGCTGATTCGCAGTATCTTCGTACGTGCACGGTCGGTTTTGACCGCGTCACGAAAGGCTTTTTCGACCTCGACTCGATGTTTTTCACTGTGCATATCGATAAAATCGCAGACTATTAATCCGCCGAGGTCTCGCAGCCTGAGCTGTCGGGCTATTTCCGCGGCAGCCTCGATGTTAATCTTAAAGGCTGTCTGCTCGGCGCTTTTCTGCTCACGGTAATGCCCGCTGTTCACGTCTATTGCGACAAGCGCCTCGGTTTGCTCTATAACTATGGAGCCGCCGCATTTCAGGCGAACAGTACGGGACTGAATTTTGGATATTTCATCTTCAATTTCATATTTATGAAAGAGCGGGATTTTGCCGTCATAGTAAACTACTCTGCGTCTGAAACGCGGCATCGCAATCGAGAGAAAATCCTTTATTTTTCTAACTACACTTTCGGAATCGCAGATTATCCTGTCTATCTTGCTGCTCAATATGTCCCGCAGCGTTCGAATTACAAGATTGGATTCGGTATAGAGTTCGCTGGGGGCCTTTTCTTTATCAATTCGCTTTTCAATGGTGCCCCACAGGCGTTCGAGATACCTTAAATCGTTAAGAATATCCTTTTTTGAGCAGCCCTGTCCGGCGGTTCTGATAATAAAACCAATTCCTTTGGCCGGCCCGATTTCGTCAAGAATCTGCTTTAATCTGGCGCGTTCCTGCTCATCTTCAATTTTGTGTGAAACGCCATGCTTTCTCATCCATGGCATCATAACAAGATATTTGCCCGGCAGAGAAACATAGGCGCTGAGGGTGGGGCCTTTGGTGTTCACCCCTTCTTTTGTAACCTGGACGACAAGCTCCTGGCCTTTGTGCAGGCATTTCTGGATAGGGACCCTTTCTCTTAAGGCCTGCCTGCGTCCGATAGACTCGATTTCGGCCTCCTCGTTTTTGCCGAGATATCGAGGATGCAGGTCGCTTATGTGGAGGAAGCCGTTCCTGTCGATGCCGAAGTCGATAAAAGCCGCCTGAATGCTTGATTCGACGTTTACCACTCTGCCCTTGTAGATATTGCCGACGTGACTGCTCAGGCCGAGACGTTCCATATAAAGCTCCTCGAGCGCACCATTCTCAACAACCGCGATTCTGCACTCTTCCCGTTCAGCCACATTTATGAGCATTTCTCTTGCCATTGTTTTATCCTTACAGTTTATCGCCCATATATTTTTTGTTTGTCTGCGCCCGCGTCAATTGTCTTGCCACCTGACATTTGTTCGCTTTATGGGAGCAGTCAATTCTTCGATATTAAGTTCCAGCAGTTTAAGAATTTCATCCACGCGAATCGAACCGCCTGGACTGATTTTACATTCCACGGATATCGCCTGAGAATCCATATTGATATCGCCTAAAAATGGCCTTACATCCACAACCCGCGTATGTCCGGCTTCGTCAGTCCGCCGCTGGATATTCAGCTCCTTATTCGCAAGCAGGGTATCGATTCTGTTTTTCGTCACTGTATTTGCCATATCTTGTTTTATCGGCAGAATATAGGTAGCGGAGTTTGCCTGCTGAGAAATTTTCTTTTCGGACGTTACAACGCTAAGCAGTTCAATTCCCTTTGGCAGTTGGGCGGAAAGTGACGCTTTTAACTGTTCAGCGTTAAAAGGCGTCGCGGAATCGTCTAATTGCAGGCACAATAATTCCTCATCGGCCTCTACGCCGACACTCCTCGGCAGCGGCAGCGACATTTTGGGATGAGGGTTAAAACCCTGGCTGTGGCGAATTCGCACACCCGCCCTTATGCAGGCTCTTTGAAGCATCCTGACGGTCTCCGCGTGCGACAGAAACCTCAGACTGCCGAAAATCCTGAACCTGACCAAAACTATAATTGTCTTTACCCCAGCTTCTATTTCGAACTCCTTAGCACCCGCCAAACATCTTGCGAATACTGCAACGCCAGCTATTTTCCGGTATTATTACAGAATTATTCCTGAAAAACAAGGATTTTCTGTGAACTCAAGGTTTTGGGCAACAGGGGAACATTAGTAACGCCGGACACCACGTACTCAGGCGGAGAAGATTTCGTCGGCGAGGTCCTGTCCGACCTGTTTGGCGTAATATTGTTCGAGGGCTTTTTTGCCCTGGGTCTGGAAATTTTCGGCGGAATTGAAAACGCCTATTTTCACAAGTACCAGCAGTGTAATGCACGCGGCCGCATTGGCAGCGGCGCCTTTATATTTGCTTAATCTTTCGGGAAGTTTTGGTTCCGGTAAAGCGGTTTTGAGTTTTTCAGCCTTTAAGGAATATCTGAGGCTGTGTTTCAAGACGCCGATAGCCTGGGTATTTGCGCATAAGTAAATCGAGTCTGTGCGGTTCGGATTTAAGGAGGGATAGGGCCAAATCGACCCTGCCTGCCGAAGCGAGACGCTTTTGGCAGCGGGGGCAGTTGGCGATATGATTTTGCACCCAGTCTGTATCGAGGTTAATTCTGCTGCTTAGAGCATTGAACAGCCTGGCACGGATATTACCGCACTTATTATTTTTTTCGATTGCTTTCATTTTTCAACTTCTTTCTTATTCATCCACGCCGCGAGGAGCTGCACGGCCTTACATCTGTACACTCGTGCCGTCGCCTCGGATATATTTAATATTTTGCCAACCTGAGTATAAGACAGTTCCGCCAGGTCCCGCAGGACAACGACATCCCGGATGTTTTCAGGCAGCCCTGCGATTGCGCAGCCTCAGCGCATCCTTGAGAAACCCTGCGTTAAGTTCCGTCGCCTGTGATTTTGTATTTCCCGCCGAGGCCAGCTCCTGCGATGTATGCCTTTCGGTAATTTTATGCCGGAGTATCGAGATGGCGATGTTATTGGCTGAACGAAAAACATAAGCCTTGATGTGTTCCGGTTTTTGTCCGCCCTGGTAGTGGGCCAATTTCAGGAATGTATCCTGGTAAGCGTCGCATACGTCCTGCTCATTGCCGAGTATTCGCCAGAGCATCGTAATTAAATCCTGACCGTGTGTCTGCATCGTGGATAGTACCCATCGCTGAGTTTCGCTAAGCGACTGAGGTATGGCAAAATCCAAAACCAATCCGCAAGTGGCGGTCTTATTCGACATAAAAACCTTCTGATTTGAAATATATTTCTGACTAATAGACGCACCAGCTATGCATTATGTTAACAAAAATTTCATAAAAATCGCAAAAAAAATAATTTTTTTTGTTAACATTCGCGCCCTTTATGCGTCTTATCTATGTAAAAAACGTCAAAAACCGCCAATTTCGCAAAAAAACAGGCAGGTTATCGCCAAATGTCATTCCCGCGAAAGCGGGAATCCATATTGGCGGTGTGATACTGGATACCCGCTTGCGCGGGTATGACAAAATAAAAGATTGATAGATGAGAAATTTATGAATAGTAATACAAATTCAAATCCAAAGAAGCATAAAGAGCCGGCGCAGAATGTTGTCGTTGTCGTGGAAGATTTGCTCAAAAAGGCGATTCAGGCCAACGCCAGCGATGTGCATTTTGAACCGACTGCCGGGGAGCTTGTTGTTAAGTTTCGGCTCGATGGCGTACTGGGAATCGCTGAAAGGTTGCCTAAAGCTCTGGCGGACAACGTGGTTGCCAGGCTAAAGGTCATGGGCGGGCTTTTGACTTATCGAAACGATGTGCCTCAGGAGGGCAGAATCGATGTCAGCCAAGATTATTCGGAGCTTGTTATCGACCAGCGGCTGTCAATTTTCCCGACGATTCACGGCCAGCGGGCGGTCGTGCGATTGTTCTATCAGAATAAGGAGCTTACGGCTCTTGAGCAGTTGGGATTTGCCGCGGAGATTTATGCGGCATTGAAAAGGCTCGCGGCGGCGAACCAGGGGGTTCTCCTGCTGACCGGACCCGCAGGCAGCGGCAAAAGTACGACTCTGGCGGCGCTGTTGCGAAATATTTTGAAGCATTTTCCGGGCAGGAGCATCGTAACACTGGAAGACCCGGTGGAAATCCGCATCGAGGGTGTTACGCAGACGCAGATTACGCCTTACGGGCAAATGACATTTCCGACGGCGCTGCGGTCAGCTGCTAAGGCAGGACCCGCAGGTACTGATGATTGGCGAAATCAGGGACGCAGAGACCGCAAAGATTGGGATAGAGGCCGGCCTGACGGGACATCTTTTGATGAGTACAATGCACAGCGGCACGCCGGCGGGGGCGCTACTGCGTCTGCTGGAGATGGGGATTGAGCCTTACCAGATAACATCGAGCGTATCGGCGGTTTTGAATCAGCGGCTTATCAGAAAACTCTGCGCCAAATGCAGAAGAAAAAACCAGCAAAGCGGTCTATACGAATCGACAGGCTGCGAAGAGTGTTTTGATACGGGCTACAAGGGCCGTGTACTGATTGCTGAACTTGTCGAACTTGATATGCCTTTGCGAAAGGCGATTTTAGCCAAGGCCGATTCGGATGAACTCGAAGGTATCCTTAAAACAAAAGGCCACACAAATATGTTCGACGATGCCCAGCACTGCTCGAATCCGGCATTACAAGTGAAGATGAATTGAATAAAGTTTTTGGAATTACTGTCTAAAAATTGACCACGAATGAACACGAATAAACACAATTTATTAGCCACAGAGGACACAGAGGTCGCAGAGGAAGAAAAGGATTAAGGATAAAAAAAGGAACGGGATATGGCGAGGTTTGAATATAACGCGTTGACATCGGCGGGGCGGCTGATGAAAGGGACAATCGAGGCTGGGTCGCAGGAAGAGGCGAAGGAACAGCTCAGCCAGATGCAGCTAAACATCAACTCTATTTCGCAGGCAAAGCCGGAAAAGCCGCAAACGGCGATAGGCAGGAACGAGTTTCTTCTTTTTAATCAGCAGCTTGCCTCGATTACAAAGGCGGGCATTCCCATTGAGCGGGGGCTGCGTGAGCTTTCCAAAGATGTTGCCTCGCACTCGATGCGAAGGCTCATTGAGGCTATCGCCGAGGAATTGGAAGCGGGGGTGAGCATCGAAGAGGCCTTCGAGAAGAGGCAGAGACATTTTCCGCCCTTGTACGGCAGAATTCTAAAGGCGGGTGTTGAGACCGGACGGCTCAGTGAGATGCTGGCCAGTCTCAACCGCCATCTTGAAACGGCCAACCGTACGAGAAAAATAATCTTCGAGGCGATAGCGTATCCGCTGGTTGTTTTCGGCATCGCTTCGGTGATTATAACTAACGTATTATTATTTATAGTGCCGCAGTTCAGGGCAGTTCTTTATGAGATGGTCGGCGAGAATAAGTTTAGTTCTGTTACTACAACGATTTTTGTGATATCTGAGCATATTTTAATTTTTTGGGCGGGCGTGGGGGTAGTTGTCGGGGCGATAGTTATCGGGGTACTGCTGCTTTCGACATTTCCCGAGGGGCGGAGATTCAAGGAGTCGATATTTATGAAAGTTCCTGTTATGGGCAGGCTTTACCAGAGCAGCACATTAAGCAGGATGGCCGAGGCGATGGCGATGATGGTGGCGGCGGGAAGCGATATGCCGACGTGCCTTAGGTTAAGCGCAGAGGCGAGTGGCAGCGAAAAAATGATTCTTGAAAGCGAGGTTGTCGCACAGCAGATTGAGGGCGGGGCAAATATTATGGAGGCAGGACAATTCTGCAAAATGATACCGAGGCTGTTTTTGTATTCGATGCAGCTTGGGCGCAGAGAAATGAATTACAGGACAATCTCTACAGTCTCGGGCAGATGTATTCTGAGCAGGCCAGAAGCAGCCAGTCGAGATTGCAGACTATTTTGCTGCCGTTAATGCTTCTACTTGTAGGCGGGTTTATATTTTTTACTATCTTAGCGATATTTTTACCGATGGTACAGGTTATTACGGCTTTATCATAATAAGCATCTTAAAAGAGACAAGAATATGACATATTTTATAATATTGGTTTTGACGATGTTGTTTTTTGCGGTGCTGGGTTATAAAAAGCCTGTGGTGGCACTAGTTACATTGCCGATTGTGTGTATCGCATTGGGAGTGATTGCTGTTGACAATGAGTCGCCTGAATGGCTGATATTTATCGCCTTTATATTTCTCTTAGGTTTGATAGCGATTGCGCTTTCTGAAAGCGAGCCTGACTTTGAGCGTTTGCCACAGCAGATAGCGAGATGGACGCTTTTAACTATAGTTTTTCTATTGGCAGTAATAACGGGTTTTGCGGTATTTGGGGGATGGGGTATTCTGGTGTTATTTGGTATCTGTGTGCTGGCGGCGACGTTAATAGGTTATGGTTTAAGCTCACGATACGCGACGGCGGCTTATATTCTCACGACAATCGGGGCGAGTATGCGGCAGAACCTGCCTTTACCGATGGCACTGGAAACCGCGGCCCAGGGCCAGAAAGATATTCGCGCAAGAACACTGCGGCGGATAAAAAAGTGGCTTGTGCAAGGTTATTCGTTGAGCGAATCGCTCAAACGCGGCTATCCAAAATGTCCAGGCTACGCGGTCGCGATGATAACGGCGGCGGAACGGATTAATCAGCTTCCCTTTGCGTTTAAGGCCCTCGAGGCAGATATTGTTGAAAAGGCTGATGAGAGGAAAAGAATACGACCTGTACATCCTTTTTATCCTGTGTTGGTGATAACTGTTATTACAACTATGGTAATCTTAATGGCAAAATTTGTCGTACCAACATATCTTACTGTTATTAAAGAGAATTTTGAAGGAGCTGAATTGCCGGCCGTAACCCAATTCCTGATGAAAATAATATCACCGATATTCTGGCAATCCGCTATCTTCTGGATTGTGTTGGGCCTTATAATTCTCATTAGCATTCCTGCTGCGATTCGGATAAGGTTTAGGCCTCGCAGGCCCGAAAAGCCTTATATGATTTCAAGGCTCTTCGATTTTATAAAATGGCATCTGCCGGTTCTGCACTGGTTTGAAAATAATTACTCGATAGTTCAGGCGATTGAGATATTGCGGCTGTCATTAAATGCCGGTGTTACGGTCAATCAGGCGATTGCCAATACCATTGGGCTGGATGTTAATAACTGTTTCAAAAAGCGGCTGCGAAACTGGCTCGAAAAGGTGGAAGCGGGGGAGAATATCTCTGCCGCCGCCCGTGAGAGTAAACTCGGCAGCACAATCGCATGGGCGTTTGACGCGGATGTCAATCAGGGTAATACATTGACGATTCTCGAAATGCTTGAGGAGTTTTACCGCTCCAATTACAGTTACAGGGTCAACCTCGCGAGGTTCATATTGTGGCCGTGCGTAACGATTATGCTCGGATTAATTGTCGGATTTGTGGTTTATGCGTTTTTTTCTCCGATGGTTTATATCATTAACCATCTGGCTGATATGGTAACACCGTAAAACGGAGTAAAACTGTGGCTGATAAAAAGAAAAAGTATCGCGGTTTTTTATTAACAGAACTGGCGATTTCGCTGAGTCTTCTGGGGATTCTTATGGTCTGCCTGGGGGTAACTTTGAGCGATTTTGGCAAGTTCAATCAGTATCAGCTTGTAAAGCAGCGATGTGTTGCCGCAGCGCAGGCGGAGTTGGACAGTTTCGCTGCGACGGGCGGGGCGATTGATGAGAAGGATTTTAAAAGGCTTTGGCCCAGACTTGATGTTTCAATCGAGCAATCACAGGGCGATGGTCAATGGGAAGGGCTGAAGTTAGTAAAGGTGCGCACGAATGGCGATTATCCCGGCGGAAAAGTGAAAGTTGAATTATGCAGATATATTGCGATAAAAAATTGAGTAAGACGCAAAAAGGTTATTCGCTCATAGAATTGCTGGCGGTGTTGAGCGTCATGGTAATATTGTCGGTTGTTCTGGCGGGATTTACCACGACGACGCTGCGGGATATTCCCCGCTCTCTAAGAATTATGCAGGCTAATACCGTTATGCTGAATATGCTCCAGCAATTGAACAAAGATATAGATCCCGCCGATGAACTTCCCGATGCGTTCGAGCAATACAAAGCGGGTACAGAAATGTTTTTGATTAAATCATCGGGGGGCGTAGTTCGGTATCAGTTTAATGACGGACAGGTCTCGCGGCAGAATTTGAACACCGGCGATACGCAGAAATGGCCTATTCCGCACGGCAGGATTGAATGGAAGGCACTACGGAAAGACGACAAAAACTACGCTATCGAAATTACGACTTATATAGAGCAAAAGCAGGGCGAACGTATCGGAAAGAAGATGGAAAATTCGCACGTGTTTTTTGCGGGTATCTTTAAAGAGGCGGCTAAATGAAAAACTCAAGGCAAAAAGGTTTTGTAATGATATTTATCATAACGCTGCTGGCGTTAATCGCGGCGGAAGTATATGTTTTGGCAGGCGGAGCGAACGTGATTATGTTCCAGGCGAACAATGCTTATCTGCGGGCATGTGAGCGGAACCTTGCGGCGAGCGCAGCGGCGTGGGCGGAGAAAAATCAGAATAAAAAAAATCTTCCTGGCAGGATAGAGCTGGATATTAAGAGTATGGATATTCCCAGGGCAAAACTGGATGTCAGCATAAAAAAGCCGCAGAACAAAAAAACTGCTATTGAGATAAATACCTCAGTCAGTTATGGCCGCAACACCATTAGACGCCATTATAAATTTTAGCCAATTATCATTCTTCTTCAAAAATCAGGACCCCAACTTTTAAGGAAAAAGAAATAGCAGAATAAGGTTTTTACTTATTGAGGGTCCATCCGAAAAATAGTACTTTCGTTGTGTACGAGCGGTCGATGCAAATTAATATGAATTTGAAAGGGCACAAGATGTTTATTACTATCGCGTTGATATGTTTTGCAATCGCAGCCATTTTAGGCATTACATTCGTTGTAAAGTATAGTTCCAGCGGCAGCCTCTCAACCCCCATAGCATTATCGCATGGCCTCTTCGGTGCCTTAGGACTCATCAATCTTATTATCGCCGCTGCTAAGGGCATGACATCCACCGTCGGCAATATAGCTCTTGTAATTTTTGTCATCGCAGCGATTGGCGGATTCATCCTCATCACAAATCATCTCAAAAAAGGCTCACTGCCTAAACCGCTTATTGCCATCCATGCCGCCGCGGCTGTAATAGCCTTTTTACTCCTGATATTTGGTTCTCTGGCTTAAAATCCTATAATTATTTATTTTTTCAATGACACAATTAAAATTAACAAAACCTTTTCTCGTTGTGTACTTGTTGTTAATAATATCGCCCGTCCTCGCCATTAACTGGCTTACGATTAAAGACTTGTCAGCTTTATTTGTAAATCTGGGTAAAGCCGCTGGCCTGATTGCTTTCGTCATTCTCGTCATCCAGGCCGTTCTCACCACGCGACTTAAAATCCTCGATAGAATTTTTGCTATCGATAAACTCACCAATTTTCATAAATCAATGGGTATTGTCATTATCATCCTGCTTATTATCCATGTGTCACTTTTAATCGCAGGTTTTAAAAATCCTGCGATGCTCTCAGCTCACACATCATGGGAAATCAATTTGGGAAAGACCGCAATCGGTCTGGCTTTTATTACTGTAACGCTCGCGGCAACATTCCAGGCCTTTGGCATTGATTACAATATTTGGCGGCTCAGCCACAAAACCGCATTAGCCATTATCGCACTTGCCTTTTTACATTCCTACTTCATCGGGCCGGAACTCCACAGCCAACAAATGAAAATTCTCTGGTGGATACTCATCCTTGTCGGTTTTTCAGCTGCGATTTATCGAAATTTATATATCCCCTTTTTCTTACGCAAAAGCTATATCGTAAATTCCGTCATCCCACAGACCTACAACACATATACAATATCCTTGTCTCCGGAGGATGGTGAAATCTGTCCCTATAAACCCGGCCAATTTATCTTCTTAAAATTAAAGCGCCCCGGTAGAAAAAGTGAAATTCATCCTTTCACCCTTTCATCGTCTCCTGCACAAACCGGCATTTTGCAGGTCACAATAAAAAAATCCGGCAACTTTACAAACACTATTGACCAGACAATCGCCGGTGACAAAGCTCTCATCGAAGGCCCTTATGGACAATTCAGTTTTCTCAATATCCATCTCAACACTCTCTTTTTCATTGCTGGCGGCGTTGGCATCACACCTTTTATGAGCATGATTAAATACCTTCGCGACACCGGCGATTCCAGAAAGGTAACCATCCTTTACGCTAACAGAACTCAGAAAGACATCATTTTTAATAACGAACTTGAAACACTACCCCAAAACATTAAAGTCGTCCACATCCTCTCAAACCCTGACCACTCCTGGACAGGTCTTAAAGGCTATATTACAAAAGATACAATCTATAACTACGCTAACGACTTTCTCCAAAATTGCGAAGTCTTTCTTTGCGGCCCGCCGCCTATGATGAAAAAAATGTTAACTTTTCTTAAAGAGACTCAATATTCCCGCCTCCCGAATACACTACGAACGCTTTTCTATTTAAACAATACCTTAGACCGATTTATGACCAACCAATGGTATAACTAATTATATTAAAACTGCTTATACAAAACGAAAATGATGTCTATATTATCAGAAGCGTAACAGGGCTTCATATACCAGTCGAAGGAGAAAAGTCATTCGACTAAATACCTCATAGCGATGTCATATTAGGAATTAGCATTTAGGATTTTTATAACGGCAAGCGTATAGATAGGTCTTTGCTGTTTTAGATACTTTCTTTCGAAGTTGGAGCCGACCCATTCGCCTTTGTCGGCGCCGGCGGCAGGGTAAAAATCAATCTCCTTAAGAATGCCGCTGCATCCGGAGATGACTCTTTTCATCTGTTCAAAATAATCGGCGTGGTCGGTGGCGAGCCTGATTTGCCCCTCGCTTTTAAGGCAGCGAATAAGCTGCAGAAGATTGGCCTCTTTTATGAATCGTCTTTTGTTGTGATGCTTTTTAGGCCAGGGGTCGGGAAAATAGATATGAAAACAATCCACGGATTCGTCCGGCACGGATTCAGCAACAAAAACCGCCGCGTCGGTGCGTAGAAGTCTGACATTTTTGAGATTCCAGCGTCCGATACGGTCAACGGCATAACGGTAAAATCTGTTCGCCCATTCGATGCCCAGAAAATCAATCTCCGGGGAGGTCTTGGCCTGATTTATCAGAAAGGTCGCTCTGCCGGAACCAACTTCTATATGGACGGGCGCGGAACGTCCGAAAACCTGCGCAAAACTTATTTTGCCCTGTAAATCTTCGGGCTTCAGGCTTATTTGCGGATAATCCATTAAAATTCGTGCCATCTGCCAAAACAACTCCGAAAAATACACTGTTTTTGCTTATAAAGTGTTAAAACCGGCTGTTATTATAACATTTAAAGGTTATTTGGTGAACCCGCAAACCGCCTTTTGAGATTTTTTTCTTAAAGCAAATGCGAAAGGCATTCGATAAAACCTATGAACTGCTTTTTAATATAAACGTAATGGTTATAGGAAACGAACAGTCAGACGGAAGCGGAATATATATTAGGGAATTTGGGAGTTTTTCCGAAAAACCTGAAAAATAAAAAAGGCAAAAGCAATGATTCGCCAGTTAATCAAATCAAGGCGTAAATATGTTCTCATCGAGATAGATACGCAGAAAGACTTCTTTTTTACTGACGGCACAGCGTGTGTAAAAAACCATAAAAGGATTTTGTCAAATATTCGCAGGCTAATTGCCTGGGCCCGTTACCGGAAAGTGCCGGTAATTTCGATATGCGAAATACGCTCCGGCCATAACGGTGAGGCTGTTAATTACTGTATCGAAGGGACCGACGGCCAGAAGAAGATACATTATACCCTGCTTCCCAACAGGGCAACTTTCACCGCGGACAGCAACCCCGATTTGCCCAGAGACATATTGCGGCAATACAGCCAGGTTATCCTGCATAAGCGCTGCGTTGACCCGTTCGATGAGCCGAGAATAGAGCGGCTGCTCAGCGAGGTGGACGCGGGCGAGTTTGTTTTGATAGGCGCAGGCGCAGAGAGTGCTATTAAAGCTACTGCCCTGGGGCTTCTGCAACGAGGCAAAAGGGTGCGCATCGTCATTGATGCCGCTGGTATGCACAATAAAAGAGATGCAACGCTCGCTCTTCGCAAGATAAGAGCCAAAGGCGCAAAACTTACAGAGACTAAAAACCTCGCGGGGACTTCTCATCTCAAATCGCCCTCAGCCTGCGAGTGTATGAACTGCAGAAGCGAGAAAATGCCCCTGAAACTCGTGCGGAATATTAAGATTTTGCAGTACCTGCAAAGCAAGAGGGGGCGGGAAACCCGCAATTCTACATATTAAACTTTGATTCTCTGAACTCTCAAACTGACCATCGGTCAGTTTGAGCGAAAGGTATTTTGTAATGGGTCAGTTATGGGTGGGCAGGTGCATGTTATGATGAGTCGGGACGGAAGAGAACTTTGGAAAGGTCTATATCAGGCTGTTCGGCAAATTTGTTGAGAGCAGACTTGAAGGCATCAACAACATCCGGACATCTTTTTCGCATAGTATGTAATACCGTCATAAGAATCTCACGCGGTAATCGCGACAAGCGAAGCGGCGCTTTATGCCAACATCATTCTCAAAAAGGGCGTGATTAAGTCGTAAAACACTTTTTGCCCCATTAAACAATCACCCAAAAGCCCCTTTTATGAGGGGCTTTTTTATTTACTTATGGTTTGCAGTTCGTAATCGAGGCTTTACATTATTTTAAGGTTTGTCCTTGCAATTTGCCGCCGGGGGTATTAAACTATCGTCTTGATTCTAAGGGTCGGTGCCCGAGTGGCCAAAGGGGATGGGCTGTAAACCCATTGGCGTAAGCCTACGTTGGTTCGACTCCAACCCGGCCCATTTGTTGTCGTTTTGCACACTCTCGCGAGGTGTCGCAAATTCGTGCTTATTTTCGCGACCACAAGAACTTATAGCATGTTCATCTTGTGTATCGTGCAAGGCTGTTCAGTGTGTTGCTGCGCCGCATTTTGCGACTTTTCCTGCGCCTCTTTTTCAGCCTCATTTACAGCTATTGGCAACCGTGACATTGGCCATGACTCATTAGTACCACCGTCGGGGCTTCGCCGCATATTCGCCGCAAAATCATTCAGCCTTGTTCCGCCTGATACAGGATTTTTTAACATAGCATCATGAAAAACCGGTAAAAGTTCCGAAGAAAGACAAACTTCATATTCTTTGTGCTGTTCTTCCCGCCATATCGAGCGGTAAGCCCAGTTCGGGTCATGATGATGGTCGTCATCATCATCGTCGCAACTGATGAACACAGAAAGCACACACATCATGCAAAATACCCCCTTTGTTATCATACGCTTCATCTTGTTATCTGGATTTCCCATATTGTATCCCCTGCTAAACAGCCAAACCTTCCAATTTTGCGATAATACCAAAATCTTCATCGGATTACAATAATCAGTCTATGAAAAACTGTAGTTAGTATCAAGAGCAAAAGGATTGTTATAATAAAAGCCCCTTATACAATCCCACTACCCCTTAGCCAGGATAACTGTGGTTGTGTTGGTTAAAAGCCCGTAGCGGCCGGATTCTTGGCTGAACAGAGGTCAATATTCCCTGGAAAGTTAATTTTCCAAATTCTTTATCTTCATCTGAAAAGTTTTGCATACGCATTATTGTACCTATCCTTAATGATTGCTCAAACCCGGGTCAGGTAAACTGGCATCTTCAGCAAATATAATAAAGAAAATCATCACAGAGACCGACAATATTAACGAGTACAGATTATAACAGCAGTTTGACTATTTTTAACTATTTATGAAGTTTCTTACATTATTTTGAAAGGATTTTAAAATGACTTGCGGAAAAAAAGGCTGTGGAACTAAAAAAGTGGCCAAAAAGGGTAAAAAGAAAACCAAGAAGTAAACTCAGTATTTTGCTTTCTCTCCTCCTTTTTAGAGTGGTTGCGTACTAAAGGGGGAGATATTTTCATTTTTTGCTGCGAACCGCATTATAAGCCTCAGCCATTGTTTCAATCGAAGGCTGCAAATACTCAGAAGCGGCCTTCAGGCTCCTGTGACGCGTCTGGTTTTGAACAGCAGGTAGAAGAAAGGGGAAAACAATGTCTAATATAGATATAGAGACCATTAAATATTATGGAAGAAAAAGGATACATGTAAGAGCCTGGATTGGTATGCTTTTGCTTTTAGCTTTTGACCTTTCGATAAATATGGATATTAGCCAGGCAAGTCTCGCATGCCTGCTTATTCTCATTATAGCGTTGATTGTTAAAGAGGGGAAATTATCTAACAAGATAGCCGCAATTAAGTATATTGATGAATGTATAGAGAACAGATGCAGCGAATACAAGCGAGCTGATGAAATGCTTGCCAAGCTGCTTTCTGAACCGATGGCCCGCAATGAGCGGCAGCAGGATATTGACCAGCGGCTGAAACAACTTGAGCAATACCGTGACCAAATCGAGCAGCAACTTGAACAGCATCGCTCTCAACTAACTAAAGCCAATGAACAACTGGAGCTGCAGGTCAAAGAATATAAGAACGCAGAGCAAAAACTTTGCGAGTATCACACTCAGCTTGAGCAGCAGGCCTCTGAGTTGGCCATGGTTAAAGAGTACAAGAGGCAGCGAGCAGAGGGGCAGAACACACTTATAAAAATAGTGACTGAAGATAATAAGAATATGATGAAAACCAGTGGTGAGCCAAAAAGGAAGCATATAAAATTGATGAGTTATGCTCGGCCAGATAGCACGGAAGAACTTAGGAAACTGGCTGAAATGGCCAAACGCCTATCTAAATAGTCGTCCCTGAAAAATAATTTCGTAAACGGCAAAGACCAATCTTGGTCGGTTCAATATTTCAGCGGTATCTGATTCTTATCGTATCGGAGCCGTAGAAGTATTGGCCGGTAGTAAGCGAGCCGACAACAGTAACTTCCAAATCGCTGTTATCGGTTACGTTTTCACAAAATGCCTGCCGGTCAAAAGAAACTTCCGCAACAGTGTTGCCCCGCTCATTAGTAAAGACCCTGACACTCTGCGACTTAATGTTCATAGATTCAACAACAGCCGGAATATTAACATTCACCTCTCCCGGCAGAATGCCCGGAGACAAAGTGAAGTGTGCCTTTACCCATTGGCCGTTACTTTTGGAGTCTAATGTCTGTGGCGTAAAGTTCATTTCGACCTTTATCGCCGGCAAAACTGTTACATTCACATCATCGGGAGCGGAATCAACTATTCCATCGTTGACAATCAATGCAAAAACGTATTGACCAGCAGAAAGTCTTGTTCGCAGTATCTGGCCGGTTCCTGGAGCAAGGTCGTATTCAGGATCCCAGTTCAGCGATGCCGAGGTATTTAGCCAATTCTGGCACAGAATTGACAAATCAGAAATGGGAGACCCGTCTTTGGGATTTTTTATATCAATAGCGGCTAAATCGAGGAAATTGATTATTCCATCACCACATGAAGTAAAACTATTGCCGTCCGCAGACCATGCCCAGCGGTAGCTCAGCGGCTGATTATCGTCGTCATATGAACCCGAACCGTCGAGTATTATTTCGGCAAAGCCGTCAATCCATGCGTAAGCCGTGAGGTCTTCACCGGCATCAGCGACAGGGAGATGATTGAATTCACAAGCCCCCATATCGATCCTGCCGGCGATGATGCGGGGTTTCCCATCGAAATCAGTTTTGTTTGGAGAAGCGATATAATTGGGGTCGCCGGCGTTTATGCAGGGCGAATTGTTGAGCAGATTGTAATCACCGTCAATCCAGAAGTCGTCATTTGAATCCGCCGGTGTGTCGTTGATGTCCCAGTATCCCGGTGTCACAAAACACGGGTCAGCGTCGATATTGCCGATACCCTGCCAGCCGCCTTGCATATTGGTGTACATAACAGAAGCATTAAAAGTACTTTGGGGATAAGACGCAATTTGATTAATTTTATTATCTCTCAGGATAGAATTTGTAATTGTCAAAATATTCGCTAACACGCCCAATTGGCCATTTCCTGTAATTGTACAATTAGCGATTTTTTCAATCTTGCCGATAATCCCGGATTCTTTGTTTCTTGAGACGATACAATTGGTCAGTATCGAACCGCAACCGTCGTTGACGCCTGATTTCCCATTTTCTGAAATTCTGCAGTTATTAACTAAGAAATTACCATAGCCGCTAAGTAGTATGCCATTACCATTGTTTTTAACAATGTCGCAATTGGTAATTGTAGAATATACCAGTCCCTCTCCGTAGATACCGTGACTTCCGCCTGTGATTGTAAAGCCGCTCAGGATACTTTTTTGTTTTTCCTTGTTTACAAAACTCACAACCCCTTTGGAACTATTTCCCTTGATTACTGTAACCGCGGCAATATCGCGGTCGTAAGGGTCTATTGACCTTAGGGTCAAGTCTTTTCCTTTGAAATCAATGCTTTCGTGATAGACTCTAGGCTTGACCATAATCTCGTTGCCTGGTTCAGCGGCAATAATCGCGTGCTGTATGTAGTCATACTTGTTACCTGTGGTCAGATTCTCAACAGGTCCATCAGCAATAGAATAGGTTATTTTGAAGGACATACCTTTGGCTTTGTCGTACAAGCCGGTGAGCCATATAACAGTATCACCATCGATTGCCGGGGCACAGCCGTATGGAGAACCGGACAGAGGTATATCCAGCATAAGATGGCGGCCCAGACTTAAAATAAGCATCTTTTTCATTTTCGTACACCTCCAAAGTACCTCAAACAATAATTTAAGGAAATACCGCTTTTTCTAAATAAGACGCTAAACCATCGCATTTTGTTACAATAATTTTTGCGTTTTTTTAAAAATTTTATCAACTCGCTGCATATTGCGTAAATATCACAGGAAAAAATGGTTAAAATTATGAAAGTTAATACTCATTATTCACCGCCAATGGCACAGCCCGAAGAGATAATTATAATATAAAGAGTTATAGCAACAATAATAAACAGTGTAAATCCGTGGTTAACCCAACTTTCGCAGTTTGGGCGGTAAATTGCGATTTTCAAAAATTCTTATCCGTGTAGCGTTTTAAAATCGCCATAAATGTTCCAAAACCCTGTGTGGTGAAGCCCTGCTCTATTGCAAGGCTGTTTTTATGATGCCAAACTATCGGCATGTTCCTGAGAAGTTACAAACGCAAAAAGAACGGCAAATGGCACGAGTACTTCAGTGTCGTCGAGAACCGCAGGGTTACGCCTGACAAGACGGTTCAACGGACAGTTCTTTATCTTGGTGAAATAACCTCATCGCAGGAAAACAGATGGCGCAAAACCCTGGAGGTTTTCGACGAAGATACAGGCAAACATGAACAAAAGCTGCTCTTCGCCGAAGATATATCTACCTGTAGCAGACCGGTTGAATGATGATTTTTGTGGTGGAAACTAACCCCGCTGACGCTGCCGAAACCGCCGATTTTAATGCCTAACTGCGAAAGTTGGGCTAACCTTGTCCCCGCATATGTATATAAATAAAAGAGAAAATTTATGAAACGCCTGTCTCATATAGCTGTATTGTGTGAGGCGAAAGTGCTGCACCTTACTTCTCTTCAGCTTTTTTTGCGGCTTTTTCACGCTGAATAGCGTCAAAGACTTCCCTTCTGTGTACCGGTACATCTTTAGGCGCAGTTATACCCAGGCGAACTTTGTCACCTCGTACGTCCACGATGGTAATCTCAACATTATCGCCGATTATTATAGATTCATCTTTTTGTCTGCTCAGAACCAACATTTTTTCAACTCCTTTTGCCAGTTGGTCTTATCACTAATAATACGATACAAGCCGCTTAGAAGTTCTGATAAGACTCCGCCCGCTTATCCTGCGGCGGCCAGGTTCAAAAAATGCACAGTATCACACAGCATAATTTGAACTCAATATTCTTTTCGGCTAATTTTGAAGGTAAAAACAACCATTTTTCGGGCGTATTCGGAATTGACAATCTTTTATGGGACTATGGCTGTATAACAGCTTTTCAAATAAGCACTTATAAAAAACCTATTTTAAAAAAGATATAAAAATTTAATCGTTAATTTTCGTGTTTTCGCCAAAACTGATACCGTACAGCCATCCAGTAACCGGTTATCGCGCCAAGTGAACCCAGTGCCGCTATCTGCAGAGGCAAAATAGAAAGTACGGAGTTTGAAAAGAAGTACAGGGGCTGGTTGCTTGTTAAATAAGCCAGTACGTCCTGTCTCAGATAACTATGGACGGCAAAAGCAGTTACAAATCCTGTCGCGACTGTCGGCCAGATATAGCTGCTATCAAGAACCATTTTGGCAGCAAACGAGACTATTACGAAAGCAGCAAAAACCGCGAAAATTATCTGACCGGTCTGGGGTTGGCCTATAACCGAGCCTAATTTGCTGTCCGAGATTCTGACGTCCTGTGCAAACAGCGCAAGCAAAAATTGCACAGCCAAAACTGAAACTACCAAAGCAATAGCGGCGTTTAAGTATTTGGCTGAAATAGATTTATCCTTGTGTGCCTCATGAAAAAAACCATTTTTTGAGCCGGTTATTCTGTGGGCGGCAAAAACACCGGCAAAACCAATCACGATTATGGCAATCCAGAAAAAAGGTTCCCACCTCAACGCTGAATAGACCGTCTCTCGCTGAGAGGGTGCGGGATTCAGCAGCAGGCGGCTCATATCCCCTGTCCGCATAGCCCACACGGTTAAGCCGAAAGGAACCGCCAGGACACCTATTTCACAGCCAAAAGGCCATGAGATAAAATAAGCCGTCAAGCCCGTTAAAAACGCCAGCCCAGCCAGAATAATTGCTTTATTAACCGTGATACCCGAAAGCACAACGGCACCAAGGGGGTCGGCGGGTTTAACTAAAGGCCAGCCAAAAATCCCGATGGCCGCAATACCTATCGCGGCAACCAATGCGATTCTTACTCTCATCAGCAGGGATAATTCCATAATTTCGGATATCAGCTATTTATTAATGTGATTGTTGTTATGTATTTCAGTAGGGTCTTTGCCCTCTTCAATGGCCGCAATCTTACGGACTCTTCGTTCGTGCCGGCCTCCGTTGAATTCAGTGGTCAGCCAGATTTCAACAATTTTACGCAGCAGTATTTCATTAATAAGGTCGCCGGCAACGCAAAGCACATTTGCGTCGTTATGATGACGTGAAATCTGCGCACCGAGTTCGTCATTACACAAGGCCGCCCGGATTCTTTTAACCTTGTTGGCAGCTATGCACATACCGATACCCGTACCGCAAGCGAGAATTGCTCGGTCAGCTTTATTTTCCGAAACAGCCTTTGCAGCGATATAAGCGGTGTCGGGATAGTCAACGGGGTGATTACCGTCGGTACCGACGTCAATGCACTCATGGCCCAATTGTATCACAATGGCCTTAATCTGCTTCTTGGCTTCAAAACCGCGATGGTCACTTCCTACGACTATTCTCATAATATTAACTCACCTATTCTTTTCTTCACGGCGTTCTCAATTACATCGGCACATTGTTTATAAATCTGCTGGCCACGGCCTATCGGGTCAACAATATTTTCATTTTCAGCAAGCAGCATACACTTGTCCGCGGCGCTGGGATTAAGGGTGATAACCTGGCTGCGATGCTCATTAGTCATCACATAAATATAATCGCTTTTGTTGATAAGTCCTGTTGTTAAAGCCTCGCTCCTGTGCTTACCTATATCGACACCTTTATCAGCACAGGCTGCCACAGCTTCCGGAGTGGCCGGAGAACCGACGATTCCCATAGCACCGGCGGAATATATCTTATAACCTATTTTTTCGAGATTGTCAATGTCACAACCCATTTTTTCCACAAGATATTTGCTGAAAATTCCCTTTGCCATAGGACTTCGGCATGTGTTGCCCGTACAGACGAACAGAAAGCTTACTGTGGCCATGGCTTTGAGCTCCGCCTGTGAATACGCTCCGGGCCGGAGTATCTCAAGCCCCATTTTACCCATTTTAGCAACTGTACTGCTTTGTTTATAACTGCACTGCCCGCCGTTGAGGACCATTTCAATCTGCCCGTCGAATTGAGCTAAAACCTGCTCTGCATCCACGGCGGGCGGCTCACCGGTCAGATTTGCGCTCGGTGCGACCACAGCGTTGGCGGTTTTTCTCAATAACGCCATCGCTATCGCGTTGGCGGGAAAGCGAATTCCTATAGAGCCGTTTCGGTAAAGGTTATCAAAAACTTCTTTTTCGAGTGTTTTTCGCTGACGCCTAAGGTCATTTTCGTCTAATTCGAGCACAAGCGTCAGCGGGCCAGGCCAGGCTTTTTCGGTCAGTTTTTTCGCCCGCAGGTTTATCTGCGGAATATATTTGGCTAAAACATCTCTCGAACCGATATGCAGACTGTAAAATTTGTCGGGTGTCCGGCCTTTGATGCCGTTGAGTTTTACCAGTGAATCGTTGCGTACCCGGCAGGCGATTCCATAAACCGTTTCCGTGGGAAATGCAACCAGCCCGCCCTGGTCAATTAGCTGTGCAGCCTCGGAGATTATCCCCGCGTCAGGATTGTTTCGGTCAAGTTTTACGACTTTTGTTTGCATATTCGCTAAAAAATACTCCAAACAGGAAAAAATGGCAAGGATTGATTTTGTCTTTTAAGTGCCTTGATTGAATGATATTTTACGTGCCAAATATCTTCTACTTTTGGACTTCTACGACGCAAAATAGACCATGGCCGCAACCTAATCCCTGTGGTAGAGAAAATTCAAGATTTCGCAGCACGCAGGCAACCTGCGGCCCCATAACACTGGCCCAAAAATCAAAAACAGGGAACCTGTCGGCATTCCTGTAAAGCCACGCGAGCATTTTTAACTCCTCGGCAAGGCTTTCGGGAGCGGTTTCTATGATTCTTTTTACTTCCGGTTTATTGGTGGACATTAAAGCGTGAAGGGTATTTATTACCGTCTGCCACTGTTTATAGTAATCTGAAATTCGCGTCCAGGCCTGGGGTTGAGTATCCTTAACTTTTTCCAGATAACTGATGTCAAAGTTCAAATTATCTATCTGCCCTCTGTAATCCCTATCGAAAAGCCGATTTACCGCCAATCTTGTTTGATGATTTTGTTCTTTGAAAAAGCTCGTATCCATGTGCCGACCGACAAATATCGAACGGTCATGCATAGTAACAATTTCGGTTTTTCTTTTCGTGGATTTTGCTGTTGATTCGATAAGGCTGATAAGCTCGCTGCTGCCCCAGTACATAACATCAAAATATTCGATTTTTTCCGGTTTACGTTCCTCTGGCGGAAGTAAATATCCCATATTGTAGGGCAAAGGCTCACTGCAATCTTTGTCCCAGTACTTCGGCCATTCGGGGGAATATCTGCCATAAAGGTCAAACACAAAATATCCGTGATTATCTATGTGAGAAAAAATCTGCTGCGTGAGATGTTCAAGTTCCTCGGAAGATAAATGGGATAAAGACGCATAAGATGAAAAATATATGTCATAAGGGTCGTCTTTTATAAAAGGAAAACCTTCCGACAAATCACCCCGAATAAATTCGACCTGCGGCAGGCCAGCATAATTTTGTTTGCCCTGCTCAACCATAGCCGGTGATATATCGACACCTTTATAAATTTCGATATCATTTTCTGATATTAAAAATTCCTTGTGTACTGTTTTAACGTGGGTACTATTTGCGATATGCGTCAGAAGTTCCATTCCTTCACCGCTGCCGCAGCCGAGGTCAACGATGCGAATTTTCTGCTTTTGCTCTAAAATACGTTCGATGGCAGGCCGGACGGTAATTTTTATGGAAACATCCTCCCAATATTTACGCACATTGTCTCTTTTTCCAAATAATCCTGAGCTACCTACACCATAGAATCCTTGTTTAACCGCTGCTTCAAAAAATTCTGTTTTGCGCATAATGAGATACCTCTGCCCTGTTTTCATCAGATGGATTGACAAAATTAATGGGAGGCGGCCCGACACATCCCCGATACCTGCGAAGAAAACTTTTCCTTCGCACCCTTATTATTTTAAAATTAACAGAAATAAATGACACTGTCAAGTATTAGATTTGATAATTTGCATATTAACTTCTCGACTACCCAATTAACTTTCTAAATTGCTTATAATCCCTGTTAATCGTTGCTGCGCCATTTTGCTGCCGAGGTAAAAATAAAAAAATTAACAGGATTATAATAGAAATTCTTCGATTTTTTGTTTTTAATGATGGTTTATTTGAGGTTAACACTAAAGGCATAAAAATGGAACATACAAAAAGCTTTAATATAGTTCATCTTTCGCCAGCCAAATTCGTTATAGGCTGTTTAGTTGCATCAGGAATAATCCTTGGGGTAAGTCAATTTTATCAATTTTCAAGCTGGGTCGTGGCTATTGAAGTTCTGCTTATGGTATTGTCACTTTTTATTTTTGGTTCTATCCGTTATCGCATAGACAAAAATGCTATTACTTATGGAATGGTCATTGTTGTTTCAGCAACATTCTGGGCAATATGGTGGCCAACATCTTTTCTGCGACAATCCATAAATATTGAAGGGCTAAAAGCTCTTTGGAAATTTTTCCAAAATAACTTTTTAAGCTTCCACGGACTTGATGCAATGGTTCATGCCGATACTATGCTTTTTATTTTGGGTCTTACGATGTTTGTAGCGGTCATTACTCAAACTCGTCTGCTTGAAACAATTAGTTTCGTCATATTAAGAATGAATCGGGGTAAAGTTGTGCCGACCGTGGCGATTATTGCCGCTATCGTAGCCGTTTCTTCGGGAGTTCTCGATGGTGTTTCAATGATAGGACTTATGATACGGACTATTGTGATAATTCTCTTACTTTCAAAAATTAAGGATGACACCATAATTTTCGTTGTTATGATTTCTACTGTTATCACGACCGTATGCGGTATGTGGCTGGCGTATGGCGAACCGCCAAATCTTATCATGAAAGCAAACCTGCATCCACTTTTGGATAATGCCTTTTTCCTCCGCTACTGCCTGCCTGTGGCGATAGGAAGCTATTTTATCGTCGCATGGAATATTCGACGAAAACTCGGTGGAAGAACTAATATTGACATGCACAAGCTCAACTTTTTGGAATCCCATGTAGCCGATGTGCGTTTTCTTCAGGCTACCCGACACGGAGAAGTATTGGATTCTCTGGAATTTATTAAAGAACATGAAGAATCGCTCGGTAATTTTTATAACCCCCTCTCCGAATATTTGCATCAGGGTATGTCTCCCGGAGAAGCATTGATAAGAGCAGGAGTCCCACAGGACAAGAGAAGAGAATTACTCGGCATTTTTGTATCAGAAGATATAGCTGAAATGCTGGACAGCTACTATGCATGTGAGGTAAATGGAGATTTACAGGGCAGGGATAAATTCACCGATAGGTTAAATCTCTTTTTCGACAATATTAAAAAACAGCGGCTACGAACTCAAAAAATTGGGATTCTGTCATTTATCCCATTTATTGGCTGTCTGGTTTGGCATGCCATAAATCACAATTTCCCTCTTTTCCCTGCTTCTTTTGCAGGTTTTCTGGCAGCTTTTATCGGCATATTCTCCATTTCTAAAATGAGACGTCTGGCACTGGTTGAGGCGTACCACGAATATTCTGAGTATCTCTTTTTAATACCTCTGTTCTTTTGCATTACTCTATTACAAAAAACAGGTTTTTTCAGCAATATCACCCAGTTTTTACACTGGGGTATCGAAGCAATAGGGGCACCGCAATTGGCTTTAATTCAGTTCGGAGGCGCTACCGTTCTATCCGCTATGCTCGATAATAATGTCGTAGCCGACTTCGCCGGTCGTGCCTCTTCAGGGCTTAGAGGTTGGCTTCATACATCTTTTTGCCATGGCACAGATAGCAGGATATGCCGCCGGAGGCTGCTGGACGCATATCGGTTCAGCACAGTCTGTTGTTGCCTATTCTTTCATCCGCAAGGAAATAAATGGGCACTTTACTCCTTACCAATGGATTAAAGCTATGACCCCTATTATTATTGAAATAATTATACTTACAGCCGTTATCATATTTATTGAAGGATGGCTTTTCCACGTATCAAACTGAATACTTAAAGCTTATCGAAGGATTTAATTCACAACGGTAAAAAACACCCATTAAGATTGTAGTCTGCGGGTGGCAATCATACCGAGGATGAAGAAACTTGTGCCGGTAAGGATGATGACCGCACCTGTGGGCAGGTTAAAAATCAGCGACAGAAACACGCCGATAATTATTATAAGCTCAACGAAAATAATGCTAAGCGCAAGTAAAGCCTTTGCGTTGCGGGCAAAGAGTTTGCCGAAAGACACCGGTATTATAAGAAGTGCGCTGACGAGGATAATGCCGAACATCTTTATAGCAAGGATACTTGAAACGGCCAGCAGTATATAAAGAATAAGCTGATAAAGTTCAGTTCGCACGCCCGCCAGATGCGCCAGCTCAGGGTTAAGGCATATAAACAGATACTTTTTGTAGTTATAAATGATGAAGGCAATAATTATTATCGAAGCTGGTATTATCGCCCAAAGTTCGCCGTCGCCAATAGTCAGGATATTGCCGAAAAGAAAACTCAGCAGGTCGGGCTGATAGCCCTTTTTAAAACTCATCAGCACAACACCCAGCGCCAGGCTCGACGTGAAAAGAATCCCGATGAGCGAATCCGGCGCGATGTCAGTTTTCTTTTCGAGAAAGAATATCGCAACGGCAAAGATGACACCTAAAATCACCGCCCAGAGCAGCGGCTGCTGACCCACGAGCAGAGCAATCGCGACACCAGCAAGAGCCGTATGGGCGATTCCGTCGCTGAAAAACGCCATTTTCCTGAGAACGACAAAAATACCTAAAATTGCCAATAGTCCCCCGCTGAACACCCCTGCCAGCAGCGCCCTTTGCACAAACGGATACCAAAGCAATTCCAAACTCATATTCAATCCTAATGTATATGTTCGCGCATCTCAAAATGCGAGCTGTAAAGTTTTTCGAGTATTTCCTTAGTCATAACCCTTTGCGGTTCGCCGCAGCAGAACATGCTCCTGTTGACGCAAATAACCTTTGTCGAAGTAATCGAAACCATATTGACTTCGTGTGAAATGAGAAAAACTGTGATGTGATGTTCCGTATTTATGTGCCGTACAAGTTCATAAAAACTCGCCACGCCCTCGACATCGACGCCGGAAGTCGGCTCATCAAGAATCAGAAGTTCCGGCTTTTTCAAAAGCGAGCTGACGATAAGTACTCTCTGCATCTGTCCGCCGGATAAAGTACCAAGCTTCTTTTTTAAGATATCGGTAACACCGAATTCTCTGCACATTTCTTCGTGCCACGCCGGGTCGGGTTTATATCCGGGAAGATTCAGAAATTCATCCACACTGATTGGGAATGTTCTGTCAAAATCGAACCGCTGGGGGACATAACCCGCCTCGCCGAGATGCTCCCTGAAAGGTGTGCCGTTCCAGGTAACAGTGCCTTTATGCTCGATAAGGCCGAGCATCGCGCGAACGAGTGTGGTTTTGCCTGAGCCGTTCGGGCCGATTATCGAAACGACGTCGCCTTTATCGACCTCGAAGGTGACATTTTCAATAATCTGGTTGCCGTTAAACGCAACCGCCAGATTTTTTACTTCGATAAAACTCATTTGCCGCTTAGTGTATCATAAATTATCTTGGCGTTGTACTGAATTGTTTCGATATAGCTTTGTGTCTGGGGTGAATCGCCGCCGATGGGGTCAAGCTGCTCGAGTTTTACGCCCATATCCTTTGCGATTTGCCTGATAGCCTCCGGTGAAAGCTGCGGCTCGGAGAATATGACCTTTACATTTTCCTCTTTGACGGCCTTTGTAAACTCAGCAAGAAATTGCGGCGTCGGTTCTTTCCCTGGAAACGGCTCAAACGCCGCCACCACTTTTAATCCATAAGTGTTGGCGAAATAGAACCACGCCTCGTGAAAAGTCGCGAAGCTTCTTTTGTCGGCCGGCAGGGTCGCGAGCACCTTTTTTACTTCATCATCCGCATCTTTAAGCTTTTGAAGATATGCCGCGAGATTTTTTGTGAACAACTCCTTATTTGCTGGCGCCAATTCACAAAGGTTTTCAGCTATGTTCTTCGCCATTATCTCGCCATTTTCCAGTGACAGCCAGTAATGCGGGTCAACCGTTCCATCAGGGAGTTTTCGTAACGCCACGCCTTTTGAGACTTCTATGATTTTGGGTTTTGTTTCCATCGCGCCCATAATACCCTCAGCCCAGTCATCAAGGGTCGCCCCGATTTTGAAAAGAGCCTTGATGCCTATAGTCGCCTTGACAGTTTCCGGGCTGACCTCGAACGTGTGCGGACTTGCACCGGGGGGCAGGATAGTAACAACGGTTACTTTGTCCCCGCCGATATTTGAAATTATGTCTTTCAGCGGGAATATAGTGGCCGCCACTTTCAGCGGCTCGTTCGGCTCAGGACGCGAATCAGTCTTTTTGCATCCCGTCAGTAGCATTAGACACAACAGGCCTGTCAGCAATATGTATCTTTTCATTGTAATCTCCAAAAACAAAGCTAATTTCCCTTATATCGCCCGCCCACAAAATATGATTTTACAGAATATTATGCAACATCAAAAAATATTTTTCTCTAACGGCCTATAATAATCGAAATAATCTCGCTAAATCCGACAACACTAAAATATTTTAAAAAAACCAGAAATTTTACCTATATACCCTAAACTTCCCAGATTAACATATCCGATGAAATTAATAACTGATGGAACGATAAAGTTTAAGAAATGGAGATTGAACTATGGATACATTAGTAGAACAAAGAAGCGATACACGAACGAAACTTTCATGGCCGGTAAGCGTCTGGTTTCCTGAAATGAACAGATTCTTCAATGGCCGGAGCTGCAATATCAGCAAGAGCGGCGTCCTGCTCAATGTCCCGATGACTATGCCTGTGCGCCAGGGCAGCATTGTGGAAATAAACTTCCCGCGCACCGAAGCATTGGCTAAGGAAAAGGGACAGTTTGCCCGCATCAAGTTCGGCAAAGTTGTCAGGGTTGATAACAAAAACGCAATGAAAGACGCCAGCGTGAGTGTTGCGGTTCATTTTGAATAGCCCAAAACCTTCCTTCTTCATAAATTTCATAGACGCAGTGACTGACGGTTTTAACCAGCCGTCAGTCATTTTTTTTGCCCCCCTGCCGCTGCTAAAAACAGGAATTTTGCTTTGAGGCGGACGAAATATGTTTTATAGTAATCGCAAAGTAATAATTTTCAGGTTAGGACAAAATGAGAATCGGAATAATAAGCGACAGTCACGACAGCCACGCTAACGTTCTAAAGGCTGTAAAAGTTTTCAACGAACAAAAGGTTGATTACGTCCTGCACGCAGGCGATATAATTTCGCCGTTTACGGTGCAGGCCTTTTCGCAAGTCAAAGGTGTCAAATTTATCGCGGTGTACGGCAATAATGACGGGGAAAAGCTTGCCCTGAAAAACGCTGTTACCTCTTTCGGCGGAGAGATTTACGAATACTGCTACAAAGGTCAAATCGGCGGCAAGCGGATTATTATGATGCACGTACCATCAATGCTGGATGAGATTATCGCCAGCGGAAAATATGACATAGTCATATACGGCCATACGCATAAACAAGACATTCGCCAGGTCGGAAATACGCTTGTTATTAACCCCGGAGAATCAACAGACTGGATTACCGGCTCTTCCGATGTCATCATCCTCGAAACGGACAATCTCAATTACGACATTATTGCACTATGAAAGTTCGTCGCTCGGAGGCTGTTTTTTGTTGCTGGGGACGGATTTCGGAATAAGGAAATAAATTCGCCAATTTGCGGAATAAACGCTACAATCGTTACAGCTTACCTAAATTACGCCCAAAATATGAGTGTTTTTCCGCACTTTTTACCACTTTTAGAGCAAATTAGAGCAGAAATTACCATGTTTTGACCGAAAATTGACAAAAATTAATTTAACAACTTTATATAACACAAGTCAAGAAAGTTAAAATGGGAAAGGTAATGGGTCAGTTATGGGTGGGAGATATTGATTTTGCTGTAAGTATTAAGGTGTCAAGTTTATGGCGTAGGATTTCCGATAAAATCCACAGTTTGATGAGATAAGACAAACAAATCGGGAATAAACGCAGATGATTTACTGTCAGCAATGCCTTGAAAAACAACGTAAAATCGATGAGCTTCAGGAACAGATAGTTTCACTCAAGGCAAAATTACGACACAAGGAAAGGACAGCCCAAGAAGGTTTTTTCGGCTCATCCACGCCATCCGCTAAAATTCCCATTAAGCCGAATTGTCAGATAGAACACACAAATAATTGCGGCGGAGGCAAAACAGGTCATAAAGGTCACGGCAGAACCGGTGTCTGTGAAAAAGATGCGGACTATGTGCAAAGGGTTGAGGCAGCCGATATATGCCCTGATTGCGGAAGCGTTTTGGAGAACAAAGGCACAAGACAACGAGCGGTAATTGATTGCCAGCCTGTTAAGATAAAAAAGCTTCTGTATAATTTGGAACGCAAGTATTGTCCGCGATGCCAAAAGGTAGTTGCCGCCAAACCTCCTGGTGTTCTGCCAAAGTGTTTATATTCGAATAATCTGCTTGTCTATGTGGCAGTACAGCACTATATCTATGGCAATACACTGGGTCAGATAGAAAAACAAACAGGCATCGGCTACAGCAGTATAGTTGACGCTTTGCACCAGTTGGCAGGGATATTGAAAGATGTTCCCAAATCACTCATAGAAGACTATCGCAAGGCCGCTGTTAAGCACGCTGATGAGACTGGTTGGCGGACAGACGGCCAGAACGGTTTCTCGTGGCTGTTTTGCACGCCTGATATTAGTATCTTTCGATTCCGCTCCAGCCGTTCTGCCCGTGTAGCCAAAGAGGTTTTTGGCGAAAAGCCCTTGCCGGGTGTTCTGGTTGTGGATCGCTATAACGGCTACAATAGGATGCCTTGTAAGATTCAATATTGTTATGCACATCTATTGCGTAATGTTAAGGATTTGGAAAAAGATTTTCCCGAAAACGTGGAAATCAGGTCTTTCGTTGAAGCGTTGGTCTCCCAGTTGGCTAATGCAATCAGCCTTCGCACATTAGATATAACAGACCGACAGTTTAAGCGGCAGGCAGCTAAAATTAAGAGAGCCATCATCGATATTGTTAATCACCATGCCAACCATCCGGCCATCCAGAATATGCAGGATATTTTTCGTGAAAAGGCCGATAGGCTTTACCACTGGGCCGATGACCGTAAGGTACCGGCAGATAACAATTTGGCTGAACGAGAACTGCGTCCGCTTGTTATTGCCAGAAAGATAAGTTTCGGCTCTCAATCTGAAGATGGGGCAAAAACGCGTGAGATTCTTATGACGGTATTACATACTATGCGAAAAAGATGTCCGGATGTTGTTGATGCCTTCAAGTCTGCCCTCGACAAACTTGCCGAACAGCCTGATATAGACCTTTCCAAAGTTCTCTTCCGTGCCGACTCATCATAACCTGCACCTGCCCACCCATAACTGACCCATTACTGGGAAAGAGAAAGACTCAAGACACAGGGACAAATTCGCCGGAGGCAGATAAACCCCGGCGTGGAGCGAATTTATTAAAAAAAATAAAAATATTTCTTGCAATATGTAATAGGATGATTATATTATGTGTAAACTTAGTATATTGCTAAGTGAGTGATATATGTTATATAAAGGCTGATGAAAAAGATGAAAGAAACAGAGAATAAGCCGAATAACGGGGAAACGCGGGGACATAGATTTAAGCGGATAGCCGCCAAGAGGACTAATGATATTATCCGGCGGATACGGATTCTGGGGAACTGCTCGAACAGGAGCGCTTATGATTACACGGAGGAGGAGGTGACTAAGATTTTCAATGCGATTAATAAAGAGGTTAAATCTGCCAATGCGAGATTTTCATTTGGCCGAAGGACAGAGTTTAAGCTATAATAGATAAATATACATTTGCGGAGAATTGATTATGGAAATAGAATTAAAGTTTCCTCCTATTTCCGGAGGACCTCATGATGGCCTAAACGATGGTAATATAGAAACATTTGAGGGGGATGTGAATCACTATATTGCAAGAGAATGTCCACAAAACACAATTGACGCCGCAGTTAAAACAGGCAAAACTGTAGAATTATGTTTTGACCTAAAAAATGTGCCAATAAGTTTTTTCCCTTGCTTAGCAAACCTTACTTTTATTTTTAAAAGTTGTAAAGAATTCTGGACGCAGGACCCTAAGATTCAAAGATTTTGCGATAATGCAATAGAATTTTTAAAAAAAGATAAAATCCCCATGCTAAAGATCAGTGATTATGGAACTACAGGATTGACAGGGGATGATTTTAATAAAACAGGCAGATGGTATGGACTAGTTAGGTCTAAAGGAGTTGCGAATAAGGATGTTGGTGCAGGTGGGTCTTTTGGTATAGGCAAAAGTGCGGCTCTAGCTGCGTCGGCATTGAGGACAGTTTATTATTTTACAAAGACATCAGACAATATTGCATTTCAAGGAGTTTCAAGATTAGTTACTCACGTTGATGATGATAATAATGAAACTCAAGCAAATGGATATATTGGTTTTTATGATGGTGCAAAATACCATTCCGTTAGGGACGGCGACATTTCACTAATACCTAATCAATTTTTAAGAGATAAGGTAGGTACCGATATATATATTCCTGCTTATAGAGGCTCAGATAACTGGGAAAGTGATTTAATAGTTTCTGTTTTGAATGATTTTTGGTGTGCCATAGAAAATGGGATTATCAAATTCAGAATTGGAGACGAAATAATTGATAAATCGACTATCAAGCATTATATCAAGGAATATACCGGAATCAGCTTCTTAGATTCTGAGAGATTTTATAAAGCTTATAAAGGAGAGGCAAAGTATGAAAAGGAAATACCACCTATAGGAAAAGTAAAGTTGTTTCTCAAAGAAGAAGATGATGAGAAAACAAAAGAAGTCGTTGTAATGCGCAAAAACTTAATGTTAATAGATAAGTGGAATTTTAATTTCAGAAAATCATTCAGCGGAGTTTTTATTTGTGACAATGAGGAGGGCAACAAACTTTTAAGAATGATGGAACCACCCAGACATGACGAATGGGATCCGACAAGACTTGATGAAAAAATAATCGGGAAAAAAGTTGGCAATAAAATTATTAAGAGCATTAAAGATTGGATAAGAGAATGTGCGCAAGACCTAATGCCATTACTTGAATCAGAGAGTTTTGAATTATCTGATACAGCAAAATATCTGCCTGATATTTTGGATGACGATAATGATGAGCAATTTAATGGGGAGGGAAAAGATATACCTCGGGAAAATTTTGCCGCTATTCCCGTCAAACCTGAAATAAAATCCATGCCTGTTTTCGAGCCCCCAAATATTGTAGATAGGGGGATAGATGACGATAATGTAATTCTTAGGCATAAGGGAGGACAAGGCGGAGGAGGCGGAGGTGATGGTGGTGGCGGACAACCGAAAGGTGGGCATACAAAGGTGGGGTTAAAGACAAGATGTATTTATAATCACTCTGACAATAGTTATACGGTGATTTTAAGGTCTAAAGAGAATTTTAAAGGTAAAATTGCATTGCTATCTGTCGGAGAAGATAATGAAACCGAAGCTGTATATATTCAAAAAGCTTTTGAAGATTCCACGGAAATTCCATTATCCGATGGCAACAAATCATTACAAGTGGCAGTGACAGCAGAAGAAGTGAAGCGTTTAAAAGTTTTTATGACACAAAATGAAATATTATCTTTAAGGTGTGCGGCTTATGGAAATTAAATCAAGAAATTTTCCTCATCCAATAATGGCGCCATGGTCAGACGATGTGCAACCATATAATTTAAGTTGCCAACTCAGTTCTGACTATAATAAAGAGAATTATTACTTTAATTATGACATAATATCTGATAATAAATATATTCTCAATCTTCTCAAAGATGGACATGCGAGGTTTGTTATTCATGTCGAATGTGGACGCACTTTTTATCGACGTATCATAAATGTTATTTGGCCAAATGCCCAAAATAAGGTAAGCGGTAAAATTGACATTTCTGCAACAGAGCTTGTCGGACATACAGAAGTTTCATTTTTTATTTGTGCCGATAGAGATATTTCAAATTACTTACCGGCAGGGGTACATACGGATTACGAAAATCAAGCCTTCCAATTAAAAAATGGTGATTTTATTGTAATTTGCGGCACCTTTAAATGCAACTGTAGGCAGGATTATGATACATTACAAAAAATATCATCGATTGTTAGCTTTGTAAAAGACACTGAACGAAAAGAAGGACCAATGACAGTCGAATTCTTTAAGAATAAACTGATCGGGAAATTGCCTTCAAAACTTCATAAACAATATCTAAGCATGAAAGACAGGAAAGGCAACGCAAATATTTTGTCGGCATCGTTAGTGGTACCTGTTTTAATGGAAGGTTTAGCTTGTATTAAAAAAGAGGATGCTGAAAATGATTACGGGGATTATAGATGGTTTCGGGTTATTGTTAAAAAACTTAGAGATATTAAGTATGATATAAAAAATGGCAACACATTGGAAGCTGCTCAACTTATATTAGAAATGCCATATGACAGAGTTGCTAAAGAATTAGAAAATATAGTATCATCTGATTAATAGAGGCAGATATTATGAAAATACAATTTATTAAAGAAAAATATTTAAATCAACTTAGAAATTTAGCTAAAGAAAAGGAACGATGGTTAGAACGATGTGATATCTCAAATCCATGGTTAACTAATTATTTTGGTCATGAAAATTGGTATGGCGATACTAACATTGAAATCCAGCAGAGTTTGGAACTTATAAACGGTGGGTCTGAAAGCGACCGAGAAAATTCAATTAAGGTATACGAATTCTTCAAAGATAAATTAACGCCTGTTCAAGCCTGCGATCAAAGGCTATGGGTTTTTTTATGCCATGAAACCTGCTGGAATTATATGGTTGCGAGGTGGAAACCAGAAGTCGAAAGGGACATTAGCAGCCGTTATTTTTTAGATGGGAATGATAGCAGGGCATTGAGCCGAAATGGAATTGCAAGATTATGGTGGTTTGCACACTTAACTTATGACAAATCTAGAAAAGATCCATACGAACTTCTTGATGTGTTATTAAGTGATCAAAATGTTCAACATAATTTATTAGAACGTAATTTTGGAAGGAACAGATTAATTTTGCATACTATACTAGAATTTATAAAAACAAATTCTAAGGTTAGCAAAAAAGAGGATTATGAACAACTTGGTAAAATAATCAACAGATGGGGTGGAGTAAAATTGTTAGATTGTCTTACAAAAAATGAAATTATTGATTATCTTAATCAACGGTATAACTGATTGCCAAAATGGTGGATCACTTAACAAAAAATGCTCGAAGCTGGAATATGTCACGTATTAGGAGCAAAGATACAAAACCAGAGAAAATTGTTCGCTCAATGCTTCACAGGATAGGCTACAGATTCCGTCTCCACCGAAAAGATTTACCCGGAAAACCTGATATTGTACTTCCAAAATACAAGACTGTTATTTTCATTCACGGATGTTTTTGGCACAGACACAAAGGCTGTAAACGATGCACGACACCTTCAACAAATCAAAAATACTGGATTCCAAAATTGGAACACAATGTTGTTAAAGATAAGACGAACCAAAAAGTAATAAAGAAGAGCGGCTGGAAGCCTATAATTATTTGGGAATGCGAAACTAAAGATTTAGTTAAGTTATCCAAAAAGATAAATAAAGCACTTAAAACTAATCCCCAACGGGGTAGTTAGATTCAACAAATTCATATTCAATCTTCGCAAAGGTTTTAAGAATCGAACTGAAAATAACCTCTGCACCTTCAGGAGGAACGGCCATTCCTATTTGTTTGCGGACTTCTTCTTTAGAGCCGATAAACTCGAAATCGTCAGGAAAACTCTGAAGTTTAGCCCTTTCGCGATTTGTCAGAGCGCGATGTTCTTCCCAATGATATACATGTGTTCCGCCGCCTCCGCTGCCAGTTATCGTATAGGAGGGTTTATCTGGATGCAGACGGCGATAGATATGGCTCATTCTTGCTTTTGTACATCGCAGGCGGGCTTCATCAATCATACTGCATATTTTATAATCAGAGAGGTCAGCCAAATCTTTTTTATACCATGGTACTTTTTGAAGTATATCAAATCGTTCTTTTGGTTTCATTTCCAATAATTTATCTAAGAACCAGGCGTTTTCCCATTGGGGTGTAAATTTTAATCGCTGTACAATTCTCGGGGATTGTCTTGTTAATTCCTGATTAGATGCATCTTTTGTTATTTTACCAAGAGCCTTCTTGGCTGTCTCAAAAGGCTTTTTACCATAGCCGTGGGTTGTGGCCGGAACTTTGAAAAAAAGATTTTTATCTTTTTTTATTCCGACGATAATAAATCTGTGTCTATATTGCGGTACACCGTATTCTTCAAATTTATATAAATGAGCAGTCAAATTATATCCATGTTTTCCAGCGATTTTAAAATCTCCTATGATTTTTTGAAAAGCTTCACCTTGATTTGCAGAATGAATGCCGCTGACGTTTTCAGCGATAAACCAAAATGGATCGGAATATTTGATTACCTCTATACCGGCTTTGTATAACGTGCCATATTGGCCGTTGACGCCATGCTGTTTGCCAACAAGGCTGAAATCATTGCAGGGAAAACCAAATGCTAAAGCAGTAATTTGTTTCTGATATGAAATTTGGCTTTTGGAAAATTCCGTGGCATCTAAGCAAATGCCAACACCGCCATATTTATATTTTTTTATGATATTATGTTCGTATGATTGTATTGCTGTGGAGTCTTTATCAACGCCCCAGACATGGGAGATAGAAAATTTTTCCCCGTTTTTGGAATAAACGGGTTTGGCCAAACCTGCGCACTAACGCGAGGCCTCCTGGGCCGCAAAACAATTCGCCTAACCTAAAATCCATAGTTACAGCAATTCCGAAAACTCAATTCTTGTTTTGGTCAAATTAAAGGACAGTATAATAATAAGTTCAAAGAATTTGAACAGGAATATTTTAATTGGGGGGTGCTATATGCGGAAAATAGGGGAAAAAAACAGTTTAGCCGTTGTTCATCCGGTAATATTCATCGACTACGCCGACAAGGCGTGAAAGGACGAGTCTGCCCTCCGGGCTTGCCTCGAGGCCGACCATCTGAAGACCCAGCGATAAGCTTTTGCCGTCCGCGGTTGAAACCACATTTCTAATCTGCGCGTTAAACGTCAGCGGTGTTTCGTTCGGCAGCGGAGTAAAGCGCAACCCGAGAAACTGGCCTTTCTCCAGGTCAGGCCCTTGTGCGGCGTCTATGACGATTTGAACGCCGCCTGTGGAAATATCGACAAGCTGTCCGTGCCATTCCTGCCTAATACCCGATTGATGACTATCGGAGGGATTCTGCCTGAGCCAGAAATAAACATCTGTCCCGACAGAGCTGGGGACATTCACGCGTAAATATGTCCTGCGCGGAATCACTTCAATGTGTTCAGGAACGGCGAGAACCAGCGAAGAGCAGCCAATCCTGGGGGGCGACGTTTCCACCGCGACAACACTGGTATCGAAAATGAACCTGTCATAGCCGGCGCCATAGCCGTACTTCAGCGAAATGCCGACGGATTGACCGGGGGCGATAGTTACCGGCTGGTTCTTTTTCTGGGGTGAAATTTTAATTTCGAAGCAGTCGCTGGCGAGGTCAACAATCAGAATCCTGGCGCATTGCCACTGGCCGTCGGATTGATACGACATAATCGCGGGCAGCTTTCTGTCAGCGGCGCTCTGCAGAATTTTCGCCGGTTTTACAGCGTGTAGCATTACTAACTCATTCACAGCCAAACTCCTGGTAAATCAGCCGTTTTTAAAACCTATCTTATTTTCCCGGCTGTAGTTGCAGCAACAGCCATATCGTTATATCGGCCGTTAACAAACTTACTTTACAATACAAATTTACAGCGTTTGCCCCTTTTTTTCGTCGAATTCAGCACGGCATGGATTATTAAACTGATATACGATTTTTTTTGGGACGTTTACAGGATTTTTAAATTTACTAACATTTATCAATCCCATCTTTCTTTTATTGAACGATTATTCTTGATTGTCACGTGTCAAAACCTATAATAATCTTGTTTTAGGGAGATATATAGTGAACAAACAAGCGCGTGCGAATAAACCAATATATTCCTTTTTGCCAACCGAAGAAATAGACGGGCTGGATTCTCTTGTCGAAATCGCTCTGGATATGCGATGGTCGTGGAGTCATTACGCCGACGATGTTTGGCGAAGACTTGACCCGGCGCTGTGGGACCTGACCCAAAACCTCTGGGTAGTTCTGCAGACTGTCTCGCGGGACAGACTTGAGCAGGTCTTGGCGGACAGCGCCTTCCGTAAAGAAATTGACGGCCTTGTGCGACACAAGAATCAGACCGCAAAAGCTCCGGCGTGGTTTCAGCAGAATTATCCCAAACCGCCTTTGACATGTGCGGCTTATTTCAGTATGGAATTTATGCTGAGTGAGGCACTGCCGATTTATTCCGGCGGGCTTGGTAATGTTGCAGGTGACCAGTTGAAAGCCGCCAGCGATTTGGGCGTACCTGTAATTGGCATTGGCTTACTCTATCAGCAGGGTTATTTTCGCCAGGTGATTAATAAGGACGGCTCGCAGCAGGCTCTGTTTCCCTATAACGACCCCGGCCAGTTGCCAATCACTCCTCTTCGCAAAGCCAATGGTGAGTGGCTGCGCCTGGAAATTGCGCTGCCGGGTTATTCAGTTTGGCTTAGGACATGGCAGGTTCAGGTCGGCAGGGTCAAACTGTACCTGCTTGATACGAATGACGCAGCGAACTTTCCGGCTCACAGGGGAATTACCAGCGAGCTTTACGGCGGCGGTACGGATTTACGCCTTAAGCAGGAACTCGTGCTTGGTCTGGGTGGATGGAGGCTGCTGTGTGCGCTCGGTATCCAGCCGGAGGTATGCCACCTCAATGAAGGCCACGCCGCTTTCGCCGTACTTGAGCGGGCCAGAACTTTTATGGAAGCTACCGGCCAGCCTTTTGAAGTCGCTCTTGCCGCCACACGCGCCGGCAACATCTTCACAACTCATACGGCTGTCCCTGCCGGCTTTGACCTTTTCCCGCCCGCACTTATCGAACAATATCTTGGAAAATATGCCAAAAATAGACTGGCCATTTCGATTAACGATTTGCTTGCTCTCGGCAGGCTGAACCCGAACGATTCTTCGGAACCTTTCAATATGGCTTACCTGGCCATAAGAGGCAGCGAAATGATTAACGGTGTCAGCCGCCTGCACGGCAAGGTCAGCCGCCAAATTTTTCAATCCCTATTTCCACGCTGGCCTCAGGACGATGTCCCCGTCGGACATATTACAAATGGTGTCCACATGCCCACGTGGGATTCCGCCGAGGCTGATGAACTCTGGACTAATGCCTGCGGAAAAAAACGCTGGCTCGGAACTATGGAAACCGTCGAAAAAGACATCCGCTGTGTCTCCGATTCTCGCCTCTGGAAATTTCGCAATGACGCCCGAAAATCTCTCATCGACTTTACCCGCGAACGATTGTCCCGGCAGCTTGCGGAGACGGGCTTATCGTCTGAGGCTGTTGAACAGGCAAAGCATCTGCTCGACCCAAACGCCTTAACTCTCGGGTTTGCGCGCCGCTTTGCCACTTACAAAAGACCCAATCTCCTGCTGCATAATCCGCAGAGGCTGCTTAAACTGCTGACCAATTCTAATCGCCCAGTTCAAATCATTATAGCAGGTAAAGCGCATCCAGCGGATAAGGCCGGCCAAGCCCTGATTCAGGAATGGTCTAATTTTATCAGGCGCTCTGATGTGCGCCCGCATGCCGTTTTCCTCAGTGATTACGATATGCACTTGACCGAACATCTCGTTCAGGGCGTCGATGTATGGTTAAACACTCCCCGGCGACCTTGGGAGGCCAGCGGTACAAGCGGGATGAAAGTCCTCGTCAATGGCGGCATCAATGTCTCCGAGCTCGAACGGCTGGTGGGCAGAAGCCTACAAACCCGAGCTTGGCTGGGCAATTGGCGATGGTCAGGAACACGATGAAGACCTCGAATGGGACGCCGCAGAAGCCGAGAGTTTATACAACCTCCTTGAAAATGAGCTGATACCGGAATTTTATTCCCGTAACGGCAACGGAATTCCCAAAGCCTGGGTATCGCGTATCCGTGAAAGTATGGCTTTGCTTACGCCGCGTTTTTCCGCCAATAGAACCGTCCGAGAATATACCGAACATCGCTATCTGCCCGCCGCCAAAGCTTACCTGCACCGTGCTGCCGATAAAGCAGCCGCAGCCAAACAAATCGTCGATTGGCAGAAAATTATTAAAGAGAACTGGGCCGCTGTGCGTTTTGACGAAGTAAAAATCAAAACCGAAAATGAAAAGTACCTCTTTGAGGTAAAAGTAAGTCTCGGCAATATCAATGCCGATTGGGTGGAAGTCGAACTTTACGCCAATGGAATCAACGGCCAATCCCCCGTTCGCCAGAAAATGATGCGAGTCCGCCAGCCCGTAACTACAAACGGTGAGCATACTTACGTCGCTTCAGTATCTGCGGCCCGACCAGCAGACGACTATACTCCTCGGCTTATACCGCACCACAATGGGGCCGCCGTTCCTTTGGAAGCCTCTGAAATATTATGGCAAAAATAACTTGTGTTGCTTATTAGCACATCTGTATGTTGACTTTTGTAAACATTGCCCTAAACTCTTATGTTTTTTAACATAAGGAAAATCCTTAGTGTAAAGATAGTCAGATTTATCGGAATCGGCGTTGCAAAAAAACAACGTGCCGACAAAATACAATCGTTCCTTTTTTACGAAAAAAAATCTTCTGAAAATCTTAACTATTCCTTTTTAAGGTTGTTAGGAAAAAATATGACCATAATTTTTGTTATTGATTTCAACTGGCATAATCTTTGCTCCTTACTTTTCCATAAGCCCAAAAAGGCATAGGATTTTGGGCGGACGTCCTTAAAAAAACTTTTTGGAGGAGGATATGTCCGCCCGATTTCGATTATATTCAGAGTCTTAAAACCTGAACTTTGTTTAAGCTGTGATGCAAAGAAATTCTCTAGGCTGGTAGCTGACGTTTTCGATTTTGAGCGAAGGCTTTTTCGGCAGTCTCGTATAGGCTATAAGGCCGGCTATCAAATGTGCCAGAAAGTTGATCGGGCTGCGGTGACGTGAATGTTCGATCTGACAGACATTTTTGAGTGTGTCATTGACCGTTTCAATCAATGAACGCTTTCGCAGCAGGATTTTATCCTCCAACTCCATCAAACGGCATTTCATATTTGCATGCATATTGGTTACCAGCTTAATTCCCTTGGCCAACAGTTTTTCAAACAGGCTCTGGCTGATGTAACCCTTGTCGCCAAATAGCTTTCCGAACAGGCCGTCGGCCATTGTCTCCACCGTGCTGCGATCATCGACATTACCTGCTGTCAGGCGGCAGCCCAATAAACCGCCGCGGTCATTAATGATCAGATGCAATTTAAAGCCAAAAAACCAGCCCATCGTTGTTTTACCTATTTGAGCAAGCCCGTCGAAAACACGGTTGCGGCTGATGCGTTTATTATGACAGACTTTAAGTGCGGTGCTGTCAATAAAAGAAATACCCGTGGGCTCATCCATGCCATCGGTTTGCAAATATACAAGCAGCGGGATTATTGCCCTTGGTATCAGATAAACAAAGCGGTCGTAGCTGACCATATCGGGAAAATCATGGCGGTGATGGGCAAGAAGGTAGTGATAGAAATCCTTGAAAGTGCGATAGCCGCTGGTTTGGAAGGCAATAAGAATAGTCATGATCTCGCTGGTACTTAAGTTGCCTTGCCTGTTGCGTTTACGTGTTCCATCTTCTATGAGGTGCTTTACATACATTTTTTCAAAAGCTTTCCAACAATCATCGACATTCACAAATAATGTGGTAAAATCCGCTGTCATACGGCCTCCTTGCCTGCTTGGTTAATAATATTTACAAAACTATTATTTCCATCGGCAGGTTGGCCGTTTTTCTTGTATCCTTATCCAAAGTTCAGGTTTAAAGGATTCTGTTTTTCGATAAGAAACGGGATTGTTCCGGAGGAGGACAATCCCGCTTTCTTTTTTACACCTCACTGTTTCGCCTAAATTTCACTATTCGCTGCCGCTTCAGTGAGTTATAATCGTATTCAAATGGAAAAAGCCCTTTACAGAATTATCGACGCCAATTTCAATCGCGCCCGCGAGGCCTGCCGGGTGATGGAGGAATTCTGTCGATTCGTTCTGAATTCCGCATCGTTAACCGAACGAGCCAAGCAGCTAAGGCACCGGCTCTCCGCCGCCATCGCCCGCCTCGATAACAGGAGGCTGATAGCGAGCAGAGATACCACCGGCGATGTCGGTGTGGGCCAGAAAGTCGATAACCAGCTTCACAGAACCGACCTGAAAGATTGCCTCATTGCCGCCTGCAAACGTCTTACCGAGGCACTACGCACTCTCGCCGAACTTGTGCAGAGTCTGAACCCGCCGGTGGCCGAAGAAATTGAAAAACTGCGATACTGCGCCTATACCCTCGAAAAAGACATTATTATTTTCAGCGATACCACCGAAAAATTCAAGGCGGTGGAGCTTTATATTGTTATAACAAGTTCTTTGCCCGCGGAGGTACTTTCTTTAACAAACTACTGCATCGGCGGCGGTGCGGATTGTATTCAGTTGCGGGCAAAAAATATTGCTGATGACGGCCTTTTTGCCCTGGCAGGAGAATTTGTGAAAAGCTGCAAAGAAGGCAATGTGATAAGCATAATAAATGACCGTGTTGATATTGCTGTGGCGGCTGATGCTGATGGTGTGCATCTGGGGCAAAATGATTTGCCTGTCGAGCAGGCGAGGAGGCTTGAGGGGAGGCCGTTGATTATAGGCAAAAGTACACATTCTCCAGAGCAGTTACGCTTAGCGTGTCTTGAAAATCCGACTTACGTTGCCTTAGGTCCTGTTTTTACCACAGATACTAAACCCACAGCCCCCTCTGTCGGCCTCGAATATGTTACCCAAGCCTCAAAAATAATATCGCAAACAGGCATCGCCGGCGTCGCCATAGGCGGGATTAACCTTAACAATATCGAAACCGTGCTTCAGGCCGGCGCACAAAAAATTGCTGTCTGTTCCGCGGTTACCATGTCTCCCAATCCGATGGAAATGTGCCGAAAACTTAAGAAAAAAATTGTGGATTTCAGGTCATCTCAAAGGTCGTTATAATCGCTGCAATCCCAAAATAGTGAAAAGAAATAAAAATGCGAAGTATTGCGAAATTGATGTTGATCATTACATTCTTGTTTTTGCAAAGCAGTTACGCTGTAGAAAAAGAGGTCATAGCGTATATAGGCTGCCGACCTATTACAAATATTGAGGTTTTTAAGAGTCTTGCTATTACTTTTAGTCCTAACTATGAATGTAAGCCATCCCATATAAAATTTGAAATCGAAGATATGGTGCCAATTATTCTATTTAAGCAGTATGCAGCTAAAAACGGCATTAAAATTACAAGACAGGAGGTAGAGGATGCGATTGCAAAAGAGGCAAATTCACGAGGTATAATCTTCGATCAGTCAATTCAACAAAAAGGAGTCTGGAAAGCACATGAAGATTTAGCGAATGCAAAAAAGGAATATCAAAATATCTTAAATAATAAAGTTGTCGAACATTTCAATCCTGATGTGCGAGATGTGAATGAAGGTGATATTCAGAAATATGTAGAAAATTATAAAAGACAGTATTCTTATTCTGGCTGGAGGGGAAGTTCTGAAGCGATCCGTTATAAATATATTGGCGTACGTGCGGAGACCCTTGCAAAAAATAATTCTTTGCGGAAAGAACTCGACAAGATCAAAAAAAGAATCAACGATGGCGAAAGTTTTGCAACTGTGACCAAAGATTATTCTGATAAGCAAGACTACGTCATTGGGACTGAATTAAGCGGGTGGATGGGTGTCGGCAAACATAAAAGAGGAGATTGGGGTGACTGCTTAACTCCAAAGTACTGGATAAGTGTCAGCGATTACAAAAAAGAAGGTTGGGATGCTTTAACTCCATGGAGTGCGCTTAAAGGCAAAGCCGTTTTGGCTAATGTTAGAGAATCTGGCGAAGCAGTATTGCTGATTGAAGATTATCAGCCGGATAGGCACAATACGCACATGAAAATTGAAGATGCATTGAACGATAAGGATTTTCGTAATGTTATTATAGAGGAAGCACGAAAATATAAGTTTAACAATGAGTGCAGCTATCTTACCGAAAAACTTAAGATGAATGCTGGGGGCATCAGGTATAGAGGCGACAAAAAAGAGATATTCCAGAGGATGGCAAATCAATACAAGCAGTACAGGCTTGAAATCCACAAGAATGATTCGAATTCTAATGACCAACATTAAGAGCAACGGTAAAGAATAATCAGATTTGAGTTTTGAGTTCGCAGCGGCGAATTTGCGATTTTGAGTTATGGAAAGAGTGGTAAAGTTTAAATGAAAAAAGAAAATGAACAGTCAAGTATAGTTCTTTATACTACTGATGACGGGCAGGCGAAGCTGCAGGTCAGAGTGGAAAATGAGACGGTTTGGCTGACACAGGAGCAGATGGCGGAGTTATTTGATAAAGGCCGAACCACGATTACTGAACATATTCAAAATGCCTTTAAGGAAGGCGAACTGGATGAAAATTCAGTATGTCGGGAATTCCGACGAACTGGTTCTGACGGGAAAGATTACAGCGTAAAGCATTATAATCTTGATGTTATTATATCGGTGGGGTATCGGGTTAATTCATTGCGGGGAACGCAGTTTCGGATATGGGCGACGCAGCGTCTGAGGGAATATATTATCAAGGGGTTTACGCTTGATGATGAGCGGTTGAAGCAGCAGGGTGGGAGGAGTCGGTATTTTGAAGAACTGCTTGAACGGATTCGGGATATACGGAGCAGCGAGCGGAATTTTTATCAGAAGGTAACGGATATTTATTCTACGGCGATTGATTATCGCAAGGATGATGAGGTGACGCAGGAATTTTTCGCCACGGTGCAGAACAAGATACATTATGCTGTTCACGGCCATACGGCAGCGGAGGTAATTGCTAAAAGAGCTGACAGTAAGAAACCTTTGATGGGGCTTACCAGTTTTAAGGGTAATTATGTTACGGCCAATGATATTACGGTTGCTAAAAACTATCTGACGGAGGATGAGCTTAAGCAGTTAAATCTGATTGTTTCGATGTATCTGGATTTTGCCGAGCTTCAGGCGGGCAGAGGCAGGTTGATGAAAATGAAGGACTAGATTGGCAAGCTCGATGAATTTTTAAAAATCAGCGAACGGGGGCTTCTTAAAGATGCCGGTAAGGTAAGCGCGGAACAGGCGGCCTCAAAAGCGCAGAAGGAATTTGAGAAGTATAAGAAGGAAAGGGATAAAAATTATATCTCTGATTTTGATATGGCTGTGAAAAAGTATCTGCGAAAAGGCAAAGAAAAAAATTGAGTTGTAAATAGTCGTCCCTGAAAAAGTAGATTTCAGTTTCAGGCGGCATATGTAAGCTGGGCAAATTCTGCCGACAGCCCCAAATTTTGAATAAACCGGCAAAGCCAAAAAATAATTTTCCGCAGCAACTTGCGGATATTAAACCCGCAAGCGCTCAATATCGCATTAACCTTATCGCCTTCGACGCCCTTGAGGTAGTTTCTGTCCAGACCGTTATCAGATTTACAATGTCCTATCACAGGCTCAATCATACTTCGCCTGCTGTACCACTTTCGAATACTTCTCGGCAGCTTTCGCCAGCCCCTTTTGACGATATGAACCTCCGCAATATCTCCACAGCCATGACCTTTGTACCCATCATCAACATAAACATCTTCAAAACCTTTTTTATCCAGCAGTTTCATCGTCTGGGAGAGTGTATCTTTTAACGTATGTCCATCATATGGATTCCCTTCAAAAGCAACCGCTGCGACTACAAAGGCGTTTTGAGCGGGAGACGCCAGTGCCACCTTACAGCCAAACTCATACTTCTTGTGTGCCTTGCCCTTGCTTATGCAGTTAACCTCCGGCGCGTGAATACTGTATAGCTTGTTACTGCTGTCCCGTTTCTGGGATAATAACCTCCTGGACATATCGAGCAATTCTGAAAACTCCTGCTGCAATTGAGGCTTCTGCAATATCTTACGCTCTATATCCCTTGTAACTCTTCCCAGACAGGTCTTTAGTTTCCTTAATTGCTTATCCGCTTTTTTGAACTGCCTGGCGTGTGAAAATCTGTGCTGCATAACAAAAGCCCTTTTGGCTACCCTCTGATAACTCTGCCGAAGTTCTATGTCATTATCCTGTGCCTTTTTGACAAGCTTTACTCTCATCTTATGATAAAGACGTGCATCGGTCGGAAAGGCTGTCGCCTTTTCCTGCACCGTTGTATCGACTACTATCTTTTTTAACTGATGCGGTTTAACTGTGCCGGTTTTAAGGCCTGCGCTTATGGTCTGCTCAAGCAGCTTTTCCATACCAGCGTCCTTAATCCGGTTACGCCATTTGGTCATACTGGTTGGGTCAATCGGAAATTCATGCTGAAAATATTGCTCTCCGCAAAAATACTGCCAGTAAGGATTCTCTATCCATCTCTCAACTACAGACTCATCGCTGAGATTATATGCGCTTTTGAGATAATGAAGTCCTGCCATAAGGCGGGTGGGTTTGGCTGGTCTGCCGAAGCCCGGATCATAGAGTTTACCGAAGGCGGCATCAAACTCTGACCAGATGATGATATTTGCCAGTTTATATAAAGGATGCTGCTCGTTTAGTATCTGCTCCAGCTTCGAGGTGAATAACATTGACTGGGAATTGCTTTGTTGTTTAGGCTGCATAAAAACCTCCATGTTTTGCAAGGAAATTAATAATAAATATCATTTCCTTGCAATTTAGCGCCAGATTTTTAAATTGCAAGCCTTTATATACAAAAAAGTTAAATTATTTTTCAGGGACGACTAAATAAATAGTTGTGCGTATTGCGTATATGGATTTTATCCCTTAGTAATCCGCCTGCGGCGGATGGGTTGGTAATGAAAAACGTGAGATTAAAAAGAGTTTTACGGGCTTTTTTTGTTTTTTTCTATCTCGGCAAGTATCAATTCGAGATTTTCTTTGGCGTGAGGAAAATTCGGGTCTAATTTAAGCACCTGCTGAAAGTTTGCGGCTGCCTGCTCAAGCTCGCCCTTTCGGGTCAAAACAAAAGCGATATTATTATACGCTTCCGCCAGGCGCGGGGCGATTTTAATCGCCGCTTTGAACTGCGCTACCGCCTCGTCATATCTGCCCAGATTATTCAGCACGACACCAATATTATTATATGCTTGCGGATAATCAGGTCTGATACGTAAGGCCTCTTTATACTCCTTGACGGCCTGCTCATATTTTCCCTGAGCTGATAAACCCTCGGCGAGATTGAAATGAGCCATCTCCGAATTGTTATCGAGTTTGACCGCCGCAGAAAGATTCTCAACCGCTTCATTAAATTTTTTCTGCCCTGCCAGAGTTATGCCTAAACCGATATAACCCGACACAAATTTATGATTTGCCTCTATCGCCTTTGCGAAATGTCGGGCGGCAAGATTATAATCGTGCTTCACATACGCCGCATCACCAAGACAGGCGTGCGCCATAAAGTTTTCATCGCCGGTAACGGCCAATGAATGTGTGAAAAGTTTTACCGCATCTTTCCAGCAGCTCGTCTGTATATAAGCGCAAAAACCCAGTACCAAAACAGCCGCCGCTCCCGAGACTGTCAATACATACTTTCCGTATAGCCATTTCCTGAACAACTCCGGCAAACCCCACGCGATAACAATAAACAATCCCGTCAGGGTGACATAAGTGTACCTGTCGGCAATCGCCTGTTCGCCCACCTGAACAAGTCCTATCACAGGCAGCAGCGTAACAAGATACCAGAACCAGCCCGTCAGCAGATATTTATGCCTTTGCGCAAGATAAATAATACCCGCCGATACAACCACAATAAGTGCCGCCGAAAATACGATATTCCATATCGGAATATTATACCCCGGATGAGGATAGAAAATCGATAGCCGCACAGGCCAAATCATTTTATAAATATACGCCGTATATGAAGTCACGCAGTTCGCCAGGCGCACCCACAGAGGAAGTCCGCTGATTTCCGATACCGAGCCTCCTCGCTGCTGCACTATAAATGTAATCACGCTCGAAACCGCCGATAAAGCGAAAAAAGAAATCTTTTCAACGATAAGCTTAGGCAGCATTTTCTTCTGGCGCCCAAAATCGAATCGCTCCAGCGGCCAATAGTCCAGCAGCAGCAATATAACAGGCAGCGTAACAAGCATGGGTTTTGCCATCAACCCAAGCGCAAAAGCATAATCGTTACGATATACAGTGAGGCCTTTGGTTTCCTCGCGTAGCCGACATACGCAAGCATCGTAAGCATCCAGAACAATGTGCTAAGAACGTCTTTTCGCTCAGTTATCCAGGCGACAGATTCGATATGCAGCGGATGAATCGCGAATAACGCCGCGACAAACGCGCATCGCCATATCACCCCGGTCATCTTGTAAAGAACCGTAAAAAGCAGCAGCGTATTTGCGACGTGGAGCAGCAGGTTGATAAGGTGACTGGCCCCCGGGTTTAGCCCGAAAAGCTGACAATCCAGCATAAGCGATAGCCACGTCAGCGGATGCCAGTTCGCCGAAAAGCCCGTTGTAAACGCCCACCCTATGCTCTTTGCTGTCAGCCCAGCCTGCACATTATGGTTTTTCGAGATGTAATCCGGGTCATCGTAATTGATAAAGCCGGAATTACGTACTTGCCCGAACACTGCCAGCATAGCTAATGTTAAAACAAGATAAACCGCGGGAACCGAATATTTTTCAAATTTAATCATCTACTGATAAATCTAATTCATTTTGTCCCGCCCTGTCAAGGCTGTAACTGCCGCAGGCGGATTTTTGCGGAATGCTGCGAAATTTATACCTTGCATAAAAAAACAGAATGGCTAAAATATTTTATGTCTGTGTAATTAAATAAAAAATGGAGGTACGCAAATGCAGGAAGAAATGATTGGAAAAGTATCAGATTTTTTTGCCAGACCCGTGGTGGCCGCCATTGAGCTTACCGCCCCTCTGAAAATCGGCGATAAAATTCACATTAAGGGCGCCCATACCGACATCGAGGTAGTTGTCGGTTCGATGCAGATTAACAATGCCAATGTTGACCAGGCTAATCCCGGCGACCCTGTCGGCATCAAAATCACTGACCGCGCAAGAAAAGGCGATTTTGTTTATAAAGTTATCGGCTAACTTCCCGCGCAGCCGGCATTCGCAAGACAAATTCAGCCCGCCGGTCGTAAACCTGTATCACGGCTATAGTACCGTACTAATCGTTCCGCAGCGAGGTATGGTTTTCACAGTTCTTCTGCACTTATTCATCTTGTTTTGTATTTTCTTTTATTATAATCTGTTTCGTTTGTTACGTCATAGCCTTGGCTAAGACGGATCGTGCTTTGGAATTAGTACTTTACTTATCCCGGTTTAACATATCTATCTTTAATTATCCTTTTTGACTTTTTTCGAGCTGCTGCTTTAATTGCTGGATTTCATCAGCCAGTTTGCCCACTTCTAATCGCAGCTTTCGTCTCTCTCTGTCAGTCTGTATAAGAAATCTGATAAAGAGATAAATCAAATATATTGGAATTCCCCAACAAATCAAAAGCATTAAAACCGGGAGCAATGCAATGCCCCATAAAGCTAAAACATTTGTTATCATTTTTCGTTCCTTTCCTTTATTTCTTTAGGGTTGACTTTTTTCGATTCCAGCCAGGCGTCAACATCCGCCCTGTCAAAGCTGATATTTTTATGGCTTAGTTTTATATAAGGCGGACAATCGCCGCTTGCGATGTATTTGTAAATCGTTCGCTTTGATACTCCCAGGTAAACCGCAAAATCTTCTATCGACATTAACTGCATAAGTATGTATCCTCATCAATATTCAGCAATATGACACAATATACATCATAATGCAAGATAAATCAGGAAATTTTTAAAAATATTTTTTCATTAAGCGTTAAAAGATAGCTGTCAATGTAGAAATTTTGCGTTCAGGCAAGTTTTCTGTCTATATAAATATATATTATTATTTACAGATTTATGAATAAGCTCTTTTTGCATTATTATACCTTCACTCACTGCTGCCCTTCTACATAATTACTGTAATCCTCCTGTCAAAACAATCGACATCCGCTATATAAAATTGAACTTTGCAGGCTAACAGCTTTTACAAACAAATAGAACAGAATTCCTTTAAATCCTTAGAATTTACACTTTTTACTTTTTACCTTTACATTTACTGACCATCGGTCACTTTGAGAATCCCCCCCTCAGCCAATTTAATTCCATCATTTTGTTCCACGTGAAACATCTCAAATTGTATTCCCCGCAAAGGCGCCAAGACGCTAAGAAATTTTAATCACTACTTATGCAGATTGAATAATAATCTTGCCTTTTGGTGCCTTGCGATAAACTTTTAAAAATCTGCGATTATCTGTATATAAAAAAAATCAGTGTAATCAGCGAAATCAGTGTTTAATCTACTTTGATTCCTTCGCAGGCCCGGAACTTCTCCTCAACGCTTCACGAGATACAAGATATGCTTCACGCCTTTTAAAAATGTTCCACGTGAAACATTTTTTTAAAAAAACTCTTTTTTTTACTTGTAATCATAGAGTTTTTATGTAAATATTCCGACATAAGATTTAGATATCAATCTTTAATCAAAAAACATTATGGATAATGGATATTGTTAAGTGAAGGAGCGCTTTATATGTTGGACAACAAAATAGATAACAAGAAGGAAAAACCACGGCATCTCGGCAGGGGGCTGCAATCACTTTTAGGTCCTATAAACCTTGAAATATCTGAAGAAACTCCGGTGGTACCATCGCCATCTTTGGCCCCTAACTTCCCGCCAGATAAAGAGTTACGCGAATCAATGAGGGAAATCAGCGTTGACGCTATCTTGCCAAACCCATATCAACCTCGAACGGTTTGGAACGAGCAGGAACTTGCCGAACTGGCTGAATCCATCAAATGCAACGGCATAATTCAGCCGGTAATCGTCCGCCCCGCCGGTGCCAAGTTTGAGCTTATTGCCGGCGAGCGAAGATTTCGGGCTGCTAAAATCGCGGGCCTGAAAACCATACCGGCAGTTCTCCGGCAGGCTACAAATGAGCAGCTCCTCGAACTGGCGTTAGTTGAGAACATTCACCGCACAAATCTCAATCCCATCGAAAGGGCAAAGGCCTATCAGAATTATCTCAATACATTCTCATTGAGCCAGGTTGAAGCCGCACAGCGACTCGGAGAGGACCGGTCTGTTGTATCTAACTACTTGCGACTACTGGACTTACCGGAAGAAATCAGGCAGATGCTGATTGAAAATCAACTTTCAATGGGGCACGCCCGCGCGATTCTTTCACTGCCAAGCGATGAACTTCGACGCAAATTAGCAAATCGCGCAATGGCAGGGCGGCTAAGTGTCCGTGAAGTCGAAAGACTCGTCCGCAGATACCTGTCGGCGAACACACAGGGCAAAACAACGGTCCGCACCAAACCCGCACATATTATCGACCTCGAAAACCGGCTGACAAGCCAGTTAGGCACTAAAGTTACTATTGACGCACGAAGAAACGGACAGCGAGGCAAAATTGTTATTGAATTTTATTCTCTCGATGAGTTCGACCGGATAACCGAACGAATAGGCCTGGCCTCTACGGAAGAGGTATAATCATAACGCCTTGTGTTTTGTGCAGAGAGGCGTTATCAGTACTGAAAAGGGCGAAAACAACATATATCATCTATAGGTAAGCTGCAGATTCACCGCGCCGTTGCGAATCCATGGTTTTAGCGGTTTTACCGGCAGGGGGGGTTCTTAACCCGAAATAGCGAATAACCATTTTACTTTCACTGTCCTTTTTGTTACAATCAACAGTTTGGATTATTGTCGCTTTTTGGAAAAGACATAGAGAAGCAATAGTAAACTCGTATGGCACAGGAAATAGAAAAGGTTATTGAGATTACCGGCGCGGCCGAGCATAACCTCAAAAATATAAATCTCACCATCCCCCGAGATAAACTCGTGGTAATTACGGGCATCAGCGGTTCGGGCAAAAGCTCGCTGGCGTTCGATACCATTTACGCCGAAGGGCGGCGAAAATACGTCGAATCGCTCAGCTCTTATGCCCGGCAGTTCCTGGAGCAGATGCAAAAGCCCGCCGTGGGAAATATCACCGGCCTGCCGCCGACCATTGCGATTGAGCAGCGCAGCTCCAGCAGCAACCCGCGTTCAACGGTGGCGACCACGACGGAGATTTACGACTATTTCCGGCTTCTATTTGCCCGCGTCGGCCAGCCTCACTGCTGGGTATGCGGCAAAGAGATTTCCAGCCAGCACTCCTCGCAGATAGTCGATTCGATTATGTCACGCCCGAAGGAACAAAGATACAGATTTGCGCCCCGCTTGTCCGCGGCAAAAAGGGTGAGCATAAGGACATTCTTGATAAATATTATGCGGGAAGGTTTTGTGCGCGTGCGTGTCGACGGCGAGATTTACGACCTTAAAAATGTGCCGGCTCTGGATAAGAACAAAAAACACGATATCGCGGCGGTGGTAGATCGGCTTATCATTAAACAAGGAGTTAATATCCGTCTGGCCGATTCGATTGAGACGGCGTTAAAACTGGCCGAGGGTGCGGTTTTAATATTGATCCAGGAGCCCAGCGGGGACAAGAAAAACGGCGGCAACGGTCACTGGGAGGAAATTATATACAGCGAAAAGTTCGCCTGCCCTGAACATCCCGAGGCATCGCTCGAAGAATTGTCGCCGCGACTATTCAGCTTTAACAGTCCTTACGGGGCGTGCAAAAGCTGCGACGGACTTGGGAACGATTCTCGAATTTGACCCGGATTTAATTGTGCCGGACAAAAAAGTCTCGCTCGAAAACGGCGCGATCGACGCCTGGCGCAAAGGCGGCAAGCGGATGAACATCTATTACAACCGACTGATAAAGAGATTCTGCAGGAATATCGGCATCAGCAAGATCGATGCCTTTTGAGCAGATACCCGAAGAGATTAAAAGGGTGCTGATGAACGGCACAACGGATGAAGATGAAGATAAGTACGGCATAAGGTTCGAGGGCGTTATACCGAATCTTATGCGGACGATGGAAAAACACCGCCAGCGAATACGTCAAGGCCAGGCTGCACGGTTTTCTTTCGGAGCAGCCCTGCCAGAGCTGCAACGGCACGAGGCTGCGGCCGGAGGCCGTCGCGGTAACTGTCGGCGATAAAAATATCATTCGAGCTGACATCTATGAGCATCGAAAATGCGCAGAAGTTTTTCGACAACCTCAAACTGGACGAAGAAAAAACGCATGATCGCCGCCCAGATATTAAAGGAGATAAAGTCACGGCTTAAATTTATGCTCGACGTCGGGCTTGGCTACCTTACGCTTAACCGGATGAGCAGTACACTATCCGGCGGCGAGGCGCAGCGGATACGGCTGGCCACACAGGTCGGCAGCGGCCTTGTCGGCTGTCTGCTATGTTCTCGACGAGCCGACAATAGGTCTGCATAAACGGGACAACGACCGGCTCCTGGGTATTCTAAAGCGGCTTCGCGAAATCGGCAACACCGTCATTGTCGTCGAGCACGATGAAGACGTTATAAAAGCCGCCGACCATATTATCGATATCGGCCCGGCAGGCCGGCGACCACGGCGGCGAATTAGTCGCGCAGGGCGACTATAACGCGATAGTCAACTGCCAAGCGTCGCTTACCGGCCAGTATCTCAGCGGCAAAAAGAGAATCGAACTGCCAGAGCAAAGGCGAAAATACAACCTTAGAAGATGCATCGAAGTCAAAGGAGCCGCAGAAAACAATCTCAAAAATATCGATGTGAAATTTCCGCTGGGTGTTTTCATCTGCGTAACCGGCGTTTCCGGTTCGGGCAAAAGCACGCTGGTTACGCAGATTCTTCTTCGGGCATTGAAACGCCGCCTTTATGACTCGCGCGAAAAACCCGGCAAACATAAAAATATTCTCGGCACATCGCAGGTCGATAAGGTTATTGAGATCGACCAGTCGCCGATAGGCAAAACTCCGCGAAGCAATCCTGCCACTTATACGGGCGTCTTCGACGTGATACGAAAACTCTTTTCCATGACTCGCGAGGCGAAGATTCGCGGCTACAAACCCGGACGCTTCAGCTTCAATGTCAAAGGCGGCCGATGCGAATACTGCCAGGGTCAGGGCACAAAAAAAATCGAGATGCATTTTCTGCCCGATGTCTATGTTACCTGCCAGCAATGCAAAGGCAGCCGGTATAACCCCGAAACGCTGCAGATTACCTACAAGGGCAAAAATATCGCCGATGTGCTGGATATGCGGATTGAGGAGGCCCTGGACTTTTTCGCGAATTTCCCGACGATAATGCGCTTCCTCAAAACTCTCAACGACGTGGGACTGGGCTATATGCAGCTCGGCCAGTCCTCCACGACGCTGTCAGGCGGCGAGGCTCAGCGTATCAAACTCGCCGCCGAACTGGGCAAAACCGCCACCGGGCATACGCTGTACCTTCTCGATGAGCCGACGACCGGCCTGCATTTTGCCGATATTCACAATCTTCTCAACGTCCTGCAGCGGCTCTGCGATATGGGCAACACAGTAGTCGTCATCGAGCATAATCTCGACGTCATTAAAATGGCCGATTACATAATCGACCTGGGCCCCGAAGGCGGCGACGCCGGCGGCCAAATCGTCGCCGCAGGCTCACCAGAAGAAATTATAAAAAACCAAAACAGCTACACCGCCAAATACCTGAAATCCAAACTCGCCGAAGACTCCATAACATAATTTCCTGTCGCCGTCACCGGTTTAGCCCCCACCCCCGCGGTGGGGGCCTAACGACCAACAACAAACTTCCCACTGGACAGACCAAATGCCCAATGTTAAACTTATGTTGTGAGATTTAAGAGATGTAAAGTAGGTGCGGAAATCTCAACATCATTTAAGGAAATATAAAGCTATGGCATCGATATTCAAATATAGGAAAATTATTCTAATCTCCATGGTGGTGCTGTAAATTTAGCCACAGAAAGCACAGAGAAAATAAGATAAGGAAGGATTTTATAAATGGACAAAAATCTTGAGATTTCTATTCAGACTCAGCAAAAGTTCGAGTTCTATTTTCTTGCGCTCGTATTCACCGTTCTTGGTCTATCCATCCAGACTTCTCATTTCTCAACAAAGATTCAGGCTGCCTTTGAAATAGGGGCATGGCTGTCCCTCTTGGTGTCAGGACTTGCAGGATTGTCTAGGATGGAATGGATACCTGTCAGCTATAAAAGTTACAGTGAATTAAAAGAAGAAAAGGTCTTTATTAGCGAAGCTAAAACTGGCAGGTTGCTTAAAGATGAGGAATCAGGCAAAATATTATCTGATGTTGAAGCAATGGAGATGATACAGCATGTAGCAGATCGAATAAAGGAAAGAACCAAGAAGATGGGGGAAATAGAGCATCGTCACAATATCAAATCTTTTCTTCATAAATGGTTATTTGTGGCCCGGGCTCGCCCTGCTCATTATATCTCGGGCGGTCAATCTCTGCTCATCTGCGTCTATTTCTACTGGATAGGCAAAGCAAGCAATACGGTAATGGCGGTGAATTAGTGAAAGTTGAAAATTATGAATATTAAAAAGTTATTTGACACGTGTCGATTTCCTCGGTTCGGCTATTTCTATGTTGTTTTGAATAGTATTGGGGGCGCTTATAGTGGCCTGTTAGATAGTCTGAAAGCTTATAATTCTAACAACAAGCCTTTTTGGATGATTCCGCTTGCAATTGTTATTTATGCTATTTCGTGCCTTATAGGTGGGTACTGTTTTTACCGAATTTTAGACATGCTTGTTTTGCGATATATACCGTATAGACAAACCAAGTTGCAATTGAATATGAGAAAAAGCCGGACCGAAGAAAAAAACAAAACAGCATCATCAATTATTCGTTGGATTTTAGTTGTCCCAGGCTCTCTTGTAATATCATTGGGCTTAGGTCTTTTAATCGCATTGATTAACACAGGAATTGGATTAAAACTGCCAGTCAGGCAATTTATAAATAATGGAATTCTGTTTTATTTTTTTGTCTTTTTTGCCGCAAAAATTGCACCGGAATACAAAACTGAAACAGCATTAATTCTGTCTATTTTGGCCTTACTGTTGATTATTGTTTTGTCGGTTTTGGCTACCGAGGAGTACATGGATTTAGTATACAACATTTCGGGAGCAATCGGAGCAGTTTTAGGCTTTGTCCAAGTAGTACGCAAGTACGGATTTAAATACCCAGTGAAAGAATCCGGAGCGCGTCCCTGAAATATGGGAACACCCTACCGGTGAAATAGAGGTCGGCCCTGTCGGCTTACTCCATGGCTATAGAAAAAAAGCGAAACAAAAGGGAAAAGGCAGGGAAGCGTGTTTTTGGCCTAAAAACAGGCATTGTCGGCTTACTCTGCGACAAAGTCGGTTAACTCCGAGGCAGAGTCAGCGTACTCCGTGACAAAGTAAGCGTGACCTGTGACAAAGTAAGTTAACCCTATGGTAAAGTAAATGAGTGCAACCACAAAAAGACACAGGTGGTTGGATAATAAGGGATACAATTTATTAACGGAATATTATGCTTTTCGACACATTAAAATGGATAGGTACCACTGACGGCTGCCTCGAAATTATAGACCAGAGAAAACTCCCCGGCGAACTGGTCAAGCTGCATTGCGAAACCACCGAACAGCTTTACGACGCGATAAAGACATTAGCCGTCCGCGGCGCTCCCGCTATCGGTGTCGCCGCCGCCTATGGCGCAGTTCTCGGCCTGCGAAAATTGTCCGCCGGCGATGATTTGAAAAAAGGTCTTAGCATTTTGAAACAATCCTGCGACTACCTCGCCTCATCCAGACCAACCGCCGTAAATCTCTTCTGGGCCGTCCAGCGAATCCAGCAAAAAGCCCAAACCTTCGCCGCCGCAAACCCCAAAGCAACTTTAGCCGAACTCAAACAAGCCGTCCTGACCGAAGCCCATGCGATATGCTGCGAGGACATCGACATGTGCGAACGTATCGGCCGCAATGGCCTACAATTTATCAAAGAAGGTTTCGGCATCCTCACCCATTGCAACGCCGGCGCCCTCGCCACCGCAGGCCAGGGCACAGCCCTGTCTTTACTCTTCGAAGCCAAAAAATCAGGCAAAAATTTCAAAGTCTACGCCGACGAAACCCGCCCCTTACTACAGGGCGCCCGCCTGACCGCATGGGAACTCCAGCAAGCCGACATCGACGTCACCCTAATCTGCGACAACATGGCCGGATGGCTCATGAACCAGAAAAAAATCAACGCCGTTATCACAGGCGCCGACCGCATCGCCGCCAACGGCGACGCCGCAAACAAAATCGGTACCTACAGCCTCAGCGTCCTGGCCAAGCATCACAACATCCCCTTTTACATCGCCGCCCCCTCAAGCACCTTCGATTTGAAAATAAAAACCGGCAAAGAAATTCCTATCGAGCAGCGTTCCGCCGACGAACTCCGCTTTTCAGGCGGCAAACAGATTGCCCCACACAACATTGAGATTTACAACCCCGCCTTCGACGTAACCCCCGCCGAAAACATTACCGCCATCATTACCGACCGCGGCGTAATCCAAAATCCTAACACCGCAAAAATCACCGCACATCTAAAACAACATTAACCAACATTTATTTGTATCTCGTATCTCGTGAAGCGTATCTCGAAAAACGCTTCACGCTTCATGAACGGCGCCTCACGATTTAATTGACCGCGATGACCTCTTTGACGCCGGGAACGTTCTCTTTGAGCAGACGTTCGACGCCCATTTTGAGAGTCATTCTCGCGCCGGGACAGCCTGAGCAGTGCCCTGGAGCCGCACTTTAACCGAATTATCCTCTTCCACGCCTATCAATTCAATATCGCCACCATGTGCCTGAAGATTAGGCCTGATGGCATCGATTATTTCAGCAACCTTTTCCTTGAAAGTCTTTTCGTCGCTGCCGCCACAGCCGCATTTATCACACATACTAAGTCTCCTTAAAGATTTATTCTTAATTAAGAATAATACGAATTATACCAAAAATTTGTTTTAGCGGCAAGAATTGATTGCCCTTAATAAAAAATGCGATAAAAATGGTCTGAACTAAGTCTGCTTAAGATATCTCGTATTTTCGCGGCGTCTTGTGAGGCCGATGCGGTCGAAATAATCGAGAAGCGGCAGCGCGAATTTTCTCGTCGTATCGAGAAGATACTTGAACTTGACACTTTCGAGTTTTCCCTCCTTCGTGATAAACGAAATCAGCATCTGCCTGGCTTTTTCGACGGCCTGGACGTGAAAGAATAGCTCTTTCTCGACTTCGATAATGTTTTTCTGCTCTGACAGTATGCGTATAATTCTGTGGACTTTTTCGGGTGAGGCGCGGGTATATTCGACAAGTTCCTCGTATTGCGGCGGATTAAACAGCCGGGTGAGAAACAGGTCTTCTGTTTTTTTCAGCAGATTTTGTTCCTCATCGCTGAAAGTCTGATGATGCTGCGGCAGGGTGAGGCGGTCTTTTCTATCAGCAAGTTTATTTTCGCTAATCATTCGTTGGACGATATTGTCGGAAACCTCTTTTTTTAGATGCGCGGTTTCGTAAAGCTCTTTTGCGTCGATGCCGGGACTTTCGGGTTTGTCGCGGTGATAGGCGGCGACTATTTCGAGTATTCGAGCCTGTACCAGCGGAATGATTTCGCTGTGCAGGTAGAGTTTTGAAGTCAGCTCAATGATTTTATTCTGCCGGGCAAGTTCGGCAAAAATATCGGCGAGCGGTTTGGAGGCTGTCTTTGTACGGATTGAAAGTTCGGCTTCGCGGGCGCCCTGGCCTTTCGCGGCCTTTACACAGTATTCGACAAAATCTTTATCGTTAAGCACCGCCTGTGCCCGCTGCGCGCATCGTCAACGACACCGGGTTCTGTTCGGCGAAGTTTATTAGACAGCGACTCGACAATCATACCGCCTGCGATGGTGTTGGTCGGCGAGAGCGAGCGTATGATAAATCTGTCACGAGGTCCGGCGACAACCGGCTCATTTAGTCGAAACTGAACAAGTCCCTGCTGACCCGGCGAAAGAGTGTTACCCTCGAGCAGGTACGCGACGGTGGTAACTTCGGATGTTCCGGTGTGGAATTTTACACTCATCCCGGTTTTAAGAGGTGCAGCTTCGCCGTTTAGCATACGCAGATTGCAAAGATACCACTGCCCAGGCGAAAAAAAGTCGCCCTGCGCGATTACGTCGCCGCGTTTAATTGTGCTGTAATCCCACTGGGGGACATTAATAGCGGTACACTGGCCGGAAAGGACGGTATCGCTGTTTCTCTTGTAGACCTGTATTGCTCTTATTTTTCCTTTGCTGCCGGAGGGGAACAAGGTGAGTTCATCGCCGATTTTCGCAGAGCCGCAGACCGCGATGCCTGTAACGACCGTGCCGTAGCCTTTTACCGAAAATGTTCGCTCAATCGGCATCCGGAATATTCCGTCGATTTTTTTTGGTTCGATTCTGCTGATGAGGCTTTCAAGCTCCTCGCACAGCCGGTCGAAGCCCTGGCCGGTAATATTTGAGACAGGCACAATCACGGCGTTTTCGAGAAACGTGCCGGCGACGAAATTGCGAATCTCCGCTGTTACCGTTTCGATGCGCTCCTGAGTTACGCAGTCGGCTTTTGTTAAAGCGATAAGACCATATTTGACATCCAGAAGGGTAAGTATATCGAGATGTTCGCGGCTCTGAGGCATGACGCCATCGTCTGCGGCAATCACAAATATAACGCCGTCGATGCCGCTGGCGCCGGCGACCATTGTCTTTATGAATTTTTCGTGGCCGGGCACATCGACAATCCCAACTTCCAGGCCGCTGACCATACAGGGAGCAAAACCCAGTTCGATGGACATTCCGCGTTCCTTTTCGATTTTCAGCCGGTCGGTGTCGCAGCCGGTCAGACATTTTACAAGCGCGGTTTTGCCATGGTCGATATGACCCGCGGTGCCCAGTGTGATATTGGTTTGTGTCCTGCTCATAATAGCGTACAGCGTACTGCGTGGAGCGTATAGCGTTTAAGATTAATATTTTTGTGTTTTTTCGTGTTCATTCATGGTTAAAGAGTTCTTTTCTTATTTTAACTGAGGATTCGCAGCAGCGCCTCGACGATAATCGCGTCTTCTCCGTCAAGCAGGGTGCGCGGGTCTATTAGTACCCTGTCGTTCTGGATACGCGAGAGAACAGGTGGATTATTTAGGCGAAGCTGCTTAGCGAGGTTTTCAGCGTCGATTTTGCGTGGAAGTATCGCGACGAGCGTTGTGGCGAGATTTTGCGTCGGAAGTGAACCACTTCCCATTTGTGAACAGCCGCTGACCGTTGAAATTTCCGCGGCGGTAATTTTTTTCTTCAGCCGCGACATAATCTGTTCAGCCTGCGCGGTTATATCAGAAAGTTTCTTCATCGCCAATTTAAGAGTGGGGATCTCGTTGATCGCAATATTTTCATCGAGGAACAGTTTCAGTGTCGCGTTGAGAACCGCCAGGGTCATTTTGCCGGGACGGAGAATTCTGGCAAACTGATTTTTACGAACGGCGTTTATTAATTTTGTCTTACCGAGAATGATACCGGCCTGCGACGCGCCGATTAGTTTATCCGCGCTTGATGTAACTATGTCAGCCCCATTACGAATTGATTCAATCAGTGTTGGTTCCGGCTCGAAACCGAATCGGCTGAAATCTATCAACGCTCCTGCGCCGACATCGTCAATCATAATCAGATTTCGGCGATGCGCGATATCGGCAAGCACCTCTGTTGGAACATCCTCGGTAAATCCCTCGATTTTATAATTGCTCGGATGGACACGCATAATCGCGGCGGTATTTTCAGTAATCGCGTTTTCGTAATCTGCTCGATGCGTTTTGTTGGTCGTGCCGACCTCGACGAGTTTCGCGCCGCTAAAGGCCATAACATCGGGCAGGCGGAAGGAGCCGCCAATCTCGACGAGCTGGCCGCGGGAAACTATCACTTCTTTGCCTTTAGCGACGGTATTTAATACGATAGCTGTCGCGGCGGCGTTATTATTGACAACTGTGGCGGCCTCTGCGCCGGTGAGCAGATGCAGCAGTGTTTCGATATGCTCATCGCGACGTGAACGTTTACCAGTTTCGGTATCTACCTGCAGCAGCGAATATCCGCTTAAATGTTCCTGAATTTGTTCTATCGCCTGCATAGGCAGGACCGCTCTGCCAAGGCCGGTATGAAGAATAATGCCCGTAGCGTTAATAGCCTTACGGTAATAAGGAGACATAATAGCACTAATTTGTGCTTTAGCATTATTAATGATTCTTTGACAAATTTCGTTTTCATCTGCTTGCGGTATCTCGCCTGCGATAAGAAGCTCACGGACTTTGTCGATTGAACGGCGGATAGAGTAAACAACAGCTGCCCTTGGCGTTTTAGCCTCGCAATCGGCAAAGGCTGGGTCTTTCAGCAGGACATCAACTGAGGGCAGTTTTCGTAATAATTCCTGGTTTAATTCGGCCATACAAAGTCCCTTTCTTTGCCACTTTGTGTCTTTTTGGGAAATTATACCGTTTTTTTCCCGCCAAGACGCTAAGATTTTTTAGCCACAGAGGACACAGAGAAATAATTTTTCAGACACTGATTAACACTGTTTTAAATTTACTTCTCGCGGTCAAATTATATATAAAATTTGACATAAAATCAATCATCATTGGAAAATATTATGGGAAAATATTAATTGGTATTGAATATGCTTGCTGAAGCATCAACAACAGAAATATCCAAAAAGAAGAAACCGAAAGGGCTGGAACATAATAAACAAATTGCCAAAGAAGGAGGATTTGCGGCTAAGAAGGCGAGATTAGAAATAGAAAAACAAACGGGCGAAAGTGTTATCACCGCCAAAAGTTCAAAAAGTTTGCACGCAGCAAAAAAATATCTTTACCTGATAAAATGGATAAATAACTGTGGCAATTCAGATATTATCAAATCTTAATTATCCGATTGGTAATATAATCAACCAAGAGATGCAAAATACCCAAACTGCAAGAATGGCTGTCGCCTTTTTAAAATATTCGGGATTGAAGGTTATTGAACAATCTATGGGGAAATGTCTGCGAAATAATGGCAACATTGCGGCGAGGACGTATAAAGGAAATCCGGGGACAGCTACAATCCTGTTCGGCATGGCATTTGCGGTTAGGAAATACAGTATAATAAAATGATTGTCGATTAAACTCCCTCGGGAATGCATAAATCCCAAAATCGGATACCTGCTTTGGCGGGTATGGCAGGTAATAAAGTCCGCGGATAAACCGCGGGGCTTTCGGTTTTATTGTGTTTATTCGTAGTTAATATTTATATCTTTCAAGTGCGCTCTTGATTATCTCACCAATAAGTTCCGGGTAGCTCATCCCCTCCTGAGTGGCAATCATCGGCAGGTCTGAATGTGTCGGATGAAGACCAGGCAGCGGATTGACTTCAAGAAAACTCGGTTGGCCCTGCGCGTCAAGGCGAATGTCCACACGGCCGGCGTCCCTGCATTGCAGACCGACGTAAGACTTAACCGCCAAATCATTTAATTGCCCGCTCAAAGGCCCGGCATACCGTGAATACCTCACGACCTTTTCACAGTTTTCTTTCGCCTCGTACGAATAGATACCCTTGTCGTCCTCGAGCATCTCAATTTCCATTATCCCCAGTGCCCTGGCGTTCGAGCCGGTTCCCAGAACGCCGACAGTAAACTCTCTGCCGGGCAAAAATTCCTCAACCAGGACAGGCTGAGCGTAACAATCCAGCAGGTATTTACTTGCCTTTTCGAGCTGGGCTGGAGTCTCAATCAGGGAGATGCTGCTTATGCCTTTTCCGGTTCCTTCGGCTATCGGTTTTGCGAAGAGCGGATATTTGAGCTTGACCTGCTTTACCTGCGACAAATCCTCAATGACGCTGAAATCCGGCGTCGGCAGGCCGTACGACCGCACGAGCTTTTTGGCGATGCCTTTATCCAGTGTTACCGCGCAAACAAGGGGGTCGGAAAACGTGTACCCGATTCCATAAGCTTCGAGCAGGCAGGGAACCTGCGACTCGCGGCAGCGGCCGTCAAGCCCTTCTGCGATATTAAACACCAAATCCCATCGCTGCTTATCCACGAACCTTTTGCACAACTCGCGAATATTGCCGATTCGTTCGGTTTTGTAACCCAGCGACGAAATTGTATTATAAAGCGAGTCGATAGTCTCCTGCGAATCGAACTCCGCGACGTCTTCTTCCTTATAGCCCTGGGCCAGGTAATCTTTTCTCAGGTCGTAAACGAGACCGATTTTTATGTCCATTTCTTAATTTTTCCAAAAAAACTGCAAATTCAAGCCGCTAATATTTAACAGCTTTTACAAAAATCTCAAGATAAAACTTTTTTTCACCCCAAAAGACAGATGCACCGGTGAGACGGATTTTTGCTTGATATTTCGCAGGCGGGGATATATGCTCTTTGAAGGTTTTTGTTGGAGCGATGAATTATGCGTGCAACAGTAATTGGATTAATTGCATTTCTTTGTGTTCTTGGAGGGACAGCCATTGGCTTGCTGCTTCGCCATATCCTGCCCGACCACCATCTTACCAGCGATTCAAGGGGTGCGGTGCAGATGGGATCGGGTTTGATAGCGACACTTAGTGCACTTGTATTGGGTCTTTTGGTCAGTTCGGCAAAGAGTTCTTTCGACCAGATGAGTTCAGAGATAACGCAAAGCAGCGCAAATGTTATCGTACTCGACCGCACGATGGCCCGCTATGGACCTGAAACTCAGCCGATACGCCAGATTCTTCGCCGCTCGGTTATTGCCGGCATAAAGCTGATATGGCCTGACAATAAAACAAATGTAGATGGAAAGGACATCTTTGAAAAGATGCCGCCTACTATGGAACTTGTTTCAGAAAAGCTGCGGGAACTGACTCCGCAAAACGATTCGCAGCGGGCATTTCAATCTGAAGCGCTGCAGCTATGCAGGGAAATACTGCAAACACGCTGGCTGATGATAGAGCAGTCGCAGACGTCGCTGCCGATTACATTTCTTGTGGTGCTGTTGTTTTGGCTCACTATCCTTTTCGCCAGTATCGGGCTTTTTGCGCCGCCCAATAAAACGGTTCTGACAGTCTTGATAGTTTGTGCGATTTCGGTCGGCGGTGCGATATTCCTGATCGAGGAGATGAATAGTCCGCTCCAGGGAATTGTGAAAGTTTCCAACGCTCCGCTCATCAAGGCCATTGAACATATAGGCAGGTGATAGAAGGCGAGGGGGAAATTGAAATGGGCAGGAGTGGAGTTGAACCACCGACACACGGATTTTCAGTCCCAAACTCTGGTTGTAAGTAGTTGTTAGTAAAATAGTTACAAGCGATTTTTAAGGTAAAAATGAGGGATACAAGTATAATACTCCCCAAAAATCGGACCAGTATATAAGGTGTAAGTTGTGGTATAATTCTATCGGATTATGGATTGAGAAAGGAAGTACGAATTATGACACAACACAGACACTTTGGCAAAGATTTCAAGGCAAAAGTTGCAATTGAAGCCATCAAGGGCGAAAAGACCATCAACGAGATAGCCTCTATGTATGAGGTTCATCCCAACCAGGTCAGCCAGTGGAAGAAGCTGGCTCTTGAGAAGCTGCCCGAGGCAATGGCAGACGGCAGAGGTAAGGATGTTCGTCAGAGCCAGCCAGTAGATGAGGAAAAGCTTCATCAGAAGATAGGTCAGCAGGCTATCGAGATTGATTTTTTGAAAAAAAAGTTGCGTCAATTGGGACTGCTCAACGAGTAGAAATGATAGAACATAACAATAGACAAATCAGTATCCGCCGGCAGTGCTGTCTGCTTGATATCAATCGCAGCAGGCTGTATTACCATGCAGAGTCTATTGAGCAGGAAAATCGTAAAGTAATGGACTTTATTGACAGGGAGTTTACCGAGCATCCTTTTACAGGTATCGACAGGATGGCAGAGTTTTTATACAGGAAGCACAAGCTTATTGTCAATCACAAGCGGGTTCGCAGGCTTATGCGTAAAATGGGTTTAATGGCCTTATATCCCAGGCCCCGCACAAGCTGTCCTGCTGCTGTTTATATCAAATATCCCTGCCTTTTGAATACTATGGCGATAGATGTTACCGATGCTGTCTGGTGTTCGGATATTACGTACATTCGGCTCAAAGGCGGCTTTATGTACCTTGTGGCGATAATGGATTACTACAGCAGATATGTATTAAGCTGGTCTGTATCGAACAGTCTGGAGTCTCTGTTTTGTATAGATGCACTGGATGAGGCGTTGTCAAAATCCCGGCCGCTGATATTTCATTCGGATCAGGGCAAACAATACACCAGCACAAAGTTTTTGGATACGTTGAGGGCTGGCGATATTCGAATCAGTATGAGCGGTAAGGGTCGTTGTTTCGATAACATACTGGCGGAGCGATTATGGCGGACGGTCAAATATGAGGAGGTCTATTTGAAGGAATACAGCGATGGGCATGATTTGATAAAATCGCTGAGGCGGTATTTTGATTATTACAACAATGACAGGCCGCACAGCAGCTTGGATTATAAGACACCTGCGGAAGTATATTTTAAGGAGCTGACCGCCGATTCGCTTCGCTGTGCTTGCTTTGGAGCTGCGCTACGCGAATCGGCTGGCACAGAGAAAATCGGCACAACTTACACCAAATACAAGGACAAAATTGGTCTTGACAATGGGTAGGGGTTCAAAGGATAATAAATTGGCCACACAAAAAGAAAAAAAATTACTTCATATCAGTACTTTTTTAACACTTACTTTGATTTTTTTTGCTGTTATTGGATTAACGTGGATAATTGACACCAGAAACGCGGATAGATTTTTAAGATTCTATCAAAACAACTCTGGATTATTTTTATCTTTTATTTTAATGGCAATGCTTGTTATAAGTGTATCATCCCATTTTTTGGTCTTATTGATTTTAAAGATGTTTAACAGCAAACAGCCTGATGGTACGGTTGTTAATCTGAAAAACGATAAAATTGCAATTTGGTCTTTTAATATCAGTGTGATTTCCTTGGTTTTTTATATTTTTCCGATGTGTGCCTTAATACCACCGATTTTACCAATTATAAGTATGATGTTAGGGATAACCTCTCTTTCCTTGCAAAAAATTAAAAAATTCCAATATGCGAGATGGATTCCCGCACTTTTTGGAATAAAGCTAAGCCTTATATCAATTTCGCTCTGGATCATTAACTGGGCATTTGTAGACGTAGGTCTTTTTAATCCGTTTCCCACACCTGACTGATTTGTATAACCCGCACAGCCAAAAGCATCGGTGTGGCCAGTGTGGCTGGTGATTTGCTATTAATTATAAAATTTATTCATTCTTTGCTCCGCGCTAAGTATAATAATTAATTAGATTTCTCTGGGTACACTGGGTACAAAGATTCTGTTTGTGATGAACTTTCCGTGTCTGCCTGACGCAGTCCGACATAAACCCATTCTCGTTTTTCTCTGCCACCGGCAGAAACGCCCTTGCAGGTTGCGGCATTATTGCTTTTTCAGCATATCGCTGAGGCGTTCGAGTTCCCCTTTTTTCATGTGGTAGCTGTGGTTGGAGTCTGGAAATGCTCCGGCGATGACATCTTTGGAGTAATTTGTGAAGGCCTTGATTGTGCTGTCGGCTAAAGAGCCATAGCTTTTTACGAATTTGGGGGCTGTTCCCTGTGTTAGTCCGAGAATATCGGGGGCAACTAATATCTGCCCGTCGCAATTACCCCCTGAGCCGCAGCCGATTACAGGTATGTTAAAGCGTTTTGTGATTATTTCAGAAACCTCGGCGGCGGTTCCCTCGAGTAAAAGGGCACTTGCGCCGGCCTCGACCATCTGGTCAGCGAGATTAATAAGCTCTAAGGCCATCTCTGCGGTTGTAGCCTCAGCCTTGAAATGGCCGATTTTGTTGATACTTTGCGGTCTTATACCGATATGTGCCATAACAGCCATACCCGCGTCGCTAACCGCTTTAATTACATCGAGATATGGCCTGCTGGCCTCGATTTTTACCATTTGCACGCCCGATTCGGTAAAGAAACGCCCCGCGTTTTTGACTGCCTCGCTTATACCAAGCTGGTAAGACAGGAAGGGCATATCAGCGACAAGGCAAAGGTTTGGCGCTCCACGTCTCACAGCGGCGGTTATCGTAACCATAAAATCCATAGTCGCGGGCAGTGTCGAATCAAAGCCCAGCATTATCTGGGCGGCAGAATCGCCCACAAGTACGACCTGAATATCCGTCTGTGAAACCAGTTTAGCGGTGGTGAAATCGTAACAGCTAACCGCCGCTATTTTGCGATTTTGTGCTTGGCGTCAGCTAAATCAGCTATTGTAATCTGTGTTTTCATAATATTGGGCTCTTACTGACGAAAAAAATAACAGCCTTTTAGTTAAAATCAAAAGAACAAACCTTATGTTACAAACGTAAAGTATCTCGGTTTTTGAGCCTAAAAGCGGGCTATTTGTTAAAAATAACAAAAAAAACAGCTTATTGCCATTAAAAAGTTGACTTTAGTGCGAAAAAAAACGTATATATGAAAGGTTATTTTGTAAAGAAAACTTGGCGCCTATGTACGATAATAAATCTTGTGAGGATGCTGAAAGGCGGAGAATACAAAAATGTCTCTTAAAGCTTTTCATCACCCTCCTCCGAAGCCAGATTCTTCTTTTGGAATCTGGCTTTTTTATTTGGCCTTTTGTAAAAGTAATTGGGCAATTTTGCCTATCTTCACAAAAACCTGATAATTGACAGCTTTCAGAAAAAAAGTTAAGTTATTCTTATGACTGGCGTTTTCCAAATCCTGTTTTGTTTTTTGGGGGTTATACTGTTTTCCGGCTGTGTCCATCCAGAGCAGGATGACACAAAAGCATTGGAAGGCGTCAAAATAGGCGACTTGGCGCCGCCTGCCGGCAGTATAGATAAGCCGCAGTTCGAACGGCTCAAAACAATTGATTTCGATATTTATGTTGTTGAAATACCTGTCAAAAAAATCGCTGATTTCAATAGTATTTGTCAGAAGCTTTCTATGGAGGCGATTAGGTTTACAAATTATGACATTTTCAAATCGAACTGCTTTGCCGCGGGTTTTGGAGCCCCTATGCAATGGGACCCAACAACAAATAAGCTCCGCAACGCGGGGTGCAAAATCGGAGAAACTATCTCACTGCTTTTGTCTAACGGCCAGGCAAGCGATGTGGCCATCACAGATTTAAGGGCAAAGCAGGACATTTTTTATGTTTCAGGCAGCGGCGGTATTGAGGGTGTTACTCTTGGTCCGGGCAATCTCGCAATTCGAATAAGAGCGGTCAAAGCTTACAATTCGAGCCGCGTATGCAGCGTCGATATTCAGCCCGTTTTTGCCACTTCCGCGAGCAATCCTCTGTTAGACACAATATATCGGCGAAAAAACCATGGATTTGTCTTTGTCCCTCTGGGCATTAAATCAAAAATGAGAACAGGTGATTTTATTCTCATCGGGCCTGAACAATATACCGCAGACCAGACAACATTAGGGGGATTATTTTTCTATAAAGCCGCTAAAACTCCGATGTTAAAAGCATATCTAATCGTTTGTAAACATATTACTGATTAATTAACGCATGCCTAATCCCACAGTAACATTAACAAGATGCAGCAGCTACCGCGGGAAAGCAATTTCCACCGCGATTCAAAAACAGTTTGAGCTTCTCGGCGGTATGGAAAAATTTATATCCAGAGGCGATAGTGTTCTTCTTAAACCAAATTTAATTGCGCCCAAACCCCGCGATTGCGCCGCGCAAACCGACCCCGTCGTAATTATCGAAACCGCTAAATTACTCTTCGATTTCGGCGCAAAGCCTTTCGTGGGAGATTCGCCCGCGTGGGGCAGCGTCTTTAGCTGCGCAAAAGCGCTTGAGCTGGATGAGCATTTGAAAAAAATAGGTGTGCCGCTAAAGCAGTTGAATAAACCGATAAAATGCCGGGTAGGGACACGCGGTACTCTGGTTGGGATAAGCTCTGTAGCGCTCGACGCGGACGTCATCATAAATCTGCCGAAATTCAAATCGCATCAGCAGTTGACAGCTACTTTCGCGGTTAAAAATATGTTCGGCTGTGTCAGCGGAAAGCAAAAAGCCATCTGGCATTTTAAAAAAGGCAGAAAACCCAGTGATTTTTGCAAACTGCTGATTGGGATTTACGAATATCTCGGCCCGGCGTTAACCATAATTGACGCCGTTACGGTAATGGACGGCCCAGGGCCTATAAGCGGCAGGGCAAGACCCCTGGGCTGGTTAATCGGAGGCACAGACCCCGTAGCGTGTGAAACGATATGCTGCAGACTCATAAATATAAATCCTGACGACCTGCCAATTATCAAAACCGCCAAAAAAATGGGGATGGACCGAACCGATTTTCAGAAAATAACGATTTTAGGAAGCCGTTTTCCTAAAAAAATATGTACTGACTTTGAACCGGCGGTACTTATCCCATTAAGGTTTTCATTTTTGCGAATCTGCAAAAGTATCTATAAGCAAATCGTAATGCTCACCAAATCAGCTATCAGTAAACGAATTACCAAACAGATTTGATGCCCTCAGACAAAAACCTTGCAACTGGAAGCCTTTTGCATTACAGTTGTCGCGGGTGATGGGCAGGCTGAAAATAGTGTACCGCCATTTTGGGAGGTTTTGCGAAAGGGTTTTTATGTTCGGGAAAAAAATTTATCTGTTCAAGATACTCGGCTTCAGCGTCAGCATTGATGTAAGCTGGTTCATAATAGCGATATTTATTACATGGTCGCTGGCAAAAGAGGTGTTTCCCGTATATTTTAAAGACTTGCCAACGCAAATGTACTGGTGGATGGGGGCTATTGGTGCCATTGGTCTGTTTGCTTCAATTATCTTTCACGAGCTTTGTCATTCCATAGTGGCCAGGCTGTTCGGCCTGCCGATGCGGGGAATAACGCTGTTTATTTTCGGGGGCGTCGCTGAAATGAGCGATGAGCCGCCGGGGCCTTTAGCGGAATTTCTGATGGCAATAGCAGGCCCGATATCAAGTGTTGTGCTAAGTGCGTTTCTGTACGTCGTTTATATATTGGGGGGAATTGCGCAATGGCCGATTTTTGTAAGAGGGGTTATTGTTTATTTAGCCGGCTTGAACTTAGTCCTGGCGATTTTCAATATGGTTCCCGCCTTCCCGCTCGATGGCGGGCGCGTGCTGCGTTCGATTCTCTGGGGAATAAAGAAAGATCTTCAGTGGGCGACGAAGGTTTCCAGTATGTTCGGCCGGTGGTTCGGTATGTTTTTGATGGCGGTTGGATTTATAGAGTTTCTCAATAAAGACTTTTTCGGCGGTGTTTGGATGTTCTTAATCGGAACATTTGTAAAAAGAGCATCGGAAATGTCATATCAGCAGGTTTTGATACGCAACAGTTTTCAGGGGGAACCTGTCAGTCATTTCATGATAACTAATCCCGTAACTGTCGAGTCGTTTACACCTATTGATGAACTGGTTCGAGCGGTATTTCTATAAGTATCATTTCAGGATGTTCCCAGTTGTAAATGGAAACTTGCTTGCCGGCTGCGTTACCCCGAAACAGGTTTCCTCGGTGCCAAAGGAACAATGGCATCAGCATACTGCCGGCGAAATTACAGTTCCCTGTTCGACCGAAAATACTATCACGCCCGAGACGGATGCCGTCAAGGCGCTTTCACTAATGAACACGACAGGCAACAGTCGTCTGATGGTTATTGAGAACGGCAGGCTCGTGGGTATTGTTACGCTAAAAGACATGCTGAAATTTCTTTCGCTTAAGGTCAATTTTGGTGGTATCCATAATTAGTCGGGCCGCTGTTTTAGGTTCTCGCGTAAAGCGTACCAAATTTTCTTGCAATATTTACCGTAAAATAATAAGATACCTTAGAGAAAGCAATCTGGGGCGGTTAGCTCAGATGGTTTAGAGCGCCTGCTCGACACGCAGGAGGTCGTAGGTTCGAGTCCTATACCGCCCATTATTTGTAAGCCCTTGCAATTCAATGAGTTGCAAGGGCTTTTTTAGTTTAGGAAGAAGGGTGTTTTCCTTCCAAAATGCCCTTGAGCGTAAATCTTTAGTGTGTTCCCAGTGTGTCGCCAGTGTGTAGTCTGATTATATGCCAAAATAACCCACTTAAGTCCATAATTGACAAGAACTTATAATTGGAGTTCCTTTTCGACACGCAGGAGGTCGTAGGTTCGGGCTGACCTGGTTGGGATGAACCTCATACATAGAGGCTATCTCGTTGAGGGTCTTCTCACCCTTGATGGCTTCAATTGCAACTTTTGCCTTGAAATCTTTGCCAAAGTGTCTGTGTTGTGTCATAATTCGTACTTCCTTTCTCAATCCATAATCCGATAGAATTATACCACAACTTACACCTTATATACTGGTCCGATTTTGGGGGAGTATTATAACACATCCATTCTTTCCCCAGAAGCCTGACATTATAGCAATTAAAGAAAATATGTAACCTTACACAGTCCGGTTGTTAAGAAGTAGAGCAACTTTGCTAGATTCGTAGCCACTACTTATCCGCAAAAATTAGGATAAGTGGTACGGCTATACTTTTTCTTGCATTGCTATAAAGCAAAGTCTATGAAATCTATGTTTTGATCTTTGTCCAGATTGCCTCCATCGCATTTAGGTGTAGCTATACCCTCTCATCGCTGCTAATCATGCGATTTCAAATGGGCATACCCACTTCTACGACAGCATAATGTTCTATGCGATCATCCATAAGATGGATTTTCTTATCTTGCTGTTCAATATTATCAAGCAGCACGCGTTGCACTTTCCATGTATCTGGGCCTGTCTTTATAATTCGAATATGGAAGAAAGTGTTGCGGTAGCAGTAATGTAAAGTATATTCGTTCCACTGTTCTGGCAGAAGCGGCGAAAAAGACAGCGTATCCACCTCCACCCGAAGTCCTAACAGATGCTCGATCAAGAGCTGATACATCCACCCGGCAGAGCCGGTATACCATGTCCATCCACCCCTGCCCTCGTGCCCGACAGCCGAATACACATCTGCCGCCATAACGTAAGGCTCGACTTTGTATACTGATGCAGTTTCCGGAGAATCGGCACGGTGAATAGGATTCAGCATCGAAAATAATCTCCATGCTTGCTCAGCATTGTGGGTACGGGCAACAGCGATAGCAGCCCAAATCGCGGCGTGAGTGTACTGCCCGCCGTTTTCTCGCAGACCTGGAACATAGCCACAAATGTAACCGGGATCCATTGCCGTCCCATCAAATGGCGGATACAACAAACGTATCGTACGGGTTTTGGGGTCGATGAGGCTATTCAGCGCGGCCTGCAGTGCCTGATTGGCCTTTTGCTGATCGACCGCACCACTCAGTATCGCCCAGGCTTGCGGCAACAAGTCAATGCGGCATTGGTTGTTTTGTGCTGAACCTAAGGGACTTCCATCATCAAAAAACGCCCGCAAATACCATTTACCATCCCATGCGTTGGTCTCAATCTTGTCCCGCAGACTTTTTGCGTGCGCAAGACATTTCTCGGCATACTCATTATTACCTCGCTGTCGGGCCAGAGCTTCGAATGATCGGAGAATGTCGTATAAGAAAAATGCCAGCCAGACGCTCTCACCGGAACCCTTGTGGCCAACCCGGTTCATCCCGTCGTTCCAGTCTCCCGACCCCATTAGGGGCAGTCCATGAGAGCCATACCGCATAGCGTGATTCAGTGCGCGAACGCAGTGGTCATAAACGGAAGCCGACTTTTCTGAAACTTGCGGCATACCATAATGGCTTTCCTCCGCCGGATCCAGGGGAGTTGCATCGAGAAACGGAATCTGCTCATCCAATACACCGGTGTCACCCGTCACAGCAACATAGCGACATGCAACATAGGCCAGCCAGAGGTAGTCGTCCGAGATGCGCGTGCGCACGCCTCGCCCTGAAGGAGGATGCCACCAGTGCTGGACATCTCCCTCGCGGAACTGTCGGCTGGAGCATGTCAGCAGATGCTGGCGTGTAAGCCAGGGACACTCGTATAAAAAGGCCAGAGAATCCTGCAGTTGGTCGCGAAAACCAAATGCCCCTCCGGATTGATAATATCCGCTGCGTCCCCAAAAACGGCAGGCCAGTGTCTGGTACAACAGCCAGTGATTGACCAGCAGGTTCACCGAGGCATCGGGCGTTTCCACATGAATCCCGCCCAGGTTGTGTTTCCACATATCCCAAACATCTTCCAGAACACATCTGGCACCATTGACACCACTGTTCTGTGCCAAAAAAGTACGTGCCTGTTGTTCACTATCCGCTGCACCGAGCACAAATACAACCTGGATTTGCTCGCCTGGCGGAATTTCCACATACGCCTGAATGGCCCCACACGGATCGCCGCCTGTGCCTACGTGATTGGATAGACTCACTTCCCGCATTGCCGCGGGTGAATCCAGGGAACCGTTACGTCCCAGAAACTCAGTCCGAGAAGTCGTTAATGTCCGTTGAGGATGGCTGCAGTTGAAAAAAGCCACAGATTTATTAAAGTCTGCTTTGAAAGTATTCCAGGCAAATATCGCACCGGTTTGTGAATCCAGCCGATTTACGACATACATTGAGTGCCGTGCGCGGCTTTCGCCCAAGACCCATTCGACATAACCGGTCAGACTCAGCTTGCGGGTTCGGTTCGAAAGATTCCGAAGTGTTATGGTTGTAAACTTAAGGGGTGCCGATGGCGATACATAAGTAAAGACTTCAGAGAAGATACGCTCTTCTTTGTGTTCAAAAGCAGAATATCCTAATCCATGGCGTGAAACATAGGATGTTCGACCTCGAGTCGGCCATGGTGTTGGCGACCAGAATCTGCCTGTTTCCTCATCACGGATATAGAAGGCCTCGCCGCTTATGTCACCAACAGCATCGTTATACCATGACGTTAGCCGAAATTCATGCGCGTTCTGATACCAGGTATATGCCCCTCCTGATTCGCTGATGACAGATCCAAAACCCGGGTTTGCCAGAACATTGGCCCATGGCGCCGGCGTGACTGACCCCGGCGCAGAATAATTACATATTCCCTGCCGTCATGAGTAAATCCACCCCAGCCGTTAAAGAACAGAAGTTCACGATGGGGTGTATCAGCGACATCATCGCTGGATAAATTTTCTTCCGGCTTGCGCGTTGGCTTTAGTAAAGGCATGTTAAATTTGGGTATTGCGTGCCTTTCCAGATGTTCAGCCAAAGTGCCAACGCGGTCGCTCAGTACTATTCGACTTATTGCGCGAATCAACATACGATCCTCTTCTGGAACCTGTTCGATGTTCCGCACAAATATTCCAGCAGGCTGATTGAGAGATTTGGCCTCGAGACTGGCGTTTATCAGACCGACAATCGCATCCATAAGATTTTGGCGGTATCCCATGTACGCTTCACACAGGATGACCAGATCAACTCGAACTCCCTTATTGCGCCAATATGAGTGCGCTTTAAGCACCTGTCGAACGAGGTCTATCCCCGCAAGGTCAGACACTCGAAGAGTTACTATGGGCAAATCACCGGATATACCGTATGCCCAAAGATCTGATTGACCTTTGCGATTGCGTGCAATCAGGCTGGGTCGAGCGCGCAAACGCGGGTTGGAATATATGATAAGACCGGCCAACTGACTAAATAACTGACTATCAGACTCCATGGCTTGCAACTGGTGCAGCATAACTTGACTGTGCGTCCAAGCCATTTCGAATACACGATCCGCCAAGTGGTGGTCATAATACTTGTCTAAAAGCAACAGGGCTTTTGAACGGTCTTGCCCAACTCCCCAGATAGCATCCAGTGTAACGGATTGTCCCGGCCCAAGATGTATGCGACGCCGGACAGACATTACAGGATCCAGTACCGCACCGCAGGTGCCAGACAGCGCACCTGGATTTTTCATGGCGGCAGCGTCAGCCGCTGTTCTGCATCTCCCTATAAAACGTGAACGGTCTGTCTCAAATGAAACCTCCTCAGATGGAACAATATCATGAACGACCATCCCATGAAAGAATATGGGCCAGGATTCTTCGGGTGATTTGGGCCGCCGAATACAAAGAATTGCCGCCTTTTCCGGTACGATTTCCGTCTGCACAAACAACCCGTGAAATGCGGGCTGTTCACATGCATCGATACCATTGAGAAGTACGACTTCTGCATAACTGGTAATTTCAAAATTTCGGCTGTGACCAGCAAGATTTGTAATCAACAAACGTCGCAATTCTATATCGTCTTCGGAAGAAACCGCTGCCCTCATCTGCACTTTTACTTTATTTCGTATAGATTGAAACTCAACGGCGCCTTGAAAGAATGTGGCTTCATAATGGTCAAATTGTTGACATGTCGGCTGGGCAGTTACTGACCATGTGTCGCCTGTGTCGATATCGCTGAGGTATAAAAAAGTTCCCCAATGGTCCCGCGTAATGTCTTCCTGCCATCGCGTCAAAGACAGATTTTCCCATCGGCTGGAACCACTTCCTGCCGAGGTAATAAGAACATGGTAGCGGCCATTGGAAAGCAGATGCACATCGGGCACTGGCGAATCTGCTCGTGTGAATGAACGTGAAGCGATCTGAGCCGGTTCTGCCTGGCCGACAGTTTCAGGTTTCTCCGAAGCTATTCCAATTTTTGTTCTGACCTCGGTGACAGGTATTCGCTCCTGCAGCAACAATAAGAAAGCACTAATCCGCGGATCGCTCAAGAATCGCCGCTGCATAGGTTCACCCATGAGAGAATTGTCCATGGCAAGCAGACTCATCCCGCTATGATGGGCCATATAAGTTCGGACAATGGCAAAATTTCTTCTCTGCGGTACTCTGCTGCGAGTGTAATCGATAGCCTCATAAAAACCGTAGCGGCCGACGAACCCTTCATTGGCCATCTCTTGAAGATTTTGACAAGCGGTGAAAGGCTCAACCATTAGTGCCAGAGCCGCTGCGTATGGCGCTACCACAAGGTCGTCCTTCAATCCTCGTTTGAGACCAAGACCAGCGACGCCAAAGCCTCGATATTGATACACTTTCTGAACATCAATCTGATTGAAGCATGATTCTGAAAATCCCCACGGCGTACCATGGCTTAATCCGTAATTTATCTGACGACGCACAGCTTCCCGACAGGATTCATAGAGCAGTGTCGCTTCATAAGTAGGCATCATTAATAACGGCATCAAATATTCAAACATCGAGCCGCTCCAGGATACTAATACGTTAGCCTTGTCGCCGGGAACTAACTGACGCCCCAGACAAAACCAATGGTCCATAGGCAGTTGTCCCGTGGCCACACCCAGAAAGCTGCTAAGTCTGGCCTCTGAAGCCAACAGGTCATAGAAGCCTGGGTCTCGCTGGTGTGTGTCGCGATTGTAGCCGATCGACATTAATCTGGATGAAACATCATATAAAAAGCTCATGTCGATTTCAGACAATTCGCGACATTGATTCTGAAGATTTTCTAAGGCCGTTATGCGTTGAGTAGCTCGTGTTGCAGAAAGCTTAAGAATATTACAAGCTAAAGAAGATTCATAATTATTATCAGATTGTTCCGGCATTTCCGGCACATTGTTCATCAGAGTGCTAATCTTCAAATTAGCCAAATCATGCAGGCAAGGAATCCTATCTGCAAAGGGCAATTTCTGTTGAGTTCTATGGACATCCCTGTCTAAATCGAGCCACGGCGCCAGATAAATCAGGTCATTTCGCAGGTCTTCACACTGATTTCGCAATGCTTGAAACCAGAAATCCGGTTCACTGCTCGTACTGACAAGACTTTCAACCTCAGATAAAGCCGAAGCAAACAGGGTTAAGACTCGATATGTCCCCGACAAAGTGTCAGCTGCAAACCCAAGAGACTTAATCTGTTCGGCGGCTGTTTTTTGTAAGCGCCGAATACCGTTTGCATCCATCCCCTGCGGCGGATTTTTCAACGCCATACGTAGTTCATCCAGCAGGAGTTGAGCAGTATCTTCCAGCCCATTTCGCCATCCTTCTGGGAGGATAGGATGATAGACCAATTCCGCAAAACCAGCTCCGAGAGTTATCAGCGATCCTGATAAATTGCCGCTATCGGCGGTAGAAATATAACGGGGATGAAATGATTGAAGCGTTCGGGTGTCATACCAATTGTAGAAGTGTCCGTGATATCGGGGCAGTTCTTCCATTGTTTTAAATGTTAGGTCAGAGCGATCCATAAGCGTCTTTGCTGAGATATAGCCAAAGTCGCAGGCAGCCAAATTGCTAAGAAGAGCCATACCGATGTTTGTAGGTGAAGTTCGGTAAGCCTCACCGATAAATGGGTCCTCCTGAAAATTATCCGGCGGCAGCCAGTGGTTTTCAGGCCCGACTAAATGTTCAAAAAATGCCCATGTACGCCGAGCTATTTTTCTAAGAAACAATTTCTGTTCATCGTTAAATTTTTGCTTTGAGGGTAAAATAGGTAAGCTAAACCACCAAACGATAACCGGTGAAGCAAACCAACCTGTTAGCAAAATAAAGATAGTCCCAACTGTCATATATCCGCTTGGAGGCTCGGACAGATATTGCCCCAAGTTTAAATTGTATGCAATTGGCGTAAATCTCGCTGCGACAAGCAGGGCTGCTATAAGTATGGCACTGGCGGGTGCGATCCACATAGTTCCAAAGATTCCCATCAGGTTATTTAAGACTTTTCCATCAGCGTCTGAGGCTGTCTGCCATTCAAGCAGATGCCGGTGGCTAATCATGAGTCGCCAAGTGGTCAACAGTATGGCTTTCAAATAAATTAAGGCGTTAAACGGTACAAGCAGCAAATCGAGAAAGTCTATAGCCCAGAGACGCAATTCCTTTTGGACAGCGTGTGATATATGTGTGGACCAGTTCAAATACTTTGATTTGCCCGCTATTGCCTGTAGTGACTTCAACAGGTTAGGCAGAAAAAAGATTGCCACAAGCATCACTGTCCAGTTTATCGCGGAATCGGATATTCCAAACCATCCCAAGAGGAAAGCGACTAACAAGGCTAATGGCACAAGCGTTCTCCTGAGGTTATCTATAATCATCCATTTGGCCAGCGAGTTGAGAGGGTTACGACAGAGTTTACCTTGCGGATCCGGCACCGTAGGCAAAAGCCATCTCGCAATCTGCCAATCCCCTCTCGCCCATCGAAATCTCCGGCTGACATCCGCTAAATACCGGCGGGGATGTTCTTCAAGTAATTCCATATCGTTTAAAAAACCGCATCTGGCATAACAGCCTTCAATCATATCATGGCTAAGAATCCGGTTTTCCGGAAAGCAGTTGCCGACAGTGGCATCAAACGCCTTGACGTCGTAAATACCTTTTCCCACAAATTGTGCTTGGCCAAACAAATCCTGGTACACATTTGAGACCTCACGAGTGTAAGGGTCAAGACCAACGTCACCCGCAAATAACCGAACGAAAAGAGATTGCTGAGAATTGGGAAGACTTGTCGCCAATCTCGGTTGTAACATACCATAACCTTTATCTACACAGCGGCGCTTCACATCAATCAGGGGACGGTTTAACGGATGTCCTATAGTTCCAGCCATCTTCCATGCAGATTGCGGAGGTAAAGCAGTGTCCGCATCGAGAACAATGACGTATTGGACATTACGTAAGCCCTGAATGTCACCTTCAATTACTGAGAATGGGTCAGTGATACCTTCCTCCACAAGTTGATTAAACTGTATAAGCTTGCCGCGTTTGCGTTCATACCCCATCCAGCATTTTTCTTCAGGATTCCACAGGCGAGGCCGATGAAGAATATAGAAAACCGTCTGATTATCGGCAGTATATTTCAAGTTCAGCCTGCGGATGCCAACCAATGCCGCATCCAGCAACGCTTGATCTTCTGGCATAGTTTCTTCCGAAGCATCGGTGAAATCGGTAAGAAGAGCCATTACCATATTGGGACTTTTGTTGGCCAAATACCGGACTTCCAATTGCTCTAACAGTTTTTCTACGGTCCTAAGTGTAGATAAAAATGTAGGAACAACAACAGCAGTCCGGTGATCGGGAGGAATACCTTTGGAAAAATCCAGCTTAAGCATGGTTTGCGGAGGCAGTAAAATTGTTATAATCCAGTTGATTATCGAAATAGCCGACCTTGAAATCACCAGTCCAACAGTAATAACCGCAAATAATAGCCACATCCAGTGTGGCCCAAAACCAACAACCCGGAATACACCGGCAGTAGCCAGGCATGTCAAAACTCCGAAAGATAACAGGTACACCAGCAATGCGTGCCGTTTTAAACTACGGCATAGTCGCCACCATAAACTCAACCTGCAGTGAATTCGCGACTCCAGTTCTGACCTGCCTTCATCGGTGAGAAAGTAGCTTACGGTCCTCTGACGATTTTCGGCATCTGGAGTGCGTGTTCGCTCTTGAGCCATGTTAATCGCAGCCTCGGCTACGGCTTCTTCTTCCATACCGCTAAACTTTGAAAGTTCTTCTACCTGATGACGGCAAATGTCACGGGAGCGGAAATCCATTTGAGTATGAATATTTAGAGGGTCGCGACGCAAGATCGCTTCAACTCCACTGAGCGACTCAACAAAATCTTTCCAATCTATCGTGCTAAGCTTTCTTAAACTAGTGATGCTGTTGCCTATAGACGCGTTGTCGGCTGCCTGGTCATGACTTTCAGCCTGCTGAATTAATTCAAGAGTCTGCCCGTGTTCTGCCAGTTCCTGCTCGACCCAATTGATTACCAATCCCAGCGACTGGTGCCTGCCCTGCAGATCCGAAGTCAGTTCCGCCAGAAAGGGAGCAGACATAGGCGGATTAGAACGCACAAAATCAGACAGAACTGTAATTAAGGATTTCGGCTCCTTTTGAATTATCTCAATAAAACGCCCAGACCATTCCAGTGCCCAACTTCGATGTTGTCTCCGCCATGCTATGCGGTATGATACACGTCGCAGATTCTCAACAAGAGCCAGACCTATCATCAAAGGCATCGCCCACAGTTCCCCAAGTTTCAGCAGACGAACAGACTGGTATGCCCGAAGAAAATTCGAGATATTCTCGATATCAACTCGTCCGTCTGTATGTGATACTAACTCCAATGCCAGATCGTACACGCGAGGAAATCCTTTTCTATGACCTGCCCCTAAGCGAGGAAGTTTCTGGCTATATTGGGGGGGGAAATTCAGGCGTATATGGTTTATCTGCTCCTCAATAAGGTAGTAATTGTCCAGCAGCCATTCCGCGCCTGCCGACAACGGACGACCTCTCCGAACGGCATTGGCAACGTCTTCGTATGATTTCCGAATGATCTCTTCATTTTCATCCAGCCGATGCAGCAGCAATTCCGAACTTGGCCGAAAATCCAAAATTTGTGTCGCGGCCAATGACCGCGCATGACTTTCCCGTTGGGTGCTGCTGAACAATTCTTCACGAAGAGGGGGTTCTACATCATTCATCCCTTCGAACCGCGGAATCCCTTGGATGAGGGACATAAACCCTATCCATTGCTTGAGGTTTTGAAAAAAACGCATTTATAACATCCCTTAACGGTTGTTCCGCATCATCGTGGTCGGCAAAGTGCTTTCATACGAGACGTTGAAACACCCCCATAAAATATAATCTTGTAAATTTTACTGCAAAAAATTGTACGAATTATTTTTCAATAACCACGGTTAATTCGAGAATTAATTTTTGTGGTCGAAAAACCTTCTATAAGCCCTCGTTTTCAAAAACTTTAGAAATATAGACGGTATATGCCTCAAACATACGACCTTCTACATACCAGCCCCATTTTATTGCACCAGTCATAGTAAGATTTTAGCTTATCCATATGACCAACGTCAATCATAATTTTTCTCTGATGACAGCTATTTTTACCTCTTTCGTACAACATTGAATTAATCATAGCTTATTGCTCTTGTCCCCTATATATAAAAAAGTTAAATTATTTTTCAGGAACGACTATATACTTTCTGCTATTTTCAATAACTCTGTCTGTTTGTGCAGAAACATCCTGCACATACCTTGTTGCCATTTGTAAATCTGCATGGCCAAGAAGCCTTTGAACAGCAAGCCGGGCCAGTTGACCGCTAATCCTCACTTCCGTAATCATCGTCGTGGTAGCAGGTAACTTCATCTACGGGTTTCCACCCGTAGAATTGCGACAGAATATTAAAAGCGACATTTGTCATTACGTCTTCTTTAATGAATTGGAACTTTACCGAAAAATCAATCACACGGATGATGAAGTCCCTCGTTAATTGACAAGGCGTAATAATTGGAGTGCCTTTTCGACACGCAGGAGGTCATAGGTTCGCGTATCAAGCAGGTCTTCGGATACGAGAAAAAAACGAGTAATCGCATTGAGAGCAAAGAGGTTATATGCAGACATACCCTGTTTCCCACGCCGCAGGTTTATACCGCACAAAAATAAATTGCCACTTGTTTGAATACCTTATATGATACAAGTGAAGACATAAATGTTATATTAAATTGTAAATCGCAAATTTTGTGTCGAACAGGATTTGGACAATGTCCAACTCGCGCTGAACCATTATAATACGACTATGAACAATAGGATTTCACAACCTGTGCTGGTGACGGGCGCCAGTGGTTTCATCGGGTTGCACCTAGTGCGACGGCTGATCGAGCTTGGCTATCAGGTGTCATGTCTTGTGCGAGCCACCTCGTGCATCGACAAACTGAGGTCGACCGGCGCTCAGTTGGTCACTGGGGATGTGACCGATTGTGCCAGCATTGTACGGGCACTATCCTTGTCACAGGCCAGAATCGTATTCCATCTGGCCGGGCTGACGAAGGCGATGCGTAAAGACGATTTCATGCGTGTGAATGCAGGAGGTGTCGAATCCGTCACTGCCGCTTGTGCTGACCGTACTAACAAACCTGTATTGGTAGTGGTTTCCTCTTTGGCCGCAGCAGGGCCTTGCGTCGGTAGCCAGCCTTGGGTAGAAAGCGATACTCCGGCACCTGTTTCAGCTTACGGTTGCAGCAAGCTGGCCGGAGAACAGGCCGCAGCCAAGTATGCCGGACTTATGCCTATCAGTATCGTACGTCCGCCGATAGTCTTTGGCCCCGGTGACAGGAGCATGCTTAAAATATTCCGTCCGATCGCACGCTGGGATATACACACCGTACCAGGTAGAGGTGAGCGACGCTTCTCGCTAATACACGTAGCAGACTTGGTCGAGGGTCTGCTCCTTGTAGCCGAGAAGGGCGAGCATCTACAACACAACGGATCGCCTGGGCAAGGCATCTACTTCATTGCAGTGGATGGCTATCCGACATATACCGAACTCGGACAGGCAATAGCAATGGCATTGGGAAAGAAGCGCGAAACTGTGTTACACATACCTGAGCCACTAGTGAAATTGGCCGGGCTCTGCGGTGACGCGATGGGTCGGATCCGACGGCATCCCTGTTGGGTAAATAGTGACAAAATCACCGAAGCTTTGGCAGGGTCGTGGACATGCTCATCGGCCAAGGTACGCACACATCTGGGTTGGTCGCCTGCGGCTGCTTTGGCTAAACGTCTGCAAGAAACGGCCCAATGGTATCGCCATATAGAATGGCTCTGATTTCGTGTGACCGATATTAGAGTGTTGTGTCGTAAATCCGGTAGGTCTTAGTTCTCTTCGTACCAGCGCGTTCAAGGGTGCCGCGTGAACGGCTATTGCTCTCGAGCACCCACGATAATTCCCAACGCTGGATGCCCCACTTCTTCGCCGGTCCCGTCAGGTTGTCGATCAACACCACACTCATTCCTGCATCTTGGTAGCCTGGCACCATCGTCATCGCCATGGCGCGAACCGTAGTGATTTTCCGTCGTCCGGTCATTAGTCGTATGAAGCCGAACGGAAACAATCTGCCGTTGAGCTTTTTTAAAATCTGGTTGTAGTCGAGCAGAGCAAATACCGCGCCTATCGGCCGGCCGTCGATCTCGGCAAACGCAGTGAACTGTGGCACGATAAAATGCTGAAGTTCGCTGGCGATATGGCGTGCCTCTCGCGGCTGCAAAGGTGTGAAGCCCCATGTGCCATCCAGCGAGCGATTGTAGATATCAATATATGCCTCTATTTCCTTCTGGATTCTGGAAGGATTGATCGACCGGATCACCAAATCGGGTCGGTTAAGCATCGACAGTACTGCCGGCTTGTAGCGATCAACCAGTATCTGCAACAGTTTCATATCCATTTCATAGGCATACATGTCCTGTGCCTTGACGAACCCGCAGGCTTCCAGCAGTGCCGCATAATAAGACCGATTGTAGGTCATCAGGAAGCAAGGGGAGCAATCGAAACCATCGACGAGCAACCCACATGTATAATTGAGAGACGGATTTGTCGGCCCACGCATTGCCGTCATCCCTCGCTGACGCAGCCAATCCTGACCGGCTTCGAATAATTTTTGGGCAACAACCACATCGTCGACACACTCGAAGAATCCGAAGAACCCTCGCCTTTCGTTATACTTTAGGTTGTGAACATGGTTGATCAATACAGCCAGCCGTCCGACTGCCTGGCCATCGCGTTCTGCCAGCAGCGTCACTATCTGGGCATTGTCGAAGAAAGGGTGATGCCCCCAACCCAGCAGTTGTCGCTCCTGCGTAAGGATAGGCGGTACCCAGTTGTGGTCATCAGTGTAGATGGACCAAGGAAGGCGCTGAAAACGCCGACGATCTCGCCACGATGCCACCGGCCTGACTACAACTTGATTACTCATTAATTTCTATCCATATTTCGCGGTGATTACACTTATTTATTTTTGCCACAGGTACGCTTACTTTGACACGTTGTAAGCACACAACATCATATTGCCTTAGCTCTTTTGTGGACACAGTCTACTGCTAAATTCCAGTCAGAAAATCTTTTTTGAACAAACTCCGTCACCCGTGTTCTACATCTTTCGTAGGTCGGAATTAGTTTTTGTATTTCTTTATTTGTCAAGCTCATAAGCCTTTTCCGTTTCATTGTTCAGTCTCTCACTAACCGTTGTGGCAAGTATCTTGAGTTCGTCGGCAATGGCATTAACAGTGGTGTGGATTTGTGCTCGAGTGTGGTTAGTCGTGATGAAGAATCGCAGGCGGGCTAAGTGTTCGGGTACGACGGGGTACACAATTGGCTGTACGTTAATACCTCGCTGAAATAAAGCGTTTGACAGTCGCAGGCTCTTGGCCGAGCTGCCTACGATTACCGGAATCACGGGTGTACCAGCGGCTAGGCCTGTGTCCAGACCTTTGTCTTTGGCCAGTTTCAAGAACAATGCTGACAACTTGTGCAACAGTTCTACACGCTGGGGCTGACGCTGCAGGACCGTTAGTGATGCCAGGGCCGCCGCTGCATTGGGCGGGGAAATGCCCACACTGTAGACAAACCCTGGGGCTGTATATTTGAGGTATTCGACCAGTTCGCCGAGCCGGCGATGTATCCGCCGCAACTGGCCAACGACTTAGAGAGCGTGCCCATCCACAGATCGACGTCAGACCGGTCTACGCCCCAGTACTCACCGATGCCCCGGCCGGTTAGCCCCATGGTTCCCAGTGAATGTGCCTCATCGACCAGCATCAGTGTCTTATGTTTCTTTCTTAAGTTCCACAAAACGTGGAAGTTCAGGGAAGTCACCGTCCATGCTGTACACGCCCTCGATGGCGATCAAGTACGCGGCGATATCGGCTGGCGACATTCGGATAACACCGCATCCATCGCCATCCAATCGTTATGGGCAAAGGCTCGACGGGTTGCGCCGGAAAGTTCGGCTCCCTGGATAATCGAGTTGTGCGCCAGAGTGTCATGGAGAATCAGATCGTCCGGTCCCAGCAGGTGACCGATTGTGGTGACATTGGTAGCATGGCCGGAAACGAACACGATAGCAGCAGGGACATTCAGAAACGCGGCCAGGGTCTGCTCCAGATCACGATGCACCTGCTTCTCGCCGGATATCAACCGACTGGCGCCGGCACCGGTGCCGTAGCGGTCTATCGCAGACTTGGCGGCAGCGGCGACCTCCGGATCGTGGGACATGCCGACATAGTCATAGACGCAGAAATTAATGAGCTGACGCCCGTCGATGCATGCTGCGTTTCTGGCTCCACCCTGGTCAACACGGAAATACGGGATTGTCACCGGTTACTGCCAGCAGCATTCGCTCTTGACGCTTCAACTGAGCATATTCGGGAAACTGGGTGAAATCATAGTGTTCAGGCAGAATCTGGCCAGCCTGGACGTCTGACTTGTGGACCATCGATCAGGTGCTTCTGTACTGCCTGAGCCAGCTGCCCTAATGTTTGCGTCTGGCAGTACGCCGCATCGGGCATATAGCCACCAAAGTTTTTCTCTATTGCAGCAATGAGTTCCAGATGCTGCAGTGAATCAAGGCCCAGAGCGATGATGGGTGTATTTGGTGTCAGTTCGGATAGAGCCGCACCTGCCAAGGCATGGGCGTGCTGGCAGACGGCAGTAAAAGCGGATGATTGCGAAGAATGGTGCGGATGCGGAACGGAAGAATCAGTGCCTTTGATGCCTGGGCTGATGGTGTCGCAGGGGTCGGCATTCTCGACCATCAGGCCGTTGTATTCGGCAAGGGTTTTAAGTTTGCCACTGAGAAATGCCTTGCGACAGTCATGACGCTGTACTTTGCCGCTGGAAGTTTTGGGAATCATGCCGCTTCGTACCAGCACGATTGTGTCCAGTGCCAAGTCATGCTCATCGAGTACCGCCATGCGAATTGCATCCAGTACCAGTCTTCAAATCCATCTTTCCGTTGTGTTTGACCTCCTGTACCAGAATGAGTCTTCTGACTGCCGTGGTCATCCACAGCAAAAGCGGCCCCGTAGCCGCCTTCCAGCAGCGGGTGACTCATGCGAGCCGTTGCCTCGATATCCTGTGGATAGCGATTCAGGCCGCGGACGATGATCAAGTCTTCCCGCCGGCCAGTGATATAAAGCTGTCCATCGTACATGAAACCCAGGTCGCCCGTTCGTAAGAACGGGCCTTCGCCTGCGTGGACTCAGGTATGCGTTGAAGGAACGGCTGGTCAGGCGTGGGTTATGCCAGTACCCTTGGCCGACGGACGCTCCGGCAACCCAGATTTCGCCCACACAGCCTGGGGTGGCCTCAGTGCGGGTTTTTGAGTTGACAATTACCACATGCATAATATCGACTGGCGATCCGCAGGCTACCAAGCGACGAGCCTGTGCCATTACCGTCGGGCACAGGCTCGACATGATTTTTGGTTAACGCCGTATCATGAAAGGATTGTACGGTCGCGCCGCTGCCGCGTCGCGCGCCACTGACCATGAGCGTCGCCTCCGCCAAACCGTAGCAGGGATAAAACGCGCTGGGTTTGAAGCCACAGGGGGCAAATGCGGCGGCAAAGCGTTCGAGCGTTGCGGGATGAATGGGTTCGGCACCGATGAAAGCCAGTGCCCATGAGGAAAGGTCAAGGGTAGCTCGTTGCTCTTCGGTGATATTGCGGACACAAAGGTCGTAGGCGAAATTGGGTCCGCCGGAGATAGTTGCCCTGTATTTGCTGATAGCGGCCAGCCATGTGATGGGTTTCTGGAGGAAGTCGGCTGGTGAGATGAGGACGTTTGTGGCACCGGCGAACACAGGGACCAGGATGCCGCCCACCAACCCCATATCATGGTATGTGGGCAGCCAGAATACACCACTGTCCTGGCGCTGTATCCCAAAAGCATGGTGGATGTGCGGGTGTTATCAATAAGGTTCGCGTGACTAATCATGACCCCTTTTGGCTGGCTGGTCGAGCCTGATGTGTACTGAAGCATGGCAAGCGTCTCAGATGTGATGGCAGGTTCGTTCCATCTGCTCGGCCAAGGCATCTGGAATTTCGTCGGTAGCAAGCCAATGTATTCGGGATGATAGTGGCCGCTTGACCACTTTTTGATTCAATCAAGCTTTGGAACTGAGCTGCGGCGAAAGAAGTGCTCATGGCGATACAAGCCTCAGCATCGGCGGCAATAGCTTGGAAGCGATTTAGCATACGTTGACGATGCGGTGGGTAGGTTGGAACCGCCACGCAATTGGCGTACAGGCAGCCGAAGAAGGCTGTAATGAAGTCGAGCCCATGCGGATAGACTAACAGCACTCGCTTGCCGGCTAAACCCATGTTCTGTAGGTGGGCAGCGATGGCACGTGCCCGCTGTTCCAACTGGGCGTAGGTCAGGACGGTTTGGTTGGACTGGCCGTCCTGTAGATGAATAAATGCAGGCTGATTCGGAATTTTCTCAGCTTGACGATGCAGCCCAATAACCAGATTGTCAGGAATTTGATCCGGATTAATATGTGTTGCTAAATAATCTGACATATTTACTTTCTACAGCCATTATCATTGTTATTCACTGCCGCCTTGGTATAGTGGACAACATAATTCATTTCTTATATATTAAAATTTCTTAACCATTATTTGCTCAAATTGTTTTGGCAGCAAGCCTTCACCTTGATCTGCCCCATTTTTCTGTACCAGTTGTCATGAGAGTATTCCATACTCACTTTACTCCGCATTGGGGCTGACGGAGCGTAGCGGAGTCAGGCCCAATGCACGTCGCCGCATAAGTCGCTGGCGTCATATATCCCAAGGCTGCTATGCGGCGGATAATGATTATAATCCATTCGCCACCTATCCACAACATATCTCAGCTCCTCCATACTTGTTTCGCCAGCGATAATATGTCTGCCCGGTAACACCTATCTCCCGACATACCTCATGGACTGTCTTGCCCTGACCAATCAATACATCTGCCTGCCGTAATTTACCCACAATCTCTATGCCACTGTACTTGTTTTTCATGAAAGTAATCTCCTAAAATAATAATATTATTTTTCGGTTATACTCTCATTCAAACTGGATTAGATTTTGGGGAGCAGACCACTATTAATTGACGGCTTTTCGGATTGCCGCACAAAGCTTCTCTGTAGCGGAGCTTTTGGTAATGTAATCGACGGCACCGGCATTTCTCATGCTCCGAGCTACCGCCTCATCTTCGTGTATTGAAAGGCCTACTATCTTCATATCGGGCATGCAGGCGATAATTTCTTTTGCGGCCTCAATGCCGTTCATTCTCGGCATATTTATATCCATCAAAATAACATCAGGCCTCAGCCGTCTTGCCTTTTCCACTGCTTCGATACCATCTACAGCTTCGCCTATAACTTCCATATCCAGTTCATGCAGGAGCAGTTCCCTCAGTCCCTTTCGAAGAATTGCATGGTCGTCAACCAAAAGCAGGCGAATTTTGCCGTCAGATTCATCAGCAGCTTGGCGAGAAACAACTGCGGCAGGTTTAACCCTGCCGGCTTTTAGCTTTTCAGACTTGGCCCATATAACAGGGACTTCGATAGTAATTTTCGAACCTTTCTGCGGCGCTGAATCAATAGAAAATTTTCCTTTGAGCATTTCGAGGCGGTTTCGAATATTGAACAGACCGAATCTTTCAGCTTTTTCATCATACTCATTTTTTTTCGCATCAAAACCTTTGCCATCGTCCTGAATAACCATGCGAATGTATTGATTCTCAATCTTACTGAGACTTAATTTCGCACGCAACTGGCCGCTGTGTTTAACCGTGTTAAAGAGCAATTCTTTTGCGACGCCAAACAGAAGCAGACTGATATCTTCAGGGATGGATTCGTACAGTGAGTTATCGAACTCTACTTGCAGATCATAATTTTTTCGCATTTGACCGAAGAGCCATTCGAGAGCGGCCGGCAGACCCGATTCATAAAGGACCGGCGGACTAAGTTCAACGGTTAGCGTTCTTGATGATTCGAGAGACTGTTTGAGAAATTCATCGATTTCCTGCAGCGATTTTTTCCGGGAAGGATCTTTTTCAGTGCGAATAATTGCCTGGAGATTAAATTTGGCACCGGCGATTAGCTGCTGGAGATGGTCATGAAGCATCTGAGCAAGACGTCTTCTTTCCCGCTGTTCCGTTTGAGTAAGTTCAATGGCAAGAGCACGGAGCTGTTCATTTGCTTTTTCAAAAGATAGTGTCCTTTCTTTGACTCTCTTCTCAAGATTTTCATTAAGTTCTTTTAACCGCATATCGATTTGCTTGCGTTTCGTGATATCGCGGATATTGCATTGGATTACTCTTTCGTGATCGACACGATATACATTGCTTACGAATTCCACATCCATATGGCGTCCGTCTTTTGTTTCGAGCGGCAGGTCTTCGTAGCGAACATAACCTTTAGTTTGCAATTTCAGAAAAGCTTTTTTCGACGCTGCAATATTTTTGAAAATACCAATCTCCCAGAGCTTCTTATCTAAAAACTCTTTGCGTGAGTAGCCTAACATTTCAATTAGGAATGGGTTAACATCGACTATCTGTCCTGTGTCCACTTCCAGAATTAGTATCCCATCACGGGCTGCCTCAAAGAGCCTGCGATAACGGTGTTCCGAAGCCAGCAATGCCTGCTCGAAAGCCAGTTTTTTAGGCTGGACTGCTTTAACTAAGGTCTCCGTTTCCTTGCCAAACCTCTCGCTCATACTTCTACCTCCAAAACCTTTCGGCCTACGTACCATAATTTAACAATATCTTATTTGTGTTTAGAATCCACCTAACTGGTGGTTCTTTACTCTTTCATAATTGGTGCTATTTCCACAGGTCATCCAGACCATCAGAAGACCGTAACCAGTTTGTAGCCTGCTCGAAATCGACAAAAGCTGATATCTTAAATCCGCTGATATTTGCACACATTTCCAAGAAGACCGCCTTGTTGAACTGTTCATCGTCTCTGGCCAGAACAGCAATTTTGTTTCGAAACGCCGACCTGTGTTTTTCCAGTTCAAGAACTATTTCCCACATGTCATTATGGTCCATGTTGCCATAGGCTTCCCGCACATCCAGCAATAGTTCATAATCGTCGGTACAATTGACCATTTTTACAATTTGGCCAAGCCCTATTTTGCTTTGCTCCAAATCCAACTCTCCAGTGGGTTTAGCCCTTATAAAATCTTTGGCATGGATTATCTTATAGTTTATTTGCATTTTCATTTATTCCAAATAATACCCTATGTGCTGTCCTATACGATTAGGTCATCAAGAAGGTGGTCAAGAGCAACGTTCAATCGCTCATCAATGTCGTATGTGCCTTCGGCAAGCTGTTGCCGAACCTCAAGAATTTTCTTCTTACGAACCAGCGGCAGTAAATGATTTTTCGCTGGAGCGGTTATTCTCCCTCGAGCCTTGTTGCCGAAACCCCAATCCAAATAGACATCTGTGTTCTCATCCATTACAGTCGACTCATTATTTTGTTGACTTAAATCTGACATTTTAGACTCATTTATACCTATATAAATTCACCAAAACTGATTTTAGACATCTTACTTTTTCGTCGATGAAATGTTCAGTTTCTCAATCAGCCGATTCAGTGTCCGCCTTTCGATGCCGAGAATCTTGGCCGCCGCCATTTTGCGACCGCTGGTGAACTCAAGGGTTTGAGTAATAATCCTGTGTTTCACTTCATCGAGAGTAGGCAACTCGTGTTTCGGATAAGACGGCGAGTCAGCCACTATAATTTCAAAAGGTAGCACCACAGGCTGAATTTCCACCCCTGTCGTCAGAACATAAGCACGCTCGATGGCATTTGCAAGCTCTCGAACATTGCCAGGCCAGGAATAATTCAAAAACAGTTTCTTAACAGCAGAACTTAAAACTTTCGGCGGTTCAACATAAAACATCGCCTGATTCGCCAGAAAGTATTCAGCAAGAGGTAGAATGTCTTCCCTTCGCTGGCGGAGCGGCGGTATCTCAAGATTAACCACGTTTAACCGATAATATAAATCAGCACGAAATATGCCCTCCTTAACCATCCTTGACAAATTACGATTGGTAGCACACAAAATCCTAACATCTACAGGGCACGGCTTTGTTGAACCGAGCGGAGTTACCATCCCCTCCTGAAGAACACGCAGCAACTTGGTCTGAAGTTCCAACGGCATTTCACTTATCTCGTCAAGAAAAATTGTACCGCCGTCAGCCGCCCTGAAAAACCCAAGCGTATTATCAACAGCACCTGTAAAGGCCCCTTTCGTATGACCGAACAACTGGCTTTCAAACAACTGCCCCGTTAGTGTAGTACAATCAACAGGAACAAATACTTTGTCGACACGGCCGCTAGCCCTGTGAATTTGCCTAGCGACCATTTCCTTACCGACACCGGTTTCACCAGTTATTATTACAGAACATCTTCGGGCGGCAATGGCTTTTATCAATTCGATAATAGAACTGAATGCGGCAGACCCCCCTATAAAATCAGCATCATCAAATCTTTGGAAACGAAGGCTGTGCGCAGAACTTCTACTTAACCTGTCTCCAGCATCAAATTCAGACAATGCCGTTCTCTTCTCTTCTCTATTAGTTAAGATTTTCATTTCTATCCTCTTCGAAAAATTATTAACATAGCTTTCATACCCCTACCTACGAAACCTTGTTGCTTTTGGAATAGCAAATCTATTGCCTGTCCGGCGTCAATTATAATTTCCCTTCAACGACAGTTATTTTTACCGTTACTTCATAACACTTACCTTAGCTTATAGCCTTTAGGAGGTGCCCCCATGGGGGGCAAAATTTCGGACATTACGTGTCCTTATTTTTCCGTCTCTGAGCTTCCTCAGCTCGGTAGCTCGGTACATTCAATTCAAGGATCACACTATGATGTACCAGCCGGTCAATCGCTGCTGCAGTGGTCATCGGATCCTTAAAGATGACTTCCCATTTACTGAACGGCAGATTGCTGGTAATCAACACGCTGCCACGTTCATAACAATGAGCTAATAAGGTAAACAGCACCTCCATCTCCTCGCGGTTCTGTTTGACATAGCCGAAGTCATCTATCATCAATGCCTCGTACTGTGACAGCTTCTTGAGCCATTTGTCCAGCTTCAACTCCTGCTTGGCTCGTAATAACTCCTGCAACATCATATCACACGTAGTAAAGTAAACCTTTTTTCCCTGCCGGGCAAGTTCATGACAGATACCACACAGTAAATGTGTCTTACCGCTGCCGGGTTTGCCAAATGCAAGAATATTCTCTGTTCTGTCAACAAATGAACCTTCCAAAAGAATTTTGACCTGCTGACGTATCTTCAACGGCATACGTTTAAAATCAAAGTTTGCCATGGTCTTTTCCATAGGAAGCTTTGAGGCTTTTACCAGCCTTGCGATTTTATTGGCTCTGCGAACATCACACTCACGCTGAGCCAATTCCAATAGATATTGTGAATAACCCATATCTTCGGCGATAGCCTTCTGAGCGAACTCGGCGTAATATTCACGGAACATCGGCAGGTGAAGTTCTTTGAGAAGGTTTACAAGCTGATTATCCAGATCATTTTTACTCATACCAGTAGTGCCTCCGCCGATTCAAGTAGACAGTCATAACTGTTCAGATCAATATCGCCAACACAAACGTCAGTGACATCCGGCGGCTGTTGTTCGGATTTGACTATTTGTTCTACCATATCAAAATCAATCGCATCTGCATGGTTGATCAGGAACCGCAAAGCTTCATTGACAGATGTCTGGCTTTCGTTGGCAGCTAATTCAAGAATTTTCAGATACTGCTTATTACCCTGCTTCATCCCATGTTGATCACGCAGGAGATCATATGCGATCCTGAACTGACTTGTGGGAAACATATCATCTTTATAGCAATAGTTCTCAAACGCCCCGGGTTTGCGAACAAGGGTATCTATAACGTGGCGGTAATTGATGTAATGACCGTTTTCACCGTGTAATCTGGGCAATACTTCAATTCTTCTTTGAGCATACCAGACTTCGATATGTTCGGCATATATTCGAACGTCAACATTTTCTCCCCTAAGCCTGCTGTGAACAGAATAGCTGTTCTTAAGAACTCGGACCGTGCAGCCACGACTTACCCTGCATTTATCCCTGGTGAAATCTTCATGCCTGCGGGTTGGCAATTGCCGCAGAACCTTTAACTCTTCGGCCAAGAGTTTTGTGCGGCCGGTATTGAGTTGGTCGAGCAGCTTTTCAAGAAACATTTCATAATCTTTCCTGCTGTTAAAATCTCTGCTTCCTCTAAGGATTAACGCCTGTTCAACAGCTCTCTTTAACCTGTGATGACGCTGCTCTATATCGCCGTTTTCATTCGGACAGTGAGGCTGGATTTTACAGCTTTGGAAACCATAATGATTCGCAAGACCCTGATAGTTAGCCGTGAATTCCTCAGGATTGCCTACCTTGTTAACCGCACAGGTTAAATTATCAGTCCTATGATAGCGTGGTATGCCGCCTAACTTCCAGAGGGCATTTTGAATACCGGCACTTAAACTTTCATAGCTTTCTGAAAAACATACCGTGACGGTTTCCCAGTTCGACAAACACAATACAAAATGGTACAGCATGTGAATAAAAGGTATGCCGCAAATGGTGATACCCAGCTTATTCATCCTGGTAAAGTCTGATTCGCACCATTGGCCGGGTTTATAGATTTGTGGAAAAAACACTTCCTGAGCCGGACCGGACAAGGCTTTCCATTGTTTTACTCGTCTCTGGAAGGTTCTTAATTCGCTGTCCTGGTATTTACCGGGATATTCACGCTGCAGAGCCTCAAAAAGCGATTTAGATTCAAGACCGGAGTTGTTTTTGAGGAATTCTTCAACCCATGGCCAATCCCCTGCAAAGGCATCCGGATGGGTGGGCCAGTCGTGGATAGCTTGGCATTGGCTGGGCAGCACGCCCGTTTTTAAATACTTGCGGGCGGTTTTAGTGCTTATACCAGCCTTGTCTGCAAGCTGATATAAGGTCTTGCATTTGTTTTTCATAGCGAACAATCTCCTTACCTGTTTGTCTTTAACCATCTGAAATCTCCTGACTTAATGAGTTTCAGATAGCATATTCCAACTTTAATTCATCCGGAACTTTTAACTGTCGCCGGAAGGTAAGAATAATTGTCGCTGATCAACACGAAGGTAAAACAGGGTGAAATCCAAACCGTTACCATCTCTCTGGAGAGAGGCGATTCTTTTAAGCAGGATGTGACGCTGGAAATTAAATTGTCCAAGGGCGAAGGCATCACTTTCGACCCGGCCAAAGTTATCGTCAAGGCCGGCGACAAACCGGATGTGCAACTCACGATTACGGCGACTAAGGACGCTGCTCTCGGTGAGTATATCGTCTCTGTGAAGGGAACTCCGACAGTCGGCGAACCAACCTCAGTGGAATTCAACGTAAAGGTTGTCTCTCCGTAAAACCGCTTTTTTTTGTTAAAATGATAGTATGTTTGACAATCAGTAAAGCGTATGTATGAAACTAAAACGAATTTACAATTATAATACTGATTAAAAGGAAATTTAACATGAAATTAAACACAGTTTACAAGTATGTTTTGGTAATCGCCCTTTTTGCACTGGCAGTTTTTATGAACGGATGCCATGGTTTTAGCGCTAACTGGTAAAGGTTGGATTCACGCATTAGCGTTGAGTGTTTGACACCAGGCATGACGATAAAAATAGTAATGGGTACCTGCTGTTGTTTTTCTAAAATAACAAAGTTTGTTTGCGGTTGGTTGTATTTGAGCAGGCCACTTTACTACTGACGTTAAATAGAGATAATGTGGTCCATGACAAAAGAAGCTGAACACGCAATAGACGTCGAGAAACTAACGAAACGTTACGGGAATCTACTGGCAGTCAACGACATATCGTTCACCGTCAGGAAAGGCGAAATGTTCGCTTTTCTGGGCCCTAACGGCGCCGGCAAGACCACTACCGTTGAGATAATTGAAACAATACGCACACCAACGTCGGGAAAGGTGAACCTTCTCGGGATGAATGTCACGAAAAAGAAACGCAAAATCGTCCGCCGCATCGGCGTTCTCCCACAGGGGTTCAGCTCATTCGATAGGATAACAGTCAGGGAGACCATTCAGTATTACTCAAGGCTTTTCAACTGCAGGAACACCGATATCGACGGGCTGATAGAGCTTGCGAACCTCAAGGATAAAAGCAAAGAGCAGTTCAAGAACCTCTCTGGAGGATTGAAGCAGCGCCTCGGAATTGCAATTGCGATCGTGAACAACCCCGAGGTCGTGTTCCTCGACGAGCCGACGACAGGGCTCGATCCCCGCGCAAGGCGTGAGGTATGGGATGTCCTGCTGGGTCTAAAGAAGAAAGGAAAGACGGTATTTCTCACCACACACTATATGGAGGAAGCAGAGCTTCTTGCAGACACTGTTGCAATAATCTCCAAGGGAAGTATAGTCGCGATTGGCTCTCCCGGTGAGCTTATAGGGAAGAATGCAAATTATCTGGTTCTTACGCTGCAGTCCGTTGATGAAAAAGTCTTTGAAATCGTTCAGAAGATAGGTTTCGAGCCGGTCAATGCTAACCACAATAACATCAAGGTACGGGTGCAGCACCACGACGATGTCCAGAAGCTACTGAACGCCATCAAGGACGCAGGGGCATCATTCCTCAGCCTGGACGTTCGCAAACCTAATCTTGAAGAGGTTTTCCTGAAGCTCACCGGCGCAGCACTCCGCGGAGACCTTGCCGGGGAGGTGCCCCAATGAGTTTACGTGTCATCGGCGCAAATCTCATCGTGAGCATCAAGAGCTTCTACCGTGAGAAAACGGCAGTGTTCTTCAGGGTTGCTTTCCCTGTACTCCTGATACTCGTGTTCGGCACGATTTTCATGAACCAGGATAATGTGCGTTTCGATTTTTACGTGCAGGACCTCGACGAGACTAATTTGTCTGCAGAGCTTGTCAGGACCCTCGAGCACAACGAGAAGTTCAAGATAACCAAGGTTGACCCGGCCATCAACGCCACGCAGTACGCAAAGGAAAACAAGCTAAATCTGGTCGTGGTTATTCCCAAGAACTATGAAAAGTCCCTCATACAGAGGATGAAACACAAAGACCTCACTGCTTCCGTTACAATTACATACATATACGACCCCAGTTCTACTTCGGTGGACACGAAGATGCAAATCCTGAACTCGGTTTTCGCCGAGATAAACCAGAAGATGTCCGGCAAGCCTCCGTTTATCACGCCAGACAAGTCATCGATACTCAATAGAAAATACCGATTCATCGATTTCTTCGTCCCAGGCATAATCGCGATGACGGTAATGACGGCGAGCCTGTTCGGTGCGGTAAACGTTAACGCTGAGCTTCGGCAAAAAGGCGTTATCAAAAAACTATCCACCACCCCCATCACCCATACCGACTGGATACTGTCGAACGTTCTGTACCAGTTCCTGCTTTCGGTCATCTCTACGATTTCGATACTAATAGTGAGCTACGCAGTCTTTGACGTTAGTCTTCAGTTGAATTTCTGGCTGCCTGTGTTCGTTGTGCTTGACGTCTTCGCGTTCGTCGGGATAGGGATGATACTCACCCGCGTCGCGAAGGAAGCGGAGAGCGCCGCCGCTGCGGCAAACGCCATAATGTTCCCGATGATGTTCCTCTCGGGGACATTCTTTCCCGTCGAGATGATGCCGGGGTTCCTGCAGAAGTTCTCCAGGATACTGCCTCTGTACTATGTGAACGAGGGACTTCGGGGATCTATGATATTTCTGGACAATATGATTGCATTGCGTTGCTCTGTGATTATAGGGGTTTTCGCCGCCGTGGTCTTCGTACTGGGCATGATGACTACCAAATGGGAAGAAGGGTAGCGATATCGGATCACAGATTGTCGAATAATTGTAGTCTTATATCGTAGTGTTAGAAATTGGCAAAAAAAGGTTCGTGCTTATAGAGAAGTTGCTTCTTAACAGAGCGGCTCATACATTCAGGTAAATAATATTTATGATGGCAAATTGGAAATTTAGGCTCAATATTAAAGACAAGACAACCAGGTACTTGTTGTCATTGGTCAAGAATGGCATGGTCTTTTATCCGTACTACAGATATCATTTTCCGCTGCCGTCTGTGATAATGCTCGAGAATACAAACTGCTGCAACTCACAGTGTGTTATGTGCCCTCGTGAAAAGCTCACAAGAAAACCGGGCTTTATGGATTTTGGATTATTCGAGAAGATAATTAAAGAAGTGTCCAGTATGAGGCGCAAACCCGTTACACATTTACACGGGTTTGGAGAGCCGCTTTTAGATACATTATTACCAGAGAGGATAAAGCTGGCAAAGGTTTGTGGAATAAAGCATACTTATATTGTGACTAACGCTTCATTACTTTGCCCTGAGACATCGAAAAAGCTCATTAACGCGGGATTAGATAAGATGAAGATTAGTTTTTACGGAACCGATGAAGAATCATATAATTCAACCATGAGGAGGCTGAATTTTAAGGTTACTTTTCAAAATATTATAGATTTTTTGAGGATAAGGAAAGAAATGAAGAGAAAGAACCCGCAGCTAATACTTCAATATATTCCTCACGAAACAAATAATGCCAAGACGGAGGAGTTTAAAGTTCTGTGGAACTCTTTAATTGACAAGAATGCCGGTGATTGTTTGAATATCACATCTTTGCATAACTATGGCGGCGGGAGAGCTTATAACCGTGTAGGGGAAAGAATAGTTTCTATCTGTTTTTACCCCTGGACAGCTATGACAGTGCTCTGCGATGGCCGGGTCGTTACCTGTTGTATGGATTATAATGGTGTCCAGGTCATGGGAGACCTTAATTCCCAGACTGTTAAAGAAATTTGGAATGGGCCAGTGCTATCTTCGGTCAGAAGGAAATTTGGAAAGTTGGAGTATAACAGTTTTCCGACCTGTATGTGCTGCGATTGGGTAAATAGGAGTTAAGCAAATATGAAGATTATCGTAATGATAAGCCCCTAAATTGTAACGGTGATAAGGAAATACTAATGAGAAAAAGAATCTTTTTTATTTGTGGTTCAATGAATCAGACAACCCAGATGCATCAGATATCCAAACACCTTGGCGAGTATGAGCACTCCTTCTCACCCTATTACTGCGACGGCCTTCACGAGATATTTCGAAGACTCGGGTTGATGGAGTTCACTATCATAGGTGATAAGCTGGCGAAAAAATGCCGGATGTATCTGCAAAATAATAATCTTCCCATCGACTACCAGGGGAAGAATAAGCCTTACGACCTTGTAGTTACCTGCTCGGACGTGTACATGCAGAAGAACATTAGAGACAATAAAATCGTGCTGGTTCAGGAGGGGATTACGGATGCAGAAACTATTTTGTTTCGCCTCGTCAAACGTTTCCGATTCCTTCCTCGCTGGCTGGCGGGTACATCGGCTACCGGCCTGAGCGATGCATACCGTGCTTTCTGCGTCGCAAGCGAGGGATATCGCGATTTCTTCATCCGCAAAGGCGCACGCCCCGAAAAGATAATCGTTACGGGAATACCCAATTTCGACAACTGCCAGCGATATTGCAGCAACGACTTTCCCCACAGGCACTATGTGCTGGTCTGCACATCACCGCTGCGGGAGATATTCCAGGGCGAGGACCGCGAGGCTTTTCTTCAGAAAGCGGTCGAAATCGCCGGCGGCAGGCAACTCATCTTCAAACTTCACCCGAACGAAAATGCAGAGCGTGCTACCAGGGAAATCCGCAAGCATACACCTGGAGCCATGGTGTTCACTACTGGCAGCGCCGAAGAAATGATAGCGAATTGCGATGTTCTGATTACTCGGTTTTCGTCAACAGCTTTCGTTGGCATTGCACTTGGCAAAGAAACCTACTCTGATTTTGCAATGGACGAATTGCGTCGGCTCATGCCGGTTCAGAACGGCTCAGCGGCCCTCAATATAGCGAATGTCTGCCGCCGGTTTCTTGAAGAGAACTGAGGCAATTTATCAGAGTTCTTGCGCGAAAACGAGGGTATATATGATTTGCGAAAAGTTGTTTAAGAATCAGTAATTATACCACAACCTTTGGAACAATTATCCAAAAGATTTAGAGCTATCAAAAAGCTTTACTACTGTGATATTGAGAGTACAAAAAGCATAAGTTTTCAGTGGCCTTCCAGTTGAGGAGGTTTTCCGGCAAAACATGGAATAGGCGGACGAAAGACATTTTTCATGAACCTGTCAAATCGCGTTCTTAACGCCGTGGGCAAAAAACAGATGGATGTAAGCAACATAAAGTTTTTAAAACCTGAACTTTGGATAAGGATATAGAAAAACGGCCTGTCTGCCGAAGGAAATAATATTGTTGTCACTAAAATATTATTGACCCTTAAGGATGTTTTAATTAAAGCAAGGGGCATGGATGCTCGTGGCAGAGAATCAGGCTGGCTATCTTCTACATTGAGGGCCCTGGCAACCCTATGTTTTGGAGATATGGATACATTACTTAATACCAATAACAATAATAGTATTGACCATATTCTTGATAAGAACGTTATCTTAGAACTGGATGCCCTTACACAGTCGGATAAAACATTTTTTGTACAAGCATGTATGCTATATTTGCATCATAAGCGTATGGCTGAAGAAAGAAGAGAGGATTTTAAACATGCAATTATTATTGAGGAGGCCCATCATGTATTGAGCGATGAGAGAAGGTCCCTTGTTGGAGGCCAATCTGTGATGGATATTATATTCCGTGAGATACGTGAATTCGGGGTGAGCCTTATATTACTTGACCAGCATCCAAGTAAAATATCACTTTACGCACTGGGGAATACATATTGTACGATCTGCATGAATCTTAAAACCCGAACAGATGTAAATGCCGTAGCCCAATGTCTCTTGCTCGATAAGGAAAAAGACATATTGGGTTCACTCGAAGTTGGCCAGGCAGTTGTAAAACTTCAAGGCAGGATTGCACATCCATTTCAAGTTTCAATACCCGAATTTGTTATTGAAAAAGGCAAAATCACAGATACTTATGTCAAAAAACACATGCAGGATATTGCTCCAGCTATGGTTGAAGAGGATTTTCGTCTGCTCGCTGATACAGATGGCGATAGCACAATTAGTAAAAAAGTCGACTTAGCTAAAAACATGGAATTGGCTTTTTTGCGAGATGTTCAAGATTATCCTGACAGCGGAATAGCCGCCAGGTACAAACGACTTAGCTTATCTGTCCGCCAGGGCCAGAAATTAAAAAACCAAGCCCTGCAAAAATCGTTCATTGAGGAGACTAGCAGGCAACTCCGCACCAGTCATACAAAGACACATACGGACTGTCAGGACTGTAGGTATTGAGGATACTTCTTACCAGTGAGAAAAAATCACATAACCTTCCCTGCTCCAGGGCTGTCCTTATCCGTATCATTGTACTTACAATAACACAGACAAACGGCGCAACAAGATTGATAAATTGTGATATTCTTTCATTTTCGTTTTGCATAAAAATTCTCCTTAAAAAATTGTTAGAAATGTGTTTGTTTCAAACTGTAAGACAGGAACATCTAAATTAAACGAATTGATTTTCTGATTATGTTGTTAGAGCAGCTCTAATCGAGTTCTTCAGGCGTAAAGCTGTTTCCGGGCTGTACTGAGTCTTTATGCTCCATCAAGTACTCAAATGCCTTCTGTAAGGCTAATATGGCCTTAGGGAGGTCATTTATACTCAGGCTGTTGGTTCCGTTCCACTGACCGGTTTTATCCTTGTACCTTACCTCAATAACCACTTTTGGCAGTGGAATTGATTTGCCTGCTTTTTCAATTGTGTTTCTAAAGACCGCTGCTCTGACAGCTCCAACCTTGAAAACAGTTTCTGGTTTATTTGACATTTTCCGGTTATTCCTTATCGATTGGTTAATACCAATCAGTACGATCGTACTAATAGATGGAAGTTTATAAACTTTTTGCTGATGCAGTATATATTGAGGCCGAGAGCAGGCGTTTTAAAAACGCTCTTGGAAAGGAGCGTTTATCGAAACAACGCCGGATTCGAGGCCGACTATATTAAAGTCGCATCAGTAATAAAATGCCGTCGGTGACAGAACATTTTTTATTTGTGGAAACTACAAATGTGATAAAATTATTGCAGAAATATTTGCAATCTAATTGTAAAAGTAATCGAAGTTAAAATGATATAGCAACAGCTAAGAAATTCTTTTAAGGCTTTTTATCCTTAAAGGGCTAATCTGCCTGAAATACCTTATTTCCGGGCGCAATAAGCCAATTTTAAAGGTTTGTTGAAATTCAAGTTTTTAAAAAACCGGGTTGTTTCCTGCTTAAGCTTTTTCAGGTGTATAAGCATTTGTCAGGATTGAACTGGTTTTGTGAGCTTTGAATTTTTGTAACCTTATGTTTCTATTAAGACTTTGAGGTTTAAATACTTTTCGGTCATCGGAGTCCGAGAAGAAGATTTATAAACTCACGAGATTTCACATTTGTAGGGAAAAGATGGAAGACCAAATAATTTCTACTACACAGAACAAGAAATCATCAAAGAAATATGAACGTTTCGGAGAAATAATTCGCCATTTTACAGTCGAGGAAACCAACCAGCTCTTTGATTCCATAGACAATTACACACACAAGCTTATTTTCGAAATAATTTATGAACTTGGCTGTCGAGTAGGTGAATTTGTGAGAATTCAGGTTAAGCATTTAAACTTTAGCAGAAGCACTGTTTTCTTTCCTGCTGAAAATACAAAGACAAAACATGCAAGGATAAGTTATCTGCCAAAAGGCTTGACCAATGAAATCAAAAGCATGTTGAAGCAGAAAGGTTTAATGAGTAAGCGAGGTGATATGAGTAAGAATGCCGGAGGCCTACCTATTTCACCCCGGAAGACGTTGGAATAAGCCATATACACCAAACAGAATCAGGCAGATATTTCAGCATTATGTTACTAAAGCCAGCTTACAACAGGTCTATGGCAAGGATAGTTTAGGCGGAAATCTAAAAATGTTCACGGTTCATAGTTTAAGACATTCGTATATATATGGATACATTTTAGATATAAATGTGCCTTTGCCAATTGTCCAGAGGCAAGTAGGGCCGGGCACTGCGCCCTTGGTATGCCTTTTGAACGGGCACAAACCCAGCAACTATTAAGTCCAGTGCTATACGGTGCTGCCTTGGTACGGAACCGTGTGACCCTGTAATAAATTATCTTTCAAATAATAACTTACAATCACTTCAGTATAACCAAAAAAAATTTATGTCAATTTATTATTTTATAAACATGCTAAATACGGTGATAAAAATCTTTAGAACCTCTAACATAATGAACAAAAATAGCGTTTTTAGTATCAAAACAGGCATCTGTACTCTTTTTGTTAAACGCTCTAAATGTATCTGTCGCAAAATTATCCTAAATTTCCGCAAAATGGCATTGTAACTATTACTTAAAACTCAGACAATAAAATGTTCACCCTCGAGAAATTTAAATGGTGAATAGTGATTAATATTTCTTTATTAGGAGAACCAAATGATTCAGTTGCTTAGCAAAAAAATCCTACACTCGATGTTAATGTTAATCGTGATTGCCGGGATGGCTGGCGGAGCGACTGCCCCCAAAAAATCTTACGAACCAACATGGAATTCCCTGAAGAACTATCGCACGCCGCAGTGGCTACGGGATGGTAAGTTTGGTATTTACACTCACTGGGGAGTGTATTCCGTGCCGGCTCAAGGCCCGAACGGCACCTGGTTTGCCAACCGCGCCTATGCGAATGACCAGGGGCCGCAACGAAAATACTGGGAGGCTACCTATGGCCCGCTGGAGAAATTCGGCTATAAAGATTTAATTCCCATGTTCACTGGTGAGAAGTTCAATGCCGATGAGTGGGCAGATCTTTTCCAAAAGGCGGGAGCCGCTTTGCCGGACCAGTGGCGGAGCATCACGACGGGTTCTCCATGTGGGACACCAAGTACTCTGAGTGGAACGCTGCTAAAATGGGTCCTAAGCGGGATGTGGTGGGCGAACTTGCCAAAGCTATCAAAAAACGCAACATGAAATTCGTCACCGCTTTTCATCATGCTGAGAACTGGTTCTACTTTCCAACATGGGATAAGCGCTACGATTGCAGTGACCCCCGTTACTCAGGTCTTTATGGACCCATCCATGAAAAGGGTGCTCTGCCCGATAAAGCCTTTCTCGATAAGTGGAAGGGCAAGATCATCGAAGTTATTGATAAATATGACCCGGACTTCATCTGGTTCGACTTCGGACTAAACTCGGTCACCGATACCTACAAGCAGGAAATGCTCGCCTATTATTATAATTATGCTTCTGCGCATAAAAAAGAAGTCGTGGTCACATACAAATCGCATGACTTGCCTCCGGGTGTTGCCCTCCTCGATTGGGAATTAGGTCAGGAACCAGACCTGGCTTACTACGATTGGATAACAGACACCTCAATTGATAGTGGACAGGGATGGGGATATGTTAAGGGACTGGGATTCAAGTCAGTGGACAACCTCGTCGATAACCTTGTGGATCGGGTCAGCAAGAACGGTTACTTGTTGCTCAATGTCGGCCCGAAGCCTGACGGCACCATCCCGGAGGAGGCCAAAGTGCGATTGCTGGGTTTGGGAAAATGGCTTCAGGTCAACGGTGAAGCCATCTATGGCACAACTTGTTGGGGAGTTGCCGGAGAGGGCCCGGCTCAGATAAATAAACCCAGTGAATATGGATTTAACGAGAAGAACGATATCCTTTATACTGGCCAAGACATCCGCTTCACGATTAAGGACAACAACCTGTACGCTATTGCTCTCGCCTGGCCTGGCGAAAAGGTGCTCATCAAAAGCCTGGCCCCCAAAGGGCGAAGTTGGGCTGGGTTGTATCCGTCGGAAATCGCCTCCATTACGATGCTCGGGGATGGCAAGGAACTTAAGTGGGAGATGACAAAACAAGGTCTGAGTATTGAAACCCCGAAAATGAAACCGTGTGATTATGCTTTTGTTTTCAAGATCGTGCGCAAAAACCCGTTTTGAGCGGCCTTGAAAGATTTTAGATGAGGGTCCGAACTTCGCCGGAAAATTTATGTCACGTGTGATATTGCCGAGTTCTGGACATAAATTAGATTTGAATACGATTGCAGAGAGATGAGTAATAAGATATTATAAAATTAAATAGGAAACCACTTTCAAGAGATAGCTATGAAAGAAGTTGGAATGATAAACGGTCAGATTGATTCGGCCCTCAACCGTCAGGGGCACATGGATCTGATGATGGTGGTGGATGCGGGTTTTCCGTGTCCGGACCAGGTGGAGTTGATTGATATCGCGCTGTCAGAGGGTGTACCGCAGATTCTCGATGTGCTTGCAGAACTGCGAAAGTTTCATTCCGTGGAGAAGCTCGTGATTGCCAAGGAAACCGAGCAGCACAATCCGGCCTATTTTAGAAAGGCTGCTGAAGCGTTCGGTGACGGTGTGGAGCTGGAAGTGATTCCGCACGCTGAATTAAAACAACGCAGTCATCACGTCAAGACGATAATCAGAACCGGGGATTTTACTGCCTGGGGGAATATCATGTTGGTCTCAGGTGCCGGCAAGCGATGGCATATAGAAAGGAAGGATTAGTCATGGGTACAATTAATGCGTTCGATCTGTCCGTGATCATTGCTTATATGCTCGGTATCACCATCATTGGCATCTGGGTGGGCTACCGGCGACATGCATCCAGCAAGCAATATTTCCTGGCCGACAAGTCGTTGGGTTGGTTCACTATCGGTGCGGCGATGTTCGCCTCAAATATATCTACGATTCACCTGGTGGGGCTTGCTGCATCCGGCGCTGACCAGGGGCTGGTGATCGGCAACTTTGAGTGGATGGCGTCCTTTTGCCTTATTATTCTCGGACTGGTCTTCGCTCCATTCTACTTCCGCAGCCGGATCACTACATTGCCGGAGTTTCTCGAGAAGCGATACGGGGTCGGCACCCGGGCTTTTCTGGCATTTGTTGGTATCATGGGCGCACTGCTGATCCACATCGGCATCAGCATGTTTGCCGCAGCTGAAGTGTTCGAGAGTTTCCTCGGGATTGGCAAGATGACTTCCATTGCGGTGATTTCCGTGGTCACCGTGCTTTACACAGTCCTTGGAGGTCTCAAAGCGGTTGTTGTGACGGAGACGATACAGACGTTCCTGTTGCTTGGCGGCGCCGTGCTGATGGCCGTGCTCGGACTGTGTTACCTGCCCCAGGTGGGAATTCATGATTTCGCTGCATTCAAAGCTGCGCTCAAGCCCGAACAATTAAGCATGATTCACCCGATCCGCGATGCCCAGGGTCACCTAAACAGTTTCTCCTGGCTGGCCGTCTTGCTCGGCTACCCGATACTGGGAATCTGGTACTGGTGTTCTGACCAGACCATCGTCCAGCGGGTGCTCGGGGCAAATAACCAGCGTGATGCACAAAACGGCCCGCTGTTTGCCGGTTTTCTGAAAATCCTACCGCTGTTCCTCATGGTGCTTCCTGGCGTGATCGGCTACATCATGTTCAAGAATGGAGCGATCCACCTGCCGCAGACGGAAAGCGGACCGGACTATAACAAGGTTCTGCCCGAAATGATCAAGACGCTGGTGCCCCAGGGCCTGAGAGGATTCCTGGCCGCAGGAATGCTGGCTGCCCTGATCGGCACGATTGCCTCAGCCCTCAACAGTTGCGCGACGATGATCTCGGTGGATATCGTCAAGAAGCTGCGCCCGTCTATCGACGACCGGCGGCAGGTGACAATTGGCCGCGTCAGCACCGGCGTGGTCATGGTACTGGCGATGCTTTGGTCCACGCAGGGTGGACAGTTCGGAACAATTTTCGAGGCGATCAACAAAATACCCATGGTCTTTGCGCCGGCGGTGACAACACTGTTCGTTCTGGGCGTATTCTGGCGGCGCGGCACCAACGCGGCGGCATTGACGACTTGCGCAACCGGGTGCGGTATCGGTATCGTTTACTTCATCCTGGACATGCCGAGCATTGGGAAGGCGATTCTCAACGGTCAGGCGAGAGTGGGCTTCGAGGGACTGGTCACCGACCCCATGCAGGGGCTTGGCATTCCATTCATGCTGGTTGGCCCGATGATCGCCGCGTTGTGCGTTGTGATATTCGTGGTCGTCAGCCTGCTGACACCTGCTCCTGCGCAGGATCGTATTAAGGACGTATGCTGGGAGCACCCGTTGGCGATGCTCCGGGGCCGGCTTGCCGGCTGGGGTGACCCGCGCATTGTAGCGTCGGTGCTGGTTGTGGTGATGGTAGTGCTGTATGCAATTTTACACTGACAGTCTGTCGGCATTTGACTTGGGTCCAGCCAAAAGGATCGACCAAATGGTTAAAAGACTTTTGCAAAATGAGTGATTTTTAGCAGGAGTCAGAGCAGATAAATGACATAATTGCAGTGGAATTGATGGTTATTGCAACGTGAGTATGGATTTTGAGATTTTTTGAGGCCAAAAAGCCTCATTAACGACAGAGCATCCCCGAGAGTTCTGTCATAGCCCTTTGAAAAGTTAATCGTTCAATGTCAACGGACACAAAGAATAGTGCGTAGTCTGTTCGGCCTCACGATCTCCGAGCCGCACAAAATACTGTTCAGCTGATTCTCTTTGCCTGAATGTCTTCTTGAATTCATTTGAATCCCTTGGAACACAAAAACGTGCATCATCTGTGACATTAATGTACTTGGTGCAGCCGTAACATTTGCCGGTATTGAAAGATGGCCGATTTACCCGGACAGGCATTGTTGTATTTTTCGGCGGCCTTTTTGGTAAACAGGTTTTGAATCGATGATGAGTGTATCCATGCTTACCAGTCCCTGTTCGATAAGACGCTGATTGAGTCGATGATGAATATTTTTCAGGATGGCGTGTTGTGAGTGTCCGGTTCTGCCGATGCCGTGGTTTTGGTCGGGCAGGATGGAAAGGTTGAGGGCTTGAAAGAGATAGAAGTACTTTCGCAGCAGCGATGAATTTCTGACAAGCTCCTGGAGGTCATAAAATAGTGACGTTTGAACGTGATACATAAAAAAATCACCTTTATTTTGGTTGTAAGTCCTTTTACTGACAACGCTTACATAATATCCAAAATGGAGGAGATTGCAAGAAAAATAATGACATAAGTCGTTATTTAACAAATATTTATGAATTTTACAGAAGGCTTTTCTAAGATTATTAAAGGAGATGACAATGCGACAGGCAGTAATGATAAATCCAGGAGTAATTGAATTTAAAAGTGTCCCAAATCCTAAGGTGGGTCCAGGTGAAATAGTCCTACATATTAAGCAGATAGGGATATGTGGTTCAGATATTCACGTCTGGCACGGTAAGCATCCCTTTACTTCCTATCCTATTGTTCAGGGCCATGAATATTGCGGTATTGTGGAACAAGTCGGCTCCGATGTAAAAGGCATAGAGCCTGGTATGCTGGCGACGGCCAGACCTCAACTTGTATGTGGCAAATGCAACCCATGTAAAAGAGGTGATTATAATGTCTGTGAACTATTAAAGGTTCAGGGTTTCCAGGCAAATGGCTGTGCGCAGGATTACTTTGTGACAGTAAAACAAAGATTCATTCCCTTACCTGATAACCTTACATTTGATCAGGGTGCTATGGTAGAACCTTTTGCAGTAGGGGCACATTCTACCGCAAGAGCAGGGGAGCTTAGCGGTAAAAATGTCGTTGTTTTCGGAGCTGGTATGATCGGTAATGTTGTTGCCCAGTTTTGCCTTGCAAGAGGTGCAAAGAATTTACTTATAACAGATGTAAGTGATTATCGCCTTGGGATCGCACAAAAGTGCGGCATCGAGAATACTTCAAACGTATCTAAGGGAAAATTTACTGAGGCAGTTAAGCGTGTCTTTGGCAATGAAGGCTTTCAAATAGCTCTGGAAGCCGCTGGCGCTGAGCCTGCACTTACAGCGGCAGTTGATAATATTGAAAAAGGTGGCCGTGTTGTTATTCTCGGCGTTTTTGGCTCGCCGCCTCATGTCAATATGGCTAAGGTCTGTGAGCATGAAATAAGCGTAGTAGGATCTATGATGTACAAGCATCAGGATTACATTGAAGCGGCTGAGATGATAGCGACCGGCAAGGTTATAACTAAACCTCTTGTAACAAAACACTTTCCTTTTGAACAATATTCCGATGCTTATAAATTTATTGACACTGAAGGCGATAAAACAATGAAGGTTATGATCGATTTGTAGGAGGAGGGAGAGGACAATTTGTAGCTGTGGTAAAAAAGATAAAAAGATCACCAATTTAATCAAGATTGAACACCTCTTCCATATTTGCCCACCATTCAACTTGCGACCTCGATTTAAATGGTTTATGACAGGGTTTGCATACGTCCCACCACTTCTGTTGTCGGATCTGCTGCCAGGGCTCTTCGCAGGTTTCACTTGGCTGCAGTTCGGCGACAAAGCCCTGGTTGAAGATTCTGTTTAAGACCTTAGATACGCCGTTTACCATTCCTAATCACGGCAATGCCGACTTTAACAATGACGGGAATGTTGATATTATAGCAATTAAAGAAAACATATAACCTTGATATAGCTCGGTTGTTAAGAAGTAGAGCAGCTTTGATAGATTCGTAGCGGCTACTTATCCACAAAAATTGATATAAATGGTACGGCTATACCTTTTCTTGCATTGCTATAATGACTTGCGGATTCTCACGTCGAACTGGCTGGAGCAGGGCAGTAATCTGGCAGGGGATCTAAACAACGATACCAGGGTTGATTTTCATGATTTCGCCAGATTGGCTGGTTACTGTCGGTAATCCAGACTTACGAGCTTTGGATTGCATTGACCATATTGGAACTGGTAAAAGCTTAATTTCTTTTTGGTTTTGGAACACACTTCTTTATAATCGATATCCAGGGTCTCAAAATGAGAAGATTTAAAAGGATTAATAATATTGACATTAACATATTCGCAAGTCGCAAAATATCAGTATCAAAGAAAGAACAAGATATTTCTCTATAAGCTTACGGTCTTTCCAGTTGACATACTTGACCGAATTGCGAATCATATGAACAATGCAAAGCTGAATCTGGGTATTGGGAAAAACGCTTTCAATGGCCTCAGGAAAGCCTTTTAAGCCATCCACGCAGGCAATGAATATATCCTTTACTCCGCGATTGTAAAGCTCGGTAATTACGCCAAGCCAGAACTTGGCGCCTTCAGACTGAGCTATCCAAATACCCAAAAGCTCCTTCTGGCCTTCCATATTTATACCAAGTGCCAGATATTCACTTCCTTTTATTACGAATACTTTTGCGAAACTCCGTAGGAGTAAGCCCTTTTTCTTGGGAAAAGTATCTGTCAATATGCTGGTGATTAGTAAAACCAAGGTAAAACGCTATTTGATCGATAGTGTCATCTGTGTTGAGAAGCATCTGCGTTACTTTTGCAGTGCGAAATTTGACAATCTGTTTGTGGATTGAAGTTCCAAGAATTTGTATAAACTTTCGTTCAAGTGTTCGACGTGACACGGCAATACTTTCTGCTATCATATCAACATACAAAGCTTTGTGACAATTGTTACGAATAAACTGCATTGCTTTTGCGACGACTGGGTCTTCCACAGCCAGAATATCAGTTGAATGTCGATGAACTATATGTGTAGGGCCAAACATTACTTTAAGCTGACCTTTCGAAGGTTTGCCCCGTATCATTTTTTCTAACAAAGCAGCGCTTTAAAACCTGCCGCCTCTGAATTAAATGCTACACTCGATAAATTGGGATAGCATAAGTCACAAATCAGTTCGTCATTATCTGCTCCAATGATGGCAATATCATCCGGGACTCTGCGATTTGTTGTTTTACAGGCCTGAAGAACCTGCTCGCTGCGCTCATCAGCACAAGCCATCAATCCGGCAGGAGATGGTAAACTTTTAAGCCATTCTTCAAGGAATGGCTGTTCTTTTTCCCATAAAAGGCCGCTGGCTATAGGTGGCTGTTTATAGATTTTTACTTCATAACCAGCTTCTTTGACTGCGGCACAAAATCCTTCACACCGGAGTCGCGACCAGTACATATGATCGAATCCGCAATAAGCATAATTTTTGAAGCCCAGATCAATCAGGTGTTTAGCGGCCATTCGTCCGATGCCGTTATGATCCCCGACAATATTTCCACAGCCGGAAATCTCTTCTTCTGATTCGGAAGAAATAACGACCGGAATATTACCAGGGATTTTGTTAGCAAATCCTTGAGTTTCGCGTAAGATGATTCCATCAGCACCCCAGTCATCTGCCATCATAAGAGCAGTATCCTTACCATAAGGGTCACAGTAAGCAGGAGGTATTCGATATGTTTCCCATGGACCATAAGTGTTTGCATAATGCGTAATGCCGCGTATCAAGTTACGATCAAAAGCTCTGGATGTTTCAATTAAAATCATGATTCTCAATAGATGTTTATGCGTCATTTTATGCCTCCTAAAAATAAACTATTAGTTTTTGTATTATAGTATATCACGTTGTCAGCCTTAAAACAAGTTTGTTGTCGCAAAATTATCCTATATTTCCGCAAAATGGTATTGTAACTATTACTTAAAACTCCGACAATTAAGAAAAAATAGTGCTTACCCTCGAGAAATTTGAATGGCAAGGAGCGGGAGTAATTATTTATGAAACGAGTTAAGGGTTTCACTTTAATTGAGTTATTAGTAGTAATCGCTATTATCGCGATGCCGATAAGAGAAACTTGGAAGATAGGAATCTGCGTTCAATCTGGTCATGAACAATTACTAAGAGCGTCTAACAAAAAGAGTACAGATGTCTGTTTTTATACTATAAACGCCATTTTCGTTCATTATGTTAGAGGTTCTAAGGGATGAGCTTAAACCAGCTTAGATCTTGAATTGAAGAAGGAGTTTTGTAATGGCATTATATGGCGCAATTGAAGCGGGCGGAACGAAGTTTATCTGTGCGATAGCGGGTGCATTTGATGATATAAAGTCTCAAATCAGTTTACCTACGGAAACCCCTGAAAAGACGTTTTCAGCGGTGACGGCATATTTCGAGAATTTTCAGAAAAGCTCAGGAACAAGATTGGATTCGCTGGGAATCGCGTGCTTCGGCCCACTGGATTTGAACAAGAATAGTAAGACATACGGATTTATTACGACAACTCCCAAGGCGGGTTGGGGTAATACGGATGTAACAAATACCCTTGGAAAGCGTCTAAAGGTTCCTGTAGGTTTTGACACAGATGTTAATGCCGCAGCCTTGGCAGAGTATTTATGGGGTGCCGGCAAGGGGCTGGATGTAGTTTTATATCTGACCGTAGGTACTGGTATAGGCGGCGGATTATATGTTAATGGGAAACTGCTGCACGGATTAATGCATCCTGAAATGGGGCATGTGCTGATTCAGCAGAACAAAGTTGCAGATAAATTCCCAAGCTGCTGTCCATTCCATAATGGGTGTCTGGAAGGATTGGCTTCTGGACATGCCGTTGATTTGCGATGGAAATGTCACGCATCTGAACTGCCGGATAATCATCCTGCATGGGAACTGGAAGCTGATTACCTTGCACAGGGATTGATGAATTACATAATGACAGTATCACCCAAGAAGATAATTCTGAGTGGTGGTTTGATGAACAAGCAGCAGTTATATCCTCTTATCCGCAGGAAAGTATTTGGAAAATTGAACGGTTATATTCCGGTGCTTTCACTTGAAAAAGATATGGATAATTATATTGTCAGCCCCGGATTAGGCGACAAGGCTGGTATTTGCGGTGCTATTGCGCTTGCTATGGGCGTGAAACAGATTCCTGGTAGAGACATAAACTTAAGAAATTCAGAACTAAATAAAGACTTTTGCAAAATAGAGGAGATTGCAAGAAAAATAATGATATAACTCATTATTTTACAAATAGTTATAAATTTTATAGAAGTCTTGCTTAAAGACTTCTGCAAAATGAATGATTTTTAGCAGAGGTCGGAACGGATAAACAACGCAATGGCAGTGGAACTGATGGATTATTGCAGCATGAGTGTGAATTTTGGTTTTTTTAAGGCCAGAAGGCCTGTTTAGAGACAGAGTATCCCCGAGAGTTCTGTCTTAGCTCTTTGAAAAGTTAATCGTTCAACGTCAACTGAGACATCAGCCGGCCTTGCGTCGGTTTGGTATTTGTGCGAATGTTTTATGGCAACGCATTTTCCCGGGCTGTTTAAGCAATATAGCAGCGGCAACGCCGATAAGACTTGCCGTCAGATGAGCGATTGTCATCTGATTACGCACGGTTTTCAATGAATAGTGCGTAGTCTGTTCAGCTTCACGGTCTCCTAACCGAGCAAAGTATTGCTCGACTGATTCTCTTTGCTTGAAAGTTTCCTTAAATTCCCTTGAATCCCTTGGGACACGCGAACGTGCATCTTCAGTGATATCAATGTACTTGGTACAGCCGTAGCATTTGCCGGTATTGAAGGATGGAAGGTTTACCGGACAGGTGTTACTAAGTTTTTCAGCAGTCTTTTTGCTGACCTTTAAGGGGCAGCGAAACTTGATGCGTTCACGATTGCCCTCGGTCCATCTTCCGGTCGACCTCATTTCAAGACCAGCATCACAGATGGGACAGCCGTGAGGGCCAAAAGTCTTGTCATCTTTCTGATTTCTTGGGTTGATTGGGATATATGGGTTTCCCTTCATCTTTCCAACTATAAAGGTGTACAGGTCTCTGACATCGTAGGCCTTATCCGCAAGAAACAGAAAGCCTTTTCTGACCCTGTATCTGCGTTTGAGTTCTTTAAGCAGCTTGAAGGCAACCTGCTGGTCTGTGGTGTTGTTTGGCAGAGTTATTTCAACAAGCGATATTCCTTGTTTTGAGATTATGACATGTGTCCTGTATCCCCAGAAGAACAGCATGTTTTCCTTTTTGCCGTTGAGGACCTGACAAGAATAATAGCTCAATGTTGCAGCAGGATTTCGAGTGGGCGTCTTGGTTTTATCGGTGGTGTTTCGGGCGGGATTTTTGAGATTATTTTCTTTTGTGGCAGCCATAACAGGTTTGGAGTCAATGATCAAGGTATCAAGGCTGACTAATCCCTGTTCGATAAGCCGCTGATTTAGACGGTAATGAATTTCTTTGAGAACAGAGTTATCGGTATCTGCCAAGAAACGATAGAATTGGGATTCGTCCGGCATATTCCCGAGCGTAAAGCCGCACAGTTCCAGCAGAGGCGGATTGGCTTGAAGATATTCGATAAGCTCAGGGACAGATTTTATTTGCTGAAGATGTTTGACGATGAGTGCCTCTCAGGATGGCATGTCGTGAGTGACCTGTTCTGCCGACACCGAAGTTTCTGTCGGGCAGAATGGAAATATCGAGAGCCTGAAAGAGATAGAAGTACTTTCGCAGCAGCGATGAATTTCTGACAAGCTCCTGGAGGTCATAAAATAGTGACGTTTGAACGTGGTACATAAAAAAATCTCCTTTATTTTGGTTGTAAGTCCTTTTACTGACAACGCTTACATAATATCCAAAATGGAGGAGATTGCAAGAAAAATAATGACATAAGTCGTTATTTAACAAATATTTATGAATTTTACAAAAGGCTTTCTTGCTTATAATAAGGAGAAATTTAAAATGGCAGATGTAAAAGCAATTGAACAGGTATGTTTTGACCAGAGTCTTCAGGGCTTGGATCCAGCCTCGGTCCACCAGGTAAAATTGGCCAGTGGGCGTATAATGCCTGTTGCCGCGTTCGGCACGTTTCACTCTGATTGGGCACAAGATTACATGAAAGACGCCACGGTGGAGGCCATTCGACTGGGCTGGCGGCATATTGATACGGCTCGCGCATACGAGAACGAGGACGTGGTTGGTCAGGCTATTCGCAAAGCCATTAAGGAAGGTTATATCTCGTCCGCTGATGAGTTATTCATAACTGGTAAACTCTGGAACGGGGACATGAATCCAAAGGATGTAGCTACTGCACTGGATAATACACTCAATGCCTTAGGGGTGGACAAAATCGATATGTACCTCAATCATTGGCCATGGCCGAACGTGCACACGCCGGGATGTACAGGTGACCACCGCAATCCCAATGCGGTGCCTTATATTCACGAAGCATTTTTGGAAACCTGGGGCCAAATTGTTAAATTGAAGAAGGCTGGCAAGATCGTGGATATCGGTACTTCAAATCACACCGAAGCATGCCTCAAACTCCTGCTTCGTGACGTGACCGAAGATGAACGGCCTCTCTGTAATCAGATGGAAATGCACCCATTGATGCAGCAGACACAGCTGCGTCGCTATATAGAGTCACAAGGTATTGTCTGTATGGGCTACATGGCACTTGGTTCACCGAAACGCCCCGGGCGTGATACTTTTAAGGAGCACAGGGCCGATCTGATGGACCCTGTCATCCAGTCGATTGCTGGGGAACTGGGAGTCTCGCCCGCACGGGTTGCTCTGAATTGGGCAGTGCAGCGAGAGAACAAGAGCGGCGGTTTCGTGGCTATGGCTACGCGATCTGACTGGATTTTGGAAAACCTCAAAGCTGCTACCGAGGATATCTTGACGCCGGAACATTTGCTCAGGATTTCGGGAGACGGTACTTCGGAGAACCCTGGTATCGACGCCAACAATCGCCTGATATGGGGACAGGTCTTCTTATGGCCCGAAGCCGATGGCGACTGGCGCATACTGTGGAATGACAGCCAGGTGTTCGAAACACGTAACGGCTACCGCAAGTTCAAGGCGTCTTGGGAAACGCATCATAAGGTTCAACTTGAAACAACGTTCAGAGGTTATTAATCCATAATATTTACCGTTCATGGGAAGTGAAAATGGAAGAACACATCGCGATTATAGAGGTATCGCCATTTGTCATAATAAAAGCTTTAAAAACGCGCGGCGTAGGCGCGTATCCTAAGGTTGGGATTTTTCAATCAAGAGCAGTATACATCAAAGTCAAACAGGTATTTGATGTTGGACGTGCTGTCTGAGTTATTCAAAATACCTGTGAACGGTTACATATAATTGACGTAGGTTAAAGCAAGTTAAAATTGAAAGGAGCGATTATGAGTCTGACAAAGAAGTTGTTTATCTTGGGGGTTTTAGCGGTAGTTGCTTTATGCTCGACCGGATGTGAGCAAAAGCAGGTCAAACGTGTTGGGATGGTCATTGGTGTCAAACCGGAGAAGATTGCCGAATATAAAGCGTTGCACGCAGATTCCAATCCGGGTGTCCGTGACTTGCTGTCCAAATATCACATGAAAAACTTCAATATTTTTATGTGCAGGTTTGATGATGGAAAATACTACGAATTTGGTTACTACGAATACGACGGCGATAACTATGAAGCCGACATGGCTGCGCTGGCCGCTGAACCGCGCAATACAGAGTGGCTTAAGATATGTGATCCAATGCAGATCCCATTTCGAGGTCAAACCTCATGGAGCCAGATGGAGCGAGTGTACTATAACAAGTAGTCGAAAACGGCCTGGTAAAATCTTTTAAAGTGGCGATTCGAATAATGTTTTGTATGACAACCGCAAAGGCAAAAACATGATACCATATCAAAAGGTGTTTGGGAAACAGAGAATTGAGCCGTCTGTCCCAGATAGCCATCTAATCCAACCATTGGATTAGAAAATCATTGTGCGATAGGTTCAATAATGGAGAAATTAAGATGAAAGACAAAACAAAGAACAATGTAACGGCATCGCTGCGTAATATGAACTCACTGCATATCAAAACCTGTGTCCTATCAGTAACTGCCGCATTTTGCATGTTCCTTCCCGCTTCATTCGCGGCGGACGAGGCATCCGGCGAGAAGATGCTGGAAGGCCAGTTCAAGCCAAGCTGGGAATCACTGAAACAGTACAAGTGCCCCGACTGGTTCCGCGATGCGAAGTTCGGCATATGGGCTCACTGGAGTGCGCAGTGTCAGCCCGAACAGGGGGACTGGTATGCCAGGAACATGTACGTCCAGGGCAACGAAAGGTGTTATAAATACCACGTCGAACACTATGGGCATCCGTCAAAGGTCGGGTTCAAGGATATCTGTAACATGTGGAAGGCAGAAAAGTTTGATCCGGATAAGCTTATCGAACTCTACAAACGCGCCGGGGCAAAATATTTTGTTTCCCTCGCAAACCACCACTGCAATTTCGACTGCTATGACTCCAAGTACCAGCCGTGGAATTCGGTAAATGTCGGCCCGAAGAAGGATCTTGTCGGCATGTGGGAAAAGGCAGCTCGTAAGAACGGTCTTCGCTATGGAATATCTGTCCATGCAGCTCGCTCGTGGAGGTGGTACGAGGTTGCACAGGGTTCTGACACAAACGGGCCTATGGCGGGGGTCCCCTATGACGGAAAGCTGACCAAGGCCGACGGCAAGGGACAGTGGTGGGAGGGCCTGGATCCACAGGACCTTTACGCGCAGAACCACAAGCCGGGCGAGAAACCCGACAAGGCGTACTGCGACAAATTCTTCAACCGGACTGTGGACCTCATCAACAAGTACAAGCCCGACCTTCTGTATTTCGACGACGGGGGGATGCCGCTCGCAAGCAGCAGCGATGCCGGTTTGAGGATTGCCGCGCACTACTACAATTCCAGCATCCTAGTGGCACAACGGCAAAAACGAAGCCGTGATGAATACCAAGGCACTGAAAGGAGACCAGCGAAAATGCCTCGTCATGGACATTGAGCGCGGCAAAGCCGATGGCATCCTGCCCGAGCCATGGCAGACCGACACCTGCCTTGGCAACTGGCACTACTTGGCGAGTATATATGATAAGCACGGCTACAAAACACCAACAACCGTTATTCATCTCCTTGTGGATATCGTCAGCAAGAACGGCAATCTTCTCCTGAATATCCCTGTCAAAGGCGACGGCACGATAGACAGTGATGAAGTCGCCTGCCTCGAGAGCATCGCCAAATGGATGAAACCGAACAGTGAAGCCATTTTTGGAACGCGCCCATGGAAAGTATTCGGTGAGGGCTTCCAGCAAGCCAAGTCGGCCAGCTTTCACTTGAATGAACGCAATCCGCAGGTTTACACGTCCGAGGACATCCGCTTCACGACCAAGGGCGATACCCTCTACGCAATCGCCTTTGTTTGGCCAGAAACCGGGAAACTGACAATCAAGACTCTCGGCAAGAGGCAGACCGCTATCAAGGGCGATATTTCCAGCGTCCAGCTGCTCGGGTCGGATGCCAAGCTGACCTACAGCCGCCAAGACAACGGTCTCGTTGTCACCCTGCCCTCCCAGAAACCCTGCGAGCACGCCTGGGTACTGAAGATCAACGGACTCGACCTTGCCGGGTCGGAACCGAACAGTGAGCTAGTAATTGTTCCTTCTAAGGATAATTAATGAAAAAGTGCAAGATTTCGCTTGTAAACGGCAGCGTTTCACCGTTTATGGCGACGAGTAACTATTAAAGAAAATAACGATAATAATGGAGAAATTAAAATGAAAAACAAAACAAGAACAAACGTAACGGCAACCCTGCCTTTGAAACTCGCCCTTATCAAAGCCAGCGCGTTGCTGCTTGGTCTGTCGCTCGTCGCGGCAGCCGCGCAGCCCAATCCACCCAGCCAGCTCAATTTGCCGCCGATTGCCGACGGGCCGTTCAAGGCGGACTGGAGTTCGCTCACGAATTACCAGACGCCGGAGTGGTTCCGCGACGCGAAGTTCGGCATCTGGGCGCACTGGGGAGCGGCTTCCGAGGCCGAGGGAGGCAACTGGTATGCGCGCAAAATGTATCAGCCCTACTACGCCAACGGAGACACTTACCGACAACACATCGCGCAATTCGGCCATCCCTCGATCATGGGTTTTAAAGATGTGGCTCATCGATGGAAAGCCGAACAGTTTAATCCCGATCAGTTGGTGGCTTTCTATAAGGAAAATGGCGCGAAGTATTTCATGGCGCTGGCCAATTTTCACGACAACTTCGACAATTGGAATTCGAAATACCAGCCGTGGAATTCCGTCAATGTCGGCCCGAAGAAGGATGTGATTGCCGGCTGGGCCGCAGCGGCAAAGAAGAACAACCTGCCCTTCGGCGTGAGCCTGCATGCCTCGCGCGCGTGGGGGTGGCTTGCGGCGGCGAAGGGCGCGGACAAGGAAGGCCCGCTGGCCGGCGTGCCCTACGACGGCAAGCTCACGAAGGCCGACGGCAAGGGCCAGTGGTGGGACGGCCTTGACCCGCAGGACCTCTACGCCCAAAACCACAAGCCGGGCGCCAAGCCGGACGCGGCCTACCTGGAAAAGTTTTTCCTGCGCACCAAACAGCTCTGGGATGATTACAAACCGGACTTGATTTACTTCGATGACTATGTGCTCCCGATGCACAAAACCGGCGTCACGACCGGGCAGAAGCTTACGGACGAGATCGGCCTCAAGTTGGCGGCGCATTTCTACAATTCGAGCATTCAGCGCCACGGTCGGAACGAGGCGGTCATGAACACCAAGGGGCTCAATGAAATGCAGCGGCAGGCGCTTGTGTATGACATCGAGCGAGGCACGTCGGAGGTCACTCTTCCCCAGCCGTGGCAGACGGATACCTGCCTGGGAAATTGGTTTTACCAACACGACCTCAAATACAAATCCGCCCCCGAGGTCATCAGGTTGCTGGCCGACATTGTCAGCAAGAATGGCAACCTGATGTTGAGCGTGCCGCTGCAACGCGGCGGCCAGCCGGACGCGGAGGCAATCAAAATCGTCAGCGAAATCGGGGCGTGGCTGAAGGTCAACGGCGAGGCGATCTATGCGACGCGCCCGTGGAAGATGTTTGGCGAAGGCCCCTCTGTGAAGAGCGATGACAAGGGGGCTTTGGGTGGCCAGAGCGATGTGCAGAAAAAGCCGGTCAGAGCGGTGGACATCCGGTTCACACAGTCGAAAGACGGCAAGACGCTTTTCGCCATTGTTCTCGAAATTCCGAAGGACGGCAAAGTGACCATCAAATCGTTGGCGGCCAACTCCCCGAACTGGCCCGGCAAAATCGGCAGCGTGGAGCTGGTCGGTGGCGGCGAACTGGAATTCACCCGCGATGAAACCGGCGTGCATGTCGCGTTGCCGGGAAACTTCGCCGGCAAGACAGCGTTCGCGTTGAAAATCCGTTCCTGAAAGGATCGTGAATGAAAGAGAGTAATTGCTGGATCCGAACCCTCACACTCCTCACCGCCCTGCTGCTCGTGCGGCTAGCCGCGCCTACGGTGGACGCCGCATCGCTCGAGGCCGATTTCCACAATCCGCCTGTCACGGCACTGCCCTACGTCTGGTGGCATTGGATGGGGCCAAACTTCTCAAAGGACGGCATCACCAAAGACCTCGAAGCGATGAAGGCGTCCGGCATCGGCGGGGCGACGATCTTCAATCTTACGTCCTCTGTGGAGGAAACCCACGCGCCGACCGAGAACAATCCGTGGCCGGACCAGACCTATCGAAGTCCGAAGTATTGGGAGGCGATCCGGCACGCGGCGGCGGAGGCCGACCGGCTCGGGTTGGAGATCGGGTTGCACAACACGCCCGGCTGGTCGACGACGGGTGGGCCGTGGATTGACGAAGAACGCAGTATGCAACGGCTTGCGTGGAGCAGCATCGAGGTGGCCGGCGGCGCAAACGTTGTGCTGAAGTTGCCGGTGCCGGAATTTAAAGCGGAAGGCCGAGGCAAGCCTGGCCGACCAGTTTCGTCCTTCAAGGACATCGCGGTGTTGGCCGTGCCGGCAGGGGAGAATGAAATCGCTTTCAAGGAGGTGGTCGATCTGACCGGTAAGACGGCGTGGGATGCACCTGCCGGCAAGTGGACGGTTTACCGGCTCGCGCACGCCTCGACGAAACGGGGGCCGAAACCGGTGCCCGACGATCTGATCGGCAAGTTGCTCGAAGCCGACAAGATGAGCCTCGAACAGACCCGTTATCATTGGGAAACGGTTATCAATCCGATCAGGGAACATCTCGGTCCGTTGTTGGGGAAAAGCTTCCGGCATTTCCTCATTGATAGCTACGAAGCCGGTGACCAGAACTGGACGCCACGTTTCCGCGAAGAATTTCAGAAACGCAAGGGCTACGACCCCCTGCCGTGGCTGGTGGCGTTGCGCGGCCACGTGGTCGGCAGCGCGGAGCAGACGGCGCGATTCAAGTGGGATTACCGCGATGTCATTTCGGCACTGTTCTACGAGAACGGCTGGAAACCGGCCGCGAAGATGGTGCACGCGGCCGGCTGCACGTTACAGTTCGAGCCGTATAACGGGCCATTCGACAAGATTGAGGGCGCGGCGCTCGCGGACTTGCCGATGGGCGAGTTCTGGACCAAGAGCAAAGGCAACATCAGCGTCGCGATCATCGCCGCCGGGCGCGCCGCGGGCCGGCGCGTGATCGGCGCGGAAGCGTTTACCGGCCGCCCGGAAGTCAGTCACTGGACCGAGACACCGGCATTCTTGAAACTTTCCGCCGATGGCGCGTTCGGCATCGGCGTGAACCGGCTGGTACTGCATCACTGGGTGCATCAACCGTTCGACGACCGTTACAAGCCTGGTATGGGCATGGGTTGGTGGGGTACGCATTTCGGTCGCAACCAGACGTGGGCGGAACTCGGCAAAGAGTTCTACCGTTATCTCGGCCGCTGTCAGGCGATGCTCCAACGCGGCGAGACGCCGGCCGATTACGTCAGCGTCGGCGCGCCGACCGGCACGGGCGACGTCATCCCGCCGCGTACGTTCCTCAATGATGTGCGACGTTGAGTCCGGCAAAATCGTATTGCCTAGCGGACGACGCTACGCGTTCATCCATGTCCCGCACGACGGTGGACTGCAGCCGGAGATGGTCCGTCAAATCGAGACACTGCTCAACGCCGGTGCGGCCGTTGTGGCGGGCAAGCCGAGCCGGTCGCCAAGCCTTGCCGGTTATCCTGCGTGCGATGAGGAGGTGAGGAAACTCGCCGATGAACTCTGGGACAAACCGGCCGGCAAGCTCTACCCCGACATTGCCGCCGCGATCAAAGCCTGCGGCATCACACCCGTCGCAAAAATCGAATCGAAGAAGTCCGGCGACATCCGCATCCAATGTCGGCAGGACGCGGAGGCGAAGTGGTTTTTTATCGCCAATCTCGACAAGCAACCGGCGCAATTCACCGTGTCATTGCGTGCAAGCGGCCGGCACCCGGAGCTTTGGGATGCCGAGACCGGCACGATCGAGTTGGCTGAGTCGTGGCGCGAGAAAGACGGACGTACGGAAGTAGATTTGCGGTTGGGCGCTGAGAAATCGGTGTTCGTTGTCTTTCGACCGAATCCCACGACCGTGCAGCAGGAGACGTTTGCGTTATTGCCGGCAATTCCGGTTGACGGGCCGTGGATGCTGGAGATTGTCGGCAAGCGGTTGACGCTGGAAAAGCTGGCATCGTGGTCCGAGCAGAGCGACGCGGACGTGAAGTATTTCTCCGGCACGGCGACATACCGGACCACGTTCAAGCTGGATGCCGTGCCGCAGCGGATGGATCTCAACCTCGGGGATGTATGCGACCTCGTTCGCGTGACAGTGAACGGTCGTGACTGCGGCGTGTGGTGGCATCCGCCGTTCACACGCGACATCACCGCCTCGTTGAAACCCGGCGAGAACACGCTCAAGCTGGCGGTGTGCAACACGTGGCACAACCGTCTGGTCGGCGACGAACAGTTCCCAGCGGATTTCGAGTTCAGCACGGACCGGGGCGTGGACAAAGGCAGGGCGCTGAAAGCGTACCCGGATTGGTTCATCAAGAATCTGCCGCGACCGGAACTGGGCCGGAAATGTTTTACGATTTGGTATTACCACCGCAAGGACACGCCGTTGATTCCGGCAGGTCTGCTCGGCCCGGTCACGCTCGTGCCGAAGACGGAGGCACCGTCACAAAAAAAGGATAAATAACGAAAAAGACAGGTCTCCTAAAAACAATTACTTATAAACTATAACTCATCAACTAGGGAAAACGTATGAACTCACTCCATATCAAAACCTGTGTCCTATCAGTAACTGCCGCATTTTGCATGTTCCTTCCCGCTTCATTCGCGGCGGACGAGGCATCCGGCGAGAAGATGCTGGAAGGCCAGTTCAAGCCAAGCTGGGAATCACTGCAACAGTACAAGTGCCCGGACTGGTTCCGTGATGCGAAGTTCGGCATATGGGCTGCACTGGACGGCTCAGAGCGTTCCTGAGCAGGGCGACTGGTATGCAAGGCGCATGTACTTCCAGGGCAATGGGTATTATAAATACCATGTCGAACACTACGGACATCCATCAAAGTTCGGATTCAAGGACATCGACAATATCTGGCACGCGGAGAACTGGGATCCCGAGAAGCTGATGGAACTCTACAAACGCGCAGGGGCAAAGTATTTCGTCGCTCTCGCCAACCACCACGACAACTTCGATTGTTGGGACTCGAAGTATCAGCCGTGGAACTCGGTGAAGATCGGGCCGAAGAAAGACATCGTGGGATTGTGGGCGCAGGCGGCACGCAAGAACGGATTGCGCTTCGGAGTAACTGTCCATGCAATGCCCTCGTGGAGCTGGTACGAAGTTGCACAGGGTTCTGACACAAACGGGCCCATGGCGGGGGTCCCCTATGACGGAAAGCTGACCAAGGCCGACGGCAAGGGACAGTGGTGGGAGGGCCTGGATCCACAGGACCTTTACGCGCAGAACCACAAGCCGGGTGAGAAACCCGACAAGGCGTACTGCGACAAATTCTTTAACCGGACGGTGGACCTCATCAACAAGTACAAGCCCGACCTTCTGTATTTCGACTGCGGCGTGATGCCGCTCGCACCAGCAGCGATGCCGGTTTGAGAATTGCCGCGCACTACTACAATTCCAGCATCCTATGGCACAACGGGACAAACGAAGCCGTGATGAATACCAAGGCACTGACAGGAGATCGGCGAAAATGCCTCGTCCTGGACATTGAGCGCGGCAAGGCCGAGGGCATGCTGCCCGAGCCGTGGCAGACCGATACCTGCATCGGCGGCTGGCACTACTTAGCGCGCTATACGAAAAACACGAATACAAAACACCAACAACCGTTATTCATCTCCTTGTGGATATCGTCAGCAAGAACGGCAATCTTCTCCTGAATATCCCTGTCAAGGGCAACGGCACGATAGACAGTGATGAAGTCGCCTTGCTCGAGAGCATCGCCAAATGGATGAAACCGAACAGTGAAGCCATTTTTGGAACGCGCCCATGGAAAGTATTCGGTGAGGGCTTCCAGCAAGCCACGGGCAGCCTCTTAACCTACAATGAACGCAAAACGCAGGTTTACACATCCGAGGACATCCGCTTCACGACCAAGGGCGATACCCTCTACGCAATCGCCTTTGTTTGGCCGGAAACCGGCAAACTGACAATCAAGACTCTCGGCAAGAAGCAGACAGCTATCAAGGGCGATATTTCCGGTATCCAACTGCTCGGTTCGGATGCAAAGTTGGAGTACAGCCGCCAAGACAACGGTCTCGTTGTCACCCTGCCCTCCCGGAAACCCTGCGAGCACGCCTGGGTCCTGAAGATCAAAGGACTCGACCTTGCCGGGTCGGAACCGAAGAGTGAGCTAATAACTGTCCCTTCCAAGGATAATAAATGAAAAAAACGAAAGGAAGAAAATCCCTTATCATGGTTGCGGTGCTGCTGTCAATACTGACAATGCCCTTGACCGCTGCACAGGAAAAACTTCATCCGAACCTCCAACTCTGGTATCGCCAGCCTGCGCGAATATGAGAAGAAGCACTGCCGGTGGGCAACGGCCGATTGGGGGCGATGGTTTTGGGTGGTGTGTCGAAAGAGTGGCTCCAACTCAATGAAGACAGCGTTTGGTCGGGCCACCGTTATTACGCTGAAAAACCGGAAGTTTGTGAAAATCTTCCACGCGTCCGTGAGCTTCTTTTTGCAGGCAAATACGCCGAGGCGCAGACGTTGGTGGAAAAATACATGACCACCAAGCCCGACCCGCGATATGGCGTTTATCAGCCGCTTGGTGATTTGAGTTTGGATTTTGGCGGAATTAACAATAAAATTAGTAAAGAATACTTCAGATTATTGTAATCCGATGAAAATTTTGATATTATCGTCGAATTGGAAGGCTTGGTTGCGTAGCCAAGCGTTTAATATGGGAAATGTCAGATTAGAAAGGAAATAAAATGCTAAAGGGTCTTCCGAATATATTGTCGCCGGAGCTGCTGAAGGTTCTGATAGAGATGGGGCACGGCGACGAACTGGTTAGCGCGGACGGGAATTTTCCGGCGGCGTCTATCGCGCAGAGGCTTATCCGCTGCGACGCGCTTGATGTTCCGCCGATTCTTGAGGCGATATTGAAACTGTTTCCGCTGGATATTTATGTTGAAAAGCCTGCGGCTTTGATGGCGGTTGTGCCGGGCGATAAGACCAAGCCGACAATCTGGGAAGAGTATCGGAAGGTCATTAAGAACAGCGGCGAAAAGTTTTCCGATTTTGAATTTGTTGAGAGGTTCGCCTTTTACGACAGAGCCAAGAAAGCTTACGCAGTAATCGCGACAAGCGAAGCGGCGCTTTATGCCAACATCATTCTCAAAAAGGGCGTGATTAAGTTGTAAAAAATTTTCACGCTTCAAAACAAAACATCCCCAATCAAAAGAACATCAATCGCGCACATTAAATAGTCGTCCCTGAAAAAGTAAATTTCAGTTTCAGACGGCATATACAAGCTGGGTAAATTCTGCCGATAGCCGAAATTTTTGAATAAACCGGCAAAGCCAAAAAATAATTTTCCGCAGCAACTTGCGAATATTAAACCCGCAATCGCTCAATATCGCATTAACCTTATCGCCTTGGACGCCCTTGAGGTAGTTTCTGTCCAGACCGTTATCAGATTTACAATGTCCTATCACAGGCTCAATAATACTTCGCCTGCTGTACCACTTTCGGATACTTCTCGGCAGCTTTCGCCAGCCCCTTTTGACGATATGAACCTCCGCAATATCTCCACAGCCATGGCCTTTATACCCATCATCAACATAAACATCTTCAAAACCTTTTTTATCCAGCAGTTTCATCGTCTGAGAGAGTGTATCTTTTAACGTATGTCCATCATATGGATTCCCCTCAAAAGCAACCGCAGCTACTACAAAGGCGTTTTGAGCGGGAGATGCCAGTGCCACCTTACAGCCAAACTCATACTTCTTGTGTGCCTTGCCCTTGCTTATGCAGTTAACCTCCGGCGCATGAATACTGTACAGCTTGTTGCTGCTGTCCCGTTTCTGTGATAACAATCTCCTGGACATATTTAGCAATTCCGAAAACTCATGCTGTAACTTTTGATTCTGTGAAATCTTTCGCTCTATATCCCTTGTAACTCTTCCCAAATAGATCTTTAGTTTCCTTAATTGTCTGTCTGCCTTCCTGAACCGCCTGGCGTGAGAGAATCTGTGCTGCATAACAAAAGCCCTTTTGGCTATACCCTTTATGCTGATTTTACCCGAATCTTTTCTCCGATAACCAAAAAGCAGTTCCACCATTTCTGTTCTCCCTGTTCCCACCAGGCCAGCAATCGGAGTAATCTCTTCCCAGTTTAGGTCCGCTTATTTCCAAGTATCCTATCAAGCTCTTAACAGGCAATTTATGTGTATTTTTTAAAAGAAAGTTTCGTATTTCACTAACGTTTACGATTCCTTTTACTCGTTCAGCTTTGGTAAAACCGAAAGTGCTGTTAACCGTTAAATAATCATGATTAAGCAGTAAGATATAATCTGTTCATACCTATATGACTGTAGCATAAGCATTTATCTTTCAAATAATAACTTACAATCACTTCAGTATAACCAAAAAAAATTTTATGTCAATTTATTATTCTATAAACATGCTAAATACGGTGATAAAAAGCTTTAGAACCTCTAACATAATGAACAAAAATAGCGTTTTAATATCAAAACAGGCATTTGTAACTTTTTTAATTAGAGGCTCTTAAGGTACTTGGCTGTAATCAAAATCGTGAGCGATATATATTTGTGGTGATTTTGTGCGATTATATGTTGACTGGATATGCTTGAAGCCTCTAAACTGAAAGTGGCTATTAATAGTGATGTGCAATGAACTTGAAGTAAGAGATTAGTATGTGCGATGAACTTGAATTAAAAGTTGGGATGAAGACTGACCCGATCCTATACCGCTTCAGTTTTGAATGGCTTTTCCAGTTGAAGGAACTTCTGCATTATGCACACGAAAAACAGATAAGCTTTCTGACAATTGAACCAATGTCGTGTACAGCTGAACCCCCCACATTCCCGGATGAAGTTAATCTGATTTGTAGGGAACTTACTGATTACCATCGGCACCATCTCCAAATCACCTCGATGGTCGGTTGCTGTGTCGATACTAGCCACGGCTATGCGGATAGAAAAGAGGTTGTGCGTTGGAGTAACATGCAACTTATTGAAGCGGCATTGCCCTATATTACCGAAATGCATCTTAAAAATACATGCTCGACCTATAACAGCACTTTCGGTTTTACCAAAGCTGAACGAGTAAAAGGAGTCGTAAACGTTAGTGAAATACGGAACTTTCTTTTAAAAAATACACATAAATTGCCTGTTAAGAGCTTGATAGGATACTTGGAAATAAGCGGACCTAAACTGGGAAGAGATTATCATTATGAGTGAGGTTCAGGACGGCTAAATATAATATTTCAGATATCCACCGGGAATGGAGGTGAAAAAAGAAAAGGGTAAAAACTGGAAGAAGATATTGATAATGAATATGCGGCTGGCCTGAGAAAGTAAGTTTTATAAAATATTGA
>CAVYYI010000004.1:0-396773 GCA_963772725.1 uncultured Phycisphaerales bacterium
GGCAACAAGTGTATCCACAGTCGCTGATTTAAGTTGGCAGGCAGGCTATTATGCCGCTTCGCATAATGTCTATCTTGGGACTGTTGAGGCCGATGTAACTACGGCAACCACCGCCTCATCGGTTTACAAAGGCAACCAAAGCGGCTCAACTTATGACCCTGGTACAATGGCTGGGAGGACTACTTACTACTGGCGAATTGACGAGGTCAATACCGGCGACAGCAACAGCCCGTGGCAGGGAAATGTCTGGAGCTTTACTACTGGTACACTTGCTCTGCCTGGTCAGGCATCCTCTCCAAGCCCGTCTAACAGCGCTACCGATGTAAGTGTAACCGCTGATTTAAGCTGGACGGCAGGCTCAAGCGCCACATCGCACGATGTGTACTTTGGCACTGTTCAGGCTGATGTCAATAGCGCTACCACAAGTTCCTCAGTGTTCAAAGGAAACCAAGAAAGTACATCTTATGACCCAGGCACTATGGCCAATAACGTTACCTATTACTGGCGAATTGATGAGAAGAACGCCGCCGGCACAACCAAAGGTACTATCTGGAGTTTTACTACTATTGTTGCAGCGCCCGGCCAGGCTTCAAGCCCAAGTCCGTCTAATTCGGCTACCAGCGTAAGTGTAACCGCCGATTTAAGCTGGACGGCAGGCTCCGGCGCCACATCGCACGATGTGTACCTCGGAACTGTCGAAGCTGACGTCAACAGTGCTACTACAAGTTCTTCAGTATTCAAAGGCAACCAGGCAGGCACTACTTATGACACAGGTACTATGACCGGCAACACGACTTACTATTGGCGTATTGATGAGAAGAACGCAGGCGGCACGACTAAAGGTACCGTCTGGAGCTTTACTACTGAGAAAGTAACGCCGTCGTATGTCGCGGCAGGAAGCGTGGCAAACGGCACAGGTGGTATAACACCGGCGCTTCCTGGGAGTATCGCCACAAACGATATCCTGCTGCTGTTCCTCGAGACCGCCAATGAGGCCATCTCTATTTCCAACCAGAATGGCGGGACATGGACAGAGGTTACCAACTCTCCGCAGGGTACCGGAACAGCCGCAGGTTCTACTGCTACCAGGCTTACGGTATTCTGGTCCCGGTATAACGGCACGCAGGGCACTCCTACCACATCTGATTCGGGCGACCATCAGCTTGGCAGGATTATAGCCATTCGCGGCGCTGTTACCTCCGGTGACCCGTGGAATGTTACAGCTGGCGGTACTGAGGCTACGATGGACACCAGCGGTTCAATTGCCGGAACGACAACAACGGTTGACAAGACCTTTGTTGTAACCGCCATTGCGACCAGTCATCCCGATTCGAGCGGCACGTCAAACTTCTCGAGCTGGACAAATGCCAATCTGTCAAGTCTTACCGAGCGCACCGATGATACCACGAACAAGGGCAACGGCGGCGGCATCGGAATAGCTACAGGCGAGAAGGCGTCGTCAGGTGATTACGGCAGCACCTCTGTTACATGTGGTTCGAATACGTATAAGGGTATGATGAGCATCGCGATTAAACCGTAAGTTTGACGGTTTGATTGACGATGTCAGTCAGATGTTTTTACAGCCCGGCGGCAAAAGTTATGCCGCCGGGCTTTTTTTGTAAGCGCACGACCAAGTACATATTGTAAATGCTGATGAGGTGGGGATAATCGTTTTTGGTTTTGAGGTTTATTTAAGGAACGAAATCATGAGCGATAATGGTAAAGACACAAAAGCAGACCAGATTGAATTTTGGAAAATGGTTTTGCAAACAGGAAGGTAGTACCGAATGGGCATTTCACTCCTGGCGTAGAAAGCTGGCGGGTCAGCAACCTCAAAAATCCGTTACTCCAAAAACCACACCAGATAATCCGGCATTTATCAAAGTTCCCGTCATGCACCCAAAAGAGCATCTTTCATATGCAGTCTGGTTGCGAGCTCCAAATTATGTGATATTGACCCGTTTGAGTATTTCAGGGATGTTCTTGAACGTGTCAGCACGCATCCGAATAGCCAGATTGCCGAACTAACACCTCTAAACTGAAAAAACTGCATTGCGAATTTGCCACAGCAGCAAACTAACCTTAAAGCCAATAAACCACCGCACCATTCTTCGTAAAAATAAATTTCACTTGTGTACTATCCGCAACCTGTAGTTGGTCGGACGATTACGAAAAATGAATTATCTCCGGCTGTAAAGTGCTCATAAGGAACCACTCCGGGTCTGACTCATTAATCCTCTCTTAGCCTGTCAAGAAGTACTGCGCCAACAATAATAGCGCCCTTGACCACCAACTGATAATATGAGGATATTCCAAGGAGATTCATTCCATTATTAATAGTGCCTATAATTAGTGCGCCAATTAGTGTACCCCAAACGCCGCCCCTTCCACCCATTAAACTTGTACCTCCAATAACCACAGAGGCGATTACATCAAGCTCATATCCAGTTCCCGCGATTGATTCGCCTGCATTAAGTCTTGATGTAAGCACAATGGCGCTCAGCGCCGCTGTCATACCGCAAATAACATAGGCTGCTGCTTTATACCTGTCTACATTAATGCCGGAGAGTTTGACGGCTTCTTCATTACCCCCGATGGCATAAGTATATCTTCCCAGCCTCGTATGTTTTAGTATGATGGCTGCGACTATCACTGTTATAAGAAAAATAATAATAGGTATAGGTATATCGAGGATGTTACCTGCTCCAATGTATCGAAAACTTTCCCCAAAACTACTGATAGGCTGACCATTTGTATAAATATGAGCTAATCCTCGAGTAATGCTCATCATTCCGAGGGTTACCACAAACGGCGTTACCCTGCCTTTGGTTATAACCAGCCCATTAATAAGCCCTATTGCCGAGCCGATTAATAATGTAACAAGTATTATAAACAGTAAAGGCCAATTGTTGTGTTCAAAACTTGCGCACAAAACTCCCGTCAATGCTAAAACTGACCCAACTGAAAGGTCAATCCCTGCCGTTAATATAACAAAAGTCATTCCAACTGCCATAATTCCATGAATGGAAGTCTGCCGAACCACGTTTAGCAGATTCAACGGCCTTAGAAACGCTGGAGAGATTATCGAAAGAATAATAACTATTGCGACAAAGCCGATAAATATACCATGTTTTTTCAAAACAAGTTTTGGACTTACTTTCATATATCTTCTCCTAACATTTCCCGGGCATATCTGACAGATCCTTCTCCTCCGCCGATTGCATAACTGAGAATACTTTCCTGGCTCGCCTGTTCTTTTTTAAGTTCTTTCACAATTCTTCCGTCGCACATAACCAGAATCCTGTCGCTCATATTAAGCAGTTCCGGCAACTCCGAAGAAATCATTATTATCCCGGTCCCTTTATTAGCGAGACTTTCCATCAATCTGTATATTTCGAGTTTTGCTCCAACATCAATACCTCTGGTAGGCTCATCAAAAATGTAAATTTGACAGTTTCGCAGGAACCATTTTGCAAGAACAACTTTCTGCTGATTTCCCCCGCTGAGATTGTTTACCGGTTGTTTAATGGAGAAGGTTTTTATATTTATGTCCCTAACAGCAGAATTTACTAATCTCCTTAATTGTATTCTCTTCAAAAATCCCCAGGAAGAAAACCTGTCTAAAACCGATAATGTCATATTATCATACAGTGAAAGCGCAAGTACTAATCCATGTTTTTTTCTTTCCTCCGGGATAAGCCCAATCCCTTGTCTTACAGCATCCTGGGGACTTTTAATTTTTATCTCTGTACCCCTTATGCTGATTTTACCCGAATCTTTTCTCCGATAACCAAAAAGCAGTTCCACCATTTCTGTTCTCCCTGCTCCCACCAGGCCAGCAATCCCGAGTATTTCTCCTCTTTTCAAATTAAAACTGACATTCTCGCAGACATTTTTCCGAGATAACTGTTCCACCTTGAGTAATTCCTCGCCAGGCGGAATATTCACTTTAGGATATTGCTCATTGATATTGCGCCCCACCATTAGTTTTATAATTGTTTTGATTTCCAGGTTTTTTAAATCATCTGTTAAGATTTTTTGACCATCTCTCAATACTGTAACTCTATCAGCGATTTTTTTGATTTCTTCAAGCCGGTGTGAAATATAGATGATAGACACTTTTTTCCGTCTAAGGGTATCAATAATCTCAAATAATTTATCTACCTCGTGTCCAGTTAAGGTGGCTGTTGGTTCATCCATTACGATAATGTCAGATTCAATAGAAATTGCTTTCACAATTTCCACAACCTGTTGGTAGGCAATACCCAGAGTATTAACTTTAGCAGTTGGGGTTATATTCAAATTGAACAGCTTCATTAACTCGTTTACTTTTTTATACATCTCTCGCCAGTCGATTAACCCCGGAAATTTTTTCCAGACAGGTTCCCTGCCCAAAAAAACATTTTCAGCAACAGACAGATAAGGGATAAGGTTTAGTTCCTGATAAATTACACTGATTCCGGCATTTAGCATTTTTCTGGTGCTTTGAGCGTCTATTTTGTTACCGTTCAACCATATCTGTCCTTCATCAGGTCTATGGACACCGGCAAGAATTTTTATCAGGGTCGATTTCCCGGCGCCATTTTCTCCCACAAGAGCATGTACTTCCCCCTTTTTCAGGTCGAAATCTACTTTATTTAAGGCTTTGACGCCTGGGAATACCTTACTAATCCCAACCATTCTGAGAATAAATTCGTTGTCCATAAGTTTTATTGGAGAATCCGTCGCTACTTTGTACCTCTTACCTTTTACTTAATTTATGACAAGAGGATTGTTTAGTTTTTGCGTTCTGCCTTATCCAAATTGCTCTTATCAATCGCAACCGGTTTTATGTAAATTTCTTTGGATTGCGGTATTCTGCCGTTTCTTATAAAGTCTACCAGCATTCTCAACGCTTTTCGTGACTGTTCTCCCGGAAACTGCTCGAACAGATGCGGTAAGCCTGCCTTGCTTAATGCAATCAAGGGCATCTGGTATGGCATCATAACCAATTGTTACAACATTTGAGGTATTGATACCTTGTGCTTCCATTGTCTCCAGAGCGCCAAGCATCATCTCGTCATTAGCAGCATAAACCGCCTGAAAATTCTTTTGCACCTGAAGAAGATTTTCCATTACGATTTGTCCTTTTGCTCTATAAAATTCGCCAGTCTGGCTCGCAGCAATTTTCATTTCGGATTTCGCGATAACTTCTTCAAACCCTTTTTTTCTGTCAATAGCAGGGGAAGTTCCCGGTGTGCCTTCCAACTCTATAATATTGCCTTTTCCATTAAGTTTTTCAATGATGTATCTTGCTGCCACTCTTCCTCCTTCGACATTATCCGCACCTACGTGAACGAGAACGTTTCCTCCGCTTACTTTCCTGTCTACGGTCGCAACCGGTATTTTCGCCCGGTTAAGCGATTCTACCGCCGGCGCTAAAGCATCCGTTCCTATCGGCGACATGAGCACACCGTCAACACCCCTTGCGATAAAGTCTTCAACAATGGACATCTGTTTTGCCGCAGCGTCTTCGGCATCAGCGGCAATAATCTTAACCCCGAGTTTCTCAGACTCATCTAAAACATTTGCTTTTAAATGAACGAAAAAAGGGTGCGATAAAGACGGAACAACTAAGCCTATTGTAATATAGTCCTTCCCTTTTGTTTTTTTCTCACAGCTGGCAAAAAACATAACGGGGACAATAAGTAAAACACAAACCAAACTTAAGAATTTAATTGGTTTCATTTTTTTACTCACATAAGTTCTCGCTGCCTGATTCCGCATTAAAGGCAAGCATTTTCTTTTAATAACGTCATATTGATTATAGTCATTTCCTGAACAATCACAAAAAGGGGTTTTTAGTTTATCAGCCACCTAAAAAGAAAGTTAACACACTCCTTCAGAAGTTTCCGGCAATACGCCCGGACCAAAATGTTTTAACATAACAATAGGGTCGGTCGCAGACGGATTGGTGATTTCCACGCCGGTTTTAGCCGCCTGTTCGCTGACAAAATACTCATCCTGTGTAAATTGGCCATACCTGATAACAGTCGGTGTTTCGATGTCCCATACGCCCATTTTGCCATGGCCCTGCATCATAATCATTCCATAAGCAGCATCATCTTCAATCATGACCGTCCGACCAGGCAAAACGGTCAACTCCTTGGCGCTGAAGTATTTCGATTTGTAGACAATCCAATTTTCAATGTAACCCGCTTTCTCCATTTTCTTCAATGGACGTACGGGCACAGGACGCAAGAAGTGATTGACTGCAAAGTCCGGATCTGTGTTCAATTTCCAATCAATAACATCAAGCAAATATTCAAAATCGTTAATCTTTTCTTTAGGAGTATCTTTCCAGAGAAATTCCTTGGACGTAGGGCGGCCTGCCACTATTGACTCATAGTTAGCAAAGACATCTGATGCTCTTTGCGGTTCGTATGTACACAGACTCCCAGGTGCGTGAAGTATCCCAGGGGGCACATCCCAACCTGTACCAACTTCTAAACGGTATGCTCGCGACAGGTTCCTAATTTTGTTGTCGCCTTTTTCAAAGTTAAGTAGGCATTGGCGGACCTGTTCTCTATTTGTTCCGGGATTCAGACCAAAAAAAGTATAGGGAAAATCACCCTCATAGTTGTTAACCTGAGGTGGGAAATAGTAGGCCTCAGGTTTACCCAACTGTTTAGTCAGGGCCGCATGTTCGTCTCGCTGGTGAATGTGATGAGGTAAAGCATGCCGATTATCGAAGAATTTTGAATACATAGGCCAGCACCCGAATTTCTTCCAAAGACATTCTCCGATTAACGCTCCTTTTAATTCCTCAACAGCATCTCGAAGAAGAATTCGGCTGATTTGGCCTGCATCCTCAAACACGATAAAACTGAGTCCTTCATTCGTTGCAGTTAGCGGTCCGTTATCAGCCGGTGTAGTGGACGCAAACCATCGTTCGTTGATCCCGCCTCTCTCACCACCCAATACATAATAGTCATCGGGATGGAGCTTAATCCTTCGGCCAGGGATACAAAATGACCGTGGCACCCAGGTAGGAGCCAATCGAAGGATCCCATTGCCATTTTCGAACGCATCAAAAATACTCTGTCTGTTATCCTTATGCTTCATATATCTGCGACCTCCTTAAAACTAAAGTCATTAAACAAATTAGCTTCTTACACACGATACATCTACTTTAATAAATATTTGGTAAATATCAACAAACTATAAAGGCTTCTCTTGATTTTTGCCATCCATATTTTTTTTACCTCCTTTCCGGTGCGTGGCTTAAACAGCCAAGCTTTTTACCTTGCTGAAAATACTGCTGCCATTGCTGCTGGTTTTGCGGCTGATACTCGGTTATCTTAAAAGAATTCGCGACGATCTGGCGTGCTTGTCCAAGAGAACTTACCTGCCCCGAAGCCATACTTTGAATCATAATATTACCGGTTGCTGTCGCCTCAACAGGACCAGCAGTTACCTGCTTACCTGTTGCATCTGCAGCAAACTGATTTAGAAGCGAATTTTTGGTTCCGCCGCCGACAATGTGCAGCACTTCGATATCATCACCTGATAATTCTTCCAATATGCCGATGACTTCGGCATACTTAGCAGCCAAGCTCTCCATGATGACCCTGGCCATTTGACCCTTATCCTGGATTTTATTTTGTCCGGTCGATTCAAGATACTCATTGATCTTATCCGGCATTTCACCAACCGATAAAAACGGCTTGTAGTTGGTGTCCAGCATCACTCTGAATGGTTCCGCATCAGATGCCATCCGCGTCAGTTCAGAATAACTCAGCTCCGTACCATGCTCAGCCCAGTAGCTTCTGCACTGCTGAACCAGCCACAACCCCGAGACATTCTTCAACAGCCGGATAGTGCCTGCAACGCCTCCTTCATTGGTAAACTGATACTTGAAGCTTTTTCCATTTATGATCACTTGCTTTGTTTCGATCCCTATCAGACTCCATGTGCCACTGGACAGGTATGCCCAGTTTTTGTCTTGCCTTGCTGGTACTCCTGCAACGGCTGATGCTGTGTCATGACTGCCAACTGCCACCACCGGTATCGTGTCGCATCCTGCTTCTGTTGCGATTTCCTTCTTCAAATTACCTGCGACGGTGCCCGGCTGAATAATGTACGATAAGAGATTCGCAGGAAGACCAAACGCATCTAACACTTCTTGTGACCATTGTCTGGTTCTCATATCCATAAGCTGCGAAGTGCTGGCTATGGTATATTCATTGGCAATCTCGCCTGTCAGATAGTAAACAATCAAGTCCGACATAAACAGCAGTTTCGAAGACTTTTTGAACATCTCTGAGTTGTGCTTGCGATAGCTAAGCAACTGATATAGTGAGTTGATCTGCATAAACTGGATACCCGTATTTGCGTAGATCTTTTTACTTGGCAAAACATGGAAAGCTTCCTCAAGCATGCCGTCGGTTCGGCAATCACGATAATGATACGGATTCTCCAGCAACTTGCCATGTTTGTCCAATAATCCAAAATCCACCCCCCAGGTGTCCACACCGATACTGGCGATTTGTTTTTCGCGATTAATGGCTTTGGTAATTCCCTTTTTGATTTCTACCATCAACCGCTCAAAGTCCCATCTTAGTGAACCATTTTGCTCAATCGAGCCATTGCTGAACCTGTGAATCTCTTCAAGTGAGATCGTGTCCTTTGTCACCCGCCCCAGTATGACTCGCCCGCTTTCGGCACCCAGATCCACAGCTATGTAATTCTTCTCAGCCATAATCAAATTTTTGTAACTATTTTGCCACTTTTAACGGCTCTTTTTATTTCGCCTTGATATAGATACATTTTTCCATTTCTCATAACACTTTCTCTTTAAGCGATAAACGTGCGAACAAACCCAACTAATGGCTATAGCATAGTTATGAAGCAAAATCAGTGGATGCGGTGATAATAATGTTCTTCATATCCTGAAACGAACTCTCCAGACTTATACCGGGCAAAAAAAGGCTTGATGTCCCTGCCACAAGAATGTTGGCACCTGCATCAATCATTGCCGGTATATTCTCCAGGCTGACGTTACCGTCTACCTCTATATCCGTATCCGCGTCAAGTCCGCGAGCCTCTAACAGTTTCCTTACCTGCGAAATCTTCTTCAATGTGTACGGAATTAGCTTCTGACCGGCAAAACCGGGATTAACTGTCATTACCAGAACCATATCTATAAGTTCGAGCACGTACTCGATTTTTGCCAGTGGCGTAGCAGGATTGATTGCTACGCCAGCTTTGACGCCGAAGGATGTTATCAAGTTCAAAGTTCTGTCCAAATGAACCGAAGTTTCAGCATGAACGGAAATCATTGTACTGCCGGCCTCGACAAAACTCTCGATGTATCTGTCCGGCTCGGAAATCATCAGGTGCGTATCAATAGGAATGCTAGTCATACGATGCACTTTGCTCTGTATTTCAGGACCGAAAGTAATGTTTGGCACGAAATGTCCATCCATAACATCAAAGTGAATCCAATCAATTTTAAACTTTTCAAAAAGCTGCATGTGGTTTTTCAGCTCAGAAAAATCATCGCAAACAAGACTCGGCGCTATTTGTATTCTTCTTGTTTTCATGGCGTCACCACAACTTTCATTCCTTGTCTTTTTTCAGCTGTCACAAAAGCCTCAGCTATATCATTAAGACCAAACCGGTGAGTTATCGCCTTCTGAACGGGCACAAACCCAGCAACTATTAAATCCAGTGCTATACGGTGCTGCCTTGGTACGGAACCGTGTGACCCTGTAATAAACGCTTCTTTGTAATGGATAAGGTTACTGGGCACACTCAGATTCCGCGCCCCTTTGCCAAGCCCTCCAAAGAAATTAACCCATCCTCGGTGCGCCACCATCTCGATTGACTGCTCATGGGCTTCAACTGATCCACAGGTTGTTATTACCACGTCGGGTCCTTTGCCTGCTGTCTCTTCTTTGCAGCGTTCAACCGGATCCTCTTCTTGCGAAGCAATGTAGACATCAGCCCCCCATCGCTTTGCCAACTCCAGGCGTTCTTTACTTTTTTGAATGCCGATTACTTTAGAAGCTCCCATATGCTTTGCTAGAGGAATCATCATACAGCCGATAGGCCCCAGCCCAAACAGAACCACCGTTTTGCCGATAGACATATTGACTATCTCAAAACCGTTGATCGCACAGGCAAGCGGCTCAGCCAAAGCTGCTTCTTCGAATTCGATACTGTCCGGTATTTTTGCGACCGGCCCAAAATCCACTGTCATCTGGTTAACCAGCATATATTCTGCAAACCCACCCTGAAATTGATAGCCTATTGCATAGTTATGTGTGCAGTTGTTACCTAACCCATTGGTGCACCAGTGACATTTGCCGCACGGCACGTCCGCGGCTAGGCAGATTCTATCACCTTTTTTAAATTTGGTAACTCCCAGGCCTATTTCTTCAACAATACCACTGACCTCGTGACCGATGATCTGGGGATACTTTACCCTGTCATTACCATGCCGATAAATTCGCACATCGGACCCGCAAATCGCACAGGCTTTAACCTTCAGCAGAACCTCACCTGGGCCGGGATTAGGGGTTGGAACATGTTTCACAGTAATCCTGTTGAGATTTTCCAGTACGGCAGCTTTCATCATCTTCCCTATCATTTATTTATATTCACTATAACTTTGCCAAACACTCGTTTGCCTTGAACCATCTCATCTATCGTGGCAGGCAACTGATCCAAACTGATTTGGTCACTTATCAAAGGAGTTAAACTGATTCTGCCTTGCGATTGCAGGTCCAGTACCTGCTGCCAGTCTGTTAGCGAAGCTCCTAAAGCAACCGAGTTCCATGTTCCCAGAAGATCCAGCTCTTTCCGCAGTATGCCGGAAACAGTCTTACGGGGTATAACCAGGTCATCTTTGATATTACCGGTGAATATCACTTTCCCACCGGGTTTTGCCAGACTTATTGCAAGATTGTAGGTTGAGCTTAGTCCCACCATCTCGATAACCACATCACCGATTGCTCTCAACTTATTCGTCAAGTCACTGGCTGAGTTTTCTGCCTGTTCGAATCCAAGCAAGCCTGCTAGTTTTAACTTTTTTTCTTCTATATCTATTGGGATTACACACGCCGCACTATAGGCTCTTGCTATTTGCGCAGCTATAAGCCCAATAGTGCCACAACCTATTACAATGACCGTTTTGCTTTCTATTAAACCGGCCCTTTTTATCGCATGCATTGCCACCGCGGCAGGCTCTGTCATCGCAGCTTCCTGTGCAGTTACGCCTTGCGGCACGGGGATAAGATTACTTTGGGGAACTTTAACCTGCTCTGCAAAACCACCGTCACAGCGACTGCCCATGTAACTGTAGTTACTACAGCACTGATATCTACCTTGAGTACATTGTTCACACTCGCCACATGGAATTAATGGATAAACAGCAAACAAACGTCTTTCGTTGTCTCTACCTGAGAATTCATGGCCAGGAATAGCCGGAAAGTAATATGTCCCATCCCGCTTTATCCTGGAAATATCGCTGCTGCAAACTCCACAGGAAGCAACTTCAATCAGAACCTCGCCATCGCAAGGCTTAGGAGGCTCCACCTGTTCTATTCTCAGAGCATCTATTGCATGCAAAACCGCCGCTTTCATCTATATCTCCACTGTTACCCTAAATCGCCACCGTTTTCTGATTTAAAGGCCTGTTTCAAATAACGCAGTGATTCTCGCAAAAGTTGCTCCAGTTGATAATCGGAGTAATCTCTTCCCAGTTTAGGTCCGCTGATTTCCAAGTATCCTATCAAGCTCTTAACAGGCAATTTATGTGTATTTTTCAAAAGAAAGTTTCGTATTTCACTAACGTTTACGATTCCTTTTACTCGTTCAGCTTTGGTAAAACCGAAAGTGCTGTTATAGGTTGAGCATGTATTTTTAAGATGCATTTCGGTAATATAGGGCAATGCCGCTTCAATAAGTTGCATGTTACTCCAACGCACAACCTCTTTTCTATCCGCATAGCCGTGGCTAGTATCGACACAGCAGCCAACCATCGAGGTGGTTTGGAGATGGCGCAGATGGTAATCAGTAAGTTCACTACAAATCAGATTAACTTCATTCGGGAATGTGGGTGGTTCAGCTGCACACGACATCGGTTCAATTGTCAGAAAGCTTACCTGTTTTTCGTGTGCATAATGCAGAAGTTCCTTCATGTGACTAAGATAATTCGATATACCCAAGGGCTTTAAATGCATTCTGTCGCGCAGTATAGCTCCGGGATTGGAGCCAACCGACTTGCGCCTAAATGATACGCCACATCGATGAGCCTTTCGTAATTTCGGCGAGCTACCATTTGCCACGCTTTGTCATCCACAAAAAAGCCCCCCAATTCCCTGTGTGCGGTAAAAACGCTGCGTATAGTAATCCCGTATGTCTCGGCAAGTTGTCTTAGGTCGAAAAGAGTTTCATCAGGTAAGTGGTAAAGCTCGAAGAAACTGCCCAACTGAACGTCCTCAATGCGCTCCTGAGCCAACAACTGGAAAAGCCATTCAAAACTGAAGCGGTATAGGATCGGGTCAGTCTTCATCCCAACTTTTAATTTAAGTTCATCGCACATACTAATCTCTTACTTCAAGTTCATTGCACATCACTATTAATAGCCACTTTCATTTTACAGGTTTCAAGCATATCCAGTCAATATATAATCGCACAAAATCACCACAAATATATATCGCTCACGATTTTGATTACAACCAAGTGCCTTAAGAGCCTCTAATGGAAAAAGTGTAAATGCCTGTTTTGATACTAAAAACGCTATTTTTGTTCATTATGTTAGAGGTTCTAAAGCTTTTTATCACCGTATCTAGCATGTTTATAGAATAATAAATTGACATAAAATTTTTTTTGGTTATACTGAAGCGATTGTAAGTTATTATTTGAAAGATAAATGCTTATGCTACAGTCATATAGGTATGAACAGATTATATCTTACCTGCTTAATCATGATTATTTAACGGTCGACCAAGCCGTTAACATGTTCCAAGCAAGTCCAGCTACGGTGCGCCGGGACTTTAGTACACTAGCTCAAAATGAACTAGTAAAAAGAGAAAGAGGTTCGCTCAGGTTGCGAACAAGCAAAATCGACGGACTTTCTCCCTTTGCTCTCAGGCAAATCCAGTACTCCGCAGAAAAAGCAGCAATTGCACAAAAAGCGGCAAGCCTCGTAAAACCCGGTCATGCGATATTCATAGATGGTGGCACCACTACCTTTCATATGGGTTTGCATCTTGCCAAAATGCAGGTAAAAATAATCACAAATTCCTTAAGACTTGCAGTTCTACTGGAAGAGAAAAGGATGGAAAATTCGGACATGGAAATATACCTCACCGGCGGGTTTATCCATTCAAAATCTGGAATACTGATAGGCCCAAATACTGAAGAATCGTTAAGACATTATCATGCTGAATGTGCCTTTCTTTCCGCAGGCGGAATCAGTCCAGATGGCATTTTTAACACGAATGATTTGGTCGTAAAGACTGAGCAAGTAATGATCGAAAATGCGCAACAGGTCATCATCCTCGCAGACCACAGTAAATTCGGGAAACATGCTATGTCGCACGTGTGCAGCCTGGATAAAATCGATGTTCTTATAACGGATGCTCCTGACCAGATTCTCCAGCAGTATCAAGGCTATGACATCAAGTTCATCAGGGCTGGCTGTAAGAGCGGTGAGTAAATAGCAAGAATGTTTTGCTACTCCATTATTGTTCCGTCCTTTACGCCCCAACCATAATACTGTAACTGGTTTTACCAAAAGGTGTTCGGATATTGCGAAGTTCCGCGTTTTTATAGCAATTATAGCAATTCAAGAAAACATATAGCCTTATCCGATATCTTAATTATGAAACCAACTTCAATAGATTTAAGAGAACGGATATTGGCTGCATACGATGCTGCTGAAGGAACCAGGCAGGAGATTGCGGATAGGTTTAAGGTCAGTCTTGGGCTGGTTAAGAAACTTCTCACTCAACGAAAAACTCTGGGGACAATTGAACCTCAATATCAAAATGTTGGACGCAAGCCAGCATTCGACGGTAGGAATTTGAACCAACTCAACAAGTTTCTTCAAAAACGCAATGATTCAACACTTATGGAAATTCAAGAACATTTCTCCGGCAGTGTTTTATGTAGTATCCAGACCATAGCAAATGCCATTAAGCGTCTTGGCTGGCGTTATAAAAAAACGTTACGAGCCAATGAACAAGGCAGAGAAGACATCGCACCGAAACGCTGGCTGTGGAAAAAGACACAGCCGTCAATGGATTTTGCCAGACTTGTATTTATTGATGAATCTGGTGCCAAGACAAATATGACAAGGCTTTACGGCAGGGCCATGGCAGGCCAAAGGGCAATAGATGATACTCCCTCTGGTCACTGGTGTACAGAAACTTTTCGGCAAATTGGGAATCAGATTATTAATCAACTCTGCATCAGGTTCCCAGTTGCTTCGCTCACGCCGCATTATCCGGATTTGCAAGTTCAAGTAAAAGCTCCCCTTGGCAAATCTCTGGATGAAATTAAAGAGCGAGTAAAAAAAAGGCACAATGGATTTTACAGCAGCAGAATTTCTTTTCATTATATTTACCTAAACAGCCTCCACAATACATAAGTGGCGAAAGTCATTATTACATGGGGCGACAATATAGGCTTAAAGCCATATCATTCGAAACCGATGTGGTAAAACTGCAACGCGGTTTGTTGCTTGTTTATTGTAAAAGGAGAAATGTACCAGAATATGTGAAATGAGTTCTGCAAAATTGGTACAAGGTAAAAGCTCAAGAACAGTTTGTAAAACGCTTTAAGACTCTGTTTAAAAAAGCTCCGCTTACAAGAGTCCACCGCTCCAATACTGCAAATTAAGAAAATGGAGAAATGATGGAGAAGTTGTTCCAAAGGGTAAAATCATATTTAATTCCGAGCTTATCAAAACACCAACATTATGTATTGATTATGTAATTATTCATGAGCTATGCTATTTGAGATTTCCCCATCACGGGAGTGTCTTTTATCACTTGATGACAAAGGTATTACCTTATTGAGCAAAGAGGAAAAAAGACTCGAGCGAATTGGGCACTAAGGCAGATAACATAAATACCTGTAAACCTGAACTTTGGATAAGGATACAAGAAAAACGGCCAACCTGCCGATGGAAATAATAGTTTTGTAAATATTATTAACCAAGCAGGCAAGGAGGCCGTATGACAGCGGATTTTACCACATTATTTGTGAATGTCGATGATTGTTGGAAAGCTTTTGAAAAAATGTATGTAAAGCACCTCATAGAAGATGGAACACGTAAACGCAACAGGCAAGGCAACTTAAGTACCAGCGAGATCATGACTATTCTTATTGCCTTCCAAACCAGCGGCTATCGCACTTTCAAGGATTTCTATCACTACCTTCTTGCCCATCACCGCCATGATTTTCCCGATATGGTCAGCTACGACCGCTTTGTTTATCTGATACCAAGGGCAATAATCCCGCTGCTTGTATATTTGCAAACCGATGGCATGGATGAGCCCACGGGTATTTCTTTTATTGACAGCACCGCACTTAAAGTCTGTCATAATAAACGCATCAGCCGCAACCGTGTTTTCGACGGGCTTGCTCAAATAGGTAAAACAACGATGGGCTGGTTTTTTGGCTTTAAATTGCATCTGATCATTAATGACCGCGGCGGTTTATTGGGCTGCCGCCTGACAGCAGGTAATGTCGATGATCGCAGCACGGTGGAGACAATGGCCGACGGCCTGTTCGGAAAGCTATTTGGCGACAAGGGTTACATCAGCCAGAGCCTGTTTGAAAAACTGTTGGCCAAGGGAATTAAGCTGGTAACCAATATGCGCGCAAATATGAAATGCCGTTTGATGGAGTTGGAGGATAAAATCCTGCTGCGAAAGCGTTCATTGATTGAAACGGTCAATGACACACTCAAAAATGTCTGTCAGATCGAACATTCACGCCACCGCAGCCCGATCAACTTTTTAGCACATTTGATAGCCGGTCTTGTAGCCTATACGAGACTGCCGAAAAAGCCTGCGCTCAAAATCGAAAACGTCAGCTACCAGCCCAGAGAATTTCTTTGCATCACAGCTTAAACAAAGTTCAGGTTGTAAAGTAAAAAACTACAACCATTCTACAACCAAAAGATGCTATATCTATCAAAAGATGTGATATATACTATTCACTAAGTTCTGAAATCAGCGATAGTTGCAAAATAACGAAGATTTCAAAAAGTTTTAGAAATCCGTTGCTCTATCCAGCTGAGCTACGGGCGCAAAAGTTTTTAAGTGCTTGCATTATAAATAGTTCCTGCATACGCTGTCAATGCCGTTCGGCCGATAAAACGCCAGTTGCGCCTATTTTTTCGCAGATTATTTGTACCAGCAAAAAAAAATTGCAAAATTAACATTTTTTTGACACATTTTGCTCGCGAAAAACGCCTTCTTTATAAAAGACAATAATAATAGCAAGCTGAAGAGATTTGCTGGGATATAAGCCGGCAATATCTCAATGCTGTTTATGAGATGTTCCGGCGGCGTTAAGGTGTGTTTTATATAAAAAGCAGGATATATATTTGGGGATAAACGATGTTTAGAGCAAACGGCGCGATGATTTGTTCAACCCTGCGAAGGCAGGAAGATTTGATTAAAAATATTATCGCTGAAATCAGCAAAGCCAAAGAGGGGGCTGAAAAAGCCGATTTCGCCACACAACTCCAAAAGGAAGTAAATATTCTTCTTTCCTGCAGAAGCTACGATGAGAAGAATATGAATTGCAGCAATTGCCATTTTATAGCCAGTGTGCGCAAAAAAATGGCGGATTTGGTAATAATGAGTGTCAAAAAATTAGTGTAAGCAATTTTCATTTTAACTTCGATTTTTGCATTCTTAAACTGGGCAATAGGCAGTATGGGTTGTTTATTGCGCGGGTTTGCCTTGCTCTTTTGAGAGTGTTATCGGTATATCGAGCCAGAAAGTAGAACCTCTGCCAAGTTCACTCTCAAGGCCGATACTGCCGGCAAGAAGTGCGGTTAATTCCTTGCTTATTGCAAGACCCAGACCCGTACCTGCTGACTGACGGGTTATGGATGCGTCAATCTGGCGAAACTTTTCAAATATCTTTTCTCTGTCCGCTTCAGCGATGCCGCTGCCGGTATCACTCACCGAGAAACGGATGTTTTTTTCATCGACCATCGCGGCGCGAATTTCAATTTTACCGTTTTCCGGTGTGAACTTTACAGCGTTGCTCAAAAAGTTAAATAACACCTGGCGAACCTTGCCGACATCAGTTATAAGGGCAGGAAGATTGCTGTCAATCGAGAGTTTCAGCCTTAATTTTTTTCCGCTTGCCAGTGATGGAAAAGAAGCTATAACGGACTTGCACAGGTCCTGCACGGAGGATTTTTCTATATGAAGTTTCATCTTGCCCGCTTCGGATTTTGCCAGGTTGAGCAGGTCGTTGACCATATTGAGAAGGTTTTTGCCGGCGGTAATAATATTTTCGGCGTATCTCTGTCTTTTTTCCTTGCGGATTGTGTCTGATTTTTCTTTGAGAATTTCGGTAAAACCTATTATCGCGTTTAACGGCGTTCTGAACTCATGGCTTATGTTCGCCAGGAACTCATCTTTAACCTTGTTCGCCCTGAATAGCTCGATATTGCGTTCCGAAAGCTCGACTATTTTTTCGTCCAACTGTTTGTTGGCCTGCCGCAGTTTATCCTGTGAGGTCTCTAATCCGTCAAGCATGTGATTGAAGGCGTCGGAGAGTTTTTCATATTCATCGCGGGTTTTTATCGAGCTTCTTATGTCAAGATTGCCCTCGGCGACATTATTGGCAAGTGCCCTTAATTGCCTGATAGGACTGAGAATAACCCGCTGGGTAATGACATAGAACACGATTATCGCACCAGTCCCAGCGATAAGGCCCGCGACAATTATCCAGACGCGATTCATAAGCATCATCTTGCTGATTTCGCCTGCCGGCCGCTGAATCACAGCCGCTCCCACAGCGTCATTTTGCTTAAACTCGACAGCGGAACCCTGCGGATAATGACAAGTTATGCATTTATCATTGGCCTTAAAAACCCGCACGTATGTATTCTGCAGAACACCGTTCCTTCTCTCCAGCAGCAGGTCATCCTCCTTGCTGTGCCTTCCCTTTAGAGACTTTATCATCTCCCTCAGGCTATGCGGCAGTCTCTGGAATATCGGTTCATCTTCTTTTGTAAAGCGAATCCATTGTATATCGGAATCATTTGAGTCCGTGACAGCTCCGGTGATGTCCAGAGGGACAAGTCCTTTTTCGCTGGAATTTTTAAGCTGGAAGTGATGTCTCATCAGGCTTTCCGCCCTGGTTCTGCCTACATCAAGAACGGTGGTTCTTATCAGTTGTCCCATCCAGACATAAGGAATGAGAATCGCCAGGCCGAGAATTAAAATAACCGCGGCGCCAAAGGCGATTCTGCATTTCTCTGCGAGTGAAAGCGGCGACAAATGCAAAAATACAAGAATTCTGTGCCAAATCTTATTAAGATTCACCTTCATTGTAGTTCTGTCATACCTGCGAAAGCAGGTATCCATTTTTTCATCGCCGTGCCGGCGACGGCTAAACGTTACTTCTGCTGCTCGCCAGGGTTTTTCTCTATCTGGTGCAGGTGCTTCTGTGTTTTGAGATTCAACTCGTCCAACTGCTTCTGGTCAACTTCGCTTGGGGCATCACTGAGCAGGCACTGGCCTCGCTGTGTCTTGGGGAAGGCGATAACGTCTCTTATGTTATTCGTGCCGGTCAAGAGCATAATCAGCCTGTCCAGGCCGAAAGCGATTCCACCGTGCGGCGGTGCGCCGTATTCAAGCGCCCTCAGGAAGAAGCCAAACTGCTCCTCAGCCTGCTTTTTGGAAATATTAAGAAGCCCGAAAACTTTTTCCTGAACCTTCATATCGTGAATACGGATGCTTCCGCCTCCGATTTCCGAACCGTTCAAAACAATATCATAAGCCTGCGCGATGATATTGCCCGGGTCAGTATCAAGTTTGCCGATATGTTCCGGAATCGGCGCAGTGAACGGATGATGCATCGAGTCATACCGTTTTTCATCTTCGTTCCACTCGAACAGCGGGAAATCGACTATCCATACAAACTCGAAGGCCTTTTCGTCATAAAGGTTCAGCTCTTTGCCGATTTTACATCGCAGTGGTGCCAGCGCTTTGTTGGCAGCTTTTCCTTATCGGCAACGAGTATAATAAGGTCGTCATTTTTGGCGTCGAAGGCCTTGGCCAGTTCATCGAGCTGTTCAGGCGTGAAAAACTTTGTCATGCTGCTGGTCAGTGCGGCTTTGCCGTTTTCATCCTTGACTTTGAACCAGACCAGTCCCTTGGCGCCGTAATCCTTCGCGAAATCGGTGAGTGTTTTTTCCACATCATTTCTCGAATATTTAACTCCTCCGCCCGGCGCACAGAGACCCTTAATGACCCCGCCGCTTTCGACAACTGAGGAAAAAACTTTAAACGTGCTGTTTTTAACTATGTCGGAAACATTTTTCAGCTTCATGCTGAACCGAAGGTCAGGCCTGTCAATCCCGTAATCATCAACCGCTTCTTTGTAAGTCATTCTCCGAATCGGGGTGGGCACCGTAACATCGAGAATTTTTCTCCATATCCTCGCAATGACACATTCATTTGCGCTGATGACATCATTAACATCTACAAAACTCATTTCGATATCGATTTGCGTGAACTCCGCCTGGCGATCTGCACGCGGGTCTTCATCTCGAAAACACCGGACTATCTGGAAATATTTATCAATGGAGCTGACCATCAGAATCTGCTTGAATAACTGAGGCGACTGAGGCAGTGCATAAAAAGTATTGCGAACCAGCCTGCTGGGAACAAGAAAATCCCTCGCCCCTTCCGGTGTGCTTTTAGCCAGCATCGGCGTCTCTATCTCCCAGAAACCTTTTTCATCGAAATAATCGCGGACAAGCTTTGCCACCTTATGCCGAATTCCAGCCTTTCCCGAATCTCGGGGCGGCGAAGGTCAATATAGCGATACTTCAGTCTGACCTCTTCGTTTGTCTTTTCGCTGTTGTCAATGTCGAATGGCGGTGTTTTGGAAACATTGAGAATCTCCATCTGGTCAACCATAATCTCGATTTGGCCTGTCGGCAGCTTGGGGTTTTCAAGTCCCTGGCCTCTCGGCTGAACGACACCTTTGGCGGCAATAACCCATTCGCAGCGAACAGTCCGCGCTATCTTATGGGCTTCGGGATGAGTTTCCGGATTGAATACCAGTTGTGTTACGCCTTCCCTGTCGCGAAGGTCAAGAAATACGAGATTGCCGTGGTCACGATATGAATTTACCCAGCCGGCTAATATTATCTTTTTCCCGGCATCCTCAAGGCGAAGCTGCCCGCAATTGTGAGTTCTTTTGAGCATTCTAAAATCTTTCTAAAAATTAGCCGTCTCCGGCGGACTTTTAAACCTGAACTTTGGATAAGAAACGATGTTTTTGGCCAAATATCAAGGTTTTTCAACTTTATTATCACTAACTTTGGTTCAAAATAGCTGATTTTTGAATAAAACCGAAGTTTTTTACTTTGTTGCTGCACTTGATGCTTATTTTCAATCGAATAAACAAGGGCTTATCCAAAGTTCAGGTTTTAAGTCTTTAGAAACCATATTTTCAAAAGGTTTACAATAGTCGAAAACCCGCGTTTAGTCAATAACCGCGTTTGTTATAGTCGAAAATAACTATATCTATGAACTCGAAAAGGCGGAAAAGCGAAATATTTCGGCTTTTTTGAAAAAATCTTAAAATTTGTGGAACAGACAGGGACATTTACGCATCTTTATTAAATATACCTGTGTTATTTGCGGAAAGGGAAGAAAAATGGAAAAGGCTGTATATTTGGATATTATCGCAATGTTTGTGTCCGCGACTTCTTCAAAAGGTGGGATTCTTAACGTCCCAGCAGAATATCTGACAATTCAGGCCGCCATCGCTGGGGACGGCAATATGGAAGTTACCGCTGTCGGAGAACTTGTCAGCGGGCAATACTTTTACGGCTCAGATATACTGAAAATCAGGCACCGCTGATACGGCGGCTAAAAGCGGTGCAAGTCTTCGCGAGATATATGTAAACAACTATTGGGTTAACGCCGTAAAATATAATAAGAATGAAACAAGTATCCGGGCGAAACTGTGATTTTGGGTACATCTGCTATTTGCAGATAGAAACAGCGGATGTACCCCATTGTTTTAAATTTTGTTTTTTGGATTTGATTTTATCGCTATTTTATGCTATATTAAAAAGTTTAAAATTATTTGTAGTGGGTAAGATGTATCCCGGCATTTTTAAAATTCAGTTAATTTGGACTAATGTTATTATATGGCTAACGCAGTGCTTAATATCGGTGAGTTTAGTATCGCAAAGCGCCTCGGGACGGGTGCCAGAAGCATAATTTACCTGGCGACCGATGGAGAGGCTGGGATTGACGTTGCGCTGAAGCGGGTAATCTTCGAAAAAGCGGAGGATACGCGAATTTTCGAACAGGTGGAGACCGAGTATAAAATAGCCAAACAGGTTGACCATCCTTATGTTCGCAAGTGTTACAAACTCAAGAAAATACGCAAGATGCTCAAAGTCAGGGAGATGCTGCTCTCGATGGAGCTGCTCGAGGGCGAAACACTCGAAAAAAGCCCGTCGCTGAGCCTGCTCGAACGTAATGCTGATATTCAGGATGGTAGCCGGCGGCCTTGACGCGATGCATCAGCGGGGATTTGTACACTGCGACATAAAACCTAACAATATTGTTTTGGAAAAATCCGGTTCGATAAAAATAATAGACCTTGGCCAAAGCTGTAAAATCGGCACAACCAAAGAGCGCATCCAGGGTACGCCGGATTATATCGCCCCGGAGCAGGTGCTGCGTAAGCCCCTTGGGCCCAAGACGGACATTTTTAATCTCGGCGCGACAATGTACTGGGCGTTACGGGCGAAAACGTACCAACTTTAATACCTAAAAAAGATAATGTAGGTCTGTATATCCCTCAGACGCTTCGTGCGCCCCACGAAATAAAATCGAGAATTCCACTGGGAATCTCAAAGCTCGTGATGGACTGCGTCAAGGACGACCCAATGCAGCGGCCTCGCAATATGGTGGCGGTTATATCGAGGCTTGACCTGATGATACAAAGCATAATAGGCCAGAAGAAAAAAACGGATAAAGATGCCTCAAACGGTGCTTGATTTACTGAATAACGGGATAAAAGCCGGCAACGCCGATAGGTTCAGAAGCGGGAATGTGATTTCGCTGCCCCCTGCCGGCAGCGTGGTTGTTACAGGCGACATTCACGGCCACCGAAGAAACTTCGAGAGAATGGTTAGTTTCGCTGACCTCGCGAACAATCCCGACAGGCATATCGTGCTGCAGGAGATTATTCACGGCGGGCCGGAGAATACCGGCGGGAACTGTCTGTCGTATAAACTGCTGTTCGACACAATCAGATATAAGCTGAGTTTTCCTGACCGTGTTCACATAATTATGGGAAATCACGACACGGCATTTATAACCGGCAGCGAAATTATGAAAAACGGCAGGGAGATGAATCTTTCGCTGCACATGGCACTCGACAATGAATTTAAACAGGCGAGTGCCGATATTCAAAAAGCAATGAGCCGATATCTTCTCTCTCAGCCGCTGGCGGTCAGAACTGAAACAAGAATCTGGATGTCGCATTCGCTGCCGGATGATAAGCACGCTGACGAATTTGACAGCGGGATTTTTAACAGGGAACTTAAGCCGGAAGATGTTGAAAGGACGGGGTCGGCATACTTTTTGACCTGGGGCAAAAAACACAGTCAGCCTGTGCTCGATAAGATGGCGAAAATGTTTGATATTGACACATTTATTCTCGGTCATCAGACACAAAAACAAGGATGGAGCAAGGCAGGCGAGAACCTTATAATTATTACCTCGGAACATAATCACGGCTGCCTCCTGCCGATTAACCTCGAAAAAAAATATACGATTGAGCAATTGACAGACTCGATAGTTCCGCTGGCCTCTATTGCCTGAAATAAGAGTTTTATTATTGGACAGGACATAAATTGATGCGATGGTATGACTATATAGCTTTTGCGGCAATTTTTTCGCAGGGGTTATTTTTGTTTTTTACATTTTGCAACTATCGATATGCCCTGGGTAAATACAAAAAAAAACGTGCCTGGTACCGCCCGAAAGCCATTTTGATTGTACCATGCAAAGGAATAGATTCCGATTTTCAAAAAAATATCGCGTCTTTTTTTAACCAGAATTATGAAAATTATTCATTATGGTTTGTTGTCGCAGAAGAGTCCGACCCTGCCTACACTGAACTTCTAAGGCTTAAAGCGGAGCTGGCAAAAAATTCAAAAGCCAGTGACGTGCAGGTATTTGTCGCGGAGCAAGGCAGAGCCTGCAGTCAGAAAATTCACAATCTGCTGTACTGTTGTAAAAAAATCGGCGCGGATATTGAGGTTCTGGCTTTTGCGGATTCGGACATCTGCATTCACGACAACTGGCTCAGCCATCTTGTTTACCCGCTCAGGCAAACCCAAAACGGGGCCGCCACAGGCTACCGCTGGTATGTACCTGAGCGAAATAATCTCGCGACGCTGGCACTATCGGCCTTAAATGCCAAAGTTGCCCAACTGTTCGGTAAGGCGTTTTTTAATCAGATGTGGGGCGGTTCTATGGCGGTAACGACAGAAGTTTTCCGCAAATTGAATATTGAAAAAATCTGGGAAAACGCCCTGAGCGACGACCTGTCGCTAAGCATCGCGGTAAAAAAAGTCGGTTTAAAAGTAGCGTTTGTTCCAGCGTGCTTTGTCGCGACTTACGAATCGACCACCTGGCCAAAACTTTTTGAGTTTACCCGGAGGCAGTTTTTGATTACCCGCGTAAACGCCCCCTTAATATGGTGGTTCGGGCTGTTTTCAGGATTTTACTCAGTATTGGGGCTTTGGGGCAGCGCAGCGGCAGCGATCTATGCCGCAAATATCGGTGCGGCAGATTTTCACCTTTGGGCAGCAGTATCTGTTGTGTTTTTTGCCGGACAGTTGATAAGGGCTGTCCTGAGACAGCGGATGATTAGTAAGCTGCTTAGGGAAGATTTACAGAGAATGAAATCCGCGATGATTGCCGATATTCTCGGATTCTGGCTTTGGTCGCTGTTATTACTGTTTTTTATTGTATCTTCAGCCTTTGGACGAACGATTCAATGGCGGGGAATAAAATACAAACTCCTCGGACCCGATAAAATCATCGTGCTTGACGAACGTTAAATAATTTCTTTCTGAGTTCTTCCGCCAAAAAGATTAAGGGAGCAAAAATTATAAGAATTCCCCAGTCCGTCCAACCGATACTGGTCGTTTGAAATATTTTTTGAAGAAACGGCGTGTAAATAATAGCCGAAGCGAAAATAATCTCAAAAACGATTCCCCAAAGAATAAGTTTATTACTGAAGAATCCGAATTTAAAAGCAGAATGCCTGTCGCTGCGGCATGCAAAAATATTAGCAATCTGCATTATAACGATGCCAAGAAAAACCATAGTGATGGCTTTTAAATGCAGCGGATTAGCAAATGTCGTATCATCAGGCTCCAACTGTACTCCATGCCTCCAGCCGCCCTGATAAAGAACAAAATAATAAATTGTTAAAACCGCGGCGGCTTCGAGCAGCCCGAGAAAAACATAGCCGCGAAAAAGGACTATTTTATCAATAACCCCTTTTCCTTTCGGTCTTGGCGGGAGTTCCATAACGCCCGGTTCCGGTTTTTCCATTCCCAGGGCCAAAGCAGGCAGGATTTCTGTGCCAAGGTCGATAGCCAGAATCTGCATAACGGTAATCGGAACGGGAGTTTTCAAAATGACATAAAAGATATATGGTATTGCTTCTGGAACAAGGTGTGCAAAAATATATGTAATGAATTTTTTGATATTATCAAATACCGCGCGTCCTTCCTCAATTGCCGCGATAATACTGGCGAAATTATCATCTGTTAGAATCATCTCCGCTGCTTCCTTGGCTACATCTGTCCCACGAAGTCCCATAGCAATACCGATGTCAGCTCTTTTGAGTGCAGGCGCATCATTAACACCGTCGCCGGTAACGGCAACTATATTTCCCAATTCCTTAAAGGCATTAACAACCCTTAACTTATGCTCAGGATTGACTCTAGCGAAAACAACCTCCTTTTTCTCAAGCTTGTCTTTTAATTGTTCATCGGTTAAGTCAGATAATTCTGTTCCTGTTATTACTTCAGGATTATCTGAAGAAATGATACCAACCTGTTTGGCGATAGATAATGCGGTAATTTGATAATCTCCGGTAATCATTACTACTCTGATGCCAGCATTTTTGCATATAGAAACCGCCCCTTTTACTTCCGGCCGCGGAGGGTCGTACATACCTGTAATACCGACGAAAATCAAATCTTTTTCTATCGTGTTTGCCGAAGCATCAGAAAGTTCTTTTGCTTCAAAGGGTCGCCAAGCCAGTCCAAGAACTCGCAGGCCTTGCTGGGCAAAATCATCTAACTGTTTGATTATTTCTGATTTTTTCTCTGCGGTCAGTTCGACAATCTCATTATTGAGGATTATTTTGGTCGAAAGCTCGAGTGTTTCTTTCGGCGCCCCTTTGACAAAGACCGCCAAATTGCCGTCAGGAAGTTTATTGATACTGCTCATTCTTTTACGAACCGATTCAAAAGGAAACCGCTTCACGACGGAACATTCCGCCCGCAGCTGTTCAATATTGAAGCCGGCCTTTTGAACCAGCGTTAATAATGCGCCTTCGGTAGGGTCGCCGATAATGCTCCAGTATTTTTGCGTTTCCGATGGCGGAATGAGTTTTGCGGTATTGCATAAAACCGCGACGCGGAATAAAATGTCTATGCTGCTTTTTTTACATGCCTCTGCGGTGAGCGAAATGCCCTGAAAACTAAATGTTCCTTTTGGTTCGTATCCGCTGCCTGTAATCTCAATTATTTTATTGTTAATCCATATTTTTCTGACACTCATCTCGTTGGTCGTAAGAGTGCCGGTTTTATCAGTGCAAATGACGTTTGTACAGCCGAGTGTTTCCACAGATGAGAGCTTCTTGATTAAAGCGTGTCTTTTTACCATTCTTTGAACAGCCATAGCTAAAGCAAGCGTAAGCGTGGGCAAAAGTCCCTGCGGGACGTTGGCTAAAATAATGCCAATGGCGAACATTGCGGAAGCAGCGAGAGTCATTTTGGTAAAAGCCATACCCAAGAAAAAGAAAACAAATCCCATAACAACTGCGATAGCGGCAATCATTTTGCTGACGCGGTTTACTTCTTTCTGCAAAGGACTAAGCTCTTCTTTGACGGTTTGAGTAAGGTAAGCGATTTTACCTATTTCAGTAGCCATACCCGTTGCTATAACTACCGCTTTTCCCATACCCGATGCAGCACTTGTGCCGGCGAAAATTAAATTAGGCATTTCAAGCCAAAGAAGACTCTTGCCGTTCTGAAATCCTTCCGCTATTTTATGGGAAAGTTTAGATTCACCGGAGAAAGCACTATTGTTAACTCGCAATTCCTGAGCCTCAATTAATCTCGCATCGGCAGGAATATTATCCCCTTCTTCGATAATAATGATGTCACCCGGCACAATTTCACTGCTCGATACTTTGGTTTCCCTGCCTTGTCTGATTACTCGTGCGAAGGAAGGTACCATTTTTTTCAAGGCATCAATCGCTTTTTCAGCCTTGTATTCCTGGAAGAAGCTGAAGACAGCGTTAATGAAAATTACCACAATGCATGCCCATCCAGCTTCCGGCATATCCGCCCAGAAAGAAAGGACGCTGCCCGCCCACATCAGAATTGCCAGGAGATTGGTAAAATGATAAATGAACCGCAAAATAAGCGGCGTTTTTCTAATCGCTTTTAATCTATTATGCCCATAAATCCCCAATCTTTGCTGTGCAGATGATTGACTTATCCCCAGTTCACTGGTCTCAAGTTCGAGATAAACATCTTCTTTGTTTAAAGCGGAAAAAATCTCTCTATTCAATCCTCTTTCTTTCAGAAGGTGATAAAATTCATCGTCGGTTGAACATCGCATTAACTGCTCTACGAACACCTTATTATCCAGCAGCATACTGACTCCGGAAAGAATTTTAAGGTGCAGTCCGCTTTCAAGAAGCGGTGTTAAAAAAAGCACTATAAGATGAACATCTTTACCGTCAACTGACGTGAAGTTTATTCCTCGCTTAGATAGGCCGACAAAAAGAATCGCTTCTTCGAGTTCTTCGATTCTGGCATGGGGTATGGCAATTCCGTTACCGATTCCCGTTGTAACCTGTTTTTCACGTTGGAGTATTTTTTCGAGAATTTTTGTTTTATCTTTAATCTTTTTAGAGGCAAAGATTTGGTCAACAATCTCGGAAAAAACAGCCTCTTTGGTATGAGATTTCAGATGTACCGCAACGCACCGTCTGCTTACAAAGTCAGATATTTTCATATTTCTCTTCACATCTGGGCAAAGAGAAAATAAAAAAACCCTGAAACGGCGGTTCTCTATTTCGCGATTGCCCTTTCAAATGCCTGCGAGGTTAGCTGTCGGGCTCGGGTTTGAAAGTACCCTATCCTTTCGGAATTCGCCCCAAAAAATTGGGTTCCCCGCATTCGTGCCACTTAACACGAATTTCGGCTACAATATTCAAAGCAATAGTAAAATACTATTCACGTTGACCAACGCGGTCAAGAAAATTCTGTATAATCGTAAGGAAATAAGCAGTGAAATTCCTCAAAATATAAGTTCCCTTTTGAATATAAATCGCTTATAATATATATGGTTATAGCTGACATGATTAAGAGTATGAACTATGAAACCTGGATTGAAACAAGAAAGTGATGCGGAACTTTTAGCCAGATACGCTTCCGGCGATGAAGACGCTTTTCGTGAAATCATAAGTCGTTATAAAAACAGCCTTTATGCCTTTCTTAAACGGTTTTTGAATCAGCAGGACATCATTGAGGACGTGTTTCAGGAAACCTTTTTACAGTTGTTCACCAGCAGGGAAAGTTTTGATGTAACCAGACCTTTACGCCCATGGCTTTTCACGATAGCGGCCAATAAGGCCAAGGATGCCCTTAGAAAACAGCAGAGGACGACAGCAATACAAATCGGCACAATAGCCACCACCGAGGAAATGTCTTTCGACGACGTTCTGGATACCTTAGGTTCTGACAGCACAATGCCTTATGAAGGTATGGAGCAGAATGAGACTTCCGTGATGGTTAGGCAGATTATAGCGGATATGCCGCACAATTTGCGGGAAATTTTAATTTTAGCATATTTTAATAAATTTTCTTACAAACAAATGGCGGATATCTTAAGTATACCTATTGGCACAGTTAAAAGCAGGCTGCATACGGCGGTCGGTTATTTTGCCAAGCAATGGAAAGCGTCAATCAGGAGCAAAAGAAGTTAATGAGTCCGTTGGAAAATTTTCATAAGCATTTGATATTTGATTTTTGTATGGGTATCACCTCGGACGAGCAGGCCATTCAGGCAAAAGAGTTAATCTCCTCAAATCCTCACGCCGCTGAACTATACGAAAAATTCAAAGAAAGCTTCTATCCTCTTGATTGTTTTGAACATGAACCCTGCCCTGATGATTTGGTGGAGCGGACGCTGCTTCGTCTTAAAAATTTACCCCGCACAAGCAATATTGAACTTGAGCAGCTGCTTGCGGCAGAACAAATTCGCAAGCCTCCTGTTGTGCGGAGGTATTGGCGAAATATGGTTGAGGTTCTGGCGACCGCCGCTGTAATCCTGTTCATCTCGGGGGTAATAACCGCGCCGTTAAGTAATATGCGGCAGAATTCATGGAAGACGCTTTGCAAGAGTCAATTGGCCAAAATTGCTCTGGGATTGGATAATTACCGTGCCGCCAATAATGGCGAGTTGCCGGCGGTTGCGACTGCTGCGGGTCAGCCCTGGTGGAAGGTCGGAGACCAGGGCAGCGAAAATCAATCCAATACGAGAAATGTATGGCTTCTCGCGAAACAAGGCTATGTTTGCCCCACTACTTTTGTATGTCCGGGCAAAAGAGAAGGCCGAGCGACTTGAGTTCGATTCGGCCCAAGCGAAGAATTACAGTGACTTTCCTCAACGCAAATATGTAACATACAGTTTCAGAATAAGAAGCGTTAACTCTTCCAAAATGATTATGCACAGCCGCGAAGTGATTATGGCTGACCTCAATCCTCTCTTTGAGTCACTGCCGGAACCGATGAAAAACTCTGAACTTGATGTAAAACTCAATGATGAATTAGCTGCCCTTAATAGTTCAAATCATAAAGGCTCCGGACAGAATGTTCTTTTCTGCGACGGCAGTGTGGAGTTCAGAAAAACGCGGACGGCAGAAATTACTGATGACGATATATATACATTGCAAAACACACGCGTGTATAGAGGCGTAGAGCGGCCTTCATCTGAAGCTGACGCTTTCCTGGCACCTTAACGCATTTTCAGCGCAGAGCATTCTCAAGACAAATCCCGGCGTTTCTTTTTAATCTCTCAAGCCCTGCGCGGTGTATAACCGAATGGGCGAATCTTTTCTCGAAACCAGCTTGGTTCAAATTCAAAATCTCGTTCAGATTTAGCTCGGCCCTGTCAGGATAAAATTTGAACTGTTTATTTTTACACACTGGCGCATTTTCCTGGTAAGGGCAGGCCAGCACGCACTCATCACAGCCAAACAGCCTATCTCCGATTTTGGCGGATAATTCTGGAAGTATTTTGCCTTTGTGTTCGATTGTCAGATAGCTTATGCATTTTTGAGCCTCAAATCGCCCGTCAGCGTTTAACGCCCCAGTCGGACAGGCTCTTACGCATTTATCGCAGTTTGCGCAATCGGCGGCTATTGGTTTGTCGGTCTCGATTTTCAGGTCTGTTATTATTTCACCCAGAAATATCCGGCAGCCTATTTTAGGATTTATGAGTATGTGATTTTTGCCGATAAATCCCACTCCTGCGCGTTCAGCTAATGCACGCTCGGCCAGCGGAACCGAATCAACGCAGATTTTAAATTTCGGCTTTTTATAGGCCAGAGATTCTATGTATCGCGTAAGTTCACCCAGCAGATTTTTAATAAAGGTATGATAATCTTCGTATTGAGCGTAAGCAGATATTCTGCCAGTTGGTGTAGATTTGTCCTGATTTTTAGATACTTCCGGCGGCGTATAGTTTAACCCCGCAACTATTACTGATTGAGCGTTTTCGAGTAGTTTTCCGGGATTAACGCGTTTCTCAAAATAGCGATGCATATAAGCCATATCAGCCGCACACCCGGCTTTAAGCCATTCGGACAGCCGTTGAACCTGTTTCGCACCTATCGGCCCGGCATCAGTAATCCCGACAAGGTCAAAGCCGATTTCTTTCGCCTTACTCTTTATATCTTCTGCTAAACTCATAATATATAATTATACATCAATCATCGCTCTGAGTTTAACGTTATCTTATAGGTCTTATTAAATGGACAGGTATCTTACCTTTAAATTTAGTGGTAAGCGAATATATTTCCTTTTGAGTCTAACAAGTACAAAAATCCGTCATAATATGACGGCGGCGATAAAAACTGCTTGTTAGACATTATTATTTCAAATTTATGGCTATTTGTTTTAGATGTATCTTCATTAAGGTCTTGAATAATTTCTCCTGTGTTCAGGTCGACTATATATATTCCGTTCTCCCATATCATAATCACATGACGACCAACAATGATGGGAGAGGTTACATGCCAACCAAGTTTTATGGGGAGCATCCATCGCTTTTGACCTGTTTTTATATCAAGCGCATAAAAGTTTTCGCCAGGCTCAAGATTTTGGTTTTTACCTGCAAAAACTACTGTCTCAGAATCACAGGCAGCGGCAGTAGCAAAAGGCTGGTCAATTTTATATTGCCAAAGTATCTTGCCGCTATTGACATCAAAAGCAGAAAAATATCCGCAGCGGTCATTTTTTGAAATATTTTTACAGGAAAACGCAAAAACTTTGTCTGAGTTGTAACATAAAGAGCTTAAATAATAAAATATGCTTCCAGAGTCACTCCAAGGACTTCCTGAATAATCATCAAATTCAAATTTCCAGATAATTCTTCCGTTTTCCAAATCTCTTGCGATGAGTGAACGATAATCGGCATAAATGATTTTACCTCCTGCGATTATCGGCTTCGTAATCGCATTATAAACTCCTTCTTTCCAGATTTCCATACCATCTGTGGCATTGAGTGCACTGATATATCCGCCCTGATTCAATGAGACAATAATACCATCCGATAGAGTCACCATTGTTTCCTGACTTTTACCTTGACCTGGAAGATGTGTCATCCATATTTCTTTCCAAGTTCCTTTTTCATAAGCTGAAAGAATTTTTTCACCTCGAAGCACATAAATATAATTATTCGAAATTACCGGTGTTGTATTAATTCCTTCTTTTATCGAAATATTCGCTAATATCTCACCAGTCTTTCGGTCTAAAATATGAATGCCATATCCATCATCGGGCGCCATTCTGCTTACATATAAATAATTTTCATCAACAAGCGGCGATGCCCAGCCGGAATGATATGAAGATAATTTAAATGATTGTTTCCAAGCCAGTTTAAGCGGCAGTGTCAAAGTGTCTTTCACATAACCACTGTTAGATAAATCACGATTGTATTTAGGCCATCCATTCTCCGACAAATTGAGTTTTGCTGCTGCCGCATGTCTTTTTGCTATTTTACTCTCAGCGAATTTTTTACATTCATTCTGAACTTTTTTCAAGGATTCATCCAGGCTAATATTGTAAATATCATTTGCGTCAAATAAGAACTCGAGAGCAAAAAAAGGACCGAGTTCTTTTAGCATAAGCTGTGTAACATCTTCTCTTATATTATTTGGCCCGCGTACCCTGAAGCTGTATCGAATTTTTTGATTTGGGCTGACATATTCCATGATATTGGCTTTTTCACCTCCATATAGGGTACATTCCTTAATTGTTATAGGATAACCATAAATAAATTCTTTTGCGGTCAATATTCCGGAACCATAACTATAATCGTCAGACGGAGTTGTCCTGATAAATTCTCCATTGAGTGGAGGGTCTATCGGCTTTAATCTGCGTAAAAAGCCCCAATTTGCTTCTACATCAAGAGGATTTGAATGGTCGTAGAAATAACTGCCGCTGGTATTCTCAATAACATTTTGTAACTCTTTGGGGTATTTTTTGTATGCAAGTTCTAAAAGCCTATCGTATATATTATCTTCAATTTTTGAACATACCACCCGTGTTGAAGCCTTAACCCCATTAGTCTGGTTTAGCAGTTTTTCCACATGCAAAGGACTGATTGTCTCAGCTATCGCTGCAATTACTTGAGGAAGATGGGCTATTACCTTTTCCTTTGATGCAAATATGGAATTCCAATCCAAAAAATAAATCATAATACTTCGATAATTATATTGTTTTACCTGTGATAACTCCTGGGCAGGTATATCCTCTTTCTCAATAACAATCGTCCTGCCTTCGGAAAACCAAAAAGCCGTATGTGTTACATCAGGCATCGATGGCTGTTCAAGATAAGGGAACTCCATCTTTGTCTTCCGGCTTATGTCAAACATCCACTTCCCGCAAATGATTTTACCATTATCAGGCGACCAGAATAACTTCTTGCCATATAGAAAGGTTTCACCATCTTTTGATTGCTGATAAATTCGCTTTTTCTCCAACGTTTTGGCGGTAACCACATCTATAAAACAATTTCCGTCCTTTTCACGCCCCAAACACGCTATATATTGTCCATCTGGAGATAGAGAATAATGTTCCGCTGAACACACTTCTTTGATTATTTTATCTGATATTTTCATATAAAAAAGTTTTTGGTCCAATGTAAAGTATATATACTTAGAGTCTAAAGAAAAGATAGAGTTTGCGGGTTTTATCCATGCCGACTTTTCCGGTAGATTGATAATATTATAAAATTTTTCCTTTTCAATATCATACAAGGCAATCCCTTTATTAATGTCGAATGCCAGAATCCTTTCATCCGATGTCCAGGAGGGTAATCCGTTATATTTAATATCAATTTTTAAATGCTTCAAATAGGTTCCATCAGCATTCATTAGCCATAATTCACCATCATTTTTAATGAAAAGGATTGAATTATCTTTAGTGCTAAAAATAGGATTTCTCTTAAAGCCCTCTCCCAAAGTCAACTGCTTTTGTTGGCTCCCATCGGACTTCATAATCCATATTTGGGATCTCGGTTTGTATAAATCATTCTGTTGTTCACTTGACTCATCTAATTTGGCAAACACTAATTTTTGTTCATCGCAGGAAAGAGATGGATTCCATGCCTTATCCACAAGTGTTCTATTTTGAATACGAACCGCTTGTGGTGGAATATCTATCAATGGTTCGTCAGCTAATAATCCGCATGAAAAGCTTAAAATAAAGGCAGAAAATAACATTATCAATTTGTTAGTATTTTTCCTAGTTTTCATTTTTCCGCTCTTTTATATAGGTTGTATATTCTTATTCTCAGGTTTTCCAGTAAGATTTGCAAGTAAAAGTTTTGTAAAAAGTTTGTAAAAAAAGTCCTGGGAAATTCGTCGCCGTGCCGGCACCGCTAAACGTGATAAACAACCCGCCGAATGAATCGGCGGGCTAACTATTATGTGTTATGGTGAAAAGTATGAATTAATATTTGTCAATTGGCTGGATTACTCTGTCCTGCTGGTCGCGAAGGCTGATGAATTTCGCGCCGCTGAGAAGCGAGCCGATCTCTTTGTAATATGAATACAGTCTGGCGAGCTTTTCCTTATCGGGTGCTTCGAGATATCGCTGCCACATGCCGCATTCAGCCCCCCAGATAACCTCGGTTTCGTTGGTTGTGTAAAGGACAATGTGGGGGAGACGATTGCTCTGGCGCCCATTAAAATTAGTTACGTCAATTCTCTGAATTTCACAAAGCAAAGGCTTATCAGGCGTTACGGCTGCGTCCATCTGGTCGAGTTTCGCTATTATCTCCACCGCCGCCTTTATATCCTCAATTTGAATAACCTTACCGGGGGCAGGCGGTTTAGCGATATCGCAAAATCCCGTAACCTCGACTATTGGTATATTGCTCACCGGCACATAATCGAGAGCAACCATATCCGAATCGACGTAAAATTCACACAAATTTGATTTAACCAAAACTATAGGCTTACGCCATTTCGCGGTTATTTTCAGCCGGTCATTTGTTGTCTGAACTTTTATGTTATCCAGCCACGCAATATACTTTTCGAGGTTCTGCTGCACGGAAATGGCGGCGTTTTCGTCAAGTTTCAGGTTCTCGCCATTTGCCTTGGAAGCATCGTAAATTTTTTGTTTAAGTTCTTCAGTAAGCCATTTTGGCGCAGACTCTAATTCGAGCATTCCAATCTGCTCTGAAACTGGGACAACTTTACGCACATAGCGATTTAGATATACAAAGCCGACCCCGATACCGACGAACACACATACAACCGCGAACACCTTGAGTACGTTGAGCCAGTTGACACTTGTCACGCTGCGGCTTGTTTTCCTGAACGAGTCGCCAAGCTTGAAAAATACTCTATTGCCATTTGTTTTATTTTTTGCCATTTGAGTTAATTAGCGGCCTTAAGGGAGGCTCTTTGACGTTTCTTGTCCTCGAATGTCTGAATAATAATTTTAGCGCATAAATCACTCATTGAAAGTCCTGTTTCCGCAGCCGCTTTTGGCAGCAGCGAATGATTCGTAAATCCCGGCAGCGTATTCGCCTCAAGCGCAAATACCTCACCGCAGTTATCAATTATAAAATCGATTCTCGCGAAACCGCGGCATCCGATAGCGTTAAAACACTGCTGCGCCGCCTGCTTAATTTTCTTTTCCAATTCATCATCATTAATTGTGCCGAAGAGAAATTCTGTTCGGTCATCAATGTACTTGGCGTGATAATCGTAAAATTCCTCTTTGGGTCTGATTTCAATTATCGGCAGGGCCTGGCCGAAAAGGATACCTACGGTTATTTCACGGCCCTCTATAAACTGTTCAATCATACAGTCGCCGAACTCCGTGAGGCATTTTTTCGCCGCAGGCATGACTTTATGATAATCCTTTACAATCTCCACACCGACACTGCTGCCCTGCTCTATGGGCTTTATAACAAACCTGTCCGAAAAACGGCGCAGTTTATTTTCAAGCGTTTTAAAATCCATTTTGTTATTGAATTCAATCGCCTGCGGCACCGCCACACTGGCATCGGCAAACGCCTTTTTGCTCAGCATCTTGTTGAAGCCAAGCCTGCTCGCCTCCGGGCCGCTGCCTGTATAAACCAGCCCCTTATCTTCGAGAATCCGCTGAAGCTGGCCGTCCTCACCGAATTTGCCGTGCAGCGCCAGGAAGAACACATCGATACCCGGCTCATCGAGTATCCGCATATTATCAGGCGTAATATCGAACAGTACGACATCAAAACCGGCATCTTTCAACGCTGCGTAAACACTCTTTCCGCTTTGGATGCTTACCTTGCGTTCCTGACCGATGCCTCCGTAAAGAACGGCTGTCTTTAGCTTGCTGATTTTCATCTTATTTAACGCTATCTAAAAATCCCGATTAAAGGATTATATGACGAATGCTAATTATCTATTTCCAGATTTCAATCTCAAGTTCGAGATTGATATCAAATTTGTCTTTTACTTTTTCTTTCACAACGTCTATCAGCTTCATAACATCGCTGCTGGTACATCCCTTTTCAGCTACGATGAAATTCGCGTGCTTCTCGCTTACTACCGCGCCGCCGATGCGTGTTCCTTTGAGTCCAGCGCGGTCAATCAATGCTCCCGCAGCCATTCCTTGCGGATTTTTGAACACGCACCCGGAATTTTTTGTGTTCAGCGGCTGATTGTTCTTCTTATACACCCAGATTTCCTTTACCGAACGCATTATTTCTTCGGGGTCTCCGGAATTTAATTTTATCCTGCGCACCAGAATAAAAGGCGCCGCGATATTTGTGCTGCGATAATCGAATACAAGCTCCGGTTTGTGCTTCTCTGTTAATTTTCCGTGACTATCCATCAGCTTTACACTTTCCACCGCTGAACCAATGTCCCCGAAGCTGCCTCCGGCGTTCATTCGCACGGCTCCGCCGATAGAACCCGGTATGCCGGTCAGGGCTTCGAGTCCGGATAGCCCTTTTTTCACACAGTTGAGAATCAGTTTGCCAAGGTCAGCACCTGCGCCGGCGGTTAATTGCTCGCCGTTGAATTCCACAGCGGAAAACTGCTCGGATTCGAGCTTTATTACCGCGCCGCGAACGCCGTCGTCGCTTACAAGAAGATTCGACCCGAAGCCAAGCACACGCATCGGTACGGCGTTTTCATTACACCGCCGAACAACTTCCTGAAGTTGCTCAACCGTCTGCGGAGTAATAAAATAATCCGCGTTGCCGCCCAGTCCGTACCACGTGGCATTGGCCAGCCGAAAATTCGTTTTAACGATTTGTTCTAAGCCACTGAATATACTCATCTGCAACCTTCCAGATATCCCCGGCTCCCATTGTTACAACCAAATCGCCGGTCGCCAGGTTCTTCTTTAGATAATCGACAATTCCTTCAAAACTGTTGATAAATATTGCCTCAGACCCTTTTGCCCTGATTCGCTGAACCAGTATTTCGGCATTAACTTCCATCTTCATGGCCTGTGTATCACGTACAAAATAAATCTCCGGCACTATTGTTATATCGGCAAGCTTAAAGCTTTCCGCAAAATCATCAAGTAAAAACCTTGTTCTGCTGTACTGATGTGGCTGAAATATGCATAAAAGCCGCTTCGGCTCATATTTCCCGCGTATCGCCTGCAGCGACGCCCTGATTTCCGTGGGGTGATGAGCGTAATCATCGAGGATGGTAATCCCATCTATCTTTTCCTTGAACATAACCCTGCGGTCCATACCGGTAAAGCCGCCGAGCAGTTCGAGCGTTAAATGAGGCGATAGCCCCGCGTAAGTCGCCATCGCCGTAACCGCCAGGGCATTTAATACGTTATGTTCGCCCGCCAGTGAAATCCTCGTCGAACCGAGCAGGGCTTTATTGTGATAAACATCGAACGAATAACATCCGTTGACCGCCCGCAGATTCTGTGCCGAGAAATTGCAGTTCTTATCCAATCCGAAGGTTTCATACCGCAAACTTCCGGGCAACCTCGCGATGAGCTTTGTGCTGTTCGCATCCTGACCATTTATAATCAGTACACCGCTGGGTTGTATGCCCATAGCGAAATCGTAAAAAGCGTCAACGATTTCCGCTTCGTCCCTATAATAATCCAGGTGGTCCTGCTCAATATTCAGGATACAGCCGATTTTGGGCTTTAGATTGAGAAAACTCCTGTCATATTCGCACGCCTCGGCCACGAAATATTTGCCGTTGCCCACGCCGGAAGAACTATCCAACTGGTTGAGCTTTGCGCCGATAATGAAACTCGGCTCAAGCCCGGCCTGCTGCATACAATATGTCAGCCAGCCGCTGGTTGTGCTTTTGCCGTGTGTGCCGCTGACGGCGATGCCCTCATATCGCTCCATCGCTTTTCCGAGCATCTGAGCGTATTTATAAATTTTGCACCCTCTCGTGCGGGCCAGCATCAGTTCGGGGTTGTCCTCTTTAACCGCCGCCGAAATCACCACCGTATCTGTCCCGTCTGGCAGATTATCTGCGTTATGCCCGATTCTGATGGCTGCCCCTTTTTCATTGAGTGTTTCAGTTACGGGGCTGCCGGTCTGGTCTGAGCCGCTGACGATAGCCTGATGTTTCATAAGAATCTGTGCCAAGCCGCTCATTCCGATACCGCCCACGCCGATGAAGTGAAATTTTTTACCTTCCACGCTGCCGACTCCGTTCAATCTTACCGGCCTGTGACGCTGTAAACTCTGCGCCGCACGCCGGCTTTCTATACTTAGCTTTGGCATAAATCTTAATAATCCTTTATTCTGCTGCTTATCTATTATTACACGCTTAGCCAGTTTAACACAAAATCCAGCTAAGCAAAAGAAAATTTTGCCCCGATTTGCCTATGTTTAGCACTCATCTTTCTCATTAACACGCAATCATCAAATTATCCTAAGTACGGCGGCAGCCCGCAATTTACCGTCTTTGAGCATCAGCAGGGAATCGTTCGCGTCGGCAAGAGCAAATTCCTCAAATACAGGCTTGATGCCAGCCTTAGCGGCGAGGGGCAAAAATTCCTCCGCGTCCTGTCGGGTAACATTTGCCACACTTTTTATTTCTTTCTCATGCCAAAGATATTTCGCGTAGTCCATCTGCGGGATAAGCGTACTCTTCCGGGTGGCATTGATTACAAGTCTTCCGCCCGGACGAAGATTCTGCATCGCAAAGGGGATAACTTCTCCTGCTGGGGTAGTATCTATGGCGCAATCATATTTTTCCGGCGGCGATACATCTTCAAGACCGGCCCAATCCTGCGCCAAGTTTTATCGCAAGCTTGCGGTGATGTTCTCCTCTTGTAACCACGAAAACTTTTGAATTTGGGAATTTATATTGGACAATCTGTATTACCAGATGCGCGGAATCGCCGAAACCTATAAGGCACAAGCTTTGGCCATCGGTTAACCCTGTAAGCCTTAAAGAGCGATAGCCGATAACTCCTGCGCATAAAAGCGGAGCCGCCTGGGCATCGCTGAATTTCTCAGGAATAGGATACGCAAAATCAGCGGATATAGCCATATATTCTGCATATCCGCCGTTAGCGTCAAGGCCTGTCCATTTGGCCTTTTCGCATAGATTTTCTCTTCCGTTTTTGCAAAAGTCACACACTCCGCAGCTCAAATAAATCCACGCTACGCCGACCCTGTCACCCGGCGAAAACTTTTTAACATTCTTCCCGCATTGTGCCACCTGACCCACAATCTGATGACCCAATATAATGGGCAATCTCGGCGGCTTGAGCCTGTCTTCTATTTCGTCGAGGTCCGTATGGCATTGTCCGCAGGCTTTTATTTTTATCAGTATCTGGTCATCTGCCGCTTTGGGCATCTCAACATCCCGAAGCTTTAAGGGCTTGTCCTCCATCTTCGCAGTATGTTCCAATACCATCGCTTTCATATTCTTTACCGAACGATTATTTTCATTTTTTTTAATCGCAGGCGCGGACACTCCTTCTGTAGTTTTTTAAGGAGTTCACAGCTGCATAGCTGCATCTCATAGACATAAGACGATGAATCTGCTTCAACTGTAAGTTGGCCATTTAAAATATCCACAATCTTGCAATGCCGCGAGAGTTCCGCAGGTAATATTTTATTCCATTGCTGGAGCAAAGAATCATACTTGCCGCGCTTCGGGAGGATATGAGTATTCATAATCTCGCTGACAATCTCGCCGAGTGAGGCGGGCTGTGCTGGTTCTCTCTTTTGGTTTTTATCTGCGCTGTTCACTTTTCCAAGTAATAACCCCGCGGATAAACCCTTCGATAAACTCAGGGCAGGTCGCGGGGCTAACTATACCCTAAACCTTATGTCCTAAAACCTGTTTCTCAGCCAAGATTGATGGGCATCAGAACGTAAAGAAAATCTTTCCCGCTTTTTAACAGGCCGGGCCTGTCGGATTGTCCAAGCTCAAGTTCAAATTCCGGTGTTTTGATTACACGCAGGGCGTCAACCACAAATTGAGGATTGAAGCCTATTTCGATGGGTTCGCCCTTATAATCTATGGCCATCTCAATCTGTGCGTCGCCTGTCTCCGGGGCCTTGCAGGAGAACACCAGTTTCTTTTTGCCAATCGCGAATTTAATTCCCCTGGATTCCTCATTTACCAGCAGGGCCGAACGCCGTACGGCACTGAGAGTCGCCTCGGTAGGCAGAACAAGCTTTTTGTCGTAATCGGTGGGAATGATGTCCTCATATTTCGGGGAAGCTGCCTTCGACCAGGTTTGAGCTGATGACCACGTTCGCGCATCGCATCAATATCTGATTATCGACGAGTTTAACTGAAACTGTATCTTTCTCCTTGTCGCTGCTGCCGATTTTGCTCAAAAGCGCCATGGCTTTCGCGGGGACTATTATCTTGGCTGACGCGATATGCTCGCTTGGCGCAGCGTTTAAGTCCACCTTTGTTTTCACCAGCCTTCTGCCGTCGGTGGCGACTAAAAAGAGTTTTTTACCCTTGATTTCCCATAATACGCCGTTCAGCGCGTAGCGGGTACTTTCTTTTGCTGTCGCGAAGAGGCACTGCTCAATTCCTGTCTGGAGATTTTGCAGGCCGACCTCTATATCAGCACTGCCGTCAAACCATGGGACTATCGGGAACTGTTCAGCCTGCTGGCCGTAAATTGTGAAATGGCTGTCCGCCCCCTTAATTTCGCACGTGCCTTCTTTGGCCTGCATAGAAAGCACATCATCCAGGCTCTCCCGGGCGATAGCCGCCAATCTGTCCGCCGGCACAATAACCTCACCAGCCTCTTCTACCTGAACCTCCGCAAGCGTATAGCAGATGCCAGCCTCAAGGTCTGTACCGCAAATCCGCACATCTTTTTCGCCTGCCTTGATATGCACACACCGCAAAATAGGTTTAGGTGTTCTGCCTGGCACGACCGACGTTACTAAATTCAATGCTCCGCAAAGCGCTTCCCTGTTAAAGTTCACTTTCATCTGCGTTCTCCTAAGTTTTCTCCTGCTCTATTTGAGGATAGAGTTTAACAGCGGAAGTGATGTTCTTCAACTCTTTTTTATAAAAAAACGTTCTTTTTATGGAAAAACAAAAGCCTGACCGACCAAACATTTGGTCCGCCAGGCTTGATTTAACATACAATTGTAGTGCGGCTGTTTTTATTCTGTTTTAGCAGGGGGTGTTCTCGTTCTGCCGCCGTAACCTGCACCAGGTCTCATGCTGGGATTAGCCAGTCTTTCCTTAAACGCCTTTTCTTCCTGGGCAATATACTTATCTAAGGCAGCCACCGTTTTAGTGGCTTTTTCCTCTTCGGCTATTGCGAATTTCTTTCAACGGAGCAAGTCGTTTCTCAAGCATCTGTTTGGCCATTTCTTCTCTATTGGCTGGCGCCGTTCTTTTTGCCATGCTGTTGCTGTCATTGGCATCATGCAGTCTCGCTTTTTTAACGGCTGTATCTTTTGCTGTTCCCTTGGCCTTCGGCGCGGCAACGCACACCGTTGTCATCACCAAAGCCGCAACAATTCCAATTACCATCAACTTCTTCATTTTCATATCTCCAAAAAATTTTACTTTCACACCATGTGAATTTAGATACAATTATAGACGTATCAGGCACACGATTTATTTCAAACGCCTGAAAATTAAAAACCCCATTAATTATAGGTTAGTATTATTATAATATTCAATAAAAAAATAGTATTAGTAGTAATATAGCCTGTCAGATTGTGAAATTATGAATATTATTTTTTATAACATATTACAATATAAGGGGTTATAGAAAATACCCAGCATTTTTTTGTAGTGGATAACCGGTTAAATTCAACGAGTTTTCTTATGTCGTATCGATTGCAAAGCTTTCGGGCCAGCCAGGGCTGTTGAGTATTAATACAAATTAACAGGGCAATTAACAAGTCTTCCACAACGGCAGGGTCTTATAAATAACCCCAAAAAACGATTATAAAGACATTAAGGAGTATAGCGATAGTCGAAAAATGCTTATGTCTGTACAGGAAAAAAATTAAGCCCTGCCGAAAAATCGCCGAAGTAATCCAAATGTATAAAAATATGGGGTTTTTCATTAAATTTAACCAAAAATCTGTGCAGCAGGGGTGTTTTGATGGGCAATAATGAGCATATTACTGAACGAACAAAGAGTTGTTTAAGGTTGCAGACAAAGTTGAGCATCAGCTTTTCGGTTCTGACGATATTTATTTCGGCGATACTTACTTTTGCTCTGTATATGACGGTTCGAGGCCAGTTATATCAGGACATTCGTCAACGCCTTTTTGATATAGTCAATATCGCCGCTATGCAAATAGATGGCGACTGCGCATGCGAGTCTGACTGACCCCAATCAGGAAGGCAATGCTGTTTATATGCGCATTAAAAATATTCTGCAGAACATTCGCAGCAGGGGACCCGATATTCGCTTTATTTATACATGGCGTAAAAACGCGAGCGGGCAAATGACTTTTATCGTAGATGCCGAGACAGACCCCAATGAAATTTCTCATCTGGGCGAAGTTTACAGCACGCCGAACCCGCTTTACTGCAAAAACTCGCTAATCTTGATAGTGGACAGGTAGATGAGAAATTTACCTCTGATAAATGGGGCGTATGGCTGTCGGGCTATGCGCCTTTCTACAGGTCTGATGGACAAATGGAGGGGATATTGGGCATAGATATCGCCGCCTCCAAAGTGATAGCCAAACAGCGGCATTTTTTATGGGTAGCATTAGGGATTTTTACTGCCGGCATCCCCTTTGCGATGATATTCGGGTGGTTGTTTGGTCGGACGCTGGCCGCTCCTATTGTCCGATTGACAGAAAGCATCAAACGTATCGCAAAAGGTGACCTGAGTCATCGGGTTTCCATAAAAAGTAATGACGAAATCGGTATTCTGGCCAAATCTTTTAACGAGATGACCGAGAACCTGCAAAAGGGAACCGCCCTTGAGTACGAAATTGTCGAACGCAAAAAAGCGGAGGAAAAGCTGCAAACAACAGTGAACAAGCTAACTATTGCCAATTCTGAACTCGGGGATTTCGCACATATAACCGCTCATGACTTAAAAGCGCCGCTGCGTGTAATCGGTAGCCTGGTTAGTATGATTAGCCAGGACTACGGCGATAAACTGGATGAGCAGGGAAAAGAATATCTGCGAATGCTTGTGTTGAGGACTCTGAGAATGAGCAAATTTATAAGCGGCATATTGCGTTATTCCGAGATAGGAAAGGCGGCCAGTGAGAGATGCAAGGTAAATTTGAATGAGGTTGTAGATGAAGTGGTTTACGAGATAACTCCACCTGAAAGTATTGAAATAATCAGGGAAACAACACTGCCGACGATTATAGCCGATGAAATACAGATGATACAGGTATTCCAGAACCTTATAGGTAACGCGGTAAAATATATGGATAAGCCGCAAGGCCAAATCAGGATAGGCTGCGCCGAAGAGGATGGTTTCTGGAAATTCAGCGTCGCGGATAACGGTCCGGGCATTGATGAAAAATATTATGAAAAGATTTTCAAAATCTTTCAGACGCTTAACCGCCGCGATGATGTTGAGTCAACCGGCATAGGACTTTCCATAGTTAAAAAGATTGTTGAAATATACAGCGGAAAAGTCTGGGTGGAATCGAAGCCAGGCCAGGGAGCCACATTCTTCTTTACATTGCCCAAGAGCGAAGCTGCTCCAGCAGAGGAAAAAGAGCTTGTTGAACAGAGCCTCTGATAACGCTTAATAATATCGCTTTGAAGTCAGCTAAATTGTGAAATGGCAGGGTTAATGATTTATTGGTAATTGTGCGGTTTGGCGTTTATGATTGCCGCAAGAAGGATGTGTCTGAGCCGGTCAACGCTCAGGTTATTAAGATAATCCTCGGTGAAATCAAGTCTGAATGAACCTTTGAAATTTTTGATTCTTCGCTTCAACTCTTCTCTTCCAAGGGTTGCAAGCGTTGTCGCTGTGTGTTCAAAACGTTCACTCGGAGTCATATTCGTACCTTTTCAAATCAATCCTTTATACAGTTCCAATCCGACTACTGGCATATCGTTTTGTTTTGGGTGTGACTTCTGTACAAAAATTCGCAGGCCGCCATATTGCAGAAACGGTGCGTTAGTTGCCAAATTTTACCGCAGAGTTCGCAGAGAACACAGAGGTGTTTGTAATATAAAGACTTATGAAGAGATAAATATTATTTTTCTCTGCGGCCTCAGCGTCCTCTGCCGTTAATGAAATACGCGGGTTTGCCTGCCAAGAATTTCTTTGTCATTTGCCGTAAGGTCTGATAATTTTGAGTTATGAAGACAAAAGAGTTTGATTATTACCTGCCGCTGGAGTTGATTGCGCAAAAGCCCGCGGAAGTCCGAAGCGATTCGAAGCTGCTGGTTTTGGACTGCGCGGGGGGCGGAATTTCAGACAGGCGTTTCAGTGATATAGGTGATTTTTTGCTGCCGGGCGACTGCCTTGTGCTGAACGACACAAAGGTTGTGCCTGCCCGTTTTTTTGCCCGTCGTCAAACCGGAGGAAAACTCGAAGGCCTGTTTCTCGAAGAGGTTGAAAATGGCCTGTGGGAAATTATGCTCAAAGGGTCGGGCAAAGTTAAATCAGGGGAAACAATCTTTCTGGTTGACCAGTCCAAAAAAGATTTTTGCCAGGCAGAGCTTGTCGAAAAATCTCAGCAAGGCAGATGTAAGATTAGGGTGCACTCAGACATTGAAGTGGAAGCGATTCTTGAGGAAATCGGTTTTCCGCCTCTGCCTCCTTATATTAAACGTGCCGATGATGCCGAACAGGCCGCTATCGATAAAGTCCGGTATCAGACGGTGTACGCGGCAAAATCCGGCGCTGTCGCGGCGCCAACGGCAGGGCTGCATTTTACGGGTGAACTGATAAACCGCTTAAAGAATAAGGGCGTTGAATTTGCGTATATAACGCTGCATGTTGGGGCAGGGACATTTAAGCCGGTAACCCAGGAGAATCTCGAAGACCATCACATTCATAAAGAGTTTTTCAATATTGACAGAGAAAATGCCGCTGTAATAAATTCCGCAAAGCAAAAAGGCCGACGAATCATTGCTGTCGGTACAACAAGCATTCGCACTTTAGAGACGCTGGCCCAAGCGGGAAAAATCGAGGCTGGTGCCGGCTCAACGCAGTTGTTTATTATGCCCGGTTTTGAGTTTAAGATTGTCGATGCCGTGATAACCAATTTTCATCTGCCCAAATCAACGCTGCTAGCCCTGGTTGCCGCGTTTACGGGGCTTGAAAATATTCGAGCTGCTTATCAACACGCCATAGAAGAAAAATACCGCTTCTATTCCTATGGCGATGCGATGCTGATAATCTAAATGTGACGTATCTTAATTTCTATTCGATTTATAACGCCTTGTCAGTTATAGACTTAAGCGAGCTATTTGAGCATATAATCAAATTACATACAGTCTGCCGGTACCAGCTTGCTTTCTTTTATATTTTTGGCTTTCGGAAAAGTGAACGCGGGTTTTTGTTCCAGCAGCGCGTGGCCAAAGTCGAGCATTGTCTGTATTGCCGAGTTTGGTCACCTCCGGCGGGTTTAGAAACAAATTGGCTATAACTCCCTTGACGCAGCTGAAGAAACCCTCAGACTCTTCTGTATCACTGATCGACGCCACTTTTATTCCCATGTGCGGAGTCTTTTTTGTTTTTTTGAATGAAAGCGTATTCACCCGTGCAACTATCTGGTTCGATCTGTTTTCGTACTTATATTGTCCGTCTTTTGGTTTGATATCATAAAGACCGACGGTTACGCAGCTTTTGTGGTCTCGTGCATTGAACTGTAAATCCACCTCGGTAACGGTTTGCGTAGAGCCGGCTATCGTTCCTTTGACCTCGATGCGGCCGAACCCTTCTCCTTCAAATTTGATATAATCAAGCATATTTGTCAGCGTTTCGCCCTTTTTCAATTCGCCGATATACATCGCTATCACCCCCGCGGGGTCGAAGGTATTCTTGTGAAAGCCCTTTCCCAATATTTCAAATTCACAGACCAGATAGAAGGATTTTGAAGTGACTTTTTTTTCATACGAGATAATACCTACCTGCTGCTCATTATTGGCGCTGGTTTGTCGGTCAACACAGTGTCGGAGATATCAGCGGAACAAAATACATGAAAGAGGAAATAGGATTTTTTTTGAATTCCTCTTTACTATAGCTCAACAGTACGGTCGGGCCGTTGCTGTCTTTGGCGGGATTATTGGCATCCGAATTATTTACGTCCGCCGTGGATTTACCGCCGCTGCTGCTTAAACAATCTTTGGGGTCGGAACCTGATGAGATAGCCGCCATTAAAAGGAAAATACATACAACCGTTAATTTCATGCCCATATTTTATCATATAGCGGTATGGTGCACAAGACCGCCCGCTTATCGAAATATTGACATTCTATTTATCTTGCATAAGGTCGTACTAATGAAGTTGATTGTATAAAACATTGCAGATTTTTAAAGGAATATTTTTATAGAATATATTATGAGACCTCTGAAAAACTATGACTTTGAAAAAATCAGAGATTGCCGCGGCCTCAAAGAGGCCACGCAATGACGTAAAAACGCAGATTTTGTCATTGCGAGGAGCGACGAAGCAATCTCAGGTTTTTCAGAGGTCTCGTACGTTTATTTTAGGAGATTACTCTCATGGCAACTGGTACAGAAAAATGGAGCAGGTCAGTCTATGGATTATAATCAATCTGTTACCCCATTGCACGAGCTTATAAATAATGGGCGGTATAGGACTCGAACCTACGACCTCCTGCGTGTCGAGCAGGATCATGGGTTTTCTAACTACTTGTCAATAAAGCACTTACGTTTTGTAAAATAAGGACTTATGAACTGTTTTCGAACTGGTCTGGAACTGGATTCAGAACTGTTTTCAGACTGGAATTGCCACAAAACTGCCACAAATTTAAGGTTGGCTCTTTGTTAAACTGACACGAATTTATCCGGCATGAAAGGGTTGCATAGTTATGTATCATTTCGGAAATAGCTATGTCAAATGACACAGATGTTATTGGCGTAGAGGGCGAAATTCGATATGCCCTCTTTCTGTAACATCATCAAAAACCTGTATTTAGCACTTAACTCTAACCCAAACAAAGATTTAGACTCTCTCGTTTCTTTACTGTCTCAGCACGATTTTTTACTGTCTTGATACCTATTTTTAGGGCAACTTTAGGGGCAACACTAAAACGAATTTATCCTCAATAACATAAAACCGGATACTTGAAAGTCTAACCTTAATGGGATAAATTGTCAACTATGGCAGAAATCAAACTTACTCCTAAAGGACAGCTTTGCTGGGTTTCGGAGAATGGCGAATCACCCGCGGCCTTTGCTTTGCTGCAGAAAGCGTTTGAGCATGACTGGCGACAAGGAATGTTTATGCTGGCGGCGGAAAAGGTCGATGTTGCCGGTTCAGCTTCGCTGCGATATATACAGACTATTGCAGTACGTTATCTGACGGGATTATGCCATATCCCCGAATCCGCGGATACGATAGCCGTAACACAGCCTGGCGGCGGGGAATTTTCAAGCTGGCTGCTGGCCGCCCCGCCAATGACAGGAGCAGAATATCTTTCTGAAGATGTACTGCGGACAATATGGACACAACTGGACCAATGGACGCAAAAAAATATCACTTCTACAGGTAGTTTGAAGTTATTTTTACAGACACAAGCACCGAAATGGCACCAGATAGGCCGGGTGTGTTTTCATTTGGCAGAAAACAAGGCTGACCATACATATCCGTTTGCATTTTTAGCTACTTATTCCACAGGGTTTGGTGCGGCAGGCAAACTCAAACATCTACCGCTCCGCACAGCGATTGAACAATACGCCGGTATGAAAAATCGCAACGTGCTTATCAACCTGCTCTCGCCGGTGCAGCAGACACGGACAAGGCTATATGTTTTCTTGAGTTGCTATAAACAGGCACTCGAACAGGCCGTCAAGGACCTGTCGCAGAATCGCAGGTATATAGGTGATGAGCTTTACAAAAAATATACTGGTGATTTAGACCACCTGAATCAGGAAATAACTGCCGGCAGAATCCGCTGGCTTGGCAAATCAGCCATTACTGATTAGAAAAACACCCCATTCATCAATAATTCTTGTACGGTTCGAGCCATGGTGCGCCTGCGGACGCCCACATACCCGGCGCTGACGCCGCCGGCAACAGTCCATGGGCCCCTCGTATTAAAAACTTTGGACCATTTTAATGTCCACAGTTCCTTCAATCCAACTTTTCGGTAACTGTTGTCCATAAAAAGAGCGGTCACATAACCAGAGTGCCTGTCTATGCAGTTCCATCCGATACCGCTTCCGGCTGACCCTCCGGCACCTTCGTACGGTGGAGGATTATCATACGCGTTAATTGTCCTGGACTGAAAAAAATAGGCTCCATCTGTAAGAACAGGAATATTGTTGGAATTTTTCTGGTTGGCGGTCTTCCACTTATTCTGATAATTTGCCGCGTTTTCAAAGCTTTGGCAGTACCCGTTAACTATGTAGCTGACTGAATACTGTTCGTTAATCTTCCAGTACGCGTCCATTACGCCAATTGTGAAAGGATCCGCCGGACATTTGTACACACCAGATGTACCTGTTTTCCTATCGCTTGTTGAAGGGCAAATAAGCACTTTCTTATCCTTATAATATGGCTTCAATGCTACATACCACAAATCTTCTCCAAAACTCGTGGCTCCGTTAACCCACCCAAGCGGATAGGTGTTTTTATTATCTCCCAGGTACATCTCCAAGGCCAGGCTTAATTGTTTACCATTAGACCCGCACGCCACGGCCTGTGCCTGTTTCTTCACCTTTGCCAGTGACGGCATCAGGATAGACATCAATAGCGCGATAATCGCTATCACGACAAGCAACTCGATAAGAGTGAATCCGTGTTTTCTCGTCATTTTTTTCATTTTATTAATACCTCAAAATATATTCGCTAAGGGGCCTGTTCATAAACTTCCTCGAACAGGCCCCTGTGTTCTTTAATGCCTATACAAGCAAACTGTTACGGCCAGAGAAGTATCTGCCGCCAGTTTTCCGCAAGTTTGGCAAAATCCCTGAAGTCAACCTTGTTATCAACTATCAAATCAGCGACTGACAACAGCGGCTGATAGACAGACGTCTTCCCGATGAGTTTGACAACCTCAGCCTGTGTAAGCGCATAACCGGCATCCGATCATCTGTTTTAACGACTCTTCTGTTATAAAAAGTTTTTCAATCGGAAGTTGACAAACTAAGTCTATGTCATATTCGGCCTCTTTCCCGTTTCGTATACCGGCAGTACCAGGAATCTTTTGCACATTATAGAATAAACTCTATATTGGGTCATGGCTTTTTGCGTTTTTCAGGGTTGAGCCATCTGTCAGCAAAGGCTTTATTCTTAATGGTGTCAGGCCAGCCTTTTTCCACCCATCGTATGTACATAAAGGTATTGAACAGCTTGTCCCAGTCCTGGTTTATCACTGTTTCATAGAATGCCGGCTCGAGGTTCTTAACGCCTTGAGAGTATGAATAGTCCAGAAGTATTTCCTGGCTTTTTCTCGTCAGCGAGTCAAAGGGATGAGCAGGATATTTTTCAGCCATATATTGGCGAAGTTCCGTGAGGGTTTTCTCCAGGTCTTTGCGCAACTGCTTTTCAGCTTCTTCTTTAGGCCACCCCTGAGAATAGTACTTCTCATCCAGTACCGGCTGACGGTAGCCTATCCTTCTGCCGATAGATAACGAATAGGGATAAAAACGGCCATCGTTCCTTAAACCAAAATCATAAGGATTTGTCGCCGATTTGATATACTCCACAAATTCATCGGTTATAATGGATTTGTTCGGTAGCCTGTGGGCAGCGGCGCAGGAACTTAGCACTATTGTTCCAGCAATCGCAATTAATATAAACATTTTTTTCATTGTATTATCCCTTTCAGAATCTGAGTGTGATAGTTTCGGATTTTTGGATTTTCTGCTTAGCGGTTTCAACTTCAAAGACGCACTGGAAATCGCCTTTGCTTTCGTCAATATCAGACGAAAATTCATAAGGAAATATTGCATCGGTCTTTTCCTTCCAAGGGTCATTTCCCTGACGATATTTCAGTTTCGCGGAAATAACGTTTTCAGGAAGTGCGTCGGTATAAACATAAGATGATGTAAGACCTTTGCCCATCGTGATAAGCATCGCGGTAACTTTGCCGAAAGGAGCATCGGCTGTAACAAGGCTGTCTTTGCCCAGCGTCACAGCGGTTTTATCGAACATCTTGGCCTGCAGGCGGGGCTTGACCTTTACGCCTTCAATGGCATAAGCAACTATGCCTTTGGGTGATATTGTGAATTTTACAGTGTTATCAGAAATCTCAATAGTGCCTTTATCTTTGTTATCCTGCCAGATTCGCGCTTTTATGGGCACCATTGCATTCAACCAAATCTGAATTGAGTGTGATTGTTACATCCTCGGTTTTGAATGACTGGTTCCAGAATGCAAGGTAAAATTTACCATTGCCATAGCCGGCGACATAATCAACCTGCTTATTATCCGATTTAAGAAGATGTCTTGGCAGCCATGGCTGAACATTGTTTTCGTCGTAAAACTGTCCCGGCCTGTCACCATAAACTTTTACCCTAAAACCACTTTCATACATACAGCGGGAAGGAAAATCGATTTGTTTTTCGGAGCGGTTAAAAGCGTCGGAGATTAGAAAATCCATCACGGCCCCAATCCATTCGCAGGCATGACCGGGATTGAACGTAGAATAGTCTGTCTGGTAAATGTAGTGCATCGGGGCATCCGGAAGCTCCGCGACAAGAGAATATGCGATAGAGCGAAAATCTCCCGCGTAATTGGCGTATCGTCCCACCATCGCCCATCGCTGCATATCCCGCAAAAAATCGTCTTTGGCGTAAGCAGCCAGTCGCATGAATTGTCCATGATTGCTAATCCAGTATCCGCCGCGATAAACGTCCAACTGGACACCAACAAGAGATGCTCTCCATGCGGGTACCGTCTGTTCCGGTGCATAGAGGTTTTGTGGCGGGGAAAAACCCCAGTCTTCGTGTCTTTGATAAGCATGTCCGTGAATAGGAACCTTGTTGTCTTTATCCACCGTTACCATCGCATCGGGTACCATTGGAAACATATTGTATCTGGAAAGGTAATGGTACGCGGATTTTACAGCTCTATTAAGATATTTTTCGTTTTTCGTCTCTTCATACATCTCAAGCATATCTCTAAAATCGCCGCCATCCTTTGCGACCATGATGGCATCATTTAGATATTCTTTCTTCCCCGTCATCCTGTACCTGGCCAGTGAGTCCATGAAATTATATTTTTTGAACCCTTTTTTTCCAGCGTAATACTTAAAAGCGTAAGTGCGGTTTTGGAACATACCCCCAAGCGATACCAGCGGGCCGGTATCAGGATAGGGAGAACCAACATCTCTTCTGCCGGCGCTAACCATTCCGGTGTCATAGATATTGTACGGCATAAATACGTTATGCTTTCTCGACAGGGCAAATTCAATCATCGGCAGAGCCCTGTTTTTGTAAAATTCCTCATCATCGGTTAGAATCGCAGCCGCCAGACCGAACATTGGTGAGAATGGCTTGAAAGTACCGGACTGGTCTGACCAGTAATTATAATATTTTTGCTCATTGTGCCACATGCAGTAGTTTTGACCGTCACGGTCGCTGAGATAATCCATGATATTTTCAACTGTATTATTAAGCGGACCTGTACCGCTGTTATCTCGCATGTCACGGAAACGATAAATATTTTTGGCGACGTATTTATAAGTTTCTTCCCAGTTTCCTGGTCGCAAGACATAACGAACAGCGAAATTATAGGTGTCCCCTGAATTCATCCTTGATTCATAACCGCCCATTATCGGAGCAAAAGCCACCTGACGCAAACCTTCGCTCTTATTTTCCATCATCATCCCGAAGCGGGAATTGCTCTCAGACGCTAAAGAGTAAGTCCATACTCCTTTACTATCCATAACAAGTCGAAAAGGGCGCTCATTGGGGTCAATCACAAGAACTGAGTTCATTTTCTCAGTGGCAATATGGACCCTCGGCATTGCCATATGTGCCTCGGACATAACATAATTAAATTGGCTGAATCCTCTTTCGGCAGTTTCCTGCGGTACGGGCAAAACTTCCCCCGAATCTACCCATGGCAGACCGGTAAAAGCCGTCGAATAAAAACCGTCTTTCTTCACTTTCAGACTATATCTTATTTGCGGGTCTCCATCGCCAGTCGGAAGCACAACCTCTGCCGTTAGTGAAAAGTTCGGCTGTTCATCAAAAAGCCATGTGATAGAGTTATTGCCGGACGAAGATTTGACAGCTTTCAGTATCGTTTTCTGACCCGCGAGGTATGGATTCATTGTTCCTTTAGCGAAGAGGCCTTCTGCTCTTTCGATAGCCTTGCCTTCCGCATTTTTATAGACAAATGTACGTTCACCTCTGGAGTTAACGACAATTTTAATATCACCTTTTGCTCCCAGTAAATCCGTCTCTTTATTGGGAGATTTCGGGTCATTGCTGTAAAACGCCCATCTTTGGGCAAGTGTTGGCATTCGAGGGTAAGGACTGGGTTGACGTCTGTCAAACCGGCCGATTCGATTTATCCCGAAACCGAGGTTTCTTTCGCTGTACATAACTATGAATTCCCCGACGAGCTTTTGAACAGGAACATCCTCTGCTTTTACCTCGATTGAGTTATCTGGCAGCAGTGTCAATTCATATTGCTGGTTTTTCAGCACAGTAGTGCTTTCAGCGATTTTTATGCCGATACAAAAAGCAGCCAAAAATAATATTAGAAATCTTATATTATGAGTAATCATAATTTTCTCCTATATCAGAGCCTGTTGCACAATGATTTTCTAATCCAACGGTTGGATTAGATGGCTATCTGGGACAGACGGCTCAATTCTCTGTTTCCCAAACACCTTTTTCTTAACTTTTTATATGGTATCGTGTTTTTGCCTTTGCGGTTGTCATAAAATTCTGACTCGGCTCATAGTGGTTAGTCCAAGTACTTCATCAAGTTCTCGGTAAGCCAGTAAACCTGCATCGCTGGTTACTTTTGTTCCGTGAAATTCGAGCTTCAATTTTTGGTCAAAATTGACTCGCAAAGCATCCTTGCTTCTTTCACCCATTGGGTTCTCCAAATCAGAACAGTCAAAACTGGTTTGAACGGCATCCATAGGCTCTATACTACCGGCGTCTAAATCTTCAAATCACCAGCAATTGCACAGACGGTATGACCCGCGCATTAATCAAAACAATCAATACTAATGCCGTTAGGAAACACATTTCTTGTTTTTCTGATAACATCGTTCTATTTCTGTACTTCAAGTTTATCATTCAGCTCATAGCTTTTACCCGACTCAGACTTAAATTCGATCACACTTTCGCCATACTGAACTTTACACGGACCTCCAACAGTTGACTTAATTTGGGCTTTAAAAAGCTTGCCGTTCTTCCAGTACATATCCACCACAAATCCGCCACGAGCACGCAGACCTTTGACATATCCGGCGGACCATTGTTTTGGAAGAGCTGGCAGTAAAAGGATTTCACCTGTGTGGCTTTGCAGGAGCATCTCAGCGATGCCGGCTGTACCACCGAAATTGCCGTCTATCTGGAAAACACCCGTATAGCTGCCACTCGGTGCGGTGGAAGAAACATTTCCGCCGAAGTTTCCATCAATTTGGAGACCCGGGCAATTATCCATCAGGTTGGAAAAGGTACAACGATTGAGCAAAGCCATAAGCACATTGTGGCAATTAGAGCCGTCACCAAGGCGTGCCCAGAGATTGGTGTTCCAGGCCAGACTCCAACCACAATTACCAATGTCCTGAGAAGTACCTCCTTTGGATGAAGGGACATTTTTAAGCCGATATTCCAAAGATTTACGAGCGGCTGCGGTGAGTTCCGGTGTTCCATCCGGCGTTATTTGTCTGCCGGGATGCAGAGCAAAAAGGTGAGATAGATGCCTGTGCCATGGTTCTGTTTCCTTGAATTCCTCGGCCCATTCAAGTAGTCGACCATCGGAACTTATTTGCGGCCCGGCAAGACGCTCGCGGGCAGATTTTACCTCTTTTACAAAATTATCTTCGACACCGAGAACTGTCGCAGCCTCCAGAGTATTGGTAAACAAATCCCAGATAATCTGCTGGTCCATAGCTGGCCCCATTGATAAACCAGCTTTTGTGTTGGTGCCGGGTATAAAGAACTGATTCTCGGGTGAAATCGACGGGCCGCTGACGAGTTTGCCGGTCTTTGGATTTTCAACAAGCCAGTCGAGGTAAAACTCAGCGGCTTCTTTCATTACAGGATAGGCTCGCTTTTTGAGAAATTCCTTATCACCGGTAAACTGATAATGCTCCCAGAAGTCCTGACAGAGCCATCCTGCTGAAGGAGGCCAGATATCCAGGCCTTTGAGAGTACTTGTAAATAATGCCGGCGTCGTTCTGTGCGATGTAAAGAAGCCGCGGCAATTATAGACATTCCTTGCCGTTTTACGGCCGTTTACACGGAGCTTTTCAAGTAAATCAAAGTACGGTTCATGACATTCCGAGAGGTTACAAACCTCTGCAGGCCAGTAGTTCATCTGGAAGTTAATATCGCAATGAAAACCGCAAAACCACGGTGGTTTAATTTCGGCATTCCATATTCCCTGAAGGTTCGCAGGCAGACCGCCCGGACGTGACGAACTTATAAGCAGATACCTGCCATACTGGAAATACAATGCCGCAAGGGCTTCATCCCCATCGCCTTTTTGGGCCAATTCAAGACGCTTATCTGTCGGAAGACTAACAGCTTCTGTTTTCCCGAGATTAATATCAACCCGCCGGAACAGCTTCTGATAATCCTTTATATGGGCATCTCTTAGTTTATTAAATGATTTTTTTGTCGCAGCAGAAAGTTGTTTTTGACAGGTTTTTGCGGGCTTATTGTTATTATAACTTGTTGATGCCGTCAGAAAAAGCGTAACTTCATCGGCATTTTCAACTATAAGACTGTTTCCGTTCTTGTTAATTTTACCTCCGCGGCAAATCGCTTTCAGATATGCCTCGAATTTTACTCCTTCTGTGGGTTTACCGCGGTCAACCTGCCCGCGCAGAACAATTGTATTATCTGATATTACAATTGATTCAGCATCGGCAATTCGACTCAAACTGATGTCCGCAGAAATACGACCCGGCTTACTGCAGGTCAGATGAGTAACAATAATCTGGCCGGGATAACTTGCAAAAACTTCACGGGTAAAATTCGCATCGCCGTCTGAATAACTTACCGTTGCAACAGCGGTATCGAGGTCGAGAGTCCTTCGATAATTAGTTGTATTTCCGCTTGTCCTGAACTTTAGATAAATATCGCCGAGGGGTTGATAAAAATACATTGGCCGTTCACCCAGAAACTCCCTGTCAACGAGCTTTCGAGCCTCTGTATATTTGCCGTCAAAGAGAAGTTGTCTTGCCTGTGGAAGAAATTTATACGCGCCGACACGGTCGAAATCATTCTGGTCTCCGGACCAGATGGTATTTTCATTCAATTGAAGATGCTCAGATTCGATACCGCCAAAGATCATTGCTCCGAGCCGGCCATTGCCAACAGGCAGTGCCTCTACCCAATCTTTCGCCGGTTGACGATACCAAAGTTGCCATTCACCGGCGAAAGCCGACGATGGTAAAACTACCATCAAAATCAAACCAAGATACGACAACACTGACGACATAATAGTTTTTGGTTTGTTCAACATGTTTACAGGCTCCTTAAAAATATTTTATATATATATTTCTCTGAAAGTATCAGCTAAACCATCGTTTAGTCAACAGTTTTCACGGAAAACTCATAATTATTTTTATCTATCCGGTTTTTCTATTACTACTGCTCCCGCCACCGATGTATTTGGTAATTCGACAGGAATACCGGCTGTTGCACAGACGGTATGACCTGCGCATCAATCGAAACAATCAATACTAATGCGGTTAGGAAACGCATTTTCTTGCTTTTCTGATAACATCGTTCTATTTCTGTACTTCAAGTTTATCATTCAACTCATAGCTTTTACCCTTCTCTGTATCAAATTCTATATACTTGTCCTGGTATTTTACTTTACATTTGTTTCCGTTAAGCGATTTAATTTCAGCACTTGAGAGTTTTCCTTGTGCCCAGTTGATACCAACCTCAAACCCTCCGCGGGCACGCAGCCCTTTAACATATCCATCTTTCCATGCATTTGGCAAAGCAGGCAGCAGGTGAATCGGTCCAGCACCTGCTCCTTGATTGATACTGTGCGATTGCAAGAGCATCTCAGCAATGCCGGCTGAGCCTGTCATATCACCATCGCTTTGAAACACCGGCGGAACTCGCGGGGCCGAGCTAAATAAATTTGGAAAGCTTGTTTTACCAATCAATGCAAGAAGGTTTTTGTAAGCTTCTTCGCCGTCCTGCAGCCGTGCCCACCAGTTTACAAGCCAGGATAATGTCCAGCTTGTATTTCCTGCATGTGTAATGTTGACAGTTTTAGCCGTGCTGCCCGCATGAGCCAATCGATATTCCAAAGTCTTTCTTGCAGCTACAGCAAGCTCCGGAGTACCTTCAGGAGTTATCTGATAACCTGGATATAAAGCATAAAGATGAGAAATATGCCGATGGCCCGGTTCGACTTCGGGAAATTCACGGTCCCATTCAAGGAGTCTGCCATCAGAGCCAATCTCAGGGCCGGCAAGATCTGACTGAGCCTTGCGTACATCCTGTACAAACTTATCTTCAATTTTTAAAATTTTTGCTGCTCCAAGACAGTTATTAAACGTCTGCCAGATAATCTGCTGGTCCATCGCAGGCCCCATCGTCACACCAACCTTGGTGCCGTCTTTGGCAATAAACCGGTTTTCAGGTGAGATAGAAGGTCCACTGACAAGTTTGCCGGTCTGAGGATTTTCCACCAACCAGTCAAGACAAAACAGCGAAGCTTCCTTTATGATAGGCCATGCTTTTTCGGAAAGAAATTTTTTATCCTGAGTATATAGATAGTGTTCCCAGAGATGGCTTGTTGTCTCTGCGCCGCCTGTCGGCCAGATAGTAGCTCCAACATTTTTGCCGCTTTGTCCGGTAAACCACCAGACATCAGTTCTATGATGTGCACAAAAACCCCGGCAATTATAAAGCTGGCGGGCAGTTTCTGTACCTCGCCTGCGAATGCCATCTATTAGTATAAAAAAAGGTTCGTGAAGTTCTGAGAGATTGGTATTTTCCGCGTGCCAATACTGCATCTGTCCATTTATATTGAGGTGATAACCGCACAACCAGGGGGGATTTAATTCTCTGTTCCACAAGCCCTGCAAATTTGCGGGCAGCCCGCCTTCTCGTGACGAACTTATCAATAAATACCTGCCATATTGAAAATAAAGCCCAACAAGACCAAGGTCTGATTCGCCGCTCTTCATCGATTCAATCCGTTTGTTGGTTGGTATATCCGATTTATTTTCTCCGCCAAGCTCAATATCAACGCGATTAAAATACTTTTTGTAATCGGCAAGATGTGCATCACGCAGCTGCTCATAAGTTTTACCTGATGCCGCTGCCAGTTGGTTTTTGCAGACTACCGCCGGGTCATCACCATAATAATCAGTTTTCGCTGTCAAAAGCAGCATTGCTGAATCAGCTTTTTCAATATGGAGACCACAGCCGTCTGCATAAACCTTGCCCCCCTGAACGTTCGCTTTAAGACGTGCCTCAAACTTTACGCCCTCGCTGTCTTTACCCTCATCAACCCTGCCGTTCATTACAATAGTGTCAGGTGCTGTTACGGAAGTTTTTGCACATTCGACGCGATTCATATTCACATCAACACTTATTCGCCCCCTCTTGTTACAGCTTAACCGAACAACTATCACATGGTCAGGCCAACTACAGAAAACCTCTCTTTTAAACTCAGCATCGCCTTCATTATAAGTTACTGCGGCAACAGCGTTTTGGATATCTAATTCTCTCCGATAATTTGTGATAAAGCCGGCAGGCCTCGTATCTATCCAAAGGTCTCCTAACGACTGGTAGCAGTGGGTATTATCGGGACCCTTCATTTCCTCCTTTATGAGGTCTTCTGCCTGTTTGTACTTACCATCAAATAAAAGCCCGCGAATTTGAGGCAAATATTTATAAGCTCCCTTCCGGTTAAAATCGAGCTTTTCGCTTCCAGACCAGACCGTATCTTCGTTAAGCTGGATATGCTCCCGCTCAATACCCCCATAGACCATTCCTCCGAGCCTGCCATTACCTAAAGGCAACGCTTCGAACCACTGCTTAGCGGGTTCATTATACCACAGCATCCACCGGCTGGCAAAAACATGATTTGGAAAAGCCAGCATTGAAACTAAAATAAAGAATAACAGGCTCCGCGATTTACTATACATTTAATTTTCTCCTTGAAAAATATCATTTTGTATCTGGAAGTTTTATCAACGGTTTTGTGGAGTAAATCCACCTATTGGCAAAAGCTCTATTCTTAATGTCGTCCGGCCAGCCATCGGGGATGCGAACATACATACAAGTATTAATCAGCTTATCCCAATCCTGGTTTATTACTGTTGTGAAAAATTCCGGCTTTATGTTCTCAATACCTTCTGAATACGCAAAATCCAGCAGAATTTCCTGACTTTCCTTTTTTAGGCCATCGAAAGGATTGTTGGAATATTTTTCTGACATGAAAGTACGCAGTTGCTGAAGAGTTTTATCCAAATCGAGGCGTAACTGTTTTTCCGCGTCCTGCTTGGACCAGCCCTGTGTATAGAATTTTTTGTTGAGTACAGGCTGCCGATAGCCGATTCTTCTGCCATAATGAGTAGAGTACGGATAAAATTTCCCGTCTTTTCTCACGCCAAAATCATAAGGATTCGTTGCGGATTCAATATATTTGACAAATTCATCGGTTATCGTAAATTTCCCAGCGGATGTAGATGCGGCGAAAGCAATAACCGTTACGCCAATAGTAAGAACGCAAATAACTATCAGTAATTTTTTCATAATATTCTCCAATCAGATTAAAATTTGAGTGTTATAATTTCAGAACGCTGAACCTGCTGCTCGGCGGTTTCTACCTCAAAGATACACTGGAAATCGCCTTTGCTCTCATCAATATCCGATGAAAATTCATAAGGGAATATCGCATCGGTCTTCTCCTGCCATGGCCCATTTCCCTGCCGATATTTCAGTTTTGCGGAGATAACGTTTTCAGGGAGAGCATCGGTATAAACAAAAGATGATGTAAGACCTTTGCCCATCGTGATAAGCATCGCGGTAACTTTGCCAAAAGGAGCATCAGATGTAACAAGACTGTCTTTGCCCAGCGTAACAGCGGTTTTATCGAACATCTTGGCCTGCAGGCGGGGCTTGACCTTTACGCCTTCAATGGCATAAGCAACTATGCCTTTGGGTGATATTGTGAATTTTACAGTGTTATCAGAAATCTCAATAGTGCCTTTATCTTTGTTATCCTGCCAGATTCGCGCTTTATGGGCACCATTGCATTCAACCAAATCTGAATTGAGTGTGATTGTTACATCCTCGGTTTTGAATGACTGGTTCCAGAATGCAAGGTAAAATTTACCATTGCCATAGCCGGCGACATAATCAACCTGCTTATTATCCGATTTGAGCAGATGTCTCGGCAGCCATAGCTGGACGTTGTTTTCGTCGTAAAACTGTCCCGGCCTGTCGCCATAGGCTTTTACCCTAAAACCACTTTCATACATACAGCGGGAAGGAAAATCGATTTGTTTTTCGGAGCGGTTAAAAGCGTCGGAAATAAGAAAATCAATTACAGCGCCGACAAACTCCCATGAATGGCCTGGATTGAATGTGGCATAGTCGGTCTCCCAAAGGGGATGCAGCGGCGCATCGGGCTGTTCGATAACCAGCGATATTTTGGAGCGGTTGTCACCTGCGTAATTAGCGAATCTGCCGACCATTGCCCAGCGTGTAAAGTCTCGCAGAAAATCGTCTTTGGCATAAGTGGCAAGGCGCATAAGCTGACCGTTGTTATTGAGCCAGAACTCACCGCGGTAAGCAGGAGACTCAAAACCAGTCAATGCAACGCGCCAGGCCGGTACAGTCTGCTGAGGCGCATGAAAAGGCTTAGGCGGAGGAAATCCCCAGACTTTATGACGACCGTAGGAATGAGCATGTATCGGCACTTCATTATTTTTGTCAACAGTTATGAAAGTATCAGGAACAACTGGAAAAAGATTCATCGCTGCCGACCTTGCATAAGCGCCTTCCACTGCCGCTTTAAGATATTTCTCGTCTTTGGTTTCTTCATATATTTCAATAAAATTCATGTAATCCCCCGCGGAGCGGCTTGCTGTCATCCGGTCAGCGACTTTTACCGCAGCAGACAGATAATCTTTATTGCCCGTCATTCTATATTGTGATAATAAATCAATAAAATCAGATTTTGAAAAGCCTTTCTGTTCGATATAAAACTTAAAGGCGTAAGTACGTCCCTGAAACATTTGTGAAAGGCTTGTTAATTGAACGGTACTGGGATATGGGCTTCCGAGTTCTCTGTTCCGTGATTTAATCTGACCGTTGTCAAAAGTTTCGTAAGGAGAAAAAATGTTGCTTTTGCGAGATACAGCAAATTCGACAATAGGCCGAACCTTCTTTTTGTATAGTTCCTCATCGTCGGTTACAAGCACCACAGACATTCCAAAAAGCGGAGAGAACGGTTTGAATACGCCTGGTTTATCACAGTAATAGTGATATTTCTGCTCCGGGTCCCACATCGCATAATTGTGACCGTCCCTGTCGATTAAATAATCAAGAATGTTTTCAAGTGTATTGTTTAACGAACCCGGCCCGCTGTTATCCCGCATATCACGAAAACCATAAATATTTCGAGCCAGATACCTGTAAGTGTCTTTCCAGTCACCTGGTCTTAAGACATAACGAACAGTAAAACTGTATTTATTCCCTGTTTTCATTTGTGATTCATAACCGCCCATTATCGGCGCAAAGATTATCGGTTTCAGTTGGCTATTCGTTCTTTCAATCATAACACTGAAACGGGAATTGCTCCTGTCAGGGATTCTAAAAGGGCTTTCGTTCGGGTCAACAATGATAACCGAATTTAATTTTTCGGTCGCGATATGTGCCCGCGGTAATTTCATATAACCTTCACACATAGCAAAATTAAGTTGTCTGCCCCCTTTGCCCCCGCATTCCTGCGGCACAGAAATGGCTTTGTCGGCTGGCGTTGACGGCACACCGGTAAAAGCAACGGAATAATAACCAGCCTTTTTAACTATCAAATCATAGGTGATCTGCGGGTCGCCCAAAGGAACTGGCAGCATAAGCCTGCCGGTGAGCGTAAAGTCCGGCTGCTCCTCAAATTCCCAAACTATTGAATCGCCTTTTAGATAAGTTTTTTTCGCTGTTAATGTAGTTTTCTGGCCGGCAAAGAATGGATTTGTCGTTCCATTTGCATAAGGACCCTGCACTTTGTTTCTGCCTCCGCCTTGCACATTTTTGTATAACCACGTACGATTGCCATTTTTATCCTCTGTAACAACAACCTCGGAGCCAGCGACTTGCTGCATATCAGGAGAATTAAGCCAATCATTGAGAGATTTTAAATCCTGCTGACAGTTCGACCATCTTATAGCCACGCGAGGTGAAATAAAATAATTCAAATGATTGGTACTGTAACCGGGGTCTTTAGAGCTGTACATAACCGTAAATTCAGGCCGGAGAATCTGTGGTTCAACTCCTTCAACATTAACTTCAATGGAATTGTCAGCTTTAAGCGTTATCCTGTATTGATTGTTTTTAAGCTCCTGTCCTATACAGATTACAGGCATCAACAAGCCAAAAACCAAGCAGGTATTAGATGACAAAAATTTTACATATTTTGCGTTCATGTTACTTACATCCTTTCTCTTACATATTCATTCCTGCTATCTATGTTAAGTATAGCATAAGGATAAATCATTTTGCGCAAAACTATAACCGATTTGCGATATACCGTATAGCGCAATAATCTCATAATTAAGCGGCAACTCTTTTTCTATAATTTTTCCGAGCTAATTCGCAAATAACTCTGCCTTGTTGAATATAGATAATTTTACCGGGCCGATTAATCCCGATTTAACTAAAGGTGAATCGGCCGAATAGTGCCTCCATGTAGTAAACGTGCAGCGTTTACGATTTTTGGCTTTCGAGGGGTCATATAACCAGTCGGGCAAGGATTGCAATGCTCCCGCAGTAAATTTACCGCTTGAAGCGCCGTTATAGGTATAATCAACGGGTATCTGCTCGTCACCTATAGGGACAATTGCCAAATAACCTCCTTTTTTCAGTTCGAAAAAACTCAATGCTAATATCGCTATTAACAAAAACCATGGTCTAATTCTATTCAAAGACTTTTTCATGAACATTTCTATAAATATTTTGTCATTACCAGTCCAGTGCCATTATAGCGAAATCGATAAAATTAACTCTGCAATCGCCATTAAAATCTCCTGCAGGATGCTCAGGACAATCCTGTCCAATATGTTTATCTTCCAGCCAGTGCAAGGCAAACGTTGCTAAATCTTCAATGTCAACCTTGCCGTCATGATTGAAATCTCCGTGTGTCAAGTGGGTTGTGAAACTCCAGACCAGTCCCGGCCAGAGGTTGACACCATTAACTTCATCGATTCGCCAGTAATACGTGACGCCTTCGTTTAAAGTGCCTGGGTCATAAGTCTTACTTGTCTGGTTCCCTTTGAATACCGAGGAAGCGGTAGTTGCCGTAGTAACAGCAGCCTCCGATGTTCCAAAGTACACGTTGTGCGAGGCAGCGTAGTATCCCGCTTTCCAGCTTAAATCGGCTGTTGCCGATACCTGTGCTGCCTGATATGCGGGACTTGGTCTGTTGGCCTGATAAGGTGTAACTATCAATATTTGTGTACTCAACATTATACTAACATTGTTTTTATTGAACTTCTCGATTTTGTATGCAAACGTATTGATGTCGGGGCTAATCCTGACGGAGAGTTCGTAGGGGAATACCGTATCTGTCACTGTTTGCCATGAACCGCCGTCAATCGAGTAGTACAACTTTGCGTAGTTGGCATCGCCATCGCCGCCCTTTGCATACCAAGGTTTGGCGGCAGTATAAATATATGCCTCAGTCAGCTCAGGGCCAAAGGAAATAATCATACCAACCATTTTGCCAAAGCTTTCGGTGGTTCTGACAAGACTATTGTCAGTCAGCGTGTAAGCCGGCTTGAACAGGTTGGTATGAACCTTGCTGGTTATAACGTCAACATCCTCAATAATCAGAGCTGTAAGACCTTTTGCAGGGACATTGACTTCTACCGTACCGCTCGAGAGGGTCTTATCGGATTTAGCCACGTTGTCTTCCCAGACTTTTACCGTATGCGAAGCGCCATAATTAACCCTGTTGGCATCAACGGTTACGGTAATACCTGTAAGAGCACTTGCGGACTGGTTCGACAGGGCAAGATAGAGCTTACCATTGCCGTAACCAGCAATGTAGTTAATCTGCTGGCTGCTGAGTGTTAGCAGGTTATTGGGAATCCAAAGCTTAACATCATCATCGCCGTAGAATGTTCCAGTCCTGTCGCCCCAGATATTAAACCTGCTGCCGCCGCCGCCGTCAAATAGTCTCCGAGATGGGAAATCAATGTTGCCGTCGGATTTAACGATTGTATCATTGACCATAAAATCTATCGCCCAGGGTATATACTGCCAGTGATGCCAGAAGTGCATTGAAGTAAATGTCATATATTCAAGCGGGTGCATGCAGAAGTCGTCCTGCTCATAAACCAGCGAGTAATCCCTCGAGAACTGCTGGCCCGGGTAATTTGCCCATCTGCCGACGGTTGACCATCGTGCCATATCACGCATAAAGTCATCATTTAAGTATCCGCTTAGACGCATCAATCCGCCGGGATATTCCATGAACGTAAATGCCCTCCATGTCCCCACCTGCATACCGGTAAGCGCCACACGCCACGATGGTACCGATTGCTGGGGAGCGTACATATGCTGGGGTGGAGGATACCCCCACAACACATGCCTGCCAGGGGTCTGGAAATGTATGGGGGCCTGGTTAAATTCATCCACTAAGTAATTTTCATCCTTAACCCTCGGTGAAGTATTGAGAGTCGTCATAAAGTTGTATGCATAAACTTTTGCTGTATCTAAATAGTTAGAATCTCCGGTTTCCTCATACATCTCCAGGAACTTCTGAAAATCACAAATGCGGTAGGGGCTGGTTATGCAGGAGTTGGCTCCTTCAACAGCATAGTTCAGTTCATTAATATCACCATAGAGACGATACCATTCGAGGGACTGCTGGAAGTGGCCATGCGATTCGGTGTGGCCTTTTTCCTTAGAATAGACCTCAAATGCCTTGGTACGACCTCCGGTGAGCCGGTACAAAGTTCCCAAATCTAGTCCGCTTATCCATGGGCCGAGCATATTGTTATCGTACGACATCTGCAAATTGTAGTTGTAATTGTAAGGATGAAAATACGATTCCTCTCTGCTTATGCAGTATTCAACCTGGGGAAGGGAACGGGACCAGAACATCTCGTTGTTGTCCAGGACTATCGCGGAATTGATTGCAAATAATCCGCCCAGAACCTTGAATGAATGCGGCTGGTCAGTCCAATACTCGTTGCATTTCTGGTTGGAGTCCCACATATTGTAGTTATTGCCGTCGGCGTCCATTGCGTAATCAGTTATATTAGCCAGCAATTTATTCAAAGAACCTGGCCCGCTGTTATCCCGCTGGTCCCTGAATTTAAAGATGTTTTTGACTATACCTCGATAAAAGTCAGACCATGAGGAATTATCCACAACCCACAGAACACCAAAGCTGTGAGTCTCATCCACTGCCAGATATGAATCCTTATCGGTCGGCAGATTCGCTTCCTGTGCGCCCATTTCCGGTGAGAAAATCATCGGCTGGGCCTTGCCGTCTAAATTCCTGATGCAAAGGCCGAATTCGACGTTCCTGTAATGCGGCAGGCGGAATGACTGATAATCCGGATTGACGACTACTGCACAATCCACACCATTTACATCTGTTATAACCGCAGGAAGCGGGCAGAGAAATTCCTGGCAGAATTTGGGTGTGGTCGGGAAAACAAGCTTGTTATCGTCCGGAGGGTTGATAAGTGCATCATCCCACATCGTTGGCTGATGGAACTTTTCCATAGTATTGGGGTCAGTCTCGGGAGCGCCGGTATAACCGAGCATGAACCATCCTGCGGTATTGGCCGTTAAGGTATAACTCAATGCAGGTTCATTATATTCGGTTGACAAATCCAGCGAGGCGGCCAAGTCAAAATTGGTCTGTGAGGGGTATGTCAAAACTATATTGTTGTCTATTATCTCGGCCTTGACTGCTGTAACACTGGTGTTTGTGCCTGTACCAAAAAGATTTTTTCCAGCCGATGTCCAGGTTGCAGTCAAATCACTGGTTGATGATAATTTGGGCCGGGTGGCGTTATATATTACCGTAAACTGCGTAGTGAACGTTGAGGTTGTATTTGAATTTTTATTTTTTACGAAAATATCAAAATTCTGGTCAATGGCAACCTTATAGGCACTATTCTCAAGCGTAAACATAGCCGTCCACGTCGTAAAACTCCAGACATCGCCTTTATAGGTACTACCGTTCTTTTCATCGATCCTCCAGTAGTAGGTCTTGCCAGATACAAGTGTACCCGGGTCAAAAATTGCATCCGTCCTGTTGCCTTTGAATACTGATGAAGCAGTAGTAGCGCTATTCACATCAGCCCAAATGGTGCCAAGATATATATCGTGTGATGTCGCACCAAAACCTGCTGACCAGCTTAGGTCTATGTCTATATCTGCGTTTGTGGCGCCATTTGCGGGACTCGGGTTAAAGGCTTTTAGTGAGGCGGTTGACGTTACTGTCGTTTTGCCGGCATAAGGTGTATTATAGCTTACACTGATTGTTCCGCATGCGCCGCCATAGCTTTTGATTTTGCCCGCGGAAATATAAGAATTGATTGTCGAGGTTACATCACCATCTATTATGAGTGTCCCTGATCGAATATCTATGTAGCCTTTGCTGCCCATCCAGAGTTGAGCAGTGTGAATGGTACCGCCATAGAGGTTCACATCTCCTTGACCGCTGTAAGAATCGGAATAAGGAATATGCAAATCACCAGCCTCGATTTGGCCGCCGGTCATATGAATAATACCCCTGGTGTTGTAACCGAGCCTTATGAGCTGGCCTGTTGTGTCTATAGTGCCGGCACTGATATTGATTGTGCCATAGTTGCCGCCGCTGGCACCCTGTCCGATGATGGTATTGGCGCCAGTAGCCGTAACCAAACCGCCGCTCATATTAAAGGTGCCGGTACTGAGATGACCAACATAAAAGTATCTTGCCGAGTTAATGGTACCGCCGCTGATATTAAAAGTGCTGCCAGTTCCATTGGCGGCAGCGCCAATATCCACATCATAGGTTGACACCGCGATACGTCCCCCGCTCATCGTAAAAGTGCCTGCACCGTTATAGCCGCACAAGAGCTTTGTATTGCAGATTAAGACTCCGCCTGTCATTGAAGCTTCACCTGTTTCTCCGGCGTTATATCCTATTTGAAGGTAATTGCACCTCGCGGTATCGGCGCCTGTATGTGTCGAGTCTATAACCGGCTTATCTGTGCCTGTGTCGATAATTCTTGCGTCGTCGATACTCGTCGGTAAAATGTCCGAGGACCAATTAGCAGCAGTTTTCCAAAGCTTATCAGTTCCGCCGTGATTCCATGTATATGTTACCCCCCAGTTTCTACCAGTCAAAACTGTCAATGATAAAACAAAAACCATCGAAACCATTAATTTACTACGAATTGTCATATTCTCACTTCTCATCAAAAATCTATAAAAATTTTGTCATTACCAGTCTAATGCCATTATCGCGAAATCGATAAAATCAACTCTGCAATCGCCATTAAAATCTCCTGCAGGATGCTCAGGACAATCCTGTCCAATATGTTTATCTTCCAGCCAGTGCAAGGCAAACGTTGCTAAATCTTCAATGTCAACCTTGCCGTCATGATTGAAATCTCCGTGTGTCAAGTGGGTTGTGAAACTCCAGACCAGTCCCGGCCAGACGTTGACACCATTAACTTCATCGATTCGCCAGTAATACGTGACGCCTTCGTTTAAAGTGCCTGGGTCATAAGTCTTACTTGTCTGGTTCCCTTTGAATACCGAGGAAGCGGTAGTTGCCGTAGTAACAGCAGCCTCCGATGTTCCAAAGTACACGTTGTGCGAGGCAGCGTAGTATCCCGCCTGCCAGCTTAAATCGGTATTTCTATATACACTTGTGGCATCGAGTGCCGGACTTGGTTTCCTGGCTTCGTAGGGTGTAACTACTAAGGTGTATACGCTTGACGTTGTAAGTGTGTTGCTGTCATTTCTTTCCTCGTATTTATATTCAAAGGTGTTGATGTCCGGACTAATCTGGACAGAGAACTCAAATGGGAACACATAGTCCACTGCAGTCGATTGCCACGAACCGCCGTCAAGCCTGTAAATCATCTTTACATTGTTGGTGTCGCCTGGAATGTTCAGTGAATACGAAGGTCTGGCGTCGGTATAGGTATATGCCTCGGTCAGCTCGGGGCCAAAGGAAATAATCATACCTACCATTCTGCCGAAAGATTCGGTTGTGAGGTCTCTTATAAGGCTCTTGTCCGTCAGTGTGTAAACCGGCTCAAACAGGTTGCTATGAACCTTGCTGGTTATAACATCGATGTCCTCAATAATCAGGGCTGTAAGACCTTTTGCCGGGACGTTGACTTCTACCGTACCGCTCGAGAGGGTCTTGTCGGATTTAGCCACATTGTCTTCCCAGACTTTTACTGTATGCGAAGCGCCATAATCAACCCTGTTGGCATCCACTGTTACGGTAACGCCTGTAAGAGCGCTTGCGGACTGGTTCGACAGGGCAAGGTAAAGCTTGCCGTTGCCGTGACCTGCGATGTAGTTAATCTGCTGGCTGCTGAGTGTTAGCAGGTTGTTGGGAATCCAAAGGTTTACGTTCTCGTCGCCGTAGAACGTTCCGGGCCTGTCGCCCCAGATATTAAACCTGCCGTCGTCATATACCCTTCGAGATGGGAAATCAACATTGCCGTCGGATTTGACGATTGTATCATTGACCATAAAATCTATCGTCCAGGGTATATACTGCCAGTGATGCCAGAAGTGCGTTGATGTAAACGTCATATACTCCAGCGGATGCATACAGAAGTCATCCTGCTCATAGACCAGCGAATAAGCTCTCGAGAACTGCTGACCAGGCCAATTCGCCCATCTGCCAACAGTTGACCATCGGGCCATATCACGCATAAAGTCATCATTTAAGTATCCGCTTAGACGCATCAATCCGCCGGGATATTCCATGAACGTGAATGCCCTACATGACCCCGGCTGCATACCGGTAAGCGCCACACGCCATGCGGGTACCGATTGCTCAGGAGCGTACATAGGAAGCGGCGGGTCAAATCCCCAATTTATATGCCTGCCCCAACTCTGCCAGTTAATAGGGGCCTGATTAAACTCATCCACTAAGTAATTTTCATCCTTAACCCTCGGTGAAGTATTGAGAGATGTCATAAAATGGTATGCATAAACTTTTGCTGTATCCAAGTAGTTGGAATCCCCGGTTTCCTCATATATCTCCAGGTACTTCTGAAAATCACAAATGCGGTAGGGCTGGTATTCATGCAGTAGTTAGCACCGCTAATAGCATAGTTCAGTTCATTAATATCGCCATAGAGACGATACCATTCGAGGGATTCATAGAAACTGCCATGCGAGTTGGCATGGCCTTTTTCCTTAGAATAGATTTTAAACGCCTTGGTACGTCCGCCTGTAAGCCGGTACAATATTCCCAAATCAAGTCCGCCCATCCATGGGCCGAGCATATTGTTATCGTAAAACATCTGTGTATTGTAAGTTGATAATCATAAGGATGGAACCCCTCGGCTTCACGGCTGAGAGCGTATTCGACCTGCGGAAGTGAGCGGGACCAGAACATCTCGTTGTTGTCCAGGACTATCGCGGAATTGATTGCAAACAATCCGCCCAGAATCTTGAATGAATACGCCTGGTCAGTCAAATACTCGTTGCATTTCTGGTTGGAGTCCCACATATTGTAGTTATTGCCGTCGGCATCCATTGCGTAATCAGTTATATTGGCCAAAAACGTATTCAAAGAGCCCGGACCTGTATTATCACGCTGGTCCCTGAAGTCAAAGATGTTCTTGACTATGCCCTTGTAGAAATCGTACCATTCGCGAATTATCTACCGCCAGCAGCACACCAAAACTGTGAGTTGCATCCACTGCCAGATAAGAATCTTTGTCGGTCGGCAGATTCACTTCCTCTGCGCCCATTTCCGGTGAGAAAATGATCGGCTGGGCCTTGCCGTCTAAATTCCTGATGCAAATGCCGAATTCGACGTTCTTGTAATGCGGCAGTCGGAATGACTGATAATCCGGACTGACGACTACTGCACAATCCACACCATTAACATCTCTTGTCATAACCGCAGGAAGCGGGGAGAGAAATTCCTGGCAGAATCTGGGTTCGGTCGGGAAAGCAGGAAACAGCAGCGTCCGGAGGTTTTGATAAATCATACCCCACATCGTCGGCTGATGAAACTTCTCCATAGTATTGGGGTCAGTCTCAGGAGCGCCGGTATAACCGAGCATAAACCAGCCTGCGTTATTGGCCTTTAAGTATAACTCAATGCCGGTTCATTATATTCGGTCGACAAATCAAGTGAGGCGGTCAAAGTCAAAATTGGTCTCAGAGTCGTATGTTAAGACCAAATTGCTGTCTATTATCTCAGCCTTGACTGCTGTAACACTGGTGTTTGTGCCTGTACCAAAAAGATTTTTTCCAGCCAATGTCCAGGTTGCAGTCAAATCACTGGTTGATGACAATTTCGGCCTGGTGGCGTTGTAGATTACCGTGAACTGTGTAGTAAACGCAGAGGTTACATTTGCGTCCTTATTTTTTATGGAAAGGTCAACAAAATTCTGGTCAAGGACAACCTTATAGGCGCTGTTGGAAAGCGTAAGGCTGGTTGTCTGCGTTGTAAAACTCCAGACAGTCGCCTTTCGAGGTGCCTCGGCGTTTCTCTCATCAATTCTCCAGTAATAAGTCTTGCTGGATGCCAGCGTTGGGTCATAGGTATTGCCTGCCTGGTTGCCTTTGAATACTGATGAGCCGGTGGTTGCGCGATTAACATCGGCCTCGACTGTACCTAAGTACACATCGTGCGATGTAGTGCCGGTACCTGCCGTCCAGGTTAAATTAACAAGTGTGTTGACCGTAGCCTCATTGGTCGGGCTGGGGTTGGTAGCTTTGGTATTATCCAAAGTCGTAAAGTGCCAGATGTCGCCTTTGGTTGTGCCGCCGGCGTTTTTCTCATCGATTCTCCAGTAATAAGTTTTATTACCAACCATTGTGCCGGTGTCATAAGTTGTACCTGCCTGGTTGCCTTTGAATACCGATGAGCTGGTGGTTGCGCTATTAACATCAGCCTCGACGGTACCCATGTACACATCGTGTGTCGTTGCACCGGAGCCGACTGTCCAGCTAAGGTCGGCAGTTACACTTACATTAGTGGCTGCATTAGACGGGCTTGGAGTGGTGGCCTTACTGGCGCTGCAACAGCAGTAGTAAAGCTCCAGACATAACCCTTGACGGTACTGGCATTGACTTCGTCAATTCTCCAGTAATAAGTAGTGCTATTAGCCATAGTGCCTGTATCATAAGTAGTACCTGCCTGATTGCCTTTGAACACTGAAGAGCTTGTAGTAGCGCTGTTGACGTCTTCAAAAACCGTACCAAGATACACATTGTGTGATGCTGCGCCTGAACCTGCCGACCAGCTAAGGTCGGTAGTTACTCCTACACTTGTGGCAGCATCGGTAGGACTTGGACTGGATGCCTTTGTGCTTGTCGCCGTTACAGTTGTTTTGCCGGCGTAGGGTGTGTCATAGCTTACGTTGACTGTGCCATCGCCGCCGTAGGCTTCTATCTTGCCTGCTGTAACATAAGTATTTATTGTCGATACGACGTTACCTGTTATTGTGAGTGTTCCGGATTGGATATCCATATAACCATTGCTGCCCATCCAGAATGCAGCGGTGTTAATCGATCCGCCATATAGATTTACATCACCCCGGCCGCCGTAAGAATCGGAATAGGGAAGATGTAAATCACCGGCTTCGATTCGTCCGCCGGTCATGTTGATAATACCGCGGGTGTTATAACCGAGCCTGATAAGCTGGCCGGTTGTGTTTATGGTACCGGCACTGAGATTGATTGTGCCGTAGTTGCCGCCGCTGGCGCCCTGTCCAATGATGGTATTGCCGCCGGTAGCCGTAACCAAACCGCCGCTCATATTAAAGGTGCCGGCGCTGAGGTGACCAACATAAAAGTATCTTGCCGAGTTAATGGTACCGCCGCTCATATTAAATACGCTTCCCGTACCGCTGACAGCAGCGCCGATATCCACATCATAAGTTGTAACTGCAATACTTCCTCCGCTCATCGTAAAAGTGCCTGTTCCATTATATCCGCACTGGAGCCTCGAATTGCAGATTAACTCACCGCCGGTCATTTCAGCTTCACCAGAAGTTCCTGCGTTATATCCCAGCCTCAGGTCGTAGCATGTTGCCGCGTTGCCGCCAGTGTGAGTCGAATCGATAATCGGCTTATCTGAGCCAGTGTCGACAATTTGAGCATAATCGGCGCTTGTCGGCACGGTATCTGAAGACCAGTTACCCGCGGTTTTCCAGAGCCTATCGGCACCGCCGTGGTCCCATGTATAGGTGGCTCCAGATGTATTGCCGACCAAAGCCAGCAATAGACCAAAAACCATCAAATATGTTAACTTTTTACACATTTTACTTGTTTCCTTTCTCTAAATTTTTTTTATACATCACGTCCTTAATATATACAAACCCGTTACTTCAGAGCCATTACGCGCAATTGATACAACTCTTCCATTACCTTCCTTCTGCCACCTCCTTTCCGGTACCGTATTCATAATTTTATGCACATATAGCCCCGAATCTGAAATACACGAGCCTACGCCGTGTATCTTTAAAGCTTTAGATAATGCTGCGATTGAGTTATTTAGATAGATGAGACCTCTGAAAAACCTCACATTTTATTATTCTCTTATATTTTTGCTTGAAGTGCTTCGAAAAATTATTTCGATACACCGCAAAAACTGTTTTCTGGCCTTACCAAAGGATTCTTTTATGCCTTTGGTATACCTTTTTATCTGTTCATAACGGTCGTGTGCCGTTATCCGGCAATACTCACCAGGCTAAAACTCCTTTTCCAATTGTACGCTATTACATGTAACCCAAAATCAAAGGCGTTACGCCTCATACCTCGATATCGAGTCCTGCCGTAGCCGGTATTCTTCATCCACGCAAACGGATGTTCAACCACCGCCCGAATTCCCGCCACCAGACGGTTATGCAATTTCTGTGAGGCTGTTAATTCCTTCTGGCCGCGAACTCGTTTTTGAATAATTCCGCAAAACACGCCGCGTTCCTCCAGTTTTGCCTTTCGGTCTTTATCCATATATGCACTATCAGCAAAGACACTGTCCTTCTCATCCTCAACAAGTTCGTCAATATACCTGCTGTCATGGGTTGAGGCGGTATCGAAACGGTAGTCTTTAATCATGCCGTTACAGTCAGTAGCAATATGGCCCTTATAGCCGTGATATATTCTGCCATGTTTTTTCGTATAACCTGCTGCCTTGTCTTTGGTGCTGGAAATACCGTCTTTGCCAGTTCTGCCGCGAGGCGCTTCTATTATAGTGGCATCAACACAGGTCCCTTCCTCAAGTATAACGCCGCGACTTTTGAGGATGGCGATAGTCTTATCAAATAATGTAGCTATATGGCCGTTTATATTAAGACGCTTGCGAAACTGCACAAAAGTAGTTTCATCAGGTGCATCCTGTTCCATCTTAAGGCCTACAAATCGTCTGAAGGATATACGGTCACAGAGCATCTCTTCGAGCATCGGGTCGGAAAGATTAAACCACTTTTGCAGCATTATGCATTTTATCATCATTACAAGTGGATAATTCGATGCTCCGCCTTTGTCGGTGTTGTTCTTGTACATATCCCTTAACGGCTCAGCAAGTTCGTTCCATGGTATAAGCTGGTCGCATTTTTGAAAAAATTGAGCAGTGCGACGACCGCCGAGGTCAGAGGTTAAACTGTCGAGAAATGTTGGTTGATTGCTTGTGCGTTCCATAATCTTTGCCTCCATGCAATAAAATTGACTATTGAATGGACGCATTATATCATATCCGCTGATAATTGCATTAATGTTTTGTAAAAAATGCATAGTTTTTCAGAGGTCTCAGATTCATATAATACGTTTTTTATCCGCTCTTTTTTTTTACACTTCTCCTTAAATTTTAACTTTCCTGTATTGTAGCCAAGATAAAATGGTTAAAAATGGCTAATATTGACTAATCCATGCCATTTTTTGACTTTTGAACCCGTTTCGCGGCATAGATGACGTAGTATGTTTGGAAAAAACGCTAACTATTTAGACTAATTGGGCACAAAGGTCCTCATGCCATATTTCCCTTTTATCTTTTTGACTCATTTTTTTAGTAAGCGTTCGTGTTTGCCCATTTTATTGAATTTAAAAGTATGGCGGTTCATTAAGCCGCCATACTCTGTACTTACATCACATTGACAGTCAATCTGCACTAACTTTTAGTTTTGCCAAATAGAGATTACGGACTTGTCGTAAAGCTCCATATCGTTCCGGGGGTTATAACGTCATAGTTGGGGTCGGTTTTACTGTGACCGCTGTACATATCCACTTCATCAATCGACCAGTAATACGTTGTACTGCCGGCCATTGTGCCGGGGTCGTATGATGTTATACCTGTGCTTCTGCCTTTGTATTCGCTGGATGCGGTTGTTGCAGTAGATACTGCATCGTAACTTGTCCCCAAATATACATCCTGTCTTCTTGAAAAGAAACCGTTTGTCCAGCTAAGGTCTGCGGTCTTACTCACACCCGTTGCAGTATCAGCAGGACTTGGACTTGTTGCCTTTGCGGTTTCCGCCGGGCCGGTCAGGTTGACTGTCGTTGTTGCTCTGCCGGGATAATCGGTGTAAACCTTCAAAGCAGCCGATTTACTTCCCGTACTTGTCGGCACAAATGTTACTGTTACAAAACGGTATTTGCCCGCGGAAATTGCGATGGAATCACTAAGACTGCAACTGAACTGACTTGCATCCGTTCCTGTTATTTCCGCATGGACACCTGTGAAGCTCACCGTGCCGGCTGTGTCGTTCATAATCACAAAAGTCTTGGTGAAAGCATCTCTATTGCCCGATTCGATAGTGCATTTCGGGAAGGTGTAAGAACCGTCTGTCCAGTAAGTAGGCCATTCATAAACCTTTACCCAGTCGACATACATAGTAGCGGCGTTGTCGCCATAGAGGGTACTGAACAGCACCTCCGTCACAGAACTGGTTTTACCGCTGGCCCAGGTGCTTTCGAGTTGTTTAACTCCCTCGTAATACCACTTCATTTTATCGGTGCCGTCGTTAAACCATGTGAAACCAAACGTATGGTAACTATCTTCTAACCCGCTTACACCTACTGCTGTCCCACCTAATGAGGTATGGGTAGGTCTCCAGTCGTGAAGGTTCATATGCAACTCATCGGGGTTGATTTGTAACTCCTGGATATCTATCTCGAAGCGGTCATCCTGGTCGGCAACAGAAACATAAGCGCCATCCGGGTCATCGCCGAATTCGGGAGTATTCAGCCAGAATGCCTGGTTTAAGGCGCCATCATTACCACACTTATATGAAGCTACAAAGCGACCGTAGCGCTGCCAAAACTTTGAGCTAATCGTGCCAAAGCTCCAGTCGCCGGGATACCATGCTGCATCATAGACGCTGTTTAGTTTAAGTTTACCGCTGGCAACCTCGATATTTTGGGCGAATCGGTTAGAGCCTCCGCTCCAATGAGGATTCTGCCAAACATTGCAGTCAAGTGTGCTTCCACTAAAATCATCGCTGAAAGTCAAAACAAACGGCCTTGCCACCACTGTTGTCTTACTGCTTGCGTACGTTGCACTGAGAAATCCTTCGCCGTCGAAGGCTGTAATCTTGCCGTTATCGAAATAGGTGTTTATTGCTGTCCGCGCATCGCCGCTGATTATCAGCGTACCTCCGCTGATATCCACCAGGCCGCCGGTATTTATTGTAAGACCGTTCGATGTAAGTTCGATTCTGCCGCCGTCTAAATGCAGCCGTCCTGTGCTGCCTGCGGTATAAGGAATAAGCATCTTAAGAGCCAAAACTGAGCCGCCGGTCATATTTATTGTACCGCTGCCGTTATAACCGCATCTGATGCCTGCAGCTGCGGCCTTATTGGCGTTCACGCTGCCGCCGCTGATAGTGAGCGTACCATTGCTGCCGGAATTCCAGCCGACAATAATGCCGTTGGCAGCACTCGCATCAAGCGTCCCGCCGCTCATTGTAATCGTGCCGGTGCCGCTGTAACCCGGTACTGCATAACCGCTTGCTATATTCAGCAGGCCGCCCGTCATGGAAAGTTCGCCTGTAGTGCTGGAGCCGTACCCAACATAAGCATAAGTGCACGTTGCTTTACTGGCGCCGGTGTGGGTCGAATCGATTATCGGCTTGTTCGTACCGGATGAATCTATCTGAGCATTATCAGCACTTGTCGGCACAGTATCCGCTGACCAGTTCGCTGCCGTCTTCCATAGCTTATCTGCTCCGCCATAGTCCCAGGTGCGTGTTACTCCGGTAACATTACCCGTCCAAACCATAAGCAAAACAAATATCATTATGAACATCAGTTTTTTACACATAATTTAAACCCCTTTCTTTTTAGTCGTAATCAAATATCTTACAAAACTTGTTTTCTCAGGCCTGCCGCATACCCATTATCAATATCTTCTTCAAACTTTTACCCTTTTCCTTCTTCGCCTCCTTTCCGGGCGGATATCTGAAATATTATATTTGGCTGTCCTGAACATAATTGGGAAATAAAATTACCGATATGTTCGCATGTGCAGTGCATCTTTAAAACTTTTAGTACGACAAATGCCGATGCCTCTATAATCGCGATGTATTTTTCCATTTTCCACTTCCCATGAACCGTAAATATTATAATAATATTAACAGTGGTATGGTTTATAACGATATTATCAGACTATGTCAACACCACTTTGCGACAATCTTAAACCATTTTGCGACAAGTCAATGGCTTAAGTAGCAATAAATTGTATATAAGATTGGGTTTTAAAAATAGGATAGAATTGCAGTAACAGGAGCCGAAACCGTTTTCAAAATTCAAAGGCAAATTTTATTTCACTTTTGCTGAAGATGTACAGTTCGTATACGAGCCTCAACCATCATAAAATCAAATTAGTATTTATAATTTACCTGATAGTATTGTGAAGTAACTAAAAATGTAACCGAGAGAAAACATCATTGCTGTTCCCATGACTATCAGCCAGCTCCATGCGAGTTTGATGCAGCCGCTGTGGCATAAAACTAACACGGCAGTCATACATAGGGTAGTGATAATCATTGCGAACACATTGCCGATGTTGATTTTTCTTTTTGTCAGGACACCGAGCAGAAAAACGCCCAGCAGGGCTCCGCCGGTCAGTGAGAATATCTCGAAGGCGAACCAGAGGATGTTCTCTATCGGCTCGCAGGCCAAGGCGATGATTGCTAAAATCAGGCCAAACATTATTACGCCAACTCGTGAGATGAAAAGGTAATGTTTTTCTGTCGCGTTCTTATTTATAAGAGGGCGGTAAATGTCCGTCACAAATGAGGAACTAAGCGAACTTAGCGGTGAATCGATACTGGCTAATATTATCGCTGAAAGTATCAAGCCTTTCAGGCCAACCGGCAGGAAATTCGCTGTAAAGTACGAAATAACTTCCTTGGCTTTGTCGGGACCAGGCATATTGGGATTTTGATAGAAAAATACATACAACAAAGTGCCGATTCCCAGATATACACAAATAACTGGAAGTACGGCCAGTATCGTCATAATAATCGTTTTCTGGCTTTCTTTTCTGGTCTTCACCGTAAGCAGCCGCTGCAACAAGTTCCATGTCAGTGCCGAAGACCGCCAGGCCGATAAAGAATGAATTTGCAGAGCCGGCCCAGAAAGTCGTAGGGTCGTTGAGATTTAAATCAAACTTAAAGATATTTAGTCGGCCTGCGTTGCCTGCGGTTTGCCAGATAGCGGATAAACCGCCCTGGATATGTAGAAAAATATATATCAGCAGGGCGACTCCTGCTGAAAAAAAGATAATCGTCTGATACGCACCCGTCCAAACCACGGCTTTTATTCCGCCAAATGCGATGAAGATAATACTGACAACCGTGAAAGACCAATAGCGTTTGTGGCAAATTCCATCCCATGATAATACCGATTCCCAGACAGGCGGCATATAATCTGACACCGGAGGCAATGAGTCGCGTAATTAAGAAAAAAAACGAACCTGCATATTGGGTCTCGGGCCGAAACGGTATCTTAAGAACTCATAAATGCTTGTGCAGTTATATTTATAGAAAACAGGGATAAATAAAAATGCTACCGAGATTTTTGCGGCCGCAGAACCGAGGAAAAACTGCAGATACTCCCAATTCTCACTATAAGCTGTCGCGGGTACACCGATAATTGTCAGAGCACTGACTTCCGTTGCGACAAAAGACAGGCAAGCGGCGAGCGGAGGGAATTTTCCTGCCGCCGAGAAAAAAATCGTTCGTATCTTTTTCCCTGCGTCCAAAAATATATGAAATAACAAAAAGAAGCAAGACAGCCGACAGACTATTATAAAATCAATTCCGCTTAAGTGACCAGAGAGTTCTTGTACAGGAGCAAATTCATTCATTTAACCGGCCCTATGGCTTTCCTCAATAATTGTCCGCATTGATCCAGAATTTTTACAGGCGTCTTGCAAATCGACATTGCGAAAGTGCATTACAATGTGCAGCTTTGACTTTCCGGTTTGCATTCTTGCAGCAAGAATAGCAGCCTTAGTCCGTGAAAGTCCCGTCATTTGCGAAACAATCCTTAGCGACCTGTCGCGCAGTTTATTATTTGTTGCCTTCAAATCGACCATCAGATTCCCATAGACTTTGCCTATTTTAATCATAGCCGTCGTTGTAAGCAGATTCAGCACAAGTTTTGTCGCGGTGCCCGCCTTCATTCTGGTTGAGCCTGTAATAACCTCAGGACCGACAACAGGATTAATAATTATATCTGCAGGAATATATTTAACAGCTTGAGCGGGAACAGGTTATAAAAATTGTACCCGCTCCTTTCTTTGCTGCCTGTTTCAATGCTGCCCGCACAAAAGGTGTCAATCCGCAGGCAGCGATACCGACAACCACATCTTTGGCGCAAATATTGTGTTTGTTTATCGCTTCTAGCTCCATCATTTGTTTTATCTTCAGCTCCTTCGACCGCCCTTACCAATGCCCGTTTTCCGCCGGCAATAATTCCCTGTACCAGCATGGGACTGACACCAAAGGTTGGCGGACATTCTGAAGCATCCAAGAACACCGAGCCGACCGCTTGTTCCTGCTCCGACGTAAAATAATCGGCCGTTATTCTTGAAATGCTCCACTATCATATCGACAGCGGCTGCAATTTTTTTGCTCTCTTTACCGACTGCCGGACGCTACAAGCATATCTTCCGAATTTATAAGTTTAACTATTTCCACAGTGGATAACTGGTCGATATTTTCGCTTCTGTGATTACTATTTTCAGTGGATGGAAGTTGTCTGTTTTTTTTCATTATGCAGGTATTATCTTTCCTAAAATTACCGCCTCATCTGCCCCTGTAGCAGCTGGGACATTATTGGCTATACCTTTAATAGTCGCATATGCCAGAATAGCAAAAGAAACCGCTTCTTTTGCGTCGCAGTTGATTCCAAAATCATCGATTGAACGAATTATGGTTTTCTGGAGATTCTGCTGAAGCATTTTAACCAGCGTTTTATTATGTGCACCGCCGCCGCAGAGTATTACTTCATCAGGAATTTCAGGGAGAAACTGCTGATACGCCCTGGCAATGCTGACGGCAGTAAAGCGGTCGCGGTTGCAAGCATATCCTGGGGATGATAACGATTTATTTTTTGCTTTTTTGTAAAAAACATCACAATACTCTCTGCCGAATTCTTCGCGGCCTGTGGATTTCGGAGGCTTTCTGCGGAAGAAAGGATGACTGAGCATTTCATTAAGTATTTTTGTGTCAACTTTGCCTTTGGACGCGATTTTCCCACCTTTGTCATAATTTAATTTTCCTTTGGTGAGAATATTGACGATTCGGTCAATTATCATATTGCCCGGCCCAGTATCGAAAGCGATAAGATGTCTCGGGCCGGCAATTTGCAGGAAGATAAGTTACATTGGCAATTCCGCCGATATTCTGAACGGCACGGTTGTGTCTTTTATCTTTAAGCAGAAAATAATCAGCAAAAGGAACCAGGGGTGCACCTTCGCCGTTTGCCGCCATATCTCTTGGCCGAAAATCCGCCACGGTTGTAATACCTGTTCGCTGGGCTATTATCGACGGCTCGCCAATCTGAAGAGTGGAGCGGATTAACCTTTTCGCCAAGACGCTGCCCTTTGGGATTATGATAAATAGTTTGACCGTGCGAGCCTATCAAATCAATTGTACTTAAGGTCAATCCTGCTTTTTCTGCATAGCTTGATGACGGACTCTGCAAATACATGGCCAAGTAAAAAATTAAAATTGGATATATCAGCCGGCCGGCAGGATTTCTGCTCACCAAGCTCAAGAATGCTTTGTCGTAAATCCGGTGGATAGACAAACGTATCAAACGCGAGCAGATTGACCTTGTTTTTGTTAAGGTCAATAATAGCAGTGTCCACTCCATCAGCAGATGTTCCGCTCATTAGACCGATTATACGCATCGCTTTTGTTGTTCCTACCCAAAAATACATAATTCGACAACGAAATACAGTAAAAGCAGGTATAGGCTTGATGAGCCGCTCATTCTTCTGAGCTTTGTGTTGAATGACGGCACTTACAAACCAACACACAAAAATAATCCAAAAACGGTTGGAAATCAACGACAAAATCGGCCATAGGGAACTCATCAAAAATAAAAAAACAAAAGACAATCCAGCAGAGACAAAATCGATACTTGAAAGAAAAAAAATTATTAGTAGAATTATAATAACAGGAGTTGGCATGAAGAGCCGAGAAAACGAAACCTTCTCTTAATTCAAAGAGCATTCAGTTTCACTCTTGATGAAGATGTACGGACAATTAGAAAAAAAGGAATACCGATAAATGCCTCCACAATTTGTATTTGAAATGAGCGATGTATGCAAGAGTTACGGCGACAAGGAAGTTCTTCGTAACATATCACTTTCATTCTATTACGGAGCCAAGATCGGCGTGGTAGGCGAAAACGGCTCGGGAAAAAGTACCCTGCTGAAAATAATGGCCGGCCTTGACAAGGACTTTCACGGCGAGACGAAGCTGTCGCCGAAAATGAAGGTGCGATATGTTGCTCAGGAGCCGCAGATTGAACTGGACAAGACCATCAGGGAGAACCTTGTTACGGCGATCAAGCCCACACTGGATATGGTTGACCGCTTCAATAAAATATCGGAGCAGCTTGCCGAGCCGATGTCTGATGATGAGATGAATAAGCTGATGGAGGAGATGAGCGTTTTGCAGGATAAGATCGATGCCTGCGAGGGCTGGGAAACGGACCGTCTTATCGATATCGTCGCGGATGCGATGGTGCTGCCGCCGGACAACACCCCGGTAAGCCAGCTTTCCGGCGGAGAACGCAGGCGCGTGGCGCTGTGTATGGCGCTTCTTGAAAAGCCGGACCTGCTATTGCTGGATGAGCCGACCAACCATCTTGACGCTGAAACAGTGCAGTGGCTTGAAGTCGCTTTGCGGGAGTATCACGGCACGGTGATCATCGTAACGCACGACCGCTATTTTCTGGACAATATCACCAAGTGGATACTCGAACTTGATAAAGGCAGCGGCCTGCCGTTCGAAGGGAACTATTCGTCGTGGCTCAAGCAGAAAATAGAGCTTCTGCGGATAATAGAGAAGAAAGAGTCGTCGCGGCAGAAGACGCTTGCCCGCGAGCTGGAGTGGATCAATATGTCGGCCAAGGCGCGTAACCAGAAGAACCAGGCACGTATCAACGCTTATAACAAACTCGCTGCTCAGTCCGCGGAAGACAGGCAAGGCGACGTGGTGATACAGATCCCGTCAGGCCAGCGGCTGGGCGACAAGGTGCTTTCGTTTAAAGATGTATCAAAGAGGTACGGTGAAACTCCGCTGCTCGAAGGCTGCTCGTTTGAATTGCCGCGCAATGCGATTGTCGGCGTCATCGGGCCCAATGGAATCGGCAAGACAACGCTTTTCCGGATGATAACAAAACAGGAGCAGCCCGATTCCGGCGCAGATAGAGATAGGCGAGAGCGTATCTATCGGCTATGTTGACCAGCAGCGTGACTGCCCTTGACGGCAGCAAAACGATATTCGAGGAGATATCGGACGGCAAAGACAAGATCGATGTCGGCGGCGTTTCCATTTCGTCCCGTGCCTATATCGCAAGGTTTAATTTCAGAGATACCCAGCAGCAGAAGAAAGTGTCGCAGTGTTCCGGCGGCGAGCTTAACAGGATTCATTTGGCAAAGATGCTGCGGCGCGGCGGCAATCTTCTGCTTCTTGACGAGCCGACCAACGACCTTGACGTGGATACCATGCGTGTGCTGGAGCAGGCGATCATAGATTTTCAAGGCTGTGCCATGGTGATCAGCCATGACCGTTTCTTTCTTGACCGGATATGCACGCACCTGCTGATATTTGAGGGCAACGGCAAAACACAATGGTTCCAGGGCAATTTCGCAACCTATGAGGAAAAAGTTCAGGCGGAAAATCCGGACCGTCTGGCCCACCGCCGCAGCAAGTATAAGCAGCTTAAGCTGAGGTGATGACAAATAATAGTCTGGCAGTTTTTATCCCAAACTTTTTATCGACGAAATTGCTTGCATCGGGGAGAACGTGTGATAAGATGAATGATTATATAAAATTAACTTATAAAGCTGAAGGTATGTATGCCTCTTTATTTCAAATCATTGCGAAGCAGCAGTTCGGGAAATTGTCTTCTGTTATGGACTAAAAACACAAGAGTGATAATCGATTGCGGCCTTGGTTCAATGAAAAGAACGGAACATCTGCTTACCGAGCATTTAGGAAGCCCCGGTAATGCCAATGCTGTAATTTTTACTCATATGCACGGCGACCACTGCTCTCATTATCCCTTAAGGGTTATTCAAGAATATGGATTACCAATACGTGTCCATGAAAGCATTGTTGAACAGCTCAAAGAAAAACATTGCAGCCAAAGTTTATTCAACGATTTAAAGATTAAGGCTTTCACAGACAGGGAGTTTAAAGTCGGAGAATTATTATTCCATCCTTTTGAAGTTTCACATAGCCCTTCTTATAAAACTTACGGTTTTATAATCCGATATAAAAGTAGACGTGGTTGGAAGAAAGCTGTTATTGCAACAGATTTTAATAATAGCAGGGATGTAGTGAGTCATTTTATTGATGCCGATTTTATATTTGTCGAATCAAATCACGATTTAGAACTCCTCAAACAATATCCGAATCCAAATAGTTCCTATCATCTGAGTAATCCTAAAACAGCCGATTTGCTTTGTAAGGCTCGCTTTGGAAGCAAAAAATCACCTGAGACTGTAATTCTTGGGCATCTCAGCAATCAAAGAAATGAGATGAGTATTGCAATAAGGGAAACAAGGGATACTTTCAAACGGTTGGGATTAGAATTAGATTTTAAACTTTGCGCAGCCCCGCTCTACGAAAGCAGCGATACAATAGGGATTGGTTAAGAACAAAGATTGAATAAACTGTAAAAGTCAGTTTTTTAAAAGGAACATCACTTATGAAAAAGAAAGAACATTTTACACGTCGAGACTTCATAAAAGAAAGTCTTATCGGGACCGCGGCAATACTATCCGTACAAACGCCAAACATTTTTGCCGGGAGCAGGGATAGTAAGAAATAGTAAGGTTGGAAGGCCGGAATGTTGATAAATGTTAATACGACAGCGCTACTTTGTTCATAAGTCCTTATTTTGCGTTGGTAATGAATTTTACCAAACCACATTTTTGATACCATAAAATGGGTATCCGTTAAAAACCAGCGCTGTCATATTAAAGAGTAAAATCATAATTAGCCGGTTCGTATTTGTACATGTCTCCAGTAGCCAAATCGATAATTAAACCCGGCCAAAAAAGAATATTTACCCAATAAAGACCTTGAATGTGCTTCTCCAGAGGCTGGGAATCGGTCTTATCGCCGTAGGAAACCTCAACAACGTAGTTTTTGCCCCGCGGAAGCCAGACTTCATAAGGCGTTACCCCCTTATACGGCCCCATTTTTACTTTTGCCCCCTTGTGTGTTGAATCAATAGAAACCTTTTCCGGGCCAGAAGTGAATATACTGCAGCAACCCTGATTAAAGAGTAACACAGCCAACAAAAGAATTATCAAAGCCTTTTTCATGTTTGAGTCCTTTCAAAAAATTGGTTATTAGTGAGTCTAAATGCTTAGTTACTTTACAAAAACACATCCTGAAATTCATTTGGCGAAATTGTATCCGCTTATCGTTGCAAAGCAAGTAAAAACTGAGGAAAATATATTTTTAGTGTCTCCTTCTCAACATCACCGCGCCGAGGCTGAGCAGTAAAAGCGTAGTGGGTTCGGGAATGTTATAGACAAAGCCGTGTTGATTGCCTAAACTGTCTACATAATTGCCAACAACAATGTTGCCGCTAATACCACAAGCATATGTGTTCCACATAATCCCAGGATAACAACTGTAATATCGCTGTAATAAACGACATCAACGCCGAGCGATTGAGCCGGATGAGATACGTAGGCTGCTTGAAACTACAAAAGGGCAGCTGGTACGATTTGGAATGGCTGGGCAAGAGCGTTATTTGTTGTATGAGTTGGCAGTCGAAACCGGCACGGATGATAAGCTTGTTGAGGCTACTCAAAATGACTTAAACCAGTTGACACCAAAATTGACACCTTTTTGGATACCTACAGCTTTCTCCGGATGTAACGATTCGGCAACAGTTGGCACTCAGCAGAGCGATATCAAGGCAAATAGCAATGATTATAACTGTTTAGACAATGGTAAGTTAGACAACAAAAAAAGCTGTTTGTCTTTGGCTGTCATCGGTAAAAAGCAAATGCGCCCGACAGGAATCGAACCTGTAACCTTCGGATTCGAAGTCCGAACCCCATATTTTTTTAACCCTTGTCAAATAAAAAATCTGCATTATTTTTAAAAAAATGGCACTTAATTTAAGTTATTTTCGTTTATTGCGTTGTCCTTGTTGCCCTTGTTGGTGATGTTTTGGTGATATGGAAAACCGTGGTATAATGTACGTGTAGCAGGGACATTAAAAGTCCATATTGAGAATTTTAGGAGAAATGACATGGTACGTGGTTAAAAATTAAATGGCAAGGACGCCTTGGTTCAGGCAGGGAGGCCTTTATGGCAGTATGCAGAATTTGCGGCTTAGAGGACAAACGATTGCCGGAGGGTTGGGTGAACTGGGAATGTTTGCTGTGTGAATTAGAAGTCTGTGTTACATGCACGGAGTCAATTGATGAGGTTGCGATAGAAATGATAAATGGGGATTCACAAAACAAATGACCAGCGACGAAACACCTATCGACTATGATACTTATCGGCTGTTCGCTATGTACGCCGATGGCGTTCCTGTTGCTGAAATTGCCCTTGCGTTCGGCTGGGCATCGCCTACAACGGTTTATCAGCACTTGAACCAATTCCCCGAAAAGTATGCCGAGGCCAAAAAGCATCTGCTCGAAAAGCGTAATGCTAAGTATCGCAGGACTGGATCGTTAGCAGTCGATATCCAAATTCACACCCTTGAGGAATATCATCGTAGGTTAATGAATGAGCCAGAACTAAAAACAGAATACAGTAAATTAATTCTTGAATCAGTAGAAAATGGCTATGGCGATATAATTGATAAAGATAAATCTAATCCGGAATTAAAACGTAAGGCTCGTATTTGCATTATAAAAATTGAGCAGCTAAGAGAAACATTGCTCAATATCGAATGGATACGCAAGAACGTTAAAGACATTGCCGCAATTGGCGATACCGCGGAAAAACGTGCCGACCTGAACGAGGGCAAAGCAACAGAGCGTGTTGTGAACGTAGGCTTGGAGCCTACCAAGGAGGAGTGGGAGGAATTCTGGAAGGCCCAGAAATCCGCGGGAGTCGGCATAGACTCCGAGTCTATCGGACAATAATTAAAAAATGATTTGCACGGAAGCAAAAATAGAACAACTCTCAAAGCGAAGCTCGCTGGGCTGGCAGCGTTCTCACCTCAAGATAGTCAATAAAAACAGTCAGCTTGTACCTCTCATACACAATATTGCGCAGTTAAAATTACATAACGCTCTACAACTTCAAAGAGAACGCGGCCTGCCGCTTCGAGCAATATGCCTTAAGGCCCGCCAGTTCGGTATCTCAACTTATGTCGCTGCGTCTAATTTCGAGGCAACAAACCGATCCTCGAATACGCACGCATGTATAGCGTCGGCAGATATTGACGCGACAAATAAAGTTTTCGGCATGTACGAGACATTCCAATCAGAGATATCCGAGTATGTAAAACGAGAGACAAGGCGATCGAATCGTAAAGAAATAGTTTACGAGGCTCCGCATCGCTCCAGTATTCTCTGCCAGACGGCAGGTAAACAGGTTCTTGGCCGCGGTGGTACTACGCAAAGGGTTCACGCGTCCGAAGTGGCGTTTTGGGCCAATGCAAAAAGACAATTAATTGGTTTGTTGCAGGAAGTGCCTGAAACGCCTGAGAGCCTTATTGTTCTCGAATCAACAGCTTGCGGAGTGGGCGGCGAGTTCCACGATAGGTACTGGCAATCGGTATATCACTTGAAGAATAACCCGGAAGATTACAGCGGATATCTGCCAATCTTCCTGCCCTGGTACATCTTCCCGGAGTATAGCGTACAAGTTCCAGAGAGCCTTCAATCTGATGGGAAACTTAGACTTATAAACGATGAGCCATACCTTGAGCAGGAGACGGTTAGCTTCCTACGCAGTAAAGGTATTAACTTGACCGATGAGCAGATTTACTGGAGAAGGGGCAAGATTAAAAATGCTTGCGGCGGTGACCTTGGATTATTTAAACAAGAGTATCCAGCCACGGCCCGCGAGGCTTTCCAATCGACAGGCAAGATGATATTCCAGCCTACACTTTTGGATAAGCACGAGCAGAATTGCAGGCCGCCAATCGCCATAGTTGAGTTTGTAAAATCAGGCAGTGATGTTAAACCTGATAATGTTTTAAAGAATCAGGATTGCTGGAAGATATGGCGATGGCCTGAAAGTAATCATGAATATGTTTTATTTGGTGACGTATGCGAGGGCCTTCTCGCCAATCCAAACGATCCTAAGAGCGACTTGGACTATCATGCCGCCGGCATACTCAACCGCAATACCTATGAGCTTGTAGCGACATTCCATGGACGATGCGACACAATACCTTACGGCGTTCAGTGTGTACTTGCATCGCAATTTTATAACTGGGCATGGGCGTCACCAGAGGTGAATAGTTGCGGGCTGGCCGTACTGAATGAGTTTAAGCGGGCCAATTATCCGCATATCTATCAGCGATTGAGGAAACAGGAAGAGGACGTTGAAGAAGAGGCCATGCAGCTTGGTTACAAAACAACAACGCTTAATCGCAAGCCTGGTATCGAGTGCGTTAAGCAGGTTTTAAACGATCAGGATATAACCATTTACGATAAGGCTGTTGTTGACGAGCTTCGTGTATTTGTAAACAAGAACGGCAGGCCGGAAGCAGAGAGCGGGTATCACGACGACTTCGTTATGATGATCGTCGGTCTAATCCAGCTTCACCTCCAGTGTTCTCTGGGTGACAGCGACATCGAGCAAACAAGCACATCAGACCGCAGAGATAATAAAAAAGTAAACAATATCCTGATTGCTGGTGACTACGACAGTTTCGACGACATAGACGAGGATGAAGACCCCTATGAGGATTACGAATGATTGAGGCAATTATATATATTTTCGTTTTCTTGGCTGGAATAGCAATAGGCGGCTTTGGCGCATTGAAGTGCGTCAAGTTCGGTATTCGTGCCAGCTATGAGATTCGTAACGGCACGGTAGGGCTTGTCAAAGATGATGCTGATGCCGAGATAAAAATGTTAGAGAAAAGGGATAAGGATTTAAAAAAATGAAAAGAATACTTGAAGTTTTACTTGTGCTTTTATTATATGTATCATCTTTTGGTGCACAGTACTATGTAAGTTCTTCAGGGGGCAGTGATACTTATGCGGGAACAGCGACAAATGTTGCTTGGGCTACTATGGCTAAGATAAACGGCTCAACCTTTTCACCTGGAGATACAATCTCACTTAAAAAAGGCGATACCTGGCGAGAGACGCTTACCCCTCCATCGGCGGGAACGTATGCGCTGCCAATAAGGTTTACCAGCTATGGGGCGGGCAGTAACCCTATAATAGACGCATCATATGTCTTTGATGAATGGTTTCAGGTCGGGGCTAACGGCGATATTACCAACGACAACTTTGAGACAGGCTCTTTTAAGGCCGGAGTATGGGGAACGGGGACGGCAAATTGTTCTGTTGTAACATGGGGTTCGGGCGGAGAACCTGCGGGAGATGGAACCGCGGGCGGTACTTACGGATTGAAGATACCAGCCACGAAGACACTTGATATAACGCTCGGCACAAGCACTTATTCGTTTGTAAATTTTGACTTCTATGTAAGAATGCCAGCCTCTGGCGGAGGTGACCAGAAGTTAATGGCATTTTATAATAACGATGGCACGCCCGCCCTTATCGGTACTTTAAGGCTAAGGGATATGGGTACGAGCTATAAACTGTTTTTTTACAATAACGTAACTTCGCAAAGTACAACCGCTTCGACCGCCATGGCCTTCGAAAGCTGGCATCGCCTGAGTGTCATTATGATAACAGATTTTCGGGGATTAAGCGCGAATAACTACGGTAATTTTAATGTGCTTCTCGATGGTTCTTCGGAACTTGCCTTATATTCTGCTGCCCAGGTTAATTTCGGCGCTCAAAAGAAAGTCAGCAAAGTTTCTTTTGGTTTTGCCGATACTACGTCTATTCTCTATCTGGACGCATTTCGATATACAAGAGGTAAACTTGACGTAGCCAATAGTGCAGGATTATGGACTCAATATACGCCAACCGCCTATGTCAACACGGCAGGGCAGCGACCTAAAATATACACTGATAATGTATGTTCGGGCTTAATGGCGGCTAATTTAGCGGCGGTGGATTCAACTGGTGACTGGTTTGCCGATAACGACGGCACATATCCGCAATACTTTATGTACGATAATCCAACGGGCAAGGTGATAAATATTCCCATTCTTGACGCGGCTATAAATATCGGGGGCGCTAAGAATTTTCTGACCTTTGACAATCTCACGCTAAAACGGTCAAGACAAAACCTTGTCGCAATGAGCGGAGGCGCGGATGGCGCGGTAAAGAGAATCAGGTTTGAGAATATGACGATTTCCGATGCCCTTTACGCCGGATTTTCGCTTGGCTTTGACACTAAGGGCATCATCATCAAGAATTGCACAATATCAGGTTGCTGGCACTCGGCAATATTCGCTAATCAGGCCGCGACCAATACCATGATTCCGAGAGATTTAACAATCATCAATAACACCCTGTATAATAACCATACAGAGGGTATAGCCCTCGAAAAAGTGGGCGATTGTCTTATTCAGGGTAACTTAATCTATAACACCCTGATTGACACTGTGGATGGCGGTTACGGAATAGGCATTTACGTCAATACGGGGACGGGCGTTGACATTCTCGATGGCTGCGTGAAGATACTTAATAATGTTATATACAACGCCGAGCAATATGGTGTTTGGGTTAGCGACGGCGATAACACTAAGTGCATCGGGCCTGTGCTTCTGTATAATAATATCATTGTGGCTGTCGCCAATAATTCTCAGGCACTTAGATATACGCTGGCCTCGGCGGCGAGTAAACTACTCGATACCGATTATAACTGCTACTGGCACGCCTACGATGCCTCAAACGTGATGATTTACTGCAACGGCAACTATAACCGTACACAGTTTGCGACTTGGCAGTCTAACAGCGGACAGGACACGCACAGCATATGCGGTGACCCGCGTCTTTATAATACTTCTTTGTATGATTTTAGATTGTCAACTAATAGTCCATGTCTTAATACTGGCATGCCAACATTAGGGGGAGGTTATACATCTATCGGTGCATGGCAGCGAAATCAAAAATGGCAAATGAAATTTAATATATTTGGTAATTAGAGGGACTTAATATGATTATGTGGATTCAATTTGATGGAGATGGTTTATCGCTTGCAAATCCTTATGCCAGATTGATTCAGAGATCAACAGGCAAGATTTTTAAACCATCAGATAAGACACTCGGCGCTGCTACTACATGGGCAGATTCAGTTATAACACTAACATTCAGTGCTTTGTTAGGCGGTACTCCTGTAATCTTATCACAAGAACAACTTAATTCTTTAACGGCGGATGATTACTACATCCTGATTTATGACAATGCCGTTCCTGCTGATACCGACAAAGTTAAGATTGGCGGAGAGTTTACATGGTCAGGCAATAACGTGGTTTATAATTCACCATCTCGAATTAAATTCTAATAGGTTAAAATGAATAAACTCCTGCAAGGTGAAGAACTTAATAAGTATCTCGACGAGATAGAGGCCTCAGGCATGGCCGTCACTAAGAAGTGGCATTCGATCTGGCGTACTGCCGTTATGTATGTTTGGAACGAGCAGCTTGGCGATATCAAGAAAAATCCCGACTGGGATTATATCGTTGTAAACTACATCTATCCATTGATGATGCAGGGAGTGGCTAAGCTATCAAAGAATAATCCAAAGATACTTGGCAGGCCATGGAAGGATGAGGACGCCGAGTATGCAGAGAAATGGCAGGGCGTTATCCAGTATGTCTGGGAGCAGCTCCTCAATATGCGGGAAGATGTTATTTACGCCTTGCTTGATTCAGCGGTATTCGGTTATGCCGTAGGGAAGGTTTACTGGCAGAACAAAGTGAACTGGGATGAGCAAAATAAGAAATGGACTGGCGATATAAGACATCGCTTAATTCATCCGGCAAATTTCTGGGTTGATCCGACCGCCTCCAGAATTAAAGACGCACGCAATCTTGGTACAATGCGCAAGGTTCGTCTTGACTGGGCCATAAGTCAATGGCCGGAGTTCGAGGAGGAGCTTAGGGAAGAGTCTAAATCATCAAGCGATTATGATGATATGGAGTATAGCGACGGCTTTGACGCATTATATGACGTCACACCTGTTTATGAGAACCAGCAGGCAAGTTCATTAAAGCGTTATTTCTCGAAGCTTGTCTCTGTCATTATGAACAGAGATTCGGCCCCGGCCAATGATAACAGCAAGGAAATAGAGTACGTATGGTTGAGGGAGACGTATTTTAAAGACGATTACGAAAAGCATGTTAAGGTAGAGGATTATATACCTGAAAGTATATTACTTCAACGCGGCGATGTAATCGCCGAACCTGGTACTGGAATTGTTAAATGGGCCAAAGACGGCAAGGAAGTATCGAAAGAAGATTATCCAAAGCAGGTTATTCAGGAGTATGATAAACCGCTATTCCCTCGAGGACGCTACGTTCTTCGTGCCGGCAAGACAATACTCAATCCAGAACTCGAAGATCAGGTATATCCATTCAGCCATTGGCCGTTTACGGTTCTGGTTCATCATATCCTGCCGCACATGTGGCAGGGTTCTAATGCCGTCGAATTCTCTAAGAGCAGTCAGGATATGCTCAACAGCACTATTGCACACTTAATCCAGCATGTAAAACTTAACGCCGATCCTCAGACTATTGTTGAGGCACAGACGCTGGCCAAGGATAAGAGAGGTAATGTCCGGGAGATTAAGGGCAAGGCTGGCGAGATAATCATAGCCAAGAAGGGTCGAATGGGAGCAATAAAGCGCCTTGAGGCTGGCCGTATAGGCCCGGAAGTTTTTACCATTATCGACTACCTGCGTAAGGATATTGAGAGCCAGCAGTTCATGCACCCGACCGCTCAGGGAGCTACTGTCAAAGGTGACTTATCGGCAACGGAAGCGGCAAGACTTGATACCAATGCCCATGATATGGTTGCGATGCGTTCTGTCCTGCTCGATAAATGGATCGAGGGTACTGCAATTAATATCGCTGAAATGGTTCAAAAGTATTACGACCTCGAGCGCAGACTAAGGATTATCGGCACAGACGGCGAGACTCGCAATATCATGATGGACGCCGAATTAAAACAAGTCGAATGGGATTTAGAGATTGAGCCAGGCTCAACACTGCCATTCGATGAAGAGCGACGCAAGAACGACTACGCAGCGGCTTATAAGTATCTATCCGACCCGAATATAAATCCGATGCTCGAGGACATGCTCCGCATTCTTAATATCGCTAATCGAAGCAAAATATTATCCAAACACAAACAAACACAAGTATTCCGTCAGTTCGTAATGCTCAGCCAGCAAGTACAGGGACTTATCCAGCAGGCTCAGCAAAGCGGTGGACAGATAAAACCAGAACAATTGGCCGCGGCTAAAGAGCAGGTATTACAGCAGGTACTGGCACTTATGCAGCAGGTCAATCAGATAACCGCGAAAGGAGCGGCATGAGTACAAGTAATCCAGTTGAATTAAGTGGTAAGAAATGGCGTGCTGAAGATGATGCCAGAACATTGATGAGGGCAGAGGAAGTTAAAAGCGACAAAGGCCGACTGAAGGCGGCCCTTGCAATACTCAAGGAACAGAGTGATCAGAGAGAGCAGATATTAAAAAATACCGAGTAACTTAAACCGCATGTTGCGGTTTAGATATAACTTCTGACAGCTAAAGGGACATGGGCCAAACAGCCAGCCAGAAGATAGATGTAACCGGAAAGAGACAAGGGCTCAAACAAAGGAAAGGATTCTTAAGATGGATGAGAAGGAACTTAGAGACAAGGCAATCAAGGAAGCGGAAAAAGCAGACGGTCAATTCGATAAAGAACGTCAGCGGGCAGATCAGGCAGAGGCCAATTATCGCAAAACAGCGGCAGAGAAAGAGCAGATGACATCACAGGTATCGCAGCTCCAACAGCAGTTGGCAGAGCAGCAAAGGCAGTTTGCGGAATTGAACGCCCAGAGCCAGGCATCTAAATCAATCGAGATCGCACTCCCAGATATAAACCTCGAAGATGCAACGATTGAAGATGTCGCAAAAGTCGTAGCGGCTTCCAAAAAGGTTATTGCCGAACAGGCTAAGCAATTAGCCGCTCTAAATGCCAAGGCCAGCAGGTTCGAGCAGAGGACTGCCGAAGAAGAGGCCAAGCTCCAGCGTAACAAGGTTCTTAATGATGTATGCGAGGACCTTGAAGGCGAATTTGGAGCAGGCCTACGTAACGACGCTATTAAACTCATGGAGAAGATGAACGCCGAGCAGGGATTGCCAGCCAATCCAGCTAAGGCCGTTCTCAGGCTTCGCCAGTGTTTTAAACTGGCCAAAGAGGATAAGGCGTCAGGCAAGGATAAAGACAAGCCTCTGATTACCGATACAGGCGGCGGCGGCGATCGTCCAGGATTTAAGAAACCGCAGATTCAAAAAGGTTCATTAGAAGAAGTGTCCGCGCAATATGCCAAAGCGTATGGCAAAAGCAGCGGGTAAAACAGTAAGTTTTTAACAACAATCAGTCAAGGAGACTAATATGTCGTTTCATCAAGACTTAGAAAACATGACCAGAGACATGCACGACGATACTCTGGAGGTTGAGTACTTAAATAAGACTCCGCTTCTCAACCTTATTATGGAGAAAAAGAACCTCAGATTCAATGGCGGCAAGTACTACTACAAGGAAGTAGATACCGACACTATTGAAGACCTTGCTCAGGATTATTCGGTCAACGATAAGCTGACGCACGGCACAAAGGACACGACTGAACGCGTTATGTTCACTCGTAAGACATTCCAGATACCTGTCCAAATTGACCTGGATGAGGAATTGCAGAATGCTCTGGATAACGAAGACGGCACACAGCTTCATAAGCTTGCTGAATTCAAGGTTCGCAAGACCAATGAGGCCGGACGTCTCCACATGCGTAAGCTTATCTACGGAGCGGCAGGCGATACCGATAAGCAGGTTCAGGGCCTTAACTCGGCACTGCTCATCGCGGCAACCAATTACGGCACTGTCCTTCGCAGTATCATTACTGGTGGGACTAACAAGTGGTGGCAGCCCGCTGACGATCGCTACACCAGCACGACTCAGGCGACGGAGACAGCGATATCAATCGACTGGTTACAAGCCATCGTTGACCCGCTGACTGACCTTGAGAACGATAACGGCAATCTGGTTGTGGTTGTCGGCAATACCTTGTGGCTTGCTCTCCAGAGCGAGGCTCAGGCCAGAAGTATGCCAATCAAGTCCGACCCCAACGGCAAGTTCAAATTCGGTATTCAGGAGATGTATATCGGCAACATGCACATCGTGAAGGATCCATTCCTGCAAACCAAGTACAACACATCCATGGGCATGACTACTGGTTCAGCGGGTGACTTGGCCCGAAGGCTCTATATCCTGAACATGAAGGACTGGGATCTCATGATTCATCCGAAGCGTAACTTCCAGATGACCGAGTTCTTCGATCAGAAACAGATTGCAGGCGGCGCCGACTTCAAGATGGCTCGTTTGCTGTTTGGTGGCAATATCGTTTGCTGGCATCCGAACAGACAGTTGTACCTGTCGAACGTTGTTGCTTAAGTTTTTTTTGGCGTGTGATATCACTAAAATATCACTAAAAAGTATTTAAAAATCTTTTAAAAGAAAGCGAGAAATAGTATGGCTGTTACAAATTTAGATGATGCCCAATTGATTCTTATCGACAGATGGCCGGGTGTTGCAAATAACATTCAGGCCCTTCCCAATATCGCCGGAACGCCTTCAGGCCTGATCGGCTGGTCAGATACCGAGGATTATCCTCTCGGCACGAAGGTCATCTTCCACGACCCGGACAATAACGGCGATTCAACCTTCATTTACCTCAAGTACATGAAGGGTGCGGATCACGATATTGACCTTGCGGTCAAGAACGTGGTCGGAGTCTGGGACACCACCCCAGTTCTCTACGAGGTACTCAATGACGGCGGCGAGATGCTGCTTGGCGGGCCTATCGCGATATCCATCAATACGCTGGATTATGGCGTGGTATTCACTGCTGGCGGCAAGACCTACCAGTACGGCTGGTTCTGGTGCGGCGGCGTATGTCCGGCGAGCATTAAGAATGCGGCTGGAACAAAGGTACTCGATGGTAACTTCACGATAACCGACGGTTCGCCTGCTGTTGCGGGTACAGGACTGCGGGCCTATGACGTTGCCGGAGCGGCCGCTACTCTTGGCGTAACTGTCGAAACGGATATCGCACAGCCTTTCGGTGCATGGGCAATGAGCGCGAGCGCTTAATAATCGCACAATTGCACAGTAATGTAAGTGCTTAATCACGAAAGGAGGCCAATAACATGGCTTTTAACACGTTAGTACAGAAGATATTGAAACTGGCAGGACTATACCTTGAGGTCGGAAGGCTTAACTTTTCGGCGGCAGGGTTAACAGTTGAAGTGCCTACGAAGATTCGCACAAATATCATCTGCGGATTTGGTGTCACCCAGGATGGCACAGGTGTATCGCAGGATGCCGAGATTACGAGCGGCTGCGTCACCTTTGCAAGACCTTCTGGTGGAACAAGCGGAGCGTACTTTAATTACGTCCTGTTCGGCTATTAACAATTCTCCTCCTCCATGGAGTCGGCCTAAGTGTCGGCTCCGTGGAGGGAGATTTGTTTGGAGATGATTATGATTCTTCCTGTCAAAGTATCTGAATTTTTAAATGATGTAAATTTGCAATCAGAGGTCGATAAGTCGAAGGCTCAACTTGTTGAGATAGATGCAAGGATAGCGGAATTACAAACCAAGATAGATAACCAGCTAAAGCAGAGAGTTATCCTTGAGGCAAATATCAATGATGTCGAGACCCTGAAAGCAATTTCAGAGCGATTGAAACTTCGCGAAACGGAAGGGATTAAGTAATGGCAAAGACCTGCGCACAGCTTATCGCCAGAGTTAAACAGTTAGTGGGACGAACAGGCAATGTTGCCAGCCAGATTGATATTGATAATATCGTTCTGGACGCCCTGAACGAGGCCCAGGTATACATCGTCCGCAAGGTCCCTAACATAATGGACTTGCAGGTCAAAGACACAACGACGCTCGATGCTGCTACTGACCAATACGAGTATGACTTAGCGGGATTTACTATCCCTATCGCTCATTTAATGAACGTGTGGATTCTTGACGGCACATCATCCATCAGGCTGGATTACGAACAAAAAGACGAGTTTGACAAGCACTACCCGGACGTGGCGTCAATCGCCGCCGGCGTACCCGACATATACACAAGAAGAGGCAATAAGATCGAATTCAATTGCCCTGTATCGAGCGATTATAACGCAAAAGATATCAGGGTTGATTATTGCAAGTGGGCAACTGAATTCGCTTCTACTGTCTCAACGGCAACATCGCAATTAATAAAGGCCGATCAGGGCCTTATCCTGTTTGCATGGGGCGAGACGTTAAGAGCTATCGCAAAAGGCAATCCGTCAGTTATCGCGATAGCGAACGAAAAGAAGGCATTATTCAATGAGTGGCTGGACGATTACAGCGACTATCACGATTTAGCCACGGAAAATATAACGGAGTATTAATATGGCACAAGAAGCAGGCGACGGCTTAAGTATAAATGAAGACCGCCCGGATATTGACCAGCCGGAAGGTTACGATTACAGAGAATTGCAGCACATCAAAAAAGGCTTACGCATACGACTTGAGAAAGAGCATAACTGCGCCGCCGCCGTTCTGGCCGTTGATGGCACAGGCGGCGAGCATTTGAATGGCTCAGCGGTCGCATACGAAGGCGCAGGCCCAATTACAAAGAGGCCTGATACTTCTACCGACCTTGCTGATAACGCTTACGACAGGGGACGTCTCTGGCTCGACGACAACTATGATCCGCCAATATTGAAACGATGGGCAGGCGCCGCATGGGAGGTTATTGGCCGGATGCTGGCTGATACAGAGAGCCTTGTAATTACGCTTGCCAACGAGAAGCAGGAGGATATTGACGGAGGCAGAGAGACGCTTATTAAGTTCAAGGGCGAGAAGGCTGACGGCACGGCACATGAATTGGCCGTTATCAGAGTTCAGCACGATGGCGCTGGCGACGATTACAAGGGCGATTTAATACTTTACGTCAATGACGGTAACGATGCTGACGGCTCGCTTACGGAGGTTATGCGGATAGACTCAGCCAAGCTGGTAACGTTTGCCGGGGCGATAACAGCAGGCGGAGTTATCACCAACCCAGAGATACCAGTCTTTACTAAAGGTGTTGTAGCTAATGACACGTACCTTCGGGCCCGTAATCCGGCAGGTGACGGCAATGTGGACATGATAAAGGTTGGCCGAAACGAGGCTAACGACGCCGATGTGGTTATATTACCGGACAAGGTTAGAACGGCAACCAATGCGGCGCCGGCAGAAGATACGGCGATTGTAAATAAGAAATATGCAGATGACAATTTTGAACCTAAATTAGTCAGTCAGGCAACGGCTTCCATTTTTGGTGCATGGACAAATCTTGACAGTGACACTAACGCGCTCGCTAAAACTAATGTTTACAAAGCTACATCAGACGGAATTGTCATGGCTTATAAGGCATGTACGGCAGGTTGGGCACAGGAATTGGTTGGTTATACAGACAACAATAACCCACCAACAACAGTACGTTGTGCAGCGTCAAATGCAAATACGCTTTACGCGACTATAACGATGCCAGTTAAGAAGAATGACTACTTTAAAATTGTAGCTAATACGGCTGGCAATCCAACTATATATTGGTTACCTATCGGCACAGGTGTATGCCAGAAACAATAGGATATTAATGTCAAAACCGATACTCATACAATCACCAGCTCAGGGCTTAAACAGCCGCCTTCCGGCCAATATGATAGCCGACAGAGAGACGCCGCTATCCCAGAACGTCCTGTTCTCCAGCGGCGTTATTAAGACACCTTACGGCTTTGCTAAATTGACGGCGGGAAGTTTACCTCTTAATAGCGGCGATAAGATTCTCGGTATTGCTCCATTTACGGAAAAGGACGGCACAGAGCATATTGTCGTGGTTACCACCGATAAGATATATCAGCACGACAGGGTAAATGAGGAATGGGATAATATCGTTATCAATGATTTGACGAACCCCAATAACCTGCTCCGTGCCAACGTGGATAGTCCGGTCAGTTTTGCCGTTGTCGCTCATACTGATGGCGTCGCGATTGACGCCGGAGTCAATAACGCTTATTACCATCTGCTCGTTTGCGACGGCGGCCTCAGTCCCATCCAGAGGTGGGCTGGTAAATCAGAGGAGAAGTTTTACTCATTAAAAGGCGCCGACGGTTATCATGATGCCGACACGCCATTAGTTATCGACCATTACGCAAGACAAGTCCTGGTATTTTATAATCACGTCATACTCATCAGTCCAAAGACGTGGGACGCGACGGCAGGTTCTTTCAGAGACAATCCTCAGACAGTACTATGGGGCAAGGCGGGATTATTAGAGGGCAGCGATGCTTTTAAAATTGCTGATACAGGCTCTGGGTATAATGAGCTTGTTGATACAGGCGATAGCAACGTATGGGCCATGCAGCTTGGCAACCAGCTTATCATCTATCAGAGACATTCCATTTGGTCAATGAGTCACGTGGGAGGAACGGATGTATTTAGATTCCGCTGTGAGCTGCCGGACTTGGGATTGCTGGCTCCACATCTTTTGGTATCATCCGGCAACAAACATTATTTCGTCGGTAACGATTTCAATATTTATGAATACTCAGGCGGCAGTTACAAACAGAGGATTGGCGATCAGATAAGAGACGCACTGAAAGAGGATATCGACTTCACGTACGCGAGACGATGCTGGATGGCAATCGGCGCCAATAGTTCACGGCTCTGGATATTCTACGTACCTGAAGGTCAGGAGTATATCACAAAGGCCTATGGCGTTGACGTTAAGACCGGGGCATGGATGATCCGGGAATTCAGCCACGTCTGGACAAATAACGGCATAACCGCGGTATTGACCATCGGCGCACAAAGTTATATGATTGGCGATACTTACCAGCACTCGATCAATTTAGCAAGGACTTACGCCGAGGCCATTGCCGCAGGTACTACCTATCGAGATGTTTTGCAGGAGATACTTACTGATGAGACTTTAACGCTTGGCGATTCAGAGGGTAATATCTACCAGTATGACGCCGACTTGACAACCGACGACGGCGAGAATATCCCTGCGTATTTCATCAGTAAGGTTTTTGATTATGGCACGCCGAACGATGATAAATGGTGGAGCGGATTATCCGTTGTAGCGAAAGGCACGAAGCTTGTCGTTAGTTACCGTATCGACAATTTCGATACAGAGAACGACGGATGGATAGCATTTACCGCAATCGACCTTACCAGTAATTATCAGGATTATAACTGGACCGACTTCGATTTCAGCAGTAAACAGATCCAGTTCAAATTCTCAAATTATGCAGGCAGTACATTTGCGATAAGGGAGTTCAAGATACATGCTCCCACAGTGGAGGCGGCGATATGAGCGAAAAGATAAGCGGCGATGTACCACCTCTGCCAGAGTTTAACGGCAATATGAAGGAATGGACAAGGGACCTTGTCATTTATCTGGAGCGGGTACTTCGAGACCATAACAGCGATATTCAGCAATTATACGAGACAAAAGTGGACGCATGATAGAAGCAATTATATATAGCGGCGATATTGAGGCGTTGAGGCCAATAGCTCAATGCTGGTACGGCACGACTTACGTTAATCGTTTCCGCATCAATATTGACGTCGATACCCATTTGTCCGACTTAAAGCGATTAATTGACTCGCCTGACAGTGACCTGCTTGTTTTAATGGACAATGACAATGCCGTTGGATATATGGGCGTTCAAGCCTTTACAAGCCCGCTTGGCCGTCAGAAGATTACCAATGAACATTACTGGTACGTTCTTGCCGGAAGTCGCGGGATAGGAAGTATGCGTCTTATTAAACTGGCACAGAGATGGGCCAAAGATAAAGGATGCTCACATTTGATAATGAACGCCAGCAACCTTGCCAGTGATCTGCACGACAGGATATGCGGATTATATGAGCAGATAGGTATGACTAAATTTGAAACAAGTTACATTTTACCTTTGGAGGTATAATCATGGGATGTTTTAGTGGAAGCAGTCAGAAAACAGAAAGCAGCAGTTACACTCCTGAACAGAGGACTTGGCTTGCTAAAATTTTGGATTTATATGGCCCCACGGCTGGAGAAAATAATAATGTTTATCAAGGGCAACGGGTAGCTGATCCTTCAGACTTACAAGTTGGGGTATTAGATAATGCTCATAACTTCATGAATATATTCGGAACGCCGAAAACCACAACGACGCCGCTATTCAATGAGACAGGTAACGCGATAAGTGGATTGCTCTCAGGTCAGACCGGAGCCAGTAAAATATCCAAGGATCAATCAGACCTGTTCTTTAAAGAGTCGGCCTACGATCCGACAATGAGGATGTTAAAACAGGATTTACTTCCGATAGTGGACGACGGTTACACAGGCGGTAACTTCTTTGGCTCAGCCAAAGGCAAGGCCCGCGATGCGGTAACGACTGATATCGGCAATTCGCTCGTATTGCAGAAGTCAAACCTCGACTGGGGCGTTCTCCAGAATAACAATGCGATTGATGAGGCCAAAGCTGGCAGGGCATTGTCCACACTGGATTCAGCTATGAATTACGGTCAGATGCCCGCACAGGAGACGCTTAACAATTTGAAGATAGCATCCTCGCAGATAGCAGGAATGAATGACCTGTTCGGTTTCGGCTCAGCGCAGCAGACGCAGGAACAGCAGGAGATAACAGCGGCAATAGCTAAGTTCGCAGAAGAGAATCAGATAACTGATACGCAGAATTTGTCAATATTACTTAGCTTGCTTGGGATGAGTTATTCAACCAGTTCAGGCAACAGTTCTGGCGCAGGCCTTGGATATAGTATGTTAAGCGGTGCGGCTGGAGGAGCGGCAGGCATGTCTGCGCTTATCGCCAGCGATAGGGACATCAAAGAGAACATAGAGCCAATTTCTGTCCTCAAAAAGATAAAACAATTAAAGCCGCATCGCTACAATTACAAAGGCGATCCTACTCCAAGGATTGGCCTTATCGCTCAGGACGTAGAAAAGGTATTCCCTGAAGCGGTAACGATAGTCAATGGCATCAAGCATGTTGATATCTACGCATTGCAGGCGATTATTATTGGGGCCATAGCTGAAATGGGAGATAAATAATGGACATTCTAAAAACTTTAGCGGGCATAGTAAGTGGTGCAGGTAATGCGGTTGGCGGTGTTGTACAAGGAGCCGGTGATATTCTTGGCGGCGTTGGCGATCATCTTGGTACTGGTTTAAAAATGGTGAGGGATAATGAGCGGGCAAGGCTCACATCGTTAGGCCAGAACCAGCAAATACAGCAAACTAATGCAAAAATGGAAGCTCTGCAAATAGGAATACAGACAGCAAAACAATATGGCGGGTTAACTCAACCTGAAGGCAAAACTGCCTTTATAAGCACGATGAAGGAGCTGGGTTATCCAGATATGGCGGAGAAATTCGCAAGTTTGAATGTTGCTAAAACAAAACCCGACTCATCTAAACTGGCCAAGTTATTCCCTGAAGGCTCGCCAGCAAGAACGCGAGTACGGCAGAATATAGCTCTTGAGAATGGCATGGGGTCTGTCGGAGAGTCATTTGTATCGGCGCCGCCTGCACAGCCTAAACTGCCTTTGGGCGTTACGCCGGAGCAGATGGGCCAGTTTAATCAATCGAAGTACAGCGTTAAGCCTGGCAAGGGAAGCGATCCACTGGACAGGCTCGGCAAGCTGATTAATATGCAGGATAAGAACCTGGACGCAAGCTATAAGCCCATCAATCAGGGCGTCGCTGATATTATCGCTGGCGAGATATCAAAGATAACAGGCACTAAGCAATCCAGTGGCGATGAAGGCAATAAAATAACGCTGGCCGATATGATATCAAGCAGCTCGCAGGATTATAAACGCAGTATGTTTGACGATACGGTCAGCCCGGATAACGTCAAACTGTCAGCTAAGAATTACGTTGAGACGTTGAAGGCTCAGGGCGTCGATGAGGCAGAGGCGAGGAAACTTGCCACGAAAGAGTATGGCGATTTAATGGCCGCCGATAGCGGTATCTTCCAGAAGTACCCCAAGATGGATATCGCAAAATTGTTCTCCGATGAAGATACCAGGAAAGAGGCAATCAATACCGATAAGGTTGTCGTCGATACCGGAGACGGCGTTAAAACTACGCCGACAACATTAGGCCAACTTCAATTCAATACCCCTCAAGAACAAGAAGATTTTCTGGATTTAGAAAAAGAAGTCGCAGCTATTGCGCCAGAGATCAATATGAGAACCATCGCCAAGAATCCAACTAATTATCAAGACATTAAAAACGTTCTCCAGTCTGTCCGCAGTGGCAAGATAACAGCGAAAAAGGCCGCTGAGTTAATAAAGGAGGCTTTTGGTGGGTAGATTAGGCGATTTATTAGAGCAGAGATTAAATCATAATATACAACCGACCGAGCCTCAACAGTCTTCAATTAAGCCATTGCCTTCTATTGGTAAATTGGGCAAGCTGTTAGAGCAGAGATTGAATGGCCATTCGTTAGAAATAGCAAAGAACCGCGTTGGAGACGTTGCAGAGGTCAAGGCGGTCAATGATACTGTCGCTCAGTCAATATCACCCACGGCCTCACCAGAGATGCTTAAAGCTGCCGAGCAGGTTATGGCTGGGGGTAAGGTCGGAGAGCGATTAATTCCACAAGCAGCAAAACCTCTGGAAGGTCAGCCGCAAAATAGTTTTGAGTATGCCAGAGGTTTAGTTAAAGATGAAATGCTCAGCCAGTTCGCAAAGCCAGCCATCGAAGATGTTAAGCCTGGTATTCTGGATAAAATAGAGAGTAAGGCTAAATCTGTTATCGGCTCTGGATTGGACGATATCAAAGACATCGCTAAGGCCATTGACATGGCAACAGATCCGAGAACGCCGGAAGGTAATAAACTGGCCCATGAGAATATAATGGACAGGCTCAGTTATTATAAAACTGCCCTTATCGCTCCAGTTGTTGGCCGGATTATGTCAATGACTGGCCAGATAGACTATAAGCAATTGCAAAAAGAGATGGCTCAGGAGCGGCAGAAGTTCGGAGAGTTCGGTGACGTCCAGATGGATGTTGCCGACAAGACGTCAAAATTGGCGTTTGAATGGGGATGGTTATATCCCAAGTTATTCGAAGGCGCCGGACTGGTAGGTACTTCCATCCAGAAGATACCGCAGGTTAAATCTGCAATGGCGTCGCTTGAATCTCTGGGTGGCGTTCAGAAAATAGCGGAGCAATATCCGAGACTTTACGACGCAGGTGTGAAAGCACTCCAGAATTTCGCCAAAGGCGAATTAGTGGGCCAGACTGCTGGAGCTATGGAGTCGGTAGGCGAAGATAAAAACTTCAAACAATGGCTTGTTGATATGAATAAGCAGGGTTTGGAGATGGGAGCATGGACGACAGCGTTTGGACTTGCTCAGGCCAGAGATGTATATAACCATGTCAATGAAGTGCGTACTGGATTAAATAAGCAGGCCGCGGCAAGAGTGGAGCCGTTATTGAGACAGGCAAGGGCCAACAAGATACCCAATACCGCAGCACAACAGATGTTTAGTCAGGAGCTTGCCAAGATCGATGATGTCGTATCGACTTACGAAAGAGAACTGATGTCTGGCAAGACGCCAATCTATGGCCAGAAGTTACCTGATACCCAGACTGTTATCAAACGGCTCGCTGATAAGGGTTATTTCTTCGGCCAAGAAGGTGCGACGGCCAAAGAGCTGGCGAAAGTAAAAGGCGATGAGGCATTAAAGATCGGTCAGGGTAAATCTCAGCCCGGAGAAGAATTATCAAAGACTGGTTTCGATGAAACAAAGCGATACTCTGGGAAGACGATCACCGTCACGGACGCCGACGGCACTACCAGAAAGATACCTATACCCAGCCAGCCCGATGTTAAATTGATAAAGAAGGAGGGACTTGGTGTCAAACAGCCGACAGCGGAGGTGCGGACGGCTCAAACTACCCCAGACGCTTTAGAGGCTATGGGCAAAACTGGAGGCAATGCCACGGATGGCAAACTTCCAGTTATTGAGAGACAGGCCTCTACAATGCCCCAGGTTGAAAAGACCCCTATCAATGTACCCACTGGAGCAGGAAGTACGCAGGACGAGGCGGCAGGGAAGGAGAATAAAGGGTTAAACGAGGAGGCTGAAGCCCTTGTTGTTAAAACAGAGCAAGTGATACCTGTAAAAAAAATGTCTCTTAATGAATTACAAACAGAATCAGAATACTTTGATAAAAAAATACAGGCCGAAAGAGATAGACTCGATAAAATTGCACCGAACCGGCAAACCTTTAATGAAGCTGGAATTGAACACTTGTCTCCTGAAGATTTTACAAGATATACTTCCGTGAATGATGAAATCAACAGGAGAACTTATGTAACGCCAGCAGAAGCTAAAAAGAGAGTAATGGCCAAAAGGGAACAGAGGCAACTTGCTGAATCTACTGCCTCTGATATAAAAGAAACTCCAGTCATTATTGAGCAGCGAATAAGGCAAGCTAAGCAGGATATTTCATCAATAGATGAACGAATAAGCTTAACAGCATCAGGGCAGGGTTTGAAAGATTTATCTTCCACGAAGGCAAAAAAAGAAGCCGAGCTGGCAAAACTTGAAACCCAGTACGAAGATATGCAAAATCAAACTCTGGATGTTCAAGGTGTCTCCGTTAAAGCAAACAGCCCTGCATTTGGAATTGAGGTTGAGTATGAAGGACAGCGATATACTCCAATCAAAGATGAAGGTAATTCGTACATAGCATTTAATCAGCAAGGCAAATTACTGGCCATACCGAAGCCGGATAGAAACGTGCCTCCCCAGAATGATAAAGTGAAGATATGGCGGGATGGTTCACAGGATAATAAAACCATAGCTGATATTGTTCAGGCTAAGACGGTTAATAAAAATACAACCCCTAAAGAAGCGGGAAAGAATCAACCTGATTTCGTAGTTGAACCATACGCAGAAAGAGATAAGCCATTTGGTGTTTTCATAAAACACAAAGACGGAACTTCAACATTATGGTCGGCTCATTCAAATAAATCCGAGGCCGAATACGAAGCAAAACGGCAAATAGACAAGTTAAATGGTATTGAGTCATTGCCATATCACAGAGAATTTACAGGCACAAAGTATGACGGATTAAGTGAACATTCTGCTGTAATAGAAGCAAAAAAAAGAAATACGTCAGAAACTGATTACGATTGGATAGTAGAAAAATATCGCACGACAACTACCAATTCAGGGCAAGCAATAGACAGATGGAAGGTTGTCGGAACACTTAAGCAAGTCGCAAAGTCTTCTATCTCGCCAAACCCTGAATCTGGTACACAACCAGAATTGAATAACGCAGGTGAGACACAAACCGAACCAATTAAGGAGAATATAAATGAAGAAGCCATTATTGAGCCTGCCGCAAGTGTTGAAGTGGACGCAGGGAAAACAACAGGAACTGTTTCCGAAGCCAAATCCACCGGAGAACTCGACCCAACAAAACCAGAAGACGCAATCCAAATAATAGAGAAGCATAATGACTGGCTCGCAGGATACGATAATAAGAATTGGAGTGTGTTTAGCGGCGTCCCCTTAGAAACCGAATGGAGTGCCGAAAAAAGAGAGCGTATTGTTAAAACTTACGAGTACACAGCCAAGCAGGTCGAGGAAGCATACCGAACAGTCCAGAAAGAAATAGACTCACCAATGCCAGATACAAAACTTTACGCTATGCCGGGCAAAGAAAAGCAGTTGCAGGCGATAGCAGAGAAGATGGCGAGAGTTAAAGGCACTGTCCCCCAGAAGTCAGGTAAACCAAAAACTTTCAATGCGCCCAAAGTACTGCCCAGAGTCAGCGTAAAGAAAGAAGACTACGTCAAGGGCGTATATAAAGCCGCGAACAAAGACGCCACAAGATATGCGTTAAATGGCGTTTATGTTGAAGGTGAGAATTTAGTTGCTACGAATGGACGCAGAATGTTCATCGCCAAAGGCAAATGGGGCAAGGATGGTATCTATCTTGACTCCAAATCGCTTAAAGATGGCGTATTGGGTAAGTCAAGCACTAAGGACGCGGAGGGCGAGGAGCTTAGATTCCCGAACTGGAAAGATATTATCCCCACTGATTATGACGCAACAGACCTCATTGTTATTGACGACTTAGAAACTACTGCAAGAAGAATGAAGCAGGCGGCGTTAATTGTAACGACAGACTCGCCTGGCATTATGGTTATTAAGAATAAGAATGGCTCTCTGGGTTTTGCGTGTGCATCACCAGAAGTAGGGCATTCAGAGATAAATGTAAATTTGGGCGGGCAGATTCTCGGCGCAGTCAATCCAAATTACTTCATTGAGGCTTTGCAGTTCCACGCACTAAGAGGTGATACGAGGGTAGAGTTTTACTTCCCGCATCCAGACCGACCAGTACTTATAAAAGGCCAGCAAGGTAAGACGATTACTTTAACAATGCCAGTAAAAGCTGGCGAAGTATCGGAAGAGTTGCAGAGAGCGATAGAGGGCATTAGTGAGCAATCCACCGCCCCAGCCTATGGCACTAAAGAGCATGAGCAGTATATTAATACCGCAGTTAAAAAATATGACAAAACATATTCAGCCAGCCATATTGTCAATACCGATATGGCGAGGAAAGTGTTACCGGGATATGAATCATCCGACATCGCCAACGAGGAGAAGTATTTCGGCGATGCGGCAGAAGTGACGGATAAGGTTTACGATAAATGGCTCACGGACAGGAAAGGCAAGGGCAATAATAAAGTTGTATTTCTGGCAGGTGGAACCGGAAGCGGGAAAAGTACGGCGGCAGCCTCACCTCCGTTAAATACAAGCGAGAATCACGCTATACAGCTCAACTCCACCTTTACCAGTAAGGACTATTCGTTCAGCCTGATTGATAAAGCAATCGAGGCCGGATACACACCAGAGATACTTTACATTTACCGCGATCCGGTCGATGCCTGGGAGAATGGGGTATGGACCCGATGGGGTCAAGATACAGGCCATTTCGTTAAACCGCAAATCCACCTGGATACCCATATCTCTGCCAGAGATAATGTACTGGCGGCAGCGGAGAAGTACGGCGATAAAGTCCAAATCAAGATTATCGAGAACCGGACAGATGAGGAACAAAAAGAAATTTCGCTTGACGAACTTAAAACCAAATCCTACGATATAGAAAAGATTAAGGAAGAAATTGATGTCATTACAACCAAACAACTCGAATCTCACCCAGCCCTCAAAGGGCAAGACGGCCTATTCTTCGCCGACAGTAGCACGAGCAGCAAGGGGACTGAGCAAGGCGGCGGCGAAGTATCGCAATCGCAAACTGGCGAAGGTAAGCAGGAATTAAAAACTCAATCTAAAGGTTCTCAATTCCAACCCGACCCGACAATTGATACCGGCGCCGAGGGCGAGGCTGGCTTTATAGGCATTGCTGGCAGGCCAGGCGGCAAGGTGCAAAAGCCGTGGCTCGATACCGAGAAGACCGCTTCACCGGATGAGGATATAGAGGACTTCTTCGGTAGAACAAATAAGATGCCATCCCGATTCAAGGCCAGTAAGTTACTGGATAAAATCAAGGCTGGACTAAGGGAGCGGTTTATCACAGTGCCGCACATTCCGAGAACGCCGGACACTGCTATTGCCAGAGATATGATACGCACGATGCCCGAAGAGCGCAGGGCAGCAATGGAGAAGGCTGTACTTGATATTATCAAGGTGCTGGATAACGATGGTACGGTGCAGGCGCTTGATTACGCCGGACTTGACCTGCTGAGACGGAAAGTATTTATCGCCGACCTGATGCACGAGGCCGAGATAGACAGGTCGGTATCTGGCGACCTGAGCCTTGAGCAGCTCCAGGCGGAGAACGAGCGACTGGAGAGCCTACTGGATAAAGTACCGTCCGTTAAAAAAGCATACCAGGCAAGACAGTCATTATGGGAGAAGGTAAGTAATGACCTTGTCGACCGGGGCGTTATGGACGAAGAGACGGCAAAGAATAAATCTTATGTGCGACATTTCGTTTTAAGTTACATCGAGAATAATAAACAGCCTGTCAGCGGTAAACGCAAGAAGCTCTCCGAACCATACAGGGCATACTCAAAGAAGCGTACAGGCTCACGGAAAGATATATCGACCGATTACCTCTCTGTTGAGGTCCAGGCATTATCTGAGATATATGCCGATAACGCGGTTGAGGATATGGCCAACGCAATCTCCGATAAGTATGATAAACGCAAACAGTACACAAGGCAGGCTAATGACGCTAACTTTGTGGCACTGGTCGGCGGGCCGGAGAATGCGGCGAGGATACGAGAATTAAGGAGCCTGATTAAAGAGTCACCTGCGGGCAGCAAAGAGCGTGCGGACTGGATTGAAGAATTAACGGAACTTGACCCGACCTATCCATACCGCAAAAAAATAGCTATGAACATGGCCAGATTAAACCTTGGCGATGACGTGGATAACGAAGATAGTTTATTCAAGAAACTTGCCGACATAATCAAAAAAGAACCAGACAGCCCCAACGGACTTGCCGCCAGAGGTATCTTTAAGGCTATAAGTGAACGTAAAAAACTTATTCAGGATGCACTGAAAGATGAATATCTCACGCCGGAGAAGATTGCCGCCAATGACGGCTATGTTGAATGGCACTATAAACGTCCAAACCTGTTTTATATGGCCCATACGTTAAATGAGGCTAAGATCGCCGCCATGATTGAGAATATTGCCGAGGACGCGGGCGGCATGATACAGATTAATAAGAACGAGATACGCCAGGCAATGGCCGTTGGCCGTCGAAAAGGTATGCTCATTCCAGAATGGCTCGCAAAGCAGCTCGAACGATCTGCCAGTAAATAACAGGAGTAATTTCATTGTCGAGTCTTTTACTAAGCCTTTTATACAATTCTGGAAGAGATGGATTTTGCGGGCTAATCCCATTCGTTACAATGCCAGAAATGAATTAGGTGACGTTGAGCGATTGAATGCCTCCGGCCAGACAGCGGCAGCTAAAGAGATACCTGCTGTAATGAAGATACTCATTACTAAGACAGGGGATGAGTACGAGCAGATGAAGAAATTCGGCGTAATAAACTCCTCGCTCTGGAATGAGATGAACGATGTCAGTAAGCTGAAAGAATTCGAACGATTTAAAAACCTGACAAACCAGAAGACCTTTGCCGCTGCGGTAAAGTCAGTAGTTCTTTCGCCAGCACGTTTAATACAAGGCGTAGGCAACATAGAGCAGAGCTTAACGCAATTCCGTGAGGACGTTTTGCGAGCGGCGGTATTCCTCCATAACTATAAAAAATTACAGGCAGGGCAAGAGGTGCGTCACTGGGCGGGCGATATTGCCGATGTTATGGCGGTTGCGCAGGACGATAAAGCCAGAGCGGCGGCCATAATATCAAGAGAGACGATGGGCGATTATGGCAAGTTTACGCCTTTTGAAAATAATGCCTTGCGCAATGGCTGGATACCGTTCTATTCATGGATGAAGATTAACGGACTATTTTGGCCCAGAGTATTCAAGAACGCGGCTAAAGAAGGCGCCGCTGACCGCGTTGCGTTAATAGCGGCGGGTGTTGTCGGTAAGAATATCGCTAAATGGCTCATTCGGGCATTGGGCGCTTATGCCGCGGCATGGCTGTGGAATCACCGGGATGACAGGGCTAAACGCAGGGAGAGGTCTTTACCTTTCTGGCTGAGAACGATGCCGCATGTAAATATAGAGAAGTACACCTTGTGGGGCCAGACTGCATTAAGTGATTTCACTGAATGGTTTGATATGGATAAGCTTTCAGGGATACTCTGGAGGCATGAGGCGGGCTTCCTTAATACAAAAGAAGCCGCTATTGAAGCGGCTAAAACGATAGCAGAGGCTCCGGTCAATAAAGTTACCCAGGCTGTAAATCCGTTCATTAAGGCCGCGGTGACTGCATCAACAGGTCAATCCATATATCCAAGCGTCTTTGATCCTCATTTTGTGGCGTCGCCTGCCAGTAAGGATTCGGTCGAGAAGGCCGTGCTGGACACAATGGGCAGTGACGCTAAGAAATTCTACCAATCTCTGGTAGCTGATAAAAAAGGACAAAAAAAGCCAATGGAAGATACTCTGGCTGCTTATTTCTCCGGCTGGTTTGGCAGGCCCACCGATGCCGATACAATGATCGAGGAGATACAGAAATCGCAAGCATGGACGTCGCTTAAAAATAAATCAAAAACAACCAGAAGACGTAAAGGTCAAGCAAAAAGTGGTAAAGAAGAAGAATGGCAGGAAGCACAAATAAGGGCAACCGCTACAAGATAATACAATATAGAAAGGGGACTAATAATGCCGCCAGTAGCAGAAGCAGATTGTAAAGTACATGCAGAGCAGATTCAGGAATTGAAGGCATCGGATAAACTCCAGTGGGAGCATATCAATAAATGGAATGATACCATCCGTAAATATGTTCCGGTATGGGTAACATTGGTACTTATGGCCATGAGCGGATTAACGGCATCGGCCCTGACGTTTGCGGGCATGATGATGAAGGGTGCGGGCAAGTAGGGCAATTTAAAAATGTATAAAAAAGTCGAGATAGAATGGATTGACAGCAAGTCCGGATTGAATGCCTGGGAGTATTTGGAAGATTTATCAGAGCTTAAACCTGCGATATGCAAAACTGCAGGCTATCTGATAGAGGATGCCAAAGAATATAAAATTATCGCGCAGTCTTTGAGCGATACGCAGGTTCACGGCAGAATTGCAATACCCGCAGCGTGCATTATAAAGCTAAAACGAATAAAGTAACTATTTCTTTGGATAAAGGAGAAGTAATGAGCGATAGAAATACTGAAAAATTGAGCGGAGATATCCCTCCACCTCCAGAGTTCAGGGGTGATATGAGGGAGTGGGCCAGAGAATTATCGATCTATATTGAACAGCAACTACGAAGCCATAATTCCGATATCCAAAATCTGTATGAACTAAAAATCTCCGCCGCCTTTAGCGGGGATTATAGTGCGGCATGGCCCGCAAAAAGAATCAACAATACTGACTTCCAGAATGTAGATACAGGTAAGTTTGCAATTGACACAAAGTCAACACCAAACAGAGTGGCAGTTTATGTTTATGGAACTGGATGGGTGGAAATAGGGAGTTAATAATGTCAGATAACAAGAACAGGGATATCGAAATACAGAAAATTGTCGAAGAGCTAAAGACTTGCGACGAGCAGGATTTTAAATTTTTATGCAGGTTTATTCCTGGATTTCTTCGTCAAGAAGTTCCCAGATAGCACGCCGGAGAAGTAGAAAATATTTGAGGATAAAGGAGAAGCGAAGATGTTTGAAGACAAGAGCGTTGTTAAATTCGAGAATGGCCGGATTGATTTCAATATCGACCATGATTTCAGAATGTCAATGTCGGCCAAGGAGTGGCTGTTTGTAAATCTTTTGGCGGTAGAGCAAATACTGGCCGAGACTACCGCAGAAAATTTTGAGCAACAGAAACCAAGGCTGGAAAAAAACCTTGCTGCGGCGTTAAGCTGGAATTGGGTTATTGGCAGCACTGAAAAAAATGCCGAGCCAATGAGGGGTGGTATTGACGAGACTTGCTATAAGGTTTTCAATCAGTTAGACCAAAGGCCGCATCCGCCGGGATTCGGTGCGATGTATGCCGATATAAGTGAAAGGCTCAAGCCCTTTGTTGAGAAGTTTAAGAAGTTGGCTCATTGCGAGGAACAGGATTCTTTAGCTTCGCAATAAAAGGCCGTAATTCATCTGATAAGTGACAATAAGACGCATCAGAGTTAGGATTGGTAAAATCCCATTTGCCGTCTTTAAGAATAGCTGCCTCCGCCACTGCCGTGCCTGTGGAATTTATATAAGCTACCTGTATTTGCTGCGGCGAGTAGACATTACTCACAATGCAGCGGGTATTGCCGATATAAATTATGTCATTGATTTTTGTCATGGATTGCATACCTTACAAGCCCTTCTTCCAGATTTCAGGGCCTCATCTCTGGAAGAGAAGCCTATTAAGTTTTGTCCTGATATTTTCTTGGCCCAGCGACAGGTCGGCTTATGGTAAATATCTCGCTGGGATGATGCGACATACATGTAATTATACTGTTGGCTTTTGACAATGCTATTATCGCGGCGGGTATGTGACCATGCAAAATGGCCAGCGAAAAAAACGAAAATCATCGCAGCGACAATTAGAAGCCAATTATGTTTGAGAAATTTTAGCATTTGTAAGCCCCTTAATTAATACCCCGAAAGCCATTCACTGGCCAAGATGGCCAAATCCATAAAATTTACTTGGCAATCTCCGTTTAAATCGCTAATAGGGCAATCGGAAATATAATAACCAGTAACAGTAACAAACGATTCGCTTGGGCGATTTCCATTATCTGTATAACGTGGTTTTTGAATGATATTAAGAGTAGTATTTGGCTCCATGACATATGAACCATCAAAAAAAGTAAAAGGCCCGGGAGATATTAATATTTGATCATCATAAAAATAAGTACAATCAGCGTGTCCTGACACAGTAAACTGCAAAAGCACTAATCCGTGACGAGGCGGTATAGTTAAAATCGAATATGCTTTTGGCGATGGATACATGGTGGAGCCGCCACTTGTTAAGGTTTGATTGAAAAAGAAATACTCATTGGAAAAAACCGTATCATTAAGAACGCATATCATTGTCAAAATAAACAAAAACTTCCGCATCTTCTTATTCCTAAGTTAAGTTTATATAGCCAATTACCGAAAATGTCACTATGTCAACAATAGATTTTCAAAAATATTATTATATAGAGCAAATTAAGTGCATCTTAATCAGCCATGCTTCTCGTGTTTTTGTTGTTTCTCTGCTCTGCCAGCTTCAGCAGCATTTTCGGTCATAGATTTAGTTTTTTTTGTTGCTTTTGATTGGATACTGCTTTCGACCAGAATATATCCGCCAACTTTATCTGCTATTTCTTTGAAAGGCTCACGGCAATGCGCTACTCTGTGTCCTAATTTTTTATGCGGGTCTTCGCATGTTTGGCCGCCGCCATGTTCATGTTTTTCGAGACAGATAGGACATTTATCAATCACCCAATATTGAAGTTTGTCACGTATTTCGAGGTGAACTTGAGCTTTTGGCGTTTCATGAGGCGAACAATAAAGTCCATGATATATCTGTTCGGCGTGTTTATGACACAATCCTATAACAACTTTAAATAGTCCTATCCTCAATGTGGTATATTCCGTCGCCTGTTCCTTGCAATGTTGTTCACTACATTGAACATTGCTTCCGTCTTTGATAGGTAACGTAGAAAAGTACTCCATCAATGCCGCTACTTTTTGCTCAAATTCAGAGATATCTGGTAATTTTTCGTACCCATTAGCAATAGCGGACATTCGCTCTCTACCCGCTGGAGAAAGCAATTTTAAAGCAATAATACCCGCAGAAAGAGCATTTTTTGTGCCGCCGTATTTAGCGGCCATTTCGTCGCCTATTGGAGTTGCGACATCGGTTAAAAATTTTTCAATTCTCTTTGCCATAATAAAAAATACTAAAAAATATATGTTTTAAAAAAATTTTACTGCGATTTCAAATTAATGCAAGCCTTTAATTCAAAAGTACTTACATTCGTGAGAAAATACTTTTTTCGTGCATTGTGTGAAAAAACGTGAAAAAAGTACTTGCTTTCACAAAAAAGGACGATATACTTTATAGAGACTTAGAAAGGAAAAACAAAGAATGATAACAAATCGCATACAGATGGAATTAGACGGAACACTTGAAATAGCTTTCTGTCCGGCGTCAATTATAATTTCCCTTCAACGACAGTTATTTTTACCGTTACTTCATAACACTTACCTTAGCTTATAGCCTTTAGGAGGTGCCCCCCATGGGGGGCAAAATTTCGGACATTACGTGTCCTTATTTTTCCGTCTCTGAGCTTCCTCAGCTCGGTAGCTCGGTACATTCAATTCAAGGATCACACTATGATGTACCAGCCGGTCGATCGCTGCTGCAGTGGTCATCGGATCCTTAAAGATGACTTCCCATTTACTGAACGGCAGATTGCTGGTAATCAACACGCTGCCACGTTCATAACAATGAGCTAATAAGGTAAACAGCACCTCCATCTCCTCGCGGTTCTGTTTGACATAGCCGAAGTCATCTATCATCAATGCCTCGTACTGTGACAGCTTCTTGAGCCATTTGTCCAGCTTCAACTCCTGCTTGGCTCGTAATAACTCCTGCAACATCATATCACACGTAGTAAAGTAAACCTTTTTTCCCTGCCGGGCAAGTTCATGACAGATACCACACAGTAAATGTGTCTTACCGCTGCCGGGTTTGCCAAATGCAAGAATATTCTCTGTTCTGTCAACAAATGAACCTTCCAAAAGAATTTTGACCTGCTGACGTATCTTCAACGGCATACGTTTAAAATCAAAGTTTGCCATGGTCTTTTCCATAGGAAGCTTTGAGGCTTTTACCAGCCTTGCGATTTTATTGGCTCTGCGAACATCACACTCACGCTGAGCCAATTCCAATAGATATTGTGAATAACCCATATCTTCGGCGATAGCCTTCTGAGCGAACTCGGCGTAATATTCACGGAACATCGGCAGGTGAAGTTCTTTGAGAAGGTTTACAAGCTGATTATCCAGATCATTTTTACTCATACCAGTAGTGCCTCCGCCGATTCAAGTAGACAGTCATAACTGTTCAGATCAATATCGCCAACACAAACGTCAGTGACATCCGGCGGCTGTTGTTCGGATTTGACTATTTGTTCTACCATATCAAAATCAATCGCATCTGCATGGTTGATCAGGAACCGCAAAGCTTCATTGACAGATGTCTGGCTTTCGTTGGCAGCTAATTCAAGAATTTTCAGATACTGCTTATTACCCTGCTTCATCCCATGTTGATCACGCAGGAGATCATATGCGATCCTGAACTGACTTGTGGGAAACATATCATCTTTATAGCAATAGTTCTCAAACGCCCCGGGTTTGCGAACAAGGGTATCTATAACGTGGCGGTAATTGATGTAATGACCGTTTTCACCGTGTAATCTGGGCAATACTTCAATTCTTCTTTGAGCATACCAGACTTCGATATGTTCGGCATATATTCGAACGTCAACATTTTCTCCCCTAAGCCTGCTGTGAACAGAATAGCTGTTCTTAAGAACTCGGACCGTGCAGCCACGACTTACCCTGCATTTATCCCTGGTGAAATCTTCATGCCTGCGGGTTGGCAATTGCCGCAGAACCTTTAACTCTTCGGCCAAGAGTTTTGTGCGGCCGGTATTGAGTTGGTCGAGCAGCTTTTCAAGAAACATTTCATAATCTTTCCTGCTGTTAAAATCTCTGCTTCCTCTAAGGATTAACGCCTGTTCAACAGCTCTCTTTAACCTGTGATGACGCTGCTCTATATCGCCGTTTTCATTCGGACAGTGAGGCTGGATTTTACAGCTTTGGAAACCATAATGATTCGCAAGACCCTGATAGTTAGCCGTGAATTCCTCAGGATTGCCTACCTTGTTAACCGCACAGGTTAAATTATCAGTCCTATGATAGCGTGGTATGCCGCCTAACTTCCAGAGGGCATTTTGAATACCGGCACTTAAACTTTCATAGCTTTCTGAAAAACATACCGTGACGGTTTCCCAGTTCGACAAACACAATACAAAATGGTACAGCATGTGAATAAAAGGTATGCCGCAAATGGTGATACCCAGCTTATTCATCCTGGTAAAGTCTGATTCGCACCATTGGCCGGGTTTATAGATTTGTGGAAAAAACACTTCCTGAGCCGGACCGGACAAGGCTTTCCATTGTTTTACTCGTCTCTGGAAGGTTCTTAATTCGCTGTCCTGGTATTTACCGGGATATTCACGCTGCAGAGCCTCAAAAAGCGATTTAGATTCAAGACCGGAGTTGTTTTTGAGGAATTCTTCAACCCATGGCCAATCCCCTGCAAAGGCATCCGGATGGGTGGGCCAGTCGTGGATAGCTTGGCATTGGCTGGGCAGCACGCCCGTTTTTAAATACTTGCGGGCGGTTTTAGTGCTTATACCAGCCTTGTCTGCAAGCTGATATAAGGTCTTGCATTTGTTTTTCATAGCGAACAATCTCCTTACCTGTTTGTCTTTAACCATCTGAAATCTCCTGACTTAATGAGTTTCAGATAGCATATTCCAACTTTAATTCATCCGGAACTTTTAACTGTCGCCGGAAGGTAAGAATAATTGTCGCTGATCACTTTCAGACTATTTTGTAAAAACAATGACATTGATAAGACTCCTGATGGCGTTAAGCAATTAATACGCGAAACACCAGAATACAAATATTTAAATGCTCAGAATGCAGTCCCTGCCTCCGCAAATCCATCCGTGAATGAAAATGAAAAGACTACCCCGCCAGAGGTAGAAAGTCAAGATTAAATTACCCATTTTAACAAAAAAAGTAGAAACGGAGTTCAAAATGACAGGAAGACGGACAAAAAACGAATTGGCAGAGTTGAATACAAGGCTGGGAGAGATGAAAAACGAGATAGATGTTATCGGTGGCCAGATAACGAAGTTGCAAGCGAAAGTTGCGGTTATGGACAGGGCAGAAACAAAAGAGACAAAGAAAACGCTGGTAGAAAAGATTATGAAGGGGATAGAAGTCAGCTACGATGGCGATGATGATGGCCTGCGAGAATTTCTCGAAGTACGGCTAAACACCAAAATAATTAAAGGGGACCGTCAATTCATACTCAATGCCACAAGGGACTGGCTTAATAATCAGCATATAGTGTATTTGGAAACTTATTATCTAATACTTTGCAATATCAATAGGCAAGAGGCTGAGCAGAAAGAACAGAAAGAGGCTGAGAAGGAACAGTACGTGAAATTAATTGCAGGCCATTTGAGTCGCAAGAAATCATGTGCTTTTACAAAAACTCTGTACTTGGAACTGATTAAATATAACTAATGAGACCTTATCCAGAAAATTTAAAGAGACCAGTAACCTTATTCACGCTGTTCAATGCCAAGCAGCTTGAGCAGATTGGATTGTGCGACCAAAGGTTCTGGCAGCGATGGCGGCAGATGAGTCGCGGGCCTAAATATATACGCAAGGGACATAGATATTTGTACAGGTTGATTGATGTTTGCAGATGGGTAAATGCAAATTAGGGAATTGAGAGAAAAATGGCTAAGAAACAAAAAGATTACGATACCTCGCTGCGTGACGGAATGATAGTCAGATTCGTCCGGCAAGGTAAAAGCTATGCACAAATAGCCAGAATGCCAGCGGTGGAATTGTCAGCGGGAAGAATAGCGGAAATCATCAATACTCATCCAGACTATAACAACATCGTAACCGACCGCAATAAGGCCAGACTGCGACAGATGGCAGATGAGGCGTTTGAGAATTATGAACCTATCAAGAATGAAAAGAAGAAACGGCTAACCGCTGAAAAACTCAGGAAATTGACAATCGGCCAGCTGCATAAAGAAGACCAGCTTATCTTCCAGAAGGTAGCCAAGGCTGTGGAGATAGGAGAATAAAAATGTCAAAAATCTGGAAAAAAGCAAGGTTTGCGAGGGGCAGGCGGAAATACTTCGGGGCCTTCCCTTGTAATTGCCAAACGTCAGGTGCAATGATGCTTTACTTCAACGAGGCGTATCATCTGCCGTTCTCGCAGGAGTTTAAAGATGGCTGGTTCATCTGCCTCAATAAGACAATATACCGCATCGCCAGAACGCTCCTCATCGAGCCGTCACAAGTTACCGCGGACGTTATCCGCGATTGGTTTCATCGGGTTAAAAAAGATTAGGGAATTTTGGGAAAGGGAATTGAGATGTCAGAAGAAAAAGCAATACGCGAAGGCATATTAAGAAGGGTTCCGCTTGTCGCCAAAAAATACGATATCAGCCCCGAAGCAATCGAGCGATTGCGAAAAGACTTAGAGCCGCTGATGAATATCTTAGGCGGAGTGGCAAAACAACAGCTTAAGAGCATCGTGACCTATGCGGGCGAACTGATGAACCTCATCAGGACTAACTGTCATGATTGCATGATATTTAAGAACAGCAATTACACAGCATCCGGCGTCTCGGCGACAATCAAGGATAAATTCGACGGCCAGCTTTACAAGGTGACTATTGAGCCGCTTTACCAGAAGGATGGCGAGTAATGAAGCGGATGTCAACTATCGAAATCAATCTGGAAGCAAAGCGGATTAGTGACTTATGGCTCGGAAGATACGGCGCACGTAACGCCAACAAAATAAGTTTAGCGGTAAGAAGATTATTTAGAGTTAAGAAAGGGAATTGATATGGAAACGGCAACAGAAGTAGATGAGATGTTCGGCGCAGGACTCAGCGTCCATCGAGCAAAAGGTCGAGGCAATGGCGGTATTCATTGCTCAGGAAGATGATTCGATTGAGAAACTGCAATCGGAATTAACTAAGAAGAAGGCCGCTCTGGATCAGGCCAAATCAGACTTGTCAATGCTGATGCGTCAAAACGGTATTGAGAAGATAAGCCTCAGTAATGGCTTAACGCCCAAGGCGACGCTAACCCGCAAATTCTTCAAAGCATCTGGTGTGTCAGATGAGCAGATGTTTGACTGGCTTAAGGCGAATGAGCTGGGCGATATTATCCGTCCCTACGTTCATTACCAAACCCTGCAAGGCACGCTCAAGACGTTCAACGGCGAGATACCAGAGACAATCTTTAACGTTACAGATGTACCGAGCATAACGATGTATGGGAAATCAAAGTTCTTAGCTAATAGAGAGGTTGCATAAATATTATGAAAGAGAAAATTACAAAATTATTACAAAGCACTGGCCGCGAAGGAATAGATAGATTGATTAGCTGGCTTGAGGTGGATGGTTTTTTCACTTCGCCCGGATCGACTAAGTTTCATGGTTGTTACGCTGGCGGGTTGGCTCAGCACTCTTTTAACGTCTATGAGCTATTGAAAGAAGCAAATACTAAATACGCTCTTGGCTGCCCAGAAGAATCAATCGTTATTGCCGCATTACTGCATGACGTATGCAAAGTGGGGGCATATCTTGGCAATTCAAAGCCATACTCATGGAATCGGTTACAGCCCAAAGGCCATGCGAGATTATCGGTAGAACGAATAAAGTCGTATATTTCGCTTACTGACCTTGAGGAGATGATGATTAAGTATCACATGGGTGTTTACGGATTGGAAGAGTTTGAACCGGGTAAAGGCGAATACACTCTTCGCAATGAATCAATGGCCAATGCATGGTATCACCATCCAATTGTCAAAGTCATGTATTTCTGTGACGAATTTGCAACGCTCAAAGAAAAGTGCGACGAACAAAACGCCTAACTCTCCGGCGATTAAAAGCGAGAGAAAAAAACTAAAAACAAAAAAAAGGAGTTTGTTGTGGAGAAGATTCAAAAGAATTTGGAACGTGCATTAGCGGCTTTACAGCTTGCAAATAATGAGATTGAGCGTATGCGGATTATGAAACGGACAATATCGCAAACAGGTTCGCAGGGTGTTCTGCTTGGTGAAATCAAGAGTCAGATATGCACGTTAGAAAAGACCATTGTGCCAGTAGGTTAAACATTAAACGCCGAAACTCAAACGGCATAAATTTTGAGACAACAAACAAAACACAGGAGACAAAAAACATGAGTACAGAAATCGCAAAACAACAAGAAGTGGGCCAGTTGGCACTGGCGAAAGAGATTAACGATCTGTTCGGTGGTGACGAGATGCAGTTGCCAATCGACGCGCCATTACCTCAGATTAAGGTTATGAGAGAGACGCCGATGTTCGAGATGCCCGACGGTGAGCCGACGAAAGAAGTGGTAGGTCATATCCTTTACTTCCATAACGCCAACCAGTATTACGAAACAAAATTTGGCGATGGTGAGCAGGGTCCGCCATGCTGTGCCAGTTCGGACGGCATTAAACCCGATGGCGGAACGAATCCGATGCCTGGGCCATGCAGAGGCTGTCCGTATAACGAGTACGGCTCAGCTAAGGATAAGGCTGGAAACGCCGAGAAGGGTAAGGCCTGCCAGAATACAATCCGTCTTTATGTTCTGGTGGATGGTAACGTGATACCGTGCCTTGTGAAGGCGTCACCATCGTCACTGGGCAAGAAGGAGAGCCTTTTGAAGTGGTTGACCAATGCCCCCAATATCGCCGCGGCAGCAGGTGCAGGGACACACTACCAGCCAATCAAGGTACGCTTTACTCTTCATAAGAAGGACTTCTCCAGTGGTATGTCGGCCAGTGTGATTGACATCGCCACGCTCCGGGTACTCGATCCAAAGAACGTCGAGGATATGGCCCAGATGAAGAAACTGGCCAAGATGTATAAAGACTTTATGGCGGTTTATGCAGGGCGTATCGCAAAGGACGTTGCCAATGAGTCCGCGGCTCCGGCAGAGGTTAACGAACAGGGAAGCGTTAGCGCTGATATAAACGATGATTCCGAGATACCTATCTAATATTTCTCAATTCCCCCCGATGTGGGGCGGTAATCGTGTGGTTATCGCCCCATTAATCGCAGTGTAGAGAAGTAGTTATCTCGCTTGGTTCATAACCAAGAGACCGCAGGTGCAAATCCTGCCACTGCTAATAAGTAAGATTTTGAAACAGTCAACATTAACAAAAGGAATTGGGAAATGGATAGACTTGAGAAACAAATACACAGAGAAGCGGAGCTCCAAAGGCGATTAGCGAAGTGGGGTAAAGTAAAGCCACATTGGTTTATCAGATTAATCGGTGCAATCTGGTTCGGGCTGACGTTTTGGATTGATGATGAAATTTCAATTATTGCAGAAAGGAATTGAGAAATGCAAGCGTACAAGGGAATGGACAAGAACATGAAGTGCCGAGACTTTCAGTATGAAGTCGGCAAAGAGTATGAACACAAGGGCGATGTTAAACTTTGCGAAAGCGGTTTTCATGCCTGCGAAAATCCGCTGGATGTATGGAATTACTATCCTCTAAATACAAGCAGATTTTTTGAGGTGCAGCAGGACGGCCAAACCAAAACAGATACAGATAAAACAGTATCTTCTAAGATACAGATTAAAGCAGAGTTATCTTTATCTGCCTTTATAAAATGCGGCATTGAATTCTTATGGCAGAAAATCAAGAATTCAGCGACCACTGGCAATTATGCACATTCAGCGACCACTGGCGATGAGGCACATTCAGCGACCACTGGCAATTATGCACATTCAGCGACCACTGGCGATGAGGCACATTCAGCGACCACTGGCGATGAGGCACATTCAGCGACCACTGGCAATTATGCACATTCAGCGACCACTGGCGATGAGGCACATTCAGCGACCACTGGCAATTATGCACATTCAGCGACCACTGGCAATTATGCACATTCAGCGACCACTGGCGATTATGCACATTCAGCGACCACTGGCAATTATGCACATTCAGCGACCACTGGCGATGAGGCACATTCAGCGACCACTGGCAATTATGCACATTCAGCGACCACTGGCAATTATGCACATTCAGCGACCACTGGCAATTATGCACATTCAGCGACCACTGGCAATTATGCACATTCAGCGACCACTGGCGATGAGGCGATAGCATCAGCGTTAGGCGTCAACTCCAGAGCTAAAGCCGTCAATGGCTGGATTATACTTGTGGATTGGCGATATGGCGATAATAAGTGGAATATCAAAAATATTCATCACGCCAAAGTCGGTGAGAAAATCCAAAGAACGAAAATCAAACCAGATGTTTGGTATTGGTTTAAAGATGGTAAGCTTAAATCAGAAAAAGCAGGGGAGTAAAAATATGAAACCTTTTGCTCATCAAGAAGAAGCGATTGATATAGGCAAGCGAGGCCCTCATGCCTTCTTCCATGATTGTGGATGCGGTAAGACGTTCACTGCCCTGCAAATTATCAAATATTGGAAAGATCGCGGCATAGGGCCTGTGATAGTAGTTTGTCCATTATCGATCATCGATGCGGCATGGCTGGAAGATTGCAGGAAGTTCACGCCAGAACTGTCTATCGTATCGCTGCACAGCGACAAACCAGCCGAACGCAAGAAACGATTAATGGGCAGCTATGATATTTATGTCGCTAATTTCGAGACGTTCAAATCACTCTTCAAGGAGATACAGCTTAAAGGTTTTCAGGTTATTATCGTTGATGAGTCCAGCAAGATGAAATGCCCCACCAGCCAGATTACCAGGGCATTGCTCAGTATGGCTGGTATTGCAATGAAGGCAAAGAGCGGCATTAAATACCCTGCCCAGTACATCATACCGTTCAGGTACATCTTGTCGGGTACTCCGGCCCCGAATTCAGAAGATGAGTATTGGAGTCAAACAAAGTTCATCACAGGCCCCGGCAATAACGTCTTCAATGATAACTTCTACGCATTCCGCAACAGGTACTTCTACGCCATCCCGCTGGGCCGTACTGGCCAGAATATCTGGAAGTTCAGGAGAGAGACGCGTCCAGAGTTTATGGACAAGCTTAAAGAGGTTGCTCACGTAGTACGCAAGGAAGATGCAGTTGACCTGCCGGAGCAGACGCACGAGAAGAGGATAGTTATATTATCGCCCGAAGAGCAGAAGGCATACGACACGCTCAAGAATGACCTTGTGCTGGCGTTTGCCAATGAGACGATACTCGCAACATCGGCACTTGTTGAGGTTATGAAGCTTCGGCAGATAACTTCCGGCTTCTTATATGGCGATGTCATTCACCAGATTGGCAACAGTAAACTTAATGAACTGAAGGGCCTGCTGGAAGAGATTGGTGATAAGCAGGTCATTATCTGGGCTAACTTCAGGCATGAGATTGGACAATTATTAAAAGAGCTGCCAAGCAGTGACGCCCTTTGGTCAGGTTGTCCCGATAGAGACAAGACCATTCAGGGTTTCCAGAATAAGCAATATCAATATCTGATAGCCAATCCGCAATCGGCGGCGCATGGCCTGACATTTACAAACTGTAATTACGCAGTTTATTTCTCTCTGAATTACAGCTATGAGCTTCAAAAGCAATCACAGGATAGGATACACCGCATCGGCCAGAAATGGCCCTGCACATACTACTATCTCATCGCAAGAGGAACGGTTGATGAGGTCATATACAAAACTGTTGGCGGCAAGGCGGAGCTAAGCACGGAAGTATTGAATTATCTAAGGATGGATAAGAATGGTAACCGAAACAGACAATTCCAAACCGCGTAAAATCAGAGCATTAGATTTATTCTGCAAAGCAGGCGGTGCAAGTGGCGGCCTTGTCGATGCAGGCTTTGATGTTACTGGCGTAGATATAGAGCCACAGCCGAATTATCCTTATCGCTTCATGCGGGCTGATGCTGTTAGTCTCGTGCCTGAATTCTTAAGGCTGTTCGATTTCATCTGGGCCAGTCCGCCATGCCAGCGATATAGTGCAATGACCAAGCGATGGGGACATCGAAACAAGAAACATCCCGACCTCGTCGGGCCTGTACGTGAAATGCTTAAGTCGTCAGGCGTACCTTATGTCATAGAGAACGTGATGGGTTCTCCGCTGGAGAATGCTGTAATGCTTTGCGGCTCAATGTTCGGCCTGCAAACAAAACAAGGTAGCCAGTTAAGACGGCACAGACTATTCGAGGCCAGCTTCCCAATTAAACAGCTTAAATGCCAGCATAATGATGGCTCTGCGATCGGAGTGTATGGGGGGGGGCAACATCCACAAAGACGAATTCCAGCAACAATAGGCGTTTACGGCCATGCGGGCGGCTCCAGCAAGAGAGACAATCTGGATATGGCCTGCTTTACTACTCAGGCCCGAAGGGACGCTATGGGTATTCAGTGGATGTCAGGGAAAGAATTATCTCAGGCGGTTCCTCCTGCTTACGCTCATTATATTGCGACAGAGTTCTTGAGGTCAATACCGTCTGTTCAAGAGGAGGTGCATAATGGAGTCGCGTAAAACCGGATCACAAATACAATCCGCGATACTGGACTACGTCCGGCACAAAACCAATGGCCGCATATTGGCCTACAAAGTCGAGATAGCATCAGAGCGGGGCGTACCAGACCTGCTTTGCTGTATTAACGGCAGGTTCGTTGGTATCGAGATTAAAGGGGCCAGTGACAGCATTACACCAATCCAGGTAGCCCAGGCAGCGAGAATCATAACGGCAGGGGGCAAATGTCATGTAGTTAAAAGCTTGAACGATTTCAAGCAGGTTTTAATTAAGTTAGGAGAAGAAATATAATGGCAAAAGTAATTCAGAAGGAAATGGACAAAATTAAGCAAGTGGCCGCGGAGCTGCTCGTCTCGAACGAAAAAGATTAAGAAAGACGATCTTGTTCGTGCCACAATCCAGACAGAACCGCTGGTAGTGAAGCTGACGGAAGCAGAACTGCTTGAGGCGGGCTCTAATCTGGCTCAGGCGTTGGCTGATGAAGCGGCGTTAGAGCAGGAGAAGGCACAGATGGCTTCCAGCTATGCCGCTAAAATCAAAGAGGCCAGCGGCAAAATCGACAATCTGCGTATGCTTGTCAAAAACAAAAGCGATATGCGGAAGGTCGATTGCGTTGAGGTTATGGATAACTCAAGCGGGCTTGTCTTTGTTGTCCGTATGGATACCAAAGAAATTATCCGCGAACGTAAAATGACCAGCGACGAACGGCAATCCGAGATTATCTGGCCGGACGAAGCAGGGCAGCCAGAGGATAAAGAATAATGATAGCCGTCGAGGTATCACAACAGCAGGGACAGGCCATTACGCAGGCCGTTGATGCGGTAAAGGCAGGGAAGCCGCTTTACCGCATCGGCGGTTACGCCGGAACAGGCAAGACGACCGTCGCCAAGTATATCGTTGAAGAGGTAGAGGATGCGATGGTATGTGCCTTTACTGGCAAGGCCGCCTGCAGGTTAAGAGAGAAGGGATTACCACAGGCGATAACAATACACCGGACTATTTATTATTTCGATCCTTCCAGTGGCAAATTCCATCTTAAACCGGAGGTTGACGGCAAGTACTTCTTAATCGACGAAGGCTCAATGATAAGCCTGCCAATCTGGAATGACCTTCAAACGTTCAATCTGCCAATTATCCTGCTCGGCGATCCGGGCCAGCTTGAGCCAATTGGTAACGATCCGAAGCTTATGCACGATCCGGATATCGTCCTCAATCAGATACACAGGCAGGCGGAGGGTTGCGGCATTATACAATTCGCCACGGATATCAGGCTCGATCGTCAATTATATCAAAATTACCTTGATTGCCAGATTTATCGCGGGCAAAAGCCGCTGGTTAAAGACATTAAGTGGGCTGATATTATTATATGCGGTTATAACCGCACAAGGCTCGTAATCAACAGGCTTATCAGGCAGATAAACGGATTTACAGGCCTGCTTAATAAAGATGAGAAGATAATAGTTCTCAAGAACAATCCCGCGGTCGGCGTCTTCAACGGCCAGATACTAACAGTTAAAGAGGTCATATCAAGCAACAAGCTTATAACCAAGGCTATCTGCTCTACGGACGACGGCATCGACCTGACATTGCCATTAGTCACCGCCCAGTTCGGTTCCGATCCCATCAAATCTACCGACAGGGTGAATGTGTACGCTGACTATGGGTATTGCATCACGTGCCATAAGTCACAGGGCAGCGAGTGGGACAAGGTTCTTGTTATCGACGAGCAATGCGACGCATGGGAGGCGAAGCGGTGGAGATATACGGCAATAACCAGGGCGGCAAGGGAAGTGAGGTACTTTTTTAAATGAGCGACCAAAAAGAGCTTAGGAAAATGTTGAAAGATTTACTCAATCTCGAAAGTGGTTTATCGGATTGGGAAATTGAATTCATTGATAGCCTGAATAATTGGGTTAATGATTTCACACCTAAGCAGATTAATAAAATTGAAGCATTATGGGGAAAGCACTTTTAAAATGATAAAAGACTTCACTCAACATCTCGGTTTAAAGTTCCTTCGTCAGGAAGGTAACGAGCTTATACACGAGTGTCCATGGTGCAGTGGCCCTAAGTTCTACGTGAACAGCACGACAGGGGCCTGGCAATGCTTCCACGGATGCGGAGAGGGCCATCCATACCAGTTGGTAAAGAAATTGACGGCACTGGAAGCCAAGGGAGTATTTGAATTACTGGAGCGGTTCGGCCTCGGTCAGGATACGGCAAAGACGCATCAGCCGACCGAGCAGGCTGTTAAGAAGCTGTATTTGAAGCCGGAGGACGTCAGGACGCTCCCATTGCTCGATCAGCTTACGTTCTGCCATGCCAAGGGCCTAAGTCGCGACGCATTAGCCAAGCTAAGGCCATATCGCCACGCCAGAGAGCCGTGGGTACTCATTCCCGCGTTCGACCCGGGTGATATGAACAAAGCCTGCGGATGGATCCGTTCAGGTATTGACGGCCAGCTAATACCCATCAAGTACATGGAGGATGGCGTAGTAAAGGTCAAAGAAGAGAAATATCCGGTTGTTAAAGGCTCTCAGCCGGGCCTGCTGGGCCTGCACGCACTGGGAGAGCGTCAAACGGACACTATTTATTACGTAGAGGGGTGGAAAGATTTAACCGCGGCATTGCAGTTTAACCTGCCGGCACTTGCTAATAGCAATGGAGCGGGCAAATGGCGGGATAGCTGGCTCAAAGTCTTTAAAGATAAGATCGTCTATATCGTAGGCGATTGCGACGATGCCGGCGTTAAAGGCGCCAAGAAGTTCGCCGCGGCGATCCACGGCACAGCCAAGGACGTGCTGATTGTGTCCCTGCCCTACGAACACAGGCCCAAGAACGGCGAGGATCTGCACGATTACATCGTCCGCGATAAACATACCAAAGAAGACCTGCAGGCGTTGATTAATAAGGCGGCCAGGTATGTGCCGGAGCCAGAGCAGGCCAATAAAGGGATTATCATACTCCCGGACGACAATCCAGATACGATTGCCGAGGCGTTCTGGCGTAATAGCAGAGATAAAGACGTGCAGCACAAGTATAACCGCTATGACGGATGGAGTATTTACCACAAAGACAAATACCAGCGGGTAGAGGATATTAAAGAGATAAGGCTCCATATCCGCAAATTTATAGCTAAATGCTGTCTCAAGAAGAAGGGCGTTAATATCCGTATCAAACAATCGTCCGGCTTCATCGGCGATATCCTTGAGGCATTAGCGGCCATGGAAGAGGTACATTTACTGCCCAGTAAGAAGGCCCCATGCTCATTAGATGGAAAGCTTAATGCCCAATACACAATCGCGACAAACAATGCCTTAATCGATATATCATCGAGGCCCTATAAGGTTGAACCAGTATCAAAACAGTTCTACACGCTGAATTACCTGACATATAACTACGAAAAAGATGCTTTCTCAGATAAATGGGGAAGCTTCCTCGCGGATATCACACAAAGCGATTTAGATTTAATGCTGTTATTGCAGCAATGGTGTGGATATCTGTTATTGCCAACGCTCAAGTATCAAAAATTCGTTATATGCGTCGGAGATGGAGCTAACGGTAAAGGAGTGTTCTTCGACACAATAACAGCCGCCCTGGGCCGAAAGAATGTGTCTAATGTGCCTCTTGCCCGGTTTGATAATCCGTATGCAATCTATGGCTCGTACGGCAAGCTGGTGAATATGTCCAATGAAAATGCAAGGAATATCGAGGATGGGGCAGAGTCGCTCATTAAAGAGTATGTTGCAGGCGATCAGATTGTTTGGGAGCAAAAGTACAAAGACGCCTTTTTCGCATTTCCAACAGCTAAGCTTATGTTTGCCACAAACGAATTACCTAAAATCAAAGATGTCTCAGATGGTATCTGGCGTAGATTGATACTTATCCCATTCAATGCCAAGTTCACGGGCAATAAACAAAATACAAATCTGGCAAAGGAATTGCAACAGCCAGAAGAGTTGGCGGGAATACTAAATTGGATGCTGGAAGGGGCAGAGATTTTAGAAAAGAGTAAGGGATTTATTGAGCCAAATATATGCAAAAATGCTCTCGATAAATACCGCGACGAGAGCGATTCCGTGAGAATGTTCTTAACGGAAATGATGGAAATTGACCCTGACGGAGAGACAGAAAACGCCTGCCAAATTCCCTGCACTTGGCTACATCAACAGTACCAAAAATGGTGCGACGAGAATGGCTTCAAGGCTAAAAATAACGTCCATTTTGGACAGACTGTCTTCCAACTTTACCCTGTCCAAAAATCTCGTCCATGGTTCGGAGAACGAAAAGTTAACGTCTATGTTGGGATGAAACCGCAAGAAGGTAGTGAGATTTTCGGAGAACTCAAAAAATGGACAGCATAACAAGACAACTGGACAATATAAGCCATGTCCAAAAAAATGGCGTTTCTGGTGAAATAACTGGGGATTTAACGCTTGGACGTAGTGGACATAGTAGTTTTATAGAAAAACTAATAACTAAGAAAATAATCAGTATAAACCCAAAAGAAAAAGAAAAAGAAGAATATAGAAAGAACAATAGGGAAAGTACTGTGTCCAATGTGTCCAAACCTACGGATGAAACCCATATTCCCGACACTCGTTTTCTCTCCCAGAAGTTCAAAGACGACGTCCGATTTGTCCTCGAATCTTTGGGCCTCGAGTCAAATTTTGGAAACTTCAAACGATGGGATCGGTTCATAAATTGGTCGGCCCTGGCATCCAACCTACAATCGCCTACCAGAGTGAGCCCGGCCCCATGCTCGATATGCGGTCAACACGACAAATTTATGGTTGAGATAATCGACACAAACAAGAAAGCTTGCTCCAGATGTTGGAGTAAGGTTCAGAAATGTATAAGTGAAAGGAGAAATTAAGAATGCTTAAAAATTACACATCAATGGTTCCTGCGTTGAGGTCGATAGCTTACATCGAAGCAAAGCTGATTGAGCATGGCGCAACACAAATAGTAAAATTTTATGGCCCAACTGGAATGATTGCAAGTTTATGTTTTGTGGTTCCATTAAACGGAGTTGATATACCTTTTAGACTTCCCGCCAGAGTTTTCGAATGCGAAAAGAAACTTAAACAAAACTTATCCCCTCGCGCAAAGTCCGAGACTATACAGAAAATACCACAGCAGGCAGAGAGAACGGCATGGAAGATTCTTAGTGACTGGGTTGAGGCACAGATGGCCATGATTGAACTTGCTCAGGTTGAATTCACAGAAGTATTCATGCCTTATATTTTTAATCATCAAAAAGGACAAACTGTCTTTGAGATATTCAAAGAGCATAAATTCAAAGCGTTATTAACTGATAAAGCAGGAGCATAAATCATGACCCCCACCGAAGTAAATAAACTATGGGAAACATACGGCAATCAGGCATGGGCCAAGTGCATACCGCAGGTCAGAGAGATATTAAACAATCTCGCATTAAGCGATGACATTCCCGCGGATCAGGCCAAGTCCATTGTCCAAACGGCATCAATGGCCGCTGCGAGGGCTTACCGCCTTGGATTTAAGATTGGGAGCCTGGTTGGTGAGCGAGAGGCTAAGTCAGTGAAGATTATAACGGATTTAACACAGAGGAATTAAGTAATGCCCCAAATAACTAACCAACACGCCGATTCGCTCTCCAGAATAGTCAAGCTGATGAAGTTGATAATTGTTAAACGTAACGAGACCCAACGCTCCGTTGTCGTTGGAATATTGTGATGAGTTATTAGAGGCTTTGAAGCCGGAAAGGAATCCAAGCAATGAAAACAGGACGTAACGACCCATGCCATTGTGGCAGCGGTCGCAAATACAAGAAGTGTTGTTTGATGAAAGATGAAAGGAAAGTTATGAGTGAGGAACAAAAACAAGCAGGGCCGAGTATGGAAGAGGCAATAAAGCATCTTCACGGCTATATGAAACAGCGGGTTATACAGCACAATGCGGTAGTTCAAGTGCTGAATAACATTCTCTGCTGCCTTGAAACATTGCCGGCCAGTAAAGAGCGGGATTTCGTTAAGGCTGATTTCGAGCGGAGAATAAACGAGATGGTCGGCGAGGGCATGGGCCGCGATGCTCAGGTCACGACGGCATTGTTCAATCTGATGAAGAATTACCCCATCGTCACCAAACCACAGTTGCATAATGACAAGGAGGAACCAGTCAATGCAGAGCCAGAGAAGACGCAGGAAGCTGAACCAGCGGTATCGCAGGCAAGCGAAGAGGTACAAGAGGCCAAGTCTAATGCGGCGGTTAGTGATGCACTTGAAGGAGATGTTCAAGACGCCGCTACCGAAGTTTCCGACGTCGAGGACGAGATAGATGATATTGTTGAAGATGAGGACAAAGGCGAGGTTATTTAAGTAAACGTATCGCAGGGATGCGTTTCGTAATATGTTTTTTGAGTTTGAAAGGAGTTGGTTATGGGAACGAGTTTATTAATTCAGGTTATTAAGTCGCTTGTCGCGGCGATGGTGGCACAGCTTGACTCATTGACAGTTAAGCAGATTATCGACAAGGCGTTCGATGCCGTCGAAGAGAAGGTTGCGGCAACGCCCAACAAATGGGACGACGCCATCGTCATTCCAGTGTTGAAGGCGTTGCGTTCTGCGCTCAATGTGCCTGATAACGATGAGGCCGTCGGCGAGGTAGCGGAGCCTTCAGTTCTGTAAACTAACTGCCCGGTGTTATGGGCGCCGGGCTAACTTTTTTGAGGGAGTAAAGTTTATGGCAAGGAAAAACATTGAGCCAACATTGAGCAAGAACGATAGATTGCAGGTCAGGGCGTTTCAGATGCTTTATGATTTACGGAAACTTGAGCAGGGTTGCGATATAGCTTTCGCCTCGGCGGTTACTGATACGAGCGACGAAGTCTTTCAGCGAGCGATAAGACGCAGGCCTGAAATGATAAATCAATGGGAAAGAGAATTTTTATCGAGACGGAAAGGAATAGCGATATGAAGTTTATAACAATACTTTTAGCGGCAATAACCGGAGCGTTCGACGTAGTTAAACGCTTGTTTGATAGGGCAGATAAGAAGCAAAAAGACAAAGAGGACGCGGCCCACGACGCATCGAGCAATATCTTCATGTGCCTGGCACTGTGTGTTTTGCTGGCGGGCTGTAATAATATCCACCTGGGCGATACGCCAATAACGTTTGACCCTAACGATTATCAGCCATTGAAGGCAGGGCAATCATTCACCGCTCCAAAGGACGGCGTTTATTTCAGCCGTGACGCGGCGAGCAAGTGGATTAAGTCAAAGATATTCGAGTATGAGTTGAACAAAAACGGCTTTAACGTGAACAAGGACGATAAAAAATGAACACTTATATTGTTAAAGATCATTTTATACCCAACAATCTGGAAACCGAAAAGTGTTATATCAACAAAGAATGGTGGTATGCAAGGACTCTTATCAGGTTATCCGAAGATTTCCCTGTCTTCGAAGTGGATGTGTCGAGCATTGATTTAGGCGTTATGCCGTGGAATGTCGGCAATATATTGATGATACTTGACCACGTTAACGACATCAACAATTGTGATTTAAGTTATCCAGTAATAATGAGCCCGACTGGATGGATAATGAACGGTTGGCATAGAGTGGCGAAGGCGATATTAACAGGTGTTCAGAAAATTAAAGCTGTGCGTTTTCAGGAATTACCGCCAGCAGATGGAGTATCAAATGAGCAGTAACCAAAACGAAAAACTAACCTCGCGGAAAGTCTCCGACGAATTCCACGTGAACCAGTCAACGCTACGCGGCTGGCGGCGATGCCGGACGTTCGATAAGCGATATCCGCGGTTCCATAAGCTGTTTACTGGCTCCGTGTTCTATCTCCGCTGCGAGATAGAGGAAGATATCAAGAAGATGGAGATTGAGGCGGGGAGAATGGAGATGGCGTTATGAGTGAGCAACAAACACTTAATCAGCAATATTGCAAAACTTGTACTGCATACCCTGATAATTGTCAGCGTTGCATTAACTGGAAGCGGGAAAAAGATATTGAAGCCATAAAAGCCTCTTTAGACCCACTCATTCACCTCGATGAACTTATTTATGAACATCATCGACCGTTATTACAAAAGTTTATTACTGGTATCAAAGCCACTCATTCACCTTAAGCGTATTCACCCCATCCCTCTTGGCCGATTCCTCGGTTTTAATGTAATGCTTCATAGTCGTTTCGATATTCGCATGGTTGTACATCTCTTGCAGAGCCTTGATTGGCACGCCGGCGTCAGCTTGCATAGAGCCGAATGTACGGCGCAGATCGTGGAATTCAATATCCTCTAATCCTGCACGTTTTCTAATCACTTCCCACTTCTTTGAGAACTTGAACTTGAAGAACTTCACTTGTTTGTCGCTAACCTCTTCCAGAATGAATCGCTCTATTTCAGGCATCAATGCGTTTGGCAATGGCTGATAGTTCGTGACCTTGCCAGTTTTCTGGTTGATGATGCTTACGGTTTTTCGCTCGATGTTCACGTCTCTTAGTTTGAGATTGTCGATATCGGAGCGACGCAGGCCAGTGCATACCGCGATTAATATCCTCATACGCCATTGCTTATCATCGGCGCAGGCGATGAGCAATTCCTTTACCTCGCGGTTATTGAGTATTCTGATTTGCTTGCCGTCAGCCTTAACGTTCTTGATTTCAATCTCGCTTATGAACCGATGCTTCACGCCCCAGTTGATTATGGCCCTGAAGTTTCGGATGTGCTTATTGATCGTGTTCGGGCTAAGCTTCACGTAAACTTTCTTGTCTTTTGTGGTTTGAAGTTTGTCCAGCCGCTTAGAGTCTCGGCCCTGCAATCTCGATATGAATTCGTTCATTGTTGACATATTGACCGACGCCGTACTTGCCACTTGGCAATACTTATCGAACAGGTTCATGGTGTTTGTGATGTCGGCAATGCTGTGTGACGCCAGGCCCTCGACCTTCTTTTGCTTGAAGTATTGCTCCTTGAACGCTGACCATGGAATATCGATCACGGACCCGATAGGCCTGACGTCGGCATTGAGTTCGGCAAACTTGCGGGCCTTGAACGTAGCGACGTATTTTTTGTACTCTGGCATGAAATACTTAGACCGCCTTCGTCCAGAGTCATCGTACCATTCGACGTACTGACCGGGAATACCCTTCCTCACTGTCACCCACACTTTGCGCATGGCCAAAATCCTATCACAATTTAAACTTGATTTCCAGTTCTTTTTGTTGCTCTCGTTGGTTATACCGTGGTGATACGTCACCACAAATAAAAAGCATTAACGTATCTAACTGCTGATATTTTAATGCTTTACCACTGCGCCCGACAGGAATCGAACCTGTAACCTTCGGATTCGAAGTCCGGCACTCTATCCAGTTGAGCTACGGGCGCTAAACCTAAACGAAAAACAAGTTCAGAAAAATCCTCTCTAACTTTACACCCAACAGCCCAATTTTGCAAGAGGCGATTTTCCGGTGGAACCCAAATTGTCAAAGAGCTTAAAAACCGCTTATTGCAGCATAAAAATCTTTATGAAAAATCAATCAAGTTGAGTAAAAATCTGATATTTGGTATTTGATAAATGTATCCCCGGCGCCACAAAAGAAGCCGGGGCAATTCTTCAGTCTGCCGGAGCTTTCCTCAAGGGACTTGGAAGTTGATTAATAAGAATATGTTGGGCCTCGCTTGTTCATAGGTGATTTTCTGTTTTTTCGGCGGTGATTAAAACGCTGGCAGTTCAGGATCTGGATACCGGGATAATAGCCATGCCTTCAACCTCAATCAGCCACCCGGGGCGGCAGACACGGGCCAGAACAACATCAATTGGAGCATCACTGAAACGTTTCCGCATCATCTGTTGCGCAGCAATATAATCGCTTGGGTCGCGTACATATACGATGAATACACACATATCCTTAAAAGTGGCGCCGGCCTGCTTCAGCAGTGCCTCTGTGTTTTCAAGTGTTCGCTCAAGCTGTCGCGACACATCGCCGGGATGCAGAATTTCGCCTTTACGGTCAATACTGGCCGTTCCTGAAATGAAAATATGTTTGCGGTCTTTATAATCAATCGAGGTTGCCCGTTCAAAAGTAACGCCATATAAATATGTCGGGCTCAAATGATCCGGCGCCGATAAAAATTTAATCTGTTCTTGCCGTATGCCTGAAATCGCATAAGCGTCCATAGTAACCATAGCGGCTGGGTTAATATAATCGCCTTCAACGCCCGTGCTTGCTATAAAGTGTGTATCCTGCGTCAAACCATGCTTAGCGAAAAATTCTTTCCTCGCTTCTGTCATCCCGTGATAATTAGCATCAATATTCTGCACAAATAGCCACGTGCGAATCACATTGTCCGCCAGGGACATACCGCGTCTTTGTAAAATGGTATTGTATTTCTCGAAGATACATTTTGTTTGTTCGTATGATGTGTTCTTGTTCAGGCTTGTAATGCCTGTTGTCCAGTGGTGTGAAAGGCCGCCGCGCTTCATGGTCAAAGTGTTGCCGTCTTTTATTTTGTCCGTGCGAACAGGATCACTTACGTGATAAGCCCACAGCGACACTTTTGCCGGTGGAGCAGGGTGCTGACGTACCCACGACACAGCACAGGATTCATCTTTATTCCTGGGATTGGCGAAAGGATTTGCCTCCAGGGCTGCCGATTGATTCAGCAGGTCGCTGCAAAAGAACCGCCGCAGAAGCGCTGTCCGCTATCCAGCCCAATCGAATCCATCGCGTTCTTATATGCCGCAAACACCCATTCCAATTGCGTCTCAAAACTTGCGTATTCTGTGGGCTGCACGACAAGATGATATTCTTCAACTCCGTCTTGTCCCTGGAAACGGGATATATTCACCTCCGCCGATAGCTTTCCACAGTCAAAGGAGTAACAATTCATCAAATTCTCCGTCAAAATATCGTTATTAATTGCTTTTGTCATAATAGCATTCTTTACAATTTCATTGCTGTACAACTTCAAACGGTATTGCCGGCAATACGCCGAGCGAAACCCGCTGTTTTTGTGCAGCTTTATTGGCCTGACGCATAGTCTCCATATTGGTAAACGCCTCGACAATCAGATTGTCCTTGTATCCAGCCTGAACCACTTTTTCATCGGCCTTTAAAACTAACACAATTTCGTCGCTCTCAACTGTTGCTTTCTGAAGCGTCATGCCTTTAGGCGGTTCGCTCAGTTCGACCTGCACATTTTGAGCATAGGTTTTTTCCACATTTTAATTCTTGCCTTGGCGCTGCCGCCCGCGGGAATCTTAATTTCACTGCCCCCGCTCAATTCAAAGCTTGGCGCAGAACGCCTCGTTTTCAAAACCAAAACCATAAGTTCCTGTGATGGCACCAAATGCTGATATACAAACGCCTGCATCATATCTTGTGCCGGAATAGCCCGTCTGCCAATCATTTGCCCACCGATTACGGCACGGCCTTCCAATTGCAGGACAACAGGCTCATCAAGTAAATCATCTGGCGCCGTCAGCGTCATGCGGATACGGTCCCGGCCGCCGGGAATCCGCCCGCCGCTCAAGCTTGAAACCGGCAGGGGCGTCTTTGAACACCACTTCAATATCGCCGTTAAATCCTTCTTTTCTGAAATGCGTGAGCACAGATTAGCAACGCTTCGCCCAACTGGCACACTTATGCTCGATGGCGTTACATAGACCGCAAAGTCCGGCCGCGGCGGCCCGATACGCAGCCGATAGCCGTATTCCTTGCCGCCGTGGTGCTGCGCATCGCTCAACTGCACATAATATGTTCCGTCTTTTGGCAGCTTGGCATTTATATATGAATCGCCGTAATGCGTCTGCAGGCCCATCTGCTTATCCTCGTGGTCGTCATTCCATGCAAGCACTTTTCCCGACGCGTCGGTCAGCCGAAGCAGCGAATCCAGCGGCGAACCCAATCGGCGGGCATACACTTCAGCGACCATTTCATCGCCGGTATGTCCTTCGAATTAAATACGTCAGTGTCGCCGGATTTTGCGATACGGCCGTTGATGATCACCGGCAGCGATGATTTGCTGAGCATTCTGTAAGGTATCATTGATTTCGATTTCATTGCATTCAGGCAGAGTATCCACGGCATACAGAATACTGTTGGAAAGCCATTTATTCTGCTGCAATGCCGCCTCGCGAATATTGTCATGCCCGGCTGCGTATCCAGGCCAGCGTTTTTTGGAGGAGATTCCAGCCGCCGATTGAAGCGACCGTCGCCACACCCGTTTGACCGCCCAGCGGGAACATCTGCGAGATGAACGGCTGTTCGCTAATCGCTGACGCGATAGACAAAATCCTCCCGTCCGCGATAAATGGCATCGTGTATCTCCATCTCATATTCGCCATCTCTCGGAATCTCATAGTAAAGCACCGGGTCGGGATCAAAGCGGTAATCGTCCGCAGACGCCAATTCGTTGCCGTTAGCATCATACACGGCCACCGTGGCCTGAAACCAGCCCGGAACGGCATCGGCAAGATACGGGATAAGACGGCGAGCGTGCGTTTCTATCACAAGATGCTGCCCCGCCGAGCCGAAAACGGAAACGGTCAACTTCGCCCGGCATAATCTGTCCATTCAGCAGAACAGGCAATATTCACCGCTGCCATTTCGGGTTTATCGGGTCCTTGAATTTCGGTTCACGAATTTCCGGCAGAGTCCCAACCTCAAAGCACAACGGATTTGTCAGACCGACCGTTGTTCCAATACGCAGTTCCCTGTCGCCCGGCATCGCATTGGGATCAATAGTAACTTTAATAATCCGTTTCAGCAATCTGCATATTCTGCTGTTTTTTCGGATTGAAAAATTCTTTCGTTAAATCCTGCAATTCTTTGAAGGCTCATATTTTCAAGATTCTTCAAGCAGCGGATGATCCGGCAGAACTTAATCTCTTCTTTCGCATTCGGGTTGACCTTTTCGATATTCTCAGTTTTTTGTAAGCTCCTGGCGCTGCGCATAGATGCCCGGCCTTTCGTATCGGCGAATTGCCCAATTTTTCCTGCCGCAACTGCCGTATTATATACATTCGCATTTCCTGTAAGCTGTTTTTGATTGAGCGGCTTGACATACTGTTATCACTGTGGCATGTACTCCTTCCCCTGAAATATACACACTGTCGGCACCCTGAAGATACTGTCCGCCGGCTGTAATATCAAAGGTGGAACCCTGCTGCCCGCCAGCCGGATAAAGATAGCCGATATGCGGCTCTTTTTTATCTGTTGCACCGATAGGAACGGCCTCGCATGCGGCAATAATCATCAACAGTAAGCAGCAGTTTTTAGATAATTTCACGACATCGCTCCGAACTTTACATAATCTCACTTAAGCGGTTTTCTTTAGCCGACGGCATAACCTGAACATTCAATCCTCGCGGGTTTGGCATCTGGCCATCGGGGTCAATGCCCAGCAGTTCATACATGCTGGCGATCAAATCTTGCGGATGCACTGGCCGCTTTGCCACTTCCTCGCCTGTTGCGTTCGGATGCCCCGATGACATGCCCGCCTTTGAATCCGCCGCCTGCGACCACCGCGCAGAAGCACTTGCCATAATGTCCCCGCCCGCCGTTCCATGGTGATTCCCACTGGACTTTCGGCGTTCGTCCGAATTCGCCGCCCCACCACACAATGGTACTGTCGAGCAGACCGCGGTCGCTCAAATCCTGCAGCAGCGTGGCCATACCCTTATCCATTTCCGGCAGCTTCTGCCGCATCGCCTCAAAGTGCTGTTTATGTGTGTCCCATCCTTTGTAGTTAATGGTAATATACGGCACGCCGTTTTCGACAAGCCGCCGCGCCATCAGGCAGCTCTGCCCGAAAGTATTGCGGCCGTATTGGTCCCTAAGTTCATCTTTTTCCTTCGACAAATCAAAGAGCTTTCCGCCATCGCCGAGAATCAAATCGTAGGCCTTCTCCTCACATGCGTCAAGCTGTGCAAATTGCTTGTTTCCCGGCATCGCTTTGCCGAGCGAATCGAGATCGTGGAGCAGTTCACGCCGGTTTTTCTGCCGCTCATCGGAAATACCCTCCGCGACAACTCCCGACACGACAAAACGTTTCTTGCTTGGGTCGCCGCCGGTGGCAAAGGGCTTGCACCGCGGCCACAAAAATCCCACTTCTGAAAATCGCCCCTGAAGTTCCGTCAGCACGATATACGGCGGAATCAGTCCCTTTATAGCCGTGGTCATATCCCTTGAACAGCGACACAACCGCCCCCACACTCGGATAAACCAGCCTGTCGCCGGCTGTGCCTGCCGCCCGTCTGCACCATATATGCTGCTGTTTCATGGGCGTTGATGCCGTGGGTCATACTGCGGATGATTGAATACTTGTCAGCCTGTTTGGCCAAGCAGCGGCAGCAGTTCGCATATTTGTATCCCCGGTACATTGGTCGCAATCGGATGATTCAACGGCCCGCAATAATCATTGCCCGCCTCCGGCTTTGGGTCGAACGTATCTAAATGCGATGGCCCGCCCCACAGCCATATCTGGATAACAGATTTGGCTCGCGAGCCTCCGTCCTTGGCCTGTACCGATTGAACATCGGTTGCACACCCTCATTTGCGCCAAACGCCTTCAAACTGAAACGATTCGAAGCTAACAGCCCGCTCGCTCCATAAGCCCCCATTTCATCATCTCACGCCGTGTTAAAGCATTTATGTTTTTATCTTTGCTCATATTCGTTACCTTATCATAATCATAACCATTATTAAATCCGGTTTAATGGCGATAAAGAAATTCTTTGCTGTTGATCAGCGCCCAAATCAATCATCCATAGCATCTTTCCTGCCTGTCTTGCCGTCGCCGAAATATTTTCCACACCGCTTCTTTTTCGCTTTCCGTCGGATAACGCGACAGGATAGTCAGATAAATATTCGAAATAACCTCGCCGCGTTTGCCCGCGCCTGTCATAATTTGTTTACGCAGCAGGGGGCTTTGCTGAATTTTACTTTGAATATCGCTTGAATTAAGCAGATACAGCCGCTGCTCGCCGGTCGGTTCATTGTTGCGTTCGGATTCCAGGCCCGTATCGCGGGCAGGGCGGCCGAACATTTCGAGAAATGAACTGGTGATGCTGCCGTCCACCAGCGTTATTGTCCGCTGCCCTTCGGTATATAGGTGAAAGGTTCCGGAATTGGGCTTGAATAACTTTCCCCTGTTCCGCCGATCCAGTCCAAAGCGTCAATCAGAACTTCCGCGTCAAGCCTGCGAACAGGATAACAGGCGAACAGCTTCTCAGCCTCCGGACTCTTGCTTTGCGGAATCGAAGATTGCTGATAAATGCTCGAATTGAGTATCAGCCGGTAAATATGCCGCAGGTCGTATTTGGATTTTACAAGCTCCTTTTCCAGATAGGCAAGCAGTTCCGGATTTACCGCTGGATTGTCCGGCCGTATATCATCCGGCTTGTCAATAATGCCCCTGCCCAGCAGCCACGCCCATATCCGGTTGACAATATTACGCGCAAACCATGGATTGTTCGGCCCGAAATCAGCCAATCAGCGAACACCCGCCGCGGGTCCCGATCCGCTTCAATCCGCATCTTAGTTCCATCGGGAAAAACGACATCCATCGCGTCCGTTTGATTCGGGTCAGAATATACGATTTCTTCTTTCCACTCAGCCGTGCTTTTATACGCGACCCGTGAAAAAAAAGCCTCCATATTGGCACGCTCAGCCTTGAGGCAAATTTTCAAACCTTACCCCCATAAACGTCAATGCGACTGCCCCGGCGATTGATGAAGGCTCGCGTCCCTGAATCGCCCGGTAAAAATTAACCTGCGGCACACGGAAATTGCTGCCGCTCGACGTCAAAAGTTCACGGGCAAACTGGTCGTAAGGCATATTTTTCCGAACCGCGTCATGGATCCAGCGATTATACGCCTGCACCGCGTTGGGCCAGAGGTTGATGGGAAATTCCGATTTCACCCGCAGCAGGTCGCACCATTTCAGCGTCCAGTAGTCGGTAAACTCTTTGCGCTTCATTAGGGCCTCAATCAGTTGAGAACGTTTGCCGGGATTTTCATCTTCCAGAAATTTGCGAACCTCATCTGCTTTGGGTAGCGTCCCAATTACATCTATATACACTCGCCTGACTAAAACCTCATCAGAGCAAATATTTGCCGGTTGAATGTTATGCTTGCGCAAAGACGCTATTACAAGACTGTCAATGCGGTTTTTGGGCGTAAAACCGCCTTCCCGCTCATAAGGACGCACAATTCCAGCTTCGTCGGCAAAAACGCTGACCGCCAACAGACAAATCATTACTGTAAAAATAACTGTCTTTATGAACCTGTCAGGCTGTATAGGCATTTCACTTCTTTCCCTTGCTAACTCCATAATTTTAAAGATCTTACGCCCAAACGCAGAAAATAGTTCTATATAATCATTTTACGAAAATAAGGACGTTTCTGTAAAAGTATTTATTTCACAATTTTTTTAAAAATGGTCTCGTTGGCAACACATAGTTGGTAGCAGGCAGGTAGTCAAGCTGTCATTTTGAGCTAAGTCCGCCGAAAGTCCGCTTTCGGCTTAGAGTCGAGGAATCTATTTATATTGAATATCAGTGCGAATTTTTTCGTTTATCATAAACCGTTTTCGGGCAGGTAAAAAATCCCCGGGCCGGTACCATCCGGATAGGGAATGCTGCCGTCATCTCTTATCGAAACTTTCATCGGTACGGTTTCCGCAGGGACAAAGCTTCCGACGTGTCCGTCAATATAACCAGCGTGCAGTTTTATTTCGATTGTATCCCGGTTAGAGATTGCACAACTCTGGCTGGCCCAGTAAGCCGAAGAGACCCATGTTTCCGGCAGAATCGATGCCCCTTTGAAATTTTCACAGCTTCCGAAAGATTTAGGACTTCGCCAGTGGTCGTAGCCGAAATAGCAGCTTACTATCAATTTGCTTCTGCACGAACCGCCTGCCGAATTACCGGGGCCCTTAAAAACTCTTCCTTCCCCCAGCCAGCCTGTATAATTCCACCAGAAACAATATGTCCCTGTTACGGGGTCTTTTGTTTGCGTTGTATCCGGGTTGTCCCAAGCGTCGCCGGTGTCCCATGCCCTCTGGATATATTTGTGCTTTATCGGCGCGTTTGTACACAGCATCATCTTGCCGTCACTGATATAACTGCCCAAATATTCGCTGATTGCACGATGTATCTGTGGACTCCGCTGTCGGTAACCTGTCATCATCGTAGGCTCCTGCCAGTTCCAATAGCCGCTTATCACGCCTATTGTCGCTACGGATTCAGGATAAGCTGCGTCATTATCCGCAGCATAAAGATTGACTGTGTTTACAATCTGACGCTGATTAGATATGCCGACCATCGCTTTTGCCTGTCGCGAATCTTACTTAACGCGGGTAGAAGAATCCCCATAAGAACCGTAATGATTGAAATTACCACAAGAAGTTCTATCAGGGTAAAGCCGCTTTGTTTCCCGTCCTTGCGAAGTATATTATTGCCTGGCTTCTCCACAGTCCTGCCTCTCGGACAACCAGCTTATGTCCTTAACCGCCATAAGCCCCCAGGTTTATTCTGGAGGTATATAGTGTCACTCGATCGTAATACTCTGGCTTTAAGCCATTACCGAACCAGTGTAATATATTATTCTAACAATAATTTGTCAATATTGCTCTTAAAATTTCCATATTTTTTTGCATATAAAAAGGGCGGCAAACTGTGCGTTTGTCGCCCCGATTAAAAGCTCACATTTCGGTTTTATTAGTGTTTTAGTGTCTTGGTGGTTGCCTTTAATTCCCTGACCAAGGCTCTTTTTCCAGCCATTGCTCCATTAGGATTGCAAAATCAGTGAAATTGAAAATGCCATCGTAGTTGACATCGCCTTTAATTCGCCATTCGCTCATACTCGCAAAAGGTGTCCCTCCATGAGCACCATATCGATTCGTCCGCCATTCGGCATAGGCTCATTCATCGGGTTATCATTTGGATTGCCGCCATCAACACACGGACTTGTAACATCATCAAGCACCCAGACATTCTGTGCCGGCCAATACCTGCCTCGCTCACTTTTCAGATGATAATCGCCATTATTGATGTCTGTAAACATTGGTTCATAAGTATATTCATGCCCATCCAATCCAGCCTCGTAAATCGCTGCAATTTCAGCATTGCTCAATGCTCTATTGTATATCCTTACGTCATCCATTTTGCCGCCAAAAAAGTTCACATAGTCTCCATTTGCTGTATGATCGTAACTGCCCAAAGTGAAATCCCTGTGATAAGTATTTGGCCCTAAAGAACCTGAAGTGTTAACAGAATCAGGCTCTCTTATACCATTGATATAAAGATATTTTACAGAGCCATCATACGTGGCAACAATATGATACCATGTATTTCCGGCCATTGTTCTAGTGGAAGTTAACACACTACCTGTCCAGTCATTACCTGTCAAAAATCTTACTTTTCCATCTGAGGGGAACATAATAATTTTATATACACCTTCTATACCTGCTAAGAAAGATTGACCATCCCGGTTGACACCATTCCCATCTTACCCATGCGGCAATCGTTACTGTGGATAAATTCTCCAAATTAGTAGTGCCGCAGTTAACACGGTCATTTATACCATCAAATTCTAATGCACTTCCAATTTGACCGGTTGTAGGTATTGCTCCGTAAATAGTTCCATTGTTAGTGCCGACGGAATCTGTTGCATTGCCGTCTAATTTCCAGTAGGAAACTAAACCTGCTTCGGCTTCTTCCTGAATAAAGCTGTACTGCACTGGCACTGATAAAGAGAACCGAAAGTATTCTTATAGAAGATACAGTTGCTGATATTTGGCTCGCTGCTGCCGTAAGATTCAATGCCGGAATTATTGTTTATAACCGTTAAATTCTTAATAGTCGGCGAGGCGTTGACAATGAAAACGCCCAAATCACTGTTTCTTATAACAAAATTCTGCAATATACTATTGTCCCCTTCAGCAGTGTAGAATGATACCGCGAAATTGTCCGGTGCCTGCAGGATTGCCGCGTCATCGGCACTTTTTACGGTTATAGCCTTACCTAAGAAATTTATCTGTTCAGTGTAAGTCCCCGGCCAGACAAGAACCGTACCACCATTCTCAGCAGTATCAATTCCCTTTTGAATCGTTTGAAATGCCGTATGTCTGCTTAAACCGTTGTTATCGTTATTGCCATTAACTGCATCGATATGATAAACAACGGATGGCAATTGTTCCTGATAAACCTGTTGAACTTCCTGGTCAGATAATGCTTGATTGTATATGCGTACATCATCCATTTTACCGCCCAAAAAGTTTACATACTGCCTCCGCCAGTCATGTCATAACTTCCCATAGTAAAATCTCTGTGGTAAGTATTTGGGCCTAAAGAACCCGATGTGGTTACAAAATTAGTTTCTCTGGTGCCATTAATGTAAATATACTTTTTAGAGCCATCATAGGTTGCGGCGATGTGATACCATGTATTAGAAGCAAGTACGGTAGAGGAAGTTAAAATAGTACCAGTCCAGTTGTTGCCAGTCAGGAACCTTATTTTCCCCTGAGATGGAATAAAGTCAATCTTATATACACCTTCGATACCTGATATGAAGGAATATCCGACGGGAGTGCTGCCATTCCAATTTACCCACGCCGTAAGTGTTACCTGGGATAAGTTCTCCATATTAGTGGTGCCGCAGTTAACACGGTCATTAATACCGTCAAGGTTTAGAATCTGACTTGGAAGCTTTAGTCCGCCGCCGGCATCATTAACGATACTTGCACCGTTTACGAGTGTGCCGTTATTGCTGCCAACGCTGTCGTTGGCGTTACCCTCGAATTCATATTGAGAAATCAGACCTGCATTAGCACCAACTGCAATAAATAGTACAACAAACGCGGTTAAAAATATGTTCCTTTTCACTATTTCTCCTCTAAAAAAATGTTGATATTTCTTTTTAAACTATTTTAAAGCTTTTCAAAAAACCATTGCCCATTTTGGTCTTTTTTATACCCTGTTACAGGTGAGGCGAACTCATGGCTTGCATTGTCAATATCCTGCATATATTCAAATTGGAGCATGCCGGTTTTTTCGCCGGCAAAGGTTATTTTTTCAACAACATCGGTTTGCATATCAATGGTATAAACAATCCTGCTGTTTAAATTTTTCAGTGTTACTATCGCCTTTTTGCCATCGAGCGACAATTTCGTATCGAAAGGCACCTGTCTTTGGGCGGCATCTCTTCTTACAACGTCAATCGTATGCAGCCCCATCCATGGTCGGCCCAGGCCAATAAAAGCGATATCGACAATCTCTTCTCCTCCGCTTCGCATTTTTAGCCAGGGCCGATTTTCCTCGCACTGTTTATAAATAAACGGCATCCTCCCTTTGCCGTTTATTTTTTTCCCATTGAATTCGCCTGTTATGGTAAAATATGTCCAGCCTCTTTTGTGCATTGCGTCTCGGTTATCGATCACTTTTGCCCCGACAGGCAGATTATATTGAAAATATTCCTCCTCGAGCATATTAAACTGATTGACGACCTGCGGTTTACCGTTTTGCCGCTCTTTATTTGCTATCACAAGCAGGCCGGCCTTGCGATTGTTAACATAATCAATTTCATACGGCCTGCCCTGAATTTTTGAGATAAATTCACGTATCGAATGTCCATCGCAGGGCAGTTGGAAAACGCTCAAATCGCTGTTCCAGCAGTGGTAGTTTTCTATGTGTATGACTGCCTTATCTTTATCGTAGTAAAAATTTCCCTGCTCATTTTGCTTTAGAACGCGCTGCTCATCTTTTGCTCCAGCTTTTGCCCAGGTCTGTCGAAGCATCACAGGCCCGTCTGCACCGGCAGGGAAATAATACCAGCTTTCCTTGACAGGATTATTAGATTCAAATAGTGAGTAAACGGTACTTAGGTTAGCTGGATGCGATTCCTGGGCTAAAGGTTTTATGCTTTCCGGCGGTTTCACCGCCACTGCCGCGGCAGCGATAATGCCTGCTCCGGCCAATGCCGTAATCGCTGTTTTGCTTGTCAGAACAGATGTCAGACTTGTCAGCATACTGACCTTTCAGCGCCGCAGGCGTTACCGATAACGAAGCTGCTGCTGCCTTATCCGCCGCGGTCAGTTTGCCGAATAGAACTAACGCAGTAAGAAGCGAACCCCTGCCAAACCCTCGCCTGACAAGCTGTTTTTTCAGAGAATTTTTCGCCCTGTAAAACAGCTTTTGCGCCGCGTACTCGCTGCAGCTCATCATCTTTGCTATCTCGGAAAACGGCATTTGGTCATAGCACCGCATATTGATAACTGTGCGATGTTCGGGGGTTAACGCGCCAATCGCCGCGAAAACATCTTCCTTAAACTCCTGATATATCATACCGGCTATAGCTTCCCGGCTGTCATTATGTTCCGGGCTTTGGTTTTCCGGTGCTGGAGTGTTTTTGCGACGCTTTTCCTCATTTCTGTGGTAATTGTGCATATTATTAAGGGCTATCTTGCGCAGCCAGGGCCAAAACTGGCCGACCTCTCTCAATTTTTTTATCGCCTCAAGCATTGTTACTATGCTCTCCTGCACAATATCATTTGTTAAATCATCTGACAAAGTGTAACGGTAGATATAAGCGTATAGAGGGTCTCTAACCACCTCAGCGAGACGGCTTAAGCACTCTTTATCTCCCAGCTGTGCCTGCTGAACTAATCCGACGAAGTCATTACTCTTTTCCATTCCGTACTATTATAAAGATGCGCAGAAAGCTCAAAACGGACGAGTTTTTTATAAAATTTCTAAAATTTAATCGAATCTTACCAAAATCTGCTTCAAAATGCCAATGGTATAGCAAATATTCTTGGCTCCTGAATCTGAAAAAGTAATATTGCCGTCCATCAAATGGGTTTTGGGAGTGGAGGATGGAAAATTTTTTAAAAAATTTTAAAAAATTTTGAGATTATGCGTAATTTTTTCAAGAGTTCTGCGTCTTTATATATAGCAGAATATATAGCGGAGTTAAGTTTTCGGGTCTTAATTAGTGGAACTTTTTAAGGCCCAAAAGCAGGCAAGTGAGACTTAAAAAGAGGTTAGAACGAAATGGATGTTGTTTTATGTTCAAAAAAGACAGCTTAATACGTGGAAAATGGTTTAAAAATGATATTGAATTTCTCAGGCGGCATTTCTCAAGTATGAACACAAAGGAATTGTCACGGAGTCTCCGTCGGCCTATAACCGCCGTAAGACAAAGGGCTTACGAACTTGGTCTTACATTGGAAAAGTACGCTGGCCCATGGTCAGAAGATGAAATTGAAAAACTGAAAAACCTTTTTCCCGTTAAAACAAAGACTGAAATCGCCGGTCAGCTTGGCCGCTCTAAATCCGGCGTTGCAAGTAAGATAGCCAAACTCGGACTGAAAAAGGGGAATTATTGCTTCTGGTCGAAGCCGGAAGTCGAATTACTCAGGGAACTCTACAGTGTCAAAACCTGCAAAGAGATTTCCGAGCAAATAGGCAAACCCGTTGCGAGTGTTGCGCAAAAAATATACAGGCTTGGCCTTAGAAAAAAAACCCAAAACTCCTGGTCTGAAAAGGAGATATATCTGCTCAGGCTTTTATATCCGGTTGTAAAAACCCGCGCAATTGCCTTTGAGCTTCGCCGGCCCGTTGTATCGGTCATACAACGGGCGTTCAGGCTGGGTCTTAAAAAGGCCGACAGGAAAATGCATTCGGCTCGGTTTTCCGCTGGAAATAAGTTCAAAACGCCCAAAACAGAAACTAAAAATAATCGCCGATTTTCTGCCGTTGAACAGTTTATGGCGACATCGCCTGAATAGCAATACAGAGTCAGTTTGAGTTATTATTGTTCCCAATTGGCGGCGAGGTTGGCGAAATCGCGGAAGTTGACAATATTATCGCCAGTTGGTGTGGGTGGGGACATGTCTGCCTGACAAACACCATTCTTCAGCCATTGACACGCAAAGCCCGATACTCCTGTCAAATCACCGCCCCAACCCTCAGTAAAAGCCGCCCAATCCTGAAAATTCACAACACCGTCCGGCACAATATCCGTCGGCAGTCTTTCATACAGCCACTCGTCGGCAAAAGCCGCCAAATCGCAAATATCAATATCGCCGTCAGGTTCAAAATCCCCAGGCCACACGCCGCACAACGTCAACTTAATATCAGGCACATTTTCGCTGCAATATACCGTTGGCATTTCTATGCCCGACCAGTTCAGCGGGTCTCCGTACTCGCTGTTTGCGCCGGCGTAAATGCATCTGTTGCCCCCCGGTGCCGAATAAGCGCATAGACCGTTACTCCCGGATGAACTATTGTTATGACTGAAATCGACCATCAGATTGTCGATGCCGTTATACTTAAAAGGCCTCGAAAAATTAAAAGTTCGCCACCCCGTGCTGCCCCGCGGCTCATTACCACTATAAACTGTCGTCCAGTCGTTGGAATCTAACTCGCAGATGTCGTAACTATTCATACTCGTGTGCTTCATTCGAATCGTCCAGTTATTCATTGCCTGCCCGGCGATGCCTGTTACATTAATCGCCAGACCCCTGATAAAACCGCCATACTTGATTTCAGATGCCGTATATATCACTTGCGTCCTGCTGTCGTGATTGGCCGCGTGCAAAGGATAGTTCCACGAGGAACTCCCGCTTCCTGTCGAAAAATAATCGCACGGATTCAACTGCACGCTCTCGATTGCTCTGCCGAGATTGACGCGAGGCTTTGTTATTGCAATCCTCGGGTCGGTTACGGCGTCGCCGCTCGAACGGAGAATCTCCCTTACCCGTACAGCCGTCAGGAAATGCCCAGTAAAATACTTTGCCGCCGATTGTATGCACGCCGCCGCGCCTGCTACATACGGGCACGCCGCCGATGTCCCCCCGAAATCGGTCGCGTAATCTCCCGCTGAATAACCCGCCGAACCAACAATATCAGTCGTACACGCCATATTTGATGGCGCGAGTATATCTAAAAATGAAGCGGTATTCGAAAAAGATGTAACCAAATCCGGCATGGTTGCATCGATGCAATACCAACCGCTGGGACATTGACTTTTCGGATACTTTGTTGCGCAGGAATCCGCTCTGATACAGAATGAATAAGTCCCGAAATTCGAATCGTAAACCGCTCCGACCGATATGACATTACTCAAACACGCTGGCACAGTTATTGAATTGCACGAACCATCGTTATCTGACGAGACCACCACCGTAATTCCCGCCGCCACCGCGTTATTTGCCGCTGTAGCGTAAGCGACATTTGAGCTGTCGCACGGACTGGTATATCGTGTCCCCCCGATACTTGTGCTTATTACTAAAATCGGATATGAAGGGTTATCGTTCTTATGGCTTATGCACCAGTCCCACGCCGCTATGACATTGTCGTTATATATCACCCCCTCGCTGTTCTTGGTTTTCAACGCGTAAATTTTGGCCCCGCACGCGACCCCGCCGATATAATCCCCGACATCGCAGGCGTCCCCAGCCGCGATGCCAGCGCAGCTTGTGCCGTGCGGGTCATGAACCGCCGCCGGAAACGGGTCCGAATCATCGTCTCCGAAATCATAACCGCCAATAACCTTGCTGTTCGGAAACCCTCCTCTCCCCAGCATCGGATGATTATAATCGACCCCGGAATCGCAAATCGCGATTGCAGTTCCCCTGCCCGTTATACGCCGTGCGATATATAATCCCGTTTATCAGCGGTATCCCCTGCGCAAGATGCTCTTCGAGTATATAAACCGGCTCAACAGATTCTACCGCCGGGTCATTTAATAATTTGTTCAGCCCATCAGTCGTAACCTCACACGAAAATCCCGCCTGATTCTCAAATTGATGCCGCACCTCAAATTCATCTTTCGCCAAAGCCCCCATCACCTTGTCCTGCCGCTCTTTTATCTCGGCGTGAAGTTGCTTCATAGCATCGTGGGATTGCTGGCCCAGCGTCTTTTTCACCAGCATTTCAGGCTTTATAAGATTTACAATAACCTTAACTTTTTCGCTGCCGCCCTCGAATTCGCCGACAATCTCCGCCTCATTGATAATCTTATTTTGCCCCGCCGCGCCTGATAAAAATATCAGTACCATTACCATCGCCATCTTGATATTAATCGCGGTAAGCCTATACCCTTCCGATGAGTACATAAGTTTTTGCAGGAACTGTTTTGCCATTACTTATACCCCCGGTATTGTAACCATAATATTTCACTTTTATTAAAACTTGCTCTTATTATAAATAGGGCTGTTCCTTAATTTTCCCGCTATTTTTGCCTACCCCCTCCACACTGTGAGTTTAAGGGGGTACAATGTACCATATTATCCCTGAAAATAAAAATAAGAATACCAAATTCGGTAGACAAGGGCATAGAGGGGGAACGGTTATTTATTTGGTGGTTCAGTCGGACCCAGCCACGGGTGCTGGGGCTAATCGAAAACGGAATCAAAAAGGAAAAAACAATTGCCAATCGGGTCTTGAAATATTATTATTTTATTTATGTCAGAAATTGTCGGGTATATGTTGACGTGGACAACTTATGGAAGTTGGCTGCCGGGCGACGAGAGAGGATACGTCGATAGAGGCAAGATTCTTCAAGGCGACGGTAAACTTCTGGAAAGAAATCGTGATAGACAAAAAACGCCCATTGTTAAGTTGAACGCACAAGAAAAGAAAGTTGTCAAGCAAACCATTCTCGCTGAAGCGGAAAAAATTAAACACATTATCGAAGCGTTAACAGTTTATTCAAATCATATCCATTTGCTGGCGCGGCCACATAAAGAATTTATTGAGAAACTTGCAAGCCGTTATAAAAGTATAACTACTCGCACTCTCTGGCAGAATGGCCGTGAAGGACGTCTTTGGACCAAGGGGTATGATATAAGGTTTTGTTTTTCTGAAGAAGAATTTGCAGCCAGATTTAAATATATTGAAAATCACCAATATTAAGTTCTTGATTGGATTAGCCCCAGCACCTGTGGCTGGGGCCTTTTTAAGTTTTGAATTACTGTATGCAGTCAAGATTAAAAATAATAAATTACAATGGCAAGACGAAATTATTAAGGCCGGTTAGGTAGTTGAATGAACAGAGGCACATTAAACGTGAAGCGTATCCCGTGAAGCGGGGGAAAAATTGGCGGGGTTTAGCTGCGATGCAGTTTTAGATTCGATCCCTTCGACAAGCTCAGTGACTTAATTTTATATAGTGGTTTTCCCGCTACTATTTTATTTTTTTAACTGAAGCGGGGATTCACAAAAAACGTGATTTCTCTCTGCTATTTTGTTTATTTATATAACTTCTTTATTGGTTTTGCAATAAGGAAAATAAAAAAGAATGACGAAAAAAAAGCGGAGATTGGACAGTTAAATGGAGAACCCCATTCTCCTTTTATATTTTACTTGAGTATATTAGTTTACTTAAATCTTCATCATCTTTCTTTTTACGAAAAACGAATAGATGTTCGTGCATGATTAAATAAAATTTATCTTTCTGTGCTTTTGGTATCCATCTGTTGGTAGATGAACAATTGTGCTGAACTTTGACGATATCTTCTTTAAGAATAAAACCAGCTTTCAAAAACCGCTGCATAACATTAAACGCAAGCGGCACAAAATGCTTACTTTTACGTGTATCACCTATTAGTATTACGCAGTACTTATCGTGTTTTAAGATTCTATAAAACTCTTGAGCAATCTTTTCTATTCCATCTATGACAAACACTCACTTTTCGGCAGAAAAAAAATGCTCGATGTATTTTGGTAATCATTTTCCAATTCATAACAGATTATTTTGTTAAATGTGGTTTGTGATAAGTAGCTATTGTTGCGTATTAGGTTTTCAAAAGCTTGTTGGGGATTGAGGCCTTCCGCAAATCCTATAACCTGACAATTTTCAATATCCGGCTCAATTGCTTCAGTGTTCGGCTGAAAGGTATGCCCTTCATCTGTTATAAAAATATAAGATTTCATAAATTAATCTTTCCACAATTTCCTATAAAGACCTGAACCGATAAATTCTATTAAACCCAAATCTCTTAACTCTTGTAATTGTTGCCTGATTTTCGCGTCAATATTCCTATTTTCAGGATGAAGGATTTGTAATTCATTTCTAAACTCATACACTGCTCTTAAATCAAATATATTTTGTCGAATCTTTGAAACAACATTAAATGTATCAAGCCTCCAACCCGAAAGTGATTTTGTAATCGTTTCAATTCCTGCATCATACAAATCGTTTTCTGGCTCTGGGAATATTTCTTTCTCGGTTTTCTCAAACCTGACTTTGTTATCCTTGGGTACTTTTGAGAGGATTTCAGCAGTTGTCATAATAATCTCCTCAGTTACAGCAGGAGACATTTCTTTATTTTCAAATAACTCTAAATAATTCTCTTTTAATCTTTTTACAATTTCTCTGTCTTCAATAATAACTCCGCATTCATAATTATTCTGCATTCCTCCTGATGTAAGATTTGCTGAAGTAACTATCGCTTTTTGAGAATCAAAAATATACGTTTTTGCATGTAGTCTTGAGAGATTTTTTACTTCAATATCATTCTTAATACAATCCGAAAGAGCCTGAAGGTCTGAAGAACCTCTATAAAAATTTGTCAATTTGTAACTTGTAAGCAAAGATATTTTTGAACCGCTGGGTCGATTTTTTATGACCATATTGGTAATGTTATTTTTCACAAATGGGCTTGCAAATAACTGTTCTTTCGAGGTTTTTACAAGCCCCATAAAAACTTCAATTGCAGGATTAGTTAATACTTCAATTGTCATTATTTTTCCTCTTTTTAAGAGCGTTGCCAAACAGACGTTTCTCAATTTCAGTTAGAAGTTGTGTTTTTCCTCCTGCCCATTTGAGAAAGGGTTTAGCATTTACTTTATTTTCACTAATCGAAATCATTATTTACTGCCTTTTGGCCGTCTTCGGCGGTTTCCTTATCAAATTTTTTGAGTATTGATTTTCTTGCAAATTATACACCCTATTTTCTCAAACTCAATGGAATTTTATATCTAAATAAATTAGTAAAATCAGAGTAATCCTCGGGTAAGAAAAATTGGCAGGAATGGGAGTCTCCTGTTCAACTATTCAGTCCGTCTTTGGCGGACTGCGGGGCCCCAGCCACAGGTGCTGGGGCTAAACCTAAGAAAAATCTTTGGGGCGGTGTGGAAAAATTAAGGTGTGATGAGAATGGTTTGAAAGTAGGAAGGAACGTCTTTTGACGTGCTAAGGCGGGGTTAAGTTTATTCTTGCAAAAATGGGGTGGTTGGATTACAATCCTGTACTATTATTTATAGTACCTTTTTGTTTAAAGTGCTTTCTATATAGTCAATATTGTAACTGTAGTATTTTTAAGTAGTTACAACTTTTAATTTTAGAATTTTTTTTATTTGAATTTGTTTCGTGCTTCGAAATTAGTGCTTAGGATTTACTGTTTTTTAATGGGTTAAAGCGTTGTTTGAATCCCTGACAGAAAAATTTAATTCGGTGTTCCGGTCGCTGTCCGGCAGAGGCAGGATTACGGAGGCTAACGTTTCGGATGCTATGCACGAGGTGCGGAAAGCCCTTCTGGAAGCCGACGTTAACTATCAGTGTAGCAAAGCAGTTCTGTAAAGATGTAGTGCAGGCGGCGGTGGTGCGCGGAGGTTATAAAAAGTCTTCATCCCGGGCAGGTGATGGTCAAGATCGTTCACGATGAACTGACCAAACTGATGGGGCCAGTGGACAGCAATATATACTTTGTATCGCCTGGGCCGACGATAATAATGCTGGCGGGTCTTCAGGGCGGCGGTAAAACGACGACGGCAGGAAAATTAGCCAAATACCTCGTTTCCAAGGGGAAAAAGCCTTTACTGGTGGCGGACGACCTTCAGAGGCCTGCGGCTATCGACCAGTTGAAGGTTCTTGGCGAGCAGTTGGAAATCAGTGTTTACAGTGAGGACACCAAGGACGCGGTTAAGGTTGCTCAAAACGCTGTTAATTACGCTAAAAGCAATGGTTTTGATGTTGTTGTACTTGATACGGCGGGCCGGCTTCATATCGATGAAGAGATGATGAACGAGATTGCGAACGTCGCCAAGGCGGTGACGCCGCACCAGATATATCTTATTTGCGACGCGATGACAGGCCAGGACGCGGTCAATTCAGCCAAGGAATTTAACCAAAGGCTGGAACTGGACGGCGTTATCCTGACGAAGCTCGACGGCGACGCACGAGGCGGCGCGGCGCTGAGCGTTAAGGCTGTGACGGGCAAGCCTATTAAGTTTATCGGCGTGGGTGAAAAGCTGGATAAACTCGAGGAATTTCATCCGGACCGGATGGCGGGCAGGATTCTGGGGATGGGCGACGTGGTGACGCTGGTCGAAAAGGCCCAGGAGCAATTCGACGCGGTTGAGGCGGAGAAGCTGCAAAACAAGATGGCCAAGGGTAGTTTCGATTTCGACGACTTTTTGAAGCAGATGCAGGCCGTCAAGAAGATGGGCGGGATAGAGGATATGCTCAAGATGATGCCGGGGATGGGCAGTCAGCTTGGGGATTTGGATGTTGATGATAGGGAAATCAAGCGGATGGAAGGAATTGTGCATTCGATGACGCGCGTGGAGAGGCGGGACCCGGATGTTATAGATTCATCGAGGAGGAGGCGAATAGCGGGTGGCGCGGGTGTGCAGCCGCAGGATGTCGCCGGGTTGGTCAAGACGTTTACGCGGAGTCGGGATATGCTCAAGGGGCTTAGCGGCGGTAAGCTGGGCGGGCTTAAAAGCCTGTTCTCTGGCGGATTCGATATGTCGAGCCTTGGGGTGCGATGTCGGCGGGCAGGAAAATAAAACAGCGGTCGCACCGCAAGAGGGTCATAAAACGGAAAGGGAAAATAGAACGACGATAAAACCGAAAATCACGATAGAGCAGTATCTGAAAGGATGCAGCCAGATTTGTGGGCAGCGACTATGGTAAACTTGTGCGCAGTCAGTTTGCCGACGTCGAGGGGAACAGCGAACTGGCGATGCTTGTCGTTCCGAGCAGGGAGGAACTGGCGGAACTTGAGAAGGCGGTGGCGATAATGACGCCGGAAGAAAAGACCAACGCCGATAAGCTTAGCGATGAACAGATACAGAAAATAGCGGCGGACGCCAAGGTGGATCCGGCGAATTTAGCGATTTTTTTTAATGGCTACGCGATGAAGATGCAGACGGGTTTAGACAGTAAGGTAGGGTTATGCCCCCACCCTACAAAAAATGAGGTGAGATTGGAAAAATTGTGTTAATTCGTGTTCATTTGTGGTTAAATCACGGTTTTGTCAAAAAGTAAACGCGTTTCGTGAGAGCATAGGGCTTTTCACGAAAATTAATCATAGAAAGTTTAGAAAGGAAAAAAATTATGGCAGTAAAATTGAGAATGACAAGAATCGGGAGGCGTCATCGTCCTTTTTTCAGGATAAACGCGGTAGATTCACGTACGCCGCGAGATGGTAAAATCCTTGAAAAGCTGGGACATTACGACCCCATCGAGAAAAACAAAGATAAGCAGGTCGTGCTTGACCTTGAGCGGGTCAAGTACTGGCTTGATAAAGGTGCGATTCCATCGGATACGATTTCGGAACTTCTGCTGCGCAAGGGCATAAAGCATAAATACGCTGAAGAGAAAACGGCGCGGATAGCAAAGGCAAGGGCGAACGTTCGCGCGAAGGGCCTTCCGTTCAAGAAATCGGAAAAGCTTGCGGCCGCAGCAGAGAAAAAAGATGAAAAGGCCGACGAGAAGAAAGCATAAAAATCCGGAATGGAAAAGGTGGTAATGAGAATTGATGTTCTTACACTTTTTCCCGAGATGTTTGAGACACCACTGAGTTATTCGATATTGAAACGGGCTCAGCAGGCTGGTGTGGTTGAGATAGCTTTGACGAACATTCGGGATTTTGCCGCGGACAGCTACAAAAAAGTTGACGATAAACCTTATGGCGGCGGGCCGGGTATGGTAATGATGCCCGGCCCCGTCTTTAACTGCTTCGAACACGTCGAAAAATTGTCCGAAGAAAAAGGCAGAGTTATTCTGCTTACACCTCAGGGGCAAAAATTCACACAGGCCAAGGCGACCGAATTAAGCAGGGAAAAACGGCTGATTTTAATCGCGGGGCGATACGAGGGTTTTGATGAGCGAATCCGCGGGGGGTTGAATGCTGAGCAGATTTCCATCGGGGATTATGTTCTCAGCGGGGGCGAATTGCCTGCAATGGTGGTTATCGACGCGGTTGTCAGGCTTCTGGCGGGCGCACTGGGGGATGATGTTTCATCGGTTGATGAATCGTTCAGCGGCAGGCTGCTCGAATATCCGCAATATACAAGGCCGGAGATTTTTCGCGGGATGAAGGTACCGGAGATTTTGCTTAGCGGCGACCACGGGAAAATTGCCAAGTGGCGGAAAGAGCAATCGCTCGAACGGACGAAAAAATGGCGTCCCGACTTGCTTGACGGCAATGAAACCGGGAATTTATAAGGAGATGAAATGGCGACTTTTACAAGGCGGGATTTTATAAAAGCCGCTGGTATTACAGCTTTTTCGGCGGCGGTGCCGGGATGTTTTATAGCAATTTAAGTTTTTATTAAATTTTTTCCAGTTTTTTAAAACACAAAGGCCTTATGGGACGTATAATGAACAACTGATGTGCTTATAACAGCAACCGTGCGGATTGTACCGCTCATATTCAATCTTCACGGATTTTATGACGAAAACAAATATGAATCGTATTGTATTTGTATTAGTTGAGAGGATAGAAAAATGGCAAAAGGAAAAAATGTATTTACTACGGGTGATGTGGCAAAAATCTGTAATGTTGCGCCAAGAACGGTCTCTAAATGGTTTGACGCTGGTCATCTGAAAGGTTACCGGATACCGGGGAGCAAAGACAGACGCATCCCCATCAGCGAACTTGTCCGCTTTATGAAGGCTCATGAAATCCCTCTGTCTTCGCTTCAGTTGAGCCGCAAGATTCGCGTTCTCATCGTTGACAGCGATAAAAACAGTGCATCGGCCCTTTCCAAACGGCTGTTAAACAAAACCGATTATGATGTTCAGACCGTTGGCACAAATTTTGAGACCGGTGTTGTCGCTATGCAATTCTCGCCGCACGTAATGCTTGTTAATCTTTCGGCTAAAGACATTGATGGCGAGGGAATCTGCGAAGCGATTCATAAAAATCCGGACTTTGCTACCATAAAAATCATTGCGATTGCTGACAATTTAAGCGGTCAGCAGACTGATGCTCTGCTGCGAAAAGGCTTCGAGTCTGTTGTTGGCGGTACATCTGAGATTGCCGAGATAATCAAGCAAATCGAGCAGGCCACGGCTATTGTCTATTAGTTAACGGGTGTTGTAAACTTCAGCTTTCATCGAGCAGGCGGAAGATACGCCGATTGCGCACGGGGCATTTCGTTCAATTCTGTTGTCGCTGCGGTTAATAACTTGACAAACCGACCGCGCCAACGTTTTAATAGCAGTATATTTTAGGGCGCTTAGCTCAGTTGGTTAGAGCGCACGGATCACACCCGTGAGGTCGAGGGTTCGAATCCCCCATCGCCCATATACATAAAGCCTTGCAAATCAATGACTTGCAAGGCTTTATTTTTGGCATTTTGAATATTAGCTAATTAATTCGAATTATTTTTAGACAGTATTTAGACAGTATTTTCATAACTCCTTATTTTTTCGATTTTTCTTGGTCGCCCGGGAGTTCGTCTTTTTTCGCCGTTTGTTATCACATACTCCAAGTCAGATTTGCTGAATGCGAGAAACCTCCCAATCTTTCTCGGTTTGAGTATCCCCTTCCTGACCATTCTGTAGATAGCTTGTTCCGGATGTGCGAGACCTAACCGGTCAAGACCAAGATAGATAATAGCCTCATCCATCCACAGGATGGGTGCCCTTTCAATTTGTTTTTCTTTTTCAGTACTATTCATCAGATACTCTGACTCATATTAAAAATAGGCGAGGTCGTTACCCACATTTACTGAATCCACAATTATCACAGACATTGCAACCTGCCTCTCTTCGTAGTTGAGAATTACATTCGGGACATCTTCGTATAAAAGTTTCCGCCGCTGATACGAAGCCATTACCCAGAGCTTCTTCCAAAGCTCTGGCAATTGCATCAGGGCAGGAAAGTGCATCGATATCTTTGTTTAGGCTTTTACGTGCAACAGTTGACAGACACCTTCTGCCTTTAAGCTGCTCTATTAAAATCTCTGGTTTTATTCCGCTTCGTAAGGCAATCGATAGCACACGAGCAGTTGCTTCGCTTTGCGAAGGGCATCCTGCGTTGCCAAGGTTAGTAAATACTTCAAAGAGTCCTTTGTCGTCTCTGTTCAATGTAATAAAAAGGCTGCCGCAGCCTGTCTTTGCCTTTATGGTAGTTCCAGTGGTTTTCCTTGGTCGAGCACGCGGTGAGCCTGTGTTTGCAGCAGGTGAGTCAGGTAGTTCATTGACTGCTGACATTACCTGTTTTTCACGACATCCATCGCGGTAGATTGTGTTTCCCTTACATCTGAGGTCGTATGCAAGCTGAAAAATCTTATCAACATCGTCAACAGTCGCATCATGTGGCAAGTTAACTGTTTTCGAGACGGCGTTATCTACATTCTCCTGGAATGCTGCCTGGATTTTTACATGCCATTCGGGGGCGATCTGGTGGGCTGTTACTAAAATGTCGGCCAGTTCTTCTGGAATTTCAGGTATCTGGCTTATGTTCTCTCCTGCCAATAGTTTCGTTTTGACTCTTTCCTCAAGCCAGCCCTGTTCCGTACCCAGCATTTCGAGTAATGGATGAATCTGAACGAATTCGACACCGTCAAGAGCTCTTCGTTTGTACGCAAAGCTAAATACCGGTTCTATGCCGCTTGAGCATTTTGCTATGATACTTATACTTCCCGTAGGCGCTATCGTGGTACAGGTGGCATTTCTCATTGGGCGTTTATACTTGGTGTCCCAGATGCTTCCTTTCCAATTAGGAAAGGAGCATCTTTCTTCGGCGAACTGCTGACTTGCGTTATGGGCATGTTCGTTGATAAATCTGCTTAATTTTCGAGCAAACTCAACGGCTTCATTGCTATCATATCTTATGCCAAGAAGGATAAGGACATCGGCAAATCCCATGATACCAAGACCGATTTTGCGATTGCCAAGTGTCATCTGTTTTATCTTCTCAACCGGCCAGTAATTTGCGGCATCAATGACGTTATCCAGAAACTTTACCGCTAAAACTATAACTTCAGATAACTTTTCCCAGTCAAGATCGCTGCTATCGGTAAGTACGAACTTCGATACATTTATAGAGCCAGATTGCAGGCTTCATAGTCCAGCAGAGGTTGCTCTCCGCACGGGTTAGTAGCATCTATTTTTCCAAGGGCAGGTGTCGGGTTGTCTTCATTTACCCTATCAATAAAACAGATTCCCGGTTCACCTGTTGCGTGAGCATTTCTGACGATAAGATTCCAGATGTCCCTGACGGTAAAACAATTTTCCCTGTTTCCATCAGCATCCCTTAAATCCTGAATGGAATATGAGTTCAGATCGATATCTTTGGGGATGATATATCTTTTCTTATTCCGAGGATTGGTGACGATATGTACGGTGTCGGGGGCATTTCGAAAAGTATCTATAAAAACATCGGTGACCTTAATGGATATGTTGAAGTTGTTGAAGGCGTCTTTTTGCTGTTTGGCATTGATGAACTTCAAGATGTCAGGGTATCCACGCTCATCATTGCCATATTTGCACCACGTCTATGGGCACCCTGCTGAATTGCCGTGGTGGTCTCGGCGATCACCTTCCAGAAACTCACAGGACCGCTGGTACTGCCGCCGCTTGAGGCAACGATATCTCCGGTAGGCCTTAGTCTGTCAAAGGCAAAACCTGTTCCGCCTCCTGCCTTCTGAATCTGTGCGGTATTCTTCACTGTCTCGAATATTTCAGCGATACTGTCGTTTACCGGCAGGACAAAACAGGCACTGAGCATGGCATTTTCTCTTGCTGCGTTCATCAGTGTAGGGCTATTGGGCAGGAACTGTCCCTTTGCCATCAAATCATAGAACTCGGATGCCAACTCGTTCACTTCAGTTTCAGATGCTCTGTATTTTTTATTAACCGCTGCAATAAACTTCGCTACACGCCAGTACAACTGGTCTGGTGTCTCGATAATGTTGCCATTTGCATCCTTCATTACATATCTGCTTTTCAGTACCTCAGCGGCAAGATCATGATTATTTTTATTTACTGTTATAGTCATCTGATTATCCTCCGTTTTTACGTGAAGCCAAATGACAGTTATTGTCACAGAAACTCGCTATTACCGCCTCTTCACATCCGCAGCCTCTATAGTCATTCTGGTAGGCATATTCCGCCTGTGACTTGATTTCCTTGTCGGTGATTATGCGTTTGCCATCTTTGGGCCTGTTTTTCTGTGCCCATGCTGTAAGAGTTGTTATTACCAGATCCAAAGGTAGTCCTGTTTTTTTAAGATGAATGGCTAATCTGAAAGTACAGACTCTTTGATCGAATGTAACCCCTTCAGTTAATATCTTTCTTATACATGGAGGCAGGCCAAAAGAAGGTTCCGGCGTATCATGGCTGGTGTCCTCGGGTTTTTTGGGGGCAGGCTCTGTATTATTTATTTCGAGACCGCAGCTTTGGATAATGGCATCTAAACGGATGGAAGGAACTCTCTGGACTCTCTGCAGAAGCTCCCACTGGTCCTCGCAAACTTTGACAGGCTCGCCCGGCTCAACAAATACGGTTCTGCCTTTCGGAACAAGTTTGCCAAATAAGGGTGCGTTTATGAAATTGCCATAAGAGAGATTATTCAAGCAGTCCTGTTTGGGAAAAATCTCGGTATTGGGTTTTCCCATATCGGCAAGTATCTTTCTGGCGACGATTCTTGCCTTTTTTGCCTCTACCGGACATTCAAAGAACAGCCACACATGAAAGCCTTTGGATTTGCTGCGTTCTATATATGAGAACATCCCAAAACGTTTGGCGCCTGCGACAAAGGCTATAGGCAGAGCCAGTTCATCCTCGTCGAAATCCACCGCCAGGGCTTTTGTGTTATCGCCTGTAAGAAGATAAATGCCATAAGGCTGAATTCCCCTCAGATGTGCCAGTATAACCTCGTCTGTTACTGGCTCTTTGGCTTGTCTTACCGTACCGGTATCAGGGTCATAAGTTCCGTAGACATTGTCAAGGCCTGTAAAAAAGCTCTTGTATAGTCTTATCTTCTCAACCGTGTTTAAATTTGACATTGAACCTGCTCCTATAGTTTTATCTGCTATTTCCTGTTTTCACAGAAATAGCGGATAAGATCGGAGACAAGTTTCAGGAAGAAGGTTTTTTTATAGCGAATCTATGGTTTGCTGCAATATGGAAGTGGTGTTGACAATGTTGCTCAATAGATAAGGAATTTCATCTACCAGTTGTGTAGGAGGGTAGTTTTGAAGAGCTGGTATCAGGTGTGGTTTATATTTGGCAAGTAAAAATTCGACTATCCGGCATCTAAGATGCCAGTCGCTTATATCGATGTTTGTTTTGAAAATGCCGCTGATATATTTTTCTCGCTCCGCTGTTTTTATAATCTCTGCCATGCGGTGAAGGACTATCTTTAGATCATCTTCTTTACCGTTTGCTGCATCCAGTATCGCGGCAGTGAATCCGTTCGAGAAGTTACCCTGGTAGTATCTGTCCAGCAGGGATATCGTAAACGGCAGGAAGTCCTCTTGGGTAAAGCCGGATTTGAGGCCTTCTTTATAAATATGTGCAGCAAAATCCGAAAGTATTTTCTGTATCTGCCGGTGATCAATATGTTCTTTATTTTCATACTTAAAATTCTGTACAGCTTTATCAATAGGCTCATCTATCAACCTTTTCAGAACTCTTTCATCGAGCCTGTCCATTATAGCTTCGATTATTTCCTGCGGCTGTTTAGAAGGCTGTGAACTCATCGAACCCCCTTTTCTTTGCCTTATTTTTAATCTGTTCGGGATCGTTTTCGACCAGGTGTCCGGCGTCAATTATAATTTCCCTTCAACGACAGTTATTTTTACCGTTACTTCATAACACTTACCTTAGCTTATAGCCTTTAGGAGGTGCCCCCCATGGGGGGCAAAATTTCGGACATTACGTGTCCTTATTTTTCCGTCTCTGAGCTTCCTCAGCTCGGTAGCTCGGTACATTCAATTCAAGGATCACACTATGATGTACCAGCCGGTCGATCGCTGCTGCAGTGGTCATCGGATCCTTAAAGATGACTTCCCATTTACTGAACGGCAGATTGCTGGTAATCAACACGCTGCCACGTTCATAACAATGAGCTAATAAGGTAAACAGCACCTCCATCTCCTCGCGGTTCTGTTTGACATAGCCGAAGTCATCTATCATCAATGCCTCGTACTGTGACAGCTTCTTGAGCCATTTGTCCAGCTTCAACTCCTGCTTGGCTCGTAATAACTCCTGCAACATCATATCACACGTAGTAAAGTAAACCTTTTTTCCCTGCCGGGCAAGTTCATGACAGATACCACACAGTAAATGTGTCTTACCGCTGCCGGGTTTGCCAAATGCAAGAATATTCTCTGTTCTGTCAACAAATGAACCTTCCAAAAGAATTTTGACCTGCTGACGTATCTTCAACGGCATACGTTTAAAATCAAAGTTTGCCATGGTCTTTTCCATAGGAAGCTTTGAGGCTTTTACCAGCCTTGCGATTTTATTGGCTCTGCGAACATCACACTCACGCTGAGCCAATTCCAATAGATATTGTGAATAACCCATATCTTCGGCGATAGCCTTCTGAGCGAACTCGGCGTAATATTCACGGAACATCGGCAGGTGAAGTTCTTTGAGAAGGTTTACAAGCTGATTATCCAGATCATTTTTACTCATACCAGTAGTGCCTCCGCCGATTCAAGTAGACAGTCATAACTGTTCAGATCAATATCGCCAACACAAACGTCAGTGACATCCGGCGGCTGTTGTTCGGATTTGACTATTTGTTCTACCATATCAAAATCAATCGCATCTGCATGGTTGATCAGGAACCGCAAAGCTTCATTGACAGATGTCTGGCTTTCGTTGGCAGCTAATTCAAGAATTTTCAGATACTGCTTATTACCCTGCTTCATCCCATGTTGATCACGCAGGAGATCATATGCGATCCTGAACTGACTTGTGGGAAACATATCATCTTTATAGCAATAGTTCTCAAACGCCCCGGGTTTGCGAACAAGGGTATCTATAACGTGGCGGTAATTGATGTAATGACCGTTTTCACCGTGTAATCTGGGCAATACTTCAATTCTTCTTTGAGCATACCAGACTTCGATATGTTCGGCATATATTCGAACGTCAACATTTTCTCCCCTAAGCCTGCTGTGAACAGAATAGCTGTTCTTAAGAACTCGGACCGTGCAGACCACGACTTACCCTGCATTTATCCCTGGTGAAATCTTCATGCCTGCGGGTTGGCAATTGCCGCAGAACCTTTAACTCTTCGGCCAAGAGTTTTGTGCGGCCGGTATTGAGTTGGTTGAGCAGCTTTTCAAGAAACATTTCATAATCTTTCCTGCTGTTAAAATCTCTGCTTCCTCTAAGGATTAACGCCTGTTCAACAGCTCTCTTTAACCTGTGATGACGCTGCTCATATCGCCGTTTTCATTCGGACAGTGAGGCTGGATTTTACAGCTTTGGAAACCATAATGATTCGCAAGACCCTGATAGTTAGCCGTGAATTCCTCAGGATTGCCTACCTTGTTAACCGCACAGGTTAAATTATCAGTCCTATGATAGCGTGGTATGCCGCCTAACTTCCAGAGGGCATTTTGAATACCGGCACTTAAACTTTCATAGCTTTCTGAAAAACATACCGTGACGGTTTCCCAGTTCGACAAACACAATACAAAATGGTACAGCATGTGAATAAAAGGTATGCCGCAAATGGTGATACCCAGCTTATTCATCCTGGTAAAGTCTGATTCGCACCATTGGCCGGGTTTATAGATTTGTGGAAAAAACACTTCCTGAGCCGGACCGGACAAGGCTTTCCATTGTTTTACTCGTCTCTGGAAGGTTCTTAATTCGCTGTCCTGGTATTTACCGGGATATTCACGCTGCAGAGCCTCAAAAAGCGATTTAGATTCAAGACCGGAGTTGTTTTTGAGGAATTCTTCAACCCATGGCCAATCCCCTGCAAAGGCATCCGGATGGGTGGGCCAGTCGTGGATAGCTTGGCATTGGCTGGGCAGCACGCCCGTTTTTAAATACTTGCGGGCGGTTTTAGTGCTTATACCAGCCTTGTCTGCAAGCTGATATAAGGTCTTGCATTTGTTTTTCATAGCGAACAATCTCCTTACCTGTTTGTCTTTAACCATCTGAAATCTCCTGACTTAATGAGTTTCAGATAGCATATTCCAACTTTAATTCATCCGGAACTTTTAACTGTCGCCGGAAGGTAAGAATAATTGTCGCTGATCACCTGGCAGAAGATTCTTTTTTTGTTGCTACGCTGATCTCAAAATTAAGATGCGGTTTTCGAAGACTTTCATGGAATTTTTTCTGCTGGCGAAAAATATCGTCTGCAAGCGGATCCTTGCAACTTAATGGTTTCAAACTATGGGATACTGCCGGAGCATCAGAAAGTTCATTACCAGAAAGGTCAAATGCGTCAAAATTATTCTCTGTTTCATATTCATCATCCCAGCTTCGATTAACACTTGCCAGTCGGGCAAGATAGCCGGTATGCGCATGAAGTTGTCTTGAGATATCAATAGGGCTGATTCGGATGCGTATAATGACGGATTCAGTAATCTTGTCCAGCACCCTGTCAAGCATCAAGTCATCGTTTTTCTCATTAGGTTCAAATGAATCGATTGTGTAATAGTAATCTGGGATTTTTGCATTGAAGAAACTATCGTGCAACGGCTGGATAAAATCTTCCCTGCGTACAATTGAGCAGTTCCATTCCAAACCTTTAGGTTCAAAAAAAGGCCTATCAACTTTTTTGAGTTCATAAAATCTGCTAAGCGTGCTGCCCGTAATAAGATGTTCGATGCTTTTAAGAGTCGAAGCCTCTGCAGAATAAAGTTTCAGGTATAATTTCAATCTGCTCTGTTGATCACCTAAGCTCGTTGCAGTATCATAAATAAATAATATTTCTGCAGAAACGCCCGATGGCGGCATGTTAGCAATGGTTCGCAATATATGTTCGCAGGCCTGCCAGCTGGCTTTGCGGACATCTCCGCCCGCAACTGCCTGAAACTGAGAAAAACCCGGGTCTGGAATTTCAGATATCCAGAAAGTTAAGCTTTTAAGCTCGCTACCCATCAAACACTCCTTTAGAGCATAACCCTTTTAAATCCAAGAAGTTATAGCATAAAAATCGTATCGAGTTCCGTTTACGACTTTTTGCTCTAAAGTATATTGGAGGTGAGTGAGGGGAATCTTTCAGGAAAAATAAAAATTTTCAAGAAAATAACAAGGTTTCTAACGTGTTTAATGCTCTCTTGCAAAAATACCCGAAAGCATAAAAAGAAATGCGGGTATCAAAAATATTGCGCAAATTACTTTCCCCGCCTGATAATTGCTCATACCGGTCAAATATACTAAAACAGCCATTATAAGTCCACCAACCATTCCTCCCATAAATAGTGCCACAAAGGGGAATCCTAATGCAATTTTAAATTTTTTATCCGAAGGAAGATGTGAAAACATACCCTTTGGTAATATTGAAGCGATCCAACCTATCTCGAAAAATATGCCAAATATTACACCTGTTAGCAATCCTTGGAGGCTGCTTTCTTTGCCTGAGACCCAATTCACCAAAGACTTTATTCCATAAAATATGCCGGCCCCAATAGCAAAAATAACCAATAGAATAATTGCAGGCACAATAATCCATTTTACAAATTTAGGCGTTAACAACAACAGATTATCAAAAGCCTTTTTAAATCGTTCGGCTCGTTTTCTTTTACGTTCCAGGATGTTTTGAAGCCCTTTTGATATTTGTTGTTCTATAGACTTTGTCTCTGAGGATTGAGGGCATAATTTCAGTGCTTTTCCGCAAACCTCCATCGCATCCTGAAATTTCTTTTTCTTTAAAAGTCTTTTAGCTAAAATCATCAAAGGTTCGTATTCGTTTGAAGTCTCCGCAATATTGTCTCTTAGCTCATCAATTTCCCTTAAATTGGCCCACAAATTTTCAGCTTCATTTAATTCCATGGTTGCTTCATCAAATTCGGCTTTATTGCAAAATGTTTTGGCCGACTGTATTTTGTCACGTACTTTCTTCTGCTCTGAAATAATTATTGCTATTAGCTCGGAAACATCTTTTGAATCGGGGCATATATTTTGCGACATCTTTGCTTTTTTCAGGGAGTGTTCTAAATCCTTCTTCTTTTTTGCTGTTTCGGCTTCTTTAAAAATCTGATGATATTGTTCTCTTGAACATTCAAGCAAATTTTTGCAGTCTGACAGTTCCGATACAGTTGCCCACATGTACTCAATTTGTCTTAACAGAAACTCTGCCCTATTAAATTCAGCCGACCTTACAGCAGAGGTTGCTTGTTTTAAAAGTTTTTGAACCTTTTCCTTGTTAGCATTTATTTGATTTGAAAGTGAATTAGCTACAGGTGAATCCGGACACAATTCCAAAGCCTGGGCGACCTTGCCGGCTGCTTTAGTTAAATCGCAGGATTTTATAGACAGCTCCGTATCGGTAATCAAATTATCATATGATTTTTTGACTACAGCAAACTTATCCTCTATTTTCAGAACTTCTTTATTATCAGCCTGCAGTTTTTTGATTTCGGAAATTTTTTTTCCAACATCTTCAAACTCAGCCCATGAAAGTTGTCGGTAAGCCTGCCGAACTAATTCTTCGGTCTTTTTAAGTGTTTGCGAAATCTCATTAGAAAGGTTTATTGCATTCCGGCTTTTAGGAGCATATTGTAACGCTATCCTTATATTGGCATCAGCATTTCTAAGCAATCTCTGTCGGTGCAGTTCTAAAGCCTTGTCAAATGCCTCAGAATATTTTCCCACTCTTTTATGGCAACATTTAAGTAAATTAAGCACGTTGTCCTGATTTGGCACAAGCTCCAAACACCTTTGAAGCGATTTTTCAGCAATAGTAAATTGAGCTTCATCCATCTGGATTAAGGCATTTTCGACCCCCTTGTTAACGTTCTTCAGTAGAATTTCTAAATTACTTATCTTTTCATCTGCTATCCTGTGCCTTGGTATAATATTCAAAATCTCTCGCCAAGCCTTAATTGCTTTTTCAATTTCACCAGCTTCTCTGAATTTATTTGCCTTAGCTGTTAAAGGGTGAATTTGTTTTTGTTTTTGATTTAAATCCGCAATAAGCTCTTCCGCACGTTTAGCGCTGTCTCCGGCTCCATCCTTGAACACCAGATCAAGGAGTTCGATAGCCCGTGCTGGGTCTTCATCCTTTAACATTTCAATCTTTTCCATACGCTCCTTCAGCAAATAATGAGCGGCTACTCCATGCTGTAAGCAGAAAGGACAATTATCCTGATCCAATCTGACACTCCTTGTACAGCGAGGGCATGGACGGAAAAAATCTTCCGAAAGAGGCTGAAGACATTCTTTACAATCTATCTTTTTGGGATCAATATTAATATGACCGCAATTAGAACATGCAATGTCAACGCTAAGAGCCCACCCTCTTCTTATATTATCCAGATCTTTGATAAGATATTCAATTTTTGAGTACCTGTTTTCCGGTTCTTTAGCCAGACACCGATCAATAATTGGCTGCCATGGTTTTAGTTCCTTTTTCAATCTTGGGGGCATTTTATTTAAATGCTGTTCTTTCAATTGTTCCTGTGTGCCTTGAAACGGCGGGCTGCCGTCAAGAATTTCAAAAAGGATTATTCCAAGGCTATAAATATCACTGGTTGACTTAATATCTTTAGGACGGTCATTTCTGATTTGTTCGGGACTTGTATAAGGTAAAGTGCCAATGCTAACAGAATATCCGGGAACGTTTCCACTCAAGAGATTTTCGGGTGTCTGGGATATGCCAAAATCAGTCACCTTAATGGTAACATGTTCCTCATTTATACATAAAAGAAAATTCTCTGGCTTGACGTCCATATGCACAATCAGGGGAACATGGATGGCCTGTACGCCCAGGCAGGCTTGTATAAACAAATCCACACCTTCGGACATACGGCTTTCAATATCATAGTGTTCTGACAGCCATTTTCGAAAACTACCGCCATTGGCATATTCCATTGGCAATATTGCCAACTTAAGACCTTCAAAATTGGCCGGGTGTATATCAAACGACTTTATGACATGTGTAAAATCATTGATTTTACTTCGAGATAAGAATTCCCGACGTAACTGTTCGAAAGAATCTTCGGCATTTTCATTGTTCAGTACCAACACTTTTATCGCAAGTTCCATCTGCAAAGCCGAATCATAAGCCCGATAAACAGTGCCAACGCTTTTCCCGATTTCACCTAATATCCGGTATCTGTCTGCAAGCAGATCGTTTTCCTTGATAGGCAGGTCGAATACAGCAGGATCAGGAGGTGAAAGATAAAACGAATTCACGACAGAATTTTTGAAATCGTTTAGTCCTGGCAAAACCGGACGAGCATCTTTTTCAAGATATTTCCTGATACTCTCGGCAAACTTTTTCGCATCAATGTATCTTCTCTTCGGGTCCTTCTCCATGGCTTTTAAGCATAGTTTGCCGAGTTCTTCCGGAATTTGTGGATTTATCGAACGCGGCGGTTTTGGCGTTGCGTGCTTTATCGCCTCAAATAATTCATGGATAGTTGTTTGGGAAAACGGCAGTTCATCGGTCATAAGCTGATAAAGCAAAATGCCCAGTGAAAACACATCCGTAGCCAGGGTGATATTGCCGACAGGCGGAATCTGCTCAGGCGCACTGTAGGGAGGAGAACCAACAAAGATATTACTATCAACAGCATCCATTCTGTGACGCTCAACGGAGATGCCAAAATCAAGTATTTTGGGTTCCAAATTCAAGTCCACCAGAATGTTTGATGGCTTGATATCCCTATGGATAATGTTCTTTTCATGCGCTATCGAAATGGCATCCAGAACTTTAAGAAAAAGCTCTAACTTTTTTATAAGAGGTTTTGCCGCACAAGCATCAATCAATGGCCTGCCATCAATCCACTCCATCACAAAAAATCTGATACCCTTCTTTTCTTCTGGCAGATACAAAGTCGCTATATTGGGGTGGTTAAGGCCGCCCATTAGGCGTGCTTCACGCCAGCGATCTTCGTTAAGACCCACTTCCTTCGGCAGAAATTTTATCGCCACCCATCGTGCAGCCGAAGACTCTGATGCCTTAAACACTTGCCCCGAACCACCATGACTGACTTTCATAACGATATGGTAGCGTTTTGGTAAAAAAGACTGAGCTTGCTTTATTGTAAGACCATGGGGTTCAATTAATAGAGACTTAATCTGAGGTAAAAGCATTTCATTTTTTCTAATTTCTTCAAACTGTGAACGGCAATCCCCACATTCTGCGAAATGAGCATCAAGTTGAGCTTTCTCATCTTCACTCAATTTACCATTAATATAAAGCTCAATCTTTTTTACATCAGGACAAGACACTAATAACGCTCCTAATCATCTTTTGCTAAATCAGCTTCTAATTCCCGTATTCTTTTCAATATTTTGTGTTTGATAACATAAATGCTATCCACTGTTTTGTTAAACTGGGCAGCTACTTCTGAGGGAGTTTTCCCGTGTACCACCAAAAGCTCAAATATCGGAATATCCTTCCGATATTCGCGGCTAACCCTATCAAGGCACTTTGCGAGATCCCTTTCCTGCCATCCATCATCCCATGTTTGTTCTGTGCTTTTATCTGCCACTGAGTCCAAGAATGAAGTTCCGGTTGTCTCGTCGGCTACTAATTTTTCCCGGGGGAGGCGTCTTTGAACATCTCGTATCACATTATATGCTATGCCAAAAAGCCATTTTCTAAGTTTGCCTTTGCCTTTGCCTCTTATGTATTTTCCTTCACGATACAATTTCACAAATGTCATCAGTGTCTCTTGGGCAGCGTCTTCTGCGTTGTGATGGGAAAGACCCAATTTAGCTCCAAATTTGACCAGCATAGGATAACGATCTTCGCTGAGCATATTCCATGCATCTTCCTTACCGGCGATTAACTCATTTAACAAAATTGTTGTGGTAACCCATTCCTTCATTATAAACCCTTAGAGCTAATACACTAATGATAACAAAATAAGGACAGAATAACAACCCTTTAAACCCGCATCGGGAATGCACGATTTTTTGTTTCTACTATTCTGAAATCTATTCTTAACCATCACATGCCCTATTAATTAAGGCGTTTACGAATTTGGTCATCCGTCCATATCATTTTAGCTGGGAGCGTGGCACCAATGAAACCACTAACGGCCTGCTGTGTCAGTTCTTTCCGAAGGGCGTAGATTTTGATCGGATCAGTCAATCGGATGTTGACAGAGCGGTGGAACTATTGAATGATCAACCACGAAAGTGCTTGAACTATCGTACCCCGACAGAGGTCTTCTGGAGCAAACCTATGTGTTGCGATTCAGATTAAATTTTGGGCTATTTTTTACAAGTCTTTTTACGACTTCAAAAATACACATACCAAGCCCAGGATCTAAACATATTTCCTTGAGTTCCAGTAGTAACATTCCAAACACAAATAGAATTACCACACCCTAAAATATATCTACTGTCGCGGGAAAATTTGATAGAATAACGATTATACGAATTTTCATTTAATGTAATAACGCAACCTCCACTGTGAACATCCCATATTTTTATAGGTGTATAATGTCCTGATGATGCAACATATTTACCATCAGGTGAAAAAATGACTGAAGTTAGATTGCGATGATTTGGCTCCTTGAGTGTCCTTAGGCAATCTCCGGTATAAACATCCCAGATTTTAATCTCGCCATGAGAACTAGCGGAAAGAATATGTTTCCCATCCGGAGAAAAATCAACAGAATTTACATTGCTACTGTGTCCTTCAAGGGTTTTAAGACAATTACCCTTATCAGTCTCCCATATCTTTACTGTGCCATCAGAACTTCCAGAGACAATATATTTGCCGTCAGGTGAAAAAACGACAGAACAAACGTTATCACTATGCCCTTCTAAAGTCTTAAAACAAACATCTGTATAGGCATCCCATATCTTTATTGTCTTATCAGAACTTCCAGAGACAATATATTTGCCGTCAGGTGAAAAAACAACTGAATGTACCCTATCTGGATGTCCCATTAAAGTTCTAAGACAATTGCCAGTAGGTACATCCCAGATTTTTATTGAATAATCACCACCTGCTGATGCTATATACCTTCCATCAGGAGAGAAAACGACAGAATTTACACCATATCTATGTCCCCTTAAAGTTCTGAGGCAATTGCCAGTAGGTGCATCCCAGATTTTTATCGAATCATCATAACCCGCTGAAGCTAGATATCTTCCATCTACTGAAAAACTTATATCGCCTACACCTCCTGAGTGGCTTGTTCTCGAGACATACATCATCAACCCTGTTAATATTGAGGCTAAAATTAATATGAATAAAAGCCATTGCCAGGGTTTATTTGTTTTATTCAAAGGTTTTTTAAATCTCATATTCGCAAAAAAATGAGCACTAATGCTTGCCAAAATTGCCAGTGGAACGATCAACCCGCAAAAGGGTAAAAAAACCTCGCGTCTTGTCACCAAGGTATAAATAATAATCGGTACCACAAGAATGGGCAGTGATATAAGCAGTCCCGCAATGGCAGAGAGAAATACGTTACGCATTTTAAAAGCAGCAAGTAATGTTAAAGAGATCGGCAAAGCTAATAAGTATAGGAATATAATTTCATCTTCTAAAAAAGTGCCGGTGAAATACCTGAAAAATGCAATTACTACAGCAGCAAGAGAAACTATTATTCCTGACACCATAGCCAGTGTTAATAGACACCCCAAAGCAAAACCAAATTTTGAACTTTTCAGGAAAGCAAAACAAAAACATATAAATTTCCAACAGAAGCCACCCATTGTCCGTATTAAAGCGGTACACAACCCTTTTTTGCTTTCGGTGGGTTCCCCTGTAGGAACAGCCTTTTCAGCACGCCCATGCCCAGCGGTAACTGTTTTTTGGGTCTCTTGAACAACTATTTTCTTTTCAACCCTGACCTGCGGTTTTGTCTTTAATAGTTCAATAACCTCTCTTGCAGTTTTTGGCCTTTCCTCGGCTTCTTTGGCCAAAACTCGCTGCAGAACATCATTAGCATAATCAGGAATGCCTTCAATAGGAGCAGGTTTTTCATGGACAATCTGATACTCTATTGGGCCGGTAGAAAATGGTACTTTTCCGTTTAAACATTCATAGCAAATGACACCCAGAGAATATATATCCATAGATAGTGAGGGTCTCTGACCTCTGACTTGTTCGGGCGACATATAGGGCAATGTTCCAGAAATATCATCTTTGCCGGTAATGGCGGTGTAGGAATCGTGGATTTCTCTTGCTACGCCGAAATCAAGGATTTTGACATAGCCCTTCTTGTCTACCATTACATTCGAGGATTTCAAACCCCTGTTAATAACCGGAGGAATTTGACTATGGGCATAATCCAAAGCTGCTGCAATCTTTTCGGCAATATTTATAGTCTCTTCGAGACTTACTTTGCCTTGAGGGCTTCTGGAGATTTTTTCTTCGAGTGTTTGCCCATCAATATATTCCATTACCAGAAACTTAATATCACCGTCCGAATGAAAACCATATAGACGAATAATGTTAGGATGATTCAGGTTGATGGCCGTGACAGCTTCTTTGCGAAGATTATCTATCGCACGGGTATTTCTGGAAAGTAACGGCGGAAGCACTTTTACCGCTACCGGCTGATTACGCATTTGGGTGTCTTCGGCAAGGTAAACAACGCCTATCCCGTTTTCGTCTATCTTTCTGATTATACGGTATTGTCCTACAAGAATAGTAGCTTCGCCGCCTGTGGTTGCCGCAAGGGTATCATATTGAGGTTGTTTGCTTTGCTGCCCAGGTGTGACTGCACGGTCAAGGGTGTCTGTGTCGTGCCTGTTAAGCAACTTACCGCAGTGTTTGCACTTTAGAGCGTTATCTCTAATTTCCTTATCACAATATGGACAGCGTCTCATCCTTGCTATGTCCTATAAAATGGATACAAATAACGACCAGAAAATATCATATATTCTAACAAATGGCCAGAAAATTACATCATGTCATTTCAATTTTCAATTTGGCAACCTCTCAGCCTCTGAACAAACGCCATGAAAACTATTGTCTGTCATCACACAACTTTAAATGGCCTGTTTTTTTATAGATAGCAAAATAGCACGCATAAAGGGCCGTATGCCAAGCAAAGCAGAATAGAAATGCCTTAAAAGTAAAGAAATAGGGATAACAGAATCAACAGGATTGACACCGAGATTTCCCTGCGGGCGGTAATTGAAGCTGATTTTTGTGTATTCGGCTATTTACAATTTTTCCCCCAGCCTTTTTGTACAAAACATAGGCTTCGACGCAGGACACTATTTATAATTTTTGATCTGTAAGCACCTCATTAGGCCTGATACTATCACATACCCAACAGTAATGTCCCACAAGAACCGCCTTGAGGTGCAGCCTGTACCACTCTATACGAATGCACATCTGTTTTTTTTATTTATCCATACCTCTGTCCAATCCTCCGAGCATCCAGATTCATTCAAAAGTTCGTAACCATGTTCCTTCAATACTTCATCTATGTACATTTTATTTCCACCTCCGTACCACTTCAGGCACCGCTTCATTATTAAGCGGTGCCTGAAAAATGAGGTAGAAAGTCTACGAATTGGCGAAGTCGTCTCTGGAGTTGTAAACTTACCAATGGATTGGGAAAACACATTGCCAAAAGGTATGAAAGCAAAACTTTTTTAGGTGCTAATAGAACGATAAGAGGCTGAAATTGCAAAGATAAACGTACTTACGATAACAATGCAGGCACCGGTTGGCAAATCAAGGTAAAATGACAGAAAGAATCCTGCCACCGTCGACAGGATGCCAAAAAGCATTGAAGTTATAACAACCGCTTTGTGTCCCCTGCAGATTTCGATAGGCTGCAGCAGCTGGATTTGTTATAAGGCTGAAAATCATCAATCCTCCAATTATTTGTAGATTGACTGAAAGTGTGATACCACACAAGGCCAAAAAAAGACAATAGACCAAACCCTCGTGTACGCCAGTTGCAGAAGCGATAGAGCGGCTGAATAAAAGCACTTTCATTTCTTTGTTAAAAAGAACGGAAAACAATGCAAGTAACAATCCTATTACTGTAATTGCTATAACGGATTTTTTTTGAACAAAAAGAATGCTGCCCCAAAGCAATCCTAACATTTCAGAACGGCTGTTTTCTACCAGACCTATGCCTAAAAAAGTCAGTCCAAGCATGAAGGAAAACAGGATAGCCAAACCGACATTTGTATCAAGCCTGGATTTCTCAGGTGGTATAACAGCCATAGACATCGCGGTTGCTATGGAAAAGGCGATAGCACCGACAATGGGATGGATTCCAAGCAGACATGAAAAAATTGTCCCAGCCATAGCCGCATGTGAAATGCAGGTGCCAATAAATGGCATTCGCATACCAACAATATACACTCCCAAAAGGCCGGTGCTTGCTCCTGCAACTGCTCCCGCAAATATAATTAAATAAAAGAAAGAGTCCATAGGTTTATTTGCGGTTCCTTTCCCGGCTGAAAATGTATTTATTTCCTTCTGTTTCAAGAATATTTATTTTGCATTCATACACCTGTTGAATAATTTCTGATGTTAAGACCTGTTCGCTGTTACCGTCAGCGAGTATATGTCCTTTATGAAGTAAAATAGTACGTTCGGCGTTTACCGGAATTGACATAACTTCGTGTGATACCATTAAAACAGTAAGATGCAGTTCCCGTTGAATTTCTCGAACCATAGAGATGATTTTTAATTTCCAGCTGAAATCAAGATTGGATGTTGGTTCATCCAACATAAGCAAAAGAGGCCCCTGCACCATTGCGCGGGCAATAAGAACTTTCTGCTTTTCACCTCCGGAAAGACTCCGGAAGGTCTGGTTCCTCTGGTCATTGAGCCCAAGTCTTTCGAGCCATAAGTCCACCTGCTCATAATCAGACCGGTTTAATCTGCTCATAAGCGGCTTTACACTGGTTCGTCCCATTGCAACTATTTCTCTCGATATGAATGGTAATTCAGAATTGTACTCAGTAGCTTGAGGAATATAACCGATTCGTTTTCTTAGGTTACTTTTTTGCCAGGGATTAAGTGTGTTTATTGGGATCTGATTAAAAATAACGGTTCCCTTTGAGGGGTTCAATAATCCGCAGAGTATTTTCAAAAGAGTCGTTTTGCCGGCACCGTTTGTCCCGATTATGTTAATAAACTGGCCGGATTGAATCTGCAAGTGCTTAATATCGAGTATAGTTTTACCCGAACGGCTTACATTGATATCAGATAATTCCCAAAGAGTTTCCGACATCATTTCGATACCTTAATCAGGTTGTTAACATTTTCATGCAGGAGAGCATCAAATCCCGGCAATTGGGTATGAAGGGTATTTTCTTCTGGGAAGTTGCTGAATACAACAAGCTTGGTCTTTAGATGTTCGGCAAATGCTTCCGCAAATTCTGTCCCTTCCTGTTTGTTGGCGATAACAAAGTTAATCTTGTTTTGACCAGCCTCTTGAAGATTATGATTTATCTGAGTCGGTGTCATTGTATCACGACCAGAAAATACCGAAACTGGATTTAATCCCAGCCATTGTGCAAATTCCACCTGATGTTGTGATACGATAACATAGCTATTTTCCAATTTTGATTGTTCAATCTGTTCGAGCAACTCACGACTCAGACTTTTCATACGATTCTCAATTTCTACAAGCCTATACTCATAATAAGCTTGTCGAGATGGTTTTTCTTCTGACAAAGCCGCAACTATCTGTTTGACAATTGCTAAATATGTATCAGGTATGCACAGTCCCTGTGGCGGAGCTATGCTGCACATTTTGAGCCCTTTATCTTTTATTCGCGGAATTGCCTTTTCGATATTTTGCTGAAAATCAAAAACGAACAAGATTTTACAATTACATAGCTGATTTACCTGAGATGGGGATATATCAAAATGTCCCGGACACATTCCCGGTGGCACAAGACTTATAATCTGCTGTTGATTACTGCAGACATCTTCAAGAACTGCTTTTAAATAAGAATTTGCAACGGCAATTTCCGGCTTAATATTATTGTCTTCTTTTCGCTTACACCCTTCCATTATGAAGATAGTACAAACAAGCAAAATGGTGGTTCTTAAATACCTTAACATTAATTAATTTCCTCTAAAAGAGCCAATATCATCACCGTTTTTCCAATGTATTCTAACTAAAAAACCTTTATGCTGCTGAGGGTTGTACCAAACTTCTTTAGGAATCGGGTATCTGCTTCCCAACAGAGAGCGAACCTGATTTTCATCAAAATTAGGGCCTAAACTGAATACAACCCATTTTGCAGGCGATGCAGCTATATTATCGTACCATTTTCCGTCAGAGCTTTTAGTGCTGCTTTTTGCGGGGAAATCGTTTGGTAACCAAAGTTGTGCCTTGATCCATTTATCAATAATATCTCTGTCCGTGACACACTCGCCGATACTTCTGTATTTATAGGTGTGACCGGTATTAAAACGGTCTTCCATCGTTGTGGACATAGCTTCAAATTGACTGGTACTCGGCAAATAATTACCTTTCGCTAACTGGTCAGGAAGCTGGTACAAGTGATCTTTCAGCGTACCTGCAATACAATCCTGCCGAGTTGGTGGGTATTTTTCGTGATCAATATAGTAGCATTCAAGAGCTAAACCAATCTGTCTCAAATCAGCATTAACAGCAAGTATTTTGGCTTGGAGGCGAGCACGGGCAAGCGATGGTAATAAAATACCCATTAACAATCCCATGATAGATATAACTACCAATAACTCAATAAGCGTAAAACCTTTTTTCATCATATAGACCATCAAGCGCAACAAAGAACCTAAGGTAATGCAGGAGAAGCCCTAAGCTCTTTGTTAAATCAATTAAAGCCAACGTTATTATAATGTTATGTTTGCTTATTGACCGTCGTCATACAACCCGGCCATTGTCTGCAGCCAGTTTTCTGCAAATTCTGCAAAATCAAAGAAATCAACCTTGAAATCTGAATTTATATCACCCGGCAGATTACCGCGTTTATGTCCGCGATCCGTTAGCACCAAGCCGTTACCATCGTAGTTCGTAACCCAAATACGGTAACCATCCTTACAAATCGTAGAACTGGTAGCCTCCTGATCGAAAATTCCGATCACATCGATTTGGCCAAGGGGGCAATCGTATCGCGTAAAACCATCGCCAATACCAAGCTTCACAGGAAACGTCAAACCGCCTGCACTCTTGATGGTAATTGTCTTGTCTGGTCCCCAGTTTTGGGAGTCAACAATATTTACATCATCAATTCTTACCAGACGCCCCTGATAGTATTCACATCCTACAAGTCTGTTTGGGTCAAAGATAAAGTTGTTACTTCCATCCTTAACCTGGTTAAGAGTAATTATCTCCGGCTGAGGCAGCCCCACTGCGGGCTTGATAACATTGATAGTAAAATCATAAAATGGCTCAACCCTGTGTTTTTCATTTGTATTTGTTTTGCCTTTGTAGAACTTATACCAAGCTGTTACTTCTATCCTGTCTCCTGCGGTTATAATATAATCCGTGGCTGGGTCTCTATTTATACGAAATAATTCACTAAGTAATTCCGTGTCATTGTAGTCTGCCGTCCCGCCATTATTGGTATAATATTGGCCTAACCACAATGCTGTTCCTGCATGGTCATCTCCTTCACCCTGAATATAGATTTGCCACTGGCCGCCTGCTGAAGTTCCGGGAGTTGGGTCAAGCATTTCTTCAGGATTATTCAATACAATCCCTTGGATTATTACCTTGTCAGTGGCGCTGTATGTCCCGACTCCGTTGGCATTTACAGCCTGCAATTGACGGTGTGTAACTTCAGCGACAGTAGGCTCATCAGCAAGACTTACTGAACCAAAAGACATCATGATGACAAGCATCAAGCTAATTTTTTTCATACCCATTGCTCCTTAAAAAAAGTAATAATTTTCCTTGACATAGCGCATACGATTCTTATAATCGTAGTACTGGTGCATAAGAATATGAAATTCGTGCTACCAAGTCAAACATAAAATTATAGTATTTTGAAATATTTTATTTTAAGGTTGTAAGGAGTGTTCTTGTGTCCAAGCAGGCTTTTGTTATCAATCTAAAAAATAATGAGGAATATCACCCATTGTTAAATGGCGAACCGCAAACATGTGGAATGCGGGCAGGCAGAGTTTATTTGAAATCCGGGCAGTCCTGCGGCCAGCACTCTACGAACGCTCACGAAGAAACACTCGTTTTTCTGTCCGGACAAGGGCAGGCGTTAATCGGCGAAGAAAAAACTTGCCATCCTGTAGGTAATGGTAAAGTACTGTACATACCACCGCATACGCCCCATGATATCAAAAATTCAGGTAATGAGCCGCTGATTTATATATACTGTGTGGCTCCAATAAACAAGGAGAAACAAAATGAGCAAGATTGAACGAATAGGTGTTTCACTTGAAAAGGAATTGCTTCCGGCCTTTGATAAGTTAATTGCTGCAGAGGGTTATACAACCCGCTCTAAAGCGATTTGCGACCTCATTCGTGAACGCTTGTCGCGGAAGCAGTTGTCTGATTCCTCGGCTCACGCTGTGGCCGGTGTATTTTTAATTTATGACCATCACGAAACAAGATTGTCACAAAGATTAGTTGATCTCCAGCATAACTATTTATTGCATATTATCGCATCCACCCATGTCCACCTTAGCCATGACGATTGCCTTGAAGTAATAATCTTGAAAGGCAAAGTAAAAGAAATTGAAAAATTAGGCAGCAGCATAGCGTCTTTAAAAGGCGTTAAACTCAGCAAGATAAATCTTATGATCAGCAGTGATGAATTGATAGCTTAAGCTATTATTTATTTCTCTCCATCGTTTTACACGGCAGTATAATTATTCAAGAGTCTGCAACCAATTTGAAGCAAATAGGGCAAAATCTAAAAGATTTACCTGTCCATCTCTATTGGTATCTGCTCTTTCATAATAATCATTGGATTTACTACTCTTGTCTTGAAGCCAGTAGTAGCAGAATTCAGATAAATCGTTTATGTCAACAACGCTGTCAATAGCCAGATCACCCGCCAATGGGTCTTTGACAAATACCAGGCTGAATGGTTCTGATTGTTCATATGTACCAAACTGGTCGTAAATAATATATGTAATCCACTGTAAATCTGTCGCACCTGATGGTGCTGGTACCCGGTATTCCAGATGCAGATGAGGATCTGAAAGGTTGCTGTGATTAATCCAATCACCAGCTTCATTCAACTCAATGCCCAAGACAGAATTTCTTGCGATAAATCCTGGTTTGATGGAAACACATCCGATCATGATCTGGTAATCGACATTGGCTATTCCTTGAAGCTGTCTGTTGGGGTCATCGGCTTTTATTGTATCGAACCCAGGTTCGCCAATTTGGTACCGGCCATACATTGGATTGTAATATAACGGATAGTGCCAGTTTAACCAGGTAGGATCGCCGCTGTGAGCAGGATCGCTATGCCTGTATTTTTGTGTGCAATCCACAAACAACTTATTGTCATCGTCAGTGCCAATTATTCCATCAGAATTACAGCCAATTAAAAAATGGTTGAGAGAACAGCCAGCATTACATAAACTGACCACCGATAAGTAAATTAATATTATTGTAAACATGAATTCTGTATTCTTTTGCATTTCAAGTAACCTCCTTAATAAAAAGTTAATCATCCGCTGGCCAGCGAGGTGCAACATCAGGAAACCAAAAGCAATTTCCCGGCCAGCTATAAGTTTGTTCTATTTCGAGTGTCTCATTGTGGCCGTCTATGAAAAGGTAATTTGATTTTCCGGAGTGACGGTCCCATGCAATTTGTCCCTTTGCAAGTTGAATATTGCAGAACCACTGTTCCGGATGCAGGTGGTCAGCAGAAGTCCATGATGAAGGACTTTCGGCAACATAGATGCAATATTGAGGTTTGCGAATAGACCTGGCCACATTGTATCTGCCGCCATATCGGGGACATCTGGAGTCAAGCAAAGCGTTAAGCGCAAAGCTCGACCATCGTAAATCTTTCGGCTGCTCACTAAGCGGTTTGTTCCAGTCGATGAAATTTTTAGCCTTATCACTTGGGCACCTGAATAACAGTTCTTCGCCGGTATATTTAGACAATATCTTGATCCAGTATTTGTTCGGATCAGAAATATGACAGGAACTGTCAGGAAGGTGGTCATCATTGTCTAAAAGGTATATGGTCAAAGCTATGCCCGTTTGACGCATATTACTGGAACACACTAACTTTTTAGCTTGCTGTCGTGCTTTGTTAAGAGAAGGCAACAGTATGCCCAACAAAAGTGCAATGATTGATATCACTACCAGCAGTTCAATTAGTGTAAATGCATTGTGTCGGTAATTGTACGGGGATATATAGCTGGGACAGTTTATCCTGCCCCAGCTATGCTTGCCACACAAATTGCGGAATATAAACTCTTTATGTTTCATTTCAGATTCCCAAAGAGCCTTCTACAACTAAATGGAAGTTTTTCTTGACCTGATAATTGAAATCAAACCAATTCCCAACAATACAATTGATGCTGGTTCAGGGACAGTTACAAAATCCAGTGTATATTGAGCCGACTCGGCGAAGCTTGTTGAGCTGGTGTCGAAGACCGTAAAAGTTGCCGAAAACATTTGTCCGGGACCATCCGCTAAAGCCAGAAATTCAGTATGGTTATGGAAGTGCCAAGCACCTAATCCACTGCTGCCGTTAGGTAGTTGTGGGTCCCAATCAGGCTTTTCAAATGCAAAAGTTGCTCCGTCTGATGTCAATATTTGCAGGGTTGTAGCCTCATCTTCCATCCAGAAGTTAACTGGGTCGGAAAAACTTATGCGTTTTAATCCTATCCTCCAGTCAGGCTGGGTAAATTCGTTGTTGAAATCCAACTGAAATAAGCCGTTTTCAGGATGGGCGGAATGCCAGCAGTCAAGCTCTGCTACATAAATTTGTTTGCTGCCTGATCAGCGACAATTATTCTTACCTTCCGGCGACAGTTAAAAGTTCCGGATGAATTAAAGTTGGAATATGCTATCTGAAACTCATTAAGTCAGGAGATTTCAGATGGTTAAAGACAAACAGGTAAGGAGATTGTTCGCTATGAAAAACAAATGCAAGACCTTATATCAGCTTGCAGACAAGGCTGGTATAAGCACTAAAACCGCCCGCAAGTATTTAAAAACGGGCGTGCTGCCCAGCCAATGCCAAGCTATCCACGACTGGCCCACCCATCCGGATGCCTTTGCAGGGGATTGGCCATGGGTTGAAGAATTCCTCAAAAACAACTCCGGTCTTGAATCTAAATCGCTTTTTGAGGCTCTGCAGCGTGAATATCCCGGTAAATACCAGGACAGCGAATTAAGAACCTTCCAGAGACGAGTAAAACAATGGAAAGCCTTGTCCGGTCCGGCTCAGGAAGTGTTTTTTCCACAAATCTATAAACCCGGCCAATGGTGCGAATCAGACTTTACCAGGATGAATAAGCTGGGTATCACCATTTGCGGCATACCTTTTATTCACATGCTGTACCATTTTGTATTGTGTTTGTCGAACTGGGAAACCGTCACGGTATGTTTTTCAGAAAGCTATGAAAGTTTAAGTGCCGGTATTCAAAATGCCCTCTGGAAGTTAGGCGGCATACCACGCTATCATAGGACTGATAATTTAACCTGTGCGGTTAACAAGGTAGGCAATCCTGAGGAATTCACGGCTAACTATCAGGGTCTTGCGAATCATTATGGTTTCCAAAGCTGTAAAATCCAGCCTCACTGTCCGAATGAAAACGGCGATATAGAGCAGCGTCATCACAGGTTAAAGAGAGCTGTTGAACAGGCGTTAATCCTTAGAGGAAGCAGAGATTTTAACAGCAGGAAAGATTATGAAATGTTTCTTGAAAAGCTGCTCGACCAACTCAATACCGGCCGCACAAAACTCTTGGCCGAAGAGTTAAAGGTTCTGCGGCAATTGCCAACCCGCAGGCATGAAGATTTCACCAGGGATAAATGCAGGGTAAGTCGTGGCTGCACGGTCCGAGTTCTTAAGAACAGCTATTCTGTTCACAGCAGGCTTAGGGGAGAAAATGTTGACGTTCGAATATATGCCGAACATATCGAAGTCTGGTATGCTCAAAGAAGAATTGAAGTATTGCCCAGATTACACGGTGAAAACGGTCATTACATCAATTACCGCCACGTTATAGATACCCTTGTTCGCAAACCCGGGGCGTTTGAGAACTATTGCTATAAAGATGATATGTTTCCCACAAGTCAGTTCAGGATCGCATATGATCTCCTGCGTGATCAACATGGGATGAAGCAGGGTAATAAGCAGTATCTGAAAATTCTTGAATTAGCTGCCAACGAAAGCCAGACATCTGTCAATGAAGCTTTGCGGTTCCTGATCAACCATGCAGATGCGATTGATTTTGATATGGTAGAACAAATAGTCAAATCCGAACAACAGCCGCCGGATGTCACTGACGTTTGTGTTGGCGATATTGATCTGAACAGTTATGACTGTCTACTTGAATCGGCGGAGGCACTACTGGTATGAGTAAAAATGATCTGGATAATCAGCTTGTAAACCTTCTCAAAGAACTTCACCTGCCGATGTTCCGTGAATATTACGCCGAGTTCGCTCAGAAGGCTATCGCCGAAGATATGGGTTATTCACAATATCTATTGGAATTGGCTCAGCGTGAGTGTGATGTTCGCAGAGCCAATAAAATCGCAAGGCTGGTAAAAGCCTCAAAGCTTCCTATGGAAAAGACCATGGCAAACTTTGATTTTAAACGTATGCCGTTGAAGATACGTCAGCAGGTCAAAATTCTTTTGGAAGGTTCATTTGTTGACAGAACAGAGAATATTCTTGCATTTGGCAAACCCGGCAGCGGTAAGACACATTTACTGTGTGGTATCTGTCATGAACTTGCCCGGCAGGGAAAAAAGGTTTACTTTACTACGTGTGATATGATGTTGCAGGAGTTATTACGAGCCAAGCAGGAGTTGAAGCTGGACAAATGGCTCAAGAAGCTGTCACAGTACGAGGCATTGATGATAGATGACTTCGGCTATGTCAAACAGAACCGCGAGGAGATGGAGGTGCTGTTTACCTTATTAGCTCATTGTTATGAACGTGGCAGCGTGTTGATTACCAGCAATCTGCCGTTCAGTAAATGGGAAGTCATCTTTAAGGATCCGATGACCACTGCAGCAGCGATCGACCGGCTGGTACATCATAGTGTGATCCTTGAATTGAATGTACCGAGCTACCGAGCTGAGGAAGCTCAGAGACGGAAAAATAAGGACACGTAATGTCCGAAATTTTGCCCCCCATGGGGGGCACCTCCTAAAGGCTATAAGCTAAGGTAAGTGTTATGAAGTAACGGTAAAAATAACTGTCGTTGAAGGGAAATTATAATTGACGCCGGACATCTCCCTGCTGTATGCTGTAAAGAGCAAGTCTTAATGTATTGAAAACTGTCTCAGGTTCGGTTTGAGTAATAATGATACCAAGTTTCATAAACATCAATCTCCTTTCCGGCAGCAATCATCTGATGTGCACGGATGCTCTTTGACATCGCCGTGACATTCTTGGATTTGTTCGGGCGTACATTTCTCCGGCATCTCTTTCAGGTTTTGTGGTTTTTTACAACCTTGTTTTTCATTAAAGCAGCACATTTTAGGGTTCCTTTCTTTGTTGTACCGACCCCTGATTTGGGGTCCAGCAGTTCTTCTATTGCCTCTTGCCACACGGCAAGAGTTTTTTCATTCAGACGGTAGTGGACGTAATAACCTCGCTTCTCATCAATCACCAGCCCCACGTCACGCATTACCCTTAGATGCTGCGAAATCGCTCCAGGTGTCACGTCTAATCGAGTAGCCAAGGCATTAACACATAATGCTCGACCTTTTAAAAGCCGGAGTATTTCTACCCTGGTTTCGACCGAGAGAACTTTCAGTAACCGTGCCGTGTTTTTATTATCAAACATATTTTAGTACCCGCTAAAATACTATAATAAATCTCACTTACTGTCAAGCCGAATTTTCAAATGTTGTGTGCCTAGAGCAGAACAGAATGGTGGATGACTTTTGAGTATTGGTCATACAATCAAAAAATGCTTTTTGAGGAGTTGGGAAGTTATTTTTGTAACCACTGTTCTATGGGTAACTGGTATATAATACTGTGTACCCAGCAGCATATAGCTGTCGCTACAATGTGATGAAAAACCGCAGCCAGAAAAGCTGCTGCGGTGAAAAGGAAATAAAAGAACTCACCGGTGTGAGGGAAAGAATATAATCCTTTTTGCTTCCTTGTCGATAGCCAGACATAACTTCGGATTCTCGAACATAGGCAAATACTCGTTGCCTTCCTCATCCGATGACAGCCAGACGTGGTAGTCATCGCTGATTTCATTTCCAATTTCATTCAAAAGCTTCTTCAGGGAAGCAACTGTCATAATATTTTGTTTAGCCAATTTTATCACCTCCAATCAGCCAACGGGCTCTAAAACTTTAATTGTTTTGGGCACAAGAATCTCTTCTTCTGCGATGCGATAATTCTTACAGAGATCAAGATACTCCATGACAATGCCATCGCATAACCTGTCAAAATCCTGCACCAACTCAACACGTTCTCGAATTTCACTCAACGTCCAATCTTCAAAATCTTCGTATTCATCAACACTTTTACCAGGCCAGGTGAAGACCTGCATATGCGTCTGTTTAAAATTTACTCTTGCCTTGGCATCGCATCTACCGCAAATACCAATTTGGCCTTCCGATACTGCCTCATAGTTTTTCTGGCCACAGTGCGTACAATAGCTTTTGTAGCCGCTGGGTTTTATGCCGCCCCTGTAAAGGACAACATAGCCACCGCTTCTGCCGTTAATTCCTGCCTGCCATTGCCATTCATGCCTTCTACCGAAATCTTCAAGCATGTCGCTTAGTTTTTCCTGCCATTGGGTCAGCCCAATCATTTCCCACCACGTCTCTTCGTCTACATCATCAGGCTTGTCAATGTTGTATAGCTTGATGTTATTTGCGTAGCTGGTCGATTTGTTCCAGCTGTTCATTGTGTTATACCGGAAATGTTTTTTCAGAAATTTGACCATCGATTCTCTGTATCTTTTATCAACTTCTTTGTAATACATTTTGTCACCTCATCTTTCTAATCCATAATTAAAGCACCTTTTTTTATCGCCTCGCCTATATTGGTATAGGCACTGTCAAGAATCTGGCTTTCAGTTAATTCCTGCTCGCTGTCATCAATGAGATTCAGCACATAGAAACTGTTGTCATCTGGGTAATACCTGATGTGCTTGGAGCTTCTCAGACCTCCATTTAGCAGGATGAAACAATCCAGTCCGTTTTCATCCTTTGCCAGCTCTTTCAACTGCATAATTGTTTTTATCCGTCTATCTTTTGTTTTTTGGTTTGTCATATTGCACCTCATTTAATAAAAGTGGCTTAGCGATAGCCAAACATTGCTATCGCTAAGCTCTGGTTAATATTAACAGACACCGACATTAATTTCCGAAGCCAGCAGGTTAATCTGGATATCAGGATCAACCGGCAGCAGCCGAAGGTACTTGGTAAACTGTGCCAGCATGAAGCCCGCTGCGATATTGGCACAGTAGATCGTAGTTTTTGCTGTGCAGGGGCCTGCCTGGGCTTGTTCAGCGGCAAAGAGTGTCTGGGGATAATACATTCTGCTCTTTTCATCACAGGCGGTTATTACCCGCAGGACTTCAGCAGACATCCGTCCATCGACAAAGAAATTTGCCTTGTCCTTTACAGCATCCCAGATGTGTTTGCGTGTCTCTATTTTATCGACACAGCAGAAAACACAATTGCCGACAAGAGCCGAACGTTTAAATCGCTCATTAATTGTATAAAGCTCAAGTTTCGGATTTATCTGGTGACATATATCAGCCGTTGCATGTACTTTGAAACGTGTTAAATCATCTTCAAAGTATCCCTGGCTGGCAATGTTGCTTTCTTCGACAACATCATGGTCGAAAAGCTGCATCCATGGCAATCCAATAGCCGCAAGCTGCGATGCGACTTGCCTTCCAATCGCGCCAACACCAATCACGGTTGCTTTACAGTCAAGTATTCGCTCTCTTGGCACGATATCAGCCTGTCTTGAAAATCTGTCATCCATAGAACACCTCGCTTTCTTCATCCCAGAAATCACTTTTAATTGCTAATTCTTCCATGAACATCTCGCGTTCAAGAGGCTCCATTCGGTCAATCTCGGAAAGCAAATCCTCACTTGAAAACAATGGAACCTTGCTGAAATTTTCGTTGCCAAACAGTTCAACTTCCTTTTGCTGATTGGCAGCAGGTTGTTTTGGCTTGTCTGCCTGTTTGAAAACTTCATCTTCGGTGACATTAGCTTTGTACTGCTGCTTCCAGAGTTCAAAGTTTGCAGCTTCAAATTCACAGCCGTAATCAACATAGACTGGAATCTTTACCTCGCCACCTGGGCCGACATTGAATCTTAGCCTTGCAAAAGTACCGCCATCCTGTGCCACAATGCACATTACAGACCAGTCGCACTTTCCAAAGACTCTGGCAAAAGTTGCTTCATCAGTCATGCTCGGTTCAGAAGAATTGCCAGGATGGGTATGCAGCCAGATGCGGGCGAACTGTTCCGGTTTTCTGCCGGCGGCGACCTGATCCTCAAAAAAATCGGCTACAGATTCATCTGCAAAAGCAACTGATACCCCGCTAACCTTCTGTTTAACAAGGGCAAAATCTGTAACAAACAGTAAATCGTCAGCCTCTGTTATCCCAAATCCGCCGATTTCATTATCCGTCATGTCACGCATGAACAATAGTTTCGCCCAGGCTGTCGGACTGAACCGCAGCATCGGCTTTTGGTTCTTCTGAGAGTTGTTCCTGTTCTTCATTTTCGTTTTCCTTTCTCTGCTCTTGGCAGTTTTGACATAATCCTTCTTCATCTAAGCAATCCTTACAGAACGTTCGTTCACAATCTTCACATTTAGCGGTACAGTTATGACAGACCGGCTCGTTGCATGAGGGACACTCATAAGCACACCCAAGACAAATTGTGGTATCACACTTTTGGCAATAGGTGCTGCAACTCTGAGCAGTAATCCCTGTCGCAATATTCACAATAGTAGTGGTCATCGTCTGACACGGTGCAGCCGCAGTCATAGCAGGATGTGCCTTCCCAGTCGTCCAATGAAATGTATGGACTATCGGGGTTGTAGGTCTGCAGGATATTTACGGCCATTGTGAAAAAATCACAGAATCGACCCTGTTCTATGGCACTTCTAATAGCAACATGGCCATCGCCTTCGCATAGTCTTTCGTCGCTTACATGCGGATGGGTGACACTGTCGTTTGAACCTGCAGGATTCGGCTCTAAGGCAATTATCCTGAAGGGAGCATCGCTATAGAGCTTGCTTATCTGGTCAATAGACAGTTTTACTTCAAATGGCCCAAATGGAATATTTTCCAGAGTGATCGGCTCTGTTGTTATAGAGAGAGCTTTTTCATTCGAATCGAATTTTATCTCGCCGAATTCCTGCTCTATTTGGGTAAGCTCTGCATAAATTCAGAAAGTTTTGGCAGTGCTGTTTCATCAGCGTTGACAAGCTCTTTGAACTTTTGCAGGTAATATGAAAAATCGTTGAGGTTCCTGTTTATCCTCGATCTGATATTGTCCGCACCGGTTAACCAGCCTTTTTCAATCGCTCTATGAAAAAGATGGGAGTTTTTTGTCGCATCAGAGCACCTGATGCCAAAATCCTCCATTACATTTTGAATCTGCCGCAATTTTGCCTTTTGAAGCTCATACAAGCTGTCCAGCAGCAGGTTTGACAGCCGTATAAAATTTTTTTGTTTTTCCATAAAATTTTCCTTGCGCATAAAAAGGCCTCCGCCTATAATCAAAATAAGCAGAGGCCTTACGGTTAATAATTCCGTGGTTACGCGGTCTGCTGACCCAATCGGCAAGCCGCACCTTCTATCTTGGTCGGGGTGATTGTTACGCGGTCGCCTTCCTGCAAACAGTAGTCCTTTGGAACAGGCTGGCGGTTGACACGAATCAAGTAATCTGAAGATTCTCTTCCTTCCATCTTGATTGTGAAAAACTGCTCAACTGTTGTTCCATCGGCAACGTTCACATAATCAGCAAACCCAGCGCCATCATTGTTTACAAATAAAATTCTCATTGTAATTTTCCTTTCGATAAATTTGTTAATAGTTTGTTTTGTTTCAATACATTTGTTTTTACAATCTGTCAGCAATACTGCTGAGGCGGACTGCGCGCATAGAATCTCTTCTTTCGCATAATGTTTCCTTTCGATTAAAAAATTAGAGATGTGTACTTACGATTGGTTTGTTACAACGCTGGTGTATTTAGCGATAGCATCTTTTGCCTGCTGTATTTCCTCAACATCACGAAATGTTTATCTGATTATCCAAACGGTAGAGCAAATCCGTTGTATAAGAGGTCAATACCTTGCAGGCTTCCAGTAAGTCTGCTGCCGAATTGGCAATTCTGGTTGTCATCAATTCATCCGGCAACTCTGGAATACTGTGTAACGTAATTTGCGTCTTTATCCATTCATCAACAGTTGTTTCCTGAACACTCTTGATCTTGAGCCTGATACAGCCGCAGATAAATTCAAATTCATCAGGGTTGTCTGTATTATGATCCTGCGGTTCATCGCTGTCATCGTACCAGTGTTGAAAATAGTCCCTGGCTATCTGCCGGGCATGTTTAATGTTCCTGGCAGCAATCAGCTTACTTTGAGAGTATTCCTGCTCGCCGTTGTATTCGGTTGCTTGTACTTCATATAGTTTCATGGTTTATATCCTCCTTGTATTTGTTGTTTGGATTTGCACTTGCGGCTCGAAGAGCCTGCAATACTGTCTCTACATCTTCTCTTGCCCGCTCCATAACCCGGATTGCTCCATCAAAGGTGCTTTCACCACCCTCGACAATTTCAACTACCATAAACTTGAACAAACCGTCTCCAATGTTGTCACCGGTTACTTTTGTCAGCAAGTCTTGCAAGCTGCGGCAATCTTGTTCGGGGTCGATAGGCAGTAGGTCAGCATGCGGATAAGCATCATAGATTACGCGAGCGATATTGATTTCCTTTTGGGTTTTGGTCATAAATTTACCTTTCAAAATTTACATGGTTTCTGGTTTACGGATACGATGTGATATTATTGTGCTGCTCTGCAAGCATCCAGACAGGATTCGCTGCAAAACAAGAGACCTTTCCATTTGAGGGCTTCTCCGTCTACTTCCTTTTTGCACCAGCTGCATCTGTTGCGGGCTGTCTCTCTGGCCTTTTCAAGGTCAATAATCTGAGGGTCTTCCCTGTTGATGTCATCAAAGATTATTAATCTCAGTCTGCCTTGCCAAATCTCGATGCCAACTGGAAAGCCTTCACCATCCATAGCACACTTTTCACCGTAGCCATCCGGCTGAATCCATATTTGGCCGCCTTCGGATAAAATGTTTACCTTTATCTCGACAGGCGCAGAATCCGGACACTGCTCTTTGATGTTGATTGAATAAGTTTCTTTCGCCATAAATTCTTCCTTTCGTTATTTACTATCTACAACTTCATAGCCAGTGATTTCGGTATCCAAAATATCAGCGGCAGTGGTCGTATCATTTACATGGTAATCAAATTCGTTGACCACTTTTGAAATTTCAATACCTTCATCTACCGACATTACAATACGCATTTCCAATTTTATTGTTACCTTTCTCATTTCTGTCTCCCGTAAAGAATAGTTAGCCTGACCTACTACCAGCCATTACGCATAGTGTCCATATGAAGGACCGACCGCAATGTTGCTATCTGCTTATTTGTGTAATTCTTTTGCTTTAGATGCTCGACTATCCGCCTATTGCCAGGGGCGTTTTCGTTGTCTGCAAATTCACACAACATCGTTTCCGAAAACAGTTCATCCAATTCCTGCAGTGTTTCAATTGTTTCCACTATTTTCACCTCACTTTCAATAAAAAGAGACATCTGTTTGTCTGTGTGCAAACAGATGTCATGGTTAATATAATGCTCCTGATCCTTGAGTTATGTGACTAATCCCTGGGTATCCAACCGAGGTCTCTTAGCAGTTCATCTATGATTTTTATTTCATGGGCAAACTGCCTTGACTGCTCGCCGCCGACATCGATGCTTGTAAGCACATCTCCCAGCCGGTCAATGATTTCATCTTTGCTTACCATGGTCATATTGAACGGCTGATACTCATGTTCAGGCGCTTCGATTGAATCACCCTTGAGGTTTTCAAACTGAACATCATCGCCGGCAACAAATTCCTGACACGTACATATAAATTTACCAGCAGCGTTTTTTTCATAGCTTTGCGTAACAAAGCCGACCGTCGTTTTTGTGAACTTTTCCATAGTGTTACCTCACTTTCTTTACGCAACTTCTTCCTTTATTAATAGATGAGTCTTTAGTATCTCATCCAATACAAACCCAACGGTATTTATCACCGCAAGGCAAGCCCGCTCGATTGTCTTTTTGGATTTCTCGGCATAGTCTTTTACATACTCATACGAAAACCCAAGATTAGCCTCAGGACAATACATCTGCGCCAAGGTAGCTGCTGTAAGCTCAGCGATTATCTCCTGGCTCGGTACCTGACCGCCTTTAAGCTTGCCTTCAATGCGCTGGTGTGCGGCATGAGCAAGCTCGTGGAAAAATACCTTGGATTCATGTGATGCTAAAACTATTCTTTTTGAATCGCCCTGATAGTAGCCGTAATACCTGCTGGCAAAGGTTTGATAACTTACAGATAAACCGAACCGCTCAGCTACATCAGCAAGTGGCGGCGGTGTTGCAGGCTCATAAGGCAGAGGCTCACCATCCGTATCTTCAGCACGAAAAACTGGGATAGCGAAAAAACCCGCAACTATAACCTTTTCAGTTTCTGTGCCGTCATCATCGGTTTCAGTAATGGCTCTCGCTTTAGGCCCTAATATATGAAATGCCTTAGCGCCTTTTTTGACCTTTCGGCCCGCATTTTTCCACTGTCTAAAACCTCTGGCATCGGATGTGTCAGCTAAAAACTGCAATATACGATTGCTTATGCTCCATTTGGCCGAAGGGATATCATTTTGCGGCGGTATTGTTGCTACCGCTAACGCTTTTGGAATATTGCCTTCCTTGAACAAATCAACTATTCGCTGCAAACATACTTTTGCTTTTTCTGAATCATTCATTTTTTTCACCTCTTTCAACTCATAAAAAACGGGTATCTGTTTGACAGCTAAAACAAACAGATACCCTGGTTAACATTTTCAAAACTTCAGTTATTCTTGCTAAGATCGATCTTTGTAACCTTACCACCTTGGTCGATTACCTCAAGGACAGGAGCAAGTGAATCGGGGTCAGTCATTATCAGATGTGTCTTTTTGGCTGCATCTAAAGGACTGTCAGCTCCAACATCGATCACATAGATAACACGATACAAATCCTTTTCCTTTGGCGGTGGCTCTATCTGTAAAACCTTTTTCTTTGCCATAGTTTTCATCTCCTTAATCTTTGAACATCTCCGGCGCAATTTCTTCAAGCATCTTTGGCTTAAAGTGCAGGTCTCGCTCAATGGGTAATCCCATCGGGCCTCTGACTTCCTCAAGCTCGCTTAAAAGGAAGTACCCAAATTCGCGTTCATGGCCAAAAACCAAGCCAAAAAATTTGTAATCAATTTCGACACCAGACTCCGACAGAATCGGTTCGCCCTCGGTTGCCAGCCATGTCCAGCTTGAGCTCGGTGTGAAATATTTCACATAAACAACTGCCTTGCCTCCTTTTTCATCCTGGGAATATAACGGTGGCAACTGTTCACGAATTTCCTTCGGTAAAAGTTTCATACCCCTGATTTTGTCGTTGGAAATAACCTTCTTCGCCCGTTCAACGGCGCTTGTATCCGCTATTGCAACAGCATTCGTTTCAGGAATTCCGCAGGCCGCTGCGATACCGCATAGGAAATTAGCCATATTTTCAGCCTGTTTTTTTCTGCTGAGTGGGTCGGATTCACAAGCTGGTATCGGCTGTGTTAAAATCTCAACCTGATCAGGCTCAAGCTCGATAACAACTCTGCCGTTGTCATCGCTGTAGTCGCTCAAAATATGGATATGTCGTATAATCATGCGGCGGCAGTCCTGCTGTCATGTCACCAACGTTGCCTTTCTGTAATTTTGAAAAGCCTTCCATATATTTTGCTGATTCTTCTGTATTTGCAGATTCGCCATCTCCGCGAAGTCTGACCTTCGCTCCACGAATGTCCCTGTGGAAGTTGCCTTCCAAGTCAAACACAACCTTTTCCTTAATGCCGGCAAATCTCATCCAGCCGGTAACCTTCCCTGGCACAGTATTGTCCAGGACGCCTTCAATAAATTGTTCATTTGGTCTCCAAGCCATAATTTCACCTTTCCTTTCAATTGATAAGATGTGGTTAAAAACAAAAAGCACATCTCTCGACTTTGAAGAGATGTGCTTTGACGATTGATACTAAATTGATTCTAAGCAGATTCGGCAGGCGGATTTACCCTTTGTCTCCTGCCATCCTTGAAAACAATCTCAAGACTATTGTCTGAAAATATTGTAATCTTCTGCCATTTATCGTACAGCGGATACAGCTCTTTTATAAGCTGCTGTCTTACCGTTTCATACGGCCCTATAAGCTCGTTCCAGAATTCATCCAGCTCTTTCTCAAAGTAGGAAAGTTGGGTATCGAAACTGTCGCCTTCATCGCTGTAGCCGCCCAGATGAAACCATATATTCTCGGCGGATAAATGGTTCCTTGCTTCTTTGGTTACGTATACAGTTTCTTCCGACCATTGGTATTTACCTTTTGGCGGTTCTGTTATGACTGCCATATCAACATCGGAACTGAATGTTTTGCCATCGGATGTGTGGATTGTTATCGACAGCTTATCAAAACATGCTATCTCGCCGCAGTTGATCGAGTGCCGAAGTTTTTCCTTGCCTTTTATAACTTCAACTTTTGTTACTTTTGGCAGCTTTGTCCAACTGTAACCCATATAACAGCTACCAATAGTCACAGGCACAAAGGGCTTATCTTTAAATTCTCCCAATGCTCCCAATAAATGGGCATTTGTCTCTGCCATATCGTTCTTGCAGTCTCCGTTAAAGCACAGATAGCCGTCTTCGACTTTGAAATTCTTCGGTACTGCTATCTCAACAGGCTCGTTATATTCACCGCTGATAAGACCGACGCTGTACTGAGGCTCGGCTTCCGGCAACTCAATGCCGAGTTCCTTTGCACGGAGATACTCTTCATAGTGCAGCGTATGGGTTTTCTGCCTCTGGAAGTATTTGTAATACTCCAGTTCGATGGCAGCCTTGAGTTGCTCGAAGGCTTGATTTTCCACCAGCCTTGTCCTCGCAGGGAGCATCAGGCGGATATTGGTTTGATCTGCAATATCCACCAGGACTGTAATACCCTGCCTGTTCTTGCTTGGCCAGTAATCCAACTGCACAACCTGGCCATGGAAATTCACAAGCACTCTGCCGTGATAATAATTTGATGTCCAGTTACTGTGATATTTGGATAGTTCTTTTGTGGCTTCAATTTTGCAGCCTGGATTGTCATAATGCACAGCTTCGCTGCTGCAGAATGGCATCGAGTGGCAGTACTTGCCATCCACAATGACCCTGATACCCGCGAATACAGCGTGTTTCTCAACAAGCTCCATATCCCACGGCTTTTCATCCCTAAATTTAACGATAGTTCCGGTTACCTCTTTCGGAATCTTCGTTACCTGCACCGGTCTTCCTGTCCATCCATCTTTATCGATAACGATTTGTCTGTCACCAGATGTAATCGTTACCTCTTTTGGTGCAAGACTGAAAAGTCCTACACCTGCAGGGTCTTCGCCTGCTTCAAGTTTCTCATCCCAGCCGCTGCCTCCTAAATCCAGCAGCTTCTGGAAATCTTCAATGCCGCAGCCGTTGTCTTCAACGGTTACAAACCCATCCTTGTTTGAGATTCTCACCTCTGTGGAACCTGCTCTTCTTGCATTCTGCAGGATCTCAATGACCCTGCCCTCAGCAGTACCCAGAAAAAATCTGTCTGCTTTGGTTAACAACCTCGGATTTACTTTTGCACAAATTGTTTCTTGCATAGTTACACCTTTTCCTTTCGTTAAAAAGCGATGGCACGCTCTGCATAGTAGCGTGCCATCATGGTTAAAATTAGTTTCTTACAGATTGTTTAGAAATTACTCTCTCGTCGAGAGCTTACGTGCGAAATTACATTAGAGAACTATCTATTCAAAACCTTGGCTGGCCTCCGGCCAATCCGTGTTTCTCGTCGAGGAATCGCTTCATGATGACTGCTTTTGCATCAGTGCTTTCATGTGCTAAAATCCTCTGGCAAGCTATTGTGTCCCGTGGGACGGCTTGCCTATGTTGAATAAATTTTTTGTGAGGATTAGCCAGTGGTAATACAATGGGGTTTATAAAATTAACGGTTTGCCGTTATGTTGACAAATATCTATTTGTCTGTTATGCAGTCATCTATGAAGAAAAGACTTCGTATTAGTGGACTTGTAAAATTTGCGAACCGTGTCAGACATGATATTTCACGGCCTGTTTCGCATCAGCGATTGATACAATTACAAAAAGATGTCAACGGCTGTTTTGAGAGTATTGGCCGGATATTAAAGGAAACGGGCTTGAAGCATGATTCACTGCCGGCACCTTCCCGTAAAGCTTATAAGTTTCTGAGTAATATTGATTTTGATTCTATAGCAGCAGAAGAGACAGCTTTGACGAATGATCCGCCTCCAGGCAGTGTGTCATTTCCTGGCATGAGAAGCTACTTTAATCACACTCTTGAACAACTGGCTCGAATTGACGGGGACTCACATATACAGAATATTTATGATTCTATTCGTTCTTCCAGCGAGAATATTGAAGGGGAAATTCAGGCCAAAAAGGTGAGACCGGAACAGCTTAAATCTCAATCACGTGCTATAAGAGGATGGATGACATATTTCGCCCAGCGGGAGAACTTTGATTCGTATATCACCGCTGTTAGGCAAGCGATGCCCATCTTCTCTGAAGCTGTAAACAACACAAGAAAACAAACGGTTCCGGTACGGGTTTATTTCCTGCCGATAAAAGGAGTGTATCAGACCCGAAGCTATAAAAACCTGATCCTGGCGAAACTGCCGACGCCTATGATATGTTTTGACAGGGAAACTCTGCGGTTACTCGCTGAATGGATATTTCAAAAAGCTAATAATAAGCAATTGATCCTTGATACAATGCTGAGCGAACCTTATCAGGAAATACTTTCTGAACTTGACCTGTTAAGCGGTATTGTAGAACATGCTGAAGGGTTGCACCATAATCTTGCGGAATCCTTTGAGCGTGTCAATAACTCATATTTCAACGGCAGTATGAATCGTCCGCGTCTTGCCTGGAGCCAGACCTTTACATTTCGAAAGTTCGGCCATTATGACCAGACGCATGATACCGTGATGGTCAGCATGTCTCTGGACAGGATGGATGTGCCTGAATATGTGGTAGATTTTATTGTATACCATGAGCTATTGCATAAAAAACTCGGAAGCCGCTGGAGCAATGGCAGAAGTTTCAGCCATACCAGCGACTTTATCCGCAAAGAAAAACAGTTTCGGCAGTACAACGAGTCAAAGACTATTCTGAATAAACTGGCCCGTTCTTCTGGGTGAAATCTTATCGACTATTTCTCCGACATGTTTCGATTATAAAGGCTGGATTGCCTTAACCGTTTCTGTTCCAATGTTCCAGGCGGAACCATACGAACATTTGTCAGGTTGGCCGTCTTAATTAGCTTATTTGCACAGTCCGGGTACTTGTACATAAATTCAACAGGTATGACTAAATCCTTGCTTTGATGACTCCGGTTTGACCTGATGGCTATGTCAGCCACCACCGCTATTAAAACCACCACAAACAAAATCACAATCCATTTAGCTTTTTTCTTTTCCAAAGTGTTCCACCTCATGAATCCTCAACATTGTTAAAGTTATAGGCTTGTATACCTAACAGAAAGAAAAAACTTTATAAACCTGCCGGTGTTTCTCCTGAGAGATTAACAAGCCTGGCCAAGCTGGATATTTGACACGTCATAATTTTGTATACCAGTATGATAAATACCCACTGCATTTGGGATGTGCGTCAAAAATACATCACCTCCGGCCGGGGCGTAGTGTATTTTTGAAGACTTTTTCGGGATTTTCGCAAGATTTATATAGTCTTGCGTATCCCCTCATCTTATGAATGAAAAAGCCGATCCGTTCAAGAATAAGCAACGCTGGGAACAATGGAAAAAAGAGCTGAAGGTATCCACACGCTTCGGCAATTCTCTCTCGGACATAAACAAGAAATTGATTCTCGAATACCTTCTTGACATGGAAGCCGGTTACAACGTTGCCAGAAAAGGCAAAATGAGCTACATAAGGCTCAATACACTTCGCCAGCGGATAATATGGGTTGTAAGCAATATAGGAATAGATGATATCACAAAAGCTACCAGACGCGAATTGCTGGCCTTCTTTAACAAAATGGCCTCTGGTGAAATCAAACGCAATGATGGCAGGAAATATCGCTCCGTCACGGATTATATCAAGGTCTTCAAGGCCTTCTGGCATTGGTTCCAGAAAAGAGAGTTAGAGCACGACCGCATCGTTAAAGATATTACCATCGATCTGGCGGTAGATAGCGGTGACGAAAATGAGTTTATCTACTTCACTATAGATGAGCTAAGAAAGGTAATCAATCACTGCAAATATGAGTATCATGTTTACTTGTGGTTTCTGTTTGATTCCGGCATCAGGGCCCCGACGGAGTTTATGAGCCTGAAAGTCGGAGATTTTCACTGGCTCAGCGATAGCAATCTTTTCGAACTCGATATAAAAGACAGTTATGCCAAAACCTTTGGCAGAAAAATCAAGCTCGTCTTATCGTCACAGATATTGAAAGAGTATCTGTCTAACAAAAAGCCCGAAGAATCTTTTTTCAACATAGACTGGAAGGCATTCTGTCAGTACATAAAACGCGTATTTGTTAATGTCCTCGGCGACAAGCCGACAAAAGGCGGTAAAAGTATACGCGAAATCAGGCCCTATGATTTTCGTCACAGTGCTGCCTGCTACTGGCGGTCAAGGTACAAAAACGTAAATGCTTACATGTACAGGTTTGGCTGGAAAGAAATGAGAATGGTAAATTATTACACCAAGTTCATTGGTATGCAGGATACCATCAGCCAGGATGATCTGGTTATCGATTCTGAAGCCAAAAGCCGGCTTGAAAAAGAGCTGGAGCAGGAAAGGAAAACCAGGGCCCTTACGGAAGAGAGACTTATGGCCCAGGAAAAACAGTTCAATGATATGAACGCCAAATTCGAACAGATAAACCTATTTATGAACCATTTGTTCGAACACGATCCTTCTCTGGCAAAAACCCTCGCAGAGAAAGCTAAAGCCCATAATCCCGGATAGAGCTTATGGATGCCGTTCTCCGTAGGGAGCCCTAACGGACAAACCAGTTTTTGACTGTTTTTATTTGGAGAACCCGATGGGTCAAAGATGCGGAACTCGAATATCGCGTTATAGCAATAAATAAAGCAGGCGTTGGTTCGCCGAGTAATACGGTGATGGTGGTTTTGTAAAATTGCATCATGGCACTGCAGGCTATTGTCCTTCATAGTTTTTTGTTGAAAGCATACCTGTTTTGCTTTATCTTAACTTTTAACAAAATTAAATATAGCAAGGCGATGAGGTTCGCCGAACAACCGCCTGTAAAAAAAGGATGATAACCTCTACCAGTAAAGGTAGAGGTTTTTTTGTTTTGAAAGGACAGGATTATGAATGTTAAAGTTGATGCCGTTCCGCTAATTGTCGGCAGTTTGGTATTTCTGGCAAGTATTGTCTCTCTTAGAGCAGGGCTTTCTGTGGCCATTATAGAAATTCTTATCGGCACCGCAGCAGCTTATTTCGGTCTTCAGGCAGAAGATTGGATGTTATATATTGCCAGTTTTGGCGGCATCGTTCTTACCTTTCTGGCAGGGTCCGAAATAGACACTCATCTTATGAGGGAAAAATTTAAGGAAAGCTTCCTCATAGGCACTTCCTCTTTTCTGGTTCCTTTTGCGGGAGTTTTTCTTTACACTTTTTTTATAGCGCATTGGACATTACAGGCATCTCTTATCGCAGGAACTGCCCTTTCCACAACATCGCTTGCGGTCGTCTATTCGGTACTGGTGGAAACAGGTCTTTCAAGAACTGAAGTCGGCAAACTTCTTATGGCCGCCACTTTCGTTACTGATATGGGTACCGCCATTGCCCTGAGCGTCCTTTTCGCCAAACCTACCATCTACACCGCCGTTTTTCTTATCGTCTCGATTATTGTCATAGTATTCGCAACAAAATTTTCCCATCTTGTTTTTCACAGCCGCACTTTAAAAAATAAAGTTATTGAACCTGAGATAAAATATATTTTCGTGCTGTTGCTGCTGTTTATGTATTTTGCAAAGCTGGGTGACGGGCACGCTGTCCTGCCCGCGTTTTTTCTCGGATTGATGATGTCAGGCCACTTCAAGGAGACATCTGAAACAAAAGTTGTCAGAAACCGCCTGCGAACCGTTGCTTATGCTTTCATTACGCCGATATTTTTTATCGTCGGCGGCTTAAAGGTTTCAGTTCCGATGATTATCGCAGCGTTCGGCCTTTTTGCGATTCTTTTCATTCTCAAAATTGCTGCAAAATTTCTTGGCGTTTATTTCCTTGCCAAAAAATACATCCCTCACGGCAGTATGTACACAACTCTTCTTATGAGTACCGGCCTTACATTTGGAACGATATCGAGCGTATTCGGCCTGACAGCAGGCATCATTAATCAGACGCAATATTCGATTCTTGTAGGAGTGGTCATAGCAAGCGCTGTTATACCAACGTTTATCGCACAGAAGTGGTTTATGCCGGTCGAAGAGGAAGACCTTGTTGATTTGGAAAACGGCGGAAATAAATAGGGACAGTCGTATTATTATATTTTATTGGTGACTGCGGGAGTCTTTCAACAGCCCCAAACTTCCTCAAATTTAGGTTTTTTTGAAAAATTTTCAGATTTTCCCGATGCAATTGCTGGAAGATTTTAATATTGTCGTGGAATTGCGGACTTACATCATGGCATTGGAAAGAGAAGAAATAGCAGAAAAGCACAAAGCCACAATATCCCTGTAAAGAATTCTTAAAGGCGACAGTTGTTTGCGAAAGATTTAAATATGCAAACAGATTCTTCTTTGTTACTGGCAAGTAATTAAAATGGACATCGACAAATATTATTCAAATGGGGAAGAACAGAAAAGGGATTATATAAATTACAGTTATCTCTATTCTTTAGAGCCGCCAAGCTACAATTCTGTTGTACGGAGAAAAACCCCAGCGGCGGCAAATATTGACGATCTCGTTGGGCCTGTCTGGTTTGAAAAGATTATGAGGCAGTTGGATACCGATAAAAACAGGCCTCAAAAGCCAAATCGCCGAAAAGTATAAATACCAGTACATCTAAGAGTCTTTCATGAGCCCGAAACGCTGCTTGATAATCTCCATCTCTATGAATTATTGGAGACTTTTATACCTGACTTTGTGCTGGGTTTTACCTTTTTCACGTCCATTGCCTATTCGGTCTTAGGCAAAAAATCTGAACGGCAAAGACCGGCTATAGCAATGTCTGCGAGCATGGGTTTTGCTCTATCGTTAGGGCTTGTATGGTGGGAAAAGGCAAACGGGCTTTCCATAAAAGATTTAGGCCCGATTGCAGTTGGCTTTGCGGTACTTGTTCTATCCTTTGTAATGTACCAGTCCATAAAACAGGTTGGCGGCACCTGGGCTGGTATGGGTATCACGATAGGAGCATGTATATTAATAGCCCAAATGCTTAAATTGAGTCCGCCCGTCGATACTGAGATAATTCAAACCATTACCATAGCGGCTCTTATTATTGGGATACTTGCATTTATCTCACATTTACATGGCAAAGGTTATAACTTTCCACGTGTATCGACAAACCTGCCGGATGCCCGTCGTAATATGGCGAATTTATACAGAGACCGGCACCTGTCAGACAGACTCTCACGAAGCATGCGAAATATACGCAGGGAAGCCAACTCTTTAAACGAACACCCGCAAGAAGCGGGCAATGTCCTTGTGCAGGCTAAAAAGAATGCTGCCGGCAGAAGGCTACCTGACCGAAAGAATGGCACAGCTTCGAGCAAAAGCTCACCAAATCCGCAATGGCCATATCGCAAGACTTGAGGAAACAAAAAATGTATTCTCAAAACTGCCCACATCAACAAAGAAAAGAGCCTCTCAAGAATTGGCCGCCAGATATGACCAGCTTGTTGGTATTGATACCCGGCTGGAACGGCTTGACAAATCCGTTGCTGAAAACGAGCGACGAATCAAAGAACTCACTGAACAAGCTCAAATTTATACAGCCAGACACGAACATCAAAAACTCACCGATACTCTCAAGGCCGCTGAAAAGCTCCAGAAGCACAACAGCGAGCTGTTCAAGATCATAAACCACACAGAAGGCCAGCTAACTGCCATAGCCAGGAAAATCGCAAAAGAGGCAAAACAGGTAAATAAACAATGATTGCTTCAAACACGACAGATTCTCTGGAAGCCAAAGTCAAGGATACTTTATACCCTTATAAATCCAAAGAACACAAAATCATAGCCGAGACCCTGAACCAGTACGGCATACCGTTTTTCTATCAACAGCCGACCCTTGTTATCGAAAATGGCAAAAAGATGATTGAATACGCAGACTTCTTTCTGCCCTCTTACCGCGGCCTTGCTATAGATTATATAATAGAATCCCACAGTGCGATCTACCGCAGAAAAAAGAACATCTACCAGGAAAATTCTGTCCCCGCTATATTGGTCTCACGAAAGGATTTAATGCGGCCGGATTTCAATAGATCGCTCTACAAAACCCTACAAAGCTCATATCGCATTAGTACGCACTACCGAAGACGGGGCAAATATAGATAACATTAGCCTTGTTTTTTTGAAACCCTACGCTTGACAAAAGAGCGAAATATATATAAATTTAACAATGTTTCTCAGATTATTGTCAATTATCAACTAAAGTTTGCTTGACCTCATAGCGATATATATGTAATAATATCATATATATGTCAGCGTGTTGTCAAGTAAGGGCATAACAATGAAAATAGAAGAATTTTTTAACAAAAATCCGGTTTTTACCATCGAAGAAGTAGACAGGTTTCTGGGTAAAAGAGGTAAAACCACTCCTTCGAGGCGTAATTCACTGCTGTCCTATTACCGCCGCCAGGGGCGAATCGTAAATGTCAGACGACAACTCTATGCCGTTACACCCTATGACAGCCCACCAGGAACCTGCCAGGTTGATTCCTTTTTGTTAGCAGCCAAAATGACCCCTGATGCGATACTGGCCTACCATACAGCACTGGAGTTTCATGGAAAGGCTTATTCGGTTTTTAACCGGTTTTACTATCTATCTAATAAAAGGTCTATTCCGACTAAATTTGGCGATTATGAATTTCATTGCATCCTGATGCCGCTTGAACTTAGAAAAAATGGTAAAGAAAATTTCGGAGTAGAACAAGCCGAGCGTTCAGGTCTTGGTATAAAAGTTACCAGTCTGGAACGAACGCTCGTTGATGTTCTGGCTCGCCCTGATATTTCAGGCGGCTGGGAGGAAATCTGGCGATCCCTGGAATCCGTGGAGTTTTTTGATATCGATAAGGTAATCGAATACACTCTCTTGCTTGCTAATGCAACAACAGCCGCCAAAGTCGGACTATTTCTGGATCAGCACCGCCAGGCCCTTATGGTTGATGACAGTCACTTAAAACAGCTTTATAAATTGCGACCGCAACAACCACACTATCTCAACCGCAGTAAACGACAGCTGGGCCAACTGGTGTCAGACTGGAATCTTGTTGTACCAGAAAATATCCTTAACCGTTCATGGATGGAGGTAATATGAGAATCTCTTCTGAAAAAATATCCGCAGAAGCCCGTAAAACAGGCTTCAGACCCAATGTGCTCGAAAAGGCGGCGCAATTACTGGGCTTACTCAATGCTCTCGATAGTCATCCTTTTCTCAAAGGCAAGCTGGCTCTCAAAGGTGGAACTGCATTGAATCTTTTCATATTCGATGTGCCAAGACTTTCCGTTGATATTGATTTGAACTATATTGGTCCCGAAGATCAGGATGGAATACTTATAAGTGCGCCCAAAATCGAACAGGCTCTTGGTGCTGTCTTTTCCCGTGAAGGATTCAATATCCGACAAATGCCTGATGAACACGCCGGCGGCAAATGGCTTTTGCAGTATCAAAGCTCATCCGGCCAGTTATCAAATCTGGAAGTTGATATCAACTTCATGTTCCGTATCCCGTTATGGCCGATTGCCAAAATGGACTCTAAACTTTTGGGAGTATGGCAGGCTAAAGATATACCCATTGTGGATATTCACGAACTTGCAGCAGGCAAACTCGCAGCGTTATTGTTGCGCCGACAGGCCAGAGATTTATTCGACTGCCATCAAATCATGTACAAGGCAAATCTTGAGTGTAATAAACTTAGAATTGCCTTTGTCGTATATGGCGCAATGAATCGTAAAGACTGGAGAACGGTTTCGCTGGAAAATATCAACTTTGATACCGATGATCTTATCAGACAGCTTTTTCCAACACTAAGCCATGACTCCGGTAAAGAACAAAAAGACTTTGCTGAATATGGCAAAAAACTTGTTGATGAATGCAAGCAGGCCCTTTCTGCAATTTTACCATTTACAAAGCCTGAGGAGGAATTTTTAAATCTGCTGCTCGATAAAGGACAAATCGCCCCTGAACTTTTAACCGATGATACATCCCTTCAGGATCGTATCCGAATGCATCCCATGATTAACTGGAAAGCGATTAATGTCCGACAACACAAGGGATTTACCAAATAATATGGTCGCTGTTTACTATACAATATCCAGCCAGGTAAGTACCTCGATAATAGTTTTTTCAGTGCCGGCAAAATCGGCAACTATTCTCTGACACATACCGGCAGCAGTCGGATTGGCGGCAACAAATATTATCTTGTCAAAGCCGTGATCTATGATCTTGGCCAGGTTATTCTTGATATCGGATTTGCCGGTCTCAATTTCAATCACAATCTGCTGACCTGGTCTGGTTGCCAAAATATCAACAGCGCCGTTGCCCTTAACAGGATGCTCGCACGTAACCTCATATCCTTTTTTCTCAAAGTATTTGGTCGTTTGCCTGACCCAGTAGCGATGCTCCATGCTCTCACGCGGCCTGGGGCCAATTTCAATATGTGCCGAAGAGCAGACTGTCCTGCCAGAGTCAGTTAGTTCGTAACCGTCCGACCAAGTACATATTGTAAATGCTGATGAGGTAGGGATAATCGTTTTTGGTTTTGAGGTTTATTTAAGGAACAAAATCATGAGCGATAATGGTAAAGTCACAAAAGCGGACCAGACCGAGTTCTGGAAAATGGTTTTGGAAACATACAAATCAAGCAATCTGTCAATTCATCAATTTTGCAAACAGGAAGGTCTTCACGAATGGGCATTTTACTCTTGGCGTAGAAAGCTGGCAGGTCAGCAGCCTCAAAAATTCGTTACTCCAACAACACCAGATAATCCGGCATTTATCGAAGTTCCCGTCATACGCCCAAAGCCGCAGCCATTGGAACTTATACTAAGAAGCGGTCATATACTGAAAATACCCTCTGACATTGACCAGGGCACAATCAATAAGGTTTTCTCTGCATTAAAGGAAACACAGTTGTGCTGACTTTACCCTGTTCGGTACGTATTTTTGTCTCTGTTGATCCAACTGATATGCGTTGCAGTTTCGACCGTCTGGCCGCGATGACACAAACTATTTTAGGGCAGGACCCTTTAAGCGGTCATCTGTTTGTATTTTTCAATCGTTACCGCGACAGATGCAAGATACTATTCTGGGACAGGACGGGGTTTTGTCTATGGTACAAAAGGCTGGAAGAGGGTGTATTTCGATTGCCGCATCATTCTTCAGTAAAATGTCTTGAGATGGATTTGGCAAGGCTGACGCTGGTTCTCGAGGGCATAGACCTTTGTTCGGCACATCAGCGAAAAAGATTTTCAATTGGAAACGGCATATTTTGATAATCTCAAAAAAAATATTTCACTTTTTTTTGAATATTATCATTATTTCTCTTGACATTATCCGATTATATGATATATAGGAGTCATCGTTACGGATAATGATGTAGAAAAAAGCTTTAACGGAATAAATGATTACAACAAACACACCTATTACAGAACTGCCCAGCGACGTTGAAACCCTCAGAGAGATGGTTTTAAAACTGTTGGCTAATGTTGACGACCTCAATCAGCAGCTGGCCTGGTTCAAGCGTCATGTATTCGGCAGAAGGAGCGAGAAGCTTGATCCTGCCCAGAGGCTGCTTTTTGAGGGTCTTTGTACAGAACTTGAGTCGAGGATTGCGGCAGAACAACAAAAGGCTGATGCATGTGTTGAAACGCCGAAACCAAAGAATGCCAGTCATCATGGCAGACGTCCTTTACCTGAGGATTTACCCCGCCAGCGGATAGAGTATCATCCCCCGGAAGAGGAACTTATCTGCCCATCCTGCGGAAAAGAAAAACAGGTAATCGGCGAAGAGATAACAGAGCAGCTTGATTATGTGCCTGCATCATTTGTTGTTCGTCAGCATGTGCGCATTAAATATGCCTGCCCTGACTGCAAAGAAAATGTATCCATAGCAGAACTTCCTGCATTTCCCATAGAAAAGGGTCGTCCCGGGACAGGACTGCTTGCTCATATAATTACCAGCAAATATACCGACCACCTCCCGCTTAATCGTCAGGAGAATATTTTCGGTCGGCATGATGTGGAAATCAGGCGTTCCACTATGTGTGACTGGGTAGGGCAATGTGCCGGTCTGCTTGAGCCTATCGCCAAAGAAATGAAGAGGCAGTTGTTAAAATCGCCTAAGATTCATACCGATGATACGACCATCCCTGTTCAGTGCAAGGATCGTAAAAGCACTTATGACGGTTATTTATGGGTATATGCCGATATGAGTGATAATGTTGTGTTCGATTTTACACCGACACGATGTCGGGATGGGCCTATCAATTTTCTGGGGAGTTACAGCGGATATATACAGGCGGATGCATACAAGGGTTACGACAAGCTCTTTGCCGAAGGCAGATGTACTGAGGTAGGCTGCTGGGGCATTGCAGGCGCAAGTTTGATGAGGCTATTGAGACTGATAAGGAGCGAGCCGGGATTATGCTCGCATTGATAGGCAGTCTCTACGATGTGGAACGTGATGCAAAGAGACGTAACCTTGACGCTGACAGTATAAAGTCACTGCGTCAGGAAAAGAGTAAACCCATTCTCGAAGAGATTCGCAGAGTCATTGATAGCTGGTCGCTACAGATTTTGCCGAAGAGTCCAATTGGCAAGGCGATAAATTATGCACTTGGTCAGTGGAAAGCATTAAACAGATATATTGAGAACGGAATCCTTTCGATAGATAATAATCTTTCAGAACGGATTTTAAGAATGGTTGTTCTCGGGCGTAAAAACTGGCTGTTTGCCGGCAATGAGAACGGAGCCCAAAGGGCAGCGACCATATACAGTCTGGTTGCAAGCTGCAAACTAAGTGATATTGACCCATTCGTATATTTCAGGGATGTTCTTGAACGTGTCAGCACGCACCCCAACAGCCGGATTGCCGAACTGACACCTCCAAACTGGAAAAAGCTGTATTTCAAATCTGTCACAGAAGCAAACCCAACTCAAAACAACTAAACGACAGCCCCATTCTTCGTAAAAATAAATTTCACTTGTGTACTATCCGCAACCTGTAGTTGGTCGGACGGTTACCTTGAGATCAAAGAATTTTGATTTTGGATTAAAAAACCTCTGCGACCTTTGCGGCCTTGCGGTTAATTGGGATTATTCAAACTGGATATCGGTAAGCGCCAGTTGGACGGAGGAACTGCCGTTATAAGTATTAATGTCAGGTTCGTAGGCGATGTTGAAAAACTGGTTTTCGAGCAGCTTTTTTTCGAGCTTTCCCATGCCAAAGCCGATGCAGCGGATTGTATGTTTGCTATCGGTTATCACAATTTGCAGATGGTCGCTGTTAGCCCCGACCCTTCGCGGCGGTGAGGCCAGTTTGACGCCTTTCGTGGCGAAAACAGGTCTTGGATTGCCCTGTCCGAATGGGGCCAGTGTGAGCAATTCTTCGACGGCCTGCCTGCGAAACTGGTTTAATGGAACCGCGGCGTCAATATGAAGTTTGTCGGCGACTTCCTCCTGGCTGAGATGTTCTTTTGCATAGGCCTCGATGTCGGCGGCGAAGTGTTCGATTTTTTGTGTTTCAATGGTTATGCCGGCGGCCATTTTGTGACCGCCGAAAGTTGTTAAATGATGTGAGCAGGCGGTAATTGCACCGAGCAGGTCGAAGCCTGCGATTGAGCGTCCGGAACCCTGGGCGATTCCGTTGGAGGCGTTTAGCATAATCGTTGGCCGATAGAATTTATCGACGATTCTCGAAGCGACGATACCTATAACGCCGGTATGCCAGTTTTCGCCCGCCAGGACGATGCTTTTTCTGTCGGGGTGGTTAAGTCCCTGCTGGGTAATCATTTCGCAGGCCTGCTTGAAGATTTTTCTCTCGTACTGCTGCCGCTGGGCGTTCTGTTCCTTGAGATATTCAGCAATTTGCGTCGAACGAATCGGGCTGTCGCATGTTAAAAGTTCGACGGCCAGTCGCGCGTGTCCCATTCTGCCGGCGGCGTTAAGTATCGGGGCGAGCCGAAAACCGATATGAAAGCTGTCAAGTCCGTGTCCTGTAAGTCCCGCTGTTTCTATCAAGGCCTGAATACCGGGCATTTTGCATTGCGGAAGGGCTTTGAGGCCGTAGTTGACCAGGATTCTGTTTTCGCCTCTAAGGTCAACGATATCGGCGACAGTACCCATAGCGGCAAGGCTTGTCGCATTGAGCATAAATTCTCGCAATTCGGTATCAAGCCTTGTACCGACCTTGAATTCATTCGCGATTGCCCATGCAAGTTTGAAGGCGACCATTGCGCCGGAGGCATCTTGGTTGGGATATGAGGCGTCCATCGCTGGATGAACAATTGCTAACGCTTTTGGTGTGTTATGGTCGGGACGATGATGGTCTGTGATTATCAGATCAACACCGGTTTGCGAGGCGGTTTCGGCGGCGTTTGCAGCGGTGATGCCGCAATCGACGGTAACTAAAAGTTTTGTCCCGGATGCTGCCAGCTTTTTTACGGCTTCTGCGTTCAGGCCGTAACCTTCCTCGATTCTGTGGGGGATGTAATAATCCACGCTGCCTTTGAGGAGCTTTATAATCTGCCAGAGAATTGCCACGCCGGTGATTCCGTCAACATCGTAATCGCCATAGACAGTGATTTTCTCATTATTTTTGATGGCGTGTTTTATTCGCGTTACCGCCTGCGGGATTCCCGGCATCCGCTCGGGGGCGATAAGTTCTGTCAGTTTGGGGTTGAGGAAAATTTTGGCGGTGTCGATATCGTTAACCCCGCGATTTATTAAAACCTGTGCGGTTACGGGAGAAATACTGAGAGATTTCGCGAGATTTTCCGCTCGGCTGTCTGCCGGTTTGATAATCCATTGTTTCTTTTGCATCCTTGCGGCCAACTGCATTGCTATCCTGCCTTGAATTCTGCTGTTGATTTAATACTCAGGCGTTAAATATACCAGAAAAACGGCACTACGCAAGGAAAAACAGTAAGAAATTCAGAACACAGAATGCAGCAGTCAACGGAACGGACAGGGATAAGCTGCAAAAGTGGTCAATTGCGACATTCAGAACGACAAACAGAGGCACTATCGCAAAGCTTTGCCAAACAGATATTTATGATATTAACGCCGAAGAAGACGACAAACAGAACGACAATCAGACGACAAACAAAAGACAGGCAGGCGACAAACAAGCGACAACTAACAAGAATTATAAGAATGATAAGAAAGAAAAGAATGAAAAAAACCTCAATCAATTCAGCTTTTACCAGTTAAATTTCTTGCCTAAGCCGCAGACGGGATTATAATGGGAAAACTTGCCGCTGTGGGCAAGATGGCGAAAAAGCAATTTTTATTCAGAAATATAAGGAGAAACAGAGTATGGCATTAACGATTTATTATGAAAAAGACGCGCCCATAGACGCATTGAAGGGCAAAAAAGTTGCGGTTATCGGCTACGGCAGCCAGGGACATGCTCACAGCCTGAACCTGCGCGACAGCGGCATCGAGGTCGCGGTTGCGGAATTGCCGGGAACGGACAATTACAAGCTGGCGCACAGAGCATGGCTTTAAGCCTGGCGATATCAAAACGGCGATGAATGGAGCGGCGCTGATTATTATTACGCTGCCGGATGAAGTTCAGGGCAAAATTTACGAAAGCCAGATTGCAGCCGAATCTTGTTGCTGGCCAGACGCTTGGTTTCTGCCACGGATTTAATATTCATTTCAAATACATCGTTCCGCCAAAAGATATCAATGTTGTGATGATTGCTCCGAAAGGGCCGGGACATCTGGTTCGCAGCGAATATGAAAAGGGCGGCGGCGTGCCGTGTCTCGTTGCCGTATGAGCAGGATGCCACAGGCAACGCGAAGAAAATCGCGCTTGCCTGGGGCAACGGTATCGGCGGTGCAAGGGCGGGCATTATCAAGACGACATACAAGGAAGAGACCGAAACGGACCTGTTCGGCGAGCAGGTGCGTTCTGTGCGGCGGCCTGACTTCGCTGATTAAGGCGGGTTTCGAAACACTCGTCGAGGCGGGTTATCAGCCCGAAATCGCGTATTTCGAATGTATGCACGAAGTGAAGCTGATCGTTGACCTGATGTATCAGGGCGGCATGAGCTATATGCGGTACAGCATTTCCAATACCGCTGAGTATGGCGATTTGACCCGCGGGCCGAGAATTGTCACCGACGAAGACCAAGGCTGAAATGAAGAAAATACTCAAGGAAATCACCTCCGGCAAATTCGCCAAAGAATGGGTCAATGAATACAGCACGGGTATGAAGAATTTCAACGCGCTGTATAAAAAAGATCATAACAGCCAGCTCGAAAAAGTCGGCAGAAAGCTGCGGAAAATGATGAAATGGATTAACGCAAAAGAGGTTTAAATTATTTTTATCCGCACAGGTCGCGGAGTTCGCGGAGAAATAAAAAATTAGACAGGATTTACAGGATTTACAAAGATAAAAAAAAGAGAAATAAAATACATTTTAATCTTGTTATCCGGTCTGAAAAATCTGTGTGAATCTGTGAAATCTGTGGTTAACTCTTTAAAGGATTGATATTGTGAAAACAATGAAAGCGTTGTTTTTGGGTTGTTTGGTATGCCTGAGTATCTACGCAGGCGGGTGTTATGTTACAGGATTTCTGACTCCTGAAAGTCCGCCGGACGCTAACGAAGTTATTCAGGGTTACAGAAATGTGGCGTTGAATCAGACCACCTCGATTGAGGCTCTGGCGGCTATCAATCTGCCGAACTACGAGCTTGTCAGCCAGAGCAAAAACGTAATTGCGTCGGCCGGTGCGAAAAAAGACGGCTATGAACGCTGGTTTACGATGGTTGGTTTCAATGAGAACGAATTGACTGCCAAGAGAAAATATCTTCTTACCGTTGATGAAAGGCCTAAATTTTTATTTGTCAGCCCGTGGGAAGGTCTTAGTTTCGACTGCAAAATGATATTTCCTGCCGAAGTGCTGAATAAGCCTTATAACAATGAGAATGCCAGGCGGATTGCTGTTATAAGGCAGGTGCTTGAAAGTTTCCGCAAAGACATAAAGGAAGTAAATCAGGACAATAAGGTTCTCTCTACGACGGGTATGATGGTTAATCAGGCCTTTGAAACGGTTCTCGTTCAGCTTGACGCTTCGCCTGCGCCGGCAGCGTGGCTCGATGACCCGAATAAAGGCGTGGAATTTCATCATATTAACATGGACAGGGGAAAAATCTTTCAGACTATTTCCGATGATACTGTAATCATCAGGATGAGACTTGGTTCTTATGCGAAGAAATTCAAGCTGTATTTTGAGCAGGAAGCACTCGAACCCGGAAAAGGTTCAAGACCCCAATATAACACGACAAAAATAATTCAAAAATCAAAGTTAAAAATGCAAAACTTGTCCTGAGCGAAGTCGAAGGATTGTTGAATCCCGACTTCTTCGGGATAATATTCTTATTGCGTTCGGCAGATTTCCCATTTTTGCAAAAGTTCCGTTATATATTTGTTTATGAGCGAAAGTACGGCGAGATCATTGGTTACAACAGGGGGGTGCAGGGATGTACTGCGGATTGCGCTGCCTTTGATTCTTAGCACCGGCGCTGAAACGATTCAGATGTTTATCGACCGTGTTTTTTTGATGTGGTATTCTGGTGCGACGATGTCGGCGGCAATGTTTGCCGGGATGGCGAGTTTTACAATATTAAGTCTGTTTCTTGGTACGGCAACTTATGTTAATACGTTTGTGGCACAGTATGACGGAGCGGGGCGGACGGAGCGAGTCGGAGAAGCGTTATGGCAGGGGATATATTTTTCAATCGCCGCAGGTCTGATAATCGCCGGAGTCGGAATATTTTCAGAACAGATAGTAAATCTCGTGGGGCACGACTTGTCGCTGCGAGGTTATGAAGCAACGTATTTTCGAATTCTGTGTTTTGGTTCGATGCCGCTGCTTATCGCGTCGGTGCTTTCATGTTTTTTCACCGGTCGCGGAAAAACCTGGACGGTGATGTTGGTTACAGCCGGTGCGACCCTTGTGAATATTGTTCTTGATTACTGCCTGATATTCGGACACTTTAATATGCCTCGCTGGGGTATTGCCGGTGCGGCATGGGCGACTGTCGCATCGAATGTATTCGCGATGCTGGCTTATCTGCTGCTATTTTTAAGAAAAGGTCATAGACAAAAATACAATACTGCTGGCGGCTGGAGATTTGATAAGGAATTGTTCTTGAGGCTGATGAAATACGGGTTGCCAAGCGGTGTGCAATTTATGCTCAACATATTGGGATTCGCGATTTTCATCGCACTTGTAGGCAGAATCTCGCCGGTATATCTAACGGCTACTTCCATGGCATTTCAGATTAATCTTCTCGCGTTTATGCCGATGGTGGGTTTCAGTATGGCAGTAAGTACGCTGGTGGGCCAGACGCTGGGAAGAAACAGACCTGACCTGGCACAGAAAAGCACATGGTCTGCGGCGTATTTGACAATAACCTATATGTCTCTGATTGCAGCGGGATATGTACTGGTTCCTGAGTTATTTATGTATCCATTTTCCGCCCAGGCTAATCCGGCGGAATACACCGCCATTCGCCCGATTGTTATAAAACTTTTGTGTTTGGTGGCTGCGTATTCGTTGTTCGATACGGGCAATCTTATCTTTTCAGCGGCTTTAAAGGGGGCGGGGGATACGCGATTTGTTATGGTTGTTTCCCTGGTATTGAATTGGGTGATTATGGTTATTCCAAGTTATCTGGCTGTCAGGCTGGCTAAGGGGTTTGACAGTCTTTATTGGGCGTGGACGGCGTTAACGGCTTATGTGTGTGTTTTAGCAGTTCTGTTTCTGCTGCGGTTTCTCGCGGGTAAATGGAAAAGTATGCGGGTTATCGAAGCGGTACCTGTGGCTATTTCTCACGGTACGCCGGGTATCCCGACTATTGAGACAAAATCATAATCAATTAAAAGAGCGGGTCTGTAAGCCGAGTTCTGTGTCCGCCGTTTCCGGCAGGCCGGTCATTTATCTGGACCGACGTTACCGGCTGGTTCTATGCGACCTACCCGCCGGATTATCGACCGGGCCGGACTACCGGCATATTTGGTCTTGCAGGCGGTGGGGTTTGCCGTGCCGCCGCCGTTACCGGCGACGCGGTGCGCTCTTACCGCACCATTTCACCATTGCCTGAGCCGCTTTGGCGAGCCATCGGCTGTGTATTTTCTGTGGCACTTTCCCTCGGGTCGCCCCGGGCGGCCGTTAGCCGCCACCGTGCCCTGTCCTGCTCGGACTTTCCTCCGGCGCATTCCGCCGGCGACCGCTCGAACCCGCTCTTTTAATTGATTACGATTTCCTTTAACGGTTATTATACCAAAAACTGGCTGAAAAAAAACTGTCTTGATTTATTTTACTGATTTGATACAGTCTATATCGTACAATTCAACTGACCGGCGTATAGAAAAGAAAGCGATGATTATTATGTGGTTTGAGGCAAAAGTGGGAAAATGCTGAAGTCTACTGTTCATAAATCTGAACGAATGCCGCTCCTTTTGGGGATGCCGGAACCTTATATGGATGAAAGGCCCGTAAACTATGCTGACCGTGCGGGACAGTGGTATTCTGCATCGGTTTTGCCTGCCTCAAAAAAGCAGTTAGGTCAATACTTTACTCCTGTTGAAGTGGCAGATTTTATGGCCGCTCAGCTTTTGCCTAGGAATGAGACGACTCGGCTTATTGACCCAGGGGCTGGTACCGGAATTTTGGCGTGTGCTGCTTGTGAGTATTTAGCATCGCAAAAGCAAAGGCCGCCACAACTGATGCTCAATGTGTATGAAATAGACCCGAACCTTACAGTAATTCTCGAAAAAACGCTTTCTTATTTGGCTGAATATCTAACGAAGAAAAACATCATATTCGAATTTAAAATTAACGTCGAAGATTTTATTTTGAAATATGCATACGTATTAGAGAAAAATCCAAGCCTTTATAATGCCGATAGGATTAAGCCGAGATTTGATATATGTATCTCAAATCCCCCTTATTTTAAGATACCAAAGTCGGATATACGCGCAGGCTGCCGAATGTGTGGTTCATGGTCAGCCGAATATTTATGCTCTCTTTATGGCTGTTTCCGCATCACTTCTTAGTGGACATGGCGAGTTGGTTTTCATTACCCCTCGAAGTTTTGCTTCTGGCCAGTATTTTCAGTTGTTTCGTGAGCATTTCTTTGAAATAATAAAACCTGAGTTTATACATATCTTTGATTCTCAACGACATGCTTTTGAGAGAGATGATGTTCTGCAGGAAAATATTATTATTAAAGGCAGCTATGACAGCAACAGACATTCTGATTTACAACAATTGGTTACAATTTCGAAAAGTACAGGTATCAAAGACATAATGCAGGCTAAGTGTAAGAGGTTGCCTCTTTGTGTTATACTTGACCTTGAGACTAGAGAAAAGGTTTTGAAAATTCCGCATATTGACCACAGTGAAATAGTTTTCGACAAGACGGCGAAGTTGAAAGGTTCTTTGTATAAATACGGTCTTGAGATTTCCACAGGACCAGTGGTGGCTTTTAGATCTGTCCAGTTTATATTAGAGAAAAATATGGGTAAGAAAAATTATGCCCCACTTTTATGGCTGCAAAATGTTCATCCGATGAATGTTATATGGCCTACTGGCACGCGGCAGAAGCCACAGTATATTGAGTTATTACCTGAATCGATGTATCTTCTTGTTCCGAATAGGAATTATGTTTTGATTCGAAGATTCAGCGCAAAAGAAGAAATGCGAAGGCTTATAGCTGCGCCGCTGATTGATGGGATGTTGCCTTGTGAATGGCTTGGTTTAGAAAACCATCTTAACTATATCTATCGGCCTAATGGTACTTTGTCCGAAGAAGAAGCGTGGGGATTGGCTGTTTTGTATAATAGTTCTTTTTATGATGCATATTTTCGTATGCTGAACGGTAGCACTCAGGTTAGCGCAACCGAAATACGCTCAATTCCGTTGCCGCCATTAGATGTAATTATTGAAATTGGTAAAAGAGCAATGACTTGTGCAAATATACATGAGAATATTGATTCTTTGACACAACTTGCTTTTCAGAACACAGACATAAAAAGAAAGGACATCTATGTCTAAAGTGAAGGAGGCACAAAAAATTCTCAAGGCATTAGGTTTGCCGCCCGAACAGCAAAACGAAATGGCGGCACTGACACTTCTTGCTTTAGCCGGCGTTAAACCGAAAGACCTCTGGAAAAATTCAATAAGAGAAAGTCAAACTGTAACAAAAGGCATTATGGCTTTTGCCGCGATATATTATCGTAAAAAATATGCCCCTAATACGAGAGAAACTTTCAGAAGGCATGTTCTTCATCAATTTGTTCAGGCTGGCATTGCGGATTATAATCCCGATAATCCTTCGCTTCCTACAAACAGCCCCAACGCTCATTATGCAATATCAGAAGCAGCTCTTTCTGTTATTCAAAAGTGGGGTACTGACGGATGGGAAGCCGCATGTAAAAAGTTTATAAAACAGCATGGCAGTCTGGTTGAGTTATATCGTAACAAGAGAAATATTGCTATGGTTCCAGTACGTTTGCCCAATGGGGAAGTTTTAGAATTATCTCCCGGTGAGCATAATGAAATACAGGCAGCGGTTATAAAGGAATTTGCCCCGCGTTTTGCCGGTACCCCTAAATTGCTTTATCTGGGAGATACGGCAAAAAAGAATCTTGTTATTGACGATAGCAGTTTCAAAAAATTGAATGTATCCATAAGCGAACATAGTAAACTTCCAGATATTGTTTTATACGATGACAAACGTAACTGGCTTTTCTTGATTGAAGCGGTTACTTCACATGGCCCGATGTCGCCTAAAAGGGTTGTCGAACTTAGAAAAATGTTTTCCGATTGCCCTGCGGGTCTTGTGTTTGTCAGTGCTTTTTTAAGTTTTGATCAGTTTCGTAAACACCTCAAAGATATAGCGTGGGAAACGGAAGTTTGGATAGCTGAAATTCCCGACCACCTTATTCACTACAATGGAGATAAGTTTTTAGGGCCGCGTTGATAATATTGGCAAACCTGTACAGGTTTAGCTTATTTTCCGCGGACAATTTCGATATGCTTTTTGAAATTTTTGTTGTCGGGTGACGGGAAATCGCTTCTGAAATGTACGCCTCGGCTTTCTTTTCGCATTTGCGCCGCTTGTGCCATCAGCAGGGCGGTTGTGAGCATGTTCTGAAGTTCCCAGCCTTGCGGTGAATCAAAAATCTTATCCATAACATATCTCTGCCAGAACCTGATAATCTCCTGTGCTTCGGTGAGCGGCTGGTCTTTTCGAGTGATACCGACATTTCGCCACATCAGGCCCGCAGTGAGTTCCTTACGTCAATAGTATCGAGTCTTGTGCGGTCGGATTGCGGGATTTGGTAATGTAAAGATGGATGCCTTAAGTGAGAAGCCTCTGTTTTTATATGTGCAGAGGCGGCCTGCCCGGCGATTCTGCCGAAAACAAGTCCCTCAAGAAGCGAATTACTGGCGAGGCGATTTGCGCCGTGCAGGCCTGTGGCGGCTATTTCTCCGCAGGCGTAAAGATTTTTAATGCTTGTCCTGGCGGAAGCGTTTGTTTTTACACCGCCGACCATATAGTGTGCGCTTGGTCGCACCGGAATCAGGTCTTTGCTGATATCAATATCGAAGCTTTCGCACAATTCATTTATCGCCGGGAACCTTTGTGCGAATTGTTCTTTATCGAAGTGGCGGGCGTTCGAGATAAACGTGCGTTGAATTTGTTTTGAGCATTTGTGAAAGTATCGCCCGACTTACGATGTCCCGTGGGGCAAGCTCTCCCGATTCGTGGTAGTCTTTCATAAAGCGGTAGCCATTACAATCCACAAGGATACCGCCCTCACCGCGAAGAGCCTCGGTTATCAAGGCGCGTGAAGCACCGGCGATATACAATGTCGTGGGGTGAAACTGCATAAATTCAAGATCCTGCAGCACAGCGCCTGCACGATAAGCCATTGCGATGCCGTCACCAGTAGCGACATCAGGATTGGTTGTTTCACGATAAAGCTGGCCTGCCCCGCCGGTCGCGAGGATTGTGTTGGCAGCCCAGATAATCTGGTACCCCCTATGCTTGTCGAATCCGATTACTCCTACGCAGTCATTATTATTGTTGACGAGTAAATCAATGACGAAGAAATTTTCAATTATTCTAATTTTGGAATTTTGGGTCGCTGTTTTTATAAGGGTTTGAGCGATAATACGGCCGGTCTCATCGCCATGGGCGTGGGCAATACGCGGATGGCTGTGGCCTCCTTCAAGAGCGGTGGCGATGTGACTGTTGTTTCTGTCGAACTCCGCACCCCAGTTGACGAGCTGCTCGAATAAGCTCGGGTCCGTTTCGCACGACCATCTCGACGGTTTTTTCGTCGCATATTCCGCAGCCTGTCTTGAGCGTGTCAGCTATATGTGATTCAAAAGTATCGGTTTTAGCCAGTACTGTGGCGATGCCTCCCTGAGCTTTCCATGTATTGCTGTTTTCGAGAGTGTCTTTGCAGACGATTAGGACGTTGCAGCGATTTGCGGCTTCAATAGCTGCGCGAAGGCCGGCTATGCCTGAGCCTATAACAAGGCAATCGGTGAATAACTGATGCGTCGCAATAGTGTCAATATTTACAAGATAACGCCTGAATTCCGCCTGAGCAGTCATAAAATTTTCTGTTCCTTATTTTTGTAACCAAAGTTCGTAAAGCCGCCCTTTTATTAAACCACAAATGAACACGAATAAACACAAAAAAATGGATAGGATAGCAGCGCGTTCATTCGTTAATATATCTGCGATAAAAATTTGTTGCAGGAAAGGTCTGAAAAAGCGATTATTAGAGATATGGAAGCTGAAGATTTTTACAAAGTGCGCAAAGCTATGGTCAAACTTGACCTGCAGGACAGGGGCATAAACGACCTTTACGTATTAAAGGCGATGGGTGAGATTCCACGCGAGGAATTTATCTCTGGAACTTATCAATCTCAGGCTTATGCCGATGGTCCGCTGCCTATCGGTTGCGGCCAGACTATTTCCCAGCCTTATATTGTCGCCCTGATGACGCAGGAACTCAAACTTAACCGAAACTGTGAGGTTCTCGAAATCGGCACAGGCAGCGGCTATCAGACGGCGATTTTGAGCAAGATCGCGAAAAAAGTTTATACAGTTGAGCGATTTGCCCAGTTGTCGGAATCGGCGCAGGCGGTTTTAGGCCGACTGAAAATCGACAACGTCGAATTTTACATTGGTGACGGCAGTAACGGCTGGCCGGAGAAACGCACTTTCGATAGAATTATTATTACCGCAGGTGTCCCCGAAATGCCCTCGCCTTTAGCAACTCAGCTTGCCGATGGCGGCCTGATAATCGCGCCGGTAGGGGGGATAGGTTCGCAGGTTTTAACTATCGGCAGAAAAAAGGCCAAAGGACTTATCGAAAAAATAATCTGCGATGTACGTTTTGTCAAACTCATCGGCGAACACGGATTTAAAGAGTAAACCAAGGATTTTTTAGACACGGATTTACACGGATTAACACTGATAAAAAGCAAGAAGTAAAAAGAAAAATAGAATGCTAATCCTGTAATCCCTCCTGATTTTCTTGTGTCCATTCGTGTTTATTCGTGGTTAATTTCTTTTGTTATGGTGTCATTTCGGGATTATAATAACGGTATGACTCAAAAGGATAAGATTGATTTAGCGATGCCGGTGCAGTATCTCAAGGGCGTTGGGCCGGCAAGAGCGGCGGTCTTTGAGCAGCTTGGCGTTAAGACCGTCGGGGATTTGCTTGAGTATTTTCCCCGAGACTGGAACTTTTTCGCGACGCCGATAAAAATAAAGGATGTGCAGCCCAACGAGATTGTCAGCGTAATCGGGCAGGTGGAATCGACGGATTTTCAGAATTTTCGCAGGCCGCCGATTTTTGAAATTATGCTGGCTGATGACACAGATGTGTGCAGAGTCATCTGGTTTAACGGAAGCTATCTCACTAAGCAGATAAAGGTCGGCCAGGTGATTATGGTTTCGGGAAAGGCCGCGGTGTATAAACATAACCTGCAGATTACGAATCCGAAGTTTGTTGTAATTGAGCAGGAGGATTTTAATGCGGAGGAATATTTCGGCGGGGGCGTTTATCCTGCGACGGCCAAACTGACAAGCAGAAGAATCAAGCAGGTAATTAAGCCTGTTCTTGATAATATTGATGTTTTGATAGACGAGTTTTATGATAAAAACTTTTTAAAAGATACACTTCTGGTCGGCAGGAAAGACGCTTTTCGATGGATACATCTGCCGCCTGATGAAGAAAAACTGGCTCAGGCAAAACGCAGGCTTAAATACGATGAATTATTTCTGATGCAGCTTGGTCTGGCGCTTCGGCGATATAAAACACAGCATTTTTCTTCCGCGATACCAATGTCATGCGATGAGAAAATCGATTCGAGAATCAGGAAGCGTTTCCCGTTCCTGCTTACCGAGGACCAGGACAAAGTGATAAGTGAAATTGCCGCGGATATGGGAAAAACTCAGCCGATGAATCGGCTTTTGCAGGGTGACGTCGGTTCAGGTAAAACGGTTGTGGCTCTTTACGCGGCTCTGCTTGCAGTCGCGAATAAAACGCAGGTCGCGATTATGGCTCCTACGGAAATTCTCGCCGGCCAGCATTTTCTCAGTATTGAAAGATATTTGAAAGGCAGCAACGTCAAAAGGGTATTGATAACCGGCGGCCTGACCGGTAAAAAGAGAACTGAGCTTCTTGAGCAGATAAAAAGCGGCCAAATCAATATAGTTGTCGGAACGGTGGCGTTACTGCAGAAAGATATAGAGTTTCAAAAACTTGGATTGGCTATTATAGATGAGCAGCATAAATTCGGCGTCGAGCAGAGGTGGTTATTGCGAAAAGACGCCTCTCCGCACAGCCTGGTTATGACCGCCACGCCTATTCCTCGCACGCTTGCGATGACCGCTTTCGGCGACCTCGATATTTCGATTATAAAACATTCGCCGCCCGGCAGAGGGAAAATAATTACCAGATGGGTTGACCGCGGAAATCAGCGAAAGGCCGAAGAGTTCATCCGCGGACACCTCAAGGCCGGCCGTCAGGCCTATTTTGTTTATCCGAGAATTACCGGCCTCGAAGCTGACAACGATATCAAGGCCGCGACAGATGAATGGCATAAGCTCTCGAAAGTGGTTTTTCCGGAATTTAATGTAAAACTTTTGCACGGCCAGATGCCTTCCGATGCAAAGCAGAAGATTATGGATGAATTTCGCAGAGGTAAAATCAATGTACTTGTTTCAACGCAGGTGATAGAGGTCGGCGTTGACGTTCCTAATGCCACGATAATGGTTATCGAAGAAGCTGACAGGTTCGGCATAGCGCAGCTGCACCAGCTAAGGGGACGCATCGGCAGGGGCAGTATCACATCATACTGTTTGCTTTTTGCTGAAACTGAAACTGAGCCTGCCAAAACAAGACTCGATATAATGACCCGGAGCAATGACGGTTTTGAAATTGCTGAATACGACCTGAAACTTCGCGGGCCGGGTGAATTATTCAGCACGCGTCAGCACGGTTTGCCGGATTTGAAAATAGCCAATATCATCGACGATTATGACCTGCTGATTATGGCCAGGAAAAACGCTTTTGGGCTTGTCGCTCGTGACCCGATGCTGATTATGCCGCAGCATAAAAATATCCGCCAGGCTTTGCTTGCCAAATTCGGCGACTCCCTCGGTTTGGCAGACGTAGCATAACTTTTAATAAATTGACACAAAATCAATAATGCAAAATTGAAATAGGAGGTAGCAGTCTTTAATAATATATGATATTATTAAAGAATTGGAAGGTTTGGTTATTAGCCGGTTGTTTAATATGGGAAGTGTCAGGTAAAAGATTATGAGGCCTAAAATCAAAGTGATTATAAGTCTTTTAGGTGCCGTGTTTTTTATATTTTACGGTGTATATCAGACAATTAACCATGCTTCGCAAACAAATGCATTCGCTCTTGATGCTTTTTTATCTTTTATCATATTTACTGCTTTTATTTTTAGTGTCATTACGAAAGACATAAAGATATGTCAGAGTATTTTTATTACATGGACAATTGCTTGTGTTTTATTTTTTTGCTATCTCTTCTGTTCTCGCTTTTTAGGAAACAAATATTCAAATAGCCCTCGTGAGGTTTTATTTGTGACATTGCTTGATGGGGGTATATGGGGTCTTGAAGTATTTATTTTATGGCTTGGACTTAATGGTCTTAAAAAGGCCTAAAAAGATTGAATAAATATGGCCTCAATGGTTAATTAAGAAAGAGATTATGTCAGTTTTCGATATTGTCGCAGCATATCGAGGAGGTTCTGCATATCCGGAGGCAGGGGGGCTTCGAATGTGACTAATTCTCCTGTTGTGGGGTGTTTAAATTCGAGTAAGCGAGCATGCAGGGCGACGCGGCTTATAATCGGCTCTTCCGCCGCTGGTTCGGTGTTTTTGAGCTGCCAGGGATAGACAAGTTTTCCGCCATACATATCATCAGCCACAACCGGATGTTTAAGGTAAGAAAGATGCACGCGAATCTGATGTGTTCTGCCGGTTTTGATTCTTAACTGCAAAAGAGAAAATCCGCGGAAGGCCTCTATAACCTCATAAAAAGTTATCGCTTCCTTTCCGGAATAGGGGCGGGCAGCGTATTTTTCTCTGATTTTGGGATGGACGCCGAGAGGAACATTTATGCAATCGGCGGTCAGCTCAGGGCAGCCGTGAACGATTGCCATATAAATTTTCCGCGTTTGGCGGTTTTCAAATTGTTTGGCTATTTTCCATTGTGCTACATCGTTTTTGGTAATGACCATAACCCCAGTGGTGTTTTTATCAAGCCGGTGGACAATTCCAGGTCGAAATTCACCGAGTCCTGTGGATAGTTCATCAGAATAATGCACCAGTGCGTTAACAATAGTGCCGTGAGTTTTTCCGCGTGCGGGATGGACGATTATGTTCTGCTGTTTATTTATGACGATAATGTCGGAGTCTTCATAGATAACGTTGAGGGGTATATCTTCGGCTAAAATTTCTTTTTCAGGCAGTTCGGGCAGCGTTAGTTCTATTGTATCGCCGGGATTTAATTGGGTGCTTGGCTTTGCGGTTTTGCCGTTAACTTTGGCGCCGCCGGCCTTAATTACTTCCTGAATCATAACCCTGCTGTAATTGCCGAATCGTCCGTGGAGATATTTGTTGAGCCGCCGTTCTTTGACGGACGCTCCGACCTGAAGCGTTGTTGTCGCGGAGATACTGCCGCCCTTATCTGTTGAAGAAAGCTGGCTTGAATTTTGCTCCATAATAACCGCTAAGGATTATTTTCCCGGCACATTGATGGCGTTGACTTCGGGTTTGACTATCGTTGTCGCGGGTGCATTCTCGATTGTCGGCCCCAGGGGAGCGTCAGGTTTTATCATTGGAGCAGTTGCCGGGGCAGGTGCAGGTTTGGGCGGCGGAAGGAAAGTAATTTTTTTCTGATAATCCGCCAGTTCGGGAAGTCTTTGTTTAGCCTGAACAGAAGCGACCGTACCTGCCAGCGAAGAATCCGCGACAATGTCCTTATAAATATTTGCGGCTTCAGCGAATTTGCCGAGTTCTTCCTCGCAAAGGCCCAGACCGTATTTTGCCGCCCCTCTTAACGAAGGATTATCTGTCGATTTCAGTATAGCCTGGCTGTAGCTTTCTTTTGCCTTGGCTATCTGAGTTGTTAATTCCGTCTCAGGGACTGCTTCACGCCGATAGTGCATTTCGGCCCGAATAGTTTCCGCATATTTTATCAGGGCTAATGCACCCATATCGTTATTTTTCGTACTTTGACCCAAACTGCCGAGTTTATTCATTGGGTCAATAAAAGCATACGAAATGTCGATTTCACGAGCCTGGGGGTTGAGAACCGCAGTTTTAACCTGCATAACCTGGGTTAGAAGGTTTGTAAAATCGACCTGTTTCTGAACTTCTACTACATTCTTTTCATACTTTTTGTAAATATACACGCCGACAACCAGAACAATTACTATTGAAACGTAAATAATCGTTCTTAGGTTTTCCTGTATCCACTCAGGAAAGTTCATTAACCATTCGGCCAATTCATTGGTTTTAAGTTCGTGTCGATGTTCAGATTTCATTTTTGCTCCATTTTTCTTAATATAATAATAGAGTACATTCAGAAACCTGCATTTTAACACAACTTATTTTGTCTTGCAATGCCCCTGTTTGTTTATTAAAATTTTAATTTACCGTATATTGAAAGGGCGTAAATGTTAAAATGTTTTGGCAGAATGCCGCAAATAACAATTCTATTTTTCATAGCTGTCTCAATTGTCCATGTTTGTGTTGGCGGAGTTCCGTTAGATAAGAGTAAATATATCACTATTGACGAAATCAAGCCCGGGATGAAGGCGTGGTGTCTTACGATATTTAAAGGAACGGAGATTGAGAAGTTCGATATGGATGTTGTTGATGTAATACGCAATGCCAGACCCGGGGGCGGGGAGGGCCCTGGCAGCAGGGATGTAATCCTGGTAAAGGGTACAGACGAGAGATTTATTCATACCGGCCCGATTGCCGGATGCAGCGGCTCACCCGTTTATATTGAAGGGCGGTTGGCGGGAGCGCTTGCTTTCGGCTGGTCTTTTAGCAAAGACCCGCTGTATGGCGTTACACCAATAGCCGATATGCTTGACTGCGGTCTAAGCGGTTCAGATGCGTGCATTTCGCCGAGGGCATTCGCGTTTGATTTTTCCAAGCCGATAAATTTCGCAGATATTGACAGGCAGATTGAGGATTGCCTTGCATCGAAATCTGCTGCTGTTGGGGGTATGACAGCTTTACCCTGTCCATTGGTTACATCGGGTATTCCGGCGGAGGTTTGTGAAAATCTTAATGACGTGTTTAAGCCGATGGGATTTATGGCGGTAACCGGTGTAAGCGGAGAATCCGAAAGTAAGGATGCTAAAGATGTTAAGCTGGCTCCCGGCGCCTGCCTGGCGGTACCACTGGTTAGCGGCGATGTAAAAATGACCCTTATGGGAACGGTAACAGATGTTGTTGGGGATAAAGTTTACGGGTTCGGCCACGGTTTTCTCGGATACGGCAAGGTCAATTTACCGATGGCAACCGGTCGGATTCACACTGTTGTTTCGAATCTTATTACTTCCTTTAAGCTCGGCAGCCCGCTTGAAACGGTCGGGGTACTGAATGTTGATGGCGCTACCGGCGTCGTCGGGCAAATCGGCGCTGAACCGGAAATGATTCCATTAACGATTAAAGTCAGCCGCTATAATGTTCCTGCCGAACATGTATATAATTGTAAAATTGTTGTTAATAAGATGCTTACTCCGATGGTACTTGGCGGGGCAGTCAGCAGTGCCGTATTTATGTCCGGTTCATTGCCGCCGGAAAACACAGTTGAGTATAAGGCGGCCTTTAATGTCGAAGGTTTTGAGCCGGTTGTTTTTGAAAATGTTTCAACATCTGTTGGAATCGCGGAAATGACAACTGAAAGCGTCGGTTCGACAGCGTTATTATTAAACAATCCATATAAAAAGGTCGATATAAAGTCGATTGATATTGATGTTCATGTGGCTGCAAAAAATATTACCTCACATATATGGTCTGCAGATTTATCCCAATCGAAGATTAAGCCGGGGCAGACGGTAAAGGTTTCGGTAATTCTTGAATCTTATCTTGCGGACAAAAAAAGGTATGAATATGACCTGAAAATCCCCGACACTCTCGCGGAGGGCAGATACGATTTGATAATTACCGGTCGCGATGGTTATCTCGAATTTCTCAGGCAGTCGGTTCCGCACAGGTTTATTCCGCAGGATACGGAATCCCTTATATGCGCGATAAACGATATTCTTCGTGCGAACAGAGGCGAACTTTATGGTCTTTTAGTTTTGCCTCCGGGCGGGATTATTCTCGAAAAGGCGGAACTGCCGGACCTGCCGCCCACAAGGTCGCTGATTCTTCAGGATGCCAAAAGGGCGATTACCGCCCAGCCTTATAACCATTGGCTCGAAAACACCGTCAAGACAGGCGTAATCGTTGCCGACAGAAAAACTATGAGCATAACAGTTGAAAGATAACAGGAGCAGAAAATGAAAAATGAAAAACGAATAGTCAAAAACAGCAATTTGTGGCCTTTGGGTTTGACGCTGCGGTTTTGGACTTTCAGCTTTTCGGTGTTAATTAGTCTGTCGCAGATGTGTTTTGCGGTAACCAGCGAGGTTGTCCGGCATAAAAGCGGTTCCGACCTGCTTGAAGGGCAGACCTTCAATACTGTCGTCGGCTCAAAGGGAACTATTCAGCTCGGCGTATCCGCTAAAGCAATTGTTGATAAATTCGACAATGCCTGGTCGGTAAACTGTGTCGTTGTCAATGACGGGGCGATTTACGCCGGCACCAGCCCCAATGGCGGCATCTATAAGTACGCAATGGGTAAACTGGCCAGAATTTATCCTGAAACGGATAAAAGCGATGCCGCGGTGAAAACACCCAGCAAGGCCGACGCGAATGAGCCGAATGACGCCAACACTGTTTTAGCGGAGAAACATTTGTCCAATGAGCATATTTTTGCTATGGCTACAGATGTTTCGGGCAGGCTTCTGGCGGGTGTAAGCGGAGAAAAATGCAGACTTATCAGGTTTGAGTCCGGAAAGGCTAAGGTTATTTTTGAACCGAATGACACCAAGTATATTTTTGCGATTGTTTGTGACCGCAAGGGCAATATCTATATTGGCACCGGGCCAAGAGGCAAAATTTTTGGGTTGGATTCATTGGGCAGAAATCCGCATCTTGTTTACCAGACCCTTGAAAAGAACATTCTTTCACTGGCGGCGGGAAAGGACGGCATGCTTTATGCGGGAACGGATACTAAAGGTTTGGTCTATAAAATAAATCCCGCGGCTAAAAGCGCATCGGTATTATATGACAGCGACCAGCAGGAACTTACTTCGCTTTTATTCGGAGATGACGGCAATTTATACGCGGCCGCGACGGCTGCCGGAATTGTTTCATCGCAGGCTAAATTTGCGGTGGAGATAACGCTGGCGGGTCGTCCTGAGTCTCAGCCGAGCAAAGGAAAGGACAGCGACGCAGCCAAAGGCGGACTGAAACTTCAAATTGCCAACACTAAAAAAGAGCCTGAGGAAAAGAAACCGACCGAGCAATTGCCTTCTGTTAAGTTCACCAAAATCGAGCCAGGCGAGTTACATATACAAAATAACCCCGGAGGGTTTTGTAACGAGTGTTTTCAGTGAGCCTGTGGTGCTGTTCTGCCTGGCGAAAAAAGAGCAGACAATTTTCGTCGGTACAGGAAATGACGGACAGCTTTTCGCGGTAGAGCCTGCCGAGGAACAGCAGAAAATCTTGTATAAAAATGAGCAGGCTTCGCAGATAACCGCTGTGGCCATTTCGGGCAGGGATACTTATATCGGTACGGCCAATCCCGCGAAGCTTATAAAACTGGGTGAGAGATTTTCCTCTGAAGGCTCTTATATTTCCAAACTTGTTGACGGGAGTCAGCCGGCGCAATGGGGAAAACTCCAGGTTGACGCGGATATTCCGGAGGATTGTTCGGTTTGGGCGGCCTGTCGAAGCGGAAACGTTAAGGATATTAACAGTCCGACTTTTTCGGCGTGGACAAAGGCTGTCGAATTAAAAGATCCGATTGAGCTTGATTGTCCTGTCGCGAGATTCTGTCAGTATAAATTGATTCTGAAAAGTAATGACGGCAAAAAGAGCCCGCTGGTAAGAGAAATAGCCGTTGCCTATACTGTTCCGAATCTGCCGCCTAAAGTGGAGTCGCTCAATGTCAGCCGAATGGATACGCCTAACAGGCCGGGAATATTGAAAATCAGTTATAAAGCCAGAGATGAGAATAAGGACAAGCTGATTTACAGGATTGATTTCCGCAAAGCCGGCAGGCAGGAGTGGATAAAAATCAAGGATGAAATTGAACAGGAAAACTTTGAATGGGAAGGCAGGACTGTCGAGGATGGGCGATATGAAATCAGGCTGGCTGCCAGCGATGAGAGAAGCAATACTCCCGAAACAAAACTGGCGGACAGCAGAATAAGTGACCCTGTTGTCGTCGATAATACCGGACCGGTCATTGGAAATGTTGATATCAAAATTGATGATAGTAAAAAAACAGCGACAATGAAATTGACCGCGCCGATGAACTGAGCGCTATCGGTAAGCTTGATTATACTGTCAACAGCAATGATAAATGGAAAGGTGTTCTGCCTGATGACCTTGTTTATGATACAACTGTCGAGACGTTTACCATTTTTATAGAAAAATTAAATCCCGGCGAAAATGTAATCAGTCTCAGGGCTGTTGACGCTGTCGGCAATGGCACATATAAAAGTTTTGATGTAACCGTGAAAAAGTAATTAACGATTATGCGATATATTGATTATGAACAAATTGTAAAGGCTGTCGAATCGCTTTGCGTACAGGCGTGTTATCAGCTGCCGCAGGATGTGCTGGCTGCCCTCGAAAAAGCCGCCAAGAATGAATCCTCTCCACTGGCGAAAAAGATACTGAATCAGCTTATCGAGAACAGTACCATCGCGAAAAATGAGAATATACCGTTATGCCAGGATACCGGCCTTACGGTTGCGTTTATCGAGCAGGGGGGCGAAGTCGCGATAAAAGCTCCTGCCGGTAAAACTCTGTTCGATGCTGTCAATGACGGCGTTGCCGCCGGTTATGAAAAGGGTTATCTGCGTAAGAGTATTGTGGCTGAACCGTTGAATAATCGGAAAAATACCGGCTCAAATGTCCCCGCGGTGATTCATTATTTAGTTGTCCCAGGCGACAAGCTCAAAATTACAATTATGGCCAAAGGCGGCGGCTGCGAGAATAAAAGCCAGTTCAAGATGTTCCGCCCGACCGCGGATAAGCAAGAAATAATCGACTGGGTGGTTGATGTTGTCAAACAGGCAGGTGCCGATGCCTGTCCGCCTTTTGTGGTCGGTGTGGGCTTAGGCGGAGATTTCGAATTAAGCTGCCTGTTGAGTAAAAAGGCCCTGCTGCGAAAACTCGGCCAGCGCAGCAGCAGCAAATTTTACGCGGAACTTGAAACTGATATGCTCAAAAAAATCAATTCACTTGACATAGGCCCGCTGGGCTTAGGCGGCCAAACAACCGCTTTGGATTGTATGGTCGAATTTGCTCCCTGCCACATCGCCTCATTACCGGCCGCGGTGAATATCGAATGCCACTCCCACCGCCATAAATCGATTGTCATTTGACCTTAAAGAATATTTAGTCGTCCCTGAAAAAGTAGATTTCAGTTTCAGGCGGCATATGTAAGCTGGGCAAATTCTGCCGACAGCCCCAAATTTTGAATAAACCGGCAAAGCCAAAAAATAATTTTCCGCAGCAACTTGCGGATATTAAACCCGCAAGCCTCAATATCGCATTAACCTTATCGCCTTCGACGCCCTTGAGGTAGTTTCTGTCCAGACCGTTATCAGATTTACAATGTCCTATCACAGGCTCAATCATACTTCGCCTGCTGTACCACTTTCGAATACTTCTCGGCAGCTTTCGCCAGCCCCTTTTGACGATATGAACCTCCGCAATATCTCCACAGCCATGACCTTTGTACCCATCATCAACATAAACATCTTCAAAACCTTTTTTATCCAGCAGTTTCATCGTCTGGGAGAGTGTATCTTTTAACGTATGTCCATCATATGGATTCCCTTCAAAAGCAACCGCTGCGACTACAAAGGCGTTTTGAGCGGGAGACGCCAGTGCCACCTTACAGCCAAACTCATACTTCTTGTGTGCCTTGCCCTTGCTTATGCAGTTAACCTCCGGCGCGTGAATACTGTATAGCTTGTTACTGCTGTCCCGTTTCTGTGATAATAACATCCTGGACATATCGAGCAATTCTGAAAACTCCTGCTGCAATTGAGGCTTCTGCAATATCTTACGCTCTATATCCCTTGTAACTCTTCCCAGACAGGTCTTTAGTTTCCTTAATTGCTTATCCGCTTTTTTGAACTGCCTGGCGTGTGAAAATCTGTGCTGCATAACAAAAGCCCTTTTGGCTACCCTCTGATAACTCTGCCGAAGTTCTATGTCATTATCCTGTGCCTTTTTGACAAGCTTTATTCTCATCTTATGATAAAGGCGTGCATCGGTCGGAAAGGCTGTCGCCTTTTCCTGCACCGTTGTATCGACTACTATCTTTTTTAACTGATGCGGTTTAACTGTGCCGGTTTTAAGGCCTGCGCTTATGGTCTGCTCAAGCAGCTTTTCCATACCAGCGTCCTTAATCCGGTTACGCCATTTGGTCATACTGGTTGGGTCAATCGGAAATTCATGCTGAAAATATTGCTCTCCGCAAAAATACTGCCAGTAAGGATTCTCTATCCATCTCTCAACTACAGACTCATCGCTGAGATTATATGCGCTTTTGAGATAATGAAGTCCTGCCATAAGGCGGGTGGGTTTGGCTGGTCTGCCGAAGCCCGGATCATAGAGTTTACCGAAGGCGGCATCAAACTCTGACCAGATGATGATATTTGCCAGTTTATATAAAGGATGCTGCTCGTTTAGTATCTGCTCCAGCTTCGAGGTGAATAACATTGACTGGGAATTGCTTTGTTGTTTAGGCTGCATAAAAACCTCCATGTTTTGCAAGGAAATTAATAATAAATATGTAATGGGTCAGTTATGGGTGGGAGATATTGATTTTGCTGTAAGTATTAAGGTCCTCAAGTTTATGGCGTAGGATTTCCGATAAAATCCACAGTTTGATGAGATAAGACAAACAAATCGGGAATAAACGCAGATGATTTACTGTCAGCAATGCCTTGAAAAACAACGTAAAATCGATGAGCTTCAGGAACAGATAGTTTCACTCAAGGCAAAATTACGACACAAGGAAAGGACAGCCCAAGAAGGTTTTTTCGGCTCATCCACGCCATCCGCTAAAATTCCCATTAAGCCGAATTGTCAGATAGAACACACAAATAATTGCGGCGGAGGCAAAACAGGTCATAAAGGTCACGGCAGAACCGGTGTCTGTGAAAAAGATGCGGACTATGTGCAAAGGGTTAAAGGCAGCCGATATATGCCCTGATTGCGGAAGCGTTTTGGAGAACAAAGGCACAAGACAACGAGCGGTAATTGATTGCCAGCCTGTTAAGATAAAAAAGCTTCTGTATAATTTGGAACGCAAGTATTGTCCGCGATGCCAAAAGGTAGTTGCCGCCAAACCTCCTGGTGTTCTGCCAAAGTGTTTATATTCGAATAATCTGCTTGTCTATGTGGCAGTACAGCACTATATCTATGGCAATACACTGGGTCAGATAGAAAAACAAACAGGCATCGGCTACAGCAGTATAGTTGACGCTTTGCACCAGTTGGCAGGGATATTGAAAGATGTTCCCAAATCACTCATAGAAGACTATCGCAAGGCCGCTGTTAAGCACGCTGATGAGACTGGTTGGCGGACAGACGGCCAGAACGGTTTCTCGTGGCTGTTTTGCACGCCTGATATTAGTATCTTTCGATTCCGCTCCAGCCGTTCTGCCCGTGTAGCCAAAGAGGTTTTTGGCGAAAAGCCCTTGCCGGGTGTTCTGGTTGTGGATCGCTATAACGGCTACAATAGGATGCCTTGTAAGATTCAATATTGTTATGCACATCTATTGCGTAATGTTAAGGATTTGGAAAAAGATTTTCCCGAAAACGTGGAAATCAGGTCTTTCGTTGAAGCGTTGGTCTCCCAGTTGGCTAATGCAATCAGCCTTCGCACATTAGATATAACAGACCGACAGTTTAAGCGGCAGGCAGCTAAAATTAAGAGAGCCATCATCGATATTGTTAATCACCATGCCAACCATCCGGCCATCCAGAATATGCAGGATATTTTTCGTGAAAAGGCCGATAGGCTTTACCACTGGGCCGATGACCGTAAGGTACCGGCAGATAACAATTTGGCTGAACGAGAACTGCGTCCGCTTGTTATTGCCAGAAAGATAAGTTTCGGCTCTCAATCTGAAGATGGGGCAAAAACGCGTGAGATTCTTATGACGGTATTACATACTATGCGAAAAAGATGTCCGGATGTTGTTGATGCCTTCAAGTCTGCCCTCGACAAACTTGCCGAACAGCCTGATATAGACCTTTCCAAAGTTCTCTTCCGTGCCGACTCATCATAACCTGCACCTGCCCACCCATAACTGACCCATTACATAAATATCATTTCCTTGCAATTTAGCGCCAGATTTTTAAATTGCAAGCCTTTATATACAAAAAAGTTAAATTATTTTTCAGGGACGACTATTTAATCGCTGATTACGCGGATACCGCTGATTTTACTTTTCACCACCAAGACTCCAAGACACGAAAGTTGTAATCTGATGGAGATTTTGGTATTATTGTTGAAAAAGAAAGCTTGGTTGTGTAGCTATGCGTTTAATATGGGAAATGTCAGATGAATGTCGTTAAATCATTATTATATTTTTTAATGTTTATCACTACGGTTTCATTAAGCTCATGTACCTCTTCGAATTCGGAGCAAAGTGTGGCCAAATATTCTGTTATTAAAAAAGAGGGCAATTTCGAGATTAGACAATATCAGCCTTGCATCGTTGCCGAAACTATAGTTGAATCTGACTTTGATAATGCAGGCAATATAGCCTTCAGGAGGCTTTTTAATTATATTTCCGGGCAAAACCGTAAAAAGGAATCTATTGCAATGACAGCACCGGTAAATCAAAAGGTCGTCTCAGAAAAGATTCCTATGACCACACCTGTCAATCAGCAGAAGTCTGCTGACAAATTTATTGTTAGTTTCGTTATGCCTTCGAAATACACACTGGAGACTTTACCCCAACCGCTTGACTCAAACATTGTCTTAAAACAAGTTCCCGCTAAAAAAATTGCTGCGATACGATATTCCGGAACATGGAGCCAAAAGAAATATAATGAACACAAGGCAGAGCTTGAGCAGTTCATTAAGCAAAATGGTCTCAAGGCTACAGGTACAGATATTTTTGCAAGATATGATCCACCATTTCAACTGTGGTTTCTGAGGCGAAATGAGGTTTGGATACCTGTAGAATAATAGAACACTTACAGGGTTTTTTTTGTGTACATATGGAAACTAATCTATTTCTGAAATTATTATGAAAAATCAACTTTTTTTTAAATTATCCTTATTACTTACCATTGTATTTATTCAAACAGTCTTCGCCCATCAGCCTCGCATTGTCTATAAGAAACAGATACCTCAAATAAATCCAATGATTATAACAAACCCTGAGATATCGCAGGTTTTCTATGGCGAGTTAAAAGGACAACCAGAATATTACAAAATTGTTTCCGATAAATCATTTAATCTGTATGTCCGAATTCTATCCCCCAAAATCGCAGATGCGAGAAAGGACTTCTTCGCTGAAATTGTGAGTGATTCAAATGTTATTGCTATTCTCAACGGTTCAACTTTTAACTGGACTACTTTTTACGAACCGTTTGTAGGTGACGATTATTGGCAGGGACCTGAATTTCATAAGCAGGAGTCCACAGGCGAATATGTTGTTAAAGTTTATAATTCTGCTAATAGCGGGAAATATGTTCTGGTTGTTGGACAAGCAGAGGTTTTTCCGTTGAATGAAACACTTAAGCTATTTGTTTCACTGCCTCAGCTGAAACATTACTTTGGCAAGCCCGGCTTTAGTGCCTTCTTCAATTTTGTTGGATTATTCTTTTTCATACAGATAATAATTTTTGTGGCAGTGGTTTGGGGAATAGTCTGGTTGGCAAAAAAACTGAAACAGAAAATATGGACGACGCATAAACGTCTTATTGTTAAATAAATTTGCGGTGCGACATTAGAGTGTGAGTACCAAACAAATTAAAGTTCTTAAATTCAAAAAAACAGTGTTAATCGGTGTAAATCCGTGTCGAAAACAGAATATGGAATGTAGAACTCAGAAAAAAACTTTGTGGTTTTAGCGTCTTTGCGGGAAATAAAAATCTGTGTTTATCTGTGTTCTGCGGACAAAATTTGTCTCTCATCGCTCGTATCTCGTATAAAATAAAAGTCTCTGCGTTCTTCGCGGCCTCGGCGGTTAAAAAAGGTGATTACTTGTTTTTGGCGGGTTTTGTGCCGAAAATTCCCAGCGTGTCTTTAATTACCGGCAGCGTTGTAGTTTCTATCTTCGGGTCATAGACATTTCCTGAAATCTCTATCCTGACAACCGCCCGCCCTATGCCTTCGGTAAGCGACTGGAAAAGCGATGGTTTGTCGGTTGCGAACCTGCTGCCGCGAGCGTTAAGAATAAGGTCGATTTTTTCAGCAGGTATATCCATCCACCCCGTTCCGTCGAAGGCCGCGCTGCGCCCGGACAAATCGAACTGTTCAAAGAACAATCTGTTATGATTAATATAAGCATCGACAAGCATCTGGCTGAACGCGTAATCCTGCGGCTCGGTAAGTTTCAGTATCATTAATACCTTCGCCAGTGGCGATAGTTTTCCCACCTGCATATCGGTTATGTTGAGCCTGCACCTGCCTGTTATCGAATTGCTGTCTCCGAACCTGCCGGAAATGCCCAGGGAACCGTTTATATGTCCGCTGCTATGGCCATTTTGTTTTGTTTCTTTGGCAGGTGCATCCGAAAGAAATTGTTTGAGGTCGGCATCCTTTAAGCTGATTTCAGCAATATACTGCAATGCCTGCTGTTTGTCCTGCCACATTTTTAGATTGCCGGCTATTCTGCCGCCGTAGAAATATCCGGTCATATCTCTTGTCGATAGCGTTCCCTGGCTGCTGTCATAATCCAGCCCGGCGGTCAGTTGGGTCAAAGATTTGTTTTTAATTCTTAAACTATCAGCCGCGAAATCTGCGGAAGAGACATTTAATCCTTCACCGGCTTTATAACCTCCCTTTACTTTCATAGCGGCGTTAATGTGGGACACTATGGACAATCTGCCCAAACTGAAGTCTTTTAATTTGAGCGAGCCGGAAAAAACAATATCGTTAATCTCTCCGGCTGAATTTAACATTTTCATATCGCCAATTTCGATATCAAATCTGCCCGCGGGAGATATTTTCAGGTATTTTTCCCTGATGTTTGGAGGCAGTGCCGCCCCGAGCGTATTATCAGCAGAAATATCCTTTGCTGAAAACTGAAAGGTGCCGTCTTTAAAGTGATGTTCATCGGTTTCTATTTGTCCATCAACTTTTATGCTTGATGTCTCCTGACCTATGTGGATGCCGTTCGCGGTTTCTGCGGTGATGTTTTTTAACTCGATGCGGTTCTTTTCTAATTTGATGCAGCCTGTAATGTTCTTCAGCGGATATGGGAATTTACGATAATTTATGCTGTTGCCAAGACAGTCTATTGATATACTGTAATCCGGCGTATCCACGCCGTTCGCGTCGTTTACATCGGAGGTCAGCCTGACTTTTCCTGCCGGCTGCAGGTCGGAAGCGATTGCCTTTAACGGTCCTGGCAGTAAACCGAGCAAATTGTTATTTAGTTCTGCCGGTTCAGTATTGAGTGACAAGCGGTAAAACGGATTTTCGTTTTTGCCGTCAGACCAGATTCGGCCCGTAAGAAGCTGAATCTTCGCAAACCCTGCGCCGGCAAACCGGCCATAAAAAGCTTTCTGCCTGAACCCAAGGGCATTTTCCAGCGTTGAGTCAATCGGAATATTGTCGGCTTTTATCGCTATATCGTAAGCTATCTTTTGGCCGGAATGACGGATTGTCCTGCCGTTTAATACTATCCTGCGGTCATTAACCTGTGAAATAACATCTGAAATAGTTGTTTCATTGCCGTCGAAAGTTAATTTGCCGCTGAGATTTTTCAGCGGATATGGGAAACTATTGAACACCGCATCGACTTTAATGAGTTCAACGGCGAGGAGATGATTTATTTCTGTCTTGGACCGCTTCCAGAAATGGTAGTCAACCGCGGCAAGGCCGCCTGGTGAAAATTTCGACCAGAGTTCTTTCTGTTTTTCATTTAATGCGTCATACAGGTCTTTATCCAATGCCATATTTTCGCTTGTCAGCCTTATGTCGTATTGAGCATCCTTCCCCGCCCCGACAGCATATCCGCTGAACGCCAGATAGACGTCTTTATGGCTGCCCTGCAAGTCCCGCAGCACCGCCTTTTTTTCGGTAATATCAATCAGGCCTGTAATATGCTCCATAAGATAGGGAAACAAAGAATGGCAAATCGATACGTCCTTGCAATAAACCTGGCCGAGGATTTTGCTTTTATTTAACTGTTCAAAATTGCCCGATGCCTCAAGTGCGACGTCAACTTGTCCCTGCGGGGTATAACGGTTGATAAATCGCTGCACGATATTAATCATGCCGGAACTTTCCAGGGCTGACTTGTTTATTAATGCGGGATTGACTTTCAGGCCTTTTTCATATTTGGCCGCGAAGTCTCTTATGTTCAGTTTTAATGAGTAGTTCCTGTTCTTGTCGTAATTCATCTTTACAGTCAGTGCCTCTATTTTCCACGAAGCCTCAAACGCGGGCAATTCGTCTGAAGAAATTCCGCCTGTAATCGTTATTTGTCCCGGCTGCCAAAATCCCTTCAGAGTGCTTTGTGCCCGACCAACACTTTTTCCGGTTGTAATATTAAAGCCGTATCCGCCCTCTGTTTTTTCGTCAAGTCCGAATCTCGCGTCAATGGGTATTGCTCCCGCGACCTTAATCTGGCCGCCGGATACTTTGCTGTATTGCAGCTTGCCATTTTTAAGGCGAACAAAAGGCATTTTCCCGCCTCTGCCTTTTGGCGGATGGATTTCGAGAGATGTTACATTCCATTGGCCTGTTTCCAGATTCTGCTGCGCATCGAAAATAAAATTGTTTATGTTTATTTCCTTCAGTTCAGGCCGCAGCAGCAGCAAACTTCCTATTCCGAATCGCGCATACACCGTTTCAGCCCTGAGTATTGCATCATTATATTTATGCTCGCGATTAGGCAGAATGGTAAGTCCTCGAATCAGCACAGAGCCGTTGGGCCGGAATTCAACTGACGAGGTCTTGATTTCCGTATTGGTCAGCTCTCCTATTTGAGCTAAGGCAATTCTGCATAGAGCCTGCCCTCCATACACAAAAATGAATATTAGAATTGACACAAGCAGCAAAAGTTCAAGCAGCCGGCGAAAAAGACTTTTTCTGCCCTTATCGGTCTTTCCAGGTTTCTTTAAATTTATGAACATTCACCTTGCTAATTATCTGAAACGATTTTAGCCGATTTTATGACCACCGCTTCTGCCGGAACATCCGCCATACCGCTGCGGTTTGTGGTTTTTACGGCGGCGATTTTATCCACAACGTCCATGCCTTCAACAACTTTGCCGAACACGGCATAACCCGGATTGGCTGGACCTGTATAATCGAGAAAAGTGTTATCCTTGTGATTTATAAAAAACTGTGCCGTTGCGCTGTTGGGGTTATTGGTTCTGGCCATCGCGATTGTGCCTCGTTTGTTTTTCAGGCCGTTATTTGCCTCGTTGGTAATCGGTGAATGTGTCGGTATCTGCGTCATATCCGCCGTGAATCCGCCGCCTTGTATCATAAAGCCTGATATTACACGATGAAATATCGTGCCGTCATAAAATCCCTCTTTGACATAGGTCAAAAAATTCGCAGTTGTAATCGGGGCTGCTTTTTCGTCGAGTTCGATAACAATATCGCCCATACTTGTCTCGAGTTTTACTTTCGCGGTTTTCAAATTTGTCTCCTTTGGTTGTTCTGTAATTTTTTTTATTTCAGGTTTTTTATCCTGTTCCGGTTTCGGTGGCTGTGTCGGACTTTTTTGGCAGCCATGCATCGAAATCGCCGCCGTTGTTAAAAAAACTATCGTATATAAAAATTTGCGAGTCATAAAACAAATCCTTTTCTGATTTCATAAACTGTTTTACATAAAACATTTAAACCACAATTATAGCAGAATATCCCTATTTTGCAATAAGCGGCAGGATTATTGAAATCAATCGACGGTCTCAATCAAATCAATATCTATTTCGACGCTGGCGGCCTGACCAAGCATATCTATCTGCAAAACTAAACGCGCTGTATCTTTTGTTTTTATCACGATGCCCTGCAGGTCGGCCAGAGGCCCGGCTTTCACGCGACAAAGCTGCCCGGTCTTGATATATTTGTGAGGTGCAAGGTTTACACCAGCCTTGATAGCCTGCTCTATGCCGAGAAGTTCGCAAAGCAGCTTCCGCTGGTCGTTAACCTCAATAAGGTGCGCGACGCGGTTGGTTCGCAATACCTCGACCCGCTGATTCTCATCTCCGCAAAAAAACATATAACCGCCAAATAGCGGCAGAAGCGAACGCATTTTTCTGCCTTTACTATGCTGGACTTTCCATGTCATAGGCAGGAAATAGCTGATGTTTTTCCGTATCAAATCCTGCGCAAGGGCCTTTTCGTTTCTGCTTTTCGTATGAGCGACCCACCATGCGCCGGAGAAATCTTCTATCGATTTATCTTCCGGCCAGCTTATCGGCGGATTTTCACTTGGTTTAAGCAAATCAACGACCCTCCGGCTGAAACTAAGCCTTTACGATTTTTCCCTGTCCGCCACGGACATTTGCGGTGGCGTTTCGTGTATCGACAACGAGTTTTGCGTTTTTGGCAATCCACTTATAATCATAATCGCTGTGGTCTGTCGAAATCAGGACGACATCGTAACCGGCCAGCATTTTTGCCGACAGTTTTTTACTTGCCATTCCTAAATTATGCTCACGCTGTTTATGGGTTTTAGGGATATAGGGGTCGTTGTAGTCGACTTTTGCTCCTTTTTCTTTGAGCAGCTCTATCAGTTCTATTGAAGGGGATTCACGCAGGTCGTCGATATCTTTCTTGTAAGCCAGCCCAAGTACAAGCACCTTGGAGCCTTTTAAGCTTTTCTTGCGTTCGTTTAGCGATTCCATTGTTTTTTCTATGACGTAGCGAGGCATATTTGTGTTTATTTCGCCGGCTAATTCGATAAAACGCGTCGCCATTCCGTACTGGCGTGCCTTCCACGTAAGATAAAACGGGTCGATGGGAATGCAGTGACCGCCCAGACCGGGGCCTGGATAAAACGGATTGAATCCGAAAGGCTTGGTGCTTGCCGCTCTTATTACTTCCCAGACGTCGATACCCATCCTCTCGAAAACCATCTTCAACTCATTGACCATAGCTATATTTATGCAGCGATAAACATTTTCGAGAATTTTTGTCGCTTCGGCGGCCTCAAGGCCGGATACGGGAACAACTTTTACGATAGCGGCACCGTAAAGTCTGCAGGCCATATCGAGACAGATTTTGGTCAATCCTCCGACAACCTTGGGTATGGTCTTTGTCGTATAATTTTTATTGCCCGGGTCTTCCCGCTCAGGCGAAAACGCCAGATAGAAATCCCTGCCCGCTTTCAGTCCGGAGCGTTCGAGAATGGGGGCGACAACCTCACGCGTTGTGCCGGGATAGGTTGTGCTTTCGAGGATAATCAACTGGCCGCGTTTGAGGTATTTACCGATGGTTTCGCTGCTTTTGACAATAAACTGCATATCCGGTTCGCGATTCGCTGTCAGCGGCGTTGGTACGCAGATTATCACAGCATCGACGGTTCTGATGCGGGACATATCGGTAGTGGCCTTGAAAAGGCCGCTTTTTACCATTTTTGCCACTTGCGAATGGGGAACGTGTTTGATGATGCTGCGGCCGGCGTTAAGCGTTTTGACCTTTTTCTCGTCGATGTCAAAACCCACGACTTTAAGACCCGCCGAGGTAAATTCCCGGACAAGGGGCAGGCCGACATATCCAAGCCCTAAAACACCGACAACAACCTTTTTATCATCAACTCTTTTTTCCCATTCTGCCATAAATGTTTCCTTTGTAAAAATTATAGACAGTATCAATCAGGATGATAAGTCTAAATAAATAAAGCGAAAATGTCAAAAAAAATCCCCGAAAAGCGAGAAAAAACAGAATATAGAATAAAGGCGTAGCACGAAACAAATTAAAAAATAGAAAAATAAAAAAAAATTAAAAATTGCAATTTTTTTGTCACAATTTTGCTTTGAAAAACGCCGTATCTGAGGCGGAGAGGTTATGCGCGTAAATTTTGAGCGGGGGGAAAACGCAATACGTTAAACAGTACGCTTTAAAAAATATAGATTAAAAAAATATTTTTTCCCTTTTCTCTATTGACAATAGATTAAATTGTGCTATATTTCAAAACTAAAGGTGTTGAATAGATAAATAAATGCGGAATATTTTTAGGGGCAATCGCAATGTATAAGAGCAAAAGGAAAAACACAATCACAACGGCGGTATTCTGTCTATTATTAATTCAGTTATGCCAAATCGGCTTCGCAGATGTCATGGAGCAGTTTAAACTGGCTGATGGCTATGTCAAGGGCAAGAAATACCAGAAGGCTGAGCAGATTTATCTTGCTATTGAGGCGAACTGTCCGGACAGCAACGATGCCATGAAGGCGCAGAAAGAACTGGTAATCGTTTATATCACGACAAAAGATGAGATAAAGACAGAAGCAGCCTATAATAAATTAGTCGCCGATTGCAATGACTACGCGGGCCTGCCATCTATGCTTTATTCGATTGCCAGGAAATACGAATCGCCGGGAGTAAGAAAATATGAAAAGTCGCTTGATGTCTATCAGTATATAATACAGCAATACCCCGCCAGTCCGTCTGCCCAAAAGGCAAAATTCGATATTCGCAAGGTAAATGTTCTATCTCTTATAGATGCAGGCAAAGACACAGAAGCTCAATCGGCTGTTGACGGCTTAATAGCCGACTTTAATGATTATCCTCTCCTCCAGTCAACCCTTTACAATATTGCGCAGGGTTATGAAAGGGCTAAAAAATATGAGCTGGCAAAAGGCATTTATCAGAAAATAATCCTGCATTACCCCTCCGATGCCTTCGCTGATAAGGCAAAGCCGAATATCGAAAAGATCGACAGCCTGCTGATGATTAACGCAAAAGATACCGCAAACGCGGATATCGCGGTGGATAAGCTTATTTTGGATTTTAACAGCAGCCCTGAATTGCCCGCCGTGCTGTATAGCCTCGCGGGACAATACGCAAGCCATGGCGAACACAGCAGGGCCAAAAGCATTTACCTGACAATAATAGCTGATTATCCAAGTTCGAGCTACGCGACCGCATCGAAACGGCGGCTGGTAAATCTGGGTGTAACTCTCAAGAACGCAAATGAGACGCAAAATGCACTTACAAGCCTGATGGCTGATTTTAACGATGTCAACGGCGTATCAGAGCAGATTTTCGCCATTGGTGAGCAGTATTACGCCAGGGCGCAAAGCTGCGAGAAAAGAAACGATGCCAACGGCACAAAGGCGAATTACACAAAAGCTGCTCAGACCTGGGATGAGATAATCAAAAGGCCGGTAAAATCCATTATCACTGCCGACGCTTATTATTTCGGAGCGTATTGTTATCTGCGGATTGGGGAATATGACAAGGCCATCGCATACTGGCAGAAAATTGTTGCCGATTATCCGGACTATCAATACGCATGGCATGCACAGTATCGCATCGGCAACTGTTACACGACAATGGCTAAAAAGGGGCTTATCACAGAAGAGCAGGCCAAGGCCAAACTTGAGGAGGCTTATATATCGCTTCTTGAAAAATATCCTGATTGTCCATTCGCCAAAAGAGTGTCCGGTACGCTTGCCTCGCTCAATTTCAAAAACGGCCTATGGGAAAACGCGGCTAAGTATTTTGAGCTTCATCTTGGATATTTCGAGATTGAGGCACGACCAGCGGATATTGTTCTCAGGCTCGCTCAATGCTACGAAAAATCAGGCAATATCGAAATGGCTGGAAAATATTACAGCGAATACGCCCAGTTAGCCAAACTCGATGCGGCAGGGATAAAGGTGCTGGAAGAACGATTGTCAAAATAAATTGGGAAAAGACCTAAGACGCAAGACCTCAGACCCAATACGCACGACGCAATACGCAATACGAAAGGAAACGGAGAAAATGCTATGGAAGGGATAAGGCTTAAAGGTATAATTGGCATTATGATTTGCCTGACGCTATTTTCTATCAATATCACGACTGTTGTCGCCTGTCCGCCTGACCCGCCGGAATGCAGCGACAATGAAGACTGTCCCGGCGAATGCGAATTTTGTAACGACGGATATTGTGAAGAAGATGATGCCTTATGCACAGGTGACTGTGATGAATGCTCCGGCGGTTCATGTGTGGAGACAAACCCCGACCCTTGCCCAGGCTGTCAGACTTGCGACGGCATCAACTGTCAGGACGATGACTCAAAATGCCCAGGCCTATGTGAGATGTGCAGTGGTGGGGTTTGTGTAACCGACCCTTCTATATGCACCGGCGAATGTGAAACGTGCGAGGGCGATATCTGCGTGGACGATGATACAAAATGCTTCGGTGAATGTAAGGTATGCAACAGCGGTACATGTGAGGATGACGATACTTTATGCCCAGGCGATTGCGATGAATGTTCCAGCGGTTCATGTGTGCCGACAAACCCTGACCCCTGCCCAGGCTGCAAGAGCTGCGACGGTACCGACTGCCAGGATGATGATACTTTATGCCCAGGCAGTTGCGATGAATGTTCCGATGGTTCATGCGTGGCGACAAGTCCCGACCCGTGTCCCGGCTGCCAAACCTGTAATGGTACTAATTGTCAGGATGATGAGTCTAAATGTCCTGGTAATTGTGATAAATGTTCCGGCGGTTCGTGTGTGCCGATAAGCCCTGACCCCTGCCCCGGCTGCAAATCCTGCAATGGTACAAACTGCCAGGACGATAACAATAAATGTACCATTTGTCAGACATGCAGCAACGGAACGTGTATACCCAGAACAAATACCTGCGATAACTGCGATAATCACGGCGCTTACTGTGCTAAGACCCCGGGAACGTACTGTGTCGGTGATGCAATTACGGCAGGCACTATCACAGCGCCCGCAGATAACTCGAATGTGGATTCGAATAGTACAATTAATTTGACAGCAACTGCCGGCAGCGATTCGGATTGTTATTATTACACAAGCGGTGATGGTTGTTTTACATGCTCAAGTAGTGAAGACGATACGATAGAGGGAGATGATATTTCGTGGAGTGCGGTTGTTGAGGGGTCTAATCCACCGGAAGCCGCGGGTTCTTTTCCTTCAGGCGATTGGGGGGAATCGGTTCAGTGGAAAGCACCCGCTGTTTGCAGCGATACGAATGTGGTAATTACCGCAACATGGAATGATACCGGAACAATGTATCCTTATGACTCTTCTGTTTCACATTCGCATACGGTAAAGGTTATAAATACGGGAAATCCATTAGACGCACCAGCACGTAGCATATATTACATTAGAAATGGTGTAACGAACTACGCATTAATTGCATTTGAAGATGTAAAATGGGATAAAGATTTGCCATGCTGGTGCAGTCATGGGACAACAACTCAAGGTAATAAGTATACCCATTATCATAATCCTGTTGGAATACCCTATACACCACCGGGGGAACCTACGATAACAATGGACGAAGTTAATGCATACTGGGATTGGCTATTAGAGAAAGAAGAATCTGATTGGAGCAGGCATCGCCAAATGGGAAGCAACGCTACATTTGAGCGAAATTGTTTTGGATATGCAATGGATGTGGATTACTGGGTTGATGAAGATGTAACAATAGTTCTTCAGGATGATTATACCAGCATTTCTTATGCAAATAGAACAAGTGCTGATTTTTACGCAAATGGAACAAGTCCGACTCATGCGGTTAAGGTGCTTGAATGGTTTCAAGATGGTACACTTAAAAAAACAATAGAAAAGAATAAATATAGCGGTGCTTACATAGCAGAATGGGATGATGACCAAAATGGCGGTGGTACCGCATTGTCAAGCTGGACTTATTGGGATCCATGATAATATTAAATATTCATTGAAAGGATAGGAAAAATGAGATACATAATTCGAATCTATAATCTAATTTTAGGTTTGTTATTGATTTTAATATTCCAAATTACAGTTATGGCGGAAGGAGACCCTAACCAAGTTTCAGAAAAGGTTGCTGATGTCAATGAAACGGTAACAGTTAGAAAAATTCTAAAAGAGAACAAAAGACATGATGTGAGAATTGCAAAAATAACTGAATTGTTGAAGAAGGAATCGCTGGAAAAAAGTATAAAGTTGCTATCAGAAAGTAATTTATATTTCTGGAATAATTACCAAATTATTTTGCCAGAACCAGAGATAAATATTCCCTTAAAAGCTTCAGCTGACCAAATTAATGTTATAGCTATAATGGGCAATCGCAGATTCCTGAAAGTTATGGACGAAATAAAGCTGTTGCCGAAAACGGAGGCGGCGAATCTGCTTAATAAAGAGATAATAAATTCACTGGAGGAGTATGAAAAACTGTTTAATTCGTATATGGCAGAGAAGGAACGTATTTTTAAGCATAATCTTGAACAGCCAAATAAAAGTTGGGGGCTGAGTTTTGTAATATCTACGAATGATGACAGCCCTTCGCTGATTTCGCAGCGTCATAAAGTGTGGGCACTTGTTTTAATTGCGGGAAATCTGGAATTGCCAGAGACAAAAGACACAGTTAGTAAAGTCGTCGAAACGGCGATGAAGCAGAGAGAAATGCTTTATAATAAGAAAGGTTCCGTTGACCCTCTAAGCGCTGGCGCGTTACTTGGTTCTGCAAGTCTTTATAATCGGCAAATCTTAGCCACTGCGGCTTTAGGGACATACGTTAGTTCTGATAAAGCGCAACAAATACTAAACGAGACTGTGCAGACATTGGAAACCCATAGGCTTACACATTACAGTTCCAGCAAAGCACTCTATGATTTAGATGTCGGTTCTGTTGAAATTGCTGACTACTCAAAAGGTGAGTTGAGCGTCAAATGTCTTAAGCCTTTGGATGATTCAAAATTCGATGCTATTATCGAAGCTGTCAAATAATGCTGTAAAAATTCTATTTTTATAGGAGATTTCCATAATGTTTATTCGCAGTGAATTAGTGATAGGGGCGGTATTGAGTGTTTTTCTGCTGCAAGGCGGGTGTAATACTTTTCAAAAGAAAGATGTGGATAATAGCAGTATAACAATTGGCTCATCTCCAGTATTGGGTGCTAAAAGTGCCCCTGTAACAATTGTCGCGTTTCTTGATTTGCAGTGTCCTTACTGTATGCGGGAACTGCCTAAGATAAAGCAGATTCAAAATGAGAACCCATCTAAGGTTAAATTTGTATTTAAGCATTTCCCCTTAAGTTTTCACAAGAAATCAAAGCCTGCGCACGCGGCTTTGGAATTAGCAAGGTTGCAAGGCGGGGATAAGGCATTCTGGAAGATGCTGGATTTGATTGAGCAGCAGCCGACTAAACTGGATATTGCAGTTCTAAGACTTTATGCCGAAAAACTGAATTTAAATATGGCTAAATTCGATGCTGTTATGGCCGATGCCAGCCAAATCAATAAACTCCTTGAAAATGATATTGCGCAGGGGAAACAACTTGGTGTTAATGGTACGCCCACAGTATTTATAAATGGCGAAAAAATGGTCGCTCGTGAGGTAAGTGATTACAAGGCTCGAATCGATGACATTTTAAGCAATGGAAAGAGACTGGCAAAGGCAAAGAATAATGGTGCGATATTAACCTTTGAAAAGACGGTGTGCGATTTAGGGGAAATCAGCGTAAGAGAAAAGAAAGATTGCGAATTAAAGTTTAAGAATACGGGTAAAGGGTTATTGGCCATAGGTGAAATAAAATCGACCTGTGGCTGTACTGTGCCGAGTTTGGCAAAGAAGGAATATAAACCCGGTGAAGATGGGGTTATTAAAATCAGTTACAGCGGGCAAAGCAACTCCGGCGCGGTAGCAAAACACATATATGTATCAAGCAATGATGGTGCCAATCCCAAAATTGCTCTTACACTAAAGGCTGCTGTTACCGAGCAAATTATAGTTACGCCTGCAAAATTAAATCTCAATCTTGATAAAGATAATGCGGGTATGCCGGAGATAAGTATAAAGAGTAAAGACGGTGCGGCTTTTAGTATAAAGAGCTTTACGGTTAATAATGATGTGATTAAGGCGGATTGCGATAGTAATGCTGCGGCTGAATTTATTATTAAGCCCAAAGCAGATTTAGCGAAACTTAAAAATAATACGGCAGGTATAATAAGGGTGATTATCGACCATCCCAAATGCAGTTCGATAACCATTCCTTATGAGGTTCTGACGAGATTTTCAGTTCAGCCGGGCAGATTGGTATTTTTAATCGCCGAGCCGAACACACCGGAAAAAAGAGACATTGTTGTTAAGAATAATTACGGCGAGAATTTCGAGATAGCCTCCGTATCCTCTCGGCATGGTTTTGTAAAGCTTATTTCAGAGAGTAAGAACCAAAACAGCGTAAAATTAACCGTAGAAGTAACCCCACCCCTGAGTTCTGAAAATCATTTCGCCGATTCCATCGACATTGACCTCAAAGATGGCGAGCATCTGACAATCCCCTGCAGCGGCTTTTATAAAAGCGTAATAGATTCAAAATCCAAACCCCTCGCCCATGCCGCAAAAGACTCTTCGCAAAATAAACAATAGTCAAATGTTCTATGCCGCCGCTGTGCAGGGCAATATATCGCAATAAAAAAGGCCGACCCCTTTCTCAGTCGGCCTTTTTGCAAGAAGTTACTCGCCAATTCATTTACGAATCGGCATCTCGTGTTTCTTCCACTCTTCGAAGCCTCCGATGAGTTCCATTACGGGATAACCATTTTCGGCGAACTCTCTGCATGCTTTAGCGGAAAGCAGGCAGGTAATCGAATAGCAATACACGACGTTTGTTTTGTCGTGTCTGAGGCCTTCAAATGTTCCCCACTTTTCTTTTGGAAGGTTTACAGCTTCCGGGATATGGCCTTTGCGGTAATCCTCCTCCCTTCGGACATCGATTACGTTGACTTCGCCAGTTTCAAGCATCTCGTTCAGCCCATTTGGGTCTATTATGAACTCAAGTTTGGCCTCGAAGTATTCCTGCACTTTAAACGGACTTGCTACACTTAACATGTTTTGTCTCCTTTGAATCTCTTGTCATTATCAATGCTCGTCTGCTATGTTATACGCTGGGGTTCATTTCATGGTTCTATATTGAACGGGTAAAATATTGACATCTGCCGCGGCACGAGGTAAGGTATTGTGAAAAATACTGTCAGGTTTTTGAATTGGTGCCTTATTTATGAAGATTTCGCTGAATTGGCTGAATGATTATGTTCAAACGGGGCTAAATGCCGAGGAAATAAGTCAAATTTTGAGCAATCTCGGTTTTCCCTGTGAATCAATCGAGCATCTTAAAGACGACGCGGTAATTGACGTAGAGGTGACGAGCAATCGCGGGGACTGTCTGTCGTATATCGGCATTGCGCGTGAATTAGCAGTGGTTACCGGCAAAGAACTGAAATTACCGGTGATAAGTCTTGACGAATCGTCGAAGAGTGCGAGCGAATTTGCCGTGGTGGAAATTGATGAACCGAAATTGTGCCGTCGATATACCGCACGCGTTATAGAGGGCGTCAAGATTGGGCCTTCGCCGCAGTGGGTTGTGAAACGGCTGGAAGCGGTAGGGATGCGGAGCGTTAATAATGTGGTCGATGCGACTAATTACGCGATGATGGAGACAGGCCAGCCTCCGCATGCTTTTGATTATAAAAAAATATTTGGGGGTAAAATAATCGTTAGAAACGCCCGTGCCGGTGAACGAATTATCAGTATCGACGGGTCGAAGTGCGATTTGGACACAAATATGCTTGTCATCGCAGATAGTCAAATGCCTGTTGCGGTCGCGGGTGTAATGGGCGGACTTGACAGCGAGGTAAGCGATGGGACGACGACGGTTCTGCTTGAGGATGCGTGGTTCGACCCTGTGTGTGTCAGGACGACGTCGCGGAAACTTTCGCTGCCATCGGATGCTGCATTCAGGTTCGAGCGGATTGTCGATATTGAGATGATTGACTGGGCGTCGAGGCGGACGGCTCAACTGATTACGCAATTGGCGGGCGGCAAAGTCGCAAAAGGGGTGGTTGATATTTATCCCGGTAAAGGGACTAAAAAGCAGGCAACGCTGAGATTGTCCCGACTCAAGAAACTGCTTGGTATAGAGATTGCGGCTGAAGAGATGGTAAAGATTTTGTCGCGGCTTGGTTTTAATCCTCAGCAAAAAGGCGATTCGATTGAGTGTACATCGCCATCGTGGCGAAGTGACATTTATCGTGAGGCCGACCTGATTGAGGAGGTAGCACGCGTTTATGGCTATGACAAGATACCGACGGAGCATAAAATTGAGATAGAGGTTGTGTCTCATGACACCAGGCAGAAACTGACGAACGCTGTAATTTCGTATCTGAATGGATGCGGTTTCTATGAGGCGGTTACCGTTACTTTTACTGATGAGCAGGTCGCTGGACTTTTCACGAGCAGTGATATCGCGGAACATCTGGCGGTAAAAGATGTGGCCAGGAAGAGCGCAAATCTGCTTAGGCAGAACCTTATCGGTTCGCTGCTTGGTGTGCTGAAAACCAATCTGAATGTAGGGAATACGCCGTGCAGAATATTTGAAATTGCAGACACTTTTATTCCGGATAAAAATTCTGTGCTGCCGGTTGAGAATCCCAAGCTGAGCCTTGTTTGCGATGGGGACATTAGATTTCTGCGAGGTGTCATTGAGGGACTGGTGCGGAGTATTAAAAGAGACAGCAAAGTTATTTTCCGGCCTGCGCAGGCGGCATGGACGCAGGTGGGTGCGGAAGTGGTTATAAATGGTAACACGGCGGGAATGGCGGGAATTGTCTCACAGAAGATAAAGGAAAAATTCGATTTTAAAACGCAGCCTTGCGCGGCGGAGATTGATTTTGATGGTCTTTTAGCGCTGGCCGGTGAGGCGGTAAAAGTCAAGGCGATACCGAGATTTCCAGCGATAGACCGTGACCTTTCTATCATTGTCGATGATAAGATTTCGTGGGCGGATATTTCCGCGGCGGTGGACAAAAAGGCATCATCGGAACTTGAGAAGCTTGATTTTATCGAGATATATCGCGGCAAGAGTATTCCAGCGGGCAAAAAAGAGCGTGACGCTGACGCTTCGGTTCAGGGACACGGACGGGACACTTACCCACGAGCAGGTTGACAGCTTTGAATCGGTAATTGTCAAAGGACTGCGTGATACGCTCGGTGCCGAATTGCGGACGTCTTAAATTGGGTTTTGGATGCGGAATAAGCAATTGGAAGGCAAGGATTAAGAGATATGCTTATTGCTGATTATCAGTTATTCGTTCAGAATATTGTTATTACATTGTAAATGGTACTAAATTTCCATAAAGAGGGATGAATATTATTCAAGCGAAAGGAAAAACAATGAAACTGACAATTATTATCTCATTATTGGTGTTGCCGTTCCTGTTGTTGGCGGGGTGCGCGGTCGCACCGGATAACCAGCCCGACAAAGACGTTCTCACGGCGCAGGTGCAGGAAGCTGTGACGATTTTCAAGACGAAAGACCCGACTATTGAACGGTTCTTTAAGCAGTCTTACGGCTACGCAGTGTTTCCCAAGATTTTTAAGGCAGGATTAGTCGCCAGCGGCGCTTATGGCAGGGGAGAAGTGTTCGAAGGGGGGAAAATGGCTGGCTACAGCAGTATGTCACAGGCGAGCGTCGGATTTTCCATAGGCGGAGAGTTCTATCGCGAAATAGTGTTTTTCAGGGATAAATATGACCTTGATAAATTCAAGAGACAGGAATATACATTTGCTGCTCAAGTTACAGGGGTGGCGGTTACGGCTGGGGCAGCGTCAAAATGGGATTATAAGGCTGGGCTGGCGGTGTTTATTATGGCGGAATCCGGTTTGATGGTGGACGCTTCGGTGGGTGGACAGAGGTTTGAATATCTCCCGCTTCCTATAGAGTATAAACCATAGCGAATAAGCTGATTAAATTTTTCAGTAAAATTGAAAGGGGACAAAAATGAAAAAAACAATAATTATTTTATCGTTACTGCTTGCTTTTATAGCAGCTGGATGGCGCAACTGCACTGAAAAGCCAGAGGGTAAAGAGGTACTTACGGCACAGGTCGATGAAGCGGTATCCCTATTCAAGACAAAAGACCCGTCTATTGATAAGTTTTTCAAGCAGTCCTATGGTTATGCTGTGTTTCCGAAGATAGGCAAGGGAGCGTTCTGGATTGGCGGGGCTTTTGGCAGAGGAGAAGTTTTCGAGCAGGGTAAGATGGTCGGCTACAGACCGATCTCAGGTGAGCCTGGGTTTTTCGTTCGGCGGTGAATTCTTCCGTGAAATCGTCTTCTTTAGAGATAAATCAGACCTCGATAAATTTAAACAAGAAGAATACACCTTTAATGCACAGGTTACGGGTGTAGCTCTTACCTCAGGTGCGGCAGCCAAGGCAGATTACAAATCCGGTCTGGCGGTGTTTATTATGGCGGATAAGGGCCTTATGGTTGACGCATCTCTTGGCGGTCAGAAGTTTAAATATCAGGCTGAGCAGAAATAATAATCCGAAAGTCATTGTGAAATTTGGATTGTTTGCTGCATGGATAAGCTGTATAATTCCCGCTTTAACGTTTGTTGTTCCCGCGCAGGCGGGGATGTGTATTGTTTATAAACATAATTGAGGTTAAACAAATGGCTAAAGCGGAAAAAGTGGTATTGGCATACAGCGGCGGACTTGATACGAGTGTAATTCTGCCGTGGCTTAAAGAAACTTATGGTTATGACGTAATCGCGTTCGCCGCGGAATTGGGGCAGGGCGATGAACTTTCTGGCATAAAGAAAAAGGCACTTGAAACTGGTGCGGTCAAGTGCATTGTTAAAGATTTGCGGAAGGAGTTTGTGGAGGATTTTATCTGGCCGATGCTCAAAGCAGGCGCCGTATATGAAAACGGGTACCTGCTGGGTACGAGTATCGCGCGGCCTTTAATCGCCAAGCATCAGGTGGAAGTTGCGCATCAGGAACACGCCACCGCTGTCGCTCACGGCGCGACAGGCAAGGGGAATGACCAGGTTCGGTTCGAGCTTACGTTTATGGCTCTTGACCCGTCTTTGAAAATCATCGCTCCCTGGAAGGACAAGAATTTTACGCTTACCAGCCGGGAGGCTGCTATTGATTATGCGAAGAAGCATAAGATTCCCATTGACCAGAGCAAAAAGAAAATCTATTCTCGAGACCGGAATTTGTGGCACATTAGCCATGAAGGGGCGGACCTTGAGGACCCGTGGAATGAGCCGAAGGACGAGTTGTTCGTTATTTCTCAGCCGGTCGTTAAAGCGCCGAACAAGCCTGATTATGTCGAGATTGGATTTGTTGAGGGTGTGCCGGTTAAACTCAACGGCAAAGCAACCAACGGTGTAAAACTTATTGAGGAACTTAATTATATTGGGGGTAAACACGGTGTTGGGCAGGCGGATTTGGTGGAAAATCGTCTTGTCGGGATGAAGTCACGCGGCGTGTATGAGACGCCGGGCGGAACGATACTGATGGCTGCGCATAGCTGGCTTGAAAGTCTGACGCTTGACCGCGAAACAATGCACTATAAGCAGCAGGTCGCGTTGAAATACGCCGAGATGGTTTATTACGGCCAGTGGTATTGCCGGCTTCGCGAGGCGCTGGACGCGTTTGTGGATGTAACCCAGCGGAATGTTACAGGGGCTGTGCGGGTCAAACTCTTTAAGGGTAAATGCACATTGGCGGGCGTTAAAAGCGCAAACAGCTTATACCGTCCCGACCTCGCGAGTTTTACGATGGGCGCCGCTTACGATTCGACGGATGCTATCGGCTTTATTCGTTTGTTCGGTTTGCCGATGAAAATAGCCGGCGCAATTGACCGCAAGAAAACATAAGTTGCCATTTTGCCGCGTTAGTGGTATTTTAAGGGTAACGTACAGGTTAGAAGAGCGATTATGGATATCCAAAAACAAGTTGATTATTGGGTAAAAAGTGCAGAAGATGATTTTGCAGCGGCGCAATCGCTATTAGAAAAAGGCCATTTCAGGCATTGTCTTTTTTTTGCGCATCTTGCCGTTGAGAAAATGCTCAAAGCGCATGTAGTCAAAATAACTAATGATATGCCGCCGCGTATTCATAATCTGGTTCGTCTTGCCGAGATATCACAATTAAAGCCAAATCAGGAACAATTAAAATTCTTATACCGGTTCGGTCTTTATCAGCTTGAAGGACGTTATCCTGATGCAGGACAGGCAACGCTGGATTTGGAAACGGCAAAAGAGAAACTTATATCGGTAAAGGGGTTATTGGAATGGTTGAAAGTACAGTTGTAGCCGCAGTTAGAAAATATATCACCGCACTTTCGGGAGCAGGTATCCATGCCAGCAAGGCGGTGCTTTTTGGTTCTTATGCCACGGGTAAAGCCGATAGGTGGAGCGATATTGATTTGATTGTGATTGCCAAAGAGTTCGACGAGCCAAAGGAACTGGAGCTTGTAGAAACAATGTGGCAGACAACAGCGTTAGCGGATAGTCGTATCGAGCCGATACCCTGCGGGGAGAAGGAGTGGGAGACAGACCAGAGCCGTCCTATTCTTGAAATCGCCAGGCGCGAAGGCGTCGTTATTAATTCAGATTAATTTCGGTCAGCTTGAAAACAAAAGGCTAACAATGAAAAAAACCGGTCTTTCATTAATTGAACTGCTGGTTGTTGTCGTGAGTATAGCTCTGGTGATGGGTATATTGATTCCTGTTCTTGCCAAAGTCAAACTGATTTCTTGCCGCAGGGCTTGTGAATCAAATCTGTCACATATTTTTAAGGCAATGTTGGTTTATACTGACGACTGGGATGAGCCATTCCCCCTGGCAGGAGGAAAACGAATTAGTTCATCTGCTCCGTGGTGTGTCAATGGGATAATATCCAACTGGCAGGGAAATACATGGCAAGATGCTTACGGTTCGGATGAGGGTGTAACAATTACATCGTGCTTTTATCTTCTGGTGAAATATGCCAATGTTGTGCCTAAAACTTTTGTTTGCAGGGGGGACAAAGGGGCTAAAGAATTTAAGCTAAGTGAACAAAAGGATTGTACTTTAAGAGATATTACCGAAGCTTGGGATTTTGGTAATAATCCATCTACATATTGCAGCTATGCTTATCAGTATCCATTTTCCGGTTATGGTGCCAGAAGTATATCTGCGAAAGGTACGCCGGTATTGGCAGATAGAAACCCGTATTATGATGATAACGCAAGGGGCGCGGGTAATAGCTCTTTAAGGGGGAAAATGTATCTTGATGGCGGCGATGGGCAGGACGGAGTTCGATTCTGGGATACAGCCGGTCAGAAATATGCCGACCCTGACAAAACGGGTAATACGGCGGCACACCGGAGAAGTGGGCAAAATGTTGCATTTGTGGATGGCCATGTGAAATTTGTCAAGACGGTGAATGTCGGTATTGATAATGATAATATTTATACGCCCTGGCCTGTGGCTGAGGCTGCGCAGGCACAGAGAGAAATAGGGATAATTAACGCGCGAGGCTGGGACTGTGGGACAATAAATATGCCAAGTTTACCGATTGATAAGCAGAAGGATGCTTTTCTGGTAAGCGAGAGTCAGAGTGTTGGAAAAACGGGCGAGTGAAAAAGTCGAAGATACAAGAAGGTGTAAGTTTAATAGGGCAGGGATTGCATCATCTTTTCTGGCCGGCGATATGCGTGAGTTGTCGGGAAATTATCGGCGAGGGAAGAAACGGACTGTGTAAAAACTGCTGGGATGAGGTGATGGCGTCCTGTGCTGGTGACTACTGTCCGCGGTGCGGAAGGGATGTTAGCAAGTACGCTGTTCTAAATGGTGTTTGCCCGTGGTGTCAGGGGGAGGAAATATATTTTGATAATATCGCACGGGCGGGGGTTTATGATAAGTCGCTGCGATCAATGATACTGGCGTTTAAGAAGAACCGCGTGGAATTGGATTCGATGCTGGGTTCGCTTGTGAATTCAGCTTTGCAGGGCAGCGGTTTTTATAATGAAATAGAAATGTTTGTACCTGTTCCGCTGCATTGGACAAGGCGGCTGATTCGAGGCTATAACCAATCAAGGCTCATTGCTCAAACTCTAAAACATCCGCGTGCGGAAATCAGCGATGACCTTGCGAGGATTCGCATGACTAAGGCGCAGCCGGCAATGCAAACGCCTGCTAAGAGAGCGAAAAATGTTGCGGGCGCTTTTGCTGTGCGATACAGGCATGATTTTAATGGCAAAAAGGTTTGTCTTGTCGATGATATTAAGACGACAGGTTCAACGCTCAATGAGTGTGCAAGGACGCTTAAAGAAGCTGGTGCGGCAAAAGTCTTTGCTGTTGTTTTAGCGGTGGCGGGACAACATATTGACTATTAACTCAGAAGCACTAAGCTTGAAGCACGACAAATTCCAAACATAAAAATCAAAGAATTACACAGTGATAAAAATATTTATTTAACTACTGATTGGTACGTAAAGTCTGATAATGGCGATAGTTACGCCGTTTAATTAATAAACGGTAATAGACTCAAACTTTAATAAAGTTAAAATATATTTTAAAAAAGTTAAAATTCTGCTTGCTTTCATAAAATGAAAGTGTATTTTAATAATATGGAAGTAAATGAGGAGCTATATTATGGCTGATACGATTCCAGAATGGATTAAAGGGCTGAGTGAAGAGGACTGGCAGTTTATTAAACGTATGCTGCTGGCGTCTGGTTCTCTTAAAGATGTGGCTGAACAATATGGTATTTCTTATCCTACGGTCAGAATCAGGTTGAACAGTCTCATCGAGAAAGTCCAGATACTCGATTCCAAAAAATCAAAGACGCCGTTTCATCAAAAAATTCAGTTGCTCGTGGCGGAGGGGAAACTTGATATTTCGGTCGCGAGGACATTAATAAGAACTTTTGAGGAAACTATAAGCGGAAAGGGGTAAATATGGAAGAATGGTTTAATTCACAAATGGCTGGGTTTATCGGTGGTGCGATTGGGGCTGGATTAGGGATATTGGGAGGTCTGATTGGCGGCTTCAGTAACTTTTGCATACGAAAGGGCTGGAAAAAAATTGTGTATGGGGCATTTGTTTTTGGTATAGCTGGAAGCGTTATTTTGTTGCTGACAGGTATTATCGCTTTATGCGTCAAACAGCCTTATCATGTATGGTATGTATTTTTGCTGCCCGGATTTATAGGGACAATTGTTTTTTCGAGCCTTTTTCCAGTGATGCGCAAAAGATTTATCGAAGCTGAGATTCGCAAATCACAAGCTCAAGACCTATGATTTAGCGGAATGGATAAGCCAGTTGTACCAGTCGGACATGCCTTGGCCGGTTTTGGCAGAGACGGGAAAAATTTTAATATTCCTATTGAGTGTCAGGGCGTCGGACTTGACTTTTTCAATATCGAAATTAACCATGCCTGGAACGCTGAGCAGGTCAATCTTATTTATGAGCAGGACTTTGGATTTGGCAAAAATGGCGGGGTATTTCACTGGCTTGTCGTCACCTTCAGCGACGGAAAGAACGACGACTTTACCTGTTTCACCAAGTTCAAAGGCTGAGGGACAAACGAGGTTGCCGACATTTTCTATGAAAAGCAAATCAAGGTCATTCAGGGGAAGGCTGTGCAGGGCGGTGCTAACCTGAGCGGCGGACAAATGGCAGGAGCCTTTGGTTTCAATTTGTATGGCGGAGGCTCCGGCGGCCCTGATTCGCCGGGCGTCGAGGTCGGTTTGTATGTCGCCTTCGATGACGCCGATTTTGATTTTGCTGTTCAAGTCTGTTATGGTTTTTTCGAGGATGGTTGTTTTTCCTGAGCCGGGAGAGGATATCATATTGAGGCAAAAGCAGCGGCGTCCTGTTAATAGACGGCTGTTCTCGATAGCGTACTGTTCGTTGGCGGAAAGGATTTTTTTGCCGATGTCGATTTTCCTGGTCATTATATTACTCCGATTCAAATTCTATCGTTTCAATAAGTAAAGGTTCATCAGGGAGCAGGCTATAATCATTGCTATTGCAGTTTGTGCAGGAGGGGTTAGTAAATTCAAATTCAAAAATTGTGGCGCAGTGTTCGCATTTAGCTTGTATGGGTTTGTGCTCAATCTGGAGTTTGATGTTTTCGCAGTTCGTTCCTTTGGCGATGGCCTCGAAGGCGAAACTCAGGGCGTCATCGTTGATAGCGTTTAATATGCCGCAACTGATTTTAGCGAGAACCGGTTTGGTTTTTTGCTTGGCCGCCTCTGCGGAAATTATTTCAAAAATTCTTTGTGCCACCATAACCTCGTGCATCAGCAAATCCTCGGAAGTTGGCGGCCGGAGGGCATGTTAACTATTCTTTTACCGCCGATTTTTGTTGTCATTTCGACCAGTGGGACATCGCGGGTCTGTACGACTTCGCCCATTATAGCGGCGTCTTTACCGAGCGGATGTTTTTTCATAAGTTTCAGGCAGTTGGCGGAGGTTTCTGGTGAGACAACCGTGACGAATTTCCCCTCGTTGGCGATATCGAGTACATCGAAGCCGAGAATATCGGCAGCGGCCTCAACAGATGGATTGATAGGAATATCGGCTTGCCGAACCAGTACGTTCAGGCCGGTAGCTTTTGCGATATCGTTAAGTACGACGGCAAGGCCGCCTCGGGTGGGGTCTCGCATAAATTTTATGCCTTTTATGTTTTCGAGCAGTTGGCAAGTCAAGGGGGCAAGTGCGGCGCAATCGCTTTTCAAAGGCGACTGAAATTGGATTTCTTTTCGCTGGATGATGATGGTCATACCGTGGTCGCCTAAAGTGCCGCTGACGATTATTTTGTCGCCGGGGGTTATTTTATTCATACCGAGGTCGATACCGGGCAATCGGATGCCGATTCCGGCAGTATTGATGAAAATGCCGTCGGCTGCGCCAGCCTCAACAGTTTTTGTATCGCCGGTAACGATATTTACGTTATTTTCTTTTGCTGTATTACTTATGCTGTCGAGAATTTTTTCGAGCGTCGTGATATCGAAGCCTGTCTCGATTATCAGAGCCAGTGACATCGCCAGCGGTTTTGCGCCGGCGACAGCCAAGTCGTTTATGGTTCCGCAGACGGCGAGTTTGCCGATGTCCCCGCCGTTAAAGAACAGAGGTTTAACAACGTAGCTGTCAGTGGTGAAGCATATCAAATTGGATGGAAGATTAAGTTTTGCTGAATCGCCCAGTTCCGCGAGGGTGTCGTTTTTGAATCTTGGCAGGATTTTCTCGCGGATTAATTCATCGGTGAGTTGACCGCCGCCTCCGTGCGCGAGCAAAATTTTATTATGTTTCATTGTTATTTAGCCGTTTTTTTCTGCGGTTATATTTGAACCATGCGGCGCAGGCGCCTTCGGAACTGACCATACAGGGGCCGACAGGAGTTTGCGGAGTGCAGGCTTGCGCAAACAAATGGCATTGTGGCGGCTCAATCAGGCCGCATAGAACTTCACCGCATCGACAACCGGTTTTGTCTTCGTGCGGATTTTCGTCTATATTGAATCTTTTTACGGCATCGAATTGTGAGTATTGTTCTCTGAGTTTAAGTGTGCTTTTCTCTATTTTTCCCAGTCCTCGCCAGTAACCATCGACCGGTTCGAAGCATTCATCTATAATTTTTTGTGCGATAAGATTTCCTTTGGGTGTTACCGCGGCATGATAAAGGGACGTTACCTCGGCGATACCCTGCTGCAACTGGCGACAGATTTCGGCGAGTCCTTCTATAATCTGCATAGGCTCGAAGCCCGCGACAACGCAGGGGCGTTTGAAATCATTTACAATTTCATTGAAACTATCGAACCCGATAATCACGCTGACGTGGCCTGGACAGAGGAAGGCGTCTATGTGGTTGGCTTTTCCGGAGAGCAGCGCACGCATGGCTGGAAGTACTATTTTATGGCCGGAAAGAATGCAAAAATTATCTATATTTTCCTTTTTGGCTTGCTTCACGGCGACGGCTGTGGCGGGTGTGGTGGTTTCAAAACCTACCGCCGCAAAGATGACTGTTTTATGGGGATTGTCTTTAGCTAATTGGAGGGCGTCTTCGCTGCTGAGTACGACTTTGACATTTCCGCCGCTCTGCTTTGTCTCCAATGAGCCGGTTTTACCCTGTACACGCATCATATCACCGTAGGTGGCGATGAGGCAGTCTTTGTTTTCAGCCAGTTCAAGGATGGCGTCGATGTAGCTTTGGTCGGTAACACATACGGGGCAGCCAGGCCCCGAGAGCAGTTTCAAACCGCTCGGCAGAGTTGACCTTATGCCGTTTCGGAAGATTGAGACGGTGTGTGTTCCGCAGACTTCCATAATATTTATCGGCCTGCCGATTTTTTTGCAGGCGGAATCCATAAGATGCTGAGCTTTAATAATTCTATTAAGCATATTGATGAGTTTATCCTGAAATTTTGTTGGGAGTATCGTCGAATTCGTCGATTTCTTCGATTAAATGCCATGTCTTTTTTGCTTCTTCTTCGTCAACCATCGCGATAGCGAAGCCTGCGTGGACGAGAACCAAATCGCCCAGCTTGAGATTTTCAAGCAGGGTAGTTTTTGCGTGAAAGCGATTGCCCATAGCGTCAACAATCGCGTTGTCACCGCTTAATTCAATTATCCTTGCTGGTATAGCTAAACACATAATTCGTTACTCGTTATCCGTTTCTCGCTGCTCGTTATTCGCGGGTTGTATTTTATTGATTAAACTGGCGAGCATACGACTTTCGTGGTTTAAATTTTCCACCAATTCTTCCATTTGTCCTTTTGCAAGGTAATTTCTCTTATTGGCAATTATAATTTGTGTTTCTAATTCGGCACAAGACCCCAATGATATATACAAAAATTGCTTATATTCCTTAATGTGACTCCTGGCAAAACCTTCTGCAATGTTAGATGCAATAGATACACATGCCCGTCTCATTTGACTGGTCAACCCATATAATTCTGACGTAGGAAACTTATCGGTAGCCATATATATTTTTTCTGCTATCTCAATCCCTTTTTGCCAAACTTTCAAATCTTTATAATCTTTTACTTTCATAATTCTTTCAACGAGCGACCGGCGACGAGTAGCGAGCGACGATATTTGCCGCAATTGCGGCCTGACCTAAAGCTATTCCGGCGTCGTTAGCCGGAACAGATTTATTATATAATACATTAAAATCGTTTTTGTTCAAGAGGCTTATCAGGCGGGTGGTTAAATACCTGTTGCAGAAGACGCCGCCGCTGAGGGCAACAATATTTATCGCGGTTTTTTCTTTTGCTTTTTTAGCCATTTCTGTCAGGGCTGCGGCGATGCAGTTATGGAATTTTGCTGAGATAACACCTGCCAGAGTTTTATTTTTTATATCGCTGACTATGCCTTTTATCATCTTAGCAAAATCAATCTCAATAGTTCCGTTCTTTACAGTGATTTCAAAATCATAATTTTTTTCAACACCGCCCAAAATAATCGCTTCAAGCTCCATCGGCAGTTGAGCCTCGAAATGATTGTAATTGCCCAGGCCGAGCATCGCCGCGACGGCATCGAAGATACGACCGAGACTGGACGTTTCAACGGTATTAATTTCTTTTTCAAGCTGTTCGAGAATAATATTTCGTTTATTTTTTTGAGGCTCGATTTTATCTAAGAGCCAATCGAAATCGAAGGGTTTGAAACTGTTGCCGTAAGTTTTTTTTAGCAGGCTCAGGACAGGTCTTATGGGTTCTTTACTGGCCCTGTCGCCGCCTGCCAGGGGATAATAAGCGAGATGGCCGAACCGCTCAAAACTGTCCAGCGAAGCAATCAAGCATTCGCAGCCCCAGATTGCACCATCGGTGCCGTAGCCGGTGCCGTCGCAGGCAAGACCGATTACAGGGCCCGTGATATTATACTCGGCTAAAACAGAGGCGATATGCGCCCAATGGTGCTGAACCTCAATTACTTTGGTATTGGCAATTGAATGGGCGTACTGAGAGGAAAAATATCCGGGGTGCAGGTCGCAGACAATTGTTTTAGGCTCAACCTCAAAAAGTTTTTGCAGATGTTCAATTGAGTTAATATAGTGACGGTAAACATCAGCGTCTTCGAGGTCGCCGATATGTTCGCTGCAAATAAACTGGTCACTCTTGACAAGGCAAAACATATTTTTCATGTCCGCGCCGGCGGCGAAGATGTGGTTCTCGCAGTTTTGTTCGCTAAAAATTGGTGCCGGCACATAGCCTCTTGCTCTTCTGATAAAAACGGGCGTTTCATTTACAAACTGCACAATCGAATCGTCAACCTGGCGGTAAATTTCCCTGTTGTGCATCAGAAAGACGTCGGCTATGTCGGCGAGTTTTTCCAGGGCTGTTTCATTTTTGCATATCAACGGTTCATCGGAGATATTGCCGCTGGTCATCACGAGAACCTCAAGACCTTCTGCGAACAAGAGGTAATGCAGGGGGGCATAGCAGAGCATAAAGCCGAGAGTATTGACGTCTTGTGCGACGGCGGGGGCGATTTGGCAGTTTTCTTTTTTGGGCAGCAGAACAATCGGAGCAGGGGGCTTTTCAAAATAAGTTCAGCGGCTTTGCTTACATCCACGTATTTTGTAATTTTCTCGATGGAGTCGGTCATCATCGCGAAAGGTTTATGGTCTCGCCTTTTCCGCTCCCTTAGCCTGGCGACTGCCTCGTTATTTAGAGCGTCAACAGCGAGATGAAAACCGCCGATGCCTTTTATGGCGGCTATTTTGCCTTCGTGAAGTAACGTTGCGGTTTGGGCGATGACTTTATCACTGTGTGTTTCTATTGTTTTGCCGGAGCTGTCTGTGAGCCAAATTTTTGGTCCACACGCGGGGCAGGCAACTGGCTGGGCGTGAAAACGGCGGTCTGTGACATCGGTGTATTGAGTGTGACATTTTTCGCACATCTTGAAAATCGACATTGTGGTGTTTGGCCTGTCGTAAGGGATATTTTTTATTATTGAATATCGCGGACCGCAATTGGTGCAGTTTATAAACGGATAGCGAAACCGAAAATCTTTTTTATCCCTCATTTCCGAGAGGCAGTCGGCGCAGATGGCCATATCCGCGGTTACCTGCGAGATGGGCGAACCCTGTGAATTACTTGCCTCAATGATAAAGCCACCGGCATTTTCAGCAAGAGGTATCTCAATCGCTTCACAGGTTTTTATCAAAGCCATTGGCGGTTTATCCATCGTTTGCAGTCGGAGAAGAAATTCATCTATTTTTTCCTGCTCACCCTGCAACTCGATTGTTACGCCCCTGGTGTCGTTATATACGAAGCCCGTAAGACCTGTTCGCCTGGCGATATTATGAACCGCGGGCCGAAATCCCACACCCTGCACCTGACCTGTTATAAATATTCTCTTTCTTTTAACCAATGCTTTTAATCTTTTGTTATAAATGTTGTCGATAAGAACTGTTGAAAGAATTAAACAACTAAAAGTATTATAACCTTAATTGTGCGAAAAAACAATTGTCGTCGGCTTATCAGATATTTGAATTGAGCGAAAACGGTGTAAAAACTAATTGTGGTGGCTGGCATTATGTGTTAAAATGCTGATGTTTCGGGGCCTTAGCTCAGTTGGGAGAGCGCTTGCATGGCATGCAAGAGGTCGTGAGTTCGAATCTCATAGGCTCCATTAAGATTTCTTATCAATTAGACTTGACGCAATCCATAAAGGACAAAACCAGCAGTCAGAGCCAGTGAGGTTATTGTGTGCAGGGCGATTGTGGCCTTGTTGGCAGCAAAATTTCCGGCTTTATCCAAATCATCGTTATTGACAAGTTTCATCGCCTTGAGAGCCATCGGGAAGGTCAGGATATACAATATTCCCGCGAAAATGAACGGGCGATAAATAAAAATTCCCAAAATAGCAGCGGCATAACTTATCAGCAGGGTAATTCGGTATGTTAGTATAGCAGCAGGAAATCCGAAGCGGACGACAAAAGTTTTTTTGCCGACGGCCGCATCTGCTGTTGCGTCCGGAAAGTCGTTTACCAGGATTACCAGGAAAATATGTATGCCGACGATAATCCCAGGGAAAAGCACAAAAGCGTCTAATGTTCTTGTCTGGAGAAAATAAGCGCCATATATCGGCAGCACGCCGAACAGTAATCCAATGAACGGCTCTCCTATCGTGCGATAGCCGAACTTAATTGGCGGGGCGGTATAGAAAAAACCGCCGAGAAGCCCCGCAATTCCAATCGCTAAGAGGAAAATGCTTTTAGTTTGCAGGACAACCGCTATACCTATAATCGAACCCAACGCCATAAAAAATATTGAGGCCAGCACTGTAGCTTTCGGCGAAAAGAGTCCCTGCTGGATGAAACGGCTGCCGCCCGAAAAAGGCGTCGGGTTTTTATTGACCCAGTCGTTGGTGGAAAGATGGTCGAAATAGTCATTGGATGTATTGGTCTGCGATTTGAAAACACATCATAATAAATAACGCCGCCAGGAAATAAACAGGATTAAAAACTGCTGTTACGCTATACGCCATCGCTGTACCGACTGCAACAGGCGCAATACTTCCGACTAAAAATTGCGGACGCAGAGCGCCGATAAAAATTGCTGCTTTTGAGCATTTTGCCGTATACATTACTGACCTTTCCGTCGCCTGAAATCATAAATTCTAAGTTGAGCGGCTAAAAAGTCAATGGTATGCGTAAATTAAAATGCGTAAATTAAAAGCAAAGGAAATATATTGAGTTTCATTGCGATTAAGATAAGCTGAAATACACAAACATCCCTTACCCCCGCCTTTTTTGCCTAAATTGCTTAGGGACGCTTTGTTACTCCTATTGTGTTGTGACGTTTTTTATATCAGCGGTTATTTTCTTCAAGTAACTCTCTGAGTTTGTCTTCGAGTTTAATCTCATTCATTTCTGAGCCCTTTATTTAAGACTCATCCTGTCCTTCAATTTCACTTTATATCTTAGCAAATGTTGTTCCCGAACGCAATCAAAAATCGTTTTGGGTAAGTTCTGGTGGATAATTTATGCTTGCAGGCTGTTTAAAACGATTATAATCAAAATTTACTTTTTTGCATAAAGATGCGAGTGTTGTGAGGATTAAATCCCTGTGTTGCAAAAAAACAACTCTAAAAATGAGGTACTATGGTTTATTGATGAATTGAAGGCTTGAGAAATATGAAGTCTGCGGATATGTTGATTTTTGTGAACGTCATGCCGCGAAATTCGGAAAACTCTTGATGCGAATAATTATATAGGGTAACCTGTTTTGAAACGGTTAACTCTTTAATATAACAAGAATTAACATCATAAATGTTAAAAAAATATTTTTAACAGCACTTTAACAAAAACGAAAAATGCATATATTATTTATTTGAAGGCCAAAAAAATGATTTATCAGGAACTCAAAGGAAAGCGCGTATTGGTTACTGGTTCAAGCAGCGGAATTGGTGCTGCCACTGCCATTATGTTTGCTCAGCAGGGGTGTTTTGTGGGCGTTCATTATTTTAGAACCGCTAAAGGGGGACAGGAAACACTTATGGAGGTAAAAAAATATAGCGATGGTATCCTGTTTTCCGCGGATGTGCGAAATGAAAATGAAGTTGCAAAGATGGTGAATGATTTCGCCGAAAAGGCAAGCGGTATCGATATTTTGATAAATAATGCGGGTTCTCTCATAAAAAGGATGCCCTTTGAGACCGCAACGATTGCATATTTTACCGATATATTTGCTACAAACGTTCAAAGCGTTTTTTTAGCTACGCAGGCAGCTTTGCCCTATCTAAAAACAAGTTGAGGCAATATTGTTAATATAGGCTCTATTGCCGGCCATACCGGCGGCGGAGGCGGTTCTGGTATCTATGCGGCCGCAAAAGCCGCTGTTGCGACCCAAACTATCGCTATGGCCGCTGAATTTGCCCCTTTTAGCATCAGGGTTAATAGCGTTCTGCCGGGCGTTATTGAAACCCGTTTTCACCAACGCTTCAGCACACCGGAAAGGCTGAAATTGCTTGCTGTCCAGACACCTTTGCGGAGAAACGGCACCCCTGAGGATGTAGCAAAAGCGGTACTTTTTCTCTCAAGCGACGCTGCTGGCTTCATTACCGGCGAGTACATAGCGGTCAACGGGGGGCTATATATGAGGGCGTAAGGAATATCCTTATGTCAAATTAAGGTTTTTTTGGGGAAATTGTTCTTGACTTACCTATTTTAACAACGTAGAATAATATTAGATAATATTAGATGGAGCGAGAGAGATTGCCTTGAGGGATAAATCCTTAAAGGTTGGTTTTTGGGACAAAGGAATAGTGAGAGAGGGTGAAAGAACACCCGCAAATTTGAGTTGTAACACATGGCAGAGAAGTTTGACGACTTAACGCAAGGCAAATCGCCATGTCCGCAACGGCCTGTAGACAGGTACAAGGTGGACAGTGTGCGGGGTTCCCGTATAACCACAGTTCAAAGCACAATTATTGGTGAATCATCGGCATTTAATTCATTAATAGAAATAATTAAAGCTATTGCGGGCGCAAATGCTCTGTAATAATAACAGGTGAAACCGGTGTCGGCAAAGAAATGGTTGCCAGGCAGATACATTTAATGAGTGACCGGGCCAGGAAAGTTTTTGTTCCGGTCGATTGCACTACTCTTACAGGCCAGTTATTTGAAAGCCAGTTGTTTGGTCATACCAAAGGCGCTTTCACCGGCGCAATAGACCATACGCTCGGTTTTTTCAGGGCTGCCGACGGCGGTACAATATTTCTTGATGAGATAAGCGAAATACCTCTTGACCTGCAGGCTAAACTCCTCAGGGTTTTGCAGGATAACTCTGTTACACCTCTCGGTTCGACGAAATCATATCCCATCGATATTCGTGTTTTGTGTGCTACTAACCGTAATCTTGCGGAGATGGTAAAACAGGAGGCTTTTCGTTCGGACCTTTATTATCGTTTGAATGTTGTGAATATTGAAGTGCCGCCGCTTCGTCAGCGAAAGGACGATATCCTTCCTCTTGCGGAATTTTTCCTTGCCAACCAGGCTTCTTTTTACAGCGAACCGCCTAAAATGTTCAGCACGCAGGCAAAAAGTCTTCTTCTGAATTATAGTTGGCCTGGCAACGTCCGCGAATTGGCTAACGCTGTTGAGCGGGCTTATGTCCTTACTCTTGGCCAGGAAATTCAGCCGACTTCCCTGCCTTTCGAAATTTTAATTAGTGAGGATGCTTCATATCCTAAGCACCAGTTGCCGACTCTTGACGAAGTAAAACGCAGAATTGTCATTCAGACGCTCGAATTTACAAAAGGCCGCAAAATAGCGGCGGCGAAAATTCTCGGCATAGAACGCCGGCAGCTTAACCGCCTGATGGAAAAGTTTGATATCCCCGTGTTAGAAAAAGACGGCGACATTTAGAAACGAATCTTAACCGCTTCTCTTATAAATATTCCTTCAAAATCCTCAAAAGGGTAATACTGTTTTCATCAATCGACCAATTCGGTCTCCCCTGACCAAACAGGTCGATTGTTTATTAATCCTTTTCAATATAACCACTTATTACAATAAATGAAATTGCTGACAAGCCGAATAGGTCAATTACGTAAAAAACTTAAATCGGTGCCCGCAAAAAATTTATCTGTCGTAACTGCTTATAAAGCAACAGCTTAAAATATATTTTAAAAATAATCCGAGTTTGGCACACGATTCGCAATTATATATCAACGTAAGCAAATGATGTAGCAGCGACGATAGATAAAACACGAGTTCTTTAAAAATTTAAGAGCTAAAGAGCAAACACGGCTTGATGTGTTGCCGTGATTATTATAAATGCTCGCGAAGAGTTTTCTTTTCCCCCAAGCTGGGCTTGAAGACCTAAGCCAAAATTAATTTAAAGATAGGTTTTTTTCAGCCCGGCGAGAAAGCCGACACGGTTTTACCGTGATAATTATAGATAAGTTGTAGGCTACGAACTCTCTCTCCTCTTCTTCGCTGGGTGATGTTATTGACGCACTGTTAATGACCAACCCAGCATAAAAGTTAACACGACGGTGTCGTGATATTTATAGATGAATAAGCTGTGAAATAAAAAACAACAGGATACGCTATGGCAGCAGTTGTTGAAGTATGTAAATTTAGGATTAACAATGATTGTTTTAGTTCAAGCAACAGTGTTGACGATTGGTATTGGCAGCAGGAACGAAGTTTTACGTGAACTGCCGATTAGGATTGTAACGATGCAGGGTGGCGCTGAAGCCGCCCGCTCTTTGAAAAGTGAGAAAATAGATAGTGTTATCAGCAAATGGGACCTCGATGATATGGAGAATGGCCGGTTTCTAAAGAAGCTTAAGGCGATTAAGCCGCACATCCCGACCATAGCTATCATCAGGCCCGGTGACAGGATGCAGGAAATCGCGGCTCGCAGCATTGGTGTTTCAGCGGTGTTGACCGAAGATGCCAGCGATGAGCTTTTCCGGGAAACTGTTGCGAATATTTTCAGTCTTACGGAAAGTACTTCTGTTGCGTCCGTGTTACCAGGCCGTAACAGCAAAAGAACGTATGTAAGAGTTGAAAATAGTTAAATCAACATGTCCGGTGTGCCGGATTTTGCTGAAACAGCATCAAGAGCAAACATGGCGGTTATAAGCCATGAGAATATATAGATGCTCGCGAAGAGTTTTCTTCCCCCAAGCTGGGTTTGAGTGCCAAAAAGATTGTTCATTCTTTGGTGTTCTTTCCCGGCAAGAAAGCTGACACGGTTTAGCCGTGATAAGTATAAATAACCAATAACTTCTCTCTCCTCTTCTTCGCTGGGCGGGGTTGATATTTGCCACCCAGCATGAAAATAGACACGGTCTGTAGTGACGTGATAAATATAAAAAACATATTGTGCGTTTGGAGAAATAAAGAAACGAAAAAGATTCTCTGTCATCGTTGAGCAATAGATATATTTTCTGAAAAAGTCTGACCTGTTTTTACGATGGTGATATATCGTTGATATGATACCGGCAGGGTTATTTTGTGCATTAACTGCCCGAAAGGTATGCGCATTGAGCAGTCATATATAGCGATGTAAAAGGTCTTGTGTATAAAAAAGGTATCTCAAGGAGGGATATGTACAATGGACGGTAAAAAATGCTGTTATGGTTTGGCTATGTTTTTAGTTTTTAGCGTATTCGTTGGTTCGCTGGAGGCGACCATCTGTCCGTTTAAAATATTTACCAATAACGGCGGATATAGCAGCAGTCCCAACATCATTTTATACGTCGATGTTACAAATGGTAGTACAGGAATGGTTGATTTTACTTTTCATAACGATAGTTTGGTAAGTTCCTCAATAGCTGCGATTTATTTTGACGGCGGGCCGATTACAGGAATTAGCAGTATAACAAACGGGTCTGGTACTTTATTCTCCGGCTCGGCAACTCCTGGTAATTTACCTGCCGGCAATATGTTATTTCCGTCATTTACAACGGATTTTGCAGTTGGAGCAGACTCTCCCCCGCCAACTAACGGGATTAATCCCGGTGAATGGCTGCGCGTTACGTTTAATCTGGCAGACAGCGCTACGTCTCAAACCGCTTATGACCAGTTGATTGCAGGTGTATTTCGTATCGGTATGCACGTGATTTCATTGCCGGACGGGTTGAGTGAGGCCGCGGTCAATGTTCCCGAACCAACTACAATTATGCTGCTTGGTGGCTTAAGTGCTTTAAGCTTAGTCGGCAGAAGAAAAAAATTGGAGGTGCACGTATGATGAATAAAAGAAAATGTTATGGTTTATTAGTGGTTTTTCTCCTGATTTTCAGCTTGTCTGTCTGTTCGGTTCCGGTGGAGGCTGTTGTTATCCCGCTGGACGAATCTGGCTGGGCTATTGTGGTCAACCCCGCTTCGTTGCAGAATGGCGAGGTAGCAGTGCCATTTATATATGGTATTGTGAACAACGCTGTTGTAATTGAAATAGACAAGACCTTTAAGCGGCCGCCGCGAGACGGATTTTTTGACCCCATTGTTGTCGAATTTCAAAAGCTTTCTCAAAATGCTGTTTCCAGCATCATTATCCGCGATGAATACATTGTGAACAATACTCAAACGATGTGGGATGATTTTCACATCTCGCTGATAGTAGATGTCCTGAATCCGCAGGCAGGGTTCAATCCTGAATTTGTTCCCAGCGGCGGCCAGCTCGAAAGCGTCCATTACAGCGGTAACTACGGATACAACAATTTGCCAATTCAGTTGAATTTCGAAAATATGCAGGGTCCGGGAGTGCCTTCTTCGCCTCCGGGAGAAGACGTCTTCTGGCCAGGTCATAACAGCGGCCAGATTGTAATTCAAATAAATCCCGATATGGTTGTAGGTACCAGGTTCGGTTTAAAAGAAGTTCCATCTATTCCTGAACCGACGACAATTATACTGTTTGGCGGCTTAGGAGTTATAGGCTTTCTCAAGAGGAAACTTAGGTATAACAGCGGATAAACAGGCACAAGAAATTGATTCGCCGATAAAAAAAATCGGATTTTGTAACGAGTAATGATTATGGCAATGGGCCTTAATTTGAAAAGTTAAAAAAGTGTAAAAAGAAGTTCTACTTGAAGAGACAGTCCTTGCGTGGAGGATAATGATTCTGAAAGTAGCAGTAAAAAGTTAGGAGGCAATTATGAAAAAGGTATTAGTTTTAGTGTTGGTTCTTGGTTTGGTCTCAGTGACCAATGCAGTGACACCAGTCGTCGTTTCAGTTCAGACCGATGGCAGCGGAAGTTCAGCCCATACAGGCCTTACATCTGGGTCAGCATTAGCGGATGGTGAAACCATCAAGTTGAAACTGATGTTGAGTTACAACCCTTCAAGTTCAAGCTCTAACATTGGCTATGCATTGTTGAGCTTTGACTTGACGTTGCATGCTGACGGCATAAGCACAATCGCTGTTACGCCGACGAAGACTGTAAAATTCGATTCAAGCCTTGGCGGCGGCACCGCGGTAACAGATGCTACGGGTTTCTCAAAGATAACAGCAGTTTCTTTGAGCGGCACGACACCAGCATTTGGGGCGACAGGCGGCCTGATGATTGTGTCGAACATGACGTTAACTGCAAAGTCCAGCCTGAGCGGGTTGATTAACGTTGACCTCGGGCTCAGGGCTTTAAGTGAGTATCGTAATCTCATTAACGAATTTCCAGGCGGGAACCAGGATGCATGGTTGTCTATGGTAGAAGGTAATCTTGGTGATTTGCAACTATATGTAGCACAGATTCCTGAGCCGATGACACTTGCTCTGCTTGGTTTGGGCGGATTGTTCCTGCGCCGTCGTAAAGCATAGATGTAACCAACAACTAAAGATTGTAATAAAGAAGACAACCGGGGTTAAGACTATAGTAAACAATAGTCTTAACCCGGTTATTTTTGTTTCTATCCTGCAATTTTTGAAATAATTGTACGCTGTTTTTTTATAAAGTTGTTGCAAATAAATCAGGGTTTGGTACAATAACATTTTTGCAAAATTATATAATTCTATTAGAGTACGGATTGTCTGGACAAATATGAATTTAACACAAATATTGCAGATGGATTGTATTAAGGTTCCGTTAAGCAGTCGCAATAAAGAAGCGGCCATATCTGAACTTATTGATGTGCTTAACAATAAAGGCTTGTTATCCAACAAAGATGTGGCTCTCGACGCCGTTCTGACCCGCGAAAGAAGCCGAAGCACCGGAATCGGCTCTGGAATCGCCATCCCACACGGCAAATGCAGCGCTGTTAAAAAATTAGTTATGGCGGTCGGTATTGCCAGAGATGCAATCGATTTCGCGAGCATAGATAAAAAGCCCGTGAAAATCATAATACTTCTCGTTTCTCCACTTGACCAGACTGGCCCCCATATCCAGGCTTTGGCGAGAATAAGCAGAATCATGCTTGACGAATCTCTCAGGCAGCGGCTTGAAAATGCGGCCTCCGCCTCTGAACTTTACCAGACCATCGCTGAAAAAGAAGCCGAATAAAAGCAATTATTAAACACTGTGAAATCCGTGGCTAATATTTTTTGCTTTGTGCCTTAGTTTCTTCGTGGTTGCCTTTTTTATTCTGTCTACCGTATTCCGTGTTCTGTATTCTTGGCTTAATTTATTTCCCGCTGACCGTTTCCCAGTGAATCAGTCCCAGTTCATAAGGATTGACCATATCGCTGTGATTGGGTAATGCCCTTACCGCAAGGCCGTATCTTCCTGAAGTTTTGCAGGGCATCACACCGACAAACCATCGTTCGCCGTCCTGCGAGTTTTTCAATATTCCGTCCGGAACCATCTTTACCGCCGAACCGTCCCTGACGTTGCCCCATGCGTCAAGCGGACCATAATAGACCTCAACCGAAACATCGTCCGTATTGACTCTGCCAAGCTTGATTAACGCCTTTACAACCAGTTCGGAACCAACCTTAATTTGCGGATGGTCATAATTTGCCGGTATATTTTCCTTGCCGTTTTTGATTTCTATTTCAACATTTTTTATGGCAAAATCCGACCAGGCCTTCCTGATGCCGGACTTCCACATTGATAATGCTTTTGCCCGGGACATTGCCTCAGCAGTCAGGTACTGCCACTTTGCTGCCGCTGGGTTGTAAAATTTCCGCGTGTATTCGCCGACCATTCTGTCGGTATTGAATCTCGGCGTTATTGACTGAACCGCCGTTTTCATCCTGTGTATCCATGCGCGAGGCAGGCCGTCCGCGGAACGCGTATAAAACAGCGGTACAACCTCATTCTGCAACATATTATAAATTGTCTGAGATTCCACGATATCCTGGTAAGCGGGGTCGTCATACTTTTCACCAGAACCGATAACCCACCCGCCTTCCGGCATATATCCTTCGCACCACCACCCGTCCCACGTGCTCATATTCAGCGCTCCGTTTAGCGCCGCTTTCATTCCGCTGGTGCCGCTGGCCTCCATTGGGGGTCGCGGATTATTAAGCCAGATATCAACTCCGCGAACCATAAATCTGGCTACGTCCATATCATAATCTTCAAGAAATACCATTCGACGGCGTACGTCAAACTGGTTGGCAAAGTGAATAATCTGGCGTATAATTTCCTTGCCTTCTGTATCTTTCGGATGTGCCTTGCCCGCGAAAATAATCTGAACGGGGCGATTTGTATCATTGAGAATCTTCATCAGCCTTTGCGGGTCTTTCAAAAGAAGATGACCTCTCTTGTAGCTTGCAAATCTTCTGGCAAATCCGATGGTCATCGCCTCAGGGTCAAGAACCTCATCCGCCCAGTTCAATTCGGTATGATATGTCCCGCGTCTCTGCATCTGTGCCTTTAATCTTACGCGAGCAAAAGCCACAAGCCTGTTCTTGTTCCGCTGATGTGTGCGCCAAAACTCCTCATCAGGTATCTGCTCGATGCCTTTCCAGAGTGATTTATCGGCATCTCTTTCGACCCAGTTTGTGCCAAGATACCTCTCATAAAGAGAATTCATTTCCTCAGAAAGCCAGCTTTTAATATGAACCCCGTTTGTAATCGACGCTATCGGAATCTCATCACCGGGTACCGCCGGCCAAAGACCTGCCCACATCTTTCTCGATACCTCGCCATGCAGTTTGCTCACGCCGTTCCGGTAAGAGCTTAGTCTTATTGCCAGGACAGGCATCTTAAAAGATTCCTTATCGTCTTCTGGATTAAGAGTGCCGAAGACCTAAAAATTCTTGTTTACTGATGCCCAGGCAGGGAAAATAATTCCCGAAATATTTTTCCATCATTTCAACTGGAAATTCGTCATTACCGGCTTTTACAGGAGTATGAATTGTGAAAATATTGCCCGATTTAGTCGCTTCAAGAGCTTCGTCAAAGGTCATATTCGGATGCGCCCGCCTTTAATTGCCGTATCCGCTCAAGAGACATAAACGCGGCGTGTCCTTCATTCATGTGGCACACCGCTGGAGATATGTCCATTGCGATGAGAGCTCTAATCCGCCGATACCAAGCATGACCTCCTGGCGAATCCGCATATCAAGGTCGCCTCCGTAAAGATTCGAAGTTATGGCTCTGTCGTCCGGAGAGTTATAGATTATGTTCGTATCGAGCAAATATAATTTTGCTCTGCCGACAGAAACTCCCCATATTTGCGCATATACAGTTCTGCCTGGGTATTCCACACTTATCAGTAATGGCTCACCGTTCTGACCTTTTATCAATTCGATTGGCATATTGTAAAAATCATTTTCAACATAAACTTCCTGCTGCCACCCGTCTATGTTCAGGTATTGCCTGAAATAACCTTTTTGGTACAGCAGGCCGACGCCAACTAAGGGAATTCCTAAATCGGAAGCGCTCTTTTAAGTGGTCGCCTGCCAAAACTCCCAGGCCGCCAGAATAAAACGGCAGACATTCATGTATCCCGAATTCCGCGCAGAAATACGCTATTACAGGCTTGCTGCATTTGCCGCTGACTTTCTCAAACCATGTCGGACTTTCAAGGTACCGCTTGAGCTTCTCTTCTACTCGCTGCAGTTCACCCACAAATGCCTGGTCCTCTTCCAAAGTATTAAGACGCTCCTGCGATATGTTGCCGAGAAATTTAACCGGGTTGTGACCGCTTTCATTCCATAAAATGCTGTCTATTCTTTTAAATAGTTCAACGCATTCCGGATTCCACGACCAATACATATTTCTAGCTATCGTCTCCAGAGCTTTGAGTTTCTCCGGCAACGCGGGCAGAACAAGAAAACTGTGTACTCCTGGCATCTTGCCTCTCCATTGTTAATCTATAAAATAATAAACTTGCCGATATTATAGGACAATCAACTGCAATTGTCTTTTCAGCTTAGGTTTAATCGTCAATTCAGCTATTTATCTTAACCCTAAAACCTGCTAATTTATCAACTCCCTGTTTTTTTATCGTCCGATATAATTCTTTTTGAATTTTCCCCTTTAATCCGAAAGTATGAATGGGTATAATCCCTGTATGGAACAAATTGAACGAATAGGAATATCGCTTGAGAAAAAACTGCTTTCGCAGTTCGACAATCTGATAGCCCAAAAAGGCTACCAGAACCGTTCAGAGGCTGTCCGTGATTTTGATACGCGAGCAGCTAAGTAAAACGCATATCGAAAATGAAAAATCATTTGCCGCCGCGGCTGTCTGCATGGTTTACGACCACCATTCCACAAAACTTATGGAAAAACTCACCGACTTGCAGCATTCAAAACTTCTCCAGACTGTCTGCACAATGCACATCCACCTCGATGCGCACGATTGTATGGAAATAATTGTCCTGAAAGGCCAGGTCGGCGAAATTAACAAAACTGCCGACAATATCATCAGCCAAAAAGGCGTAAAAATCGGCAAAACCACATTCTTCCCCGCAAACCATTAGCAAGGATTTCAGACCCTAATTTTTCTGTAAATTCCCATTTTTTCTGCTTGACTTGTCCCTGCCTATGGTTTATATTCTCACTACCCAGCTACCCAGCTACCCAGCTACCCAGCTACCCAGCTACCCAGCTATATTTAGGATAAGCGAGAATACAGTGGTAAGGTTGAAGATGGAAAGATGGGAATGGAATTCCGCACGGCTCATACGCAATATTCGTACTCTTCAGAAACTCTATAAAAAAAATTACATGATGGTTTTTTAGCTATTTTTAGCCAAATATGAGAAATGGAGTTAAATATGGCAAAGGAAACTAATAAAAAACACCCAATAAACGGTCTTGAAAAATGCCCCACCGGAATCGCCGGACTTGATGAAATCACTGAAGGTGGTCTCCCGCGAGGCCGTCCAACATTAATTTGCGGTTCGGCGGGCTGCGGCAAGACCCTCCTGGCAATGGAATTTATCACTCGCGGGATTACCGAGTTTAATGAGCCTGGCGTTTTCATGGCGTTTGAAGAAAACGCCGATGAACTGGCGGTCAATGTCGCCTCGCTCGGGATGGACGTCAAAGAACTTATCCGGCAAAAAGAAACTGGCCGTCGATTATGTACATATCGAGAGAAGCGAAATCGAAGAAACCGGTGAATACGACCTCGAAGGTCTTTTTATTCGCTTAGGCAATATGATAGACAGCGTCGGCGCAAAAAGGGTGGTGCTCGACACCGTCGAAGCGCTTGTTCGCGGGACTGCCCAATGAGGCAATCCTGCGTGCCGAACTTCGCCGGCTTATTCCGCTGGCTAAAGGCCAAAAAAGTTACAGCCATAATTACCGGCGAACAAGGCGACAAGCATCTCACACGTCACGGTCTGGAGGAATACGTCAGCGATTGCGTCATATTCCTCGACCACCGCGTCATTAATCAGGTCGCGACAAGGCGCCTTCGCGTCATAAAATATCGCGGCTCCAAGACACGGCACAAATGAATACCCGACCTTGATTGACGAAACCGGCCTGTCGGTTATGCCCATCAGCTCATTAGGCCTGACTTATCCGGTCAGTTCCGCAAGGGTTTCGACCGGTATTGCAAGATTGGACACAATGTTCAGCGGCAAGGGCTACTATTGCGGCACGAGTATCCTGATTAGCGGTACGGCGGGCAGCGGCAAGAGCAGCATGGCCGCGGCGTTTGCCGACAGCATCTGCGGCAAAGGTGAAAAATGCCTCTATCTTATCGTTCGAGGAATCGCCCGACCAAATCATTCGAAATATGAGTTCCATCGGCTTCGACCTCGGCAAATGGGTCAAAAAGGGCCTTATGAAATTCCGTTCGGTTCGTCCTACCCTGTATGGCCTCGAAACGCACCTTGTCAGCATTCACAAACTCGTAGAGGATTTCAAGCCGACCGCGGTGGTTGTGGACCCGGTAACCAACCTGACCACTATCGGTGATACTGATGAAATCAAGGCGATGATGACGCGTATAATTGACTTTTTGAAGAATAAACAAATTACCACTGTTTTTACCAGCCTGACAAGCGGAGGCGACGCCTCCGAACAAAGCGAGGTAGGGATTTCATCCCTGATGGATACCTGGATTTTACTTCGAAACATCGAAACCGACGGCGAACGAAACCGCCTGCTGTATATTCTCAAGTCGCGAGGGATGGCCCACTCCAACCAGGTCAGGGAGTTTGTCCTCAGCGATAACGGCATCAGCCTTCGGGACGTCTATATAGGGTCGGGCACAGTCCTGACCGGTTCTGCTCGTCTGGTTCAGGAGGCCAAAGACCGCTCGCAGGAAATTTTGGACAAGCAGGCCTCCGAAACGCAGGCAGCTCGAATTGCGCCAGCAGCAGTTGGCCATCGAGGCCCAAATCGCCGCTCTTAAAGGCCCAAAGTGAAGGGATATAGAAAGAGATTAAACAGGTTGCCGCTAACGGCCGGCAAAAGGTCTGCTATAATTAGTCAGCAAAAAAAAGACCTGTCCAGGATTCGAAAAGCGGACTAAGGAAAGAAAGGATTTCCAAATGAAGACATAAAACGCATCAAAAGTTGCCAAAAGCAAACCTAAAAAGCAGTGGGAGCTTCGTCTCTATGTCGCGGGACAGACGGCAAGGGCGGTTGCCGCCTTTGCCAATCTCCAGAAGATTTGCAAGGAGCATCTGCCCGGCCAGTATTCTATCGAGGTGATTGACTTGCTGAAAAATCCGAAACTGGCCGCAGGCGACCAGATTGTCGCCGTCCCGACGCTCGTGCGAAAACTGCCCCAGCCCGTGCGAAAAATCATCGGCGACCTCTCAAATACCCAGCGAGTCCTCGTCGGGCTTGACCTGCGGCAACGAACTTAAACAAATAAAGAAAGGTTAGAAGGTAATGGAGAAAAAGACAGACTTCGCTACTCGCAAAGGCATTGGCGAAAAAAGCCAAAGCCGCTGGTAAAGAAAAATATGTCCTGCGGCTTTACGTGGCGGGTATTACCCCTAAATCATCCCAGGCCATTAAAAATATCACCCAAATCTGCGAAGAAAATCTCAAAGGCCGTTACGACCTCCATGATAATCGACATTTACCAGCAGCCGACGCTTGCCAGCGGTGAGCAAATTATCGCCGCCCCGACATTGATTAAGAAACTGCCGCTGCCCTTGCGCAAATTCATCGGCAGTATGGCTAGATAAGGAGAAAATCCTCGTGGGACTGGACCTTCGAACCAGAAAAGAGTAATGAAAAAACCAAAGACATCTAAATCAGTTGCTCAAGGAAAACGAAAACCTGCGAATAAGACTCCAGGAGGCGGAAGATACCCTGCAGGCCATTCGCGAAGGCGCCGTTGACGCCATCGTTGTCAAAGGCCGAAAAGGTGAGCAGGTCTTTACCCTGACAGGTGAAGAGCAGATTTATCGCACGCTTGTCGAAACGATGGGTGAAGCCGGTATTACCACAACACCACAGGGGAAAATCCTTTTCTGCAACAGGCAGTTCAGCGAAATGCTCAGCCTTCCTATGGAACAAATTGTCGGGCAGGATATCGAAAAATTTATTAAGAATTCCGACCGTAAAAAAATGGCGGCACTGCTCATAAAAGCACAGGTCGAACCGTCAAAAAAACGATTGGTCTTCCTCGCCCCCAATGGAACCCCTGTCCCTGCGTGGGTTTCCGCCAATCTGCTCGAGTTCGGCGATTCGCCAAGCATCTGCTTTGTCGCTATGGACCAGACTGAACTGGAAGCCTCAAAAGAGGCCATGCGACAAATAGCCGAGCAGCGCGAAGAGCTGAAAGTCCAGCAGAAAGAGCTTCGTGTACAAAATGATGAGCTTATCCAATCGCAGACGGCACTTTCCAAACTTAACCGGATACTTCACGCTCTTAGCAGCAGTAATCAGGCGATGATGCATTCCACCGATGAAAAGCAATATCTTAAGGATGTATGCAAAATTATCGTCAATGACTGCGGTTACGCTATGGTCTGGATAGGCTTTGCACAAGACAATAAAGAAAAATCAGTCACCCCTGTCGCGTATTCCGGTTTTGATAAGGGCTATCTCGAAACTCTGAAAATTACCTGGGCGGACACTGAACGAGGCCGATGCCCCACAGGCACCGCAATCCGTACCGGAAAAGTCAGCCTGTGCAGAAATATGCTTACAGACCCCAGGTTCAAAACCTGGCGAGCAGAAGCGAAAAAACGCGGCTACGCCTCTTCCATAGCCCTTCCTTTGATGGAAGGTTCAAAGGCCTTTGGCGCACTTACAATATATTCAAAAGAATCTGACCCATTCTCCACCGATGAGGTTATTTTGCTTACCGAATTGGCCAGCGACCTCGCTTATGGAATTGCCGCCATAAGGTCTCGTGCCGCACGACAAAAGGCCGAAGATGCGTTGGGCGCCGCTCACAGGCAAACTCAGAGCATCATCGACAACGCAACAGCTATCATCTATGCCTTTGATCTGGAAGAGCGTTTTCTGATGGCGAATATCACCATCGCTAAATTGCTCAATTCCACACCAGAACAAATGATTGGAAAGAGAAGGCATGAATTTATGCCTAAGACTGACGCCGACTGGCACGAGGCAAACGACCGTAAAGTGATCGAGGCGGGAAGGGCGATTGAGTTCGAGGAGCACAGCCAGCTTCAGGGTCGCTCGATTACATGGCTTACAACCAAGTTCCCATTGCGCGATGCGCAGGGCAGGATCTACGCGGTCGCTGGAATCTCCGCTGATGTCTCTGAGCGAAAGCAGGCCGAAGAGGCTCTGCTCGAAGTGCACAATCGTCTTAAAACCGTCTTTGAAAGTATCACCGATGCCTTTTTCAGCATCGACAAAAACTGGTGCTTTACATACGTCAACGCCGAAGCCGCAAAACTCCTCCAGAAAACCGCTGACCAACTCCTCGGCAAAAATATCTGGGAAATGTTCCCGCCCGCGGCAGGCTCAGCATTCCAGTACAAATACGAGCTGGCCATTAAAGAGAATAAGGCTGTCCACTTCGAAGAATATTACCCGCCGTTTAATACCTGGTTCGAAGTACATGCTTATCCGTCCGCTCTCGGACTATCAGTATATTTCAGAGATATTACTGCTAAAAAACAGTATGACGAAAAGCTAAAAGCCCTGACCACAGAACTTCAACGCTCAAACACCGAACTCCAGCAATTCGCCAACGTCATAAGTCACGACCTCAAGGAACCGCTCCGCGCCATCGACGGTTTCATGGAACTTCTGAGGCAGCGGTATAAAGAAAAACTCGACGAAAAAGGCGTCTCCTTTATTCAATATGCCATCGACGGCGTAAAACGAATGGACGGTTTCCTTAAAGGACTCCTTGACTACTCGCGCGTCCAGACACACGATAAACCCATCGTCCTCATATCGGCCGCAATATCCCTCGATATCGCCATTGCGAATCTTAAAACCGCCATCAGCGAAACTAATACCCAGATTACCTCCGACGAATTGCCTACAGTCAAAGCCTACGGCGCTCAGCTCTCACAGTTGTTCCAGAACCTTATACACAACGCAATCAAATTCAAAACCGCCGACGGCCCTCCGAAAATCCATGTCGGATGCCAGAGACAGCAAAACGAATGGCTCTTTTCCGTCAAGGATAACGGCATCGGTTTCGACCCCCAGTTCAGCGAACGAATCTTTATGATGTTCCAGCGGCTCCACCCACAGGACAAATATCCCGGTTACGGCGTAGGACTGGCCATCTGCAAACGAATCGTCGAACGCCTAAACGGAAAAATCTGGGTAGAATCCCAACCCGCACAAAGGCGCAACCTTCTTCTTCACAATCCCCGACTAATCGACTCTATTATCTTATTTATTTCTCCGCGCCCTCTGCGTCCTCTGCGTCCTTAGCTGTGAATATTGCACTTTTACGCCGTTTTGTGGTCGAGGAATCCTTCCAGCTTGCGTGCGCGTACTGGGTGCTGCATCTTGCGAATAGCCTTGGCCTCTACCTGCCTGACACGCTCGCGGGTAACCTTAAAGATTCTGCCCACTTCTTCCAGCGTATAGGTGTAGCCGTCCCCGATACCGTATCGAAGCTTGATGATTTCTCGTTCCCGGTACGAAAGCGTCTTTAGCACCGTATCGATTCTTTCCCTGAGCATTTCCTGCGTCGCCGATGCCACCGGCGAATCGACATCGTTATCCTCAATGAAATCGCCGAAATAACTGTCCTCGCTCTCGCCAATCGGCCTATCGAGACTGATAGGATGCTTCGAAATCTTCAGCACCCGCCGCGTCTCGTCAATACTCATATCGGCTTCTTCCGCAATTTCCTCAATCGTCGGCTCGCGTCCAAGCTGCTGAACCAGTGTTTTGCTCGCCGTGCGTATGCGGTTCATAGTCTCAATCATGTGCACCGGTATGCGGATAGTTCTGGCGTGGTCGGCAATCGCCCTGGTTATCGCCTGCCGAATCCACCACGTTGCGTATGTGCTGAATTTATACCCTCTGCGATATTCGTATTTATCCACCGCTCTCATCAGGCCTGTGTTGCCCTCCTGGATAATATCCAGGAAGCTCAGCCCGCGATTGCGGTACTTCTTGGCTATGGAAACCACCAGCCTCAGATTCGCGCTCGAGAGCATCCGTTTGGTCTCTTCATATTTAGCGTAAACTATATCCAGAACTCGCAGCCTTCTTTCGAGGTGTGTCGGCGTCTCTACCACCATATCCTGCAGTCCTGCCAGCTCCCGCTTCATCGACTCGATGTCTTCAACGGTTATATCTCTCGTAATTCCAGCCGCTATTGTCGCTTCCAGCTGCTTCATCTTATGCAGCATACTGTTCAGCTTGTTTCTCAGCGGCTGAAGTCTGCTCGTTCGCAAACTCAGTTCCTCAAGCAGTGTGGCGATTTTACGCCTGTTCGACAGCAGCTGCTTTAATATCGGTTTTATCGCATCCTTATCTCCGATGTGCAGAGATTTCTTAAACAGCTCCTGGTTTTTCCCCAGCAGCTTGTTTATCGTGCCGAGATTTTCTGGAAGCCTCTTTCTGATTACTGTGCGAATAAGATTTTCCGCCGTGCTTATCTTCATCGTTCTGTCGAAGGATAAATCCCCTTCGAAAACCTGCTGCAGCAGCTCTACCGCGTTCTTCGCGCAATAATCATTTTCGACAAGTTTTCTCCTAAATGCTATTCTCGCCAGCTCGATTTTCCTCGCCAGCGTAACCTCGTCTTCCCTTGTCAGAAGCGGAATCTCGCCCATCTGCGTCAGGTACATGCGGATTGGGTCGTCAATTCGTCTGCTCGCCTCTTTGCTGACAAGCTCTTTTTCGAGAAATTCATCCTCTTCCTTGTAAACTTTTTCGACATCAACTCCCTCCTCATCCGTTATGACAGGAAAATCATCCTCGTCCGGTTTTATTGCGTCAGCCTCATCGATAAGGTTAATGCCCATTTCATCAAGGTTCGCAAGCAGCCCGTCTAATTGCGCCGGACTTACTACCTCATCAGGAAGGCTTTCGTTGACCTCCTCGTATGTAAGAAATCCCTTTTTCTTGCCCTTTTCGATAATACCCTTAATGGCTGCCTCTATATCTAAAGGCTTGACTTCCGCGTCAATCTTCACTTCCCCCGCCTCAAAGGCGTCGGGTTTATTCGCTTTTACACTTTTTTTGGACATCAATTTTTTCCCTTATTTTCCAATATTCTTAACATCGAAATCACATTTAATACGTTTCCTATGCGGCTTTTGTTTATTCCGCCTTTTCAACTCCTAAGTCATTCCCATACTATGAGGGTTTCGCTTCCCCGCGTTTTCGCAGATGCACCTCAAATCTTCCGCTGTTTTAACCTCAGGTCTTTGCCTCAACACCCTATGCCGTTCAATAACCTCCAAGGCCCCGTCAAGCCGGGTACGAAAATTTCCCTTCTCCTCACCTGCCCTGGCCAGTTCCACCAGCCATGCGCTCATCTCCAGCGACTCCGTCGCCCCTAAAATCTCCGCCAGACTCGCATCAGGTTTCTCCGTCAGTGTCTCAAACAACCCCGCGACCAAAGTCTTCATCTCGCCCGCGTCAAAATCCCCAGGCGTAACCTTCCCCCGCACAACCTCAAAAAGCCCAGGCTCATTCAGCAGCACCTCAATAACCTCCCGCTGTGCGTTCGCCTCAAGCCCCTGGCCGAAATTCACACTCCGCACCCTCTGATTCTCAACCGCCGTCGCCTGCCCTGCCCGCGAAACTCTTCTGCTCAGCTCCACGTTAATTTCCTTACTATCCATCCCGATAACCCGCGACAGTTTATTAACTATCAGCCCCTTCTCCACCGCCGATATCGCACCCGTCCGCATCGCCGTCGCTATCGTCTGCAAAAACTCATCTATCGCGTTCTTCCTTCCCGCCACCGTATCATCCGTACTGAAAAGCTGTTTCAGCCTTGCCCATTTATATTCAAAAACATCCGCCGCGTTCTCAATCATCGCATCGAAACTTTCCTTGCCCGCTGCCAGCAGGAAATCGCACGGGTCCTTCCCATTCGGCACAGATGTAATCTTAATATCGATATGCTGCGTCAGGCAAACCTCCAGCGCCCTGTTTGCCGCCTCAAGCCCCGCCGTATCGCTGTCGAACAGCAAAACAATTTTCTTCGCGTACCTGCGCAAAAGCCTTCCCTGCCCGCTCGTAAAACTCGTCCCCATCGTCGCGATAACATTTTCGCATCCGAACTGATGCGCCATCAGACAGTCCATATACCCCTCGACCGCGATAACAGTCCCTGTCGATACGATATGATGCCTTGCCTGTTCGAGCCCATAAATACTGTTGCTTTTATCGAATAATACCGTTGTTGGGGAATTGACATATTTCGCCTCCGCCCCATCCAGCGTCCTTCCGCCAAAGGCGATAACCCTTCCGGTAACATCACTAATCGGGAACATCAGCCGGTTTACAAACTTGTCCGCAATTCCGCCTCCCGATATCGGTATTACCAAACCCGCCGCTAAAAGGTACTTTGATGAGATTTTCTGCCCCTGCGCCGCCCGAACCAAATCATTCTGGTCGATAGCCATCCCCATCTGCCATTTCTTCACGCTTGCGTCATTTATCTGCCTTTGAGCGATATAATCGCGACCGGTTTTGCCCTTTTCCTTCTGCAGATTCGCCTGAAAATACCGCGCCGCCCAGTTATTCACCCTGGCCAGTTCATTGGGGTCGATATCACTCTGCTCTGTCCTGCTCGGCTCCGCCGACCTGGTGAACTTTATTTTCAGGCCTGCGCGTTCGGCCAGCCTTTGAATCGCCTGCGGAAATGTGAGATTCTCGCGCATTTGGACGAATTTGAGAACATCTCCGCCCGCACCGCACGCGAAACATTTGAATATCTGCTTGCCCGGATTGACGTACATACTCGGCCGATGGTCCTCATGAAACGGACACAGCCCGACCATCTCCCTCCCCTTGGGTACCAGCCGGACATGCTCGCCTATGACCTCAACTATGTCATTGGCCTGCTGAACCTGCAAAACTATACTATTATCAAACTTCACGCCGTCTTCTCTGTTATATATAAAACAATATAGGCCGTATATTCATTGCTTATACGGCCTTAAAAATTGCATTTTTAACGCATTTGCTTCACCCTCGAAATACGCAAATCAGCTACAAGAGTATAGGACTATTTGCTGAAAAGTCAAATTACACCCACTCAATGGCCGTTTTAATACTGAAAAACGCCATTTTGCTTATTTTGGACACTTGGCTAAATCACACTTTTTCGCAACGATGCAAAGGAATTTTTGACGGGATAAACGAGATAATCATAATTATTTTAAACCCTCCGCACTGTACGCCGGACATTATTTTTACCCCCGCAACGACATCAAAACCGCAAAGTTTTGTAGGGCGGGGTTTTACCCCGCCGATTTATCTTATAGGTGCCCCAGCCACAGGTGCTGGGGCTAATCCAATCAAAAACTTAATATTGATGATTTTCAATATATTTAAATCTGGCGGCAAACTCTTCTTCTGAAAAACAAAACCTTATATCATACCCTTTGGTACAAAGACGCCCTTCACGGCCATTCTGCCAGAGAGTACGGGTAGTTATACTTTTATAACGGCTTGCAAGTTCCTCGATAAATTCTTTATGTGGCCGCGCCAGCAAATGGATATGATATGTTTAATTCTTTCCGCTTCAGTGAGAATAACTTGTTTGACAACTTTCTTTTCCTGGGGTTCAACTTAGCAATGGGCGTTTTTTGTCTATTGTGGTTTCTTTTCAGGAGTTAGATATCGCCTTGAAGGATTTTGCCGTTATCACCATATCCCCTTTTATCACCCGGAAACCAGCTTCCGTAAGTTGTCCATGTCAACATATACCCGACAATTTCTGACATAATTAAGATGGTAATGTTTCAACAATCGATTGGCAATTATTTTCTGCTTTTGGTTAGCCCCAGCACCTGTGGCTGGGGCATCTTTAAATTCGTTTTTTCCGTTACTGCACAAAATCATCAAGTTTAGTTCCCCTTTGACCTGCCAAAGACGAGGAACAACAATTCCTCCTGCCCACAGGTGGCAGGGCTAAGCGATGCGGAAAGCAGGGGATTTTTGGGGAAATATAATGTGTGAAATAAGGCTTGCAAAGGAAAGGGGGGTGGGTTATAATATGCGGTTTAATTCGGACAGGCGGGATATGTAAGTATTTAGCCGCCAAACAGATAGCGAGTTTTTGAGAAAGGATTAGTCCTAAAGATGTTAGCTAAGGAAAAAAAGAAGCAGATAATCAATGATTTTGAGGTACACCAGGGCGATACGGGCTCTCCAGAGGTGCAGATAGCGATTCTGACAACGCGTATAAATGAGCTGACCGAGCATTTCAGGACGCACACGAAGGACCACGCATCACGTCGGGGTCTATTGAAAATGGTAGCTACGAGAGCGGCATTGCTTAAGTACGTGAATAAGAAAGACCCGAAGCGGTACCAGGATATGATAAGCCGGCTCGGACTGAGAAAATAAGACGCGTGAGTATTCATGCGGTTTAGTTGGTTTATGTACTTGAAAATTATTTTTGCACATTCAATTGAGGCAGACCTATGTTAGATTTTTATAAGCTGGAAAGACAAATCGGGGGCAGAATTTTATCGATAGAGACAGGCAAGATTGCCAGACAGGCAGACGGGGCTGTCATTGTACGATACGGCGATACGATGGTGCTTGTTGCGGCGACGACTGCTCCGCCTATGGTTCAGGATATAGATTATTTTCCGTTGAGTGTTGATTATCGCGAAAGGCATTGTGCGGCGGGGAAATTTCCAGGCGGATTTATAAAGCGTGAGGGTGGCCGAGCACAAAGGAGATTCTGACGGCCAGGATGATAGACAGACCGATAAGGCCGTTGTTTCCGGACGGGTATTTCCAGGAAGTGCAGATAATGGCGATGGTTTTGAGTTTTGACGGGGAAAATGACCCTGATATTCTGGCGATGATTGGGGCAAGCGCGGCTCTTACGATAAGCAAGATTCCATTTATGGGGCCGATAGCGGCTTGCAGGATGGGCAGGGTGAACGGTGAATTAGTTATTAATCCGACTCATAAACAGCTCGAGGAAAGCGACTTGAATCTTCTGCTTGGCGGCAGAAAAGACGCAATGAATATGATTGAGGTCGGCTCGAAGGAATTACCTGAGGACGTAGTCGCAGGGGCGATTGCTGAGGCTCATAAAGTTGTCGCGGAAGTTTGCGGGATGATAGAGGAGTTCGGCAAAAGGTTGGAGTTGAAAAGGAGACGCCGCTTGTTGAACTTGACCAGGAGCTTTACAAAAAGGTTAAGGCCCAGATAGCTGATAAGCTGTATGAACTCAAGCAGATAGTTGGAAAACAGGAACGTAATGACGCGGTAAAGAAATTATTCGAGCAAATCGGGGTTCAATACTGCGACCCGTCTGCAGAACCTAATGATGATGTTCCGGATGCGGAAGGGCTTGAATCTGAACTGCCTGAGCCGAAATACAGCAAGATAATACTGAAACGGATACTTGGCAAGATCGAGGAAGAGGTAGTTAAAAAGTTGCTTCTGGACGGCAAACGGCCGGATGGAAGAGGCTATAATGATGTTCGTGACATATCACTGCGAAGTAGGCTTTTTGCCTCGTACGCATGGCTCGGCGCTGTTTACTCGCGGAGAGACGCAGGCGCTGGTGAATGTGACACTTGGAACGATAAGGGATGCACAAATAATAGACGGATTGCTTGAGGAGTATGCCCAGAGCTTTACACTGCATTACAATTTCCCACCGTATTCTGTTGGTGAGGTAAAACCAATAAGGGGTCCTGGCAGGCGAGAAATCGGACACGGTGCGTTGGCGGAGCGTGCGTTATTGCAGGTTAAGCCGCCGGAAGATAAGTTCGCATATACAATCAGAATCGTTTCGGATATTACTGAATCCAATGGTTCAAGTTCGATGGCGTCAGTTTGCGGCGGGACATTGGCAATGATGGATGCTGGCGTACCGATTGAAAGGCCGGTTGCGGGCATATCCATCGGATTGATTTCGGGTGAAAAAGGGCGATATGAACTGCTGACGGATATTATCGGCGACGAAGACCATTTCGGCGAGATGGATTTCAAGGTAGCGGGAACGGTTAAGGGTATTACGGCGATTCAGCTTGATATAAAGGCGGAAGGGCTGGCGCATAATATAATGGTTGACGCGCTCGGCAGGGCGAAAGTGGCGAGGCTGAAGATTCTGGATATTATGAACAAAGCTATCAGTCAGCCGAGAACGGAATTGAGCAAGTACGCACCGAAGCTGATAACGATTGAGATAGACCCTGAGTTTATCGGCAAAGTAATCGGGCCGGGCGGGAAGATGATAAAGGGCATCCAGGAAGAGACCGGCGCGGTGATTGAAATCGAAGAAGACGGTACAATTTTCATAAGCTGTGTGGGCGGTGACGGGCATTTGAAGGCTAAAGAGATTATCGAATCAATCGTATTGCCGCCGCAGGTAGGCAAGGTTTACAGCACGGCGAGAGTGGTTTCTGTAAAGGATTTCGGGGCGTTTGTTGAGATAGCGCCGGGGGTTGAAGGTCTTTGCCACATCAGCGAGCTGAGTGACGGTTATGTCAAGAGCGTAAATGATGTATGCAAAGAGGGTGACATTATACCTGTGAAACTAATACTCATTGATGAGCAGGGCAGATTAAAGCTTTCGCGTAAGGCAGCACTTTCGGACTCCGAGCGGGAAGCCGAGAGGAATGCGATGAAGAGGCCGCCCAGAGAGCAGCGATAATTCGCGGGAGTGGTTATAGTGAGTTGGCAGCCTGCGAGTCTGGAAAGGCTGGGTTAAACGAATGTGGCTGGTAAATGAACTTGCGCACGAGATTAAAAATCCGCTTTCGACAATCAAAATCAATTTGAAACTCATAAGTGAGGAGATGGATGATTATGCCGGCTCGTTACAAGGGGGGCAGCAAAACGGCGATAAGATTGGCAGGATGCTGAGGAAAATCGGGGTTATTCAGAAGGAGACCGACAGGCTTGAGCATATTCTCGATGGATTTCTCCAGTATGCGGACAGGATAGAGCCTCAGGCGGCGAATGCGGATGTAAATGAGCTTTTAAGTGATATGATTGATTTTTATTCCCCGCAGTGTCATAGTCATTCGATAATTATCCGTATGGTTTTGTGTAAACGGGCGCTGGTTTGCAGGGTTGACGCGGGGATGCTGAAACAGGCGATATTGAATTTGTTTATAAATGCACAGCAGGCGATGCCGAAAGGCGGGGAATTGATGATAAGGTCGTCTGTGCAGGAGAATTACGCGGTGATACAAATCGGGGATACGGGGGAAGGCATTGAAAAAAAGAGGCTGGCTAATCTGTTTGAGGCGTATCATTCGTCAAGGCCGGAAGGAAGCGGTCTGGGATTGCCGACAACTAAAAAGATTATCGAGGCGCATAAAGGTACGATAAGTGTGGATAGTGAGACTGGAAAAGGGACGCAGTTTACGATAAAATTGCCGCTGGCGGAATGAAGAACCCTGCGAATAAATCGCGGGGCTAACTAATTATGGATAAAGATATTGTCATTTTAGTGGTTGATGATGAGCGGAATCACGCGGATGGTGTTGCGGAATCGCTGGGGAAATTGTTCACGAAGGTGATTACTGTTTACAGCGGCCGTAACGCCCTGGAGATTATCCGCAACCGGCAGATTGATATTGTCGTAACGGACCTTAAACTCGAGGGAAATGTCGACGGGCTGGATATACTCAAAGAGGCAAAAAAACAGAATGAGTTTGCGGAAGTGATTTTGATGACGGCTTACGCGAGTATCGAGACGTGCAAAGAGGCCATCAGACATGGCGCGTATGATTATCTTGTAAAGCCGATAGATATTGAGCAGCTTAGGACGCTTTTGGAGCAGGCGGGCAGGAAGGTTTCGCTGTCATATTCTGAAAGAAACAGAACATCGCAAAAAGAGCCGAAGGAATTTCGGTTTGATGGGGTAAGGGGGCAGAGTCCGGCGATGGCGAGGATATTCGAAGTTTTGCGGCGTGTTGCGCCGTCTAATATATCTGTATTAATTGAGGGGCAGTCTGGGTCAGGCAAGGAATTGCTGGCAAGGGCGATTCACGAAAACTCGAATCGTCGGGACAAACCTTTCAAGCCGATTAATTGCGCGGGGTTTTCGGAGACATTGCTCGAAAGTGAATTATTTGGACATGTTAAAGGTGCTTTTACAGGGGCGGCGACCGACAGAAAAGGGCTTTTTGAAATAGCGGATAAGGGAACGTTGTTTCTCGATGAAATAGGTGATATGCCGCTGAATATGCAGGCAAAGCTTCTGCGGGTACTGGAGGATGGAATTGTTTTGCCGGTCGGTTCGAGCAAGTCGATTCTTGTCGATGTTCGGCTTATCAGCGCGACAAATCACGACCTTACGAAATTAGTGGAAGAGAAAAAATTTAGGCAGGATTTGTTTTTCAGGATTAAGGGAGTAAGCGTTACGGTGCCGTCGCTTCGTGAAAGAGTGGATGATATACCGGCATTAACCGAATATTTTATCAAAGAGGCCGCCGAGGAAACCGGCTCGAAGGTCGCGGGGATAAGCAGGGCGGCGATGAGCGTGCTTGGCGGTTATGACTGGCCGGGCAATATTCGGCAGCTTAGAAACTGTATCAGGATTATGGTTGTGATGTGCGACAGGAGCCATCTGGACGTGCAGGACATACCGCCCGAGGTACACCAGCTCAGGCAGCTGCCGGCCGGTGTGCCTGAAAAAACAGGTATTGATTTATCTGGAATGCCGTTAAATGAACTGGAGAGGCGGGCGATAATGGACACGCTGGCCAAGACCGGAAACAACCGTGAAAAGGCCGCCAGGATACTCGGAATCGGCGAAAGAACCCTCTATCGGAAAATCAAAGAGTATAACCTGTAATAGTTATATGGTGGTTTTGAGGATTCTGTCAGACGATTCTGGCATGCCGGTGCGGGCGGAAAGATATGCGGACTCGATGACGGCCATATTTTTGCGGTTCTCGTGGATGCTGCTGTTTAATTTGTTTTCCTGGGTGTTAATCAAACTATTGGCAAAGTCTTCAAGAAGTTTTGTTATTAAATCAAATTCTGTCTGGTTGTATCGCTGTTCAGAGATGATATTGCCGCGGTTGTCGCTAATACCAAAATAATTGTCGGCGATGGTGAGGATTTTGTTTTTGCCGTGAATTTTTATGGTTTCCTCTTTAGCGCCGAATATTCTGCTTATAGTAAGATTTGCTGTCAGTGTATCGCTGAATTTCATTGTTAGAACCGCGGTGTCTTCGGTGAGGCAAAGCCTCTGCTGCCTGTCAAGAGCATGATTGCCGGTGAGACAGTAAACCTGCTGAGGTATGGAAAAAAGGCAGAGCATCTGGTCTAATATTTGATAACCGTTTCGCAGTAGGACGCCTCCGCCGGCGAGTTTTGGGTCGCTGTACCAGGGTGGATACGCATTATTACCATTTGTGCTGACAGCAGTAATAAGAAAAATCTGCTCTAATTTTCCCGCTTCGATGAATTCTTTGGCGGCTGTGAAGCTTCGGGAAAATCTTTTTGTGTTGGCAACGGCGAAATTTATATTTTCCCTGTGGGCAAGTTTGGCGAATTCCTCTATCTCTTCAAAATTCCTGGCTGGCGGCGGGAGTTTGAGTATATTCATCTTTTTTTTAATCGCGGCGCGGAGATATTCTTCGCAGCTATGCATACCGGCGGCGACCAGGACGCAGTCAAAATCATTCTGCATGATTAGCTGCCTATAATCGTCGTAGGCTGTGCAATTGTACGTCTGGGCGGTTTTTTCGACTAAAGCGGTATCCTTGTCGGCGACGGCAGTAACAGTAAAATAGCCGCATTTGGCAGTTGCTTCAAGCAAAAGCTCGCCGCCGTCCTTTAATCCGAGTATAGCGGTTTTAAGTGCAGCCATATACGTTATATTAATCCGTGAATGGTTATATTTTTTCCTTGTTAGGTACAATGAAATGCTCCGGTACTGGGAATTGTGAGCACAACATCAGGGCTTCCCTGCCGGTAGTTTCGATAACCGATTCATTGTCGATATTTTCGGCCACTTTATTAATGAGCGAGGCGATTTGCCGAACCTGCTGTTCTTTCATACCTCTCGTTGTAATTGCGGCGGTACCAATTCTCAGGCCGCTTGGATTGAACGGCGGGGCGGGGTCATTGGGAATCGAATTACAGTTGGTTTCAATTTTTGCCCTGTCGAGAGCCTTGGCGAATTTTCTGCCGGGAATATTTTTATTTCGCAAATCAATCAGAATCAGGTGATTGTCAGTTCCGCCTGATACGAGATTGAAACCGTGTTCGATAAGCTGTGCGGCAAGGGCCTTTGAGTTTTTGACAATCTGTTTGGCATAAGCGATAAATTCGGGTGTATCGGCTTCGGCGAGAGCGACGGCGATACCTGAAATAGTGTGCATGTGTGGGCCGCCCTGGAGGCCTGGGAAGACGGCCTTATCGACATTTTTGGCGTGTTGGTCCTTGCAGAGGAGCATTCCGCCGCGTGGGCCCCTGAGAGTCTTGTGCGTAGTTGTCGAGACTATGTCAGCGTGTGGAACGGGGCTTGGATGTATTCCGCCGACGACAAGGCCGGAAATGTGAGCGATGTCGCTGACGTGAAACGCGCCGACGCTTTTTGCTATTTCTCCAAAGGCCTTAAAGTCTATTTCTCTTGGATAGGCGGTTGCGCCGGAGATAATAATCCGGGGCTTATGTTTTTTCGCGAGAGCCTCAATTTGATTGTAGTCGAACCTTCCGGTATTGGGGTCAACGGTGTACTGGACGGAGTTAAATATTTTTCCGGTGAGGCTTACGTTCCAGCCGTGCGTCAGGTGTCCGCCGTGCGGCAGTGCCAAACCCATTATCGTCGCGCCTGGCTCAACAAGGGCAAGATAGGCTGCCAGATTGGCGACGGAGCCGGAGTAAGGCTGGACGTTGACATGGTCTGCCTTAAAAACTTTTTTAGCGCGTTCCTGCGCAAGGGTCTCGATGAGGTCTGTTACCTGCTGGCCTTCGTAGTATCTTTTGCCGGGGTAGCCTTCTGCGTATTTATTTGTCAGGCAGCTTCCGCTTGCGGACATAACGGCCTTTGAAACGTAATTTTCGGAAGCGATAAGGCGAATCACACCGCTTTGCCGTGCGCCTTCCTGTCTTATAAGTTCGTACATTTGCGGGTCATAATTTTCAAGAGCAGTAATCATTTTATTCTCCTAATATTATTCATAATTCCGAAATAAACTCAAAAGTCCTGTCCTGGAACCAGGATAGGGATTTGTGTCTTTATGTTTTTTAACTTGCTAAGGGGTAAATCAACAACTGCCATCCTTGTATTCCTGCACAAAATTAATTCATAATACTGAGCCTGCTTTTTTGGTCAGACCGGCATTTTACAGGTAAGTTTTATAGCATAAGCTAACTTTTTATGCAAGTATTGGTTTTATTTTGCGGTGTGGGCAGGTTCATCGCTCCATCCGCCGCCCAGGGCTTTATATAAAACCACGAGATTTGTGGAAACTGTGCGGTTACTTTGGACCAAGGCGTCCTGTGAAAGGTAGAGAGAACGCTGGGCATTTAAAACATTTAGAAAATCAGTTTCTCCTTCGGTATAAAGAATAGTTGACAGTTCAACCGCTTTGCGATTTGCAGCAACTGCCTCGGCGAGTGATTTACGATGTTCCTCTTCTTTTGTTGAGGCTATTAAGGCGTTTTCTACTTCCTGCATAGCGGCAAGAACAGTCTGCTGATACAAAATAAAAGTCTCTTCTTTTAAGGCTTTTTGCAATTCGATATTCGAGCGGACTGCGCCTGCACTGAATATCTGCCATTGGGCGGATGGACCGTAAGACCATGTGCGGTTGTCCCAGTTCGAGAGTGAATTAAAATTATTACCCTGCAGACTGGTTGAAGCTGACAGGGACAACTTGGGGAATAAATCGGCTGTGGCCACGCCTATTCGGGCGGTTGCGGCGTGTATTTGTGATTCAGCGCGGCGTATGTCGGGGCGGCGCCTCAAAAGGTCGGACGGAACCCCGAGCGGAACTGTTGGGGGAGCAACCGGAATTGTTGAAGTTGGGGACAGTTCATCGAGAAGGGCGGCAGGCTCAAGGGCGAGCAAAACACTTAAATTATAGATTATTTGTCTAGCCGATGATTCCAGCACGGGAATTTGAGATGCGGTGGCCGCAACCTGGGCATTGGCATTGGCTACATCCAAAGCACCAACAAAGCCGCTCTGAAATCTTTTACGGGTTATTGCGGCACTGCTTTTTTGTGCTTCGAGATTTTCACGCGCAACGACAATTTGCTGCTGGAAACCACGGAGGTCGATATAGTTTAGCGCGACCTCGGCGGTGAGTGTAACCAATACATCGCGGCGGTCTTCGATGGCGGTTTTAATGTCGGCGTCGGCGGCTTCAATCCCGCGGCGAATTCCACCAAAAATGTCCACTTCCCATATCGCATCCAGACCGCTCTGGAAAAGATTTCGTTTTACACCGGCGCTGGAACGGCTTCGAGAAACCGAACCTGAGAGATCAGCGGAGGGCCAGAAAGCTGAAGCGGCAATACCTCTTGATGCTCTTGCCTGCCGGATACGAGCCTGAGCCTGTTGCAAATTCAGATTATTTTTAACAGCTCTATCTATCAGCGAAGTAAGAGCCGGGTCATCGAACGAAGTCCACCAATAAATGAGATTCTGTTCAGAAACGGCAGTTTGCTGTCCGTTGGAACCCAACCAGCCGGAAGTGGTTTTAGATTGCGGCGACTGATAGTCTGGTCCCACCATGCATCCACCTAACATCGCTATACATGGAAGGGATATCAATAAGACAGCATATATGTTCAAATATTTGTATGTCACAAGCTGATTTTTCCAAAGCATATAAATCTCCTTTTAGGCCGACATTGCCGGCCTGAATTACTCGTATCGCAATGCCTCAATCGGGTCTAATCTTGAAGCCTTCCACGCTGGATAGTATCCGAAAATTATACCGACGCCTGCTGAGACAAGAACAGCTGCGATAATAGCCGCCGGTGAGGTTTTAATAGGCCAGTGGAGAAAAAACTTGACCAGATACGAACCGCCGTGTCCGAGTAAAATTCCAATAGCTCCTCCTGCCAGGCACAAAACTGTGGCTTCAACAAGGAACTGTCTGAGGATGTCACGTGCTCTGGCGCCGACGGCCATTCGCAATCCTATTTCGCGAGTTCGTTCGGTAACAGAGACGAGCATTATATTCATAATTCCAACGCCGCCGACAACGAGCGAAATAAGAGCGACACACAAAAGCAGATTAGTCATCAGTCCCGATGTTGATGTCAGGGTTTTTACCATTTCGGCCATGTTGCGGATATTGAAATCCTCCGGGTCTCCGGGATGAATGCGGTGACGCTCCCGCAGGACATTTGTTATCTGCTGAATAACCAAGGGTATTTCGGCGGTTGACCGGGCAGCAACCATAATCTGGTCAACATTTGTAAAACGTACGGGCATAGGGTTATCGGCTGCCTGAGTTGTGGAAGGGACAGGATATAAATTGAGCTGGCTATTGGGATAAAGCTGATTTAGTGAATTAACTGAAGATGAAGTAGTTGAGCTGCCGGTCTGGCTTGTAGTGGTTACCGAAGAACCGGTAACCCGGTATTTGATAGTTGTCCAAGGGGCCAGAATGATATCATCCTGATCCATACCCATCATGTTGGCGCCTTTTGTACTTAGAACTCCAATAACCCTTAGCGAGACATTCATAACTCTGATTTCTTTTCCGATTGGAGATTTGTTCTCAAATAGTTCACGGACGAGAGTCTGACCCAGGATGCAGACCCTGTTTCCGTTTCTGACATCGCGGTCGGTAAAAATTTCACCTTCGGCGAGATTGGTCCAGTCGCGAATATCAAGAAATTCCGGCGAGGTGCCGTAAATGGTAGGAGGAATCCAGTTTCGATTACCATAAATTACCTGGCCGTGAGCACGAACTACCGGAGCGGCCGTGCTAACGGCGGGGCAATCTCGCAAGATGGCATCGCAATCCTGAGGAGTCAATGTCTTAGCGCTGCCTGTCCCGAAAGTTATACCGCCGCTGGCTGCTGTACCGGGCAGAACAAGAATGCTGTTTGCGCCCATGCTGGCAATTGTTTTTTGTATCATCGCGGAGGAACCGCTTCCTATCTCCATCATCGCGATAACGGCTGCGACACCGATGACGATACCGAGTGTTGTTAAAAAAGCCCTCATGGGGTTACGCCGCAAAGCTCTGAACGCGGTCTTTAGAGTACGATGAATTTTCATGATACACCCCCTTTATTATTTTCACCGTCAATGACACCGTCGCGGATATGGATTATACGCCTGGCGTGTTTCGCTATTCCTGGGTCGTGCGTAACGAGGATGACAGTGATTCCCTGTTCTTCGTTAAGTTTCTGAAACAACCGCAGGACTTCTTCGCTTGTATGAGAATCGAGGTTTCCGGTCGGCTCATCTGCCAGAAGAATAGTCGGAGTGTTAATTAACGCCCGCGCAATCGCGACTCTCTGCTGCTGTCCGCCTGAAAGCTGAGAAGGTTCGTGATGCATCCTGTCCTCAAGCCCCATGATACAAAGCATTTCAACGGCTTTTTGACGGGCATGCCTGTCGGATATATTTTCGGCGGTATAAGTCAGCGGCATCATTACATTATCCAGCGCGCTGGTGCGAGGCAGGAGGTTGAAGCTCTGAAACACAAAACCAATCCTGTGGTTTCGTACTAAAGCGCGTTTGTCAGAAGAGATGCTGGATATTTCCTGTCCGTCAAGCCAATACTCTCCTGAAGTGGGGCGGTCAAGACATCCGAGAATATTCATCAAAGTACTTTTACCTGAGCCGGAAGCGCCCATCAAAGCAACCAATTCGCCTTTAGCGATAACCAGCGATATTCCATGGAGCACTGGCACATCTATGTCGCCGATGTAATATGTCTTGCGAATGTTTTTTAATTCTATAAGTTCCATAACATTTTCGATTCTCGAATTAACGCCTTTTTAACGAGCTGACGGTGTTTGGCTTCTCCTGAACTGCGGAGTAAACGGATTAGTAGTCCCGTCATCGCGAGATTCCTGCTGTTGTTCTCCGATGATGACCGCGAGTCCTTGTTTTATTTTATTACCAGATATTTCTGTCATTTTACTATCATCTGTCAGACCTACACGCACTTTAATTGGCTTGACATAACCATCTTCCTGAACCCAGACTATACCGTGAGTGCGGCTGTTATTTGCGGATTGCGTTTCAGAATTTGTCGATGATTGTTCTTCGTTTACTGGATTTGGTTTTTGATGCGTATCACTGGCCAACTCTTCCCTGTGTTCTGGAGAAATCTGTTCGGGCTGCGGTTGCCATTGCAGGGCTGCACTCGGAACCATCAATACGTTATCTTTACGGCTCACCTCAAAGTTGACGGCCGCCGTCAGGTAGGGGAGCAATTTGCCGCTGGAATTATCGGTAAGGACTTCAACTGTATAGGTAACTACATTTTGGGTCATAGTCGCATTGAGACGGACTTTCCCGACCTCACCGTGAAAAACTTCGTCAGGATATGCCGAGACGGTAAAGGTTACCGGCTGACCCGGATTGATATTTCCAATATCGGCCTCGGCCACCGAAACCCAGACCTGCATGCGTTTAAGGTCTTTGGCGATAAGAAACAAACTCGGCGCATTTAAGCTTGATACGACTGTTTGACCGATGTTTACGCGGCGGTCAATAATAACACCCTTAACCGGAGACTTGATTGTGCAGTAGCTGAGATTTCGCTTTGCCCGCTGAAGAGCGGCCTTGGCTTGTGTGATATTTGCCTGTCCAACTGTGATGTTTGCCTTGGCGATTTCATAACCTGATTTGTAAGCGTCATAACTGCTCTGGGCTAATGCTTCAGACGGACCGAGTTTTTGAGCGCGCTGCCAGTCTTGCTGTGCCTGATAGAGTTTGGCTTTCATTTGTTCAAGGTTGGCCTCGGCTTGCTGCAATTGGGCGGCAACCTGTGCCTCATCCGCGGCATAAAGTGAATCATCAATTTGAGCAAGTATCGTTCCTTCTTCCACGACAGAACCATAATCAATTGTTTTGCCGTCTTTGTCTTTGCCGAAAGTAAGAATTAGTCCCGCAACCTGTGCGCACGACATCTATCACTTCCTCAGGTTCCACCGTGCCGTTAGCTCCGATAGTTGCCAGAAGGTTGCCGTATTTCACTTCTGCCGTGCGATAAGAAACCGCGTTTCCTTTGGTATTAGACACATACCAGATACCGGCGACGCATATAAAACCAAGTACAATTATTAAAATGATATTTTGTCTGGTCAAAAGCTTAATAAGTTTCATATCAATACCTCACTTTGTTATGCTGGTTTTGTGAAGAGTTTCTAACGATTTCTACGATTGGCGTATTGGCATGTTTCGCAAGTTCTCCATTTTCAATCTGACGTCTGATTTCTCTGATGCCGGCCAGAGAAAAACGTGTGATATGCTCTGCCATTTCTTCGACTTGGAATTTCCCAGGCGAAATACCTGCCTTGGCTTCAATATTGGCAAAAAGCTCACTATGCCGCATGCGAACCATAAAGTCCAGACACTGGGCCATGATGCTCATCTGGCAAAGCAGAATCCGCTGTTCCGGTGCGCGGTTGCCCATCAGTTCCCGGATAATAGATGCAAATTCGCGCCGCAGCGGTTCAATCGTTTTTCGCATAACTTCAGAGAGAAGGCCGGTCGGATTGATGCGTTCCCTGTTTATAATCTCAAACTCGTGACTTTCAGGGTCGGCAAAACGTCTCAGGGCTGCAAGTATTCGACCATGCAGTCGTTCTTCGGCAGGGGCGCTGGAAGGAACCCCGCCATCTGGCGGATAAGTTGCCAGCGACCGGTGAAACGCCATACGCCATGCCTCAGTGTATAACGTTTCCTTGTCACCGAAGTAGTAATTGACTGCCGCGATATTGGCACCTGCGCGTTTACAGATATCGGCGATTGTCGCATCGCGATAGTTTTTTTTCGCAAACACTTCGCATGCCCCCTCAAGCAGTCTGTCTCGCGTAATGATGCTTGATTTATTTTTTGATTTCATATTGTTCCCTGAACTTAATCGATTAATTCTTATTTCAATCGTCTATTTCAAATACATATTTTAATTTTTTTTGTTCAAATGTCAATAGAAAAAACTTTTTTCGATAACCATTCCCGGGGAAAACCGCATTTTTGTTCCGCCTATGGCTGAGAGCTTATCGCATTAAAGCCGCCGGCATAACAGTTACGGTCGTTCCATCTTTTCTCTATACCACAATAAAAAGGGTTGTCAGGGGTGTTTATTTTGAAGGAAATAAAAAACGGGGAAAATTTTTATTGCTAAAGGACATAAAATCAGGCATAATAATATGTTTATGAGTTTTAAAGTTATCATTAAGGAGCGTAAATGGGACCGGTATTGAACGGGTTGATAAAACTTCAAAGCGTTGAAAACCGTTTGGGTGCTACCAAAGCCAAGCTCGCAAGGTGCAGAAGAAACGTAATACTTCAGGAAAATCAAATCAGGAATCTGCAAAGTGCGATGGAGGCCAAAAAAGAAGAGATAAAGCTGACAAGGCTGCAAAGCGACAGGCTGGAGTTGGAGTTAAGAAGCAGGGAGGAGACGATAGCCAAGGCAAGAACGTCCCTGAATGTGGCAAAAACAAATAAGGAATATTCAGCGATTCTGGTTCAGCTTAATACCGCCAGGGCGGACAACTCGAAACTCGAAGGGCAAATCCTCGAATTTATGAAGGATATCGAAGCAGATGAAGCTGAGTGTAAGAATATCCAGGCTCAGATAGAAGAGCAAAAGCAAAAACTTGAACAAATCCGAGGCGAATCGGAGTCGTCAGCGATAAAATACGAGGCAGAGCTTAAGGGTATTCAGGCAGAGTGGGACAATGCCGCCAAAGATATACCATTTGAGTCGCTGGCGATATTCAAAAGAGTGGCGGAGACTTATGACGGCGAGGCATTGGCGATGGCTGAACAGCAGAGTGAGAATACCGATGCGTATAGCTGCGGCGGATGTTTCATGGGTATTACGGTGGAGACCATAAATTTACTTATGGCTAAAGACGACATAATCCGCTGTCCAAACTGTACCAGGATACTTGTGCTTGGCAACGCGAATGAGTAAATCTCATATTTTGTGTGTTTCCGGCGATTTGAGGAGCAGTTCTTTTGCTGGATGAAATAATTATTTATACCGATGGGGGCAGCAGGGGTAATCCCGGGCCTGCGGCCGGGGGCTATATTTTAACGGACAAGGCGAAGAATCAGCTTTGCGCCAGAGGGGTGTTTCTCGGTGAGACGACGAACAATGTGGCAGAATACACTGGGTTCATAAAAGCGCTGGAGGCCGCAAAGAGTATCGGGGCGCGGTGTGTAACTGTTTTCAGCGACAGCGAGCTATTGGTCAGGCAGATTAACGGGCAGTATCGCGTCAAAAGTGAGAATCTTGTGGAACTTTATAATAGCGCGTTGGAATTATTAAGCACTTTCGGAAGTTGGAAGGTTATTCATGTACCCAGGGATAAAAATTCAGCGGCGGATAAACTGGTAAATCTGGCACTGGATAAGGGAAGGGATGTTGCCGGGGCTTTTGTGAAGAGCCCCAGTCCGGAGATTAAAGCAGCACCTTTGCACAAGGCGGCTAAGTCAAAGCCAATCAGGCTCGGTGTTTTAATCAGCGGGGGCGGGACGACGCTGCTGAATATTTTGGAATATATCAAGAGCGGACAGCTTAACACGGAAGTAGCAGTTGTGATAAGCTCACTTTCGACGGCAGGAGGTGTTGAAAAGGCGAAAAAAGCTGGGCTGAATGTAAAAATTATCCGTAAGAAAGATTACCCTGATATGGAACAGTTCAGCGGGCGCATCGAGGAGGAACTTGACGCGGCGAAGGTCGATTTGGTGGTTCAAGGCGGCTGGCTGTGTCTGTGGAAGATACCGGCCAAGTATGAAAACCGTGTTATGAATATACATCCCGCGCTGCTTCCGAGTTTCGGCGGGAAGGGGATGTGGGGACATCACGTTCACGAGGCGGTTTTAAAAGCGGGGTGTAAGATTAGCGGCTGTACGGTGCATTTTTGTACGAACGAATATGATGCGGGACCGATTATTGTTCAGCGATGCTGCGAGGTGAAAGAGGGGGATACGCCAGAAACGCTTGCCGCAAGAGTTTTCGAGCAGGAGTGTATCGCGTATCCAGAGGCGATAAGGCTTTTCGCTGAAGACAAAGTGGTTATTAAAAACGGAAGGGCAGAGGTAAAGCCCTGAAAGTTATATAAACTATGGCATACGAGAAAAAGATTAACAGGCAACAATCATTCAAGAATTACAAAAGAGCTGTTTTATCGAAATTTGCAACTGTAATTGTACTGACGCTTATTGTGGCTGGGGCAATGGCTGTGATTAAGGATTATGTAAATCGCTCCGAAGCGATGGTTGCGATGGATGCTCTCAGTAAAAAGGTTATTGATTATTGCGGGAAATACGGTTCGGTTCCTCCTGAATCATATATCAACGAGCCTCAAAGCCAGTCTGCCGGGAAAGGTTCGGCTTGGTGAATTGGTTTATTGCGGTTTATGGATTGACGACGATTCGCCGCCTGAGACGATTCTTGCTTATACTCAAAAGAAATACTCGCGGCTATCTTTAGGGTGCGGCTATGTTGTGCTCCGCCTTAATGGGAAAGTGGAATGGATTAATAGTAAAGATTTTGAATCGGATGTGAATCTGAAAAAGCCGCCGCTGCCGTTAAAACGTTAACAGGCGTTTTTGGGCAGTTCGATTTTTAACTTGATTATATGCGGATTGACCTTATTATATCTGGCTAATATAAACTAAGCGATGGTCGATTTAAATCAATAAGAGAATTTTTAAAAGAACCAGTGTTTTGAAAGGAAAATTTAAATGGCGACGAAGTTGAGTTTTAACAATAATCGTGACAATGACAAGTATCTCTTCACGAGCGAATCTGTGACGATGGGTCATCCGGATAAGGTGGCGGACCACATTTCAGACGCAATCCTCAACGCGATGATCGCGCAGGACCCCAGGAGCAGGGTCGCCTGCGAGACGCTTGTATCGACAGGCCTTGTAGTTGTGGCGGGCGAAATTACCACCAAGGCGATTGTTAATATCCCGGACGTGGTGCGCGAGACGATTAAGAAAATAGGTTATACCGAGCCGGAGCTGGGTTTCGATTTTGAAAACTGCGCGGTGATGGTTGCCATTGATAAGCAGAGTCCTGATATTTCTCAGGGAGTAACGGAAGGGCAGGGGCTTCATAAGGAACAAGGGGCCGGCGACCAGGGATTGATGTTCGGTTATGCGTGCAAAGAGACGCCGGAACTTATGCCTATGCCGATTCAGCTCGCGCACGCTTTGACGATAAGGCTCGAAAAAATGAGACAGACAAAGAAGCTGCCGTGGTTGAGGCCGGACGGCAAGAGCCAGGTAACAGTCGAATATAAGAACGGAAAACCTAAACGTATTCATACGGTGGTAGTTTCAACGCAGCATGCGCCAACTATTCCGTACAATCAATTGAGAAAGCAGATTATCGAAAAGGTTATTCTGCCGGTTTTGCCAAAGCGGCTTGTCGATAAAGATACCATCTACCATGTTAATCCTACCGGCCGATTCGTAATTGGCGGGCCGAAAGGTGACACCGGCGTAACAGGCAGAAAAATCATCGTTGATACCTACGGCGGAAAAGGCAGGCACGGCGGTGGAGCGTTCAGCGGTAAAGACCCGTCAAAGGTCGATAGAACCGCATGCTACATGGCTCGTTACGTTGCCAAGAATATTGTGGCGGCAGGTCTTGCGGATGTCTGCGAGGTGCAGTTGTCGTATGCAATCGGAGTAGCTGAGCCGATTTCGGTTCTTGTGGATACCAAGGGAACCGCGAAAATCAGCGAGCAGAAAATCAGTCATATCGTCAGAGAAATTTTCCCGCTGACTCCTAAAAAGATGATTTCACATTTGAAACTTGCGCGTCCTGTTTTTGCGCAGAACATCTTACGGCGGACATTTCGGCAGAAACCTGCCTGACTTCACGTGGGAGAAGACCGACAAAGTTAAAGAGTTACGAAAAGCGGCAGGGCTTTAATAGTTTTGAGTGTTGAGTTTTTAGATTTGAGTTAAAAAAATAAGGCGGGTTAAAAGTCCGCCTTACTTTTTTTGTTTTTAGTGTTTGAAGTGTCGTTTGCCGGTGAAGACCATTGCGATGCCGTATTTGTCTGCGGCGGCGATGACGTCGTTGTCTTTCTTTGAGCCGCCGGGCTGGATGATGCATGCGACGCCGACGGCGGCGGCGTTATCGACGTTGTCCGGGAATGGGAAGAATGCGTCGGAGGCCATCGCGGAACCTTTAGTTTCTTCGCCGGCCATTTTGAAGGCGAGTTTGCCTGATTCGACGCGATTCATTTGTCCTGCGCCAACGCCGATAACTTTTTTATTTTTGGCAAGGACGATTGTATTGCTTTTTACATGTTTTGCGGCAATCCATGCGATTCTTAAATCTTCAAGCTGTTGCTTTGTTGGTTTTGTTTTTGTGGGATAGGTGAGGGAGTCGGGTTCCCATGCGACCAAATCGCGTTTTTGGAGTAAAAGCCCGCCTACGACACAGCGGATATCTCTTTCGCTTATCGCTCTTTTTGTTTTGTCAATTGCGCCTGTGGCGAGCAGTCTAACTTCTGACCCCAGGTTTTTAAAGTCCTGATTGTTTGAACAGCGTCGTTTTCAAAAGCGGGGGCGATAATGACTTCGGCAAAGAAGCCGGCGGCGCCTTTGGCTTTGCCGAACCGGGCGTAAGATTCCATAATTGTTGTCGCAAGTGCCTTATCTACGGTTCTGTTGACGGCGATTATGCCGCCAAATGCGCTGACGACGTCGGTTTCATAGGCCTTCTGATAGGCGATATGAATATCATTGTCGATCGCAACACCGCATGGGTTCATGTGTTTTACAACTACAACGGCAGGCTCGTCAAATTCCTTAACCAGTTCAAAGGCAGCGTTTGCATCCATAAGGTTATTAAAACTGATTTCCTTTCCGCCGGGCAGGAGTGTAGCTATGCCGATGGAAGGTTCGCTGCTGGATGGGAGTTTATAGAAAGCACCGCTTTGATGGGGGTTTTCGCCGTAGCGAAGTTCCATACCTTTGTTGACAGCGATCGTTACGCGCTTGCGGATATTCGATGCCTGCTTTGGCGTTGAGGTAGTTACTGATAGCGGAATCATAAGAGGCGGTAAGGCCAAAGGCGATTCTGGCGAAGTCGCTGCGAGTTTTTTCACTGACCGAGCCTTTATTTGCCTGCATTTCCGAGATTACTAAATCATACTGGCAGGGGTCGGTTACAATTGTTACGAATTTATGATTTTTCGCTGCGGAGCGAATCATGCTTGGGCCGCCGATATCGATATTCTCAATAGCTTCTTCGAGGGTGCAATCGGGTTTTGCAACGGTTTGTTCGAAGGGATAGAGATTTACGCAGACCAAATCAATAGGCTCAATGCCGTGCTGTTTCATTGCGGTAACGTGTTCTGTTTTATCTCGCAGGGCGAGCAGGCCGCCGTGAATTTTCGGGTGGAGCGTTTTTACTCTGCCGTCCATCATTTCGGGAAAACCTGTAACGGACTCGATTCCAGTAACAGCAACTCCGGAGTCGCTGAGTTTTTTCGCGGTTCCGCCTGTGCTGATTATCTTGACCCCCATTGTGCTGAGTTTTTCAGCGAATTCGACAATTCCCTTTTTGTCGGTAACACTTATAAGTGCGGTATTGATTTTCACATCCATTCGAAATCACTTCCTTATAAAATTAAAAAATCAAAGTTCAAATTATTCTCTTGGTTCGATACAGTCGATTTTGCCGGTGTCATCGGCTATGTAAATTTTCGAATCCTTTATATTCGCGGCGTGGCGTGAAACATTTGCGACATCAAGGGCGTAAAGTTGCTTGGCCTTTTTGTTATCCATTACCACGAGTAGGCCATTACTGGTAATCACATACGCTTTATCTTTTGCTTCTGCGAGCAAATCTAGGCCATGGGGCAACTGCCAGATGAGTTTTCCGGTATTTTTGTCTACGGCGACCAGTCCTTTATCTGGAATATACTGGTAGGCAGCTTTCTGAGTAATCCTCGGTGCGGTGTTGAGAATTGCGCCAGCCTGATATTTCCAATTGAGTTGGCCAGTAATTTTATCAATTTTCCAGAGGTTTGTGTCCTTACCTGCGAAGAACAGCGAATTGGCGTCTCTTATCATCGGCCCGACAATGCCGCCATAGGCGTTAAACTGCCATAAACGTTTCGGTTCATCATCTTTGAAGCATATTACATTGCCCGCATCGGTACTGAAAACGACCGAATTTTCATCGGCAAGGATACCGGTAATCATCGACTCATTTTCAGCGGAAACCTCAAAAAGCTTAACCCCGTCTTTAGTTCGCAGGACACGAAGCCTGTTATTGTTATCGGCGATATAGAAATAAGAGCTGTTTCTTGCGGGGGGGCAGGTAATGCCGAAATCGAGCCGCATAGTATTCAGTTCCACGCCGGAATCGAGATTAATCTCAGACAGCTTGCTGCCGATTGTGGAAATAAGCTCATTATCATATTGTGAGAGTCCCAAAATCGGAAGGCCTGTTTCAGTAATATACCTTTGCCAGAGTACCGTGCCGTTATTGGGTTCAGCGCAGACCATGTAATTGAGACTGGAAAGGGCGTAAATGCGATTTCCAATTATAGATAACTGTTTTAGCTCTTCCCCATTTTTTATAGGAAGTTTCTGGTGCCAAACGAGCCGCAGGTCGGCGGTCTTGAGCAGTTCTGGTGAAACAAGACTTTGCAAGTCATTATCCTGAGCAAAACACTGATTCGACTGGCAGATCAATAAAAGACCGGCACATAAGAAAACAATCTTTTTTAGTATCATTTTTTACCTCACTACATAAGTCTGTCTTGTCATCACCACTTAGTATTATCTCTCCTGCCCCCTGTATCAGGTCAAATCCACATAATCAACCAAATCAACGTTATTATCCTTTTCGAAATTCATCATTTCTTCAATTCGGTTGATATCATCCTGTATCCTGTTAGCGAGCTTAAAAATATAAGGTTTACCCGCCAGCCGGTTCCGGAGGTCATCAAGCATCGGTTCCCAGCTTCCGCCGTATAATTGCGATTTAAGTACAACCAGCATCCGCTGTTCCTGGGATAGGCTGTTGGCAAAATCTCTAACAGCTTTGCTGATAGTCTCGTCTTGGCCTTTATCAGAATTTTTTGTTATCTCAGCCATTTTCCAACCTCGATTCAGCCTAATCCTAACAGCTTACGGAAAAAATTGCAACAATTTTTCCTAATTTAACCCCAACTAATCAGATATTTTATACTGCTTACGATTGAATTTTCCCGTTTTTATGCAGCTTGAATGTGAAAGTTTTCTGTCAGTAATGCTCTCAGTTCCGGCAAATATTTCTTTCTCTTCCGGAAAAAGCTCTCACATGCTCGCTTGAATTCACCAAACGTTTCATAGTAGCGATTGTTCAGCACTTTTTTCTTAAAAAACTTCCAGTACCGTTCAATCAGATTCAGATTCGGCGAGTATGACGGCAAAAAGATCAATTTGATTTTCGTGCCCTCGGTATACTCTTTTAACAAACGTGAACGATAATATCGAGCATTGTCAACAATGATGTAAATCCTTTTGGCCTCCGGATGTTTTGCTTCGATCTTAGAGAACAAATCAATGGTCGAATTCGCATTGATCGTGTCATAAAACCCTGTCGTTGGCTCCAGTGTTTCGATGTTAATCGCACCATTGATATTCAATCGCTGGCGGCCACAGTTGGCTTTGAGTTCTTTTTCCCTTCCCGTCTTAATCCAGCCGTAAGAAGGAATGCTGTTGTGCTGCGGGTGGGTGGCATCGGCGAAATAAATTGGGTCGTTTTGACTTTTGCTTGCCTTGATCTGTTCATATTCCTCGAGAAATGCCTGTTGCTTGATGGGGTCTTGTTTACCGGGAACATGTGTCGGCTTCTTGTAGGAAAATCCAAGACGATGCAGCAAATCGGTGACTCCGCTGACGGAGTAATGGACCACATACTGCTTGTCAATGTGAGCGATAACCGATTTGGCATCGGGGAAAATATGATCTTCGAGATATGCCTCAAGTTCGCTCATTTGATGTTCATCGAGTTTCGGTTCTGCGCCGGGATAGTTGTCATCCAGCAATGCCTGGAAACCGTCTTGCCGATACCGCTCGAAATAGCCCCGTGATGTCTTCTCATCGAAAAGAAGTATCTCGGCCACCTGAGCCGCCGACCATCCCTTTGCTAAAGCAATGACCGCTTTGACCCGGTCGGCCTGACGCTTATCACGCAACGAACGATGCAATGCCTCCAGTTCAGCTATTTTTTCTTTTGACAACTTATAATCCTTCATATACGCTGTTTATCGGACAGAAGGTGCTTTTTGATTGAAAAATACGGAATTTTTCAATCAAGAGTAGTATACATTAATACGGGCAGGTTATTTGTTTTTGAAGGTGATTTTCCATGCAATAGTGCGGTTTTGAGGCGCCGAGATATCTAATACATCCTTTTTTTATAAATAGTTTTCCGTCGCGAATAACAGAGAAAGTATTATTGTTTGAATTGTAACAAGAGTTTTGCAAAAACGCGGCAACGAAAAAAGAATGCTTCACAAAGACTCTCCTTGCTAAATTTATCTACAAATCAGTATAAACCAACAGTATAATATTTAGCGTTGGGGTTGTAAAATAATAAAGTTTTTCAGTGAAAGGTGCAGTGTTTTTGTGAATACGGCTGATTTGAGCAACGTGGTTTTAATCGCGGTTTTTGTGCTTTGCGGCTTAACAAGCATTTTCGCGATAGTTTCGTTAATGCTTGAGACTGAAGCGGCGAAGAGGGTTTTTGCGTGGGCAAAAGGTGCAATGCTAACGGGGGCGGGGCTGGCGGTTATTCTGCTAATTTTGCTGACGAAAGGATTTTTAACTGATGATTTTGCCATTGCGGCGGTTGGCCAATACAGTGCAGCGAATATGCCTTTTTTTTATAAATTGAGCGCGGTCTGGGCAGGGTCGGCGGGGTCGTTCGTTTTGTGGATGGCGTTTATGTTTGCGGCTTTCGCGATTTGGGTCATTACTACAGATGTGAAGAATTTGAAATTTGCGGCGGCAGGCTTGGCTATTGGAGCGGTGATTTGTACGGGATTTTCCGCGATGCTGATTTTTTCAGCAAAGCCTTTTGCGGCGAGTACGGGGACGATTACTGATGGGGTGGGCCTTAATCCTCTACTGCGGAATTTTTGGATGATTATTCATCCGCCTTTATTGTTCGTGGGGTTCTCGGCGTTTTTGATGCCCTTTGTAATTGTTTTGAGCGGTGTTTTTACAGGAATTGATTTTTCTGAAATTCGTATAATATTGAAGCGATGGCTGCTTTTCGCGATATTATTTTTGAGCCTTGGCATCGGAACGGGGGCAAAGTGGTCGTATGTTGTGTTGGGTTGGGGCGGGTACTGGTCGTGGGACCCAGTTGAGAATGCCTCTCTTTTGCCGTGGCTTATAAGTCTCGCGGCACTTCATAGTATAGTTCGAGCGAAAAACAAGGGTATTTCAATCGGTACGGCCGGTCTGATACCTTTACCTTTGATTTTGTGTTTTACGGCGACTTATGTAACCAGAAGTGGAATTTTAGCGTCGGTTCACGCGTTTGGTGATAATAAGACGTTTTTTATTCTGCAGTCGATTATTATTGTCTGTATATTGCTTTGGCTGGCAGGTGTCATATATAGCTTAAAACTTAAGACTGAAAGCTCAAAACTAACAGTGATATTCTGGGCTAACGCGATTCTTATTTTTTCAGCGGTCGCGGTGGGGGCGGGAACATTTTGGCCTGTGATACAGCGAATTTTCATAGCCCAAGGTCAGGGGACAATTACGCTGACAAGGGATTATTATGACAGGATAATATCGGTGTCGGCACTGTTCTTATCTGGCTTGCTCATATTTTCGGAAATTATCAGAACGAAAAGACGCATTTTCCGCAAAGGCGGATTGGATTTTGGATTCAAAATCGGAAATCCTGGCCTCGGCGGTTACATAGCACATCTGGGCTTTTTGCTTTTGGTTCTTGCCTGCTGGATTTCATCGAACGAACAGGTGATTGACGCGAGGCTGGCCAGGGGCGAAAAGACTGTTTTTGGTGGCTATTCGATAACGTATAAATCATTTGAGCGAACAATATCAAAAGATGCGGTCAAAGTCGGGCCTGAAATTGAAATTGAGAAAGGTGGATTTAAAAAAACGATGCGGCCTCAGAATGTGATTTATACGGATGGGAAAAAAGTATCTGAGGCGGCTGTTTGCAGCGGTTTGGCGGAAGATGTTTATATTTTGTTCGACAACGTGGGCTGGGACGGAAAGGTTGCCCTTGAGGTTAAGGTAAAGCCCTTTATGATGTGGCTGTGGGCAGGAATGATATTGGTCACATTAGGGGCAGCGATGGCCATTTTCGAGCGTAAAAAAGGGGAAATTGATTATGAGCCGGGTAGAACTGAAACTTGAGCGGAACGTATAAAGATTACTCAACGGACTTGCAAGGTTTATAAAGGGAGATATAATAAGCAATTGCATTGGGGGTTATTGATAAATTCGGTGACTTTGTTTATACTGTGTATAAACAGAAATTCAGTAAAGAACGGTAATTAATGAAGCTTAGGTTATACAATATAACGCATCAAAACTGCCCGGTGGAGGCTCGTGAAAAGGCAAGTTTTACCGAAGAGCAGCGAATTTCGATGCTGGCTAAGATGCGGGCTGAAGACAATATCAGGGAGGCAGTGATTTTAGAGACCTGCAACCGGACGGAGTTTTATATTTACGTGAAGAAGGAATTCGACTGCGCCAGATTTCTGGAGGGTTTAATCAGGCAGACAAAGCCGCAGGTCAATCAATGCTGGAACAGATATTATCAGGAGGTGGAGGGTACAGACGCGGTAAGGCATCTTTTCGAGGTGGCAGCGGGCTTGAATTCTCAGATGCTCGGGGAAAACCAGATTTTATCACAGGTTAAAGCCGCTTATACATTATCACACGAAAATCTGATGAGTGGTTTTTTATTTCACAGGCTTTTTCATATCGCTTTTCGGGTGGGAAAAGCAGTTCGGACACTTACGAATATTAATTGTGGGGCGGTTTCAGTTGCGCTCGCGGCGGTGGATATGGCCAGAAAGAAAGTGGATTTGCCTTCAAGCAGGGTAATGGTCATAGGGGCGGGAGAAAACGCGGCTCTTGTGGCGAAGTACCTTGTTAAATCGGCCCCGGCGGAGTTGGTTATCGCCAACCGGAGTGTTCAAAGAGCGCGAACTCTTTGTAAACTGCTTAAAAAAGGCCACGCAATGAGTCTGAATAAAGTGAAGGAATATTTATCCGATGTCGATTTGGTAATCAGCTCGGCAACATGCGATGAGCCGGTGATAAAATACAAGGAGGTTGCCGGCATCCTTAAAAAGCGGAAGAAACCTTTGGTGATAATAGATATCGCTGTGCCTCGTGATATTGCGCCGTCGGTGGGAAAAATAAAATGCGTGAGCCTGTTCAATATTGATGATTTGGATGAACAGATAGATATTAACAAGAAGAAACGCAGCAGGGAGATTCCGAAGGCTCGCAGGATTGTTGATGAGTTTACGGATAAGTTTGCGAACTGGTATGAATCCCTGAACATTTTTCCTGTTATAACGGAATTGACGCAGAAAGGCGTTGACCTTGCCCATAGCGAGGCGAAAAGATACGTGAGGGATTTTGGAAAAGACAATCTGGGCAAACTCGAGGTTTTCGCGGAAGCGCTGGTCAGGAAGGTTCTGCATGGGCCGATAGATTTTATTAAAGGGGGCGGCGATGGGGATAATCTGGATGCTGAGAGATTCGCGGCAACGGAACTGATAGGCAAAATGTTTCTTTCGAAGGGCAAAGGCAACGGATGATAAAGACGCTGACTGTCGCAACAAGAGCAGGTGATTTGGCTATTGCGCAGACGGGCATTATCGTGTCGGCTTTGAAAAAGATTTATCCCGATATAAATATAAAAATAAAAAAGATAACGACGAGCGGCGACAAGGACAGGGTAACATCGCTGTGGGAATTGAAGGACAGCGGATTTTTTACTTCGCAGCTCGAAGAGACGCTGCTGGCGGGACAGGCGGATTTCGCGGTGCATAGCTTCAAAGATTTGCCGACGGAACAGCGGAAAGGGCTGAGTGTCGCGGCGATTTATAAAAGGGATTATGCTCAGGACTGCCTGGTAAGTAAAGAGGCTATTAATTCGATTGAGCAGTTAAAACCTTCAGCGAAAATCGGGACATCGAGTTTGAGACGTGCGGTACAGATTAAAAGATTAAGGTCTGATTTTGAGATTGCCCCGATTCGGGGAAATGTTCAAACGCGGATAAGGCAGCTTGATAAAGGTTATTTTGACGCGGTTATTCTGGCCAGAGCGGGACTTGAAAGAATCGGGATGGGCGATAAAATATCCTTATGTTTTGAGCCGTCGGAGTTTATTTCCGCACCGGCGCAGGGGGCGTTGGCGGTTCAGACAAGGAGCGCGGACAGGGAAATAGTCGATATGCTTGCCTGTGTAGATGATGAAAAGACCCGCGAAGAAGTTTTGGCGGAAAGAGAAGTGCTGACGATAATGCGGTGCGGCTGTCATGCGCCGGTGGGAGTATTCGCGAAGATTGAAAACGATGCTATAACGATAGACGCTTTTATATCCGATTTGCAGGGCGAAAATTTTATAAAGCGAAAAGTTGCCGGGCAGGCTGGTGACTCGATAAAGCTGGCCGGACAAATCGCTAAAGAGCTTCTCGATGCGGGAGGCAATGAGATTCTCGAAGAATTGAAAAGATGATATGAAAAAGGCCGGTAAAAGTAAAACTACGGTGTATCTTGTTGGGGCGGGGCCTGGTGACGCGGGGCTGATAACCGTTCGCGGGTCCGAATTGCTCAAGACGGCGGATTGCATAATCTGCGATAAGCTCGCTAATCCGGTTTTGCTTTCTATGGCGAAACCTGGCACGGAGATTATTCATACGCCGAAAAGAATCGGGGAAGGTTCTTTCACGCAGGATAAAATCAATCAACTGCTGCTCGACAAGGCCAAAGAGGGCAAAATTGTTGTGCGGCTAAAGGGGGGAGACCCTTGTATTTTCGGCAGGGGAAATGAGGAGGCCGCTGTGCTGGCCAAGGCCGGTATTGATTTTGAGATTGTGCCTGGGATAACTTCGGGCATCGCGGCGGGTGAATACGCGGGGATTATGCTTACTGACCGCAATTACAGTTCGCAGGTGGTTTTTGTTACCGGCAAAGAGGCGGAGAATAAAGAGCAAAGCGGCATCGACTGGCAATGGCTGGCGAGGTTTAACGGGACGATAGTTTTTTATATGGGGATGGGAAATCTGGAGTTTATAACTTCAGAATTGATAAGAAACGGGATTGCGGAAGATACTCCGGCGGCGGTGATTGCAAACGCCACAACGCCGCAGCAAAAAGTTGTAAAGGGAACGGTCAGAAATATAAACAGAAAGTGCGTCGAGGGGAAAGTGGAGGCGCCGGCTATTGTGGTTATCGGGCAGGCCGCACGAGGAGATAATGAACTTGACTGGTTTATGAAGAAACCGCTGTTCGGGAAGAATATTGTTATAACCAGAGACGCGGAGGGTAACAGGGATTTGGCGGAAAAAATTATGCGCAGGGGCGGAACGGCGATAGATTTTCCAACAATAAAAATCCGGCCTTTGACGAATGAAAGCAGTTTTATTGAGGCGGTTTCTTTGCTGGCGGAATTTGACTGGGTGGTATTTACCAGCGTTAATGGGGTAAAATTCTTTTTTGATTTCGTCAATGAGCTTGGGAAAGACGCAAGAGTTTTTGGTTCGGCGAAAATTGCGGCGATAGGAAAAGAGACGGCGGCAAAGCTTGGGCAATTCGGAATAAAGGCGGATTTTGTGCCGGGCGTTTTTACCAGTGTCGAACTGGGCAGGCAGTTAATTGAGCATGTTAATTTGAAAGGTAAAAAGGTTCTGCTGCTTCGCTCCGAGCTTGCGGGAGATGAATTAAGCGTGATACTTGAGCATGCTGGGGCGGAGGTGAGGAATGAAAGCCTTTATACCATTGAGACGCAAAAAAATGATACGGAAATACTGACAGCGAAAATTGACTGGCTGACTTTTGCAAGTCCATCGGCGGTGAGGGGGTTTTTTGAGCAGGTTCCAAAAGAGCGGGTTGGGCGCGGAGTTAAAATAGCTTCGATTGGGCCTGTAACTTCCGCGGAATTGCGGCAAATAAATGTTAATATTGATATTGAAGCACAGGAGCATACTTTTGAGGGTTTGCTTGATGCGATTGAAGAAAGTTAGAGATGATAAATATATCGAGATTATATTGCGGCCTTTGTGGGGAATCCGACCACTTGCGTTATGCGGAGCGGAACAGCTTTGGGCCGATAGTGGTTTATAACTGCACGAAAAGATGCAATTTGAGATGTATGCACTGTTACAGCGCATCGGGGTCAGCGAAAGGCGATGATGAATTAACAACCTCGCAGGCAAAGGAAATGCTCGCAGAGGCGGCTCAGATAAATTGCCCCGTGGTTCTATTCAGCGGTGGTGAGCCCTTGCTGCGGGAGGATTTGTTCGAATTGCTGGCGGAGGCACGGCGGTTGAAATTGCGGACAGTTATTTCGACTAATGGAACGCTGATAGATGCGGCGGTCGCGGGAAAACTTGCCGAAGCGGGGGTGGGTTATGTTGGAATATCCATTGACGGTGGTGAGGAATTTCACGATAAGTTCAGGGGCGTAAAGGGCAGTTTTGCGGCAACGGCGGCGGGAATCGAAAACTGCAAAAAGGCGGGGCTGAAAACCGGGCTGCGTTTTACGATAACAAAGGCCAACGCTGAGCAGGTTCCTTATGTTTTTGATTTTGCGGCATCGGCGGGAGTGAGAAGGATATGTTTTTATCACCTGATACGCACGGGCAGAGCAATGAACGCGGCACAAAATCAGGGAGCATCTGAGGGGATGTGCTATGTGCCGGGGATTGACCGGACGCGGAAAATCGTTAACGTAATAATAGAAAAAACCGATTATGGTGTCAGGAACCATTTTCTTGATGAGGTGCTCACGGTTGGAAATCACTGCGATGGGCCTTATCTTTTGACGAAAATGGTGAAAGAGAAAAATCCGGCGTATGAAAGTGCCAAACGGCTGCCTGCTTATTAACGGCGGAAATAAAATCGGTGAAAAAATAAGTTGCGTCGGATGGGACGGGAACGTTTATGCCGACCAGTTTTGGCGAAATTATTCGCTGGGTAATGTAAAGGAAGAGACTTTCGGGCAGATATGGCAAAATGACGATGAGCCGGCACTGAAAAAACTGCGGCATAAATCCGAATTTGCGGACAAGAGGTGCCTGACTTGCAGGTGGTTCGATTTGTGCAAGGGCAATTTCAGATTTTGCGGCGATAATAGCGGAGATGAAAACTGGGTCAATGAGCCGTCGTGCTATTTGACCGACGAAGAAATAAAATAAGAAGACAGAACACAGAATACAGTAGACAGTAGAAAAGTTCGTTGTTCAGAGTTCGTAGTTGGTAGAAAAGAAGAAAATTAACCACGAATGAACACGAATAGACGCTAAGAAGATTGATTATTGATGACTGATGATTATTTTTAAACCTGTGAAATCTGCGGCTTAAAATAAATGTAAGGAATTATTATGGGTTTTCCGGAGATAAGAATGCGGAGGCTGCGGAGCAGCGAGACGATGCGGAGGCTGGTTCGTCAAACGGTATTGACAGTTGATAACCTGGTTTATCCGCTGTTTGTTCGCCATGGCATGGGGATTAAAGAACCGATAAAGTCGATGACAGACTGTTTTCATTTTTCGCCGGATACCGCGGTGGAAGAAGCGGCGGAAATTGCCGAACTGAAAATACCGGCGGTGCTGCTCTTCGGAATGCCGAACAAAAAAGATGAACAGGGCAGCGAAGCGTGGGCGGAAGATGGGGCGGTTCAGCAAACGATAAGGGCGATAAAAAAACGAGTGCCGGAACTGCTGGTTATTACCGATGTTTGTCTTTGTGCTTACACGACAAGCGGGCATTGCGAGACGATAAAAGACGGGAAAGTCGATAACGATGCGTCGTGTGGGTTGCTGGCTAAGACGGCTCTTTCACATGCGCAGGCTGGCGCGGATATTGTCGCACCTTCGGATATGATGGATGGCAGGGTTGGGTATATCAGGAAAACGCTTGAGGAGAACGGCTTCAAGGAGACAGCGATAATGGCTTATTCGGCGAAATACGCGTCGGCGTTTTACGGCCCATTCCGTGACGCTGCGGATTCGGCGCCAGCGTTTGGTGACCGGAAAAGTTATCAGATGGATCCCGCCAATTCGAACCAGGCGATGGCGGAGATTGCACTGGATATCCAGGAGGGGGCGGACATCGTAATGGTCAAACCCGCGTTCGCGTTTCTCGATGTAATATATCGGGCTAAGCAGCGGTTCGATTGTCCCATAGCGGCGTATAATGTAAGCGGTGAGTATATGATGATAAATACGGCGGCAAAGACGGGCTCGCTGGATAAAAAATCGGCGATGCTCGAAATGCTCTATTCGATTAAACGCGCGGGGGCGGATATAATAATTACATACTTCGCGAAAGAGGCTGCAAAATTATTATAAGAGTTTCGCAAAAATGGGAAATGCTGTTATTAATGTCTTTGTCATTCCCGCGAAAGCGGGAATCCAGGTGATGTAAAGAAAGTGGATACCTGCTTCCGCAGGTATGACAGAGTATTGCGGAAAAAAGATATGATTACAAAAACCAAAAGCGTAAAAAAGCGAAAACAAAAGCTGGAAAATACTGCGGTGGAGAGGCCGCGGATAATAGCGTTTGAGGTTACACGAAAATGCAGGTACAGCTGCAAACATTGTCGCGCGGGTGCGGGTATTAGTGAAAATGAGAAGGAATTGAGCACGGAACAGTGCGAGAAGATACTCGAAGCGATAGCCGCGTACAGCAGATGCACGATAATTTTAACGGGCGGCGAACCGATGGAGCGTGATGATATTTATGATATTATCCGCTATGGGCGCAAGCTGAAACTGAAAATGGTGCTGGCAACCTGCGGGTATCCGATTAACGAAGAATCGATAATTAAGCTGAAAAAAGCGGGTATAACAGCGTTGTCATTTTCGATAGATGGTTCATCGGCAGAAACACACGATACGTTCAGGGGTGTTCAAGGAGCGTTTGACACAGCCATAAAGGCGACGCAGATAGCCAGAAAGGCGGGTATTGCTTTTCAGATTAATACCACGGTCACGAAATTTAATATCGATGAGGCCATCGCGATAGCGGAACTGGTGGAAAGACTCGGCGCTTACTGTTTCAATCCGTTTATACTTGTCCCGACAGGGCGGGGGGCGGGAATTGCCGATGCGATTATGGACCCGATTGATTACGAGATTTTTTTGAACGAGCTTTTGAGGATAAAACATAAGGCTAAAATTCAGGTAAGAGTTACGTGTGGGCCGCAGTTTGCGATGATTTGCAAACAAGCGCAGGCAAAAAAATTAACGGAAAGCGCCGGCGGGTGCATCGGCGGCAGAGGATTCGGATTTATAAGTTACCTCGGCGACGTACAGACCTGCGGTTTTCTCGACATATCAGCGGGCAACCTTGTTAAAAAGAGATATAATTTTGCCGGTATATGGGAGAAATCGAAACTGTTAAAGGATATACGTCACCCTGCGCAATACACCGGCAGATGCAGAAACTGCGAATACGTGGGAGTGTGCGGCGGATGCAGGGCAAGAGCGTATCTTGGCACCGGCGATTATCTCGAAGCCGACCCAATCTGCAATTATAAGCCGGCAGAAAAAATATGAGCCAGGTTTTAACGCAGTTACAGAAACGATTGTGTAATATCCTCCAGGATGGTCTTCCCATCTCTCAAAAGCCTTTCGCCGCAATAGCCCAAAGTCTCGACTCGGACGAAGATGCTGTTCTGCATGAGATAAAAGCATTGAAAGAGACGGGGATTATCCGGCGAATCGGTGCATCTATAAATTATGCCGCGATGGGAAAAGTCAGCACTCTTGTTACGGCTCATATTCCGGAAGAAAAACTGGGAGAAATCGCGGAAGCGGTTAACGCCATCGAAAATGTCTCTCATAATTATCATCGCCGGCATTATTATAATATGTGGTTTACGCTGCAGGGCGATTCGGTCAGCGAAATAGAAGATACTATAACAGAACTGTCAGGCCGTTTCGGTGTTGAATTTCACAGCTTGCCGGTAAAGCGTTATTTTAAGCTTGATGTGCGTTTTGATGCTGAGCAGATGCTGCCTGCGGAAACGGCTAATGTTGAGCGAATTACCAGTACCAAGGTTGTTGAATTGGACACCAGGGAAAAGAAGATTCTGTCGAAATTGCAGAATGGTATTGAGATTATCGCTGAGCCGTTTAAGTTTTTGCGGGATGAAAAGCTTAAAATGGATGAAGTTTTGGAGATAATTCAAGGCTTGATAGATAAAGGGGTTATCCGGCGAATCGCGGCTGTGATGGAGCATCGCAAATTGGGTTTTACGGCCAACGTGCTGTTTGTTTGTAAGGTCGATGAGAACAAAATCGAACAGGCTGGGAATGCACTTGCGCGGTTCGGGGCGGTGAGCCATTGCTATGAGAGAAAGACCTTCGAGGGCTGGCCTTATAATCTTTTCGCGATGATGCACGGCAGAAATATGGGTGACATTCAGCACATAATTGACAAATTTACTAAATCTCAGCAAATAGATTCATTCGAGCTTTTGCCTACAATAACAGAATTCAAAAAGCAGCCGGTTCGCTACAGATTTTAGCGAATTGGCGTTTTTGCTGAAAAATTTGTAAAAAAATATATTTTTCAGGCGACAGTTTGGTGTGGTTGCGCATTATAATTAGTAGAAGGCAAAAAGGCGGCTCGAAAGGGACATAAATAGTGAATGGCAAAGGCCCCGGTCAACCTGCGATAACGAATACGACGACCACTAAAGGGTCTGGCGAGCCGGGTATTGTGAGTGTATTTCTGCGGGAGCAGGAAAGATTTAAGTGTATTATCGCCGGTATGGGATTAAACAGGACACAAGGCGAAGATATATTGCAGAATGTGTCAATCGAGGCCATGCAGTATCCGCGAGATTTCCCAAACGCCGATGAGGCGGTTCGGTGGCTGACAAAAGTTACGGTTAATAGATGCCTGCTCGAATACCGGAATAAACAGCGATTTGACCGCAAGGCGTCTGAGATTTTGGAGCGGCGGAAAGAAAAAAATGAGTCCGCGTCTGGCGCGGATGAAAAAGCGATTGTAGCGGAAGAACTTGATATTGTGCGGGAAACGCTGCGGGAATTAGATGAGTCTGTACTTATGGTAATGGTGCTGCGATATTTTTGCGATTTAACGTCCGAGGAAATAGGAGCGATACTGCACTTGAATCCTTCCACTGTGCGAAATCAGTTGCGGGACGGGCGAATAACTCTCGCTAAACGGCTGTTAGAACGAGGGATTGAGCGATGAACCCAAAATTATGTAAAGAAATTTGCGAAATGCTTGTTGATTACGCCGATAGGGAACTGCCGGCCAGCCGGTCTGATTTGGTAGCTGAGCATTTGGAAAAATGTGAAAATTGCCGCAATAATTTGAGAGCTATAGAGAAATCGCTTGGCCTGACAAAGGTTATCTGGCGGGATGCCCTTGGCGATATGGATGCTGTTCAGATTTCCGCTCAGCCCCGAATCCGAAAGTACTATTGGCGAAAATATGCCGCAGTCGCGGCGGCTATTGTGCTTGTAACAATCGTCAGTTTTACGCTGCGTCAATTGACCCTGCCAGAAACGAAACAGCCGACCTTTGCTGAGATTGAGCGCAACATATCCGACGCAGGCAATGCCGCAAGATTATTGGCCGCGACAGAAATGTTAAGCCAGTCTCCTGAAAATCAGCCAATCATAAAACAGCAATATATCTATATCGTTAAAACTTACCCGCGAACAAACGCGGCTATTGAGGCAAAAACAAGAATTCAATAACTTATCGAAAGGAGACCATAAAATGTTTACCTCAAAAACACAGTCTTTTGTAATTGGCCTTATCCTGACGTGTATCTGTATCCCGCTGTCGGCCAAAGAAAAAAATCAGACAATATCAATACCCGAACTGAAATTTGAAAACAGCAACAAGCCCCTCCCGTGGGCAGTGCCAGATGCTGGTCCCTCAGAAAGGTTATCGTTAGCTTCTGGAGGTGGGATATGGGGGCAGCATGGACTAATTTTGCCAAAATTCGCGGCTGTTTGCTATATAAAGGATGTTTATAATTCTTCTGGCTTTAGGGAAGGTGTGAAATCAATCTTATCAAAATCTACTGTACGAACTATGTCCGAGGAACAGCAAAAGTTTGTTGAATTGACAAATGGAAATTATGTTATTGTTCCCTTTGAAAAAGGTCGTACAATCGGAAATTATATGGAGGTGCAATTCTATGCCGTCAGCCAGGACGACGCTGAAAAAATAGTAAATATTTTTCTGGAAGATTTAGTTAAAAACACAAACGAGAATATGCAGGAATTAATTACCAGGCAGAAAGAGCTTGAAAAAAAGATTGCCGATGCCAATAATCAGTTAGATTCAAAAGAGAAAACATTGGAAACGGTAAAGACCAACCTGCGAAAAAATAAAGGGTATCTTTCTGAAGAAGATGCTTATAAGCAAGCTAAGGAAACCCTCTCTGAAATGAACAAGATGCTGCATGTTCTTGACATTGAGAGAGCGGGGATACATGCGAAGATAGATGCCATACAGGGATATCTCGCAAAATCGGGAAAAGATGAAAATCTTAAAACTAAACTTGAAGGCGAGTTGGCCAACCAGACAATAGAATTGAAAGTCGGGGAGGCTAAATATAATGTGGTTTTGAGCATTCATCAGAGGCAAGAAGATTTGCTTGAATTATTTGCTCAAAGAGATAATCTCAAAAACGAAATAACGGCTTTGAAATTTAGTCTCAAAAATTATGAAGAAGATTTGGCGAGATTCAAAGCAAGATTATCACATATTATTGTACCAGATGTTTATGAAAACACGGTTACAATCCATCCGATTGAGCCGGAAAAATGAGAATCGCTGATTTCTGGAGAACTAACTAAATATTAACCGCTGAGTTTACTGCGTGAAATACTCTTCACGCAGATACGAGAAACGAATTATCTCTGCTTCTTTGCGCCTTGGTGGGGAAAAAATACGGGTTAAAGCAATTCCAGTTGTAGGGTTGTGGGGGTGATTTGAGTAAAAGCACTTGTTTTTTCTGACGAAAAATCATATAATTAAGGCAGGTATAAAATTTAACTAACGGTTTTGTATGAAATCACATCATAGACTGAAAATGTGCCGAGGAGCGGCGGAATGTATATGACATCTTCAAAAATCCGCCTAATCTGTGTTTTATGTGTATTTTATACGGCGATTCCGGTATTGGCGGTTCTGCCTGAAAAATCAGCGGAATCGTACAAATCATTCGGTAAAGAAGAAATAATCACATTGCCAAAACCGACAGCGGCAATTCCTTCGGCTGCCCAGGCGGCACAGGAGAATAAAGCACAGATTATTAAAACGCTTCAAAATTCCATGCCTTGGCAGAATTTTACTCAAAAAGCGGGGCGAGGCTGGTCTGTCCGCTGGAACGCAAAGACAAAAACTCCGCATGCGGCGGTTGGCAGGCCGATAGCATTGTCGGCGGCGCCGCTGACGGAAGATAATATCGACACTGTCTGCGAGGATTTCATATCGGAACATTCCGATTTAATGGGCGTGCGTCCGGGGCAGTTGCGCCGGCTCAAGGCGGTAAAGGCAGAGGGCAGGTGGCACAGCGATTTTGAGCAGGTACATAACGGTGTTCCTGTTTTCGGCAGCAGGGTGAAATTGTCGTTTGCCGCCAACGATGGGCTTGTCGCGTTCGGTTCAGATGTCTATTCGGATGTTAACGTAGATACTGTTCCGTTAATAGAACGAAAGGATGCCGAGCGAATTGCGGTTGACGACTGCAATAAAACCGCCGGCGGCGATGACCGTATCAGTGATGTGAATCTTTGCATATTGCCTGTTCGCCGCGGGATGGCTGTCGATTATGCTCTGTGCTGGCGATTGGATATTCTTCAGCCGAAGGTTCAAAAGAAGTGGCAGTATTTTATCGATGCCAAAACCGGCAAAATCGCGGGCAGGCAGAACATCCTGTGGTATGCGAATATTTCCGGCGATGTTATGGGCGAGGTCAAACCTGAATTCGCGAGCGACCCGACAGCGGTGCGTCCTTTCGCGTACGAAGAAATAATAGCCGAAGGGGCGGAAAAACTTATCCAGTCGTGGGACTTCAACTCTGACCCAGGCTGGATGACAGAAGGGGCGTGGGCATTCGGTGTGCCGAGCGGCGAGGGAACGGCTTGCGGTGACCCATGTTCAGGTTATACCGGCGCCAATGTGTATTGTTACGAGCTTAACGGCGATTACTTGAATAATATGCCTGCTTATCATCTGACAACAACGCCGATAGGCAGCTCAGGCTATGAAACTCTCAGGCTGAAATTTATGCGATGGCTTGGAGTTGAATCATCCTATTACGATAAGGCGGGGATTGAGGTATCCAACAATGGTGCGGACTGGGTGTCTTTGTGGAACAATCCGACTAAATCGATGTGTGACGGGCAATGGGTCGGAGTATCTTATGACCTTCCACCTCTTGCGGACAACCAGCCGAATCTGTACCTCCGATGGTCGATGGGGCCAACTGATTTTTCAGTAACTTTCCCCGGCTGGAATATCGACGATGTGCAGCTTTTTTCAGTCCTGGGCGGCATTAATACAGAACAAACAAATTCGCGAGGCTCATACCGTATGAAAGCCCCGTGGAAGCCTTCCAAAATAATTTCGCAGTTGAGAGGTTTGTATTGCGATATAAATAATGCCTATAAACCGGATGCTCAATTTGTGCGAACGGATGTTTATCCCCATGATGTGATTAACTGGGTCTGGGACAGCAATCTTTATAACACTATCAGCGAGAGCAGTGTTTACTGGCATATTAACCACATTCATGATTATTATAAATCCATAGACAAAGATTTTAATGGTCTGGATTTTCTTGTCTCAGTCTTTGTTGATGTAAATTTCAGTAATGCCTATTGGGACGGGATCAATCTGGCATTCGGCAGGGGGGACGGGGTTGAATACGGCGATTTCGCGTTATATTCCGAAGTTGTTTATCACGAATATACTCACGGCGTAACGGATAAGATTTATGACGGTGTCTTTTTCCCGTACAGGGGCGAACAGGGAGCTATGAATGAGGCATGGAGCGATTATTTTGGCTGCGTATTAAGCGACAGTCAAAGCCCGGAAGTCGGTGACGGTGGGCTTGTAATCAATGAGCCGAACGGATTCCGTTCTCTTAATAATACTTATCGGCGTGAAACCGACTGGAGCAATGAAGTTCATGCCGATAGTGAAATGTTCAGCGGCTCTTTGTGGGAAATAGGACAGTCGCTCGGCGATAAAATAGCGGATAAACTCGTTCACTTTGCCAGATATGAACACCCTATGAGTTTTGAAGACTGCCTCGCGGCAATTCTGCTCGAGGATGATAACAGATACGGCGATGGTGACATAACCAACGGCACTCTCCACGGCAGGGCTATTTATACGGCCTTTGGCAATCACGGTATCGGCGGCCTTGAGTATCTTGGGCCGAGTATGGTTATTACAGATGACAGCGTAAACCGAAATGGCAGGCTTGAACCAGGAGAAACGGGTAAACTGTCACTGACGTTGATAAACCGCTGGGCCGACGCGCTTAAAATACGCGCAACGCTGAGCAGTACAGATGCCTTTGTTCGTATCGTTAAACCAACTACTTTGTTTACCAATGCCGAGTATGGCGGCACAACCGACAATTCCGCTGACCCGTTTATTATATCGGTTGAGCCGAATTGCCCTGAAACGCATACTATTTATTTTATGCTCTCCATCACAGCTCGCGGGCAGTATTCTTATTCGCGAAATTGCCTGATTTACTACAATGTCGCCGTACAGCAATATGCTTACGATGACGGCGGCATCGATGATTATGTTAATCACGGCGAACCCAACGGCGCTTTGGCGATACGTGTAACACCGGAGGTATATCCGTGTTATCCGACGCATGTGCGCCTGTTTCCAACGCACGCCACGACTATTACAATAACTGTCTGGGATGATAACGAACCGAATGGTCTGCCGGGAGCGGTGCTTGGCAGTATAAAAACCAATGTGCCGGTTGCCAATGACTGGTACGATGTGGACATCAGGCCGCTGGGTCTGAAAATCGAAAGCGGAAACGTTTATGTCGGCTGGGTGGAAGGCACGGGTTACTATACGAACGGTTTTGATGCCGACCCGACGTATTATGAGCGGTCACTTGTTTTCCTTGACCCGAACTGGGTTCCGCTTGAGGATTTTTATTATTTTGGCAACTTTATGATTCGTATGCGTTATCTGAATGAACCGCCGCTGAAAATCAATCCGCCGCTTGAGTATAACTGGAGTGTGGATAGTCAGGTCGAAAACTGCCTTAATGCGGTTAACGGCCATACCCCTTATCATAGCTGGACAGCCTTGCCGATACCATCCAATTATACATATACCATTTTAGATACGAGTTACTTTAGTTCTACCGGCACTGCACGACACTGGAACGCAGATGACGCTTCGTGGCGTTATACGCTGCCGTTCAAATTTCCGTATTACGGTGCCGAGTATAATGAAATAATAGTATCCAGTAATGGTTTTATTGATTTTGCGCAAATCGATTCAGAATTTCTCAATGCGACAGACCGGTTAATTTCCAATAGACGCATCGCTCCTTTATGGGATGATTTTACAACATTAGTACCTGACGATATTTGTATAGATGAAAGCGTTCCGCATCAGGTAGCGATACGCTGGCAGGCTAAAACATATTTTTTTGGAACTGCCGCTAATTTTGCGGTCGTTTTATTCGATGATGGACGTATTCGATTCGACTATGCGCCCTTGCTGATAAGACTTTCTCCCATGGTGGGCATCTCCGCAGGCAATGGTACGGATTACATTCTTGTCCCCGGTTATGACAACGTCTCGCGGCTGGCAAATGCTCCAAGTATTCTGTTCACACCTATCCCGGCCAGACCGTCACTGCCGCATGGAGTGAACCTTAACCCCGATACCGGCTGCTTCTCTGGAATACCAGCTATTGCAGGCTCTTATAAGGTGACTATTGAGGTAACCGACAATTCGGCCCCGCCTCAGACTGCAAGACAAAATTTTATTTTTAATGTAATACCGGCTTCCGGTGTTTTTAACCAGGATGGCAAAGTGACTATATCCGAACTTGCTGGTTTTTGCAGCCGGTGGCTGGGCAGTGATTGCGGCGGTGCGGATAGCTGGTGCCAGGGAGTTGACATTGATGAAAATGGAATCGTTGACATGCGCGATTTTGCCGCTTTTGCGGAGCATTAGCTCCGACGAGATGCCCCATAGGTTTGAGAATTGCCTGGAATTTAAATTTTCTCGAAGCAAAGGGCCCGGCGGACAGAATGTTAATAAGGTTAATACAAAGGTTACGGTTCTTTTTCGGCCTGTGGACTGCGGAGTTTTTTCACAGGAACAGAAAGAGTGGATAATAAAGAGGCTGGCAGGCAGAATTGATAAAGAGGGAGTTTTAAGAGTAGCTTCGCAGGAGTATCGTACACAAAGCCAAAATCGAAAAGCGGCCATTGGGCGGTTAGTTGAGTTGCTTTGCTGGGCGTTGGAAAAACGGAAAGTACGGAAAAAGACAAAAACGCCTTATGGGGCTAAAGAGAAGCGATTGCAAGCCAAGAAACGCCACGGTTTGCTGAAAAAGGAAAGAGCTGCCAGAGTTATTGAAGACTAACCCGCATATTTCATTAAACGCAAAGAAAAGGCAACCATGAAGACACAAAAACACGAGGAATTTACCCGCAAAGGCGCCAAGAGGCAAAGAAAAAAAATATAAATCATGTCTATGGGTGCATCTGCCGTTTGTAGGTAAATCCATTTTTTGTCATTGTGAGCGAAGCGAAGCAATCTCATAGCCCAATCAGCATAATAGATTGCCACGGCCTGCTTCGCAGGCCTCGCAATGACAATGGGGTGTCTATTTCTACCTACAAACGGCAGATGCACCCCATGTCTATCCTGTTATCCTGTCTCAAAATCTTAGCGTCTTTGCGCCTTGGCGGGAAAGAAAATAGCAGGTTAAAAATAGAGCTGGTTTTTGGATTGATAATATGCGTGGGATTATTTATTATCTTGGTACTATTGAATTAAATAAACAGGAATAATTTGAGGCTGACAAATGAACGTATTACTGGTAGGCAGCGGCGGACGCGAACACACAATCGCGTGGAAACTGGCGCAATCGAAAAATATCGACAAGCTGTATATTGCACCGGGTAATCCTGGGACGGCTAAGTGCGGGAAGAATGTCGATATAAAGGCGACTGATATTGACAAGCTGGTGAATTTCGCGAAGGAAAACAAAATTGGACTTGTTGTGGTTGGGCCGGAAGACCCTTTGGCCAACGGTCTTGTCGATGCGGTCGAAAAGGCGGGGATAAAGGCGTTTGGGCCAAGTGGCGTCGCGGCGCAGCTCGAAGCGGATAAGGCGTTTGCCAAGCAGATGATGCGAGCAAGCGCGATATCGACGGCTGAGGGGCAAGTCTTTGACAGGTTCAGTGACGCCAAAGCGTATATCGCCAGCAGGGATGAGGCGGTGGTTATAAAGGCCGCGGGGCTGGCGATGGGTAAGGGCGTATTTGTGTGTGATGACCCGGCGGACGGGATTCTGGCGGCGGAAAAGATAATGGTCAATAGAATTTTCGGCGAGGCAGGCAGCAAAATCGTTGTTGAGGATAAGCTTCTCGGCGAGGAGGCTTCGATACTGGCTTTTGTTGACGGTCATAATATTTATATGATGGAATCTTCGCAGGACCACAAGGCAATCGGCGATGGGGACACCGGCCCTAATACCGGCGGGATGGGTGCTTACAGCCCGGCGCCGGTGGTAACGGATGCGCTTACCAATCAAATCAGCAGGGAGATACTTGTACCTATTGTGGATGGAATGAATCGTAATGGCACGCCGTACAAGGGTGTGCTGTATGCGGGTGTAATGGTAACGGCGGGTGGGCCGCGAGTCCTTGAGTTTAATGTCAGGTTCGGCGACCCGGAGACACAGCCGATATTGATGAGGCTTAAAAGTGATTTGCTTGAAGTGATGCTGGCGGTCTGCGATGAGAAGCTCGATGAGGTAATGCTGAAATGGGACCCGCGGCCGGCGGTATGTGTGGTGATGGCTTCGGGTGGTTATCCCGGCGAGTATCAGAAGGGCAAAAAAATAACCGGAATCGAAGATGCGGAAAAACTCGATAGTGTCAAAGTTTTTCACGCAGGGACGGCTATGAAAGACGGCGACCTCGTTACCGCGGGCGGAAGAGTTCTCGGCGTAACAGCTATGGGCGATACAATCGCAGACGCCAAGAAGAGAGCCTACGAAGCGGTTGAAAAAATCAAGTTTGAAGGCGCTTATTACCGCAGAGACATCGCCGATAAGGCGATTCGCAAGCAAAAATAGTGGTTATCTTGTTGCAGAAAGCAGGGAAAACATAATTATTTTGAGTATAGAGGCTGTTGCATAAATATCTGCTCTTTAACCTGAACTTTGTTTAAGCTGTGATGCAAAGAAATTCTCTGGGCTGGTAGCTGACGTTTTCGATTTTGAGGCGCAGGCTTTTTCGGCAGTCTCGTATAGGCTACAAGACCGGCTATCAAATGTGCCAGAAAGTTGATCGGGCTGCGGTGACGTGAATGTTCGATCTGACAGACATTTTTGAGTGTGTCATTGACCGTTTCAATCAATGAACGCTTTCGCAGCAGGATTTTATCCTCCAACTCCATCAAACGGCATTTCATATTTGTGCGCATATTGGTTACCAGCTTAATTCCCTTGGCAAACAGTTTTTCAAACAGGCTCTGGCTGATGTAACCCTTGTCGCCAAATAGCTTTCCGAACAGGCCGTCGGCCATTGTCTCCACCGTGCTGCGATCATCGACATTACCTGCTGTCAGGCGGCAGCCCAATAAACCGCCGCGGTCATTAATGATCAGATGCAATTTAAAGCCAAAAAACCAGCCCATCGTTGTTTTACCTATTTGAGCAAGCCCGTCGAAAACACGGTTGCGGCTGATGCGTTTATTATGACAGACTTTAAGTGCGGTGCTGTCAATAAAAGAAATACCCGTGGGCTCATCCATGCCATCGGTTTGCAAATATACAAGCAGCGGGATTATTGCCCTTGGTATCAGATAAACAAAGCGGTCGTAGCTGACCATATCGGGAAAATCATGGCGGTGATGGGCAAGAAGGTAGTGATAGAAATCCTTGAAAGTGCGATAGCCGCTGGTTTGGAAGGCAATAAGAATAGTCATGATCTCGCTGGTACTTAAGTTGCCTTGCCTGTTGCGTTTACGCGTTCCATCTTCTATGAGGTGCTTTACATACATTTTTTCAAAAGCTTTCCAACAATCATCGACATTCACAAATAATGTGGTAAAATCCGCTGTCATACGGCCTCCTTGCCTGCTTGGTTAATAATATTTACAAAACTATTATTTCCATCGGCAGGTTGGCCGTTTTTCTTGTATCCTTATCCAAAGTTCAGGTCTTTAACAAGTGATATAATTTAACCAATTATAAAAAAAGGGCTGTGAATGAATCACAGCCCTTTAATGTTTACTATTGCTAACGTAGCTTTGATATTTATGCTCTGCGTTTTCTCAGTAGTACTAACGCACCAAGACTAAGCATACAAATCGTCGCTGGCTCTGGAACCTTTACTTCAAAACGGCTTGTGCCGCTTGCTGAATCTGCCGCTGACAAAGTGAAGTTGAACTGAGACTGAATACTTGAAACGCTGCCGGGAATTGTTTCCCATGTACCACTCGCTAACGGCTTGCGTTCGCTGCTGGTGGCAGTATTATCCAATTCGACGCTGAAGCTGTTGGATAGATAGCCAAATAATGATGAACCATTGTAAATCGCCTTATAACTCTTGCCGGGCGAATAGAGGCCTGTAACAGCCGCTCCGTCGCCATCGCCGGTTAATGTTAAACCAGCGGAGGCGTACGCAAGAGGATTATTCAATGTCGCAAAGGATACAACAGAGGAATTAAGCAGAAATGTTGTATCAGCACTGCCGGCGCTAACGGCAAAATTGAGCCGGACATACGGATCGAAATCGACAAGCAGATCTAAGCTGTCAATAGTTGCCACAACAGTACTTCCATTCATAATCTCGTATCCAGTCAACGACCACTTATAAAATGGCAATTGTGTTACTGGATCGAGGCCTGTCGTCCAATCATCTGCGAGAATCTGAATATCGAACGGCACTGTCGTACTGCCAACTACAACGCTGCCATTCACTGATGTATTTGTACCGGGATACTTTGGCAAGTGATTGTTCGCATCATCAGTACCCCATACAGAATAAGGCGACGCCACTGTAAAACACACAAAAGAAATGATTGATAAAACTAATTTAACTTGCTTCATTTTCTTCTCCTCCAATATTTGTATATTCTTCTTGACCTTTCTCCCTTATCTTTTCTTTCAAGTACTACATAGACTTACTTGAGTATCGCTATTCTACTCACCATGATGCTATATGTCAAATAAAAAATTACAAAAAATTTTAATTTTTTGTAATTTTTCTTAACTTTTCCAGACGATCGTTGTTTTTAGCCCAAAAACAACGTAATATTTGGAAAAAACACGGTTTTGCCTTTGGAGTATGAACCCTCTCCCATCCCCTTAGTAGCGTAGTGGAATTAGATTACCGGTTGTGTTTATGTTTAGCGATACCCGCAGAGGGTGTTCCAAAGCCTAAGGAAAATCTCGGGTCGAAGAAAAATCTCTCAACCGCGTTTAATTTGTTTTTGAATGGCCATTCCTCGCGAATTAACTGGAAAAGCATTGAGGCGAAAAGGCAGATAATTGAGGCGAGGATGAAGACGCCGTGAAGCTGGTGGTCGGAGAATCTCGGCAGGTAAGGGCCGACAACGCCGCCCAGTAGTGATCCCAGTGCCATACAGGGCAGGTTTATGGCATAGAGATATGAGATGCTGGAGACGCGGTTTGTTGGGCCAAGCGCACCCATGATGTAATTAAAGGTCGCCATCAGAAAACCACCCAGTGCGATTCCGCTGATAGCCTGAGTTATCATCAGCAGCCAGTAATTGTCAGTTACGACCCACAAAAGTCCAGGCATTGCGAGCATGATTGCTGAGAGCCGAACAGGTATGATATAACCGAAGCGGTCGCATATTCTGCCCCATGGCCCGGTGGCAAGAGCGGTCATTAGAATTGGCATAAGATAAAGCACGATATATTTACTGTAGCTGAGATGCAGGTCGTTGAGCATATAAATAGTGTAGAACGGCGAACTGAGATATATTCCAAGATTCATCAGCGACAGGCCTACGACGAATTTACCGAAAGAGGTGGTGAAATGCTCTTTGGCGAACTGGAGGAAGCCGGGTTCATTTCGCCGGGGCCGATTTATTATCGGCGGCTCGTGATAGTACAGCAGGCAGATGCTTGAGGCTGTCCTGGTTATAAAGCACAGTACCCAGATGCCGGTAAAGACAAGTATGGTTTTCGAGGTTATATGGTCGAGTGTATGAGCAGCGACAACGGCGATGATAAGTTGAGTAATAGTTATTATTCTGTTTCGCAGGGCGAAGTATTTGCCTCTTCTTCGGCGGGGGACGATATAGCTCATCCAGTCTATCCACGCTGAAATTGTGGACCCCCAGGCGATGAACGCGATAGTCATGGCGGCGATGGAAGGCCAGATCGGATGCCCGGGAACGATATAATACACAAGGGCGAAAGGGACGAAAAATAAACCATGAAGTAATGAGCCGACGGTAACAATCATTTTGTAACCTTTGAGGCGGGCGAGCAAAGGAGGCGTAAGAAACTGGAAGAGGCCGGCTGCGAGTGTCGGCAGGCAAACACCGATGCCAATTTGCAGGGGGGTTGCGCCCATCGCGTTAAGGTATGGAACATAAAAGGCCTGCTGCAGGCTGAAGATAAAAACAGCAAACGTACCCTCGACAACGGAGACGCGCATTGTTTTATCTCTCAGTCTTCGCTCATCGTAAGCTGAATATCTGGTATTTATCTGGTTTGCAGGCATTGTAATGTTATACTCAGAATTGCCGCAGATGCAATAGGGGTTTGCTCTAAATTTTGTTCGGACATTATTTATACAGGCTCAGTTTTAGTTTAGTAACTGTCTGGTGGGCGATACGGGCCGGTTCAGGCAGGCGATAGCGGGTTGCGAAATACAGCACCCATTTTATCGCGTCGTTGAGGGTGCATAAATTTCCCGGTGAAATGAAAACGGGTTTTATTCTGTTCCTTGTTCTTACAACCGCGCCGATAATTTCATTTTTATCTTTCAGAATGCTGTATGCGCCTTTTGAGGCGGCGGGTTCTTCGAAGTCACCGATTAGCCTGCTTTTTGCGCAGCCGATAGTTGGTTTATTAAAGAACAGCCCCAAATGGGCGGCGATGCCGAGTCTGCGTGGATGCGCGATACCCTGGCCGTCGATTATGAATATGTCCGGCGTAATACAGAGTTTTTTGGCAGCGGCAAGACACGCGGGGGCTTCGCGAAACGAGAGCAGTCCCGGAATATAGGGGAATGTAATTTTTTGAATGGCGGTTGCGGTTTCGACCAGTTCGAGTGTTGATATGTCCAGGACGACAGCGGCAGCGACAATTTTTTTGCCGTCTTTGCTGAATGTGCAATCGAGACCAGCGACAAATTTTGGTGTGGTTTTTATCGGGGTGAATTTAACTTTGCCGGCGAGCTGTCTTTGTAAGTCGGCTGCCTGCATATAGGTGAGGTTCCACTTGTGCAGATTTTTAATTATCCATTTGCCGGAATTTTTTTGCATAGCAACAAACATTTTATCTTGTCGGTGCGGTATGTTACAATCATATTATGGCAAATACGACTAAGTTTGATGTTATAGTTACAGGTGCCGGGCCTGCGGGTCTTATGGCGGCGATACAGGCGGGCAGAGCAGGGAGCAGGACGCTGCTTTTCGAAAAGAAAAATCTGCCGGGGCGGAAATTGCTGATAACCGGCAACGGCAGGTGCAATTTTACCAATATGAAGCCGCTGCGTGAGTTTCTTGAATCATTCCGGCCTAACGGGCGGTTTCTTCGTTACACGTTTTCGCAGTTCTTTGCGCCTGAGCTTCTTGCCTTTTTTGAAGAACTTGGCGTGACTGCAGTTGTTGAGCAGGAGCGAAAAGTTTATCCTAAAAGCGGCAAGGCTAAGGACGTGCTTGAAGCGATGCTGAGGGCGATGGATAAAGCCGGCGTCGAATTACGTGTTGATTGTGCGATTGATAAACTGCTCACGCAAGGGGGGAAGATTGCCGGCGTGGAATTGCTATCGAAGAAGGTTCTTGATACTGATAATGTGATAATAGCGACAGGGGGGCTTTCGTATCCGGCGACAGGCGCAACAGGGGATGGTTATCGGTTGGCAAAAGCGGCGGGGCATACAATTGTACCTACGGTGCCGAGTCTTGTGCCGCTGGTAACAGCGGGCGAAATCGCTCAGCGGCTTCAGGGTACCAGCCTGAGCGATGTCGGGATTAATCTGTGGGTTAACGGCAAAAAGTGTGCTTGTATTCGCGGCGAAATGCTGTTCACGCATTTCGGGCTTTCCGGGCCTGCGATATTTTCTCTGAGCAGAGATGCCGTTGGTGAACTCAATAATGCAAGTAAAGTGGCGGTTTCCATTGATTTTAAGCCGGACATAGATAATAGTGAGCTTGATAAACTGCTGGTTACTGATTTTGGGCTGCGCAGCAAACAGCAGTTGAGTACTTACCTCAAAAGTTTTTTATCAAGAAGGCTGATTGATGTTTGCGCTGAATTAACGCGGATAGATGTGGAAAGGCTTTGTAACCAGGTCACATCGGAGGAACGCAGAAGATTGAGGATGTGGCTGAAGGATTTTCGCTTTGATATAACGGGCCACCGGTCATTTAATGAGGCTATTATAACAGCCGGCGGTGTCGATACGAAAGAGGTCAATCCGCGAACGATGGAGTCGCGTATTGTTAAGGGGCTGTATTTCGCGGGGGAGGTACTGAATATTGATGGGGATACGGGCGGGTATAATCTGCAAGCGGCTTTTTCAACGGGTTTTATAGCGGGGCAATGCGCCGCTGAGAAATAATCCGATTACCTAAATCAAAACAGATAGCTCTGTTGCCGCTAATATTCTTGCAAAATTGGCGTCTTGAGGGTAAAGTAATCGTGGTTTATCGAAATGTTTTCTAACACGGAGAGGTGTCGGAGCGGCTGATCGAGCCGGTTTCGAAAACCGGTGTGCTCTTTATTAGAGTACCGCGGGTTCGAATCCCGCCCTCTCCGTTGATTTTTGGGGTATCTTTTGTAAGCACTTGAATTTGCGATGGTTGCAGAATCGCTTTTGGGAGTTGCGGCCGGCCATCCTGATATTATAATATTTTTACTCTTGAATGTATCCATTAACCCCATTTTAATACTGGGCTTTGATAACGACCGGGCCAAGCAGTCCTGCCGGTTGCGGCTTCTGAGCCCTGATCGCAGGACTTGCAGTCCATGTAAGACGCTGTTCCTTGGGAAGCTTCTGGTCGGCAAGGAGACGATTAATCCAGGTGTTTACGACTTCAATCTCCAGCTTGTTGTTACCCGTTTTGATGGCTGAGGTTACTTCGATTCGCCACGGGCTGGTCCAAACCACACCAATATCAGTGCCGTTGAGATGTACCTGTGCCAGACTGCTGACCTCGCCCAATTCCATGTATATGTGTTGGCCAGACGTAAAGGCAGGCATATCAAATTCCTTAGTGTAGAACGCGCTGCCGCTGTAGTTGCGAATCTGTTCTTCTGGCCTTTTGAGCCAGTCCGTCAACTGTTCAAAGTTCACACTGGACTCCGGACCGCCCCAACGCGGATCGAACTTCACAGTCCACGGGCCTTTTAGCGGCCACTTCTTTCAGGGGTGGAAAGTTTCTGCCGCTGCCCTGCTTTTGGGTTGGCTGACGGAAGATTACGAATAGCGACTGTCGTGGTGCAAACTCCAGCGGCACAATCGTCCGACCGTTTTCCTGCCGGAACTCCGGCAGGATTCGATGCTCGCTGGTTACTGCATCCCACAATTCAGGTTGCCGCCCCGCAACTCGGAATGACGGAGCGACTGATACCATCTGGTCCGCCTGGTTGGAGATGTAGTAAATCTCACCCTCAGGCGTAATCCGGTGAATCCAAGGCAGAACAGCTCCATCCAGCCCTGTCCACAGCTTTGCCTGCACATTATTTAATCCGGTTATATCTGGTGAAACTTCCAGTCGATTCATCGCATCTTGCACACTGATGCCCCAAAATACGCGGCCCTTGCCAAAATTTCCTTCGGTTGTTGTCTTGCCATCAACCTTGCCCCAAATCTTTTGAGCCATCTTTTGAACCTCAAGGTCAGCCTTGGGGTAATTTTGCATACTTGGTGAACGTTTCGGCGGCTGTCCCATCACCGCTCCGCCAGAAGCCACCAGGTCTCGCAGCTTCAGCAGCAACTCCGGCCGCATTGTTTCCAATGGCGGAAGCACAAGCAGCCGATAGGACATTCCATCCGGCAGGACAAAACGACCGTCCTTAACCTGCAGACGCTCTCGAATTACTTCCCCATTTATGTAGTCGCAAGCATACCCCAGAGGCAATTCCGGCTGACGGATGCCGCTCATTTTAGGAGCATCTTCTCCGATGAAATAAGCCACGTCAGCCGCATAGTGTCCCTGCTGCAGCAAAAATTGACTGCGCCGGAAATAATCAGCCCAAGCCTTGCCTTTTTCAAACCACGTGTTGTAGCGATTGAACTCCGTGCCAAACCACGAGTTCATCCCCGGTTTTTTATCATACGGCTGATGGACAACGAAGTGTAATACGTAATGGTTAACGCCGAGCGTATGCTGCAAATCGCCAGAGCTTTCAATGTCCAGGGGTACTGCATAAAACCATAGGAAGGTGTGCCGGTAAACGCTTCGGCAGATACAATCCGTTTGCCGTAAATATGCGCCGACGAAGCCGCCGCCAGAACCTCCATGTCCCCATGCTTGGGATTAATCCAGAATTCTCCGCCTACTCCATCTGCCTGCCCTCCACACTGCAAAAACTCTGCGGGATAGCCATAGTGACCGTAGGGTTCCAGCCACAGCTTGAACCCGTAACGATGTCCGATGTCACGGAAGCTTCCGTATGTGCGTGCCACCATGTCTGCTACCAGCCGCCGCATGTCCCACAAGAAGCGGTTGGACTGGTCAACGCTGCACACTAACCGCCCGGTCATTACCGCAAGCCATAGGGCGCGGGTCATACCCGTACGCCTTTATAAACTCTTTTTCAAAACCGTCTGTCCAGTTTTCGGAACCTGTCTCATAGCTGTCGATAATAAAACCGCGTAATGCCGTTCGCTCTTTGGCGGGCATTCGCTCTACAAGTTTGCCGACGTAGGCATCGAAGTGCGATTGCATTGCCGCGGCACTCATTTTATCTACTTCCAGACCCGAGCCTTCACGAGAGGCAGGACGATTCTTCACACCTGTCGGCTTCATCACTGCCCTGACAATTATCCACTCGCCCTGAGGCACGTCCCACTTAAGCGTTCCATCCGGAGTCATTTTCCCGCTCAGGTTCACAATCTGCTCCGGCGCAATACTAAATTGAGATGATTCAGGCTCCAGCTCCCGGCAGATACAGATAATAATCCCATGGCGGTTGGATGCCGGAAAACATTTTACCCATCTGTTTCTCAATATAGCGGTCAAGCCTTGCTGCCCCGGACAACTCTATCTCTGCTATCGCTACAATTTTCTGGTTCGTCTGCACCTTGAAGTTTTTCATAACCAATTGGAAGTGACGCGATGTCTGGGCAGTGAAAGCGGTTGCTACTGGTCCTCGCGGCATCGGTCCGGTTGACTCACTAAAATTCGCCCGTTCGAATTTGAATTTTTGTACACTGTGAAGATTCCCATCATTACCCTCAGCCAGCAACTCGCAATCGGCGTCGAATGCAGGTTTCATCCGGTCATGCTCCACTGCACGCGACGGTGGGCGAATTGTAAGACTGCGGGCGGTAAATGGCTGCGGCAGGGTAATATTTATTACCACCTCAAACTTTTTGTCCGTCAACACTTGGATATTCGCTGCGGTCTCCTGTTTACCATCGACCAGCATTTGGGCGTTTTCCACGGCTGGCGAGCAGGTAATCGTCGGTAAGTGCAGGGAAACGGTATCAGTATCGCTCCGGGGTGCAGGAAATGCTATCACCGCCACATCCTGCACCAAGTCCTCCGGCACAGGCTTTTCCGGCGGTGAAATCCGCTCCGGTTCGGCCAGTTTCCCTTCGAATTTCGCCGAGCCTTTCACGCGACGCTCGGTACAATTAATATAACGCATCGACTGTTCGGGCTTGACCCACGGCCCGCCAATTTGGCTCCACCCTGGACAATTGAACAGCGATATCTCTACGCCTATCCGTTTACCCTCGCGCACGGCGTGTTCAAGCATCCCGAAATATTCATCACTCAGGTCTTTCGAGCCGCGTTCGATGTCGCCGCGGTTAATGTCGCCGATCGAGCACGGCCAATACCAAATTGCTTCATCGCTTCTATGTCTTTGGTGATGCCTTCCTTGGAGATGTGGCCGGAAAGCCAGTACCAATAGCACCATGGCTTTGTTTCCTCGGGCGGCGAAATAAAATTCTTCTCCAAATCATCAGCTCTGACCGCCATTGCAATCAGCACATACAATAATAACATAAGGATTAGTGTCTTTTTATTCATAACTGGTCTCCTATGTTTATATCCGGCTCTTGATTGAAAAAAACTGTTTTTTAAAATTCAAAAAACGCATTATACCGGATAAACAGTATGCATTAAAGATTCTGTGGTGTAAATCTGAAAAGTTTTTTTATCGCCGAGGAGTTTAATTTTGAAGGCGGGTCGAATTTTTTACTGCCCATATAATTCACGAGACTGTATAGAAGCTGTCTTGCTTCAGGCTTATCGCGAAGCGTCAGCAAATCTATCGAGCAGAAAAGCAATTTGCCGTTATCCACTTTCGCCTCAAATATCAGGCCTAATTTATAGTTGCGGTCGAAATTATCGACGACCTGAACCAGCGGACGAAAATCAGTGGGGGTCTGGTCGAGGATAACAGGCCGAGAGTTTTTCACAAGATGCCACCATTGCCAGTTACTGTGAAAGTCGGTTGGAAAATCGGCAAAGAGAGGGTGTTTCGGGTCACATAGTATGCCGAGTGTCCCCGGCGGGTCGAGAGACTTGAAAAGCGGATAAGTGCAGAAATCCGTAATAAAAGTTCCCTGTATGCTCTTATCCAGCATATAAGGGTCGGGCAGCAGCAATACACTTGCCTTTTTGCAAAGCTCCTTCAACGGAGTTATCGAAAACCCTGCTGATTGTTACACCATTCGGAATCCTGAAATCAACTTTTGCCGGATAGACCCATATATTATAGTGATTAACGAAACTCGTATTCTTTATCTCGATTTCGAGAGTAAGTTTTTGCGGGGCGCTGACTTTGTGGAGCGGTATGGAAATCTGACCGAGATTGCAGAGCCTGCCGTTGGGAATATCGACTTTGGGCAGTTTGCCGGATGCCAGTTCAGAGCCTTTATCGTCTCGCAGTACCCAGCAGGGAAGAGCCTGCTTTATAATGGCCGGGCCGTAATGTGCAATTTTTACCTGGGCATTGAAAGTTTCATTTGTCGTCCATGTGTATTTTGGCATAAGAATAAGCGGAACAGTCTCGGAGCAAAATTCCCGCCAGGCTTTGGGTGTAATAAATCCTTTCGAATCCATAAAAGAATTCAGCATACCATCCAGAACAGTTCCATGCCCTGGCATATCCTGCAAGTCAAGAAGGTGGAAGCCGCCAAAGCCTGGTGTCCGCAACGCTGCCTCTATATCTTCGCGGTAACACAGCTCAGCGAGCATTCCCGAAGCGCGAAAGAAATCGTCGGCCTGGTCGAGCATATGTTTTTCTTTCAGTCTGTTGCGGAAAACCTCAAAACTTCTCGCACGTAACACGCCGGTGTATTTTTCTATTTCTCTGAAATCTGGATATACCTCGTACTGACCGATTTCGTGTCCAATTATGGGAATGTTAATACCTTCGATTGAATTTGTGTAATCGACTGTCGTCGAAAGGGAGATGTTGTTGATATGGCCGAGATACGGATGGGCCATTGAGCCGCGGACGAGATTGATGCCGAGAACGACCTTTCCACCGGCCCTGGCAGTGGAGGATGTTGTCCAGAAGTCGTCACCTTCAGCCTGCTTGGGTGTACTCAATGAATTATTTGAACCCTGAGCGTAAAGATGCCTGGGGTCTATCTCTCTAAAATGTTTGACCATTTTTGCCATAACGCCGCTGTCGCCAGCCAGTTCATTGCCGAGCGTGAACATAACAAACGAAGGATGACTGCCGTAGTTTTTAAGAATGCGTTCGCCCTCAGCCAGTTGATATTCATTGCGTTCCATCTGCGCGGTTTTTGTCGTACCAGGCAGTTCCACCTGCATAACGTGCGTTGAGTTAGGCAGTTCCGGCTGGAGATACATACCAAGTTCATCGGCTGCCTTAAAGGCCGCTTCCGGCGGACACCAGCTATGAAAACGATACAGGTTGATGCCATAAGATTTGGCGATTTTGAAAACACGCAGCCAACTATTTATATCCATCGGCGAATAGCCGGTTAGCGGAAAAACGCAGGCATCGTGTTTGCCTCTGAGAAAAATGGTTTTGCCGTTGATAGAAAATTGGGTGCCGTTTGCACGGAAATCACGCAGGCCGAAAGTTGTATCACGGCTATCGGCATAATGACTTTCATCGGTTTTAGCGTCAAGTCTGCACTTTAAGATTATACAGAACAGGCGAAAATTCGTCCCAGAGAAAACTGTTTTTACCAAAAGAATATTCCGCTTCAACTACCTGCGAATCCTTTTTGCTCTTAAAGTCAATTGTCATCGCTTTTAGCTGATGTGCTTTTTCGGTATTGCAGCTTTTAGCCTCAAGAGTTATCCTGCCGGTAGCGGCTTTACCTGTAACATTGCCTATTGTCAGGCGGATTTTGACCTTGCTTTTGTTTATATCCGGATACACCTGGATATCATCGAGCCATATTTTATCTGTCGCTATAAGTTCGAGCTGGCCGATGATACCGTTCCAATTCGTCTGTGTTTCTTCTATAAAAGCGTGAGACCTGCCGACTGGAAATAAATTAGGTTCGTTGTTAACCTGGATGGTCAATATATGGTTACCGGGTCTCATCGCATCTGTTACGTCATAGGTATGAGGTGCACAAAGGCTTTTTTGACTGCCAAACGACTGGGAATCAACCCATACGGTTGTTTGTTTTGTCCGTTCGAGAAAAAGGATTATTCTCTTGTCTTTCCATCCGTCCGGTATTTCGACCTGACGCTGATACCAGGCTGGTCCCTGATAAATATACAGCCTGCTCAGGCGTTCTGTGATTTTGCTTGTCATTTTTTGTTCCTTTTTGGTTTTCGTCGGTTGTCCCCGGCAGCTCTGACATTTTCGGGCAGCTTCTTTTCATACCATTTTTCTGTTATGCCCTGTTCATTGGCATCGAGCGCAAAATCCCATTGGCCTGCCAGCGGGATAGCCTCCCTGTCATATCCAGAACAGACTGCGGGATTCAAAGTCAGACAAAGACAAATAAAAAACGCAGTTACCGCACAGGCTCTTGTATTGAAATTGCACATCTCTTTAGTCTCCTTTTACCGATTATAATTACTGATTTCTTCCCTGGCAATACGACACCACTGAACCAAATTTTCAGGATGGTTTGCTATAGTATGATTATCTTTCATGATTATTTCAACAACACAGTTTTTGGTGATTTCAAGATTCCGCCGCAGGTTTTCTCGGATTTGTTCGAAATTCGGCTCCGCTACTGCCAAATCGGCTGGGTTGACTTTCATGGAAAAGATATAATCTTTTTTCAGATATTCAGCCATTTTTTCATAATCTGCCCATGGAGAGCATGAAACTCGCCGCAGATTATGATGCTTTTTAACGATATCCCATCGACTATTGAGCGGCTCACAGCAGCCGTAGCAGGTCAGGCCGAATCGCTCCATAATAGGTTTTTCGTATGGGTAGATAAAAGCCTCGTACAACTCCGGCGAAATTCCAACCGTTTCCTGGCTTTCGGTAAATCCCCACATGTCCTTGCATCGAACTAAGCCTGAATAATCTTTTGCAGGCAGCTTGTCCGTAAGACCGTATCCGCCCGACCCGACATAAGTACCATCATTATTTAAACTAAGCAAACCTTTCTGTTCGAGCCAGTCCAGTTTTCGCAAAAAGCCTGACGATATTCTACTGAGCAATTCTTTAGTCTCATCAGGATAGTCATAAAAATCATACATCATTTTTTCCAGGCCGCGTAAAAATACGAAAGGCATGGTAAGACCCAGTGACCACCACCACGTTCCCTTCAGACGAACTTTCAGTATGTCTCCAAACACACATTTTGTTTCTGATAAACAAGCGTTCGTAGTATCCCAATCTATCTGCGGTTCTTTAAGATGAATTTTGCCAAGGTCGGTTTTATAATCCTTGAGGGGGCTATCCCAGCGGGCTGCTCCATCAATTTGTGTTTTTTCAAATGCTACCGCCAATCCCCAATCATCGGGCTTTACGGTATATGGCACATCGAAAAAATTTTCGATTGGCGTATCGTCCTGCATTTCATCGTTGCTGAAAATCTTCTTGCGCAAAAGCATTTCCCAGCGTTGAGCCAGCAGACCCGAACATCGCATTTCAGCATCAGTGATAATCTCATTCCATCCGTTTTCCGGGTCGCAGAAAAAAACCGGACGGACGGGCTTAAGGCCGTTCAGCGATTTCCATGCCCGACAGATTTCATTCATTCGTCCAGAAGAAGCGATTTCAGCTACCTTCTCTGCCAACGGACGCAAAATTGCGGAATCTGAATCGCTGATTTTCATATCTTTTGGAACAAAACCTGTTTCAATGGCTCCTGAAGCTGTCTGATTTATACCGGTTGATTTCCCCTGACCATAATGCTGCATTACAAAACTTCCTTTTTATTAACGCATCAAATACCAAAGTATTGTGGTGATACCAACTACAAGCGCAAGCCATAAACGATAGTCCTGCAATAAGCCAAGTTTTGGCTGCAGAACCTGCTCTTCCTTCTGTCGATTCCAGTTATAGGTGGTATGAACCAGCTTTTCAGCAGGTTCAGGTGATGTCAGCAGGGATATGAATATCATAACAAATAAACACACAAGGAACTGTAAAATCGCACCGTGCAGGAATGGTTGAATCAGCGGATGGCCCATGAATGGCAAATAATCTTGAAGGAAATGTTTTTGCGTATCAATCATCATAATTGGAGAAATAATAAATGCCGTTATCATACAGGCCATCACTCCAATGGTATTGGTACGCTTCCATAAAACAGCCATGAAAAAGATACCGGCAAACGGCATCATAAGATAGGCCTGTACCATTTGAAGGTAAACGAACAGCGACTTGAATTGGCCAATAATAGGCGCCCATAATGCCCCGAGAACAAATATCGTAAGCACCGCTATTCGTCCCACCATGACCTGCTGGTTTTGCGAAGCTTTAGGACGTATTTTAAGGAAAAAGTCTCGCGTGAACAGCGTCGATACCGAATTGTAGGTCGCACTGATATGCCCCATTAAAGCAGCAGCAATCCCCGCTATGGTCAGCCCAAGTAGGCCGGTTGGCATGAGATTCTTAAGCAATGTAGTATAAGCCTGGTCTGGTTTATCGATATCCGGATACAATGCTTTCGCTATCAGACCGGGCAGCACAAGCAGAAAAGGTGTGCTTAATTTGAGAGATGCGCAAAACACCGCACCAAGTCTCCCTTCATTCAGACTCTTGGCTGCAAACACCCTTTGTACAAGTACCTGGTCCATTGACCAGTAAAAACTTCCTAACAGAAATACCCCGAAAAACATACCAGGCCAGGGTACATCAGGATGCGTGGCAGGCTTAATCATCTCGAACATTCCAGAATCTAATTTCGCATGAAGGCCATTCCATCCGCCTACATGATGCAGCCCAAGGACAGTCAGAATTATGGCCGCAATCAAAAGTACTGTTGTCTGGATTGCATCTGTATATACAACTGCACTCAACCCGCCTTTCATTGTATATATTGCGGTTATCAACCCCACAACCCAGATTACCGTCATTTTATCCCAGCCGAGAATCTCTGAAAACACAATCGATGAAGCCCAGAGTGAAATGGAAATTTTTGTCAAAACAGAAAGAATTATCATCATAGCGGAAAACAGCAACCGCACACTTGGCCCAAAGCGTTTTTCAAGAAATTCGGGAACGGTGTATATCTTGTTTTTAATATAAAATGGAAGAAACAGTAAAACCAAAGGAATCAGGCAATACACCGCCATCCATTCGAAACCACCGAAGGCCATCCCTACTGCAAAGCCGCTTCCTGCCAGCCCAACAATATGTTCAGCGGATATGTTTGAAGCGAAAAGTGAGGCGCCGATAAATGGCCATCTGAGTTTGCGACCTGCAAGAAAATAACCCTCACTGGTATCTTGACGTTTAACAATATACAAGCCGATAACCAGAATAACAGCAACATAAATTGCAATTATAAACCAATCCAAAAAGTGAAGCGTCATTTGGTATTTCCCATATTAAACGCCTGGCTACACAGCCAAGCCATTATGATTCAACAGCGATATTAAACACAATTACAATTACAGCAAGTCCCAAACCGATTTTCTTGTACTAAAAACCAATTTCTATTATATATTAGCACAATAGGACAAAGAAAACATAACACTTTTCTTTTATAGATATTTGAGGTCTCTGAAAACTGTCATAATTGAGGAAAAAAACAATAACCTCGTATTAAGGCAAGTGCAATTTAATGACTATTCCAGCGGTATATGAACATTGAATGAATCGTTTTGGTCCACATTAGCGGCACAAAAGAGTACCCTGGGCTTTCCATTCTCAAACCAAAGCTGAGGTCTTTCAAGGCGAGCTAACTGCTGAATCTGGCCGTTGTCCCAGCGTATCTGCGGCGTTGAGACAAGCGGATGAGGTGCAACAGTCCAGTCAAATCCATTGTGCGATTCAAAGAGAACCAGGGCCTGTCCTGCTTTTGTAAAGTATCCACGCATATCTTTAACGATAGCATAGTAGCGGTCACTGACGTACCAGATAAACGGGTCTTCAGCGGGAAACTTTGCTCCTTCTTTTGTGAAGATTGGATAAGGACGTTTGACAAATGGCCCCAGAGGCGAATCCGAAGTGGCTGCCACATGAACAACCGGGCCGCCAAAAGGCAGTTTACCTTTATCTCCGACCGCTTTATAAACCATCAGGTAGCCTCCGTCGGGCCGCTGCGTAATACTCGGATTGGAGCAGCAAAGGGCATCATAAAATCCGGGGGTCACATCGATGAGCGGTTTATCAAAGCGTTTCCATGGCCCGTTTGGGTCATCGGCTACCGCAACCCCAATACGCTGGTGATTACGATTGTCCCAGTAGCTTAAATTGCCGGTATTACCCATGTAATACAGATAGTACTTATCGCTAAATTTATGTATGGTAGGATTGTGGGTACACAGGCCGTCCCAGAAATCCTTTCCCCGTTTAGGAAGAGCGATATTGACATGGTGATACGGGCCAAGAGGAGTATCAGCTACTGCGTGAGCCACCTCAGAATGTGTGGCCCATGCACCAAAACCAAGCTTGCGCGGCCAGCGGGAGTAAAACAAATGATATTTTCCTTTTTCGTCCGCCACCATACTGCCGCACCAGATGTAGTAATTTGGGTCTATAAATTTGGCATAAGCAGGAACCGGTTTTATCAATGACTGCAGGTCCAAGTTGCTTTTCTGAGCAGTATCTTCCGCAGTCAAGGCAGTGGTGATGCTCTGCGTTTTTTTACAGCCTGAAAGGATAAAAGCTAAAAAGAGAATAGATACTAAAATTATGCCGAGAAATTTTCTTGTCATTTGCCTGTTCCTTAAATTGATTTCCCTAAATTTAATCTGAATCGCAGCACACAGGTTTACTCCCGAAGACCGCTGTTGGATTTCAATAGTTTAAACATTTTCGCAGTCTATTATTCGATAATTCCAACGTGATTTCAACATCTATTTGTTCAAACTTGGGGGTTTTGACGGAGATTTAGGGAGATGGTTCACTCAAGGCGCACTCCTAACGAAAACCAACACAAAGACTTAACTTAAATTTCGGTTTACTCATAGTCCTCCACATTTTTTACAAGTTTCCGCAGAATCAAATTCAAAACAACACCTTGTCAGCACTGCAGTATTAAAATTCTTGCCTTATAGTTCCCTGATTTTAATATCCTTGTATTGCTTGTTTTTCGCCATAGATAAATATTCTCCCGATTATGCTCCTGACATATTAAAAAAAAGGGGATTTGGATATTGCCCTCTGTTGTTAAAAAAAGTGTATTTGTGAACGATGTTCCGGCTGTGGCGTTTTATGATGAAGATTATTCTTCTGATACAAAATCCACTTTAGCATCTTGCGGGTGATGGACCAGTCGAGTGAACCAGTCATCAGGCAGTGGTGTTTGATTTTTAAGTTCAATAACCAGTCTCTTTGGGGAGAGGTCGCCTTGGAGGTGAATGCCGGCAAACTCGATTCGCAGCAAAAGACCTGTATCAGCATCTGCCCATATCTCAATATTTTTTGGCCCAGGAAAATCTTTGCTGATTTTTTGTGCATCCAGATATTTTGTGGAGCTGTTTTGCTTCTGGTCATCAGTAATATCTTCGAGGTATTTGATCTTGTAATGGTCGCGTATCTGCAGGAGAGTAGCTTTTAAATCAAGTAATAATATCGCGGCTAATTCCGGGGGCATTGGGATACGAAATGCCTGCGAGTCATTACTGACCAATATGGGTTTATCAGGTCGAATCATCCATCTTGTTTGGCCGTCGCTGCCGATTATAAGCGTTTTGCCGGAAGTTGTCTGGCGGTAGAGGACGAACTTGTCGCTGCCGCGAAGATAGAGAGTTGCCCCATCGAGTCCTGCGCGTTCTCCGGTTCCTTTTGCTTTTTCAGGATTTTGAGGGGGCTGCGTGCGGCGATTGTTTTTTTCGCTATCTATTACTATGAATGAATAGGTGCGATCTCCGGCACTATCGATGGCGGCTATCATCTTATCAATCGAAGCGGAAGCGGTATTGGTCGGCAGTTGTGTAAACAGGATTGCAAAAGATATTATTATGACAGCAGCAATACCATAGCGAATAAGTGGTCTGGCTATGTGATAAAACTTTCTCGCAATTTCGGTATGAGTGTTTATCTGCTGCATTACTTTCTGAATCCTGCGTTCTTTGGCGACTTCATCTTTATCAGCTAATTGCAGCAGCAGCGAATGAACAAGCTGCAATTCAGCTATTCGGTGGGCCTGTTTTGTGTCCAAAGATTTGCGGATAAGCTCAAAGGATTCAGCCTGTTCAGAATCGAACCATTGGCTTATTAATTCATCAACAACATTATTTTCAGGTTTATTTTGTTCCGTGGTCATGCCGTTATCTCCACCACGACTTTTTTATGTTTCAGGCAATCGAGGAGCTGCGACCTTGCTCTTTGAAGCCGTTTTTTTATGGTTTCAACGGAAGTTTCTGATATCGCGGCAATCTGCGATGCGGGGGTTTGCTTAAAATAGCGAAGATGTATAGCCTGGTGGTAATCCTCAGACAATGTTTCAATACAATGTTTTAGTGCTGCTATTTTTTCGTCCCAGGTGTCGCCGGGACTTTCGCTGATATGCTGTATCTGCTGACTGAGGTATTCCAGGGTTTCGTCTTCAAACATCATAATATCAGATTTTGTTTTACGGAAGTGAGCCATTACAAGTTTAGCGGCAATACCACGCAGCCAGGGGCCAAATGGCCTGTCACGGTCATATTCATCGAGTTTTTGCCATGCGATGACCATTGTTTCCTGAAAAAGGTCATCGATAACAGGCTGGTTCCGTACAACTGCCCTGAAGTAGGTCATGAGCATTGCCTGATTTTCTCTGACAAGAATCTCAAAGACGGCTTTTACTTGTTCTTTTTTATGCAGCATAATTGGCTCTTTTTAAAAAGACCACTGTTTCTAATGTATATTGTTGTTAAATTCTCATTTGGGGACAATAAATAAAATATTTTTCAAAAAATTTGTCCCCGATGCACATTATTTAGACAATTATAGATGGAACGAACGAAAATTGCTATGGCTGAATTGGCAAAAAGATTGAAAAGAAATAATTTTGAAATATTTAACGTCTATATTTGAGAAGGAGATAGCCCATGAAGACAAATTTAGTAAAAATTATTGTTATCTGTTTGTTCTGTAATTGCATATTGTCTGTGATTGGCATTGCGGAGGAGCCTCCACGGCGCGGGCCGAGACAAGACCAAAGACAGCGTAATGACAGAAGAGAAAATAAGCCAAACGAGAAAATGAAACCGCAACAAAACAAATATTCAATTGAGCAGGCTGTCAGCGATAATGCACAACTGCATACCGTCGCATTTAGCGGGCTGGCATTTTTGACAGGTGATTTCGGAGCGTGCACCTTTATTCCGCCCGGCAAGGTCTGCGATTTCTTTGGATTTCAGTATATGCGTGATATTGATGTCGCACAAAAAGGACACAATCCGATGTTTCTCAACCGTGTGGCGGGCAATGTGATGCATGTCCTGAATGACAAGCAGAAACAGATATTTCTGGACTTGGCTGAGCAGCAGGCACCGCAATTGGAAAAACTGGCAAAAATGCGGCTGCCGCTGATAAAGGCTTTTTGCATGCAGCGGGATAATCAAATACCCGCCGGCAGCAATGGGCTCAACAAAGAAGCAGTGATAAAATATGTCGGTGATATTTTCGCTTATGATGCGCAGCTGAGTTTGGCGCGCGCGGAGGCCATGGCGAAGGTGGATTTATCATTGACGCCTGAACAGAAGGCGTATTTTGCGAAAATGAAATTCGGTGATTTCAGCACTTGGCCCGCCATAGATGAGCGTGATGAGATGAGGAATCAGGGACGCGGAAAATCGAAGCTGTTCAATGTGGCGTATATGACTTATGCCAGTGAATATTTCAGTTGGACAGCCGGTTCGGTTGAAGCTGATACCTATTTTTGTCCTGAACGGCATGGAACATATTTCGGCGGGTTCTATATGAAAGATATGCCCGCGATGGGTAAGCGGGACTATGATATAAGCACTTCGTTCACAGGTGACAGCGGCAAGGCTTTCGTTGATGAAGTATTGACCGAACAGCAGAGAACGGTTATCACTGAAATTCCAGACAAACAGCGAGAATTGTTGAAGGAAACAATTACTGTTCGCAAAAGTATTTCGCAGGAATTGCGAAAGCTTTTAGACGGCAAAACGCCGGATAAGGCGAAGATTTTGAGTCTTGGCCGCCGTTATGGCGAATTGGATGGCGAAATGTCGTGGTATTATGCAACTGCTTTTGCAAAGGTTAATCAGACTCTCACCAAAGAGCAGCGGGCGGCTTTAATGAAATTGCGTAATCTCGACGGCTATAAAAGCGCTCCGTATTACATCTATTCAGGCCCGGCTCAGGAACAGCCGGTTCTGAATAATGTGGAGGCTTTCTTTTTTAGCCCGAAAGGAACGAAAAAATGAGTCGGCATAAATTTTTGGGTAATTTTATCGTCGCAGCAATGATTGCAGTTGTATTATTACCCTGTTCGACTTTTGCCAAAGATAAAATATCCCGATATGGATACAGAGATAATAAAAACGCAGAAGTTATCCTGCCGGCTGAGGCGGCAAAAACATCGAGACTGTCGCTTGTGCTGGGTTGCCCGACGGATAAATCTGTCGTTGTGAGTATCCTGTCAACCGAAAATATTGACGGATACATTGAATACGGTATTTCTTCGGGAAAATACACAAATAAAACAGATGTTATCAGTATAACTTCCGGCAAATCAAAAGAGATTATTCTAAATAGTCTGAAGCCTGATATGCAGTATTTTTACAGGCTGAATTGTAAACATGGAGAGACACAGCCTGAATACAGCTTTCATACCCAGCGTGCGCCGGACAGTACCTTCACTTTTGCCATACAGGGTGATTCGCATCCGGAACGACCGCAGCAAAATGACCCGCAATTATATGCCCGTACTCTGCTCGGAATCGCTTCTATCCATCCTGATTTCTATATGACCATCGGTGATGATTTCAGTGTCGATACTCTCGCGACGGTCAATGCTGAGACTGTTGCTCAACGCTATATCCTTCAGCGTCCCTTCCTGGGCATGGTTGCGTACTCATCGCCGATTTTTCTGGTAAACGGCAACCACGAGCAGACGGCGGCGTGTAACCTGGACGGTACGCCGAACAATGTCGCGGTCTGGGCGCAGAATGCCCGCAACCTGTATTATCCGCAGCCGGCTGCCGATGGTTTCTATACGGGCGATACGGAACCGGTGAAATTTATCGGACAGCTTAGAGACTATTATGCATGGACGTGGGGCGATGCGCTGTTTGTAGTAATTGACCCATACGGACACAGCACTGCACCGGTTGACAACGTTTTTGGCGGAGGTGAGAAGCGAAAGGATATGTGGGCTGTTACTTTAGGCGATGCTCAATATCAATGGCTCAAAAAAACTTTAGTGCAGAGCAAAGCGAAATACAAATTTGTTTTTGCTCATCACGTTCTCGGTACGGGCAGGGGCGGTATCGAGAATGCTGGTTTGTATGAATGGGGAGGCAAAAACAAAAAAGGCCAATTTGAGTTTAATCAGAGACGTCCCAACTGGGAATTGCCTATTCATCAATTGATGGCAAAGAATGGTGTTACAATTTTCTTCCAGGGGCACGACCATATTTTTGCCCGGCAGGAACTTGATGGCGTAATTTATCAAACGCTTCCTGAGCCTGCTGACCCGCAGTATATGCTTTATAATGATGATGCTTACAAATCCGGCGTGAAACTTCCCAACTCTGGATATTTGCGTGTTACGGTATCCCCCAACGATGTAAAAGTGGATTATATTCGTTCCTATCTGCCTGAAGATGAAAAGGAGCAGCATAAAAATGGTGAAATCGCATACAGCTATACAGTGGAAAAATGAATATGATGAAACGAAATATAAACATACTGATTGCAGCATGCCTGATTTTCTTAATAACAACCGTTGTATTTTCAGGAAAACAAGCCCGCCGATAACTCTGCCAAAAATCTTTTGATGTTAGAGATGCCGCAGGGGGTGATACTCGGCAGACCCACGAATGAGTCTATAACGATGAACGTCTATGCCCCTAATGATATGGAATTTTATATCGAGTATGGGCTGGACAAGTCAAGGTACGATAACAAAACGACTGCTTATAAACTTTCGGCTGGTCATGCTGAGAATGTAAAAATCAGCGGCCTTAAACCTGATTCGAGGTATTATTATCGAATCCTCAGTAAAGAGGCTAATAAGAAAGATTTTGCCGCAACGACACAATACAGTTTTCATACATGCAGGCCCAAAGGCAGCGATTTTTGTTTTATTGTGCAGGCTGATTCACATCTTGATGAGCAATCCAGCGTTGCACTTTACAAAAGAACACTATCTAATGAGCTTTCAGGCAATCCAGACTTCATAATCGACCTTGGCGATACTTTTATGACTGATAAACTCGGCGAGATGAATAATACTGGCATTCAAAACAGATATTTAATGCAGAGAGGTTTTTTCAGTCTTGTTGCTCATTCGGTTCCGCTGTATCTTGTTCTGGGTAATCACGATGGCGAAACAGGCTGGAAACTCGACGGCACGGAAAACAATATCACAGTTCGGTCAGCGAAAGTCAGAAAGACATATTTCCCCAATCCTGAGCCTGATAATTTCTATATAGGCGACAGCACTATTGATAAATTTGTCGGACTTCGCGAAAACTATTACGCCTGGACATGGGGCGATGCATTGTTCGTTGTGCTTGACCCATACTGGTACACATTAAAAAAACCCGGCAAAAATGTTGATAACTGGGGCTGGACTCTGGGCGATAAGCAATATAACTGGTTTAAAAAAACTCTCGAAAAAAGTAACGCGAAATTCAAATTTGTTTTCTGTCATCAATTAATCGGCGGAGGGGATACGGATGGACGCGGCGGGGCGGAATTTGCCAAATATTATGAAATGGGCGGTTTTAAGACAGATAACAACTGGGGATTTGATATGAAAAGACCGGGTTGGGGAAAACCCATACACCAGTTAATGGCAGACAATAAGGTAAATATTTTTTTTCACGGCCATGACCATTTTTTTGCTAAACAGGAATTTGGTGGAGTCATTTATCAACTTGTCCCGCAACCCGGGCATCCTAATTTCAAAAAAGCGGGACAGGCCGAAAGCTATGGTTATACCACAGGAAATATTCTGCCCAACTCAGGGTATCTGCGTGTCACTGTCTCCCAATCCAAAGCGACGGTTGATTATGTTCGTTCATACCTTGAAAAAGACCAAACCGCTCAGCGTAAAAATGGGCAGTCTTATTACAGCTATTCAATCCAAAGTAAATGATAAGAAAGAACCAAATTAGTTAAGGTTTGTTAATAGCCGTCTTTTTCTTCTTCAACGCTGCCATGAAAGACACGGTACATGTAAAAGTTGTAAAACAGCATTACTGGTATCAGAATGCCGATGCCGAAAATCATGAATATTAATGTTTCTCGCGAAGATGCGCTTGCTCGATGGTTATTGACGGCGGGACAATGTATGGATAAATCCCCACACCCAGTGCTGTAAAAGCGGTCGCGAATATAGCCAGGCTCATAATAAACGGGAGGTATTTGTATTTTGTATATACGGTGCTTAACATCAACATTATAAAGGCGAACAAAACGCCAATTCCCAGTGCGAACATCACATAGCCAGTAGGGTTTGAGAGCCATTTGTGGGTAAACTGTTTGTAGGTAAAGCCGGTCAATATCGATATCGCGGTTATCATCACGAACATCAGTATGGAAGAAATTGTCATTCGTACCTGTATGAAACGTTTGATATCGCCCTGTGTTTTAGCGATGAGATATGATGCGCCAATCATCACGTATCCGAATACAACGGCGATTACTACCAGCACGGATACAATATTAAACCAGTCCCATATGCCGCCTTCGAAACCTGTGGGGCCTGTTTTGATTCCGTTCATTAAGCCGCCCAAAGTAAATCCCTGGCCCGCGGCGGCGGCGAGGCTTCCTGCCCCGAAAAGAAATTCCCATACGCGTTTTTTTCTGCTCTGGCCGCGGAACTCGAAGGAAACCGCTCTGAATATCAGGCCGAAAAGCATTAACATAATAGGAATGTAAAGAGCGTTAAGCACAACGGAGTACGCGATTGGGAAGGCGCCGAATAATGTTCCTCCGGCAAGTACGAGCCATGTTTCATTGGCGTTCCATACGGCAGTAATGCTTTTCATCATAATTCCGCGTTTGTGCGTCCCTGGTGTGAACAGTGATAAAATTCCGATGCCCAGGTCGAAGCCGTCGAGGATAACATATAATGCCAGCATCATCGCAACCAGAAACGCCCATAGATTTGCCAAAGAAAAGTATTCCATTTATTTTACTCCGATTGTTTTACTATGCGGCAGCGCACTATTCATATCAGGCCCTTTGGATATTATACGCACCGCGAAGACGATATAAAAAACAGAGATAGCAAGATAGACAAAACAATATGCGGATAATGTCGTCAGAGTTGCGGAAGTGGTAAGATTTGAAACGCCTTGGCTTGTTCGCATAATATTATAAAGTACCCAGGGCTGGCGGCCGACTTCGCGTACAATCCATCCGAGGTCAGAAGCGATAAATCCCAGCGGAATAGAAAAAACCCACAACGACCAGAACAATCGGCTCCGGTTTAAGTTTTCCGGCTTTAACAGTCCTTTGCGCCATTTCCATAATCCCCAGAGCAGAAGAATCACAAAAAACAGGCCAATCACCACCATCACGCGAAAGGAATAAAATGTAATCGCTATCGGCGGCTGGTCAGTTTGCAGAAATTCTCTTAATCCCTCAACCCTGCCTGTTAATGAGTGAGTCGAAAGTATGCTCAATAGATACGGCACTTTAATTTCCCAGGAATTTTGCTGGTTTTGGCGGTCAGGCCACGCCGCAAGGGCAAAAGGCGCGCCGGTGCCTTGCGCATTTGTCTGCCAGTGCGATTCCATTGCGGCGCGTTTTTGCGGGCTGATATTGCTGGAACCTTTCGGACGGACAAATCGCCAAGATATATCTGCAGCGGCACAAAAATAACAGCCAGTGCAAGCGACATCTTGAAAGATTTTAGAAAAAACCCCTGAAAGTGATTTTTTCGGATTGCCCATGCGCTTATACCCGCCACGAAAAATAAGGTTGTTTCGATGCAGGCTGTCCACATGTGCGTAAACGAATGAACCAGGGCGGGATTAAATACGGCGGCGTAATAATCGGTGATAACCGCCTGACCCTGCTCGAATTTGACGCCCGCTGGAACCTGCATCCAGGCATTGGCGGCCATTATCCAGAACGCTGAAATCGACGCACCTAACGCTACCATTGATGTCGCGAATATATGTACGCCGCGGGAGACTTTTTCCCAGGCGAACAGCATGATGCCCAGAAAGGCTGCTTCGAGCATAAACGCCATTGCTGCTTCGAAGCCGAGAATATTTCCGAAATAACCGCCGCTTGCTTGGGAGAACTTTGCCCAGTTAGTGCCGAATTGAAACTCAAGCGGCACACCGCTTGCGACACCAACGCCGAATGTCAGCAGATAGATTTTGGCCCAGAATCGAGTGTGGCGGTAGTAAATTTCTTTGCCGGTTTTCAGCCACAGGGCTTCCATAAGTACCAGCAGCAGTGCCAGGCCTATACTTATTAATGGCCATAACATGTGAAAAAGGGTCGTAACCGCAAATTGCAGCCGCGACAGCATTAACGGATTTAGAACGCTCTGCATTATCCCTCCAAATTTTAAATCTTTACAAAAGAACGTGTGTTTATTTTACGTTTTCAGGCAAAAAAAACAATACTGTTTTATAAAAAAAAATCAGCCAGTACCGACATAAGGAAAATGCTAATGTCGATATTGGCTTTTTCCTTATGCCAAAATGAATGAAAAGCCTGTTTACATAAACAGAACTTCCGGATAAACTTTATTACAAACGTGCCTGTTGGCAGGTGTGATTTTAAATGGGGCGGCAATAAAAAACTTAAAACTTAAAGCTAAAAACTCAAAATTATGGATGTTTCGATAATCATAGTCAGCTGGAATACGCGGGAGCTTCTTGAAAGATGCCTGTATTCAATTTATCGACAATGCAAGAGGGCGAACTTTGAAATCATTGTGGTGGATAACGCATCGAAAGACGGCTCAGCGGAAATGGTCAGGGATAAATTTAACGAGGTTGTGCTGATTGAAAATGAGCGCAACCGGGGTTTTGCGGCGGCCAATAATCAGGGAATAGCGAGGGCGAAGGGGCGGTTTGTATTGCTGCTGAATTCAGATACGGTGATCCTTGGTGACGCGATAAGTAAAGCGGTTGAACTTATGCCCAGTGACGCGGCGGTGCTGGGGGTTCGTGTGCTTAATGCGGATGGGATGCTCCAGCCGACGTGTTTTATGTATCCGTCGCTGTCGAATCTGTTTTTGTCGAGTACTTATCTTTATAAAATGTTTCCACGGAGTAAATTTTTCGGCAGGGAGCGGATGAGCTGGTGGGGGCGAGATGATATGCGGGAGGTTGAGGTTGTTACCGGCTGTTTTATGCTTGTGCGGAGTAAGGCCATTGAGCGGGTAGGGAGGCTGGATGAACGGTTTTTTGTTTATGGTGAGGAAACGGACTGGTGCTATCGCTTTGCCATAGCGGGGTGGAAGGTGATGTTTTCGCCTGAGGCGGAGATAATCCATTACGGCGGGGCAAGCACGACCCAGGCGGCATCGGCGATGATATTGCAGCTTAGGGGCAGCATACTTTTGTTTATTAAGAAGCATCGGAGTAAATTTGTGTATTGGTGCTGTTGTATTTTGACGGCGCTGTTTTTTTTGCTGCGGGTTCCTTACTGGCTGGTTTGCTCAGCGGTTTCGTTCAAAAATCGTGCCGAGCTGTTTAAGGTCTTACGAACGTATCTGAGCGGGGGAATAAAGTGTTTGCGCGGAGCGGAAAAGCTTTGTGCTGAGGTGAGCTCATAATGGAAGTTAAAAAAATAAATACAATATGCTTTGGGGGGGAAGACTGGTGGTACCATAACCATGGGCATGTTGATATGCAGTTGATAAGGAGGATGGCGAATCTCGGGCCGACACTGTACATAAATTCGATTGTTATGCAAAAGCCGCGAGTGTTTAATGATAAGCGATTTTTTGAAAAGTTGAGCCGTAAATTGCGAAGCATTTTTAACGGTGTAAAAGACTCGGGGGAAAAGTTCTGGGTTTATAGCCCGTTTTCGCTGCCTTTGCATCATCTGCGGATAGGGAGGTGGCTGAACAGGGCGATTTTAAAAACGCAATTATCGGCGGTTCAGAGGAAACTTAGATTAAGTGACGCTGTTGTTTGGGTGCATTGTCCGGCGGCATGTGAGGCGGCTTTGGGGATGAAAAAACGCAGATTAGTTTATTTGCGAACGGATAGATATGAGGAATTTCCGAATGTTGATTCGGAGGTGATAGGCAGATATGACCGCAGGCTTAAAGCGGATGCGGATTTGACGATTTTTGTTAATCACGGTTTGTATGATGCTGAGGCTGGGCAGTGTAAGAAGGCGATTTACCTTGACCATGGTGTTGACTATGAAAGTTTTGCGGGGGCAGAGGATAATCCGATGATACCGGCGGAGATGAAAGATATAACTCGGCCGATAGCGGGATATTTCGGCGGGATTGACGGGCATACGTTTGATTTGGAATTTATGGAAAAGGTTGTTAATTTCGCACCGGATATATCGTTTGTGTTTATCGGGAAAACTTCGCAGGATTGCTCGAAGCTGGCGGCGAGGGAAAATGTAAAAATGCTGGGGCAAAAAGCTTATGAGATGATACCTCAATATGGCAAATGTTTTGATGTCGCGATAATGCCTTGGAAGCAGAATCGATGGATAGAGGCATGCAACCCGATAAAGCTCAAAGAATATCTCGCGCTGGGTAAGCCGGTAATTAGTACGCCTTTTCCGGAGTTGTCGCAATATCGTGACGTAGTTTATGAGGCGGGAAATCCGCAGGAATTTGTATGGCGTATATTCCAGGCTCTTAAGGAAAACAATGCGGGGCAAATAGCGGCGCGTAGGGCGAAGGTTTGCGGGGCATCGTGGGACAGTAAGGCTGAGAAAGTGCTTGAGGAGCTTTTTAATGGCTCTTTGAAACAGGAATAAAATATGGATAATAAAAAGAGAAAATTAAAAATTTGTCTGGCGGCATCGGCAGGCGGACACCTGACCCAGCTTTTGCGAATCGCGGACAGTTGGGCGGGGTATGAGACGTTTTGGGTTACGACAAACGAATTGGTGGCGGAAAGATTAAAACAGCAAGGTTGTGTACATATAGTGGGCGAGTGTAATCGCGAGCATCCTTTGAAAGTAGTAAAAGCGTTTTTTAAGTGTGTTAAGATTTTGCTTGGGGAAAGACCTGATGTTGTTATTAGTTCGGGCGCCGCTCCTGGTTTTTTAATGTGTGTGTTGGGGAAAATCTCGGGGGCAAAAGTAGTTTGGCTGGACAGTATTACCAATGTTGAAAGATTGTCGCTGAGCGGGCGGATGATTAGGCCGTTTGCGGATTTAATTTTAACTCAGTGGTCGGAACTTGCGGAAAATGACAGCAAAATAGAATATGCGGGGCAGGTAGTATGATATTTGTGACGGTTGGGACACAATTTCCGTTTGACCGGCTGGTGCGAACTGTGGACGGAATATGCTATCAGATTGCAGGCGGGCGTAAGGTTTTTGCGCAGATTGGTGCGAGTCACTATCGGCCGAGTCATTTTGATTATATTCATTCACTTGACAGCGCCGAGTTCAAAGAACGAATGATGACGGCATCGGCGGTTATAAGTCACGCTGGTGTTGGAACGATAACAATGGCGCTGGATTATAATAAGCCGTTACTGGTTCTGCCGAGACTGAAAAAATTTGGAGAAGTGGTAAATGACCATCAAGTGGCTATCGCGAGAAAATTTGAGCAGCGCGGGTATTTGCTGGCGGCATATTCGGAAAGTGAGTTGGCAGATAAGATTGAAGAACTACTGAATTTTGTGCCGCAGAAGCGTGAGGTGAATCCGCAGGCAGTTGCCGTGAGAGTGGGGGAATTTTTGAGAGAAATTGAAGCGAAAGTAAAAACGTAAAAAATATAGAAATATAAACCATTTTTTAATGAAAGGAATGAACTATGAGACTGAAAAGAATGTTGTCGATGATGGTTTTTTTGATGGTGGTAATTTGTATAGGAGGGTGTTTCTCGGCCAATCCTGAGGATGTCAAGGCGTTCAGGATGCCGAGCGAGATAAATGTGAGCATGGATAAATATATCCTGCAGCCTCCTGATGCGGTAGAAGTGCTTTGTGCGGATATTCCAGAATTGAATCAGCAAAAGCAGCGTATCCGTCCGGACGGTATGGTGTCTTTCGAAGGTATCGGTGTTATTAAAGCAGCGGGCGTGACGCCTGACCAGTTGGCGGATGAATTGCGTGAAAAGGTTATAAAGCTGTATAACCTGTCAGGTGAAAGGCCTGTGGATGTTCGCATAGTAGCGTACAAGAGCAAATCGTATTACGTGTTAGGAATGGTACAAAAAGCAGGTGACAAAGATTTCACGGGAAGGGACACAGTTTTGGATGCACTAGCCAAATCCGTACCGACCAATCTTGCGTGGCGTGACCATATACAGGTTATAAGACCGTCGGCAGACCCGAACAAGAAACCTAAGGTATTTCGGCTCAACTTCCACAAGATGATGGTACACGGTGATAATACTAACGATGTATTATTACAGGAAGGCGATATTATTTATGTGCCACCGACGGTTCTGGCGTGGATTGGCTTGAAGCTGGATGAGCTGCTTGGTCCTATCGGCAGAAGCTTTTCGACTGCTAATGAAGTGAATCCGGCACGGCAATATGAGTAAGGCTTTTAGCCCTGATGGCGGTTTTAACGGTTGTATAAATTTTGCAACTGTTAAAATCGCCATAGGGTCGGGATTTTCGGATTATTTACTTATAAACCTGAACTTTGTTTAAGCAATGAGATAAACACTTTTTCCTGACTGATATTTGATACTTTCTATTTTTAGCGAAGGTTTTTTCGGCAGTCTCGTATAGGCTATCAGACCGGCTATCAAATGTGCCAGAAAATTAATCGGGCTGCGATGCCGAGAATGCTCAATCTGGCAGACATTTTTCAGCGTATCATTTACGGTTTCAATCAGTGAACGTTTTCTCAACAAAATCTTATCCTCCAATTCCATCAGGCAGGATTTCATATTCTTACGAACATTGGTTATCAATTTGACGCCTTTGCTCAGCAGCTTTTCAAACAGGCCTTTGCCTATATAACCCTTGTCTCCAAAGAGCTTTCCAAACAAACCCTTTGTCATAGGCTCTGCCATCCGGCTGTCAGCAACATTACCAGCAGTCAGCCGATAAGACAATAATCCGCCGCACTCATTTATTATAAGGTGAAGCTTAAAGCCATAAAACCATCCCATTGTGGTCTTCCCGATTGCAGCCAAACCGTCAAAAACGCGGTGACGGCAGATTCGCTTGTTATGACAGACTTTAAGAGATGTACTGTCAATAAAAGAGATGCCTGTCGGTTTATCAATGCCGCAACTCTGTAAATAGACAAACATCGGAATAACTGACCTGGGAATAAGATAAACAAATCTATCATAGCTGACCAAATCGGGGAAATCGCATCTGTGATGCTTGAGAACATACTGATAGTATGCCTTAAAAGTACGAAAACCGCTTGTTTGGAAGCCAATTATAATAGTCATAATCTCACTGATACTTAAGTTGCAATCCCTGTTACGCCGGATAGTTCCATCATCGAGCAGGTGTTTATTATAAATTTTTTGAAAAACTTTCCAACAATCATCGACATCTACAAATAATGTGGTAAAATCCAGCATTTGACGGCCTCCTTTGCCTAAGGGTCAATAATATTTTAGTGACAACAATATTATTTCCTTCGGCAGACAGGCCGTTTTTCTATATCCTTATCCAAAGTTCAGGTTATAAAAAACTAAGGAATAACGAAACAACAATACAGTATTTTCCTTATTGAGCTTTAAACGGTATGTGTGTAAATTTACTTATAGTTAAAGTTAATATTATTGGGGATCGGTGGACAGAGCCTATTTAATTAATAATAATGATGAATAAGGGGGCTAAAAATGAGTTTCGCAATAGAGGAAAAAGTAGATTTACGGGAAATAGGAAACATACCGGGGCAGGACAACAATGAAGATTTGTTTATTATGCTTCAACGGGATGAGTTAAAGAAAAAGAGCCGCTGGGAGCGTGTATTGCGGTCGGATGCGGAGGAACTTGCCGATTTGCTGTCTTCAGGCAAAATCGAAGTTGATGAAACAGAAGAAAAGGTTGTCGATATAGGTGGGCACGCATTCAGAATAGGCGGAGTCGAGTGTATGAAATATTTATACGCTATGACCAAAGAGATTATAAGCGATAGAACGAGAATAACACCAGCGTTTCATTATATCTCTATATGGTGGGACGGGATAGGTAGCTGGCGAAGTCGCTGGCTGGATGGAGAATATTTGTTGCAGCCATAAAATTAATTTCATTTTATACGGGAAGATAGGAAGTTATGATTTCTATTGCAAACAAAAATGGGGGCGTCAAAACAAAGAGGATAGTGGTAGTAGATGACCATCCTGTAATACGCGAAGGACTTAAAAAACTCCTTGAAACAGAAAGTGACCTGGCCGTCTGCGGTCAGGCAGAGGATGCATTTGAAGCATTGGGGGTAATATCCGAGCTTAAACCTGATTTGGTCATAGTCGATATCGCGCTGAAAAAGTTGAGCGGGCTTGATTTATTGAAAAGCATAAAGGCTCAGTCCCCGAAATTACCTGTGCTTGTAATGTCGATGCATCACGAAAAGATATATGCCGAACGTGCATTACGTGCCGGCGCCAAAGGTTATATAATGAAAGACAATGCGCCGGCTAAAATAGTGGACGCAATTCGGCAGATTCTTAACGGCAGGCTGTATGTCAGCGAGGATATATCTGATAAATTAATGCAAAAACTTGCCCGCGGCAGCGAAGAGATAGACCGTCCAGCTATCGACAGCCTCAGCGACCGGGAACTGCAGGTATTTCAGTTGATGGGCGAAGGTTATGGTACGCGAGAGATAGCCAACAAGCTGTATCTAAGCACAAAGACGGTGGAAACCTATCGTTCCCATATCAAGGAAAAGCTGAACCTGTCAAATTCAAGCGAATTGCTTCAGTCGGCGATTCAATGGATTACCAGCCAGACCAGCGCATAACCTTCAGTTAGTTTTGAGTTTTTGGTTTTGAGTTCGCCGCAGCGAATCTTCTATTTTGAGTTGTTCTCGTAATTTTTTGGCCTGCTCAGTTTTTCCATTCTTTTCGTAAGCCCAGGCGAGATTGTTTAAGGATTGCGCTGTCAGTGGGTGTTCATTTCCAAGACATTTGGTTCTCATTTCAAGAGCCTTGCGGAACAGCGAGACAGCCATTTCAATTTTGCCATCGTCCATATAAGCAGCCGCGAGATTATTATAAAAGTCGGCTGTGGTTATTTGGTTTGAACCAACGGTACTTTCGCTTATGGTCAATGCCTTTTCGTAAAGCGGGATGGCGTCTTTTAGTTTTCCAGTTTTCTGATAAACAGTTGCCAGATTATTTAACGCCTGAGCGATTCGGATGTCGTTGTAGTCGAGTGAATCCGTGTAAAGAACGAGGGCTTTTTTATACAATTCCGCCGCGGCATCGTATTTTTTCCGAGCGGCGTATAATCCGGCGAGGTTATTCATAGATACGGCAATTTCCGGATTGTTTGGTTCAAGATTTTCCTGCCTGAGCTTCAGCGCCCGTTGATAACAGGTCTCGGCCTGGTCATAACGTCCCTGTGTTTTGGCTAGCAGCGCGGAATTGTTGAGGCACAGTGCAACGGCAGGGTGGTTCGGGCCATAGATTGTTTCAGTAATATTCAGGGCGGTTTTATATAGAGGTTCCGCATGGTTGTATTTCCCCTGCGTTTTATAAATTAACGCCAGGTTATTCAATGCTGACGCAGTATTGATATGAACACGTCCGAAGGTTTGCTGTGCCAGATTTACGGATTGCTGAGCTAATTCTTCGGCTTGTTTGTATTTGCTTTGTTTAAAGAGGCTTACAACTTGTACGTTAAGCTGCTGCCAGTCAGTCTGTTTCGCGGCTGACGAACATGTCGATACGGATATTAGAACAATTCCAGCTAAAAATCTAAAAGCAGTCATATCCATCTCACAAAAATTGACGATTTTCGAAACTCGCAAATCAAAAATATAGTAAGATTAGTATTATGTCAATAGGCGAAAAACCTGTTTCAAGGTAATGGAGATGCCAAGCGTGTGTAATAATAGGATTTAGAGTTGAGCTTAAAAGCAAAAGGAGATTGGGGAAAGCTGAAAAAAAGTACCGGACAGGCCTGAGATTCAGGACTGCCCGGTATGTAACTTCTTTATATCGGAGGGACTTAGTTGCTTACAAAAGTGAACTTCATAGCGTCGGCACAAGTACTTGTGGGGTCTTTTTGTGAAGCGATGGTCATTTTGTAAGAAGTGCCAGCCTTAAATCTGTATTGGCCGAGACTGTTCCATTTGCCGCCGTTAAGCTGCTGGTTTATGTAAACGGTCGTGGTTCTTCTGTCATAGGGAATAGAAACCGGTATTTTAGTGCTTCGTGATGGCCACTGTGTCCACCACATTGATGTGTCATAGATGCCGGACTTTGTTGGGGTAAAAGTCCATGTATAGGTTGCGCCATCTCTGCTCCAGACAGAACCCGTGCCATAGAAACCTGGTGCGTCTGAAGCGGCCCAAGTGCCGGTGCGGGAAGTGCTTGCGCTTGTATTGTCAATTATTACCTGAGTAGAAGTTGCAACAGCATTGACGGTAAATATAACTGTAACAGAAGTTGTAAGTGTACCGTCGCTTGCAGTAAACTGCACAGGATATGAGCCTGTCTGATTAGCAGCCGGCGTCCAGTCGAAAGTCATATTCGTAAAAGTTGCTCCGGCTGGCATGTTTGCTGCGGTGACGGAAACTGCCTGTCCGTCCGGGTCAGATACGGCTATCATATATGTCAGATGCTCGCCAACGTTGAGAGTCTTATTGCCGAGAGTAACAATCACAGGGGGCCTGTTGATTCCGTCGACGGTGATTGTTATGGTTTCGACGTCTTCGAGCATTCCGGAATTTGCTGTAAATGTGGCGTTATAATGCCCCGCTGTACCGGATGCCGGTGTCCAGGTAAAAATGTTATTCGCAAAGGTGGGCTGGCTTGGTAGATTATTATTGCTGAGAGTTACTGTTGTACCAGAATATGTCGGTACGACATTAAACGTCAGGGTTGAACCTGCATCCACTTCCTTATTCCCTATCGGCTGGAATAAAAACGGCTGGTCCATATTATACAGCGTGCTGATTTCATCCGAGGTTAAAGAGCGGTTGTAAATCTTGACCCTGTCGATTAAGCCGTTCATTGCCTCATTTCGGACTGTACCATTGCCATCGTTGCCGATATCGGCAGAGGAATTTAGATTTGTCAAGCCGGTGTATGTTCCGGAAGTAAGAAGCGTGCCGTTGAGGTAAACCGAATATTGCGTGCCGTTCCATGTCAGGGCTATGTGTTCCCACGTCTGCAAAGCCAGGGTGGCGATGTTAGTAGCTGTTACATGCGAATCGCCCATACCGACACAGAGGCTGCCGTTATTGGCGTAGAGCTGAATTCGGCTGCCCCAGGTACCAGTAGTATGACCGAAGAAGTATTGAACGACTGTGTTGGTATTGAGAAGGGCGTTGACGACGATTGTGCCGCTGCTGACATTCCAGTTGTTTGTGGGAATTTGCACGGCATGAGTAATGCCATTGAATTGTATCTGGCTTTGTCCTGTCCATGATGCGCCGTTGAGGAGGATTCCATGATTATTTATCCCCGACCAGTCTTGTGCAGATGTTCCGCTGGTTTCTGTAAATTCCCAGTAGCCTGCCAGGCCGGAACTATTGGTATATGTCTTAGTTACAGCGGTCATTGTGTTACCGGATAAATCGCGGACATTGCTGACAGTAAGATGATATACTCCAAAGAGATTTTGAGTAGACGTCGTCAGTATTACCTTTCTTGTGCTGCTCTGATAGACGGCAGAGGTTATGCTGACATAGTTGTCAATACCGTAGTTACTTTTTAGCTGTGCTGATGCTATGTCTAAAGCCTCATTGAAGATGATTTCGACTGATGTGGTGCCTGGACAAGTTATCGAAACTATATTGGGAGCGGCCTTGTCTGCTGTTGTGATATTTATTACCACCGTATCGGCAGCGGTCAAACCGCCGTTGTCGGTAACGGTCAAAATAATTGTGTGCTGTCCTGTTGCGAGATTGACGGTTGGATTGACGCCCGTCGCAATAGTTTGGCTGCCTTCGGTCCAGGTATAGCTGACAATGCTGCCGCCGGTGTCCGACGAACCTGACCCATTAAGAATAACCTGTTCATTTCCTGAATTGTCGGTATCGGTGATTGTCTGGTCAGAGCCGGCATTGGCATTGGGCGGATTATTGGTGTTTGGCGGGGGTGGATTGCTGACCTGCGACCTGTAAGTATCCCACATAGTCTTAATAAAGGCTACTCCGGTATCGCCGGGTTGTACCCAGTCGCCTGAACCAACTTGCGGGTCATTTCCATAGCCCATCCATCTGTCAACATAATCAAAGTAAGCCTCGTGGTTCCATAATGCCGTTTGCTGCATAAGCCTGACGGCAAGAGCGGTTCCGACCCAAGTGTAGGAGGTGCAGCAGTTTCTATAATCCTGGCAACCGTCGCCATTCAATGACGATGGCTTGCAGTCTTTTGTTCCTGTGCCGGAACAACTTGAAGTATAAGCGCTGGTGCAATTTCTGCCCCAGTACGCGACCTTGCTCTGACCTGGGTTGGCGCTGGCGGTTGTTCCATAATAGGTCTGGTCGTCTTCGCCAAAATCACAATTTACGGCTTTCATTGCGCTATTATTAAGCATAATACCGGCAAAAAGAATAGGCCATTTTCTGCCATTTGCATGTCCGCCGTCACCGTACCAGTTATTGCTGAGCAGCGACATATAATACAGATCGATGCCGGTTTGAACATAATTGATAAGCAAAGGGTCAAGCTGCTGGTCGGTATAATCCAGTAAAAGCAGGCAAATTGCGGCACTGGTGGCTGTTCCGATTTCACGGCCATAGTTAGGCATATTTGAGAGGGGATGCATCATTCTTGCGGTCCAGCCGGGTTTGTGGTCGAGCCAAACTTCCTTAAAATAACCGGCAACTTCTGTTACATAAGTAGCCGAAGGTTTGCCCGCTAACGGCAATTTCATTAATTTACTTCTATCCAGACTGGTTGTCAAAAAGGTCGGTTTTGATGTGCCGACATAAGGAGGCCTGAAGCTGTTGGCGCTGGGAACTGATGAAACCACTGTTAGAACAGCTGCCCTTTGAATATAGCAATGAGCGGGCTGTACGGCAGCGCCGAGCAAATCAGTACTGTTGGTGGTGGCGTTTCTGCTTTGAGTTGAGACCAGCGAATCGCCAGCGTGGAGAGTTTTTGGAAAACTTATGCTCAAGGAAGATGAATAACCATCCACCCTCCCATCGTAACCCTGTGAAGAGCCGCCCATAGGATTAATCATAGAACCGTTGCTTGAACCACTCGGCGAGGGACTGACTGAGGTAACCTGAACACCGCTGCCGCTATCTAAAACCCAATAATCGCCGTTAGCGTATTGGCCTGTCTGATAATTAGCGCCGAAATTCCAAGTGATACCATTCTTTATAACTGACGTCGCGGCAAACGCCCCTGGCAGAAAAACCCCAATCAGCAGTAATCCTATTACTGTCCGCAATCTGATGTTAAACGTTTTTGCTTTAGATACTTCTTGTATCTTTGCCATAATACCTTTCCTTTCAAAATTATAGAGTAAGTTAAATTCGTTTCAACTTTTTTTAGAAGCAAAACAACACTCTGAGTAAGATTTTTAAATTCAATCGGTGCTGCACAACTTAATTCTGATAATGGGAGTCAAAAAGTTCCAAACCTGTTTTTTCAGCTTGATTTACGGCAATGTTTTGAAGTCGGGAGATTCCGCCCGATAGATACAATATCATTGCCCGATATTCGTTTTCTATATACTCAAATGCTTTTGCTTCTGCAGATTCATATACCTTTGCCGCAATAGCCTTTTTTCTCACGGCTAATTTTGACTCCTTTCAATTTTTTGCGACACCAAACCGGCACTCCTGACGGTATATCCAAAGGTAAGCAATCACTACGCTCCTCGCCATGTTCCTATTATTGTTACGACACGTATGGTGTTTTACCTTATATTAACTATCGTAATAATACCTACGTTTGGTCAAGGGAAATGTGCTATTTTTATATTCTGATTCATCCCACAGGCGTAGAATAAGGCAGAAAAAGCCTAAAAGCAATGTGGAACCGCGGAATTTGTCTATTTCCATTTGGACCTTATACCGCATGGAAATCTTCGGAAAGGTTGGCGATATGGCCCGGCGGATTTTTTTGTAAGAGCTATGCTTACCGTACAATAGGGGTTCCGGTGGATATAAAGAGTAGGGGCAGCCCTGATTTACAAAGACGGATGTTCTGTTAAAATAGCGAAGAAATGAAATATTAAATCGTGTGTGATGTTAGCCGCATCAGTTTTTCCGCGGCTTAAAAAAAGGCAACGATGTAAGATGTCAGAATATGGGGGTTTAAGTTATGTGTTACTACCGACCCAATAAAAGCAGAAGCAATGCTTAGGGAAAGTGGACTAATCAGAATCGCTCTGCCGCTGTTTTTATGTAATCACCCGGCGGGAGTAATGAATCTGATAGAAAAAACATGACTGTTTTCCCCTATTTTATGACTGAATGTTTTGAAGGTAACAAGGTTTGAAAAAGCCTTATGCAGCCGAGAGGGACGGAGTCTAAGCGGACCGAGTAAATGTGTAATTGTCAGTTAATGTAAACAACAAATTTTTTTTGGGGGTGTATCATGGCATTAAGAATAGAAACCTTTACATTATTGAAATCGAATCTGATTGTAAAAACTCTTCACAGAATGCTTCTGCGTATGAAGCTGGCGGTAATTTTATTGGTTTTCTTCTCTGCTGTCGGCAGCGGTTATGCTGCCGACATAATCATAGACAACAGGGACGCGGCAACCTCGAAAACAGGTAATTGGCAGGTTTCCGGCGCCTCGGGTTTCTATGGTACGGATTGTGTATGGAGCAGGGACGGAGCGACATTCAGCTTTAATTTTACTCCGACGCAAAGCGGGCAATATGATTTATCGATGTGGTGGACACAATGGTCATCACGGACACCAATATTCCTGTGGATATTCAAAATTCCAATGGAACTGCGAGGGTTTATATAAATCAGCAGCTTAACGGCGGCAAGTGGAACAGCCTTGGTCAATATACATTTAACGCGGGCACTTTATATAAGATTACGATTACCTCGCAACGTGACCCGACAAGTACCTGTGCTGACGCGGTGAAGTTTACACTTATAAGCGCCGTTAATAATCCGCCTGTCGCGGCAATAGATTCAATCGCTCCGAATCCCTCTATTGTGGACCAGTCTGTTAGTTTTACCGGCCACGGCACGGATACAGATGGAAATGTTGTGGCGTATAACTGGACATCGAGTATTGATGCAAATCTTAGCAATACCGCATCTTTCTCGACAGCAGTACTTTCGCAGGGACAGCACACGATAACATTCAAAGTCCAGGACAATAAGGGTACGTGGTCGCAGCCGGTTAACCAGTCACTGATTATACAAGCGGCAACCAATATACCACCTGCAGCTATTATTGACTCAATAACACCAAATCCCTCCACCGTAGCCCAGTCTGTTAGTTTCAGCGGCCACGGTACGGATTCGGATGGAAATGTTGTGGCGTATAACTGGGCATCGAGTATTGATGCAAATCTCAGCAATACCGCATCTTTCTCGACAGTCGCACTTTCACAGGGACAGCACACGATAACATTCAAAGTCCAGGACAATAAGGGTACGTGGTCGCAGCCGGTTAACGAGTCACTAATTATACAAGCGGCAACCAATATACCACCTGCAGCTATTATTGACTCAATAACACCAAATCCCTCCACCGTAGCCCAGTCTGTTAGTTTCAGCGGCCACGGTACGGATTCGGATGGAAATGTTGTGGCATATAACTGGACTTCGAACATTGATGCAAATCTCAGCAATACCGCATCTTTCTCAACAGTCGCACTTTCACAGGGACAGCACACGATAACATTCAAGGTTCAGGACAATAAGGGCGCATGGTCATTGCCCGTAACCAGGAATCTTGTCGTAAACGCGGTTTCCTCTGAAGTTATCATAGATAATGGCGCCGCAGGGACATCTTCCACCGGCCCTTGGACAGCGTCAGGAGCACCTAATCCATACGGAGCTAATTCTGTGTGGAGTTACAGTGGAGCTACCTATACGTGGTCATTTAAGCCGACAGTTACCGGAACATATCGAGTCTCAATGTGGTGGACCGCTCTTTCGAGCAGAAGCAGCAGTGTGCCGGTAACTATTCAGTATAGCGGTGGTACCGCAAATGCTGCTATTAATCAGCAGCAAAACGGCGGAATGTGGAATGTCATCGGAGAATACGCCTTTAACGCGGGAACAACCTATAACATAAAGATAACCGCACCAGCGGGAAGCCCGCCAAGCACCTGCGCCGACGCGGTGAAGTTTACGCTTACAAGCTCGGTGAATATACCGCCTGTCGCTGTTATAGATTCGATAACACCGAATCCCTCGATTGTTGGCCAGTCTGTTAGTTTCACAGGCCACGGAACAGATTCCGATGGAACTATTACAGCTTATAACTGGACTTCGAGTATTGATGCAAATCTCAGCAATACCGCATCTTTCTTGACAGTCGCACTTTCACAGGGACAACACACGGTAACATTCAAGGTTCAGGACAATAAAGGTGTGTGGTCGTCACCTGTAACACAGAATCTTGTTATAGCTCCTGCGGAAAAAATCATAGACAATCGCGATGCGGCGACATCTAAAACAGGCACATGGCAGGTTTCCGGCGCCCCGGGTTTCTATGGTCAGGATGCTGTCTGGAGCAGAGACGGCGCGACATTCAGTTTTAACTTTACTCCGACCCTAAGCGGGCTATATGGTTTATCAATGTGGTGGACACAGTGGCCATCACGAAGTACCAACATTCCTGTGGATATTCAAAATTCCAATGGAACAACGAGGGTTTATATAAATCAACAGGTTAACGGTGGTAAGTGGAACAGTATCGGTCAATATACATTTACCGCGGGCATTTTGTATAAGATTACGATTACCTCGCAGAGCGACCCGACAAGTACCTGTGCTGATGCCGTGAAGTTGACATTTGTAAATGTTGTTAATACACCTCCTGTTGCTGTGATTGACTCTATAAATCCGGACCCTGCTATGCCTGGCGACAGGATTACCCTGCAAGGCAGCGGCAGTGACAGCGATGGTACAGTAGTCGCCTACAACTGGCGCTCGAGCATAAACGGTACGCTTGGAACTTCGAAAACCTTAAGCACATCATCGCTTTCAGCGGGGACTCACACAATATACTTCAAAGTTCAGGATAATAAAGGCCTCTGGTCGCCGGAAGTTTCCGCAACGCTTGATATCGGCTTAGAGCATATATATGTCGCGTGTGCGTATGGCGGGAAAACGGACGAGAAGCCGATGATGACTTCCATGCTGCAGAATATCGGCGCCGTTCAAAACGGCGATGTATGGACATATATCGATCAGAATAAACACAAGACTTATATTATAACTTTTGTAAATGATTTGCCTGGAATAGTGGATGCGTTAACTACTTTCGGCGCCCATGTTATCCTTAGCGCTCACTCAAATTACGGTTTGGGGCCTTGTTTTGCGACAGCTTCAGAAAGAAACAATGAGATGATTGAAGACATCACATATATAGATGATGACAGGATATTGAACCTTGCCAGCCCATGGGTAAGTGTATCAATAAGCGGTATGAGGACGGGGCAGGCATACCCATACTGGTGGCCGACTTATAAGGATGGCACAAGCGGTATTATGCCGTACGATTTCAATGACCCCAACGGAGACCCGGCATACAATTACTATTTAACTTACCAGATTCCCGGCGACCCCGAATATTATAAAGTTGAAACCGTTAACAATAGCGCTGTCAAGAGATATTGGGATTGCGGCAAAGAGGCATGGTATTCCACGACCGGAGCCGTTCCAAATCCTAAAGACCCGAACGACCAAAAATACTACATTACCAACACAGCATCCTGGTCACCTTCTTTCCAAACCGCCGGTACCTGGTTCCAGTACCAGGATCTCCCAGCCCAACGTGATAACAGCGAGTATTTTAAGGAAAATTACATTTACAAAACCGCAGGTACGGGTAACGCTTATGCAAAATGGCTTTTCCATATCCCAACTGCCGGCAATTATGTGATATCAGCGTGGTGGCCTGCGGCATCTTCAAATGCTTCTAACGCTCCCTATACAATAACCTATCCCGGCGGTAATACCACCGTAAAAGTTGACCAGCGGATTAACGGTCGCCGCTGGAACAGTTTAGGGCAGTTTTATTTCGATGCCAACGATTATTCGGTAACTCTCAAGGATAATGCTTCCAGCGGAAGAGTTATCGCTGATGGGATTAGAATATCACATGCCAACAATCCGCCGGAAGTTGTACAGGCTGATTTTGTTGCTGAAACAAGAAGCGGCCCTGCGCCTCTGACAGTGGAATTCGAAAACAACAGTTCCGGAGATTTGACCGACAGAACATGGAATATGGGAGATGGTTACACAAATACCACCAGGGACGAAATTGAGCACATATATACCTCTCCGGGTACTTACAATGTAAGCCTGACTGTATCAGGACCGCTTGGAAGCAGTACAAGAACAAAAACCGGATACATTAGAGTCTGGTCTGGAACTCAGGAGCCTCCGCTTCAGGCAGAGTTTGACGCGAGAGGAAAATCCGGTGCGGTACCACGTTCTGTTCGCTTTAGCGACCTTAGCACAGGCGACCTGTCAGATGTGAATGAATCATGGCTGTGGGATTTTGGCGATGGGCAGACAAGTCATGCTCAGAATCCAACGCATGTTTACTCGGCTGTCGGAAATTACACGGTTAAACTTACCGTGAAAGACCCCAGCGGCGCTACGTCTTCTGAAACCAAGCAGAATTTTGTCAGGGTAATAGTTTACGAGAAAAATATTGATAATGTTGATTATCCAAAAACTCATTTCAGCAGCAAAACAATGCTCTATACCAAAGAGCTCGGCGTACAGGAAGACAATATAAAATACTCGAGACTGTTATACGGAAGCTGCAACAGCGCAAATTATTTCATTGATTTGTTCCACCGCGGAGTCTTTTACTATGCGGTGAATACCTCCGGTGAAGAAGAACCGGTAGTCTATTTACAGTCTTATCTGCAGGGTAAATCCGACTATGAAATATGGCAGGATATGCAGGCGGTCAGTCCGGTATATGATTATTACAATTTCAATTTGCCGCCTGGACAGGCACAGCAGCAGAGTACTCTTGTTGCCGCAGCCGCAAGTACTATGACACCGCAGGCCGCACCGCTTGATGCTGAACAGCAGGCCCAAATCCGGCAGTTGAAGAAACTTTCTGTTTCGGATGCCTTTGAAAAGCTTCAGGGTAATAAGTTTTTGGTTAATGAGCGGTTCCTTGAAAGGGCAATTTCCGCGACTTACACCGGTTCTAAAGAGCAGGCGGTAGAATTAGCTCTTGCGCACATAAATACACCTTCGATTGACATTGTTGACGGAGTTCGTGTCAAACGAATGAAAGATTTTCATATAGCAAAGAAAATTTTGCATCAGTTCCCGGAAATTTCCTGTGAGCAACTGCTGTTATTCTATTATTGCGGAAGCCCATCGACAAAGGCTAATGTTATTCTGGCGGCAGGGGGATTGGCTGACCAGCAGCAGATTTACGATATGCTTATAAACGCTCTTGATGACAAGACCGTTTGCGAAAACGACAAATCCGAATTTGACGGTGAGCCGTTAAGAATTTGTGACTTGGCTTACAATCAGCTTGTCCTGAATCTGCAAATCACCGGGGTTTTACGCACAATTCGCACTGACCAGAATATTGACCAGCGAGATTACCACATAGACATGCTTAAGAAGCAACTGTAAACGAAATTAAAAGAGATAAAACATACTATTTTACATTTAGCGGGAGACTTTACAATATGAGTAATTCAGCGGTTAAGGATGTGCCGGTAACAATAATCAAGCCCCGAAAAGGCTGGCAGGTTGTGGATTTCGGCGGAATTGAAGGAATACCGCGATTTATTCTTCTTCCTTATTTTGCGTGACATAAAAATATTGTATGCTCAGACGATACTTGGTTTTGCCTGGGCGATTTTGAATCCTCTTTCGCAGATATTTATCTTCACTTTGGTCTTCGGAAGGGTGGCCAAAGTTTCCTCTGAGGGGATGCCGTACCTGATTTTTTGCGCCGTCGCGATTATCCCGTGGACATATATGTCTCAGGCGCTGATGCAGTCAGGTCAGAGTCTTATCACGGGCCAGGCGATGCTCGATAAGGTGTATTTCCCGAGACTGCTGTTTCCATTGACGCCGGTATTTTCAAAACTGGTTGACTTCACTATTTCGCTGGTGATTCTGCTGGCTTTGCTTGTCTATTACAGGGTAACGCCGACAATAAATCTTCTGTTGCTGCCTCTATTTATCATTATGATGATTAGCATACCGGCGGCTTTGGGGGTGGGGCTTTCTTCGCTGGCGATTCGGTTCCGTGACGTCAAATTCGCGATGGATTTTGTCGTCCACATGCTGATGTTTTCGGCGCCGATTATCTACTCTGCCTCTTCAATACATGAAAAATACAGATTCATTTACTCGATAAACCCGCTTGTTGGCGTAACAGAAGGAATGCGTGCCTGTCTTCTTGGAACAAAGATTCCGTGGGAATTTATTTGGCCAGGTATGGTTACAACCGTTCTCCTGGCAATAGGCAGTGCACTGTATTTCAGACGGACAGAGCGGGTATTTGCAGACGTTATATAACTATTTTGGAGTATTTAAATGAGTTCGAATGACATAGCAATCAGAGTTGAAAACATCAGCAAATGCTACCGCATCGGCTTAAAAAGTAAAGTTCACGACAGCTTTGGGGGCGCTTTGGTGGATTTCGTCAAAAGTCCGCTCACCAATTATCGAAAGTACCGTTCTCTTTATACTTTCAAGGATTTACAGTCTGATGAAAATATGGATGATGATACAGGTGACTCAGGAGTAATCTGGGCGCTGAAAAAAGTATCCTTTGAGGTGCCTAAAGGTCATGTCCTCGGAATAATAGGAAGAAACGGAGCAGGCAAGTCTACACTTCTGAAAATTCTTTCCAAAATCACCGAACCCACAAGCGGACACGCCGAAATTCATGGAAAAATTTCGAGCCTTCTGGAAGTCGGCACCGGTTTTCATCCCGAACTTACCGGCAGAGAAAACGTCTATCTTAACGGCGCCGTGCTCGGTATGAAGAAAAAAGAAATAGACAGGAGATACGACGAGATTGTTGACTTCTCAGGGGTTGAGAAATTCATCCATACACCTGTTAAACGTTATTCCAGCGGTATGAAGGTAAGGCTTGCCTTTGCGGTTGCGGCCCATTTGCAGCCGGAAATTCTGATAATAGATGAGGTACTGGCAGTTGGAGACGCCGAGTTTCAGAGCAAGTGCCTTGGCAAAATGGACAGTATTACCAAAGAGGGCAGAACAGTCCTGTTTGTCAGCCATAATATGGGTGCGCTCCTTCAACTATGTCCTTTCGCTATTATGCTTAATAAAGGCAGACTTGTTAACAGCGGTCCCTCAAAAAATATTGTTGACCATTATCTGACAAGTATTTTTTCAAAGGTAAATAGTCTCGACCTTAGAAACGTCCCGGTTCGTGATGGTAATGGAAAACTCAGATTTGTTTCCGTAAGATTGATGCGTGAGAATGGCGAATATACCGAAACACCGATTGCGGGACAGCCCATTGATATTGTCCTGGATTTTGAAACCAAGGGGGCTTTATCTAAGGTTAAATTTGTACTTACTATTTTCAACCAGATGGGAATAGCGGTAACAAATTGCAGTGTTTATACGTCAGGTCTAAGTTTTGATCTTCCTGCCGGTAAAGGCCGCATAATCTGCCAAATTCCCAAATTGCCTCTGCCGCTGGGGCAATATAAAATTTCAATCTCCGCTGAAGATATCTCTAAACTCGATGAGATTCCGACAGCTTGTATCTTTAATGTTCACACAAGTAATTTTTTCGATACTTCTTTTACTCCGCCAATGCGGTATTCCACGGCCCTTGTCGAACATTCATGGCAATTAGCCAACTCAAGACAAGAAGCGATTAAGATAGTAAGGTAGTTTTCCGAAATGGCAAATTTTATAATCACGATTGACGCGAACACTGACCGCCGCTCCCGATTCATCGAATCTATAAGGGGAAAGTTGTCTCCTGTAAAAGGCCTTATAGTTAATACTGTAAATACCGGGGATTTTTGTGCAGCCTGGGCTTCGACGGTAAATGTGCCGATAAGTCAGGCTGTTGAAAAAGGCCGCGCCGCAGTAATATGGGGCGACCCCATCAGCGATGATATGCCGCAAAAGGTTGATGCGGAACAGTTAATGAATTTATGGTCTAATCCTGACACGCGAATTAAATCTTTCTTTAACGGATTCTATGCCGCTGCCGTATATGGCGATGATGCCGGTTTGGCGGCAGGGGCGGATTTGCTTGGAATTTATCCTCTCTACTACTGGACGGATAACAATATACTGCTGGTTGGTTCCAGCCCGGAATTGTTTCGTTATCATCCCTGCTTTAAAACGGCGTTAAATCCTGAAGGACTGCTTTCTATTCTATTGACTATGCATATTTTCGATGGGCAGACTTTGTTAAAAGATGTCAAACGTCTCAATGCGGGTCACATGCTTACCTGGCAGTCGGGACAGCCTGTTAAAGAAGTGATGCAGTACAAAATACGCCCGTCAACTGATTACTTTGCGCTGCCTTTCTCCGCACATGTGGATATTTTAAGCGAAGCTATGGCGAATACTCTTGTGCGTCATGTTCCGCGTGGAAAACATTATGGTCTGCTGCTTTCAGGCGGACTTGATTCGAGAATGCTGGCCGGCTATCTTAAAGAAAGAGATATAAATGTTGAAGCGATTACAATGGGGCTTGATGACGATATTGAAATGAAAGTTGCAAAACGTGTTGCCCGCTATCTTGATTTTCCGCAAATTACAATGGAAACCGGTTATAATGAATATCCGCAATGCGCAGCCTCACAGGTTGAATGGGAACATCTCTCAAACGGTTTTAATGATATTATTAACTGGGGTGTAAGTCCTTATCTTGTTAATAAGCATTCACGTTTGATAATGGGGTACTCCGTAGATGCGGTCATCGGGACAAGATATATTAACTGGGCATATTCTGAGTCGTCAAAAAAAATGTCATTCGATTCCTTCTTCTCGCATATCAACAACTGGGCTATAAGAACTGACGTTTTAAAACGTCTGCTTCGCAGCAGTATATTTTCTGAGGATATGATTTATGAAATGATTCGTCGGATAGAAAATACTTATAACAGCTATTCCGATATCGAATCTCACCGTGCATGGTGCTTCAATCTGTATAACCGTCAACGGTTTCATGTGGGTAGTTCAGCGTGGGTGCTTTCATTTGGGTCGTGGCCTGTAATGCCCGCGCTTGACCGAAAACTGCTGGAATGTGCGGCATCTATGCCGGCCGCCTCAATCGCCGAAAGACGCGCACAGGTTGAATTGGTTTGCAGACGTTTCCCTCGCCTGGCGGCGTTGCCCCTTGACCATAACAGCTATGATACCACACCTTTGATGCCGAGAATTCGATACCTCTTGGCGCATAATATTTATAAACGTCTTGGACTGAACAAATTTTCTCGAAACGGTAAAGTAGAACACCGCTATTATTACAGAATTTATGACTTTAATAATCCGGGATGGCTGGCCGTCAGAAAACAGGCTGAACCATATCGTGAAAAATTATACGATATCTTTAATCGCGATGTCTTTAATGAACTTCTGCCTGCCCCGGATAATCCCGTTAATCTTCAGGATAAAATTATCGATGCCTCAGGCTTGAAGTCCCTTGTCGGCCTTATGCTTTGGGCAAAAAATAACTTATAAGCTGGGAGGATAAAATGCAAAATACTATACATATTTGGCCGCAGAATTCCATTGAAACAAACGACCAAATAACTTTAAGCGTTGTTATAGAACGGGAGGGTGCCAGTCCCTTTAATCTCTGGTTTCGCATTCCGGCTGAGTATAAGGATAAACTAAGTGAAACATGTGACCCATTTGTTGTCGCCACTATTTTTCTTGCGATGAGAACATCAGTGAAGATGATTGTTCACGGTATTGTTTCTCCTTCCCTTTTGAGAAATCTCGAAGAGTTTCAGGCGGTATGGATTAACTGGCAGCCCGACAGGTATGCAAAAATCGATATCACTGGAACAATTGAATCTGAGCCGAATAATCATAATCATCGCAAAGGCGCGGTGATGGCTTTTTCTGGGGGATTAGATTCCTGTTTTACCGCGTATCGGCATAGAATGGATATATGCGGCCGTCAGCAGCGTAATATTCATGCAGGGGTGATGGTTCACGGTTTTGACATTCCTCTCGATGACAAAGGTACTTTTGATATCGCGGCAGAAAAGTCAAAAAATATACTCCAAAGTCTTGGAATTGAATTGATTCCTGTCGCTACAAATTTCAGAGATTTGGGCGATAACTGGGATGATGCCCATGCTGCCGGCATTGCGGCGTGCCTGATGCTATTTCAAAATGGCTACAAATGCGGCCTTATCAGCGGCAGTTTTTCCTATAATAGTTTCGGCCTTAACATCGGCTGGGGTTCCAATCCTCTTACAGACAGGTTTTTATCAAGCGGCAGTTTCGAGATTATAAATGACGGCTCAAGGTTCGACAGAGTAGATAAACTTGAATATATAGCATCGTGGCCCCATGCCCTTGAAAATATGAGAGTTTGCTGGGAAGGCAAACACTTGGATCGTAACTGCTGTGAATGTGAAAAATGTATTCGCAACATTTTGAGCTTTTATGCTTTAGGGTTAAAACTGCCAAAATCTTTTGAAAAGGATATTACTGAGCAGCAAATTAAAAATGTGCGGGTTCCGGATTCAGCCATTTTGTTTGAATATAAATGTGCGCTTTCGACAGCGAAAAGCAGGGGGATAACTGCTCCCTGGGTTAAAGCGCTGGAAAAAGGTATCCAGTTAAACGAAAGGCGGCTGGCGAACCACAATGGCAGCCTCTGGCGTAAAGTCAGGTCTAAGGTTGCGCTGCGTACCAGGCTTCGCAGACTAAATGCCAGGTATTTGCAAGGTTCCCAGAAAGAGAAATAGCAGATGGTTGGAATTATGAAAATTTTAGTCGAAAACGGCTGTTATGATTTACAGAATATGGGCGACGTCGCCATGCTTCAGGTGGCGGTCGAAAGGCTGCGTCAATTATGGCCGGACGCCTTGATACAGGTTATTACCGCAAGACCCGACCTGCTGGCGAGGTATTGCCCTGACGCCAGAGCGATACCGGCGGCAGGCCGCTGCGGCTGGTTTTATGACAGAAATATCCTTGGAAAACTTCACAATCTTATGCCCAGGTCTTTAGACCACAGTTTTACGGAATTGACCAGGTCGCTTCGCCGCTTGAAGCCTAACGTTATGCACAATCTGCTTATGTTCAAAGCTAAAATTCACCAAAGGAACATAAATGATGTCAATCTTTTTATTGACGCTGTTTTTGATGCTGACCTCATTGCTCTTAGCGGCGGGGGGGATATAAATGACAGTTTCTCTGATTTCGCTTTCACTTTATTTGAAATTCTTGAATTAGCGATTCAGAGAGGCATACCAACTGTCCTGTTTGGACAGGGTATTGGGCCGATTAATAATCCAACGCTGAAAAAACGTGCCGCGGAGGTCCTTCCTTTAGTTGATTTAATCGCCATACGAGAGAAATTAACGTCTCTGCCCCTGCTTGAATCATTGAATGTCCCCCGGAGAAAAATTATCGTAAGCGGCGATGACGCTATTGAATTGGCGTATAAAAACCATTCAGCAAAATCCGGTTCCGCGATTGGTGTCAACATCAGGGTATCATCTTATTCCGGGATAGATTCACACGACATAGAAAGTATCCGCGGTACATTATGGTCTCTCGCAGAAGAACATAGAGCCTCTTTACTGCCCGTACCGATTTCATTCTATGCACACGAATCAGATATTGAAGCAGCCAGGAAATTAATAGGTGGAAAGTTCAGTATCCCTGAGTCTTGTTTACATCTCAATGACCCGCTTGACATTGTTAATTTGATTAGAGATTGCCGGGTCGTAGTAACCGGCAGTTATCATTCAGCGGTTTTTGCTCTCGCGCAGGGAATACCGGCGGTGTGTATTGCAAGGTCGGAATATTATAAAGATAAATTTATGGGCCTGATGTCCCAGTTTAAAACTCCAGGCGACGTGATTTTTTGGGATGATGACCAGCGTATCGAAATGCTGCATAAAGCCATCGATAAAGCCTGGAAATTCGCGGAACATTTAAAACCTTGTCTTCTAAAAGCGGCTAAACGTCAAATTACATCAAGTAAAAACGCCTACAATCAGGCGTACCGCATTTTAGAAGCAAAAAAAGAACCGGTATATTGTTAATAAGGAAAGATTAGTTGGAATATGTCAAATAACCGAAATCTTCTGAAACGCTCCGCGGCGTTTATCCAACGAAAGCTGTTGGGGGCGATAACAAATGTTTCGACCTCACGCAGGGCAGCTTCTTTGACTTTCGATGATGGGCCAAATCCGAACTTTACCCCGCGACTTCTGAAATTATTAAATGAATACGGCGCTAAAGCGACTTTTTTTGTCGTCGGAAAACAGGCGGCACGGTACCCGGAATTGATAAAAAGCACCATTAGCGCAGGACACGCCATAGGTAACCATTCATGGGACCATTCGTCTTTTCCCCTTCTGACCGCAAAATATAGAAAGGGGCAACTACTCGCCTGCAGCAGGGTACTGGCTCCGTACAAGCCGGCTTTGTTTCGTCCACCTTACGGACATCTAAATTTGCTTTCAAAACTTGATGTTCGTTTGCTTGGCTATAAAATCATCATGTGGAGTATAGTGGCAGAGGACTGGCTTGACCATTCCGCACAGACGATGGCTGAGAAAGTAATTAATGAAATCCAGCCGGGCGGTATCATTCTGTTCCACGATTCACTTTACACCGTTATGGACGCAAAGTATGCCGACAGGCAGCCTACACTGGATGCGGTTCGAATAGTTCTGAATAAACTTAATGGGCAGTACGACTTTATTACTGTCCCGGAATTGCTGAAATTAGGCAAACATCAAAAAACAAACTGGTACAGTCAACCTGATACACAATGGCTTAAACAACTTAAAAAAGGAGACATAGCGGATGACCAGCGAAATAGACATTTCAGTAATTATTGCCACGCATAATCGTGCCGATATTCTCAACGACACACTCAGGCACATGGAGCTTCTTGACCGTCAGGGTATAAATGTTGAGTTTGTAATCGTTGATAATAACTCTTCTGATATAACAAGATTGATAATTGAAAGTTTTATGGACAAGCTGCCTATTCGTTATCTTTTTGAGGCCGAGCCTGGACAAAACGCCGCAAGAAACCGTGCATTAGCCGATGCACCTCTCGGCAAAATAGTGGTCTTTACCGATGATGATATTGAACCTGAGAAAAACTGGTTTCAGGTCATCCTTGCCGTCTGTAACCGCTGGCCGCAATATAATATTTTCGGAGGCAGAATCTACCCGCTTTTGCCTGATTCACCTAAACCAAAGTGGACGGAATTGCGCTTTGTTCAGGAATTAGGTTTTGCCCTTCACGAATATGACCACTCTGAAACCCTCTATGCTGTCGAAAAATATCCTTCCAGCGGCAATATGTGGTTCAGGCGCAGCATCTTTGACGACGGAAGCAGGTTCGATGAGGCAATAGCCTGGCATCCGAAAAATCGTATTATGGCAACTGAAACTATCTTTTTAAAACGTCTGGTCGAGCAAGGCCAGAGAATTGTACACTGCCCTGAAGTGGTAGTGAGCCACAAAATCACTGCCCGGGAGATAACACTTGTTCATCTCTTAAAGAGGGCTTATAGCTGGGGTAGGGGAATGACGTACATAAGAGGCGTGTGCCGAAAAGAAACGCTAAATAAAAATCCCGTGTACTGGTACTGCATACGCCTCGCGGCTCTTATGCGTATCTGTCTTAAACTGGCTATTGCAATGCCAGCCCTTGCCATCCAAAAACCAAAAGCAGCGGTATACGCCATGCAGTGGCTGGGTTTTAACATCGAGCAGATCAGCATGGTCTCAAGTCATAATAAAAGGGGATAATTCATTGGCTCAAATAAGCATAATAATTCCGCTTTATACTAAAGCTAAATTCATAGCCCTGCGCTGAATTCGGTATTCGCCCAGACTTTTGAGAATTATGAAGTTATTGTTGTGGATGATGGCTCGACCGATAACGGCCCGGAAATTGTCGCTGCTTACAAAGACTCGCGATTGAAGCTTATCAGGCAGGCTAATGCCGGCCCTGGCGCCGCTCGCAACAGGGGATTGGCTGAAAGTAAAAGTCCATTAGTCGCCTTTCTCGATGCGGACGATGAATGGATGCCTGAGTTTCTTGAAACCTCTTTGATGGTATTGGAGGCTAATCCAGATTGTGATATCACAGCGGCAACTTATTTTATGGGTGAAAAACGTCAGGATGCGACCGATATATTCTGGCGGTACGGTATGACTCAGGGACCATGGCGGCTTTCAGAAAATATCTCCGACCACGAACTAAAGCACGCCATTTATATTTTGCACAGCAGTTCAACGCTGGCCAAAAGACATATAATTGAAAAATACGGCGGCTTCTATACCGCAAACCATTGCACGCTCGGCGAAGACTATTATCTCTGGCTGCAGATTATGCTTAATCACAAAATCTATCGAATTATGAAACCTCTATGGTGGTTTCACACTGAAGCATCGGAACTCGGGTTACCACAAAAACAAAATATGGCCGCCCAGCCGTTCCTGACTGATATTCAACCTGTTAGAGATAATTGTCCCGCTGAACTTCTTCCTGTGCTTGACAGATGGCTTGCGTTGTTTGCTCTGAATGTCGCCCATGAATGCAGTTATAATGGAAATCCTTCTGTCGCTCGGGATTTAATCAGGCGTTTCCCTGCGATGAGAAGTTTTTACAGAGAGTACACAAAGCTCAGAATAAAAATGTTTATTCCGCAGCTTATACCAGTTGTCAGATATTTCAAGCATTTGAAACAAATATGAAAGTTTGCCTTCTAACATTGGAATGGCCCCCTTATGGTGGCGGAATCGGTACATATATGTATAACCTTGCGCAAGGTCTTTCAGCTTTGGGACACGATGTGACGGTGATAACTCACGACATGACACCTGAACATACAGATGGAGCCAGAATCATAGAAGTGCCTCTGCCTAATCCCCCGGGAATGTTGCGGAGGAAATTGTGTCGATGGCAGTGGGAACCTCATCATACCTGGTCCAGCCGCGCATGGCGATATTTTAACAGCATCGAAGACGCAAACTCATTCGACATTATCGAGACCGCTGAATATGGCTCTTGGGCAAGACATTTCATAGGCCAAGTAAATAAACCTATCGTTGTAAGATGTCATACCCCCGCGCTGGGTGTGCAGGAAATACCGTCAAACGGCGACGGCCAATGGAAAATGCCTTTGTGGCTTAACCTTGAGAATAAACGTGAGAGATTCCAGACGGCCCACGCTAACGCGATTAGCACTCCAAGTTTTGTCTTATCCAATCATATCAGTCTGAGCTGGGCAATCCCGAGTAGCAGAATTACTGTGTTGCCGAACCCTGTTGATACACGGCTATTTCACCCGCTCAAAGCACCTGGCAACGAAAATTTAAGCAGGAAAAAGGAACTTCTTTATGTGGGCAGGCTTCAATATAACAAAGGTGTCTTTGATCTGATTGACTCTGTTAAACCGCTATTAAAAGAACATCCGGATTTGACTGTTCGCCTAATAGGAAAAGACATCAAAGCGCAAGATGTATTACCCATTCCGGCAGGATGGCCTCGGAAGAAATACTTTCACGTATTCCTTCCCAGTATCATAAGCAAATAATAATAACCGGATGGATTTCACTTTCCGAACTTATCTCTTGTCAGCAAAAAGCGATGTGTGCCGTGGTTCCAAGCCGCGGATTTGAAAGTTTTTCATATACTCTTGTAGAACACATGGCATGCGGAACGGCTGTGGTTGCGAGTCATTGCGGCGGCCCGACAGAAATTATAACACATGGCGTCGACGGACTCCTCGTACCGCCGGGAGACAGGGACGCTCTTACATCGGCACTGAGACAATTGATAGAAAATCCTCGCCTCTGTGAGCAACTGGGCCAGCAGGCAAGAAAAAAAGTCGAAGAACAATTTTCAATTTCGGTCGTTACCCCGCGTATCGTAAAGTGGTATAAGCAAATTATTGAGAACTACAAAAATGATAAGCTGCGTAATCAGAACATTTAATGAGGGCGATTCAATCGGCAGACTTATTGAAACGTTCCGCGCCGAAAAAAATATCGGCGATGATTTGGAAATAATCATTGTGGACAGCGGTTCAACTGATGCGACCGTGAATATTGTTAAAGCCCATAACGTCAAATTAATCAGCATTAAAAAAGAAGAATTCAGCTATTCCTATTCGTTGAATCTTGGGATTGAGCGAAGCCGCGGCGATATTATCGTTATCCTTTCCGGGCACGCGATTCCCTGTGACGACACATGGCTTGAAAAAATGCTCTCTCATTTCGAAGACAATAAAGTCGCAGGAGTTTATTGCAGGCAGATTCCATGGCCTCACGCGGACCTGCATGAAGTTGTCAGATTGAAAAAAACTTTTGGCCCGATTTCAGAAATATTTGATTCTGCCGGCAGCACGGCAAATATGCACTTCAGTAACGCCGCGTCCTGTATTCGACGCAGCGTTTGGAAGAGATATCCATTTGTGGAAATGCCCGCTGCTGAAGACAGCCATTGGGCAAACTTTGTCGTAATCAATAGATATAAAATCGTATATGATGCCGTCGCCTCGGTTTATCATTCGCATACTGAACCATGCAGAAAAGCGGCAAGACGAGTAATCGAACTGGAAAAATCCGCTGATATTATTAACCATCGCCAAAGAACAATTTTGCTTACAGCTAAACAATCTGTCGGCTGGTTTGTGCGGGATATTAAGGAAATTGCCAAAGCCAACGCCGGTATTTACCAAAAATTTAAACATCTTATGCGTTCCGTGAAGAAATGCTTCTGGTATGCGCTGGACTTTGACAGGATATAACTAATCATTATAAAGGATTAAATTATGAGTAAACCAACTATTGTTATCACGCTACTGCTGGCAGTCCTGGCTCTAATAGTACCATTCGTACCCAGGAAGTATTTTATCGCAATTTATGTTTTTGCGGCATGCTTTATACCGGCTGACCAGAGAATTATTCTGATGGGGCTGGATTTTACTGTCCTGAGAATACTTGTAGCCGTTGGAATCTTTCGCATTCTCGTTCGCGGCGAACAAAAACAGATTATGTGGAACAATTTCGATAAGCTGGTTTTTGCCTGGATTTTCTGCGGTGCCATCATATACAGCCTCCAGTGGATGGATGCTAAAGCAGTTATTAACAGAAGCGGCGTATTATTCGATGTCATAGGTCTGTATTGGCTATTCAGGCAAACCATAAGGTCGTGGTCTGACATAAAAGAGATGGCGATGATTTATGCCATTTGCGCATTGGTAATGGTACCCCTTGTTGCCTTGGAATGGAATACAGGCCGTAACCCCTTTGCCTTTCTAGGCAGAGTTGCCACAGACGTTCGGCTTGAACGATACCGCTGTAACGCCGCCTTCCCGCATTCAATTATGCTCGGATTATTCTGGGCTACGCTGGTTCCTCTGTTTGTTGGTTTTGCGAAAGCAGGACTCAATAAATCGCTGTTCTGGGCAGGTGTTTGTGCCGTCGCTTTTATTGTCGCGGCCACGGCTTCAAGTACTCCTGCCCTCGTATTAATAATCGTTGTTGCACTTACCGCTATGTATGGCTTGAGGAAATATGTCGCCAACTTCGCATGGATTTTTTTGGTTTTATTGATTGTTCTGCATCTGTTTATGCAGGCACCAGTCTGGCATTTGCTGGCGAGAATAAATGTTGTTGCAGGTTCGACAGGCTGGTATCGCTTCTATCTTATTGACCAGGCCGTCAAGCATTTCAGTGATTGGGCAATTTTAGGCATAAAAAATACCGGAAGCTGGGGCTGGGGACTCGAAGACCTTACAAACCAGTACATACTTGAAGCTACGCGAGGAGGATTGGTAACCCTTGCATTATTTCTGATAATGCTCTTTATTGCTGCTAACAGAGTTTGGAAAATGTGCATTCATGAAAAGCAGCCTCAAAAACGGTTTTTGCTTTGGTCGGTTTTTGTGATGCTGCTCGGCCATTACGCTGCTTTCGGAGGCGTCTCTTATTTCGGTCAAATCACAATGTTATTATATATGGTTTTAGCGATGGTCGGTTTATTAATTGAGATGGAAACCGTTAGAAACCAGGTTCTTGTCCGCATGAAACGGGCATGGTTGAGAACGCGATTATCTGGTGCCAGGTCATGAATAATTTATATTCAGCAATTTTAAACTTTTAACTTTTAGTTCTAAACTCGTAAACTGGCCAACGGCCAGTGTGAGTAAGGGGGTGCCTCATGATTTACTACAATAATCAACTGCTTGTTTCGCCGTCAGTTGCCGAAACGGAAATACCAGATTCCAAGTCCCAAATTGATACTAATATAACCGCGGTGATACTGGCTGGAAGCCGAGATTTCGGACGCTCGAGCTGGCCTCAAAGTTTCCGCCAGCGCTGTGGCCCATTATTGACAGACCGGTAATATGCCGGTTGCTGCAGAACCTCGCTCGTCAGGGAATTCACAAGGCGATTATTTGCTGTAACGGAAATAGACCTTACTTAAAACATATTCTCTCAATGGTCAATTCTATGGAATTATCATTTTCCGATGAGCAGTTTCCATCAGGAACCGCGGGTTGTATAAGGGATTCGGCCAAATCCAGTTCTGACGATATGTTCCTGGTTTTATCTGCTCAGACCATTGTTCTGCCCGATATACAGGCTGTTATAAATGACCACAAAAAAAGACATTCCGATTTGACCGTGCTTTTTTGTCAGGACACTTTAGGCACTGCATCAAGAGCGCAGTTTTATCTGTGTGACAGAGCGATTATTAAACACATACCGTCCAAAGGATATTTTGATATTAAAGAAAGTCTGATACCGGAGCTTTTTCGCGAAGGTAAAAAAGTAACCGCGACAAAATTACTTCTTCCAACGCTGTCATTTCGAAATCGCGCAGAGTATTTAAATGCCATTTGGCAGTACCTTGCTAACGGCGGTACGGAAGATTTTGCTCTCGAACATTGGAATGGCAGAGGTACCAGCGATGTTGTGATTGCCGCCGATGCCGCAGTTGACTCTACGGCGAGGATTTTCGGCCCTGTAATTGTTATGAATGAAAGCGTCATATCGGAAAAGGCAGTAATTTTTGGGCCCGCGGTAATAGGAAGAAAAGTTTATATCGGCAGTAATTCACTTGTCGAAAAAAGTGTGCTGTGGGACGGCTCGAGTATAGGTAATGATTGTCTTATTACCAATTGTGTGGCTGACTGCTATGTTTCAATATCCTCGGACAGCGTCGAAACAAACAAAGCATTAGTTCTTGATTCCCACGATTTTACCGCAAATATCAGGACGGTTTTTCAGTCTGCTCTGTCGCCGGCTTAAAGAACCGTTAATAGTAAGAACAGATTAAAAATCATTTATTTAATGGAGGTACACGAAAATGGAAAGTATGGAAAAATACATAAACAAACAGTCATTGGTGGAATTTGACAGTCTTTTTGACACTTCCACAGAAGAAAGGAATCCGGGCCCAAATTTATTCACCATACTGCTGAAACGATGGAAAATGGTGTTGCTGATTTTTTGTATTGTCTCTGCCGCAGGAATCCCGATAATCTGGTTCACCGTAAAACCTTTCTATATGGCCACTGCCGCAATCAGGGTATCGCCCGTCATATCGAGTATTCTCTCCGGCGGCCAGCAGGGACTGCCTATGTACCGCAGCTTTACTTCTACTCAGGCAGAACTCATTACCAGCGACAAAATGCTTCAAAAAGTCGCAGAAGACCTCGCTGATAAAGGAGTTATTTTCCATCGTGATGCGAAGAGTTTATTCGAAGTGATTAAAAGCGAAGGTCAACTTCCTCAAACTGTTGATACTGTTTCGTCGCTGCGATCTGCCGTCCTTGGCAAAAAGCTTATCGTTTCCTCAGATGGAGATACCGAATTGATAAAAATTGCGATGAAAGGCGATGATCCCGAAAAAACTGCCGAAATTGCCAATGCTTTCGTTCGGGTTTATATGACAGTTGCCGCCTCAGACGAGATAAAAAGCAGCGAACTGCAAATGGCCACGCTGGAAAAAGAGCGTAAATCCCTCGAAGATGAAATCAAAACCCATAATGCATCGCTCTATGATTTGGCGCAGCAATATGGCACTTCCACATTGACCGGACGCCAGGAAATAATTATGAACCGTGTCGCGAAATTGCAGGAAAAACTCACCGAATTTGAAATGGATAAAATTGCGCTCCAGGTTAAGATTAATTTGCTTCAAAATAAAAAAGTAAAGGCAGATGTTCCTAAAAACCCCGAGAAATTGCATTCCGATTTTGTAAACGCCGACCCCGTAGTTCAGGCGCTGTCGGAAAATGTCGCTAAACTGGAGCAGGAACTTGTTGTCGCCAGAGAACAAATGGTTTCCACCAACCCTAAACTTATAAGAAAAGAAGCGGTATTAGATGCTCTTAAACAGCGGCTTGAAGAGCGTCGCAAAGAGGCCGCTGTCTCACAGGTGCAGGAATCAAATATAGACGAAAAGGAGTCACAACATGCTGATAGTGAAAAACTTCATCAGTTGACAGTAACTGAAAAACAGATTCGGGACCTTCTGGCTAAAGAGGACGCCAACAATATCGAGCTTGGACGAAAGCAATTGGCTATTCAGGATGCGCAAAGCCGTCTCAATCTTTCAAGGGAACTTCACGATACCGTCCAGCGACGCATCAAAGAGCTGGAGATTGAAAATAAGCAGCCTGCAAGAATCTCCGTCGCGTATTATGCGAATACCGTTCCCTATCAGGATAATCGCAAAAAATATTCCATGGTTCTGGGAATGTTTGCGATGATGTGCGGAATGGGTTTGTCCCTGCTTAGAGACAAGTTTGACCTCAGTGTAAAAACGCCTCAGGACATGATAAAACACGTCGATGTCAGAATCCTCGGCACTACAACCAGCGGAAAAACAATTAATAAATCATTAAGGCCGAGGAGCTCGATGAGGACTATCAGGCAATTTGTGCTAACCTCGGATTGAATAACGGCCAGGGAATGCCCCATTCAGTTGTAATAACCAGCCCATGCCCGAGAGAAGGAAAAACTACTTTGGCTATCAATTTAGCTTCTAATCTGGCAAAACTGGGCAAAAGGGTACTGTTAATTGACGGCGATTTAAGAAAGCCGGAAGTCGCGGGTATAATGAACCTTAATCACAGGGGACTGGGATTACAGAGCTTTATGTCAGGGGCAAGATTTGAAGATGCGGTTTCTGCTACCGATATACCGGGACTGCTCGTATTAAAGGCTGAACCCTGCGAAGCAGCGGGTATTTATCGTTTGATAGACCAGAGCAGAACCGCTAAATTCATCGAAAAAGCAAGGACCGTCTTTGACCATATCATAATTGATTCTCCGCCGATACTCGTGGCTGTGGATCCTCTTATTTGGGCGAAAATGGCGGACGGCATTGTTTTGACCAGCCTGGCAGGGCGAACGAAAGCCGCAGATTTAAAAGAAGCTATGACGCGCTTAAAACAGGTTAACATTAAGGTCTTTGGCGCCGTTCTGGCGAATGTTCCGTCGCATTCTACATATCATCCGTACGGCTATGGAGTTTATGTAAAATCAATAGTCGCACAAACCGATAAATCGTCGAAAAACTCTGTGAGCGCATTTCCGGCCACGACAAAATAAATTTCATATTTTGTGAAGATGAATAAACACAATGATAAACAGACATATAATAGCTGTCCACAATCGCTTTATTGCCGCGCAAGACCGTCCGCTGCTGCTGCGCATAGCAGAGGTAAGCAAAACAACTGCTAATATACTTTTTGAGGGACTGAAAAAATTTTATGCGTTCACTCCTGATAAGGAAATAACGTTTATAATGCCTGAATCGCTGCAGTCACGATTGTTTATGCCGCATCCTCAAATATATTATGACGATAACTGTTTTGTGATGGAAAATAAAATAGCCGACAGAAAAGATTCATGGCTTATTATCTCCAATGGCAGTTGTATTACGCTTGTCAATCCATCCGTAATTGGAAACGTGATTAATAAAAGCGTCGCGGATTTGATTACAATTAATGTTGACCCGACTTTAAAATCAAACCGGGAAATAGCAAGAGTTACCTCGCGGGGTGAAGTAATTGGTATCAGGCAGGTATTTTCTGACTCGCTTATGCCTGACTATTTTCCCTCCTCCTGGCCTAATCACACACTCGTAAGAATTAGCGCCTTGAATAAAATCCCAAATATTGAAAAATTGCCTTTACACTTCAGTTCTTTTTTAAAACTATGCGTTTCTAATTCCCTTACCATGCAGGCATTAAAAATAGGCGGTTCTGTACTTGATTTGGAGACAGAAGCCGGCTTGCTGGATTTTATCGCCATTTGCCTCAGTTCTAACGGCTTCTATGTGCATAAAGGCGGTACTGTCTGTCTCAATCAGAAATGTTTTCCTGATACATCCAGGATTTCTTCTTCTGCGCGTTTTTATGGACATGTTGTTCTCGGCGAAAATGTTCAGGTCGATGATAGCGCGATTATTGTAGGCCCTTCGGTCATCGGAAATGACGCACGAATATATCCATCAGCGACAGTGTACGCCTCGATTATTTGCCCGGGTGTTTCCATACCACCTGATTCAGTGATTAAAAGACGAATTATTGACCTGCCGCAATCGCAAATGTTACAGCATAGTCCCCCCAGTCTTAACGGTGCTGATGCCTCAAAGGATAATACACACTGCATTATTAGTTTGACAGACAAGTCAACCGCCGAAAGTTTCAGAACTTGGCCGTTGCTCTCTTACGCCAGGTTTGGCAAGCGGTCTATTGATTTTGTCCTTTCCCTGCTTGCCCTGTTGTTGCTTATTCCTGTTTTTGCCGTTATAGCTGTAGTCATCAAAATTGCCTATCCAGGCCCGGTATTCTTCAAACACAAGCGACAGGGCTTCCACGGCAGAGAATTTCATTGCCTCAAATTCAGGACTATGATTACCGGTGCCGATGAACTTCAGGAAAAACTCAGATTTAAAAATGAAGTGGACGGCCCGCAGTTCAAACTCGAAAAAGACCCAAGAGTAACACGAATCGGAAACTTTCTCAGGGATACTTATCTCGATGAATTGCCCCAGTTGTTTAACGTAATTTCCGGGCAAATGAGCCTCATTGGCCCCAGGCCATCACCGCGAGAGGAAAATTGTCTTTGTGCCTGCTGGCGCGATGCCAGGCTCTCTGTCAGACCCGGGATTTCAGGCCTCTGGCAGATTTCCAGAACACGCAAAAGCGGCCAGGATTTCCAGGAATGGATTCACTTCGATATTGAGTATGTTAAAAATATGTCGTGGCGGCAGGATATGCTCATCTTTGCCAAAACTCTAAAGGAACTCATTACTAACTTTTTTAGACGCTGCGCCAGACTTTTAACTCGAATTGCAAAGCTTCCGTCAATTTTGCATTTTTAACTCTGATTTTTACACTCTCAAACTGCGGAAAGGCATCTATATGTTACAAGTTGATAATGACAAGAACAAAAATCCCGAAACACCATCCCATGGATTGCGAATGGCGGGCATATTCGATGAAAGCCATTGGCATTTTGTAAAAACTCGATACAAAATGGGACTTAGAGAGGTGCAGGTGGCTATCCTCGTCTGCAGAAATTTCGATAACAGGGAAATAGCTCAGGCGCTGAGAGTTGAACAAAGCACTGTCAAAACCCATTTGCGAAACATTTACCGCAAAACCGGCGTCAACAGCAGGCTTGCACTTCTCCTGAGATTCATAGAGGATATTAAAGATTCCGGCCTGGCCGCCAAATCACCATCCTCTCCTATTAACATAATAGAATTAAAACCAAAATCTTCACCTGCACAGGAAGAAGTTAAGAAAAAACTATAATATTTTCTCAAGTTGACTGACTTTTTGCTTTGTAATCGGCAAAAATATTTATATTATTTTCGTAACTATAGTATTGACAAGAAGTTATGTTTTCTGGCCAACGACAAAACTTTTGTTTTTGAACATTTTGTATGCTGTCGTAACCTCTTATAAATAAATATCTTATATAAAACCCAGTCAACTTGAGTATTTTCTATTATGAATGTGTAAACATAAGCCTGCCGATCATCCAGCGGCAAACTTTGCGTTGTTCCTACCGCATGCGCCTTCAAGTCGTAAAACGCACCCCGCGTTAATCTGGTTTATTCCGCCTTAATATTTGACACTGCTGCTTATTTTAGCTAAAGTACAATGTAAAAGGTATGAGAATGCGATGTTCTTATAGAGACAATTAAGGAGATAAGAAAAATGATTTTAAGCTTTCATCTAATGGATATAAATGTTTTTGAGGTAATCATACCTTTGATAATCGCCTCGGTAATTCTGGTCGTCGGATTCATTGCAAGAAAGATTCTGTTCAAAAGTCTTTGCTGCTGGGCCAAAAACTCGAAAACCCAAATCGACGACATTTTCTGCGAATCGATTAAGACCCCTTCAATCCTGTGGCTTATTATGCTGGCCATATACGGAGGCATTGCGTTCTCACGTCTCTCTGAAAAAACCGTCTCCAACGTCGGAAAGATTCTTTTCGTACTTGGCGCATTATCGGTAACGCTTGTTGCGGCAAACCTTCTGACTAAAATGTTAAAGGTCTATTCAAACAAGGTTGCACCCGGTGTGCAGGGGATATCCCTGACGGAAAATATTGTGCGAGTTGCCGTTATTGTTGTCGGTGTGCTGGTCATTCTTAATAGTCTGGGTGTTGAGATAACCCCAATTCTTGCGACGCTCGGTGTAGGCGGTCTGGCTGTGGCATTGGCGCTGCAGGACACACTGTCGAATTTATTCGCCGGTTTTCACATCAGCCTAAATAAAATGCTCCGGGTCGGCGATTATGTAAAACTTGAGACGGGCGAAGAAGGATACGTAATTGACATCACCTCGCGGACCACAAAGATAAAAATGCTTTCGAACAATGTTATTTTAGTTCCCAATGCCAAGATAACGCAGACAATAATTACCAATTACTATTATCCTGACAAAGCATTGGCTGTACTTGTAAAAGTCGGAGTACATTACAACAGCAATCTTAAAGAGGTCGAAAGGATAACCTGTGAAGTGGCCAAAGAAATAATGCAGGAGGTGACTGGCGGTATTCCTGAATTCGAGCCTTTTATCCGGTATAATGAATTTGCCGATTTCAGCATTAATTTTAACGTTATTATGCGTGCAAAGGAATTTGTTGACCAGCATCTGATAAGACATGAGTTCATCAAGAGACTTCACGACCGATATAATAAAGAAGGTATTGTGATTCCGTACCCGATAAGAGCGGTTAACTACGAGCAGGAAGGAGCTAAATAATACTACATCATAAACCAACGCTATTTTTCACAATTTAGTATTTGACGATGCTGTTGATGTGTGTTAATCTCTGCATAAGGGTGTGAAGCGAAGGTCTCTTCACAGGTATTCGGGATGGTCGGGCCGCCTCCTCAAATTTCTTTGGAAACTTAAGGAGGCGACTATGCCGGAATTGAAGAAAGAAATATATTCAGAAAATAGTAAACAGGGCAGTGGTCTATGTATATTGCTGCGTATTTTTTGGATGGTGTTCGGTAACTTGATTCTTTTTTTAATCGCATTCACAATCTACGAAGACAAAAAGGCGGTCTTGAATCTCAGGGACGGTATTTACTGGATAATAGTTCTTCTGTTAATAATTGTCAGGTATATAGACATCAAATATTTGGATGGATTGACTGCAATGGGTAGCCCTGCTTCAATGTCTCATTGGTATCGCTATGTTGTTGGTTTAGTAATATGCACAGGACTGCTTTGGGGATTAGCTCACCTGTTGAATTATTTTACCGCTTAAATCAATGACATTTATTGAATAATTTCATTAAGTTTTTAAGGCAGTCAGAAAGCAAGCCAATATGAAAAGAATATTATTATTCGTTTTGCCTGTGCTGATAATAGCCGCATCTGTGTGGATAATCTTCGGAGTTATCCAGGTCAGAGCGCAGGAAAAAAATTTGATGGACGAACTGAAAAGCAGAGCAAAATCTGTCGCAGAAGGCGTTGAAGCTGGGGCTCGATTATATACTGAAAAATAATGATGCAAAAGGAGCGGCAAAACTTGTTGAAAGGTTCCAGAGCAGAGTAAGATTCCAGGGCTGTGCCATTTATAAAGCTGATGGTGATTTGTTCGCTGTTACAGAACGCATCTCCGATTGGAAGCTCAAAGATAAAGCGTATATTAAAGAAATTGAGCAAAATAAAATAGCAGTCGGAAAATTTCAGAAATTAGAAGATTATCCCATTTACAGCTATATCGTGCCGGTCATCGGCGATGGAAACGATACCCTCGGCGCCGTTGAGGTAATCTATGACACTTCGTATATATTCTCAAATCTGGCCGAATTATGGAGACGAGTAAGTTTATCTCTCGTCATAATTATTGTTTTGATGTTATTCGTAATGCTTCTTTTACGAAGACAGTTATTTGTTATTCCTGTAATGCAGCTCACAGAGTGGTTTAAGCATTTTCAAAAAGGTGAAATTAACATCCCTGCGCCTGGTGTGAAAAGCGATGAACTCGGTAAATTAGCCAGCGAGGTTGAACAGATTGCCTTAAATCTGCGCGTCGCAAGAAAGGCTGTTTCAGAGGTCGCCGCCCACCGTATCGAAAAAGAAGATTTATGGACTCAAACAAAACTTCACAATCTCATAAGGCGCAAAACTTGGCGATAATTCTCTGTTTGTTATATCGAACCGTGAACCATATATGCACATTTTCGATGAAAGCAGCGGAACCGTTAAATGCATACGTCCTGCCGGTGGTGTCGTTACCGCCATAGACCCCATATTACGCGCCTGCGGAGGTACATGGATTGGGCATGGAGCCGGGAATATGGATAAAAAGTTTGTCAATTCACAGGACAGACTCGGTGTCCCGCCCGGCGACGACAGATATATTCTAAAAAGAGTCTGGCTCTCAAAGCAGGAGGAAGACGGCTACTACTACGGTTTTTCCAACGAGGGCCTTTGGCCTCTTTGTCATATCACATATGTTCGGCCTATTTTCAGAGAAGCTGACTGGCAAATGTATAAAGCCGTCAACCAGAAATTTGCAGAAAGCGTCTTAAAAGAGCTTCCAAGCAAGAATCCTTTTGTGTTTATTCAGGATTACCATTTTACCCTTTTACCAAAGCTTATAAAACAACAGCGCCCCGACGCGATATGCGCACTCTTTTGGCATATCCCCTGGCCCAATCCCGAAGTTTTCGCGATATGTCCCTACTACGCCGAAATACTCGAAGGCATGCTCGGCTGCGACCTCATCGGCTTCCAGACACAGTTCAACTGTAATAACTTTCTCGAAACCGCCAACCGCCTCCTTGAATCACGCATTGATACCGAAAAATTCTGCGTCATACGCGCAGGCAGTGAAACTTCCGTAAAAGCCTTCCCCATAAGTATTAATTATACCGATAACGGCAAAATAACAGACGATGAAAAAAAACAAATCGAAAAAATAAAAAAGGAATATTCACTCGAAGGAAAAATTATAGGCGTTGGAGTCGAAAGGATTGATTACACCAAGGGCATAAAAGAACGAATACTCGCTATAGACAGGCTCCTTGAAAAATATCCCGAATATAAGGAGCGTTTTGTTTTTGTCCAGATTGGTTCCCCCAGCAGAACTCATATCAAAAGCTATCATGATTTATTAGCTGAAATTGATGACATAGTGGAAAAAAAGAATTGGAAATATTCCGACGCAGGATGGAAACCTATAATTTATCTAAAACGTCACTTCTCCGCCGAGGAAATAAAACCCTTCTATCAAATGTCTGATTTTTGTATCGTCAGTTCCCTCCATGATGGAATGAATCTTGTTGCCAAGGAATATGTCGCCGCCCGGAGTAATAACGATGGCGTACTCCTTTTGAGTTCCTTCACCGGTGCCGCCAGGGAACTTGCCTCCGCCGTTCAGATAAATCCCTATGATATAGAAAGCTTCGCTGACGCTATCAAATTAGCCATTGAAATGCCGCAAGATGAAAAACAAAAAAGAATGGAAGCTATGCGTAAAACCGTCAGGGAAAACAATGTCTATCGCTGGGCCGCAAATATTATTACCGAATTAACCTCGCTAAAGAAAATTTAGTTTTGTCTGAAAGGCTATTATGAAACACCTTTCCGTAGAATCGGGCAAATTAAAAAACATCTTCAAAAATAAATGTGTCTTTCTCTTTTTGGATTACGACGGTACTGTTGCACCTATTGCTCCTACGCCGAAAAAAGCGATTATCTCCGTCGAAACCAAAAAACTGTTAAAAACGCTTTCAGAATCATCGCGATGCAAATTAGCCATTATCAGCGGCAGGGCACTGAAAGATTTAAAAAAAATGGTAAGCCTTAAAAACATTTTTTACGCCGGAAACCATGGCGTTGAGATAGAAGGCCCTAAGTTAAGGTTCGAACACCCTATGCCTTATGGATATAAGCTCATGCTTAGGCGGATAAGTAATGACCTGCATCTAAAGCTCTCAAAAATTAGAGGAATCGTCATCGAAGACAAGGACTATTCAATGAGCCTTCATTATCGCCTTGTTAATCCAAAACTTTTCCCCGATGTCTGTTCTTGTTTTAATCAAGTCGTGAAAGATTACCTGCACAAAATAAAATTGCGGCAACCCGCGGCAAATTGATTTTGGAAGTAAGGCCGCCTCTGGACTGGAATAAGGGAGCCGCCGTTTTATGGCTTCTCGAACATGTTAAATCACCTGAAGGGACAGCAGGATTTTACCCTGTTTATATAGGCGACGATTTAACCGATGAAGACGCTTTTGCTGCCTTAAAAACCAAAGGTTTAACAATACTTGTCGGAAGACGCAGAAAATCTCTTGCGAAATTCTATTTTAATGACACCAGTGAAGTTGTCGATTTCCTCAAAAAGGTATTGGAAATCACAAAAAATAATTTTTCCCGTTTAATATGAGGCCGCCTATGCTGGGAAAAGCGAAAGAACCGTTTCAGTTTTATACAAGATTGAATCTATCCGAATTAACCGGCCTAAAGGCCGCCAATGCAAACGAACTTTTGGGATTGATAAAAACCGTTCCAGGTTCCTCAATATATTATCATACTCACCGCTTCCTCCAGCAGCATCTGTATCTTTCTCCAGAGCCGCCCAACGATTTTGCCTACTGGATTTCAAACGTCTTAGCCGAACCCGAACTCGGCGAAAGACTCGCCAGTATCGATATAATTCAATTCTCAACTATAAGAAGTTTACGCGATAATATTGCCGAGGTCATTGAGAAATATCTGTCCAGTCATCCCGCGATTAAAACGAAATTTGTCCGTTACGGCGCCGAGTTCCATTTCTTAAAATCCGTAAGCTTTATATTCCCAACAAATTACCGCGTTCAAGACCTGAAGGAATTGGCCGAAGCACTTAGAAAAATAACCATAGACTCCATCTATTTTCACATGTTCGAGGCTCGTTTAAGACTCGAAAAGGCAAGCAATGATTTCTCCGTCTGGATAGAAAACTCCCTCGGCGATAAGAAACTGGCTGATAAAATATCAGGCCTCAACCCCTATACGCATACTATGGAAAATTTAAGAAAAACCATCATCAGTTTTATTGAGAAGAGTTTTAAATGAGCAAATTAGAAGATTATATCCCAATCGTAGGCCAGAGTGTAATTGATGACCTGAAACTTGCCGCCGAAAAACTCGAAGGTAAAGTAGTACAAAATATAAATTCCACCGCCGTCGGCGGGGGGGTCGCCGAAATATTAAACAGGATGGTCCCATTCTTTAAGGATTTAGGCATCGACGCCAGATGGGATGTTATTAAGGGCGGCGATGAGTTCTTTGCCGTTACGAAAAAATTTCACAACGCTTTGCACGGAAAACAGGAAAATATCACCAGCCATGATTTTGAAATCTTCCTCGATTACGGCCAACAGAATATCGAACAACTCGATACTTACGGTGACATAATCTTTGTCCACGACCCTCAGCCGATAACCTTAATAAATAAAAAATCTTTCAACAAATGGATTTGGCGTTGTCACGTTGATGTATCCAGTCCCGCCCCGACCGTCTGGAAGTTCCTGAAAGAATTCATCGATAAGTATGACGCCGCTGTATTTTCCGCGCCCGCTTTCTCCCAGATTTTACCAATCAGACAATTTTTAATTTCTCCCTCCATAGACCCACTCAGCGACAAGAACAAAGAACTGCCTACAGATGTCATAGAATCTGTTTTGCAGAAATACGGTATTGTCCAGGACAAACCCATAATTACCCAGATTTCCCGTTTCGATCGCCTCAAAGACCCACTCGGCGTTATAGATGCCTACCAACTTGTAAAAAGGCACAATGACTGCCAGCTTATCCTTGCCGGCGGCACTGCCTCCGATGACCCCGAAAGCGTCCAGGTCCTTGAAGAAGTTAAACAAAAAGCGCAATCCGACCCCGATATTCACATTCTTCTAATGGCACAAAATGACATCGAAGTAAATGCTCTCCAGCGTGCCTCCACAATTATCATGCAAAAATCCATCCGTGAAGGTTTTGGCCTGACTGTAGCCGAAGCCCTTTGGAAAGCAAAACCCGTTGTGGCATCTGCAGTAGGTGGGATACCCTTACAGGTTACCCACAAACATTCAGGCTTATTGTGCTATTCCGTTGAGGGTGCAGCTTTTGCCATAAAACAACTTCTCAACGCACCGGAATATGCTAAAAAATTAGGTGTCAACGGACGAGAACATATACGACAAAATTTTCTGCTGACCCGCCACCTTCGGGATTATATGTTACTCTTCCTTTCCCTCTACCACACCGAACAAGTCGTCTTTTTTTAACAAGCTTTAGTTAATGCCCCAGCCAAAAACACAACTGCCCGCTCAATATTCCCAGATATGTCCCTAAGCTATTGCCCAGAATAGCTAAAAGCAATCCCACCGAGGCCAGTCCCGGCTGATAAACCGCCGCTACCACCGGCGCCGACGCTACCCCGCCGATATTAGCCTGACTCGCAGCGACCGCCAGAAATAATGGCGCTTTTATAATTCTCAACGTCGAAAAAATAAACACCGCGTGAACAAACACTATCACAAACCCAGCCAGAATCAAAACGAACGTCGAGCCTATGTCCGCTATGCTCGCCCTTGCCCCGATGGAAGTCAGCACGAAATACAATATAAAATATCCGATTCTCGATGCGCCGAAATTTTCAAGTTTTTTAACGGGCGTAAATGAAAGGCAAATCCCCAAAACTGAAACAATAATAATAACCCATGCGCTCAGTGAAACCGCGTTTTTAATTTCAGGAAGAAACCTTGCCGCGAACTGTGAGACTAAACTCCCCGCACCAGCCAAACCTAAAATAAGAATAATCCCTGTGAAGTTCCACCTGTGTTTTATCGCAGGTGAATTTTCAATTCTACTGCTCAAATCATCGAGAATCCGTTTGTTCGAGCCATTCCACCGGTCGAACGCCGCCTGCATCGGAACCATCGCCAATAAAATCCCCATCCACATATAAGGAACAATCGTATCGACAACCACCATCGGCACATAAACATTATCAGGTGTTTTCAAGGCCTCTTTAACTGCGATCATATTTGCGCTGCCGCCCGTCCACGACCCAGATAAAGCGCCAAACCCCGACCACATCTGCGCTCCCGTTATATCCTTAAACAAAAAGAACGCCAGCGGCGCGCCTACGATAATTCCAAGACTCCCCGCGAAAAACATCACAAGGGCAGGCTTACCCAGCCGAATTATCTGCTTAATATCAACCGGAATCAAAAGCAGCAGCAGACTCGCCGGCAGCAAATACGAAGTTATATCTGGATAAATCTCACTCTTGCCGTCTATAACTCCGCACGTCGAAGCCAGCATCGGAATAAAATAAATCCAGAACACCGCCGGCAGAAAATTGAAATATTTTTTGAAACGCTCGTATTCCGACAGCCGCAGGATGAAAATCTCAATCGATAAAAGCACAAAAATTATAGCCGCCGAATTGTGAATCACTTTCTAAATCCCCTCCGCCGATGTTACGCCTTTAACCATCCAGTCTCTTCCCCCAAGTATCCGTGCCACCATCATACTGGCTACATTGTCCCCGACCGCGTTGACCATTGTTGCAGGCGGGTCAACCAGCGTCCCAACCATCGAAATAATCGGCAAAGCTTCAATAGGAAATCCGTACAATGTAACAATCATAAGCTCTCCCAGAAATCCCCCGCCTGGTATCCCACTCATCACAATCCCGCTCAATAACGCTACACCAATTGCCGTTAAAATATCCCCAGCTCCAGTGAAATCCAGATGGAACAAACCGAACAATATCGCGATTTTCAAAACAGCCGACAGGCACGAACCGTCCATATGAATCGTTGCCCCGATTGGAATAACCACTTCGCTGATGTCTTTCGGCGTCCCTATTCTTTCCGCTGCCTGCAGATTCGTCGGAATCGTCGCCACACTGCTCCCTGTCGCCATCGCCGTCACCGAAGCCGGTATAATATTGCTCCAGAAACTTTTAACACCTCTTGCTCGCCCCGCGAAATAAGCGTAAACCGAAAATCCAATAAAAAAATACATAATCGCCACAGGATAATACAACGCCATCGCCCGAAAATACGACCCCAGCAATTGAGGCCCGAAAACCCCAACTAAATACGCGAAATACGCCCCCAAACCTATCGGCGCATAAAGCATCACATAAGACAATGCTTTGCTCATCACCTCGTTGCCAGACACAAGAAACTGCGCGAAAACCTTACCCTTTTCGCCGATTGACGAAGTTGCCAGCCCCGTGAGTATCGCAAACAAAATCAGCGCCAGCATATTCTTCTTCGATAAAAGCTCACCAAAATCCGCAACTGTAAACGCCTTGACAATCTGTTGCGAAACTTTTACCTGCTCGACATTGACATCTGCCTTAGCGTTCAGCGTCATTCCTGCCGCCGGAGGATAAATCTTAACCCCGATAACCATAACCGCCGACGCCAGCACACCGGTTACAACAAAAACCACCACCATCCATATCAATATTCTGCCTAAGCGTTTTGTATCGCTCATCACCGCCACCGCCGACGATATCGAAAAGAACACCATCGGCACAACGATTGTAAAAAGAAGATTCAGAAAAATGTCGCCGAAAGGCTTAAAGAAACTCGCCCTATCTTTTAAAATAACACCTGCAATCGAACCCGCCGTAATAAAAGCTATTATCAAAAGCGAAAAGGCATAGTTTTTTAAGAAGATTGATTTCAATTTCATAAATTTTGCACTTTAGATTTTGATTTCTGAATTATTTGTTTGTCTGCGCCTGTCGCAAAAGCTCCTTCTCATACCGCCAGTGCCACGGCTCAAACGTTATCCCTTCGCCGCTGTCTTTGGGATACGAAAGAACGAATCCGAATCTTTTCGCGTTTGCCACAAGCCAACTGTACTCCGCCAGGCTTTCATATTTTTTCACCTTACTTTGACAGCCGATACCATCCTCGCTGATAAAATCAATCGCCTGATGCTCCGAGTCCGCATGCTCGCTGTACCTCGGCAGCGCCACAGACTTCGCCGTTTCCCTGATTGAATACCCATGCCCCTTCAGCGACCGCATAAAAACATACAACTGGTATGCCTCCGACCGATACCCCGACTCAACATAAAGCCTTTTACCGATATCTTTTTGCATGGCGTCCATCATCTTCATATAACTCTGATAAACATCCTCAGGCAGATACTTCGGCTCAAGCACCACCATTTTCTTCTTGTCCCTTACCTTCTGCCCCTTTATTACTATCAGTCGCGGATTCCCCGCTGCAACTCGCCGCGGAATTTTCACACCAAGCTCATTTGCGTCCAGATTTTCAAATTGTTTAAGAAACGCCGCCTCGCTGCTGTCCAGTGGCGTGTAAAGCTCCTCCATGGTCAGCACCGCTAAATCGCGTTTTACCTGCCTTTCGCTGATTAAAAGCGAAAGCTTCGCCATCACCCCTTCAACCTTTTTAATATACTCTGCCGATAGACGATTCAAATCTAACCCCGCCGCTCCGCAATTAAACGCCGGCCACAAAACCAAAGAAATAAATATCAGTCTGCCTAATTCCATATCTTTATTTTACCATTCCTTACTTACTTGCTTTTTTAAATCTCGGAACAATTCCAATGCCCGCTCTTACATCCTTTAAATTATAAACACCTCGCGAATTTAAATACGGATTCCTGCCTGCTTGCCCTTTAATAAAAAACGGCGTATCCAAATCTACAAATTCAAACCCGCCCAGACCGCCAGCGAAATGCGCCGCCGCCGTTGCCGCGAGGTCGCTCTCTACCATGCTGCCTATCATAAGCCGGACTCCTGCCGCTTTTGCCGCACAGGCGATTTGCCACCCCTCGAATATCCCGAACTTCATAAGCTTGATATTGATAACGTCCGCTCCCTTTTCCAGTATGAGCCTTGTCACATCCGCAATCGACCCGATACTCTCATCCGCGCACACCGGAACTTTAGACAGCCGCGTTACCTTCTTCAATCCCTCCCAGTCTCTTTTATCTACCGGCTGCTCAATCATCGTGAGATAAATATCAACTTTCTCCAGCTGCCTCAAAAGTTTTAACGCCCCATCAGCCGAATAACTCTGATTCGCGTCAAGACAGATTTCCCCCTTCGGCATAAATTTCTTCACAATCAAAATCCGCCCAAAATCCTTTTCCGGCTCACCGGCCAGTTTAATCTTGAATTTCCGAAATCCGCTCCTATAAAACCCTTTAACCGCCTCCTCTGTCTCCGCAGATTCTGCTATTACCAACGTTATATCCGTCACCGTTTTTGCAGGCTTACTTCCGAAAAACCTCCATAGCGGTATCCCCATCTCCCTTGTCAGTGCGTCCATCACCGCCATTTCAATCGCCGCCTGCGCCGCTCTGTTTTGGCCCAGACGTTCCCGCAGATAACCCGACAGCCGCGGATAATCAAAAATCTCTTTGCCGACCAGCTCTTCGCCGACATCCTTAAGATTTTTCTCAGTCTCCTCTATCGTTTCGCCCGTGATATGCGTCGCAATCGCCGCTTCCCCATAGCCTTTTGTTCCATCCGTTAATTCTACGCCGAATATGACATTTCTCAGATGATTATGCTGCCCGTAAGCAATCCGAAAAGGACAAATCAACCCCTCTTCCAGAATATCGACCTTGGTCCGCCTGACACACAAATTTTTACTGCTCATAAACTTTACATTTTAAATTTTAACTTTTAAATTTTCTTCCTATACCATAGACGCCGTTGGCCCCTGCGTCAAACCTAAATCCGCCCCGACCCATCTTTAACTCCTGTTTTCCAGCAGGGGAGCTGTTCATCTATTAACGGGAATCCAGTCTTGTTTTTTTATGCCCATTTCGTCCATACTATCCATCGAGTTTCATAGACCAAGATTTTAACTACTTCCCAATCGCATTTTGAGTAATGGTTTTTCTCTATTTCTGTGCCACCACCAGCATTTCAAAATCATCTTTCGACAATTTTTCATTTCGGCTAAAAGCCCCGAGCTTACATCCATAGATACCTATATCCTTAAAATTTAATGACTTCAGAAGCCATGATATTTCTGAGGGACAGTAGTATCGCTCATTGCCGCTTATTTGCCTTTCCTGACCTGAATCATCTGTAATTTTAAATTTAAACGTTCTCCTCAATGTGCCTAAATCAAAACTGCTATTTTGGGAATTCGCATGGGGCGTCTCCCCTGCATGACAAAGCGGGAGAAATGCATTCAGGGTTGTAAAAATGAATTTGCCGTTTTCTTTCAAAGCCTTTGCGGCGTTTTGCAGTATCTTAAAATTCATTTCGTCCGTTTCCATTAATGAAAACCCGCCCTCACAGAGCATAATGGCCATATCGAATTTATTTTCAAATTCCAGTTCACGAGCGTCCCTCTGTATAAATTCTATCTGCACATTCGCGTCGCCGGCCTTTTCTTTTGCTCTTTGCAATTGCGATTTAGACAAATCAACTCCGGTAACTTTATAACCACGCATAGCTAATTCAATAGCATGTCTGCCGGTGCCGCAGCCAATGTCTAAAATGTGGCTGCCTTTATTAAAATCAAGCTCCTTCTCGATAAAATCCACTTCTCCAACAGTACCCTGTACATAACATTCAGAATCATAGCTTTTGGCGTAATTATCAAATAACGTTTCATACCATTGCTTCATATAGTCCTTTCGAACTCTTGTCTTTGCCATTATAAATTAGCTGGGATTTCACATTTAGATTTGCTCAGCTACACCGCTGAGCCTCATTTTCAATAGATTACCAATCAAAACTGGTTTGAACAGTGCATCCATAGGCTCTATACTATCAAATCCATATTAACTGCGATACTTTTTATATGGGAAATCCGGGATTAAATATATTGTCTTTTACACCTAAATCTGATAAATAATAAGTCTGCCTATAGAATAGAGCCGTTGAAATAATCGTTTGGAAAGAAGTTTTTATGAAGAAGTGTCCCTTTTGTGCAGAAGAAATCCAGGATGAAGCCATCAAATGCCGTTTTTGCGGCGAATTCCTCAATAAACCCGTCTCAGAAAAACCAAAAACTAAATGGTACTACTCAACAACCGTTATCATAATTCTCATCTTATGCGTCGGGCCGCTTGCTTTACCTCTGGTTTGGTTTCATCCGCAATATAAAGTAGTAACAAAAATCTGGGTCTCGCTCCTTGTTATACTTTTTACCATTATATTTTCTTACATTACCGGCTGGGCATTCAACAACTTTATCGCGCAATTCAGGGCGTTGCAAAATATGTAGTATCTGATAACTAATAGTATGCAGGAAAATTTGTCATACCTGCGAAAGCAGGTATCCAGTTGTTAGTGGTGTAGTAGGGTATTTTACCGTGCAAATTAAAAATAAATCCGTCGATACCGAGAACGGTGAAAAACAAACCGTAATCATGACCATCGGCCATTCGACACACTCGCTCGATGAATTTATCGAAATTCTAAAAGCGCACGGCGTTCAGAAAATTGTCGATGTCCGTACAATACCTAAATCTCGATACAATCCACAGTTCAACAAAGACTCCCTCCCCAGCCATCTCGGCAATATCAGCTACCTCCACATGCCTGGTCTCGGAGGACTCCGCAAACCCAAAGCCGACTTACCCCCGACAAAATGGAAAAACAAATCTTTCCAGGGCTACGCCCAATATATGCTCACCGACGAATTTGCCCAAAACCTCGAAACCCTGATAAATTTAGCCCGCAAAGAGCGGGTAGCGATAATGTGCGCCGAAGCCTTACCCTGGCGATGTCACAGGTCAATGATAGCTGATGCCCTGACCGCACGAGGCCTACGCGTCGAAAACATTTTTTCCAAGACTTCCGTAAAACCCCACCAATCCTCACCCCCTGAAAAAACCCTTTTCGATTAACTTTCTTATTAAAGATTGACTTTTTGCCGCAAATAATCAATAATCCTCCGATACAAAAGCCGAAGTGGCGGAACTGGCAGACGCGCAGGATTCAAAATCCTGTCCTGGCAACAGGGTGAGGGTTCAATTCCCTCCTTCGGCACTACATTTTGAACCTTTCCCCATTTCCTATTTTCATTTTTTTGAATTTGTTTAGGATTTCGTGCTTCGTGCTTAGAATTTAAGTGCAGACCTTCAGGCTGCACCGTTCACCACTTAAGCACTGCGCCGGTATCCGCACTTGTTGCCATAACCGCGTACTTGGCCAAGCATCCTTCAGTAATTCGCGGCTTCAGCGCAATCCACGACTTTTTGCGTTCCGCCAACTCAGCCTCGGAAACTTTAACATTAATTTTACTGCTCGGAATATCAATCTCAATCACATCACCATTTTTCAAAAGCCCGATAGGCCCGCCCACCGCCGCTTCGGGGCTGACATGCCCAATACACGCCCCGCGAGTCCCGCCGCTGAACCTGCCGTCCGTAATAAGCGCAACCGATTCACCCAGCCCGGCGCCCATAATATAACTGGTCGGACTAAGCATCTCCTGCATACCCGGCCCGCCTTTGGGCCCTTCATAGCGGATAATGACCAATGGAA
>CAVYYI010000005.1:0-303228 GCA_963772725.1 uncultured Phycisphaerales bacterium
CCATTTTTCAACCGGTGTAGCCATAATAAAATCGCTCCTTTCATATCATCTTGTTATGACTCAAAATTATAGGCTCAAAAAATCAGCGGATTTTACGATATGGATAAACCGAGGTCAACCTTTGATTTGCAAAAATAGTAATTTTTTTTCAAAGCCGCTCCCCCGGAGGTTCGACCTCGCGGCTAAAAAGAAGGCCGACCCCGCTCAGGTCGGCCTGGAAGGAGAGGATGATTAATAATTTTTAGAAGATTCAGAAATCTATAAGTTATGGCGTTACAGAGACGTGAAATGTGTCAAAAAAATTACATTTTTTATATTTTTTTTACCAGCCACTCCCAATAAAGTAAGGTTATAGGCGTTTTTGATTAAAAAAAGGCATTTTAGGCTGATTCACCATAGCAAAATATTTTTAATTATTTGCTAAAAAACCCTTGCCCGGTACAGTTAATTTATATATAATTCACATATAAACAATATCAAGGAGAAATTAATATGGGTCTTGAACATGAACTTGGCTTAAAAAAGGGATTCAAGGTACTCGAACACGAGGCAATCCTTAACATCTATTATACCGCATCAATAATTAAAAAGCGGGCGGACGACTTTTTTCAGGAGCACGGCCTGACCGATGTTCAGTTTAATGTGCTTATGCTCTTATACACCCAGGTAAGCGACGAAGAAGGACTGAGCCAGGCGCAGCTCAGCGATATGATGCTCGTAAACCGAGCCAATATTACTTCACTTATCGACCGGATGGAAAAGGCGGGGCTTGTGGTGCGGACTTCAGCCGATTCCGACAGGAGATATAACATAATCAAAATGACGCAGCAGGGGAAAAAGGTCTTTGCCGAGGTTGAGCCGTTGTATGGGAAACTGGTGATAGAAACCATCTCTCCATTGAAGGAGCCTGAGCAGAAAAGACTTATCGCGATGCTCGAAAAGATTCGAGGCGGTCTTGTGTCTGTTCCGTAAGGAAATAATAAAATCTGACTTCGGCGCGCTTAGTTGAGCCGGGGTTGAAATTTTTTAAGGAGTAAAAAAAATGGAAGGATTTTTTGTGCTTCTGGTCATACTGATTGTGGGCTGTGTTATTTGCGGTCCAATAGCCTTGATAGTCAGTATTTACGGGCTGAACAAAATAAACAGCTTGTCTCGGGAAAATCGAGGACAGGGAAAATTGGTTACAGACATTTTTCCTGAGAAACCCTTGAAGTGGCCGACGACAACGGTGGAAAAACCTGTTATACAGAAAGAGCCGCAGATCAAACCTGTTGAGCCGCCGATGGTAAAACCTGTTTTTCAGCCTTTAGCGGATGAAATCAGGCAGCAGATTAAAACCACGTTTGAGGCGCCTGTCAAAGAAGCCGCGGAGATATACAAGGGAACGAAAACTCTCGAGCAGCAGATAGGGACAAAATGGGTTTTAATTGCCGGTGTTCTTGCGGTGCTGTTCGGAGTGGGCTTCTTTCTCAAATATGCTTATGACAGCGGCTACATCGGGCCTTGGGGAAGGGTCATTATCGCTGCATTCTGCGGCATGGTCGCACTGGCATTAGGTGAAATCACACGCAGGAGAGGTTATGGCGTTACCGCAAAAGGTGTAACAGCGATGGGATTTGCCATACTTTACGCGGCGGTGTTTTCAGCGTATCGGCTGTATCATTTGATACCGCCGGCGCCTGCGTTTATTCTCGCGATAATCGTAACCGCCTCAGCGATGTTGTATGCGGTTGTTCTTGATGAGATGCTTATCGCGGTTTTATCCCTGCTGGGCGGTTTTCTGACACCGGTAATAGTTTCCACCGGCGAAAATCTGCCTCATCAATTGCTCGGCTATGTTCTGATACTCGGGACAGGCGCGATATTTGCGCATCTTACCGCAGATGGCGAGCAGTAAATTTAATAGCCTTTGCGGGGACATTTTTACTTTATATCGGCTGGTTCGAGAAGTTTTACCGTCCGGCGATGAGGGACATCGGTGAGCCTGAGCAAATGGACATTGCCCTGGGGTGGCTTGGTGTGTTTTTCGCCGTTTATCTTGTGCTGCCGCTGCTTTACCAACTTTTGAAAAAGGCCTCAACATACAAAGAAGATGTGCTGCTGGTTCTGTCAAACGCAGTGATAACTTTTTATTATCTATGGACGATTTTATTTGCGAATTATCGAACGGAACTGGCCTTTTGCGCAGTCGGACTTTGCGTGGTGCATCTTGTTATGATGGCGATTGTTTCAAAAAGAATGCCCGCGGATATTAACGCCAGGCTTGCACTTCTTGCGATAGGATTATTTTTCCTGACAATCGCGATTCCGCTGTATTTCAGGATGTATTCGGTGGCGATGGCCTGGTCGTGCGAGGCGGTGGTACTGCTGATAATTGCCCTGCGATATCGAAGCACGCTTACACAGGTTGCCTCAGCGGCGGCATTTATTTTAAGTATTCTGCGGCTTATGTGGCAGCTTCCATTGCACTCGGCAGCTTTTAAACTGGTTTTTAATGAGGCTTTCGGTTCCTGGCTCTTTGTCGCGATTATGCTTTATTTCGCTCATATTTTATACAGAAGCAATCTTGAACTGCCGGAAGAATTGAAAAAATATCTCGCTCAGGTTTTTTACGCAACCGCGGGCATAGTTTTGCTGGCCGCGATGACTATGGAGTGGAACTGGCATTGCCGATATAATCTCGCGGTCAATATTGAAAGTTATGCCTCAAAAGGGCAGATGGTGATATTTACCATTATGATGCTGCTCTTTGTCCTGCGGCCGTTATATCCAAAAGGGAAATTGTCAATGGCACTGGGGTTAATATTTGTGGCGGCTGGTTCGATATCCGCGATAGTTGCTGTGTGGCATTTACATAATGCAAAATTCACCGCGTTTGCGAATGTTGATTTTATGCTTGTGCTGGGGTTTATCGCAGCGGTTTTGATTTACCATATTAAATACCGTTTTTTCCCTGACGATAAAGAGATTTTAACAGATACTCTTTCCGAGATTCTGTATGGTTTAGCTGGTGCGATGCTTCTATTTGCGATTTGCGCGGAATGGTACTATTACTGCGAATATAACGTGATATCCAAGTCCGGGAGCTATGTTGCGAAAGGCTTAGCCGTAATATTCGCCGTGATGATGCCGGTTTTTGTAATGCGTCCGCTTAGCCCGAAAGGGGTTGTCGGCAGGCTCCTTGCGGCGATTCTCGCTGCCGGGGGGTCTATTTTTATAATCAACGCATTTACAAGTTTTCATACGAACAGTTTCACAATTTTTGGCAATATCGATTTCGCGATAGCGATGGTTTTTGTGGCGTCGATTTTCGCGGTGAGTCTGGTTTGCCGCCGCCAAAAAGAGGAAAAATATTCAAAGGAATTTTCCGCCTTTTTGGGGATTCTCGGGGTAGTTGTGCTATGGGTACTTATGACGCAGGAAATATATGAGTTCTGGTATTGCAAAAATCGTTACGCAGGCGAGGTCGCGAACTGGAATTTCCTGGCGAATATGTATATCTCCGTGATGTGGGCGGTTTATGCTTTCGTCTTAATGTTGGTCGGCTTCTGGAAGAATATCGGAATCATGAGGTATATGTCACTCGGCCTGTTCGCGCTGCTGCTCGGTAAGGTTTTTATCTTCGATATGGCGACCGTTAAAAGCGTTTACCGCGTAGCTGCCTTTATGGCAACCGGCATTACACTTGTTGGCGTCTCTTATCTTTATCAGTATCTCAGGAAAAAAGGCTTCTTCGAGGTAAAAACATTAACCTCAAAGGACCCTGATTAATCGGAAAGATAAAAATGGCAAATGGCGAATGGAGATATCGGCTGGCCGGGGTGTTCAGCGGGCTGTTGCTGCTTGTCGGGAATATTTATCCAGCGATGGCCTTATTACGAGTGGGGGCTTTTTTGCCGGTTTTGTATCTTGCTGCGGGCGAAAATAAAACCAGCCGTTATATGCTTATCGCGGGTTTATATATGGGGCTTCTTTATACGCTGCCGCAGATGATTATTCTTCGTTTGCCTGCTTTGATGACGCTGATTATTTTATCGCAAATGCTTTTTGTAATGTGTGCGTTTGCGTGGGGCAGCGCGATGCTTTTACGTGGAACACCGCCGGTTTTAGGTGCGATTGCAGCAGGGGCGTTGCTGGCTGTACTCAACTGGTTGAATTTTACGGTGATTCCTATATGGGGGACTGCTCAGTCGCTGGCGAGGCCGTGGTCGTATTATCCGGTTTTAATTAGTTTTGTTTCATATACGGGGATTACCGGGATTAATTTTTTCCTTGTTGCGATTCAGGCTTTGGCGGTGAACTTTTTTACGCGGCCTAAAGCGCGACGAAGAATAATCCTTGCAGCGGCAAGCATCTTATTGATTTTTGCGTTTGCGGATTTGGCTGTTATGTTTCCAAAGCCAACAGGTAAGCTCAAGGTGGCGGCTATCGGCTGGAAATCCGAGGATGCGGGAGAGGCTGGTATGATTTTCTCGGAAAAACATTTTAATAAACTATTCGCTGAACCGACGGCATTGGCGGCTAAACAAGGCGCTAGATTAATAGTCTTGCCTGAACTTTGTTTTTGGTTTGCGGAAAGTGACCGTCAGGAATGGCTCGATAAAATCGTCAAGGTCGCTCGGGAAAATAATATTTTTCTGGTGGTTGGTTATTTTGATGAGCCAGCTAATGAAAATAAGCTTCTTTTTATGAATCCGCAGGGCGAGGTTCTCTTGGAATATACGAAGACATATCTTACGGTCTTTGAGTCTTTTCGCAAAGGCTCAGGCGAGTTGAAAACAATTGAGGTCGATGGGATAAAGGTTGGCGGTATGATTTGTCAGGATGACAATTTCACGGCTTTATCGCGACGGTACGGCAGGGAAAAATGCGGAATCGTCGCTGTCCCCACACTCGATTGGCGGCAGGTCAAGGATGCTCATTTTCAAAACAGTATCAATAGGGCGATTGAATCGCGGTATGCAATTGTTCGTGCGGCTTTAAACGGCGTAAGTGCAATCATATCACCGCACGGCGAAATCCTCGCCCTTAAAGACCATTTCACACAGGGTTCAGGTTTTATCGCGGCGGAAGTTCCCGTTTATTCACAGCGAACTCTTTTCAGCCTCGCCGGCCACTGGCCTGTAATACTATTTTGGATTTTTCTTGTTGTTTTCATTATCGAGTTCAAGGCTAAGATTAAAAATTAACCACGAATGCACACGAATTAACACAGTGCTGCGGTTAATTGTTTATAAGATTTAATGTGATTTTTACGAAATCGTTTTTGTCGTTTTTAAGAAAAACTTTCGCCTGCTGCGGTGAGGCGAGGGCGGTGTTTGCGCGGACTTTCCAGCTTTTATCATTAAAAAGTTTTTCAAGTTCATCCTGGGGCCATTTGTATCCGGCTTTTGTTAATTGCCAAACACAATAAGCACGAAGATTAGCATCATCGGTATTCAGAGCATTTTTTAACAGGGGTATCGAATGTTCGTTCAGGTGCGGAGATATTACAAGACGAAGTTGCGATGCGGCCTGTTGAGGCATTTGAAGTTCTTTAGCAATTTTATTTAATGCTGAGAAGTTGGGAGATAAAACCGGTTTGGTCAAAAGTTCGGTTCCGCACATGAGTTTGAAGATGTTTTCAGCTATTTCTGTATCGGCAAATTTTGCGAGACAATTTTCAATGTCATAAGAGGCATAGGCATTTCCTGAAGTTATGTCGTCATATTTAGTTTTATCGAGATATGCCTTTAAAACCTGTGTTGCTCTGGGGCAAGGCAGACTATTTAGACCTTTAAAAAATTCAGAAGAATTATAATGAATCGCATCCGGGACAATAAACATACCAGGAGCAAATAGGTTGTTATTCTTAGAGATCGCAGAATCACAATTTTTTATTATATTCATAAACCTTTGCGACGCTTCATTCGGTTCACTGAAACGGGCAAGTGCTACGGCAGCCTGGACGCAGTCGGAGAATATGTTTTCAGGCCGATTTGCCGCAGGAAAATTATCTCTATCTATGTTGTTATAGTCATGTATAGCAAGGGCGGAGAGCTTCTGCTCAAAGATTTTTTGTAACTGAGGTTTTAGGGTTTTATCTCCTGCGGCAGCTCTTGCAATAATAGCTTCATTAGAATTAGGATTTTTAAGCAGGTTTACAATAGTATTCCGCAAATCGGGCGGACTCTCTTTCAATAAACGACGCAATTCATCTTCTTTGGCTTCGTCTGGTTCAGTCCGATTAGACTTTGTAAAAAGTTTAGGAAAATCATTAGGCTCAGAGAAAAGAAGATAGCGAGGGTTACCCAACCTATCAGAGGCGGAATTTAAAATCTTTGTTACAAGAGCATGATAAGTCCGCTCATTGGCTGGAGGGAATGGTTTAAAATTATCTATTTGTTCTAATTTAATGGATTGGTTAATTCGTTCTCTCATCATATAGCAGGAAAAATAAATTCCGGCCAAAAAACTGATGAAAAAGACAAGCAGATAAGGCTGGAGAAGTTTTAGAATTCTAAGCCTGGATGTTGCAATTGATTCAGTCTTACCGAAGAAGGTTAATGGAAAGGCAATAATGGTTGGGATTTTTTCGGATGGTGAACCTGCAATAATTATCGCGGCAAAAACTACTAAAAGAATATTTGCGCATATTTTAATCCATACTAAATCGTCATGTAGATTAAATAACCCTGCGAGAAAAACTATCAAAAGAAGCAGTTGAACTATACGGTTTTTCGTAAACCACCAGCCAAACATTAATATTAACCAGAGGGCAACCGTAATCGAAAAGGAGATTATTAAAGGTAACAGTATATCTTGCGGCGATATGATATTGAAGAAAATGGAAAGCCCGATCGCGATGCTCAAGGCAAGGAAAAAAAGGGCTCTTTTGGTACCAAACAAAAGAAACGGTTTTTTGTAAGGATTCAACATGCTTGTAAGCCAAAAACACAACCATAGTACTGAGGTTATAACGAGCAAAAACGAAGTATTTTCATACATTCTACAAGGCAGGTACTCTGACAGAAAAGCCGGGGTAGTTAAAGCGTCATTAAAAAAAACGGCCAGAATATAAAAAATAATTAATGAGGCAGGAAATAAAAGATATTCATACCATTTTATTTTGCAGATGTTTTCTGGCTTTTTACGTATCAGTTTAAACAGAAACACGAAAATATAAAAAAGCAGCGAAAATAAAAAGCATAATGCAAAGACAACTGCAAAAGTAGAAACGAGAATTATTAAATTGAGTCTCGGGTATTGACTGTCACTTTTATTCATTATTTCAATTAAAATATTATGTATTACTTTTGTTTTACTTAAATCGAACCGGATTTTCTGAGGGTCTATATTAAGAAAATCGAAATGCCTAATCTGAAATTCGTTTATTTTGGCCGATACAGAATTTCCTCTAAAAAGCTCATTGGATGTTTTTGCATTTTTGATATATTGGTCGGCAAATTTCTCCCCTGATTGTAAAATATACAGGGTAAATTTATAGTTAGCGTGTGTTACTGCTGAATCAGCCATTCCAAGAATTGTTTTATAAATATCTATGTAGAAATCTCTTTCAGACCAGAAGTTTAATTGTGAAAAAGCAAATGGATTATGTTCCTTCACGCACAATGCCATAATTCTTTGATGATAGCTATCGCCGGCAGGTGTCAGGTGGCTACAGTTATTGCCGCGTTCTATTGCGGTAAGAAATGGGGCATAATCGTTATCCTGCATGTTTAGCAGAGTGGTGTAAGCGGCAAGATAATGGAAATGGGCATTATTGGGGTCGGTGTTTATCAGTTTTTTTGCGATTAAGGAAGCTATTTTAGGATTCAGGCCGTTCCAAGCAGATGTATTGTAAGAGGGCAATATTGAAGTCGCCAGAGAAACCATAAAAAATGGGTTATCGGGATATTTTAATGCGAAGGCGGTCAGTTCGTTGAAATCTTCTGCAGCAAGATATTCAGCAACGTCCGCGGCGATGGGGTCGGTTTGACGGACTTTGGGGGAGAACAGGGGCTTTTTCAAAGTGGGGAAAAGATCGTCTTCGGTTATTTGCAGTTTTTTAGCTGAGGCGTATATATGCCATATAGCGGTCAGGTTTGGTATCTGCCAAATGGTAAGACCGATACAGCAGAGAATGATTATTAGCCGAATTATAGTTTTGCGACTCATATTGGTCATTATATATCCTGAAGTTCTATAGTATCAAGAAGAAATTCTAATACGACTTGAATTCAGGTTTATAAAGCCAAATCAATAAACGTCTGATAAGGCGGCGTTATCGACTTTGTTTCGCATAAGCGCGTATATTATGGTATTGGCGGAAAAATAAAAGCTAATCAGAAACGCCGCGAGCAGGCCGACAATCAGCAGTGAGAAAATATGTATGAAAAACGCGCCGCCGATTTCGGACCAGTTGCCTGACATTGGTATGGCCGAAACAAGACGAGCGAAGCTCGGCTCAGGCCATATCGCCGTTAACTTATCGGCAGTCTGTGTGCCTTTGACCCAGATGCCGACGGCAAGAAATGAGCGAACGGAATAGAGGATTAAAAAGCCAAAAAATCTTACAAACAGGTAACAGATTGCTCCGTATATCGCCGCGACAATTGTATAAAAACCCATCCGCCAAGGTTTGGCGAAAATGTAACTGAAGGAACGGCTCAGCGAATCGAAACTGTCGGAGCCGTCATAAGCGACCGCCGGAAACATCAGGCTAAAGCCCGCCACCGTACCTATTAAAATAAGGGCGATAACGGCGCCAGCCATAATCGCCGGCAGCATCGAAACTCCGATTATCAATTCACCCGCCCAGGGAATATTGCCAATCAGTCCGAGGATAACAACGCAGGCTCCGACAGCGGCAATGATGCCGAACGGCACCAAAGGAGCTGTGAAAAAACTCATAAACCTTTTCGAGGTGAACATCACGGCCTCGCCGAGACCGGGTTTTTCATTTCTGGCGAACTCCACCGCCGCGATGCGGCTTATGCTCCCGCCCGCAAACGAAACGACCGCAAGTGTTATCGTGAAAAAAATAATACAATAAATATAGTGGTATTCGAAAGCCCAGGCGAGGGCTTTAAAGCAATCGAAAAAATTATTTTTTACCTGCATATAATTAAAGGCGAATATCGCTTCGATTGTGTTTTGAAGTTTTGCTGTCGCGAAGTCCCAGAGTGCGGCAAAGACGCCGACAAATTTGCCTCTTGGTGCTGAGATGTCCATAAAGGTTTTCATCTGGCTATAATTATCCACATAAACCTGGAGCTGAGTAGCTCTGCCGCTGGTAAGGACGCTTTTTTTCAGGTCCATGAGCCAGCCAGTCAGGCATATAACGCATACAGCGGCAAAAGCGATTATCATTTTGCTGGGCTGAATGGCCATACGAAATGACTTGAATAATTTTGTGAACAAAAAATTACCGCAAATCTGAGCGTTTCCTGTTTCGGCACTCATTTTGTTTCTTTCCTTTCAAATCCAAAGCAAGCCTGCCCGTACACACTGTTTTCCAAAACTTTTAAGGCAGGCAGCGATATTATACTTCACAATACCCGGTTTACAATGATTTTTACGCGCCTTTTGAGGTTCCTGAAATTACTGCTTAATATCATTTTCATCGGTGGGTTTGGAGATTATTTTGTAATCGGCGTCAAGCCACGCTCCCAAATCAATGAGCTTGCACCGCTGTGAACAAAATGGGAAAAAACCTTTATCAGGTTCTTCGACGGATGGGGCTTTTACAATTTTTTTGCAGATAGGACATTTATATTTTTTCATACGAGGATATACGTCGGATTTTATTTTTTTGCCTTGCCCTGTTCGAGCCTGCGGGCGTATTCAATACTGTATCTCGCCCAGGGTTTGGCTTCAAGCCGTGCCCTTGCTATCAGCTCACCGGTACCTTCGCAGAGACCATAAATGCCCGCCTCGATGCGTGCCAGGGCATCGTCGATTTCTTTGAGCAGTTCCCGCTCACTGCCCATAAGCCCCAGAGAAAACTCCTGCTCGTATGTATCACTGCCCATATCCGCCATGTGGATTGGCATACTGGATAAATCGCCGGACGCGTCCGACCGCGATTTTCTTAGGGTCTCATCCTGCATCTCATTGACGCTTCCGACTATCTCATGACGCTTTTCAAGCAGCAGTTTCTTAAAATGTTCAACATCGGTTTTAGTCAGCTTTTCAGCCGCTGCTGGTGATATAACTTTTTTATGTTTCTGTTCCATACCTTTACCGCCTCGCTCCAAATAAGCATTTTTTTACTAATCCGCAAAACATCCATTATATTATAAATTACGCTAAAGTACACAACTTTGTTGCCGACAAAAATCCCGCAGGCGGATAATCAGCGTTTAAATATTCTTTAAATTTGGTTGCAGCTTTCTGGGTTATTATCTTGTGCGAACTTGCCCAGGGGGAGGAAAAACTTATGTTTGCCAGTGCTGCCAACAAATGTTTTTACGCCGAAAACATTTGTAATTTGCTCCTGCTGGAAAACATCGTCAGGCCTGCCTATGCGATACCCCTTGTCGCCCCCCAGCAGCAAAACCTCATCGCAGTATTGCGGCACGAGGTTTATATCGTGAGTAACAAGCAGAATCGTTTTATTTGCTTCGAGCTGCATTTTTTTGAGCAGGTCATAGACGACCACCTGATGTTTCAAATCAAGAAAACTTGTCGGCTCATCCAGCAGAAGGATATCGGTATTCTGAGCAAAGGCCCTGGCGATAAAAACCCGCTGCCGCTCGCCTCCGCTGAGCTGGTTAAGTGAACGGGAGGCGAAGCGCATCGTATCGGTGTCCTCAAGAGCTTTATTAACTATTTCAATATCGAGTTTGCTCTCAAAACCACCAGACGCAAAGTAAGGCGTTCTGGCCATCATAACCGTGTCAAAAACCGAAAAATCGAAAACAGGCACAAATTCCTGCCTGACAACAGCCGCTTTCGAGGCGAGTTTTTCTACGCTGTACGATTCTATCGGCTTTGAGTCGATTGTTATGGTTCCGTCATTTGGTTTGAGCACCGCACACAGTAAATTAAGCAGTGTGCTTTTGCCCGAACCATTCGGCCCAACTATCGCAAAAAACTGCCCACGTCCAACGTCAAAAAACAAATCGCGCAGCACCTGCGTCTCCGCGTAACCGAAACTTAAATGACTTACATTTATAATGCTCATATCAATTAATCACCTGTTCAACTGCTCTATTGCTCTCCTGTTCATCTATCCGACCAGCCGACCTTGTGCGAATACTTAATCAGTAATACAAGAAAGAACGGCCCGCCGGCAATTGCGGTAACTACGCCCACCGGCAGTTGTGCAGGAGCGATGATGACCCGCCCGAGCGTATCAGCAGCAACTAAAAGCCCAGCGCCGGCGATGGCACTTAAAGGGATTAGCTGGCGATGGTCCGGTCCGAAGGCTATTCTTATCGCATGCGGAATAATCAATCCAACAAATCCTATCAGGCCGCTCATGCTGACCGCGATTGCGGTAATAAACGCTGCGACCGCAAATGCCGCCGTCTCAATCCGCTTGATATTTATGCCCATACTCCGGGCGTCTTCCTGCCCGAAGCTGATGGCGTTTAACTGCGGCGCCATAAAAAATAACCCCGCCACTCCCGCGACTACGCAGCCGCCCCCGAACCACAGAACGCTCCAGCTTTCCTCCGCCATATTGCCCATCAGCCAGAACACTGTCGAATAAAGCTGCTGACTTTTCGATATCGACACAAGAAACATAATCATCGCCGAGAAAAACGCGTTCACCACAACACCAGCCAGCAGGAGTCCCGTAACATTATTTCTGCCGGTCATCCTTCCGATAATCCAGACCAGCCACACCGTCCCCAGGCGCCTGCAAACGCGAAGACCGCTATCGGCGAGCGGCCCCAAAACGTCCAGGCAAATCCGCTGAGAACCGCCGCGATTGTCCCCAGACCAGCGCCGCTTGATATTCCGAGTATATAAGGGTCCGCCAGAGGATTGCGCAGCAGGCCCTGAAAGACGACACCCGAACATGCCAGCGCCGCTCCGACAATAGCCGCTAAAATAATTCGCGGCACCCTTACCCACACGAATATTTCATAAGACGGATTAACCGAAGTGCCGCTGCTTGCGCCCTGTGTTATCACCTTTAGAGAAACACTTTCGCTTCCCGCCAGCGAGCAAAGAATCATCACTGTCGCCAGCAACGCCAAGGCGATTACAATCCTGAAAACAAGTTTTTTCGCTGTAAGTAATTCCATTCTTAGTTATCACCCCCGATTTATCGGGGGGTTGTTTTAATCCGCGTTTAAAATATTTTTCAAATTTTGTACATTGTCATTCCCGCGAAAGCGGGAATCCACTTCTCTGAAATGGATACCTGCTTTCGCAGGTATGACAAGTCGAATCGGTCAGTTAGGTTTATTAGTCTAACGGTTACCCGATATTTTGCAAGTCTCATTAATTTGGTTTGTTTAAATGAGGAATGTGCATTTTTGGGACATTGCACGAATTGCTGCTAATTGTTCTCAGTCAACAAATCCATAAGAAGATAAACCGCAAATCCAAACGCAAAGGTCAGGATTAAAGTAAATCCCCAATCGTTGTAAAAATCTGCCGTTATAATTTCGCAGGTTTTGGTAATCAGCACATTAAATTCTTTTGCTGCAATATGCACAATATGCGGAAAAAATAGCAACATGATAACCGGCACGAGAACCAATATTATGCAGCTTGCAAGAGCGAATCTTTCCTGCATAATCACACGTGCTAAAATCTGCCTTTCTTCGGTTTGTCGTATATGTTTTAATGCCCTATTTACGAAATTTTCCGGCACAGGCTGGCGATAACTTTTCAATACCGACCTCAGCGTTTTATCGAAATTATTATCATTTTGTGAGTTAGCCTGCATAAGTATCTTCTCCAACAAAATCTGCCAAAAGCTCTTTTAATATCTTTCGGCCTCTGAATAAATAGGTTTTAATCGTATTTTTGCGTATTTTCATAATTTTCGCGATTTCATCGACACTTTTTTCTTCCCTGTAAAATAACACAATCGCAAGTGACCAGAGTTTGGGCAATTTCCCGACAGCCTGCCATATCAGTTCAACCTGCTCTTTGTCTTCCAATGAGTTTATTGCCTGCTCGCTTTTTGGGTCGGCAGTTTGCGTATCAGGTATTTCTGTCAATTCCCGCTGCCTCTTATTTTTTCGCAAATAGCTTATACTTTTATAACAAGTTATTTTCCATAGCCACGTACTAATTTCTGCCTGTCCCCTGAACTTGTTAAGCCCTTTATAAGCTGCCCAAAATGTTTCGATTGCCACATCTTCTGCCTCGTCATCTTTTAGCCCAAGTGTATGGCAGCACAAAAAGACCATCTCCTTATATTTATCGACGAACTCAGCGAATGCACGGTGGTCCCCAGCAGATAAACTGCTAACCCAGCCTTCGTTTAAGTTTTTGTTCAAATCGTCTTTCAAAAAGGTCTCCATCTCCCTGTTAGTCGCATAAATAGCTTGAAAAGTTTCATTTTTTTTGAAACCTTATATATATGAAATGCGACTAATTATATGAAGGCTGAATCTTGTGTTCAAGAATAACTTTAATTTAAACATAAATGAAAGGGCTGAAAATGAGTAATTCCGATGTTATTGTATTTGTGTTTATATTTTGGGTAGTAGTTCTTGTTTGTGCACTTACATATTTTTATCTGCAACTCAAACATAAAGAAATTATGGCTGCTATTGATAAGGGAGTGCCTCTTTCAGGATTAAGACCTCCCAAGCCGGTCGGCCCTGCGGGCATAAAAAGCTTAACAGGAGGAATTGCCTTGCTTATCATTTCTTTACCGTTACTTTTCGAGTCCTTTCAATCATTTTTTCAGGGAGGTTCCATATCGACAAGAACGTTGTTTATTGGAGGACTCTTTTTTGGTTTAGGCACAGCTTCTTTCGTCCGCGGCTTATTATTGCGAAAATATCAAAAGGAACATAATTCAGATAATTCCAAAGATAATAATTGCGGCAAACCATAATCGGTAATCTAAAATCCTTTTTTGTCTTTTTGTGCCTGCTTTATTTTTTAAAACTTTCTTTTCTCTGTGCCCTCTGTGGCTTAATCATTTTGGATTTACGATAAAAAAATCTCCGCGTCCTCTGCGAACTCTGCGGTTAATTTGATTTCGAATTTTCAAATAACTCCGGACTCAGGCACTTTGCTATCGTTTCGACTCCCTGGGGTACGCGAGGGCCGGGCTGTGAAATTGTATCATCATCCACGATATAAATCCTCTTATTTTTCACCGCGGGCAGATTTACAAACCGGCTCCAATACGATAATGCCTTTTTTTGCAAAGCGGCTGTGTCTTTTTCGCCCATCGCGGGCTGGATTATCACATCCGTTCCGCTGGCGATTATCTGCTCTCCGCCTATGGGCGGATATTTGTATATCGTCGGGCCTATCGCGTTTTCTCCGCCGGCCATCTCTATCATCTCATTAATAAACGTGTCCCTTCCCGCCACACGCAGAGGCTCAGCCTGCACGATATAAAGAACCTTAACCTTATCTTTTTTAGCACGCACCTTGGCTGAAAGTTCGTCCAGTTGACTCTTAATATCTGCCGCTAATTTATCAGCCCGCTCCTGCGTGCCTGACGCCTCGCCTATCGTTTTAATCGCCGCGAAAAGCTCACTTATCTTATTATCAACGTCAACACTTAAAGTTTGATAACCTATTCTTTTTAGACGCTCGGCCATATTTCTCTGCTGCTGAAAACCAAGCGTAATTATAAGGTCAGGCCTGGCGCCTATTACCGCCTCGATATTCATCTGCCAGAAATCACCAATCTTCGGTTTTTCCGCTGCTTCAGCGGGAAAATTACTGGCTAACGGAACACCCGCGACATTTTTACCTAACCCCAATGCGAAGAGTATCTCCGTAACATTTGGTGCGGTTGAAACAATTCTTTGAAACGGATTAACCATCACCGCACAAGCCTTATTTCCCCTCCGCTGTTCCCCGAACAATGCCAGTCCCGCGAACGCCCAGCAAAAAACTATCAGAATCAGCAACAGCCATTTATTCATCAGGTTCTCTTGAATTGTTTTTCCAGTTCAGCGATTGAAAATTTTATCGTCGTGGGTCTGCCGTGCGGACAACGGCTCGAGTACTCCGTATATTGCTTGTCCGCCAGAAGCTGTTCTATTTCCTTGTCGTTTAATTTTTGTCCAGCCTTGATAGCCGCCTTGCACGCCGCCAGGTGCAGCACTTCATCGAGCAGTCTTTCCGCGTCTATGCTGATTTCCTTGTCAGTCAGCAGGTTTGCCAAATCCCGCATAAACTCTGTTAACGACGCTTTCGACAAAAGCATTGGGAATGAGTTTATCGCATAAGTCCTGGGGCCGAAAGGCTCGACCTGGATTCCAAGCTTATCCATAAGCTCCGCGTTATCTTTTATCGCGTCCGCTTCTCGCTCGTTCACCTCTAAACTTTCAGGTATCAGCAATCTCTGCGATTCGAGTTTGCCTGCAGCGACTCGCCTTTTCAAATCCTCGTACATTATCCGCTCGTGAAGAGCATGCTGGTCGATAATCACAAATCCGTCGTTGGTCTCGGCGACTATGAAACTTTCGTGTATCTGGAGATATCTTTTATCGTTTGCGACACTGGGCATTACAAACTGTGTGGGCCTTTCGGCAGGGGGGGAAAATTTGCCCGACGATGGCGCAGAGCGAAAACCAAAATGCTGCTGCGGTGCGGCTGGCTGATGCTTTTTGAAAAATTCCGCCATCGCTTCTCTGATTTGCTGGCTGTTCTGATTTTGTGCGGGCATCTTTACCGCGACATCAAGATTCGTCCCCAGAAGTTTTTCACGAAGACACGACAAAATCTGTGAATGAACAAGATTAGCGTTATAAAAACGCACCTCAATTTTCGTCGGATGCACATTCACATCGAACTCCTCGAAAGGCATCTCGATAAACAAAAACACCACGCCGTACCTGTTGGCTTCCAGAGAACCGTGATAGGCCTCTTTGAGTGCATGCGAAATGAACTTATCCCGGATAAACCTGCCGTTCAAAAATACATATTGAAACTTATTGTCCGTCTTTGCTATATCGGGGTTGCCCAGAATCGCGAAAATCTTCATCCCTTTTTCATTTGATTGCGTTTCAATTAAACTGTCAGCTATTTCCGTCGAAAAAAGTTCCGCTATCCGCCGCCGAATACCATCCTTGCCGCTAAGACGGTAAAGTTCCCTCGTATTATGTATCAGCACCATATCGATAGTACCGTTCGCAAGTGCGATACGCGTAAAAACCTCGGTAATATGCCCCATCTCGGTATTGGCGGTCTTGAGAAATTTCCGCCTGGCCGGCAGCTTGTAAAAAATGTCCCTGACCTCAATCGTTGTTCCGTAATCCGCGCTGCAGGGGCCTACCGTTTTTCTGTTTCCGCAGTCGATTTCAATTACATTGCCGCCGGGAGAATCTTTCGTCCTGCTGACAGCCTTAACCAGCGCAACCGACGCGATACTCGCCAGAGCCTCACCCCTGAAACCCAGCGTTGAAATCTTATGCAAATCATCCGCTGTTTTTATTTTACTTGTCGCGTGCGGCTCAAACGCCCTGGTTAAATCCTCCGCGTCCATTCCCGCGCCGTCATCGGATACCGATATAAGTTTCCTGCCCCCATCCTCTATTGTTACCGTTATTTTTTTCGCCCCAGCGTCAATGCTGTTTTCCATAAGTTCCTTGACCACGCTCGCCGGCCGCTCAATTACCTCGCCCGCCGCTATCATATTTATCATATTCTGGTCAAGTACTTTTATCTGTCCCATGGTTATTTTATTACTCGTGGTAAAAGTTTGTTAATACTTCAGCGAAGCAGAGCAAATTATTTGCCTCTGGCGAGTTTCAGCGCCTCTTTTGCGGAAACACGGCAGGCTTTGCCGTTACGGTTTATAATAACGTACTGGCCGAGCAGTGCTTTTCGCCGAAACTCTTCCTGCACAGCTTCTTGAAGACATTTGCCAGCTTGCGCTGCCATTTTACTAATTTTTTTTGTAGTCATCTGACCACCTCAAAATTTTATCATATATATTTTGAATAAAAATATGTAGGTTTTTACTGTCCTGTTCAAAAACAGGAACGGGCATTGATTCAGAGTTATCATAACAAACAACTTTGTCGCATAGAGGAATATAGATATTAACGAGATTGTGCATTATGCGAGGATAGCGGCGGTAGATTGCGTCATCGGGTATGTTATGTCCGCCGTGTTCGACGCGTTCGCGAATTCGTTTTTTTGAAAAATCCGCATCAGGAATCCACAGGAAAAATAAAACAATTCGCCAGCCGTCCTGCCTGAGCTGCTTTAAAAGATTAATTTGACTATGGCCGGCCAATGTGGTCTCGAAAGCGAAATCGACTTTCTTTTTAATATTTGCATAAACTTCGTTGAGGAAGAGTCTGCCAGCTTCATATTGAGCCGACAAAGAGTCAAAAGGGGAAAGACCATAAGCGATAAGGTCAGCATTGACAAAGTTGCGGCAACCCGCTATCTGAGGCAAATAACGTAATGCGAATGTAGTTTTTCCTGCACCGTTCGGGCCCGCAATGATAAAACAAGTTGGTTGTTTTTTCCCCATTATTCTATAAGGCTTTTTCCGGTCATTTCGCCTGGCTGGGGAAGCTGCATCATTTCGAGCAGCGTTGGGGCGATGTCAGCCAATCTGCCGCCCTGGCGAAGCTTTCTGCCTTTGTACCGCTCATCGAAAACAATCAGCGGCACATCGCCGGTAGTATGGCTTGTGAAAGGCTGATCAGACGCGATATCCCACATCTTCTCAAAGTTGCCGTGGTCAGCGGTTATTATCGCCGCACCGCCCATGCTTTTTACCTTATCCAGAATCTTCCCGACGCACTGGTCAACCGTTTCCGCCGCTGTTACCGCCGCCGACAATATGCCCGTATGCCCCACCATATCGGGATTGGCGAAATTCACGACCACAACGCTATACTTATTCGTTTCCAGCCTTTCAAGCACGACCTCGCCTACCTCATAAGCGCTCATTTCAGGCTTTAAATCGTAAGTCCGCACTCGCGGTGAAGGCACAATCTGCCTGTCCTCGCCCTCGAATGGTTTTTCGGTGTAATCATTGAAAAAAAATGTAACGTGCGCGTATTTTTCCGTCTCGGCGCAGCGGAACTGTTTAAGACCAAGCGAACCCAGATACGCGCCGAGAATATTTTTCATTTTCGGAGGTTTTGGAAACGCCACAGGCGCAGGTATCGTCGTATCGTATTCGGTCAGGCACACGAAATAAATATTCGCCGGCGCCATCCGGTTGAATTCCTTAAAGTCCGGTATGACAAATGCCCGCGTGATTTCCCGCGTCCTGTCACCCCGGAAATTAAAGAAAATAATGCCGTCCCCGTCATTTACCATCGCTATCGGCTCATTATCAGCGTTGACAATGCACGTCGGTTCGATAAATTCGTCCGTCACGCCTTTTTCATAACTCTTCGCTATCGCCTCGGCGGCGTTTGGAGCCTTATTACCCTTACCCAGCCGCAAACATTCATAGGCCTTTTGCACGCGGTCCCAGCGGCTGTCTCTGTCCATCGCGTAAAATCTGCCCATTACCTGAGCCGATTTTACCCACGCCGATTTCGGCGGCTTTTTTCTCGATATCGGCGATATAGCCCGCGCCGCTGTCGGGCGGCGAATCGCGGCCATCGGTAAAAGCGTGAATAAAAACATCTTTGACGCTGTTTCTTTTCGCCAGCTCAAGCAGGCCGTAAAGATGGTCGAGGAGGGAATGCACGCCGATATCGCTGCATAGGCCCATCAGGTGTATTTTGCCTTTATTTTTCTTTCACGAAGTTGATCAGGTTCAAGAATTCTTTGTTCTCAAAAAATGACCCGTCTTCGATGTGCATGGCTGATTCGTGACGGATTCCTGGGGGACGATTCTGCCCGCCCCGATATTCTGATGTCCAACTTCGCTGTTGCCCATAGTGCCTTCCGGAAGCCCGACGTCACGGCCGCTGGTGTGAACAATACAGTTGGAATATTGGCTCATCAGCATATCATTAACGGGGGTATTGGCGCATTTGATTGCGTTATACTTATCATCAGCCGAATCGGGGTTATAGCCCCATCCATCGCGGATTATCAGCACAAACGGCTTATCTATCTTAGCCGGGATTTCTTTCTGTTTCGCCATAAAAACCGATACCTTTCATTAAATCTGCGTATAAATTATTATCCAAAGTGAGCCTGATAGTATAGCGGTTTATGCCATAAAGGCAAGTTAGTTGTTTTCCTGACTTGACAGTTTTGCAGATTTTGGCGTATCATTAGGGAACAATGGTAAAACGAATAGCAATACTTGGTTCGACGGGTTCGATAGGCAGAAATGCGCTGCGGGTAATCGAAGGGCTGGGGCCGGATTTTCAGGTAACGGCTCTTAGTGCCAACAGCAAGGTGGAGCTGCTTAGCGAACAGGTGAAGCAATATAAGCCTAAATACGTCGCTATAACGGGGGATGGTTATTCGGCTAAACTTGGAAAACTGCTGAAAGATAGCAATGTTGAAATTCTTAGCGGCGCGGAAAGTCTGACTCAAATAGCTGAGCTTGATGAGGTGGATGTTGTGCTTACGGCGATTGTGGGGGCAGCGGGTTTGCCGGCGGTGCTGGCGGCTGCGAAAAAAGGCAAGACGCTGGCTATCGCGAATAAGGAGCCTTTAGTTATCGCGGGTGAGTTGCTGATGAAAACGGCGAGAGAGAATAACGCGACTATTTTGCCGGTTGACAGCGAACATTCGGCGATTTTTCAGGCATTCAGGCGGGCAGGCATAATGAGATTAGTAAAATCATTTTAACTACTTCGGGCGGGCCTTTCAGGCTGCTCGAGCGGCGGGATTTGGAAAAGGTTACGCGAGAGCAGGCTTTGGACCATCCGGTATGGAATATGGGGCCTAAAATCACGATTGATTCGGCGACTATGATGAATAAGGCTTTGGAGATTATCGAGGCGAGGTGGCTTTTTGACGTACCGGCCGAAAAAATAGAAGTTTTGGTGCATCCTGAGTCGATAATTCATTCATTGGTAGAGTTCGTGGACGGTTCAATAATCGCTCAGTTGGGTACGCCCGATATGTGCCTGCCGATACAGTATGCGCTGACCTGGCCTGAACGGAGAAAGGGCGTGGCAAAACATTTGAGTCTTGAAAAGCTGGGCAGGCTTACTTTCGCCAAGCCGAACTTTGAGACTTTTCGCGCATTGACGCTGGGTTTCGAGGTGGCCCGAACGAGCGGTACGGCGGCGGTTGTTTTTAACGCGGCAAACGAAGCGGCGGTCGAACTTTTTCTGGCAGAAAAAATAAAATTTGTTAATATAGTAGAGTTAATCGAGCATTGCTTAAATAAACATAGTTTCAAGGGTACTCTGACGCTGGAACACTTACTCCAGGCGGATGCCTGGGCAAGAAAAGAGGTTGTTCAATGTCTGAACCAAAAGGTTTAGCGAATAAATATCTCCGCTTGTTTTTGTTCCTGATAGTCGTAGCCGCGGTTGTTTTTATTGTCGTGCGGAATATAGGGGTTGGGGGAAATATTCTGCTGGTGATACTGGGTTTCGGCGCGGTGGTTCTGGTTCACGAGTTCGGTCATTTCATAGTGGCCAAGATGTCAGGGATAAAAGTGGAGGCGTTTTCAATCGGGTTTTCGCCTGTCCTGCTGGGAATCCTGAGGACAGAGAACGGGTATCGCATCAGGGTTCTGCCGGGATTTTTCCCTGTTGATGAAGAAGATGACTCCGATGGGAGCTTGTTGACTCTTACCATTGGCAGAAGAGGTAAAGCGGGAGAAACCGAGTATCGTATTGGGCTTATTCCTTTTGGCGGATTTGTCAAAATGCTCGGACAGGAAGACACCAAGGCCGCCGGCGCGACGGATGACCCGCGTTCTTTCGCAAATAAAGGTGTGGCTGTTCGCGCGGCTGTTATTGTGGCGGGCGTTACCTTCAACGCGATAAGCGCTATTATTATTTTTATGGTCGCGTTTCTTATTGGTATTAAGCTGACACCGACGATAGTCGGAGGCGTAATTCCCAACTCCCCTGCCGCTGTCGCGGGATTACAGGCCGGCGATGAAATTATTGAAATCGAAGGCGAAAAAAAGAATCTTGATTTCAGCAACATAGGTATCGCGGCGGCGCTATCGGATGTTAATCAGCCTGTAGAGATGACTGTAAAGAAGAAAGACGGCACTACGAAGGAACTTTCACTGACCGCCAGGATAATCGCGGGAAGCGAGACCAAAGTTTTTGGTATTTTGCCTCCAGCGAGTCTTGACATCGCCAAAGTTTCGGATATTAATTCCCTGGCGAAAAGTACGGGACTTATGCCCGGGGACAGGGTTAAGGCCGTCAACGGAAAAGACATCCAGGCGTACTGGGATTTAGAGGAAGTCGTGGAAAACACACTTGCTCCGACAGTTACGATGCTTGCTGAAAGGACGCCGAAAAAAGGTAAAATGCAGCTGGTCGAGGCTAAGATTCCGCTGGGACTGGAATTCGCTGGCAGTTACGATGTAAATTCCGAATCGCAGCTCTATAATATCTGTTCGATGGTCCCGAGATTGCGGATAACGGCTGTTGAGTCTGCTGCACCGGGTTGGCTGGATAAACTGCTGATTAAAATGCATTTAAAGAAAAATGCCGCGGTTAAAAAACCGGTGCTGAAGGTCAATGATATAATTCTGGCAGTCGATGATGTTGAGAATCCGACTTATGTGGAACTGCGGGCAACTACGGAGAAGTTTAAGGGCAAGGAATTGACGTTTAAAGTGCTTCGTAAAAACGCGGACGGAACAGAGATTGAGACGCCGGTAACAGTTGTGCCGGAATACTCAAAAGAAATGAAGCGTGTAATGATTGGCATCGGCGTTGTGCTGGACGCTGAGCATCCCGTTGTCGCCAAGACCGTTAGTACAAAAGAAATGCTGGCGAAACTTGGGATTCCGCGAGGGGCGGCAATAACCGCGGTTGACGGTGTTAAGGTGTCAAACTTTTATGATATTATCCGCGAAGTCAGGCGCAAAAACGGTCAACGCATAACAATTGATTACCGGCTCAACGCGGAAACAGCCGGCGACGTTGTCCTGAATATGACCAATGGCAAAGACTTAATCACGGCAAAATCGACCTTTGCTGAATTCGTTCCTTTTGCCAACCTGAAAAACCTGTACAAAGCCTCGGGCCGCTCGAACGCTATCTCGATGGGTTGTAAAAAAACGGTAATGTTTATAGTTCAGACCTATATAACATTAAAGCAGCTTCTCAGCGGGCTTATCAGTCCGAAACTTCTGGTTGGTCCTGTGGGTATTATTTCGCTTAGTTACAGGATAGTTTCAGAACAGCCAACGCTGCAGGATAAATTGATTTACTATTCTTACTTCCTTGGGCTGATAAGCGCTTGTATAGCCGTTATGAATCTTTTGCCGCTTCTTCCTTTCGATGGAGGGGTTCTTGTGATGTTAGCGGTGGAAAAAATCAAAGGCTCCGCCATAAGCGAACGGATTCAGGGGATGTTAGCTTATGCTGGCCTGATACTTATCGGGGCATTTTTTATCTACGTAACTTTTAACGATATAGTAAGGAGTTTTTTTACAAAATAATTAAAAGGATTTAATTATGTTGCTGGACAATGAAAGCGGCAGGGATGCGCTTGGGACTCTGAAAAAAGCGGACAAAAAGGTTTATGAATTAATAACCGCCGAAAACCAAACGCCGCGAACCTGCGAAGAATATCACTCAAATTTGATGAACGCCCTTGAGGCGGAGGACTCGCAGGTTTACGATTTAATAACAAAAGAATATGAACGGTTAAGGAAAACCATTCAGCTGATCGCGGCGGAGAACCAATGTTCAAGGGCGGTGCTGGCGGCACTGGGGTCGGTGGCGCAAAATAAGACGACAGAGGGTTTCCCTGGGGCGAGATTTCATGGCGGATGCCAAATAGTTGACGAACTGGAATCGCTTGCTGTCAGCAGGGCTAAACAGGCTTTTAAGGCACAATACGCGAATGTTCAGCCTCACTCCGGCACACAGGCCAACCAGATTGTCATCACCGCCATTCTCGAACGCGGCGATAAGATATTGAGCCTGGCGATGGACCAGGGAGGGCATGTCTCGCACGGGGCAAATGTGTCTTACGCGGGAAAATTTTTCGATGTGGAAAATTATCACGTTGACCCGAAAAGTTTTCTTCTCGATTATGATTCGATTCGGGCAAAAGCGATTCAGTTCAAACCAAAGCTGATTATCTGCGGCGCAACGGCTTATCCGAGGATAATAGATTTTAAGAAGTTCAGGGAAATCGCGGATGAGGTCGGGGCATATCTGCTGGCGGACACATCGCATTTAGCGGCTTTAGTAATAGGCGAGGCACATCCTTCGCCGGTGGATTACGCGCATTTCACAACAACAAGCACGTATAAACCCGGCGGGCCGCGCGGCGGGTTGATTTTAATAGGCAGAGATTTCGAGAGGAAGATAAACGTGTCAGGTAAGGAAATGGCGTTATGGAAACTTATCGAAAAGACGACATTTCCCGGCGTTCAGGGGACGCCATACCTCAATCATATAGCGGCAAAGGCTGTTTTCTTCAAGGAGGCAGTCAGTTCGGAATATAAAGCCAGGCAATTTAAAATCATTGAAAACGCAAAAAAACTTGCGGAAAATCTGTTGAATATCGGTTATGATGTGCTTACCGGCGGAACAGATAATCACCTGGTTCTGATGAATGTCGCGAATTTCAGACAGGGTCTGACCGGTGTTATCGCGCAGAAAAGCCTGGAAGATTGTGGTATAATTATCAATATGAATAAGCTGCCTTATGACAGGAAAAAGGCTTCAGTTACCAGCGGAATGAGACTCGGCACACCGATTGTTACGAGAAATGGTATGGGCGCTGACGAAATGAATAAAATAACCGCGATGATAGATGATGTGCTCAGGAAGGTTGAAATAATAAATGAATGCGAATATAAATTGGATGAGCGATTCAGGGAAAAAATCAAAGGACAGGTTGAGTCTCTGTGCGGGAGATTTTTCGCATACTGAAAATGTGTTTAATCACGGATTACGCAGATGACACTGCAAAATTATTTTGTTCATGGTACCGCGGTGGTTGATGACGGGGCGGAAATCGGGCAAGGCACGAAAATTTGGCATTTCTCGCATATAAGCAGCGACGCCAAAATCGGGGAGAAATGCATCCTTGGGCAGAACGTTTTTATCGCGGGCGGCGTAACTATAGGCAATAATGTAAAAATTCAGAATAATGTTTCGATTTATACCGGCACGATTATCGAGGACGATGTTTTTCTTGGGCCGAGCTGTGTTCTGACAAATATTACAAATCCACGGTCTCAGATTGTCCGCCATGAGTTGTATGAAAAGACAATTATCCGGCGTGGGGCGAGCGTCGGAGCAAACGCGACGATTGTGTGCGGAATAGAACTGGGGCGTTATTGTTTTATAGCGGCTGGTGCCGTAATTGCCAAGAATGTTCCGGATTATGCGTTGATGATGGGTGTACCGGCAAGGCAAGTCGGCTGGATAAGCAGGCATGGGGTTCGCTTGTCTAAGCCTGATGCAAATGGTATTATGGTTTGTGCCGAGAGCGGTTATCGTTATAAGGAAATTTCCGCCGGCGTGGTCAAATGTCTAAATTGGGATGAGGAAGCCCCCCTGCCGCCGGAAAAGGCTGTCGGGAAGAAAACTTATGACGAACTGAAGAAGAATATTTAAACACTGATTACCAGCGTAATCAGTGTTTAATAAGAAAATTTATATAATGGAGAAGATAGATGCAGGTTCCTTTGCTGGATTTGAAGGCGCAGTACGCGAATATTGAAAATGAGGTTATGGCGGCGATTGGCGAGGTGCTGAAATCACAGAGATGTATCGGCGGGCCGAAAGTAACCGAACTCGAACAGAAAATAGCCGCCGTCAGCGACTGCAAATACGCGGTAGGTGTTTCCAGCGGTACCGACGCGATTCTGAACTGTCTGATGAGTCTTGATATTGGTCCCGGCGATGAAGTAATTACAACGCCTTTTACGTTTTTCGCGACGGTGGGCTGTATCGCCCGCATTTGCGCTAAGCCGGTACTGGTCGATATCAACCCGAAAACCTACAATATTAATCCGGAATTGATTGAGCGGGCTATTACCAAAAAAACCAAAGCGATTATGCCTGTTCATCTTTTCGGGCAAATGGCGGATATGGACCCAATTATGAAAATCGCGGCTAAACACAACCTTGCGGTCATAGAAGACACGGCCCAGTCTATCACAAGCACTTATAAAGGCAAAAAGGCGGGGAGCATCGGAACGGCTGGGTGCTTCAGCTTTTTCCCGAGCAAAAATCTTGGCGGCATAGGTGACGGCGGGATGATTGTTACAAACGACCAGAAACTTTATGAACGTATGGAGATTATGCGTAATCACGGCAGCAAGCCGAAATATTATCATAAATTTGTAGGGGGCAATTTCCGGCTCGATCCGATTCAGGCGGTGGCGCTTCTTGTGAAGCTGCCGCATCTGGATGATTGGTCGCAGGCACGACGGAATAACGCAGCTTATTATAATAAAAAGTTCGCTGGGACGGCGGTGCAGACGCCTTATATCAGCCCAGATTGCAAAACGATTTATAACCAGTATGTGATTCGCGTGCCGAACCGTGACACAGTAATGGCACATCTGCAAAAGAATGATATCGGCTGCGAGATATATTATCCCGTGCCGATGCATATGCAAGAATGCTTTAGTTATCTCGGGTATAAAAAAGGAGCGTTCCCTGAATCTGAAAAGGCCGCCGCCGAAGTGCTGGCATTACCGGTTTATCCGGAACTGACCGACGAGATGAAGGATTTCGCGGCTGAGAATGTTTTAGCCGCTGTTAAATAAGTTTCGAGTTTGTTAAATTAACCGCGAATGAACACGAAAAAAAATATTAGCCACAGATTACACAGGTTTCACTGAAAAAATAAATCTGTGTTTATCTGTGAAATCAGCGGCTAAAAAAGATTTGTGTTAATTAGTGGTTAAAAATTGTTCTTCTCTGCGAATTCGGCGTTGAAAATATTTTGAGTGTCTGGTATTGAAAAAGGGAAACGAAAATGTATAAGGGCAAAAGTGTCTGTGTAGTCGTGCCGGCGTATAATGAGGAAAAACTTATCGGCAGAGTCATTGAAACAATGCCTGATTATGTTGAAAAAATCGTTATTGTTGACGACAACAGCATCGACAAAACCGCGGACACGGTGCAGGGTTATGTATCCAAACAGGGCGGCAGAGTCATCCTTATCAAACATCCGAAAAACCAGGGTGTCGGCGGAGCGATTATCACGGGCTACAAGTGGGCACGTGATAACAGGATTGACGCGACGGCGGTTATGGCGGGCGATGCACAGATGGACCCAGCGGATTTGGCGGCGCTTCTGGACCCGGTGGTCACGGGCGAGATTGATTACTCGAAGGGTAACCGTCTGTTCACCGGCAACGCGTGGCATATAATCCCGAAGGTGAGATACCTGGGAAATTCTTTTTTGTCGCTGCTGACTAAAATAGCCTCGGGGTACTGGCACGTGGCGGATTCGCAGACGGGATACACGGTCATCAATCTAAAAGCCCTCGATATGCTCAATCTCGACGGGATATACAAAAGATACGGTATGCCGAACGATATGCTCGTAAAGCTGAATATTTATAATTTCAAGGTTCGGGATATTCCAATTAAGCCGGTCTATAATATTGGCGAAATATCGCTGATAAGAGTGCGAAAGGTTATGGTAACAATATCATGGCTTCTGCTGATGGATTTCATTTACCGGCTCAAGGAGAAGTACATAATTCGCGATTTTCATCCGCTGGTTTTCTTTTATCTTTTCGGCAATCTGTTCGGCCTGATTACGCTGATATTGTTTATAAGGCTGTTCTGCTACTGGTATAACGTGGGACATATACCCCCTATTAACGCGTTGGCGGCGATGTTCTCGTTTATGAGCACCGTACAGTTCACGCTTTTCGCTATGTGGTTCGATATGGAATCAAATAAAGACCTCAAATAAAAAAGGGCTGTCAATTTCGAACCGGCAGCCCTTTTATATCTCTGAAAAATCAAGAACTATTTTTTACGATTTCTAACTAATCCTAATCCTCCCAAACCAAGCAGAATTAGTGTTGCAGGTTCAGGGACAAGATTAGCAACTTGCTCAGCAGTAAGGGCATTGTTATATACCTGTACATCATCCATTTTGCCGCCAAAGAAGTTCACATAGTTTCCTCCTGCTGTGTTGTCATAAGCCCCCATAGTAAAATATCTGTTATAAGTGTTAGGACCTACCGAACCTGAAGTAGTTACGAAATCAGTTTCTCGAACGCCATTTATGTAAATATATTTATTCGAGCCATCATAAGTCGCGGTGATTAGGTACCATGTATTTGCCGTAAGGGCGGTTGAGGAAGTTACAACGCTACCAGTCCAATCATTGCCCGTTAAAAACCTTATTTTCCCATCTGATGGAAACATCATAATTTTATATACACCTTCTATACCTACCGAGAAAGACTGTCCAGCCCGATTGACGCCATCCCAATTTACCCATGCAGAAACCGTTACCTGGGGTAAATTTGACAAATTAGCGCTTCCGCAGGTAACATAATCACTTGTTCCGTTAAAGCCTAACGCTGAGGTACCAATTTTACCCGTCGTCCACGTAGCTCCGTGTGTATTTCCATTATTACTCCCTACCGAATCCTGAACCACGGTTCCGCCATTTTCATCTAACCTCCAGTGAGCTATGATGTCGGCATTTAGCGATGAACACAATAGCCCCATTACAGCAACAAGCCCCATCAACAAACAAATTTTGTTAGTTTCCCGTCTCATTTTCTTTTCTCCTTTTCTTCTAAAACGTTAATTTTCCCCAAAGGCGGCGGGCTATTAAACCTTTACGCCTTTACTTTACATAAAGAATTACCCTTTTTCTTAAAAGGAAAACCGGCAAGAATTAGCAAATACCTCCTGCCCTCTTCTTCGGTCCAACGAAATCCAATTGAAAATATGAATTACTCTCTTCTTCTGGTGAGACACAAGGCTCACCCTGCATAATACTTAAAAATACCCTATTTATCCATAAATGTCAAGAAAATTATTCTTTATCTATTAATAAGATGCGCAGAAAATGAAAATGAGACAATATTTTTTTAAAAAACTTTGGCTAAACCTCAGAAAACCTTATTAAAATTAGCAATAATTCTGGAAATTTGCTTAAAAATACTTATTATTCAAACCAACTGATGGTCGGTTTAAGAGTCCAAACATCAGATAATAGAAGATAAGTCCTTGCATATAAAGATGTTATAATTTATACTGACCGATGGCAGGCTTGAGACGCAAAGAAGCAAAGTGAGAAATGCATCCTCTTTGCCTTATGGGATTATGAAGATAATATAAAGTTGATAGATTCCTGCTTTCGCGGGAATGACAAAAAAAGAAGCGAGAATGACAGTAGCCATAAATCGGCTATCATCAGCTTGATTTGATATGGCAGGTCGAACCGGTCAGTTTGAGAAAATAAAATGGCGGCGGTGTTAAATGAAAAAAGATAAAATCAATATTTCGGAATTGCGGCAAACGTCAGAGCGTGTGAAACTGACTGTTGCTGAATGGATTTTGGCGCCGGTGCTTTCGGCGGTAGCGGCTGTATGGGCTTTCCCGTATATCGGGACGGCAATCGGCTGGGACGACCTGTATTATATGGATGTCTCGCAGCACACCACGCCGCAGGCGACGATTTTGAACAGGTATGTCCATATATATATCCAGAAATTTTTCTTCTGGCTTGCGGGCAATCCGATGACGGGAACAAGAATTTACTGGTGCGTTCAGTTTTTTGTTACGCTGACTTTGGTGTATTGGTGCGCGCGGCTGCTGGCGGGGAAAAAAGGATGGCTCATCGGGCTTGTCGGAGCGGCAATCTTCTGTTCGCAGTCGTACTTCGGCAAATACTCAGTCGGCATATACTCAGGCTGTACAGACGCGGACCTTACGGTAATGATGTTTTTAACGGCTGGGATTTTTGTGCTGCTGGCGTTTAGGCCTGATATATCAGGACACCGGCACATAATTATTATGGTTCTCGGTTTGTTATTTTTCGCGGCTATGAAATCGAAGGAAACCGCTATATGTATGGCGGTTTTGTTTTTGGCATTGGGTAAAGACGCGGCGGGCGTGCGCAATTTTAACAGATTTGTTAAGGATACAGGCTGGGTGTTTGCGGGTATGGCGGCGGGTTCGGTCATACTGATGATATTCGACGGGATAATCCTGGGCGATTTTTTGTTTTCAGTCAGGCCTGCAAATATTCATCAGTTGTTCGCGTTTAATTTCGGCCAGAATCAACCAATAACAAGCACATCGTGGCTTGCGCATCTTATGCAGCAGCCGATGGCGGCGGCATTTCTGTTTTACCTGTTTGTCGGCTCAAAATTTAACCATCACGGCAGCGAACAAAATATGGCGGACAGAACCAAACTTTATATATGGTCGATTCCCCTGCTGCTGTTGATTTTTATAATATATACCACAATGATGCAGAGGCTCTGGCCGGTGGTGGCCCGATACTTTGCGCCGGCGATTCCGGTTATATGCATCTTCGCGGCGCAGTTTTTCAGATTCGATATTAGCGGAGCATTATCTTTAGGCAAAAGTGGAGTTAATATTCCTAAAATGCCGGCAGCGATAATAATTGTCGCTGCGGCGTTTGTTATCGCCTGTTCTTTTACGCAGAAAATGGGCGAAATCGCAGTGAACCTGAAAATTGAAAATCCGCATGAGTTTTATGTTAATTACATATTGCCAGCAGCAATCGCGGCAGTTTTGATCGCGGCAGCAGTCACCCGCAAACGAGGCCTGATTGCGTTATTTATCTGTTGGCTGGGCCTATTCATGATAATATGTCTTCCGCTGACGGAAAATATAATGATGTTAAAACAGAGAGTTGTCGCCCAACAGAGTAAGATGCGTTATCTGCCTTACAGCGTTTTTAAAGACGATATAAAGATTGAAAAGACTATGAGGATTCTTGTCTCAAAGAGTTTTTACGCTCAATACAAAATGCTTGGGCGAAATTACATCCCGCACTGCTGGATGTTCAACGTTTTCTTCAATCAAAAGCTTGACCAGAGCCAGTTTATCGACGGCACAGCAGATGATATTCTTAAAGGCGGTTACGATTATGGATTTGTTACCCAGAGTGACTGGCAGACGATAAATAAAAAGCCGGAATTTGAAACACTTATGAGAAATTATACGTTCAGGATTGACCCACAGACAAAATTTGTCCTGCTAAAAAAACGTTAAAGTCTTGAAATATATAATGTTACGTTAACAAGCCGCATTTCGTGGACGGTTTTATATTGACATTATTATTTTTATACGGTATAATTAGGTTTTTATAATTGTGGCACCGGGTGGTCCGGTGTCCGAAAGAAAAATATCAGCTATGACAGTCCGGTACATTTAGGCTTACGAGAAGTTTGTTTGAAAACGTATGTATAATGTAGTGGCAGAATAGTTGCTGAGAATTAAAAAAACTTGCCTTTTTGCTGACAGCATTTTTGCCTGTCAGCCTCCCTTCCAGAAACAAACAGGAGGGTATTTTATAAATGTTAAAGTTGAATGGAAAATTAGCGTCTCATTTATCACTTATTACCGGACTGAACGGCCGGTTCAGAGGGTTTATCTCGCAGAATTCCGACAACATCGCAAACCGGTTTGGCGATATGGATTTTTCGATTAACAATACGGCTAAAGCCTTGATTTGTTTTGTAATGCTTATTACCGGATTTTGTGCGTGGGCGTCATGGGGCGAATTTGAAGAAACCGCACAGATTTTACGGTCAAACAAATGGGGAAGTTTATATATTGCCTTAGGCCAGTTGATGCTGTTCTCAAACTTGGCCGTATTTATTTGGCGTTTCGTTTTAGTTTTGAAATACCGTCCAGCCAAAGAAGTTACGGATAAGCAACTTCTTTCATGCACGGTTATCGTACCGGCTTACAATGAAGGCAGGCAGGTTCTGCATACACTGCGAAGCGTGGCACGAAGTGATTATCCTGCCGACAAGATGCAGATTATCGCGATAGATGACGGCAGTGCAGACGACACGTGGTTCTGGATAGAAAAAGCGGCGAGAGAATTTCCGGGCCGGATTGAAAAAATTAAACAGCCAAGAAATTTTGGGAAAAGACAGGCGCTTTATGACGGTTTTATGAAAAGCACGGGGGAAATACTGGTAACCATCGACAGCGATTCACTTATCGAATCGCATACGCTTCGCAAAATGGTAAGTCCGTTTTACCGTAATCATAGGATAGGAGCAGTCGCGGGCAATGTACGTGTTCTCAATAAGCACGAAGGCTTGATACCGCGAATGCTGGATATATCTTTTGCGTACAGTTTCGAATTTATGCGTTCCAGCCAGAGTATGGTAAATGCCGTATTTTGCACCCCTGCGCCTTGCAGCCTATAGAAAAAAACCTTTAATGAAAATCCTGGAAGACTGGATGGCTCAGACATTTTGCGGCAGGCCAGCCAATATCGGCGAGGACAGAGCGCTGACAAACTTTATCCTGCGCACAGGTCATCACGTGACGTTCCAGTCGGATGCGATTGTTTATACTAACGTGCCTGTAAAATATAAAGGTCTCTGTAAAATGTTCCTGCGGTGGGCGAGAAGCAATATTCGCGAACTGCTGGTTATGAACGATTTTATTTTTAGTAACTTTCGTAATACGCCAGCACTTGGCGCACGTATTAATTTTGTTATGAGCTGGCTGACTAGTGTTATTCCGCAAATTCTTCTTGTCGGTCTTTTGTGGTGTATTCTTTGGCGTCCGGAGGTATTTTTGCCGCAAATTCTCTTAGGCTCGACCATCGCCGCGTGCGTCCCCGCCATTTTTTATTATATTCGTCACAAAAGCAATAACGCGATACTGGCGTTTGCTTACAGCATATTCTGGGTTACCGCATTATCATGGATTGGTTTATATTCTATACTTACCGTGCATAATGACAGGTGGCTGACCAGAGATATTAACACTGCTGAGCCTACCGGCACAACAAATCCGGCAGAATTAACAACCCGTTCAGTAGCATAGGTATTAGCTGCCGCAAGCGATTTTATTCTTCTGATTCGCTTTGAATATTGTTGAGCTGGAGTCCAAAACGGTCGAGTTTTTTCTGACCGTCCTCATATTGACCGTAAGCGTTCCGCAGATGTTTGCCGAGTACCTCCCAGTTGCCTGCGAAATCGGCAAATGAAGCGTTCAGTTTTTTGAGGTTCTGGCGAATTTCAGCGGCCTGTTTTTCAATCTGCAAACCGTGCAGCCCCATAACTACCGTCATCAGATACGTATATAACAAATTCGGTGAAACAGGTATCACTTTTTTCTCAATCGCATATTGCATAAGGTCTTTATCTTCGCCGATGAATTTGACAATTGTTTCGTAATAGACATTTTCGGCCGGTATATACATCAGAGCAAAATCGAGCGTTCCCTCGGCGGGCCTGATATAACTATCCGCGATTTTGTCGATATGAATAATCACATCTTTTAGGAACTGTTTTCTCAGGCGGCTCTTTTCATCATCACCGCAAGCGGTCATAAGCCGTTCGAACGTCGGGAGCGGAAACTTCGCGTCCACAGGCACAGAGTACTCCGCCAGTTTTATCAGGGCGTCAACTTTCTGACCGTCTCTGAAAGAGTATTGCAGTTCATAGTTATTATTTGGCAGAATTTGGCTGAGAAGATTTTCGAGGGACCATTCACCCATCTGACCTCGCAGTTTGGGGCTGCTGAGAATATCCTGCAAGCGCCTTATTTCGCTTCCAACCTGGAGCATTTGCTTATTTGTCCCCTGCAGTTCGCCGACCTGTGTATTCAACTGGCTTAGAACCCGCTGACTGGACTGCAAATTCTGATTGAGGCTTTCCTGGCCCGTCTGCAAAGATTTCTGCATGGTTTCCCGCAGGGCATCCTGAGCGGTTTTAAGAGTGCCAAGCTGCTGAGCGAGCATATTAATGCCCGTCGCCTGCCCGCTGATTTCCTTTCTGGCCTCGAAACTGGCGGTTATAAGCCACACCATAAGACCAGCGATAACCAGGACTAAAACTGTTATTATGCTAAGAATTATCCATTCCATTTTTCATATCCTTAAAAAATCGTTTCGATTATAACCTTTACTTTCTCCGCCGTCAAAAGGGTTGATAAATCAATATGGGCGAAAATTGCTTAGTTTGACATTTAACCACTTTTGGAGTATATTTATTACAACAGTACGCAAGACACCTTGCGACGAAGAAAATATCTGCAGGAGTTTTCTATGAAAATATCGACGATGCGACGAATCGACCGTTTGGTTGGCAGGCCGATATGTTTTATTCTGACCGTCTTCCGCAAGTGCCGTGAAGTGTTTCCGCGAAAACCTCAATCCCCAAAAATCCGAAGCATGCTTTTTGTAAAACTTGCCGAACAGGGAGCAACAGTTCTGGCAGATACGGCTATTCGTCAGGCGATAAAAATGGTTGGAAAAGAAAATGTATATTTTATGGCATTTGAGCAAAACCGTTTTATCATCGACGTGATGAATATTATTCCTGAAAAGAATGTCATACCTATTCCGAACGGTAATTTTATTTCGATGGTTTTCGGTACAATAGGAGCGTTACGGCAGATTAGGAGACTGAATATTGACGCGGCAGTTGACTTTGAATTTTTCGCGAGGAGTTCGGCAATTCTGAGTTATTTGAGCGGAGCGAAGACATGTGTGGGACTTCACGGTTTTGTGGAAGGGTCACCTTATCGCGGCGATTTAATGACGCATAGGCTGAACTATAACCCGCATCTGCACACCAGTGTGATGTTTGAAACAATGGTTGAAGCGATTAACCTGCCAGCCAAAGACACACCGAGACTCAATATAGACCTGCCGGAACCACGAAATATCGAATCACACTTTAAGCCCGGTGAAGATGAATTAAATGAGTTCAAGGCCATTCTCAAAAGACAGGCGGGGACAGATAATTATTCTCCGCTGATACTGCTTAACGCTAACGCTTCGGATATGCTGCCTCTGCGCCGCTGGCCTGCCAAGCGGTATATTGAGCTTGCGCGGCGATTACTTGAAAAATCTCCCACAGCGCACGTGGCCTTTACCGGCGCTCCCGATGAAGTCAAACATTCGCAAAAGCTGGTCGAGGAAGTCGGCTCACCGCGGTGTTTTTCGATGACAGGCAAAACAACTCTGCGGCAACTGATGCTCTTGTATAGCCTCGCCGATGTACTTGTAACCAACGACAGTGGGCCAGCACATTTCGCTACGCTGACGGACATTCAGGTAATAACATTGTTTGGACCTGAAACGCCTAAACTGTTTGGCGCAATTACTCCCCGCTCACATATCATCTGGAAGAATATACCGTGCAGCCCGTGCGTAAACGCGTATAATAACCGGTTTTCGACCTGCGACAATAATATCTGTATGCAGCAAATCAGCGTTGACGAGGTTTTCGATTTGGTCTGCGGACTGTGTAACCTGTAATATGGAAAATACCGCACTTAAAGAGCGATTTAAAAAACCAACGTTGTACGCCATAATCCTGGCCGTTATCGCTGCAGCGTTATACCTACCCACACTTACGGCCGGTTTAGTTTATGATGACACTGCGCAGATACTAACCAATAATTATATTCATAATCCATCTCACTTCATCGACGTGCTTACTTTGTCTTCGATGAAAAAGGATATACTCGATAATAACAGGCCTGTTATGGTGCTGTCGCTGATGCTCGACGCGATGCTGTGGGGGCGCAACCCTGTCGGCTATCACCTGACTAATCTGCTGCTTCACGCTCTTAATGCCTTATTGCTTTTTTGGGTGATTTATAAGATTTTCGTCAGGCTGTTTCCTCAAAACAGCAAAAATATCGGCCCCTTGCCAGCGGCATTTGCCGCGGTATTACTTTTCACGGTACATCCAGCCAATAGTGAAGCTGTCTGCGTTGTAACATTCAGAGAAGACCTCCTGGCAACATTCTTTACGCTGCTGGTTCTTATCCTGGCTGAAGTATTTCCGTCACAGAAAATTTCAACAAATCTGCTGCTGGGAGTTATGATAACATTTTTTATTTTTGCTGCCGCAGCAGCGAAGGAAAACGGAGTTATCGCGCCGCTATTTTTGTTTGCGTACTGGCTTATTGTTCGAAGGCACACTCAATGGCGTTCATGGACAATATTAATTACAGCCAGTTTTTTCGCGGTTCTGGTTTTTATGATTGCCCGCTTTACGTTTGTTCCTTCCCAGTCAGTGGTTTTTACCGGCAAAGCTTTATACCTTGGCGGCTCATTCTCACAGATGCTGAATATTCAGCCGCTAATATGGACTTTTCAACTGCTTGAGCTTATATGGCCTAAACTATTGTGCGCAGACCATACACCTTCTTCTATAAGTTTCATAACTCCATCTGGGGCATTCGTAACGTTAGCTGGTGTAATTGTAATAGTCGCACTTTTCTGCTGGAAAAATAAAGGCTTTTTCCTCGGAACAATATTTTGTTTTCTGGCGATGCTGCCGACATCAAATCTTGTTCCCATATACAATCCGGTGGCGGATAGATACCTCTATCTTCCGATGATTGGAATTTGTATGGCTTTGGGTGCGATAATCTGCCGGTTGAAAATACCAACAAAACCGCTTCTTATTTTAACAATAATCGCAGCCGCGGCAGTTTATATATTTTTAAGTTCATTTACGATTCAGCGGGTGCGCGTATGGCATAACAGCCTTTCCCTCTGGCAGGATACAATTACGAAGAATCCTACTTCGGCCACTGGTTACGATAATCTCGGCTTTGCCCTTTACGACGCGGGCGAATATCGCAAGGCTGTACCAATTTTCAAAAGAGCCTGTGAACTTGGACCTCATAACGCGGACCCATTTGCGGGATTAGCGATTACTTATGACGCATTAGGTCAGACCACTTTCGCTGATGAGGTCTTTCGTAAAGCTGTTTCCCTGAATAAGACTTACGCGAATTATGACAGCCTTATGCAAACGCTTCTCTGGGAACCACGTCAGGCAAAAAAACTCCAGTTAATCGCCGAGCGTGTTTTCAAAAGATAAAGTCCGCAAAATTCTTATATATCCAATGGTATAGAATAACTTTCAGCGACAAGACCAACAAACTCATAATTCAAACACAGGGTTTTCTAAGTGGTTCTGGGAATCGATATTACATTAGCATTAAAAATGACTTACGAAACTGGCAGAGAATCAGGCAAGTGCCGACAGAACGCCAGACGAGCAAGTTTTGTGCGCTCGCACTGATTCGCCTATACTGGCAGGACTATTCTAAAGATTTTGAGGTTTTACAACTACGACCATACGGTTGTAATGAGGTACTCCAACCTACCTCGGCTAAATCTGGTTTTCTGCAGACCTTTACCCAATATTACAAATCTGCGCCATACCTTCTTTCTGTCCATTGAGTTTTTGTGTCATGAGCCGGCCCATCTTGAACTTGACTATACGCTTGGCCGGAACCTGAACTTTTTCCAGGGTTTTTGGGTTTTGTGCAATCCTGGCAGATCGGTTCCTGATTTCAAAAACACCAAAGCCACGAAATTCCAAGCGGTTGCCCCTCGAAAGCTCAGCAATAATCCCATTGAGAAACGACTGAATTACAGATCTAAGCACCGCGTGCTTAATTTGTGCTCTCTCTGTAATGCAGTCGATTAGCTCTTTTTTCGTAACTGTTGCCATGATAGAACTATCTCCTACGGTTATATTGTCATATTTTTTATATATGCTCTTTATCTTACAGTAAGAACAGAGTTAAATTCACCATAAGGATTAGGTTCGGTCGCATTATTGCGGGGGTCCTGCTGCCACTGTCCGTCAACAACAAGACGGTAGTGATAAGTACCCGCAGGCAGGAGCATCTTGGTCTTCCATGAGCCGCCCGGGGTGGTTCTTTTCATGGGTGTTCGTTCAGGCTGCCAGTTGTTAAACTCTCCGGCGACCTGCACGATGCGTGCCGACGGAAACGATGCACAGAAGTTAACGCCGTCCTGCATTTGTCTAACGCCATAGAATTCGCCGACTTCCTGCCTGGTCATAATGTCGCTTACGCTTGTTTTAGTTTTTAACACTTTCATATCTAATTCCTTTCTCAAAAATAAAATTACTGTCACTTTTCCTTGAAATATTTCGTTTTGAACAAATTTGTACAATATTAGTATCGTTAAATTCTTTTTCTTTTTCATGCAGCGCCATTGTGCAGCGGGAATTCAGGTTGTCCATAATATTCATAAAGTTGATATATGCGTCATAAGGCGAATCGTAAGGGTTGAAGTATTTATGCACGTCGCCGTCAGAAAACCACTTTGTGCACATATAGTAAAAGTGGTCCGAGGTCTGGAGTTTTCGCCAGTCTCTTATGATGGATTCATTAGCGGTGCTTTTGACTTTTTCCTCGAGCCTGTAGAGTTCTGTAAGGGCGTTTTGCTGCATAGAGTTGCCCAGCCACGCCGAAAGGTCTCGCTCGATATCTGCCCAGCTTACTGTATATGGAACATCGACCGCATCAACCGAATTATAGGCGGCAGAAACCTCGCTGGGGGTTTTGAAATTGTTATCCGGGTGCTTAAGTATTTCTTCGGGAAGGTGCCGCAGAAAATTAAATATCCCTGTATCTTCCCATTGATGCTCACCAAACGTCTCATAGTCCATAAAAAGATTGACAACATATCCGCAGCCATTAACGTCATTTACCCAGTTTGCAAATTTATCAGCAGTCAGCGGCCATCTGCTCCATTGATGGTTGGAAAATCTGAACGCAATGTCGTCGCTAAGCTTGTAGTTTTTAAGCAGCAGCTTCAACCGTTTGCATCCCGGCGGATTATACACAAAATTCGGACTTCTGTAGCCGAGAATATGGTCGGCGCCTTCGGCCAGTATCGAATCAAAACCGCCTATTCTCTCGATTAGTTCAGCCAGCCGGTTATTATAGATAAGCTCGGTGTTGCGGAAAACTCTTGGCGTCTGGCCAAAAAGTTTCTTTATAATTTGTTTGTGGGCGTCAATCTGCTCTATAAATTCATTATGCGAATAAAGAGAGCTTAGACTATGGTAATAAGTCTCGGCGAGAAATTCCACGCAGCCAGTCTTTGCAAGTTCCTGAAAACTCTTTATCACCTCCGGGGCGTACATCTGGAGCTGTTCGAGCAGAACGCCGGTTATACTGTAGGAAATCCTGAATTTTCCGTTATATTTTTTTATCAAGATCGAGCATAACTGTGTTGGTCGGCAGGTAACATTTATCCGCAACTTTTCTGCATATCATTGCGTTTTTGCCGTCGTCAAAATAGTTGCTGTCTTCGTCGAAAACAGTATAGTTCCGCAACCTAAAGGGCTGATGAACCTGAAAATAAAAACATACCGTCACCATAAAATTTCCCCTGTTCCCTGATGTTTTACGAACAGGCCAGCACCTGCCTGTAAATCCTGTTTATTTTCTCCGCCGAATCTTCCCAGTGGATTTTTCCTGATTCAGCGTATCCGTTTTCGCTAAGCGCCGTTCTTAGCGGATTATATTTCAAAACGGCAATCATTTTATTTGCCATCTGGTTTATGTCCCAGAAGTCAACTTTAAGGGCGTGGCTAAGCACTTCGCTTACGCCGCTTTGTTTGCTTATCAGAACCGGCACGTTACGCCGCATAGCCTCAAGCGGGGTAATCCCGAAAGGTTCGGATACCGACGGCATTACGTACAAATCGGCCATCTGGTATGCCCTGTCAACCTCTGCACTGTGCAGGAATTTCGTGAATAATACCTTGTGGCCGATGCCGAGATAAGCGGCATATTCGACCATTCGCCTCATCATATCGCCGTCGCCGGCCATAATAAATTTGACGTTGTTAATTTTCTCAAGCACCTTTTTAGCGGCGGCAAGAAAATACTCCGGACCCTTCTGCATTGTGATTCGTCCCAGGAACAGAACAACTTTGTCGAGCTTGTTACCGTTTGACGTAGGCTGATGAACGTCTGCCGTTATATTCAACGCCATTATGGACAACCTCAACCTTTTCTGCCGGTACGCCATAACGGCTGCTTATGATATTTTTTGTGTAGTTGCTCACGGCAATTATTTTGTCGGCCAGATGCATTCCCCGCCGCTCAATATCATATACCGTCTGATTCACGTTCTCTCCGCTACGGTCAAATTCCGTTGAGTGAACATGGACAACCAAGGGCTTTTTACTCAACTGTGCCGCCGCTATTCCCGCCGGATACGTCATCCAGTCGTGAGCGTGTATAATATCGAAATCCTCGATAGAGGCAATCTCTGCCACCTTTTGTGCGTAAAGATTAACCTCTTCGTGTATGTTGCGGCCGTAGTTCGCAGTCTGTTCCGAAGAACTAAACTGCCAGGTAGTGGTAGAACCTGTTTGTTTCCCAGACTGGCAGCCGCGACTTGTGCCGCAGGAGTCATAAGGTTTCAGCGGCGAAGAAATTGTCTGGAAACGAATATTTTTAAATTCGCTGAATTCTTTTGTCTGAAGATGTCCTTCGGCGCTGAGCATTTTTACCGGGCTATCCTGACAGGCCTCACCTGCCCGGGGAAGAACAAAAGTAATCTCCAGACCCAGTTTGCTCATTGCTTTTGTAAGGCCATAACAAGCCGTACCTAATCCGCCGCTGATAAAAGGCGGGAATTCCCAACCCAACATGAATGTTTTTACTTTCATAAATAAACTTTCCTCCAAATTGCTGGACGATCTCTTAATTTTTTTGAGAATTTCTTCAGCAAGATGGAACAATTTATTGGAGGGGAAAGGTTGGAAAGGAAAGAATGCTCTCTAGCCCGTCTCTTCGAAAAACTATAAACTATAATATGATTATCCACGCTTTGGATGTAATGTCAAGGGGAAAATAAAATATTTTGGATTATTTTTTACATTTATTTGGTTTTTCTTGCAACTCTGTTTAATTAGGACAGATTACCCACATTACCAGAGTTTAGCTTATTCTGAAAGTATTCTTAATATGACAGAATTTAGCTCTTGCGTCATTTACAACTGCACCACAACCGAAAGGCTTGTTATTTACCAATTTTATAAAAAAACCCACAACATAACCGATGTTACATCAGTAAGTTATAAAAAATTGGTAAACATTTTATCAATCTGTTTTACTGTTAGCGATTATGGTTTCCCCGTACCTGCGCCAGCCGTTCAGAGGCGAACTGCCAGTTAGCAAGCTTCATAAACGCATCCACCCAGTCGCCACGGCGGTTCTGATACTTAAGATAATATGCATGCTCCCAAACGTCACAGACCAGCAGCGGCTGCACGCCCCAAATAGACAAATCCTGATGCTTCTCAGCCTGCAGAATCAGAAGCTTGTCGGACAGCGGCTCATAAGCGAGAATACCCCACCCGCTTGCTTCAACATCTTTTGACGCGGCGGCAAACTGCGACCTGCACGCATCGGCCGAACCAAAACTTTCCTTGATTGCCTTTTCAAGGTCGTTGCTGATTTCACTGCCGCCGGGATGCATCGAATGCCAGAACAGGGTATGCAGGATATGTCCGCTGCCGTGGAACGCCACAGCCTTTGACAGTGCCTTGATATCAGCGAAATTTTTTGTTTGCCTTGCCGCCTGAAGTTTGTCCAGAGCGGCATTAAGACCGCTGACATAGGCGGCGTGATGCTTGTCATGGTGCAGCCGAACTGTCTGCTCGTCATAAAGCGGCTCGAGGGCATTGTACGCGTAAGGCAATTCCGGCAGAACATATTTGCCCTCTTTGCACGCGCCGTAGTTTTGAATAGCTATTGCAGTTTGCATTGTATTACCCTTTCAAAATCCAATAAAATATTTTTTCAATGTGGTTTATTTCTCTATAAGCAGGACAATCTTTCCTCGCACATGGCCCGCCTCAATGAGCTGGTGCGCACGACGCGCTTCCGAGAGCGGCAGAACAATTTCAACTACAGGCCTGATTTTTCCCTCATCAACAAGTTTGGCAAGCTCATGCAGCTGGGCGGGGTTGGCCTGACCCCTGACATACGCCCGACGCATACCGTATTCAACCGCATCCTCAACAGCAGGCGAACTGACGATTGAAACTAAAATCCCATTTTTCCTGAGCACCTTCCATGACCTTTTCTGGGTGTCTCCACCCACCGTGTCCAATACAACATCAACGTCACTAACGACATCTTCGAATCGCGTCGCCTGGTAATCAATTACTTCATCAGCTCCCAGCGCCAGCACAAAGTCTTTATTGAGGTTGGAGGCCGTACCTATCACATAAGCATGGTTCCATTTTGCTAACTGTACCGCAAAACTCCCGACACCACCAGCAGCAGCGTGAATCAGCACTTTCTGACCTGCGCTGAGAGCGGCAATATCGAACAAGGACTGCCACGCCGTCAATCCTGCAATAGGAATCGCGGCGGCATGAATATGGTTTATGCTCTTTGGCTTAAACGCTATTTCTGACTCCCGCACGACAAGATACTCTGCGTAGGTCCCGTTTCTTGTAATGTCGGCACGCCCATAAACCTTATCGCCAATTTTAAATCTCGAATCCATATACCCATCGGCATGGACAACGCCAGAAAAATCCCATCCCAGAATCAGAGGCAACTTATAGTTAACCATATTCTTAAAATACCCCTGCCTGACCTTCCAGTCAATGGGGTTAACTCCTGCGGCACAAACTCGCACAAGAATTTCGCCTTTGCCCGGCCTGGGACGGTGAACATCGTCATAGCTTAGCACCTCCGGCCCACCGTATGTGTGTATCTGCACCGCTTTCATTGTAACACCGTTAAGAATCTTTTCCTTAATCAATTCAAGAGTATTCATAGCCTGCCCCTTTAATAATTTTTTGCTTTAATACACCTTCAGCAGTCCAAAAACGGGCGATAAAATGCTCTCTTATCTTAATAAATACGCTTCTTCTGTAAATCAGGGGAGAGACTATTTCTTTCATCAGATAAATCACTTGCGTAAGATTGGGTAATACCTTACTTAGAAAAAATTTTAGATGGGTCCGACGAGCTCACCACAAGTTTTCGATTGCCGATTTTCGATTTTTAATCCAAAATCTTCAGGCGACTTGGTGGGGAACCAGAATTCATTATTTGCCGTTGTGCATAAGGCCGAGGACCTCACTTCTGCTGCGCGGGTCTTTTTTAAATATTCCACGAAGTGCGGAGGTAACCATAACAGAGCCTGGTTTTCTTATGCCTCGAATGGTTACACAACTATGAGCGGCTTCGAGAACAACGGCGACACCCTGCGGCTTGAGATTGGTCATTATGAAGTCCGCAATCTGGGCGGTTAGGCGCTCCTGAAGCTGAAGCCGGCGGGCGAAAGTCTCCACGATGCGGGCAAGTTTGCTCACACCGAGAACCGAGCCGCTTGGCAGATACGCCACGTGAGCGCTGCCGATAAAAGGCATAAGGTGATGTTCGCAGATACTATAAAAAGGGATGTCTCGCAAGAGGACTATTTCATCATATTTTTCTGTAAAGATGCTGCGAAGATACTGCTTAGGGTCTTCTCTCATTCCAGCGAGAAGCTCAGTGTACATGGCGGCAACACGCTTGGGAGTGAGCCTTATGCCTTCACGGTTCACATCCTCGCCGACGGCTAAAAGAATCTCGCTGACGGCTTTTTCTATTCTTTTTGTATCAATGGCCTTGATTTTCTTCTTGTTCATTTTACTTTTTACCTTTTATTTTTTACTTTTTATAATGTTCATCAAGTAAGTTGTGAGCAGTCGCACACCGAACCCGCTGGAACCCTCTGAAGCATAGGCGGTGGCTTTATCGAACATATCCATACCCGCGATGTTGAGATGAGCCCATTTTTTGCCGTCAACGAACTGCCTGAGAAACGTTGCTGCCGTGCACGCGCCGCCCCATCGGCTGCCGATATTCTTGAGGTCGGCAATTTTGCTTTTCATTTCTTCGGCGTACTCATCGCCGCTGGGCATATGCCAGACTTTTTCACCGCTTTCTTCGCCCGCGGCCAGCAAATCTTTTATAAGGATATCGTCATTACCCATCAGACCAGCCATATATTTGCCCAGCGCGACCATGCAGGCGCCGGTCAGGGTCGCAATGTCAATGATTATATCGCACTTCCGGCTCACGGCGTAACTGATTGCGTCACATAAAATCATTCTTCCTTCAGCATCGGTATTCTGAATCTCAACTGTCTTGCCGCTGAAAGTTTTTACGATGTCGCCAGGGCGATAACTGGAACCGCTGGGCAAATTTTCCGCACATGGGATAATACCGTAGAGACTCATTGGCAATTTCAAGTCTGAAGCAGCCTTGATAACGCTCATTACCGTGATACCGCCGGATTTATCAAGTTTCATCTGGTCCATATCGGTCGCAGGCTTTATACTTATACCACCTGAATCGAACGTTATCGCTTTTCCAACCAGGCCAACAGCAGAAAGCTTTGTCACTTTTTTGCCGCTCGGTGTGTACTTAAGTACGATAAATCTCGGCTTGCTTTCCGAACCGGAACCGACCGCGGCGATACCGCCCATCCCTTTCGCGGCAAGCTGTTTATCATCCAAAACCGTACAGGTTACGCCTTTAAGCCCGGATGCCAATTTCTTCGCTGCTGCCGCAAGTTCAGGCGGACGTATCATATTACCCGGACGATTCGAGAGCGTTCTCGCGAAGCTTTGGGCATTACCAATGATAACGCCTGTTGCGATTCCTTGAGCCATTTTCCTGACGGCTGACAAATCAGGGTCTATTAACTCTACTTTTAAAGAGGCCAAGCGACCATTCTCACTCTGCGTTACAAACTCATCATAACGGTAAGCGCCGAAATAAGCGCCTTCCATAATCGCCTGAGCGATAGCATCAGGTTTGAAGCCTTCTGAAAACCAGCGATGCAGCGCAAGGCTTACCATTTTGACCTTCAGTGATACCGCCTTATTCGCGGCGCTCGCGGCGGCTTTACGGACTGTGTCGATGGACGCTTTTTTTATCTCACCCAGGCCTGTCAGCAGAACTCTTTTGGCGCCTATGCCGCCGTTGCCATAGATAACGGCACAGGTACCCTCTTTGCCGCTGAAATCACCGAGTTTAAGAACTTTTTCAATATTGCCGCCAAGCTTCCTGTCCAGTTCGGCGGCGATTTTATCAAGGCCTTTGGCATCGGAAAAATGCCCTATTACCAGCAGGTCGGTAACACATTTGCTGAAATCAACAGTACGCGAGGTTATTTCCACATTTATAATTTCTTTCATTTGTACTTACCTTTCATATATCTATTTATTTTTAGTTCTGTAGCGGAGATAACTTTCAATGAAACCGTTGAGTTCTCCATCCAGCACGGCATTGACGTTGCCTGTCTGAAAATCCGTTCTATGGTCCTTTACCATTTGATAGGGCTGTAATACGTAACTTCTAATCTGATTTCCCCAGGCGATTTGGCCTTTATCACCATACATTTTCGCGAGATGCTCATCGCGTTTTTGCTGTTCGAGCATGTAAAGTTTGGCCTTTAGCATTTTAAATGCCTGTGCCTTATTTTTATGCTGGCTTCTTTCATTCTGGCACTGTACTACTATGCCCGTGGGAAAGTGCGTAATCCGGACCGCTGAGCTTGTCTTATTGACGTGCTGGCCGCCTGCGCCGCTGGCGCGATAAAAGTCGATGCGTAGGTCGTCGTCCTTAATTTCAACCTGTATATCCTCATCGAATTCGGGCAGACAATCCACCGCGGCAAAACTTGTGTGTCGCCGCTTGTTCGCGTCAAAGGGACTTATTCGCACAAGTCTGTGGACGCCTGTTTCACAGGATAGTTTTCCGAAAGCAAAGGGACCTGCCACGTGAAGAGTAACCGAACGAATGCCCGCCTCTTCACCGGGCGTAATATCAAGCTCCTCGAATTTGTATTTTTTCTTATCAAAATAACGTGTGTACATCCGCAGCAACATGCTCACCCAATCGCAGCTTTCGGTTCCGCCTGCGCCGGCGTGAATACTGAAATAACAATTCCTCGTGTCTTCTGGACGTGACAAGAGGCCATCCAGTTCAATCTCATCGCACTGTTTCGCAAGCCTGCCGAGGTCGCTTTCGAGATGTTTAAGAATAGATGTGTCGGACTCCGCCGCCGCCATATCGAATATATCCGCCAAATCTTTGACCCCACGAAGCGTCTCTTCCGCAGGCTCAACAACCGATTTAAGTGCGCTTAGCTGGGAAACCACCTGCTGTGCGATTTCCTGGTTATCCCAGAAACCCGGGGCAGCAATTTTGTTTTCAAGTTCATGCAATTTGGTTTTCTTTTGGGGCAAATCAAAGCCAGTCCCGGATTTTTTCAATCCGGGCCGATAGTTTTTGAATTGCCGTTCTTAATTCAGCCGTTTCCATCAGTCGCCTTAAAGAGTTACAACAACACAATTATATATTACTTCTTTACTCTGTTTCCCGTCCATTTATATCACATCGAAGCAATATTTGCAACGGCAACAAATTTTTAGTTTATTTTTCACTGAAACTATGATTATAATAGATTCCTAAAATAATCACGTGCAAAAAAGCGAGTAAACTTATGGTCGGTATCATCAAAGCAATAGGAATAATTTTTATTCTGGTCAGCGTTACGTTCTTTTTAAAACCCGCTTACCTTAAAAATGTGATGCGTTTTTTCAAAAAAGACCAACGGCTCTACCTGGCAGGAGTCATTAGAATAGTAATTGCTGTAATACTGCTGCTTGGAGCCGGCAGGTGTCACATGTCAAGGATGATAGCTGCCTTGGGAATTTTATTTCTAATATCGGGACTTCTTGTATTCATAATAAAGCCTGCGAAATTTAAATCTGTAATGGAATGGACGCTGAAACAGCCTGTTTGGATTATTCGCACATTTGCAGGATTTATTTTATTTCTTGGATTACTGATTATTTATTCCGCATGAAAACAGGCAAGCCATTTATCGACCTTTCGCCCAAGCCATATTTTTAACCGGCAATTTTAATTATCATGCTGCCGGCCTGAAAAACAACAAATGTCAGGACATAACCAAGAGCAGTCAGACCGAAAAACTGAAGCAATGCCCATCTCCACAGTCCGGTTTCGATTTTTGTCACCGCCACCGTAGCGGCACAAGGTGCGGTAATCAGGCTAAACAGCAGTATGCAGAACGCCGTCAGCCTGCTGTAATTATTGCGTAATTCCTTATGCAGGCTCTCGGCGGGCTGGCCGCTCTCCTGGCCAACGGCATAAATAATTCCAAGCTGGCTGACAAATACCTCTTTCGCGGCAAGCGCAGAGATAAAAGCGGTACCTATCTTCCAGTCAAAACCTATGGGCTTGAGAACCGGCTCTATAATACGGCCAAGTCTGCCGACTGCTGAATACTCAAGTTCGAGTTCGTGAGCCTGCCTGGCACTGAGATTTGCGGTTATCGCGGAATCAGGTTTCGGATAGCTGTTCGCAAACCACAGCAGTATCGAAAGGCCGAGAATTATCGTACCGGCTTTTCTCAGGTACATCGAGCCGCGGTACCAAGTATGCAGCGTGATAGCCTTAAAGGTTGGCATGCGATATGGCGGCAATTCCATTACGAACGAAGCCGTTTCACCCTTAAAGGCTGTAAGCCGCAGTATTCTGGCACATATCACCGCAAGAACGATACCGATAAGATATATAAGCCACAGCATCGGCCCCTGCCACACAGGCGGGAAAAACGCAGGGATAATTAGCATATAAATGGTAAACCTCGCACCGCAGCTCATCAGGGGAATAATCATTATTGTCGTCAGACGGTTTCGGCGATTTTCGAGTATCCTTGTCGACATTATGGCGGGACCGAGCAGCCGAAACCTATGAGCATTGGAATAAAGCTTTTCCCGTGCAGCCCCATTTTGTGCATGAACCGGTCGGTGACAAACGCGGCACGAGCCATATACCCTGTATCTTCGAGCATCGCTATGGCGAAAAACAAAAGCAAAATGTTCGGCAGAAAAACCGCTACACCACCGACCCCGGCAATGATGCCGTCAATGATAAGCGAATTCAGCCACAAAGCCGTATCGGCAGGCCAGACATTATTTATTAAAACAGCACCGTAATCGAAAAGTTTTTCCAGCCAGTGCATGGGGTATCGGCCAATCCTGAAGGTAAGAACAAACACAATGTACATAAAACCAAGGAATATCGGCAAGCCAAAGATATTGTGAATAACAATGGCGTCTATCATGTCGCTTTTACTGTGTCGTTGCTCGACGGTCTGTTTTATAGTTTCCTGGCATGCGCCGGAGATAAAACCATAACGGCGGTCCGCAAGAATAATTTCGGGCTTATCGCCAAGGAATTTCTCAATATCGCTAATAACACGGCTCGCAAAACTTAGTGTTTCAGGATTCTTGATTTTGGTGACTATGTCAGCATCCTGTTCGAGCATTTTTATCGCCAGCCATCTTGTATTATAATTCGCAGTCAGGTGAGGTTCGTTTTTTGCGAGAATAGCAGAAATATCGTTAATAGCCTTTTCAATCTCATCGCCGTAATTAATTTCCGGCGAGACCACGGCGGAAGTTGAGAAAACAGTATTGATTATAACTTCCAGCAGTTCAATTTTCCCCTTTGACCTGCTGCCGACAGTCTGAACTATCGGGGTTTCCAGGAGACTTGATAACTGCGCAGTATCAAAAATAAGTCCATTCCTTTCAGCAATATCGCTCATATTAAAAACAAGCACAAGAGGCTTATTCATTTCAATCAGTTGCGTGGCAAGATAAAGATTGCGTTCAATGCTCGATGCGTCGAGAATATCGACGACGACATCCGGTTTTTCATCTATAATGAAATTCCGTGTAACGATTTCATCTTCGGAATATCCAGATAAAGCGTATGTGCCGGGGAGGTCAACAAATGTGATTTCATAATCTTTGTAATGGCAAATGCCTTCTTTTTTTTCAACTGTTACGCCGGGATAGTTACCCACGTGCTGACGGGCCCCCGTGAGCATGTTGAATATGCTGGTTTTTCCACTGTTGGGATTACCCGCCAATGCCGCGATGATTTTCTTCATTTATATAAGCATCCTTAAAGTCTGCCCGAAAAAGTTAGGCACGGCAAACTTTTATTTCAAAAAAACTGTGATTCAACTATTTTACAAATATCCGGTGAGCTATTCCTCTGCCGAGCGCCATTTTTGAACCTTTTACTTTTACAACAAAAGGACCATGACTGCCTTTTTTAACTATTGTTATTTCAGTTCCGGGGACAATGCCAAGCGCCGCGAGACGGCTGTTTAATCCGTGACCGGCATCAACGCCTGTAAGGCGAACTTTCTCTCCTTGTTTCACCTCCGACAGAGGCCTTTTCTCCTTGTGTACCATTGCTGTTACGTTCATCAAATCCTTTCTCCTGTCTTTGTTTTTTTCCTGTGTTTGCCTGCCTTGCAGTATTTTGCAAATTCTTCAGTTAGTGCAACACCTTCTTTTTCACAGGTACCCACAAATTCTATAAAAGCCAGCAACCTTGAAATCACCTGCGGACCAAGCGAATGTTCCGCTTTGCAGGCAGCTCGCTTTGCAACCTCGGAATCTATGCCGAGGACAGTCGTAAAAAAAGAATGTAAAATATTATGCCTTTTTACCACTTGTTCGGTCCTTTCCTCCCCTGTTCAGTAAGTGTTACGTAATCGTAAGGTTTATAGTTCGCCAGATGTTTTTTACTGAGCAGGTGCATTGCGCCGGTAACAGAGGAACACGATACGCCAAGCGTTTCTGCGATATCCTTGCTGCGTGCTACGCCAGATGAGCCGGCTATATTAAATATCGCCTCTAAGTAATCTTCAAGCGACGCACTTAAATTATTGTCTGTTTGCGCTTTCATAACTTCGTTACTGCTAATATAGTTAGTTGAGCCTAACTTGTCAAGTATTTTTTTATCAGCGGTATTTCCTGCCTGACTTATCCTGCAGCAGATTGCCTTTTTAGCGAATAAACTGCGTTTTCCCACATTCGTCGCGGCTATGACAAAAAAGGTTTGTTTTGAACACGAAAATATGTTAAAAGATTCATTTATCGGGGCGTAGCGCAGTTTGGCTAGCGCGTTGGACTGGGGGTCCAAAGGTCGCAGGTTCAAGTCCTGTCGCCCCGATTTTCATCAATTTTTGGCCGTTCAGCAAGAATATCGAATGGCTTTTGCCAAATAAAGTTGGTAGAATTAGCCTTTGGAAGATAAATATCTTTTGGAAACAATATCACCATGGCCAAAGCAAATATACCCATGCGTGCAGAACTTGAAAACCGTATTCGGTTTGAGACCCTTATTTCAGATATATCTGCTCGCTTCATACGTTTGCCCTCCAGCGAGATTGATGGTGAGATAGAGCGTGCCTTGAAGCAGATTCTGGATTTTTTGACGTTGACCGCTGTTGCGTGCTTGGGGTTCGTAAGGACAAAGAATTTGTCTGGATCACACATGTTTGTTATGCCGAGGGTATCGAGCCCGTGTCTAAAGATATCAATCTCGCCGGCGGTGAAAAATAAACGTGACTCACAAGAAAAAAAATGAAAGATGTGTCTGATTATTTTATTCGTATTTTCACAAAATTTAAGGAGATATTTACATGCAAATCGTTAATAATGTCAAAATAAAGCTTATTTTATTATCTGTACTATTCATAACTATTTTATCCGGCTGTGGGCTGCCTCGAAATCCTGTCCCATTGGCTAAAATAGCTGAGGGACATTTGACCGGCTTTTCAAACATTCGTTTTTGGGATGTGGAGTACAAGCCGGATATCAAAACGGGAGCAGATACTTCATCCGATTGCAGCTTTCTGGCATTATCCGGCGGCGGCGCTAGCGGTGCATTCGGAGCAGGCTTCTTAAACGGCTGGACAGCTTCAGGAACACGCCCTAATTTCAGGATTGTTACAGGTATCAGTACAGGCTCGCTCATCGCCCCCCTTGCTTTTCTAGGTTCTGAATATGATGAAGCACTTAAGAAGTACTATACAACTATCCGGACGAGAGATATTTTGGATGTTCAGGGGCTGCTGGGTTTCGGCATTATGCCGGTACTTGTAGGTGAATCTTATGCAAACACAAAACCGTTGCAGAAATTAATTACTCAACTTGTCGATGAGAAAGTCTTAGCGGCGGTCGCCAGGGAGTACGCAAAAGGCAGAAGGTTGTATATAGGCACCACAAATCTGGACGCTGAACGGTTTGTAATATGGGATATGGGAGCCATTGCAAGCAGCGGTCAGCCCGATTCGCTGAAATTATTCCGAAAAGTGATGCTGGCCTCGGCGTCGATTCCAGGCGCGTTTCCGCCGATACGGTTCGATGTGGAAGTGAATGGCAAGAAATACGATGAGATGCATGTTGACGGCGGCGTGCTTACAGAGGTTTTTGGCTATGGAAGATTATTTACCGAACAGACCGAAATGTCCGGACAGGAAGGCTTGTGCAGTATTTACGTAATCCGAAACGGCAAGTTGGATACCGAACCTATGCACGTACCTCGCAGGACTATAAAAATCGCCCAGCGTTCATTTTCTGCATTGATGACAGCCCACAGCTGGTCAGACATCCTCCGTCTTTACTTTGTCGCCAAGCGAGACAAGATTGATTTCAATTATGTCAGTCTTCCTCACGACTACGAATCACACGGCAAAGAGATGTTCGACCCTGTGGAGATGAAGCGTCTGTTTGATCTGGGCTTTGATATGGCCAAAGGCGGCTACAAATGGAACAAGACGCCGCCTCTTGCGAGTGATTCCAATGAAACACAATGGACCTGGACTCCTTAAATAAATTCTGAAAAACATTGTCAGGTTTGTGACGCGATGGAAGGAGTTGATCATACCGCTGCGTCAATTTACAGAGTTTGGAGAATAACACTATGAAGTCTGATTTTTGGCTGGAGCAAATCCCCCTTTGGGGCATATTTCTACTTACTATTGTCGTTGTTTTGTTCTCAATCTGGATCGGAGCACTACTTGGCGGCCGCAGAAGAAGGCAGCCAGACCACGAGACTGAATCATCACTTGGCACAATCATCGGCGCCACACTCGGGTTGCTGGCATTTATGCTTGCTTTTACATTTGGAATGGCGGCAGAACGCCTGCAAACCAGAAAGCAGCTTCTTCTTGACGAAGTCAACGCTATCGGCACTACATATCTGCGTGCGGGGCTGCTTCTGGAACCTCATCGCAGCGAGATTCGCAAATTACTGCGTGAGTACGTGGATATACGCGCTAATCTGGCAAGAGAGTACCTGTCCAAGGAACCAAAAAAGCTTCACGAAGTTTTTTCTCGTTCGGAGATGCTGCATGACCAGATGTGGTCGCATGCTATTGCTATAACTAAGGCTGAACGCAACTCGGAGATTGACGCTCTGTTCATCGATTCACTCAACGAGATGATAGACCTCCATAACAGCCGAGTAACAGTGTTCAGATATAACATACCAACACCAATCTGGTATGTCCTGTATATCATAACAATCACCTCTATGATTATAGTAGGGTATCAGGCCGGACTGTCCGGCAAGGGTTGTCTTAAGATGGGTATTGTGCTGGCATTAACTTTCTCGGCTGTAGTTTTTCTTATCGCAGACCTGGACCGCCCCATAGAAGGCGGTCTTAGTGTGAGCCAGCAGCCAATGCTCGAACTCCAGAAGATGATGCAAACGAAGATAGATGAAACGGGAAACAAACAATTACTTCCAGATTTTAAAGGGACAAGCGATAAAGAATCCGCGGCAAAGTAGCGGCGGTCGATATTGTTTAATTTTAAATTTAGAAAGGGAAAAAAATGAAGACAAAAATGATGTTAGCCATGAGTATTGTAACCGCGTTGGTTCTATTCAATGGCTGTGGCGGCAGGCAGACTAAAACAGGCTTTCTGAGCGATTATTCCAAATTGCAGAAAGAATCCGATTCGAGTCTGCGTTACGTCAATGAAGAAGCGGTGGCCAAATATTCTGGTTTTATCGTCGATCCTGTGCAAGTGCGTTTCTATCGCGGAGCAAAATCCGAAGGTAAGTTGACTGATGAGCAGATCACTGATTTGACAGGTTACACGCATTCGCAGATTATCGAAGCCGTCAAGGGTGCCGGCAAAAAAATTGCCTATCAGCCTGGTCCCGGGGTCGCAAGGATACGCGTAGCTCTGACGGACATTCAGAAAACCAGCGCCATCAACATTTTACCTCAGGCAAGTTTACTGGGTGCCGGCATTGGCGGCGCATCGATGGAGGCTGAGGTCGTCGATTCGATGACCAACCAGCAGATTGGGGCGGTTGTGGAATCAGGGAAGGGCGGCAGAATTCCGTTCACGAACCTGGGTGACTGGTCAGCAGCAAAAAGCGTCATAGATGGCTGGGCTTCACGATTTGAAAAACGCCTTAAAGACTCGCATTAAAATGATCTTAGGCCACCTTAGTAAGCGTACGCATAGTTCATTTACAAGAATGAATGGGATGGGCAAAAACCGTTATGGACATTTAAGCCAAGCGGTTTAACTGGCGGCATAGAGGAAATATACACTGTGAGATAATTGTTTACTTATTTCCATGCTTTTTCCAGTTGTAGTCTATGCGGAAACGGAGACTCAGAAGCATTAGGTTCAAGGCGGATCTGTCCGTCGGCGGGCGTTGTGTGAGATATTAACGGTGTGCTATGTATGCTGCAATTCCGAGAAACATACAAGAAGAACGCCAGAAGTTCAAGTGTCAATTCTTCGGATACTTCAACTTGGGTGCATCTGCCGTTTGTAGGTAAATCCATTTTTTGTCATTGTGAGCGAAGCGAAGCAATCTCATAGCCCAATCAGCATAATAGATTGCCACGGCCTGCTTCGCAGGCCTCGCAATGACAATGGGGTGTCTATTTCTACCTACAAACGGCAGATGCACCTCTTCAACTTCTTCTCAAAGATATTGAGGCTGCAACTTCAGTTTTTCAGTTGCGCTTGTTTTATCGCGTCAGTATATATAGGCAATTTCCTTGAGTGATATAAGGAGAAATCTTATATTGAAACTTCCAATCAAGTTTAGACTTATGAGTAAAATGAAAGAATATAAGTCGTTCTTCTATAGCTGCTTGAGCAGATTTTAGCGAAAGGAGACTTACCATGAAAAACAATGAAGAATCAAAGCGACTTTTGGAAGCGCGCGACAAGAATGTTCCCTGGAAAAAATGGGGGCCGTATCTCAGCGAGCGGCAATGGGGAACGGTGCGCGAGGACTATAGCGAAGGGGGTGATGCCTGGAACTTCTTTACTCACGATCATGCCCGCTCCCGCGCCTACCGGTGGGGCGAAGATGGTCTGGCGGGCATCTCTGACGATAAGCAGCGGCTCTGCTTTGCCCTGGCCCTGTGGAACGGGAAGGACCCCATCCTCAAAGAGCGTCTCTTCGGGCTCACCAACAGTGAGGGAAATCACGGCGAGGATGTGAAAGAATACTACTTCTACCTTGACAGCACGCCGACCCACTCGTACATGAAGTATCTCTACAAGTATCCCCAGGCTGCCTATCCCTATAATGATCTCGTGCGGACGAACAGACAGCGGACGCGGGATGAGATGGGAATATGAACTTCTCGACACCGGCGTCTTCAATGACGACCGATACTTCGACGTCTTCGTGGAGTATGCCAAAGCCGGTCCGGAAGACATCCTGATGCGGATCACGGCAGTCAACCGTGGACCGGAAGCGGCCGAACTGCATCTGCTGCCGACACTGTGGTTTCGGAACGACTGGGCGGCGTGGATTGCCGAATCCAGCAGGGCTGCCGAGAAACCAAACCTCAAAAAGATCAAGGACAGCGCCTGGCACAAGCGCTGTCGCGGCAACGCATCCACTGCTGGGTGAATTTATCCTTTCCTGCGAAGGTGATGTGCCGCTGCTCTTCACTGAGAACGAGACGAACCATGAACGGCTTTTCCCTGGACAAAAGAACGAAAGCCCCTACGTCAAGGACGGAATCAACAATTACGTGGTACATGGCCGAAAGGAGACAGTGAATCCTGAAAATCAGGGCACCAAGGTCGCGGCACGCTACAAACTCAATGTCGGCGCCGGTCAGACCAAAGTGATTCGCCTGAGGCTTTCCAACATTTCTGCGGACAAGAGGGACAAACCCTTTGGAAAGAATTTTGATGAAGTTTTCGCTGACAGGCTTCGTGAGGCTGATGAGTTTTACAAGTCGGTGACGCCGCCATCAGTGAGCCAAGACGCTGCAAATGTGATGCGTCAGGCCATCGCCGGCATGCTTTGGAGCAAGCAGTTCTACTTCTTCGACGGTAACAACTGGCTGGATGAACATCACTCCAACCCCCTTCATACCGGATATCGCAACTCCAGGAACTCGGAGTGGTTCCACATGGTTAACGAGGACATCATCTCCATGCCCGACAAGTGGGAGTACCCCTGGTATGCGGCCTGGGACCTGGCCTTCCACACGCTGCCGCTTTCTATCGTCGACCCCGACTTCGCCAAGGAGCAGATGAAGTTGATGCTCCGTGGTGTCTATCTGCATCCAAGCGGCCAGATGCCCGCCTATGAGTGGAACTTCAGCGATGTGAACCCCCCGGTCCACGCATGGGCGACGTTGTTCCTCCACCGCACCGAGCAGGCCCTTCGCGGCGAGACAGACGTGGATTTCCTCAAGTCGGCATTCAATAAGTTGCTCTTGAACTTCACCTGGTGGATGAACCGCAAGGACCGCTTCGGCAAGAACGTCTTCGAGGGCGGCTTCCTTGGCCTCGACAACATCGGCATCTTCGACCGCAGTGCGCCGTTGCCTACTGGTGGCCACCTGGAGCAGGCGGATGGCACGGCGTGGATGGCTCTCTTCAGCCAGAACATGCTGGAGCTCGCGGTGGAGATCACCGCCCACGACCCAGCCTATGAAGACATGGTCGTGAAGTTCGTGGAGCACTTCGCATATATTGCCGCCGCCATGAACCGTCCCGGTCAGGACGGCATGTGGGACGAGGCGGATGGCTTCTACTACGATCTGCTGCAGCTCCCCGACGGCAGCGCCACGCGGCTCAAGGTGCGCTCGATGGTGGGCCTTCTGCCCCTGTGCGCCGCGACGGTGATCGAGAAATGGCAGCGGGAGCGCGTACCGCGGGCTATGGCTCAGCTTATGGCACGTCATCGCCGGATGCCTGAACTGCGGGAGACTATGCACCCCACAGGCCCGGGACACTTGGGCGTAGCCGAGCGTGGGATCATTGCCATGGTCAACCCGGAGCGGCTCCGCCGGATCCTTACAAAGATGCTCGACGAGAACGAGTTCCTCGGCCCCTATGGCATCCGCTCGCTCTCGAAGTTTCACGAACGGCATCCCTATATCTTGCACGTAGGCGGCCAAGAGTACCGTGTGGACTACCTGCCGGGCGAGTCGAACACAGGTATGTTCGGCGGCAACTCCAACTGGCGGGGGCCGGTCTGGATGCCGGTGAACGCCATGATCATCCGGGCTCTCCTGAACTTCTACCTGTACTACGGCGACAACTTCAAAATCGAGTGTCCCACGGGGTCAGGGAAGATGATGAACCTCTTCGAGGTGAGCAAGGAGATCGCCGATCGGCTCAGCCGGATCTTTTTGCGCGACGGACACGGCCGGCGACCTGTTTACGGCGGCACGGAGAAATTTCAGACCGATCCCCACTGGCGCGACCACATTCTCTTTTACGAGTACTTCCACGGCGATAATGGTGCCGGGCTCGGTGCGAGCCATCAGACCGGCTGGACCGGGCTGGTGGCCAAGCTCATCCAGCTTTACGGCCTTTTGGATCCCAAGCAGGTACTGGAAGTGGGCAAGCAGGCCGCGTTCATTCAGGGCACCAGCGGGGAGAGACCTTAAATGAAATTTCCCAAGTCAACATCCAGAGACGGTTTATTCCTTGAGCCATTCGTGGGCAATACTGAGTCAGGTCGCATAGGCCCGCGCATGGCCGGACGAGTACACTCCGTAACAAAAAAGAGGAGATGAACCCTATGCAAAATGGACACACTTCATGGTTAGGGCTGACTGTCGTTGGCTTTTTTATCGTGCTTCCAGTGCTGCTGGATAGATTGGTGCTTGAAAAGATATACCAAACTTTGAAGGTGGCGGTAGATCCAAGGAAAAGTCTATGGAAGAGTTTTCATTTATCTTCACGGTATTCTTCATGCTGCTTGGGCCGGTTAAGCTTATCCCGTTCTTTGCTGGTGTGACACGAGGCACGGACAGCCGATTCAAGCGGAGCGTAGCTATCCGGGGTACTGTGATTGCCTCATCGCTCTGTGCGTTTGTGGCACTGGCAGGGGGGACTCTCCTGGGTAAGTATCGCATCTCTATTGACGCGTTGCGAATCTCAGGAGGATTGGTCCTGCTGATCGCCGCGCTGCAGGTCATCTTTCAAAAAGGACTTTCGTCAAGCCCAAGCTCCGGCACACCCACCGCAAACCAACTCGCCGCTTCGCCAGTTGCCGTTCCGGGTATCGTGCCGCCTGCCAGCGTCGCTGCCATATTGATCTTCATGATGCTTGCACCGCAGTACCCGGGGATGATGCAATCTGTAACCATCTGCCTGGCTATCATGATGGTGCTGGATTTCATGGTGATGTACTTCATCGACTGGGTCATAAAGATACCGGGTCTGATGATTATTCTCACTGTAATTGGCTCTGTACTGATATTTGTGCAAATATGTCTGGCCATAGAAATCTTTCTGAATGCTCTCAAGAATTTGGAAATTATCAAAGTCTAAAGAAAGAAAGCGGGAAAACTGGTCTCAATCCAATGTGGCAGAGATACCGAGGTAAGGATGCACGCACGATGAATTCCTCAGCCCCGATTTGCTTTCGGCGAGTAAAAGGGTAAGCCTTTTTATGTTACGGCTATTTCTCCATTTCCAAAAGGAAGGGTTTCTCAAGGGCATCGACAATCCAGGTTAGGAAGCGGACGGCTTCAGCGCCATCTATGAGCCTGTGGTCGTAGGAAAGCGATAAGGGGACAATCAGGCGAGGCTGAAGCTGGCCGTTGAAGTAGAGCGGTTTTTGTGCGGCACGGGCGACGCCGAGAATCGCGACTTGAGGCCAGTATATAATGGGGGCGAAATTTGTCCCGCCTATACCGCCGAGATTTGAGATGGTAAAATTGCCGCCTACCATTTCATCGGGCGAGACCTGACCTGTGCGAGTTTTCTCAGATAATTCGGTAAGCTCGACGGCAAGCTGTAAAATGGTCTTTTTATCGACGTCGCGGACGACGGGGACTAAAAGGCCGCGTTCGGTTTCTACGGCGACATTGATGTGATAATATTTTTTATAGATGATTTCCCCTGCTACGGGATCGAGACTCGCGTTAAATTTCGGAAAATGCTTAAGTGCTTCGCCGACAACTTTTAATAATATCGCCGTTATGGTAAGTTTGCCGCCGGCATGCTCGGCCTTGGGGGCGTACTCCTTTCGGAATTCCTCAAGCATCGTAATATCCGCCTGGCTGTATTGCGTAACGTGCGGAATTGTGTGCCAGGCATAAGTTAGCGTGTCGGCGATTTTTTTGCGGGTAACGGTCATGGGCTGGCGTTCGATAGTTCCCCATTTAGAGAAATCCGGCAGCGGCATAGCTACAACTTCCTCGCGAGAAGCTGCTCCACCGCTGATAAGCTGTTTGACATACTGTTTAATATCCTCAGCGGAAATTCTGCCATCAGGGCCTGTGCCGCGAACCTTTTCAATATCGACACCCAGTTCCCCTGCCAGATGACGGACAGATGGGGCAACAGGAATGGCTCCTGAAACGGATGGAGTTGTTTCTTCGGGTGCTTGTTTATTCTCAGGCTTGCGAATAATCTCCTGATGTTCCTGCGGTTGCGGCTGTGTTGGCGGCGCAGTTTTTTTCATTTCAGGCGGAGCGGCGGTATCGACTTTTATAATGACCTGGCCGGTTTTGACTTTCTGGCCGGGCTTTAGATTTACTTCTATTACCTTTCCGCTGATGGGCGAAGGGACATCGAAGGTCGCTTTTTCGGTTTCAAGTTCGGCGATGGGCTGTTCGGCTTTTATGAAGTCACCAGGTTTTACCAGGACAGAGATAACATCGCCGGAATCAACATTCTCAGATATTTCAGGCAGGCGAACTTCTTCAATCATTTTCGCTAACTCCTTTTAAATCGATAAAGGCGAAACCTTTTCCGGGTCTATATTCAAATCTTTTATTGCGTTTTCAACAATATCGGGCTGTATAACGCCTTGGGCAGCTAAAGCCTGTAATGCGGCCAAAGTGATAAAACGCACGTCGACTTCGAAATAATTTCGCAGACTGGTGCGGCTGTCGCTTCTGCCGTAACCATCGGTTCCGAGTGAGATTAATCGGCCCGGTATCCATTTGGCGATTGAGTAAGGGAGAGTTTTTAAATAATCCGAAGCGGCTACAAAAATGTTTCCCGCATTTTCGAAGCATTGCTGAACATAAGAAATCCGTGGCGTCTGCGAGGGATGGAGCATATTCCAGCGGTCTGTTTCGACCGCGTCGGTATATAGCTCTTTATAACTGGTAACGCTCCAAACGTCCGTGCTTATGTTATATTTTGATTCGAGCATTTCGTGAGCTTTGATGACTTCATTCATTATGGTGCCGCTTCCTAAGAGATTTACTTTTGCTATGGCGTCTTTTTTGTCGGAGGCTTTGTATTTGTACAAGCCTTTAAGGATGCCTTCTGTAACGCCCTGAGGCATGGGAGGCATTTTATAGAACTCGTTCATAATGGTGATGTAATAAAAAATGTTTTCCTGTTTTTTATACATTCTGCGGATTCCCTCGCGTACGATTACGGCCAGTTCATAGGCGAAAGCGGGGTCGTAGGCTTTAAGGTTAGGGACGGCAAAGGCGAAATGATGACTGTGGCCGTCCTGGTGCTGAAGGCCTTCGCCGGCCATCGTTGTCCGGCCTGAGATTCCACCTGCAAGAAAACCTTTTGCCATGCAGTCTCCGGCAGCCCAAATGAGGTCAAACATTCGATGACAGCCGAAAATAGAATAGAAGAAATAGAATGGGATTGTATTGATTCCATGTGTTGCGTAGGCTGTTCCGGCGGCTATAAAGGACGACATCGCGCCGGCTTCGGTTATTCCTTCTTCAAGAATCGCGCCATCTTTTTGTTCGTTGTAGTACAGCAGGCTTTCCTTATCCACGGGCTCGTATAACTGTCCAAGCGGCGAATAAATCCCGGTGTTCCTGAACAGTGACTCCATTCCGAAGGTTCGTGCCTCATCCGGCACAATAGGAACAATTAACTTTCCTATTTCCTTATCTTTCAGGAGGTTTGACAACAGCTTGACCATGACCATTGTTGTTGCGACTTCTCTATCGCCGCTGCCTTTATAAAATTCTTCGAATAACTCATCTGCTGGGGGTTTTATCGGTTCAACTTTCGCTGTGCGAGAGGGAATGTAGCCGCCGAGTTTTTTCCGGCATTTTTGAAGATACTTAATTTCTTCACTTTCCTCCGCCGGCTTATAAAAAGGTGTCTCCTGCACTTCACCATCGGGTATGGGTATGCCGAACCGGTTTCTGAATTCAAGCAGTTCCTGTTCATTAAGTTTTTTCTGCTGGTGGGTAATATTCCTGCCTTCACCAGCTTCACCCAGGCCGTAACCTTTTATTGTCTGGGCCAGAATAACAGTCGGTGAACCTTTATGTTCTACAGCCGCTTTATACGCCGCATAAACCTTTACCGGGTCGTGGCCTCCCCTGCTGAGTTTTTCGATTTGTTCGTCGGAATAGTTTTCCACCATTTCAAGCAAACGTTTGTCTACTCCGAAAAAATCTTTACGAATATAATCGCCCCGTGAAACGGTGTATTTCTGATACTGCCCGTCAGGAATTTCCTGCATACGTCTGGCGAGAATTCCATCTTTATCCCTGCTGAGCAGAATGTCCCAGTCGGAGCCCCAGATAACTTTAATCACATTCCAGCACGCCCCGGCGAAAACAGCTTCGAGTTCCTGAATAATTTTGCCGTTACCGCGTACGGGGCCATCCAATCTTTGCAGGTTGCAATTGATAACGAAAATAAGATTATCAAGTTTTTCTCTCGCAGCAAGGCTAATAGCGCCGAGACTTTCCGGCTCATCCATTTCTCCATCGCCTAAAAATACCCACACTTTCTGGTCGGAAGGTTTTTTCAAGCCGCGATTTTCAAGATAACGATTAAAACGCGCCTGATAGATTGACGTAATCGGTGAAAGTCCCATCGAAACGGTCGGAAATTGCCAAAAATCCGGCAGGAGTCTTGGATGAGGATATGACGGCAGCCCCCCGCCTGAGTTAAGCTCACGTCTGAAGTTTTCAAGGTCGGTCCAGGAAAAACGTCCTTCCAAAAATGCCCTGGCGTAAATACCAGGACTGGCGTGTCCCTGAAAATAAATTATGTCACCATCCTGCTCCTGATTTTTCGCGGAAGAAATGATTAAACCCAACCTCGAAAAGAGTCGCCGCCGAGGCGTATGTTGAAATATGTCCGCCGATGCCATGTTCCATTCTGTTGGCTCGCACCACCATCGCCATTGCGTTCCAGCGAATTATACTTTTGATGCGGCGTTCGATTTCACGCTTACCGGGATAAGGAGGCTGCTGATGTAACGGTATTGTGTTAATGTAAGGGGTCGTATTAACGTGGCTGATTTTTATTCCGAATTTTTGTGCTTTGACGTGAAGCAGGTCAAACAGTTCCTGAACCCTTTGCGGCCCCTCATTGAGCATCACATCTTCAAGAGACTCAATCCATTCCTTATTTTCGAGCTGGGCAAGCTTTGAATCTATTCTGTCCACAAAGTTCTCTCCACACCTAATATGCCTGCTTTTAAAATTTCCATAATCAACACATATTTTTTTAACCTACCGGTGATGAATTTGAAATAAGGAAAATCCTTGTTTAAGGGTAGTAAAAAGCCTAAGACTGGAAATTGAACGGATTAAAAGTCTTCTGTTTATAGCGTTAGCCTTTGACACAAATCAGAGGCACAAGTTCGGCTACCCTGTTAGCCAACTGTGCCTTTTCAGTCGCGTAGGCGACCACGCTGACATCCTTATAAGCCAGCGGCGCTTCTTCAGCGATTCCGCGAGCCGATGCGCATTTGATGATTATACCTTTTTGGCTTAGTGTTTTAACAATCTCTCTGCCGTTCCATCTTTTAGTGGCCTGCGTTCTGCTCATAGCCCTGCCTGCGCCGTGAGAACACGAACCGAAGGACAGGCTCATACCTTTTTGCGTGCCGGCCAGAATATATGATGATGTCCCCATAGTACCGCCTATAAGCACCGGCTGACCGAACGGCCGTATATTCTCCGGCAGCGAGGGATGTCCCGGCCCAAAAGCGCGAGTGGCGCCTTTGCGATGCACAAATAACTTTCTCATCTTACCGTCAACCTCGTGTTCCTCAAGTTTACAGGTATTATGAGACACATCGTAGAGCAGTTTCAAATCCGCCCTGGGAATAACCTGGCTGAAAACCTCTCGTACCAGATGTGTCAGCATCTGGCGATTCGCGATAGCGCAGTTAATACCGGCACACATCGCTCCGATATACTGCTGTCCGACATTTGAATTAATAGGCGCACAGGCGAGGTCTCTTTCCGGCAATTTTATTCCCGCTTCATTGGCAGCTTTAAGCATTCGCGGAAGAAAATCCGTCGCTACCTGGTGTCCCAATCCTCTTGAGCCGCAATGAATACTTATCACAATGTCATCCTGCTTGATGCCATAAGCCTGCGCTATTTTAACATCGAAAATTTCCACTACTTTCTGCACTTCAAGATAGTGATTGCCCGAACCAAGCGTGCCTACTTCTTCTTTTTGACGTTCTTTGGCGTGGTCGGAGACATATCTCGGCTGGGCACCGGGCATTTTACCATCCTCTTCGATGCGCTCAAGGTCTTGTTTTGTGCCGTACCCTTTATCTACAGCCCATTGCCCCCGCCAATCAGCATTTCATCAATTTCACTATAGGAAAGTTTCAGCCTTCCGGTACTGCCCACCCCCGCAGGAATCCGATGCGCTAAAACTTCTGCGAGTTTGCCTTTTACAGGCTCAATTTCATTAGAGGTAAGTCCTGTCAAAATCGCACGCACGCCGCAGGAAATATCGAACCCCACACCGCCAGCGGAAATGATGCCGCCTTTTTCGGGGTCGAACGCCGCCACACCGCCTATCGGAAAACCATAGCCCCAGTGTGCATCAGGCATCGCATAAGAGGCCTTAACTATACCAGGCAGTCTGGCGACATTTATCCCCTGCTCATAAACCTTATCATCAAGCTCTTTTATAATGGTATCATCGCCGAAAATAATAAACGGAACGAGCATATCATCGAACGGCTCAATCCGCCATTGATAACCGGCCTGCTTTTTTACCTTGTCTGCGTACATCGTCAATCCTTCCAGCTATATATCAATAATGCACTGGGCAATCCATATTTCGTTTGAGTCCCGATAGACTTTAAGGTCTGAATAGGTAGCGCCTTTAATCTCCACGGAAGGGTTATGTTTTTTTAAATCCAGTTTTTCACCCCACGCTTTGCCACTCAAATGTCCGCCGCTTGTCGCAACTTCAAATATTGCCCGAATATCATTTTTCGAGTTGCCATTTCATACAGGATGCCATTAAGCCACGCGATAAATAATAATTCCTCGTCGTCGCCATGGCATGAAATTTCGACCTGCTCATCACATCTGATTGTTTTCAGCTCAACACTGACCGCGATCATTGCCAATGCAGCCTGGGCAAAGGCCTGCTCCTTTGTTGAACCGAAACCGCGTATTCCCATATCGGCGGTATGCGAATAATGCTCCCAGCCAGTTTTTTTCATAAGAATATTTAACAGCCCGCCGCTTCAATAGTCAACAATTCATTCTGCCCGATTATCTGGCACGACTTTTTCATGCGTATGTTCGGCTTTCTTGTGGCCGGCCACTTTTAAGTATTTAAGGATTTCTCTGCAAAATGCCGGCAGGTCGCTCGGATTCCTGGAAGTTATCAGGTTGTCATCCACAACAACTTCCTGGTCGGTAAATCTTGCGCCGGCGTTTATGACATCGTCTTTTATCGCGTAATAGCAGGTGACATTTTTGCCCTGCAGTATTCCCGCGGAAACGAGAACCGACCCTGCGTGGCAAATCGCCGCGACAAGCTTGCCTGCCTCGTACATTTCCTTTACAAACAGGTTTATCTTTGCTTCTCTTCGCAACAAATCCGGCGCGTACCCGCCTGGAATAATAACACCATCAAAGTCGGACTCTTTTATATTCTTGACCGTCATTTCTTCCCCTGCCGGGTACCATTCCTTGCTTCGATATTCTTTCTGTCTGCCTGGACCAACCAATACAGGCTGAAAGCCTTCTTCTTTCAGCCTCAAATACGGATACCATAGTTCCAGAACCTGATATTGGTCTTCGACTAAAACCGCTATTTTTTTCATTTTGCCCCCTTTCTCACAAAATACCGCTACAACTTATCAGGGTTGCAGAGATTTTTTTTATCCCCCGCAACGCGTCCGCAGTTTTTACAGTAACAGTTTCCGTTCCTGACAAGTTTCTTGTATTCCTCGGCGTGGCTGAATTGAAAACCAACGTTGTTCAGATAGCACAGATGTTCATTGTCCTCCGGATGAGGCATTTCTACTTTTTCCATTTTATTCTCCTCAAAAAAACTAACCTTTTTGGTAAAGTCTATCCCCTCATACAGATACGATAAATAAGCAAGTTCCTTAAAACCTGAACTTTGGATAAGGATACAAGAAAAACGGCCTATCTGCCGATGGGAATAATAGTTTTGTAAATATTATTAACCCAGTAGGCAAGGAGGCCGTATGACAGCGGATTTTACCACATTATTTGTGGATGTCGATGATTGTTGGAAAGCTTTTGAAAAAATGTATGCAAAGCACCTCATAGAAGATGGAACACGTAAACGCAACAGGCAAGGCAACTTAAGTACCAGCGAGATCATGACTATTCTTATTGCCTTCCAAACCAGCGGCTATCGCACTTTCAAAGATTTCTATCAGTACCTCCTTGCCCATCACCGCCATGATTTTCCCGATCTGGTCAGTTACGACCGCTTTGTTTATCTGATACCAAGGGCAATAATCCCGCTGCTTGTCTATTTGCAAACCGATGGCATGGATGAACCCACCGGCATTTCTTTTATTGACAGTACCGCTCTTAAAGTCTGTCATAATAAGCGTATCCATCGCCATCGTGTTTTTGACGGCATCGCCCAAATAGGCAAAACCACAATGGGCTGGTTTTTGGGCTTTAAGCTGCATCTGATCATCAATGATCGCGGCGGATTATTGGGCTGTCGCCTGACCGCAGGTAATGTCGATGATCGCAGCGCGGTGGAGAAAATGGCCGACGGTTTATTCGGAAAGCTATTTGGCGACAAGGGTTACATCAGCCAGAGCCTGTTTGAAAAACTGCTGGCCAAAGGGATTAAGCTGGTAACCAATATGCGTGCAAATATGAAATGCCGTTTGATGGAGTGGGAGGAGAAAATCCTGCTGCGAAAGCGTTCACTGATTGAAACGGTCAATGACACGCTCAAAAATGTCTGCCAGATCGAACATTCACGCCACCGCAGCCCGATCAACTTTCTGGCACATTTGATAGCCGGGCTTGTAGCCTATACGAGACTGCCGAAAAAGCCTTCGCTCAAAATAGAAAACGTCAGCTACCAGCCCAGAGAATTTCTTTGCCTCACGGCTTAAACAAAGTTCAGGTTTAAAAGACAGTCGTAAATTGCTTAGTTATTTCAAACTGACAGATTCGACCTGTCATACCTGCGAAAGCAGGTATCCAGTTCAGGAAAGATGGATTCCCGCTTGCGCAGGAATGACATTTGGATGTATTATTTGCTTGAGAAATCACAAAGAACAGAATCGGCAATAGGCAGGGCTTGTCGTGTAAGAAAAATCCTCCCATCTTTAACCTCGAGCAAATCTAACTCCTGGTATTTAATGATAACTTCCTGAAATAATCGCGTCGCGTCAAAGCCGGTTTGGCGTTCAAATTCAGCGATATCGATTCCGCATCGGCGGCGAAGATTCAATACCGCTGTCTCAAAAGCTTTTTCGATGGGTGTTAGAACTTCGCTTTCTGCTGCCACACTGTCGCCTGATTCAATTGCTTCGATATAACGGTTTATGTCAGCGATGTTAGTTGTACGTCTGTCCTTATAACAGCTTGCTGCCGCGGGACCGATTCCGATATAAGCCAGGTTCCCCCAGTATCGAAGATTGTGTCTGCATTCAAACCCGGGTCTGGCAAAATCTGAAATTTCGTACTGATATATTCCTGCCATATCTAAAACATCGATAGCAGTTTCATACATCGCCCTGTCGGTATCTTCATCGACGCAAACAATTTTACCTGCTTTAAGTTCCTGAAATAAAGGCGCTTCTTTCTCATAACTGAGACTGTAAGCTGAAATATGCTCAACGCCGAGAGCGATGGCTGATTTTAGTGTGTGCTGCCATGAATCGAGCGTCGAACCAGGTATAGCCAAAATTAAATCGAGACTGATATTGTCAAAACCGGCGTTTCGGCATATTTTCACAGCTTTATTTACATCGTCGACTGAGTGTCGCCTGCCGAGAAAATCAAGTTCGCTTTGATTAAATGACTGGGTGCCAATAGAAAGACGGTTTACGCCGAGGTCGTTAAGTTTTCGTAAAATATCTTCGTCGGCCTGCCCCGGATTAAATTCGATTGTAAATTCAACAGGCTTTTGCCGGCGTGAGATAATTGTTTCAATCAGCCTAATCAATTCTTTGTGGGGCAGGCAACTGGGACTGCCGCCGCCAACGTAGACCGTATCAAGGCAGGTTAAATCGTACCGGCTTATTTCACTAATTAAAGTGGAGATAAGCCGAGCGGAATCATATCGCCCTATCAGCTCAGAATAAAAACCGCAATATCGGCATTTACTCGAACAGAATGGGATATGGACATATAATCCGACATCGCCGCAGCCGAATTGTTGACATTCATCGCCTGACAAATTTTGCTCCCTTAAGAATATGCACCCTCGGTTTTATGGAACGTAAGGTCGCGACCATAAATGGTAAACCATATTGTGCCGATTACGCCGCAGACAAAAGCGGTAATAAAATTGACTTCCGGTTTGATTGACCAAAGCCACGCCCCGCCAAAAGCTGCCACCGATACGATGGTGTCACGAAGTAAATAATAAAGTCCGAACATGCTGGCTTTTTTATCTTCGGGGGCAAGGTCCATTATTAGTGCTTTTCTTGTCGGTTCGCCGAATTCCTTCAACCCGCGAAGGATAAACGCGAAAATCAGCGGCACAAGCGATTGACTGAATAAAAGGGTTATAGGAAAAAGAGTAAAAAACACAAACGTCATGGCTACAAAACGTTTTTTGCCGAACTTATCAGCAAAATATGCCACCGGTATATAAATCAAAATCGCCGTAACATTCTCAATGGCCGACAAAAAACCGAAATTTAATTCCGAAACCGGTGTTAGTATCTGTCGGGTACACCATATCACAACGAAAGAATCCGGTATTCGCTCGCAAAAACGGACAAGTGTGTCGGAAATCAGCAGCGCTCGCAATTCCGGACTCATACGACGATAAAGGCGGAAAGGATTTTTCTCCGCATTTTTGCTGTTTTCCCTTCGCTGTTCCGGCGTATCTTCTTCTATAAGTATCTGCTGCAGTATCATCGCTATTATTGCCAAAATCAAAGCGGCGACAAAAGCGTATCGCACACCTTGTGTAACGCCCCATATCGCTATAAATGCGCCGCCGACAACAGGACCGAGCGTTTTGGGAATTCGCCGAACCAGCGACTGCATTGAAACACCCATGGCACGCTTTTCTTTTGGTACGGCAACCGAAATCAGTGTCATTGTCGCCGGCAGCGATATTGCCGACCACGAGATGAAAAAAGCCGCTCCGAGCAGAACCGCCCACCATTTCGGCACCAGGATAACAATAACATATCCGAACATCGACAGAAGGTTAAAAATCAGCAGAGCCCTCTTTGAGCCGAGTTTGTCTGAAAGATAGCCGCCCGGGAATGAATAAAGCGCCGAGAGCAGGTCATCCATCCCCGCCAGAAGGCCGATGGCGAATATCATCGTGGTTCCCTGTGCAAGACTCTGGATATAAAGAGGCAGAAAACGTTCTGCCATGTGTTCGCCCATCCCCACGAGAACAACCATAGCCAGCATACCGGTAATGCTTTTCCGCAGGCCGATAAATTTTACGAGTTTATCAAATCGAGAGTCCATTTAGATGCGTTCGTATTTAATTGAATTCTAATTTTACCAGCCGCCGGGCTGAAGTACGTCGCTTACGGTAGTGTTCCACCATTTCGGATTTCTTAAATATTGTTTGAGCATCATCGCCGCAACGACCCCGTCGCCGGCGGCTGTCGCAAGCTGCATCGCGGCCCCAACCCTGCAATCACCTGCCGCAAATACACCGGGAATCTTTGTGCGAAGATACGCACAGTCACATTTGATAAAACCATGCTCGGATAAATCGACAAATCCTTTAAGAAAGCCTGTGTTCGGCACCATTCCGACAAAAATAAATGCGCCGTCACATGGGTAATTTTCCTCTTTGCCGGTTTTTACGCATTTGAGTTTAACCGACTGCACCTTATCCTTACCCTCAATTGCGGTTACTACCGAATCATATTTTACAACCAGATTTGAATTGGGCTCGTTAACTTTTTCAAGCAGTTCCTGCGCAAGTACTTTCGTCGCTCTGAATTCGCCGCGGCGATGCACAAGCGTTACTTTTTTCACGAATTTAGCCAGATGCAGTGTCTCCTCAACCGCGGTGTTCCCGCCTCCGACAGCGACAACCTCTTTGCCTCTGAAAAAAGGGGCATCGCACGTTCCGCAATAACTTACGCCTGCGCCAGCGTTTCTGAATTCCTCTTCGCCCGGAACACCGAGTTTGCGGTAATCGCTGCCCGGCGCTAAAATAACCGACCTGCCAATATATTTATCCTTGTCGCAGGCAACTTCGATATTACCATCCGCAAGTTTTTGCAGACCGGTAACTTCGCTGCCGGCTTTTATTTCGGCCCCGAATCCTTCCGCCTGCTTTTCCATTTCCGAGACAAGCTCCGGCCCACTTATGCGCATAATACCGGGATAATTTTCTATCCTGTCGGTGTTATTGATTTGCCCGCCGGGTGAAAACTTTTCCAGTATAACGGTTTTAAATCCATCTCGTGACGCGTATAAAGCGGCTGCCAAACCCGCAGGCCCTCCGCCTATTATAATGCAATCGTATATCTGTGATGTTTTAGTCATAACCATATCCCTTAATCTCTAATAAGAATCTCAATCATATTTTCTTTTGCTTCAATTTCTCGCTTTCCTGGAGGACGTAATCCGAACGCTCGCGAAATCTTTCAACTATATCTTTGAGCGTCGCATGTTCGGCAAACTCCCCTTTTTGAGTCCATACCATTTTCACAATTTTTAAACTTTCATCGAGATAAATATCCTCGGAATGACTAAAGCCCTCCAAAAAGTCAAGCCTGAACATGTTATTATCGCTTTGCTCTTCAGACCGCAAAATCATGGTCGGGACAACCTCACCGCCGAATAAAACAATATCTACAATTATTTTCTTCTGATTATCCTTAATCATCCGCTTAAAAACGCCCTCAATACAAAACTCCGGTACAGCAGCCGGGCTCAGCCGGTAATGAGTCTCTTCCAGCTTTAATCCTGATTTTCGCACCGTTACTTCTCCTGTCTTATTCAGGATTAGTTCTGTCCTCGCGCCACCCGCCGCGCCAGTTATTTCGCTTTTCCAGCCGTATTCGTCGAAGGTATTATCACTTTGAAAAACCGCGACGCGTTCTACGGCATTCCTGCCCGCCCTGTAATTATAAACACTCCCGTTTATATTTAAATCCGCATTTAAGCCCGAAGAAGTCATAATGTGCATCGTAAAACCTGTCGCCCGTTTTTGCGCATTTTTTATAAGAAAAAAAGACTGAGGCTCTATCCCTTTGAGATAAACGTCAAGCCCCGTGTTTTTGATTTCCTTAACAATAACAGCCCCCGCCTCCAATAATTTATTGTCTTCGAATCTCAAACTGCCTGCGATTTTGCTGAAAACATGCCTTGCCGGCTCATCTTCACCAGTGAACTGCTCCACAAGGACAGTCAACTGGCGACTGTCCGGTAGATTTACAATACCTAAAAAGCTGTACACCAATTTCCGGCTTTGTATCTCTGCCCAGTCAACGGTTAGTGTCCCGGTGCGGATTTGACCTGTTCGCAGAATCGTGCCGCCCATTTCAGCGGCCCTTTGTTTTAACTGGATATCCGCCGCTGACTCATCCGCAACCAGCCTATATCGGCAAACAGCCTGCAAATGCGGAATGTTGGAACTCATAATAAAAAAGTTGCTCAAAATAAAACTGTTGTCCTCGTACCTCCACTTAGGGTCGCTCTCCTGCCAACCCCTTCCAACAGGCACCGATACCCATAAACCGGTATGTTTCAGCTTTACCGGTTCAGACATATTTACCGCTGTTCTTGTCTGGACTAGATGTAGGCCAGCAGTAGCGACAAGGCAAAAATGCCTAAAAGCACGACCTTGTCAATAACGTATTTTTTTATAGGTCCGTCAGTTTCTTCCATAGGTACGATAATATTAGCCGTTAATCGCGGTTTTTGCAATGCTCCATATAGGCCCGACACAAATTTCACAAAAAAATCATAACGAAAAAAAATTGTCATACTAAAATTTGGCTTGCCGGTTAATTATTCGTATGTTTTGCGTAGTGGGGATAAAAACTGTTATTTTATAGAGTTCAGGAAAAGAGGGTTGATATGAATTCGATAATGGTGTTAAGAAACGGGGAACTGAGGAAAGTTTTAGATAGTCTTGTTTCGGAAAAAGTGCCGGCCATTTTGAGTTATTCTTCCAGGGATAAATGGCACGTGGCAAGTGTAATTATATCGGGTTTTAAACAGGGGGAGTTGATAGTTGAGGTCTCGCCGAGGCAAAAACCGCATCCGGTTAATATCAATGTAGGTCAGTCAGTCGGCCTTTCTTTGAAATACGGCTACGGTAAGGTGATTTTCAATACGGGGGTGGCCGCGCTCGAACCTTTATTAAACGTGATTGGAGGGGGGATAATAACTTTGGCCATCCCCGAGAAAATCGAATTTATTCCCAGGAGAAGCTATTTTCGGGTAAGCGCACCGGAGTGGCTTAACGTGGATATATTGGTGAAGCTGCGCCACAAAGAATCTGACAGCGGCAGTTCTCAGGAAACACCCTGCAAAGGCAGACTTATTGATATTTCTGCGGGAGGCATACAGATTGGCTTTGATGTCGCACAGAGCCCCGCTGTCCGCGAGGGACAGTTTGTCGAAATTCAATTCACGCCTATGCCTTATTCGCAGCCAATAATGTTTAGTGCTCAGATTAGAAGCATTCTTCCCACCGCCAGCGGCAAAAACGTTTGTTTAGGCCTGCAGATTGTCGGCCTCGAAGCAAGCCAGGAAGGGCAAAATACTTTATCAAGACTAGTCAGCGTGGTTGAGCAGTATTATCAATTGAGTCAATCCGGCGCTAAGCAGCGGGATTTTCAGACGAACAGCTCTTCCGCGACGAACTAAATCAGCACTTGTCTTCAGGGATTGTGGGGAATAAATGAATCTGTTTCTTCTCCGCCATGGGAGACTGCTTCATTACTCGGCTGCGTAATATCGGCGGCTTTGCGGGTAGCTTTATGATAAAACCATCTCACAACTCCGCTCATCGCAAAACCGAGGAACAGCAGCAGAAAGATTCCCTGCCTGAACCATATAACCATACCGACAACCGCCAATGAGCCGATAAGGTACGCAAAAGGCTTCTTGCCTCTTATAAATTGATTTACCACATGCGGATACCTGATTCTGCTTATCATCAAAACTGCCATAGCTAAAACAAGAAGAGGCAGGCTGTAAATAATAACATTTTCACAGAAATTAAAAGCCGGCGTCCCCCTGTCGAAAATTTCGTGCAGCATCTCCTGTTGGAATATTATAACACTGACAACCGCCCCCGCCGCCGCAGGACTGGGCAGCCCCACGAAACTCATGTGCGCCGATTCGTCCTCTTCGTTTTCCACGTTGAATCTTGCCAGTCTTATCGCGGCACAGCTTATATATGCCGCGGCGATAAGCCAGATGAATCGCAGGAAAAAACTTTCCAGTACGGGATGAGGCTCAAACATAACTATAAACTTCGACTCAAGAAATTTAAGCGTCAGAAAAGCCGGCGCAATCCCAAAACTGATAACATCGCAAAGACTGTCGAGCTGCCCGCCGAAACTGGATGTGCTTTTGCTCATTCTCGCCACCCTGCCGTCAAGCATGTCCGCTACCATCGCAACCAGCACCATATAGCCTGCGATTGCAAAATACGGAAACTGCAGCCTGTGATATGAAAACTGCTGTCCCTGCGTCATATCCTTGGCGGCAAAAACAATAGAGGCAAAACCGCAAACGCCATTAAGGATGGTTATCAGTGAAGGCAGTATCGCTATATATTTGAGCCGATGCCTTCGGACATGCCGAAGCAAACCTTCTTTACCGCCGTCAGTTCTTATTTTCGGCATTATTCGTACCTTACAAGGGTAGTTCCGCCCGCCTTAACTTTATCGCCCTTTTTAACAAGGACATGCGCTTTTCCACTCGCAGGCAAGTATAACTCAGTTCTTGAACCAAATTTTATCATACCAAATTTTTCACCCGCTGCCAATTTTTGTTTTTCCGCGGTTTTGCAGACAATTCGCCGGGCAATCGCCCCGCTGATTTGCCGGACAATCAGTTTATCGTTCGGGGCCTGGGTTCTTAGCAGCCATAAATCGTTGGACTCGTTAACCCTGCCGGACTGCGCATTCATCGCGTTTTTGTATTGCCCTGGCTTATATGTAATTTTTTTAACCTCAACATCACACGGTGAACGATTGATATGCACATTGAAAATACTCAGAAATATCCCTATCCGGATGGACTGACCTGCAATAAAATCTTTCTCCTCTACGGTTTCAATATCGGTTATCGTGCCGTCCGCCGGTGAAAGCAGAATGTTTTTTTCGTTTGGGGCAACCCTATACGGGTCGCGAAAAAACGACAAAACCCAGAGCAGCACAATACCTAACACCGCCTCTATGACCGCGACAGCCCAGCCAGGCAGCCCCGCAAAAAGGCAAGCCGCCATCACAATAAGCAACACCACCGGAAAAACCACCACCTGCGGCAGACCATATTTTGTCAATCCGATTTTCATACCCGCTATCTTATTCTTTGCCGCCCCAACAATCAAGAATTACCCCCTGAACCCTCCGCGGTTATTTTTTTCGTTTTGGGTTTTCTCTTTTTCGAATTTGTTTCGTGCTTCGTCCTCAGGATTTCCCATGCTGGTTTTCATTCGATGTTCAATGTTGAGCATTTTGTCCTGTCTTGTGTCTTTTCTCTGTGTCTCCGTGTCCTTGTATGTGTAAACTGTTTATTATTCTCAATACTATGATTGAGACCTCTGAAAAACCTGAGATTGCTTCGTCGCTGCGCTCCTCGCAATGACAAAATCTGCGTTTTTATGTCATTGCGATGCCTCTTTGAGGCCGCGGCAATCTCTGATTTTTTCAAAGTCATAGTTTTTCAGAGGTGCAAATAAATCCTTGCCAAAAAGCATTTTGGCGTTAAGATAAACGGAAAAATAATCGGCATTATTATTTAAAGGAGTTACCTGAAGTGGCTACAGAGCATAAATACGATGCGAGTAATATTAAGATACTTGAAGGCTTAAAGGCGGTTCGCAAACGCCCGGATATGTACATCGGCGACCGCAGCAGCAGTGGCCTGCACCACCTTGTTTACGAGGTCCTCGACAACTCTATCGATGAAGCGATGGCGGGCTATTGCGATAATATCACAGTGCGCATCCAAGCGGACGGCAGCTGCACGGTCGAAGACAACGGCAGAGGCATACCCGTCGAGATTCATAAAGAAGCCGGGATAAGCGCCCTGGAAGTAGTGCTGACTGTGCTGCACGCCGGCGGTAAGTTCGACAATGAAAGTTATAAAGTTGCTGGCGGCCTGCACGGTGTCGGCGTCAGTGTTGTCAATGCCCTGAGTGAATGGCTTGAAGCAGATGTTTACAGAGATGGCGAGCATTATCATTTCGAGTGCGAGAGAGGCGTTCCCAAAGGCAAGGCGAAAAAAGTAGGCCCATCCAATAAAAGAGGCACCATGATATCCTTTAAGCCGGATGACGAAATATTCGGTGACGCAGAATTCGACTACGAAACGCTCCTGAAAAGGATACGTGAAATTGCTTATTTGAACGCAGGACATGCAGATTACTTTCAAGGATGAGAGGGTAAACAAAAAGGATGTATTCAAATTTAATGACGGAATCAAGGAATTTATCAAACATCTAAATGACGGCAAGGAAGTTCTTAATAAGGACGTTATTTACATAACCAAGGAAGACCTTGAGGCAAAGATGAGCTGCGAAATAGCTATGCAGTACAACACCGGCTACAGCGAAAATGTGCTGGTTTTCGCCAACAATATCCGCAATATAGACGGTGGAACTCACCTTTCGGGTTTCAGAGCGGCACTTACGCGAACAATGAATTCCTACGCCAAAAATGCCAACCTGCTGAAAAACGGCGGCGTAACAACCGGGGAAGACTTAAGAGAAGGCCTGACGGCTGTCGTGGCGGTAAAACTTGCCGATCCGCAGTTTGAGGCACAGACAAAAGTCCGGCTGACCAATCCCGAAGTCGGCAGTTTTGTGGAAACAGTCGTTAACGAGCAACTTGGCCATTATCTTGAAGAGAATCCCTCGCAGGCCAAACGGATTTTAAATAAGGCCATACAGGCTGCAGCGGCAAGGGAAGCTGCCAGAAAGGCGCGTGAGCTTACCCGACGCAAAGGCGCATTGGGCGGAGGCAATCTGCCGGGTAAGCTCTGGGATTGTGCCAGCAAAGAAAAGGCCTCTACGGAAGTGTTTATCGTTGAGGGTGATTCCGCGGGTGGTTCGGCAAAAGGCGGGACGCGACAGAAATATTCAGGCCATTCTTCCGTTAAGGGGAAAGATTCTCAATGTCGAAAAAGCGAGGCTCGAAAAAATGCTCGCTCACGAGGAAATACGAACGATTATCAGCGCTCTTGGTACAGGAATAGGCGTGGATGAATTCGCAATAGAAAAGTGCAGGTACGGCAAAATAATATTAATGACCGATGCCGACGTTGACGGTGCACATATCCGGACTCTGCTGCTGACGTTTTTCTTCAGACAGATGCAGGAACTGTTCACTAAGCGTATGATTTATATCGCTCAGCCCCCACTTTATGAAATTAAAATCAAAGGAAAGAAAAACAGCGAGTATATTCTCAGTGAAAGCCGGATGCACAAGAAAATGATAGCGATGGGTATAGAAGGTACCCAGCTTGTTATCAGGGACGAAAAAAAACCGCGAAAAATTGTGGATAAGCAGTTGACCGAACTTGTTAAGATTCTTAGCGAAGCGGAACGGCTTATAACCGTACTGAACAGGCGAGGCATTAAATTTGCCGATTTTGTGCCGTCGTACTACAATGGCAAAGAGCTGCCGCAGTATCGTATTTGGTCTGCCGGGCAGGACGAATTTTATTTTGACAAAGATAAGTATGAGGAACGGCTTGATAAACTTAATGAAAACACCATCGACAAACAGGATGCCGAATCAGAAGAAAAAACTCTCGGTGAGGACCTGCACGAAGTAGGCCATATTAATCTTATTAATAAAAAACTCCAGGGCGAATATGCTCTTGACCTGAAGGATTTTCTGCTCAAGCCAGCCAAAACGGTCGCAGGTGAAGCGCTACCCACCAGGTTTCAACTGATTAGCGGAGAAGATGAGTATGAAATTGCTTCTCTTGGGGACATCTGCGCAGGCATCCGGCAGATAGGCGGAAAAGATATCGAGATAAAACGGTTCAAAGGCCTCGGCGAGATGAACGCCGAACAGTTGTGGGAAACCACGATGAATCCAGAGACGCGAACACTGCTGAAAGTTAAGCTCGAAGACGCCGGCGAAGCCGACAGGCTTTTCAGCATTCTTATGGGTGACGACGTCGAACAGAGAAGAAACTTCATTCACGACCACGCGATGGAAGTCCAAAATCTCGATATATAACAATGCGCTCAGAATAAAATTTTGATTTGGTAAGGCCGGGCCTAAATGCAAAACCCGGCCTTATTTTTTAATGCCTATTTCCCAAGAGATTTGCAGAATTTCCGCCTCTAACCCTGTCGGCGCCGGGTTTCTGGCGATGACTTTCCCCCGCGAGTTCGAGCAAAAGGATTATCGGAAATACGGTTGCGCCGTATTCGTCTCTGATAATTTTTATCGCGGCACTATCTGCGATAGCGGTTATTGATATAAGGCTGTTTTCCTCCGCGAACTTATGGGTAACCTCGACAGGAGAACATGATACAATGAGCATCGCGAAATTCGGCTTATCCTTAAGTGATTCGCAAGTCTCAAAAACAAGATTTAATTGCTCGATATAATGAGGCTGGCTCAAAGGAGAAATAGCCAGCAGCAGAGTTTTGCCATTATAGTCTGCAAGAGAGATTTTTTCTCCTTTAAGGTTTTCGACTTCAAATACAGGGGCGATTTGTCCCGGCAGCAATCGCTTATTTATTTTAAGCTCGAACGTTCCAAGGTCTAAAGGTTCAGCCGTGAAGCCTTCGTTCATATCGGGCATATTAAAATCATAGTCGAGCGAGCCGAGAGTTTCACCTATTCGATTATATGGCGGTATAATATCCTTTTCTTTGAGTTGTAAAGTCAGCCTGTAATGGCCTGGCTCGAACGTCTTCCGCGAGGAATGAACCGTCGGAGCCGATTTTCACCGTGTACCTTTTATATTTCTTCTTATGTTCATCGAGAGTCTTCTTCCGGGCATCAAGAACGACTTTTCCTTCTTCTGTGCTATACCATTGATTCAGCCACTGGGTACGCTCGGTCTCGGTCATAGACTGGAAGTTTTCAGGGTAAGGCACTTTCGGCATATTCGGCGGCGGAGCAGCTATACTATTATTTCCCGAAGACCAGTCCAGCGGTTCGGTGAATATTGAAGGCACAACAACTTTTCCGATTACGGTTCTGCCTTTGCCGCCGAGTTCGACATAGGCTGTCTGCCCGGGCAGGATTTCAAGATTTTTGGCGGTAGTGGAACTATAGTCAAGGGAACCGGTCTTTATTAATTGGACAATCTTGGCTTTACCGGCCGGCACTTTGTCGAGGCGGAAAAAGCCGTTCGCGTCTGCTATGGTTTGGCAACCATAAAAGATTTTGAACATATTTTCATTCTCATGGATAGAGGGAGATACGGTTACTGTTTCGCCCGCACCGGGTTTGGTGCCCATATAGGTATAACCTTCAATCCTGCCCCACTCGGCCAGTTTAATATTCGGGTCAGATTCAAATTCCTTCCTCAATACTTCAGCATACCCCTTATCGTGAAGTACAACCAGGACGGCATAGTCACTTGATGATGGCAAAGTAAAAGAGCCGTCAGCGGATGTCTGGGTATAAGTATGCAACGCTTTTTGGGTACTTTCACCGTTTTGTATTGTAAGCATGGGGCTTGGATTATGAAAGATGACTTCGGCATTTTGCGCAGGCTGACCATCAGGCAGGTAAACGATCCCTTTTGGTACTCGCCCCTTTTTGAGCCTGAAATTAAAGCTGATATTTACCTTGGCGTTATTAAAATCCGGCGAATTGGCGGGCAGATAGCCATCCGCTTCTATCCGCACGCCATAAGCTTCACCGGGCTCTGTAAACATAGTTTTATATTTGCCGCAGGTAAAAGATTTTTTTGCCGACATTTGCCATGAAATGTCGGTTTGCCCTTCCCATTGCACTCCGTAAGTTAATTTGAAATTCGGAATCAGCTCATTGGTATCGGCGTCAACAACTGAACCTGTTACTGTTATGGGCGGATAAAGTGTTATTATGTATTCACCAGCCTCGGCGGACATCGGGAAATTATTAAATGCCATATAACCTTCTTTGCTGAGGTTGAATTGCACAGCGTCTTTCGGGGCATCGGTAAATTCAAATCTCCCTTCGGCGTTGGTTTTTGTACTAAGTTGTAATGTCCGCAAACCTCGCCAGAAATTAACATCTATCCAGGCGCCTTTAAGGGGAATATTATTCTGGTTAACAACTCTGCCCGTTATTAAATTGCCTGTGCCAAGATTAAATATGACAGGTTCCATTTTAGGCACAATGTTTATCAGTTTCATATCCGGTGCGTAACCTTTTGCCGTAACGGTCAGGTAAGTTGATTCTTCGCTGCATTGACCGAAGCTGAAGCATCCATTAGGGTCTGTCTTTGTCTGCGGGAAATCGGTATATAGGCTATCCCCCTTTATTACAATGGCCTTTGCTATTGGTTTTCCTTTGAGGTCGAGAACTCTGCCGGAAACAATAATGCCTTTTTTCATCACCGCTGTTACCTTTTGAGCTCGTAAATCCCCGATAGGTGTCGAAATGCTTAGGGTGTCTCCGTAGTAATCATCACAAATATAATCGGGGTGGCTGAATTTTAACCACAGTTTATCAGCCTGGGCGGGAATAATATCGAATTTCCAGAATCCATTGGCATCGCTTTTTGTTTGTTCACCCGATAATGAGATAAGTCCTGCTTTTGTGTTTTCCTCATTGTTGTATGGCAGCGTAACAGAGACTGTCACGTCTTTGATGAGTCGCTCCTGTTCATCTTTGACATAGCCGCCTATTGTGGTGCCGCGTTCAAGCCGCAGGGTATAATTTTTCGGCACTTCAAATGGGCTATACCGTTCATCGTAGTTAAGGCTCATCGGAACAAAACCAGCCTTGCACGCCTTGACACTGAAAGAGTTAGGTTCCGTTTCATTGAAGTCGATTATATAACATCCCAGTTCGTTCGTTACACCCTGACTTTCTTTGTCTTGGATATTGATATCGAGATCAATCCCAGCTATCGGCTTTCCAGTCGTTTTATCAATTACAGTTAAGTTTAATTCTTTTTTTGTCTCTGTTTGACCGCCTTGGGTAGTTTTATTCGGGTCCTGGATAGTTTTTAAACGCTTCTTAATCTCGATAACGGCTTTGCTGAACGGATTATTCGGTTCGCTCTGCTGGTCGCTTAATTTTTGCAGCGTGTCGATAACTTGCATATCCCCGATTTGCGCAAGATAATTCGCGGCGGCTATTTTCGCCGCAGGCATCCCGCTATCCAGAACCGCTTTAAGACCGGCGATGTCCCTCGAAGTGAAACGCTTCTCCAGCTTTTTCATCTCTTCATCAACAGCTGTCGGCGAAATTGTTCCCATACGAATTGCCGTCTCTGTACCTGTTCTTAAAGTGGAGTTGGCATCTTTTACAAAAGTGAGATTCTGATTACTATCTAAACCCGAATAAATCCTGATAGTAATTATGACCGCTATAATAAGTACCGCCGCTACCGCGATTTTTGTAATGGGCTTTGCGATTTTTATTTTTTCTATAAGGCCCATTCTTACAATATGCACTCTGCCCTCAGTATCAGCCTGTAATGCCAGCGCCGCCTCTAAGGTCTTTTGCGGAGGTCTCTGCGGCACAGGCATACTTTTGAGGGCATCAATCGCCATCATCAAAATGTCATTTTTCTTTTTCATAACACCGAATCCCCCATCTTTTCTGCAGACGGTTCCAACCATTGACGCAGCTTATTTTTCGCACGATGTAGTATAGCCCCCGCCGTTCCTGTCTTAATTCCAAGCTCCTTGCCAATCCTGTGGTAACTCATGTTGCTCAGATGCCGCAGGCAAAAAACCTCGGCTTCCTGCGCCGGCAATTTTGCTATCGCCTCTCGCAGCGAGACAGCCAGTTCCTGTCTCTGCAACTGATTATCCGGACTGGGGTTATCACTTTCAATAGAAGATATATCTGTAGATGATGAATTACGATGCGAATAGGTATTTCGCTGCCGCAGACGGTCTATTGCCCGCATGGTGGCCAATCGAATCAACAGCGCAGAAAAATTGCGCACTCGCTGGCGCTTCGCAACTTCCAAGGCACTGGCAAATGTTTCCTGGAAGCAATCCGCTGCATCGTCCTGATTATTCAGCAATCTGTAAACGGTACGCCAGACAACAGTGCCATAACTGTTGACTATTTTTTCCCAGTCCGTTATCTGCAAACAGCGTTCCTCATAAAATTTTATGTCGCTAATACAATAGTCGAAAAAGACTTACATTTATTACAAAAAAAAAGAAAAAATTTTCTTGCAAAGAAATCCGACGCGCGTCAAAATGATACCGTTTTATAGTAAAAGTGTTTTTCAGGAAGAAGAGCAAAAAAATGCTGACTGAAGGCGGGGCATGATTCGCCGAGTTACGGAGGCTGTTAATGACTGGTAAGTTGAAATATGTTTGTGTTGTTTTTTTAGTTTTTACATTCTTGTTGCTGAGCGGCTGTGACTCATCCGCACAGAATGGAAAAAATGCGATACCTAAGGACATTAAGGTTAAAAATACGCCTGCGGAAAAAGAGAAGGCAAAACTCCTCAGAGAGATAGACTTCAACTATGAGAATCCCGAGCCTCACTACAAGCTCGGAAAACTTTATGCTTCCCAGGGTATGTGGACTGAAGCGGAAAATCAATATAGCTTAACCCTGACTTTCGACCCTGTTCACAGGGAAGCACAGGCCGGACAGATTAAATCCCTCCTGCAGATGGGCGATAAGGAAAAATCCGGAATTTTAGCCGACCACTACATAAATCAGGCATCGAGTCAAGCCTTGCCCTCGTTCAAGCTTGCACTGGCTTTTCAGCAGGAGCAATTGGATAATTATGCCCTGACCTGTTATCAAAATGCCCTTCGTCTGGCGCCAAATTCTGCTATGATTAACAGACAGTTGGGTTATTACTATCTCAACAAAAACCAGCCCGCTCAGGCCAAAGACTATTTCATAAGAAGCTTTTCGATAGACTCGTATCAGCCGGATATAGCACGTGAGCTTGGGAAAATGGGTGTAACCGTAAGTGTCCCCAGAACGCCGCGGAAAAGCAGCAAAGAAGTGGACACTATGGCTGAACAGAAAGTAAAGTAGTAAGACTATGTGATACGGTTTTCTATAGCCCTGTGGCGAACGGATGCGCCGCGGGGTTTTTTTATGTTAGGAGAAATAATGATGTCGATACAGAAAATGATAATCGCATTAGTGACCATAATTATGTTCTCATCTTCTTGTGCCAGGGAAAACGAAAAGTCAGGGGACAAAAAATTATCTCAGGTCAATAATGGCCAGTGGAAACTCGCGGTGCAGGCTTTTAGTTTTAGAAAATTCACTTTTTTCGAAGCGGTCGATAAAACCGCGGCTTTGGGCGTCAAATACATAGAGGCGTATCCCGGCCAGGTTATATCCAAAGAAAAACCCGATATTAAATTCACACCCGATATTTCCGCCGATGTAAGAGCGGAGATTAAAAAGAAACTGGCACAGTCCGGTGTGAAACTGATTAATTACGGCGTGTTCGGTTTGCCCGGCGACGAGGCAAAATGCCGCCAGGCCTTTGAGTTCGCAAAGGATATGGGTATCGAGACAATAGTTTCCGAGCCGAACGAAAAATCCCTCGAGACGATAGACAAATTGTGTCAGGAGTATAAAATTAAAGTCGCAATCCATAATCATCCAAAGCCCTCACACTACTGGAATCCCGACACAATACTGACAGCCTGTAAAGGACGCAGCAAATGGATAGGCGCCTGCCGATACCGGACATTGGATGCGCTCCGGCATTAATCCATTGGATGCGCTGCGGAAACTACAGGGCAAAATTATTTGTGTGCATTTTAAGGATTTAAATGAATTTGGCGTCAAAAATGCCCACGATGTCCCCTGGGGTACAGGCAAAGCCAACGCCCAAACGCTCCTTGCGGAACTTAGCCGCCAGAATTTTGCCGGGACGTTCTCAATAGAGTACGAATATAATTGGGAGGATTCGATGCCGGAAATCAGCAAATGCGTCGAATTTTTCGGAAAACAGGCCGCCGAACTCGGAAAAATTCATTAAAAACAGCGGAAAAACCTTTGCGAAAATTTGTGCTTTGACACACGGATGAATTATATTGAAACAAACCCTTTTCGCGCGTAAAATCACTTCTGTTGAAATATTTACCCTTAGCGGTTCGTCTATGTTCCGGATGGAAACATAGAAGATAAAATTTTTAAGGAAGTCCCGATGAAATCTAAACTTATAGTTTGCGGTGCGGCAGGCAGGATGGGTAAAAGAATAGTTTCGCTGGCCATAGAAAGCGGAAAATTCGATATTATCGCGGCGGTCGAGAATAAGGATCATCCCGATACCGCCAAAGACGCCGGCCTTGTCGCGGGAATAAATCCCCTCGGTGTGAAAATCGACAGCAGCTTTGCTCGCGGTGCCGATGCTGTTATAGATTTTTCGCAACCTGATGCCGCTGAAACAACAATTGATTACTGCGTGAAAAATAATAGTTCTTTGGTTCTGGGAACTACCGGCCTGAATGAGACGCATCATAAAAAGATTAAGACCGCCTCAGCGAAAATTCCCGTTATATATGGAACTAATATGAGTATCGGAATGAATGTCTTATTCGCGATGGTTGGCAAATTCGCCGCGATGTTAGGTGAAGATTACGACATCGAAATCATCGAGCAGCACCACCGCTTCAAAAAAGACGCCCCCAGCGGTTCAGCGATGAGCCTCGCAGAAAATATCTGCAAGGCCACAGGCAGAGATTTCCCCGGCTGTATTGTCAACGGCAGAAGCGGAAAAGATGCTCTACGAAAAAAAGGCACTATCGGAATGCATGCTGTCAGAGCGGGCGACATAATCGGCATACACTCGGTTATTTTCAGCTCACTGGGCGAAACCGTAATGCTCAATCATAACGCAAGCAGCAGAGATACTTTTGTCGCTGGGGCCTTGCGGGCTGCACAATGGCTTGTCGGTAAAAAACCCGGACTCTACTCTATGGCCGATGTCCTCGGAATTAAATAACTTTTGAAAAAGAAAAAACATGAAACATTATAGAATTACCAAAAAGATTACCGTTTTAGCGATAGTTTTTATGGTCTGTTTAACTTATTCCCTGTCATTTGCGGAAGTTAAACCAGCCGCCATTTTCTCCGACCACATGGTTCTCCAGCGTGATATGGCTGTTCCAATCTGGGGTACCGCCCAGCCGGGCGAAGAAGTAACTGTCAGCTTCGCGGGGCAAACAGAAAAAACAAAAGCCGACAGTACAGGCAAATGGATGATTAAACTTAAACCCTTGAAAGTCGGTCACGCTCAGGAAATGACCGTCTCAGGCGAAAACACAGTCAAATTCACCGATGTTCTTGTCGGCGAAGTCTGGCTCTGTTCAGGACAATCCAACATGGCTCTCAAAGTCGGCTTTGTTATGAACGCTAAACAGGAAATAGAAGTCGCGAACTATCCGAACATACGCTTCAACTCAGGCCCCGGCTGGCAGCCGTGCAATCCCGAAACAGTAAGAGACTTCTCCGCAGCGGGATATTTTTTCGGCAGAGAACTTTATAAAAATCTCAACGTCCCCATCGGCCTTATCAACCGCTCACACGGCGGAACACCTATCGAAAAATGGACACCCAGAGAAACTTTACTTAAAACTAAATATGTCAAAGAGATGTTTCAGAAACTGCCCAATACGCAGCCGGATGAAGATGAACAGGAACCGCAGGAAAATGCCGATAATGCTAAAGACGAAAATAATAAAAAAACCAATAAGGATGAAGTTTCCACTGTAAAATATTATCAGAGCTTATTCAGCACTTTGTATGTTAAAAATATCCAACCGCTGATTCCTTATGCCATTCGCGGAACCATCTGGTACCAGGGCGAAACAAATGCCTCATATCTTGGCGGCTCTCTCGGTTATCGCGAACTCTTCCCCGGTATGATTAACGCCTGGCGAAAAGCCTGGGGACAAGGCGATTTCCCCTTCCTTTACGTCCAGCTTCCAAACTGGAAAGGCGGGAATAACTGGCCTTTAATGCGTGAATCAATGCTAAAAACCCTTGCAACTCCAAACACCGGGATGGCTGTTACCATTGATATTGGAAACAGTCTTCATCCCGCAAACAAACAGGATGTCGGAAAACGTCTCTCGCTATGGGCGCTCAAAACCGCCTATGGCAAAGACATTGTTGCCTCCGGACCTCTCTACAAATCCATGGAAATCAAAGATGGCAAAATCATCCTCAGATTTGACAGCATCGGCACCGGCCTGGTCGCGAAAAACGGCGAACTCACTTCTTTCGCAATCGCAGGAGATAATAAAGATTTCAAACCCGCCACAGCAAAAATCGAAGGCGATAAAATTATCGTCTGGAGCGATAGCGTTACAAAACCTGTCGCCATCCGTTACGCATGGGAAAATAATCCCAAAGCTAACCTGTATAATAAAGAAAATCTCCCCGCTTCACCTTTCAGAACAGACTCATGGGAAGTTTTTGAAGTAAAACGCATGGGTAAATAATCACCAGATTTATCTGGTGGTCATTTATTTCTTCATCAGCGAATCAATCGCCTTAACAAGCTCATCCGGCTTTTGCGAACCGATAAGCAGTTTTTTCCCGCTTTTCAAAATAAGCTGCACACCCTTATTGCCGCGAAGGTTATACGCCTTGCCGCTGCCTAATCCATACCGTATCCCCCATCCGCCATATTCTAAAATTGGCCGATAAATTCTGGAATAATAATGCGTCAAATCCTCCGCCGAAAATTTTATAAACCGAATATGAAGCGGAAACATCCGCACATACAACCCTTCAGAACAGACCTTCGTCTCAAGTTTGACAATAAAAAACAAAATCGCAACTGCCAAAGATATAACAATTCCAACCGTCAAACCAATATACAAAGAAGCTGCCTGTTCACCCCCAAGCATTGCATACGGCAAAATACAAGTAAAACAAATAACATCGAACACCAAAAATAACCGCAGCCACAGTGGAAATTTCTGCGCCTCATAAAATATTTTATCCTCGCCTGTTTCCATTTTACCCCCTTACGGCTTACACTGCCTGCACGGTTTTTTACCGTCTTTCATAGCATCCTCTCTTGTCGCATATTTAACAAGATTTTGTTCGAGAATTCTTTTTGTTATAGGACAATCCGCTTTATGGAATATCGTGCTGTTCTTTGAAGCCGAATATTCATATTGCGTGTTCGTCGGAGCGGCATTCGGCTCACTGCTTGCGGCCTTGACCGATGAAGAGGCCGCTGCTGAAGAAGTTTCTTTTTTGGGCTTAGGCTCTTCTTCATGAGCGACTTTTTTGTTCACCTTGTTATATACGGTGATGAAACTTTCAACCTGCGATATCACCATATCTACAACAAATTGATTCGCGTTTTCCTCTGGTCCAGTCTCAACCGTCCCAGCCGCCATCCAGACATCATACTGAGTATCTTCCCGTGTTTGCCCGTACAAAATAATCGTTACAGCCACCGAACTCTGAACACGAAACATATAATCCCCCGTTGCCAGCCGGTACATACCAATAGACACCTTATATTGTGGTATGGCTTGACTTGCGAACGGTATCGCGATTTGCCCCGCCTCAATGACTTTAAATCCCGACTTTTCAAGCCTTGCCGAAATGGTTGCCCCTATCTCATTAAGCATCACTTTAAATCTGTTGTTTGACAGACTTTCAGGATAGTCGGGTATGATAAAAACATTAAATTCCCTTATCCCATTGAGAAACGAATTTAGCTTGGGAGTCATAGTTTTCTGTTCCGCCGACATCGCGGGAACTAATAGCATGCCCGTTAAAACTAATACACATAAAAAAGACTTCTTAAATCCCATTTTCAACCTTCCTTTCAACCCTGATTTTTCCATTTATGCTATAAGCGCAAAGGCATCCGTTACAGCCATTCCAACATTAATCCCAAGCGATTTGGCCTTTGCGTTAACCTTCATAATTTTGCGATTGGGAAACCGCTCCAGCGTTCCGATGGGATTATCTGGAGAACTTTCCACCAAGGCCGCCGCCACCCCATACCTCTCGCACACCTCTATATCCACCACCGGACAAGCCAGGAAACCCTTCGTACCAGCCACTATCAAAATATTAAATCCCGGCCACTTCGTCTGCACCCCTTCCACCAACCCATTGGCCGTCTGATACGTCCGTGTATATATCTCCATCGCAATTCCCCTTGAAACAATATTATAAATAACTCTGCGTTCTCCGCGACCTCTGCGGTAAAACAAAATTTCAATGCTCCGCTGGTTTACCGAGCATCTCTTCAATTTCCGTGATTTTCTGCTTGAGCAAATCCGCGGTCTTGGCCTCGACATTCAATCTCAAAAATGGCTCGGTATTACTCGGCCGGCAGTTAAACCACCATTCCTTAAACCGAATCGTTATGCCATCGAGGTAATCTATCTCGCCCTGCCGATATTTTTTCCCCAACTCCTTCATCATTGCGTCTTTGTTCTCGACCTTGAAATTCACCTCGCCGCTGCTGAAATATCTACGCAATGGCTTAACTATCTCGCTCATCGGCACATTCGCGTCGCTGACAATATTTAACATGTGTACCATCGTTATCAGTCCCGAATCCGCGTAATAATTGTCCGCATAATAAAAATGCCCGGAAAGCTCCCCTCCGAACACCGCGTGCGAATCCCGCAGCGCCTTTTTCATAAACGCATGCCCCACTCGCTCCCGCCGCGGCGTCCCGCCATTTTTAATAATCTCCTCCGGCACAACCAGGCTGCTCCGCAAATCATACACAACCGTCGATTTCGGTTTGATTTTCAGAAAATACGGCACCATCATCGCCGTCATCAAATCGCACCCGATATTCTGACCCTTCTCATCTACCATTATCAGCCTGTCCGCGTCCCCATCGAAGCAAATACCAAAATCGCATTTGTTCTTCTTCACAACCCCTTTAAGTTCCACCAGGCTCCCTTCTATAAGCGGATTCGGGTCATGCTTGAACGTCCCGTTATGCTCAAAGTTCAGCGGCAGTATCTCTATCGGCAGATCGCCGAAAATAATTGGCACCATCTTTCCCGCCATCCCGTTCGATGCATCAATGGCTATCTTCAGCGGGCGGATTTTCGGCTTGAGAAATTTCAAAACATGATTCTTATATTCCGCTGTCAAATCCCGCTCCTCAACCGATCCGCTGATATTGCCCTTCGTGTGAAGCAGCGCCATCGCGATATGCTCAATATTTTTCAAGCCCGTATCAACCCCCACCGGCTTAGCCTGTATCCCCGAAATCTTAAACCCGTTATACTTCGCTGGGTTATGCGACGCCGTTACCTGCACCCCCCCGCAAGTCCCAAGATAATTAATCGCGAAATACATCTGCGGCGTATCTATCATTCCTATATCTATCACCTTGGCGCCGGTGGAGTTCATCCCCTCAATCAGCGACTTGGTCAGCGATTCGCCGTGCGGCCTCATATCCCGACCCACGCATATCAGATGTGCGTTAGCCTGCCCCCGCTGGTAGCCGCTCAGCATCGAGCGAAGAAACTGTGCACTGGCGTAACCTATCTTCCAGGCGTCTTCCTCATTAAACTGCTCCCCGTAAACGCCTCTTATATCATAAGCCTTAAATATCGCAGGGTCCATAAATGTTTCCTTTGTTTTTCTACAGTAAATTTCTCATGTTATTCTTCAATACTATACACCTTTTTCCCTGAAATTGTCAACAAAACATCTAAACCACATAGTTAGCCTGCCGATTCATTCGGCAGATTGTTTAACCGATACGTTTAGCTCCGATAAATACCCCTTTATCAGTACCAAAAACCACTGTCCTGGAAATAAATACCAAATATTCAGCCAAAAACTCTCACGCGGATTATTTCTCCACCCGCAAATTGCCGAAAATAATTTATTGACACAACGCCGCTTTCATAGTAAAATCGCGTTGTATTTGTGTAACGAAGCACAAATGCAAACCTGAGAGACCCCAGGTGTAGGGTCGTTACGGGATTACAGCTTGGTTCTTACCTTCGCAATGTCTGGCCGCCTTTTTGGCTAAAGGCGATTAGGCTTTCGGGGCAACCGGCGGCGCTGTAATTGACCGGAATAATTGGATGGCGGACAGCCAACAACGTTGGAATATAAATCCATCGTTAGCGGCTTGAAGCTTGTATTTTTCAGGAAAGGTAAAAAAAATGTGTCCCAAAGCTCAATCTTCGGCAGAAGTCGCCGAAACCTCCACCCTCAAAACAGGCTCCCAGATTATCGTCGATACCCTCATTGAACAGGGCGTCGATACGATGTTCGGTTATCTTGGCGGAGTCGTTCTGCCCCTGTTTGACAAACTCTACCAATCCCCAATCAGGGTTATCATCCCGCGCCACGAGCAGGGCGGCTGTCACATGGCAGATGGTTACGCCCGTGCCAGCGGCAAAGTCGGTGTCATCGCCGTTACCAGCGGCCCAGGCGCCTGCAATATCGTTACAGGCCTGGCCACCGCGATGATGGATTCTGTCCCGCTGGTCGCCATAACAGGCCAGGTTCGCACCGACCTCATCGGAAATGACGCCTTTCAGGAGGCCGACACCACCGGCATAACTCGCCCGATTACAAAATACAACTGCATCGTCAAGGACGTCAAAGACCTCGCGCGGACAATCCGCGAGGCGTTTTACATCGCCTCGACTGGCAGGCCAGGTCCCGTTGTCGTAGATATTCCCGTCGATATTTCAGTTGCCAAATGCCCGCCCGACACCTCAAAGGAAATGCGCCTGCCCGGTTACCACATCAAAACCGGAGGACACATCAGGCAGATATCCGCCGCTGCGAAAGCGATTAATAAATCGCAAAAGCCCGTCCTCTATGTTGGCGGCGGTGTCATTATCGCCAACGCCGCAACCGAACTGCGGGCACTTGCCGAAAAGGCCAACATACCAGTTACGATGACCCTTCTCGGCCTGGGCAGCTACGACCAGAGCAAACCAGAATCCCTCGATATGCTCGGCATGCACGGTTCCGCCTACGCCAACTACGCCGTTCAGGACAGCGACCTGCTCATAGCCGTCGGCGCCCGGTTCGACGACAGGGTCACAGGCGATATTAAAACCTTTGCCCCAAATGCGAAGATTATCCATATAGATATCGACCCCGCCAGCATATCCAAAAATGTCGGCGTTGATATACCTGTTGTCGGTGACGCAAAGGCCGTTCTCGCACAACTCGCAAAAGAAGTCGAATTCCGCGACAGGAAGGATTGGTTCGCCAAAATCGCTGAATGGAAAAAGAAATTTCCCTTCAGATACGATAATCATTCGCCGAAAATCAGGCCTCAGCATATTATCGAGGAAATATGCCGCCAAACCAAAGGCAACGCCATCATCGCTACCGGTGTCGGTCAGCACCAGATGTGGACGGCACAATTTTACAAATTCAGCAGGCCAAGGCAGTTTATAAGTTCAGGCGGTCTGGGGACAATGGGATTCGGCCTGCCCTCAGCCATCGGCGCACAATTCGCCATGCCCAATGAAACCGTCATCGACATTGACGGCGACCACAGCTTCAATATGACACTGTTCGAGCTTCCAACTGCCGTCGAGCATAATCTGCCCATCAAGGTCTGCATCATGAATAACGGCTTTATGGGTATGCCTCGACAGTGGCAGGAACTTTTCTACGGCAAACGATATTCGTGCAGCAGCCTGAAAAATCCCAATTACGCCGATGTCGCTCGCGCCTTCGGAGCCGTCGGAATGACCGTCGATAAAAAGGCTGATATTTCCAAGACCATTAAAGCTATGCTCGCGGAAACCAGACCGTGCGTCGTTGATTTCAGAATCGAACCCGAAGAAAACGTCTGGCCTATGGTCCCTGCCGGCAAGAGCCTTAACGATATGAACGGCCTGGATATTCTTGAAAGTATGGCCTAACTGAATTAACCTATTCTTCTGTCATACCTGCGAAAGCAGGTATCCGGAATTTTTAAGCTTTAAACTTTAAGTTTTAAGTTTTTATGAAAAGTGAGATATACTATGAAACACATAATAAGCGCATTAGTTGAAAATAAACCCGGCGTTCTGGCACACGTCGCCGGCATGTTCGCCGCAAGGGCATTTAACATCGATTCACTGGTTGTCGGCAGAACCGAAGACCCCGCCCTCAGCCGTATGACCATCGTTGTCATCGGCGATGACCGGGTCGTCGAGCAGGTCCGCAAGCAGTTAGCAAAAATAATCCCCGTCGTCAAAGTCCAGGACTTTGTCGGTCAACCCGTCGTCGCGCGAGATATGATGCTGATAGTGATTTCCGCGCCGCCCGAAAAACGCCCGGAAATTGTTTCGCTTATCGAGATATTCCAAGGCAAGGTTGTCGATATTGGCCAGAAGTTTGTTACCGTTGAAATCAGCGGCCCAGAGGCAAAAATTGAGGCCTTCATCAACGTCTGCAAACCCTACGGCATAAAAAGCGTAGCCCGAACCGGAACCATAGCCATGCCCCGCCAGGAAACTGAAGTCTAAAAATCAAAATGGGTCGCTCTTTAATTACAGACAATCGTGCAATCGTGGAATCAGGCTGATTTCTTTCCTTTATAAATGCTCACGGCAGCGCCGCATAAAAGCAGGACAAAACTCAATACGACAAAACCCCACGACGACATTTCGGTAGCAAATATGTAGAGTTTTCGAATCAGCGGTATGCAAATTATGGCAATAACAAAGTAGTCTGATGTTCGAAGCCAAATCGCGGCACATAAAACAACTATCGCGGCGGCTGTCCAGATGTCTCTGGTTCCCAGAGAGGTTGGGAGATAATCGAAGATACATGCCATAAGCATAAGAGCGCCGAGAATGGCGGCTATCTTAGGTAATTTTTTGAGAAAGCCCAGATACAGACCAATTATGCCGATGCCGCCAATTCCCATGCCGAGCGTAACTGTAGAGTGATGATGCCTGATGGCGAATCTTTCCAATGCGTCAGTCCCGCAGATGCCAGCGGTGAGGATAAGCACCGCTATAAAACAGAGATCCACGTTTTTACGAATAATACCGAGAATAAAAAGGGTCCCGATAAGGGCGGCGGCAAAAACATGCCAGTTTAGGCCGACATTTGAATCCGGTGAAAAACCTGAGGTCAGAATACAACCGAGCGCATAAGCGAAGACAACATAGAAAAGGCGATTCCAGCGATGCAAAAAACTTAGCTTAAGAATCCCTATGCCTGTTAACCCAAGGACAATTGTGGGATTCCCAAAAAAGTCAAGGCCGAACTCTCGAGAGGTTGTAACCGATTTTGTAAGCACCGCATATATCATAAATGCCAAAGGCACAAGAGAAACGAATACTTCCGCAGCGCCGAATTTTTTACCCATGTGGCGCATCAACTCAAGCAGCAAAATTGAGACTACACTTAGCAAAGGGACAAAATCACCAAGTGTTTTGTTAACGGCAAACATATATGACAATGCATACTGGTGCAGAGCGGAGGCAGCCAAAAGAATGAGGCAGAATATCCATACTATTGGCAAAGTATGAAGCAAGGGGACAGGATTATTTTTATCTTCCCTGACCATAGGTTTTCTTAGGGCGGCATCTACGATGAAGATTATTGCCGAGACGAGCAAGACCAGCCACGCAATCAGCCAGGAATTTCTGAGAAAAGTATCGTTTGCTTCGCGTGCCATAAGAAATTTAGTAATAATCGAAGATGCAAGAAAATTCCATATCAGAATTGTCGCGATTCCAAATAAAGAGATTCCCGTGAACGGAATAAGCAGGAATTTTCGCATGACTGCCAGCTTTATTAGTCCCAGAATTAAACATCCAAATCCTATATAGATACAAACAACAGGGTTATGATAAGCGGCGGCGCCAAGAGTGACGCCGTTACCTATCAACCTGAACTTTGGATAAGGATACAAGAAAAACGGCCTATCTGCCGATGGGAATAATAGTTTTGTACAATATTATTAACCCAGCAGGCAAGGAGGCCGTATGACAGCGGATTTTACCAGATTATTTGTGGATGTCGATGATTGTTGGAAAGCTTTTGAAAAAATGTATGCAAAGCACCTCATAGAAGATGGAACACGTAAACGCAACAGGCAAGGCAACTTAAGTACCAGCGAGATCATGACTATTCTTATTGCCTTCCAAACCAGCGGCTATCGCACTTTCAAGGATTTCTATCACTACCTTCTTGCCCATCACCGCCATGATTTTCCCGATATGGTCAGCTACGACCGCTTTGTTTATCTGATACCAAGGGCAATAATCCCGCTGCTTGTATATTTGCAAACCGATGGCATGGATCAGCCCACGGGTATTTCTTTTATTGACAGCACCGCACTTAAAGTCTGTCATAATAAACGTATCAGCCGCAACCGTGTTTTCGACGGGCTTGCTCAAATAGGTAAAACAACGATGGGCTGGTTTTTTGGCTTTAAATTGCATCTGATCATTAATGACCGCGGCGGTTTATTGGGCTGCCGCCTGACAGCAGGTAATGTCGATGATCGCAGCACGGTGGAGACAATGGCCGACGGCCTGTTCGGAAAGCTATTTGGCGACAAGGGTTACATCAGCCAGAGCCTGTTTGAAAAACTGTTGGCCAAGGGAATTAAGCTGGTAACCAATATGCGTGCAAATATGAAATGCCGTTTGATGGAGTTGGAGGATAAAATCCTGCTGCGAAAGCGTTCATTGATTGAAACGGTCAATGACACACTCAAAAATGTCTGTCAGATCGAACATTCACGTCACCGCAGCCCGATCAACTTTCTGGCACATTTGATAGCCGGCCTTATAGCCTATACGAGACTGCCGAAAAAGCCTTCGCTCAAAATCGAAAACGTCAGCTACCAGCCTAGAGAATTTCTTTGCATCACAGCTTAAACAAAGTTCAGGTTATCAGGAACAACGCCACTAATATAAGCAGGGATATGGCATCATCCGTAACGTTTCGCCAAAGCACTATTGTGACCATAACCCCAAGCAGCGCCAACTCGTAAATATTCAGTGTCAATATGAAAGGAAGTGCCTGGCTTAACTCGCTGCTTTTTACAAGTTGATATCCCATGACCTGAGAAATGCCGTAAATGATTGAAAGGGCACTGAGACAGTATAGAATACTGCCGCCAGTTAGGCTTAAGAATTTTTTACAGAACTGTGTAAATTCGGTGAAGGTCAAACCGGGGGGAGTTGTCCGCATAGTGGCGGCGTTAAATGTCAAAATAAATTCCGGCGGTTTGGATTGGGATTCGCCATTGCTTTTACCGGTTACGTCAAAGTTATCCATATAACCTCCTTGTACTTTTTATAGATTGTATATTTTCTTTGTTTGACGACTTGAATTGTACTAAGTTGATTCAAAAAGACAAGAAGAATTTGGAATGAGCACCGATTGGCGATTTATGTTTTTCGATTGCGAGGGGAATGACAGAAATATATTTGCCCGCAAAAAATTCTATCGATTGTCAACGTTGTTATATTTATTCGAAGAGGAGGCAAGTTCCTGCATCTGAGGGTGAATGGTTTTTAATATTTTACGAAAGTGAAATCCGAATATGGAAAAGCGAACAGCAAGGGGCAAACGGCGGGGGTTTCTCAGTGACCAGAGTATAAGCATCCAATAGTGTATTTTGCCCTTTTCTATTATGCCGATTTGCCACATTGACCCGAAAAACGCCTTAATGTCGCGGTATCGCAGTTTAAGCCGCGGTTTGTTCCTGAAATTGTAGTTCTCAAGAAACGTTTTGATGCGTTTGCAGTAGTATTTCTGTGAGTAGATAGTATTGAGGACTTTCTGATAACCGCCGAGAAGTTCGTGAACATTCATCCGAGGAATAAAATTCATAGTGCAGTCCATATTGTCTCCTGTCGGCGGAGTTGTCAATCTGTTTTCGCTCATCAGCTTCTTATAGAGTTTTGTTCCGCGAGGGGCGTTGAGCAGTCCGACCATCGCGGTAACGACGCCGCTATCCTGAATCAGGCTTATCATTTTGTCAAATACACCCGGCTTATCGTTGTCAAAACCGACAATAAAGCCGGCCTGCACCTGCATACCGAACTGCTGTATCTTTTTGACAGCAGCGACAATGTCGCGTCCGGTGTTTTGTGTTTTGTTGCATTCGGCCAGAGCTTGATTCGTTCGGAGATTCGATGCCGATAAATACGCAATCGAAACCGGCTCTGACCATCATGGTCATAAGCTCCTCGTCATCCACCAGGTCGATAGAGGTCTGCGTATTAAAGGAGAAGGGGTGTTTTCTTTTATCCATCCAGTTTATAATCGCCGGGAGCAATTCTTTTTTCAGCTGCTGGCGTTTTCCTATAAAATTATCGTCCACAAAAAACACGTCGCCTCGCCATTTATGAAGATAAAGGCTTTCAAGCTCATCGATTATCTGGCTGGTTGTTTTTGTACGCACCTTATGGCCGAGAGAAGCTGTAATATCGCAAAAATCACAATTAAACGGACATCCACGGGAATATTGAATGCCCATCATGGCATATTTTTTCATGTTAATTAAATCCCACTGCGGGATTGGCGTATCTTTGAGGTCTGGTTTTTCGCGAGTGGTATAAAAGGGTTCGGGGCATCCTTTTTCAAGGTCGCTTAAAAAAGCAGGCAGCGTGATTTCCGCTTCTTTCAGTACGAGATGGTCAATATTCAAATATGCTCCGGGAAACGCGGTAAACAGCGGTCCTCCGGCGACGATTTTTGCGTTCAGTTTCTTACAGCGTTCGATAATCTGAGTCGACCGAATTTTTCTGAATTACCATGCCTGTTATGAATACATAGTCCGCCCAGAGGATATCCCGGTCATGCAGAGCGGTTACGTTCATATCAACCAGTTTTTTCTCAAAAGATTCCGGCAGCATTGCGGCAACGGTAAGCAGCCCAAGAGGCGGAAGAAGCGCATTTTTGGAAATGAACTTTAGGGCAGTTTTCAAACTCCAGAAAGTGTTCGGCACTTCCGGATTTACAAGCAGGATTTTCAATTTTTTATTCATACTTATAGTCAATAAAAATAAAGATAATACTTTTGCGGCTTCTTACGTTGAACTGTATGCTAACATCGGTAACGTTTGGAGCTGAATCGGTCATAGTTCCTTTAACCTCGATGCGGCTTAATCTTCTCTTCCAAATTTAATATAATCAAGCATATTTGTCAACAACTCTTTTTTTAAACTCATCAAAGATTTATCTCTCCGTGTCGCTCACTGTTGACACTTGATAGATTATGAATAAGTGCAGCGGCTATTGCGGTCCAAGCGAGTTTGATAACTTATTTCAAAATTGACATTCTTTGTATCTGGTCTTTGCGAATCTCGTACTCTCTCTGGTCAATTTTGCCATCCTTGAGGTCTTGTTCAATTCTTTTCATTTCTCTGTCGGCAACATATTCATAACCACCACCGGCGGCAACCGCTCCGCCGCAGCTCCCAGCCTGCAGTTCCCCATTTGCTTTCACATCCGCCGGACATCAAAAACAGAGAAAGCACAAACATTACGGTTAATAAAACCCTCTTCATACAATTCTCCTTATTTATAAAAAAAAGCCTTTTGTAAAATTCATAAATATTTGTTAAATAACGACTTATGTCATTATTTTTCTTGCAATCTCCTCCATTTTGGATATTATGTAAGCGTTGTCAGTAAAAGGACTTACAACCAAAATAAAGGAGATTTTTTTATGTACCACGTTCAAACGTCACTATTTTATGACCTCCAGGAGCTTGTCAGAAATTCATCGCTGCTGCGAAAGTACTTCTATCTCTTTCAGGCTCTCGATATTTCCATTCTGCCCGACAGAAACTTCGGTGTCGGCAGAACAGGTCACTCACGACATGCCATCCTGAGAGGCACTCATCGTCAAACATCTTCAGCAAATAAAATCTGTCCCTGAGCTTATCGAATATCTTCAAGCCAATCCGCCTCTGCTGGAACTGTGCGGCTTTACGCTCGGGAATATGCCGGACGAATCCCAATTCTATCGTTTCTTGGCAGATACCGATAACTCTGTTCTCAAAGAAATTCATTACCGTCTAAATCAGCGGCTTATCGAACAGGGATTAGTCAGCCTTGATACCTTGATCATTGACTCCAAACCTGTTATGGCTGCCACAAAAGAAAATAATCTCAAAAATCCCGCCCGAAACACCACCGATAAAACCAAGACGCCCACTCGAAATCCTGCTGCAACATTGAGCTATTATTCTTGTCAGGTCCTCAACGGCAAAAAGGAAAACATGCTGTTCTTCTGGGGATACAGGACACATGTCATAATCTCAAAACAAGGAATATCGCTTGTTGAAATAACTCTGCCAAACAACACCACAGACCAGCAGGTTGCCTTCAAGCTGCTTAAAGAACTCAAACGCAGATACAGGGTCAGAAAAGGCTTTCTGTTTCTTGCGGATAAGGCCTACGATGTCAGAGACCTGTACACCTTTATAGTTGGAAAGATGAAGGGAAACCCATATATCCCAATCAACCCAAGAAATCAGAAAGATGACAAGACTTTTGGCCCTCACGGCTGTCCCATCTGTGATGCTGGTCTTGAAATGAGGTCGACCGGAAGATGGACCGAGGGCAATCGTGAACGCATCAAGTTTCGCTGCCCCTTAAAGGTCAGCAAAAAGACTGCTGAAAAACTTAGTAACACCTGTCCGGTAAACCTTCCATCCTTCAATACCGGCAAATGCTACGGCTGTACCAAGTACATTGATATCACTGAAGATGCACGTTCGCGTGTCCCAAGGGATTCAAGGGAATTTAAGGAAACTTTCAAGCAAAGAGAATCAGTTCGAGCAATACTTTGCTCGGTTAGGAGACCGTGAAGCTGAACAGACTACGCACTATTCATTGAAAACCGTGCGTAATCAGATGACAATCGCTCATCTGACGGCAAGTCTTATCGGCGTTGCCGCTGCTATATTGCTTAAACAGCCCGGGAAAATGCGTTGCCATAAAACATTCGCACAAATACCAAACCGACGCAAGGCCGGCTGATGTCTCAGTTGACGTTGAACGATTAACTTTTCAAAGAGCTAAGACAGAACTCTCGGGGATACTCTGTCTCTAAACAGGCCTTCTGGCCTTAAAAAAACCAAAATTCACACTCATGCTGCAATAATCCATCAGTTCCACTGCCATTGCGTTGTTTATCCGTTCCGACCTCTGCTAAAAATCATTCATTTTGCAGAAGTCTTATAAAAAACAGTATTTCACACCGTCAAAATCGTCACATATTGCCGTTTTTTTTAGTTATGGGTTGAACGAAACATATTTGAACTTCTGGCCGCCCAAAGAGGCATCCACCATCAGACCCGTATCTTCCATTATGAACACGGCCATGCCGGCCCTGTAACTGGCTTTCGCGGCGACTCCCGCCGTAAGGGCTACGCCGGTAGCCTGAGCGCTAAAGGTGATCGGTTCCGTTTTGAACTTATCAAAGTCTATCTTGTCTCTGAAGAACACGATTTCGCGGAAGTATTCGCCGCCAATAGAAAAACCGATTGTTGCCTGAGACATGCTGCAGTAAGCAATCATTTTGCCCTGTTCATAGACTTCGCCTCTGCCAAAAGCGCCACCGCCTATAAATGCGGCCTTGAACACTTTGGGAAGCACTGCATAGCCATAGGATTCAGTGAAGAACCGTTCAATAGTTGGGTCCTTCGCCTTAAAGACCGAAACCCCTTCCTTTACCTGTGTTCCAAGAACTGCCTTAGCTTCTGCGTTGTCTGGAACAGTCGCACAACCAGCTGCCACAAAAAGCAGCAGAACGAACGAAATAGTCAGCATTGTTTTCATTATTTTTCCTTTCTAAAATATAGAGTCATATAACATTTCTTATCTGCGAAAAACATTATTTCACATCGTCGAAAACAGTGTATATTACAGTCATCCAAGAAAACTGAACACACCTTGGTTAATGTCACGCTAACACCATCGTATAAGCAGGTGCACCCCCCGTGCACCGGCTCTTGAATAACTTTCTCAAATCTACGGAGCTACAACTTTCACGTTGAATTCCTTCGAGGTTGGTTCCCCTGTTTCCGGGGTACCCTTGACAGAAACCTTATACTCACCGATGGCGGCGTCTTTGGCTGCTGAAATCTGAAGTTGCACATCAGGTTTGTCGCTTGCCTTAACCAAAACTTTGGTTGGATCGACACTGATGCCCTTGGACGCTTTGATTTGCAGCTTCACATTCCGCTTAAAATACTCGCCTCTTTCCACGGAGACGGTAACGTGTTTGGATTTCACCCTGTTTAACCTCTGTGCTGAAGGTCGGGACAGCGATCTTGAATCCTACGTCTTTGGTCATGCCGCCGCCTCTTCGGGCTGCTCGATTGACAGCCGTACATAGCCGCCAGCGCTAACGTTAGTACAATTGTAATTACTGTTTTCATCTTTTGTTCCTTTCTAAAAAATCTAAAAATGGAGTCATACAATACACCTTATATTATAATCTACCATGTTTTCATTTCCTCATCGGCTTCACGCCACTCCTCTCGGTTCTTCAGCTCCTGTTCGGCTTTCAGCCAGTTCTGTTCACTTTGGCCTTGCCTGCAGCCATTCTCGACGTAAATTTCATACGCCCGCCTGGAAATATCTTTATGCGTCGGCATGGCGACGCCAGGCCCGAAATGGGGAGCTTTATGCTCTTGCTGCATTTCAGACATTTGCGTCGCTTTCGACTTAGTCATGTACTTACTCATAGAATCGTCCTTTAATCATAGCTTTGAGCAATGGGCTCATTTATCTTTATTTTTGTTCCTGCCTTTATCTTTGTCCCTGGTGTCACCGCCTTGCTGGCGTTCCTCAACCGGATTTGGCGGCAGACCTCCTTTTGACTTACCCGAATCGACAGCCCTGCCTGCAATCGGCGACTTGGGAATCTTAACCATCTCCGGCCTGGTCACACGTACCTCACGCGGCAAAACAACCGCAGGTGTGTGATCGGCGGGTTTAGCAACAGAACCTTTGCGCTCCATAGGTGCAGACACCGGCTCTTTATGTTCAGAGGGCTGTGTTACAGGGCTTTTGCGTTCCATAGGTTGAGTAATAGAGCCATTGTGTTCCACAGGCGCAGATACGGGTTCTTTATGTCCAGATGGTTGCGTCACAGGACCTTTGCGTTCTATAGGTGCAGATACCGGCTCTTTATTTTCAGAAGGTTGTGTTACAGGACTTTTGTATCCTATGGCTGGCTGGGTAGTTTTTTGAACGATTGGCGCGGATTCCCAGCGGTTGCGTTCCTCGCGAAACTTTGATACCTCGGTTGCCTGTGCGGTAATCTCCTTTTGTGTTTTGGTATCGATCTGCTCGAACCTCATCGTTGCCCTGCTTGCAACTACATCAGTCAAGGGACGTGCTATACGAATGTTCTTTCGCTGCTGTTCAGGCATTGCGGCCTGCCGCGTCTCCATCTCGTGATAAGTTCTGGGCGGGCGAAGGTTCCTGTCTGCACGGCGAAGATCGTATTCATGACGCGAATGCTCATCCCAATCAGATTCTGTTCGGCGATTATGCCATCGGTCATACACATAGATCGGGTCATACCAGGTATGGAACCGCTCGCTTTCAAACTGTGGAAAAATGCCGAGACTCAGGTAGGCGTCATCATAGTAATCACCGAAGTAGTAGTGGCTATAACGCAGGTAGGTAAACAGATTCAGCTGCAGCATGCCGATATCGATGACTATACTTGGCGAGTAGGAAAACCCTCTCCGAACATATACTGACTGCGGAAAATAGACCGGCGCAAACAGCATGCCGCGTCGTTCCAGCGAGTAGTCCCAATGACCCGGCGAGAAGATATAGCCTCGCGGTGTCCAAATGTAATGAGACGGTCCCCATACCCACCCCTGCTGTGCTGCCAGCCAGTACCCTGGCCGCCTGACATAGTGATCCTGGTACCAGTATTGACATGAGGGCACCCAAATATTGTTTTCCGATGGCGGCGGACCTGGCGGCTGCACATCTTCTAATGCCGGAGGGGCCGGCAGATATTCGATTTCTTGAATGCCGGACTGTGCCCAGAAACCAGCTACCCACTCCCAGCCTTCATTGACCCTGGCCCAGTAGCCTGGTACCCAGGACATATTCGGCGGCGCGGCGCGCCAGCATTCACTGACCCAAATATAATCATTGCGGTCGGCATCCCATGACCAATATCCCGGAACGAGGACGAATTGATCGCCCGTCGGTCTTTGCACCGGTGCTATTTCCGTGATATTGGCAGGCGGTGGTTTCGGTGCTACCAGTCCTGCCTGCACATGGAGGTTGACCGGCTCGGCAAAGGCTTCATGCACCGGCCCGCGTGTCAAAACTTCCGGCTGCTCCTGAGACGGTATTGGCGGCGGCTGCTCAGCGGCTGCGTTATAGAGCGGGTAAGACCAAAGAACCAGCATTATCACTATCATGATTTCAGTTTTCATCTATTTTTCCTCTCTTAAAGAAAGTGTCATAACAATATTCTTTTTTTGTTAATGATATATTCATATCAAAGCTTTCTGGTTTCATTTAGTTTGACCGCGTAACAGGCCGCCCAGCCCGATAATAATCGCAACAATTCCGCCGATGAGAAGCCATATCGTCTTGTCGGTTGGTGAGCCGGTGAAAAAGCGAGAAACATCAGAACTGAATGAGTTTGACGCAGAAACACCGTAAATCACAAGACCAATACCACCGGCAAGAATTGCCAGATATATTGCTTTATTCATATAAAAACCTCTTTTAATTTTCGGCAGCACGAAATGGTCACACAACTCTTCGTCCGCTGATGATTCTAAACAAGACGACCACAACGGCAATCACCAGGAGAGCGTGAATTAAACCACCCATGGTGTAGGAAGTCACCAACCCCAGGAGCCACAATACGAGCAGAATCAACAGCAATAGTGTAAAGCATAACAAACCTAACCTTTCTTTTTTTGGGGGGTTTAGTGTTTACCGCACACGGCCAAGCCGCCTGACGGACCAACCCCACATACTCAATTTCCTATGTCAACTCGAAACAGTTTTTCATTACCGGGACAGGTTAACTTTTCATTATTTCCCGGAGCGTTTTTGCTTTAATTCCTCAAGATACCTTGCCGCGGCATCTTTACCGCCTAATCCAAAGGCAAGCGCCAAAGCAAGGACAATACCGCCAAGGATAATATTGAAGGTGGCAGTTACCAAAAGCGGTGCAATGCCAAGCTCTCCCAACGAAATTGTCACTGCGAAAATTATAATCGCCCATCGACTTATACCGGCAAGTAACTCCGGTTTGGGCAAATTGGCATTACCCGCGGCTGTGCGAACTATTCCCGACACAAAACTGGCCAGAAACATAGCAACTACCAGAACAAGCAAGGCTGCTATGACCTTCGGGACATAAGCAAATAAGCTTGCAAGAATATCCGAAGCCTTGGGCAGCCCCAGATGCATCGACCGTCATTACTAAAACCATAATAATAATCAGCCAATAAACGATACTGCTTACCACCTCTCTGGCGGTAATTTTCAAATCGCCCTTCCTTAGGATTTCCGATATGCCCGCCTTGTCTGCCAGCGTATCAAAGCGTAATGCCTTAAGCAGCCAGTCAACTATCCGTCTGATTGCCTTGGCCACAAGCCAGCCTACTATCAGAATTACTAATGCACCCAGCAGGATAGGAAGATAGGCCATTATTCTGGTCAGCATTTGACGAACCGGCTCAACAATAAGATTGTCCCCATTCTATTACAGCTAACATTTTTTTTGTACCTCCCATAAAATTATTAAAATTTAAGGGTTCAAGCCGTTATATCCAAACCCTTACTATCCGCGTTATCTTTTAGAATCTCACTTTTAATATGTTTACTTTGTCTAAGTGTTTATAATACCGTCATTTCAGCATAGAGATTCCCATCCCTTTTAGTCTCTAATAGTATCCGCAAGAATAAAAAGCACAATAAGGATAAATCCTAATTAACGCTTCGAAAAACCTTAGAATCATTGGAGCAAATTCGCCAGCTTTGCTTGAGTATAGGCACAAAGTTTCGGCGAACAGGTTGGCAGAAAGAAAGGAATGAGGTGGAAAGCAGATAGTTGAGCATGGGAAAAAGTTAAAATAAGCCAAAAGTGATGAAAGTTAGAAAAGTACTAAAAAATGGATTTACCTACAAACGACCGGTACACCCCCTAAAAGCTGGGAAGTGATTTTCGATTTGCAATCGGGGGGCGTTTGGGTTATAAATTTAATCGTTTAAGGTCTGCGGCCAAAGTGTGTATTGGCTGGCAGCTCGACAGGGGCTCGCCACAAGCAGCGATGAAAAACAATTAACTGGAAGGAGTCAAAAATGGCGGAAATGAGAAAATATATAGCGGTTGACCTCGGAGCTGAAAGCGGAAGGGTAATGCTCGGAGAAGTGTCGGCGGATAAGCTCGCACTCGAACAGATTCACCGTTTCGGCAACGGGCCAATAGAAGAGAACGGCTCGCTGCATTGGGATTTCAAGCGGTTACTGTCTGAAATTAAAACGGGCATAGGAAAGGCGACCAAGCAGGCGGGCGGCAAGATTGCGGGCATAGCGGTTGACAGTTGGGGGGTGGATTTCGGGCTGCTGGACGCGAACGGCACACTGATTGAAAACCCATACAATTACCGCGACAGCAGGACCAACGGGATGATGGAAAAGGCGTTTGAGATGATGAGCAAGCGCGAGATTTATGAAAATACAGGTGTGCAGTTTATGCAGCTTAATACGATTTATCAGTTCCTGGCGATGCGGCTGGCGAATTCAGCGGTACTTGCCAAGGCCAAAAAGCTAATTTTCGCGGCGGATTTGTTCGCGTATTATTTGTGCGGCAAGGCTTACGGGGAATATTCGCTGGCAAGTACATCGCAACTGATGGATATGAAGACCGGAAAGTGGTCGAAGAAGATTTTCAAGGCGTTGTCGCTGCCGATTGATATTATGCCGGAAGTTGTTCAGCCCGGGACGGTTGTGGGCAAACTCACAAAGGAAATCGCCAAAGAAATCGGTTGTGAGCAAATTCCGGTTATTGCGGTCGGTTCGCACGATACTGCGTCGGCTGTGGCGGCGGTGCCGGGAGGAAACAATAACTGGGCATATCTATCCTGTGGAACCTGGAGCCTGATGGGCGTGGAGATACCAAAGCCGCTTATAAACGACAAGACATTCGAGTACGAGTTCACGAACGAGGGCGGCGTGGAGAAAACGATTCGACTGTTGAAGAACATAATAGGGCTGTGGCTCGTGCAGGAATGCAAGCGGCAATGGGAAAAGGAAGGGGTGAATCTGTCGTATACGGATATAACAAAAATGGCGGCCAAGGGTAAGCCTTTTGTGGTGAATATACCGCCGGATTATGACGGTTTCCTGTCGCCGGGTGATATGCCTAAACGGATAAATGAGTACCTGGCGAAAAGGGGACAGAAAAAAATCGACGACAAGGGACAGATGATACGGGCGATTCTCGAAAGTCTGGCGTTCAAGTATCGCTGGGCGTTTGAGAAGCTTGAGGATATTACGGGCAGAAAGCTTGATTGTCTGCACATTGTCGGAGGCGGCAGTCAGAATGAGCTGCTGTGTCAGTTTACAGCCAACGCCCTGGGCAAAAAGGTGATAACCGGGCCGATAGAGGCGACGGCGAGCGGCAATATTCTTATGCAGGCTAAGGCGGTCGGGCAGTTGAAGTCCCTGGCGGAAATCAGGAATGTTGTTCGCAACTCGTTTGATGTTAAGGAATATCAGCCGCAGGAAACACAAATCTGGGAAAAGGAGTATAAGAGCAGATAAGCTCAACAGGAAAAATGGATACAATAGAAAAACTTGAGCAAAAATTAGATAGTTTCGATTTCGGCAGAGCGGCAGGCGGCGCTGGGGAGCCTGTGTGAAAAAGCAAGAACCGGCAAAATAACGCTGGCTGCACCGGGCGAGGAGACTAATCTGCACTGCCACACTTTTTTTTCTTATAACAGCTACGGATACTCGCCGAGCAAATTCGCGTGGCTTGCGCGGAAGAGCGGGCTTGCGGTCGGGGGTGTAGTTGATTTCGACGTACTCGACGCGCTGGAGGAATTTATCGAGGCAGGGAAAACTGTCGGGCTGAAAGCCTGCGCCGGTCTTGAAACGCGGACATTTGTGCCGGAATTCGCAGACAGGGTAATAAATTCGCCGGGCGAGCCTGGAATATCGTATCACATGGGCGTGGGTTTTCCGAAAGCGAATCTGACGGGCGAGATTGAGAAATTTCTGCTTAATCTTCGCATGACCGCTCAGCAGCGGAATATCGATTTGACTAAGAGAGTGAATAAATATCTTTCGCCGGTGGAAGTGGATTATGCCAAAGACGTTCTTGTTCTGACGCCGTCTGGCAACGCGACGGAAAGGCATATCTGCCTGGCTTATGCCGGAAAGCGAAAAAGATTTTCGGCGATGACGCTTTGCTGGGTAAATTCTGGTCAGAGAAACTCGGTGTAAAGCCGGAATCGCTGCAACTTCCGGAAGGAAGAAGCTTATTAGACGCGATTCGCGCCAAAACAATGAAACAAGGCGGGGTCGGATATGTTGTGCCGGGCAAGGGTTCGTTTCCGCTGATTTCGGAAACGAATAAATTTATCCTCGCGGCGGGGGCGATACCCGCGATAACGTGGCTGAATGGATTGAGCGATGGCGAAAAGGCGATTGAAGAACTTTTCGAGGTTGAGATGAGTACCGGAGCGGCGGCGCTGAATATTATCCCTGACCGCAATTACACCCCAGGTGTAAAAGATGAAAAACTGAAAAATCTTTACCAAGTCGCAGCACTTGCCGGAAAAGCTGAATCTGCCGGTAATCGCCGGAACGGAAATGAACAGCCCAGGGCAGAAGTTTGTGGACAGTTTCGGTACAGCGGAATTAAAGCCGCTGGTGCCGGTGTTTCTTAAAGGGGCGTATATTGTTTATGCGCATTCGGTTCTTTCGAGACAGTGCGGGCTGGGATATACCAGCCAATGGGCAAAGAGTAATTTCAAAAATACGGCGGAGAAAAATGAGTTTTTCAGAACTTTGGGTGAAAAACTGACACCGGGCAGAGAAGATAAACTCGGCGGAGTGAATGAGAACATATTGCCGCGCAAGATAATGGATATAATTTAACCACTAAGGAAAATTATGATAAATATACCTAAGATGCAAGAGGCGGTTCAGCTTGTCGGGCCGGACAAACTTGTATTCAATAAATCCAAGACGGTTGTGATGCCTGGCAGGTGCCAGATACTTTGCCGTGTTGAGGCGGTGGGGCTTTGTTTTTCCGACCTGAAGCTGCTAAAGCAATTTTCGAGCCACGTGCGCAAAAGCGAAATCGTTTCCGGTATTGACGCGGCGGCACTGAAAGAGATTCCGAGTTATGTTCCGGGAGAGGCACCGGCGGTGCCTGGACATGAAACGGTGGTGAGAATTGCTGCTGTCGGGCCGGGAGTGACGAATTTCAAAGTCGGGCAGCGATACCTTGTTCAGACGGATTACCGGTGGCTCAAAACGGCGGTTTCAAACGCCGCCTTCGGATATAACCTCGAGGGAGGCCTGCAGGAATATGTTCTTCTCGATGAGAGGGTGTTTACTTCGCCGCATGGTGAATCGATGATGATACCGGTTAATGAAGAGCTTTCCGCGTCGGCGATTGCGCTGGTTGAGCCGTGGGCGTGCGTGGAGGATGCTTACGCCTCTAAGGAACGGCAGACCATAAAAGCTGGCGGTAAAATGCTGATTGTCGCGGACGCGAATATCAAAGAGGCCGCTTTGAAAAATCTTTTCAAGAAATACGGTAAACCAGCGGAGATAACGTGGATTTCAAAGCAGGCGGCTCCGGCAGTTGATGTGACGGTAAAAAAAACGGAATTAAGTGAATTGGCGGACGGTGGTTATGACGATGTGATTTATCTCGGCAGCGATGTTAAGACGGCCGAGATGCTGTTCGCGAAAGTTGCGGCGCAGGGATTATTCAATATCGTTCAGTGCGGCGGCAGGTTCGGCAAAAATGTTGTAACGATGGTAGGTCGCGTTCATTACGGCGGGATTCGGATTATCGGGACAACGGGCGATGAGCCGACAGAGGCGATGAAATATATTCCCGCGACGGACGAAATTCGAAAGGGTGACAAGATAGACGTTATTGGCGCGGGCGGACCTATGGGTGTTATGCACGTGGTGAGAAATATCTGCCAGGGCGTCAAGGGTGTGAGTGTTTACGCTGGGGACACTGATGACAACAGGCTGGCAGCACTTACGAGGATTGCGGTGCCGCTGGCGAAGAAAAACAAGGTGCAGTATAAAACCTATAATCCAACCAGGGAAAAGGTCGATGTCGCGTTCGATTATACGGCTGTAATGGCGCCGATACCTGCGCTGGTGGCAGGCGCGGTGAAGAATTCAGCGAGCAATGGTTTGATAAATATTTTCGCAGGCATACCCGCCAATGTTACCGGCGAGATAGACCTCGATATGTACATTGAAAAACATCTTTATTTTATCGGAACGAGCGGTTCGGTGCTTGAAGATATGAAGAGCATTTACAATAAGGTGGCGTCCGGCAGGCTCGATACGAATATTTCGATGGCGGCGGTGTGCGGGCTGCAAAACGCGGCTGAGGGAATACTGCGCGGTTGAAAACCGCCTGATAGCCGGTAAAATAATTGTTTATCCGGCGTGCAAAGGTCTGGAACTTACGACGCTTGAGAAACTCGGCGAGAAATTGCCGGAAGTGGCGAAATGTCTTAACGATGGTTTATGGAACAAAAAAGCGGAAGATGCGCTTTTGAAGGCATACAAGGCCTGACAGAGAGGAAATTTAAAAAATGGATAGAGATTTGGCAGAACTTATAAAAATATCAAAGGCGGCGGGACAGGATAGTCGTCTTGTTCTGGGCTGTTTCGGCAATACTTCAGTAAAAACCGATGACGGCAAGTATATGTATATCAAGGCAAGCGGCACGACGATGAAGGATATGAACGAGCAGAGCGGCTGGAGAAGACTCAAGCTTCAATCCGTGCTGGCGATACTGAATGACCCGGCGATTCTTGAGCTGGCAGGCGACAAGAGGGCGGACAGGGTAACGGCGGGACTATTAAGCACATGTGATGACGAGACAGCCGCGGACGTCAAGCCGTCGATAGAATCGTGCCTTCATGCGATGCTGGATAAGTACGTGATACACGTTCATCCGCTTGCGGTGCTGAGATATGTTTGCGCGAAAAACGGCAGGGCAAAGATTGAAGGGCTTTTCGGGCAGGAGAAGTATCCACCTCTGTGGGTTCCTTATGTCGGGCTTGGTTATCCGCTGGCGAAAAAGATTCAGAAGCTCACGGATGAATATATCAGGCAGTACGGTCGGAAACCCGCGATAATGTTTCTTGAAAGTCACGGACTTTTTACGTCGGCGGGCAGTTCGGCATCGGCAATGTCGCTTGTGCGAAAGGTTGTGGACAGGTGCGCAGCCGAATCAAAAGATGTGCGAAAAATCACGATAAGTGAACCTGACACACAGGCGCTCAATGACGCGGCGATGGCGATTCGCTCGGCATTATTCGAGGCGAGCGGCAAATATGCGACAGTCAGGCATTTCTGTAATGAAACTATAGTTGAGTTTATGACCAGAAAAAACTCGCAGAATCTTTGCGCGTCAGCAGCGGTTACACCGGATGAATATTATTACTGCAATGGGCCTGCGATGTGGCTGGAAAAATGGGATAAAAAGACTATTTTGGCCAAATTTAATCGTATTAAAAAGACCGGGCAGGATTTGCCGGTCGCATTTTTAGTTAAGCCGCTGGGCCTGTTTATTGCAGATGATAAAAACCGCTCGGAATTTCTAAAAGATGTTGTTACGACATACCTGTCAGTAAGAGGTTTTGCCGCAGGTATCGGCGGAGTGAAATCGCTGAGCAGGCCGCAAAGGGAATTTATCGTTAAGACTGATTCGGCAGATGATGGAATACTCAAAAACCGAATCGCGATAATTACAGGCGCAGGCAGCGGGCTGGGCAGAAGTATCGCGGTTGGTCTTGCAAGGACGGGCGCGAAAGTTGTACTGGCGGATATTGACACCAAGGCAGCCGAGGAGACATATAGTATTATCAAAAGCGAACTGCCGAAAACGGAGATGATGGTGGTCGGCTGCGATGTTACGAATGAGCAAAGCGTGGATGAATCATTCAGCGGGCTGCTGAAAAGATTTGGCGGACTGGATATCCTTGTAAACGCTGCTGGGTTGCGCCGGCTTATGCGCTGGTGGATTTGCCGGTAAATAAATGGAGGTTCGCGCTGGAGGTGAACCTGACGGGATATTTCCTGATGGCGCGGGCGGCGGCGAGAATTATGATAAAGCAGGCTATCGGCGGGAGCATAATAAATATCAGTTCCAAATCGGGGCTGGATGCGAGCAAGAACAATACGCCTTACAATGCTACAAAGGCCGGCGAACTGCACATGGCACGAGGCTGGGCGATGGAACTGGGGCAGTACGGCATAAGGGTCAATTCAGTTTGCCCGGGCAATGTTTTTGAAGGTTCGAAAATCTGGAATCCCGAATATATCAAGGTCTGCGCCAAAAAGTATGGCATAAAGCCGGAAGAAGTGATACCCTATTATGTAAGCAGAACTTTTTTGAATCGCGAAATCAAAGGTCAGGACATTGCCAACAGTGTGGTATTTCTGTGTTCGGATAAGGCCAGAACAATTACCGGCCAGTCGCTCGTCGCTGACAGCGGCCAGGCTATGGTCAGGTAGAAAGTTTAATTTGCGAAGTTTCCACTTTAGTTGGGTAATTTGTTGATGGTACAGTACATGGTTACCATCTTCACTGCCTCGGCATTTTCTAAATTTAGATGTTCATATCTTTAATCTGCGGTAGGCAGTTGATACAGGCCGTGTCCGCTGTCCTGGAGTTTCCCCTGGCGGCACAATTCCTGCCAGACTTCGCGAGGAAACTGGTTCGGAGGCTGTATTGCAAAAACGCCTTTAGCTCCGCTGGAAAAGGGGCCGCGTCCGAGGCTTGAATCGTCATCGAGGGCAGTGAGTTTCAGTCTTTTCTTGAAGGCTTTCATTGCGCTCTTGAGTATTTCGGGCGATATGCCGCTGCCTTGCGGTTGCTGTTGTTCTGTCATAATTATGTCTCCGAACTTTTGTTTATTATTCTTTGACTCTTGTTACATAGAGACCGGTACGGGTATCAACGCGGATGATTTCTCCGAGTTTGACAAAGGCAGGAACCTGCACGACAGCGCCGGTATCGAGTGTGGCGGGTTTAGTCTGGCTTTGCGCGGTGGCGCCTTTGATTTCCGGGGCGGTCTCGACAATTTTTAAATCAACGGTGTTGGGCAGCGTGATGATGACGGGCTTATCCTCGAATAAATCTATGGTTACCTGCATATTGGGCTTGAGGTATTTCAGGGCATCGCCGAAAACAGCATTATTAAGGGTTATCTGATCGAAGGTTTCCATATCCATAAGGATGTGTTCGGAACCTTTTGAATAGAGGTATTCGTATAACTTTTTCTGGAGTTCGACCTCTTCGAGATACTCTTCTGAACGGACACGGATGTTCTGAATCAAGCCGTCAGCAATACTTTTTATTTTAGTCTGATAGACAGCGCCTCCCTTGCCAAGTTTGACGTGTTCGAAATCAACGATTGTATAAAGCTTACCCTCGACTTTTATAATCTGGGCTTTTTTCATTTCGGCTGCTTTCATGATACCTTATGCCTGCTCCTAACTAAAACTGTAAAAATGGTTAACGGCCTGATTTAATGTCCCAAAATTGGGCGTAATTGTCAAGAAGTAACTGGTCAGTTACTTTTACAAAAGTAAAAATTAAGTGAAACAAATCCGGTCGATTAGGGTATAATAAAGTCAGGAAAAAATAAGGCGAACATAAAATGGAAAGACATTTATTATGCCCGCGGACAGAGCTGTGCAATGTTTACAGGATTTACGAGGAAATCAGCAAAGACAATCGCATCGGAATAATTGAGGTAAGCACTATCGAAGGCAGGGATTTTTATGACTGCAAGGCTCTGAATATGGTAATGGAGCTTCTGAAAAAAGGCAAGCTTGCGAAAGAGGCAGCGGACAGGCTGGAGGGTTTGTTTGACTGCTTTCTGATAGACCAGGCGAATAAGGCGGTGGAAAAACGCAGGAGCGAATTCTGAGAACAGAGCAGTACTTATAACAACCGCCCGCAAAGTCATCGCCAAACGTAATTGCGGAAAATTTTTCTTTACATACGCTCGCGGAAAGTATTTATTATATTCAAATAAAATTTCTAATTTAGATATAAAGGGGGCAACGCAATGTTTATAGATTATGTAACGCTAATGCTGATAAACATGGTCGGCCAGTTGGTTATTCTCGCCTTTTTCCTGTATAAGGGCATGGACAGCCAGGACAAGGCAAGCTGGGCGCCGGCATTTGGGACGGCCGGGCTGGTGGGGGTTATTTGCGGTTTTATGATGATATTTACCTCACCCCTTCCCAAGCCTTACAGTATGGCATTCGGTGAAATGACCGTCCTAATGAGCATTTTATTTGTCGCAGCAGCTGGACGCTGGCGAAGGACTGGAATCTCCTGCCTTTGGGGATTTACGCCTTTTTCGCAGGGCTCGCCGCGATTTTGCTGGGCGTACAGATTATACATCTTTCGCTTACCGCGGTTCCAGTCTTATCCGGCGCGGGCTTTATCATTACCGGCCTTGGCGGTGTCTTTGCCGGCTTTACACTTTGGCCGCGGGAAATGAAAGTTTTCCGTATAATCGGCGCTCTCGTAATGCTGGCCGCCGCTGTTATCTGGGCATTGACCGCATATATGGCCTACTGGCAGCACATGCTCCCCCCAAAAACAACTTAAAATTAACCTTTTACTCAAGGAGACTTCCAATGAACAAAACCTGTAAAATAACTATGCTGCTGGTTTCTTTGTCTATTTTCTTATTAACCTCCTGCGAGATAGTCCCAATCACAGGCAGAAAACAGCTTAATTTCATTCCTGAATCACAAATGAATACATTGAGCCTTACGGAGTATAAGGATTTTATTTCTAAAAACAAAACCAGCACCAATGTCGCACAGACGCAAATGGTCAAAACTGTCGGCGCAAAGATTCAAAAAGCCGTCGAAACCTACTGTTCACAAAAAAACCTGTCCAGCCGAATCGCCGGTTATCAGTGGGAGTTCAACCTTGTTGAAGACAGCAACGTAAACGCCTTCGCCATGCCCGGCGGCAAGGTCGTCGTTTATACCGGCCTGATTCCCATCGCCCAAAATGAGGAAGGTCTGGCCGTTGTTATGGGGCACGAGATATCGCACGTAATCGCAAGGCACGGCAGCGAACGAATGAGCCAGGGTCTTCTTGTCGAAATGGGCGGCACGCTTCTCTCTGAAGCTATGAGCAAGAGTCCCTCGCAAACTAAAACTTTATTCCAGAAGTCTTACAGCATGGGAACGCAATACGGTGTTTTGCTGCCGTACAGCAGACGTCACGAAACGGAGGCGGACCATCTCGGCTTGATTTTTATGGCAATGGCAGGGTATAATCCCAATGCGGCGATTGACTTCTGGCAGAGAATGGCGGCGACCAGTAAAGGCTCCAAGCCCTTTGAACTTCTCAGCACTCATCCTGCCGATAAGACGAGGATTGAGAATTTAAAGCTGTTTATGCCCGAGGCGATGAAATATTACACCAAGTGACAATTTGAAAGAATCGGTTTAATGAGTAAGTCATCAATCAGAATACTTTGGGCAGAAGACAGCATCTCCGATATTCTGCTGATTAAGGAGGCTTTTGAGCAGGCCGGCCTCAACCACAGGCTCAATATTGCCAGCGACGGACACAAGCCTTGGATTTTCTTTTCCGCCGCGGGCGTTACTCCCACGCTCTTCGTCCGGAGCTTATCATCCTCAACCTGAACATGCCGAAAAAGACCGGCCGTGAAGTCATCAGCGAGATGAAGAGCGACCCGGCGCTGGTGTCGATACCGCTGGTTGTTCTAACCAGTTCCGGTCATGACCAGTATGTCCTCGAAGGCTGCGACCCCAAACGCTGCCTGTATCTTGTAAAGCCCACCAGTTTCAATGCCCTAGTTGAGGTGGTAAAACAAATCCAGAGTTTCTGGCTGTCCCTTACGAACCCGAAACAGGAAACTTAAAAATCGCCCAACTATTCCCAACTGCCGTTTGTATTTTCAGTGTGAAAATAAGCAAATTTAAAGACTGATACAACAATATGTCTGTTTATCGTAACTATTGCTGTTATCTAATGTTACAGTGTAAATTTATGGCTGAAATATAGTCCGTTCTGCCCCAAAAAGCAGGATATTGTTTGGAATTAGCGATAAAACTGGTATAATCAAACAAATAACCAAAAAAATTATATGTTCGGGAGGTTATAAAAATGAAACTTAATTATGTTTCAAAGGCCGGCATATCCGCCATGATTGTCTTTTTGTGTTTTCTGACTTTATACGCCCAGGAACCAGCGAAAACTGCGGCGACCGATGCGAACAGCGTTTTAGCTAAACCGGCGGGGGCAGTTGAAAAACCGAAACCTAAAACAAGTTTTGTCAAATTAATCGACTTTTACCTGCGCAACAACGAACTCGTGTACGGCAAACTTATCGACGAAGATGCCAAAAAAATAACCGTCGAGCAGCATCAGGGAAGTAAAATGACTGTCAATTATTACAGCAAAAGGGAGCTTGACGGAAGGACAATACATACGCAAACAGTACCCGAATACAAATACGACCTCGAACTCGCCGACTATTTTGCCGGCAGAGTCTGGGACTTCGAAAATGACACCGATGAATTCATATATGCCCTTAGATATTATGAAGATGCCAAAAAGCTCCTGGCGGAAAACAGCACTCCCGACCCTGAAAAAATTAAGGAAATTAACGATAAAATAGCCAAACTCCAGGCCGACAAAAAGGAATGGGTAAAACAGGCCGAAGCCCGCGCTGCACTGGTAAAACTTGAATTCCAGATAACCTTTGAAAAACGACTCAAAGACCTTGAGGAAAAAGTTAACTCGATAAAACTCCCTCAGGGCAAAATTGATGAGATTGAAAAAGCACTCGCTGATATAAAGCAAAGCCAGGAAAATCTTAATAATGACATTTCCGCCATCAGTCAGGATTTGAGCCAGCAGGTAAACAGGCTTGATTCGCGGATTAACGAAAATCGCGACATGATTTACCGCAATGTCAATCAGACCGGCTACATCATTGTCGAACGCGATAAAAACAAGGCTAAGGACAAAAAACTTCCGCCCGACAGCAACCAGGCAAAATGACACCGCCTTGGGCTTCAACCAAATTTAATTATTAACTTAACTGAACTTTTTTGTCATTCCCGCAAAAGCGGGAATCCAGATTCGTATGGTGGGGTTTACCCAACCATATTCTTTTGGCGGGGCAGGCCACGCCCTGCCAGATACCCGCTCCATCTTCGACGGATTTCCAATTTTGCAGGTATGACAGAAAAATTTATTCTTTAAATATTAAAATCTCTTTCAGTAACTTTTACAATCTGCTCAAGAGTAGCCTTGCTGAAATCGATGCTTGGCCATTTTTTTGCGCAGGTTGTTTATAAGCTGCTTGATTTTTTTGAGTTCTTCGGCAAGAAGCTTATAATTTTGTTCCTGTTTTATCTTTTGGAAAACTTCATTATCAATCATACTGAATGAGCCGCCCAGAACCAAAACGCCCGCGTAAATGTAGTCTGGAATATTTCTCTGATTAGTTCCGTCTGTCGGAATAAGGCTGATGGTTTTGTGAATGGCGGGGTCAATGGCTTTAATAAACGCGTGGCCGCCAAGTTGCTCGGCGGGAAATACCTTCACAAAATTTGCGCCGAGCGAAAATTGGTTTAATATTTCCGTAACCGTCCCGCAGCCCGGGATTATGGCCACCCTGCCTAAAAAATTATCGTAAGCCTGCGGACTGAAGTTCGCCGCCGAGACGATATAATTCATACCGAGGCTGACAACGCGCTCAACGGTCGGCAAAGGGTCATCGCCGTGATAGCGGTTATACTCCTCGCGCATCCCGGTAAAATCAATGAGACTCCCCGCTCCTGCCATAAAGTTCGGTAACTCCTTGCGCAGACGTCTCATATTATCCAGGGGATTTTTAATTCTGCAGGTTACTTCCATGTTATTGATGCCCGCTTCTATCAGTGCATGGGCAGTTTTGATGACATCAAGGTCATCTTCATTAAAAACCAGAATGAAACCGTCACGCACAAGCGTTTCAATTGTACTTTTAACATCCATAGTCAATCATCCTATAATCTTCTCAAATGAAAACCACCGTCAACATTAATTACCTGGCCGGTTGAAAAATCAAAATAACCCTGGGCAATCGCCGAGACTGCCTTTGCGACATCTTCGGGCTGGCCCCAGCGTTTTATAGGCGTCAGTCCCTCGTTAATAAGCTTATCGTATTTTTCTTTAACCACGCTTGTCATATCAGTGGCGATAATGCCGGGGCGGGTTTCAAAAACACAGATGCCGAATTCTGCCAGCCGGTCAGCATAAAGCATTGTCATCATACTTACACCTGCCTTACTTATGCAGTATTCGCCTCGCGCAGGCGAACTGGTATAGGCGGACATAGAACCGGTGTTGACAATTCTAAAGTGCCGTTCCGGGTGACGTTTTTTCTGCTCTATCATCCAGTTGGCCACAAGCTGTGTGAGAAAATAAGGGCCTTTGAGATTTATTCGCAGAACCCGCTCGAAACTTTCTTCGGTCGCCTCAAGTATGTCTGCACGCCTGGTCGGCGCAACGCCTGCGTTATTGACGAGCATATCGCACCTGCTGAATTCCTTATTGGTAAGTTCGACAAGCTTGAGCCTGTCTTTGGCATCGCTGACGTCGGCTCTTACGGCAAAGCATTTTACTCCGATGATCTCGATTTGTTTCTGCGTTTCACTCGCAAAGCTGTCATCGTGCTTGCCATCGACAGTGAAATCAAAATAGCTTATCGCAAGGTCGTAGCCGAGCTTGGCAAGTTCGATTGCGATAGCTTTTCCTATGCCTCGACTTGCGCCGGTAACAATAGCAGCAGGTTTATTTTCCATTTTTTTACTCCTAACGTTTAAGTTCAGGGATATTAATCCATTTGCGTTTCGCCCAGGATTCGAGACCTTTTTCCGCGAGCTGAACGCTTTTGGCGCCTTCAAACACCTGTTTCCAGTGTGCAACATCGCCCGCCGGATATGTCCTGCCTGAAATCTTATTTAAATCCGCTATTATCATTTACCACCCCCGAATAAAATCAGATATTGAAATTAAACTTAATATTGTTTTTTTATTCCCACTCAATCGTGGCCGGAGGCTTGCTTGATACATCATATACAACACGATTTACGCCGCGAACCTCATTTATAATCCTGCTGGCTATCAAGCCTAAAACCTCATAAGGTATCTGCGAAAAATCAGCGGTCATAAAATCGGTCGTATCGACCGAGCGAATCGCGACAACATTTTCATAACTGCGTTCATCGCCCATCACACCGACCGTCGCGATAGGCAAAAGCACCGTTAACGCCTGCGATATTTTTCTGTAAAGGCCGGCTGATTTAATCTCGTCTATGAGAATCTCATCGGCGGCGCGGACGATTTCAAGGCGTTTGGGAGTAATTTCACCTATAATTCTTACCGCCAGCCCCGGCCCGGGGAAGGGATGCCGCCAAACAAGCTCTTCCGGCAGGCCGAGATATTCTCCGACAAGTCTAACCTCATCCTTGAATAAATCACGCAGAGGCTCAACGAGTTCAAAACCGAGCTGCGCAGGCAGTCCGCCGACATTATGGTGCAGTTTAATATTTGCCGCTGGGTTGCCATCCTTTGAGCCGGACTCGATAACATCGGGATAGAGCGTTCCCTGCGCGAGAAACCTAGCGCCGGAAATTTTGGTCGCTTCGGACTTAAACGCCTTGATAAATTCCGCCCCGATAATTTTACGTTTCTGCTGAGGGTCTGTAACATCTTTGAGAGCGTCGAGGAATTGCTTTGACCAGTCCACAACGTGCAGATTTATATGAAAATGGTTTTTGAAGGTAGATACGACATTTTCACGTTCGTTTTTTCGCAGCAGGCCGTTATCGACAAAAATACATACAAGCTGCTCACCAATTGCCTTGTGCAACAGTGAAGCAGTAACGGATGAATCCACCCCGCCGCTCAAACCGCAAATCACCGCGGATTTTCCGACTTTCTTTCGAATCGCATCGACAGTCTCTGTTACAAAGTCGCTCATCTTCCAGTCGCCGGTGCATTTACAGATGTCGTAAAGGAAATTTTTAAGAATGATAGTGCCTTTGGGCGTATGCGAGACTTCCGGGTGGAACTGCACGCCAAAAAATTTGCTCTTTTTGTGTCTTACCGCCGCATAAGGACAGGTTTCCGTAGAGGCGAGTTTAACAAAGTCGCCCCCTGTCTGCTGAAGCTGGTCGCCGTGACTTGCCCATGCGGTTATCTCTTTAGGCAGACCCGCGAACAAATCGCTGTTATCGAGGATTAAGATTTCTGTCCGTCCGTATTCGCGTTTTTCCGCGGGGACGATTTTGCCGCCAAGCATCTGGCATCCGAGTTGCATTCCGTAGCAGATGCCGAGAATCGGAACGCCCATAGCGAAAATTTTCTCATCGCACCGCGGAGCGTTTTTTTCATAAACACTGGCCGGCCCGCCGGAGAGTATAATTCCAACAACACCCAATTTAGCTAATTCTTCAGCTTTTGTATCCGCGCGGAAAATCCGGCTGTAAACATTAAGTTCACGCACGCGCCTTGCTATCAATTGCCCGTACTGACTGCCAAAATCCAAAATAGCTATTGTTTCGTTCTTCATTAATCTTCTATCATTTCTCTCATCGAATAATTCGGAGCTTCTTTGGTAATCTGTATATCATGCGGATGCGATTCGCTCACCGAAGCGGCGCTTACTTTGACAAACTTCGTATTTTTCCTGAGTTCCTCGATGTTTCTCGCTCCGCAGTAACCCATTCCCGCACGCAGGCCGCCGACCAGTTGATAAACAAATTCGCTGAGCGTTCCACGATAAGGAACCCTGCCTTCAACGCCTTCAGGTACAAGCTTATTTTTCTCGGTGGAGCTTTTCTGGCCATAACTTTCGGCGGAGCCTTTAACCATCGCCCCCAGCGAACCCATTCCGCGATATTCCTTGAACTGCCTGCCCTTATAAATCACAAGCTGTCCGGGACTTTCCTTGAGGCCGGCGAATAACGCTCCAAGCATTACACTTGATGCGCCTGCGGCTAACGCTTTTGTTATATCGCCCGAATGTTTTATACCGCCATCCGCGATAACCGGTATATTATGTTTTTCAGCAACGGCGACAACAATCCATTACGGCTGTAATCTGCGGGACACCAACACCAGAAATTATTCTCGTTGTGCAGATTGCCCCAGGCCCGATGCCGACCTTGACCGCGTTTGCACCGGCTTCTATCAATTCTTTGGCCGCCTCAGCCGTGGCGATATTGCCCGCGATTACGTCGATATTATGTTTTTTCTTTACGGCTTTGACCGTATCAATAACATTTTGCGAATGGCCATGTGCCGTATCGACGACAATGACATCGACTTCGGCAGCTGATAAGCGCTTCGATTCTTTCATAGTCGTTAACGCCAACCGCTGCTCCAACCCTTAGCCTGCCGCGTTTGTCCCTTGCCGAAAGCGGGAACTGCTGAACACGGTCTATGTCCCTCATCGTAATCAATCCCGCCAACTCACCATTACCATTAACCAGAAGCAGTTTTTCAATCTTATGTTTCCTAAGTATTTCCTTTGCCTGTTCGAGTGTCGTATCCGCCGGGCCGGTAACAAGATTATTTTTTGTCATCACGGTTTCTATTTTGGCATCCTCATCTTTGAGGAACTTCAAATCCCTGCGTGTAAGAATGCCGACCAGTTTTTTACCGTGGACAATCGGGATGCCGGAAACATTCTGCATATCCATCAGTTCCCTGGCCTTTTTAACCGGCTCATCGGGTGTTAACGTTACCGGGTCGATGATGATACCGTTTTCGGAACGCTTGACCTTGGCGACCTCGCGTTTCTGCTCCTCTATGGTCAGGTTCTTGTGGATTATTCCGATACCGCCTTCCTGAGCCAGCGCTATCGCCAGCGCCGATTCGGTAACGGTATCCATCGCAGCCGATACAATTGGTATATTTATCGTGATGTTGTTGGTCAGACGTGTACTTGTCTGCGCCTGGCTCGGCACAAAATCGCTCTTGGCCGGTATAAGAAGCACATCGTCAAATGTTATTCCTTCCGCGACTATTTTGCTTTTGTCCATTTTGTTCTCCGGATTTAACCGTTTCATCTTTTATTTTGAAATTTTAGTATAATATCCTTATAAAATTCAGTCAAACATATTTAACGCCTGTCGAAGTGCTAATCGGCCAAAGAACGAAATTAAGTCAAGGAGAAATTATGATGAAAATGGGCATGATTATTACTTTCATTGTAGCTGTTATGTGCGCAGCAGGAAAAAATTGAAGATACGGCGAATTTGAAACCCATGGCGCAATGGTGAAAAAAATGTCGGCAGTTTATACTACAATCTTTCATATTCTTATTTTTTTGCCACGGGGTAAAAGCTGGGCGAGCAGGAGCGTCAGGATTGCCCAAGCAAGTCCGTAAGTTAAGCCGACAAAAACGGTGGAGGCCAGAATAATCAGCCAAATCGCGAACTGCACCTGACAGTAAGGGACAGTTATTGTTTCCTTATACGCATACCAATATTTAAAATTACGTACCGCGCCCAAAATCGCCGCTAAACCAATAACAAGATAAATACCCAAAACCGCGTAAACAAAAGCCGGAAAATCTGTACTTATTTTTACTTCACTGCCTTGTACCGGCATCCTCGTAAGAGCAAACAGCATCGCCGCCTCGCCGAGATACGGCGCATCGGTCGCGTTTGAAAGCATTCGCGGCATTACCAAAGTACCGTCGGCCAGAGGCCACGAAATCGCGACAGCCTCAACACTGAGCGGATTAGCGTGGTCGAAACGTCCATTTGCGCGGGCTGTACCGATACCGAACGCCGACGCTGAAACGCCGAAACCGGCTATAACAGGGCCGGAGTCAACATCAAAATACCATTCACTGGCGGGGTCGCCTTTGGGAAATTCTCTAAAACCATAAAACCCATACCGTTTTTGCCAGAAATAATTGTCATAGAGAACGTACCATTTTTTTGCCTCTTCAGGCCACAGGTACGGCGCCCAGTTAAGAATCCATTGAGTCGAACAGCCGCGTGCTCCGCCGTCCGCTTCCCCTGTTTTGGCATTGGCAAAATAAGGCGGAAGTCCTGTATATGTGTCAATGAGGCTGCCCTGAAATCCGCGGATTGACCTGTTTATAAACTCGCTATGGTTTGTGCCGAGCAGGCCGTCCGCGCGTTTTATCGCCGCCAGAGCAACAGCAACATCTGTCGGATAGCATTGGCCGGGATAATCATCGAGCAGGCCGTAAGGGGATTTATCAATTTCGTCGCTGAGGCTTTCAACCTGGTCGGCAAGAAGACCGAAATATTTTGTGTCACCAAGAAGTTTCTGATAACTCGTCAAACCGCTGATAATAAGCATACGATAAAACAAATTTTCCTTGTGCAGATAATTTTTGCCCCAGTGTTTTTTTACCCATGCGGCCTGGTTGGGGTCAGCAATCAGAGCGGCCGCGGCTTCGATTGCGCCAGCCGCATAATCTTTTGGCGCAGACGACGATTGCGTCTTATCCTGTTCCCATGTCTGCTGGAGGGATTCGGTGGCCCATAGATAAAAGACCGAACCAAAGAGAGGCCATTCAGTGCCGGAGACATTTTCAACATCAAGATGTTTTGCCTTATCGCTGGCGAGGCGCTGCTTTGCCCAGTTCTCATATCGAGGCGATAAATTACGATGCAGCCAAGCGGCGTACATCGGTATTTGCGGCTCATTCAAGGCAGGGTCGGTCAGATGATACAGAATTATCCCAAATGGAATGATGAAAAAATAGACGGCTAAATAGATGACGACAGCAGTGTTTACATAAAGGCACAATGTTGCAGGCCAAAATGATTTGCGCTCAGGCCGCGAAGCGCTTTCCGAAGGTTCTTCCCTATGTTTCAGAGGCAGCCGGTCTAACGTGTTTTCTATTCCCGATTTCGCCGATTCCTTTTCTTCCATGATTAAATCCTTTGCGAAAAACGAATATACGTTACCCAATAGCTGTTTTATATCAAATCAGGTCAGGAATTTCAAAATAATCTTTTTGTAATATTCGACGCCTTTTTCAACATCAGCGATGTCAATATATTCATCGGGTTTGTGACACAGTTCGACTTTGCCAGGGCCGAAAATCACTATCGGCACGCCCAGCGGCACAAAATACGGCCCATCTGTACTAAAGCCGACAGCTGTTGTCTTATTTATCGCGACCGCCTTACAGAAATCCTTTACAAAAGCCGAATAGTTATCGGTTTCGAGGGCACCGGAGTTTCTCGCGACAGAGACCTGGGCATTAAACTGTTTATTTTTTCGTTTTATTTTTTTAAATATCTTTTCGACATCGGAAATTATCTTTTTAGAGTTTTGCCGGACTGTCAGGCGAAAATCGACACATATCTCACAGTGGTCGGGGATAACGTTGACAGCTTTACCGCCTGAAATCGTATTGACACTCATCGAGCATTCTTTAGACAATTTGTTTTGCCTGTAATCTTCAAGTTCGTTTAATAGTGCCGCCATCAGGCTTATCGCGTTTATTCCGAGTTCAGGCGTAGAGCCGTGAGCGGTTCGACCCTTGGTTGTGATTTTAAGCCACAATAATCCTCTGTGCGCAGTAACAATATCAAAGCCAGTCGGCTCAGGAACAATAACGCCGGCCAGTTTAGGCATCCTTGGCATATTCCGCATAAATCTTTTTGCCCCGCAACTGTCGGTTTCCTCGCCCGCGGCGCCGAAGAAAATTATATCGCCCTTCAGTTTAGTGCCCGAGTCGATAATCTGCCGAATCGCGGTAACTATCGCCGTAGTGCCGCCCTTCATATCGGTTGAACCTCTGCCGAGAATCCTGCCCTTATTTTGTGCGCCCGAAAAAGGCGCCGTCTTCCATTTTACCTCGCCGGGCGGAACAACATCGAGATGACACGCGAACAACAGCGCCGGCCTTTGTCCCGCGGATTTAATATGCGTGATAATGTTTGCCCTGATGGAGTCCCATTTATCTATGCGGGATTTTATACCCGATTCAGCGAACTGGGCGGCGATTATTTCCGCGACAGCGGCTTCACCTTTTTCTGATGTGGAATCGGCCTGTACAAGTTTTTTCAAAAGCTCTTTCATAAGTCACAGTTAAAAACTATTAAAGTATTCCGGTTTGCCGTCGTCGCTGTCGTAATTGGTTTGGTCCTGGCCCTCCTGGCAGAGACAAACCCGCTCAATGCGTTCAGCTTTTCTGGTGTTGCTGTCCACGGTAACGATGATACCGTTCATTCGCACGTCGCCGGTCGCCACATCATACGGAAATGGCATCTGCGTCCTGAAGGATTTCACGACATTTTCAACGCCTCTGCCCAGTACTGAATTATGCGTGCCGGTCATACCGATATCCGTAATATATGCCGTACCTTTGTCGCGTATTTTTTCATCGGCGGTTACAACATGGGTATGCGTTCCGAAGACGCAGGAGACCTTGCCGTCAAGATAATACCCCATCGCGATTTTTTCGCTGGTGGCCTCGGCGTGAAAATCGACAAAAACCACCTCCGCCTTTTGCTGAAGCTGCGGAAGCAGTTTATCAATCGCGGCAAAGGGACAATCCGCGGGCTTCATAAAAATCCGTCCGATGAGTGACACCGCCGCCACCGTGGGGCCTTTGCCGGTCTTGTATATCGCAGCCCCCCTGCCGGCAGCCTGCTCAGAAAGATTTGCGGGCCGAACGAGATTGTCCGCCGTTTCGAGAGTGGAAATTATGTCCCTTTTGCGATAAGTGTGGTCACCCAGTGTAATAAGGTTCACGCCATAACGCTGCAGCTTGTCGTAAATTTGCGGCGTAAGACCCGAACCACCAGCAACGTTTTCAGCGTTGGCTATCACGCAGTCAATGTCATTTTCCTTAACAAACGGCCATAGCTTATCCGCCAGAATCCGCCTGCCCGGCCGACCAACTATATCACCTATACATAATACGTTAACTTTCATCAGTTAATCCCACAAGGATTAAATCCGAAATTCGAATATCGAAATCCAAAACAAATCACAACAAATCTAAATTGCACAATGTTCAAAACTATGGGAATTTTACTCACTTTTTCGTGCGATTGCGCCGAAAATATTTGTTAATTCACCAGCTTCCTGCTCAAGTTCCACCTTTTTAGCAACGGCTGGGCTATTGCTGTCGGTATCAATCAATCGCAGCCAATATTTGCTTTCTTTAGCTTCTTTTCGGCATATTTTAATTCGCATAAGAAAATCTTTTTTACTCAGTGCCTCATTTGCCTCAATGTAGTTGGCCCCAACGGAACCTGATGACCTGACAAGCTGTTTAACGTCTTCGAGATTTGCGATATCTTTATGTACAGCTCTAACAAATTCCCTAACACCTTTGGCAAATTCAAAAGTTCTGTCTTCAAGGTCATATTGTTTTGAATTTTGCATTTCAGTCATTCAAATTTACTTCGGATTTCGATATTCTTATTTCGAATTTCTTTTATCTTGCGTACTCGATGCAGCGCACTTCACGCAGCAGCGTTACCTGTATTTCGCCCGGATAAGTCATTTCTTCTTCAATCTTCTTGGCGATATCACGGGCGACTTTCGTTGCGGACTCGTCATCGACCTTTTCAGCATTGACAATTACCCGGATTTCCCGGCCGGCCTGAATGGCATACGCGTTTTCAACGCCCTTGAAACTGTTGGCGATTTCCTCAAGTTTCTCAAGCCGCTTGATATACCTTTCGAGCGTTTCTCTTCTTGCGCCAGGTCTTGATGCGCTGATAGCGTCTGCTGCTGCAATAAGCGGAGTATAAGGATTGTCCGCGGGAATATCGCCGTGATGTGCCTCGACGGCATTCAAAATTATCGGTGATTCATTAAACCGTTTGAGGAAATTTGCCGCCAATGGCAGGATGTCCGCCTTCTATTTCGTGGTCAATGGCCTTGCCGATATCGTGCAGCAAGTCCCGCCCGTCTGGCTATTGAACCGTCCAGGCCGAGTTCATCGGCCATAACCTGCGCCAGAAATGCGACTTCCATGCTGTGCCGAAGAACGTTTTGTCCATAACTTGTTCGGTAATTCAATGCACCGAGCAGACTCAAAATCCTGTTGTTCAGTCCTCTTACATTGGTCTCAACAGCGGCATCCTTACCTATTTGCAGCACCTTGTCGTTGACTTCCTTTTTCGTCTGGGCGACAAGTTCCTCAATGCGGGACGGATGAATTCGTCCATCCTGAATGAGTTTTTCCATCGAAAGCCTGGCAACTTCTCGCCTGACGGGATTAAATCCGCTGACGATAATCATCCCAGGCGTATCATCCACTATAACATCGACGCCGGTAGCCTTTTCAAATGCGCGAATATTGCGTCCTTCACGGCCGATTATGCGCCCTTTCATATCATCATTGGGGATTTCCACTGTCGAAACCGCCACTTCGCAGGTCTGCTCAGAGGCATAACGCTGAATCGCGGTACTGATTATTTCTCGGCTCTTTTCCTCAACCTTTTCGTTGGTTTCCTCGACCTTGCGCTGAATCAGCGTGGACATCTCTTGCTCACATTCATCCTCAAGACGTTTGAGCAAAAGCTCTTTGGCCTCGTCGGCGTTCATCGCGGTGATTTTAAGTAACTGATTCTTCTGCTGTACTAATAACGCCGACAACTGCTTTTCCTTGCTGTCGATGTTGCTTAATCTCCTCTCAACCTCTTTTTCCTGCTGCTTGAAAGAATCCTCACGCTTGGCGAATATTTCCGTCTGACGATCGAGAGAGTCCTCACGCTTGGTTAATCGCATCTCGATTTCACGCAATTCCGCGCGAATCTTATTAGTTTCAGCGTTAAATACCTCTCTTCGCTTCATAACCTCAGAAGCTGAATCTATCTGGGCGGACTTGATTATATTTTCCGCTTCTCTCTTGGCGTCTTCAATCTGACGCGACAGGTTGCCTTTCACTGTCTCGGTCTTTTTTCTGGAGATTATCTGCGCAACTATGGCCATAAGGCAAATCCCCAGCACAAAACCGACAACAATGTAAAGCGGTACCTGGTAGCCTATCTGCATTATCATGGTATCCATTTTTTTCACCTTTCATTGATGTTGAAATAAAACAACAATTCTCGCTTAATGCAGACAGATTAGCGGTCTTTAGACAGGAATGCCGCAAAGGCAGGTATGAACACGAAATCCTCTTGGTCAGAGCAAAAAATCAGCCATTGGGTGTTGAAATCGCCATAAAAAGCGTGGTTTCTCTTCTCAAAACCGCGTCCGCTTTTAAATCCGCTGATTCTAAGCCTGACATTAAAACCGGTTTTCCGGCAATCAAAAGGGGTTTTAATAGACTTCGTTTCACAATAACTTCACTTTTCTTTTGTTACGCAGGGCATCTAAACACAAAAATCAATCTCAGTCTCTTCAATGATGCCCCAAAAAGCTTATTTTAACCTAACCGTCCTTTGGATAAAGGCTTATCGCCATTTTCCTGCTTCGTTAGTCCCGACATTAAACAACACAAAAACTACTCTGTTTAATTGCGAGACAAACCACAATCTTGTTCAGCATTTAGCAAACTACTGACTATCTATATTTATATATCGCCCTTTGACAAAGGTCAAGTTAAAACTTTCCCCAAAAATCACCTTCGACAGCAAAAAAATAATTTTTTTTATAAGACGTTAATTTGGGCAATTTTATTTCACCAAGAAATTCACTAATTCTTTAGTTTTTCTTACGCTATTTTTAGATTAGTTAGCCATAACCCATTTATTGTCAAGATGTTACAGCTTGTTTTAATTTTTTTGTCTTTTGACAATTTGAATTTTTTTAGGATTTAGGAATTAGTGTTTAGGGTTTGATTGCGCCCAATGATTGTCTTAGGATTAACCTGCCCCTTACTTCTGCCGATACAACCATTGAAATTTGTAATATTTGTTGTGTAAGGAGCCTTAAAATGGGTATTCAGAACTGGTCGCAGGATATTATTCTTGTGGATTTAATGGAAGAACCGAACACCTCGGATGAGTTAAAAGAGGTTACGGAAATGGTTCGGGACAGGGGTGATTGCAATGTCGTTATAGACTTTTCCAGCATCGATATCGTAACATCTTCAAGCCTTTCCGCCCTATTGAGGTCTGCGAAAACTCCTGGCCGACTGCGGACAACGCCTGATATTCTGCAACGTTGCCCCCGCCACGAAACGTGTTTTTGTGTTATCCGGCATCGACGGAATCTTTGAATTTACCGATGATAAGTTCTTCGCCTTAACTTCCGTCCAAATGGCTAATTAATACCCGCGATTTATTCGCTGGGTTTTATTCAAGCTCGCCGCGACCCGCTGGAGGGAGGCAGGTCGCACGCGGCTATTTTATTTCGTTCGGCTCATTTGGCTCATCTTTCCACTTCAACCAGCTTAAGTTACCTGCCTTTATAAAACATATGTTGCCGCCGGTAAATACAATATTACAACCGTCCCCTTTATGATTTTCAAAACTCAATAATTCCGGCCCGCCATGCTGATTCCAGTCATTGCCATCTGAGCGGTAACCTGTTTCAAACAGCAAAACCAATCCCGGCGGCGCATACGCTGTTTTGACATTCGGATTCATCGCGTAATTGCACCGCCCTTTCTTATGACCTTTAAAATCCTTTTCTTTGGCATAGCCGTATTTTACAAGATAGTCGCACCATTTATCCGCTGGCGGAAATTTGTCATCCCAGTCATTAGCATAAAGAAACATTGCTTTTGCAAGAGCCGATAGATGATTTCCGCACACCAGTTTATATGCAATACTTCGCGTCCTTGAAGATGTAACCGCATCTTCAAGAATTATCCAAATTGATAGAGCTAAAGTTGCTATTAGCACGACAGCTAAAATTACACTCAGTTTATTTTTTTGAGATTTTTTGCCTTGCCCGTTTTTCTCTGCCTCGCTCATATTATGTTCCCTTTCGTAAATCAGTGTAAATCCAGAGTTAATCGGTGTCAAACCAAAAACTTAAAGACTCTGCATAACGACACTTTGTTATAACCGAGCTTAGAGGCTCAGGTTTCATAGTTTATCAGCATTGAAACAATTAAGGATAAACAATAATCACCAAAATTATTGAAATAAAAAACCGGCGGGAATTTTGTTATCTCCCGCCGGTTATTAACGTTTCACTTTTCTATTTCAGTGTGGTTTATACAAGACCCTGAGCCATCATAGCTTTGGCGACCTTCATAAAGCCAGCGATGTTGGCGCCAACCACAAAGTTGTTCGGGCAACCGTATTCCTGAGCGGCTTCGCTGATGTTTTTGTAAATTGTTACCATAATGTTTTTGAGTTCGGCATCAGCCTTGTCGAATGTCCAGGGCATACGCTGACTGTTCTGTGCCATCTCAAGTCCTGAGACCGCAACGCCGCCAGCATTGGCAGCCTTACCCGGTACAAAGAACACTTTGTTTTCCTGTAGGATATCGACGGCATCCGGAGTAGTAGGCATATTCGCGCCCTCGCCCACGGCGGCACAACCGTTCTTAACCAGCTCCTTTGCGCTGCTGCGTCAAGCTCATTTTGCGTCGCACAAGGCAGAGCAATGTCGCATTTGACCGACCAGATTTTATGCAGCCATCAGTATAAGAAGCTTTTTTATGAATCGAGACATAGTCTTTTATACGTCTGCGTTCTACCTCTTTGAGCTGTTTTACGGTATCGAGTTTGATTCCGTCCGGGTCGTAGATGAAACCGTTTGAATCGCTCATAGCCACAACCTTGCCGCCAAGCTCATGAACCTTTTGAGTCGCGTAGATGGCGACATTGCCTGAACCGGAGACAACGACTGTCTTTTTATCAAAGCCTTTTCCGGCTTTTTTCATTGTCTCATCCATGATGTAAACCAGGCCGTATCCTGTGGCTTCAGTCCTGACTAATGAGCCGCCCCATTCGAGTCCCTTTCCTGTCAGAACGCCGGTAAATTCATTTCGGATTCTCTTATATTGCCCAAACATAAAACCAATTTCACGTCCGCCGACACCAATATCGCCTGCGGGAACATCGGTATCCGGACCGATATGCTTGCAAAGCTCGGTCATAAAGCTCTGGCAGAATCGCATAACTTCATTGTCGCTCTTGCCTTTCGGGTCGAAGTCGGAGCCGCCTTTGCCGCCGCCCATCATCAGTCCGGTCAGCGAATTTTTAAGAATCTGCTCGAAACCGAGGAACTTGATAATCCCAAGATAGACACTTGGATGAAAACGGATGCCGCCCTTATATGGGCCGATAGCGCTGTTAAACTCAACTCTAAAGCCCCTGTTGACATGGATATTGCCCTTGTCGTCCTGCCAAGGAATCCTGAAGATAATCTGGCGTTCCGGCTCAACCAGGCGTTCAACTATTCCTGTCCTAACATATGCGGGATTCCTGTCCAGCACTGGTTCCAAAGATTCGAGAACCTCTTTAACGGCCTGATGAAATTCAGACTCGCCCGGATTTCGGCTCAGCACCTGCTGATAAACGTTTTGAATGTACTGATTAGCTGACATTTTAACAATCTCCTTTTTACATGAAACTTTTGCTTTTTAATTGCGCAAAATAAGTTAAACTGATTTTATGTTTATTTTGGCAACACTAAGCTTGATATTATACTCTTCCTCTTAAAGCAGTAATAAACGATTTATTGTAATATGTCTTATTAGTTTTTTTTATAATTTATTTAAGAATGCTTAAGCTGTTGTGTAATTTGAAGAAGTGATGTTTTCAACGGATTGACCACAATTAAATTGAACAGGATTTATTTATATGCGCAGGTTCGCTAATGTTTTAATTGGTGCGGCGGTGGTGATGGTTTTTAGTGTTGTGTCGCGGGCGAGTGATGTGACGATAGTGTGTCCGGGAAAAGGGGGAGTGCATGAGCAATTGGCGGCTAAGGAGATTCGCAGGTATTTGTATTTGCGGACGGGTGAACTGCTGCCGATTATCTGGGGGAGCGAGAAACTGCCTGTAAAGGGTGATTTGATTATTGCGGGACAGAAGGATAGGAAAATCATCAGGGATTTGATCGGAACCGATGAGAAACTCAAATCGTCTGTGGCATCTCTGGCCGCTCAGCAGTATCAGATAAAAACGCTCGTACTAAACGGCCGCAAGGTTGTACTGATAGCTGGCGGGGATACTATGGGAGCGCTTTACGGAGTGTATCGATTTATCGAACATTTTGGGGTGCGGTTTTATCTGCATGGGGATACAATTCCGGATGGGAAAATTCCTATGCTTTTGCCGGAACTGGACGAGCAGGGTAAACCGTTATTTCCTTTGCGGGGGATTCAGCCTTTTCACGATTTTCCAGAGGGGCCTGACTGGTGGAATATTGACGATTACAAAGCGGTGCTGACGCAACTGCCGAAACTGCGGATGAATTTTATCGGTTTACACACCTATCCTGAAAGCGGACACGGACCTGAGCCGCTTGTGTGGATTGGGGTTAAAGAGGACATCGACAAGAACGGCACACCTAAGTACAGTTCGCCGGCGAGACATTTTACTACTGTCAGCGGGACGTGGGGTTATCAGCCGATGGACACCAACGACTATAAATTTGGCGCAGCAATGATGTATGACAGAAATGCTTACGGCGCAGATTATATGAGAGGGATAACCCCGTGGCCTGACACATTCGCCAAACGCAATGAGCTTTCTATTCGAGTCGGTAATATGCTTAAAGAGACGTTTGTTTTCGCTCATAAGTTCGATATTAAAACATGCGTCGGAACTGAGACACCGTTGACGATTCCCGAATCCGTGAAGGAACATCTTCAGGCAAAAGGCAAAGACTCTGCTTCGCAGGCGGCCTTGCAGGAAGTTTATGAGGGGATGTTCCAGTGGATTATGAAGAATTATCCTTTGGATTATTACTGGCTTTGGACGCCGGAGGACTGGACATGGAAAAAAGTTGAAGACTCACAGGTTCAGAAAACACAGGATGATATTCTTACAGCGGTGGCGGCAGCAAAAAAAGTTAAGGCGACGTTTACTTTGGCGACGTGCGGCTGGGTCTTGGGGCCGCCTAAAGACAGGGCGCAGTTTGATAATGTTTTGCCGAAGGAGATGCCTTTTAGCTGCATAAGCCGTATGTTCGGAGGGACTCCTGTTGATGAAGGGTTTGAGCATATAAAAGGTCGTGAGAAATGGGCGATACCGTGGATGGAAGATGACCCTGCTATGACGATACCGCAGCTTTGGGCGGGGCGTATGCGTCAAGACGCAGCCGATTCACTCGTTTACGGCTGCACCGGTCTTATGGGCATTCATTGGCGTACACGGGTAATCGCACCTAACATTTCCGCACTGGCGCAGGCGGGTTGGGACCAAAACTGGAATAAAGATTTTGAAAAGAAGGCTGAAGTTTCAGATGTGAATCAAATCAAAGATATATCTGTGGATGATTTTTATGTGGACTGGGCAACAGCAGAGTTTGGTTCAGAAGCGGCAGAGCAGATTGCCAAAATATTTGCTGACAAAGATGGAGGAGGGCGGACAAAAACTAATGAACAACGGGCGAAATTACCGCGTCCTGCGCAATGGGTGAAAGGTCCAGGGGGAATAAAGCCAAACCTAAAACCGTGGGAAGATGTTCGCAACGATTACGAGTTTGTAGATGAAATGGCAAAGCTGAGGCCGCAAATTAAAGGCGCGGGCAATCTTGAAAGATTCGATTATTGGCTGAATAATTTTCAGTATTTAAGAGCGTTTGGACAGCTTACATGTATATGGGGGGAGTATGAAAAAGCTATGGGAAAAGTCCAGGCTGAGAAAAAACCGGAAATCCAAAAACAACTTGCCGTTGAAAAGGCCCTGCCCCTGAGAAGGAAGATTATCGCAAAACTCACAGAAGCGCAGCAGTATCTTATGGCGACAGTTTCAACGAACGGCGAATTGGGAACGGTAACGAACTGGCAGCAGCATCTTATGCCGACATTGCTCGATGCGCTGGAGAAGAACTATCGAAAATACTTGACCAGGAGCTGCCTATTGATGCGGAAGCGACGAAGCGATACACGGGGCTGACCAGGATTATTGTTCCCACGGTGCGTACGAGCCTGATGTCGGGAGAAGATCTGAAACTGAAAATTATTATCCTGTCGGAAAATCAGCCTTCACAGACGGGTCTGTATTGGCGGGATATGGGAAGCGAGAAATATGAGAAGATTGCCCTTACTCACGTTGCCCGCGGAGTTTATTCGGTTGTGATACCAGCGGGTAAAATTAAAAAGACGGATATCGAGTACCATATAAAAATAATGACAAAATCCGGTCAGGAGCTTTATTATCCCGCAACCGCCCCGCAAATGAATCAAACCGTTGTAGTAATTGATTAATACTCTCAACCGTGCCCACAACGGATAAATACCCCCGACATAAAGCCTGGAACTTCCGGATTAATTCTGTCTACTGTACTCTGTATTCTATTTTTATCAGCCGACCTGGTTGTTCAGGTATTGCGGCAGACCCATCTGCTTTACCTGGTCCTGCTGAGTCTCGATTTCGTCAACGTGTTTATCTTCATCTTTCAAAATCGATTCGAGAAGTTCCTTTGTCGCATTATCACTAACCTCCTGGGCAAGCTTAATCGCCGCGTTATAATTCTTGACTGCTCCCATTTCCGCGGCAAGGTCGTTATCAAACTGCTTGGGGACATCAGAACCGATATGAATCGGGCTGAGTTTATCGACGATTGGGATGCCCTCCAAAAAAAGGATGCGTTCGATGAGCCTTTCGGCGTGTTTCATTTCCGTAACGGCACGCGTGCGAATCAATTTGGTGAGCTTTTCGTAGCCCCAGTTCTCCACGATTGCCTCGTGTACCATGTACTGATTGATTGCGCCCAGCTCATCTGCCAGCAACCCGTTGAGAGCCTGAATTAATTGTTGATTGCCTTTCATTCCTGTTCCCCCTTTCAATTTGAAGGAAAAGTTAAATCTATATTTAATTCATGGTCCCGCTTGACCATTTTACCAAACGCATTAACAGATATTATAACATCCGCTTTTTGCATGTCCATACCAAATTGGTTTAAATTTCATAAAAATAGAGGCGGGGCGGCGACATAAACAATATTTTCAAAAAAGTGTCAATTGCTGCTTTCTAATTGCACTAAAATAAGCTAAACTGATTTTATAATTATTTTGGCAACATTTGTTTTGTCTATTATACTCTTGCAGTCGATGCTGCAGTAAAGTTAAGGCAATACCTGCTTATTAGTATAGTTTATAATGTATTTAGAAACGCTTAAGATATTCTGTGATTTGGCAGATTCGATGAGTTTCTCGAAAACAGCGGAGAAGCATCTTTTAAGCCAGTCAGCGATTTCACAACAGCTTGCGCAGCTTGAACTTACGTATAAATGCGAGCTTGTAAACCGCAAAAAAAGGCCGATAGAGTTGACCAAGGAGGGGCAGTTATTCTACCTGACCGCCAGAGACATTTTGGACAGATACGAACAGTTTAAGAACGACTTGAACGCGTTAAAATTTTCCGGCGATACAAGGATAAACGTAGGCGCTATTTTCAGCATCGGAATGCACGCATTGTCGGGATATGTAAAAAAGTTCATGGTTAAATATCCCAATGTTAATGTCCACGTCGAGTACTTTACGGCGGAAAAAGTTTACGAGCTGGTTTTGGCCGGGGATATAGATATCGGCCTGGTCGCTGTTCCGCGAAAGGACAAAAGGCTTGAGGTTTATGACTTCGAGGATGAGCCTTTGGTATTGGTATGCAGTCCGAAACATCCCCTGGCAAATGAATCCAGCATAGATATTCATAAAGTGCAGCTTGAAAAGTTTATCGCGTTTGAATCCGGAGTTCCGACACGAGTATGGATAGATAACATCCTGCACCGTTATAACATAATCGTCCGGCCTGTAATGGAGTTTGACAATGTCGAAATCATCAAAAGGGCGGTCGAAATAAATTCGGGAATAAGCATATTGCCCAAAACTACGCTCCTCCAGGAGCTGAACAGCGAGACGTTGAAAGCGATTACATTTTCAAACGAAAACTTTATCAGGCCTACCGGGATAATAGTTCGCAAGAATAAGATTTTTGGCCAGGCGGGGCGATACTTCATTGAACTTCTCAGAAAAAAGTAATAACAAGTATATTTTTTAATGTCTATAAAAGCCGTGATATTTGATTTGGATGGGACGATAACTGCGCCGTATTTCGATTTCGACGCAATTCGCGAGGAAATCGGCGTAGAGAAAAATGCAGGCCCGATACTCGAAATAATGGAGAAGATGTCGCCCGCTGAACGTCTGCGAGCAGAAAAGATATTATTGAGGCACGAGCAAAACGCCATCGAAGAAGCGACACTCAATCCGAATGCCAAAGAAACCCTGCACGCACTTCACAATATGGGTATTTCTGTCGGCATACTTACTCGCAACAGACGGGATAACGCAACGGCTATTGCCGACAAGTTCGGACTTGAATTTGACGCTGTAGTCGGGCGGGAAGACGGCCCGGTAAAACCGGACGCCTTTGGTGTTCTCAATTTATGCCGAACATTCGGCGTCAATCCTGGCGAAACACTTGTCGTGGGAGATTATCTCTTCGATTTGCTCTGTGCCAGGGCTGCGGGAGCCGTGGCCGTACTGCTTACCAACCATCCAAAGTTTACAGAATTTACCCAATACGCAGATTTCACTATCGAGACTATCGATATGGTCATCAATATTATTAAACAATCTAAAAAACGATTATAAATCTTTCTTAGCTGCTCTGACCAATAGGGATAGTTAAAGCGTCAATTTTGGCTGCGAGTATAAAATCATTCTTTGAAAGGCCCCTGATTTTATGCGTAGAAAGTTCCAGCCGCACCTTGTTGTAAAAGATGTGGATGTCCGGGTGGTGGTCTTCTTCATTAGCGGCTTTAGCGACGCGGTTGACAAAATCCATCGCCTCTTTGAAATCCCTGAACTTAAATTCACGCTCAATAGAGTTATCCCTGAGCTTCCATTGAGGAATTTCCTGAACCAGGGCCGCGGCGTCCTGATAGGAAAGCGGCAGCGTTCCGCTATGACAAGGCTCGCAGTTTTGCTCTCGCAGTTTCATAGAACCCCCTTTCAAATTTTTTACGATTTATCAATGTTTATACCTATATACTTTTTGAACTGTTAATCAAGAAAAAAATGAGTAGTAAAAAATCCGCTCATTATTGCGTGCCTGCTTGGTGTCGCTTATTCTATGGCGTTTTCGGGATTATCGTCACCTCTCAGCAGGACGGTTACAGCCTTAGGTCATATGGCGCTGCCGCTTGCGCTGCTTGGGATAGGTGCCGCGATTATGGACGAAAAAGTCGCAGACAAACGCTCTTATGTTCTTACCGCCTCATTCATAAGAGTGGTAATCGCGCCGCTTATCGGCGTGCTGGCAGCTAAACTTCTCAGTCTCGACGCAGAAGAAACCAGAATTGCTCTGCTCTTTCTTGCCTGCCCCACAGGTGTTGTTACGCACGTTATGACCGAACAGCTCGGCGGCGACATCGGCCTTTCCGCGGGCATCATCGTCATCAGCACCATACTTTCAATCTTCTCACTCGGCGCAGTCCTGGCCATTTTCTAACCCAAATTTTTACCGCAGGGGGTGCAGATATTTTTTTTAAATTAAACGCTGATTGCGTTGATTACACTGATTTAAAGATAGTGGAACAAATCTGAATTATTGTAATCTCACGCTGATTTTGTTATTATTGCAAATTGGAAGGTCAGTTCCGCGGTCGGATGTTTAATTAAGTAGCACAATTATATTTTGGAAGATAGGCATGGTATGAAAATTCACAGTTTTCTTCGGCAACTGATACCGGTTTGCTTATGCTTAATTATGGCTGCTATTATTGTTTGGCAATATCGCGTGAGATACAATGTTACAAAGATACCTCTTACAATTACGAAAAACACCGGATTTCTTACGTTCAAGGCGCAGTTAAATGGTAAGGAAATCCTCATGGTCGTGGACACAGCGGCAAACACGACCACATTCGACAGAGAACTTATTCAAGAGCTGCATTTGAACAAATTGCAGAAAACTGGCATCTCTTTCCGGAAGGCCATTAATGGTGATCCACTCGAAGCCGCTCATGTGGAGGATTTCAGGATAGGTAATCAGCGTTTATTTGGAGATTTTTCCTTTGTTGATTTTTCTCCAACGAATCGAGGTTTAGAAACTTCAGGAGAACTGCCGATTCAGGGTCTGCTTGGAGCGGACATCTTGAAAAAGTGGAATGCCGCAATAGACTATAAGGATTCGTGCCTTATTATTCGGAACCCATGAGTTTTGAATTACTGATTAAAAAAAACTCTGCGTTCTCTGCGGCCTTGTATGTTGACAAAAGTCATGGTTGATAATAGTCTCATAGGTAAAGTTTGTGCTTGCGAGGGGAGCGTAGCGAGCCGAGCAAGCACAAACAGGCGACGAGAGTTCGATTGCGACCGGGTCCTTGAGGCCGTCGCTGAGCTGGAACCTCGCCGCCGCCGTGGGACTAGCCCGAACAGCCGTTTGAACCGCCGCCGCCCCACACGTATGGCGAGTTCGCATTTGCAAGTATGGGAGAAAACCATGTCCGAAAAAGTTTATGTCGGTATCGATGTCGCAAAAGACACATTCCATCTGGCCGCAACTCCAAACATCCTTAAAACCTGCCTGCCAAACACACCTGAGGGCCATTGTCAACTCTGTCAACTTCTTAAAGAGCACACAATATCGCTTATTGTTCTCGAAGCCACTGGCGGCTACGAACGGCCAATCGTAGCAGAACTGCTGGCTGCATCGCTGCCTGTTGTCGTTGTCAATCCACGTCAGGTGCGTGACTTTGCCAACGGTATGGGACAATACGCAAAAACAGACCTTATCGATGCGCAGATATTGGCGCAGTTTGCAAAGGTCGTGCAGCCTGTTCCTAAAACGCATTCCAGACCGCAGAATGCTGAACTAGCAGAACTTGTCAGACGTCGCCATCAGCTCTGCGACCTGCGAACCCAGGAATCCAATCGTCAGGCAACAATAATGCATCCGAAAGTCAGAAAAAGTATCGCCAAAATGATTAAAACCCTCGATTTCCAGATTAACGAAATTGATAAACTCATCCGTGAATACATTGAAGCTGATGACGATTTCAAAAACAAAGATCGTATAATTCAAAGTACTGCAGGCGTAGGTCCACAAACCTCTGCCATGCTCATCGCGAACCTACCGGAACTTGGAAAACTTAACCGGCAGGAAATCGCAGCACTGGCGGGTGTAGCTCCCTGGAATCGTTCTTCGGGAAAATACGATGGCAAAGCACATATCTTCGGTGGCCGAAAAGACGTCCGAAGTGCGCTTTATATGGCCGCCTTCAACGCCTCTCGTTTTAATCCGGTTATACGAAAAATGGCTGAAAGACTTACGAAAAAAGGCAAAGCCTACAAAGTAGTTTCTTACTGCCTGTATGCGTAAATTGCTTATTATTTTAAACACTATGATTAGGAATCAAACTCTATGGAATCCAAAAATATCTTAAAAAAATCCTTGAAATCTAACACAGCCGCTCAGCGGTTAAATTTTATTTGAGAAAATAACTCGTCTGTTGACAAAGAGGTGTTAGTTTTTTAGTATAGTTCGGCGGTTGGATTTATGTGTTATTAAATCCTGCCATTTTTTGTTTTCACGAATTAATACAGCTTGCCCGGCGGAAATGGTTCTGCTGTTGCGAGGGTTTGGATAAAGATGAAAGTTTTGGCAGTAATACCTGCTCGCTACGCTTCCACACGATTCGCCGGTAAAGTTCTCGCTAAAGATACCGGTAAGTTCCTTATCCAGCACACTTATGAGCAGGCCTGCCTGGCGAAAATTCCCGACCAGGTCATAATCGCCGCCGACGATGAAAAAGTCGTTCAGGCCGCAAAAACCTTCGGTGCAAAGTGCGTCCTTACGTCGCCCGAACACAACAGCGGTACAGACCGCATCGCCGAGGCTGTGGAAAAATTAGCGTACAGCGTACAGCGTACAGCGGGTAGCAAAGGCATAAAACTAAACGCTGACGATATTATTGTGAATCTCCAGGCCGATGAGCCTGAGATTGACCCGGAAAATATCGATTATCTCGCCGGGCTTCTTGTCGAAAATCCGGATTACCCGATGGCGACCCTCGCCGCGGAATTTCAAAACGCCGAGCAGATTGCCAACCCCAATATCGTAAAAGTCATAATGGATTGTAACGGCAAAGGAATTTATTTCTCTCGCTCCGTCATTCCTTATGACAGGGAAAATGCCGGCGTGGGGCCGACAGGGCAATATCTAAGGCATATCGGCATATACGCTTATCGCAAGGATTTTCTGCTCAAAATTACAAAACTGCCGCAGAGCAGTCTTGAGAAAATTGAAAAACTCGAACAACTGCGTGCGATTGAAAATGGATTTGGGATACTTGTCGGCAAAGTCAAACACACCTGCGACGGCATCGACACCCCGGAACAATACGCGGAATTTGTTAAACGATACAAAAACAGATAGCCACAGAGAACACAGAGGTCACAGAGAAATTTTATGAATCTTTTTTTTAAGTTTCGTCCAATTATAGATAAGATTGTAGAACATTTTATTGGATGTTTAATAAGCGCTTTTTTTGGAATATTCGTTCTTTCGTTTGCTATTTTTTGGAAATGGGCAAGAGATGAACATACCCTTGTATTTTACGGATGGGTTTGGCTACTATTTTGTCTCGGTGGTCTTTTTCTGTTTTTTCATTTTGTTTTTATTATACTCCAAAGAACTAAGAAAATTAAAGACCCGACCGATATAAGAAATGTTCTCGATAAATGGTGGAGGCATACTGAGGAGCGGTGTTCAGGCCAACAGGAGTTTACACTGTATTTCTCATCAATTGACAAGACTGAGTGTTTGAGAAAGGGTAGTGCCAAACAATACCTACGAGAGGTTGTTACGAAAGATGGAAAGTGGAGTGTAGTCAGAGAAGGCCCAGATACTCTATTGGTAAAAGGGTATCCTCCAGAGGTGCAATTATATACGAGTTAGCAAATGAGGTGCGGAAAGTAAGAGGGCAGAATCAATTATGGCAGGCGGAATTTATGAGTATGGTAATAAAAAAATTAAACAGTGTTAATCCGTGTCAAAAAAATCTCTGTGAACTCTGTGTTCTCTGTGGCTAAAATAAAAAAAATTGGTTATCCTCTGTGGCTGATGAATTATAAGGATTGAATTATGGCTAAAAATAAAGATTTACTGGCGGCGGTGAGTGAAACTTCAACTGAAAGTGAATTCTTTTCGCCGATACCGCAAGGATATAAAAAAGGCAAAACACGTTACGTAATCGTGATGGGAACGGTAATGAGCGGACTGGGTAAAGGTATCTTTTCCTCATGCCTGGCGAAACTCATACAGGATAAAGGCCTGAAGGTCTCCCCTATCAAACTTGAAGGCTATCTCAATATCGATTCGGGGACGCTTAATCCGTTCCGGCACGGCGAGGTGTTCGTCCTCGACGATGGAATGGAATGCGATATGGACCTCGGGACTTATGAAAGAATGCTTGACCAGGATTTAAGCAAGGCAAACTTCGCTACCAGCGGCCAGATTTTTAACTCCATCCTTTATAAGGAACGCCAGGGCGACTATCTCGGAAGAGACGTCCAGATGATTCCGCACGTTACCGGCGAGGTCAAGCTCAAACTTCGCCAGCTCGCAATGGAAGCCGACGCCGATGTTGTATTTGTGGAGATAGGCGGCACGGTAGGCGACCTTGAAAACGCCTATTACATCGAGGCGATGCGCGAACTGGCCTACGAAGAAGGCCCGAACAGTTGCTGCTTTGTGGCGCTGACCTACATACTCGAACCAAGAATTCTCGGCGAACAAAAATCAAAGGCAGCCCAGTTAGGCATAAAACAGCTTCTGGAGTGCGGTATTCAGCCTGATATTATCGCCTGCCGGGCAACAAGCGCCGTTACAGAAAAAGTTCGCCAGAAAATAAGCGTTTACAGCAACGTTCCATTTTCAAGGGTTGTCAGCCTGCCGGATTCAGCCAGCATTTATATGATTCCCGCGATGCTTCGTGAAGGAGGACTGGATTTTGAAGTCCTGAGGATGCTCAAAATCGAGGACAGAATCAACCTGCGACACGAACGAAAAGCCTGGGAACAATGGTGCGACTTTACCGACAAAATCGGCGCCGCAAAATATGAAGCGACAATCGGCATCACAGGAAAATATACCTCCGTGCGGGACAGCTACGCCTCGATAATCAACGCACTGGAGCACGCCGGCATCGCTTTAAACTGTGATGTCAAAATCAAATGGATTGAGACCACGAACATCACCGATGACAATGTCATTGAACACCTCAGGGATGTGGATGGAATTATTGTCCCAGGCGGCTTCGGCACAAGAGGCACTGAGGGAAAAATAGCCTGCATAAAATATGCCCGGCAGAATAATCTGCCTTATCTGGGATTGTGTTTTGGTTTCCAGATGGCGGTTGTCGAGTTTGCGCGAAATGTCTGCGGCCTAGCCCATGCGAACAGTTCCGAAATTGATTCCGATTGTCCCGAGGCTGTAATTGACATTTTACCCGAACAGAAAAAAATCGAAGGGCTCGGCGGTAATATGCGTCTCGGCGGCAGAGATATTGAGCTGAAACCACAAACCCTCGCCTGGCAACTCTTCGGCAAAACTGATTCTATAAGAATGCGTTTCAGACATCGTTACGAGGTTGACCCGAAATATATCGAACTGCTCGAAAAAAATGGCCTGGTATTTTCAGGAAAAGCCCCCAATATGCCGATTATGCAGATTCTCGAAATTCCTCAGCATCCCTTCTTTATGGGTACTCAGGCTCATCCCTGCCTTACCTCGCGCCCGCTGAAACCTCAGCCTATGTTTGCCGCTCTCGTCGCCGCGGCAATGCAGAAACACTATCCGCAGGAAAAGCTCCCCGATTGTGCAACCGCGGTAAGTAAAGTCTGCAAAGGCTGATACAAACAGCTATCGCTCCATAAGCTTCCCATTTCCAAAGAAACGGTCAGTTTGAGTCATTAAAGAGGCTTGGATTACAATTTAGCCTTGAGCTTATTGTTTTCCTCAGTAAGTTTCATGTTCTCTTCGGCGAGCTTCTTGTTTTCTTCTATAATAAACTTTGCCAGGCTGTCAGCATTCTCTTTATTTTTTACCTCTGAAATTTTCTTTTCCTCGAGACATTTCGCGGTGAGCTGTTTTTGTTTTTCAACCTCAGCCCTGCACTGCTCTAATTCTTTTTTTAGCTGTTCGTTCTCGGTTGCTATAAGCCTGCTCTTTTTTGTGTCTGTTGAGGCATTATTCTGGCATCCGGCCATTAACATAGCTGCAAGAACGAGACTTATTGATAAAACTGATGTTTTGCGGATTAATCTTCCCATGACTTTGTCCTTTCTGAATTAAACCATTTTTACACGATTTTATTCATAACTATACTGATTAAACGCATGCTGTCAAGATTTAGAATTACTCAAAAAGAATTTTCAGTTTTTCCCTGTCCTTTTTATTTATCCTGTCTTTCGCTGTCCACATTGCCAGCTCAAGACTCGTGCGACAGTGACAATCGCCACTGCAGACATTTTCTTTGCTGCTTAAAACCGCTTCAATAAGTTTTATCGTGTTGTCCGTGGCTTCTTTGAGGTTGCCTATTATTTCCCGCAGAAGCGTCTGTTTATCCTTCTCCGCCTCGTGTGGTTTCCAGCAGTCGTAATCGCTCACCAGCGCAATCATCGAGTAGCACATCTGCGCTTCCCTGGCCAACTTCGCCTCCGGCATTGCCGTCATCCCGATTAGGTCACCACCCCAGAGGCGGTGCATCAGCGATTCAGCCCTGCTCGAAAATTGCGGCCCTTCCATACAGACATAAGTGCCTTTTTGATGGGTTCGCACGTTGATATTTCCAGCCGCCTGAAATATCATCTTCCTGAGCCTGCCTGCACGTTGGCTGCGCCATCTCGCAGTGAACCGCCGCCACCCCCGAAAAGAAACTGCTCTGCCGCCTGAAAGTTTTGTCGATAAACTGGTCAACAATTACAAGCTCTTTGGGATGTATATCCTCGCGCAGCGAACCGACCGCACCGCTTGCTATTATCGTACGAACGCCCAGCTTTTTCAACGCGAATATATTCGCCGCATAAGGTACATCGCTCGGCGAAATTTTATGTCCTCGCCCGTGCCGGTTAATAAACGCGACTCCTTTATTCCCTACCCTGCCCAGCATAATCGCGTCGCTGCACTTGCCAAAAGGCGTACTGATATTGCGGCTTTTTGTATCCGCTAATCGCTCCGCCAAAGCATCCCCAAGTCCCGAGCCTCCGATTATACCGATTAACTCTTCTTTCATATTAAAATCTTTCAGGTTATATCTCAAAATTCTTACATTTTCACCATAGCCATCGACCAGTTTAAGTTAATATCGTAATGAGTTTGATGAAAATTTACAATTATTTTGTTCTCATTTTCTCAGCCTAACCAGGAGGCGAAGCAAAGGTTTTCATGGTAGAGTTTAAGGTCATTGATTACTAATCTTGCGGAAATGCTGTTAAAATAGAACCGTTTTTTATTATAGGTTTTTGAGCCGGTTTTTTGCCAGGCGCATGTATTTTAGCCTGCGGGGTACTGCGATGTTGACAAAGGCATGAAATTATTGATAATCAGCCCAATAAATATTCGCGCTGCTGGAGTGGGCAGAGTTCCTGTGGGGCGAGCATTTGTGCGGTGATTCGGGTTAAAATTAAGCATAAGAAATAAATGGAGTCAAAAAAATGGTAAAAACAAAACCTACAAAAGTGGAAGAGAAAACAAGCGGCAAGGAAACCGCACTTCAGCGGGTCATTGCGCAGATTGAAAAGCAGTACGGCCAAGGCGCCATAATGCAGATGGACGAGCATAGTTACGCCAAAATTGAAGGCGTTCCGACCGGGGCGCTGTCGCTGGATATCGCGCTGGGCGGGGTGGGAGTGCCTTTGGGCAGGATAACCGAGCTTTATGGCCCGGAATCTTCGGGAAAGACTACGCTGGCACTTCATATAATAGCGAACTGTCAGCGAAATGGCGGTGTGGCGGCGTTTATAGACGCTGAACACGCGCTGGATACGACCTGGGCGAAAAAGCTCGGCGTCGATGTGAGTAGTCTCCTGGTGAGTCAGCCTGATTCGGGCGAACAGGCGCTGGAGATAGCCGAGATGCTGGTGCGGTCGAACTCGGTTGGCGTCATAGTGGTTGATTCGGTCGCGGCATTGACGCCAAAGGCGGAACTCGAAGGCGAAATGGGCGACAGCCACATGGGGCTTCAGGCGAGGCTTATGAGCCAGGCGATGAGAAAGCTCACCGCCGTGGTATGCAAAAGCAAGACGGCACTAATTTTTATAAATCAGATTAGAATGAAAATCGGCGTTATGTTCGGCAACCCGGAAACAACAACCGGTGGAAAGGCGCTGAAGTTTTACAGTTCGATACGACTTGATATAAGAAAGCTGGCGACAATAAAAGACGGCGACCAGGCCACCGGAAACAGGGTCAAGGCGAAAGTTGTGAAGAATAAAATTGCGCCGCCATTCCGGGAGTCGGAATTCGATATTATGTTCGACAGCGGAATCAGCTACGAGGGCGATATAATCGACCTCGGTATCGGTTGCGGTGTGGTACAACAGAGCGGCGCGTGGATAAATTACGGCAGCGTTAAACTCGGCCAGGGTAGAGAAAAAGTGAAACAGTATCTCGCAGAGAACAAGGATTTGTGCGAGGAAATAAAAAATAAAATTCTCGTCGCAAAAGGTTTAAAGCAGGAAATTTAATCACTGATTACGCGGATGACACAGATATTTTTCAGGAAATATAATAATGACAGCAGCGAACGATAGTTTGATTCACAGCAGAATAACAGGTGATATTATCGGCGCAGCTATGGAAGTGCACGGCGTTCTCGGCGCAGGTTTTCTTGAAAGCGTTTATGAAGAAGCCCTTTGTTATGAGTTTAATCTCCGTGAAATCCAGCACGAAAGACAAAAGACCATCAATGTGGTTTATAAGGATAAAGTTTTAAAGCAGTTTGTATGTGATTTTCTTGTCGATGGTAAAATAATAGTTGAGTTAAAAGCGATAAAAGAACTCAGCGAAATAGAAAAAATTCAGGTGATAAATTATCTCAAGGCAAGCGGATACCAGGTAGGTTTACTTTTTAATTTCGGCGTAAGTCCCTCGAATATAAAAGGCTGATAAATACATAACTGACCTGTATCGAAAAATTAAATAATCAGTACCATCTGTGTAATCTGTGATTTCATTTTTTTAAGGAAAAGACGAAGGTGTTAAGTTCAAAAGAGATCAGAAGCGGGTTTATAGAGTTTTTCAAAGAGCAGGGGACCGAATTTGTGCCGAGTTCGCCGGTGGTGCCGATCGGCGACGATACGCTGCTTTTTACCAACGCCGGGATGAACCAGTTCAAGGATATTTTCCTCGGCTGCAGCGTCCGACGTGACAAGCGCGCGGCCAACAGCCAGAAATGTCTGCGCGTCAGCGGCAAGCACAACGACCTCGAAGAGGTCGGCCGGGACACCTATCACCATACGTTCTTTGAAATGCTGGGCAACTGGTCTTTCGGCGATTACTTCAAGGCCGAGGCGATCCAATGGGCATGGGAACTTCTGACGAAAGTCTGGGGCATCGACCCGAAGAAATCTGTGGGCGACGGTTTTCGCGGGCGACGCAAAAGATGGCATTGCACAAGGACGATGAAGCGGCCAAATTGTGGACAAAAGTAACCCCGATGCCCGCCGAGCGCGTGCTTGCTTTCGGCAAAAAGGATAATTTCTGGGAAATGGGCGAAACCGGGCCTTGCGGGCCGTGCAGCGAGATACATATCGACCTCGGGCCGGAACGCTGCGACAAGAAAGATGTGCCCGGCCATAACTGCGGCGTCAACGCCGGCTGTGCGCGATTTATGGAACTGTGGAATCTTGTTTTCATACAATATAATCGCGATGAGAACGGCAAACTACGCCTCTTAACGGCAAAATATGTCGATACCGGCGCTGGGCTTGAGCGTGTCGTTTCTGTACTGCAAAATAAAACCAGCAACTACGACACCGATTTGTTTATGCCGATAATCGGACGCTATCGGCAGACTTGACGCGGTCAAAAATATACGTCGCAGCTTGACAATACAGACCGACAACGCTTTTCGCGTCATCGCCGACCATATCCGCTCGCTGGCGTTTGCGATAACCGACGGCGCAACACCCTCCAACGAAGGCCGCGGCTATGTGATTCGCCGAATACTTCGCCGGGCTTCGCGGTTCGGCCGTGAGCTTGGCATGCATGAGCCGTTCATGTATAAGCTCGTTCCCGTTGTCGTCGAAGAGATGGGCGAGGCGTTTCCGAGAATAAAGCGAACGCGCCGATTATGTCTCAACTGTAATCAAGTCCGAAGAGGCAAGTTTCGGCAGAACGCTCGATAGAGGCATCGAGATTTTCACCTCGGCCGCAGAACGGGCGGAAAAGTCCGGCAGCAAAATTATCAGCGGCGCAGGATGCGTTTCAACTTTACGACACTTACGGCTTCCCGCTCGACCTGACGCAGCTTATGGCCGATGAGCGGAATCTTAATGTCGATTCCGACAGGTTTCGACGAAGTTGATGGAGCAGCAGCGACAGCGGGCAAGAGCCGCGCAAAAAACGTCTCGCTCTGATGGCATCGCTGGCCGACGCGGAGCTGCCGCAAACAGACGATTTGCACAAATATCATACAGATAGATGCGAAAGCACAATTATCGGATGGGTTGACAGCGAGGGTTTCAAAAAGCAGGGCAAATCAATGCAGGCATCCAGGTCGGTCTTGTCCTTGACAAAACCTGCTTCTACGCTGAGGCGGGCGGGCAGGTTGGGCGATTGCGGCGTTATAGAATCTTCTAAGGTCAGATTCGTCGTTGAGGGAACGACTAAAATCGCCGATTGCGTAATTCATCAGGGCAAAGTTGCCGAGGGAGCCTTTGCCGCTGGCGAAAAAGTAACCGCCGTTGTAAGCAAAGACAGAAACGCTATAAAGAAAAATCATACCGCCACGCATCTTTTGCAATGGGCATTGCAGGAGGTGGTGCGGCAAATCAGTAGCACAGCAGGGAAGCCTGGTCGGGCCGGATTATCTGCGGTTCGATTTTACATACCCAAAACCTTTGACTGATGAGGAATTGCAAAAGGCTGAGCAACTTGTCAGGGAGAAAATCGCCGCAGGATTACCCGGTCACCTGTACCGTGATGCCGAAAGACGAGGCGCAGAAACTTGGTGCGATGGCCCTGTTCACTGAAAAATATGGCGAAGATGTTCGCGTGGTGGCAATCGGCACAGAAAATAAAGAGCAAATCACCGAGGCATTCAGCAGGGAATTTTGCGGCGGGACACACGTTGACAGAATCGGCTCTATCGGCGGTTTTAAGATTATCAGGGAGGAAAGCGTATCGGCCGGCGTGCGAAGAATCACAGCGATGACAGGCGATGGCCCTGACGCTTATTTCGAGCAGCGAAGCGATATTGTCGATAAGCTCGGACAATCGCTTAAGGTTCCCGCGGAGGGTGTCGTAGAGCGCGTTGAACAATTGATGGAAGCCAATCAAAAACTCGCAAAGGAACTCAAATCGGCTTCGAGACAGAGCGGCACGGATGTTATGGCGGAGGCCAAGACTCTTCTTGATACGTGCGAGAAAATCGGTGAGTCATCGATAATCGTCGGCAAGGTTTCACCTACTTCGGTTGAGCAGGCCAGAGAGGCTATCGATATGCTGAAGAAAAAGGCCAAATCCGCGGCGATTGTTCTGGCTTTTGAGGATGAGGGAAAAGTTATGCTGCTGGCCGCGGCCACAGATGATTTGATTAAAAAGGGCATAAAGGCTGGTGACATCGTAAAGGAAATCGCACCGATAGTGGGCGGTGGCGGAGGAGGCAAGCCCCAGATGGCGCAGGCCGGCGGCAAAAACCCCGAAAAAATTCCCGATGCTCTGACTAAAGCTGTTGAGATTATAAAAGCAAAACTGGCTTAGCCTGAATATTTCACCACAGAGGGCGCAGAGGAATAAAAATTAATAAAATTAATTTGGATGCGGCGAAGAGGGAGCGGTTTCGTGATTACATTTTGCTGCAAATATTGTGGGCAGAAAATCAGCGTGGCGGATATTCACGCGGGAAAAAAAGGACAATGTTCGAAGTGTAAGAATCTTCTCGAAGTTCCAGCGGTTCAAGAGACAGTTCAACCTGCCGCTGCGGAAAAGGTTAACGCTACCGGTTACAGCAAGCCTGAATTTTCTTTTCAGGATGGGCCGGACAAAAACAAAGAAAATCAGGATGCGGGCAGCAGTCCGCCGACTGATTATTATCAAACCAAAATTGTTGCCGAAGAACCGCCGCCCAAAAGAAAATTCCCGTGGCTGATTGATATATTTTTCTACCCGCTGAGCATTCCCGGAATAATAACTCTGGCCATAATTATTCTTGTACCATTTATAATTAACATCGTCGTTGGGATGCTCGGGCCGTTCGGGTTTTTTGTGGGCTTTGCCGGAGCAGTCGTTAGAATCATTTTGTGGTTTTACTTCTACTGGTATTTCTGCCAGTGCGTCCGCGACAGCGCCTCCGGCGGCATCAGGGCGCCGGAAGTACTTGACGCAGCGCCGGATATTGGAGAAATATTTTTCCAGTTTCTTAAAATTCTCGTCTGTATAATCTTTTTCGCTGCCCCGATGCTTATTTACCTGATACATACGAAAAGAACAGATATATATTTCTGGGCACTGCTGGGCTACGCGGTCTTATTTTTTCCAATGGGATTACTGGCTGTTATTATGTTCGATTCTTTAACCGGGCTGAATCCTCTTCTCGTTATCGGTTCAATATTCAGCACCTTTTTGCCGTATTTCGGACTTGTCCTGTTTTATTATATTCTTGCCGCTTCGGATGTCTTTACCACAATAATGTTTTTCAAAGGAATTCTGCCCTGGTCATATTTACTTATATTTTTGCTCGGTTCTGTCAATACGTATCTTTTCATCATCAGCGGACACCTGTTAGGGCGGTTCTTCTGGCGGTACCGGGAGAGGCTTAATTGGGACGTTTAGGTAGGAATTTTATATTTGGTGGTGTTTTAGAAAAAAATCTGATATTATTTCAGGCTGGGAAGGCTTGGCTGCGTAGCCGACTCTTTAATGTGGGAAATCCTATGAACCATTGCCAACCAACTAACTTTTGAAAGGAGTTATGCCATGACAAATACAAAACAGATATTCACGTTCACAGTTTTTTTGATTACTTTTACATCTATCGCATTTTCTGAGCCAGGTATTTCTATTCTATGGGAAAAGGAGATTGGGCAGGCTGATCGTACGAACAAACCATATGCCATAAAAGTTGCCGAGGATGGAAATGTTGTCCGCATTGTAGGAGTTTCGTACACACCTCGAACCAAGGGATCTTCAGAAGCAAGAGTCACGGAACTTTTTGAATATCGCGTTAATCTAAAAGATGAAAAGTCCGAGTTGAAAACCATTATGTCTATGGGTGAGGGAGATATTACTGTTAGAAACCCGCTAATTGGGATAAAAGACTCACAATTGATTGGCAATGATATTGTAATTATTCGAGACCAATACAAATCATGTAATCTTCAGGAACTGATTGTTGGTAACAACCGGCAAGTTAAAACCAGAGAAATCCCCGGCCTGACCAGAGGCGATGTTTCAACGCATGGAGCGTGTGTAAATAAAAATGGCGATGTCTTCCTTTGCGGCAATAGCGGCTATATAAGAAAGGTAAAAAATGACGGAAGTGTGGCTTGGGATACAAATTACAAATCTGATAAAAAAGAAGATGGCACGTTCAGCGTAGCCTTTTCAGAATCAGACAAACTGCTTGTAGCATTTGGTTTTTCTTTTACACCTGATACTAAATTTACAACAAAGGATTCGAGCCTTTGGCTGGCAAACCTCGATTCGGATGGAAACTTCAAAGCTAAGATTGGATTCGAAGGTATCGCTAATTTCGGCAAATTCTTTGCATTTTGTCTGAGCAAATCAGGCGTTCCGACTGTTATCTATGACACCAATCCAGAGATAAGGAACTGCAAGATATGTGTATCTAAATTTTCCAAAGACCTAAGTGCAAAAAACTGGACAACACCTATCTTCGATGGAACAGAGATGATGTTATCGCAATTGTCTTTAACACCTTTCGGAGATGATTACACACTGGCTGCATTTCATAGCGGCAGTTTGGTAAACAATAGCAATAATTTGCATTTCTATGTGCTGGACAAAAATGGCAACATTGTTAATCAGGCCATTTTTAAAGATATAAAGAGTGTCGGTTATTTAGTTACAGTTTTCAAAGATAGAATCTTTCTCGTGACCAATGAATTCAGAACAGAAAAGGATAAAGCTAAAGAATTCTCCAGATTAATCTGTTTCAAAATAAAGAACGGCCAGCTTTAACTGAGTTGTTTAGGCAGAAATTTTGTTTCTGGGAGTTTGCAGCGGATTTGGACGCTTTTGGCGTGGGCGTCCAGGCCTTCGGTCTGGGCGAGGCGGATAATATTGTCGGCGTCTTTTTCGAGCATTTCCTTTGTGTATTCGATAATACTGGTTGACTTGATAAAATCATTGCTGCTCAGCGCGCTGAAGAATTTTGCGCTCATGCCGGTCGGGAGTGTGTGGCTGGGGCCTGCCCAGTAGTCGCCGACAGCGACAGGGGAATAATCGCCGATAAATATCGCGCCGGCGTTTTTAATCTGGTCGGCGACAGCTCTGCTTTGCGGGCCGCACTGAATCTGGAGGTGCTCAGCGGCGAAGAGGTTGGCCCATTCGGTTACTTTTGTCATATCGTTGAATACTACTATGCCGCCGAATTGGGCGAGGCATTTTTTTGTTTCTTCGGTTCTGGAAAGCCGCTCCACCTGCTGTTTGAGTTCTGCAAGGAGTTTTTCAGCGAACGGCTGAGAGTCGGTGAAAACAACGGCGCTTCCGGGGGCGTGTTCCGCCTGGCTGAGCATATCGGCGGCGACCCAGGCAGGATTTGCTGAATCATTCGCGACAATAAGCACCTCGCTTGGTCCGGCGATGGAATCGATATCGACAAGGCCGAAAACTTCCTTTTTCGCCATCTGCACCCACTGATTTCCGGGGCCTACGATTTTGTCAACTTTTTTGATTGTATCTGTTCCTCCCGCCAGCGCGGCAACCGCATGTGCTCCGCCTATGCGATAGACTTCTGTTACTCCCAATTCGAAGCAGACCGCGAGAATAACGGGATGAATACTGCCGTTGTATCGAGGTGGGGAGACGACCGCTATTTCTTTTACGCCTGCGACCTGGGCGGGGACAACCGTCATTATCACCGTCGAGGGCAGAGGTGCGGAGGCACCCGGCACGCATACGCCGACTCTTTGAAGCGGGGTATATCTTATTCCGGGATGAGTCCTGCTGCCGATAAAAATTTCGGTCTGGTATTTTCTGACGTTAGCAATCGACAGGCTAATCGATTCGAGCAGCTTGGGGTCGATTTCATCGTGGGCTTTTTTCAGGTCTTTGTCGGCGATGCGAAAATGCCGCGGGGATATTTTGACGCCGTCGAATTTTTCCGTGAATTGCGCAACGGCCTTGTCGCCTTTTTCCCCAACGGCTGCGATAATAGTTCTTAGCTGGTCGATTCTTTCGTCGTTATTTTCAAAATATGTGGATTTCAGAGTGGAGTAGCGGATTTGGGCAAACCGTTCTTCGAACTCCGGCTGATTGTACGAAATTAAAATTTTATCAAGCTCATTTACCATTTTTAATTTTTAAACTTTCAAACCGACCCTCGGTCAGTTCAAGATGTTAAGTATATCCCCCAATATCGCTGTTGTCCAGCAGCTAATTTCAGCAAATAGGCTTGCCGCTTTTCAAGGCATCAGGTTTTTTCGCCCCTAAAAAATCAAAAAAAAACTATAATTTTTAGTTTGCTTTTTATTCGCCGCGGGTTACCATATATCGGTAAGTTAAAATTTGGTTTAGGATCTTTATTTAAACAACAACGTTTTTTAAGGGGGTTTACAATGTGCCAGTCATGTGGATGTACGCCATGCAGCAAATGCGGAAAACCGATTGAAAACAAAGTCTGTTCAGGCTGCAAAAAGCCGTCAAGCAAATGCACCTGTAAAGAGGTCTGTTCCGGTTGTGGCGAACCGATGGACGAATGCGTCTGTTAGCCAATCCGCCGCAGACAGACCGGCTTTATGCCGGCGGCTTATCTAAAATATTTCGCGCTCGACAGGCCCGAGATAAAAACGCCCGTCGCCTCGCATAAAGTCCAGGATTTTGTCGAACTGCTGATTTATAAAAATGCTCTCGTTGGAAACCACCGCGATAGAAACAACCGCCATAACCTTGCTGTCCTGATGGTCGGTCTCCGAGATAGAGATATTAAATCTGCTTTTGAGTCTGCCGATGACGCTTTTGACGATGCTTCTCTTGTCTTTAAGAGAACTAATCGCCGCCAAATTCATCTGAACTGTCATTACCCCAATAAGCATATAAATTATATCCCGACAAAGGAGGGATTCCGCAATTTTACATTTTAATTTTTAATTTTTGATTTTGAAATCAATATGCTTCAGCGAGGTATTTCATGTTATCGATGATTTTCAGCTTTTGTGAACATTTCTGTTCACATTGGCCGCACTGTACACATTTTGACGGCGCTTTGGAGCCTTCACAATTATCAGGGTTCATCTGCCAGTTATATGCTTCCATCGCCTTTTTCGGCACGTGAAGCATTTTATCAAGATAAAAGACGTTCATCATTTCAGGTATCTTTATTCCCGCCGGGCAGGGCATACAATAACCGCAGCCCGTGCAGAAATTCATCCCCGTCTTCGATATTATCACAAGTGCCTTTTCCAGCGCCAGCCTCTGTTCCACGCTCAATGACCCCTTGCAATAATTTTCTATCGTCGAAACTATATCTGAAGGCTTGGATATCCCGCAAAGAATAGTATCGACGTTCTCATCACCCGCCAGATACCGATGCGCCGCTTCAACCGTATCGTCCATATCAAGCGTATTTTTCACCGCCTCATTCAGCATCGGCGAACCTTCATTGAGCATCCCGCCACCGATGGGATTCATCACGATTGTCGCGATGCCCTTTTCGTGCGCCTTGGCAATGACATCCTTATAAGTCCGGTCGAGCATATTATACGTGAACAGAATCGCCTCACACCAGTCCGCCTCGTCGATATATCTGCTGACATTCTCCGGGCTGTCGTGCGTTGTAAAACCCGCATGCCTGACCAGCCCCTTATTCATCGCGTGAAATATGCCGTCAAGCATCCCGCCTGTTCTCGTCGCTTCCTTATAATGATGGGGATTATTGATACTCCAAATCTGGTAAAAATCGAGGTAATCTACGTCCAGCCGTTCCATCGACTCAATAATCCGCCTGTATGTCCGCTCCGCCGATGAATCGTTAGGCGGGTCCGTCTTCTTGTTCCACGGCGAGGATTTTGTTGAGAGGATTACTCTTTGCCGGTACCCCCCCTTGAGACTTTTGCCGACCTTTATCTCGCTGTCGCCGTATCCCAGGCTTGTATCGATATAAATCATCCCCGCATCTATCGCCTGACGCATTAGCGCAACTGCTTGTTCATCATCGCTCGGCAGACGCATCGCCCCGATACTGACAGGATAAACCTTTAGCCTGCTCCGCCTCCCGAAATCAACCATTTTCGTCTGTTTTATTGCCGTCGAATACATTTTCACTAATCCTGATTTGTTTTACCGTCCTGCTGTACTGATAATATAACATAACAACCCCCAAAATACAACCATCAATAAAAAGAATGAACAAGGCGGGGTTGCACTTCACAAGATACGAGCGACGGGTAACGAGCAGCGAGTCAAAGAAGCCGCCCGGTTTAGAAATGGCTTATAAATCTTCCTAAAAACCATCCCTCCGCTTTTAAAAACCGGGCAGCATCCAACGCTAAGGTTCTCAGGCAAATTCAAGAACGTGCCATTAGCGGCCTTTCAGCCACTTGGGACATTCATTCCTGTTTTCTCTTAAACGGCATCCGTTTCGAAAATGCTGGAAAATATGAATAATAAGTTCACACCGATCCTGAACGTCGAATCGCGAAAACAGCCGGCTCAGGTGCGTTCGAACTGTCGGAACCGCGATTCCAAGCTCCGTCGCGATTTGTTTATCAGATTCGCCTGCCAAAAGATGTATGACTACTTCGCCTTGCCTGCCGGACAAGGACAACTCTTCCCTAAGTATCTTCCATTCCTTTTCAGAAAACACTGCGCTATCTCCGCTCTAATTCGTACGCTCAGCTCTAAAAAGTGAAATTAACTACCGCTATTTTAGTGGGCTTTTTGTTTTTCTCAAAATAATTACATTCTTATCTCTAATCCGCAATTTTTAAAATTTCTTTAAAGCCGCCAAACGGTAGGAATTCCCTTAAAAAGCAACAACATATAGCAATGATAACCGCATATCAATTCGTCAATTCTGATGATACTAAAAAAAGTGTAAAAATTCCAAAAAAAACCGCCACATTTCACCCTCTCCTTTCGCCATATATACAGGGCGCATTCTGTAATAAAAAAACGGGCTTTATAAACGGAAAAATTCATCACCCTCCTCCGGAGCCAGATTCCCTATAAATCAGGGGTCTGGCTTTTTTTGATTGAAAAGCGTGTTTTAGCTGATAATTAAGCCATAAAATTAAGCCTAATAAAAAAAATTTAAAAAAAGTCGAAAAAAAACGCCACATTTCGCCCTTTCTTTTCGCCATACTTTATGTCGGATATCTCTCGGCGAGATGACAGACGATTTTAACAACATCCTCCTCCAAGGCCGGAATCCGCGATAATCAGGATTCCGGCTTTTATTATAGAGTGGGATATGGCTTCTTTGGAGAACTGATGTGGAAAAGGGTACGCAGGTTCTGATTACCGTCAGCGAATCACGTGATTTTTATGTCCTCATCGACCCGGATGCCTTTTTAGCCCTCAGAAATAAAACCGTCGAATGTTTATTTTCGATGCCGCCATCCGATTGCCCGGATAATTTCCCTTTCACACCAAATCCGAATTACCGAGGCGGTGTCAGCCCGTTCCAGCGTAACCTTATCAGACCGTACAGGGTGGAATATTATCTCGAAATCATACGCCGCCATTTTTTTCCCCAATATCCGCGACGCTCTGAGGCAATTACACTCTTCCAAAACTTACAGGATGCACACGTTTACTTCATAAGACACGAAAACCACCTGGCCAGCCGCATTCTCAGAAGAGTCAAAACCAGCGGGCAATACTCCTATTCGCTCCACGACTCAAGCTGGGTCGATTTTCTATACCTCGAAGATTGGAAAGACAATTCTGAAGTCGAAGCCGCCTGCAAAGCCTACTGGAATGGCCAAAAACTGAAAAATCATAAACTGCATTTTAATGGCCGACTATGGTCCAGAGAGCCTATTATTGAGGTTTTGTACTTTGGATGCGTTGATTTCTATGACGAAAGCACCGCCCCTGAACTGGCCGACCAGGATAAATTGCCAGTCAAATTAAAACAAACCATCGAAAATTCCCTCCCCAATTTCAGATGATAAAATACTCAAACTGACCGAGTCGACTTGTCATACCCGCGCAAGCGGGTATCCAATATGAAATTTGCCGCAATGGATTCCCACTTTCGCAGGAATGACATTGGAGTATAACTTTATGTTTAACATAAGGTCATGTAAATTTTTATTAAAAATTCGGCCAATTTGAGTAAAATATCAAGAGTTGCGACGTCAACCTGCGGGACTTAATCTATTCACGCACACCGCCTGTTGCGATTCGAGCAATTTTCCGCTATTATGTCAGCAATGACTAACGACACAATCGCATTAGGTTTGGCTTGGTACGTGATTTTCGTGCTTTCACTGAGTTTTCACGAGGCCGCCCACGCCTTTGCCGCGTTGAAACTCGGCGATAAAACCGCCTTTTATTCCGGGCAGGTCAGCCTCCATCCTTTCGCACACATGTTCAGAGAACCCGTCGGAATGATTATCCTGCCTATCGTTTCGTTTCTATCTAACGGCTGGATGCTCGGCTGGGCAAGCACTCCCTACGACCCCGCATGGGCACAGCGCTACCCCAAACGCGAAATCCTTATGGCTCTCGCCGGCCCGCTAGCGAACCTCACCCTCGTTATCATCGCCGCAGCTGCCATAAGATTCGGTACTTCCGCCGGCTATTTCCATCCCCCCGAAAGCATCACCTTTTCCCAAGTAACCGCCGCCGAACATACCGGCATAACTCACAGCATCGCAATAATGGTCAGCATTCTTTTTACGCTCAATCTTGTCCTGTTTGTTTTTAATCTTCTCCCCATCCCCCCGATGGATGGCAGCTGCCTTGTCCCGCTGCTTTTACCGGCTGAATTCGCCGACAAATATAAAATGCTCATCAGCAATCCAACATATTCTATTATCGGCCTGATTATCGCATGGCAGTTGTTCGACTATATCTTCGACCCCATCCACCTCTTTGCCCTAAACATCCTCTACCCCGGCCACCTCTACGGCTAATAATGGCCTAAAATATTCGCGTCATTAACAACATCTTTCATTAAGTTATCAAATTTTGAATCATCCAAACTCTTAAGATATTTGATTTGCAATTCCCCTTTTGAGTAGTCAGCACCTTCAGCAGAACCAACATCCAAATCATAAACAGCCTTGCTGGAATTGTAACGTGTAAGTTTTTCTAACGCCTGACCTGTCTCCTTTAGTATTTGTTGTGATTTTTCATAATTAACGTATGTCCCTAAAACCGCAGTGCCTAAGATTTGCCTATTATAAAGACTAACATTTGTTAATACAGTACATGCATCAAATTTATCAAACAAATCTTTGTTATAAAACATATTTCGCTGCTCTATCGCGGTTTTTAATATTTCATCAACAGATGGCTTTGCCTGCTGAAGTTGGAGATTTCCTGCAATTAAAGCTAACGCTAAAATTTTATAATGAACCGCTAACAGTGTAGGCGGTTCGCCTTCAGTGTGTATTATAAAATTTATAGGAACCCTTGTTTCTTTACGAGACTTGCTTAGATTGTATATAAAATTTCTTTCCTCTTTTGTTATAAAGGAATCAAACAATTTATTATAATCATTCAATGAGGATATTATTTCCTCACTGACTAAATTCCCCGCCTCTTCTTTCGGCAAAAGCGACAATTCATGCATAACTTTCAGGAATCTGCGATTACCCATTATAGCTATAATATTAATTTGACCGGCAGAAAGATGCAAAGGGATACCGCGAGGTGGTAATTCCATATATATCTGGGCATTCCTAATGTATAAATCAATTTCATCTAGCTTTTTAAGGCTTTCTTTTACAGATTCATTGCCTAATATTCTGATAACATTGCTAATTTGGGCTTGGCCAGGCAAACCCGATGAGTAAGCGCCAATTATCGTAGCCGGAATAGCTTCTTTTTTGACATTTTCCTTTAAATCCTTATTAATATCCCCAGCATATTTAATTAGATTATCAAACTCCAAATCCTCTAAAGGCTTAAGGCATATAATTTTCAATTCGCCTTTTGAGTAATCGGCAATATCAGCAGAACCGACACGCATATCATAGAGTGCTTTGCTGGAACTGTAATGCGTAAGCCTGTGGATTTCAAATATTTGCCTTGATTCCTGTAATTGTTCCAATGTGCCCGCATTTACATATGTCCCCAAAACCGCTGTACCCAAGATTTGCCGGTTATAAAGACTTGCATAGTATAACATAAATGCATCACAAAACGTTTCTCTCTGCTTCAATGCTTCTTCCAGGACTTTACTGATAGAATCTTTAGTTTCCCGTAATTCCAGGTTTCCAGCAATTAAAATCAGTGCCCAAACTTTATAACGCTGCGAAATCAGCGTAGGACTGCCATCTTTAGTTGTTTCTACAAAACCCAGCCCCCACCTTTTATTGGGCTGTTCAAGATTGTGCTTAAAAATATGTTCATTCTCTGCCATATACGCGTTAAACAGTTTTTCATACTCATCCAGCGAATTTATTATCTCTTTATTAAGCAGATTCGCCGCCTCTGTTCTTGGCAGCCGCGACAATTCATCTAATACTTTCAGAAATCTGCGATTACCCATTATAGCAATTACTTGGTTTCGTTCGGCTGACGCCTTTAAGGGAATGTCTAAAAATGTATCTTCAAAATAAATTTGGTAATTATTCCAGAAATATAAATCACCTTCCAATAATAAACTTATACTTTTTTCCAAAGATTCATTCTTCAGCACTTGAATTGCTTTGTCGAGTGTATTATATCGTTTTTTTTGTGCCAGAATTTGCGGTATAGTTACTATTTCGTTGGCGCCGACTTCCACCATAATCATAATTAGCAAACCCGCGAATAATGTCACACAAATCACCCTCGCAGACCAGATTAAAATATTTTTAGATATCTTCCCCACACTTCCGCCCTTTCTTTTTTAAATTATAATCTCCCATCTATTTTAGACGACACATTTCATGAATACCTCTTCACATATAATCATTGTCATAATTTTACCCTACTTTTCAGCCCTTTTCAATCCAAAACCGTAGCAACGTAAAAATCCGCCAAAGGCGGATATAAAATCGGCAATCGAAACCTATCCGCTCCACGCCGCACGCTCATTTTTTCGCTTCATGAGAAACGCTTCACATTTAATCGCTCATTTTTCACTTCTCAAAGGTTATCGCTGCCAATATAATAGAGGCGAGATGACAGTTATTATTGATGGTTATAATTTGTTGTGGGTAATACCGAAAACAAGCGGCGGTGAGCCGCTGACCGATACGCAGTTATGTCGCATTTTGAGTGCATATTTCAAGATTACAGGTCAGCCGGGCGAGATTATTTTTGACGGAGTTGGCCCGCCTGATAAAAGCGTATTTGATAATATAAGTAATCTGGATGTTATTTTCGCTGGCGCGGATGTTGAAGCGGACGCGGTGATAGAGGACAAGATAGCTTCGAGTACGGCGCCGCGAAATTTGGTAATTGTCAGCAGCGACCGGCGGCTTCGTAAGGCCGCCCATGCGCGAAAAGCGATATCGGTAAAATCGGAGGCATTCTGGGGCGAGGTTCAAAAACAATTGAAGCGAAGTGAAAAATTTCAGGAGCCGACGTCAAAACAGCACGGCATAACGGAAGGCGAAACAAAACAATGGCTGAAAATTTTCGACCTCGACAAATAATCGGCAATACTATACCACTTTAAACGGACATCGGATTGACGTTATAAGGCGGTATCACTATAATGGGCTGATTATATTAACTATATCTTTCGCAGTATTTTAGAATTGAGGCCCAAAAATTATGGAAAACCCGAGTGCTGAAGATAATAAAAATACCGGCAGCAATAATTCGTCGGAATCAACTATAAAATCTGATTTTATCCGTGCCATTATCAACGAGGACATAAAGACCGGCAAATACGGCAGCCGTGTTCATACGCGTTTTCCACCGGAACCGAACGGATATCTCCACATTGGGCACGCCAAAAGTATCTGCCTGAACTTCGGCATTGCCGCGGATTATCATGGCCTGTGCAACCTGCGTTTCGATGATACCAATCCGAGTAAAGAGGAAGAAGAGTATGTCGAATCAATCAAGAGCGACGTTCAATGGCTCGGCTGGGACTGGCAGGACAGATTGTATTTCGCATCCGACTATTTTGAGCAGATGTATCAATACGCCGTTCAACTGGTTAAGGCGGGTAAGGCGTATGTATGTGATTTGACGGCGGACCAGACCCGCGAATATCGCGGCACCCTGACAAAGCCCGGCAAAGACAGCCCTTATCGCAAGCGCAGTATTGAAGAAAACCTCGATTTATTTTCGCGGATGCGGGCGGGGGAATTTCCCGACGGCTCACGCACTCTGCGGGCAAAGATTGATATGGCCAGCGCAAATTTCAATATGCGAGACCCTGTAATGTATCGAATCCTGCGTGCTACCCATCATCGCACCGGTGACAAGTGGTGCATTTACCCGATGTATGACTGGGCGCACGGCATTGAGGATTCCATCGAAAAAATCACGCATTCAATTTGCACGCTCGAATTTGAAAATCACCGGCCCTTATATGACTGGTTCCTCGATGAGCTGGGCGTTTATCACCCACAGCAGATTGAGTTCGCGCGGCTTAATATGACTTATACCGTTATGAGCAAACGCAAACTCCTCCAGCTTGTTCAAAAGGGTTTTGTCAGCGGCTGGAACGACCCGCGTATGCCGACTATTTCCGGTATGCGGCGGCGCGGTTATTCGCCGGAAGCAATCCGAAACTTCTGCAAAATTATCGGCATTAATAAATTTAACAGCACGGTCGATTTTGCGCTGCTGGAACACTGTGTGCGCGAAGACCTCAACAAAACCTCTCCGCGCGTGATGGCAGTACTTCACCCGCTAAAGGTTGTCATCGAAAATTATCCGCATGGCAAAGTTGAGGAACTTGATGCTGTCAATAATCCTGAAGACGCTTCCGCCGGCACACGAAAAGTCCCCTTCTCGCGTGAACTGTATATCGAGCAGGAAGATTTTATGGAGAATCCGCCGAAAAAATTCTTCCGCCTTGCTCCGGGTAGAGAGGTTCGTTTGCGATACGCTTACCTGATTACCTGCACAGGCGTCGTTAAGGATAGTAGCGGCAGAATTGTCGAATTGCGTTGTACCTATGACCCTGCCACTCGCGGAGGTGACGCGCCCGACGGCAGAAAGGTCAAATCTACCCTGCACTGGGTATCGGCGACGCACGCAATAGAAGCGCAGATTCGGCTGTATGAAAACCTCTTTATAAATGAAAATCCGGACACCGCGGAGGAAGGAAAAGATTTTACGACAAATCTGAACCCGGAATCGCTGGAGATTTTGTCTTCCTGCAAGCTGGAGCCTTGTTTAGCAAACGCCAAACCGGAGAGCAGATACCAATTCGAAAGGCTGGGCTATTTCTGTGTGGACTCCGACCGCACCTCTGACGGAAAACTTATTTTCAACCGTACCGCGACCCTGCGTGACACCTGGGCCAAAATTCAAAAAGCAGAAGGCCAGACAACGCAGTAATTCAAGTGTCACGGACAAAACTCTTTTTCGACAGCGAATGGTCTCAAGGCACGGTCTAAAATGTTATTGAGATAGGCTATCGCGATACCATAATTTGTAATTGGGACACCAGCCTGTTTGGCCTTGTCGATGCGGCACATCAGCTCCTTGCGGTTAAACATACAACTGCCGCAATGAATAATCAGTTTGTACGGACTTAAGTCATCGGGAAAATCTCTTCCCGCTACAACTTTAATTTCAAGATTACGTTTTGTATATTTCTTCAGCCAATTAGGCAATTTAACTCTGCCTATATCACCGTCAACTGGGTGATGGCAGCACGCCTCGGCAATCAAAACCTTGTCGCCATCGGTCAGACGGTCTATTTCTCTAACCCCTTTTGTGAACTCGCCGAGGTCGCCTTTGAACCTTGCGTACACAATTGAAAAACTTGTCAGCAGAACACCTTCAGGAACAATAGCAGCGACCTCATCAAACGCCTGGCTGTCGGTAATCACCAGCGATGGCGGTTCTTTTAATCTTCCAATCGCATCCGCTAATTTGTTCTGCTTAACAACAATGGCATAAGCATCCCTGTCGAGAATGTCCCTCAATGTCTGTACCTGCGGCAGGATTAGTCTGCCCCTGGGAGCTTCAAGGTCAATAGGTGTAACCAAAATAATCAGTTGACCCGCTTTGACCAAATCTCCTGATACGGTAGATTGTGAAATAAACTCATTTGGCGCAGCCGCAATTACCGCTTCTCGCAAAGATTCCATTCCAACTTTTTTGGCAGCACAGGTCGTTATGACATATTTTACATCTGCCCCAGCGGCTGTTTCTTCCAATATTTTGTCTTTACGCAGGTCGCTCTTGTTAGCTGCAACGACAACAGGTACGGACCGCTGCTTAAATAACTCAACGAGCTGGTTTTCAAACTGTGTCCACCGGTCTGTAACGATAATTGCAAGCTCCGTGCGGTCTATTATCTGCCTGGTCTTTTGAATTCTTGCTCTGCCAAGGTCGCCGACATCATCGATACCAGCGGTATCTATAAACACCACCGGCCCAAGCGGCTTAAACTCCATAACCTTCTCGACGGGGTCGGTAGTCGTACCGGCAACTTCGGAAACTATCGAAACATCCTGCTCCACAAGACAGTTAAGAATAGACGACTTGCCTACATTTCGCCTTCCAAAAACGCCTATATGCAGCCTAAGACTCTTAGGAACTTTTATCATATTCCACCAAAGCAGAAATTCAGTCTGCTATTCCAATCATAGTCCCGGATTAATTATGTATTTTGCTCGATAGCCTTGAGGAGGACGTCAGGCTTTACCGGTTTTTCGAGAACACCCTTGACCGGCAGCCAGGTATCGTGCGGTTCAAAACCGAATGGCAGGCTCATCTCGCGCCGGACACCTGTGACCATAATCACCGGCACTTTTTTGAGCGAATCATCCTTGCTCAGTTCCCTGGCCACGTCAAAACCCTCAGACTTGGTCGTCATCATTACATCGAGCAGAATGATATTCGGCTTTCGCTCTTTGGCCTTTGCGATTCCGACCTTGCCGTTAGGCGCCGAATCAACATCATAATCCTTAGCCTCAAGCAGGTTGGTTACAGCTTCGACAAATTCCGGGTCATCATCAATTACAAGAACTCTCTGTGCCATTTTAAATTCTCCTTTATATGAATAAGCACTTTTGTTTTTTTATATGTTCTTTCAACGAGTCGCCTCGCGAATACTCAATAGTTCTATTTATCGTTTTTGCCATCATATTAATACAGCCGACACATTCGGCGGGCTGTTCATCGACACATCTTTTTCCAGGATAAATTTCATAAAGTTTCCTGTAAGGCTGCGGTGTAAAGTTCGGCATAATCACATTTGCGCCGCATTTAAGAGCCATAATCCGCGCATCGCCCTGGCCGATGCTGCCGACCGCAGTGCTCGCAGGCAAGTGTGCGTTTTTCGTAACAATCCTGGTTACAGCGATTGTCTTGAGAGTCAAGTTGAGATTGCCTGTCGCTTCATCACGCAGCGGAGTAGATTTATGCGGAATAAACGGCCCTATCCCAATCATGTCGAAATCTTCTCTTTTAAAAAACAGGATGTCCTCTGCCAGATGCCGGATAGTCTGACCTTTTAGCCCGACAATATTGCCGGAACCGGTTTGATACCCAAGCATCTTCAGGTTGCGCAAACACCTTAACCTGTTTTCAAAACTCATTCCGGTATGAAGCGATTCATAAAGCTGCTTGTCGGAAGTTTCAATTTTAAGCAAAAACCTGTCGGCACCAGCTTTTCGCCATATATTGTACTCATCGAAACTATGTTCACCGACCGAAAGCGTTACTGCAACATCAAAGTCCGTCTTTATGTCTTCAATTATTTTTTTAAGCCAGACATCGTTAATGCCGTCATCCTCACCGGATTGAAGAACCAAAGTCTTTATACCGGTAGAAACGATATCCTGCACGGCGGCGATTATTTCTTCCCTGCTGAGCCTGTATCGCTGGAGAGTCGTGTTATTCTTATTCAGGCCGCAATAAAAACAGGTATTACGACAAATGTTGGAAAATTCCACAATAGCCCTCAGCAGGATTTCATCACCGACAAAATTCTGCCTAACCCTGTCGGCATAGTCAAACAGCATAGAGGTTTCGCTTTCATCCTGCAAATCAAGCAGATATGCAATATCATCTATGTCGGGCAGCTCGCTGTCATACACCCTGTCAAGAACATATTGTGTCCTGTTTTTGTTCATCGCTTCGCTTATTAAAAATACATATCCCTTTGCCCGCTGCTGGTCTGCTCATAGAATTTCATAAACATCTCGTAGAACGAAGGCAGTTTTACTTTTACTTCATCAATTTCTTTCTCGATAAGTTTTTCACCAACGGCTTTTGTTTCGGCGCTGGCGAAATCATCGAGCCATTCTCTGAAAGTTATTACCGCGTTGAGTTTGCAGAACTGCCCCTCTTTGCCGCTTCGCAGCAGTCCCATTATCCGGTCGCCGGTTCTCCCGCATCTGTAACCCGCTGTACAAAATGAGGTTATGAAACCGGCCTGTGCCAACTCACGAACAACAACATCAAGGCTTCTGGTATCCCCGAGGATAAACTGCTGCTTTTCGCCTTCCTGGCATCACCGCTGTCGGCATAAGCTCCGATTCCTATTTTTGTAGAAGCGTCCGTTTGCGTGCATCCAAGCGGTATCATCTGTCTCCGCATTTCCGCGTCTTCACGCGCAGTAAGAATCATACCGGTATATGGTACAGCCAGCCTGATAACCGTAACAAGTTTTCTAAAGTCTGCATTGTTAACCAGGTACCTTGAGTTTTGTGTAAAAGGCGTATTGTCCGCAGGCTCAAGACGCGGAAAGGAAATAGTATGCGGACCTATGCCAAACTTTTTTTCAAGCTCAATGGCGTGATGCAGAAGCGCCATCACTTCAAATTTCCAGTCGTATAATCCAAACAGTACGCCAAGACCGACATCATCGCAGCCTGCCTCCATCGCTCGATGCATCGCGTAAAGCCGCCAGAGATAATCACCTTTAATCGTGTTGGCCGGATGCAGCTCCCGATAGGTCAGGCGATGGTACGTTTCCTGAAAGACCTGGAATGTCCCTATTCCGGCTTCGTGCAGCACCTTCAATTCCTCAATCGGCATCGGTGCGGCATTGACATTGCATCGTCTAATCTGCGCAACGCCGCGACGTGTTTTAACTTTAACTTCATAAATCGTTCTGAGTGTCGAGGCAATATAATCCACATCTGATTTCGGATGTTCGCCAAATACCAGTATAAGGCGCTTATGCCCGATTTGACCGGCGAGAACCTCGGTCTCCCTTTTTATCTCGTCGAGAGACAGCATTCTTCTTACGGCATTTTTATTGCTGCACCGAAAGCCGCAATATAAACAATTATTCACACAAAAATTACTCAGATAAAGCGGAGCAAACGTAACAATCCTGTTGTCATAAACACGCTTTTTTACCTCTCCTGCCGCGAGTTCCATCTCTTCCAATAATTGTTTATCCTCAACCTCAAGCAAACAAGCCGTCTCATCGGGTGTAAGCGTTTCAATCGCAAGAGATTTAGCCAGAATGTCACGAACTCTTTGTGCATCTGGGTTTTTATCGCGATTAAGCTGCTGCTCTATCGCGTTATCATCGATAAAGCATTTGCCGTCAGCAAGATATTTAGATATTTGCTCGGGGTTTATGCGTTGCCGGCACCACGTTTTTATATTAACAGTTTTTTTGGGAACAGTTCCGCTTACCATATTTCAGCCTTCTTAATTAAGTCCTCGGTACATATTGCGTATGCAGCAGATGATGCGATTTTTCGCTCAAAGGCTTGCCGAGGAATTCATCGTAAATCTTTATAATATCAGGATTCTCGTGAGACTTTCGCAGTTTTTTATTTTCATCTTCCTTGTAAATAGCTTCAATTCTTTTTCGTCGTACCGCGTCGGTTGTAAATCTTGGCTGTCCGCCGCCTCCGATGCAGCCGCCCGGACAAGTCATCACTTCAATAAAGTGGAATATCTCACCGTCTTTTATCTTTTTATAATTTTGCGAGCATTGCCCAAGCCGTGAACAACCGCCACCTTCAGTTCCGCACCTTCAAGAAACGACCATTCGCCGACAGCGTTTTCTATTTTCAATGAAGCGGTCTTAATTCCATTAAGGCCCATAATCGGTTCGATATGCAAATTCTTCATCGGCAGCTCTTTGCCGGTAACAATTTCATAAGCTGTACGAATCGCCGCTTCCATCACGCCGCCGGTATTTGCGAAAATATCCGCTGCACCGGAAGACAAACCCAGCGGCGAATCCATTTTCCCATCAGGCAAAGAGTCAAAATCAATCCCGGCTTCTTTAATCATTCTGCCAAGCTCGCGGGTGGTCAGAACATAATCGACGTCCCTCAGGCCGCTGTCATTCATCTCCGGCCGCTGGTTTTCAAACTTTTTGGCGGTGCAGGGCATTATCGAAACTACAGTCATGTCTTCCGGCCTTTTGCCGATCTTGTTGGCATAATAAGTTTTCGCTATGCTGCCGAACATCTGCTGCGGCGATTTGCAGCTCGAGAGAATGCGAAAGCATATCCGGATAATAATGTTCCGCGAATTTTATCCAGCCTGGACAGCAGCTTGTAAACTGCGGCAGCAGCCCTGGTTTCTTTTCCACAAGGGCTTTTTTCAGCCGCATCAGCAAGTTCAGTTCCTTCCTCCATAATAGTCAAGGTCCGCGGTGAAGTTGGTATCAAAGACAGCGTCGAATCCAAGCTGACGCAGCGCAGTTACCATTTTGCCGGTAACCAATGTTCCAGGCGGATAGCCAAAACACTCACCCAGCGCCGCCCTGATAGCTGGTGCCGTCTGTACGACAACGAATTTTTCCGGATTGTCCAAATCCGCCCATACATCAGCGACATTGATTATTCTCCGTAATAGCTCCGACCGGACAAATCGCCGAACACTGACCGCACTGAACACAAATCACATCGGACAGATTCCTTTCAAAGGCAGGCCCAATCGTGGTTTTAAAACCGCGTTTCTGCGGGAAAATTGACCCGACAGTCTGAATTTCATTGCAGACGCTGACGCATCTGCGGCACTTGATGCATTTGCCGCTGTCCCTGGTTAAGCGCGGGGGTGGAATCGTCAATTTTTTTAGCGGTTTTTTCACCTGTGTAGCGGACATTATCGATTCTCATTTCCCGGGCAATCGTCTGCAGCTCGCAGTCGTCATTACGGTCGCAGGTCTTGCAGTCGCCATCATGTTCACTGAGCAGCAGGTCAATCACTGTGCGTCTGGCCTGTCTGACACGCAAACTGTTCGTAAAGACCTTCATATTTTCCGCAACCGGCGTACAGCACGAAGCCGCAAGATTTTTTGCTCCGTCGACTTCGACGACACAGACCCTGCACGCGCCCTGCGGTGTTTTCCCTTCAACATTGCATAGCGTCGGTATCTTGATTCCAATCTGCCTTGCGGCTTCAAGAATCATCGTGCCTTCTGAACCTCAACTTTTGTATTGTTTATATATAGTGAAACCATATTCTAAGCATTCCTTTCAGAATCTAATACCTTGCCGTAATCGCATCTTAAACATCTTTTCGCCTGTCTGATTGCCTCATGCTCTACCCACGATTGTTCAATCTCTTCGAAGTTGTTGCGTCTTCTCTCAAGAGCAAGCAGCGGCATCTTCTCACGTGGATATGGAACAGGGTCGGCATTGACATCAAAAGCCGTATCAACAAGCTGCTCGCTTCGCCAGAAGGCGTGGTTGGCTCCGGTTAGATATTCATCGATACCGACAGCCGCCCTTTCACCTGCCGCAACTGCATGAATTACCGATAAAGGCCCGCTCGCCGCATCGCCGCCTGCGAAGACCCACGGCATCGCCGTCTGGCCTGTTAACGGGTCTGCCATTATTCGGTATCCGCTTACCGGCTGCAATTCATCACGGTCGAAAAGCTGTGATGAATCAAGCGTCTGACCGCACGCGAATATCACCATGTCGGCATCTAACAACCAGGCTCTGGCCGTTCTTTACGGGCTTGCGCCTTCCGGTGCTGTCAAAACCGCCGAGTTTCATCGCGTGACATTTAACAGCTTTCACTTTGCCGTTTTCGGTAATTATCTCTTCCGGATTGGTAAGCTCTTTTATCTTCACTCCTTCAAGCAGAGATTCGCTTATCTCTTCCATAAACGCGGGCATATCCGCCTGAGTTCTTCTGTAAACAATGGTAACATTTTTCGCGCCAAGCCTTACAGCCGTACGCGCAGCATCTATCGCGGCATTGCCGCCGCCGATGACAACAACCTTCTGACAGACCTCGACAGAGCCCTTCAGTCTGTATGTCCGCAAAAAGCTCATCGCATCGGTTACGCCCTGGGCGTCACTGCCTGGGATTTTCAGCCTTACTCCAATTTGGGCAGCCGACTCCAAGAAATACGGCTTCGTATCCTTCATCGCGCAGACTCGACAGCGTAAAATCCTTACCAAGCCGTTTGCCGGTCAGTATATCAACTCCCATTTTTTCTATCATTCGAATTTCTCTTGCGACTACTTCATGCGGCAAACGATAAGAAGGTATCGTCTGAACAAGCATTCCGCCGGGTCTTTGTTCGGCCTCAAAAACTTTTGGCCTGTACCCAAGGCGGGCAAGAAAATACGCACAGGAAAGTCCCGCCGGTCCTGAGCCGATAATTGCGATTTTGCGTTTGGCATTAACGGGATTTTCCCGCACTTCCGGCAGTTGAATTGTAATTTCCTGGTCTGCCATAAATCGCTTTACACCTCGAACGCATACGGCAGTGTCAAGTGTCGCTCTTCTGCATTTGCTTTCGCAGATATGAAAGCACACTCGACCACATATCGATGCGAAAGGATTGCGGTTTCTATGCAGACGTAAAGCCTCAGCATATCTTTTTTCCGCGACAAGCGAAACAAACCCTGGGACATCGACGTGTGCCGGACAGGCACTCTGGCACGGAGCGCGAACGAGTCTCGGACATACACCCGCCTCGCAGCGTTTTTCAACTATATGCGCCTCATACTCATGCCTGAAATGTCTGATTGTTGACAAAACCGGATTCGGTGCGGTCTGCCCAAGACCGCACAGTGCGGTATTTTTTATCTGGTTGCCGAGTTCTATAAGTGTTTCAATGTCACCTTCCTGGCCTTTGCCTTCGCAGATTCTATTTAGAATCTCCAGCATTCGCTTTGTGCCGACGCGGCACGGTACGCATTTGCCGCAGGATTCTTCCTGTACAAATTCAAGGAAATATCTCGCGACATCGACCATGCAGGTGTTTTCATCCATTACAATAAGGCCGCCTGAACCCATAATCGCCCCGAGTTTATCCAGCGATTCATAATCGAGCGGTACGTTCAAGATGCTGCCTCGGAATACATCCGCCGGAAGGCCCGCCGATTTGCGCCGCCTTGAACTCTTTGCCGTTCGGTATTCCGTCGCCGATATCATATATCAGCTCACCGAGAGTCGTCCCTACCGGAACTTCCACAAGACCTGCGTTTTGTATCGCGCCGGCAAGAGCGAAAACTTTCGTGCCTTTGCTGCCTTCGGTACCGTATGAGGCAAACCACTGGCCGCCCTTGAGAATTATTGTCGGTACATTCGCAAACGTTTCTACATTGTTCAATACCGTAGGCTTATCCCACAGGCCTCTTACCGCCGGGAATGGCGGGCGAGAACGCGGTTCGCCGCGTTTGCCTTCTATCGATGCCATCAGCGCCGTTTCTTCGCCGCAGACAAAAGCGCCGGAACCCATTCTAATTTCCAAGTTGAAGGAAAAATCAGTCCCGAAAATATTTTTACCTAAAAGGCCGATTTCTTTAGCGTCGTCAATGGCTTTTTGCAGCCGCTGAACCGCCAGCGGATACTCGGCACGAACATAAACATAACCCTGCGCCGCACCAATAGCGTAAGCCCCTATCGCCATACCTTCTATAACACTGTGCGGGTCGCCTTCAAGAACGCTTCTATCCATAAACGCCCCCGGGTCACCTTCATCGCCGTTGCACAAAATGTATTTGGTATCGCTGACGCTCTTTTTAGCGAAAGACCACTTCATCCACGTGGGAAAACCAGCGCCTCCCCTGCCGCGAAGACCGGATTTTTTCATTTCCTCGATGACATTATCAGTGCCAAATTCAGTTAAAACTTTTGCCATCGCCTGGTAGCCCTGTGCGCCGATGTATGCTTCTATGCTGTATGGGTCGATTTTCCCGCAGCGGCCAAGAACAACCTTTGTCTGCCTGTTAAAAAATTCTATATCTTTTAAGGTAAAGGCGGCATTGCCGTTTTCATCCTTTTTCCATGCAAGCCTTTTGACAGGCTGACGGCCAATGATATGTTTGGTGACGATTTCCTCCGCGTCTTTGGGTTTTACTTCCTGATAAAACACATCATCCTTTACTACCATTGCAACCGGTCCGCGTGCGCAAGGTCCCAGGCAACCGGTACCGACCACGCTGATGTTCTTTTCCAATCCATGTTTTTTCAAAGCGGCCTCAAACGCCTCTTTGACTTTTAAAGACCCTGAGGCGAGACAGCCGCCGCCGATGCATACAAATATTTTGTCATCGCACATGGCGCCCTTCTTCTTTACGGATTCATAAAGTCCGTAAAGGTCTGTTACATTATTAATCTTCTTTTTACCAGTCACTTTTTCAACTCCTTATTCTTATTATGCCTTTTTCCTGTATGAATCCAATATATCCGCCAGGCCACTTACTTTGACCCGCTGATGCACATCGTCATTGACCATAATCACAGGCGCCAATCCACATGCGCCGAAACACCTGCCGATATCCAGCGAAAAAACCCTGTCCTCAGTGGTCTGTCCGACATCGATGCCAAGCTCTTTTTTCATTCCGTCAAGTATCCCTTTGCCGCCGCGGACATAACATGCCGTACCCAAACAGACTCTTATAAGAAATTTGCCGCGAGGCACAGTTGAAAAAAATGAATAAAAACCTATGACGCCGCAAACCTCGCTGTATGGTATGTTCAGCCCATCACTGATTTTTTTAATCGCTGCTTCCGGCAAGTAGCCGAACATTCCCTGCGCAATCTGAAGTACCGGTATCAGCGCTCCCGACACATTTTTATAATCAGACAAAACTCCGTCTAATTGCGCCAACATCTGCTCTTGTGAAACCTGGCCGCAACAATTGCAGCCTTCATTATGTGACATATAAAATTCTCCTTTGCAAAAATCCTGACTCTAATCCGATATTGTTTCTATTGCTTCAGCAGGCAAAAAATAAACGAGTTGCCCTTCTCCTTCGGTTCTACCCATATCTTGCCGCCGTGCGTTTCTATAATTTCCCTGGTTATGAATAAACCCAGGCCAGTACCTTTGGTATGGCGGGTCTGCTCATTATCCAGGCGCGAAAACCTTTTGAACAATTTTTCTTTCTGCTGCTCCGTAATCGGCACGGAATCGTTGTACACTTCCACCCGTACCTCGTTGTCGGCGTCGGAGGCGTTCATAATAATGTTGCCGTATTCAGTACCGTAGGTAATCGCATTGACAACAAGATTATTCGCCACTATCTGCATCAAATCGGCATCCGCGTTGACTTCAATATCCGGTGAAATCCTGTTGTCAATGGTTATACTTTTTCTCTGCGCCACAGGAATAAGCGCATCGATAGTCATATCAAATACGTCTTTCCTCAGTTTAATAAGGCTCTTATTGGCCTTTAAATCGCCTTTTTCTATCTTGCCGAGATTAAGAAATTTTTTAACCGTGGCGGACAAATAATCCAGGTTTCGCGACACCGCTTCCAGTGCATTTTTCTGTTTGTCGTTTAGAGGCCCAAGATACCCGTCTCGCACTGAATAGGCATGAATAACAACAGAGGACAGAATACCCTTCAATTCATGCGACACAAAACCAATCAAATCGATGTAACGCTTATTTAAATCAGCAAGCTTTTCGTTGGATATCCAAAGACTTTTCTCACGCTCCTCAAGCTTTTCCGACATATGATTGAAAGATTTAACAAGTTGATTCAGTTCCTTCAATTCACTTTGGGTTTCAACTATATGGCCAAGCTCGCCCTCGGAAAGTTTGCCGGCAGCCTGAACCACCAGCCTGACCGGCTTGGTAATCTGCCCGGATAAAATAACTGAAGTCGCTATCGCCAATAAGGTTACACCGGCCGTAATCAGAAGGAAAATAATAATGCAGTTCCTTGCTATATCGGCAAAGGGCTTTTCGAGTATGCCTACGTAAAGCATCCCGATAATCTTATCGTCGACCCCTCTTATCGGCTCATAAGCCGTCTTATACCAGCCATTTACCACAAACGCCCTGTTTATCCACGGCTGGCCCTTTTCAAGCACCTGTTTATAGACTTCTTCAGAAACACGTGTCCCGATAGCGCGGCTGCCGTCACTATTACACACATTGGTCGATATGCGAAGGTCTTCCTGAAAAATCGTAACAGTCCCTATCTCTTTGCCGCCATATTTGGTATCCAAGTAAATGACAGACTTAATTTTATCCACAATATCATAGTTTTTGTTCAGCAGATTACCGCCGTATAATACACCTATAACGCGTCCGTCAGAATCCAGAACGGGAGCTGCGGATTTTATCATCATACCCTGGGTATATGCGACATTAGGGGCAGGTTTGGCTTTCGCCGTGGGAACCACCTTAATATGAGCCCGTTCTTTAAGGTCCATGCCCTCTTTTGCGAGTTCAGCTTCTGTAACTATTACAGTCGCGCTTAAAGCCGTTTTTCCTGATAAGACTCTTTTTACAAGCTCATCACCTGCCTGGCTGTCATCTTTAACAGACGGATTTCGCGACCGGATGATAACTTTACCATGACCATCAACAAGCGTAAGTACATCCAGATGCTCCTGCCGCCTTATCTCACTTAAACTGTCCTGAAGCATCGCTGAATCATTCTTTAAAATCGCGTCCTTAATAAAAAATCGCCCCGTTGTAAACCGCACAACATCCTCGACCCTGCGGGTCTGCTCATGGTAAACCTCGCGAGCAAAATTAAGATAGACCGCCACCTTAGCCTGGGCTCTGTCTATTACCTGTTTCTTTATGACAAAATACCCCGCAAGCGCCATCAGCACCGAGAAAACCCCGATGATTGAGACACAGCTTATCAGTATTCTTGTTTTGAAGGATTTTATGGTCATGCGATTATCTATGACTCCGCCCCGATATTCGTAAAATAGATTATGTTTTCCAGTTCCGTCTCGAGGCTCAAATTTCGTACCACGCAGCCCACCGGCGCCTTAAGGCATATAGGGGCAAAATTCAAAATCCCTTTCATGCCGGCATTGAGCATAACATCGAGAACATCCTGTGCCGCAACCTCAGGAACGGCTATAATGCCGAACCGAATCGAATTTTTAGACGCATATTCGTTCAGCTCTTCGTACGATAATATTGGAACTTCCGCGTCTCTGTCATGCTTAGTTTTGTCAGTATCAAAACCTGCGATAATGTATATATCGTTCCTGCGAAAACCCGCGTAATTTAAAAGTGCCCGCCCGATATTGCCAACTCCGACAATAACAAACTGCTGTACTTTGTCTTTACCCAAAACCTTATTTAATTGCCCAATCAGGTCAACTATGGGATAGCCTCCGCGTCCGCTGCCTGAGATGCCGCACATGGAAAAATCTTTACGCACCTGGGCAGCAGTAACTCCGGTAGCATCCGCAAGGTTCTCAGAAAATACTTTCACAAAGTTTAGTCCCTTAAGTCTCAGTACGGCGTTTCGGTATCTGGAAAGCCGGGTTATACAGGTAGTATTCATCTTTTTAATCCTAATAAATTCTTTTATTCATTATTATGTTAACCTTAAGAGCCTTATCTGCACTCTTTATATTAATTCTGTAAATGATAGCAATATTTAAAACCTAAATCAATACTTTTCTGTGAAATTTTTCACATCATATTGAATATTTTGTTCATTATTGTTCCTTATGGTGCATTTAATTTAGCTTATAATGAAGAAAATGCGTGTAACTGTATTTATTACAAAGACTTACAAGAATTGCGATAACAGTCTGGGGATTATTCCGCTTGCTGGCCGCTCTTTTCAGCGATATTAACAAAGTATATTATATTCTCGATTTCCGATTCAAAGCTGATATTGCTTACAACACAACCCTCAGGTCCTCGCAGGCAAATAGGGGCAAAATTCAAAATCCCCTTTATTCCAGCGGAAACCATACGCACAAAAACCTGCTGAGCGGCGAAATCCGGGGTAGAAATAATGCCGTATTTAATCTGATTTTTTTGAACAAAATCGTGAAGCTCTTCGATAGGCAGTACCGGAATTTGGGCCTGCCTGTCATATTTAGAAGAGTCGATATCGAATGCCGCAACTATCTTTATATTGCTTGTTGAAAAACCGGGATAATTGAGCAGCGCCCTGCCGAGATTGCCCGCGCCCACTTCGATAAACTGGTGTTCCTTGTCCTTATCCAGAACCCTGTTAAGTCCCCTGGTAAGTTCGTCAATACGGTAACCGCCCTTTTTGTTGCCGGAAATCCCGAAAATTGAAAAATCCTTTCGTACCTGCGAGGATGAACCCCCCGTAGCATCCGCCAGATTATCCGAAAAAACCTTCTCAAAACTAAGCGCTTTAAGCCTTATAAGGGCATACCTGTATCGGGAGAGTCTTATTATGGCGTTTTTGTCCGGCATATTGACCTCATTTCAATGAACCTTTTTTCCTCTTTTTCTTCGCACAAAACCGTATTATATCGCCAAAAACCCCAAATGCTAAATCATTGTTGTGAAAATTTTTATATTTTTTCGAAATTTTGCATTTTTCAAACCAACTATCCATTTGAAAGTAGATGTAGGCGAACTATAATTATAAAATCAGAAGTTTTCCACGACGACGGCAGTGTGTATCGCTATGAGCATAAGGTAATCGAGGTCACTGAGGGAGTAATGCTCGTGAGCCATATCATTGTCAATATATAATACGCCAAAACAGCCTGTTTGTCCCACAATCGGAGCTATCATCGCCGAACGTATCAGTGTTTTGCCATCTTCGGCAGGCGGTATCCGGGGCATAAGTATAAATTGATTTTTTTCGACCGCAAGAGCGATTTTGTCCTGGTGTTTGATTTCTTTTAATTCTATAGAAGAACCGTCCTGCTGCCTGCCTGCTCCGAAGGTCATATCGCCTTTCGGCTGAGTTCTCAGTGCGCACCAGGTATGAGAGGCGTTGAACTGCTTTCTCGCAATGTTTAATAAAACGTGAAGAACCTCATCGGGGCCTTTTGCCTTACAGATAGCCTCTGTGGCCTGCATAAAGTCCTTTGCCCGTTTTGCCGGCAGTGTAATATCGGGGGCGTGATCGGCAATGGCCGACCTCACGATAATCTGCTGCTTATCCTCGGCCATCGCGGTAGTTAGGGTGTCTTCCATACTATACGCTGTTTTTGAAGCTATCTCTTCAAAACCCGTTTTTTTCGCTGAATTATCATCCTCATCTATATTAATCTCAATATCGAAATTGGCGATGCGGACATGGTCTCCGCTCTTAATTTCGTTTTTTTTAATTACTTTGTTATTCAGATATGTTTTATTCGCAGAGTCAAGGTCTTCTATCATCCATCTGCCATCCGCGGTCTTATAGACAACGGCGTGGTTTCTCGAAACCACTCTGTCGGGCAGAAAAACCTGGCTGTCCTTATGCCTTCCAATGTAAACAGGGCTTCGTCCGCATTGGAATTCATTGACAACGATTCCACCTTGTCTTACGACCAGTCGCATCAAATACCCTCCCTGAATTTAGCTTTCCAGGTTAATTATATTATATGCAATTTATCATCTTTTGTCAAGCTCAATATAAGGCCGTCCCCTCCTGTAAAGGCTTAAACGGTTCTGTAAATCCTTAATCAGCTCTTTATTCTGTGAGGCCTGAGGTGACGTTTCGGCAATATTGAGGGCTTTTTCCTGGGTACTTACCGCCTCTGAAAACTCACCCGCCGCCGCATACGCCGCTGCAAGGGTATCGAGCGGCATGGGTTCCTTGCCGCCTGAAAGTTCACAGGTTTTTTGGGCGAGTTTTACCGCTTCTTCCGGATTGCGGAATTTTGCATCCTTAGAGGTAGCCAGTAACCAGGCCAGGCCATTTAAAGATTGGGCATTATCAGGTGCAAGCTCTATCGACTTTTTGAAATGCTCGATGGCCTGCTCGTATTTCTGCTGTTCCATCAAAACACCTGCAAGGCAATAATGTGCTTTGTCAGATGCGGTATCCAGCCGCACCGACTCTGTAAGAAATGGTTCAGCCTCCTTAAATTTACCCTGCTGAGCTAAAGCATACCCGATATTATAATATGCCTCGGCGTAATCAGGTCTTATTCGGACGGCCTCTCTGAGATGTACAACAGCCTGGTCAAGTTTGCCTTGCCTGCCCAGTATCACACCGAAACCATTGTGTGCTTCCGCATCAAGCGGGTTCTGTCTAATGGCCTCAGTATAATATTTGACAGCTTCTTCTGTCCTGCCAAGTTTTGAAAGTGCGGTGCCCATAAATCTCTGGATGTCTTTAAAGTCAGGCTCTATCTCAATAACCTTTTTGAAATGTTCGACAGCTTCCTTAAATCTGCCCTGCCTGGCGAGCAGACCGCCGAGATTGCTATGGGCAAACGTATATCCGGGCCTTATCCGCAGAGACTCTTTGTTATGGCTCATTGCCTCCTGCCATTTGCCCTCTTTATTCAACGCCACTGCCAGCAGACAATGTGCAAGATAGTTTCTTTCTGTAACCTTAATTGCACGATTGCAAAGCGTTACACTGTCACTCCAGTATCCCAGCTCTATATAAGAGCGTATCGCCAGGCCGGCAAGTATTACAAATGCCATAATACCGAGCACAAGCTTGCGACAGGACAGTTTTTTCAGCAGTTCAGGTACACCCCAGGCAGCAATAATAAACAATCCCGTTAAAGGAATATAGGTGTATCGGTTTGCTATCGACTGTGCGCCAACCTGGACTAATCCTATTACCGGCACAAGAGTTCCCACGTACCACAGCCAACCCACCGTAACATATTTGTATCTGCGCACCGTAAAAACCATCAGGACAGTTATCGATACTAACACCACAAAAGCGGCGGCAGCTTCCAGAAAAAATATGCTATTGTCTTTAATGTTACTATACGGATAAAAGAATGCCAGATTAACCGGCCATACCATTTTGCCAATATACTCCAGATATGAAACCAAAGCGTTGGCAATCCTGATTTTTAAGGTTATAGCATCTATACTCGCGACCGAACCGCCTTTTTGCTGCACAATAAAAGTAATTACGCTGGAAATTGCAGCAACAATAAACAAAGGGGCTTTTTCCAAAATTAAGGGATAAACAGTTTTCCATCGAAAATTATTTAGCCGTTCCAGCGGCCAATAGTCCAGCAAAAGCAAAACGAATGGCAGTGTAACGAGCATGGGTTTTGCCATAAGTCCAAACGCAAAAAGGAGAAGTGTCAGAAGATACCGCCCAGCGTTTGGCTTTTTAACATAACCGGTGTAGGCGAGCATAGTCAGCAGCAAAAATAATGTGCTTAGGACATCCTTACGTTCTGCTACCCACGCAACGGATTCAACGTGGAGCGGATGCAGGGCGAACAGGGCGGCGACAAATGCGCTTTGCCAAAGCGCTCCGGTCATCTTTTTAAGCACGATAAAGAGCAGAAGGATATTCGCGATGTGCAGAAGCAGATTGGTTAAATGATGCCAGCCGGCCTTAGTTCCGAATAACTGGCAGTCCAGCATATGCGACAGCCATGTTACAGGATGCCAGTTGGATGCTCTACCGGTCGTGAAAGACCAGATAATATTTTCGCGTGTCAGTCCCTCTTTGACGTGTTCGTTTTCCGCAACATATTCGGGGTCGTCGTAATTGATAAAATCATGGTTGTAAACCTGCCAGAACACCCCGAGCGCGACTAATGCCAAACCGGCATAAATTAAGATAATAGAAAAGTATCTGTTTATCGATTTATTCATTCAGAAACAACTTTAGTTTATGATTGCTTATGCTGTCAATGGCCTACACAAATTGAGATGTTCTAATTGGTTTTCGGCGGGATTGGCGAATTAACTTCAGGCTGTGCCGATTTACCGGCTTTTTTCTGCATATCAAGCGTAATCCGAAGGTTGTTTTTGGCGCCAGCGTAGTCGGGTTTTATACGTATCGCCTCATTGAAATGTTTGATTGCTTCGGTGAATTTACCCTGCCTGGCCATTAAAACTGCGTAATCGCTGTGAACAATGGCGTTTTCCGGGTACATAATGAGAATCTTCTCATATTCCTTCACAGCCTGGTCAAGTTTGCCCTGCCTGCTCAAGACCAACCCAATTTCAAGTCGTGCTCGCATAAGGTCGGGGTTGATTCGAATAGCTTCTCTGAAATGTACAATACTCTCATCGTACCTGCCTTGTTTGCTCAGAACAGCCCCAAGACCTTCGTGCGCTTCTGTATCAAGCGGGTACCTGCGAAGAACCTCCCTATACTGCATAGCTGATTCTTCAAGTCTGCCAAGGCTTAAAAGTGTTTTGCCCATATTTTTGCGGACACCGGCAAGTTCCGGCTGCTCCTTGAGTGCCTCATTGAAATGTTTAATGGCTTCATTTAATTCGCCTTGTTCTGCAAGTATATTGCCTAATCGGTTATGTGCATACACGTAATTAGGCATGATTCTCAGCGATTCTATATAGTGCATCACCGCCTCTCGCCGCTTGCCCTGTTCATATAAGGCATCAGCAAGTAAACCATGTGCGACATAATTTTTTTCCGTAACCTCAATCGCATGTTCGAAAAGTGTTGTACTATTGCTCCAGTACTTTAACTCAACATAAGTACGTCCTGCCAGTACAACAAGCACTGCAATTGCCGCAATACCGATTATAAGTTTTTTGCGGCGCAGTTTTCGCAACAGTTCAGGTATCCCCCAGGCAGCAATGATGAATAAGCCTGTCAGCGGAATATAGGTATATCGGTCAGCCATTGACTGTTCACCTACCTGCACAAGACCTATTACCGGTACGAGAGTTCCGAGATACCACAGCCAACCCACAGCGGCATACTTGTATTTTCGACAAATAAAAATTAACAAAACGGTTATTGCCGCCAGCACTGCAAAAACAACAGCGGCTTCCAGCAAAAACTCCCTGGTACCGGCATTAACAGGATATGGATAAATTACGGCCAGATTAGTCGGCCAAACCATTTTGCTGATGTACTTTATATATGAAACAATAGCATTAACGATACGAATATATAGAGGGAGTCTATCGACATTTGATATTGCTCCGCCGGCCTGCTGTACGGCATAGGTCGCAAAACTTGACGCAACTGACAGAATCAAAAACGGTATTTTTTCCAGAACAAGACGATTAACGGTCTTATGCTTAGAACGCTTATCTCCAAATCTTTGCAGCGGCCAATAGTCCAGCAAAAGCAAAACGAATGGCAGTGTAACGAGCATGGGTTTTGCCATAAGTCCAAACGCAAAAAGGAGAAGTGTCAGAAGATACCGCCCAGCGTTTGGCTTTTTAACATAACCGGTGTAGGCGAGCATAGTCAGCAGCAAAAATAATGTGCTTAGGACATCCTTACGTTCTGCTACCCACGCAACGGATTCTACGTGGAGCGGATGCAGGGCGAACAGGGCGGCGACAAATGCGCTTTGCCAAAGCGCTCCGGTCATCTTTTTAAGCACGATAAAGAGCAGAAGGATATTCGCGATGTGCAGAAGCAGATTGGTTAAATGATGCCAGCCGGCCTTAGTTCCGAATAACTGGCAGTCCAGCATATGCGACAGCCATGTTACAGGATGCCAGTTGGATGCTGTCTTTGTGGTAAATGACCAGATAATGCTTTCGTGTGTCAGTCCCGCTTTAATGTGTTCGTTATTAACAATATAATCCGGGTCATCGTAATTAATGAATTTATGGCTGCTTACCTGCCAATAAACAGCAAGGGTCAATAAGACCAGGGCAAGACAAACCAAAACAACCGCGTATCTGTTCAATATCTTATCCATTCTGTAATAAATTTAGTTTATTATGGCTTACTATGTCAAGAAACTAAGCGAATCGCGATATTTCAATTGGTTTTCGGCGGGGTTGGCGAATTAACCTCGGGCTGTGCCGATTTACCGGGTTTTTTCTGCATAGCAAGAATAGCCCGGAGGTTGTTCTGGGCATTGACATAATCTGGTTTTATTCTAATCGCATCATTAAGATGTTTGATGGCTTCATCTGTTTTGCCCTGTCGAATTAATAGAACCGCATAATCATTATGGGCAGTAGCATTATCGGGATGCATACTTAGAAGTTTTTGGTACTCCATGGCGGCCTGGTCAAGTTTGCCCTGAACACTGAAAACATATCCGAGTTCAATACGCGTTTCCACAAGGTCCGTGTCAATCTCCAAAGCCTTAATTAAATGGGCAAGTCCTTCATCGAGCCTGTTTTGTTTAACGAGCACAAGTCCGAGGTCGCCGTGAGCCTCAGCAAGTTCAGGGTTCATTTGCAGAGCTTTATTAAGGTGGGCAACAGCTTCAACCAAGTTACCCTGCTGAGCAAGGGCACTGCCGAGCAGATAATACGCCTCTGGTTCATTAGGCAGCTTTTGCACAAGTTCTCGAAACTTCGCGACTGCGCCTGCGATATCGCCCATAGCAATCATAGTACGCCCAAGATTGCAGTGTGCCGCCATAAAGTCAGGTCTAACCTGAAGGGCTTTGGCAAAATAAGGAATGGCCTGGTCAGGTTTATTCTCTTCAGTGAGGAGAAGACCAATCGCGTTATATGCATCCAGATAATTAGGGTTGATTCGCACTGTCTGATAATTATGGGCCAAAGCCTCTTCTTTTTTGCCCTGCTCACTAAGGGGAGCAGCGATGCAATAATGTGCGACATAATTATTCTCCGTTACCTTCAGAGCATGTTCAAAAAGGGTTATGCTGTCATGCCAATACCGCTGCTGAATATAAGTACATATCGACAAAAGCATAAGTACAACTGCCGCGGACACACCTAAGGCGATTTTCTGATACTTCCATTTTGCCAAAAGCAGCGGCAGTCCCCACGCAATCATAATAAATAGTCCTGTGTAGGGAATATAAGTATAACGGTCGGCTAAGGCCTGGTCTCCAACCTGGATTATTCCTATCACCGGCAGAAGCGTTCCGAGATACCATAGCCAGCCCATAAGCAAAAACCGGTGTCGGCCGGCTACTCGAATTAACACCAGCGATATTCCCAGCAGCGCTGCCGCGGACAGAACAGCCTGTAACACTGGCAGCTTGTGAATCGGATAAGGATAGAACATCGCCAGATTGCTGGGCCAGAACATTTTACCGATATACGCCATATATGAAGCAAGAGCGTTGATGACGCGAGCATACAGGGGAAGCCGGGTAATATCTATCATTGCCCCGCCGGAGCGTTGTGCGATAAAGGTAACAACACTTGACGCTATTACCAGGACCAAAAACGGTACTTTTTCCAACACAAGACGGCGACAAATCTTAAGTTTAGAGCAATTATTCCCAAACCGTTCCAGCGGCCAATAGTCCAGCAAAAGCAAAACGAATGGCAGTGTAACGAGCATGGGTTTTGCCATAAGTCCAAACGCAAAAAGGAGAAGTGTCAGAAGATACCTCCCAGCGTTTGGCTTTTTAACATAACCGGTGTAGGCGAGCATAGTCAGCAGCAAAAATAATGTGCTTAGGACATCCTTACGTTCTGCTACCCACGCAACGGATTCTACGTGGAGCGGATGCAGGGCGAACAGGGCGGCGACAAATGCGCTTTGCCAAAGCGCTCCGGTCATCTTTTTAAGTACGATAAAGAGCAGAAGGGTATTCGCGATGTGCAGAAGCAGATTGGTTAAATGATGCCAGCCGGCCTTAGTTCCGAATAACTGGCAGTCCAGCATATGCGACAGCCATGTTACAGGATGCCAGTTGGTGGCGCGAAAAGTGGAAAAAGCCCAGAGGAAGTTCTGGTAAGTAACCCCTGATGTAACATGCCAGTTGTTAAAAACATACTCAGGGTCATCGTAATTAACGAACTCGTAGTTCATTACCTGCCAATAAACAGCGACGGCCGATAATATCAACGCAAGATAGATGAGAAGAATCTTATATCTGTTCAGTAATTTATCCATTCTGCGATAAATTTAGTTTATTATGGGTTACAATGTCAAGGTAATAGCGGACAGTTATTGGGACAGTTATATCTGCCCCGCTATCAGATGCCTTGCTCGTAAGTTAAAAAAATAAAAAAAAATTTCAAAAAAAACGTAATTATTATTGACTCTGCATTTACAGATTATATATTCATATTGTAAATGTGAACTTTTAGTTCACATAAGAAAGGTTTTTCGGGACGTGATTATTTCTGCGTAGAGATTCATCCCCTGACCTTTCGAACATTATTACTCTTTGAAGGAAAGTTGTATGTTTAAAACACAAAGTGTTGATTTTAAGGATGAAAGCGACCAACCCCCGCCGTGTTCGGTTCTTGAGCAGGTACGAACCGAACCTAAAACGCAGTCCCAAAAACCTCGCGAAATAAAAAATCACATCTGCTGGAATGACTGGAAGTGGCAAATTGCCAATCGAATCCGAAGTTACTCTCAATTAATTGCGCACTTTCCGCAGACTTGCTGATACTCCCGGCCTCGAAAAGGTCATCAAAAAGTATCCGCTGGCTATCACTCCCTATTACGCCTCGCTGATTCGCCGCGCAGATGCTACTGATCCGGTTTTCGCGATGAGCGTACCGCAGATGGATGAACTTGAAAATCCCTCCTGCCTCAGGGATGACCCTCTTGAAGAAGAAGAGGATATGCCCGTCCCAGGTCTGGTACACAGATACCCCGACAGGGCGCTGCTCTTGGCGACAACCGCATGCAGCATGTACTGCCGTCATTGCACTCGCAAACGAGTAGCAGGCACAAGGGAATGCACCATCTCCCCCAGAAGGCTCGAACAGGTCGTTGAATACATTACCGCCCACCCCGAAATTTCCGATGTGATAATTTCCGGCGGCGACCCATTCACCATGACCACCAACGCCTTGGAAATCGTGATAAGCAGCCTGAGAAAAATACCCACCGTCAGCGTCATAAGAGTCGGCACGCGCACCCCAGTCGTCCTTCCACAGCGAATAACCGAAGAGCTTACCTCCATGCTCCGAAAATATCATCCAATCTGGGTCAATACGCATTTCAACCATCCCAATGAGATTACCGAAGAAGCAATCGCCGCCCTTACCAGGCTGGCCGATGCCGGCATCCCTTTGGGAAATCAGTCCGTCCTCCTCCGGGGCGTCAATGACAATCCCCAGACTATCGAGCAGCTATGCCGAGGCCTGATTAAGAATCGCGTCAGACCCTACTATCTCTTCCAGTGCGACCTGGTCAAAGGCGCCGAACATTTCAGAACACCAATCAGTTGAGGCATCGAGGTTATGGAATACCTCCGCGGTCGCGTCAGCGGCATCGCCATTCCAAGCTTTGTTGTCGATGCTCCTCACGGCGGCGGTAAACTTCCGATTCTGCCCAATTATATAGTCTCCACAAGTCCGACCACCACCGTCCTGCGAAACTTCGAAGGCATGTTCGTAGCCTACCCGGAGCCAGCCGTGAAACCTCCCGCACCCGCGGAAAATTCACAACCCTGTCTAACCCCCGGCGTATGGAATCTCGCATCAGGGCAAAACACAAAAATTGAACCAAAACGCGCACTGCGCCAGACAAGAAGACAAAACAACCACCTCTCCCACGATACAGCCCAACTCTTCTAACCCGCGCAGCTAAATAACTTAAACCCCAAAACCCACAGCCTAACCCCTGTGGGTTTTTTCATTAGCTGAAAATGCAGTCTCTGGACAAGTCAAATCAGCAAGGGTAAAATTACTTTATGAGTTTTGAACAGGAAGTAGCAATAAGGAGTAATATGATCGGTCGAAAGAAATATTTGCGGGAGAGGTTTCAATGACAGTTTTGCTATGTTTGGATTTATTAGGAATTTTATGTAGTTTCTTTGTCAATCTTTTGTTGATAGAAGAATTTATTCTTCCATCTGGTAAAATAGCTATAACACTCAATATCGGAATCGGCTTAGTGGTTGCCGCCAGGCTTGTTGCAACAAAAGAATTACGCCAGGGAAAAGGGTGGTTTTTTGACAAAAGTTTGAAAAATATTTGTCCTTCCTGGCTAAAAGTTGTGATAGGATTAATTGTCACATACGGCATTATTAACTGCATTTTTTCGTTGAGCGGAATGGTTTCTATGCTTTCAGTTACAATGACAAAGGATGATTATATAATTGCTTCAAGGAAGCTGTTTATCGGTTTATTTTCTTTAATAATGGTATGTTACGCCATAGAGTTTTTGATACTTTATTTATACAAAATTCTCAAGTCTTGTAGGGTGGAGTCACAACTCCATCTTTAACAAAATATCTGCGTCATCGGTGTAATCCGTGATTAAATATTTCTGATTCACAAAAGAATAAAAAAAGCCCCTCATAAAAGGGGCTTTTGGGTGATTGTTTTATTGTGCGAAAAAGGTTTTACGACTTAATCACGCCCTTTTTGAGAATGATGTTGGCATAAAGAGCCACCTCGCTTGTCGCGATTACCGCGTAAGCCTTCTTGGCCCTGTCGTAAAAGGCAAACCTCTCAACAAATTCAAAATCGGAAAACTTTTCGCCGCTGCTTTTAATGACCTTTCGATACTCTTCCCAGATTGTCGGCTTTGTTTTATCGCCCGGCACAACCGCCATCAAAGCCGCGGGCTTTTCAACATAAATATCCAGCGGAAACAGTTTCAATATCGCCTCAAGGAGCGGCGGCACATCATGCCCGTCGCAGCGAATGAGCCTCTGCGCGATAGACGCCGCCGGAAAATTCCCGTCCGCGATAACCAGTTCATCGCCGTGCCCCATCTCCATCAGAACCTTCAACAGTTCCGGCGACAATATATTCGGAATACCTTTTAATATTTTCTTACCTTTCCAATTGTAATTATATCGCAAGCAATCTTTATAATAATCCGCGTCGGATTTTAAAAATCCTAAGCACTAAACCCTAATTCCTAAACAAATTCTAAATCCAAATGACTAAAATAATTGCGGCCAGCTCAGATTTGTTTTATAAATTTCATTTTTTGTTAATTGTTTAGGATTTAGATATTAGGATTTAGGATTTATAATCGAGCAGATTATCCGCCGCAAACTGAAGCCAGCCCGCGGCGGATTAACTGCTTTTAGAACTTATTGTTTATCTTTTTGCTATAAGCTGCTTATAGGCGTTCTCACCGCCGTTAAGAAGATGTATCAGCGGCTGCGGGCGGTCAATGCCTTCAACAAAGCACGGCCTTGCCGCCCACGGCGTAACACTCAGCACGTCTGATCAGATCCATCCAGTGCTGCAAACGCGCCACCGGCAGATTCCAGGTCATGTGGAAATGGTTGGCCGGAGCATACTGCTTGTATTCGACCATGCTGGCATATTTCGGCACAACAAACGTATGCGGCCATGTCGGCGTAGTCAGATTGCACATCGCCTTGCCGAGTTTTTCCGGCACCTCAGTCGTATGAGCCTCATCCCAGATAAGGCTGAACATGCCGTTGAGGCTGCTGTAGGCCATTCTGCCCGCGATGCCTTCGATGCCTGCCGGCGTCATAAAGGTTACGCTAGTTGCCGCCGCCGGGGAAATAGCCGCATCGGCAAGCGGCATTGCGACGCCGTCCATAATCGTCTTAACAGATGCGCCGGGCTTTGCCGCCCAGTCGAATGCCGCCGAGCCGGAATTATCGCCATCAACAAGACCCTTAATGGCATAGTCGGCATTCGCATCAAGTCTTTAACATTGAGCTTTTTGGCCAAGTTCCTTGATTTCCCATGCTTCCCAGACCTTGCGGAAGTCCATAAACAACGGCGGATTGCCGCCGCTGACAGATACGTCATAAACAGCATCGTCAAAAGCCCCTGCACATCGGCTTCGGTCGCATAAGGCAGCGGAGCTTTTGGGCCGTTGTGGTCAAAGGTGCTGTTAAACAGCGACTCCATCACATCGGCAACCGGCAGCGGCAGCCCGCGACGGATCCTGAACCCCATTCAAGCTGGCTCATAAATCCGCCGCCGACGGCATTGAGGTCGGCCATCAGGTCGCGGTTGATAAGATACATCGCAAGGCTCGTGTTGAATCGTTCGCTGTCGGCCTCGTTTCGAAGCTCAAGCCGTTTGCCGACATATTTATCAATCCATGCGCGAAGTTCGTTGAGTTCTTTCTGGTCATACGCCTTTTTGGTGAGCATATCGGCCAGAAGCTTCATATCGAGCCGCGTAATTTCAATGCCGAAACGTATTGCGTGTCGGCAGAATATGGCCAAGAGCCGTTTCCATGCCCATCGAATCATGGCCGAAGACCATCACACGCCGCCCGCGAAGCGAAACGGCCGTTACCGCCGCATAGCACCAGTCGATAAGCGCCTCGGCCGTCTGCTGCGGTCATCTTGGGATTCATACCGGTATCAGGCCATGTGCCGACATTAAGGCTGCATCATACGGCCGTACTGAGCTGATCGCGCCGCAAAGGGCATGAGCATACACCACGCCGGGCTTTGGCCCGCTGTTGCCGCAGGTAATATTGATCGGCGTATTCGTCCGGAAATTGCTGCAAAAGCGAGATGGCCGTAAGCTGCGGAAATGCCCACGTATCCGGCACGCACACCAGAATATCCACGCCCGCCTTGCGGAACTGCTGCGCGACAATATCGGCCTGCGCCTCGCCATCGACCAGCACAGTCGAATATACCACCGGCAACCGGCGTCTTATCCGGCATCACTACCTTGCCGCTGATGACCTCGGCGGCCATTTTTACGATATTCTGACAGCGTATGCGGCTGTCCTTGTCGATACGCGGGTCGCTGGTCGCAAAAACACCGATCACCGGGGCTTTCGGCGTTGCTTTTTTGATACTTGGTAAACATGCGGGTTCAATTTTTTCAGCCATTTGTAATGCCTCCTTAAAATCTCATAGGAATAATTTTGAAAGTAAAGACAAACGTTTGCGTAATTTAACCCTGCCAAACTGATATGTAAAGCAAAAATTTGAATTAATACAGACAATTGACCGATGAACAAATTATTATTATAATTGTTTTTTTCGCCAACGTAGCTCAACGGTAGAGCTCCGGTTTTGTAAACCGGAGGTTGTGGGTTCAAATCCCACCGTTGGCTTTTAATCTTTATCTGCCATACCTGCGAAAGCAGGTATCCAGTTTTTGGTCTATTTAGATTCCCGCTTTCGCGGGAGTAACAATATATTCATTAGCGAGGTTTTTAATGGTCGTAACACGATTTGCACCATCGCCTACAGGCTATCTGCATATAGGCGGGGCAAGAACTGCACTTTTCAACTGGCTCCTGGCAAAACATACCGGCGGAAAATTCATCCTCAGAATCGAGGATACCGACGTAAAACGAAATACCGCGACCGCTATGCAGCAGGTGATAAACGACCTGCGGTGGCTCGGCATCGATTGGGACGAAGGCCCCGAAGTCGGCGGACCCAACGCACCATACCTCCAGTCCCAGCGAAGAGATATTTACGATAAATACATTAATCAGCTCATCGAACAGCAAAAAGCCTACTACTGTTTTGAAACCACCGACGAACTCGCCGCCATGCGTGAACTCGCTGAGGCCGATAAAAAAGGTTTTGTATATCAAAGGCCGAAAGTTTTCCCTGACGCCAAAGACGTCGCAAAAGCCAAAGCCCAGGGTCAGCCTGTCACCGTGCGCTTTGCCATGCAGCAAAATGAACCGGTTATTATCGACGACATTGTTCGAGGCCAGGTAAAATTCGAGGCCTCCCAGCTCGGAGATTTCATAATACAAAAATCTGACGGCTTCCCCACCTATCACTTCGCCGTCGTAGTCGATGACGAACTTATGGGAGTCACCCATGTCCTCCGCGGCCAGGAGCATCTGATGAACACCCCTTACCATCAAGCCCTGCAGAAAGCCCTCGGCTTCCGCATCCCCGCTTACGCACACATGTCCGTAACCGTCAGCCAAAGCGGCGGCAAACTCTCAAAACGTGAACGCCCCGCGACCCTGCGTAAACTTATCAAGGACACCCCTGATATAGATCTCAAAAAACTCGCCGATGTCGGCGGCATCACTGTCGAAGATATGAACGATTTCCTCGACGACAAAACAATGCCCGATATGCCCGCCATCGACGCCATCGCCAAATATATGGGTGTCGTCGCTGCCAGAAATAAACGTCGTCGATTTTTTCCGCAGCGGCTATCTCCCAGAAACAATGGTCAACTTCCTCGCCCTTTTAGGTTGGAACCCCGGCGATAAACGCGAAATATTAACACGCCAGGAACTCATTGACTGCTTCGACATTTCCCGCCTGACAAAAACCAACAGCCTTTTCGACCGCGATAAGCTCATCGCCTTCAACACAGAGCATATCCGTATGACACCGCCGGAAAAACTCCTCGCCTACTTCAAGGCTTACATCAAAGAGATTGCCTCTCCCGTAGCAGCCGCCGATGACAAAACTCTCGACCGGCTCATAAAATCCAACCACGGCGCAAGAACACTCGCCGACATCGACCGCAAAAGCCGCTTCGTCTTTATAGCCGACGACCAGATTGAATATGACGAAAAAGCTGTTGCTAAAGTCTTACTAAAAAGTGACGGCCTCGCGATGCTCCAGCTCGTGCGCGATAAACTCGCCGCGATGGAAGAATTGACTGAGGAAGGCATAGAAAAAATGCTCCGTTCAATGGCCGAAGAAAAACAGGTCGGCCTTGGAAAAGTCGCCCAGCCCCTGCGGGTCGCTATTTGCGGCACAACAATCAGCCCGCCAATCTTCGACTCCGTCAGCCTCCTCGGCAAACAAAGAACACTAAACCGAATAGATATAACCCTGAAAAAATTCATAAGTTAAAGCAAAATGTAAAAAAACAAAGAAAAATTTTAAAACCATTTCAAAAAGAGACTGTACACTTTAAGGAAGAATTTATGCCGCTACTTGTAACAGGTTCGATAGGGATAGATACGGTAACGACGCCTTTTGGCACGAGCGAAAATTGCTTAGGCGGTTCCGCCGTCTATTTCAGCATCGCCGCCAGCTTCTTTTCGCCCGTGCGATTCATTGGCGTTATTGGCCAGGATTGTCCTTTCAATCTTTCCGAAGTCTTCGCCGGACGCGACATCGACCTGACCGGCCTTGAAGTACGCCAGATGAGTAAAACCTTCCGCTGGAAAGGCTCCTATCACGGTGCGATGAATGAGGCTATCACCGACGTTCTCGAATTAAATGTCCTCGCGGAAAAACCCCCGACCGTTCCCGATACTTATAAGGACAGCAAATACATCTTTCTTGCTAATACCGCCCCATCCCTTCAGATGCAGCTTCTCGAACAACTCAACCACCCCGCTTTCGTCGCCGCCGACACGATGAACTGCTGGATTCTCGGCAGACCCGATGAACTAAAAATGCTGCTCAAAAAAATTAACTGCCTGATTATCAATTCTGATGAGGCAAAAATGCTCGCCGAAGACAGCAACCTGATAACCGCAGGCGAAAAGATTCTAAAAATGGGACCAGCCGTCGTCATTATCAAAAAAGGCGAATCAGGCTCATTTATGTGCAATTCAAAAGGCGATAAATTTCTTCTTCCCGCTTACCCAGCCACACAGGTAAAAGACCCCACCGGCGCAGGGGACAGCTTCGCCGGCGCTGTAATGGGCTATATCGCTAAGACCGGCAAAACCGATTTTGACACCTTGAAAACCGCCGTCGCCTACGGCACGGTTGTCGCCTCTTTCGCGATATCCGATTTTTCCCTGCACGGATTACGCTCCGCTAGGAAAGAAGACATCGAAAAACGCTTCGAGACCCTTAGAAAACTGACGAAGTTTTGATAGTAAGGTATTTTAAAATCATTTTCGAGACCTCTGAAAAACCTCACATTTTATTATTCTCTTATATTTTTGCTTGAAGTGCTTCGAAAAATTATTTCGATACACCGCAAAAACTGTTTTCTGGCCTTACCAAAGGATTCTTTTATGCCTTTGGTATACCTTTTTATCTGTTCATAACGGTCGTGTGCCGTTATCCGGCAATACTCACCAGGCTAAAACTCCTTTTCCAATTGTACGCTATTACATGTAACCCAAAATCAAAGGCGTTACGCCTCATACCTCGATATCGAGTCCTGCCGTAGCCGGTATTCTTCATCCACGCAAACGGATGTTCAACCACCGCCCAATTCCCGCCACCAGACGGTTATGCAATTTCTGTGAGGCTGTTAATTCCTTCTGGCCGCGAACTCGTTTTTGAATAATTCCGCAAAACACGCCGCGTTCCTCCAGTTTTGCCTTTCGGTCTTTATCCATATATGCGTAACCGTCCGACCAAGTACATATTGTAAATGCTGATGAGGTAGGGATAATCGTTTTTGGTTTTGAGGTTTATTTAAGGAACAAAATCATGAGCGATAATGGTAAAGTCACAAAAGCGGACCAGACCGAGTTCTGGAAAATGGTTTTGGAAACATACAAATCAAGCAATCTGTCAATTCATCAATTTTGCAAACAGGAAGGTCTTCACGAATGGGCATTTTACTCTTGGCGTAGAAAGCTGGCAGGTCAGCAGCCTCAAAAATTCGTTACTCCAACAACACCAGATAATCCGGCATTTATCGAAGTTCCCGTCATACGCCCAAAGCCGCAGCCATTGGAACTTATACTAAGAAGCGGTCATATACTGAAAATACCCTCTGACATTGACCAGGGCACAATCAATAAGGTTTTCTCTGCATTAAAGGAAACACAGTTGTGCTGACTTTACCCTGTTCGGTACGTATTTTTGTCTCTGTTGATCCAACTGATATGCGTTGCAGTTTCGACCGTCTGGCCGCGATGACACAAACTATTTTAGGGCAGGACCCTTTAAGCGGTCATCTGTTTGTATTTTTCAATCGTTACCGCGACAGATGCAAGATACTATTCTGGGACAGGACGGGGTTTTGTCTATGGTACAAAAGGCTGGAAGAGGGTGTATTTCGATTGCCGCATCATTCTTCAGTAAAATGTCTTGAGATGGATTTGGCAAGGCTGACGCTGGTTCTCGAGGGCATAGACCTTTGTTCGGCACATCAGCGAAAAAGATTTTCAATTGGAAACGGCATATTTTGATAATCTCAAAAAAAATATTTCACTTTTTTTTGAATATTATCATTATTTCTCTTGACATTATCCGATTATATGATATATAGGAGTCATCGTTACGGATAATGATGTAGAAAAAAGCTTTAACGGAATAAATGATTACAACAAACACACCTATTACAGAACTGCCCAGCGACGTTGAAACCCTCAGAGAGATGGTTTTAAAACTGTTGGCTAATGTTGACGACCTCAATCAGCAGCTGGCCTGGTTCAAGCGTCATGTATTCGGCAGAAGGAGCGAGAAGCTTGATCCTGCCCAGAGGCTGCTTTTTGAGGGTCTTTGTACAGAACTTGAGTCGAGGATTGCGGCAGAACAACAAAAGGCTGATGCATGTGTTGAAACGCCGAAACCAAAGAATGCCAGTCATCATGGCAGACGTCCTTTACCTGAGGATTTACCCCGCCAGCGGATAGAGTATCATCCCCCGGAAGAGGAACTTATCTGCCCATCCTGCGGAAAAGAAAAACAGGTAATCGGCGAAGAGATAACAGAGCAGCTTGATTATGTGCCTGCATCATTTGTTGTTCGTCAGCATGTGCGCATTAAATATGCCTGCCCTGACTGCAAAGAAAATGTATCCATAGCAGAACTTCCTGCATTTCCCATAGAAAAGGGTCGTCCCGGGACAGGACTGCTTGCTCATATAATTACCAGCAAATATACCGACCACCTCCCGCTTAATCGTCAGGAGAATATTTTCGGTCGGCATGATGTGGAAATCAGGCGTTCCACTATGTGTGACTGGGTAGGGCAATGTGCCGGTCTGCTTGAGCCTATCGCCAAAGAAATGAAGAGGCAGTTGTTAAAATCGCCTAAGATTCATACCGATGATACGACCATCCCTGTTCAGTGCAAGGATCGTAAAAGCACTTATGACGGTTATTTATGGGTATATGCCGATATGAGTGATAATGTTGTGTTCGATTTTACACCGACACGATGTCGGGATGGGCCTATCAATTTTCTGGGGAGTTACAGCGGATATATACAGGCGGATGCATACAAGGGTTACGACAAGCTCTTTGCCGAAGGCAGATGTACTGAGGTAGGCTGCTGGGCGCATTGCAGGCGCAAGTTTGATGAGGCTATTGAGACTGATAAGGAGCGAGCCGGGATTATGCTCGCATTGATAGGCAGTCTCTACGATGTGGAACGTGATGCAAAGAGACGTAACCTTGACGCTGACAGTATAAAGTCACTGCGTCAGGAAAAGAGTAAACCCATTCTCGAAGAGATTCGCAGAGTCATTGATAGCTGGTCGCTACAGATTTTGCCGAAGAGTCCAATTGGCAAGGCGATAAATTATGCACTTGGTCAGTGGAAAGCATTAAACAGATATATTGAGAACGGAATCCTTTCGATAGATAATAATCTTTCAGAACGGATTTTAAGAATGGTTGTTCTCGGGCGTAAAAACTGGCTGTTTGCCGGCAATGAGAACGGAGCCCAAAGGGCAGCGACCATATACAGTCTGGTTGCAAGCTGCAAACTAAGTGATATTGACCCATTCGTATATTTCAGGGATGTTCTTGAACGTGTCAGCACGCACCCCAACAGCCGGATTGCCGAACTGACACCTCCAAACTGGAAAAAGCTGTATTTCAAATCTGTCACAGAAGCAAACCCAACTCAAAACAACTAAACGACAGCCCCATTCTTCGTAAAAATAAATTTCACTTGTGTACTATCCGCAACCTGTAGTTGGTCGGACGGTTACTATATGCACTATCAGCAAAGACACTGTCCTTCTCATCCTCAACAAGTTCGTCAATATACCTGCTGTCATGGGTTGAGGCGGTATCGAAACGGTAGTCTTTAATCATGCCGTTACAGTCAGTAGCAATATGGCCCTTATAGCCGTGATATATTCTGCCATGTTTTTTCGTATAACCTGCTGCCTTGTCTTTGGTGCTGGAAATACCGTCTTTGCCAGTTCTGCCGCGAGGCGCTTCTATTATAGTGGCATCAACACAGGTCCCTTCCTCAAGTATAACGCCGCGACTTTTGAGGATGGCGATAGTCTTATCAAATAATGTAGCTATATGGCCGTTTATATTAAGACGCTTGCGAAACTGCACAAAAGTAGTTTCATCAGGTGCATCCTGTTCCATCTTAAGGCCTACAAATCGTCTGAAGGATATACGGTCACAGAGCATCTCTTCGAGCATCGGGTCGGAAAGATTAAACCACTTTTGCAGCATTATGCATTTTATCATCATTACAAGTGGATAATTCGATGCTCCGCCTTTGTCGGTGTTGTTCTTGTATACTGCTTACGATTGAATTTTCCTGTTTTTATGCAGCTTGAATGTGAAAGTTTTCTGTCAGTAATGCTCTCAGTTCCGGCAAATATTTCTTTCTCTTCCGGAAAAAGCTCTCACATGCTCGCTTGAATTCACCAAACGTTTCATAGTAGCGATTGTTCAGCACTTTTTTCTTAAAAAACTTCCAGTACCGTTCAATCAGATTCAGATTCGGCGAGTATGACGGCAAAAAGATCAATTTGATTTTCGTGCCCTCGGTATACTCTTTTAACAAACGTGAACGATAATATCGAGCATTGTCAACAATGATGTAAATCCTTTTGGCCTCCGGATGTTTTGCTTCGATCTTAGAGAACAAATCAATGGTCGAATTCGCATTGATCGTGTCATAAAACCCTGTCGTTGGCTCCAGTGTTTCGATGTTAATCGCACCATTGATATTCAATCGCTGGCGGCCACAGTTGGCTTTGAGTTCTTTTTCCTTTCCCGTCTTAATCCAGCCGTAAGAAGGAATGCTGTTGTGCTGCGGGTGGGTGGCATCGGCGAAATAAATTGGGTCGTTTTGACTTTTGCTTGCCTTGATCTGTTCATATTCCTCGAGAAATGCCTGTTGCTTGATGGGGTCTTGTTTACCGGGAACATGTGTCGGCTTCTTGTAGGAAAATCCAAGACGATGCAGCAAATCGGTGACTCCGCTGACGGAGTAATGGACCACATACTGCTTGTCAATGTGAGCGATAACCGATTTGGCATCGGGGAAAATATGATCTTCGAGATATGCCTCAAGTTCGCTCATTTGATGTTCATCGAGTTTCGGTTCTGCGCCGGGATAGTTGTCATCCAGCAATGCCTGGAAACCGTCTTGCCGATACCGCTCGAAATAGCCCCGTGATGTCTTCTCATCGAAAAGAAGTATCTCGGCCACCTGAGCCGCCGACCATCCCTTTGCTAAAGCAATGACCGCTTTGACCCGGTCGGCCTGACGCTTATCACGCAACGAACGATGCAATGCCTCCAGTTCAGCTATTTTTTCTTTTGACAACTTATAATCCTTCATATACGCTGTTTATCGGACAGAAGGTGCTTTTTGATTGAAAAATACGGAATTTTTCAATCAAGAGTAGTATACATATCCCTTAACGGCTCAGCAAGTTCGTTCCATGGTATAAGCTGGTCGCATTTTTGAAAAAATTGAGCAGTGCGACGACCGCCGAGGTCAGAGGTTAAACTGTCGAGAAATGTTGGTTGATTGCTTGTGCGTTCCATAATCTTTGCCTCCATGCAATAAAATTGACTATTGAATGGACGCATTATATCATATCCGCTGATAATTGCATTAATGTTTTGTAAAAAATGCATAGTTTTTCAGAGGTCTCTTTCGTCAAAAGAAATTAAATATCAAAAATAAAAATGCAAAATGACAAAGTAAAATTCAAAAATGAATTTAAGAAAAGGCTCTATGATTTTACACTGCGTTTGATAGAGTTTCTTGATAAATTACCCAGCGATGGTGTCGCAAAAAGGATAGGCGACCAACTATTAAGAAGCGGAACAAGTATTATAGGCAACTACGTCGAAGGCCAGGCGGCAAGCAGCAAAAAGGATTTCATTAATTTTTTCACCATCTCCCTTAAGTCCGCCAACGAAAGCAAATTGTGGTTCGCCCTGCTTCGTGACAGCAAACGTGCCACACCTGAGTCTGTAAACTGGTTTTTGAACGAATTGAACGAAATTGCAAATATTTTCGCTTCCAGTATCCTTACTTTAAAAGGCAAAAAGTAATTTTAATTTTTTATATGTAATTTTGATAGAGACCTCTGAAAAACTATGCATTTTTTACAAAACATTAATGCAATTATCAGCGGATATGATATAATGCGTCCATTCAATAGTCAATTTTATTGCATGGAGGCAAAGATTATGGAACGCACAAGCAATCAACCAACATTTCTCAACAGTTTAACCTCTGACCTCGGCGGTCGTCGCACTGCTCAATTTTTTCAAAAATGCGACCAGCTTATACCATGGAACGAACTTGCTGAGCCGTTAAGGGATATGTACAAGAACAACACCGACAAAGGCGGAGCATCGAATTATCCACTTGTAATGATGATAAAATGCATAATGCTGCAAAAGTGGTTTAATCTTTCCGACCCGATGCTCGAAGAGATGCTCTGTGACCGTATATCCTTCAGACGATTTGTAGGCCTTAAGATGGAACAGGATGCACCTGATGAAACTACTTTTGTGCAGTTTCGCAAGCGTCTTAATATAAACGGCCATATAGCTACATTATTTGATAAGACTATCGCCATCCTCAAAAGTCGCGGCGTTATACTTGAGGAAGGGACCTGTGTTGATGCCACTATAATAGAAGCGCCTCGCGGCAGAACTGGCAAAGACGGTATTTCCAGCACCAAAGACAAGGCAGCAGGTTATACGAAAAAACATGGCAGAATATATCACGGCTATAAGGGCCATATTGCTACTGACTGTAACGGCATGATTAAAGACTACCGTTTCGATACCGCCTCAACCCATGACAGCAGGTATATTGACGAACTTGTCGAGGATGAGAAGGACAGTGTCTTTGCTGATAGTGCATATATGGATAAAGACCGAAAGGCAAAACTGGAGGAACGCGGCGTGTTTTGCGGAATTATTCAAAAACGAGTTCGCGGCCAGAAGGAATTAACAGCCTCACAGAAATTGCATAACCGTCTGGTGGCGGGAATTCGGGCGGTGGTTGAACATCCGTTTGCGTGGATGAAGAATACCGGCTACGGCAGGACTCGATATCGAGGTATGAGGCGTAACGCCTTTGATTTTGGGTTACATGTAATAGCGTACAATTGGAAAAGGAGTTTTAGCCTGGTGAGTATTGCCGGATAACGGCACACGACCGTTATGAACAGATAAAAAGGTATACCAAAGGCATAAAAGAATCCTTTGGTAAGGCCAGAAAACAGTTTTTGCGGTGTATCGAAATAATTTTTCGAAGCACTTCAAGCAAAAATATAAGAGAATAATAAAATGTGAGGTTTTTCAGAGGTCTCGATATTTAATTTTTGATTTTTGATTTTTTTTAAAGATGCGTGTTTTTATTGCCGTAGATATTGATGAATCGATAAGAGCCGCCTTGGGCGACTTGCAGAAAACGCTCCAAAAACAAGCCGACATCAGGAAAGGCGACGTCAAATGGGTCGATACCGACGCTATGCACCTGACATTGAAGTTTCTCGGCGAATTCAAAGATTCCCAGCTTGCCGATGTCTGCAAAATCGTACAGGAAGCCGCCTTCAGGCATAAATCTTTCGACCTTGATATCGAGTCACTCGGCACTTTCGGCGGTAGAACCCCAAACATCCTCTGGGTTGGCCTTGGCGAAGGAAACACCGAACTAAAACAATTACAGGAAAATATTGATAATGACTTGTCCCTTGCCGGCTGGCCAAAAGAATCTCGCGAATTTTCAGGCCACCTGACATTGTGCAGAATAAGAGACCCCAGGGCCGGCCTCAAACTCGCCGCCAAAATTAACGATTATAAGGATTTCAAAGCTGGAACTTCCTTCGTCGATTCCGTCCGCGTCTATCAAAGCGACCTTACCCCCAAAGGCCCAATCTACACTCCACTTGGAACCTTTAATTTACTCAAATAAAAGCAGGAAAAGGTATCCAGTACTTACATAATCTGATATGTTAGTCTGCCAGAAAAACTCCAAATCTTATCGCTTTAGCGGGAAATCAGATTCGCCTGACTATTAGCGGTTTTCTCCCTCGTTAGTATCCTCGTCGAAGTCCGATGAAGATTCATTGGACTCCCTCGCAATCAGGCCCTTTTCCTTTTGACTGGCGTATTCAACGCAATAACGCGTCCAGGGAATTGCTTTAAGTCTTTCTTTGGAAATGGGCTTACCGGTTCCCTCGCAAATACCGTAAGTGCCGTCTTCAATCCGCCCAAGCGCATCATCAATTTCGGTTAATAGTTTTCTCTCGCTATCCATAAGCCCGATGGTGTTTTCCAACTCAAAATTATCCGAACCGGCATCAGCCATATGAATCGGCATGGTTGACAAGTCAGTCCTGGTTTTACGCAGGGTCTCATCTTCCATCGCATTTACGCTGCCAAATATCTCTTTCCGCTTAGCTAACAGCATAATCTTGAATTCGTTCAATTCTTCACGCGTCAGTTTATTTTTTGTTGTGCTTTTTTTGGCCACTGGTACACCTTTCTTCATAAGTATTTAGTATAAATCAGCTTATCATCGCCGGCGGCGTAAAAATCCTTGACCCTGCAGGCGACACGATAGCCCAGTTTTTCATAAAATTTCTGGGTCGAAACATATTTTTCCAAGCCCGAGGTTTCAACTACGATCAATCGACCGTCTTTGTTCTTAATAATCTCCGTTATATAGCTCATAAGTTCAGCCCCAATGCCGCTGCCCTGCTGTTCAGGAGCAACCGCCACCCAGTACACGTCAAAGGTTCCCAGCGTACATGGCGTCTGGCCAAAACATATCCATCCGACGACCTTGCCGTTATCGACGGCTGTGAAAGACTGATAATCACCGCCGGGACCTTTGGCAATCGAGTCATCCAGTACTTCTTCGGCGATTTTAAGCTCGTTTGGCCTGAAAAACTCCGTTTTCTCTAAAATCGACAAAATCATATCCCTGTCTTCAGCGGAAATGCGCCGAATTGTGAGACTTTTTCGGTTTGTTTTCGCCGTTTTTAAAGGACTTTTTCCATTTTGACCGCTTTTTTGGGTTAATCGTGTAACGGCGTTATTTAACAATATGTCTATAAATTTGTCATAGCTTACGCCGCCGGCGACAATTGCCGCCGCAAAACCCGCATCTGGGGAAATATCGGGATTAGGATTTACTTCAAGAATGTAGACGTTGTCATTGCCGTCAAGACGAAAATCAACGCGGGCATAATCCTGGCAGCCAATGACGTTCCATGCGCCGAGGGCACATTGACGCACCTTTTTGGCTGTCGCTTCGGACAATTTAGCCGGAATAATCCGCGGGGTATTGTTGTACGCAAAGGAATCGGCCAGCCATTTGGCAGAATAATCAACGATACGCGGCTGGTCAGCGGCAAAAGAATTGAAATCAATCTCAGCTATCGGAAGAACTTCGACTTTATCGCCGTTTTGCAGCAGCAGCAACGTTCAGTTCTCTGTCGGGAATGAACTGCTCAACAACCGCCGGTTGCTTCATCTGCTGATGGATTCGTCTGACGGCTTTTTCCGCGGCATCGCCCGGCACATCGACGATGGAATTCGTATCTATTCCCTCGCTGGCATCTGAAAAAGCGGGCTTTACGATATATCTGCCTGGTGCCAGACTATTCATTTTGATATTTTGTCCGACCGCAATGACAATTCCATCGGGGCAGGGAAGATTGGCGGATTTGAGAATTGCCTTGGTGAGCCATTTATCCTGTGAGAGAATCATAGCCGCCGTGCCGTTGCCGGTGCAGACTCTGCCGTGTGCCTGACAAACAGCCGGCACGTAACATGCATCTGAAATCTTTCCCGGCAGTTCCTCAACAAGATTAAATACTATCGGCTGGCGATTGCGATGAAGGATTTCCGGCAATTGCTCAATTCGCTGTACGCTTTCCACCAGGTATGTAGCACCGAGTCTGGCCAGTGCATTTTCGACTGAGCGTAGTTCATCGAGGATACCCGCGTTACTTTCCGACCAGGCTTTCCCGGCACCGCCGGAAGTAACGGCATCAACAGCGTTATATATGATTAAGACACTTTCCATTTTTTGTGTAGCAAAGAAACCCCCTGTAAAACCGGGAGCTAACTAATTTTTTTGTAATCGTTCACAGAAAAGGCGGCCGCCTCGTCCGCCGGAGGCGGAGGATTGAACGCATTTTCGGCGACAGCATAAAAGGTTAAGACTTAAAAGTCAAAAGTAAAATTGATTTTTGAAGAGAAGGAGCAAAAAGAGTTGTTTTGGATGCGAGAAGATTATCGCATTGGAGTCGGCGGAAGAACATTGGAAAATATTATCTGCGGGTGAAATATATAAGTGAGACCTCTGAAAAACTATGACTTTGAAAAAATCAGAGATTGCCGCGGCCTCAAAGAGGTCTCGTATCAAAACACGAGAATAAAAGGCAGTTCGAATAAAAATCTTGAATTTTTTTTAGAAATAGTGTAACAAAAGTACGGGGAAGAACGTCTTATTTGGAAAGGCGTGTTATGTTAGGGATATGGCGGTATGAAGAAAAGAGATATATGGATAACCCTTTCGATTGTCGCGGTAGCTGTTTTGGTGATTTGGATTCATTTTAGTCATTTCAGTTGGCAGCCAAAGGGGTATATACAAATCGCGCCAATCAATAACGCCCAGGCAGAAATGAAGCTTGAAGCAGGTATTTTTGGCGGCGTTATGAAGATAACCTCAGCAAACGGGGCGATTCCGGTTGCTGCGAGAGCTTATAAGCCCAAATCTATATATGTAACCGCTAAACAAGATAATAACACTTGGCAGCTACGAAGTTTCGGCCCTTGGGGGAGCCTCAGAAGAATCGAGGTTGTAAACGGCGAAACCACAATAGTAAAAGCTGGCCCCCCATTTAAACTTAAAACCGATGTAACAAAAAGTGCCGGAATCGTCTCAATCGGTTTGACAATACTTGGTCAGTCCGGAGAGAGGTATCACCCGGCTATTCAAAAGAACAGTGGCAAGATGTCGGTTGCGATTGAGCCGACTGTTACGATTCTCGATGAGAAAGACAATATACTGGCCTCGGGAAAATTTGCGTATGGCTGAGGCGGCACCTGCCGGTACTCGTGGCGAGTACCAGAAAATTTCAGCGGCAAATATCAGGTCAAGGTCGCCGCTGATTTTGGTCCTTTTGAAACGAAATTGGAGGACAACTGGTATTCGATAGACTGAAAATATAAAAACCACAAAACACCGGCGGGTCAGGAGAAAAGTTCTCTTGCCCGCCTTTTTTATTGAAATAAAAGTAGGATTAAAAAAAGGAGTAAAAAATGAAAGACAGAGAGGTCAAAAGTGTTTGTGAAAAAATTAAGAAGAAAAAAACTTTAACACTGATAGCTAATATTAAAAAGTTATCGGCAAAAAAAATCGTCGTACTGCTGTTGCTGGGATTTGCAGCCTTTCGAGCATGCCCTATTTATGCAGCGACGCCTTCACCAGCACACAATGTGGAAGGTGACAGCAACTCCGCTGGAGGAGGAAAGGCTGATGGGCTTTCCAAGCCGCCTTTACCAACGCACAATGTGGAGGGTAACAGCGGTATTTTTATTACCAGTATGGCTTATCTGGCAAATCCACCTGAAAAAGGACATATTTTCGGGCGCCCCAGTGTATCGACCAGTTTTGCAGCCATAGGCGAAAAGGATTTTGAATCGATTGCGCTAACCGAAAATATATGGGGCAGGGTGGAACTCGGTTATGCACTCGAGCGAATCGGATTAGGTGACTGGCCGGAAGATGTGCGTGCAAGTACGGGAAACCATGTTGACAATCATGTCCTGCTTCACAATTTCAACACGCGATTAATGGTCGTGGAAGAGGGAGGATTTGACCATGAATGGATGCCAGCGATAACTTTGGGTTCTCATTTCAAGTGGAATGAAGGACTTGCACATATCAACAATCAGCTTGGCGGCACATGCGATTTGCTTGGGGCCGACCACACATCAGGGACTGATTTTACGGCAGTAGCGAGTAAAACAATAACGCACCTGTTGCCGCGCCCGCTTATTGTCTCGGCTGGTCTGAGAAATAGCGATGCAATACAAACCGGACTTCTTGGATTCGCCGGCGAGAGGCGAACGACCGTAGAAGGCAGTATTGTTTATTTTCTTACAGATAGGCTGTTATTGGCAAGCGAGTATCGTCAAAAGCCGCACGATTTAATCGCCCCATGCAGCGCCGGCGGCAGGGATTTAATCAAATCGGAAAGCGACTGGTGGGACATCTGTCTGGCATACATTGTCAATAAGCATACCACGGTCGCCGGAGGTTATGCCAATTTTGGCAATGTGCTTAATCATAATGAAGATAATGTATGGGCAATTCAAGTCAAATATGAATTTTAAAGACTTCTGCAAAATGAATGATTTTTAGCAGAGGTCGGAACGGATAAACAACGCAATGGCAGTGGAACTGATGGATTATTGCAGCATGAGTGTGAATTTTGGTTTTTTTAAGGCCAGAAGGCCTGTTTAGAGACAGAGTATCCCCGAGAGTTCTGTCTTAGCTCTTTGAAAAGTTAATCGTTCAACGTCAACTGAGACATCAGCCGGCCTTGCGTCGGTTTGGTATTTGTGCGAATGTTTTATGGCAACGCATTTTCCCGGGCTGTTTAAGCAATATAGCAGCGGCAACGCCGATAAGACTTGCCGTCAGATGAGCGATTGTCATCTGATTACGCACGGTTTTCAATGAATAGTGCGTAGTCTGTTCAGCTTCACGGTCTCCTAACCGAGCAAAGTATTGCTCGACTGATTCTCTTTGCTTGAAAGTTTCCTTAAATTCCCTTGAATCCCTTGGGACACGCGAACGTGCATCTTCAGTGATATCAATGTACTTGGTACAGCCGTAGCATTTGCCGGTATTGAAGGATGGAAGGTTTACCGGACAGGTGTTACTAAGTTTTTCAGCAGTCTTTTTGCTGACCTTTAAGGGGCAGCGAAACTTGATGCGTTCACGATTGCCCTCGGTCCATCTTCCGGTCGACCTCATTTCAAGACCAGCATCACAGATGGGACAGCCGTGAGGGCCAAAAGTCTTGTCATCTTTCTGATTTCTTGGGTTGATTGGGATATATGGGTTTCCCTTCATCTTTCCAACTATAAAGGTGTACAGGTCTCTGACATCGTAGGCCTTATCCGCAAGAAACAGAAAGCCTTTTCTGACCCTGTATCTGCGTTTGAGTTCTTTAAGCAGCTTGAAGGCAACCTGCTGGTCTGTGGTGTTGTTTGGCAGAGTTATTTCAACAAGCGATATTCCTTGTTTTGAGATTATGACATGTGTCCTGTATCCCCAGAAGAACAGCATGTTTTCCTTTTTGCCGTTGAGGACCTGACAAGAATAATAGCTCAATGTTGCAGCAGGATTTCGAGTGGGCGTCTTGGTTTTATCGGTGGTGTTTCGGGCGGGATTTTTGAGATTATTTTCTTTTGTGGCAGCCATAACAGGTTTGGAGTCAATGATCAAGGTATCAAGGCTGACTAATCCCTGTTCGATAAGCCGCTGATTTAGACGGTAATGAATTTCTTTGAGAACAGAGTTATCGGTATCTGCCAAGAAACGATAGAATTGGGATTCGTCCGGCATATTCCCGAGCGTAAAGCCGCACAGTTCCAGCAGAGGCGGATTGGCTTGAAGATATTCGATAAGCTCAGGGACAGATTTTATTTGCTGAAGATGTTTGACGATGAGTGCTCTCAGGATGGCATGTCGTGAGTGACCTGTTCTGCCGACACCGAAGTTTCTGTCGGGCAGAATGGAAATATCGAGAGCCTGAAAGAGATAGAAGTACTTTCGCAGCAGCGATGAATTTCTGACAAGCTCCTGGAGGTCATAAAATAGTGACGTTTGAACGTGGTACATAAAAAAATCTCCTTTATTTTGGTTGTAAGTCCTTTTACTGACAACGCTTACATAATATCCAAAATGGAGGAGATTGCAAGAAAAATAATGACATAAGTCGTTATTTAACAAATATTTATGAATTTTACAAAAGGCTTATGAATTTTAATTTAAGGAGAAATATAATGAAGAGTAAAAGTGGTATTGGTCTTGGCAATGTTCAAGCGGTTTACGGCGGGCCGGAAGGTGAGCTTTGGGAACTGATTATGGGCCGACAAATTCATATTGGCGGTTTTAATTCATCTATGGCCCTCGCAGACAAAGCCGGCATCAGTTCACAGATGAAAGGTGTGGACCTTTGCTGTTGCAATGGAGAAGGCATGCGATTCCTTGTTCGTTTCAGAAACGTGGGGAAAATGCGGGGTGTTGACGCCACTAAAAAAGTCGTTGAGCAGGGAAAGCAGCGATGCAAACAGGAGGGACTCTCAGGCAAGATAGAATTTCTTCTTGCCGATGCCTGCGATAGCGGCCTGCCAAGCGATTCTGCCGATTTTATCTGGGGTGAAGACGCCTGGTGTTATGTTGTCGATAAAACAAAGCTCATCGCTGAGGCCTCGCGGATAGTAAAGCCCAAAGGCACAATAGCCTTCACTGATTGGGTGGAAGGGAAGACTCCGATGACCAAAGAAGAGGCTCAGCGTCTTTTGACTTTTATGAAATTTCCGAACATCGCTGACATCGACAGCTATCGCGAATTGCTTAAAATTAACAACTGCCAAATCATCGCCGCCGAGGACACCGGCAGATTCACTCCTTATGTGGATTTATATATAAATATGCTCACGATGCAGTTAACTTCCGATGCTTTGAGGATTGTAAACTTCGACTCCGCGATTATGCAGTTTCTGGCAGGCGAAATGGCTTTTATGCAAAATTTGGCCCATAAAGGAAAAATAATCCAGGGACTTTTTGTCGCCAGGAAAAATTAAGGATAAAAAAAATGGATAAATGTTGCGGCAACAATAATGAATCGTTGAAGTGGTTCAGCCGGATGATACAGAATTGTTATCAGTATGCCTCAAAGGCTGATGCGCAAGGAAAGCCAATCGTTGGCATTATGTGCGAATACACTCCGCGAGAGTTGATTATGGCTTCCGGCGCGGTGCCGGTTTGTCTTTGCGGGGGCTCCGCCGATACAATTCCCGCCGCCGAGGAACATCTGCCCGCTAATCTTTGTCCCCTGATTAAATCCACTTATGGCTACCACATTCAAAAAACAAATCCATTTCTGGAAATGGCCAGTCTCATTGTGGCCGAAACAACCTGCGACGGAAAGAAAAAAATGTACGAGTTAATGGCACAAACCAGGCCGATGTACATTCTTGAACTTCCTCAAAAACCCGATGATGACGACGCTATGGCGCACTGGATACAAGAGCTGCGCAAATTCAGGACAAAACTCGAAACCATGTTTAATGTAAAAATAACCGATGACAAGATTCGTCAGGCCATACGAATTATGAACTGCGAGCGAGGTCTTCGCACCGGACTCGCGTCGATTATGGAATCAGACAACCCTCCGCTTACGGGCAGAGAACTGCTGCAATTCAAAAGCAGCATATCCGGTATTGAGGATGATTTGCAGCAATATGCGGCCGCATTAGAATTTTATAAAAATAAGACTAACGGTAACGGCTCGGCAGTAAGGGTACTGATGACGGGAGTACCCATCGTCCACGGCGCCGAGCGTGTCCTGGAAATTATAGAATCCCACGGCGGCCTTGTAGTCTGTATGGATAACTGCACAGGCCTAAAGCCTATTCTCGAAGATGTTGATGAAAACGCTGCCGACCCCATTGTCGCTCTTGCGGAGAAATATTTGCATTTGCCCTGTGCTGTGATGACGCCAAATAACCGGCGGCTTGAAGTTATTAAGGACCTCGCCCGGCGATACCGCCCCCAGTGTATCATCGACTTAATCTGGCAGACCTGCACTACATACGATGTCGAATCATACTTTGTTAAGCAATTCGCGGAAAACCAACTCAGCATACCCTATCTAAGAATTGAGACGGATTATTCACCCTCGGATTCAGCGCGAATCGCCTTGAGAGTTGAAGCCCTGTTCGAGACAGTCCGCGAAAGGGGACACAAAAAATAATGCCTCAAAACAACGGAAAAATTATTTACACCTGCCCCTATGTTCCCGCTGAGTGGATAGCGGCGCACAGCCTTTCCCCATGTCGCCTTACACTCAATGCCGCTGATGTGAAAAGTATCGTCGAACATAGGCAGGGCCTTTGTCCTTACGTAAAAAGTTTTATCAATGAGGTCATGACAAATAACACTGCCTCTGCCGTCATAGTAACAACACTTTGCGACCAGATGCGGCGGGCATTTGATATAATAACCAATCAAACCTCTCTGCCAGCCTTTCTTTTAAATGTCCCCCATACTTGGCAGGATATTTCCGCTGTGAAACTTTATCTTGACGAACTCAAACGACTCGGAAAATTTTTATGCACAATGGGAGGCAAATCTCCGTCAAATGATATCCTGGCTGAAATTATGCTCAATTACGACTCCAACCGAAAGGCTATTTTAGATGCCAAAGATTTTTTACCATCCCGGCGATTTTCCGAGACTATTGCGGAATTTAACTATTCCGGAAAATGCAATATCGAAAAAGAAACTCCCGAATCGCCGCAGGGCGTGCCTTTAGCGATTCTCGGAGGACCGCTTACCAAAGAAGCTTTCGAAATATTCGATATAGTTAAAAACGCCGGCGGAAATATTATTCTGGATGCGACCGAAACCGGCGAAAGAGGTTTGTGTGCGGGATTTGACCGCAGGCAATTAAGACATGACCCGCTGACCGAACTTGCCAACGCTTATTTTTACGGCATAGTAGATGCCTCCCGCAGACCCGATAGCGAACTTTATAACTGGGTCAAACAAAAGCTTATCGAAAGACCCGTAAAAGGAATTATTTTTTATCGCTATATCTGGTGCGACGCCTGGCATGCGGAACTTTCCCGCCTAAAGCAATGGTCAAAACTCCCTATTCTTGATTTAGATACCCCCGGCGATGAACCGCTTACAATGCCCCGCATCTCACAGCGGATTTCCGCCTTCATGGAGATACTTCGATGAAAGATATGCCCAGACAACTTACGCTTGAACAATGGGATACCCGCTACAAAGAACTGCGCCGCCAGGGATTGCGTGAACCGTCGTACGGCGGCCCCCTCAGCAGACACGTCGCCGAAAGTTCTGATTACAGGCTGGCGAAACTGCGATACGATGATTCGCCGGCGGCGCTGAGGCTGTGGAATTTTCTGCTCACCGAGGAGCAGCGACTGCACCAGGCAAAAACGCAGGGCAAAAAAATCATAGGTGTCATGAAAGATTTGGGCACCGTCCCAGTTATGACTTACTCGCTGGATAATCTCGTCGCCTTTTACCCTGACGGCACCTGGTGGATACCATGCATAACAGAACTAAATACCGGAATGCTCGCAATTGCCGATTCGCTCGGCATAGACGAATCTTTCTGTCCCGTCCGTGCGATGCTGGGCGCATTTGTCAGTGGTGAACACTTTCCCATTCCCGACAGGTTAATATGCGAGCGTTTGCGCAACGTGCGACGATTTTTCTGCCATCGCCCAGAGGCTCAACAGTCTCGATTATCCGATTTTATGGTGGGAAATTCCACACAGGCGCACACCCGAACCAAACGAAGAAGCCGTGACCCTGCCCGGCGGATTTTCTTCGCCGAAAACACAGGTTGAATTTGTCAAATCGCAGTTAAAAATAATTAAATCCGCAATCGAAGAACTGGCAGGCGAAAAACTCGATGACAAAAAACTCTCACGTGGTATTGCAAAGGCGAATCTTGTGCGGAGATATCTTGCAGAACTGCGCCACGAAGTATTTACTGCCCCTGTATGTCCGCTTGGCACTTGGAAATGCTTATCGCCGAAATGTTAGCGATACACTTCTGCTCCGATCAGGAAGAAACAATAATCGTATTAAAGCAATTGTCCGAAGAAGTAAAACATCGCGTCCATACAGGAAAAGGCCTTCTCGATTCCGCCGCGGCAAAAATCTTCTGGGTCAATCCTGTCGCCGATTTGCAGGTAATGAATCTTCTCGAACACTGCGGCGGCAGAATATGCGGAACTGAATATCTTTTCACTCACGCACTTGATATGATTCCCGAAAATATACCGCCGATAGACGCGCTTGCACAGATGGCTCTCGCCGACCCTATGGTGGGTGCTGCTGCACAACGTGCCTCGCGAATTTGTGCCGATGCGCGAAGATTCGGTTCGGAGGCGGTATTAATCTCTCGGATACCGGGGGCAAGCCATTGCGCCCTCGAAGGTCAAATCATCGGCGAAATTGTACACGAACAACTTGACATACCCGTGCTTGAAATTGAGGTGCCGCCGATTGCCGATTCGATTTCCGCCTCGCTGATAAATCGCCTCGAATCGCTTATCGAAACCATAAAACAACGGAGGAAAAAATGATTTACGCTGGAATAGACGCGGGTTCACGGACAATAAAAATTGTTCTCTTCGACGCCGGCAAAAAACGGATTATCGCCAGGGGTCTTGCCGACCAGGGTGTCGAACAGAACAAGCTTGCCGAATCCCTTTTTAAAAAAATGCTAAAAGAAAATGACATTGCCCGAAAAGATGTCCGCCGGATTATCGCCACAGGCTACGGCAAAAACATCATATCGCAGGCCGATACCACCGTAACTGAGATTACATGTCACGCGGTTGGTGTACGTTTTTTTACTCACGACGCGATGACCGTTATCGACATCGGAGGCCAGGACAGCAAGGTTATCAAACTTGATAAGACCGGCAGGATTCGCGATTTCTCGATGAACGACCGCTGCGCCGCCGGGACGGGACGATTTCTCGAAATTGTCGCTGCCCGGCTTAATGTCAACCTTGACGCGCTGGGGGTTTTATCATCGAAAAGCACACAACCCGCGGCGGTAAGCAGTATGTGCGTTGTCTTTGCCGAAACGGAAATTGTTGGCCTTCTCGCGTGCGGCAAACCCAGGGAGGATATTGTCGCTGGCGTTCAGTCCGCCATTGCGTCGAGGGTTGTCGCTCTTGCCGGCAGAAATCTCGATTCCCCCGTTGTTTTTACAGGCGGAGTCGCAATGGTCTCCGGAATGGATACGGCTTTGAAATATGCATTGGGACACAATATCAGAATTTCACCTGAGCCCCAAATGACCGGCGCAGTCGGCGCAGCGATTCTGGCGTCGAACCATAGTATGATATAGCAATTATAAAAAAGGATATAAATATGATAAATATCGAAAGACGAAAGCAGGTTATGCAGCGGTCAATCAAACTCGGCCACTGTGTTTGCGACCCGAAAAAACCGTGCCCCTGCGACATTTTCAAAGAAAAAAATATTTGCCTTTGCGCAGGTGAAAGACTCGACGAAACTATTGGTGACGTACAATTGACAAAATTCGCCGAAAAGGCGGGCTGCGCATCAAAAATCGACCAGGCTTTTTTGAAAAGTGTTCTCAAAGACCTGCCTGCAATTGACGACCCCAATGTGCTTGTTGGTATGGCCGCAGGTGACGACGCGGGTATTTACGATATCGGCAATGGGCGAGTACTCGTGCAGACCGTAGATGTTTTCACTCCGACGGTCGATGACCCGTATTTGTTCGGGCAGGTGGCCGCCGCAAACTCGGTCAGCGATATTTATGCTATGGGAGGTACACCTCTGACAGCTCTTTCGATAATCGGTTTTCCCGTGCGAAAGCTTCCCGATAAAGCGATGTACGAAATCCTGCGAGGCGGCATCGACAAGATGAAAGAAGCCGGCGCAGCGGTAATCGGCGGGCATAGCATCAACGATGTTGATGTAAAAGCCGGTTTTGCTGTAACGGGAATAATGCAAAAAGATAAATTCATAACAAACTCTGGCGCACAAGCCGGCGATGTATTGATTCTCACAAAGCCGCTTGGCACAGGTATTATTACCTTCGCATCTCAAATCGACCGCGCAAGTCCGCAAAGCAAAGACGCCTCGGCAAAATCAATGACCATGCTCAATAAAACGGCTTCTGAGTTGATGGTCAAATTCGGCGTTCACGCCTGTACCGATGTTACGGGTTTTAGCCTGATGGGACACCTCACCGAAATGGCCCAAAGAAGCGGTGTTGACCTCGAACTAATATGGGATGATATTCCGCTGCTACCGGGTGTGCTTGAATATGCGGCTCAGAGTATTTTGCCTGGCGCCATCGAGCGAAATAAAGAATCGTGCGGCGAACGTGTTGTCACAGCCAAGGAACTAAAACGTGAACTTGCCGATATCTGCTACGATGCACAAACTTCAGGCGGTCTGCTTATCGCGGTCGCCCCCAATATTGCCGCCGATTTCCTCAACGCTCTGCACCAAAACGGCATCGCTGAGGCCGCGATTATCGGCAATGTTATCGCCAAAGGCACCGGCATTATTTATCTTAACACCACGAACACTAGCAAATAGGAATTTTTTGGTTTGAAATGGTTTGATGATAACAGTTTAATTATGTATAATTATGGATGAAGCTGAAAGAATTTTATTGGAGGTGATAGGTGTCTGGTGACGCCCCTGGTCTTCAAAACCAGCGAGGGGTCGATAAGGTCCCGGGTGGGTTCGATTCCCATTCGCCTCCGCCAAAAATAACCGCGACATGTTAAAGAAAGCCGCGTTAAATATGGATAATACAAAACCGAATATGAACCCTGCCACACGACGCCGTACGATTTTGTCGATTCTGGCGATACTCATCGCCCTCGCGCTATTTATCTGCGGCGCAGGCCTGCATACTATTAATGTTTATGCCCCCAAAGATGTAAAATCCTCAGATACCAAACAGCTTAAACTGGCCGAACCTGCTGTTGTTAAAGATATAACCATCGGCGGACTCGTCCGGCTCGATAACGGCCAAATCAAACGCACTTATGCCGCAGGACAGGCCCCGGCACTGTGCCCTACCTGAGTAAAGTAAAGGAGGCTGTGGTGTCCATAGCCAAAAAAGGATTAAATAAAATTGCTTCCAAACTCATCCCCATCCGGCTGTGGGTTCAGTCTGCCTTCCTGCTTATCTGGCTCGACCCCCTCGCGCTGAGGCTTCATAATTTCTGCTCACCAGTTTTTCATTGTTACTCCTGCCCGCTGGCAACTTTTGCCTGCCCGATTGGCGTCCTCGCAAATTTCAGCGCACTGCACATTTTTCCATTCATAGCCCTTGGTACGATTATACTGGCAGGGGGGCTCCTCGGCAGTCTAATCTGCGGATGGGTCTGCCCTTTCGGTTTGCTGCAAGACCTTGTCGCGAAAGTCCCCATCCAGAAATTTGACCCACCTCGCTGGACAAACCATTTCCGCTATGTGGTTTTAATCGGCACTGTTCTTGCAGTTCCCTATTTTTTCGGCGAAGTACATCCGCTTTTTGTCTGCCGCCTCTGTCCCGCAGGCGCAATTGAAGGCGCAATTCCCAACATCGTTACTCAGGCCGCCGAAGGAAAACCGCTCGTTTGGCCAAGCGACGTAAAAATTATAATTGTCGTGCTCATCGTCGCCGCTATGTTTATGATTAAAAGGCCGTGGTGCAGAATCTTCTGCCCTCTCGGCGCAATCTTCGGCCTGTTCAATCGCGTCTCAACGTTTTTCCTGCGAATCGACAACGGCAAATGCGTCAACTGTGTTCAGTGCCGCAAACTCTGCGAATACGGCGTCGAGCCGGACAAAAATGTCAATGACCCGCGATGCATCCGCTGCCTCGAATGCGTCCGCTGTCCCCCCGAAGCCATCACCTTCACAAGCGTTTTTGAACGTTCGGATACCCCAAAATCCACCGCTACCAAAGATATATAACAGTAGCAGTTTCTTACTTTTCAATTGCAGTGATTTTGCTATCCAGTTCTGTTACGCTGAATCCTTCGGTGGTTACTTTGTGGGTCTTGTCGGTTAGGATTAACCATGGCAGGGATTTGACGCCCCAAGTGAATTTTGTCTTTTCCGCGTTGTCTTTTACCATTCCCATAGGAAAATTAATATTCAGCTTTTTCAGCATATCGGTCATGGCTAATTCATCGGCCTTGGAGGCCTGCACAGCGAGCACAACGATTCCTTTCTGCTTCAACTCATCGGTCTTTTTAACGAGTTCTGTCAGGCAATGTCTCAACGGCCGCTGATTTATGTCAAAAAAGCAAACTAATACCGCTTTATCATTTACATCAGCGGACGAAACTGCGCCTTTGAAATCCTTAAAATCAGGCAGAGGTTTACCGATAAGTGACGCCGGCTGTTTGGCGACAAAACTTCTTCTGCCTTGCTGACTGATCACAATTTTAATATCGTTGGCGCCGCCCTCAGTCTGCGCACGACCATATAAATAGCTGCCTTTGATTTCCAAATTTGCGTTTATTTCAAGAGTCCCGGCGCAGACGCCATCAATTTTGAATTTGCCCTGTTTGTCGGTTTTGATATCATATTTTTGAGGCTGACCCTTGCCATAAGTATATAACCTGGCATCAGCGACAGGGTCATCGTTGGCATCGACTACAACTCCGGAAACGGATAAATTGGCCAATTGAAGCGTTACCGGCGGCAGTTCGATACGATTGTTGATGGCTGCATCTGCTGTAAGCACTTCCCGCTGGAACTGTTCAGTGCCGAAGCCGTCCGCGCTAATGCTCATTGAATATCTGCCTTCGGCGGGAATTGCTTTAATCTCGAATTTTCCCTGCTTATCGGTTTTAACGGGAGCCCCCATATTTGAACCATTATTTGATGACCACATTGTCACGCTAACCGAAGCGCCGGCAATAGGCTTATTATTCGGGTCGGTAACTTTACCGGCGAAAATCAGGCCTGGCGCGAGTTTAATATCTATTGTTTTAGTTTCCCGTGTTATTTCGACAGCGGCGGCGAGATTCTTCGACTCCTGCCTTGCGATAAGATAAGAGGTTCTTTCGTTACCCGGCCCGAACGTTTCTGGCTGCCATGTAAGCTCAAATTTGCCTTGTGCGTCAGTTTTAATATCTTCACGACCGCCCCATGGAAAAGCCATGAGGTTAATGCCTTCTACGGCCTTACCCGCTTCATCGAGGACAACACCTGTAATCTTGGGCGGTGCGGAAAGCTGTATTTCGAGATGAGCTATCTTGCCGTTTTCTATTGCGATAGGTTCTCCACGCTGTTGTACCGATGCGTAACCTTCTTTGTACACATTGATGAGCCTGTATTCGCCCGGATTAAGACGAATTGCAGCGATACCGTTCTTGTCCGACCTTCCGATAGTGTACCGCTCCTGCTGTGAAGAAGGCCGAACATAAACTGATGCGCCTTCAATGGCTTTTTTCTCCACGTCGGTAACCAGTACCTCAAGTATACCGCCTTTATTTACCCATAAGGTGATTCCGCTTGTTGTTTTGCCCGTCTCAACATTCGCATCCACAGGTTCACTCGTCCATTCGCTGACTCCTTCAATGATCGGCACTAAAATTACAGCATAACTGCCAGCCGGAACATCATTAAAAGCGAATGTCCCGTCCGCAGCCGAAGTAACCGGTTGGGTGCCCAATGAAGGGCTGTTTCTTTCCAACGTTAACAAAATTTTGACCCCGCCTACGGGTTTGCCGTTAGATTTCTGTACGACTTTGCCTTCGATTTTTCCGCCTGCGGTTTGAACAATCCTTATATTATCCTGTCCGGCAGTAAATTGAGGTTTGCCTCCACCGTAACCATTGAGGTTCATAGTAACGGCAACAGCCCTGCCGGTTTTTCGTACCATAAATTCGGCGGCTGCATCAGCGGGAATATTATTGAAACTGAATCTGCCCCATTCATTGGTTCTGGTGACGAGGATATCGAAAGGCTCCATCCCTATCAAAAACCGCGGCTGTTTTTGAGCATTATTTTGAGGATTATTTAGTTCTCCAATTACCATCATCATTACTCTGACCTCGGCATCGTAAACAGGTTCATTTGCATCATCGACCACAACACCCGCCAGCGTCATCGGTTTACCGAGTGTCATTTTAAATGTCTGGTCTTTGGCTGGGAGCCAATTGGCCCAATCCATCGCCAAGCCGTCCTTTTGAGCTGTTATCATCACCTGGCTAAAGCGAGTCCCTTTTTTAATTGTAAAAGCGAATTTGCCGTCCGTCTTTGTTATAACATCTTCCTTTGTCTTTAAATCAGGAATCAGGAAAGAGGAACTCACCCCAAGTTCATACAGCGTAACTTTCGCCCCTTCGATGGGCTGATTCTGGTCGTTGACGACCGTACCGGTGCAGGCTGCCTTGTCAACATCGTCAGCTTTTAGAGTATTAGCAAAAACGCTTAGAATACCCGCACATAAAACCACCGTCAAAATTCTCCGCATTTTGAAGCTCCTTTAAACCCTAAACAAATTCTAATAACAAAATCTAAGACAACCCCGCGGATAAACCGCGGGGCTTTTGGTTTTATTCTGTCTACTGTATCCTGTGTTCTGTATTCTTTCTAGATTTAAGTTTTCTTTTTTCGGGTCAGTACCGCGATAATCACCATAATAAACACAATGACCAGAACCGCAGGCCAGTTTATCTTCGAGGGGGTCTTCTGCTCCGCGGGTGCCTGCTCATTAGCCGCAATCGTCGCCTCAATGGTTATTGGTTTAATTTCAACCTTGAACGGCAATCCACTTGCCAGTTCTACTGTCGCTGTAAATGGGCCTTTTACATTTTTGGGTCTCCGCCACGAGAGCGAACATGTCCCGCCTCAGCCATACTCGAAGTTTAATTTCTTGTCATACGACCCGTCTCCATTTTTGATGCTCAGTTTTGGAGCTGGCGGCCTGTTGTTATTTTTGAGGATTTCCAAATCTTCATCAAGCTGACCTGTTAAACTTTGCACGAACCGATATGACGGGAAAATTGCAACAATCGGACCTATTCCGCTTTCACGCTGCATTTTAAGTTCGCAGGTTACCGGCTCGCCGACAGCGAGGGCTGTTTCAGTATTTTCATTGACATCGAAGAGGGATTTTTTACTTTGCAGTTGTTGTGCTTTTAACTTCCAGGAAACACTGTTATCGTCTTTTCGCTCAAGTTCCCAGAGATAGATGCGATATTTGCCAACGGGCAGTTTTCCGAGACCCTTATCGAGTTTGACATAGAAAAGGCCGTTGTTGCCTCCCGCTGCAAATGTGTTAATCGTCTCTGGAACCTTTATATTGCCGAAGACAACATTTTCCGCCGGTGAAAGCTTTACGTAAGCGCCGTCTTTTGCCACATCGAGTTGATACAGCTTATCATCAACTTCGATGTACTTACCAACGAAACGGCTGTTGCGTTCATTTTCTTTTTGGCCGATTATGATGCGGTCGCTTTTCCAGAAGTTGCCGGACTTGTCGTTAAATGTGCCGTTGCAGGTTTGGTCGATAAGAATACAGTGTTTTTTCACATTGCCAACCGTTATATCACCCTCGTACCAGCAGGCCAGTGAAGAATACAAGTAATTTTTATCGCCACTGACATAACAGGTAAAATTCAGATGATATGTGATTGGACCGTCCTGACCATCGAAAACGAGTTGAACAGGCCCGAATTGTGCTGAGCGGCCATCAGCTTGATACGGCTTGGCAGGTGTTTCATCATTGAGAGAGCCGTTATCCTTGGCGTCAATAAAAAGCCTGTCGTAAGGCCCATTCTTTTTTGAGCGGTCAAGGGCGAGCCACAGGAACTTGTTTTTGGCCATAGGGCTTGACCATTTGCCGAATAAGGGCTTATCGCTGCTAAACTCTGGCAAAATAAGGTCTTGTGGTTTTTCGGTTTGAAGTTTTATGCCTGTCCCGCCGGAATAGCCCGTAATCTCGCGTGCCATCCGGTCGTAATGGTATTGAAGCCATTGTTCTTCCTGTGCCACCGCCACAGAGGTGAAAAAGAATATGCCAGCCAGAACCGCAACTTGGACAAACGCTTTCTTTGCCATTTTAGCACCTCATAAAGATAAATTTTAATTAAAACGGCCGGAAAAATTCACCGCTTTATAGTATAGACGCTATTCGACGAAAAATATTACACTTTTTTTGCAAATCTTTACGATTTTTTCAAAATTTTTATTATAACCACGAATTTAACCCGTGTCTGACTCTCTTAGTGCCTTTGAGCCTTCTTAGCGGTTGCCTTTTTTCTCCGGTTATATTAGGTTCAATATCATTTCCATTTGATTTAAAAGAAGTTATATCAAGGTACTCAAGCGACTTTATCTTTGCCAGATTGGCAAGTTCCTGGTCGGTTAGATTTGCATGCCATAAATCGACCTTTTTTAGTACAGGAATTACGGCAAGGAATTCTGCAAAACAAAAGCCCGATGCCCCGGCTGCCCCTCGAAAATCTCCTACATACCCTCGATATCGAACATTTCTAAAATCATCCGCATCGTTTAGGAAATCCAAAACGATACCCAAACACGGAAATTACTTGCGTTTCAAGTTAAATTTGCTAATTAATGACACTCAGAAAAACCATTATTACTATTGAGGTGCGTTTATGGGAATATCAGTTAAAAAAAGTGTTATCTGTATAACAGTGACTGTGCTTCTGGTTATGCCGGCAATAGTGCATGCCGTCAATCACGATTCGAACGACCCAAACAAACTGGATTGGAGCAGGTGGGACGCCGTTATTAAAAATCACAACGACGCCAACGAATTATTGGAAGCCAAATGCCGCGCCGTTTTAACAGTTCTCGCCAACAAAGAATTCGACCATAAACAGAAAGAGCAGATAGTCGACAAAATCATGACCCCAATTTTTGATTTTCCGCTTATGTCCAAACTCGCGCTGGGAAGAAAAAATTGGCCTAAGCTAAACGAACAACATCGCGAAAAATTCACAAACTTATTTGTCGAACGGTTAAAGAATTTTTATCTCGAAAAAATAACCCTCTACAAGGATGAAAAAGTATTATTCAAACCCGCGACGCAAAAAAAGAACATTATCCAGATACCTATGGTGCTTGATATCGGATGGCAAAGAGACAGCCATACTATACAAGCTTCACAGGATGGACCAGGCCGGCAGAAAAACCAGCGAATACTGGAAAATCTACGATGTCGAAATAGAAGGCATCAGCATTCTAATGACATACCAGTCGCAATTCGATGATATTCTTCGCCGCGGCAGCCTTAATGACCTTATTGATCAGTTGGAAAACGCCGCCCAGCTAATGACAATTTGCTCAACGGATAATTATGAAATATCGTTTACTGCCATATTTATTTTTCGACCGGGTGATTCTCAAAAATCCCGTCGATAGTACTTGTCTGCATGCTGGCAGCGGTCGTTTTTCTCGGGTTCGGGATCAAATATTTCAGGCTGGACGCTTCCGCGGAAACTCTGGTTCTGGAGAATGACCAGGACCTCAAGTATGCCCGTCAGATTGATCCCGGTATGGAGGCAGTGACTTTCTTGTTCTGACGTTCACACCGAAAGACGACATCTTCTCGGACAGAACACTTGGATACACTGGGGCATCTTCGCGACGACCTGAAACAAATCAGCGACGTCGAATCTGTGCTGACGATCCTGGATGTGCCTCTGCTGGAAAGCCCGCCGATTCCCCTCAAGGAAATGGGCATCCACGACCCGCACCCTCGAGTCACCCGACGTGGACAAGGCATTGGCCAGAAAGGAACTAAAGGAAAGCCCCCTCTACAATGACCTTCTGGTCAGTCCCGACCTGAAAACCACAGCGATACTAATCACATTCCCCAACGATCTTCACTACGAAAACCTCGTGGAGCGACGAAACGCCTTGCATGAGAAGAGGGCGTCAGGTTCGTTGACGCCTGCTGAGCAGGTCGAGCTAAAGATTGTGGCCCGTCAGTTCGCTCAGTACCACGACAAGGTTCGTCAGCAGCGTCACGACGACATCATCGCCATCCGCGCAGATAATGGACCACTATCGCCAGGACGGCGCCTTGTTTCTTGGCGGGATGAGCATGATAGCCGACGACATGATAAGCTTCATCAAAAGCGACCTGCGGGTTTTCGGGACCGCGGTATTCCTGCTGCTGGTGCTCACTATCGCGAGTTATCTTCCGCAGAACCTACTGGGTCATCCTGCCCACTATTGACCTGTTTGGTTTCCGTAGCTTGCACTGTTGGGATTCCTGGGCTGGTTCGGCTGGGAAGTAACGGTCATCAGTTCCAACTTCATCTCCCTTCAACTGATCATTACGCTGGCCATGACCATCCACCTGATGGTCGGTACCGGGAGCTGGCTGCCGAACAACCCCAGGCCTGTCAGCACGAATTGATTCTCAGCACAATCCAGACTATGTGGCGGCCGTGCGTGTATTCGGGCCTGACCACAATGATGGGTTTCGCGTCCCTGATATTCTGCAATATCCGGCCGATAATTAATTTCGGCTATATCATGGTCGTTGGTGTGGCAATTTCCATTATTGTGCCGTTCCTGCTTTTGCCGGCCGTGCTGGTACTTATGCCCAGAGACAAACCCTGGTCAAAACGCAAATCCAGGTGGTCGCTGACCCCTATGCTGGGCCGATTCACAATGGCCCACGGCACCTTGATTATCGTTGCCAGTGCCGTGTTGTTGTTCGTCAATATCGTTGGGAATACGCAAACTTCAGGTGGAAAACTGTTTTATCAACTACTTCAAATCGACCACCGAAATACACCAGGGGATGAAGGTCCTGGACCAGCAGCTCGGCGGGACCACGCCTCTCGATGTGGTCATTGACTTTGGACAGACCGCAGTCCGTCAGAAGCCAACCACCCAATACCGCGGTCAACACCGAGGATGTGTTCGATGAATTCGAGGATATCGAGACCGCCTCGCAGGAAACAAACACAAGTACTGGTTCACCCCCGATAAGATGGCCCGTATCGCCGCTGTGCATGACTATCTTGACAACCTGCCTGAAGCGGGAAAGGTGCTGTCGGTAGTGACTCTCGTAAGGATGATAGAGCGTGTCAACGACGCAAGCCCCTCGATAACATGGAACTGGCCTTATTGTTCAATAAGATACCTGATAAACTCAAGCAGATGCTCGTCAGGCCATACGTGTCAGTTGAGAACAACCAGGTTCGCGTCGCGGTACGTATCAAGGACTCCATCCCCTTCGTTGAACCGCAACGAGCTGCTCAAAAAAATTCGGACAGACCTGACCGACAAACTCGGCTTCAAGCCGGAGCAGGTACACCTGGCCGGTACGCTGGTCCTGTACAACAACATGCTTCAAAGCCTGTACACATCCCAGATAGTAACTATGGGTTTTGCCACACTTGTCCCTAATGGGGACATTCGTCGTATTGTTCCGCTCCCTGCGGATTGCCGTTATCGCCATATTCCCGAACATGCTGGCCATAAGCTGCGTCCTGGGCGTCATGGGCTGGCTGCATATTCCGCTGGATATGATGACTATTACCATCGCCGCCATTGGCGTCGGTCTCGGCCGACGATGACACAATACACTACATCCACCGCTTTAAGCATGAGGTCGAGACCGACGGCAGCTACCTCTCGCCCTGCACCGGTCCCACGACAGCATCGGCCATGCCATTTACTATACCACCATAACTTTAGTCATCGGGTTTTCCATCCTGTGCCTCTCGAATTTCATCCCAACAATATATTTTGGTCTGTTGACGGTCCTGGCAATTACCGTGGCCCTGTTGGCTTCGTTAACCCTGCTGCCGCAATTACTGGTACTTGATTAAGCCCTATGGCAAAGAGCCTAAGGCCAAGCATAATGAACAGGAGAATGACAAATGAGATACTATTTCCTGATTATGATACGGCTTCTCAGCTTGGCCGGTTGCGCCTCTTCCGCCCGGAAAAATCCAAATTCGCCCATTGCATCACCCACCGACGTCAATTCATCAGACGATGCCGACTTCAATGAATTTGAACCAGAGCTCGCCGAAAACCAAGTCGCCATTCCGGACCCCATCGAATCATGGAACCGGGCGATGTTCGGCTTAATGACAGATTTTATTTCTGGGTCGCAAAGCCAGTTATGCAGACTTATGAAAAAATAGTCCCGCAAACCAGCTCGCATCTGCGTTCGCAATTTTTTTGGAAATGTCACCACTCCCGTGCGTTTTGTTAATTGTCTTCTTCAGGGTAAAGGCCCACAGGCAAACAGAGAATTGCGCCGATTCGGTATAAATACCACCGTCGGCGTTCTCGGACTCGGCGACCCCGCACAAGACAAATACCACCTCTCCCCTACCAAAGAAGACCTCGGCCAAACTCTCGCCGTACACGGCTTACACGATGGCTTTTATGTTGTCTGGCCCATACTTGGCCCATCAACTTTGAGAGATTCCGCAGGAACCATAGGCGATGCCTTCCTAAATCCCGTCCATTACGTTAAACCCACCGAAGCTTCCATCGGCATCTACGCATCCGATTTCGTCAACACCGGCTCATTCCACATCGGAGACTACGAGTCCGTTCAAGTCCGCCTCCGTTGACACCTATATAGCAATCCGCCAGGCATATATCCAATACCGCACCAAACAAATCAAAGAGTAACTATATGAATATTTCTGAACCATTCCGCATCGTTTAGCCGTGGCACCTGCCTGCACTGAACAACTCCCCTGCCCGCAGGTGGCGGAGTAAGATAACTTACGGCGGTGAGCGGCAAGGATAATAGTTTTCAGTCGTGAGTTCGCCGCAGCGAATCTTCTATTTGGGATTTTGAGTTAGAAAAATCAAGGCGGTTAAACGGTTTAGGTAAAAAAACGGCATAGACCTTGCTATTTTGGTGTGGTTGTGGTAGATTCTGTGAAAATCAAGCTGAAACGCCATATTAAGGAACAGCATCGGATATGAAGGTAATTTTGGATTCGGGACAAATCGGGCAAATCCTCGAGGATTTGACAAATCGTGTTATTTCTCAGATACCCAAAGGGCAGGATATCGCGGTAATCGGGGTTCGCAGTAGGGGTGAAATCATCGCGCAGCGGCTGGCAAAACGCCTGTCAAAAAAGCTCAGCAGAAATATTCCCTGTGGAACGCTTGATATTACGCTGTACCGCGACGACCTGAATTCGCCGCAAAAGTACGCGCAGCCGCAGGTGCGGGCGACGGAAATCGGCTTCGATATCGACGACAAAATAATAATACTGGTCGATGACGTTTTATACACGGGCAGGTCAACGCGGGCGGCGATGGATGCGCTTATCGACCTTGGCAGGCCGAAAGCAATCCGGCTGGCGGTTCTGGTTGAACGGATCGGCAGGGAGTTTCCGATACAGGCGGATTATTCAGGAATCAAGGCGGACGTTTCGCCGGAAGAATCCGTGCAGGTTAATCTCGTGGAATCCGATGGAAAAGACGAGGTAGTATGAATCAGCGTATACTAAAGATATGACACAGCAATTAAATCGAATGGACCCGCAAGCATCTGCTTGGTCTGCGAGAGTTAAGCGCGGAGGAAATCACTTATATTCTCGACACCGCCAAAGGCTTCGAGGAGATAAGCACACGCTCGATAAAAAAGGCCCCGCCGTTGCGAGGCAAAGTCGTGGTGAATCTTTTCTTCGAGGACAGCACGCGGACGCGAAACAGTTTTACGCTGGCGGCCAGCCGGCTCAGCGCCGATGTTATCGAGTTTACCGAAAAGGTCAGTTCCGTCAGCAAGGGTGAGACGCTGCTCGATACGGCGAAAAATCTCGAGGCGATGGGAATCGATATTGTCGTAATCCGCCATAACGCCGGCGGTGTGCCGCAGCTTGTTGAGTAAAAATATCAACGCCTGCGTGGTCAATGCCGGCGACGGATTCTGCGAGCATCCGACACAGGGACTGCTGGACGTTTACACAATTCGCAAAATCAAAGGCAGCCTCGAAGGTCTCAAGATCGCGATAGTCGGTGACATCGCTCATTCCCGCGTTGCCCGCAGCGATATGTGGGCAATGACGAAACTCGGCGCCGAAGTGATATTCGTCGGGCCGCCGACCCTGATGCCCCCGGAGGTGAGCAAGCTGCCGGTCAAGGTGAGTTATTCGCTCGATGAGGTGATTGAAAAAGTTGACGTTATAAATATGCTGCGGATACAGTTCGAGCGGCAGGGCGGCAATCCCTTCCCCTCGGTGCGGGAGTATTCGCATTATTTCGGCCTGACGGTCGAGCGGATGAAAAGGCCAAACGCCGACATTATCGTGATGCACCCCGGTCCGATTAACCGCGGCGTGGAAATAGAAAGCGAAGTCGCCGACGGAGCAAACAGCGTTATACTCCAGCAGGTGAACAAACGGTTTGGCTGTACGAATGGCGGTACTGTTCCTGGTCAACCAGGCCGCGACAAATTAGCGAAGTAAATTATGAATCAAACACTTTTGATAAGAAATGGCCGTGTCATAGACCCTGCGAATAACATCGACAGGAAATGCGATATTCTTATTGTTGACGGGAAAATCGCCGAGGTCGGAAGAGTTGAACCGCTCTGCGGAAACGGTGATTGACGCGACGGGCAAACTGGTAACGCCCGGCCTGATTGATATTCACGTTCATTTTCGTGAGCCGGGAGACGAAGAAGAGGAAACCATCGCGAGCGGTTCGGCGGCGGCGGTGGCGGCGGGGTTTACATCGGTTGTGTGTATGCCGAACACAACTCCGCCTATCGAGAGTGAAACGGATGTTGAATATGTTCACCGCAAGGGCAGGCAGGCACGCAAAACTCATGTTTATGTGATGGGGGCGATCACGAAAAAGCGTGAAGGCGTTGAACTTGCGGAGATGGGTTTTATGGCTGAGGCCGGCGCCGTAGGTTTTACCGACGACGGCAACGGGGTTCAGAATCCGGCGGTAATGCTGAGGGCGATGAAATACGCTTCGATGTTCAATGTCGTGATTGCACAGCACTGTCAGGACGATAATTTTGTCGGTAACGGCGTGATGAATTCCGGCTACTATTCAACGATTCTCGGGCTGCCGGGAATGGACGCTCTCGCGGAAGAGGCGATGCTTTGGCGCGATATTCAATTAGTTAAAAAAACAAAGGTTCGCTATCACGCTCAGCATATTTCCACTGCCGGTTCAGTGGAATTGATACGCGCCGCGAAAAATATGAATCTCCCTGTAAGCTGTGAGGTAACGCCGCACCATCTGCTGTTGACCGAGGAAAGCTGCGCAGAATATGATACAAATTATAAGGTCAGTCCCCCGCTGCGAACGGTCAAAGATATCGAGGCGATTAAAGAAGCTATAAAAGAAGGGCTGATTGACGCCCTGGCGACAGACCACGCGCCGCATCTGCAGAGCGAAAAAGAGCTGGAGTTTCTGGCCGCACCATTTGGGATAGCCAGTCTCGAATGCGCGTTGGGTCTTTATATCAAGGCGCTTATCGAACCGGGAATCCTGGATTGGCCGGGCTTAATCAGGATGATGACGGAAAGGCCAGCGAAAATAATCGGAATCGACAAAGGCACGTTAGGCAGGGGCAAACAGGCCGATGTTACTATTATCGACCCGAATTATGAATATAAAATAGACGTCAATAAATTCATTTCCAAGAGCAGGAATTGTCCCTATCACGGCTGGCCGGTAAAAGGCAGGGCTGAAAAAACAATCGTCGGCGGCGAAATCAGATACAGCTCCAAATAACCGTGATTTCTTAACGCACTCATTTTCGCGCTTAATTTAGGCAAATTTTAGCGATTATTTCCCAAAATGTTTTTTGATTTGGTTTGCGATTTGAGCGATGCGGATAAGGCAGAAAAGGATGGTTAAACGCAAATCTGAACCGGCGGCGGCATGGAACTGGGTGATTCTGTCGGCGGCGGCAGTTAAGTTGCCCATCGCGAAATAGACCGTCGCTGAATCCTTTAAGGCCTTTAAATGGCAGGGGTTAAGACCAACAGCGCGTTCAAAAGATTTTACGGCTTCATCGTACTGGCGGACGGACGTGTTGACCAGGCCGAGATAATAATAAACCTCCGCGTTTGTCGGGTCGATGTCGGATGCCTTGAGTAAACAGTGTGCCGCGTAGAGCGACTCATTTAATTCGAGAAACATAAGTGCCATTGAAATGAGGATTTCCGGATTTTCCGGTGAGAGTTCAAGTTCGCTGAGCAGATATGATTTGGCTGCGCCTTTATTGCCGCGCGTCAGGGCAAGCTGTGCGAGCCGGTAACGCGGGCCGGCCGATTCGCCGCATTGCATCGCGTCGTTAAATAAATTCGAGGCCTGTTCGTAATCGTCCCCGTTAAACGCGATTTCGCCAAGATAAAATAGTGCCGCGGAGGTGTCGGGCTTTAGTTCGAGGACACGATGGAATTTTTCCTTCGCTGATTCGATGCTGCCGGATTCGAGCTGCAATAATCCGAAATCGAGGATGACCTCTGTATCGCCTGGATTTGCGCGAAGCTCGATAAGGAAATATTCTTCAGCCTTTGTGAAATCGCCGTCAGACCAGCACGCCTGCGCGATTCGATAATTGATTTGCGGATGGGTTGGTTCGAGTTCGGCGGTCTTTTGCCAGCATCTTATCGCTTTTTTGTATTGGCCTCGAATGAAAAGGCTGTTGCCGATATTGTAGTAACACAGGGCGCAGTCGGGTTCAATCTGCTGGGCGAGGTAGAACATCTGCTCTGCCAAATCGTGCTGTTCCATTTCAGCATAGGTGATAATCCTGTTGCAATAGCAGGGTTCAAAGGCTGGGTCGAGTTTTTCAATCTGCTCGAAAAGAGCGATGCCGCGGTCGTACTGGCCTGTGCGGGTGTAATCGACGGCCAGCGAATTCATCGTTTCAGGGTCCATGGGATTGAGTTCGAGGGCGGTTTCATATTCGCGGATGGCGTCCTCGAAGCGGTTAAGAGCGTCGAGTGCCAGGGCCTTATTGAAATGCAAAGCGCTGTTTGAGGGGTTTATGTCGATGGCTTCCTGCAGCTCGATGAGGGCTTGCGGGAGCTTGCCGTTTTCGTAAAGCTCAAAGGCCGCGCGGGCCTTGCTTTCGGCCTTATCGTAAGAGTCAAAATTTGTATCTTCTTCGAACATCATAAACCATCTTTATTTCAATAGTTAGACTATAACTTTACGAAAAGTTTATCGCTCGATAAACCATGCGGAATTAGGCGTTTTTGGCGGATTGGGACGTTTTTTTATGTTGAATGAAATTTTGCTGGAAATTTTAAGTGTAACTTCTTATAATTACGAAAGTTAGCCTGAAGATGGCGAAATGACACCGGAGAAATAATCAGACTATATAACTGTTTTTCTGGAAAAGCAGCGGCGAAAGTCTTATAATATCCAAAAATTTTGGATTAAATAAAATTCTCTATTAACCCATTATGGGAGAAGCTTAAATATGGTAAAGGAAATAAAAGGTCAGATAGCGGCGGGCAAAGGCAATTACGCGATTGTCGTGAGCAGGTTTAACGAATTTATAACGTCCAAGCTGGTGGCTGGCGCGGTGGATTGTCTTGAGAGGCATGGCGCGAACGAAAAGCAGGTAACGGTAATTTGGGTACCGGGCGCGTGCGAGATTACAATGGCCTCCAAGAAACTCGCAAAGAGCGGGAAATTCGCGGCGGTACTTTGTCTCGGCGCGGTGATTCGAGGACAGACGCAGCATTATGATTATGTCTGTCAGCAGGTTGTAAGGGGTGTAGCCCAGATAAATTATGAATCCGTGGTGCCTGCGGTTTTTGGTGTGCTGACGTGCGATACGCTTGAGCAGGCTGTTGACAGGGCTGGGACGAAGATGGGTAACGCCGGCGCGGACGCCGCGATGACCGCGATGGAAATGGCCAGTGTGATGGAACAGATTTAATTGTTCATTGAAAATTTATTATTGTGAAATTGGCAGACAATCTCTTGGAAAAAAGTCGGCAGATTGATAAGAGGACCAGGGCCAGGGCTTTGGCGGTACAATCCCTGTATCAGCTCGAAGTCCAGGGAGCCGGCTTGCTGGAGCAGCTTGGCAGTTTTCTGATTGAAAACGAGCAGGAAGAGTCGGTGCGGGAACAGGCGATGGAATGGGTTAAAGGGACATGGGAGAACCTCAAGGAATGCGACGAGATGATAGCGGCATCAATAATCAGGTGGGACATGTCCAGGCTGTGTCTTGTGGATAAAAGCATATTGAGATTGGCCGTTTATCAGTTGCGGTTCTGTAAGGATGTACCGCCGAAAGTCGCGATAAATGAGGCGATTGAGCTTGCCAAAACGTTCAGCACGGCGCAGTCGCCTGGTTTCGTTAACGGTGTGCTGGACGCTGTGATGAAAAAGTTAAAACCAGAGATGCAATGAGGATAATAGCGGTATTAAATCAAAAGGGCGGGGTGGGCAAAACCACGACGGTGGTTAATACCGCGGCGGCACTTGCCAATTTGGGGATGAGAGTTGCGGCGCTTGACCTCGACCCTCAGGCGCATTTGACGATACATCTGGGACTCGACCCTGAAACTATCGAGGCAGGCTCATATAAAGTGCTGACGCAGTCGGCGGACTTCGAGGGCGAGCTTCGACAGGTCAGGCCGAATCTTTGGCTTTTGCCGGCTAATATAAATCTGGTCGGCGCCGAGAGCGAGCTGGTCAGCGTGGTGGGGAGAGAAACGATACTTCGCGAGGCGATTAGTCAGGCCAGGGACAAGTTCGATTATATGATTATTGATTGTGCTCCATCGCTGGGGTTGCTGACGCTTAATGCGCTTGCCGCCGCTGAGGAGATTTTGATACCGCTTCAGCCGCACTTTCTCGCGCTGCAGGGGTTTGGCAAACTTCTTCAGACAGTTGAGCTTGTAAATAAGAGAATCAACCCGAACCTCAGGGTCAAGGGTATTTTGCTTTGCATGTTCGACAGCAGGGCGTCGCTGATGAATGAGGTTAAGGCTGATATAGAGCAGTTTTTAAGCAGCGCCAGAGGCACAAACTGCGCATGGTCTCAGGCGGAGGTGTTGCCGGTTTGCATTCGCAGAAATATAAAACTGGCTGAAGCGCCGAGTTACGGCAAAACGATTTTCGAGTATGAGCCGGCCTGCAATGGCGCGGAGGATTACCGAAAGGTCGCTGAATTTATCCACAATCAAACGAAGCCTAAACCGCCGGAACCACAACCGCAGGTTTCAGCAGAGCCTTTGGAACCACAACAAACGCAGGTTATTACAGAGCCGGTTGAACCTGAGCAACAGCAGGTTTCTACAGAAGTGGTAGAAACGCAATCTCAGGCCGCAACGGAGCAGGTGCCGGTGGAACAACCGCAGGTGGTAGAACAACCACAGCAAATTCAGCCGCAGCCCTCACGCCGCATAAAAGAATTTACCCCGAATTATCAAAAACCTAAACCACAAGCTGTTCAGCAGCCATTAGGCAACTCAACTCCGCAATCAAACATTAATATATAGGCTATACTTATTTTGTTTGCGGGATTATTTTTTAAGGAGGTTGTTAAGCTGCATCCAGTCGTGCAGTAGATTTGGCCAATGTGAGACCGGGCCTTTGTTTTTACCGAGACCGAATCCGTGTCCGCCATTTTCAAAAATGTGCATTTCCGCGGGGACGCCTGAATTTTTCAGGGCGAGATAAAACCTTACGCTGTTCTCGGGCGAGACAGTCTTATCGTCATTTGCAAGGATAAGAAATGTTTCGGGGGTTTCAGAGGTTACCTGCTTTTCGTTACTGTATTTCTCGACAAGTTCTTCGCTTGGATTTTCACCGATGAGATTCTTTTTTGTACCTTTATGTGTAATCGTATCATCCATAGAAATTACCGGATAGAGCAGCACCATAAAGTCTGGACGGGATGATAATCTTTCGATTGGGTCGTTGGCGTCTAGTCTGCCTTTATCGAAATGCGTTCCCGCCGTCGAAGCCAGATGCCCTCCAGCGGAGGAACCCATCACACCGACTTGATTAGGGTCGATGCCCCAGTCTTTCGCGTTGAATCGCACCGTGCGAATCGCGTGCTGCAAATCCATCAGGGGAACCGTGTCGCCGTAAACGTGTCCACCGGCAGGTCTGGGCAGCCTGTATTTCAGAACGATGCCAGCGACTCCAAATTCGTTTAGCCGCTTGGCTATTGAATAACCCTCAAGATTCATCGCAATACCGCCATAACCACCTCCGGGACAAAGCACTATCGCAGTTCCCGTATTCTTGCTTTTTTCAGGCAGGAAAATTGTCAGCGTAGGCCTATGGACATCCCGCACCCCATAATTTTTACTCATAGACTCATTATCCGTAACACCCTGCGAGCCAGGCGCAACACCTGGCCACAACTGGATAACATCGCCTCCGAGCGGCCCCTTTTCAATCTTCTGCTGGTAACATCCAGATACTGTCAAGACCAGCGTTAGAAACGCCGAAACAAAAAATTTATATCTAACCATTTTTAAATGTCCTTTCCTAAAACTTTTATTCTGTTATTTAATCCAAACACATATTAACTGTTTCATCTTTACTTCCTTTGTTTTGATTTCGGGATGTATTCCGCATTCGCGACCCTGTCGTTCCAATGGCAAAGCCAGCGGTCAAAAAGCGTTTTTTCGCCTTTTGGCTGCTGGTTGATTTTGAAGACGGAGTATTTTTTCCATTCGTTGATTTGGTCGGCAATTTCTTTTGCCTGCTGTTTATCCGCTTTCATGCCTTTTAGTTCAAGGGGGTCAGTATCCAGATTATAAATTGAAACCATATCGGTTGCCGGGTCGTGGAAAATTTTTCGCATTCCCTGGACAAATCCGGTGGGTCCCTGTTGTATCCAGCAGGAAAAATATAATCTTCGGTCATCAGGGATATTTCCAAGAGCATTAACGCCGTCGAAACCGGCGTTTTGAGTGTCGAATCCGAGCAGGGTCAGAAGTGTAGGTGTTAAATCGATGGAGCATACGGGTTTTACAATTCGCGTCTGCGGTTTAATAAGTCCCGGCGCACGTATTATCCAGGGTACACGAAGGGCTTCGTCGAAGGGAATCCGCTCATGGGCGGACAAACCATGCTCGCCGAAGGCCTCGCCGTGGTCGCTTATTACACAGAGAATCGTTCTGTCGGAAAGATTGAGTTTTTTGAGTTCCTTATCAACAGCGGCGATAAATTGGTCAGTGTATGCGATTGTCTGCCTGTACCGCTCGACATGTTCTTTTGCAGGGGTTCCAAACCATTTGGGAATCTCGTAAGTATCGTGAGTTACCGAACACATCATTGTTACGAAAAAAGGAGATTTATCTTTTTGTATCCATTGCAGAACATATTTTAACATTTGAAACTCGTCGGCGGCAAGGTAGCTTAAGTAAGCGTTGGGGTCTTTGAGGTCTTCTCTTGCCCAGAATTTTTCAAAGCCGAGGTTGTAAGCCAGACCGGGGCAGCATTCAAATTCGCCTTTTGCAGACTGGAAAAAGGCGGTTCGATAGCCTAACTGGTTTTTCAGTATGGTGGCGATACCGGTGTAAGGTTTAACGGCAGGAACAGCCTCGCTGACATCCTCGTAAGCAGAAGGCAAATAACCGGTCAGCATCGCGAATAGCGATTTTGTCGTATGAGTCAGGGATGAGCGGTTATCTTCAAACTCGTGCGCCCTGTTTAGCCAAATCCGCCATGAACGGCGTCAGATTTTTTTGTTTATCATAGAGCGATGTAAATCTGTACTGGACTCCCTCCAAAACAATCAAAACCACATTGTACGGCTGTACCGCTGGTTCCGAACGGCGAGGCAGAATCACTTTATCGAATTCGGGTATTATTCGCTGTGTATTTTCATGCGGAGGCTGAATTAATTCTTCGAGATTATCCTTAGTGAAGAAAATTGTAACAGCTCTTAACTGGCTGTTGTAGCACATTCCCTCAGAAGCTATCGGAGTGGAACCGGTTTGGGCGATTACGCTGCCGGCCAGAGCAGAGAAGAAAACAATGGCGCACGAAATATATAGTTTACTCTTGAAGATTTTACGGTTGTATTTCGGTATTGGCGGGTTCATAAAAATAGAAACGGAAAATATTACAGCGGCCGTGCCTGAACCCACAAGAATTATCCCTGCAAGGGGAGTTTTTATCATGTTCAAAAAAACCATGGCGAGTATGTTGAGCGGCTCACGAATCAAAGGCAGAAAGACCGAAGGGAGAATCTGCGTTCCTGTTCTTACCATCCAGCCGGCATTAAAGAGTGACCAGAGCAGGACTATAACGGCAATTGCCATAGATGTTCGAAGCACCCAGCGTTTGGGTTTGTAAAAACACGCGGTAGTCAGGATTATTTCAATACCCAGCAAAACCGCGATATCGGAGAGAATCCATCGCGGGTACTGGCTGACAAGATGCATATTACAAGAGTTGATGAATTTGATAAGCAATGTGCAGAACAAGGCCGCGAATATAAGGTTACTACATGCTTTTGGTGCTAAAATATCGTACAAGCGACGAAAGAATAACGACACCTTTTCCAAACACGCTTTATTTTCGAGTTTAGTCGTGGTCATTCGTGGTCAAAAACTCTTTCCCGCCAAGGCACAAAGGCGAACTGTCTTTTATGTTTTTCTCATTTTTTGGTGGGGTTGGTTAAGAAAGCCGACTTTTTAATTTGGCCAGCGTTTTGTTCCTTAAGCGAACTGAGCAAAGAATCAAGAGCTTTAGCTTTTTCAGCCTGCAATAACTGCTTTTTAAGCCGTTCTTTTACAAGCGGAAGGGGCGAGGCCGCGACCTTTTCATCAAGGCGTACAACCTCATAAGCGTCTTTGGAGACCTCGATAGGCCCGATTATATCACCGGTTTTCGCCGCCTTGAGAGCGTTATAGATAGCTTCACCAAACCGCATTTCCACCGTAGAATCAGAGGCATTGGAAACTTTACCGTCTTTTTTAGAGTGGATGGAAGCCGGCATCTGTTTAGCGAGAGTCGCTATATCCTCGCCGGCTTTTATTTTTTCGAGGATTTTCTGCGCATCTGCCAAGGTAGCTGTTCTGATGTGCGTAAAAGTATAAGAACCCTGCTTCATTAGTTTTGGATCTTTTAATTTGTTTTGCTCATAATACTCGATAACGTTAGCATCAGATATGTTAACGGCGTCTTGAACTTTTTCGCGAAGTTCTATTCCAAAAGCTCTTTTGGCAACCATATCGGCTATAAATTTCCCTTTTGGCTCATCGGTAATACCCCGTTTTTTCGCCTCTTCGTAAAGCATTTCATTTTCGAGCCACCATTCCGCAAGTTTCACCATTTCCTCTTTTGGCGCATTGGGTTTCATCCACTCGAGCTGTCGCATCGTCAATTTGCTGTCTCCAAGACTGACTACAATTTCATCGTTTGCGTCTATTGTTTGAACGGGAGATTTAGTTTCGACTTTTGCGGCTGGTTTAGCCTTATTATTATCATCCTTCGGAGAAGTTATAGTTTTGGTGGCTGAACAGGACAACAGTGTAAATAGCGTTGCGAGCAAAACAACTTTAAAAATAGTTTTGTAAAACATTTTTCTTTCCTTTCCTGAAAAAACCCAAAAAGATAATGGACTTTCGCCCCTATAAAATACCTCTCCAACCAAAAAAATGCAAGATTAGACTCTAAAAAAAGATTTGTTTTAATTCGCATGAATTCGTGGTTAAAAATTATTATTCTCTGTGAACTCTGCGATTAATGGTTCAGAAAGAGGCGGTGTGACAATTTGTTCTTTAGTGGATTGGCGGGCGATATTCAGCAAAACTCCGACGGCAAAAGCGGAAAAGAGCATACTTGTCCCTCCGGCGCTTACAAAAGGTAAAGGTATTCCTTTTGTGGGCAGTACCACGGTTACCACGCCGATATTGAGTGCCGCCTGGATAGAAACAGCCATAACAATTCCAGCCGCCAAAAGCTGCCCGAATCGGTCCTTGCATCGCACAATGACCAGAATTCCGAGCAATGCGAACAGGATGAACAGCATAATAATCAATGTTGTGCCGATAAGCCCCATTTCTTCGCCTATGATGGCGAAAATAAAATCTGTGGTGTCTTCAGGCAAATGGCCGTACTTGCAGATGCCCATGCCAAGCCCTTTTCCCAATATGCCGCCTGAGCCGAGTGCGATAAGGGACTGGTTTGCCTGGTAACTGGCTGACTCGGCGAATTGCTCCGGATTTAAAAAGGCCAGAATTCGCAGTCTCCTCGCATCGGAGTGTATTATCGCTAAAACAAAGGCTACAACTCCGAATGGAAGCGGCGCCAGCATATAGACCAGCCTTGCGCCGGCGATAATGAGAATAAGGAAAGACAGCAGGGCAACCAGGGCCGCGGTTCCGAAGTCTTCGATGAGAATCAGCCCCGCGACCAGGCCGACAATCAGGCATATTGATACGAATTTTTTGCCGAGGGAGCCAAGGTCGTCGTTAAATTTATCGCAAAATGCGGCTACAAAGAAAATGGTAATCCATTTGGCCATTTCCGAGGGCTGAAAACTGATGCTTACAGGTCCCGCGGGAATCCGCAGCCACCGTCGGGCGTAATTTACCTCTACCCCAAAGTGCGGAATTAAAACCATTATGAGTAGAATCACGCTGATGCCGAGCAGATACACGATGGGCGATTTTGCCCAGGTGTCGGCGAGGTGAAACTTTCGATAGTCCAGGCGCGAGAAAGCGTACATAATCAGTACCGCCAGAGGGAAAAACAGGATTTGGCGCATGGCCGGTGAGCTGTAAAACTTACGCCAGCTAAGCTCCTGCGTAACGTTCACACCCGCAGAGAAGACGAAAATTGTACCGATAGCCATTAAGATGATGACCACCGCTGAAATATAGTCAGCGAGGTTTTCGTTTCTTATCTTCGGGGCCTCAATTTGCTTAAAAGGGTTTTTCACGAATCAGTCCTTTATTCTGTATTATACATTTTCGGCCATAGCACCTGAAAAAGTAAAGAAGAAAGTGAGGCAAAGCCGGGAAAATCCGAAGCGCAAAGTACAAAACAAATTCCAAAGGCACAAAATTCAAATTTGGTTTTTACTTTATAATATTTAATTTACTTATAAGCATCTGGGATGAGATTCCGGAGATTTGAATCTGTTTGATGGGGCTGGTTTGGCCGGTGAGGATTTTGATGTCTTTCTTTTTGATGTTAAGCTGGTCGGCGAGAAACTCGACGAGGTTCTGGTTGGCTTTTCCCTTCTCCGGCGGGGCGGCGACTTTGACTTTCAGCATTCCGTCGAGGATGCCCGCGAGAGAGGTTCTGCTGCTGCCGGGAACGATTTTGGCGGTAAAAACCGCTGAGCCGTTAATATCCTGAACCATCAAATCAGACATAGGTTTTTATTCTGTTTTTTCCCTGAGGTTTGAGCCGACGGCCAACTGGACGTATTTTTCAATCTGCTCGGCGAGTTCGCCCAGTGTATCAAGCTGGAAATCCTCGTAATGACCCTGGATAAACTCACCACTGAGTGCCTTTTTGTAAATCCTAACCCTGATAATAGAGCTGTTGGAATCGCCTTTGCTGTAATCGTTGTCTTTATGCTCGGTCAGTTCCACCCGCCAGTCCTCGCTGATAAACACAAGGCACTTGCCGGTATAAACCGCGGTCGGAAAATAATCTCGCAATAATTTTAAGGTTTCCATAATTTTTAATCACGGATTACACAGATAACACCGTTTTTAATTGAAAATATTCTTATCACGGTTAGGTTATCAATTATTTTTTCAATAATCAATTAAAAACGCAGCGACAAATAAATCCGAGCCGCGACAGTGATGGAGCGGGTGAACCACAAATTTAATCCGTAGGCTATATATAGCGGTCATTTCAATAAAACTTTGGTTTCCGCGTGTAATATTTTCAGAAGTTCCTTTTTGTCCTCTTTGGAAAATTTTTTGTGTCTTTTTGCAGCTGATTTGCTTGGGTCTGGCGTCCTGCGTCTTGCGCCTTTTTTCTACCAACTACGAACTCCAAACCACCAACTTTTCTTCTGTATTCTACCCCGAAGCAAGGTTGACAATGGCACCGATTGGCTTTACAATCTAACTAATTACTAATTAGAAGAAAAAGCTTTAGGAGGCGAAAATGAAGTTAAGAGGCGTAGTACTTGCTGGCGGCACGGGGTCGCGACTTCGGCCGTTAACTAAGGTTACGAACAAGCATCTGCTGCCGGTGGGGCAAAAGCCGATGATTTATTATCCGATTGAAAAGCTGACGGGTATCGGAATCAGCGAAATTCTGATAGTAACGGGCGTTGAGCATATGGGCGACGTGGTCGGTCTGCTGGGTTCGGGTAAGGAATTCGGGTGCAAATTTACGTATAAGGTTCAGGATGAGGCCGGCGGAATCGCACAGGCGCTGTCTTTGGCGGATAATTTCGCCAATGGGCAAAGCGTCGCGGTAATTCTGGGCGACAATATATTCGAGGCAAATCTGAAAAGCTACGCCGATAAGTTTATGGAGCAGAAGGTCGGGGCGAAGCTGCTGATAAAGAAGGTTTCAGACCCACAGCGTTTCGGGGTGGCGGAAATTTCCGGCACGAGGGTCATAGGAATCGAAGAGAAGCCGAAAAATCCCAAATCGCATTACGCGGTAACAGGCATATATTTTTATGACGGGGCGGTTTTCGATATAATTCGGACCCTGAAACCTTCGGCCCGCGGAGAATACGAAGTTACGGACATAAACAACGCCTACATCGACAGGGGGCAGTTGACTTACGATATTCTGGAAGGCTGGTGGAGTGATGCCGGCACGTTTGAATCATTGAACAAGGTAAATGAACTGGTTGCGAAGGAGCCGCCGAAATGAGCAAAGAGATTGCGAAACTTAAAACAGTATTTTCAGAGGGAAGCCTTATTATCTGGGGTTCGGGTTCGCTGATAGACGGTGTGGCGGTGCGATGCGGCAAGGTTTTGTCGGATGAGCGCGGCCGGTTGGGCGAGATTATGCGGGCGGACGACCCGTGGTTTAAGAAGTTCGGGCAGGTTTATTTTACGACGACTTATCCGGGGGTTGTAAAGGCGTGGCATTACCATAAAACGCAGACCGACCATTTTTACGTCATAAAAGGGACAGTGAAAGTCGCCCTTTATGATGACCGCAAGGATTCACCCACCTACGGCGTTATAAATCAGCTTTATCTGGGCGAGCATTGTCCGGGGCTTATACGGATTCCTCCCGGGGTGCAACACGGCTGGATGTGCGTCAGCGATACCGAGGCGTATATTGTGAATATCGTTTCGGAGATGTACGACTATAAACAGCCGGACGAGTTCCGCACGCATCCGCACAATAATCACATTCCTTACGAGTGGACGCGGAAAGATGGGTAAAGAAAAGGTCGTAATACTGGGTGGAAAAGGAATGCTTGGGACGGATTTGGCGGCGGCATGTGAGAATGGGGGCTATGATACCGTTGTTTTTGACCTGCCGGAATTCGATATTGCTAACCCGCAGCATTTGCGGGAGGCGTTGAAGAATACCAAAACAGTTATTAACTGCGCGGCCTATACCAATGTTGAAAAAGCGGAGAGCGAGGCGGATTTAGCGTATAAGATTAATGCGCATGCGGTGGGGGTGCTGGGTGAAATCGCGAAAAAAAACGGCGTATGGGTTTTGCATATAAGCACCGATTTTGTTTTTGACGGCAGGAGCAACAAGCCCTACGTCGAGACGGACAAGCCGAATCCGATAAATACTTATGGCGGGAGCAAACTGGCCGGCGAGGAGCTTTTAGTTGAAAGCGGCTGTTTAAACTGTATAATGCGTCTTGAGTGGACGTACGGCTTAAAGGGTAATAATTTTGTCAGTAAGCTGATAGCGGCGGCGAAACAGCGGCCGGAGCTTAGCGTGGTCGATGACCAAAAAGGCTCACCGACGGCAACGACTGAGGCGGCTGAGGCGATTTGCAAACTGCTGGAGAAAAAACCGCAGGGGCTTTTTCATTTTGCCGCGGGCGGTTATGTCAGCAGGTTCGGGATGGCTGACTTTATTTTTGAAAAGCTAAATCTGCCGGTCAGACTGAAAAGCTGCAAAACCAGTGATTATCCCAGCGCCGCGGCAAGGCCTTTTAACAGTTGTTTTGACTGCGGGAAAATTACGGCGCTGCTTGGTGAGCCGATTGAAAACTGGCAGGAACCTTTGGAAAGATTTTTGAAACGATTTTAAACGCTGTCATTCCCGTGAAAGCGGGAATCCAGGAGGCGAGCTTTTGACGGATGACCAAAATTATGGATACCTGCTTTCGCAGGTATGACAATGAGGTTCGATTATGAGAAAAATACTTGTAACAGGCGGTGCGGGATTTATCGGGAGCAATTTCATCCGGATGGTGCTTTCTGAGCAGCCGGACTGTTTTGTTGTTAATCTTGACAAATTAACTTACGCTGGTAATCTCGAAAACCTCGAGGGATTTATGAACCATCCCAATCACAAGTTTGTCAAAGGCGACATTTGTGACGCCGGGCTGGTTGACAGGCTGATTGACGAATACAAGATTGACGCGATAATAAATTTCGCCGCGGAAAGTCATGTTGACCGCTCAATTACCGAGCCGAAAATTTTTATAACGACCAATGTTACCGGCACATTGACGCTGCTGGAAGCGGCACGGGATAAGAAACTTGAGCGATTCGTACAGATTTCGACCGACGAGGTTTACGGAACGCTGAGTTTAACAGAGGGCAAGTTCACCGAGAAGACGTCTTTGAGCCCGAATTCGCCGTATTCAGCCAGCAAGGCCGCCGCCGACCTTTTGGTCAGGGCATTCGGGCATACGTGGGGGCTGAGATACAATATCACGCGGTGTTCGAATAATTACGGGCAGTATCAGTTTCCGGAAAAGATGATTCCGCTGATGATAAATAACGCGTTGAACGATAAGGCTCTGCCGGTATATGGCGACGGGATGCAGATTCGGGACTGGCTTTATGTTTATGACCATTGTACGGCTATCTGGGCGGTTCTGACAAAGGCCAGGCCCGGGGAGATTTACAATATCGGCGGGTGCAATGAGAAAACAAATCTCGAGGTAATCAGCCTGATACTCAAACAACTCGGTAAACCAGAATCACTTATTCAGCACGTTACCGACAGGCCTGGCCACGACAGGAGATATGCCATCGACGCGGATAAAATAATCAACGAGCTTAGCTGGAAGCCTTCGGTTACATTTGAGCAGGGTATTGTTAAGACGATACAATGGTACTTAGATAACAAGGTGTGGCTCAACAATGTTGTATCCGGCGAGTATCAGAAATATTATCAGGCGATGTACTTCAACCGCTGAAAAAGCAAAATGGAGTTTGCGTTGTGGCAGAACTGACAGGAAATAAGGCTTCGAAGCAGGTGCGAGAGATACTGGCGGACGGTTCACTGGATAAATGATGAGAAGAAACGGGAAATTAATAACCAATATCGTTTTTACAAAAAACAGGCCTTTGCAGCTTGAAGGATACCTGAGAAGTTTGTACACACATTTCCCGGAAGAAATCTTCAAAACTTTTATCCTCTACAAAAAAGAACTCTTCAGCAAGGAATACAAACAGCTCTTCAGCGAATTTCCGGGCTGCGTTGTGATTGAGGAGAGCGATTTTTCAAAGGATTTTTTCAATATCGTCAAACATATCGATACCGAATACATGATGTTCGGAGTAGATGATGTTGTTTACTTCGATGGCGTTGATTTTGAGATAATTGATAGAACTTTCAAAGAACATTCCGTCAATATTTTTGGATTTTCTCTTCGCTTCGACAAAGAAATTCTTGGGGCAGGCGGCGACATTATTACCGAAAATAATGTAAATGGTCAGGCTGTTTGCAGCATAGACTGGACTGATGGCAAAACTCCTAATAGCCGGTATCCGTTCGAGCTTTGTGCTACAATTTATAAAACCGAGCTCGTAAAAAAGATTCTGAAAGGTTCACGTGTAGATAATCCCATTACGGAGTTTCTTTTTGCTCCGTCATCGGCGATTGCTTTCTTTTTCGGCCTGCTTGGATTGAAACGGAAATTACTAAAGTCGCTGGGTTATTTTTACAGCCCGAATACGCTCGAATCGTGGAACTGCCGCTGGTGCCGAAAAAACAGCGGCAAATTGCCTCGGCGTCTTTCCTTTCAAAAGCATTGCGCAAGTGCGATACAGGTGAATCTTGTTAATACGTCAACGGCTAATGAAAGTGAAGGAACCGCCGAACAAACAGTAGAAACGCTTGCAGAAAAGTACAGACAGGGCTACCGGATAGATATAGAATCCCTGGAAAGTAACAGGCCAATGCACACTCATAGCGGTACAGAATTTTTCAGATTAAGTAAGAAAGATAATTAATGTCACGTTTTTACAGCAGATGGAAAAAACCGTTGATGAGGTCGAAAATTCTTTCGGGTCTCTCTAAATACCCCGCATATTTTACTGACTGGTACCGCTACAGCAGGATGGAAGGTGCGGAAAAAATAAGGCTCTCGGATACATATCCGTGTCTTTTTGATAAAACCTCAACAACCGGCGTTGACAGTCATTACTTCTATCAGGGAATATGGGCATTTAAGAGGATTCTCGCAAATAAACCTTTGAAACATGTAGATGTAGGTTCGGATGTCGATTTTGTGGGTTATTTGAGCGCTATCACAGAAGTTGAATTTGTGGATATACGGCCGCTGACGGTATCCAACATCGGCAATCTTGAATCAATCAAGGGCAGTATTCTCGAAATGCCCTTTGAGGATAATTCTGTTTCTTCGCTTTCCTGTCTTCACGTGGCGGAGCATATAGGTCTTGGCAGATATGGTGATCCTCTCGACCCATCAGGAACAAAAAAAGCCGCAAAAGAGTTAAGCAGGGTACTGGCCAAAGGCGGCAATCTTTATTTTTCTTTACCTATCGGCAAGTCCAGAATCTGCTTTAATGCTCATCGAATACACAGCCCGCGGCAGATACTCGAATACTTCAGCGACCTTAAATTAGTAGAGTTATCTGGTTCGACAGATAATAAAGAATTTTTAGAAAATATCGATATTACAAAACTCGAAAATCAAAAATACGCATGTGCAATGTTCTGGTTTACTAAAGGGTAATAAAAAAAGTTTAAATTAATCAAGGTATCTTGCGGAATTAAAGACAAAATGAAAAGAGCAAAACGCATACTTGTAATATCCGATTTTAAAAATGAAAAGTCACAAGCTGTCTTTGTGGACGAAAGACGAATTGTCAAGGGCCTAATCCGTACCGGCAATGATGTAGTAGAATTTAGTCACAGAAATATGCTCATGCAGTGCAGCCCAATCGCAAACAAAAGAATTGCAAGATATTTTGCGCATAGGAAAGTCAACAAAATCCTCTTGGAGTTTATGCGGTATTACTATCCGGATTACGTTTTTGCTCTGTGTATGAAAGAACTTGATGCGGATACTGTAAAAGAAATGCGCCGTATCTCACCTAACACTATTTTCCTTGGCAGAGATGGTGATCCTTTCCCCGAGAACTTCCCTAAACGTGTAGAAACAGGGGCACAAATGGACATAATGACAATGCCAAGTTCAGGTCAATTTCTTGAAGTTTATAAAAACGCCGGAGTTAAATGTTGTGCATTTATTCCTTTCTGCTGTGATCCAGATATCCAATATAAATTCGAGATTGAACAAAAATGGCAAACTGATATTGTATTCACTGGAAAAGAAGAACATTCCAGTCTCAAACGTGACGAAATTAGATATAACATCGTAAAAAGACTTAAAGAGATGCCTAACGTAAAACTCTACGGCTGTTTTGGTCGTCCTCGAACTTTAGGACTAGATTGTTTCCGTTCATTAAGTAATGCAAAAATAGGATTAAGCGTCAATATCACCAGCAATGTGAGACTTTATCATTCGGATAGATATATAAACATTCCTGCCTGCGGAACATTCACTCTTGCCAAGCGAACCCAAGGTTATGAAATGCTGTTTGAAGATGGGGTACACATGAAGTATTTTGATAGCGAAGAAGAATTTTTTGAACTTGCTGACTGGTATTTAAAACATGATGATGAAAGAGAAAAAATCGCAAAGGCCGGCATGGAGCGATCTCATAGAGAGTTCAATTGTACAAAGATTGCCGGGCATTTGATGGATTTAGTAGAAAAGGGTAAATACGAAGCTCCATGGGCAGAAATTTTGTAGTTGTTTATTGATAAAGATATCATGAAAATCCTTGTTATAAGCAATAATCCAGAGCGGGCGAGTTTCAGGCAGCGGATAGGTATTTACTTCGATATTTTGCGTGAAAACGGAATCGATTGTGAGGTCGCGAAGCTGCCGTTCGGTTTTTCAGAACGGTTAAAGCTGTTCAGAAGAGCGAGGGATTTTGACGGCGTTTTTATCCATAAGAAAAAACTCAATATTCTTGATATCTTTGTGCTTAGGCATTACAGTCGAAAAATTATCTATGATTTTGACGATGCTGTGATGTTCAATCCGCATAAGCCGCAGCGTAACAGCCCGTGGCATTTTCTGCCTTTTCGCAGAACGGTGGCGGCGGCGAATTTGGTTATCGCCGGCAATCAATATCTCGCGGACTACGCCCGAAAATTCAATCATAATGTTGAGGTTCTTCTCACTGGGCTTGAAACGGAGGCTTATCAGATAAAGAACATGCCCACAAGGGACGGCAAAATCCGGCTTGTCTGGATAGGCAGCAGTGCTACTTTGAGCTATCTCGAAGAAATTCGGCCTGCTCTTGACGAAATTGGCAAACGTTTCGATAATGTGGTTTTGAGAATAATCTGCGATAAATTCTTTGACCTTAAAAATATGATGGTTGAAAAATGCCCCTGGTCGCTTGAAAAGCAAAGCTTTGATTTAGCTACCTGCGACATTGGGCTTTCTCCGCTGCCGGACAATCATTTTACCAGGGGTAAATGCGGCTTCAAAATTCTTCAGTATGCGGCATCAGGTTTGCCTGTTGTTGCCTCACCTGTCGGGGTAAATCGCGATTATGTTCAGGATGGTATCAACGGTTTTTGTGCAGTGGACAATCAGCAATGGTTCGATAAAATTTCTTTGTTAATTAAGGATGAGACGCTGCGGAAAAAAATGGCGGCTGAAAATCTTATCTGGGTAAAAAATTTCGATTTACAAATAATTGGGAAAAAATTGGTAGACCTGATTAAAAAGAATCTTTCTTTGACTTGAGAAAACATTTTTTTGTCTGTGATGTATCAGTTATTTCCTTTTATATTGCGTTGGTGGCAAAATAATGGTATTTCTTGGGGGTTTGGGTTTTTGACGGGTTGGTAATGTAGCTATGCGTTTAATATGGAAAAGGTAAAACGATAGCACAAGGCAAAACATGGAGTTTTCTCAATATAATACTTCCATGGTAAAGTTTTTTTACAGTTGCACCATCCCCCTAACCCGCCACGCTTTTGCTGCTGGGCCTCGGTGCCGTTCGGCTTCGCTCACGACAGGCGGTGATGCTGAGTCGCCGACGCTCCAAAGCTATCGCGACGCAGTAAAGGAAACGCTGACAATCTATGATTAACTTTGGAATTACAGAACGAAAAAAGGAAGAGCTCGAACAGCGTATGCAGAAATGCAATTTGTTCGAAAAAGATATAGACAGAAAAATTTGTCAGAAGCGGCGGTTCAGGCGGCCAGAAGGTAAATAAAAGCTCTTCCTGTGTCCATCTCAAACATATCACCAGCGGCTTATCAGTAAAAATGCAAAAGAGCCGCAGCCAGGGACTTAATCGTTATTATGCCAGAAAAAGAATGTGTGAATTGCTTGAGAATAAACTGTTGGGAAAAGAAAGCCCAGAGGCAAAAAGGATAGAAAAGATTCGAAAGCAGAAAGACAGGAATAGACGCAGAACCTCCTCATAATTCGGGTCTGTTCATTTAACTGCCTAACCGGCTTTAACGATTTCGCATCTCGGCCAACTGAATGTACGAAAAAACCGCGGGGGCGGCCTGGCGGCTAAACGAATAGTAAGGGAAAAGCTTAATTATCGGAATTTTATACTTTTTCAGTTGATTTGTGTGTGCCGGGGGGATAAACTGCAACTAGGAAAACTAACATACAACATTTTTTTGGGGGACCTAAAAATGAAAATAATGGAATTGTTGGAAAAATCGGGGATAAAGTACCAGGCCGATGACCATCGTCCCACTTATACGGCCCAGCGCCTCGCCGCCGTCGAACACGAATCCGGCAGGTTTGTGGCTAAACCGGTACTGGTTAAGGCGGATGACAAATTTATAATGTGCGTTTTGGCGGCGCATCGCAAGATAGACCTCGCGGCGTTGAAAAGCCAGCTTGGCGCAATCCCTTGAACTTGCCGACGAGACCGCCATCGCCAAACTGTGTCCGGATTGTGAGGTAGGGGCAGAACCGCCTTTTGGAAATCTCTACAATCTGCCTACGATTATGGACAAGGAGCTGCAAAAAGATGACCACATAACTTTTCAGGCTGGTTCGCACGAAACGGCTGTGAGGGTCAATATGAAAGATTACCTCAAACTCGTTTCGCCGACAATACTGGCTTTCAGCTACCACGGTTAAATGTTCGTATTTAGCGCATAAAAATCTTGCCAATATGATTGTGGGAATTGCGGCCTGTTGTTAAGGAGCGCGGCAAAAACGCACATTAAAATTACAAGCCCGGCTTTTGCCGACGGTGATTTTATCCCGTCAAAATATACCTGTGATGGGCAGGACATTTCCCCGCCTTTAGCGTGGGAGGGAATTCCCGCCGGTACCAGAAGCATTACCATTATATGCGATGACCCCGATGCGTCGGGCGGGACTTTTGTACACTGGGTTTTGTTCAATATCCCGCCTGATAAAAATGGATTGCCGGAAAATTTTCCCGACGATGAGACCCTGCCGGACGGCACCCGCCAGGGGATTACCGATTTTGAAAAAATCGGTTACGGCGGCCCATGCCCTGCAAGCGGCACACACAGATATGTTTTCAAGATTTACGCTCTCGACGACAAAATAGATATCGCGATTATCGCCGATAAGCAGCTTTTGCTTTCCGCTATGGAAGGACATCTCCTCGCCCAGGGCAGACTCATCGGCAAATACCCAAAACAAACTGTTTCTTAAACCGCATATATCTTAACCGCAGAGATATAATTTTATTTAACACAGCCTCTTGCGTCGGGGGTATTTTTAACCGTTTTTAATCCGTCTTTGGCGAATGGTCGGGGGCCTTTTCCTGCTCCGTAAGCATTTCGTTTAGTGAGCCGCTGCGAAAGCCCTGAATGTCCATCGCGATATATTTAAAGCCGATTGACTTGAATTTTTCGATAATTTTTCGCGGTTCGGCTCGGCGGTAATTTTGCTGAAATCTTTCGGATGCACCTCTATCCGCGCGACCGTATCGTGATGGCGAACGCGAAATTCGACCATGCCCAGCGTTTTAAGAAATTCCTCGGCCTGCTCGATTTGTTTAAGCCGCTGCCCGGTAATTTCAAGGCCGTAAGTTACCCTCAACGCCAGGCACGGTGAGGCGGGATTATCCGCGGTGGGCAGATTGAATTTCCTGCTCAACGCACGGATGTCATCTTTGGTCAATTCCGCCTCAGCGAGCGGGCAGCGGATACCGAAAACTTTAATCGCACGGCTGCCGGGCCGGTAATCGTCTTTGTCGTCGAAATTATTACCGCATATTACGCTGTCGAAAATATTTTCTTTCGCAACATTGAGCAGTGTTTTTAAGAGGTGACTTTTACAGTGGAAGCAGCGGTCGGCCTTGTTGGCGGCATACGATGCGTCAGCCATCTCCTGGGTTTGAACGGTCTGGATTTTGACGCCGATATTTTTCGCGGTCTCAATCGCTTTATCGTATTGACTTTTAGGCAGCGACGGCCCCGCGGCGATGCACGCCAGCACACTTTCCGCACCAAGCGTATCGACAGCCGCCTTTAACAGAAAGGTGCTGTCCACACCGCCCGAATATGCCACAACAACCCTGCCCAGGTTTTTGAGGATTTGCTTTAAGGATTCTAATTTTTTGTCACATTTATCAATCATTGTTACTTTCCCAATATTTGTCATCGCAGAGAGTTATCATTTCAAAGTACCTCATCCAGAATTTCCGCGGCGGTGCAGACGTACTCGGGGCAAATCGTAGTAAAAAGTTTTTTGTCTGTTGCCTCCTTCAATCCTTCAGGCGTAGAAATATCGCATCGCAGAAGCGACTTGCATTCAATTGAGCCGTAACGTGCCTTGAATTTGTTCGCGAACCGCTTTACAACTTCGAATGTCTTTTCCTTTGCTTTGTTGTCGTCTGCTTTCATTTTGCCGTATTTAAGCCCAATGACCATAATCGCGCCTGTAACCGCCCCGCAGGTTTGCCCCAGATGCATACCGCCGCCAAATCCGGTTGAGAGTTTCAATGCCGTGCCCTGTTTTAGGCCGAACTGCTCGCAATATGCCGCCAGCACCGCCGGCGCACATGAAAACCCTCCCAAATAAATCGCCTTTGCCTTATCTGCATTACTCATATTCAACTCCATATTTTATAAGTTTTTAAGATACTTTAATTCTATCGCTTTTTTTGAAGTTTTGTTCAGTCAGCCAACATTTCATTCTTTATACTCGCAGTAAACTTTATTGTATAATTCTTCGCCCAAGTGACGTTTCGCCCAGATATGCCAGACCTCTTTTTCATCAGCATCGGGATACCGCATTCTGATACCAGCCATTGAAAGCAACTGGCCCATACGATATGCGTCCGAAACCAGCTCAAGCTTTTTCTCCGGGCTCATTCGCCGATAAAGCTCGCATTGCACTTTATATGCCTCTGGTGTTGTGTCACTTATGCCCATTTTTTTTGTACTATTTCCAATTTTAAATAATACTGGCCAATAAGGGCCAGCGATGCGGCAACAAGGAACAATATCATTGAATAAATATTCCACTTTATCAAACTTAAACAAGCTTGAACGATGAACAATAGAGAAGCAATTTGAAGTAGCGTATGCGGCCATTTTGAATAAATAAGCATTGTTCCGCAATACGGGCAGGGTGATTCTTTGCGTGAGCAAAGGCCTTTTGTAAATTTCCATTTTTGCCTCCAGGAAATTCGCTGATGGCAGGAAGGACATAAATTATATGCCATAAACCACCTCTGTAACCCACGATTTTTATTTTTTATTTTTCTTATAGCCGATGGAGGGATTTGAACCCTCAACCCCGGCTTTACGAAAGCCGTGCTCTACCGTTGAGCTACATCGGCGGTACCGCACAAAATCATATATATTCAGCCCGATTTTGTAAAGGTTTAATCCACGGTCAACCTGCATATTTCACCGCAAAGTTCGCGGAGAGCGCAGAGATGCTTGTAATATAAAGACTTATGTTAAAATCCTGAAATTATCGACAAATGTCCTGGCGTCCTAATGTCCTAAGCGTCCTAATGATTTTCTATTAATTATATTATTTACTCATTCTTTGCTTCGCGATAGGTATAGAAATATTAATAATAATAGGAAATCATTAGGACAAATAGGACAGTTGGGACAACAAACCATAATAAACCAACCAAGTTTCTTGGATAATCATTAAAAACCTTGATTTCGCTGAAAAAAACCCTTGTCTTTAATGGGCAGGTTATTGTAGTATAGACAGTTTTAGAAGCCGGACAGAATTAACTTTTTGGAGGTTGTAAAAAGTGGCAAACAGTAACGATATTCGTAATGTTGTTGTTCTGGGGCATGGCGGAAGCGGCAAAACGTCGCTGGTTGAGGCTATATTGCACAAAACCGGCGCGACAAACCGTCTCGGCAACGTCGATGAAAAGACCGCGGTCTGTGACTACTACGATGAGGAAAAAGAGCATCAGCATTCGATACAGGCGGCGATAGTCAATACCAAATACGCCGGCAAGTTAATAAATATTATTGATACGCCGGGCTATCCCGATTTTGTCGGTCCGGCGATAAAATCCATACCGGCCTGCGAAACAGCGGTAATCGTAATAGGCGCATCGTCGGGAATAGAAACCAACACCCGCAAACTCTTTGAGTTGGCCGCTAAAGCCTCTATGCCCCGCATTATAGTCATCAATAAAATCGACGCCGAAAACGTTGACTTTCCGGAACTCCTTAAGAATATCGGCGAAACGTTTGGCTCTAACTGCCGCTGTGCAAATCTGCCTTCATCCGACAAGTCATCAGTGGTGGATTGTATAGACAATAAAACCGGCAGCGCTTTTTTGATGGATGTCGCCGAGGCGCATACCAATCTCATCGAAAGTGTCATCGAGGCTGACGATGCTCTTATGGAAAAATATCTTGGCGGCGAAGAGGTTTCACCTCAGCAGATAGCTTCGGTATTTGTAAAGGCGATGAAAGCCGGCACGTTAGTACCCATAGTGTTCACAAACTCCCGCAAAGAGGTCGGCATAACCGAACTTATGGATATTATCGCAAAATACACACCTTCGCCGGTTGAGGCCAAACCGATGGTGCTTAAAGATAAGGACAAATCGGTCGAACTAAAAGCAGACCCGACCGGCCCGCTGGCAGGCCTGGTATTCCGCGTCGGCTTTGACCCTCGCTCGAGTATGAAATATTCGAGCATTCGCATCTTCAGCGGGACAATGAAGTCCGACACCAACCTTTTGCGAAATGACGAAAGAAAAGGCATCAGGCCGGGACATATCCTCAAATCTCAGGGCATCGAAAATATTGAAACCCCCCTGGGAATCGCAGGCGATATTATTACCCTGGCCAAAGTCGATGAACTGAAAATGGGCGACCTTGTCCACGATGGCAAAGTAAGCGGCAAATTTGAAATACCGCTCGTTCCGGAACCTATGTTCTCATTGGCGCTGGAGCCGGCTACAAGGGGCGATGAACAGAAAATCAGCAGCGCCCTCGAAAAGTTGCGAGAGGAAGACCCCTGCTTTAAGGCTACCCATGATGCACAGACCAAAGAGCTGGTTATAAGCGGACTGGGCGAACTGCACCTGCGGGTCATTCTCGAAAAGATGGCTAAGCAGTATAAGCTTTCCGTAACAACCAAGCAGCCCAAGATTCCATATCGTGAGACAATTACGATCAAAGCCGAAGGCCATTATCGGCATAAAAAACAAACAGGCGGCGCCGGTCAGTTCGGCGAAGTTTATCTGCGTGTTGAACCCGCTGAACGTAATTCTGAGCCGCCTCTGCAGTTCAGTTGGGATATTTTCGGCGGTTCCATCCCCGGACAATTCGAGGCGCCTATCGTCAAGGGTGTAAATGATATTATGGAAACCGGTGTTATCGCCGGCTTCAAAATGCAGGACATAAAAGTTTCTGTTTATGACGGCAAATACCATCCCGTGGACTCAAAGGAAGTGGCCTTCAGAGCGGCGGGAAAAGGCGCATTTCTCGATGCCGTCTCAAAAGCAAAGCCTGTTCTGCTCGAACCGATAGTAAATATAGAAATTACCGTGCCCGCGGAGAATATGGGCGATATTGCCGGAGACCTCGCATCTAAACGCGGAAGAGTCATCGGCCAGGATATGCTCGCTGGGAATATGATGGTTATTAAGGCCCAGGTTCCTCTGGCGGAAGTTACACAGTATAACAGCCAGTTGAAAAGCGTTACCGGCGGCAGAGGCAGCTACTCTATGACACTTAGCCATTACGAACTCGTGCCTTCGCACGTCCAGCAGCAAATAGTCGCCGCCAATGCAAAGGCAAAAGAAGTAGAAGAATAAAACTGTTGGCTGTTTTATCTGTCGGATTGTTTTTGAGACCCGTCTGAGTTTTTCAGGCTCTCAAGAAGCCGTTCAAGTTCCTCTCTGCGAGGGAGCAACTCTTTTCGTACGACTCTTTGGTTCAGCCAATAAACAAACCAGAAAAACAATGCTGTTGCCGCTATAAGCAGGATTCCCATGAGCCGGGTATGTGTCAAAATGGCGGCATATACAAACCAGATGACACATCCCAAGCCGGGCGGCAGCAAATACCACCAGAATACGTTTTTTAACAGCCATATCTGGTGGTTAACATCCAATAAGGATGTCTCTGCACAGTTTGTAATCGAATCGCTCATTTTTGGTTCTGCGCTTTTGTACAACATGGTCTCCAATAAAAAACACAACCATATAAAGGCTCAAAGCTGCCAGAAAATACATTGGCCAAACAAAACCAAGTCCCATCCTACTGAAAAAAATGCCAAAAAATAAAAAGGCAATAACACAGAAAACCGCCGCTGAAATCTCAATGATGTCACGTTGTATAATCGAAGTTCTGAAATAATCCCGACTTCTCTTTAGTTCGGCAAGAAAAACTTCGGTGTCAATCCTTACCGTATTCCCATCCTGCTGGTTCCAGACTTTTTTAATATCGTCAAAATTCATCGATGAGCCCTTTCAGTAATTGAGCGAGCTCTTTTTTGCCCGGTTTAGTTTTACACCGACATTATTTTGGGAAATGCCGAGTACCTCGGCTATGTCATCGTAACTGAGACCATCCAGGTACATAAGAACGATAGAACCATCAATTTTTGGCAGGCTGCGAATCGCTTCGTAAAGGCGTTCTGTAATCTGCTGTGTCTCTGCCGGCTCACAATCCTGCTGCTGTATTCCTTCATTGAGTTTAATAGCCGTTATTTTATTATGCTTCTTTTGCCTTCTGACCTGTCCCCTGTTCCAGACTAATGCCGTATTAACAGCCACGCGGTAAATCCACGTTGTTTCTTTGGCCTTACCCCTAAAACCGGGAATGGATGACCATAACTGCAGCAAAATCTCCTGAAACAAATCATCCTGGTCCTGTGGAGAACAGCCATAAGTCTTAACGACCTTAAATATAAGCTGCTTATATTCGCCAAGCCATCGCTTAAATAATTCTTCGTTTTTATTGACCGCCATCCCGGACACCTGCTTTCTATATAAATAGTAACCGCAACCTGTGCTTTATTACAAAATATTTTGGAATTTCTGTCCGGATAAATCGCATAGTGTTCTTTAGGCGAGCCCCCAAAAGAGTTTTGTTAATGCGCCCGAGAGGATTCGAACCACTGACCCCCGGTTTAGGAAACCGGTGCTCTATCCTACTGAGCTACGGGCGCGAAAATCGCGCGGCAAAATTAAACAGCCTGCCACACATCTTATGAATTATAGACGCAAACGCGTTTTTATCAAGGCCAAAACTCCCGAGAAAAAAATGTTGCAATATCCTTTGACGCTGTTTATCTTATGAATTCAAATGTGTGTGCGGGAAATTAAATTTACCCAAAATTCAGATAAACGGATGCAGAAGGAGCCGGAGAATGGAATCTCTTGAACAGGTACTTTCAAAAATATGCGATTTTGTATGGGGGCCGCCGCTGCTGATACTTTTATTCGGCACGCATATCTATCTGACTATTCGGCTCAAATTCATTCAGCGATATATCGGCAAGGCAATCAAACTGTCGTTTTCGCGGCATAAGGAAGGTGAGGGCGATGTGAGCCATTTCGGGGCGCTGATGACCGCGCTTGCCGCGACTATCGGCACAGGCAATATCGTCGGCGTGGCGACGGCCGTCGCGGCGGGCGGGCCGGGAGCGGTGCTGTGGATGTGGCTGACGGGCGTTTTCGGCATCGCGACAAAATTCGGCGAAGCGGTGCTTTCGGTAAAATACCGCATCACCGCCAAAGACGGCTCGATGGCGGGCGGGCCGATGTATGTGCTTGAGCGGGGAATGAACGCAAAATGGCTCGGGATAATTTTTGCGATATTCACCTCTGTCGCGGCGTTTGGCATCGGCAATATGGTGCAGGCAAATTCCGTCGCCTCGATGCTCAAGGAAACCTGCCATGTCTCGCCGTGGCTCAGCGGCGCGGATAATGACCGTCATTACGGCCATCGTGATTATCGGCGGGATAAAATCCATCGCCCGCGCATGCGAATGGCTTGTGCCGTTTATGGCGATATCGTATGTACTCGGCTGCCTGATTATTCTTGCCCTTAGAATCGACACCATCGGCCAAACCATTTCGCTGATATTCACCTCGGCCTTTACCGGACAGGCTGCCGTCGGCGGATTTTTGGGCGCCGGTATGAAAGAGGCGATGCGTTACGGTGTGGCAAGGGGACTTTTTTCAAATGAATCGGGGCTTGGCAGCGCGCCTATCGTCGCCGCGGCGGCACAGACAAAAAATCCCGTCCGGCAGGGACTTGTTTCTTCGACCGGAACATTCTGGGATACGGTGGTCGTATGTGCGATGACGGGTTTGGTCGTCGTCAATTCCGGCGCGTGGACAGAGGGCATAAAAGGAACGGCGCTTACCAAAGCGGCGTTTGCCGATCTGCCGGTTGTCGGGCCGATCGTTCTGACGGTGGGGCTTGTTACGTTTGTATTTTCCACGATTTTGGGCTGGTCGTATTACGGCGAAAAGGCCGATTGAATATTTATTCGGCACAAAAGCAATCAAGCCCTATCGCTGGATGTGGGTGGTGTGCGTAATGATCGGCTCGGTCTCGACGCTTAACGCGGTCTGGACGTTTGCCGATATCGCCAATGCCCTGATGGCCGTGCCGAATCTTATCTCGCTGCTTGTCCTTACGCCGGTTATCATAATGCGAAACCAAAACGCACCTGTGGAATGAGCAGCCTCCCGTCCCGGAACAAAGCCGAAGCGATGAACGAACACCTGTTGCGCCGGAGCTTTAGCACTGGTAAAAATACAACTTTGGCAGCCGTGTTATCAGTATAATCCGTGATTAAAACTCATTTATGTCCTTAGCCATAAAATCTTCTGAGAAAAAAGTGTTGCAATATCCTCTGCCGTAAGTTATCTTATAAATATGCGAAAAGAACTGAACATGCGGAAACAATTGACAGCCGCGATTTGTGCAGTGACAATATGGCTGATGCCATCTTTGGCGGCACAGGATTCAAATCTCTGCGAACTTAAACTCGAGGGCAAATTCATCCAGTACATTGTTCTCATAGATGAGAATAACAAAGGCCAAACACTTAATCAGTCCGAAGAAAGCATAAACCTGCCGGAGGGGACATATAGAGTTGGGCAAATTCACCTTCAGGGCGGATATGTAAATTATAATTACAAAAGAAGAGAAATAACGCTGACTAAGGATAAGCCCGCGACATTAAAAATAGGCGGGCCGCTCAAACAAACATTGGATGTGCAAAGACAGGGGACAATTCTCAAACTCGACTATAAACTCGTTGGTATAGGTGATGAAAGTTATACCCAAAACGACAGAACTAAACCGCCGCAATTCGCCATATATAACGGTGATAAGCAAATCGCCGCCGGCCAATTCCAGTTTGGCTGAGGCGGCTCTTGCTCGTACTCGTGGCGAGTACCCTTAACTATGGCTGGCGAACTTAAACTGGTCGCCTCAAGCGACATCGGTGAATTGGGGCCTAAAGAGGCTGAGCCGGTAGTTTTCAACTGGAAATGGTATTATAATGCTCCAACTGCGATTCTCTGGTTGATACTCCTCGCAACTCTGGTGTTGATTAAAGACAACCGAAATCCACAGGCATGGCTCATCCTTGTTCCAGTAGTTATTGTAACCCTGCTGGCGTCACTATTAATCAGACTTCTTCCTCGCGGTTTTGAAATAGTAACTGTCATAATTCAGACTTTTTGTGTTGGTATTGCTGTTATTTGGTTGCTTGCGCACAAACTTGGCAATCGAAACCGTCTTGCGACATTTCTTCTAAGCCTTATTATAATGGCAATAATCGCAATAGCGGGAGAAAGTCAAATCACCTCCAACTTTAGCCTAAAGTCTTCAACTGTAACGATCGTTTTTATGCTTACACTGACTCTGCTTCTCGGTATGACGATGAGCGGAGTAATGTGCCGCAAACGTTACAATGGTGTGCGTTTTATGCTTTGGTTGCTGTTATGGAGTATTGTTTCCGCCGCGATTATAATGTTTGTATTTATGGCTATAATGCTGTTTTCCATCAGTGCTTCTTTAGACAATATTCGTATGATACTTATGCAAGTTCCTATCGGAGGCTTGGCTTACGGTCTGTTTGTATATTTGATTAATCTTCCGTTTATGATTCTGGTTTTGCGAAGCGGTTTTTACCGAAAGCGGTTTTACGGCTGTTTTCATTTGGTCTCAATGACCACCCCAGTAACCCCAACTGCAGAGACTGTATCGCAATAAGTTTTATAGCCGCAGTTGTTCTGTCGGCTATAGGCTAAAGAATATAAAATATCATCGTAAAAGAAACTGGCCGCATGCCGTTGTGAAATCCCTTTCAATTTGGTTGCTATACTATAACGTATCGGCAGAAGAATAACTCCTTTCTTGAACAATGATTGCGGCACAGCCTCTAAAGCCGAGGGCATTGGAATAAGAATATAATTTCGTAACCGTAGATGGGATTATTGTGAAAAATTGTGCGGAGGGGGAGAAAAATGGTATAATCGCGGGGTTGGCTGCGCGGTACGCCAAGGCGAATTCGCGGCAGGGTTTTAAAAAAAGTTTATTTTATAAGGATGGAAACTGGATATGAAAGGGCTGACGACTATAATGCTTTTAATCGGCTCAAATATGTTTATGACTTACGCGTGGTACGGACATTTGAAGGATTTTAAGTACAAGCCCCTGTTTATAGTGATTGTGCTTAGCTGGGGCGTGGCGTTTATGGAGTACTGCCTTCAGGTGCCGGCGAACCGCATCGGGTCGCATTTTTTTTCGCTGTCGCAGTTGAAGGTGATTCAGGAGATTATAACGATATCAGTCTTCGCGGTCTTTTCGGTAGTTTATATGAAGCAGCCGTTGAAGACTGATTTTTTATGGGCATCGCTGTGCCTGGCCGGAGCAGCATATTTTATGTTCCGTAATTTTATTCCGCCTGTATAACTCGAAAATTTCCGCCGCAGTTCGCAGAATTATTGTCTTTGACACAAGGGTGAATTCGGTATAATATACGTTTGTTTAGCGAAAATTGAGGGCTTATATTATGCGTTATATTCCAATAATTGTGTCGGCTTGTTTCCTTTCGGCAATAGGTTTTTGCCAGTCGTCTCTAAATACCTCCGATTGCAATGCGGCAGATGCACAGAAGTCCAAAGCACGCTGGCATGAGGCACTTGAACTGCAGGGTACAGGCAAATACAAGGAAGCCTGCGAAAAATGGAGCAGGATTATTGAGCTTGAGCCAAATTCATACAAGGCATATTATGAGAGGTGCTCTTGTTTCGCATCTTGGGCTTCGCGAATAAAAGACGATGAGCTTTTAACCAAAGCACACGATGATTATGAAAAGCTAAAGGCTTTATCGCTGGCATATAAGGATAATCCCGCGATACGAAAATGGCAGGCCGATGCAGGAATCAACCTTACCAGCAGCTATTCCCAAGCCGGAAAAACGGAAGATGTATGCAGCATATATAACCAGTTAACGCTGCTTGCCGGTAACCATCCGGACGAAGCAACACTTCGTGAATCACAGGCGGCGGCGGGTACTAATCTTATTCTTGCTTATGCGAAGGTGAATAGACCAGATGATGCATGCCTTATCTATGGCAAGCTAAAGTCTCTTGCTGAAAAGTACTCTGACGAACCGGCGCTTCGAGTAAAACAGACTCACGGAGGCATCCTCCTTGTTGGGATGTATGGGGACGCCCAAAAGATGGATGATGCACGCCGAATTTATAATGAAATTAAAGCACTTGCTGATATACACAAAGACGAACAGCGGTTGCGGGAGCAGCAGAGTTGGGCGGTTTACAACCTTACTGAGGCATATAGAAAGGCCGGAAAGATAGCTGAGGCTAAAGCACAACTTAGCGAGCTGGAACAATTGGTCAAGGCGTTGCCGAAATGTACATCACAGTGGATGCTTACTGATAATATTAAAAACCTGCGGCAGAGGTTGGGTATGAAGGATGAAGAAAAGAAAGAAACTGGCCAACAGGTAAACCAATCGCACAATTGAAAATGAACAAGATAGCTTAGCTGTACGAAGTTTGATTATACCTCTGCCCGCAAAGCGAGTCAGTCGAAAAAAATGTTATAACTTGCACTCAGATTTTTGGTGGGTTGGGACTGCTTCGCTCGCAGTGACAAAGGGGATTCTGGGCGAAAAGTAACATAAAATTGATATAAATTTGTGGTTGACATAGGCCAAGACAAGATTGTTCGCGAGATAGTATCCCGGCTGAAGGCCTCTTCGGTGGGCGAAGGGGTGATAAAAATCGCGGGAACGTGGGGGTCATATGCGCCGATGCTGGCGGCGTACCTGTCGAAAGAGGTTAACAGACCGATTTTATATGTTTGTCCGCATATCGATGACGCCGATAAGGTCAGCGACGATTTGCGAACTTTCGGGGCAGGCGATATTGAGGTTCTGCCGGCCTGGGAGGGCGATGAGGATTTGGCCGACGCCACCGATGAGATTCGCTCGGAGAGGCTGCGGGTAACGATGAAGGCTTTGGGGGCAAGGGCGAATTTTATTATCGCTGCATCGGCGCAGGCGCTTTGTCAGCCTATACCAAAACCGCAGGCTGTGGAGAAAAGCGGTCTTAGCCTGCGGGTCAATCAGGGCATATCGCCGGACGAGATTGCGGGGTGGCTGGTGGATAACGGTTTCGAGCATGTCGAGGGGATTGACGTGCCGGGACAATTCGCCAGACGCGGCGGAATAGTGGATATTTACGCGCCGCTGGTTGGTGATGTATCTGTTGCGAAAAAAGATGATGGGAATATTTTTTCACAGGGTGCCGCAGCGATAAGGGTGGAATTTTTCGGCGACACGATAGAGAGCATAAGGGAAATTGACCTTGATACGCAGCGATCGAATCAGCATATCGAAAACATCAGTATTATATCGGCGGTATGCGGCACTAAAACCCAGGAGCGGGAACTTTTTGTAAATATCCTGCCGCAGGAGACAGTGGTTATTTTTGAAGAGCCGGGTGACATCGAGGAGGTCGCGAACGTATATCTGGAACGTGCGGAAGAACCGGAGAGGCTTTACCGGTGGAGTGATATTTATTCGGCGGCTAAAAGATTTACGCAGGCGCATATCTGCAAATTCGCAGCGTCACCGGAAGAGTTTTTGAAAGTCGATGTTGGGAGTATTGCACAGTTTCAGCAGAGCGGGGTGTCGATGTGGGCGGGACATAAGGAGGCTCTTGAGCAGCTTACGGCTAAGGCCAAAGAGGGCAAAACTGTTTATCTTTACTGTGAAAGAACGGCGGAAATCGAGCGCGTCAGGGAAATCATCGGGCAGTTAGCGGGGAAAATACCGGACAATTTCAAGCTGTTAACAGGATTTATTAATCAGGGATTCGCAGTAAATTCGCTCGAACGCGATTGTGATAAGTCATCATGAGCTTTTCGGTCAGTATGCTGTGAGGCGCAGGCAGCGCCCGATACGGCCGAGCATTACGGTCGATACGCTGGCGGATTTACAGGCGGGCGATTATGTTGTGCATGTTAATTACGGAATCGGCAAATTCCTCGGCGTTAAAACGATTACACAAAAAGACAGACCTACCGAATATCTTACGATTGAATACGCGGACAAGGAAAAGATTCATGTTTCGGTTGAAAATATTCATCTTGTACAGAAGTATATCGGAACGAGTCCGAAACGGCCTAAATTAAGTAAAATAGGCTCTAAGAGATGGGCCAAACAGAAAGAGCAGGTCGCGCAATCCGTCCAGGAGTTGGCGGCAGAACTGCTGGATATTCAGGCCAAAAGGCAGATGCTGGGCGGCTTTGCCTTCGGGCAGGACTCTAACTGGCAGAGGGAATTTGAGGCGTCGTTTCCCTATCAGGAGACAGCCGACCAGATTACCGCCATAGAGCAAATTAAAGACGATATGCAAAAGCCCGCGGCGATGGACAGGCTTTTGTGCGGCGACGTGGGGTACGGCAAGACGGAGCTGGCGATGCGGGCAGCGTTCAAGGCTGTGGAAAACGGCAAACAGGTCGCCGTGCTTGTGCCGACGACGGTTTTGTGCGTCCAGCACGGCAGAACGTTTACGGAGCGGTTCGCGGATTTCCCGGTTTCGATTGAGGTTTTAAACCGTTTTAGAACGACCAAACAGGCGAAGGACATTATCGAGAGAACCAGGGCAGGCAGGGTGGATATTCTCATCGGGACGCACCGGCTTTTAAGCGGTGATATCGGATTTAAAGATTTGGGACTTTTAATTATCGACGAGGAGCAGCGGTTCGGGGTTGAGCATAAGGAGAAACTTAAAAGGCTGCGGGTCAATGTCGATGTTTTGACAATGACAGCGACGCCTATACCCAGAACTCTGCACATGGCGATGCTGGGGCTGCGCGACATAAGCTCACTGGCGACACCTCCCTTGGACAGGCGAAGCGTGGTAACAGCGGTAACGACTTACAGCAATGAGCTTATAAGAAAGGCGATAATGCTTGAACTGAACCGCCAAGGCCAGGTTTTCTTTTTGCATAACCGCGTCAGGTCGATTGAGAAAAAGGCGTTTGAAATATCCAAATTACTGGGTGGAGACAATGTGAGGATGACCATTGCGCACGGTCAGATGCATAAACACGAGCTTGAAAAGGCGATGATAAATTTCGTGACTGGAAAAATCGATGTGCTGATTTGCACGACCATTGTTGAATCCGGGCTGGACATACCCAACGCGAACACGATTTTTATTGATGACGCCGACAGGTTCGGGCTGGCCGAGCTTCATCAGCTTCGAGGGCGCGTGGGCAGGTATAAGCATCGGGCATATGCGTATATGCTGCTGCCGAAAAGCAGGACGATAACACCGCTGGCAGCCAGGAGATTAAAGGCGATTGAGGAATATTCACATCTCGGCGCAGGGTTTCGCATTGCACTGCGGGATTTGGAAATTCGCGGCGCAGGGGAATATCCTTGGCGATGAACAATCAGGACACATTCAACTGGTCGGCTACCAGATGTATTGCGAACTGCTCGCCGAGGCGGTGAGGAAACTGAAGAATGAGCCGAAAGAGGAGACAGCGCCGCCGGCGGGAGTTGATTTGGGATTTGCGGCGTATATACCGAAAAGCTACATTCCGTTGGACAGATACCGGATGGATGTTTATCGCAAAATCGCGATGGCCCGGTACGATGAGGACGTAAAGCAGATTACCGATGAACTGATGGATGTTTACGGGCCGATGCCTGAAGATGTTAAAACACTGCTCGAAATAGCGGAAATTCGAATCACCGCTGGCAGGTGTAGAGTAAAAAGTATTGTCGTCTCGGGGCAGGATTTGGTATTTTCTTTTGGCGAAGGTTCGACTTCGGCGAGCAAATCATTATTCGCAAAGGTGCACGGAACAGTAAGATTCAGCGACGCTAAGACAGTGTATCTAAGACTGTCAAAAAATTATTTTGAGCCGAAAACACTGACAGCCCTTCTCAGGAAAATGTTTACGGGTTAAAAATTTCCATAGCTGTAAGACGGGGCGGCACGCTGTAAAAGCAGATAATTTTTGCCTTTATACTTTGTTACAATGCCGGCGACTTTGAGCCTGGGAGGCGAGAGTTTCGAGGATTGTTCGCTGAACGCCTTTTCGAGTGCCTGACAGGACAGCAGCGGGAAAGAAATCTTCTGGATGTTCCAGCCAAGGGCATCGAGAACAAACGCGAATTCGCCGTTGGGCTGTTTTTCAATTAAGCCGGTTCTGTCTGCCAGAATAGAATCCTGCTCAAGCTTGAGGCCTTTTTTGAGTTCCTCGGTGCGGATGACTTTTGTTGGCATAAGTTTTTTTACAATTTCTTCGGGGATGCGAAGTTCCTCGTTAGGCTCGTTGATGGGCGGGGCGACGGGCGGAGAGGCCTCACCCTGTGCCGATAGTTGTTTTATCTTGCTCATAGGCAGGAAATAAAGGGGAAAGATGAAGTTCTTTCCGTCGTATTTTGTGAGTTTGCCCCAGAGGCGGTACATTTTATCGCTTCGCTCGTTGACGTCTGCGGTGATTTTTTCGAGCATCGAGGAGGGCAGAATCTCAACAGGTGTTCCTGCGGGGATAACTTTTAGGCCGTCTTTTAAATCAGAATCGAATTGAAAGAACCATTTTCCGTTGCTGTCGGGGGAGACAAGATTGCCATCGGCACCGGCCAGGGGATAGTCTTCTCTGAGGGCGGAAGATTTTTTTGAAGACGTACTCTCCGCGGCCCAAACAATGGTACTGATAAGAGCAACCGCTATAAGCGAAATCGAACAAGTTTTAATCATCGCTGTTACTCCGAAAACTTTTCAATGAGATATTTCTCAACTTCCGGCGGCCCATCCGCCAGTTGGATGCAGCTTCGTGAATTTGGGTCGTCCTTAGCCATCAAATCGACAAGCCGCTTCCAAAATTCCCCTACCAGTATAATAGGTTTGTCGGCATCTGAAAAGTGTTTGTTTTTTAATTCCCAGACCATGGCCAATTCGAGGAGCGTTCCGGTTCCGCCGGGCAGGACAATATAGGCGTGGCCGAGTTCTATCAGGCTTTTGAGCCTTTCTTCGAGACAGGACGTTTTAATCTCACGGGTAATATAGGGGTTTACGGTTGAAGAAAAAGCTGAGCAGGTAACGCCGATAGTTTTACCGCCTGCCGCAACTGCTGCCTGGGCGGCGGCGAGCATAGTTCCATTGTAACCGCCGTTGGCAATGATAAAACCCGCCCGGGCAAGCGAGGTTCCTATTTGCGAGGCGAGAATATAAATCTCCTCGCCCCGCTGCGCCCTGCTTGTACCAAAGATTGTTACTATTTTTTCAGTCATTTTTTCTCCGCAGATGAAATCGGATTAACACAGATTATTTCAGCATCTCGTATCTCGTGAAAAGTATCTCGTTTCACGCTTCACAAGATACGCTTCGCTATTTTGGTGTTTATTCGTGTCCATTCGTGGTTAATTAGTTTTAATTACGACTTTTGGTGTAATTCAACAGGCCGGCACAGAGGAGGATTTCTCTGTCTCTCTGGGAAATATTCAGTTTGCCTGTAAACTCGAATGAGCCAGTCTGGTCTTTAATCTGAACCTTATCGCTGTTCTTTATGGCGTCGGTCAGGTTCTCTATCTGCAGCGAGTCGCCCTGCTTGATTTTGTCGTACACGGTTGGGTCAGCCAATTCTACCGGGACAATGCAGAAGTTGATGAGATTGGCTTTGTGGATACGTTCGATGGTTTTGGCGATAACCACCCGCACGCCGAGATACATCGGACATAGGGCGGCGTGTTCGCGAGATGAACCTTGGCCGTAACTTTCGCCTGCGACGATAATGCCGGCCTGACCTCTTTTCTTTAATTCGAGGGCGCGGTCGGCGAATGTGGGTTTGCCTTCTTCGTTAAAGCAATTGAAAACCACTTTGGCGTACAGGGGAACATTGGAGCGCAGCTTGAGGAAAGTTCCCGCGGGCATAATGTGGTCGGTGGTAATCTTGTCGCCGCACTTGAGCAGGATCTGGCCTGTTATATCTTTGGGCAGGGATTTGGGCGATTCGGGTACGACTATTGTCGGGCCGCGAAGTATCTCGACTTTAGCGGCTTCATCTGAGCTGAGAGGCTTTTCAATCATGCTGTCGTCGATGATGAATTCCGCGGGCATCTTTATTTTGGGATATTTTATCGCGAACAGGTTATCCAGTTCGCGGGGGTCTGTAATTTTTCCGGTAAGAGCCGAAGCGACAGCGGTTTCGGGGCTGACGAGATATGCCTGGTCACCTTTTGTTCCGGTTCTGCCGGCGAAATTCCTGTTGAAGGTTCTCAGACTGACGATGCCGTCGGCGGGTGAAAAGCCCTGGCCGATACATGGGCCGCAGCCTGATTCAAGGATTCTGGCGCCGGCGGAAATCATATCGGAAAGTGCGCCGTTTTGCGCGAGCATATTAAGGACTTCCCTGCTGCCGGGAGCAACGGCAAATTCAACCATATTGTTAATTGTTCTGCTTTTTAATACTTTGGCGACCATCATCAAATCAGTAAAGCTCGAATTGGTGCAGCTTCCCACGGCAATCTGGCCGACAGGCATCCCGCTTATTTGCACTACGGTTTTAATATTATCCGGCGACGAGGGACACGCCGCCAGCGGCTCAAGCTCGGAGAGGTTTATCTCTATTGTCCGCTCGTACACAGCATCAGCATCGGCAGATAAAGGTGTAAAATCCTTTTCTCTTTTCTGTGCGGCGAGAAATTTTCTTGTCTGTTCATCGCTTGGAAATACGCTGGTTGTAACGCCCAGTTCAGCGCCCATATTTGTTATAGTGGCCCGCTGAGGCACAGTCAGGTTTGCGACACCTTTGCCGAAATATTCAACAACCCAGCCGACATTGCCTTTTGTGGTAAGGATGCTTAGCAGTTTTAATATCACGTCTTTGGCGGCGACCCAGTCTTTCAGTTTTCCGGTAAGTTTAATACCAAGCACTTTTGGGCAGGATAGATAAAAAGGCCCACCGCCCATCGCGACAGCGACATCCATACCGCCTGCGCCGATGGCCAGCATTCCAATACCACCACCGGTCGGAGTGTGCGAATCGCTGCCCAGCAGTGTCGCACCAGGTTTGCCGAAGCGTTCGAGATGCACCTGGTGACAAATGCCATTACCAGCGCGTGAGTGATATACGCCTGATTTGGCCGCGACGGTCTGGAGATAGAGGTGGTCGTTGTGATTTTCCGAACCGAACTGGCTCATATTATGGTCGATGTAGCTGACAGACAAATCGGTTTTGACCCTGCCTGCGCCCATGGATTCAAAAAGTAAAAAGGCCGTTGTGCCGGTAGCGTCCTGCGTGAGGGTCTGGTCGATGCGAATGCCTATTTGGCCGAGCGGTGTGAGCGTGCCGTCTGCCAGATGGGCGGATAAAATTTTATGCGTCAATGTCTGTCCCATTTTTCTTCTCCATATATAAATCGCTATAATCTAACACAAACTCAGCGGAAAAGCAATTGCGCAGGAATGTCGAAAAGTAACAGTTTGTTCAAATAAAAAAGGCCCCGGATAATATCCGAGGCCTTTGACTTTCAAACAAAAACCCTAAAATGATTTGGGATTGTTTATTATTTGTTGTACTCATTGACCAAAAAGGTATCTTTTTTATCCTTGGGTAAGCCCGGTGTCCCTGAAATAACACTAGTTCCAACACAATTAACACCACTACCAAAGCCATTCGGAAAGCCGCCTGTAGAAGATGTTCCCGGATTCAGCCCTGTTTGAAGTTGAGCCTGAGTAGGTGTCGTACCAGCAGTAACCGGCCAAGGCAGATAAACGTAATCATTATTTATACCAACATTGGGGGTTTTGGCGAATAGCAAATGGCCGCCCGCGAAGAGGATGTTTTGCCCATCTCTCTGGTGGGCCGCCGCGTTACCAGTTTTGTCTTTGTCAGTGTATACCAAGGAAGTATTATCAAAATAACGCACAGAGGTTACGGCTGGGTCATCACCTCTATCAAGATAGCCGCCTTTGGCGTTTTTATCAAAATAAGGATTTCTGTCGCCAGCTATGACAGCTCCGCCTTCGGATACCGCGCTCACACCATAACCACTATGCGGATACTGATAAGAGTAACTGCAATAATTTCCGGGGCCTACGATGCTGGAACTTGGCCCAAAATCCCAAGCCTGTGTAAGATCGGTAATTGTAGGGGCCGGCAATCCAACATCACTGAGCTTAAATTCCTTGGCACCGTCGCCTCTGCATATAAATGATTTCACCGTAACATCGGCATATTTAACCAGCAGGTAAAAATGCGACGTGATAGTCGCGCCTACTGTGTTGGCTATGCCTGTGGTAGTACCGGTATAAGCCTGTTGCCAATTTGTTCCCTGCCAATTGGCAATTTTATGCGTGGATGACCAGTTGCCGGTGTTATTTTTTCCGCCTGCCATGGGGAACTGCTCATCCCAGTCGTTGGCGTAAACCAGCATCGCCTTGCCGATACCCGAAAGGTTTGAGCCGCAAACCATACGGTAGGCAATCTGCCTGACTTTCGCCAGGGCGGGCATCAATATGCCCATCAGCAGAGCTATGATGGCGATAACCACCAGAAGCTCAATCAATGTAAAACCTTTTCTTCTCATTTTTGTTTCTCCTTTAACTTTTTCGAGATTCGCGGACCCGGCCGTTTCGGGTTCCGATTTCCTTTTTTCCAAAACCAGATAAGTCCTTTTTCACCTCATCCTTTTTTCGTCGCGAATCTCAGTTTTTATATTTCTAACCCGGAAATCGACCGGTTTTAACGCTTTGAAATTGATGTTTTGCCAAAATAACACTGCTTTTACGCTTTTTCGTACATTTTTACCGCTGACTTAACAGCTAAAAAACCCATAGAAGCACTTGTTTTTGGCAGGGGGTTTAAGATATGATACAACAACCAAAAATTATGACGATACTAAAATTATAAAGGGACTTTTTTAAACCCGTCTACCTTTCTGTAGAAATATTAACACAGAATTAATATCTTGTCAAATAAATTTCGTCAATTTTTATAAATTTCTTGAATTTTTTTTCCCCCTGCCCTAATATTCGTTCTCTTTATTAGTTAAAGGAGCAATTTGATGTTTGAAGGCAGCGTTGAAAGTATGAAAAGAGAACTCGAAAAACATAATCAGGGGCATATTCTGGCCTTTTGGGATGAGCTAAGCGCCGACCAGAAAGAGGCCTTGGCGACTCAAATTGGGGAACTGGATTTGAAGAAAATTGACGAATGGGTCGTTAATTATGTCAAAAACACTGTTTCGCACCCGCTTCCGCACAATTTTGAGCCTGCTCCATATTATAGTATCACGCCGAAAAACGCCCAAGAGGCGGAAAAGCACAAAAAGGCTGTTAAATTGGGCACGGAACTGCTGGCCGGCGGCAAGGTCGCGGGTTTTGTTGTAGCCGGCGGACAGGGAACAAGGCTCGGATTCGATGGGCCAAAGGGGAATTTTCCGGCAAGCCCCATAAAAAAGAAAACTTTATTCGCGATTTTTGGTGAGACTATCGCGGCCGTTTCAAAGAAATACGGGGCAGCCTGTCCGTGGTATATTATGACAAGTCCTCTTAATGACGCTGAGACGCGGCGAATTTTCCACTCTAATAATTATTACGGGCTGGACGAGAAAAACGTCTTTATATTTCAGCAGGGTACACTGCCCAATTTCGGCTTTGACGGCAGGATTTTGATGGCGGATAAGGCCAATATCGCCTGTTCGCCGGATGGTCATGGCGGCAGCCTGCGGGCGCTTTACAGAAGCGGGGCGGTCGAGGATATGAAAAAACGAGGTGTCGAGTTTATCAGTTATTGGCAGGTCGATAACCCCCTTATCAATATCTTTGACCCGCTTTTTATCGGCCTTCACGCCCTCGATAAGGCCCAGATGTCCTCAAAAGGCCTGACCAAAACCAGCCCGAAAGAAAAGGTGGGCAATTTCTGCTTAGTTGACGGCAAGATAACAATAATCGAATACAGCGACCTGCCCAATGAGATGGCCGAACGCAAAAATCCCGACGGTTCGCTGGCGTTTGAACTTGGCAGTATAGGAATTCACATCATAAGCAGAAACTTCGTTGAGAAGCTGAACGCAAAGGGTTTTTCTCTGCCGCTGCATAAGGCCATTAAAAAAATCCAGCATATCGACCCCCAGGGAAACCTGGTAGAGCCGAAAGAGCCGAACGGTATAAAACTCGAGAGTTTTGTGTTTGACGCCGTACCGATGGCGTCAAAGTCGATTATACTTCAGACGCTGCGAAATGAGGAATTCGGCCCCATCAAAAACGCCACCGGCACCGACAGCGCCGAAACATCAAGGCAGATGCAGATTGAACGCTCGGCACGCTGGCTTGAGGCCGCCGGTGTGAAAGTGCCGCGAAAGGCGGATGGCTCAGCGGATTGCGTAATTGAAATAGCCCCGAGTTTCGCTGTAGAAAAAGACGAATTGAAACAGAAAGTTAAGCAGATACCTGAAATAAAGCCCGGCGATAGCGTTTACCTCAAATAAGCTTAGGAACATTTTTAATCTTTGAAAAAGGATTAACCTGATGCAAACTAAAAGTATGTCTGTAAAAAACGTGGCGATGTTGTATATTATGTTTATTGTTTTTAGCTTGTCCGGCGCATCTTTTGCGATTGAATACAATCTGAAATACATTGAACAGCCGGAGGTTACCAATATAAACAGGGAAAAAGTAACGGCATCGATGGTTATTTATCCATCGGTTGAGACGGCGATGAAGAATACCGATTATATGGTTCCGCTGACGGAACGGCGAAATGCAAGTCCATATTATCTTTCATTAAATGGGGACTGGAAATTCCGGTATTCAGAAAATATCGGCGGCAGAGCCGTTGATTTTTATCGTGAAGATTTTAATGACCGCGACTGGGACATTTTGCCGGTGCCTTCGAATTGGCAAATGTATGGTTACGGTGTGGCATACTATATAAATCTGATGAAATGGGGCAGTGATACCAACAGTACTCCTGGCATGACAACCCCCTGGGGGCCGCGTAATCCGCCTTACGTGCCAGCCGACAAGAACCCGGTGGGGTCATATCGAAAGTATTTCGAATTGCCTTCAGGGTGGAACGACCGTCAGATATTTCTTCACTTCGATGGTGTGGACTGCGTATTTTTTGTTTGGATAAATGGTCAGCTCGCCGGTTTCAGCAAGGACGGCCGAACACCGGCAATTTTCAATATTACGCAATTTGTTCATAAGGGAAGGAATCTCGCCGCTGTTGAAGTTTTCCGGTTTGCCGACGCATCGTACATCGAAGACCAGGACAAATGGCGGATGAGCGGTATTTTCCGTGATGTTTACCTTTACTCAACACCATCACTGCACGTCAATGATTTGTTTATAAATGCGGGGTTAGACGATAATTACTCGGCCGGGACGATAAAGGTGGAGGTTCAGGTACGTAATTTCGGCAGTGAGACTGCCGGGCGCAGTTGGAAATGACGCTGCTGGACAAAACGGGTTCAAAGGTAATTCCAATTTGTAAGGAACAAAAGAAAATCAGCAAAGACGCCGGCGAGGGATTCTCATTTTCGGCAAAGGTTAATAATGTGGTCAAGTGGTCTGATGACCAACCATGCCTGTATCAATTGCTTTTGGTTTTGAAAGATGAAAATGGAAGCGTTGTTGAGGCTATACCGGCTAAGGCGGGGTTTAGGCGGGCTGAGGTTAAGGATGGTATTCTGAAAATAAACGGGAAACGAGTACTGATGCGCGGTGTCAATCGCCACGAGCTTGAACCGGATACAGGATTCTATGTGGATTATGAGGATATGGTGCGGGATATTCGGCTGATGAAAAAGTACCACATTAATACGGTACGAACCTGTCATTACCCTGACACACCACAGTGGTATGATTTGTGTGATGCCTTCGGAATTTATTTAATTGACGAAGCAAATATCGAATCTCACGGGACAATACATCCCGAAACACCTCAAGGCATCGCCGATAATCCCGCGTGGAAAGCCGCTCATCTTGACAGGGTACAGCGTATGGTCGAGCGTGACAAAAATCACCCATCGGTAATCATCTGGTCGCTGGGCAATGAGAGTTCTTACGGCTCTAATTTTGCGGCGGCGGCTGCTTGGCTTCGAGGCCGCGATGCGTCCCGTCCATTGCATTACGAAAAAGCCTGCTTTTACAGGGGACCAAAAAAATGGGGTTCAATGGAATACACCGATTTATTCTGCCCGATGTATATGTCCACAGATGAGATTGGGGATTATATTAAAAACGGAGACCACAAGCCGCTTATTTATTGCGAGTATGATGCGCAGGTAATCGAGAAGCTGTGGGAAAATGTTTCCCGTTATCCGAGCCGCCAGGGTGGATGTATCTGGCAGTGGTCTCAGCTTGGCCTGAACAAAGGTAAGGTAAAGGTTGACGCCAACGTGACGGAGCATAGTAAAAATGAAAAATGGTATTTCGGATTTGATAAAGGTTATGTTTGCAACGGCGGGCTGGTTCGTCCCGACCGTGTAGCAACCGATACATTGCAAGGCCCCGTAAATAAAATTTACGGACAGTTTTCTTCCAGCGGGAAATAAATCATTAACTTTGCTGAAAAAGTGTTTTTTTTGTGCCAGATATTGAGGCAATAAAAATCTATCGGATTTTCAACACAATAGCATGGTCACAGGGTTTCTTTCCCGGCATTTTCACTTTTAAACCTTCGTTATCGCGGTTAAATTCAATCGGACCGTCATAGCCAAGCATCTGCACCGATTGAATCTTGGCGGGCAGTTTACTTTCAGCTAACGACCTGATTGTCACCGTGGTAAAGTTGCCGGGCCAACCGAGCAGAATAGCATAGAGTGTATCGCCTTTAGTTGTAAACCGGATGTCCTCTGCGGTGTAGGACTTCTTTTGTTCGGCAGATTTGTTGTCTTTTATCTGTGTTGAACCTTCGCCGCAGACCGCAAAAGGACGTGTACCAAAGATGGCTTCTTTGTTAATTTGCATCCAGTCCCCAATAGCTGTTACAATTGCAATTTCATCTTCGTCGATAGTTCCATCGGCACGAACCGGAATACTCAGCAATAAATTGCCATTCTTGCTGACGATGTCCACAAGTTCTTTAATAATGGTGTCAGCAGAGGTATACTGATGATTTTCAAAAATACTTCGGTCATAATGCCAATGCCCGATACAAGTGTCGGTCTGCCATGGATTAGGAAGAAGCATATCGCTGCGCTTGCGTTCGATATCTAAGACTACCGCTTTTCTCCGGTCGTCCTCTACACCTTTGGTGGTGAGTACCACGTCAACCTTGCCGTTATTCCGCTTCACGCTGTCATTATAGAAATGGGCCGCAACCTTTAGACCGGCATCCTCCAATGGTAGGCCGATATTGTCAAAATAGAGCAGGTCGGGATGATACTTATTGATAAGGTCCACAGTCCGATTGTACCATTTGTCAACGTAAGCACGGTCATTGGGAGGTGAAGTGTTTTTCCATTTGGTCGCGGCATCCAGCCATTTTTTGTATTCCGCGGGGTCAGTGATACTCCTTGGGTCCACGGTGTGCAGACCGGTATAAAGGTCCTGCGGGTCATAGCCTTCCCACCACTTACCCTTGCCGTCAGCCTTGGTCATCCAGCCATCATAAGGAATACCGGCTTTCGGACCCGTAACATCGTGGCCATAGGCTACATCCAGCCACCACCATGCATGGGAGGAATGATTGGAAACCCCGAACCGCAGACCCGCCGTCCGGGCAGCCTTGGCCCACATACCGACAATGTCTTTTTTAGGACCGATGTTCACTGAATTCCACGGTTGATACTTCGAGTCATAGCAATCGAAGTTATCGTGATGATTTGCCAAGGCTACAAAATACTGAGCTCCGGCTCGTTTATACAGTGCGATTAATTTTTCAGGGTCGAACTTCTCAGCCTTCCAAGAGTTACATAAATCCTTATAGCCAAACTCAGAGGGATGGCCATAATGTGCGAGATGGTATTTATATTGTTCAGAGCCTTCCCGATACATGCGTTGGGCATACCAGTCTCCGGCTTCAGCCGCTCCTTGCGGCTCGCAATTCGCCCAAAGGCCGAATTTTGCGTCTCGAAACCAATCAGGACACTGATATTGCTTAAGGGATTCCCAGTCAGGTTTGAATGGCCCATCAGCGATTGGTTCCAGGGATGTGGAAGGTTCAATTGCATAAACCGTAAGAATTAGGAATATGCTCAGCAGTATAGCGATTATCATTTGATTGATTATTTTCTTTTTCATATTTATTCCATCCTGAAATTTCTGTTCTATAGGAATTTACCTATATACTAAGGCTCAATTCTTTCCTGTTTAATGAGATTTAAAAGTTTTTCCAGATGCTTTTCATAAACACCTCTCGGGGTAGTATCATATTTTTTACAAAGATACGCTGCACGACCTACAACTTCTCCCATCATTCCGCAGGTTTTCATAAGTCTCATAGGGCCGGTTCCTACATGAGTAACGCTTATATCCCGTCCTGCCATAAAAAGGTTCGCTATGTTTCTCGAATAAAAACATCTGTAGGGTATGGGATATGGCTTAACTTTTTGCCAAAAATATACGTTTTTTTTAGTTTCTTCTGCCGGGCCATAAAATCTCCAAAAACATTTAACCATAAATTCTTTTCCGGGGAAGTATTTGGAATTATTGTTATCGGGATAGTGAAGCTCTATCGGCCAGGTGGTAGGCACGCAACCGTCCGGATATATTTTCTCATTCATGTAATCCTGTTCTTTAAGGATGATGTCTCCCAAAAGCCGCCTGCTTTCCTGTTTTCCAAGAACATATCCAACCCACGAGAGTTCCCGTTTCTCATATTTGGCCTTATCTCTGCTTTCGTTTACGAGAAATGACCAGTTGCCGTAAATTGCTCTGAAAAAGTGGTCGCGGATTTCTTCCGCCTGGTCGATTTGATTATAGACCCATCCGCCGACTTCCCATGTCCATTCCCCTCGTATAGTTTTCTGGCAGCTCTGTTCGTTGAAGTCAAGAGCCCATGGGCATTTTGGAAAACTGACAGGTTCCTTTGTTTCGTCACTTCTCCATAGTATTGTGCAGCCCATAACATTTCCGTCCGCTACTTCCGGCATCAATGATTCTTCGCCTGTCTCGGATTTGGATTCCCTTCCCATTCGATAATCTGCCCCGGCCAAATAACCTATTGTGCCGTCTCCTGTACAATCTGCGAACAAACTTGCGGGAAAACGAAGTTCTGTACTATTTTCGGTATGTTTTGCTATCACGGCGGTTATTTTATTACCATTTTTCTCTACCTTAAAAGCATGCATATTCAGAAACAATTTCAGATTCTTCTCTGCTTTGGCTACCCAGAGCTTGCGAAGGTCCCCGTATGCCTCTGGGATATCCGCATTGGTCGGAATTTTAGAAGGCGGCAAATCGGGAGGCTGAGAATCAAGCTCCATTACAACTCTGCCTAATTCTGGAAACGGCTCTTGAAACACTCCTCCAATTAAATGAACACGCACCTCTGAACTGTTATTTCCGCCTAAAACGGGCCTGTTCTGGATAAGAGCTGTTTTAAGTCCTAACCGTGAAGCGGTTATTGCCGTACATTCGCCGGCTAATCCGCCTCCAACAACCACTAAATCAAATTGCCCCGCGTCAGGCGGTATTTGCGGAAGCCCCAATGCCTCTTTTCTGAATTCTGATAATTTGGAAATATCGCTTGGAGGATTGAAGTTTTTATCCCTGCTGAAAATAATCGCATCGAGTCTGCCATCAAAGCCTGTCATATCTTTTACAGAGAGTAAGACCGCATTGCTGCCAATATTCACTTCGCCGCCATAACTCCAGTGCCATTTCCCGTTGCCGTCTCCTCCAAAAACTTTGGTGACCGGTTCACCGTCTATAAACAGCATAAATTTACCCGGTCCATTGGAATATGGGGCCCAGTCTTTGGTACGAACCCAAAGATGATATTTTCCCGTCTCCGGAAACTTTACCTGTGTTTCAGCATCCTGGACAGGCCTGCCGAGTCCGTGAGCTAAAAGATAAGGAGAGCCCATCTGGTCAATAAACTGCCCATCAGCTTTCCAGCCGCCTTTGTTATTAAAACCTTCCGCTTCAACAAATATCACATTTTCGGAACCCAAAGATACCTGCATTTGGATTATAAACACGAACGATAAATATTTACATAATTTAGTCATACATAGCCTCCTTTTTTCCTGCAAAAAATAGCGTATAGAAATCATTATTTTATATTTGCCCGTATATAAGTTATTTTCATGATTAAAAAAATGGCTAAGATTGACTAATCCATGCCAATTTTTGACTTTTTTAAAAGTCCTGCTCACTTCAATGATTTGTACGCAAATTTTTGAATAATTGCGGTGAAATACCGAAGATTTTTTTGAACGTACGAGAAAAATGATACTGGTCATCAAAACCAAGTTCAAAAGCTATTTCTTTTATAAGAATACCCGGCTGTTGAAGACGTTCAGCGGCAGCGGCCATTTTTAAGTACATCAAATATTTATAGGGGCTTTGCGTATCAAACCGTTTAAATAATCTGCATAAATAAGTTTCATCAATCCTGCAGTAATCTGCAATACTTTTTAATGAATTTAATTCAATAAATTTATCCTGAATACTTTGTCGGCAACTTTGATAAGTCGTAAATGACCCAAGCAATTTCGCTTCTGTCGTAACTTTTGTTTCAGCGATTCTATAAAATAAATACTGGAACAGTATCGAGCAAACCATGGATTTGTATCGGCTTCCTGAAAGGCCATGGTTAATTATATCATCAAGGATTCTGGCAATTTCATCCGGCCTGCTTACAAGAACTACCGTTCCTGGAGTTGAGACATATTTCTTAAGTACGTGTTTGGCGGAATTCCCTATGAAATCGATGAAATATTTTGTCATTACGTGTCTTGGATCGGTTGTGATTATCTGGCTAATGTGCGGCCCATACGAAAAAACAGTTCCGGGAGTCAGAGTAAATGAATGACCGGCTAAAATCGTGGTACCTTCTCCCTTTGCTACAAATTCTATTGAATAATATGGGAAATCTTTTCTGTCTATCCTGAAATCAGAGCTTGTCTGTTCGCAACCGCCGCAGATAATTTTGACTTCTGAACTTTTGCGAAAAGCCCCCTCAACATAAAATCGTCTGGCCTGAACCACCTGTTTGGAAAAAAAATCAGGTTCTTTTGTTAGTTTCATTAGGGCACTCCCAAAAGTCAATAAATGACATGCCTTAGTCAATATTAGCCATTTTTTAGCATTATACTTAAATTATAATACATTAGTCAATAAGATATAAAATCAATTTTTCAGGCTGGCTCAAAAACGTATTACTGAATATGTATGTAATTTAAAAGGCGGATAAAATGCAATTCATGGAACGGCAATTTTCTCGCCGATATAGGCCCCGCGCCTGAGGGGACAATGCCAGATGAATTCTACAAACTCTGCGATAAACTTGCGAAATGGAACGCGCAGAATGGCATCTCGCTTAAAAACGTAAAAGGCGGCCCATGGCCGGAAAAGTCGAATACGCCTGTAACGATAAAGAGCGATACGTGGTATCTTTTTGGATTGCAGACGGAAAAGAGCAAGGTACAAAACAGTGTCAAGGTATCTGCTTCGGCGGGCAAGGGCGGCATATAGAATCCTGAGGATGTTACTAAAAATTATGAAGAGGAAGTGGTCGATTACCCTGTCGAAAAAGTTTTTGAGCTTAAGGATGTAAAAAAACCTGCAGAGGTAAAACTTCTGCGAACCGGCGAAAAACTTGATTACACTTTTGAAAACGGCAATCTCAAAATAGTCCTGCCGGTTGAAAAAGCGACAACTCTCGTTGATGTCGTTGCTGTTACGTGGTAATTTTTTTATTCCGGCTCCTGGATTCTGTTAAAATATTGCAGAATATCTGAGAAAAGATACAATTACGCTAATGAGTAATATATTGGAACAGATAAACGGGCCGGAAGACCTCAAAAAGCTTACGGCGGCGGAGTTGAAAGAACTGGCCGGCGAAATACGCCAGTTCATACTCGATTCAGTCAGCAGAACAGGCGGGCATCTGGCGAGCAATCTCGGCGTCGTGGAGTTGACGCTTGCGCTGCATTACGTCTTCGATTTCCAAAATGACCGGCTGCTGTGGGATGTCGGTCATCAGTGTTATACGCACAAAATCATCACCAGCAGAAAAGAGCTGTTTCGCCGACTGCGCCAGCCTGACGGCCTGAGCGGTTTTCCCAGTCCCGCGGAAAGCGTTTACGACTCCTTCTTCGTGGGCCACGCTGGAACTGCCGCGGCAACCGCCATTGGAATGGCCCTCGGTAAAGCTCTCAAGCAGAAGAACAATAGAGTCGTTGCTGTCGTGGGCGACGCAAGTATCGTCAACGGCCTGTCGCTTGAGGCGTTAAACAATCTCGGTCTGGTGAAAAGGCAGCTCCTTATCATTCTCAACGACAATTCGATGGCGATTGACGCCACACAGGGCGCCGTAGCGAAATATTTTTCAAAGATGCGGCTGAGCCAGAAATACGAAGACTTGCGGGCAAGAACAAATAATCTTCTCGAACATCTGCCCCTGGGTAAAGGGATGGAAGATGCGATTGAACGAATCAAAAAGACGATTCGTATGACAATACCTGGCAGCCAGATGTTCGAGGGTATGAACATACCGTATTTCGGCCCTGTGGACGGACACGATATTGAGTCTCTGATACAGGTCTTTTTGAGGCTGGAACGATTTAACCGGCCGGTGATTCTCCACGTCCATACTAAAAAAGGTGAGGGCTTTGCACCTGCGGGCCAAGACCCGAGTAAATTTCACTCCACCGGACCTTTCGAGTTAAACGGCGACACAGGGGAATCGGACACAATACTTCCAGGCCAGAGCTTTACAAAAGTTTTCGGTGAACATCTCGTCAAACTCGCCGAACAGGACAGCGACATTGTAGCTATAACATCGGCGATGTGTGACGGAACTGGTTTGAGCGAATTTCGCGAAAAATTTCCAACAAGATTTTTCGATGTCGGCATCGCCGAGGAGGCGGCTGTTGATATCGCCGCCGGCTTGGCAAAGAGCGGATGTAAGCCGGTGGTCTGTATTTACTCCACTTTTTTACAGCGGAGTTTCGATGAGATATTCCAGGAGGTCGCCTTGCAGAATCTGCCGGTTGTGTTCTGTATCGATAGGGCGGGTTTTGTGGGTGCGGATGGTCCGACCCATCATGGACTGATGGATATCGGCTTTATGCGGATGATGCCCAATATGATTCTGATTTCCCCTGCCAACGATGTTGAAATGAAACTTGCCCTGGATTTTGCTTTCACCGCAAACAGGCCGGTCGTCATCAGGTATCCCAAAGATATTGCTGTTGCTACTGATAATGCTGATATTATCGGACAATGCAATGTGCCGTTCGAACTGGGCAAATCCGTAACCGTTAAAAGCAGCCCCAATTCAAAAGTCTTCATAATCTCTTACGGCTCTGTCCTGACAGAGGCGGTTAAGGCAGCAAAACTTCTGAATCACGACGGAGTTGAGGCCGATGTGATTAACGCCCGGTTCGCCGAACCCATAGACGATAAGATAATATCCCTTGTCAGTTCCGGCAAAAATGCGATAATAATTGAAGACCACGCGACGGCGTGCGGGTTTGGTTCCGCGGTTCTTGAGGCCGCTGTTACTATGCCAAAATCGAAGCGTGGCGCGATAAGAATTATCGGCAGTCCGAAACAGTTTATCGGACATAATTCCCGCAAGGTGCAGCTTATGCAGATTGGTATAAACGCCGATAAGATAGCCAATACGGCAAAGGAATTGATTACTAATGGCTAAAAAACTGCCCAGTTTGGTAATTTTCGGTGACCCCAAAAAAGGTCACGTCAATGAGGCTGTCGCTTCCTTTACGGACTTCGTCAAAGATAAAGCTGAAATCCTCGCAAGTTATTGCGTCGATGAATGCACCGTTGATATTTTCGACAAGTGCAATTACGCCATAGTTTTCGGCGGCGACGGAACTATCATCTCAGCCGCTAGAAATCTCAAACAAAGCAGCGTCCCTGTCATTGGCGTCAACGTCGGCAAACTCGGTTTTCTCGCGGAATTCAGCCTCGCCGAGCTTAAGCAGTATTTCGATATTATCATCGCTGGCAAAGCACATATCGAAAAACGCATGATGCTCAACTGCCGCGTTTTCCGTGATGAAAAAGAACAGCTTAGTGTGGCAGCCATTAATGATGTTTTCTTCACCTCCGGGCCGCCTTTTCGGATGATAGAGCTGAAAATATGCGTTGACGGCCAGTCGCTGGCGGGCTGTGTCAGCGACGGACTGGTAATCGCTACACCGACCGGCTCAACGGCATATAATCTTTCCGCCGGCGGGCCTATTGTCTCCGGCAATATGGACGCTGTGGTAATAACACCGATATGCCCGCATTCATTGAGTTTCCGTCCGATAGTTATTAACGCCAGCAGCAGGATTGAGGTTGTTGGATTGCGGCTTAACGAAGGTACAACTGTCTCCATTGACGGCCAGGTCTCATGGAAACTCCAGCAGGGCGATATTGTCAGGGTTCAAAAAGAAAAAAGCGATTTCCTCCTTGTAAATAACCCCCTGCGGACACAATGGGATACCCTCGCGACCAAATTAGGCTGGGCAGAAAAGTTCAGATACAACAAAGGCAACCTGTAAAACACACAAAAATTGTTCCCCCGCAAGTGTTTTTTTTTGAACGAAGCCCCTAAATGGGCGATATAATACTTAGTATGAGGAGTAAAATAGAAAATTTTGTTGTGCCGCTGATGGTTTTGGCTGCGATATGTGAAATAAGCAGAGCCGCTAACCCTCCCGTTGCGGGCAGTCCTTTAGGCTCGGGTACGGTTCCTCCGACAACCTACCAGAGCGGTCTGATTCGCAGCCCTAACCCGATGAATCCCAGCAGGGGCAACCTTGATGTTACAGGCAATCTTCGCGGCAACAGTTATTTTCGCGGTGTTGTGCCTTACGGTTCTACTTACGATTTCGGGGCGGCAGCTGGCAGCTCATATTTGGATTCTTTTGTGAGAAGCTCTGCGGGGGCGGAAAGCTACACCGGATACAGCAGAAGAGGTATGCCTTATTACGGTTCAAATACAACCGCTGGGATAATACCCGGCACGCGCGGCGTGGTAATGCCGCCGGCAGTTAATCCGACTGGTTACGGGTATTCTATTTACAGTCAGCGTATTTTGCCAATGGTGGGTACGCAGTATTCGCAAACAACGACGGGACCGGAAGCTCCGTATTCATATTACGGCACGCCTGTTACACCCACAACCGTAACTTCGGGTACCGTTGGCGCAAGGCCGATGTCTCCTTCGGCGCTGGAGCTGGAAAAGAAAATTTTCGGCAATTCTATCGTGCCGGCCGAGGGCGCGGCGAAATTCGCTCAGCAGCAGACAAATCCGGCAAACCCCGCCCAGCCTTTGCGGCAATACCCCGCCGAGAACAAACAAACAACACAAGAGACTTCTCCGCAGATGCCGCAGAACCCGCTTCAATCGACGCTTGTCAATCCGACCGAAAAGCCGGTTCAAACAGCGGAGAGAAATACGACAACACTTATCGATACGCTTTCAAAGCCCGCCATTTCTTCACCTCAGGCAAAACTTGTTACCGCGGAAAAACCTGAACAGATGGATGTTTATGAGCAGATGAAAAAACAGGTTGAGGACTTCCAGAAGAGTTACAAAGAGCAGCAGGCTCTCGCGGCAAAGCAGAACAAGCCCGCCGCAGCGGAGAAACAGCCCGCCGAGGCTAACGCTGTTCCGGAAAAGGAACAAACCTCGCAGGAAAAACTTGCCGCTGTTATTCAGAACGCTGCTGAGGCAAAGGGCATTCTCGGAGAGTACAAGTCTTTCACCACGTATTCACAGGACAGGTTTAATCAGTGCCTTAAAGCTGGCGAGGAAAATCTAAAGCAAAGCAAATACTATAAAGCCGCCGACGCCTACACACTGGCCGGCCTTTACAAGCCCAACGACCCGCTGCCCAACGCCGGAAAGAGCTATGCCCTTTTCGCGGCAGGCGAATACCTCAGCAGTTCGCTGTATCTGTCAAGGGCGATTTATATATTCCCTGAGTATGTGCTGATTAAAGTTGACCTCGCAAGTATGCTCGGCGGCAGGGACATCATCGAAAAACGGTTAGCTGATATCCAGAAGCTGATAGGTATGAGCGAAGCCCCTGAATTGGAGTTTTTAATCGGTTATATCTATTATCAGACGGGTCGCCTCGACCTTGCCAAAAAGAACGCCGACTCCGCCGCCGCAAAAATGCCCCAGTCTGCCCCCGCCCAGATAATGAAAAAAGCCATCGACGACGCCGCTGCAAAATAACCACACATAAGCCGCCAACTTTATGTTGGGGGTTACTCGCGGAGAATGTATAATGTGCGGCGATGATAAGAGCAAATACAAGTTTAAGCGTAGAAGAAATACTCGCACCGGCGGGCCCAATAGCGAAAAAGTTCCCGGGTTTTGAATCCCGACCTGAGCAAATCAAGATGGCACAGGCGGTTCAGCTTGCGATGAGTAAAGGCAGACGCCTCGCCGCTGAGGCAGGCACCGGTGTGGGCAAAAGTTTCGCGTATCTCGTCCCGGCTATCGACGCGGTCAGCCAAAAAGCTGGCAAAGTTCTAATCAGCACTTATACAATCACCCTTCAGGAACAGCTAATCAATAAAGACATTCCGTTTCTGGCCGGCTGTCTGAGCAACACCTTTTCCGCCGTCCTCGCGAAAGGCCGCAGCAATTACCTTTGCCGGCGCCGACTGCGATTTGCCCTAACAAAAGGCCGGGCGATGTTCACGCAGTTGTATGACGAACTCGAAGAGATGAGCCGCTGGGCCGAGCAAACCAACGACGGCTCATTAAGCGATATACCCTTCACCCCAAGCCCCCAGGCCTGGGACGCCGTCTGCAGCGAACACGGCAACTGTCCCGGCAGAAAGTGCGGCAACTTCCAGGATTGCTTCTACCGCCGCGCAAGAAGAAGACTCGACAACGCCGACATTATCGTCGCCAATCACGCCCTTATGTTCAGCGACCTCGTCCTCAAGGAAGCCGACTTCGACCTGCTCCCAGAATACCACTACGTCATCATCGACGAGGCCCACAATATCGAGCACGTCGCCGAAGACCAGTTCGGCATCGACTTGAGTGACCGCAAAATCAAATACACCCTCAACAGCCTCTACAACCCCGCAACGCACAAAGGCCTGCTCGCCTTCAAAGATAACGCCGACAACGCCATCGAAATCGCCCGCAGAATATCCAAAGACAGCCGCACCTTCTTCGACAACGTCCGCAAATGGTACGAATCGAACCGCGACGACACCGGTGGCCGATGCTACAAAAACTTCATCAACGACAACCTCTCATCGTCCCTCAAGCAGCTCACCAGCGAATTGAACGGCATGTCCAACCGCATCGAGGACGTCGATGAAAAATTCGAAATCATCAGATACGTCAACAACTGCGCCGGCATCGCCAAAGACTTAAAAGACTTTTTACATCAAGAAAAAACCGATTGCGTTTACTGGATTGAGGCCGGCTCAAAAATCAAATCCGCCGTCCGCCTCAAAAGCGCACCCCTCAACGTCGGCCCCGATGTCAAAAAATACCTCTTCGATAAATTTGAGTCCGTCATAATGACCTCCGCCACTCTCAGCAGCGACGGCGCCGACGTTAAATCCGGCTTCGACTTCTTCGCCTCCAGAATCAGCCTGGAGAATTTCGACGCCGTCAAACTCGGCTCGCCATTCGATTACGAAAATCAGGTCACTCTCTATATCGAAAAGGCTTTGCCCGACCCCAACGAGCCCAACTTCACCAACGCCGCCGCGCAGACTATAAAAAAATATCTCCTCCAAACACAGGGCCACGCCTTCGTCCTTTTCACCAGCTATGAAATGCTCGACTCCATCGCCGCACAAATGACCGGCTGGCTTCTCGAAAACGGCATCGAACTTTTACAGCAGGGCACCGGCATCGACCGAGCGCACTGCTCAAACATTTCAAATCCGCCGACAAAGCCGCCCTCTTCGGCACCGACAGTTTCTGGCAGGGCGTCGACGTCCCCGGCGAAGCACTCTCCAACGTCATAATCGTCCGCCTGCCCTTCGCCGTCCCCAACCAGCCGCTGCTTGCAGGCCGCATCGAACAAATCAAAGAACAGGGCGGCAACCCATTCTTCGATTACCAGCTGCCGTCAGCCATCATAAAATTCAAACAGGGTTTTGGCCGACTCATTCGCTGCAAAACCGACACCGGCATCGTCGTCGTACTCGACAACAGAATCATAAACAAACCCTACGGCCGCCGCTTCCTCTCAGCTATCCCAAAATGTAAAACCCAAATCGTCTGACACTCCGCTGTTTTTTTGGGGGGGGGGTAAAAGCGAAATGCGCCCGAAGGGATTCGAACCCCTGACCTACGGATTAGAAATCCGTTGCTCTATCCAGCTGAGCTACGGGCGCAACAACTTATAAATAAGAGACTTATAAAAATAAAAATTTTTGCAATTATTTACAAATACAACCTTGACTACAACCAAATCGTAGTTTACACTATAATTATGTTTAACGGTCTCGTTATAGTTAAGGAACTTAATCATGTTAGAATCAAAACCTAAAAGAAAAACACGTTCAGATAAATTCCCGCTTACTTTACATAAAACAGGCCAATTTTGCAAGAAAATTAGAGGCAGGTTGTACTACTTTGGTAAGTATAAGCAAAAAGCATTGGAACTCTATCTTGAGCAAACTTCTTATTTGCATCTCGACAAAACAAATGGAGTGAAAAACAAGGGTAAAGATATATCTTTAAAAACATTGAGCAATCTCTATTTAGATTACCAACATCATCAAGCCCAAAGTGGAGAGATAACTTGGCGACATGTTTACGACCAGACCGCACTTTTACGGAGTTTTGCCAGATATATTGGTTCTAACCGGATGGTGCCAGATATAACAACATCAGATCTACAAAACTATTATAAAAAACTTGTCATCTCAGGTAAAGCTGCCAGAACCATCAATAATCGTATGACAGCTGTAAAGAGTATGTTCAACTGGGCAGTAAACAATGAGGTTATTGAAAAAATTCCGAACCTAAAGGTCATTAAAAAGCTTACCCCCTCAAAAGCCGAGAAGCCAATATTTAATATCCAGCAGATTCAAAAAATGCTCGAACATGCAAGTCCGCAGATGAAAGCTATGATATTATTGGGATTGAATTGTGGATTTGGCTGTACTGATTGTGCTGAGTTGCAGTGGAGCCATATCCATTTTGAAAATTCAAGGATTATTTTCCCAAGAGGAAAAACAGGCATACTGCGTAATCTTAGCCTTTGGCCTGAAACTATAGCATTATTAAATGCGATACCTAATAAAGGGGAACATGTGTTCTACACGACTAAGGGTAATCTGCGGGTACGAATCATAAAAAGCACCGGCAAAGATGGCAGGGAAAAATTCACAAGTGAGGATACTATCAGCAAAGATTTCGCTAAACTCCTTAAAAAAGCCGGTATCAAAACTGAAAAAGGCGTTGGTTTTTATACATTGAGAAGAACAGCGGCGACGCTGGCGGCACACTCTGGGGATCCGTTTGCAGTTCAAAGATTATTGGGCCACGCTGATTTAAAAATGGCCTCTGTTTATGTCCAGGATGTTTCTGAGCAGACAGACAGAGTTGTAAATAATGTCAGGAATCTTATAATCCAAGATGGTTCTTTACCTTCGGCCAGTTCCGGTGAGAATGTGAACGAATAGGTTCTTTGGACAGAGGTTTTACTTCTTTAGCCTCGATGAACTTCTGAAGACTTTGTCTTTTTATACGGTAATGCCCTTTTTTGGCAAATTTACCTTTGTTTTCAACAACATTAATAGCCTCAATTTCGCCGTTACGAATAAGGCGATATATAACGGTTTTTGAAATCTTGAGCTCTGTTGCAATATCGTCAACAGTCAGCCAATCGGATTGGGTTTTGCGAACATTTTGGAGCATCTCAAAGAATTTCTCCATGTGGTTGAGCAAATCCCGGCATACAGCACAACTTTCGTTGTCTGATGTACTACGAATATCCGAATTTTCTGATTCTTGACGTATCACAACAGAGCCCAAATTAATCAATATTTAGTCGTCCCTGAAAAATAATTTAACTTTTTTGTATATAAAGGCTTGCAATTTAAAAATCTGGCGCTAAATTGCAGGGAAATGATATTTATTATTAATTTCCTTGCAAAACATGGAGGTTTTTATGCAGCCTAAACAACAAAGCAATTCCCAGTCAATGTTATTCACCTCGAAGCTGGAGCAGATACTAAACGAGCAGCATCCTTTATATAAACTGGCAAATATCATCATCTGGTCAGAGTTTGATGCCGCCTTCGGTAAACTCTATGATCCGGGCTTCGGCAGACCAGCCAAACCCACCCGCCTTATGGCAGGACTTCATTATCTCAAAAGCGCATATAATCTCAGCGATGAGTCTGTAGTTGAGAGATGGATAGAGAATCCTTACTGGCAGTATTTTTGCGGAGAGCAATATTTTCAGCATGAATTTCCGATTGACCCAACCAGTATGACCAAATGGCGTAACCGGATTAAGGACGCTGGTATGGAAAAGCTGCTTGAGCAGACCATAAGCGCAGGCCTTAAAACCGGCACAGTTAAACCGCATCAGTTAAAAAAGATAGTAGTCGATACAACGGTGCAGGAAAAGGCGACAGCCTTTCCGACCGATGCACGTCTTTATCATAAGATGAGAATAAAGCTTGTTAAAAAGGCACAGGATAATGACATAGAACTTAGGCAGAGTTATCAGAGGGTAGCCAAAAGGGCTTTTGTTATGCAGCACAGATTTTCACACGCCAGGCAGTTCAAAAAAGCGGATAAGCAATTAAGGAAACTAAAGACCTGTCTGGGAAGAGTTACAAGGGATATAGAGCGTAAGATATTGCAGAAGCCTCAATTGCAGCAGGAGTTTTCAGAATTGCTCGATATGTCCAGGATGTTATTATCACAGAAACGGGACAGCAGTAACAAGCTATACAGTATTCACGCGCCGGAGGTTAACTGCATAAGCAAGGGCAAGGCACACAAGAAGTATGAGTTTGGCTGTAAGGTGGCACTGGCGTCTCCCGCTCAAAACGCCTTTGTAGTCGCAGCGGTTGCTTTTGAAGGGAATCCATATGATGGACATACGTTAAAAGATACACTCTCCCAGACGATGAAACTGCTGGATAAAAAAGGTTTTGAAGATGTTTATGTTGATGACGGGTACAAAGGTCATGGCTGTGGAGATATTGCGGAGGTTCATATCGTCAAAAGGGGCTGGCGAAAGCTGCCGAGAAGTATTCGAAAGTGGTACAGCAGGCGAAGTATGATTGAGCCTGTGATAGGACATTGTAAATCTGATAACGGTCTGGACAGAAACTACCTCAAGGGCGTCGAAGGCGATAAGGTTAATGCGATATTGAGCGCTTGCGGGTTTAATATCCGCAAGTTGCTGCGGAAAATTATTTTTTGGCTTTGCCGGTTTATTCAAAATTTGGGGCTGTCGGCAGAATTTGCCCAGCTTACATATGCCGCCTGAAACTGAAATCTACTTTTTCAGGGACGACTCTTTAATATTCCACCGCAATTCTACGGGTTTCAACCCGTAGATGAAGTCATCCGACAAAGTCGGACGGGCGTAGCCAGAAACGGTAATGCCACGGGTTTTAACCCGTGGTTCTTTACTGTGCACGATTGATGTTCGTCTGATTGGGGATGTTTTGTTTTGAAACGTGAAAACCTGAACTTTGGATAAGGATACAAGAAAAACGGCCAACCTGCCGATGGAAATAATAGTTTTGTAAATATTATTAACCAAGCAGGCAAGGAGGCCGTATGACAGCGGATTTTACCACATTATTTGTGAATGTCGATGATTGTTGGAAAGCTTTTGAAAAAATGTATGTAAAGCACCTCATAGAAGATGGAACACGTAAACGCAACAGGCAAGGCAACTTAAGTACCAGCGAGATCATGACTATTCTTATTGCCTTCCAAACCAGCGGCTATCGCACTTTCAAGGATTTCTATCACTACCTTCTTGCCCATCACCGCCATGATTTTCCCGATATGGTCAGCTACGACCGCTTTGTTTATCTGATACCAAGGGCAATAATCCCGCTGCTTGTATATTTGCAAACCGATGGCATGGATGAGCCCACGGGTATTTCTTTTATTGACAGCACCGCACTTAAAGTCTGTCATAATAAACGCATCAGCCGCAACCGTGTTTTCGACGGGCTTGCTCAAATAGGTAAAACAACGATGGGCTGGTTTTTTGGCTTTAAATTGCATCTGATCATTAATGACCGCGGCGGTTTATTGGGCTGCCGCCTGACAGCAGGTAATGTCGATGATCGCAGCACGGTGGAGACAATGGCCGACGGCCTGTTCGGAAAGCTATTTGGCGACAAGGGTTACATCAGCCAGAGCCTGTTTGAAAAACTGTTGGCCAAGGGAATTAAGCTGGTAACCAATATGCGCGCAAATATGAAATGCCGTTTGATGGAGTTGGAGGATAAAATCCTGCTGCGAAAGCGTTCATTGATTGAAACGGTCAATGACACACTCAAAAATGTCTGTCAGATCGAACATTCACGTCACCGCAGCCCGATCAACTTTCTGGCACATTTGATAGCCGGCCTTATAGCCTATACGAGACTGCCGAAAAAGCCTTCGCTCAAAATCGAAAACGTCAGCTACCAGCCTAGAGAATTTCTTTGCATCACAGCTTAAACAAAGTTCAGGTTGAAAATTTTTTACAACTTAATCACGCCCTTTTTGAGAATGATGTTGGCATAAAGCGCCGCTTCGCTTGTTGCGATTACTGCGTAAGCCTTCTTGGCCCTGTCGTAAAAGGCGAACCTCTCGACAAATTCAAAATCGGAAAATTTTTCGCCGCTGCTCTTAATAACCTTTCGATACTCTTCCCAGATTGTCGGCTTGGTCTTATCGCCCGGCACAACCGCCATCAACGCCGCCGCCTTTTCAACATAAATATCCAGCGGAAACAGTTTCAATATCGCCTCAAGAATCGGTGGAACATCATGCGCGTCGCAGCGGATAAGCCTCTGCGCGATAGACGCCGCCGGAAAATTCCCGTCCGCGATAACCAGTTCGTCGCCGTGTCCCATCTCCATCAGAACCTTCAGCAGCTCCGGCGACAATATATTCGGAATACCCTTTAGCATTTTATTTCCTTTCTAATCTGACATTTCCCATATTAAACACTTGGCTCCGTAACCAAGCCTTCCCATTCGACGATAATATCAAAATTTTCATCGGATTATCGGCGTCCAAATCTTCAAATCACCAGCAATTGCACAGACGGTATGGCCTGTGCATTAATCAAAACAATCAATACTAATGCCGTTAGGAAACACATTTCTTGTTTTTCTGATAACATCGTTCTATTTCTGTACTTCAAGTTTATCATTCAGCTCATAGCTTTTACCCGACTCAGACTTAAATTCGATTACACTTTCGCCATACTGAACTTTACACGGGCCTCCAACAGTTGACTTAATTTGGGCTTTAAAAAGCTTGCCGTTTTTCCAGTACATATCCACCTCAAAGCCGCCTCTGGCACGCAGACCTTTGACATATCCGGCGGACCATTGTTTTGGAAGAGCTGGCAGTAAAAGGATTTCACCTGTGTGGCTTTGCAGGAGCATCTCAGCGATGCCGGCTGTACCACCGAAATTGCCGTCTATCTGGAAAACACCCGTATAGCTGCCACTCGGTGCGGTGGAAGAAACATTTCCGCCGAAGTTTCCATCAATTTGGAGACCCGGGCAATTATCCATCAGGTTGGAAAAGGTACAACGATTGAGCAAAGCCATAAGCACATTGTGGCAATTAGAGCCGTCACCAAGGCGTGCCCAGAGATTGGTGTTCCAGGCCAGACTCCAGCCACAATTACCAATGTCCTGAGAAGTACCACCTTTGGATGAAGGGACATTTTTAAACCGATATTCCAGTGATTTACGGGCGGCATCAGCCAATTGCGGTGTTTTCTCCGATGTTATTTGTCTGCCGGGATGCAGAGCAAAAAGGTGAGATAGATGCCTGTGCCATGGTTCTGTTTCCTTGAATTCCTCGTCCCATTCAAGTAGTCGACCATCGGAACCTATTTGCGGCCCGGCAAGACGCTCGCGGGCAGATTTTACCTCTTTTACAAAATTATCTTCGACACCGAGAACTGTCGCAGCCTCCAGAGTATTGGTAAACAAATCCCAGATAATCTGCTGGTCCATAGCTGGCCCCATTGATAAACCAGCTTTTGTGTTGGTGCCGGGTATAAAGAACTGATTCTCGGGTGAAATCGACGGGCCGCTGACGAGTTTGCCGGTCTTTGGATTTTCAACAAGCCAGTCGAGGTAAAACTCAGCGGCTTCTTTCATTACAGGATAGGCTCGCTTTTTGAGAAATTCCTTATCACCGGTAAACTGATAATGCTCCCAGAAGTCCTGACAGAGCCATCCTGCTGAAGGAGGCCAGATATCCAGGCCTTTGAGAGTACTTGTAAATAATGCCGGCGTCGTTCTGTGCGATGTAAAGAAGCCGCGGCAATTATAGACATTCCTTGCCGTTTTACGGCCGTTTACACGGAGCTTTTCAAGTAAATCAAAGTACGGTTCATGACATTCCGAGAGGTTACAAACCTCTGCAGGCCAGTAGTTCATCTGGAAGTTAATATCGCAATGAAAACCGCAAAACCACGGTGGTTTAATTTCGGCATTCCATATTCCCTGAAGGTTCGCAGGCAGACCGCCCGGACGTGACGAACTTATAAGCAGATACCTGCCATACTGGAAATACAATGCCGCAAGGGCTTCATCCCCATCGCCTTTTTGGGCCAATTCAAGACGCTTATCTGTCGGAAGACTAACAGCTTCTGTTTTCCCGAGATTAATATCAACCCGCCGGAACAGCTTCTGATAATCCTTTATATGGGCATCTCTTAGTTTATTAAATGATTTTTTTGTCGCAGCAGAAAGTTGTTTTTGACAGGTTTTTGCGGGCTTATTGTTATTATAACTTGTTGATGCCGTCAGAAAAAGCGTAACTTCATCGGCATTTTCAACTATAAGACTGTTTCCGTTCTTGTTAATTTTACCTCCGCGGCAAATCGCTTTCAGATATGCCTCGAATTTTACTCCTTCTGTGGGTTTACCGCGGTCAACCTGCCCGCGCAGAACAATTGTATTATCTGATATTACAATTGATTCAGCATCGGCAATTCGACTCAAACTGATGTCCGCAGAAATACGACCCGGCTTACTGCAGGTCAGATGAGTAACAATAATCTGGCCGGGATAACTTGCAAAAACTTCACGGGTAAAATTCGCATCGCCGTCTGAATAACTTACCGTTGCAACAGCGGTATCGAGGTCGAGAGTCCTTCGATAATTAGTTGTATTTCCGCTTGTCCTGAACTTTAGATAAATATCGCCGAGGGGTTGATAAAAATACATTGGCCGTTCACCCAGAAACTCCCTGTCAACGAGCTTTCGAGCCTCTGTATATTTGCCGTCAAAGAGAAGTTGTCTTGCCTGTGGAAGAAATTTATACGCGCCGACACGGTCGAAATCATTCTGGTCTCCGGACCAGATGGTATTTTCATTCAATTGAAGATGCTCAGATTCGATACCGCCAAAAATCATTGCTCCGAGCCGGCCATTGCCAACAGGCAGTGCCTCTACCCAATCTTTCGCCGGTTGACGATACCAAAGTTGCCATTCACCGGCGAAAGCCGACGATGGTAAAACTACCATCAAAATCAAAACAAGACACGACAACACTGACGACATAATAGTTTTTGGTTTGTTCAACATGTTTACAGGCTCCTTAAAAATATTTTATACCATATATTTCATTCCGCATTCCCTGGCGAATCGCCCCCGGGCACCGGCGTCAAATTTGACTGGATTGAATTGTTTATAGTAGTTGTCGTAAACCGGATCTTCCGTGCGCTGCCGGGCATTATTCGGCTTACCAATGTCCCAAGGGCGGGCGGCATGGCGATCCCAGCCAATCTCGATTGCGCCGACAGAACACGGCCCCCAGTGAATAAACATTCCGAACTTAGCGTCGCGGAACCACTGCATCCGCGCATCCCGCTGCTCTTTGGTCTCGCTAATCTGCGGCACATGCGACAGATCAGCCTGCTCAGCGGCATGCAATGAGGCAAGCGGTGGCAACAGCGGGATAGCAAGGGCGAGTTTCAACGGCAGCGATGCCGTTACGTTTGTTCTCGCTTTATTTTTCATCTTAATAACTCCATTATTATCGCTATTTTATTTAATAGTTACTCGTCGCCATAAACAGTGAAACGCTGCCGTTTACAAGCGAGATCTTGCACTTTTTCATTAATTATCCTTAGAAGGAACAATTACTAGCTCACTGTTCGGTTCCGACCCGGCAAGGTTGAGTCCGTTGATCTTCAGTACCCAGGCGTGCTCGCAGGGTTTCTGGGAGGGCAGGGTGACAACGAGACCGTTGTCTTGGCGGCTGTACTCAAGTTTTGCATCCGAACCAAGCAGCTGGATACTGGAAATATCGCCCTTGATAGCGGTCTGCTTCTTGCCGAGAGTCTTGATTGTCAGTTTGCCGGTTTCCGGCCAAACAAAGGCGATTGCGTAGAGGGTATCGCCCTTGGTCGTGAAGCGGATGTCCTCGGACGTGTAAACCTGCGGATTGCGTTCATTCAAGTGAAAGCTGGCCGACTTGGCTTGCTGGAAGCCTTCACCGAATACTTTCCATGGGCGCGTTCCAAAAATGGCTTCACTGTTCGGTTTCATCCATTTGGCGATGCTCTCGAGGCAGGCGACTTCATCACTGTCTATCGTGCCGTCGCCCTTGACAGGGATATTCAGGAGGAGATTACCATTCTTACTGACAATATCTACAAGGAGATGAATAACATTTGTTGGTGTTTTGTAGCCGTGCTTATCATATATACTTGCCAAGTAGTGCCAGTTGCCGAGGCAGGTGTCGGTCTGCCATGGCTCGGGCAGGATGCCATCGGCTTTGCCGCGCTCAATGTCCATGACGAGGCATTTTCGCTGGTCTCCTTTCAGTGCCTTGGTATTCATCACGGCTTCATTTGTGCCGTTGTGCCATAGGATGCTGGAATTGTAGTAGTGCGCGGCAATCCTCAAACCGGCATCGCTGCTGCTTGCGAGCGGCATCCCCCCGTCGTCGAAATACAGAAGGTCGGGCTTGTACTTGTTGATGAGGTCCACAGTCCGGTTGAAGAATTTGTCGCAGTACGCCTTGTCGGGTTTCTCACCCGGCTTGTGGTTCTGCGCGTAAAGGTCCTGTGGATCCAGGCCATCCCACCACTGTCCCTTGCCGTCGGCCTTGGTCAGCTTTCCGTCATAGGGGACCCCCGCCATAGGCCCGTTTGTGTCAGAACCCTGTGCAACCTCGTACCACCTCCACGAGCGAGCTGCATGGACAGATATTCCATAGCGAAGACCGTTCTTACGAACTGCCTTTTCCCACATGCCGACAAGGTCCTTCCTGGGGCCGACATTTACCGAATTCCACGGCTGGTACTTGGAGTCATAGCAGTCGAAATTGCAGTGGTGGTTTGCGAGGGCCACAAAATATTTTGCCCCGGCGCGTTTGTAGAGTTCGATAAGCTTATCCGGATCAAACTTTTCTGCCTTCCACATGTTACAGATATCCTTGAACCCGACCTTTGACGGATGCCCATAGTGTTCGACGTGGTATTTATAACACCTTTCGTTGCCCTGGACGTACATGTTCCTGGCATACCAGTCACCCTGTTCGGGCTGGCACTGTGCACTCCAGTGAGCCCATATACCGAACTTCGCGTCGCGGAACCAGTCGGGGCACTTGTACTGTTTCAGTGATTCCCAGCTTGGCTTGAACTGGCCTTCCAGCATCTTCTCGCCGGATGCCTCGTCCGCCGCGCGGATTTTCAACGCGAACGCGGTCTTGCCGGCGAATTCTCCCGGCAACGCGACATGTACGCCGGTTTCATCGCGGGTGAATTCCAGTTTGCCGCCACCGACCAGCCGCACGCTGCCGATTTTGCCCGGCCAGTTCGGGGAGTTGGCCGCCAGCGATTTGATGGTCACTTTGCCGTCCTTGGGAATTTCCAGCACGATGGCATAAAGCGTCTTGCCGTCTTTCGATTGCGTGAAGCGGATGTCCTCCGCCGTGAACGGCTTTTTCTGCACATCGCTCTGGCCGTCGAAATGCCCCTTTCTCATCGCTCTTCACAGACGGGCCTTCGCCATAACATCTTCCACGGGCGCGTCGCGTAGATCGCCTCGCCGTTGACCTTCAGCCACGCGCCGATTTCGCTGACGATTTTGATTTCCTCCGCGTCCGGCTGGCCGTCGCGCTGCAGCGGCACGCTCAACATCAGGTTGCCGTTCTTGCTGACGATGTCGGCCAGCATCCTGATGACCTCGGGCGGCGGATTTGTAGCCGTGGTGGTTGAAGATGTCCTGGTCGTAATGCCACGAGCCGATGCAGGTGTCGGTCTGCCAAGGCTGGGGCAAGATGCGACCTCCGCCTTGCCGCGCTCGATGTCATAGACCAGCGCCTGGCGCTGCATTTCGTTGAGCTTCTTGGTGTTCATCACCGCCTCGTTGCGGCCGTGTTGCTCGAATGCTCGTGTTGTAGAAGTGCGCGGCCAGAGTCAGGCCGATCTCGTCCGTGACGCCGTGCATCGGCAGCACGCTGTCATCGAAATAAATCTGGTCGGGCTGGTAATCATCCCAGAGCTGCTTGGTGCGCATGAAAAATTTTTCCATGTAGGCCGCGTCCGGCGTGCTGCTGCCTTTGGCGGATCCCAATTCCAGTCCATCCTGGTGCCCGGCTTGTGGTTTTGCGCGTAGAGGTCCTGCGGGTCAAGGCCGTCCCACCACTGGCCCTTGCCGTCGGCCTTGGTGAGCTTGCCGTCGTAGGGCACGCCGGCCAGCGGGCCGTCCTTGTCCGCGCCCTGCGCCGGCTCATACCACGACCACGCACGCGAGGCGTGGACACTCACGCCGAAGCGCAGGCCGCTCTTTTCGTGCCGCCGCCGCCCAGCCGCCGATCAAATCCTTTTGCGGTCCGAGCGCCACGGAATTCCACGGCTGATATTTGGAATTGTAGTTGTCGAAGTTGTCGTGGTGGTTGGCCAGCGCCATGAAATACTTCGCGCCGTTCTCCTTGTAGAAAGCCACCAGCTGGTCGGGATCAAAGTGCTCCGCTTTCCAGTGATGGATCACATCCTTGAAACCGTTGGTCGAGGGATGGCCGTAACTTCCAGATGCGTGTGTAGGCGGGTTGTAGTTTGATGCTGCCGGGACCTTCATACATGCTGCGCGCATACCAGTCGCCGTGCTCCGGCTCGCACTGCGGCCCCCAATGCGCCCAGATGCCGAACTTCGCGTCGCGAAACCATTCCGGCGTCTGGTAATTCGTGAGCGAATTCCAGTCCGCCTTGAACGGGCCCTCGGCAATCGGCGGCAACTTGAGTTGGCTGGGTAGATTCGTCTGCGCGTCCGCCGCGAATGAAGCGGGAAGGAATATGCAAAATGCGGCAGTTACTGATAGGACACAGGTTTTGATATGCAGTGAGTTCATATTACGCATCGATGTCGTTACGTTTGTTCTTGTTTTGTTTTTCATCTTAATTTCTCCATTATTATCGTTTATCGTTATTTTCTTTAATTTTATACATATTTCCCTGAAAGTACCAGCTAAACCATTGTTTAGTCAACAGTTTTCACGGAAAACTCATTTCTTCTTTTTCTGATAACGTCGTTCTATTTCTGTACTTCAAGTTTATCATTCAACTCATAGCTTTTACCCTTCTCTGTATCAAATTCTATATACTTGTCCTGGTATTTTACTTTACATTTATTTCCGTTAAGCGATTTAATTTCAGCATTTGAGAGTTTTCCTTTTGCCCAGTTAATACCAACCACAAACCCTCCGCGGGCACGCAGTCCCTTAACATATCCATCCTTCCAGGCCTTCGGTAAAGCAGGCAGGAGATGAATTGGCCCGGCACCTGCTTCTTGATTGATACTGTGCGATTGCAAAAGCATTTCAGCAATACCGGCTGAACCTGTCATATTACCGTCGCTTTGAAATACAGGCGGAACACGTGGCGCCGAGCTAAACAAATTTGGAAAGCTCGTTTTACCAATCAATGCAAGAAGGTTTTTGTAAGCTTCTTCGCCGTCCTGCAGCCGCGCCCACCAGTTTACAAGCCAGGATAATGTCCAGCTTGTATTTCCTGCATGTGTAATGTTGACAGTACCTGCCGTACTGCCCGCATGAGCCAATCGATATTCCAAAGTCTTTCTTGCAGCCGCAGCAAGTTCCGGAGTACCTTCAGGAGTTATCTGATAACCGGGATACAAAGCATAAAGAGACTCTGTAGCATCTTTACCGGCAACATACCATTCCAGTCCTCTCATTATGAAGCATTGTTATAGTTTGTAAACGGCCTTGGGACTGCTCGTCACGCTGCATATCAATGGCCACACGCTGGCTAATATGGTCTTGAGTTCGCACTCTATAGACACTCTTTTGCATCTTTCGATGACGACGATAACCTCGTTCAACCGCGTTGGATGTCGATGGCAGTTGTGAATCATCGAGAAAGGTCAACGCCTTTTCAATATTCGGCGTAAATAGTTTCTTAAGAGTTTGACCCAACGTTTTGAATCGTCGAACATGGCGGCGCAAGACAGCCAACCTTTCCAAGGCTGTTTCCGTGCGGCAACGGCGATCAAAGAGTCTGTAGACCTGATCCATGATCGAACGTAAATTTTTCAGATTGTGGCATTTTCGCGTTATACGTGAGAATATCTTCTTGTCTGCCTTACTGAGCGAATGCTGCACAAACAAGTGTCGATGCTCAAACAAATCGGCAATCTCATCGGTCTGTTTTTTCTTTCGAGATGCCGCTTTTCTCGCGGTTGAGGACGATGGACGGCCGCGTTGCAGCTTGGGCAGCTTCTTTTTGAGTTCTCGTCGCACCCGCGTAACAGCTTTGAGTATTTCTCTATTGATCTCCTTGAGAACATGAAATTCACATACCTGGTGGGCAACACCGGGGAATATCAGAGCCAGCGGCTCCGGGTATAACGGCGAGCCATCGGTCGTAACACCAAGCAGTGTCAGACCTCTTTGATCCAGTTCCGTACGGAACCGACGAAAGAAGTTTATCATATCTTCATGGGTGGGATTATGGTCAAGAACATCGTAAATGAGCCGTTTGAACGTGCGGTTATCCACGATGGACAATACACAGAACGGCCCATCATATAATTCATCCGCCGCGATATAACCGGAGAAATCAGTCAGAACACCATCAAGGTATTCAGCAGTAATTCGTTTCTCAGCTTTTTCCCCCCGTCGCTTCAACCCAGTTTTGAATTGTAGCCCAGGGGACGAAAACCCGATGATCTCGCCATAAGTGCCAGGATGCCGGCCGATATGGCAGGCCGTCTTCCACAACCAATCGCACTGCCAGGTGAACAACCCGGCGGGTATAGTGGCAGCCGGGATCCGCAAGGTCGCACAGGTCGGCATTGAAGTACTTCTTGCATTTTGAACAGCAGTGCTGTGAATAACTGACCCAAAGGTCGATTGGACGGTTGCCAGCCAAGTCTCCGAGGTCATGCAGTTTTCGTCTGAATATTTTGTCCCGATAGGATGGGTGGCCGCAATAGGGGCACGGACGCTTTTTGTATGTGCGTGAAAGTCGTTTGATTTTAGCTTTGGGTAAATCTTTAACACACGTAATACCTTCCGTTACATCCGATACATATTCACCTGGCCCAGCCATAATCGTGTCTCCTGAAAAATTCAGTTTATTTCTGTTCTTCCAGGAGTTTTATCGGCTAAGACACCAAGATTTCCTTAAATATACCGGTATTTATGCTACAGTCACCATAAAGATGGGAAATATGCCGATGGCCCGGCTCGACTTCGGGAAATTCGCGGTCCCATTCAAGGAGTCTGCCATCAGAGCCAATTTCAGGGCCGGCAAGATTGGACTGTGCCTTGCGTACATCCTGCACAAATTTATCTTCGATTCCTAAGATTTTCGCGGCTTCAAGGCAGTTGTTAAACGTCTGCCAGATAATCTGCTGGTCCATCGCAGGCCCCATTGCCACACCAACCTTCGTGCCGTCTTTGGCAATAAAGCGGTTTTCAGGTGAGATAGAAGGTCCGCTGACAAGTTTACCAGTCTGAGGATTTTCCACCAGCCAGTCAAGAAAGAACAGTGAAGCATCCTTTATAATAGGCCAAGCTCTTTCAGAAAGAAATTTTTTATCCTGAGTATATAGATAATGTTCCCAAAGATGACTTGTTGTCTCTGCACCGCCTGTCGGCCAGATAGTAGCTCCAACATTTTTGCCGCTTTGTCCGGTAAACCACCAGACATCAGTTCTGTGATGTGCACAAAAACCCCGGCAATTGTAAAGCTGGCGGGCGGTTTCTGCCCCTCGCCGGCGAATACCATCTATTAATATAAAAAAAGGTTCGTGAAGCTCTGAGAGATTGGTATTTTCCGCATGCCAATACTGCATCTGCCCATTTATATTGAGATGATAGCCGCACAACCAGGGCGGATTCAATTCTCTGTTCCACAAACCCTGCAAATTTGCCGGCAGCCCGCCTTCTCGTGAAGAACTTATCAATAAATACCTGCCATATTGAAAGTAAAGCCCAACAAGACTAAGGTCTTCTTCGCCGCTCTTCATCGCTTCAAGCCGTTTGTTAGTTGGTATATTTGATTTATTTTCTCCGCCAAGCTCAATATCAACGCGATTAAAATACTTTTTGTAATCGGCCAGATGTGCATCACGCAGTTGCTCATACGTTTTACCTGATGCCGCTGCCAGTTGGTTTTTGCAGACTACCGCCATGTCATCACCATAATAATCAGTTTTCGCTGTCAAAAGCAACATAGCTGAATCAGCTTTTTCAATATGAAGACCACGGCCGTCTGCGGAAACTTTACCTCCTTGTACGATTGCTTTAAGACATGCCTCGAACTTTACGCCCTTACTGTCTTTGCCCTCATCAACCCTGCCGCTCATTACAATGGTGTCAGGTGCTGTTGCGGAAGTTTTTGCACATTCAATGCGGTTCATATTCACATCAACACTTATTCGCCCCCTCTTGTTACAGCTTAATCGAACAACTATTACCTGGTCAGGCCAACTACAGAAAACCTCTCTTCTAAACTCAGCATCACCTTCATTATAAGTTACTGCGGCAACAGCATTTTGAATATCCAATTCTCTCCGATAATTTGTGATAAAACCGGCAGGCCTCGTATCTATCCAAAGGTCTCCTAACGACTGGTAGCAATGGGTATTATCGGGACCCTTCATTTCCTCCTTTATGAGGTCTTCTGCCTGTTTGTACTTACCATCGAATAAAAGCCCGCGAATTTGAGGCAAATATTTATAAGCTCCTTTCCGGTTAAAATCGAGCTTTTCGCTTCCGGACCAGACCGTATCTTCGTTAAGCTGGATATGCTCCCGCTCAATACCCCCATAGACCATTCCTCCGAGCCGGCCATTGCCGACAGGCAATGCCTCAAACCAATCTTTTGCCGGTTGCTGGTACCACAATTGCCATTGGTCTGCCATGAGTTGCCCCTGCGATAACCGTTATCGCTAACAATATGAAAGATTTTATTCCAGATAAATCATGTTCAAAATGTTTCGACGGCATACTTTTTCTCCTTTCCACAAAAAAAATAGCATTGGCCGATTTTAAATTCGATAAAAGCAATTCCATCAGCGGACGTTTTCCTGGCTGGGAAATAATCGCCGACTCGTTGTCAGGTGGGATCGTGATATTACTGTGTATAATGCGTTCTTTCATATCGCCTGCCTTATCATAACGCTTAGGAGGTTATGAAATGGCTTGTAGATGTTGATGATTGGTGGAAGGCTTTGGAAAAAATTTATTCAAAACAACACCTCATCAGCACTACAGTATTAAAATTCTTGCCTTATAGTTCCTTGATTTTAATATCCTTGTACCAGACTTCACCCGGCAAACCGCCGTGTATCTGAACGGCGATTATACCGGATTGCTTGGCGATTTCAGGGTCGGTTTCCACATAATCGACTGTCTGGACGCCGTTTACAAAGAGCTGAATCCTGTTGTCAACGCACCTTATCTTATAATCATTCCAATCGTTATCCTTGATGGTTTTCTGTACTTCTTTAGAAACAGGTACAAGGAATTTCCTACGCCTGCTTTCATCATATAAAGCTCCCCAGATTCCTTTACAGAGGTCTGCCTGATAGCCAATTACCTCAAAGTGATTTAGCCTACGCCTGCTGCGAAACTGTATCCCTCCATTGACCCTTGGCGCCGAGGTCTTGACTTTTACTTGCAGCTCGAAGTTGAAGTATTCCTTCTTCGTCGCGAGAAAAAAGTTATGCGGGATTTTTTCTCCGAGAAGCTTACCAGCAACGATAGCGCCATCCTCGATGCGAAACCAGCCGAGGTCGCCTTCCCAGCCAACAAATGTCTTACTATCGAACAAATAATGAAACTGCCCATCGGAAACTTTCGGTGCGGTAGCGGTATCTTTAGAATCCTCTATCGTTTTTATCAGGTTATTGACCTGGTCACGCACTGCCTGATTCGATGCCTTCTCCGCAACTTCCAATGCAATCGTCTTTGCCAGGTCAGGCTGAGTGCTTATAATAGCCTTAGCTGTTTGGATTGCCGCAAGACAGGCCTCATCTCCAACCTGCGGGTCGTTTAGATATTTGCGTAATACCGCGAAAGAGGACGGATGTTGTAATGACGCAAGACCACCAAGAATATTTTTTCGCTCAGCCACTGTATTCACATCCTCCATAAGCTCACCATATATCCCTGCTTTCTTTTCCCGCGCAATTAGCTTATCCTGCTCAAGAATCCTGACATAACCGCGTAAGGCAAGGACACTATGCACCTTATTGTCGGTGTTGTGAAAGATTTCGAGCAGAGTATCCAAAGCTTCTGCATTAGGCCATTCAGTAATCGCCCGAACAGCGGCATCTTTTATCTGCTCATTTTCATCTTTCATTGAAGATTTAATTATTTCAAACGCCTTGTCGTTCGCGATACCGCCTAAAATGCGGATAAAGGAACACCGAACAGCAATTTTATTTTCCTGTTCAAGTGCTTTTATAACCGCATCTGCCCGTTTTGATTCATCGGGGATTCTCCCGGAAACAAGAACGACCGCTCTTTCAACTTCATTTCGACCGGCGTCACTCTCGAGATTTCCAGCAAGGCTAACGATTCTGCCAATATCTTCCGGGCCAGCCAGTTTTCCCAATGCCGTAAATGCCGCACTGCGAACTTTAATATTTGGGCTTTGTGCTTTTGGAAAAATAGTGTTTACCGCGACGGTCGCGTTTCTGTCTGAAAGCACTTCTATCAGCTCCGCCGCTATTTCATCATTTTGTGCATTCTTAATACTTTCTATAATTGCTTCATCAACGCCGTCACCATTTATTGTTCGCAGGCTTATGAGCGCGGCGGCAGCCTCATCGCCTCCGGCATTAACGACTTTTAGAAGCGCAGGCACACTCGAAACATTACCGACCTGGCCCATAGCTTTTAACGATTCGATACGAACCTCTGAAATTTTACTTTCGGCTAAAACTTTTACAATCTCGATTGCCTTTGGGTCTTTACGCTCCGCTATTACCTTAATCAACAGCACCTGAATTCCCGGATTGAACCCTGCCATATCGGCGGCCAACTTTGTGGTTACCTCGGGGCCGGATATTTCACGCGCAGCACGCAGTGAAACCTTTACCATTGCGGGGTCATCTGATTTAAGCTGCTCAATAAGTAATGGCAATCCGGCGGAGCCGCTGGCAAGAATCACTCCATAAGTCGCTGCCGCTCGCGCCTGCACTGGTACATCGGCCTTGCGAACAGCATCATAAAGTTCCAAAGCCTCTTTCCGTTTGTTCACAGCCAACAAATGTTCAGCGCTGGTAAGGCACGCCTCCGCAGCGGCGGGACGCAGTGTTGCAGGCCCTGCGGTCATAACCTGACGAACAGTTTCAATCGCCTGGTCTGTGGCAATCCTGCCCAACGCAGCCAGAGCTTCCGCGGATGCCCCTGACGAGGGGTCCTTTGCAAGCTTGTTTAAATAACTCACTGCCTTGACATCTCGTCGAACTCCGATTGAATTAACCACTCCAATCAGCATTCTGCCTCGGCACCTGCCCAATGCCTCACGAAAACAATCATCAACGCTCGGGTCTTGAATCGCTTCCAGTGCAAGCCGTGCGTAATCACCAAGGGACTCATCGCTCAAAAAAGCCGCTAATACAGGAACAGCCTCTTTGGTGCCGATAACAGCTAATTTCCGGCATGCTGCAGCTTTGTCAAACAACGGTGCCTCAGAACGCAGAACCGCTATCTGCTTTTGTTCCTCTTCGCTTTTGAGAGGAATATCCTTTGCCGCGGTCAGAGCCTCTTGAGCAATCAGAAATGGCGAGGCGGCAAATATAATAAAAAATACCGCGATGGTTGTTGTAATATGTTGTTGTACTTTCATAATTAAATCCTTTCGATTAATGGTTAACATAAATATGGAATATTTCGAACTATTTTTTTAAATATGCCATGGAGCCCGCATTGAGCGTGAACACATGCGGTTGGCCTGGTCATCTCCAACAAAAGTTTCACGAACAGGGTCAAACTTTACTGTCCTGCCAAGCTCCCATGCGATAGCCGCCCCGTAGCAGGCGATGTGCGAATGACGCATTATATTCGCGTTAACCGCCGTCAAAGCCCTGGATTTAACGCAGTCAAAGAAATTACGCGTGTGCTGCGCAGGGCTGGTGCCGCCGGTTTTTATTATTCTCCACGTCTCAGGCCGCAGCGACTCGGGATAAACCTCGATACCACCGCTGTCCCCGGCCTCGACCCACCCTTGGTCGCCCACAAACCGCACCGGGCATGTCCCCAGGTGTGTTTGATATTGCGGTGACCTGTTTCCGAACGGCGTCTTGAGAAAATCTAAAACCAACTCAACCCCGTTGGCATATAAGCCTGTTATTTTGTCTTCGTGCGGCGTGAACTCAACCGGCGAACTGCCGTCCGAATTATTCGCCATCTGGCAAAGGTCAACCGTATGCACTCCCCAGTCAAGCATTCTCCAGCCTCCTTCGAAATCGGCATGCTGACGCCATTGACCGTGGACATAAATTTGATTGTAAGGCCTCCACGGCGATGGTCCAAGCCATCTGTCCCAATCCACAATTTCCTTTGTCGGCTCAGGCTCAGCAGGCAGCCAGTCATAACGAATGCTCGGTCGGTAAACCGATGCGTGAAGTCTCTTGAGTTTACCAAGCTTTCCGCTTCGAGCCAGGGCAACAGCGATTTGAAAATTACTGATACTGCGCCTCTGCATTCCCGCCTGAAAAACTCGTTCGTAACGATTCATCACATTAGCCAGCTCCTGGGCTTCAGCTATTGTCATGCCGCAGGGCTTTTCACTATACACGTCCTTGCCCGCCTTGGCCGCCAATATAGACGCAAGAGCATGCCACCTGTCGCCGGTCACTATCAGCACCGCGTCAATATCAGGCCGTGCAAACAGTTCGAACATATCACGATATGCTGCACAATCTTTATTACCGTATTTGTCGTCAACCCTTTCTTTTGCCTGCTGGCGGCGGCTGGCTTGAACATCGCAAACCGCCACAAATCGTACATCAGGCTCATTAAGCATACTACCCAAAACAGCTCTCCCGCGATTGCCGAAACCTATCGCCCCCGCCGTAATCTTTTCACTTGGAGCAACAGCCCCATTTTTGCCCAGCACACTTGAGGGAATAAAGACTGGCAGCGCAATCGCAACAGCCGATTTCTTCAAAAACCCCCGTCGATTAATTAATTGTCTCTTCATATCTTTGCCTCTTTCTTAATTTTTCAAATCCTTTTATTTTTTTCAAATGTGCCATGGGGCACGTTTGGCACGTGATCGCATGCGATTAGCCTCATCGTCGCCGATAAATTCCTCGCGAACAGGGTCAAATGTAACTTTTCGTCCGAGCTGCCATGCAATCGCAGCCGCGTGACATGCAATGTGTGAATGACGCATCACATCCGCGTTGGCAGCCGTCAAAGCACGGGATTTTACGCAGTCAAAGAAATTACGCGTGTGCTGTTCTGGTGACGTTCCTTTTTCTGCAAAGGTTTTCCGCTCGCTGAGCAAGGACGCCGGATAATAATTAATATTCCCGTTGTCGCCCGTTTCAACCCAGCCCTGGTCACCTTCGAATCTCACAGGGCAGGTGCCAAGACTTTTTGGCAAGCCTCCATAACAAATCACGAGTTTGACGCCGTTTGCATAGTGGGCAAAGATAGTTTTTCCAGATGGTTCAAATGTAACAGGAGTAGTGTCATCTGCGTTATTAGCCCACTGGCAAAGGTCGACTGTGTGTGCACCCCAGTCTACCAAGTGAGAACCTGCATCAAAATCGAAATACCTCTTCCATGCGCCCTTAAGATAACTTTGGTTGTATGGTCGCCACGGCGACGGTCCAAGCCATCTGTCCCAATCCACCACGTCCTTTGGCGGTTCCGGTTCGGCCGGTAGCCAGTCATAGCGTAGATTGACGATATTAGCAGATGCGTGAAGAGTGTGCAGTTTACCCAACTTTCCGCTTCGAGCCAGATGGACAGCGAACCGGAAATTACTGATGCTGCGTCGCTGCGTTCCCGCCTGAAAAACCCGCCCGTAACGATTCATCGTATTTGCCAGATCCTGTGCTTCAGCCATCGTCAGCCCGCAGGGCTTTTCACTGTAAACGTCCTTCCCCGCTTTGGCCGCCAGTATAGATCCTAACGCATGCCACCTGTCGCCGGTCGCTATCAGCACCGCGTCAATATCAGCCCGCCCCAACAGCTCGAACATATCCCGATACGCCGCACAATCCTTATTCCCATATTTGGTGTCAACCATCTCCTTCGCCTGCTGGCGACAGCTCGCCTGAACATCGCAAACCGCGACAAACCGCACATCAGCCTCATCAAGCATACAGCTCAAATCATGCCTGCCGCGATTGCCGATACCTATCGCCCCCGCCGTAATCTTTTCACTTGGAGCAACAGCCCCATTTTTGCCCAGCACACTTGAGGGAATAAAGACTGGCAGCGCAATCGCAACAGCCGATTTCTTCAAAAACCCCCGTCGATTAATTAATTGTCTCTTCATATCTTTGCCTCTTTCTTAATTTTTCAAATCCTTTTATTTTTTTCAAATGTGCCATGGGGCACGTTTGGCACGTGATCGCATGCGATTAGCCTCATCGTCGCCGATAAATTCCTCGCGAACAGGGTCAAATGTAACTTTTCGTCCGAGCTGCCATGCAATCGCAGCCGCGTGACATGCAATGTGTGAATGACGCATCACATCCGCGTTGGCAGCCGTCAAAGCACGGGATTTTACGCAGTCAAAGAAATTACGCGTGTGCTGTTCTGGTGACGTTCCTTTTTCTGCAAAGGTTTTCCGCTCGCTGAGCAAGGACGCCGGATAATAATTAATATTCCCGTTGTCGCCCGTTTCAACCCAGCCCTGGTCACCTTCGAATCTCACAGGGCAGGTGCCAAGACTTTTTGGCAAGCCTCCATAACAAATCACGAGTTTGACGCCGTTTGCATAGTGGGCAAAGATAGTTTTTCCAGATGGTTCAAATGTAACAGGAGTAGTGTCATCTGCGTTATTAGCCCACTGGCAAAGGTCGACTGTGTGTGCACCCCAGTCTACCAAGTGAGAACCTGCATCAAAATCGAAATACCTCTTCCATGCGCCCTTAAGATAACTTTGGTTGTATGGTCGCCACGGCGACGGTCCAAGCCATCTGTCCCAATCCACCACGTCCTTTGGCGGTTCCGGTTCGGGCGGTAGCCAGTCATAGCGTAGATTGACGATATTAGCAGATGCGTGAAGAGTGTGCAGTTTACCCAACTTTCCGCTTCGAGCCAGATGGACAGCGAACCGGAAATTACTGATGCTGCGTCGCTGCGTTCCCGCCTGAAAAACCCGCCCGTAACGATTCATCGTATTTGCCAGATCCTGTGCTTCAGCCATCGTCAGCCCGCAGGGCTTTTCACTGTAAACGTCCTTCCCCGCTTTGGCCGCCAGTATAGATCCTAACGCATGCCACCTGTCGCCGGTCGCTATCAGCACCGCGTCAATATCAGCCCGCCCCAACAGCTCGAACATATCCCGATACGCCGCACAATCCTTATTCCCATATTTGGTGTCAACCATCTCCTTCGCCTGCTGGCGACAGCTCGCCTGAACATCGCAAACCGCGACAAACCGCACATCAGCCTCATCAAGCATACAGCTCAAATCATGCCTGCCGCGATTGCCGATACCTATCGCCCCCGCCGTAATCTTTTCACTTGGAGCAACAGCCCCATTTTTGCCCAGCACACTTGAGGGAATAAAGACCGGCAGCGCAATCGCAACAGCCGATTTCTTCAAAAACCCCCGTCGATTAATTAATTGTCTCTTCATATCTTTGCCTCTTCCTTAATTTTTCTTTATTTTTTTATTGTTCTGTAAACTAAAATGCGAAGGATAAAAATGGATAATATTGACTAATATATGCCATTTTTTGACTTTTCATCCGCTTAAGGTTATATATTTTTATCATCTCTTTTCCATTATCCAGCTTCAAAAAACAAGGCCATTCCATAGCACTCTACCACCATTTTACAGAAAATGATGATAACCGTAAAAAAATCCACCTCACTACTTAATAATCCTTTCTCTTACATACTCATTCCTACTATTTAGGTTAAGTGTATATAACCGATTTGCAACGTACCATACATCGCAATAATAAACGGCAACTTTTTTCTATTGGTTAATAGCCACTTTCAGTTTACAAATTTCAAGCATATCCAGTCAATATATAATCACATAAAATCACTACAAATATATATCGCTCACGATTTTGATTACAGCCAAACGCCTTAAGAGCCTCTAACGGGAAAAGTACAAATGCCTGTTTTGACACTAAAAACGCTATTTTTATTCATTATATTAGAGGTTCTAAAGATTTTTATCACCGTATTTAGCATGTTTATAAAATAATAAATTGACATAAATTTTTTTTGGTTATACTGAAGTGATTGTAAGTTATTATTTGAAAGATAAATGCTTATGCTACAGTCATATAGGTATGAACAGATCATATCTTACATTGTCCCTAACAAATATTGCATCCTGTAGCGTGAAACATTAAATTAGCTATATTGTTTGACATTTTCCTAAGAGCCTAAAAGCAAATTCATCAAGGAAAATTGCCCGAATGGTTAACGGAAAGCCGAAAAACAACAGATTTTGATTATATGGGCAGACCTCGGCTATGTTGGTGGTAATGGTTTACTTGGACATAATTATAGAGGCATATCCGAATCTTTGCGATAGGCTGGTTTATCTCAGCCAGCCGTTGCCGGATAATCCCGATTTTTCTAGTGTATCGTTTGTTTGGAGGGCTTAAGGAAGCAATAAATACGTGTTTTTGGCAACACAAGGATTTGCCAAGAAAAAGCTTATGGTAAAAGCCCTAAGTTTGAGAAACATTTGTACTTGACAGATAGCCGATTGTTGACAATTATGTAACGAAGGTTATTGAATTTAATTATAAGAATGTTATACATTTGCAGAAAATAAAAACAGATAAAAGGATAAGCCGTATTTTAATCATAAACGCAATACTTCCAGATTAAAATTTTGGCTGGAATTAAAAAGCTTAGGTGCTTAGCCAAGCTTTTGATAGGTGAGACCTCTGAAAAACTATGACTTGTAAAATTGTAGCCGTTCAGGCCGTCAATTTGCTTGAGGCAATAGTGATGGAGTAGAAGTTTGGAAATAATAGGCGGAAATGGCGTTTTGAAGGAATTGCCAACTGGAGCGGCCCTGCTTAAGGCAGGTGTCCAGAACCGTTCCATGCCACCTGTTCCGGTTAGAGATAAAAGGAAAATGGAAGCTGATGGATATATTGAAAACTGGATATGCTATAAGTCAGAATCCTTCAGCGCCAAAGAGCTTACCGTTTTGCCTGGACGTATAGTAACTATTAAAGACAATGCCGCTTATGGTATGATTATGATGCAGGGACACGGGAGAATGGGCCTGTGGGATATTGAGACTCCTGCCCTGATACGATTTGGTCAGTTGACGCATGATGAGTACTTCGTTAGTGAACATGCTGCCGCGGAAGGTGTGAAAATCGCAAATTTATCAAAGACCGACCCAATCGTAATGCTTAAGCACTTTGGCCCTGAGAATCCGGATTTAAATTTGTAAACAATAGGAACCTTAATTTAACCTTATAATCAGGAGATATATATTATGAAAAAAATATCAATTGGAACATGGGCATATTCTATCGGTCCATACGCAGACAGTCCGGTACCATGGGACCAGGTAATTGGAAAACTAAAAAAACTGGGTTTTGACGGGGTGGAATTAGGAGGTTTTTCCATACACCCAAATCCAGACAATATGCCGACGAAGGAACAACGTGATTCCTGTAAGGAGCAGATGAAAAAAATCGGTCTTGAATGGTCTGGTTTGGCTCCGATTTGTGGAGTCAGCACCTTATTGACGCGGATGACAATTCAGCCTACCTCAAGTGTTTTCGCAAGAATCTCCAGTTCTGCGTTGACCTTGGGATTCCTGCTATTCGAGTGGATACTGTTCAGCCGCCCACAATTTTTGATAAAATTGACGCTGATATCGCGAGGAAGCGTGTTGTAGATACCTGGAAGATTTGTGCAGACGAGGCAGCCGACAGCGGTGTACGTTTGACATGGGAATTTGAGCCGGGCTTCGCATTTAATAAACCATCGGACATTTTACAGATAACTGATGAGGTCAACCACGATAATTTTGGAGTATTATTCGACTCATCTCATGGTTACACAGTTGCTGTAGCAGGCGCCAGACAGCCTGGCAAAAAAGAAACTTTGCCAGGCGGAGCACTTGAACTGGCCAGAAAGCTTCGTGGAAAAATCAATCATATCCATCTGATTGATTCCGACGGTACGCTGCACCATGATGAAACATCGACTCACGTGCCGTTTGGTGAAGGTTTGGTAGATTTCGATGCCCTGCTGCCTGAGCTCGCAAAAAATGATATGGGGCATAATTGGTGGACGATTGATTTGTGCTTCTGGCCCGATGCATGGGACATCACCGAGAAATGCAAAAAGGCAGTCGATGTCTTTAACAAAAAGTACGGAAACATATAGGTTAATGAGTTTGTGGCAGATAACTGAGGAGATATTTTATGGACAAGAAAATAAATATCGGGATGATAGGATGCGGTTTTATGGGGCGTGTTCATTCAAATGCATATTGTAAAATCAACAAGTTCTTTACTATCGGGCACAAGCCTGTCCTTAAAGTTGTGTGCGATAATAATGAAGATAAAGTCAAAAAATTTGCCGATAACTGGGGCTGGGAGAACTCCGAGACTGACTGGCGCAAAGTGATTGCTCGAGACGATGTTGACCTTATTGACATCTGCACACCCAATAATACTCATTATGATATTGTAATGGCAGCTGCAAAAGCGGGCAAAATTATAGTGTGTGAAAAACCCCTTGCAATGAACGCTCAGGAAGCAAAGGTTATGACTGAGGTTGTCGAAAAAACCGGCAAGCCGAATATGGTTTGGTTTAATTACCGTCGCGTACCGGCTATAACCCTGGCTAAGCAGCTTGTGGAACAGGGTGCTCTCGGGCGAATTTTTCATTATCGGGCAAAGTATCTGCAAGACTGGACTATCAGTCCAGGTCTTCCGCAAGGCGGCGATGCCTTGTGGCGATTGGACGGGAAAGCAACCGGCAGCGGAGTTACCGGAGATTTGCTGTCACACTCGATAGATTTGGCCTTGTGGCTAAATGGACGCATATCTTCGGTTTCTGCCATGACCGAGACATTTATTAAGGAAAGGAAGCTGCAGAATGAACCGGACAAGGTTATGCCGGTAACCATTGACGATTACTGCGCATTTTTGGCTCGATTTGAAAATGGTGCATTGGGTACATTTGAGTCTACCCGTTATGCCTGCGGCAGAAAGAATCAGAATACTTTTGAAATCAACGGCGACAAAGGCTCGATAGCGTTTGACCTGGAAAATGCCAATGAGCTGCAATATTATAATCACAAGGATGAGAGTTCCGTGCGAGGCTGGCGCAATATCCGGGTCTGGGATACCGACCATCCTTATATGAAACACTGGTGGGTGCCGGGATGCGGGATTGGTTACGAGCACTGGCATATCCATGCTCTTGCTGATTTCATTGAGGGCATTGAGAAAGGTAAAAAGGCCTGCCCCGATTTTAGCGATGGATTAGCTGTGCAATATGTATGTGACGCGGTACTTCGTTCGGCCAATAATAAAAAATGGGAAACGATCATATTGTAAAATAATTTAGCAAAAACCTGAATTTATGCTACTTTGTAATGGAGCGACTATGAATAAGAAAAGATTTCAATGGCAGGATAGGGTTGGAAATTATCTGCAACTCGGCGGTATTGAGACATCAACAATTGATGACGGTCGAGGCAGGGGATGCAGGATTGCATGGGTAAATACAGGAACAGGCCTTCGTTATAAAGTGGTTATCGACAGATGTCTCGATATAGCGGACGCCTTTTATAACCAATATAGTCTTGCATGGCTAAGTCATGGTGGAATTACAGCTGCAAGGCCTGATGCGAACCAAGGTTTTGAATGGCTTTATACTTTTGGGGGCGGGTTATTAACTACATGCGGTTTGACTCATGTCGGGGGGCCTGAGTCAGATGAAACTGAGCAGCGGGGTATTCATGGAAGGATAAGTAATATACCTGCCCAAATCGAATCTATTATCCAGCCAGATATTAAGTCAGGCAAACTTCAAATGAGCATAACCGCGGTTATGAAAGAATCCAAAGTATTCGGCCCCAGCCTGGAACTGAGGCGCACTATCACAAGCTCTTTAGGCTGTCCATCAATAAAAATTACAGACAAAATTACAAATTTCGGCAATAAGGCGACGCCTCACATGTTTCTGTATCATTGCAATTTCGGCTGGCCTTTAGCTGACCAGGGGGCGGATATAGTTTGGAGAGGCAACTGGCAAAGCGCAGGCCGCGAGCAGGACAATATGATTTTCAGTTCAAAGAACGATTTTCGAAAATGCGGTAAACCTTTGCAAAATCATTGCGGTAACGGCGAAGCAGTTGCTTTCATTGATATAGAACCCGACAGAAGAGGGTTCTGTTCTGCAGGGCTGTATAACTCAAAATTAAATCTCGCGGTTTCCCTTAAATTTAAGAAAAAACAATTGCCTTGGCTTACCAACTGGCAGCACTGGGCGCCGGGAGAATATGTAACAGGTATTGAGCCGGGTACCAATCCTCCTATTGGTCAAAATAATGCAAAGAAACAGAAAGAACTTATTTATATAGCACCGGTAAAAGCAGAGATTATGAACTTGAGATTTCGGTATTAACAGAACGAAAACAAATAAACGATTTTCTTAATAAAGCGAGATAAACAGAATGTCTGAACATATTTTTACAGATTTTGGTTTTGGCCTATACCTTCTCTTCGACAAATTACCGAGATAGACTGTTCGCCTCTGAAACCTTCGAGAACAATACGGATTTTCTCATCTGCGGAGAATTTCCTACGAGTTGCCTTTCTGATTTGCGTTATTACGTCCTTTGACTTTGCCATTTTCGTATCCTTTCAGGGCTATTGTGAACAATTATGGGGCCGAAACCATCGATTTCAAGAGGGTTTCCTTGCCCCCCCTTGAAACTCTTTCTTAACCAAATGTCTCAAACTGTGCCACTTTTGCTGACATCAGACAGAAAATCACAGAAAATTTAATTGGCATAATCGGAGGCACTGGCCTGGGTGACGCTCTTGTAGCGGATATTAAAAACGCGGAACTTCGCAATATCCGAACACCTTTTGGTAAAACCAGTTACAGTATTATGGTTGGGGCGTAAAGGACGGAACAATAATGGAGTAGCAAAACATTCTTGCTATTTACTCACCGCTCTTACAGCCAGCCCTGATGAACTTGATGTCATAGCCTTGATACTGCTGGAGAATCTGGTCAGGAGCATCCGTTATAAGAACATCGATTTTATCCAGGCTGCACACGTGCGACATAGCATGTTTCCCGAATTTACTGTGGTCTGCGAGGATGATGACCTGTTGCGCATTTTCGATCATTACTTGCTCAGTCTTTACGACCAAAATCATTCGTGTTAAAAATGCCATCTGGACTGATTCCGCCTGCGGAAAGAAAGGCACATTCAGCATGATAATGTCTTAACGATTCTTCAGTATTTGGGCCTATCAGTATTCCAGATTTTGAATGGATAAACCCGCCGGTGAGGTATATTTCCATGTCCGAATTTTCCATCCTTTTCTCTTCCAGTAGAACTGCAAGTCTTAAGGAATTTGTGATTATTTTTACCTGCATTTTGGCAAGATGCAAACCCATATGAAAGGTAGTGGTGCCACCATCTATGAATATCGCATGACCGGGTTTTACGAGGCTTGCCGCTTTTTGTGCAATTGCTGCTTTTTCTGCGGAGTACTGGATTTGCCTGAGAGCAAAGGGAGAAAGTCCGTCGATTTTGCTTGTTCGCAACCTGAGCGAACCTCTTTCTCTTTTTACTAGTTAACCTGAACTTTGGATAAGGATATAGAAAAACGGCCTGTCTGCCGAAGGAAATAATATTGTTGTCACTAAAATATTATTGACCCTTAGGCAAAGGAGGCCGTCAAATGCTGGATTTTACCACATTATTTGTAGATGTCGATGATTGTTGGAAAGTTTTTCAAAAAATTTATAATAAACACCTGCTCGATGATGGAACTATCCGGCGTAACAGGGATTGCAACTTAAGTATCAGTGAGATTATGACTATTATAATTGGCTTCCAAACAAGCGGTTTTCGTACTTTTAAGGCATACTATCAGTATGTTCTCAAGCATCACAGATGCGATTTCCCCGATTTGGTCAGCTATGATAGATTTGTTTATCTTATTCCCAGGTCAGTTATTCCGATGTTTGTCTATTTACAGAGTTGCGGCATTGATAAACCGACAGGCATCTCTTTTATTGACAGTACATCTCTTAAAGTCTGTCATAACAAGCGAATCTGCCGTCACCGCGTTTTTGACGGTTTGGCTGCAATCGGGAAGACCACAATGGGATGGTTTTATGGCTTTAAGCTTCACCTTATAATAAATGAGTGCGGCGGATTATTGTCTTATCGGCTGACTGCTGGTAATGTTGCTGACAGCCGGATGGCAGAGCCTATGACAAAGGGTTTGTTTGGAAAGCTCTTTGGAGACAAGGGTTATATAGGCAAAGGCCTGTTTGAAAAGCTGCTGAGCAAAGGCGTCAAATTGATAACCAATGTTCGTAAGAATATGAAATCCTGCCTGATGGAATTGGAGGATAAGATTTTGTTGAGAAAACGTTCACTGATTGAAACCGTAAATGATACGCTGAAAAATGTCTGCCAGATTGAGCATTCTCGGCATCGCAGCCCGATTAATTTTCTGGCACATTTGATAGCCGGTCTGATAGCCTATACGAGACTGCCGAAAAAACCTTCGCTAAAAATAGAAAGTATCAAATATCAGTCAGGAAAAAGTGTTTATCTCATTGCTTAAACAAAGTTCAGGTTACTAGTTCATTTTGAGCTAGTGTACTAAAGTCCCGACGCACCGTAGCTGGACTTGCTTGGAACATGTTAACGGCTTGGTCGACCGTTAAATAATCATGATTAAGCAGGTAAGATATGATCTGTTCATACCTATATGACTGTAGCATAAGCATTTATCTTTCAAATAATAACTTACAATCACTTCAGTATAACCAAAAAAAATTTTATGTCAATTTATTATTCTATAAACATGCTAAATACGGTGATAAAAATCTTTAGAACCTCTAATATAATGAACAAAAATAGCGTTTTTAGTGTCAAAACAGGCATTTGTACTTTTCCCGTTAGAGGCTCTTAAGGCGTTTAGCTGCAATCAAAATCGTGAGCGATATATATTTGCAGTGATTGTGTGTGATTATATATTGACTGGATATGCTTGAAACTGGTAAACTGAAAGTGGAAGTGTTTGCCATAGGTTAAGGAGAAAATACGTGGTAAATGAGGTATTAAATTATCATAATAATATCAACACGCATCATCTGAATGAAAAACATAATCTCATAACCTGTTGGTTTTTATATATAACGGCGCCTTGAAAATGTCATTGCGAGGAGTGAAACGATGAAGCGATCTTCTTTAATTACTTCAAAAATGAGACTGC